>NZ_CM173519.1:0-3616450 GCF_057786035.1 Enterovibrio sp. QJM3NY_24
GTGTCATCTTCGCTTTGGTTGCAGTGCCTTCAGCGCCTTCAAGAGGATCTCCCTGCAACAGAATTCAGCATGTGGGTTCGACCGCTTCAGGCGGAGTTAAATGACAATACCTTGACTTTGTTCGCGCCAAACCGTTTCGTTTTAGATTGGGTTCGCGATAAATACCTGAATAGTATCAATCAGTTATTGAATGAGTTTTGCGGTAATGACGTGCCCATGCTGCGCTTCGAAGTCGGCAGTAAACCTGTCGCATCCGTGACACGACCGAGTCAGCCTGTTGCCCCCGTGCCAGCTGCACCCGTCGCAAGACCTAGCGTAGGCCGTACTTGGGAGCCTGCGCCTTCACCGGTTCAATCTGACGCTAACCATCGCTCAAATGTTAACCCTAAACACAAGTTCACCAACTTTGTTGAAGGTAAATCTAACCAATTAGCACTGGCGGCAGCTCGCCAAGTGGCTGATAACCCTGGCGCTGCGTACAACCCGCTTTTCCTATATGGCGGTACAGGCTTGGGTAAAACGCACTTGTTGCACGCGGTGGGTAATGCCATTAGCGATCGCAAGGCAGATGCACGTGTGGTTTACATGCACTCAGAACGTTTTGTTCAAGATATGGTGAAAGCACTACAAAATAATCAGATTGAAGAATTTAAGCGCTACTACCGCAGTGTTGATGCGTTGCTGATTGATGACATCCAATTTTTTGCCAATAAAGAGCGTTCTCAGGAAGAGTTTTTCCACACCTTTAATGCGCTTCTCGAAGGCAACCAGCAAATCATTCTGACGTCTGATCGTTACCCTAAAGAGATCAATGGGGTAGAAGACAGGTTAAAGTCCCGCTTTGGTTGGGGTTTGACCGTTGCGATAGAGCCGCCAGAATTAGAAACACGCGTGGCGATTTTGATGAAGAAAGCGGAAGGGCATAACATTCGTCTGCCTGATGAAGTGGCGTTCTTTATTGCCAAACGTCTGCGGTCTAATGTTCGTGAGCTCGAAGGTGCGCTTAACCGCGTGATAGCGAATGCTAACTTCACCGGTCGTGCCATCACCATTGATTTTGTTCGTGAAGCCCTACGTGATTTGCTGGCTTTGCAAGAAAAGCTCGTTACTATCGATAATATTCAGAAGACAGTCGCTGAGTATTATAAAATCAAGATGGCGGATTTATTATCCAAACGTCGCAGTCGCTCTGTTGCACGTCCTCGTCAGGTCGCGATGGCCTTGTCGAAAGAGCTGACAAACCACAGTCTTCCTGAAATTGGTGATGCATTTGGTGGCCGAGATCATACTACTGTACTTCATGCGTGCCGAAAGATTGAACAGCTGCGCGAAGAAAGCCACGATATAAAAGAAGATTACTCAAACTTGATCCGGACTCTGTCGTCTTAATATGAAATTTATTATTACTCGTGACCAATTTTTGAAACCCTTGCAACAGGTCTCTGGTGCGCTAGGGGGACGACCAACGCTGCCGATCCTTGGCAACATTCTATTGAAAGTGCAGTCCGGCCAGTTGTCGATGACTTGTACTGATTTGGAAGTAGAGTTGATTGCTGCGATTTCGCTAGATGGCGAATCAGAAGATGGTGCAGTGACAGTACCATCCCGTAAGTTCCTCGACATCTGTCGCGGCTTACCAGATAGCGCGCCGATTAACTTCTTGGTGGAAGGTGACCGCGCTGTTATCCGTTCAGGGCGCAGTCGTTTTACTTTATCAACGCTACCTGCTTCTGATTTCCCTAACATTGAAGATTGGCAGAGCAGTGTCGAATTCACTGTTGAGCAAGGCAAGTTGCGTCAGTTGATTGAAAGCACCTCGTTTTCCATGGCTAATCAGGATGTACGTTACTTCCTAAACGGCATGTTATTGGAAACGGATGGCACAACATTGCGCTCCGTCGCGACAGATGGTCACCGTATGGCGGTCGGTATCACTGCACTGGAAAGCGAGCTGGAAAATCAGCAAGTTATTGTCCCTCGTAAAGGGGTGACAGAGTTGATGCGTCTTCTTGATCAGCCGGAAGCGCCCGTTACCATCCAGATTGGTAGTGCAAACATTCGTGCTCAGGTGAATCAGTTTATCTTCACCTCTAAGTTGGTTGATGGCCGTTTCCCTGATTACAGACGCGTGTTGCCGCAATCATCAAACAAAACGATGGAAGCGGATTGTGACGAACTACGTCAAGCGCTGTCTCGTGCCGCCATTTTGTCGAATGAGAAATTTCGAGGTGTTCGTCTTAATTTAAGTAACGGGCAACTACGCATTTCTGCGCATAACCCTGAGCAGGAAGAAGCGGAAGAGTTCGTGGATGTGAATTACCAGGGCGACGATCTCGAGATCGGATTTAACGTTAGTTATGTGATTGATGTACTCAACACGCTGAAGTGCGAGCAAGTGCGTTTTTCAATGACAGATGGAACCGCGAGTACGCTGGTTGAAGATGCTAGCCGTGATGATGCCATGTACGTGGTGATGCCGATCCGTCTTTAATATGGCACTGTCCAGATTATCTATTCATGATCTGAGAAATATTGAAGCCTGTGACCTTAGCCTGTCATCAGGCTTCAATTTTCTTGTTGGTCCTAATGGCAGCGGAAAAACCAGTGTACTAGAGGCGGTGTATTATCTTGGTCATGGTCGCTCTTTTCGCAGTCCGTTAACGGGACGCGTTATCCGATATCAGCAAGATAGATTGGTCGTGCACGGTCGTGTTACCAATCCCGATACCGATGCCTTGTTGCCCGTAGGGCTTCAAAAATATCGTGACGGTTCTACCGATGTGAAAATCGGCGAAGAAAAAGGGCAAAAGCTGGTTCAGTTGGCTGAAGTGCTACCGATGCAACTTATCACCCCTGAAGGGTTTGAGTTGCTGACAGGTGGACCTAAGTTTCGTCGGTCGTTTATCGATTGGGGCGTGTTCCATGTGGAACCTCAGTTTTACCCTGTTTGGTCTCGTGTTAAACGGTTGACCAAGCAGCGCAATGCGCTATTAAAAACAGCAAGAAATTATCGCGAGCTGAGTTATTGGGATGCCGAGTTGGCACCACTAGCGAATCAAATTGATCAGTGGCGACGCGAGTACATTAGTAAGTTGGCTGAACGCGCATCGACATTGTGTCAGGCTTTTTTGCCTGAATATGAAATTAAGCTGAGTTATACACGAGGCTGGGACAAAGACACCGATTATGCTGAATTGCTGAAAGATAACTTCCTTCGCGATCAACAACTCGGTTATACCGTCAGTGGTCCACATAAGTCTGATTTACGCCTGCGTATAAATAATACGCCAGTGGAAGATGTGCTCTCTCGAGGGCAGCTAAAACTGATGGTATGCGCATTGCGTCTGGCGCAAGGGCAACAGCTTACCGAAGACAAAGGTAAGCAATGTATTTATTTGATAGATGACTTTGCGTCGGAGCTGGATAGTCAGCGTCGGGCGCTCTTGGCCGCGCAGTTAAAGGCCACAGGTGCTCAGGTATTTGTTAGTGCCATTAGTGCCGATCAGGTCGCTGAAATGTGCGACGAAAATAGTAAGATGTTTCATGTGGAACACGGTAAAATAGCCGCAGAATAAAATAAGCGAGAGTAACTCAATGTCCAACAATTACGATTCATCGAGTATCAAGGTACTCAAGGGTCTGGATGCGGTAAGAAAGCGTCCGGGGATGTATATCGGTGATACTGACGACGGTACCGGTTTGCACCACATGGTCTTTGAGGTCGTCGATAACTCTATCGATGAAGCTCTCGCTGGTCACTGTAGCGATATTTCGGTAACTATCCATGAAGATGGTTCAGTATCCGTTAAAGATGATGGTCGCGGTATTCCTGTCGATATCCATGAAGAAGAAGGCGTGTCAGCGGCTGAAGTTATCATGACGGTACTTCACGCGGGTGGTAAGTTCGATGACAACTCTTACAAGGTATCAGGCGGCCTTCACGGCGTGGGCGTGTCAGTGGTTAATGCACTGTCTGAAAAGCTTGAATTGACCATTTGGCGTCATGGCCATATCTATCAGCAAATTTACGTTCATGGTGTGCCACAAGCACCATTAGCGCCGATTGGTGATACGGACGAAACGGGAACTCGCATCCGTTTCTGGCCAAGTGACCAAACCTTTACTGATCTTCTCTTCCATTATGACATTCTGGCTAAACGCTTACGCGAACTGTCATTCTTGAACTCTGGCGTATCAATTCGTTTGAACGATGAGCGTGAAGAAGACAAGCATGATCACTTTACCTATGAAGGTGGTATTCGCGCATTCGTAGAACACTTGAACCGCAACAAAACGCCAATTCACCCATCTGTGTTTCATTTCGAACATGAGCGTGAAGATGGTGTGACGGTTGAAGTTTCAATGCAGTGGAACGATGGCTTCCAAGAAAATATCTACTGCTTTACGAATAATATTCCTCAGCGTGATGGTGGTACTCACCTTGCCGGTTTCCGAGCAGCGCTGACCCGTACGCTTAATAGCTACATGGAAAAAGAAGGCTACTCGAAAAAAGCCAACGCCGCGACGTCTGGAGACGATGCGCGTGAAGGTTTGACTGCGGTTGTTTCGGTAAAAGTGCCTGATCCTAAATTCTCTAGCCAGACCAAAGACAAACTGGTGTCTTCTGAAGTGAAGTCAGCGGTTGAGTCGGCAATGAACGAGAAATTGGGTGAATTCCTAATTGAAAGCCCACAAGACGCCAAGATTGTCTGTAGCAAAATCATTGATGCAGCTCGTGCTCGTGAAGCCGCGCGTAAAGCACGTGAAATGACTCGCCGTAAGGGCGCGTTAGATCTGGGTGGCTTGCCAGGTAAGCTTGCTGATTGCCAAGAAAAAGACCCTGCACTTTCTGAACTATATATTGTGGAAGGGGACTCTGCTGGCGGTTCAGCCAAGCAGGGACGTAACCGTAAGAACCAAGCTATCCTGCCTCTGAAAGGTAAGATCTTGAACGTTGAGAAAGCACGTTTCGACAAAATGCTTTCTTCTCAAGAAGTGACCACACTCATCACGGCCATGGGCTGTGGTATTGGTCGCGATGAATACAACCCAGATAAGCTGCGTTATCACAGCATCATCATCATGACCGATGCCGATGTCGATGGGTCGCACATCCGTACGCTACTGTTAACCTTCTTCTATCGCCAGATGCCTGAGCTGATTGAGCGTGGTTACATCTATATTGCTCAGCCGCCACTTTACAAGGTGAAGAAGGGCAAGCAAGAGCAGTACATCAAAGATGATGAGGCGATGGAGCAATATCAAGTTGCGCTGGCGCTTGAAAATGCGTCTTTGTATGTTAACCAAGATGCACCTGCACTTGGCGGTGTTGCTCTTGAGTCGCTGATCAAGCAATACAATGGCGTGATGAAACTAATCGCACGTATGTCACGTCGTTACCCATCAGCCTTGTTGAATGAGTTGGTTTACCAACCGCGTTTACCTGTTGATTCATTGCAAGACGAGTCAGCGGTACAAGCATGGATTGAAAAAATCGCTGCAGTACTGAATAAGAATTCGTCGGGTGAAAGCCAATACAGCTCAGTGGTTAAATTTGACGAAGAGCGCAACGCCTACCAACCAGAGCTGGTCGTTCGTACCCATGGTGTTGTTCATGAGTATCTGATCAGTTATGACCTACTCAATTCAAAAGAGTACGGACGTATTGCTGATTTGGCAGAAGCGCTTGATGGTCTGCTTGATGACACAGCGTACATTCAACGTGGCGAACGTAAGCAGCCGGTTAAGAGTTTTGCTGACGCACTTGCATGGCTTATTAAAGAATCGAACCGAGGTCTCTCTCGCCAACGCTATAAAGGTTTGGGTGAGATGAACCCCGATCAGCTTTGGGAAACCACGATGGATCCAGAGTCACGCCGTATGTTGCGTGTAACGATTCAAGATGCAGTTGCCGCGGATGAATTGTTCACTACCCTGATGGGTGACCACGTTGAACCACGTCGTGCATTTATTGAAAACAATGCGCTTAAAGTGGCCAACTTGGACGTGTAGACACGTCGAGCTACGTAAAATCTGAGTACCTAACGCCGCTTATGCGGCGTTTTTTTTGCGTAGCGTTATGTGGTGATGCAAGTGTATGAAAAATATAGATATAACCTCATGCTGAATGATGGATATCTACATTCAAGTGAAATTGTGTAAGAAAGGTGTGTTCTATCGCGTCATGATATTTATATTCTTATCGTGTTTTGGCTAAATGATTGATGAGACTTGATGGGGATTCTGTGTTCATCGATGTTTCATTGAGCGAGGGCCAAAGATAGACAGGGTTTGAAACAATAAAATGCCCGCACGATTGGCGGGCTATTTATTCAGAACAGCTGGTGGTATCAATTGAAGATTAATTGTTCCACGTGAAACATCACCTTAGCGTTAGGATTCGCTATACGCTTTTTCAATCTCTTCTTTTAGGATTTCTACCCCACGCTGTATCTTCTCATCATCCTGAACATAGTTCATTCGCAAGCACTCGTGAGTATGGCTCCAATCCATTTCTGATCCGATAAAGAAGTATTCCCCAGGTACAATAAGTAAGCCACGTTCCTTTAATCGGCGATACAATTCTTTGGTTGTGATTGGTAAACCTTCAAACCATAGCCATAGGAAAATCGCGCCTTCGGGTTTATGAATTTTGAACCTTGGATCGGGTATTGCTTGTTGAAGTAGTTCGATACTTCTCAATGCTTTTGCATGATAGAAGGGCTTTATTACATCCTTACTCAGACGCAGTAGATCACCAGACTTGATCATTTCCAGAGCAAGTGCTGGGCCAACACCACACGGAGATAGGCTCACAATACCATTGATGTTGGTTAATGCTGTGATGGTCTCTTCGTTCGCGATGATGATGCCACAACGCACACCGGGCAGTCCGAGTTTAGATAGGCTTGAGCATAATATGGTGTTGTCATTCCAAAACGGCTTAACATCTTCAAAGATGATGTTTGGGAAAGGAACACCATAAGCATTGTCGATGATAAGCGGAATGTTGTGCTTACGGGCAAGCTTATCAAGCTCTTCTACTTCTTCGTCTGTGAGCACGTTTCCTGTTGGATTCGTTGGACGTGAGGCGCATATCGCACTGATCGAATCATCGATCTCAAGTGCTGAAAAATCGACATGGTACTTAAACTGGCGATTGTCTAAGTACTCGATAGTCGGTTTTAGGCTCGTAAAAATATCAGGGTCTAAACCAGCATCGGCATAGCCAATATATTCAGGTGTCAGAGGCAGAAGTATCTTCTTAAAGCTACCATCATCATATTTACCACCGAACAGATTGAACAAGTAGAAAAATGCACACTGGCTGCCGTTAGTGAGCATGATATTTTTGCTGCTTATCTGCCAACCAAACGTCTTATTGAGAAGCTCAGCCAGCGCTGCGATAAACTCAGTCTTTCCCTGCGGGCCATCATAATTAGAGAGGGCAGCAACAAGCGACCCATCTTCTAGCATTTTTTGGCTGAGTTGTTCGAAATGCTCAATCATCTCAGGAATAGCGGCTGGGTTTCCGCCACCTAGCATAATGGCATCAGGGTTTCTTAGGCCGTCGTTCAGGTCATCCATCAACTGGGTTATACCTGAGTGTTGGGAAAATTTTGTCCCGAAAGTTGAAAACTGCATACCTGTAAGACCTTTCGTTATATCTATTCAATCCTTGTGTTATAGCAGTCAACATACAGTAATCAGTGCACAAAATGAACGTGCAAATTTGGCTGAGTTTTATCGAGGATATGAAGCGATGAGTATCATTCGGCCGTGGACTTCTCGGTGGTAATGTTTCACGTGGAACATTGAATGTGAAACGAAAGTGTTGATGTGCGATAGATAGAAAAAAGCCCCGCGAGAGCGGGGCTAGATTAGCGTATTAAATCGACTAACTTGTGCAGCGACTTAATCTGTTTTTCGTCTATTTCTGCAGTAAAGAGATGTCAGCAACATTCATAAATTGACTACGTAAGGTACTTAGCAAAGCAAGACGGTTCGCTTTAAGCGCTTCATCTTCTGCCATTACCATCACGTTATCAAAGAAGTTATCGACAGGCTCGCGAAGGTCAGCCAATTGCGTCAGCGCCGTTTGGTAGTCACCAGCAGCAAACATCGGCGCTAGGTCGTTAACCAATGCAGTGACTTTTTCAGCCAATGCCTTCTCTGCATCTTCTACTAGAAGGTTTGCATTGATAGACGCGGGTAGCTCACCGTCAAATTTCGCGAGGATGTTACCAACACGCTTGTTTGCAGCAGCCAAAGACTCAGCAGCATCCAGTGAACGGAAGTGAGTCACGGCCTTAACGCGCTGGTCAAAGTCAGCCGGTTGCGTTGGGCGTCGAGCAAGAACAGCTTGAATTACATCAACGCTATGACCTTCATCTTGATACCAGGCGCGGAAACGACCCAGCATGAAGTCGATAACCTCAGACTCAACATTGTCGTTAGTCAGGCGGGTGCTTCCGTCTTCTTGTTCAAACAAAGACTTTGCTTTCGCCACAAGGTCGACCAGATCGAGATCGTAACCGTACTCAACGATAATACGAAGCACACCCAGTGAAGCACGGCGAAGTGCAAACGGGTCAGAGCCTTTAGGCGCTTGTCCAATACCGAAAATACCAACAAGGGTATCAAGCTTATCTGCCATAGATACTGCGGCAGACACACCATCGCTTGGCAGATCATCGCCAGCAAAACGCGGCATGTATTGCTCGTTCAGCGCAACAGCAACTTCTTCAGCTTCACCGTCATGACGCGCATAGTGCATACCCATCACGCCTTGTGTCTCGGTAAACTCAAAGACCATTGAGGTCATCAAGTCACACTTAGACAGCAGGCCTGCGCGCTGCGCTTTTTCGACATCGGCGCCAATCTTGTCAGCGATGTAGCCAGCAAGCTCAGTGATGCGGTCAGTCTTGTCTTTAATGGTACCAAGCTGCTTCTGGAAAATAGCGGTTTCCAGTTGTGGCAGGCGATCAATCAAAGGGCGTTTGCGGTCAGTATTAAAGAAGAATTCTGCGTCAGCGAGGCGAGGGCGAACGACTTTCTCATTACCTTCGATAACATGACGAGGTTCTTTCGACTCGATGTTCGAGACGAAGATAAAGTTCGGCAGCAGTTGCTTGTCTTCGCTATAAACAGGGAAGTACTTCTGATCGCCTTTCATGGTGTAAACCAATGCTTCAGCTGGAACCTTCAAAAATTCTTCTTCGAAGGTTGCAGTCAGCACTACTGGCCACTCAACCAAGGAGGTGACTTCTTCGACCAAGTCATCTTCAAGGTCGGCGATACCACCCACTAATTCTGCGGCTTTCTTTGCATCGGCAATGATGATGGCTTTACGTTTGTCGTAGTCGGCCATGACTTTACCGCGCGTCTCCAAAATCTCTGGGTACTGATCGGCATTGTCGATGGTGAACTCCGCTTCACCCATAAAACGGTGACCGCGGATAGTACGGCCCGACGCCACTCCCATAATGCTGCCTTCGATCAATTCGTCGTCGAGCAGAATGGTTAGGGTTTTAACCGGACGGATAAACTGGGTGTCTTTGTCACCCCAACGCATTGGCTTGGCGATAGGCAGGTTAGCCAGTGCCTTATCAGCCAGTGCTACCACGATAGATTTAGTGTCTTGGCCTTTCACGTCTTGTTTGAACAGCAGCCATTCGCCTTTGTCAGTTTTCAGACGTTCGGCTTGGTCAGCGGTAATTCCACAACCACGCGCCCAGCCTTGAGCGGCTTTGGTCGCGTTTCCTTCGGCATCGAATGCCGCAGAAACGGCAGGGCCACGCTTTTCAACTTGCTTGTCAGCTTGTTGCTCAGCCAGCGCTGTCACTTTCAATGCCAAGCGGCGAGGAGAGGCAAACCACGTAACGCCTTCGTGCGTCAGTTCAGCGTCTTTAAGCTCTTGCTCAAAATTCACTGCAAAGGCTTCTGCCAGTGTACGAAGTTGTGTTGGTGGTAACTCTTCAGTACCTAACTCAATCAGGAAATTCTTTGCCATTTTACTTCTCCTCATCCTTTTTCAGCATCGGGAAGCCAAGCGCTTCACGAGAGGCGTAATACGCTTCAGCAACAGCTTTAGTCAGGTTGCGAATTCGTAGGATGTAACGCTGACGCTCAGTCACCGAGATGGCCTTGCGTGCGTCGAGAAGGTTGAATGCATGACCCGCTTTTAGAATGCGCTCATAGGCAGGAAGCGGCAGTGGCTTCTCAAGCTCAAGCAGGGTTTTACATTCTTTTTCGCACTGATCGAAGTAAATGAACAGGAAGTCCACATCAGCGTGTTCAAAGTTATACGTCGATTGTTCAACTTCATTTTGATGGAAGATGTCGCCATACGTGACTTTGCCAAATGGGCCATCTGTCCAAATCAGATCGTAGACAGAATCTACATCTTGAATGTACATCGCTAAACGTTCTATGCCGTAGGTGATTTCGCCTGTAACAGGCTTACACTCTAGGCCGCCAACTTGTTGGAAGTAAGTAAACTGTGTCACTTCCATGCCGTTCAGCCACACTTCCCAACCAAGACCCCAGGCACCCAATGTCGGGTTTTCCCAGTTGTCTTCTACGAAGCGGATATCATGTACTTCTGGATCAATGCCCAAAACACGTAACGAACCCAAGTACAGCTCCTGAATATTGTCAGGAGACGGCTTCATGATGGTTTGGAACTGATAATAGTGTTGCAGGCGGTTAGGGTTTTCACCGTAACGGCCATCAGTCGGACGACGTGAAGGTTGAACATAGGCTGCTGCAATTGGCTCGGGGCCGATAGCACGCAGACAAGTCATTGGATGAGAGGTGCCAGCACCTACCTCCATGTCGAGAGGTTGTACGATAGTACAACCTTGTTGGGCCCAGTAATCCTGCAGCGCGAGGATCATGCCCTGAAAAGTTTTAACGTCGAATTTATGCATCGTCAGGTTCGCGCGGTTATGTAAATGAATGGAAAATAACACGAGATTATAACGCGCTAAACGAGGGATAAGTAGCGCTGATGGCGGTTTTTTGTCCGTCTAACGTTATAGGAGCGACGGAACTCGAAAGGGAGAAATTTAGGGCATTGAGTTTTTGAATGATTTGACGATAGAATGCGCGCGCTCTTGGGGAGTAGTCTCTCGCGCCAGCGAGGCCATTATCAACATATTTGAAGCCCATCTTCATGGTAATGGCGACATACGACAACGTAGGTTTGACGAGACCAATGACACATCACACGAACCGGGCGGGGCGTGAGATCTGTCATGGTTATCGATAATAAACCCTGCCCCGGAAGACAGTATGAGCGTTCTAGCAATCTCTATCACCACCGTCGCATTGGCGGAAATTGGTGATAAAACACAACTCCTTTCACTGCTATTAGCAAGCCGTTACCGTAAACCTGTACCTATCATTCTTGCAATTTTGTTTGCTACCTTGTTGAACCACGCCATAGCCGCTTGGTTAGGTGTTGTTGTGGCAGACTATTTAACGCCGGACGTATTGCGTTGGGTGCTGATCGCGAGCTTTGCGGCAATGGCACTTTGGATTTTGATCCCGGATAAACTGGATGATGATGAAAACCCATCCAGTAGGGGTCCGTTTGTGGCCAGCTTTATTGCTTTTTTTATCGCTGAAATGGGTGACAAAACCCAGGTGGTGACCACAGTGTTAGGGGCACAAAATAGCGATGCGCTGACAATGGTGGTGATTGGTACAACGATTGGTATGTTACTGGCTAATGTGCCAGTCGTGCTTCTGGGTAAAAAAGCTGCTAATGCATTGCCACTGAATGTCGTACGGTATGTTACGGCGGGTCTGTTTGCTGTGCTTGCAATAACCACATACGCAATGGGATAGACACAAGAACAGTAATGGAATATGTGAGTCTTTCGACAATCAAATTGCATGTTTAATGGTAATTTGAAACAGGTTAAATGGTGATTGAGGAGCATGTTATGGACAGGTTTCAAGTGATCAGCCCCAAAAGCCAATTATGGCTGTTTCACGTTGCATTAGTCTTGAATATCCTGGGTATGGTTTTAACAGACATGTGGCTACCCATGGTTGTTGGTGCCATAGTAACCACTTACTTATCGGTTGATGCAATGATACGTGTTCGCTATGTGTTTCCCTTGAAAAAGGCGATTCGAGAGCTCGAACATGAGAACGCCTTGTTAAGGCAAAAAATCAGCGATGTTCAACAGACGCCACCCTACTGACAAACAGAAAAAAGGCAGCCAATGGCTGCCTTTTTTATGGGCGTTTCGTACTATTTGCTACAAACCTTTGCGGATCAGATATCGGTAAGGGAGCGTATCTGATTCTTGTGCAATCAGTGTGTGATCCATAAAGCGACAAAAGCTTGGGATATCACGAGTGGTAGACGGGTCATCTGCGGTCACCAGCAACGTTTCACCGTCAGACATATTACGGATTGTCTTCCTGACCATCATGACAGGTTCAGGACAGCGCAGACCTTCTGCGTCTAAAAGGTGATCCGGACTTCCAAATTCTGAATTCATTTTCTCGCGTCACACAAAAAACATCGACCTGATCATACTTATGAAGAACAAATAATCAACAGGGCTTGGAATTGTAAAAAACCTGTGTAGATTAATTAACAAGTTGTTAACGAAGGTGCTCGATATTACTGAGCAAAGCGAAGCAGCTTGGCTAACTCACTCATCGACTACACTCACTACCCAGTTTTCTTGGGCTTCCCCGCTTTAATGCGGGATTTTTTTACCTGTTACTTTTGCCTCTTGCTTTAGCAATCGTGCAGAAACGATAGGTAATAAATAATCTCGGTATCACTCAGCGCTTCATGGTGTTTTCTGGCAAAGCTTACCACCACATTTACCGATATCAACGCGTTGGTCAGGTATAATCGCTAAACATACCATTTGTTAGGCTGCCTATGGAACTTGAAGATATCTATCGCCGTGACCTTAACTTGCTTATCGCGCTTCGCGTGCTGCTTGAAGAAGGAAGCGTAAGCAAAGCGGCTATTCGTTTGAGCTTGAGTCAGTCTGCGATGAGTCGAGTACTGGGGCGCTTAAGAAACTTAACGAATGATCCGCTGTTTACAAGACACGGTCAGCAGCTTATACCCACGCAGAAAGCGCTAGAGCTTAATCAATCGTTGACCGTGCCATTAGATGCGCTGCGAACCGTGCTATCCCCTGAAGAATTTGACCCGGCTAAATGCGCGCAAAAATTTAAAATTGCGACGACGGATTATGCAATGCAAACTATCTTGCCATTTGCTTTGCCGCGTATTTACGAGGAAGCGCCGGGTTTGTCGCTAGAGTTTGCACCGCTTCACCATGAACAGTTGGTGCGTCAATTGACTACCGATGGCTGTGATATGGCTATCTGCCGTCCAACAGGCAGAGTAGATCCATTACAATCTGACACCCTCGGCTTGGTGAGTGTGTTTTGCTTAGTAGCAAAGCATCATCCATTGGCGGATAAAACACTGACATTGGATGACTACTTATCCTACCCACATGCAGTGATTGCCATCAGTGATGGTGTAAAAGCTCTTATTGATATTGCATTGCGTGGTCATCCAGCGCCAAAACTCGCACTTCGCGCTTATCATCTTGAAGCGGCTATCGCTATGCTTGATAGCCTTCCTTTGATTATTACGGTGCCCGCTGATCTAGCCTATTTGGTGGGGGATAAGCATGATCTGGTGATCAAGCCTTTACCGTTTGAATTTAAACCTTTTGATTATTCGTTGATCTGGCACCCAAGATCGGATCATTCGGCTTCACAGATCTGGCTCCGGAATTTGATTAAAGAAGAGTGCGGCAGGCTGATATCTAGTCGGATAAAAGATATGGGCTTGGGGTAAACGTAGAAAAAAACAAAACGGAGCACTAGGCTCCGTTTTGTTTGTATGGAAAGGGTATTACAGCTTAATCACGACGCGTCCGGTGATCTGACCGAGGGTGATCGCTTCTGCTGCCTTTGCAACTTCTTCGAGTGAAATCTCGCGGCAGCCTTGGTCGTAATAACTTGCTGGAAGCAATTCGGCGATGCGCTTCCATGCTTTTTGGCGACGCTCATATGGTGCGTTAACCGAATCCACACCCAACAGTTTTACACCACGTAGAATGAATGGCATCACGGTAGTAGGGAGATCGAAGCCGCCTGCCAAACCACAAGCTGCAACAGCGCCGTCATAGTGAGTTTGCGCCAATACTTTTGCCAGCATCTTGCTTCCGACGGTATCAATGGCACCTGCCCATAGTTGTTTTTCCAACGGACGATCTGGTTCATCAAACTCACTGCGCTCTACAATGCGTGATGCACCTAGTGATTTCAGCCACTCACCGTTTTCACTAGCACGACCTGTTACGGCCGCTACTTGATAACCAAGTACGCCAAGCAGAGTAACAGCAACTGAGCCTACGCCACCACTTGCGCCAGTTACTAATATCTCACCTTTTTCAGGTGTAATACCGGCATCTTGAAGGGCTTGAACACACAACATGGCAGTAAGGCCTGCTGTACCAATTTTCATGGCTTGATCGCCAGACAATGCTTCTGGAAGAGGCACCAACCAATCAGCGTTTAAACGCGCTTTCTGCGCCATTCCGCCCCAATGGCCTTCACCTACACCCCATCCGGTGAGAACGACTTTTTGACCGACGGTATAGCGAGTGTCTGATGATTCGGCAACAGTGCCGGTTAGATCAACGCCTGGCACCATAGGGAAATCGCGGACGATTCGCCCTTTACCTGTGATCGCAAGGCCATCTTTGTAGTTCAGCGATGAATAGTCGACGTCGATAAGCACGTCGCCTTCAGGTAGTTGACTGACATCAAGTTGTTGAATCGATGCGGTGGTAACTTTGTCTGCTTGCTCTAGTACAAGTGCCTTAAACATGGCGAGTCCTCCGGAAAGGGGAAGAAAAATAGAAGGTTATCAATATGCCTACAGTGTAGAACCAAATAGGCCATGAAAATAATGAAACTAACTCATCTTATCTATGCGTTCAGTGCATATATAACAAAAAAACAGAATGAGAAATAGAAAAGCCGGAGAAATTTCCCCGGCTTTTTGTGTTTGGTGAGGGTGGCGTTTAGACGCGTTCGAAAACAGTCGCGATGCCTTGACCCAAACCGATGCACATGGTTGCAAGGCCCATTTCTACATCATTGTGTTCCATTAGATTGATAAGCGTAGTCGAGATCCGCGCCCCAGAGCAGCCGAGCGGGTGACCGAGCGCAATGGCACCGCCATTGAGGTTCACTTTCTCATCGACCTTGTCGAGTAGGCCGAGATCTTTGGCACATGGCAATGATTGCGCAGCAAAGGCTTCGTTTAGTTCAACCATGCCGATATCGTCAATGGTTACACCAGCACGCTTTAATGCTTTGTGGCTAGCAGGAACAGGACCGTATCCCATGATAGACGGATCGCAACCAGCGACTGCCATTGAGCGAATACGTGCACGAATTGGCAAACCGAGTGCCTTGGCTCTCTCTTCGCTCATCACCAACATGGCGGCAGCGCCATCTGATAGAGCCGAAGATGTACCTGCTGTGACGGTACCATTTACCGGATCAAACACTGGGCGCAGACCCGAAAGGGTTTCAACCGTGGTCTCAGGGCGGATAACTTCGTCGTTTTCCATCAGAATCAAACCGCCTTTGTCATCATGGCCTTCGGTCGGCATGATTTCATTTTTAAAGCGGCCTTCGAGTGTAGCTGCATAGGCACGTCGATGTGAACGTGCGGCGAACTCATCTTGCTGCTCGCGGCTAATGCCATGAATGCGGCCAAGCATTTCTGCAGTCAAACCCATCATGCCTGCGGCTTTGGCAACGGACTTTGACATCCCTGGATGGAAATCAACACCGTGGGTCATTGGGACATGACCCATATGTTCAACACCACCAATCAAGCAAACATTGGCATCACCGACCATGATGGCACGCGTGGCATCATGCAGGGCTTGCATGGATGAACCACAAAGACGATTGACGGTTGTTGCGGCAACCGAATGCGGAATGCCTGCCAGCAGCGCAGCATTTCGAGCAATGTTGAAACCTTGCTCTAGGGTTTGTTGCACACAACCCCAGTAGATATCTTCAATCTCGGTGGGGTCGAGTTGTGGGTTTCGGGCTAGAAGAGATTGCATTAGGTGCGCAGATAAATCTTCCGCACGAACATTACGGTATGCGCCGCCTTTTGAGCGACCCATTGGGGTTCGAATACAATCGACAATCACGACGTTTTTCATGGTGTTTCCCTCTTAATCTTGATCCGTATGGTGTTAGGCTGACTGTCGTTGGGCATCGTAATACCCTTCGCCTTTGGTCGCTTTATCGCGCAGGCCTTGTGGTATTTCATAGGCCGGACCAAGATCTGCCAGTTTGTCTGCCATTGCGACGTAATTTGCCAATCCAATCGTATCTAGATAGCGGAAAACACCACCACGGAATGGAGGGAAGCCTAGGCCATAGACCAGTGCCATATCTGCTTCTTGTGGAGTGGCAATGATACCTTCTTCTAGGCAGCGAACGACTTCATTGATCATCGGCACCATCATGCGATTGATTATTTCTTCATCGCTATAATCTGTGTTTTTGCCAACCACGGTAGACAACAACGGCGATACTTCCGCGTCCACGTCTTTCTTTGGCTTACCTTTTCGATCTATCGAGTATTGATAGAAACCCAATCCGTTTTTCTGCCCAAAACGTTGTTGCTCGAACATGACGTCAACGCCGTCGCGATAATTTTTCGCCATACGCGTTGGGAAACCCTCTGCCATTACCGCTTGGGCATGGTGAGCGGTATCAATGCCTACCACATCCAGCAGATATGCCGGTCCCATTGGCCAACCGAATTTCTTCTCCATCACTTTATCTATCTTGGTGAAGTCAGCGCCATCACGAAGCAATAAGCTAAAGCCAGCAAAGTACGGAAACAGTACACGGTTGACGAAGAAGCCCGGACAATCGTTAACAACGACTGGGCTCTTGCCCATTTTGGCAGCGTAAGCAACAACGCGAGAAATGGTTTCGTCTGATGTGTCTTTACCGCGAATCACTTCGACCAACGGCATGCGGTGCACGGGGTTGAAGAAGTGCATACCGCAGAAGTTCTCTGGACGCTTTAACGATTTGGCGAGCAAATCGATAGGAATGGTAGAGGTGTTCGACGTGAGTACGGCATCTTCGCTGATCAAGCTTTCGACTTCACTTAAGACGGCTGCTTTGATTTTCGGGTTTTCGACCACAGCTTCTACGATGACGTCAGCTTGCTCAATACCCGCGTAATGCAGGCTAGGCGTAATAGAAGCAAGAACGTCTGCCATTTTTGAACCATTAATACGGCCACGCTCTAGCTGTTTGTTGAGTAGTTTTGAGGCTTCCTTCATGCCCATCTCCAGCGATGATTGACTGATGTCTTTCATCAATACCGGAACGCCACGACTTGCGGATTGGTAAGCAATGCCGCCACCCATGATGCCCGCGCCCAATACGGCGGCGTGATGAGTCTCTTTCCCTTCTTTCGCCGCTTTTTTGGCTTTAGACTTTAGGAATTGGTCGTTAAGGAACAGGCCAACCAAAGCTTGGGTTACAGGACCTTTTACGAGTTTGACGAAGTGTTTGCTTTCAATCAGTAGCGCTTCGTCGCGATTTGCGCGGGATGCTTCTTCTATCGCAAGGACGGCGGCCATTGGTGCGGGATAATGCGCACCTGCAACTCGCGCCACCATACCTTTCGCCATGGTGAAGCTCATGGTTGCTTCCATTTTGTTAAGCTGAAGCGGCGCTTTTTTCTGTTCGCGGCGTTTTTCCCAATCGAGCTTGCCGTCAATGGCTTGTGTAATGAGTCGTATAGCTGCATCACGTAAATCATCAGGTGCGGTGACTGCATCAACCAAGCCTAGTTTGAGAGCAGCAGGGGCTTTGCTTTCTTTACCTGCCGTGATGAGTTCCATGGCGGTATCGGCACCAACGAGGCGTGGCATACGAACGGTGCCACCAAATCCTGGGATGATGCCTAGCTTGGTTTCAGGCAGACCAATACGCGCCGTGGTATCGGCGATACGGAAATCTGTCGACAAGATACATTCACAACCGCCGCCAAGGGCAAAACCGGCAATAACAGAAACGGTCGGGAAGGGAAGATCTTCGATTCTTGAGAAGACACTGTTTGCATCAGCAATCCATTTTGCCAGATCTTCGTCAGGGCTTGAAAACATGTCCAAGAACTCAGTGATGTCTGCACCGACAACGAAGGTCGACTTGGCGGATGTCAGCAAAAGACCACGTACATCTGTTTCTGATTCGAGTGCGCTCAGTGCATCCGCTAAGCTTTTTAGCGTCGCACGATCAAACTTATTGACGGAACCTGGTGCGTCGAGGTTGAGTTCCGCGATGCCATCTTCCAGATAGCGTACGGACAGAGTGTCACCTTGGTAAATCATGTTCTATCTCCGTATTGCCAGCTCTGCGTCTGGTATTTGGTTTACCGTTAAGTAGGGATTCGATCTGGTAAGACCAGATTTCACTAGTCTGAGCCGCACCAATCGAAAAGGCAAATAAAATGTTAAACGATTGTTTGAATTTTGTGTTTGATCTATATCTCATCTCGCGTGAGAGGGTATGGTGTCCTACAAAAGCAGTTAGCAATGAAAGGACGTTACTGTGTTAAAATCCCGCGCCTTTTCAATGATAGGTCTTTGAAATGAATATCACCCCTTATCTGATCCCTGCGAGTGCGGTGGTGTCGGAAGAGGAAATAAAAAAAAGCCGCTTTATCACTTATCTTGCACATACCTCGGGCATTGAAAGTGCAAAATCCTTTGTGGCAGAAATTAAAGCCAAACATGGCGATGCGCGTCATAACTGCTGGGCGTTTGTCGCAAGTCGTCCTGAAGATTCGATGTGTTGGGGGTTTAGTGATGATGGAGAACCCTCTGGAACGGCGGGGAAACCTATCCTTGCACAGCTCACAGGAAGTGGAGTTGGCGAGATCACCGCAGTGGTTACGCGCTATTATGGTGGGATCAGGTTAGGTACTGGTGGGCTGGTTAAAGCTTACGGCGGAGGGGTTCAACAAGCCCTCGCAATACTGACAACAAATGAAAAGGCAATTACGGTTCAGTTCACACTAAGCTGTGAATACACTCACATTGCCTTGATTGAATCTATATTGGCATCCCATAACGCGGTTCAGGTTAGTACTGAATTCAGCCATAATGTGTTGATGACAGTGGAAGTGGATGCACGGAGTGCCGATCAGATGGCGAGTGAGATTGTAAATCGTACTCGTGGTCAGGTAAGTGTGGCCGGGCTAAATAATAACTCATGATTCAGGTCTACACCTGAATACAAGGATTGAGCCCTCTTAGGCTATGCAATTTCGTTCAATTATCCGAATCGTCGGGCTTCTCCTGGCACTATTTAGTATCACCATGCTGGCGCCAGCAGTGGTGGCATTTATCTATCGTGATGGCGAAGGTTTTCCTTTTGTTCTCACTTTCTTCCTACTTCTTGCTGGTGGTGGTTCGCTGTGGTTTCCAAACAGAGGCTATCGACATGAACTAAAAGCTCGAGATGGCTTTCTTATAGTTGTTCTATTCTGGACAGTTATTGGCAGCGCGGGTTCCATTCCCTTTATGCTCTCTGAGCAGCCCAATATGTCCGTGACCGATGCTTTCTTTGAATCCTTCTCAGGACTGACAACCACGGGGGCGACGGTCATTGTCGGCCTTGATGATTTGCCAAAAGCTGTACTCTTTTATCGTCAGCTTCTGCAATGGTTTGGTGGTATGGGTATCATTGTGCTGGCAGTGGCTATTTTGCCTGTGCTGGGTATTGGTGGTATGCAGCTTTATCGGGCTGAAATTCCTGGGCCAGTTAAAGACAGTAAAATGACGCCGCGTATCGCTGAAACAGCAAAGGCGCTCTGGTATATCTATCTGGCGCTCACGATATCGTGTGCTGCGGCCTATTGGTTGGCTGGTATGTCGGTGTTTGATGCCATTAGTCATAGTTTCTCGACGGTGGCTATTGGCGGTTTCTCAACGCACGATGCGAGTATGGGCTACTTCAATAGCTCAGCAATCAACTTCATTACTGTTTTCTTCCTCTTTATATCTGCATGTAATTTCTCTTTGCACTTTGCGGCGTTTGCCAGCGGTAAGCTACATCCTGGCTTCTACTTTAAAGACCCTGAATTTAGGGTCTTTGTTGCTATCCAAATCATCTTACTGGCGATTGTTTTTGGCATGTTGATGGATCATGGGACCTATGACTCAGAGTTTGAGGCGTTTAACCAAGCCATTTTCCAGACCGTGTCTATTTCAACGACCGCGGGATATACTACGACCAGTTTCGCTGAGTGGCCACTATTCCTCCCTGTGTTACTTCTGTTTTCCTCTTTTATTGGAGGATGCGCCGGCTCTACTGGAGGTGGAATGAAGGTAATCCGTATTCTGCTTTTATCCCTTCAGGGGTCTCGAGAATTAAAGCGATTGGTTCACCCTCGTGCGGTTTACACCATTAAAGTGGGAAGCAAGGCTCTGCCGCAACAAGTTGTAGATGCTGTTTGGGGATTCTTTTCCGCTTATGCATTGGTGTTTGTGCTTTGTATGTTGGCATTGATTGCGACGGGGATGGATGAATTAACCGCTTTCTCAGCGGTTGCGGCAACATTGAATAACTTGGGGCCGGGTCTGGGTGAGGTAGCTGTTCATTTTGGTGATGTGAATAGCAGTGCTAAATGGGTCTTGATCGTGTCGATGCTGTTTGGGCGACTTGAAGTATTTACATTACTGGTCCTCTTTACCCCTACATTTTGGCGCAGCTAGCGTTTAATAGGAATTAATATGAAAAAGGCACTTTTTCTTCATTCAAGCCGCGAAGGGCAGACGGTTAAGATCCTGCATTTTATCGAAAAGGAATTAGCGGGCGACTATCAGTGTGAGCTGGTGGACTTGCATGAGATTCCAAATGTGAACTTGGCGGATTACGATAAGGTACTTATTGGCGCATCTATTCGCTACGGGCACTTTAATAAGAAGCTTTACCGGTTTATTGATAATAACCTTTCTGCATTGAAAGCTTCTAGTGCTGTATTTTTCTGTGTAAACCTCACGGCGCGAAAGCCAGGAAAAGATACGCCAGAAGGAAGTGTCTACGTACAGAAGTTTCTCAAGTTATCGCCGTGGCAGCCAGAAACAATAGATGTATTCGCTGGTGCACTCTATTACCCGCGTTACCGGTTCTTCGATCGCATCATGATTCAATTCATTATGAAGATGACTGGCGGCGAAACGGATTCTAGTAAAGAGGTGGAATACACTAACTGGGACCGTGTGAAGCAATTCTCAAAGCGTTTTGGTTCGCTTTAACAGCGTTTCGTGTGAAAAATGAACGAATAACCTGTTTTAGATAAAAAACCGCAATAAAGCCCTTGCCAAGATCTCAAACCTCCCTATAATGCCGCCTCACTGACACGGAGCGCGGCGCCAACTAAGGCATTGCACACCCAATCAGTACGGCGAAAACGGCTTCAAAACTGAATGGAAATAAACGCTTGACGTTAACGACCCAATCAGTAGAATGCCCGCCTGCTTCAACGGAAAAGCCCAGTGCTTATCGCGGTTGAAGGGAGTCAACAAGACGTTTTGGATGCGGTGAGCAGCACGCTGAAAAATCTCAAAATTTCTTCTTGACTTCATCGCCTGGCAGCGTAGAATTCGCAGCCCTGACGATGAGAAGACGTCTCCACGGAGTCGCTTCTACAGTCAACGTTCTTTAACAATTTGACCTATACAATCTGTGTGGGCACTTGTACTTGATAGACATAAGATTTATCAATGAATTGAGTGACCCAAGATGGTTGAGCTCTTCGGAGTAACGCTATCAACACAGTCAATGCAGTTTTGCCTTAGGGCAAAAAAGTAATTCAGTATTCATTGAGCGTTAGACCTGTTTCTTCGGAAATGGGGATAACAAGAAAAATTCTAATTGAAGAGTTTGATCATGGCTCAGATTGAACGCTGGCGGCAGGCCTAACACATGCAAGTCGAGCGGTAACATTTCAAGAGCTTGCTTTTGAAGATGACGAGCGGCGGACGGGTGAGTAATGGCTGGGAACCTGCCCTGACGTGGGGGATAACAGTTGGAAACGACTGCTAATACCGCATGATGTCTACGGACCAAAGAGGGGGATCTTCGGACCTCTCGCGTCGGGATGGGCCCAGTTGGGATTAGCTAGTTGGTGAGGTAATGGCTCACCAAGGCGACGATCCCTAGCTGGTTTGAGAGGATGATCAGCCACACTGGAACTGAGACACGGTCCAGACTCCTACGGGAGGCAGCAGTGGGGAATATTGCACAATGGGCGCAAGCCTGATGCAGCCATGCCGCGTGTGTGAAGAAGGCCTTCGGGTTGTAAAGCACTTTCAGCAGTGAGGAAGGTTGGTACGTTAATAGCGTATTAATTTGACGTTAGCTGCAGAAGAAGCACCGGCTAACTCCGTGCCAGCAGCCGCGGTAATACGGAGGGTGCGAGCGTTAATCGGAATTACTGGGCGTAAAGCGCATGCAGGCGGTTTGTTAAGCAAGATGTGAAAGCCCCGGGCTCAACCTGGGAACCGCATTTTGAACTGGCAGGCTAGAGTCTTGTAGAGGGGGGTAGAATTTCAGGTGTAGCGGTGAAATGCGTAGAGATCTGAAGGAATACCGGTGGCGAAGGCGGCCCCCTGGACAAAGACTGACGCTCAGATGCGAAAGCGTGGGGAGCAAACAGGATTAGATACCCTGGTAGTCCACGCTGTAAACGATGTCTACTTGGAGGTTGTGGCCTAGAGCCGTGGCTTCCGGAGCTAACGCGTTAAGTAGACCGCCTGGGGAGTACGGTCGCAAGATTAAAACTCAAATGAATTGACGGGGGCCCGCACAAGCGGTGGAGCATGTGGTTTAATTCGATGCAACGCGAAGAACCTTACCTACTCTTGACATCCACAGAAGCCGGAAGAGATTTTGGTGTGCCTTCGGGAACTGTGAGACAGGTGCTGCATGGCTGTCGTCAGCTCGTGTTGTGAAATGTTGGGTTAAGTCCCGCAACGAGCGCAACCCTTATCCTTGTTTGCCAGCACGTAATGGTGGGAACTCCAGGGAGACTGCCGGTGATAAACCGGAGGAAGGTGGGGACGACGTCAAGTCATCATGGCCCTTACGAGTAGGGCTACACACGTGCTACAATGGCGTATACAGAGGGCAGCAAGACCGCGAGGTGGAGCGAATCCCAGAAAGTACGTCGTAGTCCGGATCGGAGTCTGCAACTCGACTCCGTGAAGTCGGAATCGCTAGTAATCGTGGATCAGAATGCCACGGTGAATACGTTCCCGGGCCTTGTACACACCGCCCGTCACACCATGGGAGTGGGCTGCACCAGAAGTAGATAGCTTAACCTTCGGGAGGGCGTTTACCACGGTGTGGTTCATGACTGGGGTGAAGTCGTAACAAGGTAGCCCTAGGGGAACCTGGGGCTGGATCACCTCCTTAACGATACTATTAATGCCAGTGTCCACACAAATTGTATAGGTTGAAGAACAAAGAACAGATGTGTCCCATTCGTCTAGAGGCCTAGGACACCGCCCTTTCACGGCGGTAACAGGGGTTCGACTCCCCTATGGGACGCCACTTATTAAACACATTCTCTGAGTGTTGTTAGAAAGTGGTGATTCGAAAGAACATCATAGCTCTTTAAAAATCTGGAAAGCTGACTAGTAGATTTATGACTTCTCTTTATAGAGAGGAAATAAATTGAAATCTGTTTCTTATCTCTCTACCCGAGAGGTAATGAAACAAAAGTTCTCAAAACGTTAATCCTGATGGGATTAACACCAAACACATTCAAGTGTTCTTGGTTTCATCGAAAGATGAACATATTTGAGTCCGGCGAAAAACCGTTCATTAATTTGAACCGACTCTTTAACGAGAGTCACCTTGGTTGTTTGCCATACATAAAGACCTCTTGGGGTTGTATGGTTAAGTGACTAAGCGTACACGGTGGATGCCTTGGCAGTCAGAGGCGATGAAGGACGTATTAACTTGCGATAAGCGTAGATAAGGCAGTAAAAGCCACTTGAGTCTACGATTTCCGAATGGGGAAACCCACGTGCATAAGCACGTATCATGCAGTGAATACATAGCTGTATGAGGCGAACTCGGGGAACTGAAACATCTAAGTACCCGAAGGAAAAGAAATCAATTGAGATTCCGGCAGTAGCGGCGAGCGACCCCGGATTAGCCCTTAAGCAGTTTAAGTGTTAGTGGAAGCCTCTGGAAAGTGGCGCGATACAGGGTGATAGCCCCGTACACGACAATGCTTTTATTGTGAAAACGAGTAGGACGGGACACGTGGTATCCTGTCTGAACATGGGGGGACCATCCTCCAAGGCTAAATACTCCTGACTGACCGATAGTGAACCAGTACCGTGAGGGAAAGGCGAAAAGAACCCCTGTGAGGGGAGTGAAATAGAACCTGAAACCGTGTACGTACAAGCAGTGGGAGCCTCTTCGTGGGGTGACTGCGTACCTTTTGTATAATGGGTCAGCGACTTACTTTTAGTAGCAAGGTTAACCGAATAGGGGAGCCGTAGGGAAACCGAGTCTTAACTGGGCGAATAAGTTGCTAGGAGTAGACCCGAAACCGAGTGATCTAGCCATGGGCAGGTTGAAGATTGAGTAACATCAATTGGAGGACCGAACCGACTAATGTTGAAAAATTAGCGGATGACTTGTGGCTAGGGGTGAAAGGCCAATCAAACTCGGAGATAGCTGGTTCTCCCCGAAAGCTATTTAGGTAGCGCCTCGGACGAATACTACTGGGGGTAGAGCACTGTTAAGGCTAGGGGGTCATCCCGACTTACCAACCCTTTGCAAACTCCGAATACCAGTAAGTACTATCCGGGAGACACACGGCGGGTGCTAACGTCCGTCGTGGAGAGGGAAACAACCCAGACCGCCAGCTAAGGTCCCAAAGTTATCGCTAAGTGGGAAACGATGTGGGAAGGCTCAGACAGCCAGGATGTTGGCTTAGAAGCAGCCATCATTTAAAGAAAGCGTAATAGCTCACTGGTCGAGTCGGCCTGCGCGGAAGATGTAACGGGGCTAAGCGATACACCGAAGCTGCGGCATCAACTCTTCGGAGTTGTTGGGTAGGGGAGCGTTCTGTAAGCCGTTGAAGGTGAACTGTAAGGTTTGCTGGAGGTATCAGAAGTGCGAATGCTGACATGAGTAACGATAAAGGGGGTGAAAAACCTCCTCGCCGGAAGACCAAGGGTTCCTGTCCAACGTTAATCGGGGCAGGGTAAGTCGACCCCTAAGGCGAGGCCGAAAGGCGTAGTCGATGGGAAACGGGTTAATATTCCCGTACTGCTTATAACTGCGATGGGGGGACGGAGAAGGCTAGGTGGGCTTGGCGACGGTTGTCCAAGTTCAAGTGCGTAGGTGGGTGTCTTAGGTAAATCCGGGACGCTGTTAACACTGAGACACGATGTCGAGTCACTACGGTGATGAAGTCATTGATGCCATGCTTCCGGGAAAAGCCTCTAAGCTTCAGGTTATAAGGAATCGTACCCCAAACCGACACAGGTGGTCGGGTAGAGAATACCAAGGCGCTTGAGAGAACTCGGGTGAAGGAACTAGGCAAAATGGTACCGTAACTTCGGGAGAAGGTACGCTGCCTCCGGTGAAGTCCCTTGCGGATGGAGCTAGAGGCAGTCGCAGATACCAGGTGGCTGCAACTGTTTATTAAAAACATAGCACTGTGCAAAATCGAAAGATGACGTATACGGTGTGACGCCTGCCCGGTGCCGGAAGGTTAATTGATGGGGTTATCTTCGGAGAAGCTCTTGATCGAAGCCCCGGTAAACGGCGGCCGTAACTATAACGGTCCTAAGGTAGCGAAATTCCTTGTCGGGTAAGTTCCGACCTGCACGAATGGCGTAATGATGGCCACGCTGTCTCCACCCGAGACTCAGTGAAATTGAAATCGCAGTGAAGATGCTGTGTACCCGCGGCTAGACGGAAAGACCCCGTGAACCTTTACTACAGCTTGGCACTGAACATTGACCCTACATGTGTAGGATAGGTGGGAGCCTTTGAAGCATCGTCGCTAGATGGTGTGGAGGCAATCTTGAAATACCACCCTTGTATGCTTGATGTTCTAACGTTGGTCCCTTATCGGGATTGCGGACAGTGCCTGGTGGGTAGTTTGACTGGGGCGGTCTCCTCCCAAAGAGTAACGGAGGAGCACGAAGGTGGGCTAATCACGGTCGGACATCGTGAGGTTAGTGCAATGGCATAAGCCCGCTTGACTGCGAGAATGACAATTCGAGCAGGTACGAAAGTAGGTCATAGTGATCCGGTGGTTCTGAATGGAAGGGTCATCGCTCAACGGATAAAAGGTACTCCGGGGATAACAGGCTGATACCGCCCAAGAGTTCATATCGACGGCGGTGTTTGGCACCTCGATGTCGGCTCATCACATCCTGGGGCTGAAGTCGGTCCCAAGGGTATGGCTGTTCGCCATTTAAAGTGGTACGCGAGCTGGGTTTAGAACGTCGTGAGACAGTTCGGTCCCTATCTGCCGTGGGCGTTGGATGATTGAGAGGGGCTGCTCCTAGTACGAGAGGACCGGAGTGGACGAACCTCTGGTGTTCGGGTTGTCACGCCAGTGGCATTGCCCGGTAGCTAAGTTCGGAATTGATAAGCGCTGAAAGCATCTAAGCGCGAAGCGAGCCTCGAGATGAGTCATCCCTGACACTATAAGTGTCCTAAAGGGTTGTTGGAGACTACGACGTAGATAGGCAGGGTGTGTAAGTGCTGCGAGGCATTGAGCTAACCTGTACTAATTGCCCGTGAGGCTTAACCATACAACACCCAAGGGGTTTTAGCGGACTCAGATAAGAACGTTGAATGTGTATTGAGAAGTCACTAGTCAGAATTTTCCCAGATTTTCGTTTTTCGCCTCATGGCGGGGAACAATACAAAATTTGCTTGGCGACCATAGCATTATGGACCCACCTGATCCCATGCCGAACTCAGTAGTGAAACGTAATAGCGCCGATGGTAGTGTGGGGTCTCCCCATGTGAGAGTAGGACATCGCCAGGCTTCAAATTTAGATATGCGCATTGAACGGCGTGTATCGGATAGATACTCAGGTGTTTATCCCCGTGTGGAGCGGTAGTTCAGTTGGTTAGAATACCGGCCTGTCACGCCGGGGGTCGCGGGTTCGAGTCCCGTCCGCTCCGCCATTTATTAAGAAGCCTCGTCAGAAATGACGGGGCTTTTTATCGTTTATGCTCATCAGAAAGTCTTACACAATTTTGATCGTTACACCTTCGTATAGTCCCATACACGCCAGTATCAATTAAAAACCTTGTTAGAAATTTTTCTGTAGATTCCCTTGGGCACTGTCTATATCTTCGAGTACGCATTTTTATTAATGATGTCACTAATAGTTTGATTTATCGTGGTATGACGTCTAAAACTTGTTGTATAGAAATCCATACCATAAGTGATCAGTGTTTATTTATTGCATATTACGCTATGCAACTATCGAATTGAGTCGCGCGGGTTCTTACTATTGAGAGTTTTTTTTTATACCATCACGGTATTATCAAACTTACATTTAACGGCTTGGGGAATCATCAAATGAATGATTTATCAGCATTAATTCAAATGACGTTACTTTGTACAGCAGTCGCAACGGCGGTAGCTGGGCCTGCAGTTATAGCATTGCTCGTATTTAATAAATACAAACAAAATCTTGCTGAAAAACACGACATTGCCTAATTCCTGTTCAGTTGGAGCATGAAGCTTTACTAAACCCTAGCTATTTTGCTGATTGTCGTTAAAATAGCGGTTGTATAGGGGTGTAGCTCCAATTGGCAGAGCAGCGGATTCCAAATCCGCGTGTTGGGAGTTCGAATCTCTCCACCCCTGCCACATTTAAGGCCTCGACAGTAATGTCGGGGCTTTTTCGTATCTGTCACTTTTTTAAAGTGATGTTGGGAGCTGGAATGCCAGCCCAGTCAAATCTCTCCACCCTGCCACATTTAAGGCCTCGACAGTAATGTCGGGGTTTCGTATCTGTCACTTTTTTAAAGTGATGTTGGGAGCTGGAATGCCAGCCCAGTCAAATCTCTCCACCCTGCCACATTTAAGACCTCGACAGTAATGTCGATTTATTTATACCTGATATATTCTGTACGTGTCATGAGAAGCAGTGCGTTTACCTATTCAGCCTTACTTTAGAAATGAATGCTATTTTTATGAATCTCAGTTATACGCAATCACATCCAATTTTTGTTCCTGCCTTAGCGCTTGTCGTTTTTACGGCGTATCATATTGTTACTGTTTTAAGCTACGAGTGGTTTTAGACCATGAATCAGGCGGTTTTGCTTTTCTATATTGCTATTGGTGGCGCGGCGGGTGCTTGTTCTCGCTATCTTATTTCTGAGCTTTGCGCTGTTTTGTTAGGGCGAGGTTTTCCCTATGGGACTTTGACAGTGAATATTATTGGTTCATTGATCATGGGATTTTTGGTAGCGGCGCTTGAACAAGAGACTTTTGGTCCTGGTCCATGGCGACATCTTATCGGCCTTGGCTTTCTTGGTGCATTGACAACGTTTTCCACGTTTTCAATGGACAATGTTTTGCTGCTTCAGCAAGGCGAGTGGTTCAAGATGGGGTTAAACATCGTATTGAATGTCGTGGTGTGTATTTTTGCCGCATGGGCAGGCTTTCAGCTCTTAATGCGCAGCTAATCACAGACATTGAGGTTGAGAAGACATAGCGCATTTCTTATACTGCAACTGATACTTGTCGGAGTGCCATTTGGCTGAGACCGCGAAAGCGGGATCCGTTGAACCTGATCAGGCTAATACCTGCGAAGGAAACAAGAGAAAGTAAATACAATCGTGTTTTAGATTACGTCACCTCAAACGGGGTAACTGTATCTGTGCGTGACACACCTCTTGCAGAGCAAATCCGGCAAGCATTTATTCCCACAATTAATGGAGTAATGCTATGTCGACCCGTAAACAAGCCAGAAACGAAGCTAAAGATTTTATCGACAACCTGTCGGTGCAACCCTTCCCTAATTCCAAAAAAGTTCACGTTGTAGGATCTCGTCCAGATATTCGCGTTGGAATGCGTGAAATCTCGTTGTCGCCAAGCATGATCGGCGGAAATAAAGAGACACCACAGTTTGAAGATAACGAACCTGTACTTATCTATGATACATCCGGTGTTTATACTGACCCTGATTACCACATTGATATCTACGCGGGGTTGCCAAAGCTGTGCGAGCGTTGGATTGAAGAACGTGGCGATACTGAAGCGTTGGTGGGAGTAACCTCAGAGTTTGCACAAACACGCCTGGATGACGATACATTAGATGAACTGCGTTTTGGCAGACTGCCCGATGTTCGTCGTGCAAAAGCAGGTAAGCGAGTGACTCAGCTTCACTATGCGCGTCAGGGTATGGTTACGCCAGAAATGGAATACATCGCAATACGTGAGAACATGGGACGCCACAAATATGCCGATGAGCAACTCAATCATCAGCACCCAGGGCAAAGCTTTGGTGCCAATTTACCCAAAGAAATTACGCCTGAGTTCGTGCGCAGAGAAGTCGCAGAAGGTCGCGCCATCATCCCATCAAATATCAACCATCCTGAATCCGAACCCATGATAATTGGGCGTAACTTCTTAGTGAAAGTTAACGCCAATATTGGTAACTCGTCAGTGAGTTCTTCGATAGAAGAAGAGACTGAAAAATTGGTTTGGTCGACCCGTTGGGGTGGCGATACCGTGATGGATTTGTCTACGGGACGAAACATTCACGAGACCCGAGAGTGGATCTTGCGAAACAGCCCTGTACCTATTGGCACAGTGCCAATGTATCAAGCGCTTGAGAAGGTTAACGGAATTGCCGAAAACCTAACATGGGAAGTCATGCGTGATACCTTAATTGAGCAAGCCGAGCAGGGGGTTGATTACTTCACAATACACGCCGGTGTTTTGCTGCGTTATGTGCCAATGACCGCCAAGCGCGTGACGGGAATTGTCTCTCGCGGCGGCTCTATCATTGCGAAATGGTGCCTTGCTCATCACACCGAAAGCTTTCTTTATACTCACTTCCGTGAAATCTGTGAAATTTGTGCTCAGTATGATGTCGCGCTTTCTTTGGGGGACGGCTTGCGCCCTGGCTCGATTGCTGATGCAAACGATGAAGCGCAATTTTCCGAGTTACGAACCTTGGGCGAGCTGACCAAAGTTGCATGGGAATATGATGTCCAGGTGATGATTGAAGGGCCAGGTCATGTCCCGATGCACATGATTAAAGAAAACATGGACGAGCAGCTCAAGCACTGCCATGAAGCGCCATTTTACACCCTTGGCCCTCTGACTACCGATATTGCACCGGGCTATGATCATATTACGTCTGGTATTGGCGCCGCAATGATCGGTTGGTTCGGTTGCGCCATGCTTTGCTATGTGACACCAAAAGAACACCTTGGTTTGCCGAATAAAGATGATGTCAAAATCGGCCTGATCACTTACAAATTGTGCGCGCACGCTGCAGACCTTGCAAAAGGCCACCCTGGTGCTCAGGTTCGCGACAATGCCTTGTCTAAAGCGCGTTTTGAATTTCGTTGGGAAGATCAATTTAATCTGGCACTTGACCCAGATACTGCACGCACTTATCACGATGAAACACTGCCTCAAGAGTCTGGCAAGGTGGCGCATTTCTGTTCGATGTGCGGGCCTAAGTTTTGTTCCATGAAGATAAGCCAAGAAGTCCGCGAATACGCTAAAAACCAAGAGAAAGGCCAAGCGGTAGAAGTTCAGATGCTGGATGATCCGCTGGAAGGCATGAAACAAAAATCGGCAGAGTTCTTGGCCAAAGGCAGTGAACTTTACCACCAGAAAGCGTAGGAGGGGTGATGAAACCTTCTATGTTTAACTGTCGCGTATCATTTGCGCACATGGAGGAGGGCATTGGCCCTCTTTATCCAGTGGTTGATGACATTGTATTGCTTAAGCGTTTGTTGGCGCTAGGCGTGCGTACCATTCAACTTAGGATCAAAGATCCCAATGAACCTGATCTAGACGCAATGATCGAAGAGGCTGTCGCCTCTGGAAAGACCGCTAAGGCGCAGATCTTTATCAATGACCACTGGGAGAAAGCACTCGCAGCAGGGGCATACGGTATACACCTTGGTCAAGATGATCTGAAAGATGCAGATCTCGAGGCCATTGCTCAGGCTGGTATTCGCTTGGGGATCTCAACTCGAACGGCGCAGGAGCTGGATCTCGCCCTCTCGATTGCGCCGAGCTATTTGGCTATCGGACATATCTTTCCCACTCCAACCAAAGTCATGCCAACACCTCCTCAAGGTACTGAACAGTTGGCTAAACACCTGAAAACCGTCGATGGTCGCTTCCCGACTGTCGCGATTGGTGGCATTGACTTGTCTGTCGCGTCAGAGGTTTGGCAAACAGGTGTGGATGCTATTGCCGTTGTTCGAGCTGTCACCGAATCGGGCGATCTGCCTTCGACATTGCAGTCGTTTTCACGCATTTTGACCGAGGAGGCGAGACATGAGCATTCCGCCTCTGTCTGATAGCGAGTTTGAGCGTTACAGCCGTCAAATTATGCTGTCTGAGTGGGGAAAAGAAGGGCAGTCTCGCCTGAAGCAAGCAAAGGTACTTATTGTGGGATGCGGCGGCCTAGGCACTGCTGCCAGCCTCTACCTTGCTGGCGCGGGTGTAGGTAACCTGGTGCTTGCTGATGATGATGCAGTAGAGCGTTCAAACTTGTCACGCCAAGTGGCATACCGTGAAGGCAATCTGGGTGAGAGCAAAGCGCGTGCACTGAGTGCGCAGCTAATGGCGCTGAACACACAGATTCAATGTCGCGCAGTGGAACGCTACCTTGTTGATAGAGCACTTGATCTCGAAGTGTCATTGGCCGATGTCGTGCTCGATTGCAGTGACAACATGGCGACCCGGCAAGCGGTGAATGAAGTGTGCAGGAAATCCTGCACACCATTGGTTGCAGGTGCCGCTATTGGATGGCAAGGACAGTTGATGGTGTTTGATTTCGCTGCGAGCATTTCGCCTTGTTATCACTGTTTGTTTCCTGCAAGCAAGGATGCTTCTCCACGAAATTGCCAAAGCGCTGGTGTCGTAGGGCCCGTTGCTGGGGTGATTGGCAACCTACAAGCTTTGGAAGCGCTCAAGCTACTGACACAGACAAAAAGCATCCCCAGCCGTTTCTATCAGTTGGATGGTCAATCCTTGTCGCTTCGCGCTATGTCGATCCCTATTGATAGTGATTGCGCCGTCTGTCACCCCCATAATTCATCACATGTCAGCGAGGTGCCCGATGAACATTTGGCTTAATGATCAGGCGTATTCTCCAGCCGGTGCCAGTGATCTTGATGCTTTGATACACGAGTTGTCATTGTCACAGCAATCTGTGGCTATCGCCATCAATGGAGAGATTATCCCGCGAGGTCAGTGGCAGCAGACACCATTGACCGAAGGTATTCAGGTCGCCGTGTTTCAAGCGATTGCAGGAGGATGACCGTGTTAACAATTGCAGATAAAACGTTTTCATCTCGATTATTTACGGGCACCGGAAAATTTTCCGGAACCAAAGTGATGGCGCAAAGTATTGCGGCAAGTGGCTCTGAACTTGTCACTATGGCGCTTAAACGCGTTGACGTTCAAAACCGCGAAGACGATATTCTTGCACCGCTTATCGCTGCCAATCTCAATTTATTGCCGAATACGTCAGGCGCAAAAACGGCGAAAGAAGCCATTTTTGCTGCGCGATTGGCACGAGAAGCGCTTGGTACTCACTGGCTTAAGCTTGAAATTCATCCTGACCCTAAATATCTCATGCCCGATCCGATAGAAACCTTGAAGGCGGCAGAAGTACTGGTAAGAGAGGGTTTTATAGTATTGCCTTATTGTCATGCTGATCCTGTGCTTTGTAAGCGGTTAGAGGAAGTGGGTTGCGCGGCAGTGATGCCGCTAGGTGCACCGATTGGCAGTAATAAAGGGCTAGTGTCGAGGGACTTTCTCGACATCATCATCGATCAAGCCAAGGTGCCTGTGATCGTCGATGCTGGGATTGGCGCGCCTTCTCACGCTGCAGAAGCGATGGAAAGAGGTGCTGATGCAGTATTGGTGAACACAGCCATTGCAGCGGCACGCAATCCGGTTGCCATGGCGCAGGCGTTTAAGTTGGCAGTAGAAAGCGGTCGTATGGCCTATGAAGCAGGGTTGGCGGGCAAAGTGCAGCATGCTGTTGCATCGAGTCCACTCACGTCGTTTCTTGATGAACTTACCTGATAGACGGGAGAGAAAATGAGTTTTTCAGCCTATTGGGAAACGCTAGATTGGGACGATATTCGGCTATCTATCTATAGTAAAAATGAAGCGGATGTCTTGCGTGCGCTGGCGAAACCTAAGCGAGATCTTGAGGATTTTAAAGCCTTGATATCGCCTTCTGCCGAGCCCTATCTCGAACACATGGCGCAACAAGCAGCGGCGTTAACTCGCCGCCGTTTTGGTTACACAGTGAATTTTTATGTTCCGCTGTATTTGTCGAACCTTTGCGCCAATGTTTGCACCTATTGCGGCTTTTCGATGGAGAATCGCATCAAGCGACGCACCCTGTCGATGGATGATATTGGCCGTGAGTGTCGTGCTATCAAGGCGATGAACTTTGACAGTATTTTACTGGTCACGGGTGAGCATCAAACCAAAGTTGGCATGAACTATTTTCGTCAGGCGATACCTGAAATTAAGCGTCAATTCAGTTATCTAGCGATGGAGGTGCAGCCACTGGCGCAAACAGAGTATGCAGAGTTAAAAGGGTTGGGGCTGGATGCGGTGATGGTCTATCAGGAAACCTATAATCGGGTGACTTACGGTGAGCATCATCTTCGAGGTAATAAAACCGACTTTGCTTTTAGGCTTGATACGCCAGATAGGCTGGCGCGAGCAGGTATCGATAAAATCGGTATTGGTGCGCTAATTGGGCTTGATGAATGGCGAACGGATTGCTTTTTCGTCGCGACTCACCTCGACTATTTGGAGCGAACTTATTGGCGCAGTCGTTATTCCATATCGTTCCCAAGATTGCGTCCGTGTGAAGGCGCTGTGCAGCCCAAATCTGTCATGACAGATAGGCAATTGGTTCAGCTCATTTGTGCATATCGTTTGCTCAATTCAGAGGTGGAGTTGTCCTTATCCACCCGAGAATCGCCAGCGTTTCGTGACAAAGTCTTACCCCTTGGGATTACGTCTATGTCAGCGGCATCAAAAACTCAGCCTGGAGGATATGCCGACAATGAGCCTGAGCTGGAACAGTTTGCGGTCTCTGATGAGCGTAGTGCCAAAGAGGTCGCCAATGCGGTGAAAAGTGCAGGCTTTGACGTGGTTTGGAAGGATTGGCAAGCAGGGTACTCAGGTTAGCCAAAAATTGAAAACTAAAAAGGCTCCGAGGAGCCTTTTTCATTGTTTGATTGGCGGTGATTTGGTTAACGAGACAAGGGTGCCACGGATTGCTCAAGCCAAGCTAAATCATCATCTTGCAGTGATGGACTGATATCGGCCCACACTTTTTGGTGGTAATCGTTCCACCATGCGATCTCGCTGTCAGTCAGCAGGTTCACATCCACCAAACGACGATCAATTGGCGCGCGAGTTAGTGACTCAAAACCCATTACCGTCATGTCACCCGCTGTGGGTACTTCTACCACCAACTCTAGATTTTCAATGCGAATACCAAATGCGTCTGCGCGGTAGTAGCCAGGCTCATTGGAGAGCACCATACCTGGCAGTAAGGCAACGGTATTTGGCGCCTTGGCAATGCGTTGTGGACCTTCGTGAACACTGAGGAAGTGACCAACGCCATGACCTGTACCGTGATCGTAATCAAAGCCGTTTGCCCACAAGTATTGGCGAGCTAATGCATCCAATTGGCTGCCAGCGGTGCCTTTCGGGAAACGTGCTGTGGTGAGTGCAATGTGACCTTTGAGAACCAGCGTAAATGCTTGCTTCACGCCATCAGAGCATTCACCGATTGCCACGGTGCGCGTGATATCTGTCGTGCCATCTGGATATTGACCGCCAGAGTCCACCAGATACACGTTATTCAGTTCCAGTTCGCCCGGCTTCGGTTGATTGAGGTGGTTATAGTGGCACATGGCCGCATTTCCGCCTGCGGCCGAAATGGTATCAAAGCTCAAATCTGCCAGCGTTTCGTCCAATTCGCGGAAGCTGTAGAGTTTGTCAGAAAGCTCTGCTTCGTTTGGAAGAATGCCTGCGGCGACTTGCGCATCTAGCCATGCTAGAAAACGACTTACTGCCACACCATCTCGGATATGACTCGCTTTGATGCCTGCAATTTCAGTGGTGTTTTTGGCCGCTTTCGGCAGCATGCAAGGATCTGCAGCGTGCACAATGATTGCGCCGTTTTTGGCCAGAACCTGACTTGCCCAAGCATTGCTGGTTTGTGGGTCGACCAAAATGGTTTTGCCAGACATAGCCGACAAGGCCGCTTCTAGTGCATCTGGTGATTGCACTGATACGCCTGCGCCAACATGTGCCGCAAAGTCATCGGGTAGACGGCTAGGGTCAATAAACAGGATGACATTGCCATTCGCTTCAACCAATGCAGAAGCCAATACGACGGGAAGACGAGATACATCGCCACCACGAATGTTTAAGAGCCAACAAATGCTGTCTAGTTGACTCAGCAACGCTGCGTTTGCACCAGCTTTTGTCAGTGCTTGGCCAATGAGCACGCGTTTTTCTGTGCTGCTTTGTCCAACGAGCTCGTTGCTCATCAGACGAGCAGTGGTTAAACGTGGCTCAGGACGATCGTGCCAAAGTGCATCAATCGGGTTGCTGTCGATAGCGGTCAGTGTCAGTTTTCCTGCCACAGTTTGCTCGGCGTTAGCTAGCCAGTTTGCGCTATGAAGACGCGTATCGATGGCGACTTTGCTGCCTTGTGGCAAGTTAGAAGTAAGCCATTGCAATGCAGGTTGTTCAATCAAATGACGATATTCAAAAATATCGCCAGGGACTTGTTTACGCACCTGTACGGTGTAGCGACCATCAACAAAAATGGCTGCATTTTCACGAGTGATCACCGCCGCGCCTGCCGAACCTGTAAATCCGGTGGCCCAGTGAAGACGCTCATTGTGGGCGGGAATATACTCTCCAAGAAACTCGTCTTCATGTGGAATAACCAGTGCGTCCAGCGCTTGGTCTTCCAGCCAGCGTCGCAATGCGTTGACGCGATCAGCATAAGTGGCGTGCATTTTTCGTCCTATTTTTATCTGTTTTGATTGATCGTAATGTTCAAAAAGCGATGAGGTTTAGCGTGTTCTCTCAAGGCTCTAACCTATCTGTTTTCCTCAGCCGCTGCAATTTCTGTCATATATCGGCAACGCGAAATAATGAGCTGTCTCAGCCAACGATGACCAGGGTCAGATTCCTGACTTTGATGCCAAAACAGGGTATATGCCATGGGCGGTAACGGCTCAGGCAAAGATGTCACCACCAAATCCAGTTGCTTGGTCACTGCGTTGGCGAAGTGAGATGGCGCGGTAAATACCAAATCGGTATGGGTGCATAAACTGGCCGCACTATTAAAGTCAGGGACATACATCGCAATGTCGCGTTCAAGCCCACGTTCGGCGAGTTTGTAATCCAGTAGCCAGCGATCGCTGCCATCACAACGGACTTGTATATGGCGCTGTTTGAGATAGCTTTCCATATTCCAGCGCTTTGACAATAACGGGTGCCCTTGGCGAACAATCACTTTTTGATGATCTTGATATAACTCTTCGTAAACGATGCCTTTAGGAGGCATTAAAGTGAGCATCGCATCAGCAGGGTTCAGATCTTTTCCTGTTATACCAAAGTCCACTTCGCCCCGTGCCATCGCATCAAACGTACCTGCACCCCATGCCTGAGTATCTAAGGTGATTGATGGCGCTGCATCTAGTATTTCACCTAAGAATCGCGGCATCAAAAGAGGGTAGGCGCTTTCGACCAGTGCAAAATGAAAACGACGATCACTGGTAGCGGGATTGAACGCATCCGATACAGTCAGTCCGTCTAAATGGTTGAGCAAGTTTTTCAGCGCGGGTTTGAGTGATAGTGCCTTGGCTGTCGGGTGTAAACCACGTGAAGTGCGGTTAAATAAAGGGTCATCAAATTGCTCGCGTAGCTTGGCGAGGCTCTTACTCACTGCAGATTGGCTCAGATGCAAACGTTGAGCTGTGCGCGTGACGTTGCACTCTTCCAATAAAATATGCAAACAAATCAGCATATTGAGGTCGTAGCGTAATAAATGATTCAGATTCAATAGTAATATTCCATACGGGAATGTCTCACCTGACTATAAGCCATTTTTATTCATATCAAAACAAGACTACACTGCGCGCAATTAATCAGGAGTTCCTTATGTCCACCCCCTCTTCGAAACCTGATAGCCGCTTGGTTGCATTGATGGTACTGCTTGTACTGTTCAGCCCGCTTGCTATTGATATTTATTTGCCCGCTATGCCAATTATGGCCGCAGAATTTGATGTTGCGCCGACCCGTATTCAAGACACTATTTCATGGTTTATGGTGAGTTTGGGTATGGGCCAATTGTTGGCTGGCCCATTAGCCGATCGTTTTGGTCGTCGTCCCGTCGCTTTAGTGGGTATCTCTATTTACGCCGCAAGCTCTGCCATGGCTTGGGTTGCTTCTTCGTTAGACGCTTTGCTCATTGCGCGTTTACTGCAAGGTGCGGGTGCGTGCGCAACCTCTGTGTGTGCGTTTGCGGCAGTACGAGATAGCTTTGGCGGTAAGCGAAGCGGTCAAATGATCAGTTACCTCAATGGTGCTATCTGTTTTATCCCTGCGCTGGCACCGTTGTTGGGCAGTTGGTTAACTGTTCACTTTGGCTGGCGTTCAAACTTTAGTTTCATGATGGCATATGCGCTAGTGGCTTTGGTGCTGGTATTTACGCTGTTTCGCGAAACGCGCCCAGCTGATACCGATTCAAGCGGCGCGCTGTTGAGTCCTTCCCGTTACTGGCAAGTATTGAAAGAACCTGTGTTTATCTATCATGCCGTGCTTTGCATGTTGGCAATGGCGGTGATTCTGGCTTACGTAACGTCAGCACCGGTGAGACTTATCAATGGGTTGGGCTTGTCGATGGGGCAGTTTACAGGATGGTTTGCCATCAACGCTGCGCTCAATATTTTTGCTTCAATGACGACGCCAAAAGTTATGGATATCGTCGGGAGCCGTAAAACGCTAAACGCAGGCATGATGATATTGGTATTTGCGGGTGTGTTGATGGGCGTGTTGAGCTCGACACAAACCGCGTGGGCCTTCATGGTGCCCGTGTTCTTATCGTCATTTGGCTTTGCTTGGGTGTTGGGCTCGTCGGCAGGTAAAGCGCTGGAGCCTTTTGGTCAACGTGCTGGCACAGCGGCGGCGCTGCTTGGCCTCTTTCAAATGAGTGGCGCGGGTATCCTTGTCAGCCTGACACAACGAGCTGGTCTATCTGAGCCTCACCTATTGGTTTTCCATATGCTGTTGATTGCGCCAGGTTTGGCTGTGCTTTGGTCTCGAGCAGGCAAGCGCTGGCATACGGCTGAGTGCTAAAAACGAGAAAACAGTAATGTAATCTATATTATTGAAAAAGCGCACAAAGCACGAAGTGCTGACCCTCTAGGCGATATGTTTACGGCATTCACTTCGTAATAATGGCGTGCTTATTACCGACTATTTACCCGCCAAATTATTTTGTGCGGGTATTTTTTTGTTGCTTATTGACCAAAGGGAGTATATTTAGTGTGCGAACACTTCCTTTCTTCCCGAAAATTAAAACAATAGGTTGTATAACTATGTCGATGTCGATGCTTGAATTAGCTCGTCACTTGGAGACTCTTGAAGAATCTCCAGAGAAAATGATGTTTGGTAAACTTCTCACAGAATTAAGCGGTATGAGTGAGGATCGCGTCCAACGTGCGGCTCGCCAAGTACCGATCAGTGGATTGCGTGAATTGGTCCATCAATTTAATAAAGTTATTGCAGATCGCCGCGGAGAGCGCGTTCAGGAGTTGGCACAAGAAATCGCAGATGATGGCATCTCAGTGGATGAGCTGCGCCAATATCTAGCGCAGCGTAACGCTTAACTGTTTTAAATCACGTCTTACTTTTTCGTTGCTGAATCAATAAACCAGCAATAATCATTACCAAGCCTATCAAGGTCGTTGGGTGGATTTGCTCGCCTATAATATTGGCCAGTAATATCAGTGAAATGAATGGCGAAATAAAGATAAGGTTGCTGATTTTGGCGGTATTGGTCGCCAACTTCATCGCCTTCAGCCAAAGCACAAACGTGATCCCCATTTCAAACAAGCCCACGTAACTGACGGCGAGCCAGCCTTGCCAAGGAATACCACTCCAATCGCTACTATATAGACTAAGACCGATAGAGAACGGCAAGGACAAAAGAAAACCAAGTAACAATCCAATGACAGGGTCGGCTTGGTTTTTTGCGTTTAGGATCCAATAACCTGCCCAAAGTAGTGTTGAGAAAAGGGCCAATCCAACGCCTAGCGGGCTATCAAAGTTTAAGTCCAAGACATTGCCCTTGGTCGCAATAACCACCACACCGGCATAGCCCAATGCCGCCGCAATCCAATCCTGCTTACGAATTTTTTGCCCTAAGAATATGGCCGCCATCAAAGTCAGCGTAATCGCCCAGCTGTAATTAAGCGGCTGAGCCAATGATGCGGGCAGCAAGTCGTAGGCTTTAAACAGCACCAAATAATAGATAAACGGATTGATAAGTCCAAGCATCAAATAATAAAGCGGACGGCGAAAAAACGTCGACGTAATGAGGTGTAGATTGCCTTGCCATCCCGCCACAGCGACAAGTGACAATGCAGAGACCACACTGGCGGCAGCCAGCATTTGGATCGGGTCCATGTAAGTCAGGGTGATTTTAAAAGCCGTCGCGACGGTTGACCAAAGCAACACGGCAGCCAATCCGTAGCCAATCGCAAGGCGATCATTCATGAGAAGTGCTTACTTAATAAAGAGGAGAGCAGCAGTCTAGTGCAGTTACCGACAAACAGAAAGACTGGACATTTATCCAGTGTCTTATTAGCCTTTGCTACAAGTAATGATGAACATTGAAAAGGTTAATGGCATGCAGATCGAAAGCCTGTTTTCAGATGGCATGATATGGCTTGCAGCGGCAATAGGTGCAGGACTGACACTCATCGTCAGTGCGGTCTATCATTGTATGGCACAGCGAAACCTGCGCGATCTCCATATGCAGCAACGTGAGGCAGACGAAAAACTCAGCTGCGCTGCGATTGAGCGTCTGCAAACCGAGAACACATCGCTTCAAGGAGAGCTCGATGAACTGGATTTGGATCGAGATCGACTCAGCGCTGAACTTCGCCTGCAGTATGGCAGACTGGCCGCGGCGGCCGAAAAGCTCCGTCAAATGGACGCACTTCGTGCGGAAAAAGTGCAGCTTACTGAGACGTTAGATTCCCTGCGTGATCACAAAGCAGCGCTAGAGCTTTCGCTACGTGAACAGCAAACACGTACTGAAGAGCAATTGGAAGCGGCAGACGAGAAAATCCGCTTACTCGAAAGCGCGGAAGAGCGCCTACGCGTGCAGTTCGAAAGTTTGGCCAACAAAGTGTTCGACCACAAAACACGGACTGTCGATGAACAAAATAGACAAAGCTTAGATTCGTTATTAGGCCCGCTGAAAAGCCAGCTAGAGGGCTTTCATAAACAAGTCAGTGACAGCTTTGGTGAGCAAACCAAAGAGCGTCACACCCTGATCCATGAAATCAAAAGCCTGCAAAAGCTCAATGAGGACATGACACGTGAAGCCGTGAACCTGACGCAAGCGTTGAAAGGGGATAACAAGCAGCAGGGTAACTGGGGCGAGGTTGTACTGGCGCGCGTGTTGGAGGAATCTGGCTTACGTGATGGTTATGAATACCAAACCCAAGTTAGCTTGGAAAACGAGGAAGGCAAGCGCTATCAGCCAGACGTGATTGTGCGTTTGCCGCAAGAAAAAGACGTCGTGATTGACGCCAAGATGGTGCTGGTCGCGTATGAACGTTATTTCCACGCAGATACAGTGGCGGAAAAAGACAGCGCGTTGCGCGAGCACGTTGCCGCTATTCGCGGGCATATTCGAGGGCTTGGGCGAAAGGATTATCATCAACTGCATGGTGTTCACAGCCTTGATTACGTGCTGATGTTTATTCCTATTGAGCCCGCATTCCAGATTGCCTTAGAAGCTGAGCCATCACTGATCCGCGAGGCACTTGATCATAATATCATGCTTGTCAGTCCAACGACCTTGCTGGTGGCATTGAGAACCATCAACAATTTGTGGCGTTACGAGCATCAAAATCAGAATGCGCGTCTTATCGCCGATAAAGCCGCCAAGCTTTACGATAAGATTCGTCTGTTTGTCGCAGATGTTGAAGTGCTCGGTGCAGCGCTTGATAAAGCGGGAGACAGCTACCACAGCGCGCTAAATAAATTGTCGACAGGACGAGGGAATATTCTTCGTCAGGTGGAAGGCTTTAAATCCCTCGGGGTAGAGGTAAAGCGCGATATCAGCCCGACTATGCTAAAAAGAGACACGTCAGAAGAATCTGAACAAAACGAAGATGTGGTTACCTTACCCGTCTCACGCGAGTCATCGGACAGGTAGTTGGCGCACTAAGCACTTTGAGCATGGTTTGATCTGATTAAAATAACCACATGATGGCGACATCACATTGACTCGCGCTTCTTGTGGTTGTTTGAGTATGTAAAGTACACTAAGCGGCAAAAATATCGGGCATTTCCTATTCCAGTCCGGTGTTACTCAGGGGTTTACAATGACAGATTTGACACAGGGCGTGACGCAAGACACAGAGGACAATACCACTCACTTTGGCTTCAAGACGATCGCCAAAGAAGAAAAGGTCGGTATGGTTGCTAACGTCTTCCACAATGTGGCCGCAAAATACGACATCATGAATGATGTGATGTCCATGGGTATTCACCGAATTTGGAAACGCTTCACCATTGATTGCAGTGGCGTACGCCCTGGTCATCGCGTGTTGGATTTGGCGGGCGGTACCGGTGATTTGACCGCAAAATTCTCTCGCATTGTCGGTGAGAAAGGTCAGGTGGTATTGGCTGACATCAACAACTCCATGCTCAATGTGGGTCGCGATAAACTGCGTGACATGGGCGTGGTAGGCAACGTGAACTATGTTCAAGCTAACGCAGAAGAACTGCCATTTCCGGATGACCACTTTGATTGCATCACCATCAGCTTTGGTTTGCGTAACGTTACCGACAAAGACAAAGCGCTGCGTTCTATGTATCGCGTGTTGAAGCCGGGTGACCGTTTACTGGTATTGGAATTTTCTAAGCCTTTGGTCGAGCCGTTATCAAAGATTTATGACGCCTACTCGTTCTACCTTCTGCCTAAAATGGGCGAGCTTATTGCTAATGATGGCGAGAGCTATCGTTACCTGGCAGAGTCTATTCGCATGCACCCTGATCAGGAAACGCTGAAAGGCATGATGGAAGATGCCGGTTTTGATCAAACCAAATACTTCAACCTGACCGGTGGCATTGTTGCCCTGCACCGTGGTTACAAATTCTAAGGTGCCAGTATGCCTCTTGACCCATTAGTCACCGCTGTTGTTGAGACTAGCCTTAACTCGCTGGTTCGTCAGGATGCGGAAAGTCAGCGTCGACTTGCTCGCCTGAAAGGCAAAGTATTGCGTGTCACCCTGACAGACATCAATAAGAAACTGGTGTTTGTATTCAGTCAGCAAATTGATGTGTTAGCAGATTTCGACGGTGATGCAGATTGCGATCTGGCGTTGGCGATCTCTGTCGCGCCGCAGCTGAAAGACAAAGCCAACCTGACTGCGCTTATCAAGCAAGACAAGCTGCATCTTGATGGTGACATCGATGTTGCTCAGCAGTTTTCCAATTTACTCAATGGCCTTAACCTAGACATTGCCGAATGGTTATCTCACTACACCGGTGATGTAGTAGCACACACTATGGTGCGCGGCGCCAAGCAAGGGCTGGCTTTTATTAAAGCATTCGGCGAGCGCAATCAGCGCTATGCGGCGGAATTGGTCGTTGAAGAGTGGCGCTTGGCACCCGGAGCGCTGGAAGTGGCTTATTTTGCCGATCAGGTTGATGAAGTGCAAAGTCAGGCATCACGTCTACATGCGCGCTTTGATGCGTTTGAACAAAAACTGGCGTTAGCCGCCAAGGTGGAAAACGCATGACACCGAGCGAAATTCGTCGCCTCTATAAAATCACCCAAGTACAGCTGAGTTATGGGTTAGATGAGTTGCTGCCTAAGCAGCCGATCACTCGCGCCCCACATTTGCTGCGAAAAATGCTGTTTTGGATGAAAAACGAACACCAAGGCATGCCGTTGGGCGAACGTTTAAGATTGGCACTGCAAGCGCTTGGACCGGTTTGGATTAAGTTCGGGCAAATGATGTCGACGAGACGTGATTTGTTTCCACCTGCAATTGCCGATCAGCTCGCGCTGTTGCAAGACCAAGTTGCCCCTTTCGACGGCAAGCTTGCTAAGACCCAAATGGAAAATGCGTTGGGTGGACCGCTCGAAAACTGGTTCGATGATTTCGACGAAACGCCACTGGCTTCTGCATCCATTGCGCAGGTACACACCGCGACGTTGAAAGAAAATGGCCGAGAAGTGGTATTGAAAGTCATTCGTCCTGACATTCTTCCTGTCATTCAAGCCGATATCAAACTAATGTATCGCATGGCGCGTATTGTTGCCCGCTTCCTGCCTGAGGCTCGTCGTTTAAAGCCTGTGGAAGTGGTACGTGAGTACGAGAAGACCTTGCTCGATGAATTGGATTTGATGCGCGAAGCGGCCAATGCAATTCAACTACGCCGCAATTTTGAAAACGACCATATTCTTTATGTGCCCGAAACCTTTAGTGATTACTGCCGTACCAGTTTGATGGTGTCGGAGCGTATCTACGGTATTCAGGTGTCCGATATGGAAGGGCTTAAAGCCAACGGTACGGACTTGAAATTGCTCGCTGAGCGCGGTGTACAGGTGTTTTTCACCCAAGTGTTTCGCGACAGCTTTTTCCACGCTGATATGCACCCTGGCAATGTGTTTGTTTCTTACGAACACCCACAAGACCCGCAGTGGATAGGTTTAGATTGCGGCATTGTTGGTACTTTGAATCGAGAAGATAAACGCTACCTGGCGGAAAACTTCCTCGCCTTCTTTAATCGTGATTATCGCAAAGTGGCAGAGCTGCACGTTGATTCTGGATGGGTGCCTCACGATACCAATGTCGACGAGTTTGAATTCGCGATCCGCACTGTGTGTGAGCCTATTTTTGAAAAGCCGCTGTGTGAGATCTCCTTCGGTCACGTATTGCTAAACCTGTTCAATACGGCGCGTCGCTTTAATATGGAAGTGCAGCCTCAGTTGGTACTGCTGCAGAAAACCTTGCTGTATGTAGAAGGCCTAGGGCGTCAGCTTTACCCGCAATTGGATCTTTGGGACACGGCGAAACCGTTTCTCGAACAATGGATGTCACGCCAGTTAGGGCCGCAAGCGGTCATTAACGCGATCAAAGAGAAAGCACCATTTTGGGCTGAAAAATTACCGGAACTCCCTGAGCTGGTCTATGACAGTTTGCGCCAAGGCCGTCAGGTCAATCAGCGCATGGATGTTATGTATAAAGAATTTATGCAATCGCGAAAGCAACACAATCGTGCAAGGTTCCTGTTGGGTGTTGGGGCAACACTGATCGTCACCTCTGCCATACTCTATAGTAACCAAGTGGAAGATTTGCCGCAGATAGCGGGAACGGTTGCGTTGTTCAGTTGGTTGTTTGCATGGCGAGCATTTAATAAATAAGTGTCAATTCAAGTTATTCTCGCTGAAAGCCGAAAATTGAGGTAGCTTGGCAATATCAAATAAGTTGTAACATTATGCGAGTAGACTCGGGTTACTTCAGTTATTCACCACATAAAACAGAGGTTGTACTAGATGGGTGGTATTAGTATTTGGCAACTCCTTATCGTTGCCGTCATTGTCATTCTCCTGTTCGGTACCAAGAAGTTGCGTAACATTGGCGGCGACTTGGGCTCGGCAGTAAAAGGCTTTAAGAAAGCCATGACTGACGATGAGAAGAAAGACGCTGACTTCGTCCAGGAAAAACTGGAAGAGAAAGACAGCACGGCACAAAAGAGCGAAGCGAAAGACAAAGAGCAGGCATAATCCGTGTTTGATATCGGTTTTTGGGAGCTGATCCTGATCGCAGTTGTAGGTCTGGTGGTTCTCGGCCCTGAACGTTTACCTGTTGCTATTCGAAATGTGTCCCGCTGGATTGGTGCGGCGCGACGTATGGCTGGTTCTGTGAGAGATGAGCTTGAACAAGAGCTTAAAATTCAAGAGCTACAGGATAACTTGAAAAAAGCCGAGCAGATGGGAATGCAAAACCTGTCGCCCGACCTGCAGCAGTCTGTTGATGAGCTGAAAAAAGCAGCAGAAGGTGTCCAGCGCCCTTACGCCAGTAAGAGTGAAAACACTGATGTTGCCAGCGCCTCTAGTCCTACTAAGGATAAAACCGAGTAACGGTATTCCGTAGGGCTCAAGTTTTTGTCGAGTAACTATGTCATCTGTTGAAGATACCCAACCGCTTATTAGTCACCTTGTAGAACTGAGAGACAGACTGCTGCGCGCTTTATTAGCTGTGCTGGTGGTGTTTCTTGGTTTGGTGTATTTCGCCAACGATATTTACACATTCGTGGCGGCACCCTTGGTTGATCGGCTGCCTGAAGGCACCAGTATGATTGCAACGGATGTGGCATCGCCCTTCTTCACGCCAATCAAACTGACCTTGGTGGTCTCGGTGTTCGTTGCTGTTCCTATGATCTTGTATCAGATTTGGGCGTTTGTGGCGCCTGGGCTGTACAAGCATGAAAAACGTCTTGTCATGCCACTTCTGGCATCCAGTTCTTTGCTGTTTTATTGCGGCGTGGCTTTTGCGTATTTCGTTGTCTTCCCGTTGGTGTTCGGCTTTTTTACGTCGATTGCCCCGATAGATGTCGAGATAGCCACCGACATTGCCAGTTACCTCGATTTTATTTTGGCACTGTTTATGGCGTTCGGTATTGCGTTTGAAATACCGGTCGCGATTATTTTGTTGGTGTGGACAGGGGCTGTGGACCCTGACGACTTACGCAAGAAGCGGCCTTATATCGTTGTCGCTGCGTTTGTTGTTGGCATGTTCCTGACACCGCCAGACATTATTTCGCAAACGCTGCTGGCTATCCCAATGTGTCTGCTGTTTGAAGTGGGGCTGTTTTTCTCCCGCTTCTATAAGCGACGCAATGAAGAAAACAGCGACGAGAATGAAGAGCACAGTCAGGGATAACGCCCTGCCAGAGTGAATAAAGCCAGTGATACACTGGCTTTTTCTTTATGCGCCCAATGTAACGTAACCACCAACGTTGCTAAGACAGATAACCGAGGACAAACAGTGATTGATATTGGTGTCAACTTAACCAGTAGCCGGTTTGATAAAGACCGAGATGACGTCGTCTCTCGTGCCAAAGAGGCGGGTGTCACCGCAATGCTTCTGACCGGGACTGATCTTGATTCAAGTCCTCAAGCGGCGGCGCTTGCCGCCCAGTATTCTGACTTTGCTTATTCGACCGCGGGCGTGCATCCACACGATGCCAAAACGGTGGAAGATATGGCATTGCCTACTATTCGCGAGCTTGCGAGCCTTCCGCATGTCGTGGCAATCGGTGAATGCGGGCTCGACTTTAATCGTGATTTCTCACCTCGCCCACAGCAAGAAGCGGTGTTTGAAGCGCATCTTCGTTTAGCTGCTGAGTTGAACATGCCTGTGTTTCTGCATTGCCGAGATGCTCATGAACGCTTTATGGCGATATTGACACCATGGCTGCCACAATTGCCGGGCGCGGTATTGCACTGCTTTACCGGATCGGAGCAAGAGCTGCGTGAGTGCTTAGAGGCGGGGTTGTATATCGGTATCACGGGCTGGGTATGTGATGAAAGGCGCGGTGAGGCTCTTCGCGCTATCGTACCGCTTATTCCGGATGACCGATTGATGATAGAAACCGATGCGCCTTACTTACAGCCGCGTGATCTCAAGCCTAAACCTAAGTCGAGCCGCAACGAACCTTGCTACTTACCTCATATCGCGTCAGTGATTGCTGTATTGCGTCAGCAAGACACTGAGCAGTTGATCACACAAAGCGTGGAGAACACCCGTCGCTTATTCAAACTGTAGACGTTATGATTCGCTCAAAGCACTTGGATTAAGGAGGATATCGTGACCATATCCATTCAGGGCGCATTCCCGGCCCGTCGCATGCGCCGTCTGCGCAAACATGACTTTAGCCGTCGCTTAATGGCAGAAAACCAACTGTCAGCGAGCGATTTGATTTACCCGATGTTTATCCTTATGGGTAAAAACCGCCGTGAAAGCATTGAATCAATGCCGGGCATTGAACGCCTTTCCATTGATTTGATGTTGTATGAAGCAGAATACCTAGCCAAGTTAGGCGTTTCAGCGATCGCGTTGTTCCCTGTTGTGCCGAAAGAGTTTAAATCGGCCAGTGCCGAAGAAGCGCATAACCCTGAAGGGTTAGTTCAGCGTGCCGTGCGACTGTTGAAAGAGCATGTGCCACAAATTGGCGTGATCACTGATGTCGCACTCGACCCATACACCTTGTCGGGTCAAGATGGTTTGACTGACGATAACGGCTATGTGCAAAACGACGAAACCACCCAAGTGCTAATCCAGCAGGCATTGTCCCACGCTGAAGCGGGTGCGGACGTGGTGGCCCCATCAGACATGATGGACGGTCGTATTGGCGCTATTCGCGAAGCACTCGAAGAGGCGGGTTACATTCATACCCAAATCATGGCGTATTCAGCTAAGTATGCATCAGCCTATTACGGACCGTTTCGTGATGCGGTTGGATCGGCGGCAAACCTGAAAGGTGGCAACAAGAAAACCTATCAGATGGATCCAGCTAACAGCGACGAAGCGATTCATGAAGTGGCGATGGATATCAATGAAGGCGCTGACATGGTCATGGTGAAACCGGGCATGCCATATCTGGATGTGGTTCGCCGAGTGAAATCAGAGCTAAAAGTGCCGACCTTTGCTTATCAAGTCTCGGGCGAATACGCGATGCATAAAGCGGCGGCGTTAAATGGCTGGCTGAATGAGCGTGAAACCGTGATGGAATCGCTACTGTGCTTTAAGCGCGCAGGGGCAGACGGTATCTTGACCTATTTCGCCAAAGACGTTGCGCGTTGGTTGGCTGAAGATAAGCAGATGGATATCCCTGATTTGCCAAATCAAGAAAGCACTGAATAATTAGTTCTGTGCCGAGAACACCAAAATGCCAGCAACTTCAACTTGCTGGCATTTTTCATTTTGGCAGTCCTGACGGTTGTTTCCTGTGTCTTACTTACGGTGCCACATTTCGCTTAATGGGGTTTTGCAGAGAAATCAGCGTTTCCGTTGACTGCACTTCGTCGATAGCTTGCAGTTTATCAATCAGGACATATTGCAGCTCTTCAATGGAGCGGCACATGAGTTTAACGAAAATGTTGTAGGCGCCGGTGGTGTAATAGGCCTCGACGACTTCATCGAGCTGCTGCAGTTTTTCTATCGCAGAATGGTAATCACGGGCAGCATAAAGGTTGATGCCGATAAAACAACACACGTCGTAACCAAGCGCTTTGGTATTAACCAACACCTCAGTCCCCGTAATAATACCTGCAGCTTTCATCTTTTCCACACGCACATGTACCGTCGCTGGACTGACCGAAAAACGCTTGCCCATTTCGGCATAAGGCACTTTGGCATCGGCCATCAAGGTGTGCAGGATTTGGCGATCTAAATCATCTAACTTTGCAACGTCATTCATTGGTATTCACTAAACTCCATGTTACCCGCAGTTTCCGTGCATGAAACTTGACCAACTGACAGGCTTACCAATAGGGTGTCACCATAATGATACTCTCAGGAACATTTTAATAATTATTCCTATGCGCCAGATATTTAAGTGTTTCTTTCTTGCTATCGTCTTACTGAAAAGCGGCGCAGTCCTAGCAGCCTATCAGGTTCTTGCTGTGCATTCCTATCATCCCGATTTTTTTTGGACAGAATCACTGGTTGAAGGTATCGAGCAGGGTATAGAAGGACAAGACATTGTTGTCGAGCACACCTATCTTGATACCAAGCGCGTTCAGTCCGTCGGCTATATGGCGGAATTGAAATCCCTTTATCAGAGCCGCCTGCGTGATCATCACTATGACGCCATAATGACCACGGATAACGCGGCATTGTGGCTGGTGAGTGCTTTGGCGGAGCAGGTTGGTGATATTCCGGTGGTTTTTTCAGGCCTGAATATCGCCAGCTATCAACCTTTTGAAAGCCTTACACGCTTAACGGGCGTGGAAGAGTTAATCAATGTGCCGGATAACGTCGCTTTGATTAAAGCTGTTCATCCAGATACCCAACGCGTGTGGTTAGCGCTTGATGATGCTTATTCCAGTCGTGACTACTGGCAGGCGATCAGTGAACAGCTAGTAAATGCTGGGGATTTGGGCGTTGAGGTGAATCGTCTTCACAAGATGCGTTTTGACGATTTGGTGAATCGCATTGCTGAATTAGAATCCGGTGATGTGGTGTTGTTCATCTCGTATTTCAAAGATGCCGATGGGGCATTTATGAACCACGGTGACCTGCTTACGAAGATCACGGCTTCCGCGACAGTTCCTATCTACGGCGCAAATAGCTTTATGCTGCCCTATGGCGTGATAGGTGGGATCATGGTTGATGGTCATCATCATGGTTTGGTGCAGGCACAGCTATTGACTGAAGCCTTGCAGTCCTCAACGACGCCACCTATCGTCACTGATGCTAACCAACTCATGTTTGAGTACACCACAGCCAAGAAGAAGCACATTGACCTGACCTTATTCTCCAACGTGGTGTCGGTGAATCAACCCCCTTCATTTATGGTCTCTAATCGAGATGCGATCCTCAGTAGTGTCGCCATTATGTTTATTGCTGGTTTGATCATTGCTGGATTAGCCAAGCAAATGAATAAGCAAAAAAAGGGCGAGCGTGAGTTAGCGCAAAGCCGTGCTTTGTTTAAAGGCGTGTTCGATCAGAGCCACCAATATATCGCCCTGCTTGACTATCAAGGCCGCGTTGTCTCCGCTAATGGTGCGTTTCAACGGATATTCCCTCAATGGGAAACGCGAGAGTCTATGCCTCTTTGGCATTGGTCCGATTGGTTAAGCGGTGACAGATTGAAATTGCACATTGAATCGCTGATAGAGGGGCAAACTAGTCGTTTTGAGGCCTGTCTATTATCAGAGCAGCAAAACGAAGTGATACTTGATGTGGCGCTCAAAGCGTTGCCCGATCACAGTGATGCCGATGCACAGATACTGTTTGAAGCGCGAGATGTTAGTCAGCGCAAACTGGCCGAACAGAAATTACAACGCAGCGAAGTAGAGTATCGCATGTTGTATGAGCAGCAACCTGTGATGTTGCTGACCATTGACCACCAGTCACGTATTCAATCGGTTAATCAATGCGCGACCGAATGGCTGGGCTTTTCCAAACGCCATATGCTTGGGCACAAAGTCACTGATTTTTATGCAGACGATAGTCCTCCGCCACGCAGCTTACTGGGCAGTTCGAATCGCCAGCGTTTTGGGATTTGGCGTCGTGAAACTCGCTATCGCACCAGTGACGGGCAAGAGCGTTGGATTCGTGAAAGTGTCCGCTCCACACAAGTGCAATCTCAACTTCTGCTGGTGGGGGAAGACATCACCGAAAATCGTCGTATGGAGCAGCAGCTTCGGTACCAAGCACAACATGACTTCCTCACGGGATTGATAAATCGTAGCCATTTTGAAATGTGTTTGGTTGATGCACTGAACTCCGCCTCAGACGAGCGTTTTACTCACGCAATGTTCTACATCGATCTGGATCAGTTCCGTGTGATTAACGACACGGTTGGGCATGAAGCGGGCGATGAAGCGTTAAAACAAACCGCACAAGCGCTAAGAGAACTGCTGCCTACTGGTGCCACGCTGGCGCGATTAGGCGGCGACGAGTTTGCAGTGATTTGTTATCAATGCGACGAAGAGCAGGCGCTTGCACAGGGTAAACAAATTCTTGATAGTCTCAGTGAGATGGATTTCTACTGGAACAATTCTCGTTTGGCATTGAGTTGCTCCGTGGGTATTCGCATGTTGGACAAAACGGCGGGAACGCCTCAACAAGTGCATGCGCAGGCTGATACAGCCTGTTTTGCCGCAAAACATGATGGTCGTAGTCGGGTTCACCTTTATCGCCCTGATGACGAAGAGCTTCGTCGTCATGAGCGTGAAATGGCATTTGTGAATAAAATTCACGCCGCCCTCGCTGAAGATCGGCTTGAAGTGTATGCCCAGCCCATTGTTAGTGTGTCTTCAAAGCTGAGAGAAAAACTCTATTTCGAAGTCTTGGTGCGTATGCGTGACCGCGAGGGTAACTATGTTGCGCCCGGGTTGTTTATTCCTGCGGCTGAGCGCTACAACATGGCGCATCTTATCGATAAACGAGTCATCGAAAAAACCTTGGGCTGGTTTGAGCGCAACCCTGAGTACGTGAATGAAATCGCCATGATTTCGATTAATCTGTCGGGACGTTCAATGAGCGACGAAGGTTTCATTGCTTTTCTTCTTGATGCGCTGACCTCGAGCAATGTGCCGAGTTCTTCGATCTGTCTAGAGATCACCGAAACCGCCGCTATTGGCAATCTGACGGATGCGATTGAGCTGTTTACCAAACTCAAGCAGCTAGGTTGCACCATTGCGCTGGATGACTTTGGCTCTGGCTTATCGTCGTTTGGCTACCTCAAGCGATTGCCTGTCGACATTATCAAAATTGATGGTCAGTTTGTTCGTGACATTGCGGAAGATGAAACTGATTACGCAATGGTAAGGGCTATTCACGAATTGGCCACGCAGATGGGCAAGAAGACCGTGGCGGAATTTGTCGAGAACGAAGCCATCTTAACCCGCCTTAAATCGCTCGGTGTCGATTATGCGCAGGGTTATCACTTCAGTATGCCAAAACCGATGGAATTGCTTATCAAAAGCGAATATCTGCAACGCTCTCTAGAGGCGCAAGAGTAAGCGGCAAGAAGATCGCCGTTTTCTTTGCTCCAACTAGACGACGCTTGAGGTTATACTCGGCGAGACTAGATTGCCGGAGAACTCAGGTGCAGATTGCTTTAACCTGCGAAGCGCCAACGCGCCAAGACACCCTCGATACCATCGCACAACGTTGGGGTCTCACCCATGACCGCGATGCCACGTTTGCCCTCGTTTTAACCGAATCACAGTTAGAGTTGCGTAAGCTGGATGAACCTAAACTGGGCGCTGTTTTTGTTGATCTCGTCGGCGGTGCTGTTGGGCATCGCCGTAAATTTGGTGGCGGTAAGGGGCAGTCGATTGCCAAAGCGGTTGGCCTCAACAAAGGTGCGACACCGACAGTGCTCGATGCCACGGCGGGCTTGGGGCGCGATGCGTTTGTGCTGGCGTCACTGGGCTGCAAAGTACAGATGGTAGAACGCCACCCTGTGGTCGCGGCATTACTTGAAGACGGCTTAGAACGTGCCAAGCGAGATCCAGAAATTGGACATTGGGTCAGCGAACGCATGTCGATGGTGCATGCATCCAGTCACGATGCATTGACGCAGTTGGTGGATGACATAACGCTTGAGCGCCCTGATGTGGTTTATCTTGACCCTATGTATCCGCACAAAAAAAAATCAGCCTTGGTAAAAAAAGAAATGCGCGTGTTTCAGTCACTGGTTGGTGCTGATCATGATGCTGATGGTTTGTTCGATCCTGCTTATGTGCTGGCAACCAAGCGTGTGGTGGTTAAACGCCCCGATTACGCTGAGTTCATTGCGGGAAAAACGCCGTCTACCCAAATTGAAACCAAGAAGAATCGTTTCGACGTTTACGTGAAAGCGGCGATGCGTTGATCGCGTATAGCGTTGAGCAGATGACCTAGATATTGCAGAGGAGGCATAGGGTTGGCAAAAACCTTGTGTGATTGGAAAAGTAAAGACATTGAAAAAGACATGGTGGCGTTAGCTAAACTGGTCACAGCCCCCGATTATGTGTGTCGAAAGTGTGCACGGGTGGCTAACACAAAAAAAGTCCTCTGTAAGCCGATTGAGCTTAAGCCCTGAAGCGGCATATGTCTTCCTTTAACATTTGATATCTTTGGTTCAGCATCGTCAGATGCTGAAAACAAAAACGCCTCCAAGCGGAGGCGTTATTGGTAATAGGCAGAGAATTACTCCATGCCTTTTACCAGCAGAACTGTCAGTAGACCGGTAACAACAGAAACCATCAGGCCTGACACAATGATCCAAGGTAACATATCCATGATTCAACGGGCTCACTTTCAAATAAAGGTTTTTGACATCAAAATTTTACCTTCCTATTTGATACCAGCTACTTTGTCTTAACAATGGCTGGTAAATAGCCCTTAATGATTATTAACGAATTGAAACATAATGGGTTGTTTTTACGGCTTTGAGTGAATTTTGTGAATAAAAAAACGCCCGTTCGGGCGTTTTTTTGTGCGCAAAATGTTTCATTCTTTGTGAGGTAGCGCGAGTTTCAATGCTTCACGTGAGAGGTGATTGGCTTCGCCTGATTCATTGAGCTTTTCAAGCGTATCAACCAGCCATGCATAGTCGGTCACATCGGCACGAATATTGAGCGCTTTTTCAAAATGCTGACGAGCTTCTGCCCATTTTCCTTCGCGGAAATACAACTGACCCAATGCGCTGTGTGTGATCGGATTACTCTCGTTGTAGCGCAACAGATCCTGCAACTTCAAAATCGCTGGGTGATAGTCAGGCAATGACAACTCAGGCACGAGACCAATCAAGGTTTCATCAGGATGCTTTTTAAGATTTTCTCGTAAAATGACATAGGCTTCAGAATCGGCGTGACGTGCAATCAATTGTTTGACTAAGCAGGCGATCAGCGGTGTTTGCTGACGCGCTGCACGCGACAGGCTATTCCAATGCGCCAGAAGGCCATCACTGCCCTTTTGTGTCGCGATATGGGCCATCAAGCCGCATTCAGCTTTTAGCTCCAGTTTGGTCGCATCTGCGTCAGAAATGGCTTTCACACGTTTCAGTGACGGCAACAGGCGAAGCAATGCTTGCCAATCTTGCAGTTGTAGATAGGTATCTTTAAGCAGATTGAGCAAGATGGCATTGCGAGGGTTCGCATCTAACAAGCCTTGCATGCTTGCCAGTGCTTCTTCGTATTGGCCCTGACGGTATTGAAGTTTTGCACGAGTCAGTGAGGTAGCTAGGCTGTCAGTGCCAAAATCAGAGGCTTGTTGCAGGTAGCGATCGCGGTTTTCCACATCGCCACGGCCCTGCGCTGCTTCTGCGGCGGCTAAGTAATTAAGCAGCGGCGCATCACTGCAGTTTGCACCCTTTACCACCAATTTCTCCGCTTGTTTCCAGTCTCCTTCCAGCAATTTGACCAAACCTTGGTTAGTTAAGGTGCGCGCCTTTTTGCTTTTACGGCCAGAAAACCAGCCACGGGTTGAGTTCGAAAACGAAAACAATTTGCGAATGAGAAACTCGAGAATGAACAAGGCAGCAAATGCAGCAATGACCACGATAACCAATGTAGTCAGACTCATTTCGATGGTTTGATTTGCGGCAGAGATCAGCACATAACCTTGATTACCGGCCAAATCAGGACCAACAATCAAACCTGCGATCAGTGCGATAACTAATAGGAGGATTTTGATCATTGGCTGCTCTCCCCCGTCGACAGCGGCGCAAGGTCGCGCCGTAGGCGATCGGCTAACAAGTCGCTGATAAGTTGCTGGCTTTCCAATGCTTCTGGATAGCTCACCGCAATGGTTTGCTGGCTCAGTGCTTTTAGCGTGCTGACAAAGCTTTCGGTGATCTTGGCGTCTTGGTTATAGAAACGCTCGGCCCATTCTTCCGCCGCTTTCAACGATTCCGCATACAGACGACCATTTTGGCGATACACCGCGGTGATGGCCTGATCCAGTTTGGCTTTGAGGTTTTCTTGCAAATAGAAGGTTTGCGCAGGGGTTAGAAGCGGTACGACATCACCATCGCGTTTACGATAGGTAATAAACTGACTCACAAAATCGCTCAGTGACGCTTTAAGGTTTTTCTGCCAATCATCGACGTTATCTGAAACTGTCTCTGGGACAACCGCTTCGCCTTCAGGAATGATCGCATTGGCCAGTGGCAGTTTATCCACTTCTTGTTGCAAGCTGTTCAGTCTGAGTACGATGCCGTCACGGTCGATGCGCTTAATCGCTTTCAGCTGTTGAATGTCTTTTGCCATGGCTTGGCGCAGTGGCGTCAGCGACGGGTCATTCAACTCTGCAATGCGTTGGTCTGCATTTTCCATCAAGGTTGTTGCGGTCAGCACGTCATGTTGCAGCCATAATTGACGGCCTGCTTGGTTAACTAAATAGTTCGCTTCTGCTAGTAACCAGTCATTAGGACGGCGACCTTTCACGTCAGCCAAAGCCGATTGCAAACTGGCAATGGTTTTGCCCTGCTGGTCGATCAGCACTTGTGTATCTTGCGTGGCTTTTTGCACCGCAGCTTGTGCTTGTTTGTCACTGTCTTCCAGCGCCGTTTTCAGTTCAGAAACCTGAGAACTTAATGTGGCAATACCTGCGTTGTATTGCATTGATTGCTGATGCCCGTGGTAGTAAAGACCCGCGCCCAGTGCAATAACCAGCACAATGGCAAGTACAGCCAATCCACGCCCGCCTTTCCTTTCTTTCACAGGTGCAGAGGCGGTGGGTTTTGAAGGCTTAGCAGGTTGGGTTTCTTTTGCTGAAGAAGACGGTGCCACAGAAGATTTATCGCCTGCTTGAGTCTTATCAGACACTTTAGTATCTGTATGAGAAGGAGAGCTGGTGGCTTTGTCAGACGCATTCGTTGCCGTGTCTTTTGAGGATGCTGGCGCCGCTGTGTCTTTCTCCGTGCCTGAAGGTTTATTCTTGTCTGTCATCCGAATGTCCCGAGTTGTTCATCTCGTATAAAGCGCGCAGCAGCGAGTCATTGGAGGCGCTGTTTACGCAGTTAATTGCCGAAAAGCCAAGGCCAATTGCTTGATTGTAAATCCGTTTGCTTGGCACCAGTATATGGCATTCTCGTAACCATTGCTGGTCACACTCTGAGATTGTCTGGCATAAAAGTGAAAGTTGTTCACCACTGGTGACGACAAAGGTGTCGACGCCGTCTGCCCGCCATTGTTTGGCTAATGATGATAAATCGTCTGCGTTCCAGTGTCGTTGATAGGCTTCAAAATAGCGCACCTTGGCACCACTTTGAATGAGCGTATCTCCCAATAAGGCCCGCCCGCCATTGCCGCGTAAAATCAGTACAGATAACGATGTTGTTTTTGAAAAAACGGGCAGGGATAACATGCCTTCACTGTCTTCGCTCGGGGGCTGCAGGGCATCAATGCCGCTCAGTTCGCGCCAAACAGAGGCTGTTTTTTCGCCCACAGCAACGAAATGTAGGTCCGTTCGCCATTGGGTATGATGTTCGTTTAAGTGCAGTTGCGCATATTCGACAGCGCGTGGGCTGACAGCAACAACCACACTGCCGCTAGGCAGTGTGGTTAGGGTATCGCGAAGTGTCGGGAGGTCGGCGCCGGCTGAAAAAGATAACAAAGGCGCGGGCAGCGCCTTTATTCCTGCTTGGTTGAGGCTGTCGACCAGCGCATAACAGGCAGGTGCCGGACGGACGACCACGACCGTCATATTTCGTCCTGATACAACTTTTCAAGAATTGGGCGTGCGCCTTCTGCCAGCAATCGCTCTGCAAGGCCGGTTCCCAATTCTTCGGCTTTTTCTAGCGGCCCTGTGACTTCACCACGAATGATTTCGCTGCCGTCTGGCTCGCCAACCAAAGCGCGCAAATAGATTTGATCGCCTTGAATTTCAGAATAACTGCCGATAGGAACCTGACAACCACCTTGTAGGCGATTGTTCATGGCGCGCTCGCACAATACGCGATAGGTGGTGTTTGCATCAGCAAGTGGCTCGAGCAAAGCACGAACACGCTCATCGTCAAGTCGACATTCAATGCCGACGGCGCCTTGTCCAACTGCAGGCAGGATTTCTTCGGGTTCGATTTCATTGCGAATACGGTCATGCAGTCCAAGGCGCTTCAAACCAGCCGCAGCAAGGATGATGGCGTCATATTCACCGTTATCGAGTTTACCCAGACGTGTCCCCACGTTACCGCGTAGATCGTTAACCACGAGGTCGGGGCGCATCTCACGCAGTTGGCACTGACGACGCAAGCTCGATGTACCGACAATCGCGCCTTGTGGCAGATCGCTGATACTCGAATACGTGTTAGAAACAAAAGCATCACGTGGATCACCACGCTCACAGATAGTGACGAGTCCCAGCCCTTCTGGAAATTCGACAGGGACATCTTTCATTGAGTGAACGGCGATATCAGCACGTCCTTCCAGCATGGCTTGTTCTAGTTCTTTTACGAACAGGCCTTTGCCGCCCACTTTCGCGAGTGGCGTATCCAGAATAATGTCGCCCTTGGTCACCATTGGCACCAACTCAACCACCAGACCGGGGTGTGTATTCTCGAGAGCAGCTTTAACATATTCGGCCTGCCAAAGCGCCAATGGGCTTTTGCGAGTCGCGATGCGTAGGGGCGTTGAATTCATAGTGGGTTCCATGTGATTTGCATACGCTAATCGTATCACCGCTTCTCATTGCCAAACCACCTCAAGATGCAGGATTTCAGAAGTCAGTCGGTACGTGTGATGCCCTGTGATTCGTCGTATCACTTAGATGGGTTGTTTCGGTGATTGGCGTCAGTGATTAACGAGGACAGTGAACGTGAAGTGCAAAAGATGGAGGGCTGTTATGGAAATGCGTAGCAATAAGGCAGAGAAAGCGGCGTCTAAAATGTGCGAAGCTTTGCACCATAGACTATCCTGTGTGATATGGATCAAATAATAAGGGTCGTTGTAGGGTGTGAAATACTACTTGGTTCACCTTATTTCGAATCAAATTTGAGATAAAGCGTTGTGTGTCTCACAGTTTCGTTCAGATAGTGAGCGATGTTTAGCAAATATGTTGTGTCGTTGCTTGCTTTACGCTCCGAGTAAAAACTGTTAGATTGATCACGTTTTTATCCATGGGACTCGCAGTGGTATTTCGTTGAGGCCTGTTTCGTTGACTAGGATGTCGGCAACTTTGGATGTTAATCTTGCAAAACTATATTGATCAGCAAATAGAGCGTCTTAATGCCTTCAATCGAGTACGATTGGAGCGCGCACGAAGCGCTATGCATTCTCAGGCCGTTAACGTGTTTAACGTATTACCTGCTTTGCTGCACTTTAACCATCCTGCCGTTCCTGGCTACCTCGAGCGCAGTGTTGTTCACGGCATTGCCAGCTTTACCCTTTCAGATATTCATCAAGATTTTGTCAATGATTGTGCATTGGCATCGAATACGTCTGCGCCGGAAAAACCCATTTCTGAAGATTTCCCGATTAAAGGGATGTTCTCCATGGGCAGCACCGCGTCGATGGGGCAAAGCCTGAGCAGCGATCTGGATATTTGGGTTTGTGTGCAACAGTGGGTGAGTGAAGAAGAGCGCTCAATGCTCGATGCTAAGTGCTCGCTGATTTCTGATTGGGCAATGGCACAAGGCGTAGAAGTGAACTTCTTCGTGATGTGTGAGCAGCGTTTCCGTCAAAACCTCGCGCAGGAAATGACGTCTGATAACTGTGGCTCCAGTCAACACTATCTCTTACTTGATGAATTTTATCGCTCTGCCTTACACCTAGCTGGTCAGCAACTGCTGTGGTATTTGGTGCCGCCAGAGATGGAAAACTGCTATGAAGAATACGTGGGTGAGATGATCGCTAGCGGTGCGCTTCGTCGTGATGACTGGGTCGATTTTGGCGGATTGCCGTCGATCCCAGCAGAAGAGTATTTTGGCTCCAGCCTTTGGCAACTGTATAAAAGTATCGACTCCCCGTATAAGTCGGTATTGAAAGCGATTTTGCTTGAAGCGTATTCTTGGGAATACCCAGGCACGCAGCTTCTTAGTGTTGACGGTAAGCGCCGTTTCTTCTCCGGTATGGTGGATGTGTATCAATCTGATGCTTACTATCTGATGCTGGAGAAAGTCACGCGTTATCTTGAACGCATTGACGATCACCGTCGTCTCGACTTGGTGCGTCGCTGTTTTTACCTCAAAACCCATGAAAAACTGACCCGTGAGCCAGGTCCTGGCTCCGTGCCATGGCGCCGTGAAGTGTTGTGTGTATTGACCCGTGAATGGGGTTGGACGCAAGACGATATTGCACGTCTGGACAATCGCCGTAACTGGAAGGTCGAAGAGGTTAAAGAGGCGCATAACGAGCTGTTAGAAGCCTTGATGCTGAGCTATCGCAACCTGATCCGCTTTGCGCGTCGCAATGACATTACTTCTGCGATTAGCCCTGAAGATATCAGTATTTTGGCGCGTAAGCTGTACGCTGCATTTGAGGTGTTGCCGGGTAAAGTGACCTTGCTTAATCCTCAATTATCGCCGGATTTGCACGAACCTAACCTGACCTTGATTCAAGTGCCAGAAGGGCGCAACAATCCGCCGGGTTGGTATTTGTATAAGCAATCACTTAAACCTGTCGACATCATTGGTCGCGCGCCACTAGAGCACAACCGTTACTTGTCCAAGCTTGTTGCTTGGGCGTATTTCAATGGCATGCTCACTGAATCGACTTGCCTGCATTCCGTCGCACGTACCAGTGAAGTCGACATCGACAAGTTGTATCAGCTGGTGAGTGACATGCGAAATACCTTCTCGGTACGTCGACCGCATCCATCATTGCAGGCGTTGTCGAGCCCTTGTGAAATCCGCAAACTGGCGCTGTTCATCAACCTTGAGCACGATCCTACTTCTGAATTGAAGCAGCCGTCAGTTCGATTCGATTTCAAAAACACAGACATTTTCAGCTACGGTGCTGATCAGCAATGCTTGGTGGGTAGCGTTGATTTGGTTTACCGCAACAGCTGGAACGAAGTGCGTACCCTGAACTTTAAGGGTGATAACGCCATGCTGGATGTGCTTAAGACGCTACTAGGCAAGATGCACCAAGATGCGATTCCCCCCGAGTCTGTCGACGTGTTTTGCTACGCTGGAAAAATGCGCGGCTTGATCCGTAATTTGGTGTATCAGTTGGTGGCAGAATGTATTGATATGCGATTAAAGCCTATCGATCAGGAAAAACGTCGTCGTTTTAAAGCGATTCGAGTGGCTGATCAAACCTTCGGATTGTTCTTTGAGCGACGCGGCGTGTCGGTACAAAAACTTGAGAACTCGGTGGATTTTTACCGTTCTATCTCAACCAACAAGATCACGGGATCGCCCTTGGTGATGTTGGATAAAGAGGGCGAAATACATCCGCCAGAAGTGGTCGATGCGTATGCTAGTGAAGGTATAATCCAGTTTTTCTTCGAAGATTGCAGCGAAGGGTTCAATATTTATGTGTTGGACGAAAACAATCGCGTAGAAATGTATCGTCAATGCAGTGGCGATAAAGAAGAAATGGTGCAAGGCGTGAACCGCTTCTACACCTCATCTCAGGAAAAAGTGAGCTTTAGTGGCCAAGCCGTTAATTTCAATTTACCTCAGTTTTACGACATCATCCATCAGGCTGATGGTCGGGCGCAGGTGATCCCGTATAAGAGTGATCGCCAGTGGCAACGTGGCGCAGAGACGCGCGGTGAGCCAGCACAGGTTGCTTCTCGTTAAATTTTAAGCCTTGACGTACCGACACAAACGTCGCTGAAAACCTGATGGCTTTCAGCGACGTTGCGTTTGTGAGTCTTGATTTAGTGCGTAAGCAATGCGCGCTCTACCAATTGACCTCTTCGCCAGATTGTTTGCGACATTCTTGCTTGACCATTTCGCTAAACTCAACGCCTGTCTTGCTACACAGCCATTTTCCTTCTTTATAAGCGAAGTGGAAGCCACCGGATTTCGACGCCAGCCAGATCTCGGACATCGGCTCTTGACGATTAATGATGATCTGAGTGCGGTCTTCAAAATCCAGTGTCAGAACATTACCAGATGTTTCGTAATCGATATCTGCACCGCATTCATCGATACCTTCCTCGATGGCCATCCATTCTGCGTCGACAAGTTCATGGTATTCACTGGTGTTCATTGTATTCCGTCCTATTGCTTTTCAGTGTGTTGATGCGATTATAGAGGGCATTAACTTTTGGATCACTGGCATAAATGATGCGAACAACCCTGAAACTTGTTGTGCTGGCCGCAATTACCTTGCTGTCTGCATGTGGCCAACAAGGCCCACTCTATTTTCCCGAAGACGCGCCAGCGCAAAACAGTGCGCCAGCAGAAACGGGAAACACACAGGATACGCAAGCTCAGGGAACTGATCAGCCATAATATATCGGACAGGGAAGGACAACGTTGGATTACTTCAATTATCAGGATGACGGACAGCTTTGGGCAGAAGACCTGCCTTTGGCACAGTTGGCACAAGACTATGGCACCCCGCTGTACGTTTATTCTCGTGCGACGCTAGAGCGTCATTGGCATGCGTTTAATAATGCAGTTGGCGATCATCCACACCTGATTTGCTATGCCGTGAAGGCGAACAGCAACTTGGGTGTGCTCAATGTGCTTGCTCGTTTAGGCTCAGGTTTTGACATCGTTTCCCAAGGCGAGCTAGAGCGTGTGCTTGCAGCGGGTGGCGATCCGGCTAAAGTGGTTTTCTCTGGAGTGGGTAAAACTGCCCCAGAAATGGCGCGTGCGCTGTCGTTGGGTATTAAGTGTTTCAACGTGGAATCGGAAGCTGAACTTGATCGATTGAATCAAGTGGCGGGTGAACTCGGTAAAGTCGCACCTGTTAGCTTGCGTATTAACCCGGACGTAGACGCCAAAACCCACCCATATATTTCCACCGGCCTAAAAGAGAACAAGTTCGGTATTGCATTCGACCGTGCGCGTGAGGTTTACCATTACGCCCATGGCTTGCCAAATCTGGACGTACACGGTATCGATTGTCATATCGGCTCTCAGTTAACGGATCTAGCGCCATTTATTGAATCTACCGATCGCCTTTTGGGGCTGATTGATGCACTGCGTGAAGATGGTATTAACATCACTCATCTTGATGTTGGTGGTGGATTGGGCGTGACTTATCACGATGAAAAGCCACCTGAGCCATCTGACTATGCCAAGGCCTTACTAGATCGTCTCGACAATCATCAAGACATAGAGTTGGTGTTTGAACCGGGTCGTGCCATTGCCGCCAACGCTGGTGTATTGGTCACAAAAGTTGAATTTCTCAAGCACAACGCCGAGAAGAATTTTGCCATCATTGATGCGGCGATGAACGATTTACTGCGCCCTGCGTTGTATCAAGCATGGCAAGACATTGTGCCGCTTCGTCCGCGCGACGGGGAAGGCAAAACCTATGATTTGGTTGGCCCTGTGTGTGAAACAGGCGACTACTTAGGCAAAGACCGTTCCTTGGTGTTGGAAGCTGGTGACTTGCTTGCTGTGCGTTCATCAGGCGCATACGGCTTTGTGATGTCATCGAACTACAATACGCGTAGCCGTGCTGCCGAAGTGATGGTGGACGGTGAGCAAGCCCATCTGGTACGTCAGAGAGAGCCACTGGAATCACTGTGGCAGTTAGAACAGGTTTTGCCTGAATAAAGGAACCGGATGCAGATACAATTCTCGAAAATGCATGGTCTTGGCAACGACTTTATGGTGGTTGATTGCGTGACGCAAAATGCGTATTTCTCCCCGGACATGATCCGCCGTTTGGCGGACAGAAACACCGGTGTGGGTTTTGATCAGCTTTTGGTGGTCGAGCCACCTTATGATCCGGAGAGTGATTTCCACTATCGGATTTTCAATGCTGACAGCAGTGAAGTCGAGCAGTGCGGCAACGGCGCGCGCTGCTTTGCTCGTTTTGTTCGCATGAAAGGGCTGACCAATAAACATCAAATCCAAGTCAGCACTAAGTCGGGTAAAATTGTACTCAATATTGATGGTGACGATCAGGTCACGGTCAATATGGGCGAGCCTGTTTGGGAACCATCAAAAATTCCCTTCCGCGCAAACACAGAAGAAAAAACCTATATTTTACGTGTAGGCGATAAAACCTTGTTTGTTGGCGCAGTCAGTATGGGTAATCCACACTGTGTCACAGTGGTTGACGATGTGGATACGGCCGATGTTGACACCTTGGGCCCGTTGGTGGAATCCCATGAGCGCTTTCCTGAGCGTGTCAATGCAGGTTTCATGCAGGTGGTATCACGCAGTGAAATTCGTCTTCGCGTTTATGAGCGCGGCGCAGGTGAGACCCAAGCTTGTGGCAGCGGTGCCTGCGCAGCGGTGGCTGTCGGCATTGCACAAGGCTTGCTTGATGAGTCTGTACGCGTGCAATTGCCAGGCGGCGATCTACACATTCGTTGGCGTGGTCCGGGACATGCTTTGCATATGTCCGGCCCAGCTTCACATGTTTATGATGGACAAATAACAGTATGACGGAGCTTTCCAAGCTCGAAGGGCCACTGGCAAAAGCGCTTACCGACGATGCCGTGGCCAGCTATTTGAAAGACAATCCTGACTTTTTTCTTAGCCAGCTTAAATTGCTGGAGCAACTTCGACTCTCTCATCCACAACGTGGCGCGGTTTCCTTGGTTGAAATTCAGCTAAGCCGATTACGCGAACGCGTGGCTGAACTAGAAGAAGACATCACCCAATTGATGAGCATTGCTGCAGGGAATGAAAACCTGTTTCGTGCTTTCTCGCAGGCGCACAAAGCTTTGTTTGCCGCCAGTCGTGAGCAGGATATTCATCAGGCGTTACGTACTTTAGCCTCGTCGCTGCAGCTCTCAGTTAGCTTGCGTTTTTACGATGTTGGCCATCATGCCTTGAACAAAAAAAGTGTCGACGCAATAAAAGCGGCGCATTTTTGCGGTCAGCATGTTTACTTGGGTCGTCTTCGTAAAGCCGATGGTGAACTATTTGTTAGTCACGCACCAGAGCTAGGCTCTTATGCATTAGTACCTGTTTACAAGGGGAAAGAGCTAGGCTTTTTGTCGTTTGCCAGCAAAGATGGCGGACACTTTCAGCCCAGCATGGACACCCTGTTTGTTGAGCAAATTGCAGAGCACATCGCTATTCTTCTTACCAAGTGGCAGTCAGACGAATGAGCCTGCTGTCGGCCTTGGAAAAACCACTGGCGCGATTTTTTGATTACATGATTCGTGAGCGGGGCTTAAGTCGCTATACCGAGTCTAATTACCGCCAACAATTGACCGCTTGCGCCACATTTTTGCAGGATTCGGGTGTGACTCAATGGCAGGATGTCGATGCCGGCTGGGTGCGTCAAATTGCCTCGCAAGCCAAGCGTGAACGCCTAAAGCCGGGCAGCATTGCTCTGCGTTTATCTGCTCTTCGTAGTTTCTTTGATTTTATGATTGTCGATGGTGCTTTGGGTGCAAATCCAGCCAAAGGTGTGGCAGCGCCCAAACAAGGGCGCACCTTGCCAAAAAATCTTGATGTGGATGAAATCAACCAACTGCTTTCTGTCGATTCTGACGACCCCTTAGCGGTGCGCGATCGCGCCATGATGGAGTTGATGTATGGTGCGGGGCTGCGTTTATCTGAGCTTACCGGCCTAAATCTTCGAGATGTGGCGGTGCGAAAAGGCGATCTTCGCGTCATCGGTAAGGGCGATAAAGAACGTATCGTCCCGTTTACTGGCATGGCCAAAGAGTGGCTGATTAATTGGATAAAAGTGCGCAATCTGTTGTTGAAAGGACCAGAAAATGCACTGTTTATTTCTAAATTAGGAAGCCGAATCTCGGCGCGAAGCGTACAAAAACGTATGGCTGAGTGGGGACAAAAGCAAGCGGTGAATAGCCACATTAATCCGCACAAACTCAGACATAGCTTTGCAACGCATATGTTGGAGTCATCCGGTGATCTGCGCGCTGTTCAAGAGTTGCTGGGGCATGCAGACTTGTCGACGACACAGGTCTATACCCATTTGGACTTCCAGCATCTTGCCAAAGTCTACGATGCAGCGCATCCCAGAGCGCGTAAACGAAAAAGCGATTAGCCCCCCCAGATCTTGATCTGGTGAGCACTGTGATCGAGTGAATACAGGCAACGGAACGAGAAGAGGAACGCGCATGAAGTTTTACCGCAGATGGCAACCCGTCTCAGCACTGACCTTTGATCTGGATGATACCTTGTACGACAACCGTGTGGTGATTGTACGCGCAGAGCAACAGTTGCTGGATTGGCTAGCCTCGCATTGCCCGCCGATGGAAGCATTTAGCTGGGCGTTATGGCAGGAAATTCGCCAGCAGGTGATGGAGCAAGATCCTCGCTTGGTAGGGTTTGTCACAGAGATTCGACGAGCGCAGATCAAATTTGCCGCCACTCGTTGTGGTCTGAGCGACTTTGCAGCGCAACAACTTGCCAATGACGCCGTTGAGTTCTTTCTTTTCGAGCGCAGCAACTTTTCCGTGCCAGATGAAGCCATTGAAACCTTGGCGGCATTAGCGGCAAATTACCCACTTTTGGCGATCACCAATGGCAATGTTGATTGTGATCGGCTGGGGCTGACGCCGTATTTTATGCATGTTCTGCAAGCCGGACCTGACGGGAAAGCCAAGCCTGACTTGGCTATGTTTACTAAAGCGAAACACTTGCTGGATGTTGATCCTGAGAACATTTTGCATGTTGGCGATCATTTAAAAGCGGATGTGCGCGGCGCGAAACTGGCAGGATTTAAGGCGTGCTGGATTAACGAAACAAAACAGCCGCTGACAAAGCAGCGGCATGCAACATTACTTCCGGATGTGGAGATCTCCCATCTGAGTCAGCTTTTGACTCTTACCCGCGCTGTTTAAGTTTATTGTCGAGTGCCAGTAAACCCGGCCCCCACACGGTGGTGACTAAGAGCATCACGCCCCACATTTGGTGGTCGAAGAAGCCTTTATCCCAAAGGGCGGGGTAAGACACAACTGCGACAATATTGAAAACGAACAGTGCAAAAGCCGCAGGGCGAGTTAACAAACCTAATAGTAAAAATACAGGCAGGATAAGTTCCGCTGCCGTCCCCAAGTATGCCGCCATTTCCCAAGGCAATACCGGTACCTGATATTCATACTCAAAGAGGTATAGCGTACTGTCCCAGCTTGCGATTTTGGTCTGTCCTGCACGGAAAAACACCCATGCCACCCAAAGACGACTCATCAGCAGCAATACCGGAGCGAGGGGCTTGAGCGCGGACGCAAAAATGTCGTCCAATTTGGTAATAACTGAAAGCATGCGCGATGTCCTTTTTTCTTATGGCGTGTGAGCGAGAGTAAAGTCAGTAAACACGCCACGCTGCATGGCGCTGGCGACGTGTTGCAATAAATGAGGAGCAATATCGCCAAACGGCGATTGCTCGCAAGCGACGATTAATGTGGCTTCTTCGGCATCAAGCAACGTGATTTCTAGCGTGTTATGACGGCGTTGAACGAGCGCCGCCTCGGAATTAAGAGGGTCAAGCGATTGCAGCGCCGCTTCATCATGATGGGTGATTGCTTGCCAAATGCTGCAGATGGCGAAATGGCTTTGCATCACTTTGGCTGTGGGGGATACCTGGAGCTGGATATTGCCAAAATCTTCAGGTGTCACTAGCGCTAAGGCATCCACTGGAAACGGCATTTTCGTTATCGTCGCCTGACTGACCGTTTGAATATGCCACTCTAGTGTCGCGATATCGGCAAGATAAGGGACAGCTTCGATGATGTTGGGCAATGACGTCATTGTCTTGTCAAACCCTTCGCCATAACGATCGGCACAGGCATTATTCATTGGCGTGGTCAGCACGTGCTGGCGAGCAATGGCAGCAAAGCACTCCTCACCCACCAGTGCATTGACCACGGGGTAAGCCACGCCGAGGCATTCAGTTAATGTCATCACGAAGTTGTTGCGATAAACCTGCAATAGCGCATCGGGTGTTGTGACGCCTTGAGCAACCGGCAATTGGTGCGGCTGATAGTGCAGCGCGTCACTAAACTGTCGCTGCAGAGAAGCTAAGTCTGGCGATGTCATGATGCCACCTCTCGCAAGGGGCCATAATATAGCGCCTTTAAGATGGCATCGGCTTTCGCCGCTTCCGCCAGCAGCACCTCGGGTGTTGGAATGTCTCTATCCCACTCAATCAAGGTGTGTCGCGGCCCGTTTGCGGCGATCCATTGATGATAAAGCGCCCATACTGGCTCAGAAACTGGCTGGCTGTGAGTATCAATCCAAATTTCACCCTCGGGCAGCGGATTAACGACATAGCCTGCCAAATGGATTTCTTTCACCCACTCAGGATCAATGGCGGCTAAGTATTGCTGTGCGTCAAAGCCATGATTAAAGGCACTGACATGCACGTTATTCAGATCGAGCAGTAATCCGCAGCCAGTGCGTCTGGCGACTTCGGCCAGAAACTCCCATTCAGGAATGGTTGAGTGGTTAAAGCTCAAGTAACTCGATGGGTTTTCCACCAGAATCTGTCGACTGAGGTGATCTTGTGTGATGTCGACATTGGCACAAAACACATCCAGTGCTTCTTCGGTGTAAGGAAGAGGCAGTAAATCATTAAAATATTCGCCATTTACCGAACTCCAACTGAGGTGCTCAGAGACGAATAAGGGATCGATCTCATCAACTAATCGTTTGAGTCGACGCAAGTGGTCGCGGTTTATCGGGTCGGTTGACCCTAATGACAAACCCACGCCATGACAGCTAATCGAATATTGGCGTCGCAAGGTATCTAACGCCTGAAAAGCATCAGAATCAGGCTGGAAAAAGTTCTCGCTGTGTACTTCTAACCATCCTATATCCGGGGATTGATTGATGAAGTGCTCATGATGTGGATGCCTTAGCCCCACGCCAATCCAAGGAGAAACTTTTTCCATGCCTAACCCCTGTTTCGATTAAGACGTTACTCTGATTAAGAGGCCGATTTAGCGCTGCCTGACAGGCGGTCACATAGGCCTTGAGGCACGACGATAAACGCATCTTTTTGGGCATCTTTGGTTGATGTACCCGCACAAGAACTGGTCGCCGTTGCGCAGTCGTTTTTACCCGCTTTTGCGACACCGTAGCATTTCTCTTTTTCTGCAGCCTGGGCAGGCGTTGTCGTCAAAGTGGTTGCACCCACAGCAAGCAGACTGGTAATAGCAGCAGCGACAGCAAAATTAGTCTTTTTCATGTCAATTCCTCATTGTAAGGACGGAGGTCCTTAGGATTATCAATTGATTAAAGAAAGAGCCGTCTTCAATAACGTGCTCACCTAAAAGGATAGGTTGAGTGAATGAAAACTTTCGCTGTTGCGGTTATTTTTTAATTAAAAATAACCAATGACGAACCAAGATGTGAATTAAAGTGTTGATATATATGAATTTTGTTTGGTTTGAATCATCATTTTTATAAAAGTATGAGAGAGAAACCTGGATTGGTGAAAGGAGCGGAGTAAGGCGGCGTTAATATCGGGGTGTATGTTGGTCTTTGCCCCAGAATTTTGGTGTTAGGTTCGCACCTGAAAGTCACTTGGGTATATAATCCTCAACCAGTGTATAAATAACCAGTGAATGAACGATGGACGTATCCTACCTGATTGACGGTCTTAACGACAAACAACGCGAAGCCGTGGCCGCGCCGCTCGGCAACTATCTGGTACTCGCTGGCGCGGGTAGTGGCAAAACCCGAGTGCTTGTTCATCGCATTGCCTGGTTGATGAAAGTGGAGCATGCCTCGCCGTTTTCAGTACTGGCGGTGACTTTTACCAATAAAGCGGCAGCGGAGATGCGTGGGCGTATCGACCAACTGATGCAGGGGACGTCATCAGGATTGTGGTGCGGTACCTTCCATGGCTTGTGTCACCGTATTCTGCGTGCTCACCATCTTGATGCGAATTTACCGCAAGATTTTCAAATTCTGGATTCTGACGATCAACAGCGTCTGCTGCGTCGCTTGATAAAAGCACAAAACCTTGATGAGAAACACTGGCCTGCGCGTCAAGCATCGTGGTACATCAATGCCAAAAAAGACGAGGGCTTACGGCCACATCATATTGATGCGCAGTTCGATCCCGTCGAAAAAACCTGGTTACGTGTTTATAGCGCTTATCAAGAAGCGTGTGACCGTTCAGGACTGGTGGATTTCGCGGAACTTTTGCTGCGTTGCCACGAGTTGTTACGAGATAAAACCCATATTCGTGAGCACTATCAGGCGCGTTTTCAGCATATTTTGGTCGACGAGTTCCAAGATACCAACAACATTCAATACGCTTGGCTGCGCATGATGGCTGGCACGCAAGCCAATGTGATGATTGTGGGCGATGACGATCAGTCTATCTACGGCTGGCGTGGCGCTAAGATCGAAAACATTCAACGCTTCCTTGATGAGTTTGCTGGCGCGAAGACCATTCGTCTTGAGCAGAACTACCGTTCCACGGGCAACATTTTGAAGGCGTCAAACCATCTGATCACCAACAACTCGGAACGTATGGGTAAGAGCCTGTGGACCGACGGTCACGAAGGTGAATTGATTTCCGTATACAGTGCATTTAATGAGTTGGATGAGGCTCGCTTTGTTGTCGGTAAAATCAAATCTTGGCATGACGAAGGCGGCGCATTGAACGATTGCGCCATGCTCTATCGCAACAACGCCCAATCTCGCGTGCTGGAAGAGGCTTTGATTCAAACAGGGCTGCCTTATCGAATTTATGGTGGTATGCGATTCTTTGAACGTCAGGAAATCAAAGATGCGCTGGCATACCTGCGTTTGATGGCGAACCGTTTTGATGACGCAGCCTTTGAGCGTGTGATTAACACACCAACACGTGGAATGGGCGATCGCACCTTGGAAACCATTCGTTTGGCGGCGCGTGATCGTGGCGCGACCATGTGGGAAGCCAGTACTCAGTTATTGGAAGAGCAAGTGTTGGCGGGACGTGCCGCTAACTCACTGCGTCGTTTTGTTGAATTGGTCAATGCGCTAGAAGACGAGACGCGTGAGATGGCGCTGTTCCAGCAAACCGATTACGTGATCCAACATTCGGGCTTGCGCGCGATGTACGAAGCCGAAAAAGGCGAGAAAGCGCAGGCACGTATTGATAACTTGGAAGAACTTGTCACCGCAACCCGCCAGTATGAAGCGCCGGAAGAGGTGCAAGAAGACATGACGCCGCTATCGGCCTTCTTGTCTCATGCTGCCTTGGAAGCTGGTGAAGGGCAGGCGGATGAATTTGATGATGCCGTGCAGCTGATGACACTTCACAGCGCCAAAGGGTTGGAATTCCCGTTGGTGTTTATGGTCGGTGTGGAAGAGGGCATGTTCCCGAGCCAAATGTCATCCGAAGAAGCGGGGCGCCTCGAAGAAGAGCGTCGCCTTTGCTACGTGGGTATGACGCGCGCCATGAAAAAGCTGTTTATCACCCATGCTGAAATGCGCCGTGTGTATGGCAAGGACATGTTCCACAAAGCGTCACGCTTCATTCGTGAATTGCCTGAAGAGTGCCTAGAAGAAGTGCGTATGCGCGCCAAGGTCTCGCGTCCCGCTGCGGCGAGTGGTCGTTTCTCTCAAACGCAGACTCAGCAGAATTTCAATCAAACGGGCTTTAATCTCGGCCAGCGTGTTCAGCATCCAAAATTTGGTGAAGGTACGATCATCAATTTTGAAGGCAGCGGCAATCAAAGCCGTGTGCAGGTCGCCTTTAATGGCGAAGGGATCAAGTGGTTGGTGACACAATATGCCAAGCTAGAAGCGATGTAACGGCAGACACTGTTAAGCGCCATGCTCTAAAAGCCAAAAGCCAAAAGCCAAAAGCAAAACGTTAAGGCATGGAAAAACGACAGTAAAAAGAAGGGGTGGCTTAGGCCACCCCTTCTTTTTCGTCTGTTGGTTCTTGTATCGCACTCAAGTTAAAGAGAATGGAAACAAGAGACAGATTATTTTGCTGCGCCCCAAGCGTCCGTCAAACCGCTAATGAGCGATTCGCTGGCGCCTTCACCGGTCAAATACTTGAGTATCACTGGGGCAAATTTTTGTACCATGCCTGGATCTAAGCCAAGTACACCGAAGACTTTGTCGACGGACTCTAAGTTGCCAAGGTTACTGGCGAGATCGTCTGGAATCATCCCCGTCAAAGAATCCATGCCCGGCACCATCTTGAGTAACTCACCGCTTTGTTCTTCCCCTAGGGATTGGTAAGCCATGGCAAGTAGGGCTCCCGCACCGCCTGCTGCTTGCTTGTCATTGACGCCAAGATCTGTCGACAGCAACGACGTGAGTGGGTTATCTGCCGTTTTTGTGTCTACGCCATTGAGTAAATTACTGGCTTCTTTGTTCGCTTCACCTAGTAGGCTGTCCAAGCTAAGCGCTTGAGCAGGTACTGCTGCTGTTGCGAGAATGGCACAAAGTGCCATCGTATTGATTTTACGTAACATTCATATTCTCCTGAGGGGGCTTAACGGGTTACTGTGCAGTGACCAGCCCTTCGCGCCTTGGGTCGGCACCGCCTTCCAGTGCACCACTGTCGATAACAATACCGTGAATGCCTGATGTTAAGTCACGAATATTGACGTTATATCCCATTTCTTCAAGTGCAGGTTTGAAACTTTCTGCATCCGTCCCTGCCTCGAGATCAAAAGTGCCAAAGCGATTGACGAGATGCGGTAAGTCGATGGCTGATTGAATGTCTAAACCCCAATCAAGATGCGCGACCAGTGTTTTGGCAACATAACCGATGATGCGACTGCCACCCGGTGAGCCTACCGCCATGTATGGTTTACCATCACGCATGACAATGGTGGGCGCCATGGATGAACGGGGGCGTTTACCCGGCTCAATGCGGTTTGCGATAGGCACGCCGTCTTTTTGTGTGGCAAAGGAGAAATCCGTTAACTCGTTGTTGAGCAAGAAACCACGGGTCATTAAGCGCGAGCCAAAGCCGTTTTCAATGGTGGTGGTGATGGAGACAATGTTGCCCGCTTTATCCACAATGGAAAAATGGCTGGTGGATGGCAGTTCGATGGATTGATCGTCGGCCAATGCCGGCGCTTTCATCGCATGGCTAAATTGTGGCATGCCGGGGGACACATCAGTCATGGCACCTTCAGCAGGGATCAATGCCGCGCGTGCTTTCAAGTATTCGGGTGCTAACAAGCCTTCGGTTGGCACTGGCACATAGTCAGTGTCTGCGATATAGCGTCCGCGGTCGGCAAATGCCAAACGAGAGGCATCACCCATTAAACGCCAGCTTTCAGGGGAGTCTTTGCCGAGGTCTTTCAGTGGGAAGTTGCTCAAAATGCCAAGGATTTGCCCAACGGTAATCGCGCCTGAGGTCGGCGGTCCCATGCCGCAGACTCGATATTGACGATAAGGGGCGCAGACAGGTTGGCGTTCAACAATGCGGTAATCGGCCAAATCTTTTTTACTCAATACGCCGGGGTTGCCCGCCGCGTTTTGGACGGTCGCGACAATGTCATCAGCGATGGGGCCTTGGTAGAAGTTGTCGACATCCTCTGCCACCATTTTCAAGGTGCTGGCGTATTCGAGGTTCACTAAACGATCGCCAATGCTCAGAGGGTTACCGTTGTCGTCAAAGAAATATTGGTGAGTCGCAGGGTAGCGGCGCAGCCTATCAGCATCGCCTTCAATCAGCGCCGCTAAACGCGGTGACACCTCAAAACCGGCTTGTGCCAGTTCAATAGCCGGAGTGAGCACGGCGCGCCAAGACAGGTCGCCATACTTAGCGTGGGTATCATGCATTAAACGCAATGTACCCGGCGTGCCGACGGACAGCCCACCAACGACGGCGTCATAGAATTTCAAAGGCTGACCATTGTCATCAAGAAATAGTGTTGGCGTTGCTGCCATTGGCGCGGTTTCACGCCCGTCAAACGTGGTTAAGGCTTGAGCCTTATTATCCCAATACACCAAAAAAGCACCGCCACCAATGCCAGAGCTTTGCGGTTCAACCAAGCCCAGCACGGTTTGCACCGCGACCATGGCATCAATCGCATTGCCGCCTTTTTTTAGAATGGACTCGGCGGCTTTGCTGGCATGAGGATTGGCCGACGCCACCATCCATTGCGTGCCTTTTACGCTCTTTCGCATCACGCTGCCTGTGGCAAGTTCGGGCGCGATAGCATCGGTGATTTGACCTTCAGCAGTCGCGTTGGCAGTCCCTGTCATCATCAAGCTAAGTGCCAATGCGGACAAGAGTCGAGTCGGGGGCTTTTTCATTCTAATTCCTTTTAACGCACGAACGGTTAGCCTCTGAGTATAGTTCGCTAATGAGCGAGAAGTGTGTCGGATTAACGAGGCAGGATGTCAATTTTTCTCTGTGAAGGCAGAAGGATAGAAAAATATTGCGGGTATAAAAAAAACGGCACCTTGCGGTGCCGAAATATCAAGATGGAGTGTTTAACTTGCGCTTTTTCTTTTGTTGTCTGACTGCGTCAAACGTGAAGATAGCCAGCGCTGTCCAGATAAAGGCAAAGGTGGTGGCCTTATCCGCGGTGAACGGTTCGGTATAAATGCCCACGGCCAAAAAAAACATAATGGTTGGGCCGATGTATTGGAAAAAGCCCAGTGTTGATAAGCGCAATTTGGTGGCTGCGCCGTTAAAGCACAACAATGGCAAGGTCGTGACGATACCTGCGGCGATCAGTAGTAGGTTCATGCTCCAACTGTTGTCGAGCATGTTTGAGGTCGCGCTGTCGGCAATAAAGAGTAAATAGATTGCTGACGCTGGCAATAACACCGCGGTTTCAATGAACAGTCCGGTGGCTGCATCCACATTGATTTTCTTTCGCAACAGACCGTAGCAGCCAAAACTGCCCGCCAACACCAACGCAACCCAAGGCAATGAGCCAAAAGTGATAACTTGAATAGCCACACCAGAAAAGGCCAGTGCCACGGCGACCCATTGCAATCGTCGGAAGCGTTCGCCGAGAAATACCATGCCTAACACCACATTAAAGAGTGGGTTGATGAAGTAGCCAAGGCTTGCGTCTAACATGAGGTTGTTGCCCACGGCCCATATGAAAATGAGCCAGTTGGCGGCAATAACCACGGCAGTAACGGTTAAAAGTGCTAAACGCTTGGTATCTTTGAGTAGCAGTTTTACGCGGGCAAAGCTGCCACTCATTTTCACTATGATGGCGAGAAAGAAAAACGACCACAGCACACGGTGCATCACGACTTCCAATGCTGGGACGTCAGTTAACGCTTTAAAGTAGATCGGGGCAATACCCCACATGCTATAGGCGCCAATGGCGAGAAATATGCCTCGGCGGGTTTGTTGCGCATCATTCACTGCAAGATCTCAACATACAAATTACGACAAAGAGCAAAAACCGCCTAAAGGCGGCGCGGGCAGCGAAAAATAAGGGGTATTGATGGCTTATCTAGCGTGGTAGTGCTGAATGGTCATCAAATATAAACGGTTTAGCTGCATCAATCAGTATATGGAGGATGTATCGCTAAGCACACCTTAAAGGTGACATATTGATGAGAAAATCGTGTGCAACAACGGCATGGCTTTCAACATTGGCGAAGGGCGTTTAGAATGAGCGCCAATTCATTGAAGAGAGGCATCATGACCGTCACTGATTCTGCCGCGCAAACGCTGGAACTGGCACAAGACGAATCTGTTTTGCAGTCGGTGTTTGGCTATCACAGCTACCGAGACGGTCAGAAGGAAGTCATTGATGCCGCTATCGCGGGTCAAGACTGCCTTGTCATCATGCCAACGGGTGGCGGTAAAAGCCTGTGCTACCAAATTCCTGCTTTGGTGCGCGATGGCTTGACGATTGTTATCTCTCCGCTTATTTCGCTGATGAAAGATCAGGTCGACCAACTGCTTGCGAACGGCGTGCAAGCGTCGTGTATTAACTCCTCCATGCTCCCAGAAGCACAAGCAGCAACATGGCAAGCACTGCGCGAGGGTAACCTCTCGCTTTTATATGTCTCGCCTGAGCGCGTGTTGATGCGTGACTTTATCGAACGTTTGCAAGCAGTGAAGATTGCTCTGATCGCCGTGGATGAAGCGCACTGTATCTCTCAATGGGGACACGATTTTCGTCCCGAATATGCGCAACTGGGTAGCCTAAAACAGCATTTCCCGAATGTGCCTGTGATGGCGCTGACCGCCACCGCGGATGACGCCACGCGTCAGGATATTTGTTCGCGTCTTGCGTTGGATGCTCCGCACTCTTTCCTTGGTAGTTTTGATCGCCCCAATATTCGCTACACCTTGGTGGAAAAGCATAAGCCGCTGGCGCAATTGACCCAGTTTCTCGCCGGGCAAAGCGGACAAAGCGGCATCATTTATTGCAGCAGCCGCAAGAAGGTCGAGCAGGTGGCCGAAAAGCTGTGCGATCAAAATTTACGCGCAGCGGCCTATCATGCAGGCATGAGCAATGAACAACGCGCTTGGGTACAAGAAGCCTTTCAGCGCGATGACGTGCAAATTGTGGTGGCAACGGTTGCGTTCGGCATGGGGATTAATAAACCCAATGTGCGTTTTGTGGTTCACCATGATATTCCACGCAACATCGAATCCTATTATCAGGAAACGGGGCGTGCTGGGCGTGATGGTTTGCCCGCCGAAGCGGTGATGTTTTATGACCCGTCGGATATCGGCTGGTTGCATCGCTGTTTGGAAGAAAAGCCAGAAGGGCCACAGAAGCAGGTGGAAAGTCACAAGCTTAATGCCATGGGCGCGTTTGCTGAGGCGCTAACCTGTCGCCGTCTGGTGTTATTGAATTACTTTGGTGAATATCGCGAGAAACCCTGCGGTAACTGCGATATTTGCCTAGATCCGCCCACGCTGTTTGACGGTACAGAGCAAGCGCAAAAAGCCCTGTCATGTGTGTATCGCGTGAATCAGAGCTTTGGTGTGGGTTACACGGTTGAAGTGCTGCGCGGTATGCAAAACCAGCGCATCAAAGAGCACGGGCACGAGAAGATCAGCACTTATGGACTGGGCAAAGACCACAGTCATGAGTATTGGGTCAGCATTTTCCGTCAGCTGATCCATCGCGGTTACCTGATGCAAAACATTGCACGAAGTTCTGTGCTGCAACTGACTGAAGAAGCACGTCCTGTCTTGCGCGGAGAAACATCGCTTGAACTTGCCGTGCCAAGGCTCGGTCTGTCACCACGCAGTAAAGCCGATAAGCTTGGCAAACGCAATTACGACAAAAAGCTGTTCGCCAAACTCCGTAAATTGCGCAAAGCGATTGCAGACAAAGAAGACATCCCGCCGTATGTGGTGTTTAACGATGCCACTTTGATTGAAATGGCAGAAATGATCCCGACCTCGCAAGGTGAATTGCTGGCGGTCAATGGCGTGGGTCAGCGCAAGCTAGAAAAATACGGCCATGTATTTTTGGACGTGATTGAAGATCACATCACGCTCGACACGGATGATGCGAGTTATGGATAAACCACGATTTAGGTTATCGCATTTTGACGCCAATGAAGGGCGTTTGGTGTTAGCCGCGGATGGGATGGATTTCGACAACGCAGAAGCCATGCTAGATAGGTTTTGCCAACTGATTGATGCCAACGCGCAGGATAAGCAAACCGATGCCGATCTGCACACATGGTTGGTCGACTTTGAAGGCGTCACCTTTATGCTCAAAGCTGAGCATTACAGTGCCAGTGTGTGGTTAGAGCGCCTTGGTAAAGAAGGCGATGAAGAACTACTGTTTTTGCATCGCTGGTTAAGTAGACAACTCGCCTTTTCGTGATACCACGGCGACGCGACGACAGTTGGCAAGCCAAAAAAATGCTGTATAATTCGCCACCTTCTTTGCGTTATGCAACTGCACCGCGAAGCAGCAAAATACGGTGTCGAGTAGAATACTCGGCATAATAAGTACGTTTGGGTTCCCTCGCCCCCAATGACAAAAAGGTTCCAAATGAGCACTTTTACGCCCGCGCAACAGCGCAACGCCCTTTCCTATTTGGTGGTTTTCCACCTCGTTATCATTGCGTCTAGCAATTATCTGGTACAGCTGCCGTTCACCATTTTTGGTTTTCACACCACATGGGGCGCATTTACCTTTCCGTTTATCTTTCTGGCGACCGATCTGACTGTTCGTATTTTCGGTGCAGGCATGGCACGTAAGATCATTTTCAGCGTGATGGTGCCATCACTGTTGATCTCTTATGTGTTGTCGGTGTTGTTCTATCAAGGACAGTATCAAGGACTCGCGCACCTCACGGAGTTTAACCTCTTTGTGGCGCGTATTGCCGTGGCAAGCTTCATGGCTTATATGCTTGGTCAGATCCTCGATATTCATGTGTTCAATCGCCTACGCCAGACAAAAAAATGGTGGGTAGCACCTAGCTGTTCAACCGTGTTTGGTAACGCGCTTGATACCTTGGCCTTCTTTGCCATCGCGTTTTACAACAGCCCTGATGCCTTCATGGCGGCTAACTGGACGGAAATCGCCATTGTCGATTACGTCTTTAAGCTCATCATAAGCCTTGGCCTGTTTGTACCTATGTATGGCGTGTTGTTGAATTATCTTGTTGGTCGCATGACCAAGGTTAACGAGACTGCACAGGCCAAGCTGGTTTAGCGTCTGCCTGCATATAAGATTGAGGGTGATAGAGCCGATCGTTTGATCGGCTTTTTTTTTGTCTGTTCGCCTATACTCGGAGAAAAAGCACATGAGTGCTGATCAAATAAGGATATACCCATGATCATTCGAGAGGGGACGCTGGCCGATGCCATCAACGTACTTGGTCAAATTGATGAATTTTCCCGTGAGGAAACGCTGGCTTCATTAAAAAAACGCATTGGTGATAAGCCTTTTTTGGTGCTGATTGCAGAACAAGATGGGGAAAGCTGTGGGGTGAAAGTGGGTTATCAATTGGATGAAGATTGTTTCTATAGCTGGCTAGGTGGCGTCACCCGTAAAGGTCGCCGTCGTGGTATCGCACAGGCGCTGTTGCATTCGCAAGAGCGCTGGGTCGCTCAACATGGCTACACCAGCTTGCGTGTGAAATCGCGTAATTGCTTTGCGGGCATGCTTTGTTTGCTACTCAATAACCATTACTTGATTGAGCACTTAGAGAAAAAAGACTCACTGGATCAATACCGCCTGCATTTTGTGAAGAAAATCACACATTATGAATGAGCAAAAATAAAGCAGTAATAATAACTTGTAAACGCTAATGAGAATGATTATTATTTATTTTGTTCGATGGCGAAGGCAATCTTCACCAGAGAACACACGACATTGCTCACATTGCTTCCAGTAAATGTATTTGCATGAATCTGCTTACGTAGTGCAGTTTTCTGATGCAGGCGACGCCAACTCGGCGTCGCTTTTTTCTTTCTTCTACTTCTTCTTCGCTTTTTTACTCATGTCATATCAAACGTCTTTCACGCCATATCAACGAGTTTATCGACCAGTTTATTGATCCCAGAAGCCGCTTCACTCACCGATGTAGCAAGCATATAGGCAGGAGTGGAAAGCAAGCGTCGGCTTTGATCAAGCACGAAGTCATCAACGGGACAATTAACATGTTCACCGCCCATGGCATTAAATGCTGCTGCCGTCTCGGGGTCTGTTCCTATGGTCCCTTTCGCGCCTGGGCCATACACCTTTGGTATCAAGATCGGGGAAATACAAATATAGCCCGCTGGTTTTTCAGCGCTTGCGAACGCTTTACAAACACGCAGAACGTCTTCTTGAATGCTCATGGATACGCCTGTGTTGGCAAAATCACTGAGATTTTTTGCTACACCAAAACCGCCAGGTAAGAGCAGGGCATCAAAGTCATCCGGGTTCAACGTGGATATTGGGGCAATATCGCCACGACAAATACGCGCAGCTTCTTGCAAGGCGTTACGTGTGTCGCCTGATTCCTCGCCAGCATGGTGGTTAATGACATGAAATTGCTCTTCATCAGGCGCAAAGCAATACCAGCTTGCACCCGCTTGCTCTATCGCAAGAAGCGACAACACAGACTCTTGAATTTCCGAACCATCATAAAAACCACATCCTGACAGGATGACAGCCACCTTTTTCATAAATGTGTCCTCGTTGCAAGAAATCACCTTGCGGCGAAAGCGTGGATCGCCGCCGAGTTAATAGCCAGATCAAGCGTAGTCTATGAGCAAAACGATGGTGATTTGAATTCACGCTGATCACAACCTTAGAGAACGGTATTGTAAAAGATACAAGGTTGCTTTGATCGATGGTCAATTTCTTTTTCCACAGTCGATGATCTCCGCACGATCCTGATCCGGATCAATGACTTAGAGTTAAGTGCATAAAAACAAAAGATATATTTTTTGATTTTGTGCGTTTTTCACACATGATCTTAATTGCCAAAAATAAATACTAACAAAGTTATCCACAGCGAAAGGTGGGTGTCATGGGCGGGAAAGTGTTTATGCACAGGGCAATTTGATAATGAGTCTGTAGGTCGATATGAAAATAAATGTGAGGGTATGAATCGAAGCGTGACTTGCTTTCTTAGCCATAGAAATCGAAATCGCGGGTTAACAGAATTCGCCAGTCGTGGCATCCTAGCCCATCAATCATTTTCTGGTTAGCTTATAACGTTATGGCGACGACTTCTGACAGTCCGTTGATTCTGGTCGACGGCTCCTCTTATCTTTATCGCGCGTACCACGCATCCCCTAGTTTGACTAACGCCAATGGCGAGCCAACAGGTGCGATTTACGGCGTGGTTAACATGCTACGTAGTCTGGTCAAACAGTATCCGACATCCAATGTGACCGTGATTTTCGATGCTAAAGGTAAAACCTTTCGTGACGATATGTATGCCGAATATAAAGCACATCGTCCGCCGATGCCGGATGACCTGCGCGGTCAGATAGCGCCATTGCATAAAATCATTGAAGCTATGGGATTCCCAATGCTGGTTATCGACGGTGTCGAAGCAGATGACGTGATCGGTACGCTTGCCGTGCAGGGTTCCAAGGCCAGTATGCCGATTCTGATCAGTACCGGTGATAAAGATATGGCGCAGCTGGTGGATGAGAATGTCACTCTCATTAATACCATGACCAATGTCATCATGACCCCGCAAGGCGTGCATGATAAATATGGTTTTGGCCCAGAGTACATCATCGATTATCTGGCTTTGATGGGTGACAAAGTCGATAACATCCCAGGAGTCCCTGGTGTGGGTGATAAAACCGCGACGGCTTTGATCGCGGGTATCGGTGGATTAGAAGAGCTATACGCGAACCTTGATAAAATTGCCGACCTTGGATTCCGTGGTTCTAAAACCATGGCGAAGAAGCTAGAAGATAATAAAGATGGGGCGTTTCTTTCTTATCAGCTTGCGACCATTAAGCTAGATTGTGAATTGCCGTTTACACCCGAACAATTGACTAACCGTGCGCCGGAAAATGACAAATTGGTTGAGCTGTTTACTGAGCTTAATTTCAAGCGCTGGTTAGCGGAAGCGCAAAGCGGTAGTGCTGGCATGGATGCTGTCGCTGAGCGAGCGGTCGCATCCGGTACGCCTTCAGCATCGGGTAAAAAAGAAGACGTAAACTTTTCAGCGGCAAGCATTGATCGCAGCAAGTACGAAACCATTTTGACCGAAGAAGCGTTTCGCGTTTGGATGGACAAACTGCGCAGTGCTGACGTGGTGGCGTTTGACACAGAAACTGACAGCCTCGATTACATGGAAGCCAATCTGGTCGGCCTCTCTTTTGCCGTTGCAGAAGGTGAAGCGGCTTACTTGCCTGTTGCCCACGATTATCTCGATGCGCCACAACAGTTAGATAGAAACTGGGTGCTGGCAGAAATGAAAGCATGGCTAGAAGATGCCGGTGCACTCAAAGTCGGTCAGAACCTGAAATATGATTCGAGCGTATTGGCGCGTTATGACATTGAGATGAAGGGCATTGCGTACGACACCATGCTTGAATCTTATGTGTTTAATAGTGTGGCTGGGCGTCATGACATGGACAGTTTGGCATTACGCTATCTGCAACATGCTTGCATTAGTTTCGAAGAGATTGCGGGTAAAGGTAAAAAGCAGCTGACGTTTAATCAAATTGAGATGGAACAAGCCGCGCCGTATGCCGCGGAAGATGCGGATGTTACCTTGCGCCTACACAATGTGTTGATGGCGCATTTGCTGCAAGACGAAAAGCTTAAAGTTATTTTCGAGCAATATGAAATGCCGCTTGTTCCTGTGTTGTCACGTATGGAGCGTCATGGCGTTTTGATCGATGCCGACATGCTTGCTACGCAATCGAAAGAAATTGCTATCCGTCTTGATGAATTAGAAAAGCAAGCGTTTGAGTTGGCGGGAGAAGAGTTCAATCTTAGCTCTCCAAAACAGCTTCAAGTCATTTTGTTTGAAAAGATGGGTCTGCCGGTAGTCAAGAAAACCCCATCAGGCACACCGTCAACCAATGAAGAAGTGCTGCAAGAGTTGGCACTGGACTACCCACTGCCTAAATGTATTCTCGAATACCGTGGTCTAGCCAAACTGAAGTCGACTTACACCGACAAGCTGCCAAGGATGGTGAAGCCGCAAACCAAACGCGTGCATACTTCTTATCACCAAGCGGTGACTGCGACAGGTCGTTTGTCTTCGGCCATCCAAACTTGCAGAATATCCCTATTCGTAATGAAGAAGGGCGTCGTATTCGTCAGGCGTTTATCGCACCACCGGGCAAAGCTATTCTTGCTGTCGATTACTCGCAAATCGAGCTTCGCATTATGGCGCATCTGTCTGGCGATGAAGCATTGCTTGAAGCTTTCCGCAACGGGAAAGACATTCACAGTGCCACGGCGGCAGAAGTGATGGGGATTGATATTAGTGAAGTGACCAGTGAAATGCGTCGTCGCGCTAAAGCCATTAACTTTGGCTTAATCTACGGTATGAGTGCATTTGGTTTGGCCAAACAATTGGGAATTCCTCGTGGCGAAGCGCAGCAATATATGGAGCGTTATTTTGAACGTTATCCTGGCGTGCGTCAGTACATGGAAGCCACGCGTTTGCAGGCTGCCGAGCAAGGTTATGTAGAGACTATTTTTGGTCGTCGACTACACTTGCCAGAAATCAATTCAAGCAATGGCATGCGCCGTAAAGGGGCTGAACGCGCTGCGATTAACGCACCGATGCAGGGAACAGCGGCAGATATCATTAAACGCGCGATGATTCTTGTCGACAGTTGGATTGGACAGCAGCCTGAAGGTCGTGTTGCTTTGATCATGCAAGTACACGATGAATTGGTGCTGGAAGTCGATATCGCACACCTTTCGGATGTTGAGCAACAGGTTTGTAAGTTAATGGAATCTGCCGCCTTACTTGAAGTTCCTCTCGTGGCAGACTCTGGAACAGGCGAAAACTGGGATCAAGCACACTGATTAGTCGACCATATGGTCGATACCCATCACACAATCACTTAAATTTCATAACGAAAAAAGCCCGTATAGACGGGCTTTTTTATTGATTTCATGAAACATTGTGAATACATAAAGCACTATTTTTTATAATTTGATGAAAAAAAACTACGTAAAGGGTTTTCTTAATCGGCCATTTGATATACATTTAGCGACGTAGGGTACAGAGGTAAGATGTTCTATCTTTCAGACCTTTTGTTTCACGTTATTGGATTTGGCTGATTCAGCAGCCCCGGTCGATGAATGTCGACCGGGGCATTTTTTATTGTGAAAACCCGTTTTCTCTTCAGTTTTAATTATCGAATAAAAACCATTAAAAACAATAAATTAATCTATTTACAGTGTAGGGGTTATAATTTATCGCCCATGATTAGAGTAATTACTTTAATTTAAACTTATCGGCGCTATAATGACCGCTGCTTCTTGTTCTTGATGTGGTTAGGGTGGTCTGCAACGCTTTTTAGGCAGATGGCTTTCACGTTATTTATGACCGATTTGAGTATTCAGATCGGTCTTTTTTTATCCGCTAAAATTGTAATTCACTTCCAGAATAAAGATCAGGCAGGGCATGTGAACGGAATGATATTTATCAACAAAAAATAAGTATCATATAAGAAAATCAAGATGTTAAAAATCAGTGCATTACAGGGGTTGAATACATTATCTGTCTGTAAAGAAAGGCAAAAATACTTAGCGTAACGGCAGGGCTAACTTGCGGAGATGGAGATTATGGATGACACTCAAATCATAACGAATAAGAAAAAACCTCCTATTTCTCTCCCGTTACCCCACCTTCTGGTGGGGTTTTATTTGTCTGAAATCCAACAAAGCTTATGGTTTACCAAAGAGATGGTTACTGGTTAGACGTTGAATCGTCGTTAGTAGCGATAACGTCGTTCTCTTCTGCGTCGACAGTCGTCTCTGCATCCATTTCAAACACGGGGAAATACCAGCTATCTAGCTTCTTACGCAGCATGTCAACGCCAATGCCTTTTAGCGAGGAGTAGAGTTCGACTTGTACGTTACCACCGAAATCTAGAGCGGCTTCTCTTACCTTGGTTAACTCTGCTTTACGTGCGCCACTTTTTAGTTTGTCACATTTGGTTAGCAGCGCCAAAATTGGCAAGTTGCAGTCAACCGCCCAAAAGATAAGCTGCTGATCAAGCTCTCTCAGCGGGTGACGAATATCCATCAACACGACCAATCCTTTCAATTGCTCACGTTTTTGCAAATATTCACCCAGTGATTTTTGCCATTTTTTCTTCATTTCCAGTGGAACTTGCGCGAAGCCATAGCCCGGCAAGTCGACAATGTGACATCCCTCATCCACTTTAAATAAGTTGATCAATTGTGTGCGACCCGGCGTTTTACTCACTTTAACCAAGCTTTTATGATCACAAAGTCGATTAATTGAGCTAGATTTACCAGCATTAGAGCGTCCCGCGAACGCGACCTCTATACCGGTATCAGGCGGCAAGTGCCTGATATCTGGGGCACTGGTGATAAAGTGTGTGTTGCGATAGTTGAGTGAAGGATTCACTGTTAACTCCGTCTCGACTTTATGTAGTCGACTGATTACTTTTATGTGAAATTGTGTAAAATGACCGTGCTCGGTTTTTGCTCGATGATTGTATCATGATGGCGTGGGCATCGTGGTATTGGAAGCTTGATAATTATAAATGGAATGTCATGAAGAAATTAGCGCTACTACTCACTTTAATTGCGAGTTTTACCGTCTATGCACAGGGTGATGCAGAAGCAGGTAAAGCAAAATCAACCACTTGTGCCGCATGTCACGGTCCTGACGGCAATAGTCTCATTCCGGCAAACCCCGTTCTGGCAGGTCAACACGAAAAATACCTGTTAAAGCAACTTCAAGATTTTAAGCTCGGTATGACGACGGGTGGAGAGCAAGGCCGTTACAATGCAGTAATGGCAGGCATGGTGGCATCATTGTCCGAACAGGATATGTCTGATCTCGCTGCTTACTACGCATCACAAACCGCCAAGCCAGGTGCGACACCTGAAACGTCGGTTGATCTCGGTGAGCAGATTTATCTGGCGGGTGATTCAGAGCGCGGCATTGCAGCGTGTATTGCTTGTCACGGTCCACGTGGTAACGGCACATCACTGTCAGGGTTTCCTAAAATTTCTGGACAGCATGCCGAATACGTCTCAGCTCAGTTAATGGCGTTTCGCGATGCGAAGCGTAATAACGACTTGAATAGTATGATGCGTATCGTTGCTAGCAAATTGTCGGACAAAGAGATCGACGCTATTTCCCAATACGTTGGCGGTTTGCACTAATTTGTTCGCTCGTTAAGTTTCCAAAAGGCAGCTGAGGCTGCCTTTTTTGCGTCTATATTCAGAGCAATATTATTAGATGTAACACTGAATTATACATCTTGAGGTTACTCAGATATCAATGTCTGCCGAGCATTTTCACGCGCTATTTTGTAGGTGATCGCCCAACTTCTAGTAAGTATTCTTCCCTAAAACTTGCCTGTTTTTGTTTTTTTCTCCTACCTTTCAGTTAGATAATAATTCTCGAAATAAAATGTATGTTTGAAATGTGAGTCGACGCCTATTTTGTATTTTGTATCGGCGTAGAATTATTTATGTCGACTGGGAACACGACATGGAAAAGGACAGTCAGGAAGACTAGCGCAGGGCTGCGATTAGGATTCAAACGGAATTTGGCTTGGAAAGCCTTCGTCACCAGGATGTGCTGCGTCAGGATGACCTACAGTGTGAAGGGTTCACATGGTAACGGACAACCACTTGGACGGTGGTCAGGACACTACCAGGATGGTGAAGATGACAGGATGTTGTGAGTCATACTCAAATAAAAAACGGCAGGACGCCCTCAATACAAACGGAAATTTGTTCACCGGGATGTGGCATTACTGTTAGGGATTGAAGCGGTATAATCCGTTCATTAGAACGCTCTAGAGCGACAGGCTTTGCCTGTCGCTTTTTTCTTATCCAGCTTTCTGTTACATTTCCGCCATTCAATCTGGTGCAGAAACCCTCAATGACCCTTGATTGCCCGCTTTGTCAGTCGACGCATGTCGTCGATTTTGAGCAGGATAAACGTCGTCGCTACTTCCGTTGCGAGCCTTGTTCGTTGGTGTTTGCCGACCCTGCTAGTCGGCTGTCACCGAAAGAAGAAGAGGCGGTATATCAACAGCATGAAAATGAAATAGGTGATGAGGGATATCGCCGTTTTTTAGGCCGCTTGGCCGATCCATTATTGGAAAAACTCGGTAGTGCGCCACTCGAAGGATTAGACTTTGGGTGTGGCCCTGGGCCGGCATTGGCCGCGATGCTAGAAGAGGCAGGGCATAAAATGGTCTTGTATGATCCTTATTTCATGCCGGATCATAGTGTACTTGGTACCACCTATGATTTTGTTACCTGCACCGAAGCGATTGAACACTTTTATATGCCTCACAAGGAATGGGGACAGTTATTGAGCCTGGTTAAGCCTGGAGGCTGGTTGGCAATCATGACCAAGCTCGTTATTGATGTTGATGCATTTAAGCATTGGCACTACAAGAATGACCCAACCCACGTGAGTTTTTTCAGTCGCGAAACGTTCTGCTTCTTGGCAGGCCGTGATGGTCTTGACGTGGACTTTGTTGGTAACGACGTAATTTTACTGAGGAAGAAAAACGAATGACCCGCAAGAAGAAAGCCCGCAAAGTTGGCTCTGAAGGTCCAGCGCAATATAGTGATCGTTCATTAAGTCATAATGACATTGCGGCTCTGGCAGCCAAGCGTAAAAACAAGCGCAAAGGCTTAAAAGCCGGTTCTCGTCATTCAGACGGTACGGTCGAGCAACAACGCATTGCTCAGCAAAAGCGCGACCCGCGCTTGGGCAGCAAAACTGCGGTTCCATTGGTGGTTGAGCAAAAACCACATCCTAAATCTGCAGCAGGCAAAAAAGTGCGTCGTGTTAGCGCTGAAAAAGAGCTGGAGATGCTGGAAAATGATGCACAACTCAATGTGTTGATTGACCGTATTGAAAACGGTGAGAAGCTAGGTTCTGGTCTGCAAAGTTACGTTGATGAGAAACTCGATCGCATTGAAGTGTTAATGAACCAACTGGGCTTGTTTGAAGAAGACGAAGAGCCAGTCGTGACAGAAGCACCGAAGAAATCAAAACGTCGCGGCGATGATGATTTGCTGGCGGAGTTTGAAAACGTCAAATTTGATCAGGAGTAAATGTTGGAGACTCTTCCTTTAGGTGTGTTGGCACTAGGCGGTGCCATTATTCTGGGGTTAGCCATCTACGCGGGCTGGCTGTTGGCGAAATTACGTCATCAGACCAAATTGCAGGCTGCGCAAATGGATGCTGCCACTAAGAAACGTAACCTCAAAATCATTGAAAGTGTGGATGTGATTGCCATGGCAACGCTGCAAGAGCAGTGTGATTTGTCGGAAGCGGCTATTCGTCTTTTTATGATCATGGATCACCTCCAAGGGGAGAAGCGCGTTGATTACCCCACGCGCTACCCAGCATTGTATGAATTGTATGACGTGGTCAAGGACATGCCGCGAGGCGACGCGCGCAAAGCGATTGATAAGAAAGAACGCATGCGAGACAACATGGTACGCATGAAAACCGAAGCGCGTCTTCAACAGGCCATTCATACCGAACTGGAAGAAATACTGGCGTTTACTGGGGCGAAAATGACCCCGATTCGCGCGTTAGCGAGCTGATCGGTACGATCAAGCCAACAGTTTTCCCTTTGGCTAGAAGGGAAAGATTCATCCGCGACCGGAGAGTGTGTCAAAATATGCTCTCCGGTTGTTCATTTTTGGCGGGAACACAAATGTCTACGCAGCAAATCATTTGGGATCAGGCGCTTATTGAGAAGTATAACTACTCAGGGCCGCGCTATACCTCTTACCCGACCGCATTGGAATTTCACGAAGTTTTCACTCCAGCAGAATTTGATATGGCGTGTGCGCAGTATCCTGAGCGCAATTTGTCTTTGTACGTGCATATCCCGTTCTGCCACACCCTTTGTTACTACTGTGGGTGTAACAAGGTGATCACTCGTCATGCGCACAAAGCCGATGCTTATCTCGATGCGCTTGAAATTGAAATCCGTCAGCGAGCCTACTTGTTAGGTGATCGTCATGTCACTCAGCTTCATTGGGGCGGCGGTACCCCCACATTCCTGTCAAAAGCCCAAATCACTCGATTAATGGATCTACTGCGTCAAGAGTTTCGTTTGAGCGAAGATGCCGAGATCAGTATCGAGGTTGATCCGCGCGAAATCGAACTCGACATGATGGATCATCTGCGTGCAGAAGGGTTCAATCGTTTAAGTATCGGTGTGCAGGATTTTGATAAAACGGTTCAGAAAGCGGTAAACCGTGAACAGGACGAAGATTTTATCAAAGCGTTGGTTGTGCGAGCGAAGGCCTTGGGCTTTCGTTCCACCAATCTGGATTTGATTTATGGACTGCCGCACCAAAACGGTGCGACATTCGCTAAGACCCTTAAACAAGTGGTAGAGATGAAACCGGGTCGTTTGTCCGTGTTCAATTACGCGCACTTACCCGCCTTGTTTGCCGCGCAACGCAAAATCAAAGATGCCGACCTGCCATCACCGCAAGAGCGTCTTGGCATGCTTGAGCAAACCATCAGTACGCTGACTGGCGCTGGCTACCAATTTATTGGCATGGACCATTTCGCGCTGCCTGATGATGAATTGGCGGTCGCGCAACGCGAAGGTATTTTGCATCGTAATTTCCAAGGCTATACCACGCAGGGTGATTGTGACTTGCTGGGTTTGGGTGTGTCTGCCATTTCCATGATTGGGGATTGCTATGCTCAGAATCAGAAAGAACTGAAGAAGTATTACGGGCAAGTGGAAGATAAACGCCATGCGCTGTGGAAAGGCGTGATGCTCGATGCCGATGACTTGCTCCGACGAGAAGTGATTAAATCTCTGATTTGTAATTTTTCTCTCGATAAGAAAGCCATTGAGCGCGATTACGCACTGGTGTTTGATGAATACTTTGCTGATGATTTAGCGTTACTGAAGTGCTTTATCGATGATGATTTGGTGACGGTAGACGATAGTCATATTCAAGTGACGCTGAAAGGGCGCCTGCTGATCCGCAATATCTGTATGTGCTTTGATACCTATTTGCGTGACAGAGCCCGCCAGCAGCAGTTTTCTCGCGTTATTTAAGTCTGCTCAATGTGCCATGAGCTAAAAATGAAAAAAGCCGCGGTTGCGGCTTTTTTAGATCAGGCGTCATCGCTTCTTAGCGTTTATGCGCCACTGCTGAGGCTAAATACAGCCAATACAACAGCAAGGGCTGCGGCTGCCAATTGGCCAGGGCCAGCCGCTGTCATTTCATTCAGGGTAAACAGTGCGTCGAACATGTCACATCTCTACGGTGTCGTGGTGTAACTAAAACCCCATGAGTCTTAGTACGAAAATTCGGCGGCATTGTACGTGAGTTGTGAACAAAAAAACACCAGCGTTTGCTGGTGTTTTTGAATGTCGGTTTTTTGAGCCAGTAGCGATTAGCTACGCGCTAATGCTTTAGCCGTGAGTTCTGCTTTCTCGCTTTCAGACAGATAGGCGATTTCAAGACCATTTTGCTGCAGCTGCGTAATTTGCGTTTGGGTCAGTCCCACTTGTGGCGCAGCCACTTCGTATTCATAAGGCAACTCGATACCGGACACTGCTGGGTCGTCGGTATTCAGTGATGCAAGAATACCGTGTGATAGGAATTGCTTGATAGGGTGGCTTTCTAGCGATGCAACGGTGCTGGTTTGCACGTTGGACGTCAGTGCCGTTTCGATACCAATGCGGTGTTTTGCCAGATATTCCATCAACGCAGGGTCTTCGATGGCTTTTACGCCGTGACCAATGCGGGTAGCGCCAAGCTCATTAATCGCCTGCCACATGCTTTCAGCACCCGCGGCTTCGCCCGCATGCACGGTCACGTTAAGGTTAGCTTTGCGTACTTTGGCAAAGTGATCGTTAAACTGATGACCTGGCTGACCCAGTTCATCACCAGCAAGATCGATAGCAATCAGGTGTTGTTTTAGTGCCAGCAGCGCATCAAGCTCTTGCATACAGGCGTCGACACCAAAAGTGCGGCTCATGATACCAATAAGGTTGGTTTTTACGCCAAAATCGCGGCTACCCGCTTGCACACCGTCAATCACTGCCTCAACCACACCTTGAACCGGTAGGTTGTGTTTCATTGCCATGTAATACGGCGAAAAACGCAGCTCCGCATAGTCGATACGTGCATTTAGTGCATCTTCCACGTTTTCGTAAGCAACGCGACGAACCGCATCCAGATCGCCCAGCACAGTAACACCCCAGTCGAGTTTTGACAGGAAACCGACGAGATCCGGCTCATTTGACATCACTTGAACGTGCGGGCGCAGTGTCTCGATAGTATCAGCAGGAAGCGTCATGCCGAACTTCTGACCCAGCTCCAAAATAGTGCGAATACGAATATTGCCATCAAGGTGGCGGTGCAAATCCGTCAAAGGAAGGTGGGTTGCGATCATTTTGAATATCCTTAAATCAACTTTTGGCAATTATACGAGCTATCTATCACCTCGTCAGTAATGCAAATAAACATAAACCGCCCATTAGGCGGTTTTGTTCTCTTTGTTTACGATTTATGTTGAAACTGTGGGGCGCTAAGGCATTTGGAGTTCTTTGAGCTTTCGCGTTAACGTATTTCGACCCCATCCAAGCAGCTTAGCTGCTTCTTGTTTGTGCCCGCGCGTATGGCTCAATGCTTCACGCAACAGAATTCGCTCGAACTCTGGCAAGGCTTCTCGCAATAAGTTGTCATCGCCTTTACCCAGAGATGTACGAGCCCACTGTGACAAGGCTTGCTGCCAACTATCGACCTCACCGCTTGCGGCGTTGACTTCAGGCTGCATCAATTCTGGGGGTAAATCCTCTGGCAAAATCTCTTTGCCGCTTCCCATGACGGTTAGCCAGCGACAAATATTCTCCAACTGCCTAACGTTGCCAGGCCAAGGTAAGCCTGCAATCAAATCTAACGTCGTCGGATGAAGTGTTTTGACTTCGATATCTAGTTCATCAGACGCTCGCTTGAGGAAGTGTTTCGCCAGTTGACCAATATCCTGTCGGCGCTCGCGAAGGGCTGGAAGGTGAACACGAATAACATTGAGACGGTGGAATAAATCTTCACGAAAGCTGCCTTCGGCGACCAGTCGCTCCAGGTGTTGGTGGGTGGCGGCAATAATACGAACGTCGACCTTGATGGCTTGATGCCCACCGACTCGATAAAACTGACCATCGGCTAGAACGCGCAACAGACGGGTTTGAATGTCGAGGGGCATATCGCCGATTTCATCAAGAAACAACGTGCCGCCGTTGGCCTGTTCAAAACGCCCCTGACGGACGCTGTTAGCGCCTGTAAATGCGCCTTTTTCATGGCCGAATAACTCAGATTCAATCAGATCTTTCGGAATTGCGGCCATATTCAGTGCAATGAATGATTTGCTCGCGCGCGGGCTGTGTCGGTGAAGTGCATGCGCCACCAACTCTTTACCTGTGCCTGATTCACCGTTGATTAATACTGATATAGAAGAGCGAGATAAACGGCCAATGGCGCGAAACACTTCTTGCATAGATGGCGCTTCACCGATGATTTCCGGTGCGGCTTCCATGGCTTCTTTCGGGGCACGTTGGCGTTTTTGCTCTTGGCTATGAGAAACCGCCCGTTCAACCAGAACGACCGCTTCATCAATATCAAACGGCTTAGGAAGGTACTCAAATGCCCCTTTTTGATAGGCACTGACTGCGGCATCCAGATCAGAATGCGCCGTCATGATGATCACGGGTAACGTTGGGTATTCCGTTTGCAGACGATTGAGCAGTGCAAACCCATCAGTGCCAGGCATACGAATGTCTGACACCAGTACGTCTGGCACTTCACGGTTGAGGCCGTCCAATACGCTATCGGCATCGGCAAAGGTTTCACATGCCATGCCCGCCGCGTTGAGCGTGCGTTCTAACACCCAGCGGATAGAGCTGTCATCATCGACGACCCAGATTAGTCCTTTGCTCATGTTCTCCCCTTAGCGTCGAATTGGTAGCAAAATGGTGAAGGTCGTGTGTCCCGGCCAACTGTTGACGTAAATTTTACCTTTGTGCTGATCGATGAGATTGCGCGTGATAGACAACCCCAGCCCTGTGCCGCCTGGTCGTCCGGACACCATGGGATAAAACAAAGTGTCTTGAAGCTCTGGCGCAATGCCCGGGCCGTTGTCTGATACATCTATGCGAGCAGCTAATCGGTGACGCTTACCGCTGATCACGACTTGATGCTCGGTTCGGGTGCGCAAGGTGATTTGCGCATTGGGCGTGTCAGCCAGAATTTGCGCGGCATTGTTCAGAACATTCAATAGCGCTTGTTCCAGTTGCTCTGGGTCCATCTCGATATCTGGCAGGCTAGGATCGTAATCTCGCTCAATGCTGATGTCCTCCGCGCCTAATGCGACAAGTTGGCGCACTTTTTCCAACACCACATGAATATTTTCTTGTTGGCTATGTCCCGGCCTTTGCGGGCCAAGCAAACGGTCAACCAAGTTTCGCAGGCGATCAGCTTGTTCGATGATGATCTGCGTGTATTCGCCAAGACTTGGGTCTGGCAACATTTTCTCCAACAGTTGCGCCGCGCCGCGAAGTCCACCAAGTGGATTTTTAATCTCATGAGCGAGTCCACGAACTAACTCTTTTGCGGCTTGTTGCTGGGCTTGTTGTTGGAGTTCTTTGCTTATTTGCTGCTGATGGCCAATGGCTTTGATTTCGAGCAGCATGGAAGGACTGCGCTGCCACATTAGGGGACTCGCGCTTAATTCAACCTTTCGCTGGTGACCATCGACGACCAAGGTCACGTCACTGTCGGTCAGGCCTTGCCCGTTCGCCAGCGTTTCTTTGACATGCTCAAGATCGATAGAACAATGCTGAATAACGTCAGGCAGCGAATGATCGCGCATGCGACGTGCACTTAAGCACAGCAATTGCTCGGCGGCGGGATTGGCATAAGTCACAACAAGTTCATTATCGAGCACCAAAATTGCCGTGATCAGGTTGTCCATTACAGTTTCTGTCAGAGTGGCCACATCACCTTCCTATTTGTCTGCACCAGTGTGGTGCAATCAAGTTTACTTGATTGTGCATCGCTGTGCATTCTTGTGCAGTGGTGAAAACGTGCGTTGCATTCAGTTGCTTGCACTAGGTGACCCTGATTACGCTATCGAGGGGTTGGCTTCCCTTTAGGCGGGGCTTTTCGTTGAATTGCCCGATGCAGGAATACAGTCACTGAAGAGGTAGTAGCAATAACCTTGCCATCTTGTAGCAACTGCACCTTGATGGTGTGGCTGCCGCGATCAACGTTGTCGAGCGCTAACTGCAAGCTCTGTTGGGATGGTTGAGACTTTCCGTCTACGAGTGCGCGAACTTTTTGATTTTTTCCCAATGGCAGGTCGGTAGAAAGCTCGATGTTAATTATGCCTTGGTTGTTACGAATCGTTGCATCATTGGTAGGCGAAAGAAGCGTGACACGGGTGGCGAGAGCAGGTGCTTCTGGTATTGGTGGAATAGGAGGAGCAGATGGGGATGAGGGCGCGGCGACATTGCCCGAATTGGGCTGGGTTAAGATATCAACGTCGAATGTCATCTCAATGCTGATCTCAGGTCGGGCATCACTAAAATGGACGGTGCCGTTTTCATCGACCCAGCGATAATACTCACTGGCATACGCCACGTTTGATAATGCACCAATAAGAAGCAACAGCCATGTTCGACGCATGAATCTATCCTTGAACCGAAAAGTGATATTTTGCGCCTAAGTCATATTGAGACAATAGAAAAAGGGCCCGCTTGTGAGCGAGCCCTTTGATTTGATATGAAACTTGTCTAATTACACAGAGTAATACAGTTCAAATTCCAGTGGGTGCGTAGCCATGTTTACTTTTTCAACGTCCTGAGATTTCAAACCGATGTAAGAATCGATGAAGTCGTCAGAGAATACGCCACCTGAAGTCAAGAATTCACGATCTTCGTCAAGTGCTTTCAATGCAATTTCCAGAGACTCAGCAACTTTTGGAATCTCTGCTGCTTCTTCTGCAGGAAGGTCATACAAATCTTTGTCCATGGCATCGCCAGGGTGGATCTTGTTCTTGATACCGTCAAGACCAGCCATCAGAAGTGCTGCAAACGCCAAGTATGGGTTAGCGGCTGGATCTGGGAAACGTGCTTCGATACGGCGTGCTTTCGGGCTTGGTACCACTGGGATACGGATAGAAGCAGAACGGTTACGTGCAGAGTATGCAAGCATAACTGGCGCTTCGAAGCCTGGAACAAGACGCTTGTATGAGTTAGTTGCCGGGTTAGCAAAGGCGTTGATAGCACGTGCGTGCTTGATGATACCGCCAATGTAGTACAGCGCCATTTCAGACAGGCCGCCGTATTTGTCACCAGCAAACAAGTTCTGACCATCTTTATTCAAAGACATGTGAACATGCATACCAGAACCATTATCGCCAACCAGTGGCTTAGGCATGAAGGTCGCTGTTTTACCAAATGCGTGCGCAACGTTGTGAACAACGTACTTGTAGATTTGGATTTCGTCAGCTTTTGAAGTCAGTGTGTTGAAACGTGTTGCGATTTCGTTCTGACCTGCAGTTGCTACTTCGTGGTGATGCGCTTCAACAACAAGGCCCATTTCTTCCATAACCAGACACATGGCTGAACGGATATCTTGTGATGAATCAACAGGGGCAACTGGGAAATAACCGCCTTTCACGCCTGGACGGTGACCTTTGTTACCGCCTTCGAAATCAGAACCTGAGTTCCAAGATGCTTCAACGTCGTCAATCTTAAAGAAAGAGCCTGACATGTTGTTGGCAAATTTCACGTCGTCAAATAGGAAGAATTCTGGCTCTGGACCAACAAGTACGGTATCCGCGATACCCGTAGAACGCATGTAATCTTCAGCGCGCTTTGAGATAGAACGTGGGTCACGGTCATAGCCTTGCATGGTTGCTGGCTCAAGAATATCGCAACGGATGTTCAGGGTGCTGTCTTCAGTAAACGGGTCAAGCACAGCAGTAGACGCGTCAGGCATCATTACCATGTCTGATTCGTTGATGCCCTTCCAGCCGGCAACAGAAGAACCATCAAACATTTTGCCGTCTTCAAAGAAGTCTGCATCAACTTGATGTGCTGGGATTGAGATGTGCTGCTCTTTACCTTTGGTATCGGTGAAGCGCAGATCAATAAATTTCACTTCGTGCTCTTGGATTAAGGCGAGTACGTTTTCTACTGACATGTGAATAAACCTCCGGTGTCGTTATTCTCTAAATTAGCAAAGCTACTTTCGTGTGCTCTACCAAAAAGTTGGTCTGAGCACTCTAAAGCGAAAAGTGTGCCAAGTTTGAAATTTCCGTTAATGCCTGTATTTAGGCGATTTTGCGTTGAAATTGTGCAAACCCGTGATCAAATTTGGTGCGCGTCCGCACCAAGATGGTGCAATGGAAGGATTGCGTGACCAATGGATTCATTCAGCAGTGGTTGGAGGGCCTTGTCAATCACTCTCACGGCAGAAAGCAGACACAATGTCGGAGCTGTGAACCAGATCGAAGTCTCGAAGCTTTTGCTTTTGTGGCGCAAAAATCACCCGTTATGTGGGGGAAAATAAGGGATAGAGCTGTTTTTTTATTCGCCTAATAGTGTGTCATCAATAAGGTGATATGAAGATAAATTGATCCTGAGTCACATAGTTGGTGGGTTTTGAGTAAAAATCTGTTAAATTACGACCGGATTTTAATCAAGTGGCGGTGAGTGCTTCTGGCGGGTTTGCTGGTTGCCTTTGGCGGCACATCTTTTTTGAGTGAAAGAGTACCCATGTCTACCTTACAGATAGATAAACTAAGAAATATCGCGATCATCGCGCACGTTGACCATGGTAAAACTACCCTAGTTGATAAGCTGCTTCAGCAGTCTGGCACCCTAGAAACACGTGGCGAGCACGAAGAACGCGTCATGGACTCGAACGACATCGAGAAAGAGCGTGGCATTACCATTCTGGCGAAGAACACCGCTATTAACTGGAATGACTACCGTATCAACATCGTAGATACTCCAGGACACGCCGACTTCGGTGGTGAAGTTGAGCGTATCATGTCGATGGTTGACTCTGTTCTTCTGATCGTTGATGCCGTTGATGGCCCAATGCCACAGACTCGTTTCGTAACGCAAAAAGCGTTTGGTCACGGTCTGAAGCCAATTGTTGTTATCAACAAAATTGACCGTCCTGGCGCACGTCCTGATTGGGTTATGGATCAGGTTTTTGACCTGTTCGACAACCTAGGCGCAACTGACGAACAACTGGATTTCCAAGTGGTTTACGCATCAGCACTGAATGGCTGGGCGACCTTGGAAGAAGGCGAAGTTGGCGAAAACATGGAACCGTTGTTCCAAGCTATCGTTGATAACGTGTCTGCACCAGAAGTTGAAGCGAATGGCACACTGCAGATGCAAATCTCTCAGTTGGATTACAGCTCATACGTTGGTGTTATCGGTGTTGGCCGCGTAACGCGTGGTTCGGTTAAGCCAAATCAACAAGTGACCATCATTGGCGCAGACGGCAAAACCCGTAACGGTAAAGTCGGTACTGTCCTTGGTTACCTTGGCCTTGAGCGCCATGATATCGACCAAGCGCATGCTGGTAATATCGTCGCTATCACAGGTTTGGGTGAGATGAAGATCTCTGACACCATCTGTGATGTGAACGCAGTTGAAGCGTTGCCACCTCTGTCTGTCGACGAACCAACCGTTACCATGACCTTCCAGGTGAATACTTCTCCGTTCGCGGGCAAAGAAGGTAAGTTTGTTACTTCACGTAACATCCTTGAGCGTCTGCAAAAAGAATTGGTTCACAACGTTGCTCTGCGCGTTGAAGAAACCGGTGACCCGGATCGCTTCCGTGTATCAGGCCGTGGTGAACTTCACCTGTCTATCCTGATCGAAAACATGCGTCGTGAAGGCTTCGAGCTGGCGGTATCTCGCCCTGAAGTTATCATCAAAGAAGAAGACGGCCAGAAAATGGAACCGTTTGAAACTGTGACTATCGACGTGTTGGAAGAAAACCAAGGCGGCATCATGGAGAAAATCGGTTTGCGTAAAGGCGAACTGACTAACATGGCGACTGACGGTAAAGGCCGTGTGCGCATGGACTTCGTCATGCCTTCTCGTGGTCTGATCGGTTTCCAAACTGAGTTCCTGACGTTGACTTCAGGTTCTGGTTTGATTTACCACACGTTTGATCACTACGGTCCAATGAAGCCTGGCATTATTGGTCAGCGTAAAAATGGTGTACTGATTTCTAACGCAACAGGTAAAGCACTGACTTACGCACTGTTTAACCTGCAAGAGCGTGGCCGTCTATTCTCTGAGCACGCTGACGAAGTATACGAAGGTCAAGTTATCGGTATCCATAACCGTTCTAACGACCTGACAGTAAACTGTCTGAAGGGTAAGCAGCTGACCAACGTTCGTGCGTCTGGTACTGATGAAGCGCAAACGCTTTCTCCTGCTATCAAGTACACCCTTGAGCAAGCGCTGGAATTCATCGATGATGATGAACTGGTAGAAGTCACGCCAGAAAGCATTCGTATTCGTAAGAAACTTCTTACTGAAAACGATCGCAAACGCGCAAGCCGCGGCAGCAAGTAATTTGTCTGCACTAAGCGAATAAGAAAAAGCCTCCTATGATGGAGGCTTTTTTGTCTCTGTTGTATCAGTACTTCTGTATCAGTACTTCTTCGACGACCTGCTTGCAGTGTTTGCTATTGGTTACTTGGCGAATCGGTTGTAGAGAAACAACAGGATAAGCGCACCAACCGTAGCCATGACAATACTACCTAGGCTTAATCCGCCAGCAGTACCAATACCAATGAGTGAGCTTACCCAGCCACCGACAACAGCACCTGCGATACCCAGCAGTGTGGTCATAATGAAACCACCGCCGTCTTTCCCTGGCATAATCCACTTCGCCAAGATGCCAGCGAGTAGTCCCAGAATAATCCAAGAAATAATACCCATGTGTTCTCCTCCATGTTGAGAGACGGTTTTCATACCGTTGAATGCAGGCAGAAATTTGCCTGCGCAAACGATAAGGGAATTTGTCTTACTCAGCGTGTTCCACTTGTGAGAAACAGAGGAAGCTAATTTAATTCTTTAAGGTGGAAAGGAACCGCTCTGATTCGGCAATAGCCAGCTGCATATCTTTGATTGCGCGATTAATATCTTGTTCTAGATCCGAAAATTCACCTTTGAGTGCGCCAATGGCCGCTGCATTCAAATTGTGTTTAAGATACAGAGTGTTATCGCGTAAGGTATCGAGTACTGGTACCATTTTGCTTTCAGCCTTTTTCATCGCCGACAGCATTTGTTGATAACTTCGCTCTGTCGCTTTGAGTTTGCGCTCGCTTTCGCGGCGCAGTTTAGTGCTGGAATATAGCGACAGCTCATCTTGCCATTCGTCGAACAAAGCATCCGATACATCCTCAACGCCCTTGATGCGTTCGCGAACGTTTTCAACCGCCTTTTCGCTGTCTTCGTATTGATCGTTGATGGTGTTGTACATCGCTTCCAATTCACCACCATCAAAATTGGTCAGTGTGGAGAGTGCCTCGAGGGCGCTAGTGAATTGCTCGCTGGCTTCTTGTTGTGCCTCTGAAGCGGCTTCGACGCGGTCAGCCATGATATCGCGTTTATGAATGCCAACTTGCTCCATGGTGGCATAATAGGCGGACTGGCAGCCAGCCAGCGTGAAAACAAGAAACAGGGTAGAGAGAAGACGCACGGTAAACTCCTTTACGTTATGATTAACCTTCTTTACAAGAGACTATGGTTTAAGCAGTGGAACGACTCAAGTATTTAGTGCCCAGGATGGGACAGATTCTGTTTGCCTTTTTGAGGCATCTTATTCTTCGTATTGTTCATGACCGCATGACAGTCAACGCAGGTTACATGGCTTACGTCACTTTGTTGTCTTTAGTGCCGCTGATCACAGTGGTGCTATCTGCGCTTTCACTCGTTCCTGGCTTTGCGGAAGCGGGCGATCAAATTCGCACTTTTGTGCTGCACAACTTTGTGCCAGCCTCCGGCGATGCGTTAGAGCAATACCTCAACCAGTTTGTGGCTAACGCAGGCAAGATGACAGCTGTCGGTGTCGCTTTTTTGTTTGTCGTGGCTTTGATGCTAATTTCAGCCATTGATAGAAGCCTAAATTACATCTGGCGAGTGGAACACAAGCGCGCACCCGTCGTGTCTTTTTCGATTTATTGGATGGTCTTAACTTTGGGCCCCGTACTCGTGGGCAGTAGCATTGGTGTGAGCTCTTATTTGGGATCACTTAATTTACTTCAGCTTGACGGTGCCGAAATGTGGGCGCCAGCACTGCTTCGCGGGTTGCCATTTTTACTCACATCGTTGGCATTTATGGGTTTGTATACCTTGGTGCCAAATTGTCGAATTCGCGCTATCCATGCGTTAATTGGCGCCATGTCTGCGAGTGTATTGTTCGAATTCAGTAAAAAGGCCTTTGCTTTCTACGCCACGAATTTTCCGTCCTATGAGCTTATCTACGGCGCATTAGCCGTCGTACCACTGCTGTTTGTTTGGGTCTACCTCAGCTGGTGCATCGTGCTGTTGGGGGCTGAAATCACTGCGTCTTTAGGCGAACGGGCGATGTGGTACGTCGAGCCCAATTCGGATAAAAAGCAAGTTACTGATAATTAAGATGATAAGAAAGGAACTGATATGATTGCGCTAATCCAGCGAGTCAGTGAGGCCAATGTGGTCGTTGATGGCAATGTGGTCGGTGAGATTGGTAAAGGGTTGCTGGTACTGTTGGGTGTTGAGAAAGGCGATGACGATAAAAAAGCGCATCGATTACACGAAAAAGTGCTCGGCTACCGCATCTTTGAAGATGAGAACGGAAAGATGAACTTGAACGTTCAACAAGCTGGGGGGGATGTGCTGGTGGTGTCGCAATTCACCTTGGCAGCAGACACGAAAAAAGGCATGCGTCCTAGCTTTAATGGCGCACCGCCGCTAGAAGCTGACCGTCTTTATCAGCTTTTCTCGCAACATTGCCGTGACAGCGGCGTTCGCACTGAAAATGGAATTTTCGCGGCTGACATGAAAGTCAGTCTGACCAATGACGGGCCTGTAACCTTTTGGTTGCAAGCCTAACGCCGAGTTTTGCTCGGTTCACAAGGAGAGGAGCAACGATGTTTCGATTGATCACACCAACGAAGGAAAGTGAGCTTAATGCTTATTTCCATTTTCGCTGGAAGATGCTCCGTGAACCTTGGCGTCACCCTGAAGGCTCTGAACGCGATGCCTATGATGTCGGTGCACATCACCGCATGATTGTTGATGCGAAAGGCGAACCCATTGCGATTGGACGCCTTTACATTAGCCCTGATAATGATGGGCAAATTCGTTACATGGCTGTTGCACCACAATATCGCACCCGAGGGTTGGGCGCGTTGGTATTGATGGCGTTGGAATCTTTAGCGCGTCAAGAAGGTGCAAAGCGCCTTGTGTGTAATTCACGAGAGGACGCGATTGGTTTTTACAGTGCCAATGGGTTTGTGAATCAGGGCGAATTGAGTGAAGAGCGCGGGCCTGTGCAACACCAGCAAATGCTTAAACTGCTTGACCCGATGTCTGACGTTGTCCGTCGTCCGGAATGGTGCCATGAGTTACAACAACGTTGGCAGCAGCAAATCCCAATTAGCGACAAAATGGGGATTCGTATTTCCCAGTTCACGGGTTACCGTTTTGAAGTGTCAGCCTTGTTAAACGCCAATTTGAATCCTCATGATTCGATGTTTGCTGGCAGTGTATTCAGTATGGCCACACTGACGGGATGGGGCATGGTGTGGTTGCTGATGAAAGAACGTCAGCTGTCTGCCGCGATTGTGTTAGCTGACAGTCATATTCGTTACCGCAAACCTATCACTGAGCGTCCGCGTGCGGCGGTCTCATTAGACAGCTTAAGCGGTGATTTGGATCGTCTTGCTAATGGCCGTCGAGCACGTGTTAAGCTCGAAGTGACCATATACAGTGGTGATGACGTGGCAGGAAACTTCACGGGCACGTTCGTGTTAATGCCAGAAGTGGGCACCAACGAGCACGATGCGATGCCAGATCAAACCTTACTATTCAGTTAACGCTATCTTCTAGCGTGACACATTCGTCAACGTCCCTTCTTTTGTCACTAAATCCCAGCTACCCGAAAGGGATGCGTTGCCAGTGTTTGCTTTTACACTGACTGGGGCGAGTGAAATACGCCCACGATCGGCGGCAAGCTTCACTTGTTCTACCGTCATTGGTAATCGCATGTTGTCACCGTCTTCATTGAGCGGAACAAAGATCCCCAACAGGCTTTGTGACAAGGATTGTTCTGGGCGGGTTGTTAGCTCGGTACGATAGGGCGTTGCGACCACATTACCACTCAAACTATAAGCAAAGCTGTCTTTGTCTGCTCCCAATCCTGATAGGCGCGCGTCCACATCGTGTTCTCCACTTAGTGGCAATGTCACGCCCAGCCAACGTTGATATAGCTCGTTCGGAATGCGAAGACCACTGATCTCTGTCACCCATGGATGACTAGGATTTAAGAGTTGAACGCGTGCTTTCACCGAAAGCTGTCCTTGTGAAAAAGACACGCTCAGCGGGTCTAAATGCCATTCACCTTTATTGTCGACGTGCATATTGGCATAGGGTGCCGTTACTGGAATTCGGTTGATGCTGGCCGCAGCAGCACTGGCAGTGAGCGCGCCTTCCCACATGCCATTTTGTGCGTGTTGGCGCGGGATCAGATCGCGACCGCGTAAGTTCAATCCAATGACTTGGATTGGAAAAGCGGGGTCGGGAAGCGTGATATTGGTATGTTTAACAGAAAATTGTCCCAGTTCGACGGTGTCAAACGCTGCCCACTTTTGTTGTAAGACAGCGAACATCGTGGTGTCTAATTCAATGTCCAAGCCATTGGCTGTTAGGGTATTGAGTTTAAGCGACGAGGTGTCCATTTTTCCTGAAAAAGAGACAAACCCTTCATCATTTATTTTCGACGAAAAAGCGCTGACATCGACGCGAGTGGGAGACAAAGACAAGTCTGCCAACAGATCGGTGAAAAGCCATTGGCCAACATTGAACAAGCTGGCATTAAACGACAGCAATGAGGCCGCAGTATTCGGCGTCCACACCAACTCGCCATTTTGTAAGTTGACCGATTGCACCGAGAAATTAAGGTGCTCAACCGTGATGTCAGTTAATGCCGCACTGACATCCAGAAGATCCAGCCGTTTAATATTGATGTCGTAATGTTGGCTGAATGCATCCCATTGTTTTTTGAGCTTCAGCAGCGACTCTGAAGGCTCAATACGCGTATCAGAGAGCGTGAGTTGGTGAACGACCCATAAATGATTTGATTGCAGTGTCGCGCTGCCTGTCACGTTACCGAAAGGGCTGTTAAGCGATAGCCCCCATATCTCCCAAGCATCATTACGATATTCACTGTCGAGTAGAAGGTTCGTCAGCGTTTGCCCGTCGATCACTATCTTAGGGGCAGACAGCTGAAACTTTCCTTGCCACGCTCCCCATGTCGATGGGCTGTTTTTCCAGTCTGAGATTTGGATGTCGGCGTGTGCGAAGGAAATAGCTTCGCTGTGATAGCTCACGTCATCCAGTGCGAGATGGTCAATGGTTAGAGACGGTGGCAGTGAGGATTTCATTGCTTCATCGATATCAAGGCCGCGCACGACAACACTGCGTAAGGTCATTTCACCGGACAAAGATGCCAATGGAGAGAGGCGTAATGAAATGAAATGGGCTGCGCGGTGTTTTTGTGGGTCGTTATCATGTATCAGTTGAGGATCGGAAAGTGCTAGCGTCAAAGGCGCGAGCAAGTTGTACTCCAATGACGTTGCGCTCAGTTCATAAGGCGTAAGCAGCCTTACGGCCTGTTTGACCATTGGCAGTCCAAAGTTCGTACTCAGCACCGTCAGAAATGTAGCCAGTGTCACCACAAGCACGATCAGCAACGAAGCAAGTAGCTTGGTGAGCAAACGCATTTGGCGATCTTCTCTTTATGTCACGCAAGGTGGGGGCGGATAAGCCGCGGATGTGTTGAGGTTGGCGCAAAAATCGACGTTATTCAAGTGGTAATAAAAGCCGATGTGAAGCGGGATTGAGAAAAACAAAGCCCTCAAGGTTGAGGGCTTTGATTGATTTGACGACTTAGTCTAGCTGTGGACCTGCTTTAACCAGCGCTTGGCCTTCCGCATTGTCCGTGTATTCGACGAAGTTATCGATAAAGCGTTTCGCCAAGTCTTCCGCCTTACTTTCCCATTGAAGTGGGTCAACATAGGTGTCGCGTGGATCCAAAATGGTTGAATCAACGCCTGGAAGGCTGGTTGGCACCTTCAGGTTAAAGATTGGGATATCTTTGGTTTCCGCTGTTTCAATCGAACCATCAAGAATCGCATCGATAATGCCGCGGGTATCTTTGATCGAGATACGTTTACCCGTGCCATTCCAACCTGTATTGACCAGATAGGCTTCCGCACCTACCGCTTCCATACGTTTCACCAGCACTTCCGCATATTGCGTCGGATGAAGAGTGAGGAAGGCTTTGCCGAAGCAAGCTGAGAAGGTCGGTGTTGGCTCGGTGATACCACGCTCAGTACCCGCAAGTTTCGCTGTGAAGCCAGACAAAAAGTGGTACTTGGTTTGTTCAGGCGTAAGCTTAGAAACGGGGGGTAAGACACCAAAGGCATCCGCTGACAGGAAAATCACTTTATTGGCATGACCGCCTTTGGAAATCGGCTTGACGATGTTTTCGATGTGGTAGATCGGATAAGAAACACGGGTGTTTTCTGTTTTCGAACCATCATCAAAATCAATAGATCCATCGCCGCGAACGGTGACGTTTTCTAACAGCGCATCACGGCGGATGGCGTTATAGATGTCAGGTTCCGCTTCTTTCGACAACTTGATGGTTTTCGCGTAGCAACCACCTTCGAAGTTGAACACGCCATTGTCATCCCAGCCGTGCTCGTCATCACCGATGAGTTCGCGTTTTGGATCGGTCGACAAGGTGGTTTTACCTGTGCCAGACAGACCAAAGAAGATCGCCACATCGCCTTCTTCGCCTTTGTTGGCAGAGCAGTGCATTGATGCAATGTTCTTAAGAGGCAGGAAGTAGTTCATCATGGCGAACATGCCTTTCTTCATCTCGCCGCCGTACCAAGTACCGCCGATGAGTTGCATGCGTTCAGTGAGGTTGAACACCGTGAAGTTTTCGGAGTTCAGACCATGCTCTTGCCATTTTTCGTTGACGCATTTCGCCCCATTCATGACCACGAAATCAGGTTCAAAGTTTTCCAGCTCTTCTTCTGTTGGGCGGATAAACATGTTTTTCACGAAGTGTGCCTGCCAGGCAACTTCGGTGATGACGCGGATGTTGAGGCGGGTATCTGGATTTGCACCACAATAGCCATCAATCACAAACAGACGTTTGCCCGAAAGCTGTTGGGTCACTAAATCTTTGAGATCATTCCATACGTGTTGATCGATAGGTTTATTGTCGTTGGCACCTTGATCAGACCACCACAGTGTATCTTTCGTGGTGTCGTCTTTGACAATGTATTTATCTTTGGGAGAACGTCCAGTGAAGATACCAGTATCGACGGCCACTGCTCCGAGTTCAGTGACGATGCCTTTCTCATATCCTTTCAGTTCCGGTTTTGTTTCTTCAGCAAACAACTGTTCGTAGGTAGGGTTACGAACTACTTCTTCTGCATCGAAAATGCCGTGTTGTGACAAATCGATACTGTGTGCAACCTTTTTATCGACGTTCATGACAGTCATAGGTGCTCCTTGGGTAAGATGTAATGTAACTGTCGTCCATGCTAGCAATCTGAATTAGTCAATTCAGAGAGTTAATTCAAAAAATAACCACAAACTTATTAGGGTAAAGTAATACTCTTAACGAGTCTGTATTACATATATTACCGTCATGTTGCTCAGTTGTGCCACACGAGATCGATTATTATTTGTACAAAATTAAGAGGTTAGAGAAAGGCGTGTTTTTTGTGGGAAAGTGGGGGTTTAAATGAAAAAAACCGGCGCAAGGGCCGGTTTTTTGGGTTTTTTTGTCCATTAATTATTAAAGAAAAATATTAATGTACTGTGCCCGTTGATGGGCCTGTTTGGTCAAAAATTGCTGAAATATCAACGCTATCAAATTCATAGTCTGCACCGCAATAGTCGCAGTGAAGTTTGATATCTCCGGTCTCAGCAACCATTTTTTCAACTTCTTGACGATCAATGGCAGCAATAGCAGATGCGCTGCGTTCGCGCGAGCATGAACACTTGAATGTCACATTTTTCGGTTCGTACACATTGACGTTTTCTTGATGGTAAAGGCGATATAAAACGTCTTGCGCGTCCAAACTGAACAGCTCCTCGTTTTTCACCGTGTCTGTCAATTGTGCCAAATGATCGAAGTCGTCTTCTTTATTTTCATCGCCAGGAAGAACCTGAAGCAACATACCTGCTGCTTTTGCGCTTCCTTCAAACTCGCCAGTACGAAGCCATAGGCGGGTCTTCAATTGCTCTGAACGGGCAAAGTAGTCTTCCAGACAAGCTTCGAGAGTTTCACCTTCTAGGCCTACGATGCCTTGGTAGCGCTCACCTTTTTCAGGTTCGATGGTAATGACCATTTGGCCTTTACCGACCAGGTCATGAAGAGATGCCGATTCTGGCAGCTCGTCTTGCCAACGGGCAGTGCCGCGCATCACTTGATCGTGGTTGCCGTTAATGACGATTAAAGAAACGGGGCCGTCACCTTGGATCTGTACGGTGATGCTGCCTTCGAACTTTAGCGTTGCGGTGAGTAGGCTGGTCGCAACCAGCAGCTCACCCAGCATTTTCTTAACAGGGGCCGGGTACTCTTTGCCGCTCGTCAGTTGTTGATATGTATCAGAAAGTTGTACTAGTTCGCCGCGCACTGAAACGCCATCGAACAAGTAACGGTGCAGACTATCTTGTGCCATGGGATAACTTCTCCGGCGTTAATCGTTACTGTTTCTAAATTTGATAATATCGCGTCGCTGCTTTTTATCAGGGCGACGCTCGGGACTTGGGTTGTGTGCGTTGAGTTTACGCTCCATACTGCGCTGTTCTCTTCGTGTCACACTGTCATCGGTTTCACGGTAAAGGGTTTGAGCCTCGGGCGCGCCACGACGATGTTCACTGATTTGTATAATCGTCACGACTTTTTCTTCAAGGCCGAGTCTAAGTTTGATTTCCGCCCCGACTTCTACCACTTTGCTGGGTTTCGAGCGCTGGCCGTTATAGTGCACTTTACCCCCGTCGATCATATGACGAGCGATAGTTCGGGTTTTATAAAACCGCGCGGCCCACAACCATTTATCCAGTCTTACCTGCAAAATTTGGTTGATATTGTCGTGTTTGGAACCCACTAAACACTCCTTTACGTATCAGCGGCTAAACTTACCATAATCAGGTAATCCGATCAGCATCACAATTATGGCTCTTATATGGTGACCAAGCGTCTAACTTTCAAGCCGCAATGGAATCATTCAGACAAAAATAGGTTCTCACTTATCGGCAAGGGCGATGAAAAAAGGTAAATTGAACAGTCAATTTAATAATTCCTGCACCTAGGCGCTAAAAACGGCATTCTGCTGGTTGCCAATGGAATGCGATGTAATACGACAGGAAGAGCATGTCTGCGAATTTTGGGATACAACGTCTAATGGATTGGGCGCAACCACAACTTGGGAAAGAATTTCCCGCTAAAGCAGCAAAATGGACAACGCGTCTGCTGCTTTTGGCACTTGCCTGGACGCTGGGCCGCTTGGTGTGGTTCTGGGTCACTCCGCCTTTGGTTGATGTTTCTTCGACAGCGGCAGTGATCGCGCAGTCTGGGCAACAATCACCCGCCTACCAATTGGATCAACTCGCCAATCGTCACTTTTTTGGACGCTTTAGCGAAAAAAGAGCCCCCGTTGAGAGAAAACCTGAACCTGTTGTTGATGCCCCTCGTACCCGATTAAATCTTACCTTGGTGGGTTTGGTCGCAAGCTCTGAGCCCGAGCGCGGATTAGCCGTTATTGCTAATCGTGGTGCGCAGAAAACGTATGGTGTTGGTGAAGCGATTGAAGGTACGCGCGTTATCTTGCGTCAGGTGCTTAACGATCGCGTTATCTTGAGAAATAACGGTAACGATGAAGCCTTAATGCTCGCAGGTATCGACTACAGTACGACGGGGCAAAAACCCGTCAGAAAAACACCTCCCGCTGCTTCTCGCACCCCAGTCAATAAAGGGGCACCCGATCTTACCAACATCAAAGCGGAAATCATGAATAACCCTCAATCGCTATTGAAATACATCACCTTGTCGCAAGAGCAGGGCGAAGGTGGCTTGATTGGGTATCGCTTAGGGCCAGGTAGCGACAGTCGTTTATTTAAAGAAGCAGGCTTACAGTCGGGTGATGTCGCCGTGGGTATCAATGGCGCTGATTTAACCGACCCTGCAGAAATGAATCGCATCTGGCAAAGCTTGTCTGATGCATCCGAGATCAGCCTTACCGTTCAACGAGACGGTCAGTTGCACGAAATTTATATTGGTCTTTAAGTAGGACCGAAACGGAGAACACTGTGAAGACGTGGAAGAAAGGTAAAATCTGGCTGGTTGCCGGCGTACTTGCCATGCAGAGCATGGGCGCTTGGGCTGCTGAATTCAGTGCCAGTTTTAAAGGGACAGATATTCAAGAGTTTATCGAGATTGTCGGACGCAACCTCGAAAAGACTATCATCGTTGACCCTGCAGTACGCGGCAAAGTGAATGTGCGCAGTTACGATGTGCTCAATGAAGATCAGTACTACCAGTTTTTCCTCAACGTGCTTTCCGTATATGGTTTTGCCGTCGTTGAAATGGAAAACGGCGTACTGAAAGTCATTCGCGACAAAGACGCCAAGCAATCAGCAATCCCTGTCGTGGGTGATGGTGACAAGGTTCAAGGCGATGCCGTTGTCACACGCGTTGTGTCGGTTAAAAATGTCTCGGTGCGTGAATTGTCTCCGCTGTTGCGTCAGTTGATTGATAACGCGGGTGCGGGCAACGTGGTTCACTATGATCCCGCCAATGTCATCATGATCACGGGTCGTGCTGCAGTAGTTAACCGTTTGGCGGACATCATTCAGCGCGTTGACCAAGCCGGCAATAAAGAAGTGGATGTGGTGCACCTTGAATTTGCATCGGCGTCGGAAATGGTTCGTATTGTTGAAAGCTTGAATAAGCAAGGTGATGGTAAAAACACGCCTGCATTGCTTCAGCCAAGTTTTGTTGCCGATGAGCGTACAAACTCTGTGTTGATTTCTGGTGAGCCACAAGTGCGAGAGCGTATTCGCAGGCTGATCTCCCAGCTTGACCGTGAAATGGCAACCGTAGGCAACAACCGCGTGATTTACCTTCGCTACGCAAAAGCCGAAGATGTCGTGGATGTCTTGCAAGGTGTGTCTGAAAACCTAATCGCTGAAAAACAAGGTGGGCAACGCCAACCTGGTCCTGCTGCCAGTGATGTGAAAATATCTTCCCACAAAGGCACCAACTCGTTGGTGATTACTGCGCCACCTGACATCATGCGTGCTTTAGAAAGTGTGATCTCGCAGCTGGATATTCGTCGTGCACAAGTCTTGATTGAAGCCATGATTGTGGAAATCTCTGAAAGTGACGGTGCAAACCTCGGCGTGCAATGGGGCTCTCTCGAAGGTGGTGGTATTCAATTTGGTAATACCGGTGTACCTGTCACCAATTACCTCGCTGCGCAAGAAGAAGCCAAAGATACAACCACAACGGAGTCACGCTTCGATAACAATAATAACTTGGTGCAAGTACCTATCACGGAATCCGGCGACCCGACTGCGATTGCAGAAGTGTTAGGCGGCGTGAGTGGTCTGGCTGCAGGTATTGTATTTGGTGACTGGACAGCGTTGGTCACTGCGGTGTCTTCTAACAGTGATTCTAATATTTTGTCTTCACCAAGTTTGATGGTGCTGGATAACGAAGAAGCGTCATTCATCGTGGGTGAAGAAGTGCCGGTGGTCACGGGTTCTACGACGGGGTCAAGCAACGACAACCCATTCCAAACCGTTGAACGTAAAGATGTGGGTATCAAGCTGAAAATCACGCCACAAATTAACGAAGGTGATTCGGTTCAGCTTACTATTGAGCAGGAAATTTCAAACGTATTGGGCGCAAGTGGGGCGGTTGATATTCGCTTTGGCAAACGTCAGCTCAACACGTCTGTGCTTGCTGCGGATAAGCAAATGATTGTGCTGAGTGGCTTGATTGATGAACAGACCAATGAAAGCGAGCAGAAAGTCCCGATTCTGGGTGACATTCCGTTTCTTGGCCACTTGTTTAAATCAACGTCATCAGGCAAAACAAAACGTAACCTGATGTTATTTATCAAGCCAACCATTATCCGCTCTGGATTGACCGCTGACGGTATTTCACAGCGTAAATATAACTACATCCGTGCAGAGCAGATTTACCGCTCTCAGGAAGAAGTGAAGCTGTTGCCTGGTGTGAAAAAACCCGTGCTGCCTGAGTACGGTGTCGATCTGACCATGCCTGCAGAAGTGCGTGCCATCATGGCTGAGCTGAGGTAGTCGCTATGGATATGCAGTCTCTGGAAATGGATGCAGGCATCATAGGCGATGACATGGATCCTGCGGTCGTGACGGCCGCGACGCGTTTGCCGTTTGGTTTCGCCAAACGCCATGGTGTCGTGGTTGAGCGAACCGATCATGGCTGGTTGCTGTATTACCGTGATCAGCCAAAGCCTGCAATATTGATGGAAGTGCGTCGAGTATTGGGACATAGCTTCACGCCAATACAACTTCGCAGCGAAGATTTTGATCCAAAAATGACGCAGCTTTATCAGCGAGATTCATCAGAAGCACAGCAATTGATGGAAGATATTGGCGCTGACAGCGATGATTTCTTTGCGTTGGCGGAAGAGTTACCACAAAGCGAAGATTTGCTCGAATCGGAAGATGACGCGCCAATCATCAAGCTAATCAATGCCATGCTTGGTGAGGCGATCAAAGAAACAGCGTCAGATATTCACATTGAGACCTTTGAGAAAAGCTTATCGATCCGATTTCGTGTCGATGGTGTATTGAGAGAAGTGCTAAGCCCTAGTCGAAAATTGGCGCCGCTTCTTGTTTCTCGTATCAAGGTGATGGCTCGTCTCGATATCGCAGAAAAACGCGTACCACAAGATGGCCGTATCTCATTGCGTATCGGCGGACGAGCGGTTGATGTACGTGTATCAACCATGCCGTCATCTCATGGCGAGCGTGTAGTACTTCGTCTTCTTGATAAAAACGCCACCCAACTTGACCTTGAAAGTTTGGGCATGACCCGATCCGTTCAAGACAGTTTCCAAGTCCTTATCAAGCGCCCTCACGGTATTTTGCTGGTGACCGGCCCAACGGGTTCGGGTAAGTCCACCACCTTGTATGCCGGTTTGACTGAGCTTAATAGCGCCGAGCGCAATATTCTGACGGTGGAAGACCCGATTGAATTTGATATCAACGGGATTGGACAAACGCAGGTTAATACCAAGGTCGACATGACCTTTGCTCGCGGATTGCGCGCCATTTTGCGTCAGGATCCCGATGTGGTGATGGTCGGTGAAATTCGTGACCTTGAAACGGCGCAAATTGCTGTTCAGGCATCCTTAACGGGTCACTTGGTGATGTCTACACTTCACACCAATACTGCGGTAGGGGCTGTGACGCGTTTGCGTGATATGGGTATCGAACCGTTCCTCGTATCTTCTTCGTTATTGGGCGTATTGGCTCAGCGTCTGGTGCGCACCTTGTGCCCAGATTGTAAAGAAGCCTATGAGGCCGACGCACAAAGCAAAGCGTGGTTTGAATTACCAGAGAGTGAGCCTTTGACCCTTTATCGTGCTAAGGGCTGTAAAGCGTGTAACAACAAAGGGTATCGAGGGCGAACCGGTATTCATGAGCTGCTTGTTGTGGATACTCAAGTGCAGGAATTCATTCATAACGAAGCGGGCGAGCAGGCCATTGAGCGCTATGTTCGTCAATCAACCCCAAGTATCCGTGCTGATGGTCTGATGAAAGTACGTAAGGGCCAAACCACGCTGGAAGAAGTCTTGCGTGTAACGCGGGAGGGGTAATGGCAGCGTTTGAATACAAAGCGTTAAACGCCAAAGGTCGAACAGTAAAAGGCGTCATTGAAGCCGACACGGCGAGATTAGCTCGCCAACTGCTTCGTGAAAAATCCTTAGTGCCAATGGAAGTGGCGCAAACTCATGAAAAAGAGCAGCAAAATCAAACCAAATCCTCGAGTGGATTTCAACGTGGGATCAGCACCAATGAACTGGCGCTGATCACCCGTCAACTTGCGACCTTGGTACAGGCATCAATGCCGTTAGAAGAGTGTATTAAGGCCGTTGCTGAACAAACCGAAAAGCAGCGCCTTAAAAACATGCTCACGGGCGTTCGTGCGCGAGTGGTTGAGGGCTATACCTTGTCGGACAGCCTTGGTGACTATCCGCATGTGTTTGACCAACTCTTTCGCGCCATGGTGGCGGCGGGAGAAAAATCGGGACATCTGGGGCCAGTGTTAGAGCGATTGGCGGATTATGTCGAGAACCGACAGCAGGTTAAAAACAAGCTTATTCAAGCCATGGTTTATCCCATTGTACTGACCGTTGCAGCAATCGCGATCGTGGCGTTTTTGCTGGCGACCGTGGTACCAGACATCGTGGGACAATTTTTGAGAACCGGTTCGGAATTACCGGGGATCACGCAAGTTTTGCTCGCCGCCAGTGATTTTGTCACGCAATGGGGTTGGTTGGTACTGGTGTTGTTTGTGGCTGCCGTTACGCTAACTAAAACCTTATTACGCAATAAAAACCGCAAGTTAGCCTGGGATAGGAATATCCTGAGCATGCCCGTGATTGGGCGTGTTGCTCGAGGGCTGAATACATCGCGCTTTGCTCGCACATTATCGATTTGTACTTCCAGTGCTATCCCGCTCCTTGACGGCATGAAAGTGGCTGCGGACGTCATGACCAATACTTGGGTGAAAGCCAAAGTGTTGGAAGCGTCTGATCGCGTTCGTGAGGGTTCAAGTCTTCGAGTGTCGCTGGAGAAAGCTAAGCTGTTTCCACCCATGATGCTGCACATGATTGCCAGTGGTGAACGAAGCGGTGAACTCGAACAAATGCTGACGCGAGCAGCAGACAATCAGGACAGGGACTTTGAGTCCCAAGTGAACATTGCGCTGGGTATCTTTGGTCCGATGTTGATTATAGCCATGGCAGGCATCGTACTTTTCATTGTCGTGGCAACATTAATGCCTATTATTCAGCTCAACAATATTGTGGGCGTTTGATTTCAACGTATGCTGCCAAGCAGCAATTTTTCAGGAGAGAGAACATGCAACGACGTCAACAGGGCTTCACCCTGCTGGAAATCATGGTCGTCATCGTTATTTTGGGTGTGTTGGCAAGTTTGGTTGTCCCAAACCTTTTGGGTAACAAAGACAAAGCGGATCAGCAAAAAGCTGTCACAGATATCAGCTCGCTAGAAGGCGCGTTGGATATGTACCGATTGGATAACAGTGTTTACCCAACCACGGACCAAGGTTTAGATGCATTGGTGAGTAAGCCTAGCTCATCACCAGAGCCACGTAACTACCGTCAAGATGGTTACATCAAACGTTTGCCGCAAGACCCTTGGGGCAACGATTATCAATACCTGAATCCAGGTGAGCACGGTACCACTGATATCTTCACCTTAGGTGCTGATAACCAAGAAGGCGGCGAAGGTGTGAATCAGGATATTGGTAACTGGAATATGCTTGAGATTAATTAAGCGATGAAGAGAGGGCGCCCATCCGGGTTTACATTGCTGGAAGTGCTGCTTGTGGTGGTGCTGTTGGCCATTAGCGCAGTGATAGTGGTGCCCAATCTGCCCCAGAACCAAAGTGATGAAGCCAAAGATGAAGCTCAGCGGTTCTATCAATTGGTGCAATTGTGGTCTGAGCAGACTTTGCTTACAGGGCAAACCTTTGGTCTTCGTGTCAATGACGATCGATATGAATTGCTTCGCTTAACGCGTCAAGATTGGGTCGCAGCTGAAGAAGGACGCACAGCAACAGAAGTGACCATGCCAGAGGGCATTGAGCTTGATTTGCAAGTGACCGGTTTTGTTGCCGAAGAAGATCGACTGTTCGATCGAACAAAGCTCTTTGATGAAGAGATGTTTGCTGAAGAAGAAGATAAACCTAAACCCCCGCAAGTGGTGCTGATGGGTAACGGAGAAATCATTCCCTTCACGCTGACTTTTTTGGCTAACAAAAAGCGCCTTTGGCAAGTGACAGGCAATGATGTGGCAACCTTCGAGATCAAAGCGCTGAATGAGGGTAAAGAGTGAGAACGCATCGCGGCTTTACCCTGATTGAAGTGATGGTAGCCATGGCAGTTTTTGCTGTTGCTGCGTTGGCGGTACTTAACGCGACTGGACAGCATGTGAATACATTGGGTGTGTTGGAAGAGAAAACTTTTGCATCCATGGTGGCTGACAACCAATTGGCCTTGTTTGTGTTGGAAGGCAAAGTACCGTCGTCAGAAAAAAATGGCAGCTCGGAGATGGCAGGACGCACTTGGTATTGGACCATCAAGCCGACTACGACCGCAGACAACGCGCTGCGAGCCGTCGACGTGATTGTATGGCAAGACGAAAGTAAGCGCGGCTCGCTTGTCTCGGTGAGAACCTATGTGCCCGCCAATTAAACGTCACGCGCGCGGCTTTACGCTGATTGAAGTCTTGTTGGCGCTAATGATATTCGCGACCTTGAGCATGTCTGCAAACCAGATTTTCAGCAATGTCATTACCAGTGATAAGCAGACGGAAGAAGTGGGTAACGCGCTAAAAACATTGCAACGCACACTGCTTATCATGGACAGCGACTTTCGTCAGATGATGGCGAGGCAGTATCGAAACGGCGGTGATGAAGCGCAAGAGGCCTTGCTCGAGTTTAGTGATGACCTGCTCGATTCTGAATCACAAGGTATTCGATTTGTTCGTGGTGGTTGGATTAATCCGCAAGCCTTGTTTCCTCGTGGCGAGGTGGTGAAAGTGGGTTACCGCATTCAGAATGACACTTTGGAGCGCATCCGCTGGATGTATCCTGATGACAGTTCATCGGTAGAGCCCGCAATCATGCCCGTCATGGAAGGTGTGAAAGACATCAACTTTGCCGTGCTCGGTAGCGAGAGTTGGCAAGAAAGTTGGGAGAGTCCACTTGAGATGCCTAAAGCCATTCGCGTGACACTCGATACCGATCGCTATGGTGAGCTGGTGCGAATTTATGTGTTGTCAGGGCAAACGTTACCAGCACCTGTCGCAGGTGGAACGCAATGATGAGGAATAACGCAGGGCGCAGATCACAGCGTGGAGTGGCATTGCTGGTGGTGCTGTTGATCATGGCCTTGATGACTACGGTTGCTGCGAACATGGCGAATCGCATGTTTGTGAATTTTGATCGTGCAGAAAGTCAGATCCGTTACCAGCAAGCATATTGGTATGCACAGTCTGTCGAATCGTTAGCTCGATATGGGCTTGAAGAAAGTTTTGGTGACGATGATACCGTTACCTTGAGTCAGCCTTGGGCGGTACGCGATCAGGTGTATCCCCTTGATGGCGGGCAAGCAACGGGCAACGTATATGACCGCCAAGCATGCTTTAACGTTAATGGCTTGCGTGATATTAAACCGACAGAAAATGGCACCAACCCTGCGATGGTGATAGCGCTTCAACAGCTGATCGAATCACAAGAGGTTGATAGCTTTGAAGCAGAAACCGCTGCTGCTGCCACGTGGGAATATATTGATACCAACACCAATGTGCAGTCACCGTTGGGGGTTGAAGACAGTGAATATGAAGCACGTTCGATAGCGCATGTAGCCCCTAATGGCTTAATGGCTGATATTTCGGAATGGCGAGCCGTCAACGGCGTCAGTCGAGAGATATATGAAAAAGTGAGCCCGCTTTTGTGTGCGTTACCGAACAGCAAGTTGGTAATTAACGTCAACACATTAACGGAAGAGGATGCACCTATTCTCACCGCATTGTTCCATCCTAATTTAACGGATGAGCAAGCAAAACAATTGATCAACGAGCGAAACGCCGTTGATGGCTGGAAAGACGTCGCCAGTTTCATCGCAGAGCCTGTTTTATCGGGGATCGGCGAAGAAGACAGAGAAGAACGACAGAAGTATTTCGATGTGCGCAGCCGCTTTTTTGAGTTAGACACAGAAATTACCCTCGACAGCACATCACTGAGATTACGTGCGCTGTTACAAAGGGATGATAATGGCACGGTGACAGTTGTTCGTCGCCGCTTTGGAGGAATGAGTGAGCGAGATCCTGACAATCCGGCTTAACTGCGAACCGCAGGAACCCATACCTTGGTTGGTATGGTCAACGAGCCAACAGGAAGTGATTGCGTCGGGCGAAGCAGACAGTTTGTCACAACTGACAGACTATGCCGTCGATCGCGATGTTGTGGCATTGGCAGACAGTGCGGCTGTCTTGCTAACCACAGTGACAATCCCATCAGGGAGTGCGCGCCAGCTTGAAAACGTATTGCCGTTCCTGCTTGAAGACGATGTGGCTCAAGATGTTGATCAGGTGCATGTCACCTTGTTGAGTAAAACCGCAGAGCAGGCGCAGGTCGCCGTGGTTGAAAAAGTCATTATGCAGAGATGGCTTGATGAGTTGGCAGAAGCAGGGCTTGTGATTCGTCGCTTGATCCCTGATTGCTTATGCTTGCCGCTTAGCGAAGATGCCTACAGCGCCGCTACGCTTAACGACCGTTGGCTTGTGCGTGTTGATGAAACCAATGGTGGTGCCGCTGAAACTTTATGGCTGCCAGTGTGGTTACGCAGCCTGCATGATCAAAGCGACGCTGATGAACCGATGAAGCCCGTGGTGAGCTACTCTGATTTACCAGAAGATGCAGCAGACAACTGGCATAGCGAACCCACCGAGCTGGTGATGCTGTTGCTTGCTCAAGGAGCAATGCAAAGCCGTTACAATTTACTGCTGGGTCGTTACAAACCTCATAACCAACTTTATAAACACCTCAAACCTTGGCGCAGCGTGGCGATAGCCGCGGGATTGTTGTTATCAGTGCTAGGGGCAGAAAAAGTGGCCGCTATCTATCAAATGGAAGCGCAAGCCGAGCAATATCGTGCTCAAAGTGAAGCCAAAGTGCGTGCGTTATTACCGCAAAACCAACGTATTCCAACCACCAGTTATATGCGTAGATTGCTGGAAAGCGAGGTCGGACGCTTATCGGGTGCCGGTGCGGGGAGCGGCGTGATGATTTGGCTGGCTGACTTAGGGCCATTACTCGATGGTGCAAAAGATATTCAACTTGACGCGGTTCGGTTTGATTTTGATCGTGGCGAATTACGCCTGAATGCGAGAGGCAAAGATTTCGGTGATTTTGAAAAATTACGTGAAACGTTGTCGACCAAATACAGCACTGAATTGGGGCAATTGAGTCGTGATCAGCAAAGTGTTACTGGCGCATTTGTTTTGCGAAAGGAGCCATAAATGAAAGCGATATTGGCTTATTGGCAAGGACTGTCTAAGCGTGAACAACGCCTGCTCGGTTTTGCTATTGCGGTTTTGCTCATTGGTGGCTTGTATTGGGGTTTTGTGAGTCCTCTGCAAGAGCGGGCAGTACAAGCACAGCAGCGTCTGAATAGTGAAAAAAATCTACTTATTTGGGTCAACAGTAAAGCCGCGGAAATCGAATCTTTACGTGCGGCTACTGGCAACCGTGGACAAGTGAGTGCGTTGCCGCTGAATCAGTCGGTCACCAGCAGCGTTAAACGTTACAGTCTTGAAATTGTGCGTATTCAGCCGCAACAAGAAGAAATTCAAGTTTGGTTGAAGCCTATGCCATTCAACACCTTGCTAAGCTGGCTCGACTTTCTGTCGGTGAGTCATGGTGTACAAGTGAAGTTCATCGATGTCGGTAAAACTGATACGCAGGGTCTCGTTGAAGTAAAACGTCTGCAATTAGGACGGGGGTAAGATGAAACGCACGATATTAATGAGTGTTTTGTTTTTGTTGGTGTTGTTGACCAGTGTTGTAGTGCACGTTCCAGCAAGCCTCGTTTTTCGTTATGTGCCACCCGTTGATGGCTTAGACATTGATGGTGTGACAGGGACGGTTTGGAATGGAAAAGCCGCCAACTTTCGTTGGCAAGGGCAGCCTCTCGGCGCCATTAACTGGCAGTTCAACGCACTAAAATTATTGATGGGTAATGCTGATCTTGCGGTTCGCCTTTCCGGTGTGCCTGGCTTTTCGGCTCGCGGTAATGTGGGTTATGGTCTGGGTGGTGCTTACGCGAGTGACTTGCTGTTTTCTATGCCTGCCCATTTTGTCCAATCGTTTATTCCTTACCCATTGCCCGTTAGTCTCACGGGTCAGTTTGATCTCACCTTACGCGATTATCAATTGCAGCAACCTTTTTGCGATGTCCTTGACGGCACGCTTGCATGGTCGCAAGGTAACGTAATGTCTCCGATGGGGGCTGTTGACCCAGGGCTGGTGATGGCGAATCTGTCGTGTGATGCAGGAAGTGTACTGGTTAATGGAGACAGTGATTCTGAGGCTATCCAGACAGAGTTTAGCTTGTCATTATCGCCGGATCAGCAATATAGCGTTAGCGGTTGGTTTATTCCAGGCGATGGGTTGCCTGCAGGCATGAAAAGTCAGTTAGGCTGGTTAGGTGCACCAGACAGTGAAGGGCGCTACCGATTGAGTTTCAACGGCTAGGCCTTTTGCAGGAGAAATGATGATGCAAAAGACAAAAGCTCCGGAAATACTCGATGCCAAAGTGGTCGCTAAATCACGCTTGTTTCAGATAGAAGCACTCGATTTACGCTTTAGTAATGGTGTCGAGCGCACTTATGAGCGCATGAAACCAAGTGGTCGCAATGCAGTGATGATTGTGCCTGTCACGGAAAGTGGCGATCTGTTGTTGGTAAGAGAATATGCTGCCGGAACAGAATGTTATGAGCTAGGCTTTCCAAAGGGACTGATTGATCCCGGTGAAACGGCCTTAGAAGCTGCAAACCGAGAGTTAAAAGAAGAAATTGGCTTTGGTGCTAATCAGTTAATCCCGCTGAAAGAAGTGGTGCTCGCACCGTCGTATTTTTCCAGCAAAATGACACTGTTGATGGCACAGGACCTTTATCCAGAGAAGCTCGAGGGCGATGAACCCGAGCCGTTGGAATTGGTTCGTTGGCCCGTCGCTCAGGCGGAAGAATTATTAGATCACATTGATTTTGGGGAAGCCCGCAGTATTACTGCCTTGTTATTGGCATTAAGACAGCTTAACAGTCGTTAAGTGTCGTGATGACAGTTAGGTGATAGTGACCATTGCCTGTGAAACTAAGTCGTAATGTGAGAGCCCAAGAGGAGTGGTACATGGAGCTGTCGCAGCTATTGCAACCGGTGATAGAGATTGCTCGCGAGTCAGGACAAGTGATCCTGGATATTTACCAGCGTGGCGATTTTGAACAGAACATCAAAAGTGATGACACACCAGTGACCAGCGCTGATCTTGCTGCGCATAAACTGGTGACAGAGCGATTGAAAGCGCTGACACCAGACATTCCAGTGTTGTCAGAAGAAGATACCGCCGTTCCGCTGAAAGAGCGTGAAAACTGGACGCGCTATTGGCTGGTTGACCCTCTAGATGGCACGCAAGAATTTATCGCAGGTAGCGGGGATTTCGCCACTATCATCGCGCTGGTGGAAGATAATCAGCCAGTGATGGGTGTGGTTTATGGCCCAGTATCCGGCGTATCTTATTACGCAGCGAAAGGTCATGGTGCTTGGAAAGTGATGCCTGATGGTGAAAAAGTTCGCCTATCAATCATGAAACATGATGGCGGTGTAACATCTCTGTCCATTGCTATCAGCCGACGTCAGGATATCAAAGCGATCACTGAACGTTTGGCGCCGAGCCTGAACTACAACTTGGTGCCGCTTGGTTCTGCGGCATTGAAGTCGTGCTTGGTGGCAGAAGGTGCGGTGGATTGTTATTTGCGTCTTGGCCCGACCGGTGAGTGGGACACTGCCGCAACCCAGTGCATTGTTGAGGAATCTGGCGGTCGCATTTTGGATACCACGTTATCCCCGCTTTCTTACAACGAACGCGAATCGCTGGAAAATCCTAATTTTATTGTTCTGGGTGATACCGAGCTACCATGGAGAGACATTGTTCGTCTCGAAGACTAGCTAAGTGGTTAAGCGTCAAACGCAAAAAACGGAGCGAGTGCTCCGTTTTTTAGTTTTCGAACAGTGAGATTCGTTAAAACAATCGATTCAGCCCGTTCAGTGCCGCAACGCGATAGGCTTCCGCCATCGTGGGGTAATTAAACGTGGTGTTGATAAAGTAATCCAGCGTATTCCCTTCACCTTTTTGCTCAAAAATTGCCTGACCAATGTGGATGATTTCAGCCGCCCGTTCACCAAAACAGTGAATGCCTAAGATCTCTTTGGTTTCGCGATGGAACAAGATCTTTAAACTGCCCACATCCATACCTGCAATTTGCGCTCGGGCAAGGTGCTTGAACTGGGCGCGGCCCACCTCATAAGGCACTTTGGCGGCAGTCAGCTCTTGCTCGGTTTTGCCGACAGAGCTTATTTCTGGAATGGTATAAATGCCAGTTGGGATATGGTCAATCAGTCTACCTTTCGCCTGACCTTCAACAATGGCTTGAGCAACAATACGGCCCTGATCATAGGCAGCACTGGCAAGGCTAGGGAAGCCAATCACATCACCGACTGCATAAACGTGTTCAATCTCAGTGCCGTAGTTATCGTTGACGCTGAGCTGTCCACGAGAGTCGCCTTTTAGCCCGACGGCTTTGAGGTTGAGTGAATCGGTGTTGCCGGTTCTGCCGTTAGCAAACAACAAACAATCGGCTTTCATCTTTTTGCCGGACTGTAAGTGCAGGATCACACCTTCTTTGGTGCCTTCAATTTTTTCGTACGTCTCGTCATTGCGAATGAGTACGCCGCTATTCCAGAAATGGTAAGACAAGGAGTCTGACATTTCATTGTCGAGGAAGGACAACAGGCGATCGCGGGTATTGATGAGATCAACCTTGATACCGAGGCCACGAAAAATCGAGGCATACTCACTACCGATAACACCCGCTCCGTAAATGATGACGTGGCGTGGGTCGTGTTGTAACGAAAGAATCGAGTCGCTGTCATACACTCGAGAATGTGTGAAATCGACATCTTTAGGGCGATAAGGGCGCGAGCCTGTGGCAATCACAAACTTGTCAGCGGTGTATTTATCGATAGTGCCATCGGCGGTGGTGACTTCCAGCCCATGAGAGCTGCTAAAGCGCGCAGTGCCGTGCAAAATGGTACAGAGGTTACGGTCGTAAAACCCCTGACGCATGCGGGTTTGTTTGCCAATCACTGATTGTGCATGGCCTAGAATGGCGGAAAACGTACTGTGGACGTGGTGGTTGTCACCGGTATAAATCGGGCTTTGATTGAATTCAATAATACGGCTGACAGTATGCCTCAGTGCCTTTGATGGAATAGTACCCCAGTGAGTACAGCCTCCACCAACCGTGCTTTCTTTTTCAACGACGGCAACACGTAATCCTGCTTTGGTTAAACCCATGGCCGCACCTTCGCCGCCGGGCCCACTGCCGATCACGATCACATCAAAATGATTGGACGATGTAGGGGTCGCTTTACTCATATCCGTATGACCTTTTGTTTTCATTATGTTAAGGACTGCGAGGTAAGTGTAACGTCCGCAGTGGACAACGAGAACACACTCACCCCTTTTCAGCGTAGGTGATCACGCAACTTTAGGTGAAAATCAGACTTTTATGAGGATTTGAGTTCGAGTATCGGGTGATCCAACTCAGGATTACAAAAAGTGCTACTCACAGACACTGAACTGATGAAAAAAAGCGAGTATAGTTTGCTGTTAGATTTCATGAGGTAAACACGGGCGATGGGAATAAGAGCACAACAGAAAGAAAAAACACGGCGAACGTTGATCGATGCCGCTTTTAGTCAGCTCAGCGCAGACCGTAGCTTTTCCAACCTCAGTTTACGCGAAGTGGCTCGCGAGGCCGGCATAGCGCCAACCTCGTTTTATCGCCATTTCAAGGATATGGATGAACTTGGCCTGACCATGGTAGACGAAGGAGGCTTGCTGCTGCGTCAATTGATGCGCCAAGCTCGCCAGCGTATTGCTACGGAAGGCAGTGTAGTGAGAACGTCCGTGGAAACCTTTATGGAATTTATCGAAAGTAGCCCTAACGTGCTTAGGCTGCTATTGCGTGAACGTTCGGGTACGTCGGCTGCATTTCGTGCTGCTGTCGCGCGCGAGATCCAACATTTTGTCGCCGAGTTGACAGAATATTTCGAAGCAACTGCCGGGTTAACGCGTGAAGAAGCCTATAATCAAGCAGAGGCATGCGTCACTTTAGTGTTCAGTTCTGGTGCCGAGGCTCTGGATTTGGACAAACGTGCGCGTGCTGAACTCGCGGAACGTCTGGTTACTCAGCTTCGCATGCTTTCGAAAGGCGCGTATTGGTATCGCAAAGAACGTGAACGCAATGCTCTCAAGGATAAGTTGTCTTCAGGCAGGTAAGAATTATGGAACAGAACCATCAATCAGAGCGTAAATTCCTTTTACTCGCAGTGCTCGCAGGTTTGTGCGGCAGTGCGACTCTCGCGACGCTTTTCATCGATAGCGTCGCATTCTCTATTTTCCCGGTCATTGCTTTCGTGCTGTCGGTATATTGCTTCTACCAACAACATGTTAACCAGCCGCTTACCGAAGGCACACCACTGATCGCGTTCGCCTGTTTCTTGGTAGGGGCGTTTGGTTACTCAGCGTTTGTGCGTATGCAGATCCCTGAGCTTGGCGGTAATTTCTTCTCTATCATCGTGACCATGTTGCTTGTGTTTTGGGTTGCCCAAAAAATGGGTTGGCTCGCGATGGGCAAGAAAGAAGAAACTGTGAAAGAGTAGCCTAAGCATAACGCGATGAGGGCATTGGCGGTTGGATAGCCAACAGTCGATGTAAATAGACATGAAAAAGGAGCCTTTCGGCTCCTTTTTCAATTTCTAAGTTCGGGCTTATTTGCGCTCTAGCAATACACCTGCTTCCATGTGGTGGGTATAAGGGAACTGATCAAACAACGCGAAACGCGAAATACGGTGCGTTTCAGACAGAATATTCAGATTCTCTTTGAGGGTTTCTGGGTTGCAAGAAATATAGAGAATGCGGTCATATGTTTGCACCATACGACAAGTGCCTTCATCCATACCTGAGCGCGGTGGATCGACAAAAATGGTATTGCAGTTGTAGCTTTTCAGGTCAACGCCGGCTTGTTGTAAACGGCGAAACTCGCGTTTGCCTTCCATCGCTTCAGTAAACTCTTCCGCAGACATGCGAATGATCTGAACGTTCTCAATATTGTTCACGGCAATGTTAAATTGTGCCGATTCTACCGATGGTTTCGCCAGTTCGGTTGCCAGTACGCGATCGAAATTATTCGCTAATGCCAGTGAGAAGTTACCGTTCCCGCAGTAAAGCTCAAGCAGATCACCTGTACTTTCGTGGGTGCAATCGACTGCCCATTCAAGCATCTTTTCAGCCACTTTGCCGTTTGGCTGAGTAAAGCTGTTTTCAATTTGCTGATAAGTAAGCGGGCGGCCATCTACGGTCAGTTTTTCCAGCACGTAGTCGCGGTCAATAATGATTTTTTGCTTACGAGCGCGGCCAATCAAGTTCAGGTTGAAACCTTCATCGTTCAGGCGTTGCTTCAGTGTACGGGCATTGGCTTCCCACTCATCATCCAGTTGACGGTGGTAAAGCATCGATACCAGTACTTCGCCACTCATAGTGGAGAGAAAATCCACTTGGAACAGCTTGCGACGCAGGCTTTCAATGGGCTTAATGGCATCAACTAGCAGAGGCATCAAATCGTTGATGATACGACTTGCTTGTGGGAACTGATCCACTCGGTATTTCTGCTTTGTTTCCTGATCGAACATGATGTAGTAAAGGTCATCGCCCTCATGCCAGACACGGAATTCAGCACGCATACGATAGTGCTTGTCTGGAGATGGGAACACCTCTAACTCAGGTACGCTGAACTCGGCAAACGCGGACTGCATACGTGCAATCTTCTCGTCCAGTTGCGCCTGATATTTACTGGTGTCAATCAGGGTGTTGCTCATATTACCTAACCTGCATAACTAAAAATGAGCGCAAATTGTAAGTAGACGAACCATATTGTCCAGCCTTTTCGCCGTCTTTTTCGCCAGCAGAAGCGTAAAGCTAAGGGTTAGGATAAGATTGGCACTTACAGAATAGGCTGAGTTGAACCATGAGCATTCAAAAATCGAAAAATCGAAAAGAGATTTGTTATCCCTTTATCTATGAGTCTGCATTGACCTGTGATTATGAGATCCACACGGACGAATTGTGCAGCCTAATTGGCATGGTGCTAGCGCAAATGCCTGAAGGGTTTGAAGATGTCGTCGCTGACTTAGAAACACTGCATCCTAAAATTTATAACCTTAATGGTTCAGTTCGTGGAAAAAATGGCATTTTTGAAGAAGATTTAGACTGGCTTCATGCACGCTATGATTATTACAACGAAGAAAGCCGAGGTCGTGTCACGCGATTTGTGTTGCCACGCGGCCCCGTTGCTGTGATGGCGCTGCACCAATGTCGCACTGGGGCAAAGAAAACCGTGCGGTTACTTCATCGCTTGGATGAGTCTGGGGTTACCTTTGAGCCGGCTTTGCCGCGGTTTGCTAATTTGCTCGCCAACTTTTTCTTTGTACTGACTGTGTACATTAAGATGAAGCTGGATGTCGAAGAAGTGGATTACATCAGCATCAACTACTAACTTCCGAATGTTCTTTCCTTAGCACTTTCCAAGCTAATTAGGGACAGATCTCATAATCCGAGTATTAAAGGCGCGCTGACTTATCTATAATCCTCGCGCTTTTTACTTCCAGCTGGGAATCTGGTGAGAATCCGGAACTGGCGCGCAGCGGTAATGAGAAACGAAAATGACATGGCAAAAAAGCCAGACACTGTGCTTCTATTTAACGATAGGGTGTGGGAAGTCGTCATCGTAGGTCGTCTCTAAGTCCGAATATCAGCTGGATCACAATATGGTCTCAGGATTTCCTGACATCATTAGATACACGCGACTTTGGATCTGATATGTCTCATAAGTATTGGGTAGCAGGAATGCTGCCAATGGCTGCCTTTGCGCACGCCGAAATTAACACCCCTTCTATCGACGACACTATGGTCGTTACCGCCTCTCGATTTGAACAACCTGTATCTACCGTATTAGCACCGATGTCTGTATTGACACGAACTGACTTGGAAGAGCTACAGGCCAAAAGCTTGGTCGATGCATTGAAAACATTGCCTGGTGTCGAAATTGGCCAGAATGGTGGCCGCGGACAAAATGCATCAATTTTCCTTCGTGGCACCAACTCAAAACATGTTTTGGTTATGGTTGATGGCGTACGCCTTCCTAGGACCATGATGGGTTCTGTCGACTTTAATATGCTGCCTTTAAACAGTGTTGAGCGAATTGAAGTTGTTCGTGGTTCCGGTGCGACGGTTTATGGCTCTGATGCGATCGGAGGTGTGATTAACATCATTACTCGTAATGATGTTGAGTCAAAGCGATTTGGGATAGGTGCAGGCAGTAATGGCTATGCTCAAGCAAACGTGGGTGTAACAACTGAAGTCACGGAGTCCATTGGTCTTCAATTGGCTGGTGGCTTCGAGCAAACTGATGGCTATAACGTTCACCCAAGCACCGCTGAACCAGGCACTGAGCATGGTTTTGCAAGCAAAAATATATCAGGTCGCTTGAGTTATCAGCCTGCTGAAAATTGGGAATCCAATCTGATCGGCCGCTGGTACCAAAATGATGTTGAATATGATGGTTGGGGTAGCAAGAAACATAGCCGGATTGAAAGCAGTAGCATTGGTGCCGATACGGCTTATCAGGCCGGGAAGTGGAATACTTTGCTTCGCTTAGAATTGGGTGAGCAGTCAAATTACGATTATTTTGACGGGAATACACGAACCAACGCTGATTTGACCAGTAAAATTCGTCAGACTTATGGCAGCGTTACATCTCGCTATCAGGCAGCAGATAACATCTCCTTGACCGCTGGTTTGGACTCCACGTGGGAAAAGTATCTGGACGGTAATTTTATTGCAGTCGATGATGTCATCGACAATCCCCGTCAAAATGTTGGAATCTTTGCGCTAGCTAACTGGAATGTTTCTGAAAGCATATTATTGGAAGGCAGCATCCGCCATGATGAAAACGACCAGTTTGGCGGCAATGAAACCGGATTAGTCGCTTTAGGTTGGAATATCACACCGGATTACCGATTGTTTACGAGTTATGGCACTGCCTTTAAAGCGCCGGGCTTTGACTCGTTATATGGCTCAGCTGGGAATATCACTCTTAAGCCAGAAGAGTCCGAGAATGTTGAAATTGGGCTGGAAGGGACGAGCTACAATATCGGTTGGAGTGTAAATGGTTATATCAATACGATTGATAATCTGATCGTTTACACTGGAAATTGGCCTGATGGTCGTAATGAAAACATTGAAGAAGCGCGTATTCGTGGTGTGGAGCTTATGGCTAATTTTGATGTCGGTCCTATCTATAACCAGCTCTCGCTCGACCTCAAAGACCCCAAAGATGTTAGTAAAGATGAACAGCTTGCTCGTCGCGCTAAACAGGTGGCCAAATGGCGCACTTCAGTCTGGCTAGGAGATGTGTTGATTGGTACTCAATATATCTATCAAAGCGAACGCCCTGATTATTCCGGTGGCAGCATGCTTGATAGCTATAGTGTTTGGGATTTGACTGCACAATATGATGTGAACAACGACGTTACGTTAAGCGGTAAAGTTTCAAACATCTTTGATAAAGAATATGAAACTGCAGGGGACTACCCTGCGCCGGAGCGTGCTTTCTACGTTAATATGAACTTCTCATATTAATGCTTAATAGAGCCGCCTACGGGCGGCTTTTTTGATTCAGGATAACCATGAAAAAGCGCGTGATCGTTAGCTGGTCATCAGGAAAAGACTCAGCCTTAACACTTTGCCGTCTTCTCGCTGATGACAATTATGAAGTGGTGGGTTTGTACACAACGTTTGTAAACGGTGAAGTTCCTTTTCAAGCGACACCCATTGAGATTGTTAGGGCGCAAGCTGCCCAGGTAGGTTTACCATTAGTATTGATTGAACTTGATGAGGTGTTTCCACCCAATTCTGTTTATGAGACTGCGGTGATAGATGGCATTCGAAATAGTGGCTTAGCGTTGGACGCGGTTGCTTTTGGCGATATGTTCTGCAATGGCATAGAGCAGTACCGCCGAAGCTATATTGAGCCACAAGGATGGGAGTGTGTGTTTCCGTTACTCGGTCAATCGAGCACATTGCTAGCAAAAGAGATTGTCGAGACAGGGATTATCACGCAAATTACGACCGTTGATACCTCCCAGCTTGATTCGGTGTTTTTGGGCCGTCTTTATGAGCATCAACTGTTAGGCGAGTTGCCACAGAGCTGTGATCCTTGTGGTGAGGATGGTGAGTTTCATACATTAGTTACCGATGCACCGTGCTTTTCTTGGCCTTTAGCGGTGGAAGTGGATAAGTGGGTGTTGGAAGGGCGTTTTCATCATCAGATTTACCGACTGAGTGAACCGGAGATTTAAAAGACTGCGTTCACAACGTATCATTGCGACGAAAACCATAGAAAAGGTAATGATAGTGAAAAGTGTGCTGATTTTTGATTCTGGCGTAGGCGGTCTATCCGTCTTCCAAGAAGTGACAAAGCTAATGCCTGAACAGCACATCATTTATGCCTTCGACAATGCCGCTTTTCCTTACGGCGAATTACCTGATGATGTATTGGTGAATCGTGTTTGTGGAATGATCACTGCATTGTGTGCGGTTCATGAGATCTCTCTCGTCGTTATTGCCTGTAATACAGCGAGTACTTTAGTACTTCCACCACTTCGTGAACGCCTTGCCGTCCCTGTTGTAGGCGTCGTGCCAGCGATTAAGCCTGCAGCTGCAATGAGCAAAAGTAAAAAAATTGGCTTATTGGCAACACCTGCCACGGTAAAGCGAGATTATACTCAGCAGCTTGTTAGAGATTTTGCACCTGATTGCCAAGTGACTATGGTTGGTTCTACAGAGCTTGTGCGAATGGGAGAGGCAAAGCTAAGGGGTGTTGCAGTAACTACATCGGTGTTAGAAAGCGTGCTTGAACCCTTTATTGGTCAAGTTGACTGTGTGGTATTGGGTTGTACGCACTTCCCATTATTGAAACCTGAAATTGAAACGGTGTTAGGGAAAACATGTGTGGTTGTTGACTCAGGCCTGGCAATTGCTAGTCGAGTGGCTTGCCTATTAAACGAAAAAGGAGACCTAAAGGCCTCCTTCGAAGATAAACACCCACATTGGGTATTTAGTAGTGCATCAGTAAAAGATGAGAGAGCACTAAATCAAGAAATGGCGAAACTAGGTTTCTCGGCGATCAAGCTCGCTCCGATTTTCTAGGGTCGTTCGCTTCTCTTACTTTTAATGTTCTATCTCCATACTCTGCATTGTTCAGCGCATCTATGGCTTCCGGGGAATCAGCAGCAGCCATGACGACAAATCCAAAACCACGACGTTTACCCGTGCGTTTATCTTTCATTAAACGTACCGCGAACACTTCGCCGTGTTTGGCAAACAGTTCCTTGACGTCATTTTCATTAGCGCGATAAGGAAGATTACCAACATAGATGGTTTTGCTGTTCGTTGATGTTGGTAATTCTGATGTATCGTCCCCCGTAGATTTGGTAGAAAGAAGAGAAAGGGCAATACCAACAGAGATAGCACCTAAAGCAAATGCTGAACCGCTGCTTGTTATTACTGTTTGTGAACTGTTTAAGACCAAAGCGCCAATGAGAGCAATGGCGGCTGTAATTAGCAAACTAATAGATATTCTCATAATCATTAAATTTAAAAGTCGGTTAGAAGAAATAGCATGAAGAATCGAAATCAATGCTGACTAAAATAAATACAATTGTCGGGTTGATATTACGGTCATTGGGAGCTTATTGCCAGTAAGTGAATGTGACGCCTATCTAATGTTGCAATTTGTTGTGTTTTTTAAAGTTTAGGTTGAATTGTGTTCGATCGGAATAAAAACGAATAAAAAGCCTTGCCAATGTGATCCTAGTCTCTATAATCCGACCTCACTGACACGGAGCGCGGCGCCAACTAAGGCATTGCACACCCAATCAGTACGGCGAAAACGGCTTCAAAACTGAATGGAAATAAACGCTTGACGTTAACGACCCAATCAGTAGAATGCCCGCCTGCTTCAACGGAAAAGCCCAGTGCTTATCGCGGTTGAAGGAAGTCAACAAGACGTTTTGGATGCGGTGAACACCACGCTGAAAAATCTCAAAATTTCTTCTTGACTTCATCGCCTGGCAGCGTAAAATTCGCAGCCCTGACGATGAGAAGACGTCTCTACGGAGTCGCTTCTACAGTCAACGTTCTTTAACAATTTGACCTATACAATCTGTGTGGGCACTCGTACTTGATAGACATAAGATTTATCAATGCACTGAGTGACCTAAGATGGTTGAACTTTTCGAAGTGACACTGTCAACACAGTCAATGCAGATTTGCCTTAGGGCAAAAAAGTAATTCAGTATTCATTGAGCGTTAGACCTGTTTCTTCGGAAATGGGGATAACAAGAAAAATTCTAATTGAAGAGTTTGATCATGGCTCAGATTGAACGCTGGCGGCAGGCCTAACACATGCAAGTCGAGCGGTAACATTTCAAGAGCTTGCTTTTGAAGATGACGAGCGGCGGACGGGTGAGTAATGGCTGGGAACCTGCCCTGACGTGGGGGATAACAGTTGGAAACGACTGCTAATACCGCATGATGTCTACGGACCAAAGAGGGGGATCTTCGGACCTCTCGCGTCGGGATGGGCCCAGTTGGGATTAGCTAGTTGGTGAGGTAATGGCTCACCAAGGCGACGATCCCTAGCTGGTTTGAGAGGATGATCAGCCACACTGGAACTGAGACACGGTCCAGACTCCTACGGGAGGCAGCAGTGGGGAATATTGCACAATGGGCGCAAGCCTGATGCAGCCATGCCGCGTGTGTGAAGAAGGCCTTCGGGTTGTAAAGCACTTTCAGCAGTGAGGAAGGTTGGTACGTTAATAGCGTATTAATTTGACGTTAGCTGCAGAAGAAGCACCGGCTAACTCCGTGCCAGCAGCCGCGGTAATACGGAGGGTGCGAGCGTTAATCGGAATTACTGGGCGTAAAGCGCATGCAGGCGGTTTGTTAAGCAAGATGTGAAAGCCCCGGGCTCAACCTGGGAACCGCATTTTGAACTGGCAGGCTAGAGTCTTGTAGAGGGGGGTAGAATTTCAGGTGTAGCGGTGAAATGCGTAGAGATCTGAAGGAATACCGGTGGCGAAGGCGGCCCCCTGGACAAAGACTGACGCTCAGATGCGAAAGCGTGGGGAGCAAACAGGATTAGATACCCTGGTAGTCCACGCTGTAAACGATGTCTACTTGGAGGTTGTGGCCTAGAGCCGTGGCTTCCGGAGCTAACGCGTTAAGTAGACCGCCTGGGGAGTACGGTCGCAAGATTAAAACTCAAATGAATTGACGGGGGCCCGCACAAGCGGTGGAGCATGTGGTTTAATTCGATGCAACGCGAAGAACCTTACCTACTCTTGACATCCACAGAAGCCGGAAGAGATTTTGGTGTGCCTTCGGGAACTGTGAGACAGGTGCTGCATGGCTGTCGTCAGCTCGTGTTGTGAAATGTTGGGTTAAGTCCCGCAACGAGCGCAACCCTTATCCTTGTTTGCCAGCGAGTAATGTCGGGAACTCCAGGGAGACTGCCGGTGATAAACCGGAGGAAGGTGGGGACGACGTCAAGTCATCATGGCCCTTACGAGTAGGGCTACACACGTGCTACAATGGCATATACAGAGGGCAGCGAGGCCGCGAGGTGGAGCGAATCCCAGAAAGTATGTCGTAGTCCGGATTGGAGTCTGCAACTCGACTCCATGAAGTCGGAATCGCTAGTAATCGTGAATCAGAATGTCACGGTGAATACGTTCCCGGGCCTTGTACACACCGCCCGTCACACCATGGGAGTGGGCTGCACCAGAAGTAGATAGCTTAACCTTCGGGAGGGCGTTTACCACGGTGTGGTTCATGACTGGGGTGAAGTCGTAACAAGGTAGCCCTAGGGGAACCTGGGGCTGGATCACCTCCTTAACGATACTATCGATGCAAGTGTCCACACAAATTGTATAGGTTAAAAAAAGCAAAGAACGTTACTTAGATGGGTCTGTAGCTCAGGTGGTTAGAGCGCACCCCTGATAAGGGTGAGGTCGGTGGTTCAAGTCCACTCAGACCCACCAATTTCATTTCCTGGATGAAATTGGCACTAAGTAATACCGATGGGGTTATAGCTCAGCTGGGAGAGCGCCTGCCTTGCACGCAGGAGGTCTGCGGTTCGATCCCGCATAGCTCCACCACTCTTTAAGTGTTTTCGAAAGAGAATATTTAGAAAGTGGACATTCTCGTCAGAGAAACATCACTTTGCTCTTTAAAAATCTGGAAAGCTGACTAGTAGATTTATTCTTAGGAATAAATTGAAATCTGTTTCTTATCTCTCTACCCGAGAGGTATGAAACAAAAGTTCTCAAAACGTTAATTCTTCGGAATTAACACCAAACACATTCAAGTGTTCTTGGTTTCATGCTTCTTGTTAAGAGAAGCATGAACATATTTGAGTCCGGCGAAAAACCGTCCATGAATTTGGACTTGTTCTTTAACGAGAACACCTTGGTTGTTTGTCCATACGAAAAGACCTCTTGGGGTTGTATGGTTAAGTGACTAAGCGTACACGGTGGATGCCTTGGCAGTCAGAGGCGATGAAGGACGTATTAACTTGCGATAAGCGTAGATAAGGCAGTAAAAGCCACTTGAGTCTACGATTTCCGAATGGGGAAACCCACGTGCATAAGCACGTATCATGCAGTGAATACATAGCTGTATGAGGCGAACTCGGGGAACTGAAACATCTAAGTACCCGAAGGAAAAGAAATCAATTGAGATTCCGGCAGTAGCGGCGAGCGACCCCGGATTAGCCCTTAAGCAGTTTAAGTGTTAGTGGAAGCCTCTGGAAAGTGGCGCGATACAGGGTGATAGCCCCGTACACGACAATGCTTTTATTGTGAAAACGAGTAGGACGGGACACGTGGTATCCTGTCTGAACATGGGGGGACCATCCTCCAAGGCTAAATACTCCTGACTGACCGATAGTGAACCAGTACCGTGAGGGAAAGGCGAAAAGAACCCCTGTGAGGGGAGTGAAATAGAACCTGAAACCGTGTACGTACAAGCAGTGGGAGCCTCTTCGTGGGGTGACTGCGTACCTTTTGTATAATGGGTCAGCGACTTACTTTTAGTAGCAAGGTTAACCGAATAGGGGAGCCGTAGGGAAACCGAGTCTTAACTGGGCGAATAAGTTGCTAGGAGTAGACCCGAAACCGAGTGATCTAGCCATGGGCAGGTTGAAGATTGAGTAACATCAATTGGAGGACCGAACCGACTAATGTTGAAAAATTAGCGGATGACTTGTGGCTAGGGGTGAAAGGCCAATCAAACTCGGAGATAGCTGGTTCTCCCCGAAAGCTATTTAGGTAGCGCCTCGGACGAATACTACTGGGGGTAGAGCACTGTTAAGGCTAGGGGGTCATCCCGACTTACCAACCCTTTGCAAACTCCGAATACCAGTAAGTACTATCCGGGAGACACACGGCGGGTGCTAACGTCCGTCGTGGAGAGGGAAACAACCCAGACCGCCAGCTAAGGTCCCAAAGTTATCGCTAAGTGGGAAACGATGTGGGAAGGCTCAGACAGCCAGGATGTTGGCTTAGAAGCAGCCATCATTTAAAGAAAGCGTAATAGCTCACTGGTCGAGTCGGCCTGCGCGGAAGATGTAACGGGGCTAAGCGATACACCGAAGCTGCGGCATCAACTCTTCGGAGTTGTTGGGTAGGGGAGCGTTCTGTAAGCCGTTGAAGGTGAACTGTAAGGTTTGCTGGAGGTATCAGAAGTGCGAATGCTGACATGAGTAACGATAAAGGGGGTGAAAAACCTCCTCGCCGGAAGACCAAGGGTTCCTGTCCAACGTTAATCGGGGCAGGGTAAGTCGACCCCTAAGGCGAGGCCGAAAGGCGTAGTCGATGGGAAACGGGTTAATATTCCCGTACTGCTTATAACTGCGATGGGGGGACGGAGAAGGCTAGGTGGGCTTGGCGACGGTTGTCCAAGTTCAAGTGCGTAGGTGGGTGTCTTAGGTAAATCCGGGACGCTGTTAACACTGAGACACGATGTCGAGTCACTACGGTGATGAAGTCATTGATGCCATGCTTCCGGGAAAAGCCTCTAAGCTTCAGGTTATAAGGAATCGTACCCCAAACCGACACAGGTGGTCGGGTAGAGAATACCAAGGCGCTTGAGAGAACTCGGGTGAAGGAACTAGGCAAAATGGTACCGTAACTTCGGGAGAAGGTACGCTGCCTCCGGTGAAGTCCCTCGCGGATGGAGCTAGAGGCAGTCGCAGATACCAGGTGGCTGCAACTGTTTATTAAAAACATAGCACTGTGCAAAATCGAAAGATGACGTATACGGTGTGACGCCTGCCCGGTGCCGGAAGGTTAATTGATGGGGTTATCTTCGGAGAAGCTCTTGATCGAAGCCCCGGTAAACGGCGGCCGTAACTATAACGGTCCTAAGGTAGCGAAATTCCTTGTCGGGTAAGTTCCGACCTGCACGAATGGCGTAATGATGGCCACGCTGTCTCCACCCGAGACTCAGTGAAATTGAAATCGCAGTGAAGATGCTGTGTACCCGCGGCTAGACGGAAAGACCCCGTGAACCTTTACTACAGCTTGGCACTGAACATTGACCCTACATGTGTAGGATAGGTGGGAGCCTTTGAAGCATCGTCGCTAGATGGTGTGGAGGCAATCTTGAAATACCACCCTTGTATGCTTGATGTTCTAACGTTGGCCCCTAATCGGGGTTGCGGACAGTGCCTGGTGGGTAGTTTGACTGGGGCGGTCTCCTCCCAAAGAGTAACGGAGGAGCACGAAGGTGGGCTAATCACGGTCGGACATCGTGAGGTTAGTGCAATGGCATAAGCCCGCTTGACTGCGAGAATGACAATTCGAGCAGGTACGAAAGTAGGTCATAGTGATCCGGTGGTTCTGAATGGAAGGGCCATCGCTCAACGGATAAAAGGTACTCCGGGGATAACAGGCTGATACCGCCCAAGAGTTCATATCGACGGCGGTGTTTGGCACCTCGATGTCGGCTCATCACATCCTGGGGCTGAAGTCGGTCCCAAGGGTATGGCTGTTCGCCATTTAAAGTGGTACGCGAGCTGGGTTTAGAACGTCGTGAGACAGTTCGGTCCCTATCTGCCGTGGGCGTTGGATGATTGAGAGGGGCTGCTCCTAGTACGAGAGGACCGGAGTGGACGAACCTCTGGTGTTCGGGTTGTCACGCCAGTGGCATTGCCCGGTAGCTAAGTTCGGAATTGATAAGCGCTGAAAGCATCTAAGCGCGAAGCGAGCCTCGAGATGAGTCATCCCTGACACTATAAGTGTCCTAAAGGGTTGTTGGAGACTACGACGTAGATAGGCAGGGTGTGTAAGTGCTGCGAGGCATTGAGCTAACCTGTACTAATTGCCCGTGAGGCTTAACCATACAACACCCAAGGGGTTTTAGCGGACTCAGATAAGAACGTTGAATGTGTATTGAGAGCATATAGCTAGTCAGAATTTTCCCAGATTTTGTTTTTCGCCTCATGGCGGGGAACAGTACAAAATTTGCTTGGCGACCATAGCATTATGGACCCACCTGATCCCATGCCGAACTCAGTAGTGAAACGTAATAGCGCCGATGGTAGTGTGGGGTCTCCCCATGTGAGAGTAGGACATCGCCAGGCTTTAAATTTGAATGAGAGCCCGTTCAAGCGAACGGGCTTTTATTTCGCTCCTACTGATTGTCATGTGAGCGACGTCAAAAAAAGATTTTTACCCTTCATTTTCGAATGAAAATAGATGAAAGTTTTTTCTTGACTGAATATCAGAATCGCGTATTATACGCGGCCTGACTTGCTGAAGCGCAACGCGCCAAGGCCTTGAATAGTCAACGTTCTTTAACAATTTGACCTATACAATCTGTGTGGGCACTCGTACTTGATAGACATAAGATTTATCAATGCACTGAGTGACCCAAGATGGTTGAACTTTTCGAAGTGACACTGTCAACACAGTCAATGCAGATTTGCCTTAGGGCAAAAAAGTAATTCAGTATTCATTGAGCGTTAGACCTGTTTCTTCGGAAATGGGGATAACAAGAAAAATTCTAATTGAAGAGTTTGATCATGGCTCAGATTGAACGCTGGCGGCAGGCCTAACACATGCAAGTCGAGCGGTAACATTTCAAGAGCTTGCTTTTGAAGATGACGAGCGGCGGACGGGTGAGTAATGGCTGGGAACCTGCCCTGACGTGGGGGATAACAGTTGGAAACGACTGCTAATACCGCATGATGTCTACGGACCAAAGAGGGGGATCTTCGGACCTCTCGCGTCGGGATGGGCCCAGTTGGGATTAGCTAGTTGGTGAGGTAATGGCTCACCAAGGCGACGATCCCTAGCTGGTTTGAGAGGATGATCAGCCACACTGGAACTGAGACACGGTCCAGACTCCTACGGGAGGCAGCAGTGGGGAATATTGCACAATGGGCGCAAGCCTGATGCAGCCATGCCGCGTGTGTGAAGAAGGCCTTCGGGTTGTAAAGCACTTTCAGCAGTGAGGAAGGTTGGTACGTTAATAGCGTATTAATTTGACGTTAGCTGCAGAAGAAGCACCGGCTAACTCCGTGCCAGCAGCCGCGGTAATACGGAGGGTGCGAGCGTTAATCGGAATTACTGGGCGTAAAGCGCATGCAGGCGGTTTGTTAAGCAAGATGTGAAAGCCCCGGGCTCAACCTGGGAACCGCATTTTGAACTGGCAGGCTAGAGTCTTGTAGAGGGGGGTAGAATTTCAGGTGTAGCGGTGAAATGCGTAGAGATCTGAAGGAATACCGGTGGCGAAGGCGGCCCCCTGGACAAAGACTGACGCTCAGATGCGAAAGCGTGGGGAGCAAACAGGATTAGATACCCTGGTAGTCCACGCTGTAAACGATGTCTACTTGGAGGTTGTGGCCTAGAGCCGTGGCTTCCGGAGCTAACGCGTTAAGTAGACCGCCTGGGGAGTACGGTCGCAAGATTAAAACTCAAATGAATTGACGGGGGCCCGCACAAGCGGTGGAGCATGTGGTTTAATTCGATGCAACGCGAAGAACCTTACCTACTCTTGACATCCACAGAATTCGCTAGAGATAGCTTAGTGCCTTCGGGAACTGTGAGACAGGTGCTGCATGGCTGTCGTCAGCTCGTGTTGTGAAATGTTGGGTTAAGTCCCGCAACGAGCGCAACCCTTATCCTTGTTTGCCAGCACGTAATGGTGGGAACTCCAGGGAGACTGCCGGTGATAAACCGGAGGAAGGTGGGGACGACGTCAAGTCATCATGGCCCTTACGAGTAGGGCTACACACGTGCTACAATGGCGTATACAGAGGGCAGCAAGACCGCGAGGTGGAGCGAATCCCAGAAAGTACGTCGTAGTCCGGATCGGAGTCTGCAACTCGACTCCGTGAAGTCGGAATCGCTAGTAATCGTGGATCAGAATGCCACGGTGAATACGTTCCCGGGCCTTGTACACACCGCCCGTCACACCATGGGAGTGGGCTGCACCAGAAGTAGATAGCTTAACCTTCGGGAGGGCGTTTACCACGGTGTGGTTCATGACTGGGGTGAAGTCGTAACAAGGTAGCCCTAGGGGAACCTGGGGCTGGATCACCTCCTTAACGATACTATTAATGCCAGTGTCCACACAAATTGTATAGGTTGAAGAATAAAGACGGGAAAAGCCCTAATGAATGACAGCGTCATTGATTAGCGCTTTTTGCGCTGTTCTCGAAAGAGAAATGCTCTTTAAAAATCTGGAAAGCTGACTAGTAGATTTACTTCTTCTTTGAAAAAAGAAGGAATAAATTGAAATCTGTTTCTTATCTCTCTACCCGAGAGGTAATGAAACAAAAGTTCTCAAAACGTTAATCCTGATGGGATTAACACCAAACACATTCAAGTGTTCTTGGTTTCATCGAAAGATGAACATATTTGAGTCCGGCGAAAAACCGTTCATTAATTTGAACCGACTCTTTAACGAGAGTCACCTTGGTTGTTTGCCATACATAAAGACCTCTTGGGGTTGTATGGTTAAGTGACTAAGCGTACACGGTGGATGCCTTGGCAGTCAGAGGCGATGAAGGACGTATTAACTTGCGATAAGCGTAGATAAGGCAGTAAAAGCCACTTGAGTCTACGATTTCCGAATGGGGAAACCCACGTGCATAAGCACGTATCATGCAGTGAATACATAGCTGTATGAGGCGAACTCGGGGAACTGAAACATCTAAGTACCCGAAGGAAAAGAAATCAATTGAGATTCCGGCAGTAGCGGCGAGCGACCCCGGATTAGCCCTTAAGCAGTTTAAGTGTTAGTGGAAGCCTCTGGAAAGTGGCGCGATACAGGGTGATAGCCCCGTACACGACAATGCTTTTATTGTGAAAACGAGTAGGACGGGACACGTGGTATCCTGTCTGAACATGGGGGGACCATCCTCCAAGGCTAAATACTCCTGACTGACCGATAGTGAACCAGTACCGTGAGGGAAAGGCGAAAAGAACCCCTGTGAGGGGAGTGAAATAGAACCTGAAACCGTGTACGTACAAGCAGTGGGAGCCTCTTCGTGGGGTGACTGCGTACCTTTTGTATAATGGGTCAGCGACTTACTTTTAGTAGCAAGGTTAACCGAATAGGGGAGCCGTAGGGAAACCGAGTCTTAACTGGGCGAATAAGTTGCTAGGAGTAGACCCGAAACCGAGTGATCTAGCCATGGGCAGGTTGAAGATTGAGTAACATCAATTGGAGGACCGAACCGACTAATGTTGAAAAATTAGCGGATGACTTGTGGCTAGGGGTGAAAGGCCAATCAAACTCGGAGATAGCTGGTTCTCCCCGAAAGCTATTTAGGTAGCGCCTCGGACGAATACTACTGGGGGTAGAGCACTGTTAAGGCTAGGGGGTCATCCCGACTTACCAACCCTTTGCAAACTCCGAATACCAGTAAGTACTATCCGGGAGACACACGGCGGGTGCTAACGTCCGTCGTGGAGAGGGAAACAACCCAGACCGCCAGCTAAGGTCCCAAAGTTATCGCTAAGTGGGAAACGATGTGGGAAGGCTCAGACAGCCAGGATGTTGGCTTAGAAGCAGCCATCATTTAAAGAAAGCGTAATAGCTCACTGGTCGAGTCGGCCTGCGCGGAAGATGTAACGGGGCTAAGCGATACACCGAAGCTGCGGCATCAACTCTTCGGAGTTGTTGGGTAGGGGAGCGTTCTGTAAGCCGTTGAAGGTGAACTGTAAGGTTTGCTGGAGGTATCAGAAGTGCGAATGCTGACATGAGTAACGATAAAGGGGGTGAAAAACCTCCTCGCCGGAAGACCAAGGGTTCCTGTCCAACGTTAATCGGGGCAGGGTAAGTCGACCCCTAAGGCGAGGCCGAAAGGCGTAGTCGATGGGAAACGGGTTAATATTCCCGTACTGCTTATAACTGCGATGGGGGGACGGAGAAGGCTAGGTGGGCTTGGCGACGGTTGTCCAAGTTCAAGTGCGTAGGTGGGTGTCTTAGGTAAATCCGGGACGCTGTTAACACTGAGACACGATGTCGAGTCACTACGGTGATGAAGTCATTGATGCCATGCTTCCGGGAAAAGCCTCTAAGCTTCAGGTTATAAGGAATCGTACCCCAAACCGACACAGGTGGTCGGGTAGAGAATACCAAGGCGCTTGAGAGAACTCGGGTGAAGGAACTAGGCAAAATGGTACCGTAACTTCGGGAGAAGGTACGCTGCCTCCGGTGAAGTCCCTCGCGGATGGAGCTAGAGGCAGTCGCAGATACCAGGTGGCTGCAACTGTTTATTAAAAACATAGCACTGTGCAAAATCGAAAGATGACGTATACGGTGTGACGCCTGCCCGGTGCCGGAAGGTTAATTGATGGGGTTATCTTCGGAGAAGCTCTTGATCGAAGCCCCGGTAAACGGCGGCCGTAACTATAACGGTCCTAAGGTAGCGAAATTCCTTGTCGGGTAAGTTCCGACCTGCACGAATGGCGTAATGATGGCCACGCTGTCTCCACCCGAGACTCAGTGAAATTGAAATCGCAGTGAAGATGCTGTGTACCCGCGGCTAGACGGAAAGACCCCGTGAACCTTTACTACAGCTTGGCACTGAACATTGACCCTACATGTGTAGGATAGGTGGGAGCCTTTGAAGCATCGTCGCTAGATGGTGTGGAGGCAATCTTGAAATACCACCCTTGTATGCTTGATGTTCTAACGTTGGTCCCTTATCGGGATTGCGGACAGTGCCTGGTGGGTAGTTTGACTGGGGCGGTCTCCTCCCAAAGAGTAACGGAGGAGCACGAAGGTGGGCTAATCACGGTCGGACATCGTGAGGTTAGTGCAATGGCATAAGCCCGCTTGACTGCGAGAATGACAATTCGAGCAGGTACGAAAGTAGGTCATAGTGATCCGGTGGTTCTGAATGGAAGGGCCATCGCTCAACGGATAAAAGGTACTCCGGGGATAACAGGCTGATACCGCCCAAGAGTTCATATCGACGGCGGTGTTTGGCACCTCGATGTCGGCTCATCACATCCTGGGGCTGAAGTCGGTCCCAAGGGTATGGCTGTTCGCCATTTAAAGTGGTACGCGAGCTGGGTTTAGAACGTCGTGAGACAGTTCGGTCCCTATCTGCCGTGGGCGTTGGATGATTGAGAGGGGCTGCTCCTAGTACGAGAGGACCGGAGTGGACGAACCTCTGGTGTTCGGGTTGTCACGCCAGTGGCATTGCCCGGTAGCTAAGTTCGGAATTGATAAGCGCTGAAAGCATCTAAGCGCGAAGCGAGCCTCGAGATGAGTCATCCCTGACACTATAAGTGTCCTAAAGGGTTGTTGGAGACTACGACGTAGATAGGCAGGGTGTGTAAGTGCTGCGAGGCATTGAGCTAACCTGTACTAATTGCCCGTGAGGCTTAACCATACAACACCCAAGGGGTTTTAGCGGACTCAGATAAGAACGTTGAATGTGTATTGAGAAGTCACTAGTCAGAATTTTCCCAGATTTTCGTTTTTCGCCTTATGGCGGGGGACAATACAAAATTTGCTTGGCGACCATAGCATTATGGACCCACCTGATCCCATGCCGAACTCAGTAGTGAAACGTAATAGCGCCGATGGTAGTGTGGGGTCTCCCCATGTGAGAGTAGGACATCGCCAGGCTTTAAATTCGTTTTCATCTTTAATACAAAGATGAAGGCAAAAAGAAAAACAGAAAGGCCACCCTATCGGGTGGCCTTTTTGCGTTTATACCGTGTCCTGTCCTGGGATAAGTTGACACATTGGAGACTTATCATGAGCACACCAAAAGAGACAACATCCAAACGTAACCAACGGGATTATTCCTTCGCCTTCAAACTGGCGGTGGTATCTCAGGTAGAAAAAGGCGAGCTGATCTACAAACAAGCGCAAGAGCACTATGTTAGCTAAATATCATTAATGGCTGGTATCTGTTGTTTAGTTATATGGTATTTGGAAGAAGAAATGGAGATGTGCCGTACGTGTATGACATACTGAATTTGGAAACAAAAAAGCACCACTCATGACATGAGTGGTGCTTTTTCATTAAAACAGAATGTTAGCTTAGTTTCAGACGCTGAACTCAACTAAGAAGTTAATCACTTTTATCCCGGCATTACGCATTTCAATACAGGCACTTTTCGTTGTGTCATCGGCAATACCGCGGCATGCCTCTAAGTTGACCCAGACATCGAAACCGCCATGTTTTCTAAGCTGCAGAGCGGTCGTTTTAACGCAATAGTCTGTAGCTAGTCCACCTACGATGACAGTTTTCACTTCTTTGGAAGCAAGCCATTCAATCAGACCCGTGCTGAGTTTCTCTTGAATATCATGAAAGCAGGCACCGTAGGGATGCAAATCTGGTTCTACACCTTTCCATATCACATGATCATATTCAGTGACTGCAGGAAGATCCGCAATTATTTCGAAGCCTTCTGTCCCTGGAACTGCGTGAGAAACCCAAGTGAGATCCGCATTGGCATGTTTAAGTGGAGTCAGCATCTTATCGTGACTTTCTACTACCCAAACAGCATTGGCAGGGTGCGCGTCCTTGGTCAAAATACGAAGACTGGCTTTCTCTGCCTGCATGTTTAACGCTCTTCCAATCATATGGCCTTCAGTCACAGGCAACTCATCTGGGCAAAGCGGCGTGAAGGTCTTTTGAGGGTCGACGTCTATGGATGCGATCACGCTGACTACCTTACAATATTTGATTGAGCAGGTGATCTGCACGTATCCGTTTGATCCGCTTTAGTAATTTTCTCACTTGAGCAGGGTAAACTTCGAGTTTCTCAATCTGTTTGTAGCTACCAATAAGTTGAGTATGGCTAAGAATTGTATCAATCTCTCGCTGCATTTCATCTTCAAGTAGTCGGTTTTTATCGTGAAGCAATATGGCGTTCTCAAGGTCCAATTTCCATGCGCGGGGATTAAGGTTGTTCCCCGTTAGAAGCATGTAACTGCGGTCTACCCATATACCCTTAAGGTGGAAGCTGTTGTCGTCATGCTTCCATAAATGAATTCTCAACTGACGTTTAGCAATAGCGGCTTCGTTGTGACGGGCAAAGTTACGTAAGTTGATCTCATAAAGGTATGGAAGACCAGAAATTGTTCGAAATGGCTCATCAGGTGGAATATAGAAGTCGTTCGCTGTTTTATCACCGACGATAATTGTGACGTTCACACCACGTCGTAGAGCACGTCTAATCTCTCGCATAACACTTCGTGGAGGATTGAAATACGGCGTACAAATGGTCAGATCTTCATGCGCACAAGCAATCAGTCGACAAATTTGTGTGTTGAGGAAGTTCTTGCGTTTTCCTAAGCCTACCATCGGTGTTAACCCGACTTGATCGGCATTAATATGCTGAGAAATAAAGCTATAACTGGCGCTTTGTAGGCGAGCACGAAGATCACGAATAGCCGGTTTAAGCACTTTGGTATTTGGGCGACTAGGCTGAGACAGGCAAGTGACTGCATCGCTGGAAACCAACTTGGTTCCGATGAAGTTAGCCATACAGTCGGCGAGTGCCTTGCTTTTGATGACATGATAACGGTCATAACGATAGCGATCATGTTGAGCAAGATATACATCATTGAGGCTTGCGCCACTATAGATAACGGTATCGTCAATGATGAAGCCTTTTAGGTGAAGGACACCAAACACCTCTCGGTTTCTAACGGGCACGCCCAAAACGTCGACCTTGTGGGTGTACTTCTCCGAGTATTCTCGATAAAGCGCAGCATTGCCATCGGATTTCTCTGCACCAATTAAACCGCGTTGGGCACGGTGCCAATCCACCAATACTTTGATATCGAGTACCGGGTTCTTTTGTTTTGCCTCGTAGAGCGCATCAAGGATCGATCGTCCTGCTTCATCGTCTTGCAGATATAGAGCGACCAGATAAATGCGAGATTTGGCTTGTGCAATTTCATGCAGTAAGCGCTCTCTAAAAGATGCTGCGTCGAGAAGCGTTTCTAACTGATCTGGACGATGTGCAATTTTTGGGAGCTGATCGATCAACTGCTTATTTGCAGTAGCTGAATCCATTGTTGCCTCATTAAGTTCGACTGATAGTCGTGTTTACGCAAATCAAACCCTGCATTGTACCAGAAAATACGTTATTTCCAGTATTCTGGATGTGCCTGTTATCTCGATTTGGCACTATCACTTTGGTAAATACTGCATTGGGACGAGATCTTTACCACTGTTGCAATAGCTAGCATACCTGCCTTGAAGTTCATCTGGGAGTGCATGATCATCAATGATGTAAAATCCAGCACCTTCATAAAGAGAGACTAAATAACGGTAGGCGAGGCAGTAACATATTTTGCTTTGGGTTTGTTCTTGAATCGATTTGAGAAAAGTCGCACCTAGCTTTTCCCCTCTGAATTCAGGGTCAATGAGCATACCAGTAAGAAGCTGAAATTCATTGAATTGGCGAAAACGCACAGCTCCAGCTAAACGCTTTTCACGTTCCATTGTCCAAATAACTTCATCTTTCTTAGGTTTGCCCGCGGGATAGTGATCTTTGTAAAAGCGCGCCACAATAGGGAAGCGTAAGGTGTCTAGCGGGAAAAATCGATAGTCGGCCATGGTTATCTAATCACTGCGAATTCAAGGCGGATGGGGTAGTATACACGGCTAACAACCATTGAAAATGAAACCGCGAGCCGAATGAAGATCCTCACTAATACATCGCTCAAGCCATACCATACTTTCGGTTTAGAACTGAACGCGAATGAAATCATTAAAGCGCAAAAATCGGATGATTTCCTGCAGATCTGGAAACAGAGACCAGATGAACCAAAGTTGGTTGTAGGTGAAGGTAGTAATCTACTTTTTTGTGAAGATTTTGCAGGTGTTATTGTTCTCAATTGCTTGAAAGGGATTGAGGTACAAGAAACCACTAATGAATGGTTACTGCATGTCGCAGGTGGTGAGAATTGGCATGAATTGGTGACGAATACCGTCGATAGAGGCATGCCTGGTTTAGAAAACTTAGCACTGATCCCTGGTTTGGTTGGGTCTGCACCCATTCAGAATATTGGTGCCTATGGTGTGGAGTTCAAATCGAATTGTGATTATGTCGATGTGCTGATGCTCGATAGTGGGGAAATTACCCGCTTAACAGCTCAAGAATGTGAGTTTGGCTATCGTGACTCTGTGTTTAAGCATGGACTAAAAGACAAAGCGATCGTGACAGCGGTGGGTTTTAAGCTACCGAAATGCTGGAAGCCTGTTGTTGGCTATGGTGCACTTAGTGAATTAGGTGAACGCGATGATCTCACAGCCAAAGATGTCTATAACAAAGTCTGTGAGATACGATGTGCAAAATTACCCGATCCGAAAGAGATTGGTAATGCAGGAAGCTTCTTCAAAAATCCAGTCGTAGCAAAATCCTTGGCGGATAGGCTTTTACTAACCCATCCAACGATGCCTCATTTTGGCGTGAGCGACGCTGAAGTTAAATTAGCCGCGGGATGGTTAATCGATCAGTGTGGCCTCAAAGGCAGTTGCGTTGGCGGTGCTGCGGTACATAGTCAACAAGCGCTTGTTCTCACCAATACAGGTAAGGCGACTGCGAAAGACGTTCTTAAGCTCGCTAAAAATGTTGTTGAAACTGTATATGATCGTTTCGGGGTAACCCTCGAGCATGAAGTACGCTTTATGGGGCGGACAGCTGAAACAAACCTGGAGGCGATATGCCTGCCATAGACCATACACCCCGCTTAGCGCTAATCAAGATCCTAGCGGATGGACAGTTCCATTCGGGAGAAAAACTCGGTCAAGAGCTTGGAATGAGTCGTGCAGCAATTAGTAAGCATATAAAAGTGCTTCAGCAATGGGGACTTGACGTATTTCGAGTGCAAGGAAAAGGCTATTGCTTGCCGAGCGCGTTAGATCTCTTGGAAGAGCAACCATTGCGTGCGAAGTTGAATACTACTGATTTTTCATTGATCCCTGTTATTGGTTCCACCAATCAGTACTTGCTGGATCGTGTAGGTCAACTCGCGTCCGGTACCGCCTGCCTAGCAGAATACCAACAAACGGGCCGAGGTCGTCGAGGACGTACATGGTTCTCACCATTCGGCGCAAATTTATACCTCTCAATGTATTGGCGACTTGATGCTGGAATGGCCGCTGCAATGGGACTGAGTCTTGTTGTTGGTGTCTCCATGGCTGAAACACTGGCTCAACTTGGCGCAGAAAACGTCAAAGTGAAATGGCCTAACGATTTGTATTGGAACGACAGGAAATTAGCAGGCATCTTGGTCGAAATGACAGGACAAGCAGGGGAAGCTGCACACCTTGTCATCGGTATGGGTCTTAACGTTGCTATGCCAGATACTGATGCCGTTGATCAGGATTGGGCCAACTTGAAAGATACTTGTCACACGTTGCCCGATAAAAACAAGCTTGCCGCCGCATTGATAAATGGTGTTACCGACGCACTTAAGCAATATGAAGAAACCGGTATGACTGGTTTTGTTGAACGTTGGGATCGATACGACAACTTTAACGGACGCGCCGTTAAGTTATTGCTGGGTGAGCGTGTGGTTAAGGGGATCGCGCGAGGTATTAATGAGCAAGGGGCGCTTTTGCTCGAAACCGAGGCTGGCATCACCCCTTACCTTGGCGGAGAAATTAGTCTCCGCGCTGACGAATAATTTATATTACTTGCGTACCATGACAGTTTGAACCGCGTGGTTTGTTCCCTTTTGTAAGACAAGGCCCGCACGCTCTCGTGTGGGCAAAATATTTTCAACCAAGTTCTTTCCGTTTATCTCCTCCCAAATACTAGAAGCAGTGCGTCTTGCTTCGTCTTGCGTTAGCCGCGTGTAATGGTGGAAATAAGACGATGGGTCTTTAAAGGCCCCTTGTCTGAATGCCATGAATCGTTCGATGTACCATGTTCTTAGCAACGAACTATCGGCATCGACATAAATCGAAAAATCGAGAAAATCCGAGATAAACACGCGGTGAGGGTCGTGTGGGTAGTCCATGCCGCTTTGCAGCACGTTTAAACCTTCTACGATCAGAATATCAGGCTGCTCGACAACTTTTATGTCATCTGTCACGTCATACACCAGATGAGAATAAATGGGCGCTTCAACCCGAGGCTTACCCGATTTCACATCTGACACAAACTGCACCAGTTTACGAATGTCGTAAGACGGAGGAAATCCCTTTTTCTTCATCAAACCACGTTCGTTAAGCACGTTATTGGGATGAAGAAAACCATCTGTGGTAATGAGTTCGACTTTTGGGTGTTCTGGCCAGCGTTCTAGTAAAGCTTTTAGTAAACGGGCTGTCGTGCTTTTCCCCACGGCGACACTACCAGCAATCCCGATAACGTAAGGCACTGTGTTGCCCTTTTGAGCGAGAAAATGCTCCAACACCTGAGTGCGCCCTTTACGAGCTTTAACGTACAGATTCAGAAGACGAGAAAGCGGCAGGTAAATGTCCCGTACTTCATTCATGGTGAGGTGTTCGTTAATGCCTCGAAGCTTTTCGAGGTCAGTCTCATCCAGCGTCATAGGCACAGCATCACGAAGCTCTGACCATTGTTGGCGATTAAAAGACAGATAAGGCGTTAATAGATCGCTCATATTAAAAATGAATCTGTTTCGACTAAGGACAGCGACAATACATTATACCCAATGATAGTGAAAGCAGGATGCCGAGTTTAGCTGATGCTATCCCGCTAAAAAAAAGCGTGAATTGGCGATTTAATGCACTGTAAGGAAAGAATTGATAGAAAAAGTTAAATTAGCTATTGCAACGAAAAAAATCATTGCATAGAATGCGCAGCACTTGTCGCCGGCTTAGCTCAGTTGGTAGAGCAACTGACTTGTAATCAGTAGGTCGCCAGTTCGATTCCGGCAGCCGGCACCAATAAGACAAAAAAAGACAATTAGGTGGGATTCCCGAGTGGCCAAAGGGATCAGACTGTAAATCTGACGGCTCAGCCTTCGAAGGTTCGAATCCTTCTCCCACCACCATATTTCAAATAGTTTGAATAGCTCTACGAGAAACTGAAAGCGGGCATCGTATAATGGCTATTACCTCAGCCTTCCAAGCTGATGATGCGGGTTCGATTCCCGCTGCCCGCTCCAATTCTAAAGTGCTGATATAGCTCAGTTGGTAGAGTGCACCCTTGGTAAGGGTGAGGTCCCCAGTTCGAATCTGGGTATCAGCACCATCTTTCTCTTACAAGTTACTCAAGCCATTTGATTTATACTCAACATAAATCCATTTGTTGTATGCGTGGTCGTTAAGCCACCAAAATACCGTGCTTAGAGGGACTGTCATGTCTAAAGAAAAATTTGAACGTACGAAACCGCACGTTAACGTTGGTACTATCGGCCACGTTGACCACGGTAAAACCACTCTAACTGCAGCAATCTGTACTGTACTGTCAAAAGTATACGGCGGTTCTGCACGTGACTTCGCATCTATCGATAACGCTCCAGAAGAGCGCGAGCGCGGTATCACTATCTCTACCTCACACGTAGAATACGATACACCTGCTCGTCACTACGCACACGTAGACTGCCCAGGACACGCCGATTATGTTAAAAACATGATCACCGGTGCTGCGCAAATGGACGGTGGTATCCTGGTAGTTGCTGCGACTGATGGCCCTATGCCACAGACTCGTGAGCACATCCTACTAGGTCGTCAAGTTGGTATTCCATACATCCTTGTTTTCATGAACAAGTGTGACATGGTTGATGACGAAGAGCTGCTTGAGTTGGTTGAGATGGAAGTTCGTGAACTTCTTTCTGAGTACGACTTCCCAGGCGACGATTGCCCAGTAATTCAAGGTTCAGCACTAGGTGCATTGAACGGCGAAGAGCAGTGGGAAGCGAAAATTGTTGAACTAGCTGAAGCACTGGATTCTTACATCCCAGAGCCAGAGCGTGCTATCGACAAGCCATTCATCCTACCAATCGAAGATGTTTTCTCAATTCAAGGCCGTGGTACTGTTGTAACGGGTCGTGTTGAGCAAGGTATCGTTCGCGTAGGCGACGAAGTTGCTATCGTTGGTATCGTAGACACCATCACCACAACTTGTACTGGTGTTGAGATGTTCCGTAAACTTCTTGACGAAGGCCGTGCTGGTGAGAACGTTGGTGTTCTTCTACGTGGTACTAAGCGTGACGAAGTTCAACGTGGTCAAGTACTGGCTAAGCCTGGTTCAATCACTCCACACACCACTTTCACATCAGAAATTTATGTTCTGTCGAAAGATGAAGGCGGCCGTCATACTCCGTTCTTCAAAGGCTACCGTCCACAGTTCTACTTCCGTACAACTGACGTGACCGGTACTATCGAATTGCCAGAAGGCGTAGAGATGGTAATGCCAGGTGATAACATTGCAATGACTGTAACTCTGATCTCGCCAATCGCGATGGACGAAGGTCTACGCTTCGCAATCCGCGAAGGTGGTCGTACAGTTGGTGCAGGTGTTGTTGCTAAAATCATCGAATAAGATTTGACGACACACTAGCAAAAAGGGCATCATTTGATGCCCTTTTTCTGCACCAAATCTTTGGATTGAACTTTTTTTCGCCGATTGGTCGCAGTGATATACGTTTTAGGATAAGAAAATAAGCGACGAAGTAAGTACGTTTAGGTTTCCTTTATTCTTTTCACCTCGCTAACGCGAGGTTGTTGTCGTCGATGAAATAGACTAGTTACAGGTAGAATGTATGAAAGCGAATGCTGAAGCCCCAACCGGGTCAATGGATGCCCTAAAATGGGTTGTGGTTTTTGCCTTATTGGCGACTGCGGTAGTGGGAAATAGCGTGTATGGCGATATGTCTGTCGTGCTACGAGCTGCAGCTGTAGTTGTACTTGTTGCAGCCGCCGGTGGTGTTGCTGCTCTAACAGGTAAAGGCAAAACGGCGATCACCTTTGCACGTGAGTCGCGTATGGAAGTGCGTAAAGTTGTCTGGCCAACTCGCCAAGAAACGTTACAGACCACTCTCATCGTTCTGGCTGTCACTGTCGTCATGGCGCTCATCCTGTGGGGCATCGACGGTATAATGGTCCGTCTGGTCCGCCTATTCACTGGCGTGTGAGGTTAACTACATGAGCGAAGCTCCTAAAAAACGTTGGTATGTTGTTCAGGCTTTTTCCGGTTTTGAAGGCCGTGTATCTAAGTCATTGAATGAATATATCAAGATTCACGAAATGGAAGATTTCTTCGGTGAGATACTTGTACCTACCGAGGAAGTTGTTGAAATGCGCGCAGGACAGCGTCGCAAGAGTGAACGAAAGTTTTTCCCAGGTTATGTTCTCGTTCAGATGATTATGAATGATGAGTCATGGCACTTGGTGCGTAGCGTGCCACGTGTAATGGGCTTTATTGGTGGTACGCCGGATCGTCCTGCGTCTATCACAGATAAAGAAGCTGACGCTATCTTGAATCGTCTTGAGAAAGCTGGCGAATCACCTGTGCACAAGACTGTGTACGAAGCAGGTGAAGTTGTACGTGTTACTGAAGGCCCGTTTGCGGACTTCAATGGCGTCGTAGAAGAAGTCGATTACGAGAAAAGTCGTGTGAAGGTTTCTGTTTCTATCTTCGGCCGTGCAACACCTGTAGAGCTTGAATTCAGTCAAGTCGAAAAAAGCTGATCGTTTTTTGCTCGGAAAGTATTGCTAGGGGCGCGAAATTTGAATACAATTTCGCGCCCTTTTGTTAAACGGGGAGTCTGTTTGCAAAAAAACAGACGTTTGAACCCAAATTTAGGTATTTAGTAATGGCTAAAAAAGTAGAAGCTTACATCAAGCTGCAAGTTGCAGCGGGTATGGCTAACCCAAGTCCACCAGTTGGTCCAGCTCTTGGTCAACACGGCGTTAACATCATGGAATTCTGTAAAGCGTTTAACGCACGTACAGAATCTATGGAGAAAGGTCTTCCTACTCCAGTTGTTATCTCTGTATACAGCGACCGTTCTTTCACTTTCGAAATGAAGACTCCACCTGCTGCAGTTCTTCTTAAGAAAGCAGCTGGCATCAAGTCTGGTTCAGGCCGTCCTAACACTGAGAAAGTTGGTACTATTACTGACGCTCAGGTTCAGGAAATCGCTGAAACTAAAGCGAAAGACATGACTGGTGCAGACATTGAAGCGATGAAACGCTCAATTGCTGGTACTGCTCGTTCAATGGGTCTGGTAGTAGAGGGTTAAGACAATGGCTAAATTGACTAAACGCATGCGCGTTATCCGCGACAAAGTTGATGTTACTCGTGAGTATGACATCAACGAAGCTGTTGCTCTTTTGAAAGAACTTGCTACTGCTAAATTCGTAGAAAGTGTTGATGTTGCAGTAAACCTGGGCATCGATGCACGTAAATCAGACCAAAACGTTCGTGGCGCAACTGTGTTGCCACACGGTACTGGTCGTGATATCCGCGTAGCGGTATTCACCCAAGGTGCTAACGCTGAAGCTGCAAAAGAAGCTGGCGCTGACATCATTGGTATGGAAGATCTGGCTGACCAAATCAAGAAAGGCGAGATGAACTTCGACGTAGTTATCGCATCACCTGATGCAATGCGCGTTGTTGGTCAACTTGGTACTATCTTGGGCCCACGCGGTCTGATGCCAAACCCGAAAGTTGGTACTGTAACCCCTAACGTTGCTCAAGCGGTTAAGAACGCTAAAGCAGGTCAGGTTCGTTACCGTAACGACAAGAACGGTATCATCCACACCACTATTGGTAAGGTTGATTTCGATACTGACAAACTTAAGGGTAACCTTGAAGCATTGTTGGTAGCTCTGAAGAAAGCGAAGCCTTCTTCAGCGAAAGGTACTTTCGTTAAGAAAGTAAGCATCTCTACCACTATGGGTGCAGGTGTTGCGGTTGACCAGAACACTCTGGAAGCAAGCGCAAACTAATTGCTTGAAGCGAAGGGTTGCTGTATAATCCTTCGCTTCAAATTTATGGCTGAGTCCGGCTTGCTGGGCTTCGTCCAAGACCGTAGGCGTCTGGTGTTTTCACTAAGACTTAATGCTTACCTACGTAGACGGTGCCAGAACATGATAGATATATTCTTTCTTGGATCTGCGCCGTAATTACTCTCCTACTGCGAAGTAGCGAGTGGTGTATATATAATCCAGGAGCAAATCCAAATGGCATTAAATCTTCAAGACAAAAAAGCAATTGTTGCTGAAGTCAACGAAGCTGCCAGTGGTGCCCTTTCTGCAGTTGTAGCTGATTCTCGCGGTGTAGCGGTAGGCGCAATGACTTCTCTACGTAAACAAGCTCGTGAAGCTGGCGTTTACATGAGAGTTGTTCGTAATACCTTGGCTCGTCGTGCAGTTGAAGGTACTGACTATGCGTGTCTGCAAGACACGTTTGTTGGTCCAACACTGATTGCGTTCTCTAATGAGCACCCAGGTGCTGCGGCGCGTCTTTTCAAAGACTTCGCTAAAGAGAACAAGAAATTCGAGATCAAAGCTGCTGCATTCGAAGGCTCTATCACTGATGCTGACGTTCTAGCAACGCTGCCAACATACGACGAAGCTATTGCGCGTCTGATGATGTGCATGAAAGAAGCGTCTGCTGGCAAGCTGGTTCGCACTATCGCGGCCGTTCGCGATCAGAAAGAAGCTGCATAATTGCATTGCTTTTTACCGATTGCTATTTAAACTAATTGTTGACTTTAAAGAGAATTGTTATGTCTATCACTAACGAGCAAATCCTAGACGCAGTTGCAGAAATGTCTGTAATGCAAGTTGTTGAGCTTATTGAAGCTATGGAAGAGAAATTCGGTGTTACTGCTGCTGCTGCAGTAGTTGCAGGCGGCGCTGTTGCAGAAGCAGCAGAAGAGCAAACTGAATTCGACGTAATCCTGACTTCTTGTGGTCCTAACAAAGTTGCTGTTATCAAAGCAGTACGTGGCGCAACTGGCCTAGGTCTGAAAGAAGCTAAAGCTGTTGTTGACGGTGCTCCAGCTCCGTTGAAAGAAGCAGTTTCTAAAGAAGAAGCTGACGCTCTTAAAGCACAGCTAGAAGAAGCTGGTGCTTCTGTTGAAGTTAAGTAATTATTGCTTAGCTTCTTAGCCTGAAATGGCTAATGGCTGGTGGCTAAATAGCCACCGGCCTTTTTGCGCTGTAGGGCAGTAGTGAATTTTGCACCCCGTTTAGTCACTACTTTCCATGCAAAAAAAGTATCAGATTAACCCTCTGATGCTCCTACAGTAAACGGTTGGTTGTTTAGTTACTGTCCCTCAGTCTGGACAGTTTGGGTCACTTATCAGCGAGCTGAGGAACCCTATGGTTTACTCTTATACCGAGAAAAAGCGTATCCGTAAGGATTTTGGTAAGCGTCCTCAAGTTCTGGACGTGCCATACTTGCTGTCTATCCAGCTAGATTCTTTCGAAAAATTCATCGAGCAGGATCCAGAAGGTCAATACGGTCTTGAAGCGGCTTTTCGCTCTGTCTTTCCGATTCAGAGTTACAATGGCAATTCCGAACTGCAATACGTTAGCTATCGCCTCGGAGAGCCAGTATTCGATGTTAAAGAATGTCAGATCCGCGGCGTAACTTACTCTGCACCACTGCGCGTTAAATTACGCCTGGTGATGTTTGACAGAGATGCACCTGCTGGCACCGTAAAAGACATTAAAGAGCAAGAAGTCTACATGGGTGAAATTCCACTCATGACGGACAATGGTACCTTTGTAATTAACGGTACTGAGAGGGTTATCGTATCCCAGCTGCATCGTAGCCCGGGCGTCTTCTTCGACAGCGATAAGGGTAAAACCCATTCCTCAGGTAAAGTGCTGTACAACGCACGTATCATTCCATACCGCGGTTCGTGGTTGGACTTTGAGTTTGATCCTAAGGATGCCGTCTACGTTCGTATCGACCGTCGTCGTAAGCTACCTGCATCGATCATTCTGCGTGCATTGGAATACACCACCGAGCAAATTCTTGATTTGTTCTTCGATAAAATTGTTTTCGAAGTCCAAGGCAAGTCTCTGGTGATGGAACTGGTACCGGATCGTCTGCGTGGCGAGACCGCAAGCTTTGATATCGAAGCTAACGGCAAGGTATACATCGAACAAGGCCGCCGTATTACCGCGCGCCACATTCGTCAGCTTGAAAAAGATGGCGTAGAAAAAATTGAAGTTCCTGTTGAGTACATTGTGGGCAAAGTTTCTGCACGCGATTACGTTAACGAGGAAACTGGCGAGATCATTGCACCTGCTAACCAAGAACTGAGCCTAGAAACCCTAGCGCTTCTTTCTCAAGCTGGTTACAAGAAGATCGAAACTTTGTTCACCAATGACTTGGATAACGGTCCGTACATGTCAGATACCCTTCGTATCGACAGCACGTCTGATCGCCTGAGCGCATTGGTTGAAATCTACCGCATGATGCGTCCTGGTGAGCCACCAACGCGTGAAGCAGCAGAGCAGTTGTTTAATAGCCTGTTCTTCTCAGAAGATCGTTACGATCTGTCTGCGGTAGGCCGTATGAAGTTCAACAGTTCTCTAAACCGTGAAGAAATGACCGGTTCTGGCGTACTGAGCCACGATGACATCATCCAAGTGATGCGCAAGCTGATCGATATCCGTAATGGTATCGGTGAGGTGGACGATATTGACCACCTGGGCAACCGTCGCATTCGTTCTGTTGGTGAAATGGCAGAGAACCAGTTCCGTGTAGGTCTGGTACGTGTTGAACGTGCGGTTAAAGAGCGCCTAAGCCTTGGTGACCTTGACGCAATCATGCCTCAAGATCTGATCAACGCTAAGCCTATCTCTGCGGCAGTTAAAGAGTTCTTCGGTTCTTCTCAGCTGTCACAGTTTATGGACCAGAATAACCCGTTGTCAGAAGTGACGCACAAGCGTCGTATCTCTGCATTGGGTCCAGGCGGTCTGACGCGTGAGCGCGCAGGCTTTGAAGTTCGAGATGTACACGCAACCCACTACGGTCGCCTATGTCCTATCGAAACGCCTGAAGGTCCAAACATCGGTCTGATCAACTCGCTTTCAGCCTATGCACGTACTAACCCGTACGGCTTCCTGGAAACGCCTTACCGTAAAGTTGTTGACGGTAAAGTGACGGACCAAATTGATTATCTTTCTGCTATCGAAGAAGGCCAATTTGTTATTGCACAGGCAAACGCCGTGCTAAACGATGATGGTTCATTCGGTGAAGAATTGATCACTGCTCGCCAGAAAGGTGATTCAGGTTTGCACCCTCGTGACCATGTCCAGTACATGGACGTCGCGACCAACCAGATTGTTTCGGTTGCTGCATCTCTGATCCCATTCCTAGAGCACGATGATGCTAACCGTGCACTTATGGGTGCGAACATGCAACGTCAGGCAGTTCCAACTTTGCGTGCTGATAAGCCGCTAGTAGGTACTGGTATTGAGCGTGCTGTAGCGGTTGACTCCGGTGTAACTGCCGTTGCTAAACGTGGCGGTATGGTTCAGTCGGTTGACGCATCGCGTATCGTTATCAAGGTTAATGAAGAAGAACTGGTTTCAGGTGAAGCTGGTATCGACATCTATAACCTGACGAAGTACACCCGTTCTAACCAGAACACCTGTATCAACCAGCGTCCTACCGTGATGCCTGGTGAGCCAGTTGCACGTGGTGACGTGTTGGCTGATGGTCCTTCGACGGATCTGGGTGAACTTGCTCTTGGCCAGAACATGCGTATCGCGTTCATGCCTTGGAACGGTTACAACTTCGAGGATTCCATCCTTGTTTCTGAGCGTGTAGTGCAGGAAGACCGCCTGACTACTATCCACATCCAAGAGCTTTCTTGTGTGGCGCGCGATACTAAACTGGGTAGCGAAGAAATCACTGCTGATATCCCTAACGTGGGTGAAGCTGCGCTGTCTAAACTTGACGAATCTGGTGTTGTATACATCGGTGCGGAAGTGAAAGGTGGCGATATTCTGGTAGGTAAAGTGACGCCTAAAGGCGAAACGCAGCTGACACCAGAAGAAAAACTGCTACGTGCGATCTTCGGTGAGAAAGCGTCTGACGTTAAAGACTCTTCTCTGCGCGTTCCAAACGGTGTATCTGGTACGATCATTGACGTACAAGTGTTTACCCGTGATGGCGTTGAGAAAGACAAGCGTGCGCTTGAAATCGAAGAAATGCAGCTAAAAGAAGCCAAGAAAGATCTGACAGAAGAGTTCTCTATTCTGGAAGGTGGTCTGGTAGCACGTGTTCGTGGCGTACTTGCGCAAGCAGGCTACAGCCAAGAAAAACTGGCGAACATGGATCGCCAGAGCATGCTGACTCAGACTATTGACGACGAAGCGCTGCAAACTCAGCTTGAGCAATTGGCTGAGCAGTACGACGAACTGAAATCTGACTTCGATAAGAAGTTTGACACCAAACGTCGCAAGATCACTCAGGGTGACGATCTGGCACCGGGCGTCCTTAAAATTGTTAAGGTATACCTGGCTGTTAAACGTCGCATTCAACCTGGTGACAAGATGGCGGGTCGCCACGGTAACAAGGGTGTTATCTCTAAGATCAACCCTGTTGAAGACATGCCGTACGATGAAGATGGTGAACCAGTAGACATCGTATTGAACCCACTGGGTGTACCGTCTCGTATGAACATCGGTCAGATCCTTGAAACCCACCTTGGCCTAGCGGCGAAAGGTATCGGTAACAAGATCAACAAGATGCTCAAAGAGCAGCAAGAACTGGCGAAATTCCGCGAGTTCCTGCAGAAGGTTTACAGCCTGGGTGAAACACGTCAGCAAGTCGATATCAGCGCTCTGTCTGATGATGAAGTGCGTACACTGATCCAGAACCTGCGTGCCGGTCTACCGATCGCGACTCCAGTGTTCGATGGTGCGCCTGAGTCTTCAATCAAAGAACTGTTGAAACTGGGTGATCTGCCAGAATCTGGCCAGCTGAACCTATTTGACGGCCGTACTGGTGAGAAGTTTGAGCGTCCTGTAACTGTTGGTTACATGTACATGCTGAAACTGAACCACTTGGTTGATGACAAGATGCACGCCCGTTCTACCGGTTCTTACAGCCTAGTTACTCAGCAGCCGCTGGGTGGTAAAGCTCAGTTCGGTGGCCAGCGTTTCGGTGAGATGGAAGTGTGGGCGCTTGAAGCATACGGCGCAGCATATACCCTCCAAGAAATGCTGACTGTTAAGTCGGATGACGTGAACGGTCGTACGAAGATGTATAAAAACATCGTCGACGGCGATCACCGCATGGAGCCGGGTATGCCGGAATCTTTCAACGTATTGTTGAAAGAAATCCGCTCGTTGGGTATCAACATCGAGCTGGAAGACGAATAAGCCAAGGCTTAATCGCTATTTCCGGTATCAATATGAAGGCGCTGCCTGTCAGCGCCTTTCTGGGTCAACTCCTCACAGGAGCCAAATGTGAAAGACTTACTTAAGTTTCTGAAAGCACAGCATAAGACCGAAGAATTTGATGCGATCAAAATCGGTCTAGCTTCACCAGACATGATTCGTTCATGGTCTTTCGGTGAAGTGAAAAAGCCAGAAACCATTAACTACCGTACCTTTAAGCCTGAGCGTGACGGCCTATTCTGTGCACGTATCTTTGGCCCGGTAAAAGACTACGAATGTCTTTGCGGTAAATACAAACGCCTTAAGCACCGTGGTGTGATCTGTGAAAAATGTGGTGTTGAAGTTACTCAGACCAAAGTACGCCGTGAGCGTATGGGTCACATTGAGTTGGCTTCTCCTGTTGCCCACATCTGGTTCCTGAAATCACTACCGTCTCGTATCGGTTTGCTGATGGACATGCCATTGCGTGACATCGAGCGTGTTCTGTACTTCGAATCATACGTTGTGATCGAACCAGGCATGACCGATCTTGAGCGTAGCCAAATGCTGTCTGAAGAACAGTATCTTGACGCGCTGGAGCAATGGGGTGATGAATTCGACGCTCGTATGGGTGCCGAAGCGGTGAAAGCATTGCTGGCGAACATGGACCTGCAAGCTGAAACTGAACTGATGCGCGAAGAGCTGGAAGAAACCAACTCTGAAACTAAGCGTAAAAAAATCACCAAGCGCCTTAAGCTTGTTGAAGCATTCCTGCAGTCTGGAAACAACCCTGAGTGGATGATCCTGACTGTACTTCCAGTTCTGCCACCGGATCTACGTCCTCTGGTACCACTGGATGGCGGTCGTTTCGCGACTTCAGATCTGAATGATCTCTACCGTCGTGTGATCAACCGTAACAACCGTCTGAAACGCCTACTTGATCTGGCTGCTCCTGACATCATCGTACGTAACGAAAAGCGTATGCTGCAAGAGTCAGTTGATGCTCTGCTAGATAACGGTCGTCGCGGTCGTGCCATTACTGGTTCGAACAAGCGTCCACTGAAATCTTTGGCTGATATGATCAAAGGTAAGCAAGGTCGTTTCCGTCAGAACTTGCTTGGTAAACGTGTAGACTACTCTGGCCGTTCGGTAATTACCGTAGGTCCATACCTTCGTCTGCACCAGTGTGGTCTTCCTAAGAAGATGGCACTAGAGCTGTTCAAACCATTCATCTACGGCAAGCTTGAAGCACGTGGTCTTGCGACTACCATCAAAGCGGCTAAGAAAATGGTTGAGCGCGAAGAAGCAGTCGTTTGGGATATCTTGGATGAAGTCATCCGTGAACACCCAGTACTGTTGAACCGTGCACCAACACTTCACCGTTTGGGTATCCAAGCGTTTGAACCTGTGTTGATCGAAGGTAAAGCGATCCAGTTGCACCCACTCGTTTGTGCGGCATATAACGCCGACTTCGATGGTGACCAAATGGCGGTACACGTACCGTTGACTTTGGAAGCGCAACTTGAAGCACGTGCTCTGATGATGTCGACCAACAACATCCTGTCTCCTGCGTCCGGTGATCCAATCATCGTACCTTCTCAGGACGTTGTATTGGGTCTGTATTACATGACCCGCGACAGAATTAACGCAAAAGGCGAAGGCCTTTACCTGTCTGGCCCTGCGGAAGCTGAAAAAGCATACCGTACTGGCAACGCAGAACTGCACGCTCGCGTAAAAGTACGCTTGAAAGAAGTGCTGTTTGACGAGATGGGTAACCGCACCGAGTCAGTAGAACTGCGTGATACCACCGTTGGTCGTGCAATGTTGTGGCAAATCGTGCCTGAAGGCATGCCATACGACATCGTTAACCAAGCGCTAGGTAAAAAGCAGATCTCTAACTTGCTGAACACTTGTTACCGTAAGCTGGGTCTGAAAGACACTGTTATTTTCGCTGACCAAATCATGTACACCGGTTTCGCATATGCGGCACTCTCTGGTGTATCTGTTGGCATCGATGACATGGTTATCCCACAGGCGAAATACGACCTGATCGAAGCAGCAGAAGCTGAAGTTGCTGAAATTCAGGAGCAGTTCCAGTCTGGTCTGGTAACTGCAGGCGAACGTTACAACAAAGTTATCGATATCTGGGCTGCAGCGAACGAACAAGTTGCTAAAGCGATGATGGATAACTTGTCTTTTGATACCGTTATCAACCGTGATGGCGAAAAAGAAGATCAGAAGTCGTTCAACAGCGTATACATGATGGCCGATTCAGGTGCTCGTGGTTCGGCTGCTCAGATCCGTCAGTTGGCGGGTATGCGTGGTCTGATGGCGAAACCAGATGGCTCTATCATTGAAACGCCAATCACCGCGAACTTCCGTGAAGGTCTGAACGTACTCCAGTACTTCATCTCTACTCACGGTGCTCGTAAGGGTCTGGCGGATACAGCACTTAAAACTGCGAACTCAGGTTATCTGACTCGCCGTTTGGTTGATGTTGCACAAGATGTAGTCATCACTGAAACTGACTGTGGTACCAGCGAAGGTATTCACATGATGGCAGTTATCGAAGGCGGCGACGTTAAAGAAGCATTGCGTGAGCGTGTTCTGGGTCGTGTTGTTGCTGAAGACGTACTTAAACCTGGTACAGAAGAAGTTCTTGCACCACGTAACACCCTTCTCGATGAGAAATGGTGTGACATTTTGGAGCAGAACTCTGTAGACCAAATCAAAGTGCGTTCGGTCGTTAGTTGTCAAACTGACTTCGGTTGCTGTGCAAACTGTTATGGTCGTGATTTGGCTCGTGGTCACATTGTGAACCATGGTGAAGCAGTCGGCGTTATCGCTGCTCAGTCAATCGGTGAGCCTGGTACACAGCTGACAATGCGTACGTTCCACATCGGTGGTGCGGCATCTCGTGCGGCTGCAGAGAATAGTATCCAAGTGAAGAACAACGGTTCGTTGCACCTTCACAATGCCAAGTTTGTTATTAACAACTCTGGCAAGCTGGTTATTACCTCTCGTGCTTCTGAATTGACTATCGTTGATGAGTTTGGACGTACGAAAGAAAGCTACAAGCTTTCTTACGGTACTATCTTGACGAAAGCAGATGGTGACGCAGTTACTACGGGTGAAATCGTAGCAAATTGGGATCCGCACACAATGCCGATCATCACGGAAGTGGAAGGTCGTATCCAGTTCCTTGATATGATTGATGGCGTGACAGTTCAACGTCAAACTGACGAGCTGACAGGTCTATCTTCAATGGTGATCTTGGATGCTGCTGAGCGCACATCTGCTGGTAAAGACATGCGTCCTACCGTCAGACTTTGCGATGCTGCTGGCAACGATATCATGATCCCAGGTACCGACATGCCTGCTCAATACTTCTTGCCTGGTAAAGCAATTGTCCAGTTAGAAGATGGAGCAACCGTTGGTATCGGTGAAATCTTGTCACGTATCCCGCAAGCTGCGAGCGGTACGAAAGATATCACCGGTGGTCTGCCACGCGTAGCTGACCTGTTTGAAGCCCGTAAGCCGAAAGAGCCTGCGATTCTGGCTGAAATCACAGGTGCGGTATCCTTCGGTAAAGAAACCAAAGGTAAGCGTCGTCTGATTATCACCCCGACCGATGGTAGCCCGTACGAAGAAATGATTCCGAAATGGCGTCAGTTGAACGTATTTGAAGGTGAAAAAGTCGAAATTGGTGATGTAATCGCTGATGGCCCAGAAGCACCACACGATATCCTGCGTCTTCGTGGTGTACGTGCGGTAACTGAGTTCATCACTAACGAAGTGCAAGACGTTTACCGTCTGCAAGGCGTTAAGATTAACGATAAGCACATTGAGACGATCGTTCGTCAGATGCTGCGCAAGGTAACTATCACGAAATCTGGTGACTCTGAGTTCCTAGAAGGTGAGCAAGTAGAATTCTCCCGTGTGACCATTGCAAACCGTCAGCTTGAAGCTGAAGGCAAACAAATGGTTGGATTCACGCGTGATCTACTTGGTATTACCAAAGCGTCGTTGGCTACCGAGTCGTTTATCTCTGCAGCTTCGTTCCAGGAAACCACTCGCGTTCTTACAGAAGCAGCGGTATCTGGTAAGCGTGATGAGCTACGTGGTCTGAAAGAGAACGTTATCGTTGGTCGCCTGATCCCAGCGGGTACTGGTTTTGCTTACCACAAGACGCGTCAAGCACGTCGTCAAGTAGTAGATGCACCTGTTGCACCGCAAATGGATGCTGAACAAGCATCACAGGATCTTGCAGCTCTGCTGAATGCCGGTCTAAACGACGACTAAGCTTTTGCTGACTTGAATTGAAAAGGCACCCTTCGGGGTGCCTTTTTTGTTTCTAGTGATCTCATCGAGCGTTTGCATAACTGGCGTATATAAGCCATTTACAGCTGTGCTGTATATTCTCATGACAGAGTGTTAATCATTTCTAGTGGGATTGCGTTAGAGGAACGTGAGGTGATTGCTTTGTAGAAAAAAATGAGAATAGAAGAATGCGAGAGATCGCTCAAGGGCTCTATTGAGATGCGATGAGAAAACGCCGGCTGGTGGCAAACACCAACAGCCGAAGTAAAGTATGTCGCTATAAAATAACGCTAAGCACCGGGCGGAATAGACAGGCTATCCGCAATTAACTGGATTAGCATATCTTCCTGTTCAAAGCGCAATTCCATGATTTCACCAACACGTGAAATATCGCTATCAAAGCGGGAGAAGTTATCTTCATCCAACACAAACGCGCTGTATTTGTCGTTAAAGGTTAACAGTGGCTCTGTGGTTTCAACGATGCGCGCATAAAGCGTGTCGATCTCAGTATTCGTGGAGAAACCCGTTGACTGCCAACGACTCATCACCATGTCATAAATTTTGAAGTGACCAGCAGATATATAATCTACCAGCGCTTCACAGAAGTGGTTTAACGCCTCTTCTGTAGGAAGACAATTCTTGTTAACGCCTGACAGCCCGGCGACCTTAGAATATTCCACAAGTAGTTCTTGTCTTAGTGTTAACCAGTAGTCGATCACATCGCTGTAACCACCCCACTGTTGCTGTGCTTTTTCGAGTTTACTAAGCATGACCACGTTCCTCATGATCAGCGCACCTGAGCGCTTTTATAGGATTAGAGCCATATCATTCAGGCCGTCAATTGACTAACATCAGGTAATTAAATTTAGAGTGCCTCAAATTTTCACTGTTAGCAAGGATCTAAACTGCGTTATGTCTGACCAAAATGATCTTGTGTATCTGTGTTGTGCAAACGACGGAAAGTTATGGTTACCTGATCACAGCTTGCCGTTAATCACCATATCCAAGCTTGAGAAAATGGCAGTATCTAGCTATGTCATCGGTACGTTTGACGGAAGAGAAGTCCACTTTACGGTGGATAGTCACGCTTTTTCTTCTGATGAGTTCGACAGCCTTCGTTGCCAACTGCATCTGAGTCCAGCTTTGTTTAATATGGCGGGGCGAGCGATACAGCTCGACTATATGTGTCATTCTCAGGGATTTTGCTGCAAATGCGGAGGCGTTAATCACTTTGATGCTGCGCACCCTGCCATGGTCTGTGATCAGTGCCATACGGTACATTATCTGCGTATATCACCCTGTGTGATTGTTGCTGTTAGGCGTGGAGGTGAAATTTTGCTAGCACAACATCCTCGCCATAAAAACGGCATGTACACAGTGATAGCGGGGTTTGTTGAAGCCGGTGAAACGCTAGAGCAATGTGTGGCACGCGAAGTCAAAGAGGAAACCGGCATAGAGGTGGCGAACATTCGCTACTTTGATAGCCAACCTTGGGCGTTCCCTTCGAATTTAATGATGGGCTTTGTGGCTGACTATGCGACAGGCGATATTAATCCAGATTATGAAGAACTGACGGACGCGAGTTGGTTTGACGTAGATGCACTACCGCTGGTGGCACCGGAAGGGACAATCGCTCGTCGGCTGATTGAAGAAGTAAGAGCTCTTCGTTAATCAATAGATGAAGCTTTCGATGTCAGCTGGATGGCATTGCTGACAATAAGGGATGCTAAGCATCCCTTATTTGATCGGCGCTCGCTGATTAACAGGCGCTTATTGATTGGCGCTGTGCGCCAAAATTATCGTATTAACCTCATTGGCTTTCTCCATTTGCACCATGTGTCCAGCATTCTCAAGAACATGACACTCAGCATCCGGCAAGGTATTGGCATCCGATGCAGGGATCACCGCATCTTTGTCCCCCCATATCACCAGTGTTGGTAATGGCAGGGATAGAGAAGCAGCGTGCTGTTGGGTGTGAGAGGGGAATAACTCGTTAGCAAGGTAAGCCAATGCCGTATTAACGCCATCTAAGCGTTTATATTTGAGTACATCGTCAACCAAGCTGCGTGTCACCAAACTACTGTCAGCAAATAGCAATTGGAGCACAGGCTTGAGCTCACGACGATTGTTAGCATCAATAAAGCCTTGTATGTAATCGCCATTGATCGTTTTCCCAAGTCCCGCGCTCGCAATCATGGTCAGTGACTGCACTTTTTCTGGGTGCTGTCTTGCTATCTCACTACAGATGAAGCCCCCCATTGAATGTCCTACCCAATGCGCTTTAGGTACATTAAGCCGATCAAGCAGGTCCACAACCGTTTGCGTGAGATCGGCTAAGGTTAATGCGAAATTCGGTATCACGGATTGACCATGAGCAGGCAAATCGAGCGCTATTACGGGCGCGACGTTGCTGAGTGCATCGATATTGAATAGCCAGTTATCGAGATCACCACCAAAACCGTGGATTAACATGAAGGGCGTGCCTTCTGCATCTTGATTTAGGTAGGTGTAACGAATTTTCCCTATCGCGGTGTCAGTAAAGGCATAGGCTAATGCTTGCTCTTGCGCGTCTTCATCGTTGGTATCTGGTTGAACAAACGTCGCAACGAAGTCATCGATTTCAGACTCCGATACCTCTTCGGGTGCAAGTACCCCTAACAGGGCTTGTACCGAATATACATCGCCTTCTTGTGCCACTTTGCGTCGAAACAAGCCCGGATCTGGCGCTTCTACTTCACTCGCGATTTTATCCGTTTCGACATCCATGATGATTTGGCCAACCTCGATGGTATCGCCTTCGTTGATATGCCATTCCGTGAGTGTGCCTTCCTTCATTGAAAGCCCCCATTTGGGCATGACGAGCGCAACTATCTTTGAACTCATGATTGTCCTCCAGCGATGGTATTCACTGCGTCGACAATCGCGTCTACTGATGGAATGAACGCGTCCTCCAAGCTAGGTGAAAAAGGGACAGGCGTGTGCGGAGCGGTCACCATGCGAATAGGCGCTTTAAGGTGTGAAAATGCAGCCTGAGCGACTTGCGCCGAAATATCGGCAGCGATGGAGCAGCGTGGGTGGGCTTCATCAATGCAAACCAATCTCCCCGTGTTTTCGACACTTTCCAATACGGTATCAAGATCTAACGGGGACAGCGTACGCAAGTCTATGACTTCACATTGAATGCCGGACTTGGCTAACTGTTCGGCAGCACTGAGCGCCCGATTCACCATTTGTCCGTATGTCACTAAGGTGACATCACCGCCTTCGCGAATGACATTGGCTTCACCAAAAGGTATGGCATAACTCGTCTCTGGTACGTCGCACTCGGTGGCATACAGGTTTTTGTGTTCAAGGAAGATAACGGGATCGTTGTCTCGAATAGCTTGGATGAGCAAGCCCTTCGTGTCATAGGCATTGGATGGGCAAACGACTTTCAATCCTGGAATGTGGGTAAACAACGGTGTCAGCATTTGACTATGTTGTCCGGCAGCACGAAATCCGGCACCGCACATAGCACGGATAACCACTGGGGTTTCGGCTTTACCACCAAACATATAGCGAAATTTCGCTGCCTGATTAAATATCTGGTCGAAACACACACCCATAAAATCAATAAACATCAGTTCTGCGATGGGGCGTAAACCACAGGTTGCCGCACCAATGGCGGCCCCCACGTAGGCGCTTTCAGATAAAGGAGTGTCAATAAGTTGGTTAGGGTGTTTGGCATACAGCCCTTTCGTAACACCCAATACGCCGCCCCACGCATCATCTTCTCCGGGAGCGCCGGTTCCACCAACGATGTCTTCACCCATCATAAAGACGGTGGGATCTCGGCTCATTTCCTGATCAATGGCTTCATTGATGGCATCTTTCATCGATAATTGTCTGGCCATAATATTGTCCTTCCTTGAATTAGTAGCTGACGTAAACATCATTCAGCAGGGCTGACGGGGCAGGTGAGGGTGCGGCAATGGCTGCTTGTACCGCATCTTCAATGAGCGCTTTGACTTCTTGATCGATTTGGTCGAATTCGCGGGTGGCGATAAGCCCACTTTCTTCCACGCGATGGCGAAAAATTTTCAAGCAATCTTTGTTGCCGCGGATATCTTCCACTTCGCCGTCTGCGCGATAAGTCTGTGCATCGCCTTCGAAGTGACCGAAAAATCGCACCATTTTGCACTCCAAAAGTGACGGTCCACCACCTTGTCGTGCTCGTCTGATCACTTCACCTGCAGCTTCATAAACCGCAAAAAAGTCCGTGCCATCCACCGTCATGCCGGGCAAGCCAAACCCTGTCGCGCGGTCGACATAGGAATCGCAGGAAACCGCCCATTCCGCGGCTGTGGACTCGGCATAGCCATTGTTTTCCACGACGAAAATAACGGGTAGCTCCCAAACAGCGGCAAGGTTTAAGCTTTCTAAAAAGGTTCCTTGGTTGGAGGCTCCATCTCCCGTGAAGCTAATTCCCACACCGGTATGGCCCAGCTGTTTGGCAGCTAAGGCCGCGCCACAAACTAATGGAGAGCCTGCCCCTAAAATGCCATTGGCGCCCATCATGCCTTTGGATAAATCAGCAATGTGCATTGAGCCACCTTTGCCACAGCAAGCTCCCGTTTGCTTACCGTAGATCTCCGCCATCATGGCGTGAACATCCACACCTTTGGCGATGCAGTGTCCGTGACCTCGGTGCGTTGAGGCGATACGGTCGTTGTTATTGAGATGCATCATAATGCCGACTGCGGTGGCTTCTTCTCCCGCATACAAGTGCACAAAGCCGGGGATATCTCCGCGTGCAAAGTCCACATGTAAGCGTTCTTCAAAATCGCGGATGGTTTTCATCATTTTGTACGCTTCAAGCAGTTGCTCACGCGATAGTGGGAAGGGATTGTCACTCATGGTGTTCTCCTTGTGAGGTTGATACGGGCTTGTGCCCGTCACGTTGAATAAAAAGGCCATGTCGTGCAGCAAAAGCCATGCATTGCTCGACATCAATGGTGTGAAAGGCATCTAGATGTAAGGTGATACTCACGGAATCGGATGCGCTAAAAGGCAGCTCTCGTTCGCCATCCAATGCGAGAGAACCCGATGTTGTGGATAGTGAAAGCGTGGCGTTTGGCGACAATGTGTCGACCGATTGGATGGGTAGCTTTGCCATTAACCCCGGTGCCAATGGAGCAGACAGCGAAAAAGCAGCAGGCGTGTTGTGTGCAAAGCGAACGTGTAAACCGATAGGTTGATCGCGGGACACCGGATTGAGCAGGCCAGCGATAGAGGACATACCAATGCCATCTGTCCGCCCGAATGTGACGAACAATTCTCGCAGGCTCTCAGCCCGCCAAACGGCGAGTGCACCAGTAAATTGCTCGCGTACCACTGCGACATCAACCAATGCGATATCTCGCCGCTCGTTCACGCGTACTTCAAGCAATTTGTTACCACGAAAAGCAAGTGACGCCGGGATTTTTCCGCTGATCGCAAGGCCTGTTGCTAACCCTGTGATAGTCGGTTCTTGCAGAGGAGGAAATGCATTGTTAGTGCCGCTGGATACGCCAGCGATCGGGATATTCCCGCACTCACGGACGACTAAACGGTGTGTGCCGTCTCCGCCCAGTACTACAATGGCTGATACATTTTGTTGTCGCATTAAATGCGCAGCACAGACCGTGTCTTGCGCGGCTCCTGTGACGGGCATATCAAGCCAGCTAAGCGTTGGAAAACGGGTGTGGTCAGCGTATTGGGCTTGTTTTAAGCCGCGTTGAATATGTACACCTAACCCCGCCCGCTCCGGCATCATGACAACGTTATCGATGCCAGCGTGATGAAGCCCCGCCAATATCCGTAGCACCATATTGGCACGGTCAGTAATTTGTAGGTTGGCCGCATGCGCGATGATTCGGCGAATGTCGCGAGCGGAAACGGGGTTAGCAATGATGCCCACAGTCATTGGGTTGGCCACAAAACTCTCGTCATGCAAAGAATGATGAAATGCATAATCCAAGAAACATGCCATACGGAAAGGTCTGTATAAGTCGTTGTATTTAGATGTAATAGATGATTGCCGGTGGATTGAGGTGTGGATGAGCGGTGTGGCGTGTGCAACAGGTGTGGCATGTTGAATTGGCGAGTTGTACCAAAAATTCAACTGTGTCTTGGAGTCGCGAGGCCAAGAAAGTTGAAAGCAGAACATTGAGGGAGTACGGCGAATTTTTTTGAATGAGGTTCATACTTTCAAAGAGTGAAAGGAGTCGTCTCATGGCAGTCGTTAACCAGGTCAATGATCATATTAAAGAAGTTCAGAGTGTTGCAGAGGGTATTGCTAGCGCTCGGGATACGGTGATAGCGCAATCATGGCAGCGTTGTGTGTCGGATTACCAGCTTGATCCATTGATATTGCAAGAAGCCTATATCGTTCCTCATGCAGAGTTAAAGCTGCATCAGGAGCGTCTCGACAAATTGTTGCGCACTGCCCGGTATGGGTTAGACGAACTGTATCGTCAGATTGCCCAGCATGGCTACGTCTTGCTACTGACCGATGCTGAAGGCGTAACAGTAGATTACCAAGGTGATGCATCATTGACATGGGAGCTTCAAAAATCGGGTTTGTACTTAGGCGCGGAATGGTCAGAACAAAGGGCGGGTACTTGTGGCGTGGGTTCATGCATTTATACGGGTGAAGCCATTACCGTTCATCAAACCGATCATTTTGATGCTACGCATGCGCGGCTTTCCTGTACGGCAGCACCTATTTATGACGTTGATGGTTCGCTTGCTGCGGTGTTAGATATTTCTGCACTGAAAAGTCCTGAGCTCAAAGCCAGTCAGGCATTGGCGCTGAGTCTTGTTCAGTCATGTACGCGCCGCATCGAAATGGCGGCGTTAATGAACACGTTTCGGCGTGAATGGATTGTGCGACTTAGCCAGTCGCCAGCGTTTCTTGATGTAGACCCTGAATGCGCTGTTGCGGTCAATAGCGGTGGGGCGATCATTGGTATGACACACAGTGCTCAACGACTACTGGCACGAGTAAAGGGCTCGCACTGGCAGCACACATCGGCGCTATTGGGTTCGAAGATTTCGGAATACTTCGATATTGAAATCAATGAACTACCTACCCTTAGTCGTGCGTTACCGAGTGAAGAGAGATTGATCAGCACCTGTACGGGAGAGCTGTGGTTTGCTCATGCATTAGCGCCTCAGCAACCGCCAATCGGACATCATAAGCGTCGTATTGTTAGCGAATCGCTCGCCAAACTTTATTGCGGTGATGCTGCAATGGGAGTATTGGCGCAAAAGGCGTCTCAGCTGGCGATGTCGCCATTGCCCTTGCTCCTTCAGGGAGAAACCGGATGTGGTAAAGAGTATCTGGCACGCGCTATTCATGAAACCAGTCCGCAGCGCCAAGGTGATTTTGTCGCCATCAATTGTGCTGCTATTCCTGAGTCATTGATTGAAAGTGAATTGTTTGGCTATGCAGAGGGCGCGTTTACTGGCGCAAGAGGAAAAGGGAAAAAGGGACTGATTGAGCGCGCCAGCGGGGGCACGCTGTTTTTAGATGAAATTGGAGATATGCCACTCGCACTGCAAGCAAGGTTGTTGAGAGTGTTAGCTGAAAATGAAGTGCTTCCTGTTGGCGCCACAAAGGCTATTCCAGTGACGCTTCGTGTATTAGCGGCCACTCATCAGGATTTGACGCAGTTGGTGAAAAGCGGTCGTTTTCGTGAAGATTTGTTCTACCGAATCAGTGGTGCTCGGCTGAGTATTCCGCCGCTACGAGCGCGAGATGATATTGTTTGGTTGACCACCAAGTTGATTGAAAAATCAGCACCAAAACCGGTCATGATCAGTAATTCAGCACAAAGCATACTTCTCCGTCATTTGTGGCCAGGAAACATTCGAGAGTTGGACAACGCTGTGCGCTTTGCACTTGCGTTTTGTTCGGGGAGTGAGATTTTCCCCGAACACTTACCGGAGGATGTTCGTCAGGGGGGGAGTAAAGCATCCGCTATGGCGGGCAAAACAAACTCAACGGGTATAGGGTGTCACGAAGACGATATATTGACGGTGTTACAAGCGTGCGAATGGAATATATCTGAAAGCGCTCGCGTTCTTGGCGTCGACCGTTCAACGGTGCATCGACGCATAAAAAAAGCCGGACTATCACGTCATTACACCAATCAAACCTACGAAAGCGTACCCAAATAGGCAAAAAAAACCCGCCGTAGGGGGCGGGAGTAAGATGCGATATTTATGGGTACTGTCTGTCAGACTTTTTGTTATCAGAAGCAAATTTTTAACATGTGTTTAAACCTTCGGCAAATATCCTGCATCCTTGGAGATAATATTTATGATCGCCTCCACAAAGGGCAGCTTTTGTTGCTCGGAGAGGGTGATACAATAGCGCCACTCAACTTTCAGGATGTGAACAATGACAGAACTAAAGAATGATCGCTATTTGCGCGCTCTGTTGAAAGAGCCGGTCGATTACACGCCGGTATGGATGATGCGTCAGGCTGGCCGTTATTTGCCAGAGTACAAGGCGACCCGAGCGGAAGCTGGCGATTTTATGTCATTGTGCAAAAACGCGGAACTGGCTTGTGAAGTTACTCTGCAACCGTTGCGTCGCTTCCCTCTTGATGCTGCTATTCTATTTTCAGACATTTTGACTATCCCAGATGCAATGGGACTTGGTTTGTACTTTGAGACCGGTGAAGGTCCAAAGTTTGAACGCCCAATTACCTGCAAAGCTGATGTCGAAAAAATCGGTCTTCCTGATCCGGAAGGTGAACTGCAATATGTAATGAATGCAGTACGTGCTTGTCGAAAAGGGTTGAACGGTGATGTGCCATTGATCGGTTTCTCTGGAAGCCCATGGACACTGGTCACCTACATGGTCGAAGGCGGCAGCTCGAAAGCCTTCACCAAAATCAAAAAGATGATGTACGCCGATCCTCAAACGCTGCACTTGCTTTTGGATAAGCTGGCGGACAGTGTGATTGAGTACCTTAACGCGCAGATCAAAGCGGGTGCCCAATCTGTGATGGTCTTTGATACATGGGGTGGTGTTCTGACACCGCGTGACTATAACGATTTCTCGCTGCAGTACATGCACAAAATCGTTGATGGCCTGATCCGTGAAAACGATGGTCGTCGTGTGCCTGTTACCTTGTTTACCAAAAATGGTGGCATGTGGCTGGAGAAAATCGCAGCAACTGGCTGTGATGGCGTGGGTCTGGACTGGACCATTGATATCGCGGAAGCCAAGCGTCGCATTGGTGACAAAGTGGCGCTGCAAGGCAATATGGATCCATCCATGCTATACGCTTCACCTGAGCGTATTCGCCAAGAAGTGGCAACTATTTTGGAAGGGTTTGGTGGCGGTACGGGTCACGTGTTTAACCTTGGTCACGGTATTCACCTCGATGTTCCACCAGAAAACGCGGGTGTGTTTGTCGAAGCGGTGCACGATCTTTCAAAGCAATATCACAAGTAATCGATTATCACGCATCAGCTCGATGATATTGAAAATGGCCAGCGTTGACGCTGGCCATTTTTTTATTTCTCGCCACATGAATCGCCGCACATATGTCATCGTGTACAAGGTTCACTGGGGAAATTCCTCGATAAGCTGTACAGGGAGAAAATAATATTTTAATTCAAGGTCTTAGTGGCTATCGCTGTTTTGGCTTGAAAAATTAGAAACCAAAAAGCAGATCGTTTAGCCTAAAGCTGTACATTGCATTTTATTTTGTATGTTGAATAAAATGTCTGCAGAGGGCTGTTTATAGGTTCGCTAGGGAAATTACTAACAAAGCTGTACGCGATGATAAAGTCCAATAAATTCAATTAATTAAACGCATCATGTGTTGGTGGTGAATATTCGGATCAGGGAAAAGGTGTAAATTAATCAAAAAGCTGATCCATACGATTTTGCAGATTGGGCAGAATCGTTTCCTCAAACCAAGGGTTCTTTTTCAGCCACAGGTTATTGCGGGGGGAAGGGTGAGGAAGCGCAATAAAGTCCGGAGCCCATTGTGGGTTGGCTTGCACGGTTTGGGTCAAGGTTCTTGGTTTTGGGCTGAGATAACGGCGTTGAGCGTAGTCGCCAATCAGAAGCGTTAGCGAAACATGAGGTAAATACTGCCTGATCGCATCATGCCACTTTGGCGCGCACTCAGGTCGAGGTGGCAGATCGCCAGACGTGCCGCGCCCTGGATAACAAAACCCCATTGGCACAATTGCGATTTGAGTGGGGTCGTAAAACACGGTTTTATCTATTTTCAACCAATCTCGAAGACGATCGCCGCTAGGGTCGTTCCACGGTATGCCCGTTTCATGCACGCGAGTCCCCGGCGCTTGCCCAATAATCAATAGCTTTGCTGCTGATGCTGCCTGAACAACGGGGCGTGGTCCAAGGGGTAAATGCTCCGCGCATTGCGTGCATTGTTTTACCTCATCCAGCAGCATGGTCAATGGGATATCTTTCATTAATAGCCCAAATCAAAATCAACCGTGTACTGAAGCGCACTCCCTTGATGCCAGCGTTGATAGTTATCCGCAAAAATCGCGAAGACTTGGTCGGGAAAACTGATGGCAGAGATATGCGGTGTCACCGTAATGTCAGGGTGCGTCCAAAAAGGATGGGGGCTGTCTAGCGGCTCATTGGCAAAAACATCCAACACGGCATGACGAATATGTTTCTGTTCCAGCGCGTGCAATAGCGCACTTTCTTCCAATACGGGACCACGCCCAACATTGAATAATATTGCCCCATTGCACGCAGACAGCGTTGGATGGCTGAGCAGTCCTTTTGTTTCTGGCGTAGAAGGAAGGGTGGAAACCACCACGTCAGCGTCTGACAATTGGGAGGTTAGCTGTGCGGTCGTGACCACGGTATCAAAGGAAGTGGCAAGCTTGCCGCTTCTACTGACACCTGTGACTTGCATACCGAAGTGTTTAGCGGTTGCGGCAACGTGTGCACCAATGGAGCCTGTACCCAGTATCACCATCTTTCTGTTGATTAGGCTTTGGTAAGGCAGCACTGACCACTGCTTTTGTGATTGTGCATCGCGATAGTGTGCAAGATGGCGGGTGAGGGTTAATAGTTGACCGAACACATATTCCGACATGAGTGGACCAAATATCCCCCGCACATTGGTCAGCAGATAATCCCGTTTATTTTGTGCTAATAACGCATCACAGCCTGCATAGGTGGATTGTAGCCATTCGATGTTCTGGGCTTTTTCTATTTGCTGGGCGAGCTTAGGTGGGTCTGCCAAGACAATATTGGCGTCTTCTATTTTTGATGTGACAGCCAGGTCGGGCAGATCGGCTTGCTCGATCAAAGAGAGATAAAGCTTCTGGTATTCAGAGCAGAGGTAAAGTTGGTTCAAATCTGTTCCTTTTTCTACTTGGGTATATAAAGTAAACTTAGCCCACATTCCTTTTCGGCCAGCTCATGCTGTGCCATAAGTAGACGGCAGACCATGTTACAGAACCCGATCCAGCTGCGACTCGAAAAACTCGAACCTTGGCAGCATATCACTTTTATGGCGGCGCTGGTGGAGCGCATGTATCCCAATTATGCGGCGTTTTGCCAGCAAACGGACTTTGCTGAACCGCAGGCTTTTCGTAGTTTGCTGGATGCAGTGTGGGAAATCCTGACCGTAAAAGCGGCCAAGATAAACTTCGAAAACCAGCTTGAAAAACTGGAAGAGCTGATCCCGGGTATGGATGATCATGATATTTATCTGACTTACCCCGCCATTGATGTGTGTGTAGCCATGTCGACTTTGATTCATACCTTGCTGGATCGTGATTTGATGTTGGAATCCGTGCTCAAAGTGAGCCAGCTGTCAGTGTCCGGTGTCGCGCAATTGGAAGAAGCGCAAACGGGTGTTGAAGTGACCAATGCCAACCAAAAAGAAATTGAGTCAGTCTGTGACGAGTGGGATGTGCAGTGGGCTATTTTCCGTGCATTGAAAGAAGCAGACGAGCGTGACGTTGAGATGATTCGCGGTATTCGTAACGAAATTCGTGAAGACGGTATCAGCAACCTCGGTTTGTCACTGTAACAGCAATAAAAAAACGGGCCAGCGGCCCGTTTTTTATTTAGCGATAATTGTTACCACTGTCATGCTTACCGAGATGGCTTATCGCCATCTTTTTTTGTATCAGAGTTATCCGATGGTGAATGGTCTGCATCGGCAGCACTTTCAGTACCCATGGTGACTTTGCTAGACGCAGACGCTTTTTTCTCGTCTTCTGCATCGTCATCTTTGCTTTCGATCACACCATGCGTTTCTTTCCAGTCTGCCCAGCGCTCATGAGCAAGCTCTTGCATGTTGGTGGTGGTATCTGCTTCATCGACAATATCTTTGCCCATCAAGTGCTCAAAAATGTCTTCCAGCGTGATGATGCCTTGCACGTCACCGTATTCATCAACAATCAACGCCAGCTGCGAACGCTGTGCCATTAAGCGGTCAAACGCTTTCGGTACATGGGTTGAATCGTGAACCACAGGAATAGGGCGCATTAAGCTTCCCAGTGGTTGCTGACCTTTGCCGTGTTGGCCAGCTGAGAACAGTTCCAAGCGGTGAACAAAGCCCATGATGTTGTCGCGCTGCTCAACGTAGACCAAAGGGCGAGAAAATGGCGTATCGTGATGTTCACGCAAGAACTCTTCGATCGTCATTTTGGCGTCGACGCGGAAGAGTACTGGACGCGGTGTCATCAGCTTGGTGACGGGTACGTCACGCAGTGCCAGCAAGTTGGTCAGCATGGTGGACTCATCATCCTCCAGTTCGCCGTTCTCTTTTGCCAGCAAGGCCATCGCTGAGATTTCATCACGCAGCTTTGGTTGTTCTTTGCCGCGCGACAAGCGACGCGTCAGTTGCTCTGAAGCCCATACAATAGGAGTCAGTGCCCATACCATCCAGCGCAGGACAGTGGCTGCTTTGGGTGCCATTTGGCGCCAATAGGTTGCACCAATGGTTTTTGGTACGATTTCTGACAGCAATAGAATTGCCAATGTCAGCACGGCGGAAAATACACCTAACCATGCATCACCGAATACTTTTGTCGCTTGTGCGCCTGAGGCGGCAGCGCCGACGGTGTGGGCAATCGTATTGAGCGTTAGGATAGAGGCTAGTGGGCGATCAATGTCGTCTTTGAGTACTTGCAGACGAGCGGCAGCAGGATGACCTTGTTGTCGCATCTGGGCTAGGTAACTGGGAGTGATACTCAAAAGTACAGCTTCGAGTACAGAACAAATAAATGAGACACCAATGGACAGTGCCACATACATCATAAGCAGGATCATTATTTTCCAGCGTAATAGTAATAAAACAGGATTAAAGTAGCGTCAAAGATCGGGTCTTAGCGCAGTAAATACAAGTGTTCGGATAGGAATATACCCAATATTTTGTGAGGATGCGCTCAGTTTGTGGTTAAAGACTCTGCAGACAGTCACTTGTAGCGCTACAAACCTTTGCCAGTCGGGCTTCTTTTGAATTAGAGTTGCCTTGTCTCGAGAAAATCTAAAGAAGGGAAGACCTAATGAACAAGACCAACTTGATCGACCTGATTGCTGAGAAAGCAGACTTGTCTAAAGCACAAGCAAAAGCAGCACTTGAAGCAACGCTAGCAGGCATCGAAGGTGCACTGAAAGACGGTGACCAGGTTCAACTGATCGGTTTCGGTACGTTTAAAGTTAATCACCGTGCAGCGCGCACTGGTCGTAACCCACAAACTGGCCAAGAAATCCAAATTGCTGCAGCAAACGTTCCTGCGTTTGTAGCGGGCAAAGCGCTTAAAGACGCTGTGAAGTAAGTTATACTCCGCCAAAGCATTCTCATGTTTTGGCGGATATTTATGCGTTCAGCAGTAACACCTCTCGTTTCACTTCTTATTCTCTCTTTGGCTGGCTGCAGCTCGACTGAGAGTGCAAAGCCTCCTGTACAAACTCAAACCGCAATTATTCAAGGTGATGCGACCAGTATTTATTGGTTGGATGAACGCTTGGGATTTCCAGAAACCTTGTCAGAACGTATTTTGATGGGCGATTACGGCCAATACAGCACCGAATATCGCTGGCGCAAGGGTATTGTCCGTGAAATTCAGCGTGATGGCGAAGTCTTGATTGACGGTAAATTAACGCAACAGTCTTTTTTGATCCGGTATGACTCTGAAGGTCAGGCTGTCTATCAACAGAATCGTCTAGATGGCGATATGCGGCCATTGCGCACGACGGACCTTGCTCGTTACTACCAGCAAGCCGAACAGGCGCTGAGTCAAGCCAGAGAGCTAAATAAAAGCGGCCATCAGTTTTTTCAAGGGTATTGGAGTGAAGGCATTTTGGAAGAGTGCTTTACTGACGAAGAGAAAGCGCTGTCGTTCAACGCTGCTGTGCCAAGCTTCATTTTGCAGCGACTCAACCAAGAAGATAATTTTATTGCCGCGATGGGCAAAGTTGGACGTAAAACGAATACGGTTGATGCCATTATCGCGCTGGACAATGACAGCGCTGATTGCATCGAGCGCCCCGATTTATAGCGGACTGACGTTTAGCGCCTGATTGACAGGTTGCCTGGGATATCATTCAAACGGCAAGATATAAAAAAAACGCGCTCAAAGGCGCGTTTTTGTGTTTTAAACGATGGTTTCGGATTATTGGTTTTGCTCGCGAGCAATTGCTCGGTAACCAATGTCATCACGGTGGAACATGCCGTCCCAGCTAATTTGTGATGCCAGTGCATAAGCACGCTGCTGTGCCTCAGACACGGTTTCACCCATTGCCGTGGCACACAGTACGCGACCACCCGCGGTCACCACATTACCGTCTTTCTCTGCGGTGCCTGCATGGAAGACTTTCGCCGCATCCAATTCTTCTGTTGGCAAACCTGAGATCACGTCACCGTTGTTGTATGACGCTGGGTAACCTCCCGCAGCCAGTACCACACCGATAGATGCTCGAGGGTCCCATTTGGACTCAACGGTATCAAGTTTACCTGCAATCGCGGCTTGGCAAAGCTCAACCAAATCGGACTGCAGACGCACCATCATTGGCTGGGTTTCAGGGTCACCAAAGCGACAGTTGTATTCAATCACTTTTGGCGTGCCGTCGGCCATGATCATCAGGCCCGCGTATAAGAAGCCCGTGTAGTCATTGCCTTCGCCTGCCATGCCGCGCACGGTTGGGAAGATGACGTCGTTCATCACACGGTCGTGGATCTCTGCAGTAACAACGGGTGCTGGACTGTAAGCGCCCATGCCGCCGGTATTTGGACCCGTATCGCCGTTGCCCACACGCTTGTGATCTTGGCTGGTGGCCATTGGCAGGACGTTTTTGCCGTCTACCATCACGATGAAGCTCGCTTCCTCACCATCGAGGAATTCTTCTACCACCACGCGGTGACCCGCTTCCCCAAATGCATTACCTGCCAGCATGTCACGGATAGCGGTTTCAGCTTCTTCCAATGTCATGGCAACAATCACGCCTTTACCTGCTGCGAGGCCGTCAGCTTTGACAACAATGGGAGCGCCTTTCTCACGGACATAGGCAAGAGCAGGCTCAATTTCAGTGAAGTTTTGATATTCAGCTGTTGGGATCTGATGACGAGCAAGGAAATCTTTGGTGAAGGCTTTTGAACCTTCTAGTTGAGCAGCCGCGGCGGTTGGGCCAAAAATTGGCAACTCTTCTGCACGGAACGCATCAACCACGCCGATCACCAATGGTCCTTCAGGACCTACGATGGTTAGGCCGATATTTTTGTCTTTTGCAAACGCAATGAGTGCTGGAATGTCTTCAACGCCAATGGCGACGTTCTCAAGCTTTGGCTCCAATGCTGTGCCAGCGTTGCCGGGCGCAACAAACACAGTACCTACATGAGCTGATTGCGCCGCTTTCCACGCAAGCGCGTGCTCGCGGCCACCGTTGCCAATTACCAATACGTCCATTTTCAATCCTTGTATAACATCAGCCCGGCAGAACCGGGCCGTTGAAAAATATTAGTGACGGAAGTGGCGCATGCCAGTGAATACCATCGCCATACCGTGCTCATCTGCAGCAGCAATAACTTCGTCATCACGCATTGAACCGCCAGGCTGAATCACGCAGGTAATCCCGGCTTCTGCGGCTGCATCAATGCCATCGCGGAACGGGAAGAAAGCATCAGATGCCATGACACTGCCTGCTACTTCGAGGTTCTCGTCAGCGGCTTTAATACCCGCAATTTTTGCTGAGTAAACGCGGCTCATTTGGCCTGCACCCACACCGATGGTCATGTTGCCTTTGGCGTAAACAATCGCGTTAGATTTCACGTATTTCGCTACTTTCCAGCAGAACAAGGCATCACGCAACTCTTCTTCAGAAGGTTGGCGTTTTGATACGACCGTCAGATCACCAGACGACACCATGCCTTGGTCACGATCTTGAACCAGCAGACCGCCATTCACACGCTTAACGTCAAAGCCAGTGGTCTGTGTGCTCCAAGCTCCACATACCAGCAAGCGCAAGTTTTTCTTGGTGCTTATTACATCAGCCGCTGCTTGTGACACGCTTGGTGCAATGATGACTTCTACAAACTGACGGTCAACAATTGCTTGTGCGGTTTCAGCATCCAGTTCACGGTTAAACGCAATAATGCCGCCAAATGCCGATGTTGGGTCAGTTTTGTAAGCACGGTCGTAGGCGTCTAGCAGGTTATCACCCAGTGCTACACCGCATGGGTTTGCGTGTTTAACGATAACGCATGCTGGCTCAACAAATTCTTTCACACACTCAAGTGCTGCATCTGTGTCTGCGATATTGTTGTAAGACAGTGCTTTGCCTTGAAGCTGAGTCGCAGTAGACACTGACGCTTCTTCTGGGGTGGCTTCGGTGTAGAAAGCGGCTGCTTGGTGGCTATTCTCGCCGTAGCGCATGTCTTGTTTTTTGATGAACTGCTGATTGAAGGTGCGTGGGAATTTCGATTCCTCATCACCTTCTTTGTTGTCACCATAAGAAGGAACCATGGTGCCGAAGTAGTTGGCGATCATGCCGTCATAGGCTGCCGTGTGTTCAAAAGCAGAAATGGCCAAATCGAAACGGGTGTTGAGCGTTAGAGAGCCGTCATTCGATGACATTTCTGCCAGAACGCGGTCGTAATCAGACGCATTAACCACGATGGCGACATCTTTGTGATTCTTCGCCGCTGAGCGAACCATCGTCGGGCCACCGATATCGATGTTTTCTACCGCATCTTCCAGCGTGCAACCTTCTTTTGCGACAGTTTCTGCAAATGGGTAAAGATTGACGACAACCATATCGATAGGTGCAATATCATGTGTTTCCATGATGGCGTCATCGGTATCGCGGCGGCCAAGAATGCCTCCGTGAACTTTCGGGTGCAGCGTTTTAACACGACCATCCATCATTTCTGGAAAACCGGTGTAATCTGACACTTCAGTGACGTTCAGACCTTGCTCTGCCAGTAGGCGAGCGGTACCGCCGGTCGATAGAATATCGACGCCTTTTTGTGAGAGAGTTTTGGCAAATTCAACAATGCCAGTTTTATCAGATACGCTAATCAATGCGCGACGAATAGGGCGAGCGTTTTCCATTGCTACCATCTCTTTAACTGTGGGGATAGGATATTTGGGAAAATGTCTGTATGAAAGCTACTTTGCCAAACACCCGATATACGGCAGAACGTTGAGTGATTCGGCGCACATTCTAACCTAAATAACAGACGCAATCGATTGCTTTTGTGGTTTTGTCACAAAAATGCGTAGAGGTGAATAAATGAAGATGTTGCAGATAGGCCAGCTTGCTAAGCAGGCTGGGGTTTCCGGCGATACGTTGCGCTTTTACGAAAAAGTTGGGCTATTAAAACCGACATCAAGAAGCGAGAGCGGATACCGTCTCTACAATGAAGATGCGCTCTCACGTGTTCATTTTATTATGAAAGCGAAGCGTTTGGGGCTAACCCTAGACGACATTCAGGAAATGCTCGAAATCCGACTAGAAGCCAGTCAGCACAGTTGCGCTGAAGTGAAAGGCATTACGCAAAAGAAGTTGGATGAAATTGACCAAAAAATTGCAGAACTCACCCAGATTCGCGTCGCATTGAAGAAAATTAACGATGCATGTTGTGGTCATGCTGATGACAATGCGAGTCATTGCTCGATTCTGGGGGCACTAGAAACGAACGTATAATTGAATTAAATCCGTATAAGGAAGCCGCGCCTCCTTATACGGTAAGTGTACGTTACGCCAAAGCAGCCAGCGCAGCATCATAGTCAGGTTCGTTGGTTACTTCGTCAACCAACTCGACATGTTTCACCACGCCACCTTCGTTGATAACCACAACAGCACGAGCAGCAAGCCCGACCATTGGCCCCGCCGCTACGGCAACGCCGTAGTCCGTGGTAAAGGTTGGACTGCGGAAAATTGAGGCGTGCTGAACATTATTCAGTCCTTCCAACTCGCAAAAACGACTTGCTGCAAAAGGGAGGTCGGCCGACACACACACCACTTTGGTATTGTTCAAGGACGCCGCTTTTTCATTGAAAGCACGCACGCTATTAGCGCATGTCGGGGTATCAATGCTTGGGAAAATATTCAATACCACTTTATTGCCACGTAGGCTTTCGAGTGTCAGATCAGATAAGTCTTGTGCCGCTAATGTAAAGCCTGGAGCTGGGGTTCCGATCTGCGGTAAATCGCCTGCCAGAGGGATGGGTTGTCCTTGAAAATGAATTTGTGACATCTTGCTCTCCTTGATGGATGAAATGGTTATCGTGTTAAGTCTGGCACAAAATCTGCCGCTATTTGTGTATGAAAAACGCAATACGCCGCAACTCTTCATACGGACCAATTTGGGTCAAAAAATAGTGTTAGTGAAGCTTAGGAGAGTGTGATAGCGTCAAGGCAACGAAAAGGATAAACAGTTTCAATGGATAAGGATTGAGATGTTAAAGGTTAACGAATATTTCGATGGGCATGTAAAGTCGATTGGATTTGAGAACAAAGGCCCAGTCAGTATGGGTGTGATGGAAGTCGGTGAATACACCTTCGGTACTGCAGCGCCAGAACGTATGACTGTTGTGAAAGGTGAGCTTACGGTAAAACTACCGGGTCGCATTGAATGGGAAACCTACGGCGCGGGTGACAGCTTTGAAGTACCAGGTGAGTCATCATTTCAGGTTCAAATCACGCAAACATCAGCTTACTTGTGTGAATACCTGTAATCTCGACATTATTTCAATAAAAAAGCGCCTTTTAGGCGCTTTTTTATTGGCTATGATTTGAGGGTATTAACGTCAGGTCGATCATCTTTTTGACGATGATAACCTCGCTGCACCATCCAGATATATCGCCTCAAGCTTGTCTGCATGACCTTGCATCGAAAAGTGCTGAAACGCGCGATGATAGGCATTGGTCGCATTGGTTTCGCGCTGCGCATCATCGTCCAGGTAGTATCTCAGTCCATCCGCAATAGACGCTGCATCCTGAGGCGTGCAGTACACACCCGTTTCTTCCAAAATCTCTGGCAGTGCACCAGTGTTTGACACCACTAGCGCACAATGCTGCGCCATGGCTTCAATCGCCGTCAGCCCAAATGCTTCATTCCAGTAAGGCAGACATACTATCTGAATCTCTTCTAGCAGCGTCGGTACGTTTTTGCGATAGCCTGCAAGGTGAATGCGATCAGAGAAAGCAGAGGCATGGGCTTGTTCCTGCAATAGTTTCGAGAAGGCTTCATCGGCACCTTCATCAGGGTTCAGGCCGCCAATTAAAACCAAATGCGCGTTCGGGTAATCATTCGCCATTAACTCGAACCCTGCCAGCAGATCGGTTTGTCCTTTCCCATCGCAGATACGGCCTACCGAACCAATAAATAGGGTGTCATGTGAAAGGCCATACTCGTCAGCCAACAAGTGCGGTCGGGTTGCCTCTTCAAAGGTTTTCTCTTCGATGTAAGTGCCAAGCCAAAGGCGCTCTATTTTGCACTCAGCTACTGGTAAGGCTTTGATGTTGCGCTGATACGTTTCGTTACTGATAGAAAGCACCTGATCGACATGCTGATACACCCAGCGGTGATAGATGTCTTTCTTCGGACGTTTGACGCCCATGTGCTCAGTGAATACGGTGTAGCGACGGGTCAATCGGCTCAAAAGCGCGGAGATCAGGATATCGCCCGACTTATGACAATGCACAATTTGGACGTTGTTGGCTTTGAGCCACTTGTTGAGCGCAAAGAGTGTTGGGCCGAATAGGGAGGATTTTTTCGGTACGGTGAACACATCCATGCCTGCGTCTTTCATTGCATTAGCAACACGGGAGTTCTCAGATGCCAGCCCAAACACACGATAGCCTTTGTCGATAAACTCTTTACCCATGCGGGCAGGATACATTTCAAGGCCGCCCCAACCAGTGGAAAGACAGATATGTAAGATACCCGGCTTGTTCTGTGTGGCAGTGTTGTTTGAGGCATCAGCCTGACCCATGTTTATCTCCTGAAAAAACTTTCGCTAGATGCGAATAAAACAGCAAAGTCAGCAGGGAGTATATAACGAAGGCGAAGTGAGGTGCAGTGTGAGTGTCGCTTGAGGGTATTGTTTGTTGGGGATAAAAACGCAAAAGCCAGACTTTGCAGTCTGGCTTCTACTGAAAACCGTTAAGTTAGCTGAACCTTAGTTCATGCCGTACTTTTTCAGTTTCTTACGCAGAGTACCGCGGTTGATACCCATCATGGTTGCAGCGCGGGTTTGGTTACCGCGAGTGTATTGCATGATGGTGTCCAGCAGTGGTTGCTCAACTTCTGCCAGTACCAGCTCGTACAGGTCATTGACTTCCTGGCCATTCAACTGCGCTAGGTAGTTTTTCAGGGAGGCTTTTACTGAGTCACGCAGTGGCTTCTGGGTGATTTGATCTTGTGAAGTCACAGTAGTCACTGTCAATGCTTCTGAAGTCAGGTTTTGTTCGAACATACTCTGTCAGCTCTTCTCGTATTTTATGCAACGTTTACGAAATAATCTTGCAGCGCATCGATCTGCTGGTGGGCATCTTCGATTGCGTTGAAAGTCCGGCGAAAATCGCCAATCAGATCATGTTCTTTCAGGTACCATCCCACGTGTTTACGTGCGATACGTAGCCCTTTGAGATCACCATAAAACTGGTGAAGCTCTTGAACATGACCCAACAAAATTGCTTCGACCTCTTCCATCGGCGGAGCAGCAAGCTCTTCACCGGTGGCAAGGTAGTGTTGGATTTCTCTAAAAATCCAAGGACGCCCTTGTGCAGAGCGACCAATCATTAAGGCATCTACACCTGTGTATTCCAGCACTTGTTTGGCTTTCTGAGGGGAATCGATATCTCCGTTGGCGATAACGGGGATGGATATTGCCTCTTTGACCGCTCTTATGCTGTCGTACTCAGCCTCTCCTTTGTACATGCAAGCGCGTGTTCGACCGTGGAGGGCCAATGCTTGTATGCCGCAATCTTCGGCCATTCTGGCAATCTGGAGACAATTTTTGTTCTCCGGATCCCATCCTGTCCGTGTTTTCAGTGTGACGGGAACGTCAACTGCAGACACGACTGCTTTCAGGATTTGCTCAATGATGTCAGGTCGGGTCAGCAATGCTGAACCGGCCAGTTTCTTATTGACCTTTTTTGCCGGGCAACCCATGTTGATATCGACGATTTGAGCGCCATTCTCAACACAGTAACGCGCGGCATCTGCCATCAATGCTGGTTCAGCACCAGCAATTTGAACAGAACGGATCCCCTTTTCATCGAGATGAACCATCCGGTTTTTCGATTTGGCTGTATGCCACATCGCCGGATTGGAAGACATCATTTCGCTAACCGCCATGCCAGCGCCGTGGCGCAAACAGAGTTCGCGGAATGGCCTATCCGTTACACCAGCCATGGGTGCGACGATAAGTGTGTTTTCCAGCTTGTACGGTCCGATCTGCAAGGTAGTATCTTCAATGTCAGCAAGGGCGCGCATTTTACGCATTTTTTCCCAGTCTGAAAAGGCCAATATTTGAGCGTTCTGTATTGATTTTCTAAAAAGCCAGTGAATTCAAATTTTTAGTATAAAATTTGTTCGATTATCACTAGGTTAGGCTTTCTCGGCAGTGATACGACACCACTCTTCTTTCACGATAATCTCGTTAACAGCGAGTTCATCGCGATAACAATCGGCAACCGACTCTGCTTGCGCTTCTAAAACGCCAGACATCGCCAATTTACCCTGTGGGGCCATCAAGCTTTTGATGACGGGAGAAAGCTCGCGAAGTGGACCAGCCAGAATGTTTGCTACTACGACTTCGGCTTGCAGATTCTCAGGCTGATCTTTTGGTAGGAACAATTCAAGGCGGTCAGAAACGCCATTGCGTTCTGCATTATCTTTTGAGGCTTGCAGCGCTTGTGGATCGATATCGATACCAATCACTTTCTTTGCGCCCAACAGCAGCGCTGCCAGTGAAAGAATGCCCGAGCCACAACCAAAATCGATCACGATTTTGCCGTTAAGATCGAGTCCATCAAGCCACTCAAGGCACAATGATGTGGTTGGGTGGGTGCCCGTGCCGAAAGCGAGGCCCGGATCTAGCATGATGTTAACGGCATCTGGGTCGGGTGCATCGCACCAACTTGGGCACACCCATAGACGCTGACCAAAACGCATTGGCTTGAAGTTGTCCATCCAAGCGCGTTCCCAGTCTTTGTCTTCCAGTTGTTCAATTTTATGAGCAAAGCCTTCAACAAGCAGCGGGCTTGCTTTCAGTATGCTCATCACCGCATCCATGTCGGTTTCCGCATCGTAAAGTGCCACGATGTCAGTCTCACCCCATAGGCGTGTTTCGCCCGGCATAGGTTCAAAGACAGGCGTGTCTTTGGCATCAAGGAAAGTCACGGACAGGGCGCCAGCGTCGTCCATCAGCATGTCACCGATGGCTTCTGCCGTTTCCGCTGTTGCGTTAAGTTTGATTTGAATCCAAGGCATGGCTAATTCGCTTTTTGTTTCACTACGGTTTTAGGGGGCGGATTCTAGCATAAAAAGTAGGCAGCTCGCATAGGGGGGAGTGGGGGCTTTGGTAAGAAAGCGTAAAAAAACGGACAGCCGAGGCTGTCCGAGGAGAGTGCATGTGGAGGTATCAGGCGATAGCGGGCTTGATACGCTGATGCTGCAATAAGCTAACCAGCACGAAGGCGATAAGGCTTACGGTTAAGGCGGGAACGATAGCGTGAACGCCAGCCATGTCCGGTTTAAAAGTGGAAAACGCGGCGTAGCTGCCAAGTCCCGTTAACATTGAGGCCAACGCACCGCGTGCGGTGGCTTTTTCCCAGTAAAGCCCGAGCACAAGTGGCCACAGGAAGACGGCCTGCATGCCGCCAAAGGCCAGCAAGTTGAGCCAGATGATCATATCGGGCGGATTGGTGGCCGCCACAAACACAAGCAGCGAGAAAATACCCGTTACCCAAAGAGACAGTGTTGGCAATTTGCTTTCTGTCTCTGGCGCATCAGCCGCCTTGGGGTTGATGTAGTTGAGGTATAAATCTTTCAGCAAGGTCGCTGACGCTTGGATCAGCTGGGAATCAATGGTCGACATAATCGCCGCCATGGGGCCGGCAAGGAAAACACCGGCGACCACTGGCGGTAGCACGGTCATCATGAGGGTGGGCATGATCTGATCCGGATTGGCGATATCGGGCACAATCGCGCGACCCAATGCGCCAGCCAAATGCATCCCTAGCATCAAAAAAGCCACCATCGCCGTGCTTATTACCATCCCTTTGTGCAATGACGAGCTGGACTTGTAAGACATACAGCGTACGGCAGCGTGAGGCAGACCGATCACCCCAAAGCAAACCAGTACCCAAAAACTCAGCATGAAGGGTTCGGTGAGAAACGCATCTGGTCCATAAGGCGTGACCAGGGCAGGGTCAATGGTATGAAGTTCGGTGATCATTTCACCCAAACTACCACCAGCATGAATAATGCCGACGAGCAAAGCAATAGTACCGATGATCATCATTACGCCCTGCACGGTGTCAGTCATCACCACTGCGCGGAAACCACCAATGGTGGTGTAAAGACCGACGGTAAAGGCAAACAGCATTAATCCATGGGTGTATGAAAGCCCTGTGACAGTTTGTAGTAGGCGTGCGCCACCCACAAACTGCACCACCATCGTGCCGAAAAATGCCAGTAAAAGCGCTAAAGAGGCAAAAATGACCACAGCGCGACTTTTATAGCGTGCGTACAGCATGTCATTGAGCGTCAGCGCGTTATGACGGCGTGACTCAATAGCAAATTTTTTGCCGAGCACGCCGAGCGTTAACCATGCAGCTGGGAGTTGGATCATGGCGAGTAATACCCAACCCAGCCCCATTTTATAAGCTGCACCAGGGCCGCCTATAAATGAACTGGCACTGGCGTAGGTTGCTGCGAGCGTCATGGCGAGAACGAATCCCCCCATGCTGCGATTACCCAGCAGGTATTCATTGAGAAAGCCTTTGCTCTGTTCACCTTTCTTGCGTGCGTAGATCGCCAATGCGAATACTGCGATCAGGTACAGTGCCATGGGAATAACAAGCTGACTATTCATGGGAACTATCCTGCTCGATGTCGAGTGACATATCTTTAAACAAAAACTTCACCATGGCAGCGCATAAGAGTGTAAACAGCACAGGGCCAACGACACAGGCCATCAAAAACCACAGTGGCAATCCGAAATAGAGTGTTGGGGGAGCCAGTTCAATGCCTTCAGGGGCAAGACCATAGGCAAACCCGTACCACCATAGGAAATAGGCAACAGCGAGTCCGATGGACCACTTTGCTTCTTTGTGCGCTTGGTGGTAGCGGCTGCTAAGTGTCTTCATTAGAAGCCTCCGAAACAGACTTAGGTGTCTGTTTGTATTCATACAGTGTGTTGAGAAGGCGCGTATTGTGGCAAAAGAAGGGAGAATGTGACAGCTATTGCAGTGCATTGAGGTGGTTAAAAAAACAAAAAAGGCTGCGAAAGTCGCAGCCTTTTACAGAAAAATAAACGGGATGATTACTTGTGTATACCCAGTTTCTTTTCCAGATAGTGGATATTAGCGCCACCGTGCTGGAAGTTTTCGTCTTTCATGATTTCTAGCTGAAGCGGGATGTTTGTTTTGATGCCGTCGATAATGGTTTCGCTCAGCGCATTACGCATGCGAGCGATGGCCACGTCGCGGTTCTCACCGAAACAAATCAGCTTACCGATCATTGAATCGTAATGAGGTGGCACGGTATACCCAGAGTAGACGTGCGACTCCCAACGAACACCCATACCACCAGGCGCATGAAAGCGCGTGATTTTACCAGGGCTTGGCAAGAAACGAACAGGGTCTTCCGCATTGATGCGACATTCAATCGCATGGCCACGGATAACGATGTCATCTTGTGTGAAAGACAAAGGCTGACCGGCGGCAATGCGCAGTTGCTCTTTGATAAGGTCGATGCCAGTCACCATTTCGGTAACAGGGTGCTCAACCTGAATACGGGTGTTCATTTCGATGAAATAGAACTCGCCGTTTTCATACAGGAATTCAAATGTACCTGCGCCGCGATAACCAATTTCAAGACACGCTCGGCAGCAACGCTCACCGATGTAACGGCGCATTTCAGCAGTGATACCTGGCGCTGGCGCTTCTTCAACCACTTTTTGGTGACGACGCTGCATTGAGCAATCACGCTCGCCAAGGTGAATCGCACCGCCTTGACCGTCAGCCAAGACTTGAACTTCAATGTGACGTGGGTTTTCTAGGAATTTCTCCATGTAAACCACATCGTTATTGAACGCTGCTTTTGCTTCTGCACGCGTCATTGCGATGGACTCGGTCAGCTCTTGTTCTGAACGAACCACTCGCATGCCACGACCACCACCGCCCCCAGAGGCTTTGATGATCACGGGGTAGCCGATACGCTTAGCAAAGGCTTTGTTTTTCGCTTCGTCGTTGTCCAGTGGTCCATCTGAACCCGGCACGCATGGAACACCCGCTTTTTTCATCGCATTGATGGCAGAAACTTTATCGCCCATTAGACGAATCGTTTCTGCGCGAGGGCCAACGAAAATAAAGCCAGATTGCTCTACTTGCTCAGCAAAATCTGCGTTTTCAGACAGGAAGCCATAACCAGGGTGGATAGCCACAGCACCAGTCACTTCTGCCGCGCTGATGATGCGAGGAATGTTTAGGTAGCTTTCAAAGCTTGATGCGGGACCAATACAAATGGATTCGTCAGCCAGCAATACATGTTTCAGATCGCGGTCAGCGGTAGAGTGAACGGCAACGGTTTTGATGCCCAGCTCTTTACATGCACGCAGGATACGAAGTGCTATCTCACCGCGGTTAGCGATGACAATTTTATCTAACATAACTGTCCTCGATTACTCGATGATGATCAGTGGCTCATCAAATTCAACGATTTGGCCGTCTACGCACAAAATCGCTTTCACCACACCTGCTTTATCAGATTGGATCTGGTTCATCATTTTCATGGCTTCAACAATGCACAGTGTGTCACCAACGTTCACAGACTGGCCGATTTCAACGAATGATTGCGCTTCTGGGCTTGGTGAACGGTAGAACGTACCTACCATTGGCGAAAGTACTTTATGACCAGATTCAACCGGTGCAGCAGCAGGTGCTTCGGCAACTGGCGCGGCAGCGACTGGCGCAGGCGCTGGAGCGGCCATTGGTGCAGCATACATTTGGGTAGGTTGAGCAGAAGCAGGAACCGCGCGACTGATGCGCACTGATTCTTCACCCTCAGAAATTTCCAGTTCAGCGATACCTGATTCTTCAACCAGCTCAATCAGTTTTTTGATTTTACGAATATCCATGTTGTCTCATCTCTTCAAATTTGTTGTCAGTTGGCGTCTGACTGCAGGCGGCGCGCCGCTGCCTTCAGTGCAAATTCATATCCGTCTGCGCCTAGGCCACAAATTACTCCTTCTGCTTTATCAGAAAAGTAAGAGTGGTGGCGAAAAGGTTCGCGTGCGTGGACGTTGGACAGGTGCACTTCAATGAATGGGATACCTACTGCAAGGATGGCATCGCGAAGCGCCACGCTTGTATGTGTAAAAGCAGCAGGGTTGATAATGATGTAATCAACGTTTCCCATGGCTTGATGAATTCTCTCAATCAGCGCGTATTCCGCGTTTGATTGGAGGTGATCAAGCTGGAGGTTGAGTTGTGCAGCAAGCGAAGTCAGATCGGCGACAATTTGATCTAACGTTTTCTGTCCATAGTGTCCTGGCTCCCTAACACCCAGCATATTGAGGTTGGGGCCATTAAGTAGTAAAACTTTGCGATTTGTCGTCATATTGATCGCTTTGTTCCTGTTCTTGTGGCGAAAAGAGCGTAACTTCTGCTTTTCAACATCGCGTGATGCGAGAGCCAATAAATGGCACTCCGACCATTCACTAACTGCCAATTATAGAGAAATCACCGCAAATGGCAGCAAAATACTGGTCTAATCAGACATGTTAAGACTTTCAGCGTTATAGATTACGGGTTTATGACTGGGATTAAGACGCGATAGTTCACGATTTAATCACTTTTGAAATGAGAAATGTTACCTCGCTCCCATCAATATATATGCGTCTCGTTGATATTTATGGTGATGAGTATTGGTTTTGCGTTTAAAACAGAGGAAAAAGAAAAGGCCGCAATGCGGCCTTTTCATCGACTTAAGTGAACATTAATTAAACCACGCTAGACTTCTCAGCGATGAGTTTATCAACCACGCCCGGATCGGCCAGTGTGGAAGTATCACCCAGCGTACCAGTATCGCCCGTTGCAATCTTACGCAGAATTCGGCGCATGATTTTACCTGAACGTGTTTTTGGCAATGCATCTGTCCAATGGATGAAATCTGGTGTCGCGATAGGACCAATTTCCTTACGTACCCAGTTTTTCACTTCCTTGGTCAGTTCAGCACTTGGCACTTCACCAGAGTTGAGCGTGATGTACGCATAGATAGCCTGACCTTTGATGTCATGCGGTACACCTACGATCGCGGCTTCGGCAATTTTGTCGAAAGCGACCAGTGCGGATTCGATCTCAGCTGTACCCATACGGTGGCCAGACACGTTCAATACGTCATCAACACGGCCCGTGATCCAGTAGTAACCGTCTTCATCACGACGTGCACCGTCACCGGTAAAGTACATTCCTTTGAAGGTTGAGAAATAGGTTTGCTCGAAGCGCTCATGGTCACCAAAAACGGTACGCATTTGGCCTGGCCAAGAATCCAACATGACCAAGTTACCTTCGGCTGCGCCTTCTACGATGTTACCCATGTTGTCGACTAGAGCAGGTTGCACACCGAAGAATGGGCGGGTTGCAGAGCCCGGTTTCAGGGCGGTTGCACCTGGCAGTGGTGAAATCAAAATACCGCCAGTTTCAGTTTGCCACCAGGTATCAACGATCGGGCATTTGCTGTCGCCGATGGTTTTGTAATACCACTCCCACGCTTCTGGGTTAATCGGTTCGCCCACCGAACCCATGACACGCAGTGAATCACGCTTGGTGCCTTCGACGGCTTCGTTGCCTTTCGCCATCAGTGCGCGGATTGCAGTTGGTGCGGTATATAAGATGTTGACCTGATGCTTATCGACGACTTCGCTCATGCGAGCGGTTGATGGGTAGTTAGGTACACCTTCAAACAAAATGGTCTTGGCGCCGTTTGCCAGTGGACCATAGATCAGGTAGCTGTGACCGGTGATCCAGCCAACATCTGCCGTACACCAGAAGACTTCGCCTTCTTGGTAATCAAAGACATATTTGAATGTCATGGTGGCATAAACCAAGTAGCCACCGGTGGTGTGAAGAACACCTTTTGGTGTGCCTGTTGAACCTGATGTATAAAGGATGAACAGCGGATCTTCTGCACTCATCTCTTCTGGTTCACAGTTGTCCGATACCACGGCGGTAGCTTCATGCCACCATACGTCGCGGTCAGAATGCCACTCAACGTTATTGCCTGTGCGCTGGTAAACCACCACTTTTTCAACACACGTTACTGCAGGGTTAGCCATTGCAGCATCGACGTTTTGTTTCAACGGTACAGCACGCCCACCACGAACACCTTCGTCGGCGGTGATCACGACTTTTGCGTTTGAATCAACAATGCGGCCAGCCAGTGCTTCTGGAGAGAAGCCACCAAATACGATGGTGTGAACAGCGCCGATACGGGTACAAGCCAGCATGGCAATAGCCGCTTCAAGTACCATTGGCATGTATAGACACACGACATCGCCTTTGCGAACGCCTTGACCTTTCAATGCGTTAGCGAACTTACACACTTCAGTATGAAGCTCGCTATAGGTCAGTGTTTTGTCGTCAGTTGGATCGTCACCCTCCCAAATCAGCGCGACTTGGTCGCCTTTTGATTCAAGGTGGCGGTCGATACAGTTAGCAGAAACGTTGAGTGTGCCATCTTCAAACCACTTGATGTCGACATGGCCAGTATCAAAAGAGGTGTGTTTCACCTTGGTAAAAGGCTTGATCCAGTCAACGATTTTGCCGTGCTCGCGCCAGAATCCTTCTGGGTTAACAACAGACTGCTGATACATTTCACGGTAGCCGTCGTTGTTTACGTGCGCGTTTGCTTCAATCTCCGGCATGACCGGGTGCAGGTGAACCTCACTCATTATCTTTCTCCTTGTGTTCCTGCGTGATGCCTTCAGGCATCCTGATTTGGCGACCGCATCATATAAGAATAGGGTACGGTATTGCGGTCTTGTTACATTAAGGTCGGCCAGATGAGGGTTCTCGACAATTAGACTTTAGGATGACGCGTGTGTTTTCTCTGAGATTTGTGAGCTTGCGAGCCTAACACTGAGGCATTGATCTCACTTAAATGCGCCTAGTTGCGTGAGGTTCAAGCTGATCTGGGTATTGGCACGTCGCCATACTTTAAACGTACGTATATCAAGGCTGCGCTGATGGCATCATCAAGTGCATCATGCCGACCAGACAGTGGTAAATCGAGATGGTGTCCTATCGCCTCCATACTTAAATCGTAGTAGGCGTTGGGAAGAATGTGTTCGAGTTTTTTGCGGTATATGTCACTCACCTCGATGGTAGCGTTTGGCAGTTTGAAGCCTAATAGCCGTTTTGCGTACCGATCGAGGATCGCTTTATCGTACTGAATGTAATAGCCGACGATCGGGCGATTTTCGATGAAATCAATCAGATGCAGCATGGCGTCTTTTTCAGATAATCCGTTGTTCAAATCCTGATGACGGATACCGTGGATTTTGACGGATTGTGCGTTGAGTGACGATGGTGCGCGTAGCGAGAGCGTGAGGGGATCGCTGGTGATAATCATGTTGCCGCGAATTTTAGTGGCAGCAATGGTTACAAGTTCGGCTTTGTGCGGGTCGAGGCTGGTGGTTTCACAATCAAGGGAAACGACTTCTTCACCCGTCGGGGTGGCAAACAAATGCGCGTAAGGCGTATTTCGCCATTGGTAGCGGTGCCAGTATCTCGACAACAGGTTCATATCAGTCTCTGACTTGATAATGCGTCGCGAGCCGTTCTTTGAATTTTTTCACCACGCTTAGGCAGTCACGCAGCAAGTCTCGCTCGGTGCGAGGCAATAGCGTCACATCCAGTTGATTGCCAGTGGTCGTCGCATCATTATCGAGTTGCTGCCGCAATCTGGTTTTAACGAAAAGCTTGAGCGCTTCGGTCAGGTTATTCGCGTTTTCCTGATCCATTGCGTTGCATTTCACCAGTGCATTGAGGCGATCAAAGGTGTTGGTTTCTGTGAGCCCATTTTCGAGCGCCATTGTGCGCACGCCATGAACCAGCGGAAATATCCCGCCTTTTTTAACATCCAGCCCTTCTTTGTCAGTTTTAAGGCCGCCAAATAAAGTCAATGGCACACGAAAAGCAAGGCAAGGGCGCACAAAGGTATTCAATGCCAGCATGTTGCCTTTTAACGTTTCACGTAACAGCGCCGATACGGGGTCGAGCAAGGCTTTATTGCCCGCGACAGCATGGCTATCTGCGATGATGGCCAAGTCCATTAAGCTGCCTTCATCGGATATCTGACACAGTGATAGGATATCTTTTTGCCATTCAGTTTGCGTTTTGACCCAGCGGGGGTTGTTTACCATGACATTGCCCGGGCAGGGTGGGTAGCCGAGTCTGCTGAGTACTTCGCTAAATCTCCCCATGTAGTGTTGCACATCTGGCCAATCGGCATCGTCAGCGATGACCAAGCCGTTGTCCTGATCGGTCTTGAGCACTTGCTCACCTCGCCCTTCCGAGCCCATGACAAATAGGCAGCATTTATCATAGAAAGCTTCAGGCATGGTAAGACGAAAGGCTTTTTCGATGATTTGTTCGTTGACCGCAGAGATAAGCTCCATCACAAACTGAGTGTGAATGCCGTTATTGGTGAGGGTTTCTACTAACTGCTGCTGATTGTTAGCCGCCAGCGCCAGTTCCTCGATGGTATGGGCGCGGTTGATTTGCAGTGTCAAAACGTGAGAGTGGGTCGAGAACAGGCTTAATACCTGCGTCATGTCGAGCATGCCCACGGTCCCGCCATTTTCAGTGACTCTGACGCGTTTTACGCGATCTCGAGTCATTAAAATCATGACGTTAAATAGAAACTCGCCGACTTCGACGCTGATAACTGGCGCTGTCGCGACCTCTCCAACAGGGTGTTGCTGTGAGCAGTCGTCTTCGACAAGTGCATGGAGTAAATTGGTGCGCGTGATAATGCCCACATCGTGCGATTTACCTTTCATGGCGACTAACGCACAATCTTGTTGCTGCTTGTGCATCTGCCGTGTGGCGTCATGAATAGACGTATCGTGATCGAGAGTTAAGATGGGCTGGATATTACTTTCATCCACCTTCGTCAGGATAAATTCAGCAAGATTTTGCTGCTGTTGAGCTTTTTCTAGCAGGCGCTTTCGTTGACTGAAGCTGGTATTGAAATAATCGGCGAAGGCTTGGTTTTCTTCGTATAGAGCAACAAAAACCGCTTTGGGCAAGACGTAGCACAGCGTGTCTTCCACTGCGCGATAGCAGTGATGGGAATAACCCAGTAACAAGGCGCGGGCGTCGAACAAGTCATCTTTGATGTATTGTGCCTGTATCTCTTTGGTCTCAGGGTTCACTTCCTGCACTCGCCCCTTGATCACTATGTTCAGCGCACTGTTTTTATCGCCAATATCAATCAGGGTGTCACCACGGCGATAGTACGCCACATCGAGTGCTGAAAGCAGATGCTTGGCCTGTTTAACATTCAAGCGATCAAACGGCGGAGAGTTGGTATCAAATGGTTCTGGCATGGCAACTCCTTTGCATAGGAAAGACGGCACGCGATGTATATCTCAGTGTGTCTCACCACCCGTACGCTTGCCAGCCGACTTTAGTCTATGCGGCTTCGTCACATTTCTGAGGTTACTCGGGTATATCAGTTTTTTTGCTTCGCTGTCAGAATAGCCACTCTTTGAACCTTGGTAGAAGGATCCGCCAGTTTGAAACTTCATCGTCCCTCGCCATTCCATTGGCTTTCTATTTATTACGGGACTTTTTTCTTCGCCTTCGGCGTGTACCTGCCTTTTTGGTCAGTATGGCTTGCTTGGTTAGGGCTATCCCCAGATGAGATTGGGATAGTGCTCGGAGCGGGTATCATGACCCGTTTCGTGGTGAACCTAACAGTGACGCCACGCTTTCACTTGCCGGAACACTTACTCCCTGCTGCACGCTGGGTGGCTTTTTTAGGTGCGACGGTGGGTTTTCTCCACCTTATCGCCACACCGAACTTGCTTTGGTTGACGGTGCTTTCTGTGCTGATTAACAGTGTGATAGGGCCTGCGGTTCCTGTGTCTGATGCGTTGGCAAATCACTATCATCGTCGCAAGCTGGTGGATTATGGCAAAGCACGGCTGTGGGGGTCATTGGCGTTTGTTGTAGGCTCAATGGCTACGGGCAGCATGGTCGACACGTTTGGCCCATCGGTGATTGTGCCGATGGCCGCGGTTGCTTTGTTGATCACTTGGTGCTGGAGTTTGTTCTCGCCAAACCCGTTGCCAAAAAATGAAACTCAGCAACCCTTAGCCAGACCGCCGATTCTTCAAGTGTTGAAATCACGTAGTGTGATCACTTTTTTCATCATTGTTTCGCTCATTCAGGGCAGTCACGCGACCTACTATGCGTTCAGCGCAATTCATTGGACGCAATCAGGCATCTCGGACTTATGGGTCGGTTATCTGTGGAGTTTGGGCGTCGGGGTGGAAGTGTTGATGTTTGCGTTCAGCCAGCGCCTGTTCGGTGGGTGGTCTGTGCAATCTCTTTTCCGTCTCGCGGCATGTGTGGTGATTCTTCGCTGGTTGCTGACGGGGTGGTCAACAGAGCTGAGTGTGCTTGTTTTCGCTCAGTCTTTACATGGGATAACCTTTGGTGTCGCGCATATCGCTGCCATGCGATATATCCAGCAGCAAAAAGCGGATAGGGTGATGGCGTTGCAAGCTTTATACAGTGCGCTTCCTCTGGGCGGTGTGATGGCGGTGCTCACTGTGCTCAGTGGTGAGTTTTACGGGCTGTGGGGAGGCAATAGCTTTTACCTCATGGCGCTATTAGGTGTGCCCGTCTTGTTTCTCTCGTTGCCAATGACTCAACCCAAAGACAGTGCCGTGTGTGCAAAGTCTTAGCGCGGTTCAGGGAGAGGTAGCTCACGGGGATTAGGTTGCACGTTGTTGCAGTGCAGCCGTCGTGGTAAATAAGCGATTGATAACCGCATGTCATGGAAGGATTTATGTCGGCTGGATGGATTGTGGTGCCCGTGGCACTGGCCTACCTTGGGGTTTTGTTTTTAATTGCTTGGTATGGCGATAGCCGCCCGCGTTGGCTTCGAGGCTGGCGCCCATGGATATATAGCCTTTCTATTGCGGTGTATTGTACCTCGTGGACCTTTTTTGGCACGGTCGGGCAGGCATCCAGTCAGCCTTGGTCATTCCTTCCTATCTATTTAGCGCCGATTTTGGTTTTCACCATAGGGTGGCGCTTCCTCGCTCGGATCATTTTGATCGCTAAACGCGAGCACATTACGTCTATTGCTGACTTTATTGCCGCGCGATATGGGAAATCGCAAGGTTTGGCGGTGATGGTCACCGTGATTGCTGTGCTAGGGATCTTGCCGTATATCGCGTTGCAGCTTCGCGGTATTACCATGGGGCTCGACGTGATTGCGCCGGACATTGGTAAAAGTGCAGGGTTGAATCAAGGACAGATCGCTTGGCTAGTGTGTATGTCACTGGCAATGTTCACCGTTCTGTTTGGTACACGCCATATTGACTCTACGGAGCATCACCGAGGCATGATGATGGCGGTGGCCTTTGAGTCTATCGTCAAGCTGGTGGCGTTTTTGGTGGTGGGCATGTTTGCCGTGTTTATGCTGCTCGACGCACCAGGGCCATTGCCGAGTTTGAAAGAGACTAATGTGGTGGGCGAACCGCAGTGGGGCGCGCTCTTAGTTCATACTCTGCTGACCATGGCTGCCATTATTTGTTTGCCACGCCAGTTTCATACCATGGTGGTAGAAAATGCACGTGCGCAGGATTTGCATACTGCGCGCTGGGTGTTCCCGCTTTATCTTCTTCTCATGGGCATGTTTGTGTTGCCTTTGGCTTACGCTGGGCAAATTTTCTTACCCCACTTGTCGGCCGATACGCATGTGATCCAATTGCCACTCTCAATGGGTAACGAAGGCATTGCACTGTTGGCATTCTTGGGTGGTGCATCTGCGGCCAGCGGTATGGTGATTGTGTCGACCATTGCATTGGCGATCATGGTGTCAAACGATCTGGTGTTACCCCAGTTATTGCGCCGAATGCGGGTATCTAATCGTAACTTTACGCAATTTTCTGGCTTGTTGCTGAATGTGCGTCGCGCTTTGATATTCCTGCTGCTCATCGCTGCATGGGGTTTCTATCAACTGATCTTTGAAGTGCCTTCTCTCTCTTCCATCGGCTTTCTTTCTTTCGCGGCTATTGCTCAATTTGCACCGCCATTAGTGGCGGGAATATATTGGCGACAAGCCAACAAAAAAGGCGTTTATGCCGGATTGCTGTCAGGTTTTATCGTGTGGTTGATGACGCTGATGATGCAAACGGGGATGTTGGCGGGAGATGAAAATAACAACATTGTGCTGTGGATGCTATCGCCGCCAGATATTCCTTTTTTCCGTTCGTTGAGTCCGGTCGATTGGGGCATGGTGTTGAGTTTGATGGTTAATACATTTTGCTTTGTTGGGGTCTCAATGGCGACTCGGCCTTCATTGAGCGAACGCCTGCAAGCTGCGAGTTTTGTCGGCACGCCGTTACCAGAGGGCGATGATTCCAGCCTGTATCAAAGCCGTGTGACCGTGGCAGAGCTTGAGATGCTGGCGGCGCGCTTTGTCGGTCGAACACGCATGCGTCAAACGTTTCGCGCCTTTGGTGAGCAGCGCAGTGAAATATTGTTGCCGCAGCAGCAAGCCAGCGCAGCATTGATTCGTCATACCGAGCGAGTGCTTGCCGGGGTGTTTGGGGCGTCGTCCGCCAAACTCGTGCTGACCTCTGCGCTGCAAGGGCGCAACATGCAGTTGGAAGAAATTGCCACGATTGTGGATGAAGCCTCTGAGTTGTTCGATTTCAGCCGTGGCTTGCTGCAAGGTGCAATTGAGCACATTAGCCAGGGCATTTCCGTGGTGGATAAACAACTGAGGCTGGTGGCGTGGAATCAGCGTTATGTCGAATTGTTTAACTTTCCGCCAGATTTGATTCAAGTCGGCAGGCCGATTGCTGATGTGGTGCGATATAACGCTGAGCGAGGATTATGCGGCCCAGGTGAAATTGAAGATCACGTTAAAAAACGCGTCTCTTATCTTCGCCAAGGTTCTTCACACATCTCATCACGTGTTCATCCTGATGGACGGGTGATTGAAGTGCAGGGTAACCCAATGCCCGGCGGTGGGTTTGTGATGAGTTTCACCGATATCACTGCATTTCGCGACGCAGAAGAAGCGCTAAAACAATCTAATGAAACCCTGGAAGCACGCGTCGTTGAACGCACTCAAGCGCTGGAATCTCTCAACCGCCGTCTTATCAGCGCCACCAACAAGGCTGAGACCGCCTCGCAATCGAAGAGTCGTTTGTTGGCCGCGGTGAGCCATGATCTGATGCAGCCGATGAATGCCGCTCGTTTGTTTGCTTCTTCGCTCAGTGAAATGGCGCAAGACAAAGACGTACAGAAAATGTCATCTCATATCGAAAGTGCGTTGGGTGCGGCAGAGGATTTGATTGGTGACTTGCTGGATATTTCGCGTCTTGAGTCCGGAAAAATGAAAGCCAAGATCACCCATTTTGAGCTGGATGATGTGTTTTCTACTCTCGCGGCTGAGTTCGGCATGATAGCGCGTCAACAAGGCGTGGATTTTCGCGTCCAGCATACCGGCTTGTGGATTCGCTCTGACCGACGATTACTGCGAAGGGTACTGCAAAACTTTCTTACCAATGCCTTTCGCTATAACCCTGACGGACGTGTGTTGTTGGGTGTGCGTCGTCAAGGTTCGCAATGCCGTATTGAAGTATGGGATAACGGCCCCGGTATCCCACAGGACAGACAACAAGATATCTTTAATGAATTTACGCGTATCGATCGTAAAGGTGCGGAGCTAGGACTCGGTCTTGGGCTTGCTATCGCGCGCGGTATTAGCCGTATTCTAAACCAGCCGCTGGGTCTGCGATCATGGCCAGGCGAAGGAACTGTATTTTCAATCACAGCGCAATGTGACACCGCATTGCCTCAGTATTGTAACACTGGGGTTGTGGCTGAAGAATCGGTGAAAATTGCTGAACCGTTGGCTGGGGTTCGTGTGCTGTGTGTGGATAATGAAAGGGACATTCTTTCCGGTATGGAAAGCTTGTTATCCCGCTGGGGATGCCAAGTTGATGTTGCAGAAGATCTTGAAGAAGTCGTCAGTTTGTTAGAAGGCGGCTTGAGACCTGATGCCATTCTCAGTGACTATCATTTAGCGCCGTCGTTAACAGGGTTAGATGTATTGCAACGTTGCAGGGAAATGTTAGGAGAAGAGTTTGTCGGTGCCATTATTACCGCGGATCGCACAGTGGATACTCGAACGCTGATACGCGATCTGGGTTTTGGTTATATCGCAAAACCGGTTAAGCCCTTGAAGTTAAGAGCCCTGCTTCAACCAAAAGCGAATTAACATGGAAGCATTCTTTATACCAAGGTTAGATACAGAAGCGGGTCTTATTCGTGCAGAAGGCGCTTGGGATCCACTGACGGTGGAAATACAGGTTGTCGAACTGGCAATGATGGGAACGGATGGCTGGGTAGATGTGACGTTCTGGCTTTCAGAGCAGGAGCATGAAGGAAGAGTGGCAGCGGTTATTTCTGCTGCCAAACATTATCTCGTGGGCCAATAACATCCGACTTATCTTTGGCGCATTACACCCAAAGAGACAGTGAGCGTACGCTGACGTTATTTGTCTTCGGTAAACAGGGTTTTATATTCTGCAAACACTGCTGGGGTTTCTGCGTAGTAAAGCGTACCGTCTGCTTTAACCACTAAATGAATTTCACTTTCTTCTGTTGATGGTGCAGGAAGATCGGCAACCCATTGTTTTTTATCTTGGTTATTTGTGGTCATGTCGACGGGTGTAGCATTTCTCCCTTCTTGTTGCACCAAGCTGATTTTGGCACCCTCTAGAGGAAAGTCAGAAATAAGCTTAATGGCTAAGGCATTGTCTGTTAGCTGCTCGGATCGCAGCTTGACCTTGAAGTCGCCATTTTCCAATGTACAGATACCGCTGGTATATCGACAGTTTGAACCTGGTACCAACTTATAAGACTGCCCTTCCTTCGCCACATGTGGCTTCTCGCTGACAGCAAGATCAACACCGAAATACGCGATGATGGCTAAGATAGGAGCGATGAGCATTGCTGCAATTATATGCTTGTTTTTTAACATAATACGTAACTATTTCCGCTTTCATCCTTGGGCTTATGGGCTCAACATACATTAAAAAAAGCCCCATAAAGGGGCTTTTTAGCGTTAACGTGATGCTTATGCCCTTCTTTTTAGAAGCTTGTCGCTTCCTTGGCTGCTAGCAGCTGTATAAAGAAGATTAGTGTGACTGTGCATCGCCTGCGCCAGCAGGAATGCGCACGTGTTCCACCAGATCTTTCACGTGTTGTGGTGTTTCCGCTGTTACGCGTGATACTGCGATAGCGACAATGAAGTTAATCAACGCGCCGATAGCACCGAATGCGTTTGGCTCAATACCAAAGAACCAGTTGCTACCCCAGTCTTGCAGGAACTTCCAGTCAGCAACAAACAAAATACCTTTGTGTTGGAATACGTAGAACAGGGTGACACTGATACCTGCGATCATACCCGCTATCGCGCCTTCTTTGTTGATGGTCTTCGAGAAGATACCCATCATCAGAGCAGGGAAGATAGAGGAGCCTGCTAGACCGAAGGCGAGCGCCACCGTGCCGGCGGCAAACCCGGGCGGATTGAGCCCGAGGTAACCGGCAAAGGCGATGGCAAAGGCCATCGCTATCCGGCTCGCCATGAGCTCGTTCTTCTCGGATATATTCGGCATCATGACCCCTTTCAACAGGTCATGAGACACCGCGGAAGAGATAGCCAATAGCAGACCCGCTGCCGTAGACAGTGCTGCTGCGAGACCACCCGCTGCAACCAATGCAATCACCCAGTTAGGCAGTTGTGCGATTTCAGGGTTCGCCAGAACCATGATGTCACGGTCAACTTTCAGCTCGTTCGTTGCAGCGCTTGAGGTGTAGTTAATTTCGCCGTCATTGTTCTTGTCGTCAAAACCAAGCAGACCCGTTTTCTCCCAGTTCTTGAACCAGTCAGGACGCTCATCATAAACAAGGTGCTGACCCGAATCAGGGTTCACAGTGTCCATCAGATTCAAACGTGCCATTGCAGCAACAGCTGGCGCAGTGGTGTAAAGAATCGCGATGAAAAACAGAGCCCAACCCGCGGAGATACGTGCGTCACGTACTTTAGGTACAGTGAAGAAACGAATGATAACGTGTGGCAAACCTGCGGTACCAATCATCAGTGACAAGGTGTAGACGAACATGTTAAGGGTGTCACCGCGTACTGATGTTGTGTATTCGCTGAACCCGAGTTCGGTCACCACCTGATCAAGCCGATCGAGCAGATAAGTATCCGTGCCTGTCATGGTGCTGCCTAAGCCAATTTGTGGCAGGGCGTGACCAGTAAGTTGCAGCGAAATAAAGATAGCAGGAATGGTGTATGCGAGAATGAGGACACAGTACTGTGCAATCTGGGTATAGGTGATGCCTTTCATGCCACCGAATACCGCGTACATGAATACGATCGCCATACCGATGTACAGGCCAGTTTCGTAGTCCACTTCAAGGAAGCGACCAAATGCAACACCCACACCTTTCATCTGACCGATAACGTAGGTGATAGAAGCAATAATCAAACAAATAACGGCCACAATACGGGCAGTGTTTGAATAGAAACGCTCACCGATAAACTCAGGCACAGTAAATTTACCAAACTTACGCAGGTAAGGCGCCAGAAGTAGAGCCAGCAAAACGTAACCACCAGTCCAACCCATCAGGAATACTGAGCCGCCGTATCCCATAAAGCCGATAAGACCAGCCATTGAGATAAATGACGCTGCAGACATCCAGTCGGCGGCTGTTGCCATGCCGTTTGCAACAGGATTAACCCCACCGCCTGCAACATAAAACTCTTTCGTTGTTCCTGCGCGAGCCCAAATCGCGATGGCGATATAGAGCACAAACGTAAAACCTACGACAAGGTAAGTAACGGTTTTCAAATCCATGATACAGCTCCTTACTCGTCGTCTTCTACGCCAAACTCACGGTCGAGTTTGCGCATCTGAAAAGCGTAAATAAAAATGATTGCTAAGAAGGTATAAATTGACCCTTGTTGTGCAAACCAAAAGCCCAGTTTGTAGCCGCCGATGCGGAATTGATTAAGCTCATCAACAAACAGGATGCCGCAACCAAACGACACCACAAACCAAACCACTAATAAGCCGATCATTAGCCTGACATTTTTTTGCCAGTAAGCTTGGGCGTTATCTCTTTTCTGTTCCTCAGACATCACCATCTCCTTAAGTGCCGAGTTAACGGATTGTTACGTTTCGACAATAGCAGGCTAGATGGGAGGAAACACTGCAACTTTAGTCGAGCGAAATAAGTCCGTAACTGATTGTGCTGTAGGGGATTGTGTGACGAGGGATCAACCTTTGGCTTGTTAATGGAATGTTAACTAAGCCAAAGGTCTAATAGGCTTTAGGCTAAGGTGTAAAAATCGAGAATGCCCTGTAGCAAATTGTTGGTTGCAACGGCTGCAAGGATTAAGCCCATAACGCGGCTTATGATGGATGCGCCCACTTGGCCGATGATTTTGTGGATCACACTGGCGCTTAACAGCAGCAGTAGGGTAACCACTAATACCAGCATCATAATGCCCGCAGTCATGGCTTGTTCGGCGAGGGCAAAGCGGTGATTGTCGGTGAGCATCACAATGGCCATCATGGCGCCGGGCGACGCAATAGAAGGTACGGCTAGCGGATATACTGCGGTTGCTGACAGGTCTGAGCGTGTGAGCGTATCACTGCTCATTTTGGTCTCTTGATCGGGTTTGCTCTCGCCAAAAATCATCGTTAAGGCAAATAACAGCAAGACTAAACCGCCTGCAGCCTGAAAGGCAGGCAGTGGAATTTGCATCGCTTCGAGCAAAAACTGGCCAGCGATAAGAAAGAACAACAAGATGCAAGCAGAAATGAGTACGGCTTTAACAGCCACGACACGTCGTTGCTGTTTGGTCATATGGCTGGTTTGTGAGAGGTAAACAGGGACGGAGCCGATGGGGTCAATGACAGCCCAAAGGACGACGAACTGGGTGATTAATACGCTAAGCAAGTATGGCCTCCTAGTCGAGTAGAGAAGGTCAAAAGATGGCGAGCCAGAGCGGCAAGCTATGATTGAAGATGATACCACACCTTGCTTTCAGCTTGCTGTCTGTTTGGTAAAGTGGGGTTTAAATGTGGTTAATGATCGGGTGAACTATGTTGAAGCAAAATAACCGCTTGAGTGCGATTTTTCACCCCTAACTTGCGAAAAATTGCCGTCATATGCGCTTTAATGGTGGCTTCTGATACATTGAGTTCATAGGCGATTTGTTTGTTGAGCAGACCGTCAGATAACATACCTAACACTTTGTATTGTTGAGGTGTTAACGATGCGACCTTCTCCATTAGCGATTCTTCATCGCTATGACCACTAAAATCAACGCCCTCAGGAAAGCATGGCTCGCCGTCTAACACTTGATTTAGAGAGTTAATCAACTCTCGCATATCACTGGATTTAGGAATAAAACCCACCGCACCGTTGGCTTTCACCTGACGGACAACGCTGGCTTCTTCACTGGCAGATACGACCACGATCGGGAGCTCTGGATATTGCACCCGTAAATGGATAAGTCCTGACATGCCATTGGCGCCGGGCATTTTCAAATCCAGCAGCAGCAAATCAATATCAGGTTCTTTTTCTAAAAGCGCAGAAAGACTATCAAGCGAATCTGCTTCAAGCAGGTTCGCACCACTGATCGCCATGTGCACTGATTGGAACAGTGCATTGCGAAACAAGGGGTGGTCGTCAGCGATGACAATGGTGTATTGAGCGTCCATAGCGATTTCGTTAATACCTCTTTAACAAAAAAGCTAACACTGGGCATGAAATTGATCAATTTGCATAGGTGGGAAGTAAGAGCTTGATCCCCCGTCATCAGTAGGCAATGTCGGGGGGATCAAGTTTGAGTGCAATTAACCCTGAGAATTAATCAGCTGATTTTGCGCTAAGTGAGATAGAAAGGGGGCTGGCCCCATAAAACCGGTTAAGCGAGCATCGGGCATTGGCTTGCCGTCAGCATCCCAAAAATCCAGCGTCGGTAGCCCAAGCACATTCAATGATATGAGCAGTTTGATGTCTTGTGGTCGGTTGGCGGTGACATCCGCTTGTAGCAACACAATGTCTTGTAATTGCGGTGCCACCTTTGAATCATGGAAGGTGTATTTTTCAAATTCCTTACATGCAACGCACCAATCTGCATAGAAATCCAACATAACCGGCTTGCCTGCTTGTTTAGCCGCGGCCAGCTCGCGATTCAAATCGTCGATAGACGTGATGCGCGTAAAGTTAACCTCAGGAATGTCTGCTTTGACGCTGTTAACAAACAATGCGTTGTAGGTGTATGCCGCACCAGTGCTGAGCCCCAGAATCGCAATGATACCTAAGATGCTCGCCAGCTTGCCTGGTTGGAGTGTTCGGCTGATGTGATACAGCCATCCCAAAGAGACAAGCAGCCACACTGCCCATAGCCATATGCTGATCTCTTCCGGCAGTAAGCGCTCCAGAAGAAAGATCGGGGCTGCCAGCAGTATCAAACCAAAGAAGGTTTTGACTTTATCCATCCATGCGCCAGCTTTTGGTAATAGCTTGTTGCCGAACATCGCTGCAATAATCAATGGAATACCCATACCTAGCGCGAGTGCATAAAGCGTGACCGCGCCAGTAAGCAGATCGCCACTTTGCGCGACATAAAGCAGAGCGCCAGAAAGTGGAGCCGTGGTGCACGGAGAGCAAATTAGTCCGGAAATTGCTCCCATCGCAAATACTCCCGCGCTGCTGCCACCTTTTTGATGGTTACTCATTTCACTGAGCTTGGTTTGCAAACCCGTCGGAAGCTGCAGGTTAAATACACCGAACATCGACAGCGCTAGCACAACAAACAGTGCGCTTAGTCCCATCAACACATAGGGGTGTTGAAACGCCGCTTGAAATTGCAAACCGGCCGAAGCCACGACCAACCCCAATAAGGTGTAAGTCAGTGCCATGCCTTGAACGTAAAGCATGGAGAGCTTGAATGTCTGACCATGTGTTTTCTTACCGCCACCTAGCACGATACCTGTGAGAATTGGATACATAGGTAGTACGCAAGGCGTAAAAGCAAGGCCAATGCCTAAACCTAAAAACAACAAAGGCTGCCACCAGTTGTCTGCCAAGCTGCTCACATCCGTTTGTGAGCCAGAAGATGGTATTAGTGTTGCCGTTGTTTCTGATTGGTTTTGGGTAACAGTGGGTGTTATGTCTGTTGTTGAAGTACCACTAGTCACTGCGCTTAGCGGGACATTTACGGTTTCTGGTGGATAGCAAAACCCTGCATCGGCACAGCCTTGGTAGGTGACATTTAGCGATGAGCTGTCAGTGGCGCTAAGAACTGGCACCGTGACGGTTAATGGTTTTTTATAGATCAAGACGTCGCCAAAGAATTCATCTTTGTAAGGTTGGCCTTGGCGCATCTCCATCGAGCCAACTTTTGCATCCTCGCTGACCTTTACCTCAAACTTATCTTGATAGAGGTAATACCCAGGCATTACCTGCCAATCAAGATAAACACGATCGCCTTGCTGCGTGAAGTTGAAGGGGAACGCTTGATCAACAGGTACAAATTTCGGCGTACTATCAATCGAGGGTGCGGGGGAGTTAAACAGAGAAAACTCTGCATGTGCGGGAAATGCGCTCATTAGCGCAAGCGCAAAAATGGCGATAAATCGTGAGCCTATTGTCGACATAGCCTTCATCAGAAACTGTTTACCTAAGAGTGGAACAAACTATATCACTGAGACCGGAAAAGGCTGAATTCGTTTCCAGAAAGTGTCAGTTAAATGATTTTAGGCGGTTGGGCGTTGTTTGATCGACTGTGAAAAAAGAAAAAGGGCCCCTAAGAGCCCTTTGTCGAGTGAGGTGTTGGTTACAAAATGATGCCACCAACCACAAAGCCTAGCGCAACCGAGGTGCTAATGGTGACGACACCCGGAATGAAGAAGGGATGGTTGAACACCAGGTTACCAATGCGGGTTGAGCCAGTGTCATCCATTTCTACCGCGGCCAGTAAAGTTGGGTAGGTTGGCAATACAAACAGCGCAGAAACGGCGGCGAAAGAAGCGATTGCCGTTAATGGTGCAACGCCAATGGCCAGTGCGGCAGGCATTAATGCAACCGTGGTAGCACCTTGCGAGTAAAGCAACATGGAAGCAAAGAACAAAACCATTGCTAGCATCCACGGGTATTCAGACAGTAAGGTGCCAGCCACTTCTTTGATGCCATCAACGTGTGCATTGACGAAGGTTGATCCTAACCATGCCACACCCAGTACACACACACACGCTGTCATCCCCGAGCGGAAGGTCGGTGCTTCGGCAATTTTCGACGCATCAATGCCCGTGGTCAGCACAATCAGTGCGGCGGCTGCCAGCATAAAGGTCATGATGGCTTCATTACGCCCAAGTGTTGGGTTCTCAATCAAGCCAATTGAGCCCGAAATCGCTGCGGCGTAGCTCACTACAATGACGATCGCCGCCAAAAAGATGTAAGTCGCTTTTTTCGCTGTCGGCGCGATAACACGCTTTTCTGTGCCTTGCAGCTTGATCTGTCCTTTTGCCAGACGTTCTTGATAAACAGGATCGTCTTTCAGTTCGCAGCCCATGAAGTTCGCGACAAAAGCGCCCGCCATACAAGCAATAAAAGTAGTAGGAATACAGATCGCCAGTAGCGTTAGGTAACCAATACCAAGAGGCTCAAGGATGCCAGAGAAGAAAACCACTGCCGCCGAAATAGGAGAAGCAGTGATGGCGATTTGCGATGCCACCACAGCGATAGAAAGTGGGCGAGATGGACGAATACCTTGTTCTTTAGCCACTTCTGCAATAACAGGTAGCGTTGAAAACGCCGTGTGCCCTGTACCTGCCATTAGTGTCATTAAATAGGTTACGATCGGCGCATAGAAGGTGATTTGCTTTGGATTCTTACGAAGGAAATTCTCTGCTTTTTCAACCAACCAGTCCATACCGCCAGCAACCTGCATCGCTGCAATGGCCGTGATCACGGACATAATGATCAAAATAACGTCGATAGGGATGTAACTTTGGCTGGTGGGCATGCCCAAAAATAATGAAAGGGCAATAACACCCGCGCCACCGGCTAAACCGATACCAATACCACCGATCCGCGCACCTAAATAGATAAAGGCGAGAACGACGAACAACTCCACTGCTACCATGGGTAACTCCTGCTCAAATAATGAAAATGAAAAAACAAACGGAGCGACTCTCAATCCGTGCTTTTGTGCCTTTAACCCAGATGTTTATATGGTTTCTAGGGCGCAATAACAGCGTTAAAAATCTCTTCGTTTGCTTTACATCAAGCCCTGTGAATCACCACGGTTTTGGGCTTTGAAGCAAAAAAATGGGTACTCATTGTGAGTACCCATGATTTGACACTTAGTTATAGCGCTTCGCTTTGTATTGCGGATGCATCAAGTTTTCGACAGAGAAGATATCGTCGAGCTGCTCTTCCGTTAGAAGGCCGCGCTCAAGCACAACATCTCGCACACTCTTTCCGGTTTCAGCACAGATTTTACCGACGATATCACCTTCGTGATGGCCGATAAATGGATTGAGGTAAGTCACGATGCCGATGGAGTTGAAGACATAGCTTTCACAAACTTCTTTGTTCACGGTAATGCCATTAACGCATTTCTCACCCAAGTTGATACAGGCGTTAGACAGAATCTCAATAGACTCGAACAGTGCCTGACCAATTACAGGTTCCATGACGTTCAACTGAAGCTGACCCGCTTCTGCTGCGAAGGTTACTGTGGTGTCGTTACCAATGACTTTAAAGCACACCTGATTCACCACTTCTGGGATCACAGGGTTAACTTTCGCTGGCATGATAGAAGACCCCGCCTGCATTTCTGGCAGGTTGATTTCATTAAGACCAGAACGAGGGCCAGAAGACAGTAAACGCAAGTCGTTACAGATTTTCGACAGTTTCACTGCGAGGCGCTTAAGTGCACTGTGAACCATCACATAGGCACCGCAATCTGAGGTTGCTTCAATCAGATCTTCCGCTGATGTGCAGTTAAGACCAGTCACATCAGCCAAACGTTGAACGGCCAGTTGTTGGTAACCTGCAGCTGCGTTTAGACCCGTGCCGATAGCGGTCGCGCCAAGGTTAACTTCTAGCAACAATTCGGCGGTGTACTTCAGGTTCTTCACTTCTTCTTTTAGAAGGACAGCAAAGGCGCGGAATTCTTGGCCAACCGTCATAGGCACGGCGTCTTGAAGCTGGGTGCGACCCATTTTCAGAATGTTCTTATTCTGCTCCGCTTTGCCTTCAAATTCGCTTTGCAGGTAGCTGATAGAATCCATCAGCGTCAGGATGCTGTTGTATACAGCAATACGAAAACCCGTTGGGTAAGCACAGTTGGTTGATTGACTCTTGTTGACGTGATCGTTTGGATTGACCACGTCATAGTCGCCTTTTTCCTTGCCCATGAGTTCTAGCGCAAGGTTGGCAATCACTTCGTTGGCGTTCATGTTGACCGAGGTACCCGCGCCACCTTGATATACATCAGAAGGGAACTGGTCCATGCATTTGCCTGTGTCCAACATCAGGTCGCAAGCTTTGATGATGTAGTCACCTACATCTGTAGGGATAACCCCTAGCTCTTTGTTGGCCATTGCAGCGGCTTTTTTGGTGAATACCATGCCGCGAACAAACTCAGGAACATCTGAGATAGTGGTGCGTGAAATATTGAAATTCTCGATCGCTCGAAGGGTATGAATACCGTAATACGCATCGGCAGGAACATGGCGTTCACCGAGTAAATCTTCTTCGATACGGGTCGCGAGATGAGGGATAGTCAGATTTTTTTCGAGATCAATCGTCTGTGACATAGTTTGGCCCTAAATGAAACTTATTTTGGATAATTAATAGCCATAAAGTTCGCTGTAGAGTCCATTCACCAGAGATTTTGGCTGGATGAGTGTAAGTTTTCATCCGATTTATGCTAATGGATTTTACTCCTACACTGCCGTAAAAACATGAGAAAGATCACCAATTAAAACGAAGTCAGACTAATTGCACAGTTCTGTGATCTAGATCTTCATTGCGCTTGTTTCTCATTGTTTTATCGAGCTATCGAAACGTATTGATACTGTTAAAATCTGTACCTTAACGCTAATTTTTTTGATAATTGCCTAAAAAGCATCTGTGCTTTGTTGAACCCATTATCTAGATTTTGACAACCGTCAGCATTCGTTATTTAGCAATGCTAGTATGGCGGTGAAGTTTGTCGCCCTCAGAATGAGAAAGAGGTGTACGCGTGTTTCCTATTTTGCTTTTGATGTTCATTACTGTCCCTATTATTGAGATTGCCTTGTTTATTCAAGTTGGCGGCGTGTTGGGTCTATGGCCAACAGTGGCGTTGATTTTGTTGACTGCGATTGTGGGCGCGTCTTTGGTTCGCAGTCAGGGGCTGCAAACACTGATCTCTGTGCAACAGCGCTTGCAGCAAGGCGAATTGCCTGCACAGCAAATCGTGGAAGGTGTGATGCTGGCTGTTGCGGGTGTTTTGCTATTGACGCCTGGCTTTATGACAGATGCGATGGGCATGGCATTTCTATTGCCGTGGCCGCGAGCATGGCTGGCAAAGCAATTGATGAGTCGCGTGAAAGTGGCTGGCTTTCAAAGTGGCTTTCAGCAACAAGGTCCGTTTGGTCATGATCCCTTTGGCGAGCGAGCTGATCGGCAACCTCGAGATAAATCTGCAAATGGCAGTACGTTTGAAGGTGAGTACGAGCGCAAAAAAGACGAGACTGATCGTTTGAACTGATCTTGGATAGTCGCGGACAGAAACAACAAAGCCAACCCCACGGTTGGCTTTGTGTGTTTTGGCTTACGGAGATCAGTGCTGTAATTCCGGTCTGTTTTTATATTGATCTAGCGATTCAGGGTTATCTAAGGCACTCAGTTGTGCCACAGCGCGACCATGCACCACGTCACGCACTGCAAGCTCTGCCAGTTTTCCTGATTTGGTACGTGGAATATCCGTAATAGCTATAATCTTGGCGGGCACGTGCCTTGGTGTGCAACTGGAGCGAATGGTGGTGCGAATTTTTCGTTCTAGACCCTCGTCTAATGCAACACCTGGCTTCAATTTGACGAACAAGACGACACGCACATCGTTTTGCCAGTCTTGACCAATAACGACAGAATCTAAAATTTCGTCTATCTGATTAACATGGCGATAGATTTCAGCGGTGCCAATGCGCACGCCACCAGGGTTCAATATGGCATCTGAACGGCCAAAGAACAGCATGCCGCCTTCATCAGTCAGCTCAACGTAATCGCCATGGAACCAGATATCTTCAATCTTGTCCCAGTAAGCTTTGTGGTAGCGCGCTCCATCGGTATCGAGCCAAAAACCCACGGGTTGGTTAGGGAAGCTGTTGCAACAGACCAGCTCGCCTTTCTCATCGCGAACAGGCTTTCCTTCTCTATTAAACACTTCAACATCAAGCGCCAAGCCGCGAACCTGACTTTGACCGCGGAATACCGGTGAGATTGGGCTTCCCAACACAAAGCAGCCACAAATGTCGGTGCCTCCGGCGATTGAGCTCAGTTGCAGATCGTTTTTGACGCCTTGATAGACGTAATCAAACTGCTCTGGGCCCAACACTGAGCCAGTTGAGCACAGGGTGCGCAGGGTGGAGAGTGAGTGTTCGCGCATTGGCGAATAGTTTTGTTTTTCTAGGGCTTCCAAGTATTTCGCGGATGTGCCGAATAGCGTCACTTTTTGTGCATCGGTTAACCGCCAAAGCACACCAGCATCAGGGTAAAACGGTGAGCCATCGAACAATACCAGTGTCGCGCCACTCGCCAGTGCGCTTGCCATCCAGTTCCACATCATCCAACCACAGGTGGTGAAATAGAAAACGCGATCGCCCGCTTTCATATCAGAATGAAGCTGATGCTCTTTTAGATGATTGAGCAGCATGCCGCCGACGCTGTGAATAATGCATTTAGGCTTACCTGTCGTACCGGATGAATACAGCACATAGAGCGGATCATTAAAGCCTACGCGTGTAAATGTTAATGCCTCGGCAGGCTTGGCCAACAGAGCGCGCCAGCATGTCTCGTCGTTGTTTAACGGAGTACCGCCGACATAAGGGATCACGACCATGTGGGAGAGACTGTCGACCCCATCTCGGACTGCACGGGCTTTATTTAGGTTGTCATGTGTTTTACCGTTGTAATGGTAGGCATCAGTAGTAAACAGCACTTTGGGCTGTGTCTGGCCGAAACGGTCTAGCACGCTGTCCGTGCCAAAATCTGGCGACGTTGATGTCCAAATCGCGCCTAGCGAAGACGCGGCCAACATCGCAACCACAGTTTCTGCGATATTAGGAAGGTAGCCTGCCACCACATCACCTTTTTCAACGCCACAGGTTTTGAGGTAGGCGGCAATGCAACTGACTTGGCGCACGAGCTCTGCCCAAGACATCGTACTGGCTTTCTCATCTTCCCCAGAGAAGATGATGGCGTCCTTATCGGGTATGTCTTTTGCCCATTGCAGCAGATTTTCTGCAAAATTCAATTTGGCATCTGGAAACCAGCGACTGTTTTTATTGGGGTCTTTGTCTGGCTTATCGACGATGCGCTCGCCTTGTTCACCGACCACGCCAGCAAATTGCCATAAGGTTTTCCAAAAGGCTTCGCTGTTTGATATTGACCATGAATACAGCTGGTCGTAATGGGTGATTTTCAACGAGTACTGACTGTTTATCGTGTTAATTAACGCTGTCAGATTGGCATTCGCGATACGCGTTGCGCTAGGTTGCCACAGAGGCTGATTTGACATGCTTGCTCCTAAACATTGTCTGGATGCGCCTGCTCAAAGGCGGGTAAGGCCTGGCAGTGCTGTTCTATCTTTTTTAGTGTTGGGTAGGGGGTCAAATCGAGATGGTAGCGGCGGGCATTAAACAGCTGTGGAATAAGAAAAATATCGGCAAGTGTTGGCATATCATCACAACAAAACGCGGTTTGTGTACCTTCCACTTTCTTTTCTACTGCACTCAGTCCAATGCGGAGCCAGTGCAGATACCAGTCCAATTTTTCGTCTTCACTGTGCCCCATTGGGCCAGTCAGGTGTTTGAGTACCCGAAGGTTGTTCAAAGGGTGGGTATCACAGGCAATGTCTAGTGCTAAAGCTCGACATTTGGCGCGTGCAGCGCTATCTGTTGGCAATATAGAAGGGGATGGGTATACCTCTTCCAGGTATTCGATGATTGCCAGCGATTGCGTCAAGACTTGACCATTATCGACCAAGGTGGGAACCAGCCCACTGGGATTAATCGTCATATAGCCATCACTTTTTTGGTCGCCGTCGAGTAACGATACTGATTGGGGCTGGTAGCTCAGCCCCTTAACATTGAGCGCAATACGAACGCGGTATGAGGCTGACGATTTACTGTAGTCATAAAGCTTCAAAGCTCGCTCTTCCTTGCTATCTTTGTTGCGCTATCCCGTAAGGGGTAACCTCTTGCTCAATCCGTCCGAAGATTGAACGACCTTCCTTGTCATGCATCTCGATTCCGACCCTATCACCATAGAGTAGAAAGGAGGTTTTGGGTGCTCCAAGATCCAGAATTTCCAACATTCGTCGCTCTGCAATGCAACAAGAGCCTTTGCTACGGTCAATATTTGACACAGTTCCTGAGCCGATAATGGTGCCAGCGCCCAATGGACGGCTTTTTGCTGCGTGCGCGATGAGGTCGGCAAAATCAAACGTCATGTCGACGCCTGCATTGGGTGCGCCGAATAATTCATCATTAAGATGTACGGACAATGGCAAGTGCACTTTGTTGTCGTGCCAGTTCGATACTAATTCGTCAGGAGTGACAGCGACGGGGGAAAATGCCGAAGCGGGCTTGGATTGAAAGAAACCAAAACCTTTCGAAAGCTCTCCGGGAATGAGGTTTCTTAGTGAGATATCGTTGACCAGCATGAGTAATTTGATGTGTTCTCCAGCCTCACTAGATGAGGTTGCCATGTTGACATCATCAGTGATGATGGCCACTTCCGCTTCAAAATCACATCCCCAGCTTTCGTCGCACAGTTCGATATTGTCACGAGGGCCGAGGAATTTGTCGGACATGCCTTGGTACATCAAGGGATCGGTCCAGAAACTCTCAGGCATGCTTGCCCCACGTGCTTTGCGCACCAATTCCACGTGATTGACGTAGGCGCTGCCATCCGCCCATTGGTAGGCGCGGGGCAGTGGTGAGTCGCAGTCTACTGGGTGAAATGTAAATCGACCGGATGCTTTGTTGGCATTCAATGCGTCATAACGTGCTTGCAACAGTGGCGATAGGGTATCCCATTCATCTAAGGCATCTTGCAGAGTGAAGGCGATGTCTGATGCATCAACGGCTTGAGTTAGATCGCGGGACACTAAAATGAGTTTGCCATCGCGGCGGTGTTTCAGGGAGGCCAGTTTCATTGTTTACTCCTTCATTTCTTTATTCCGTTTCGTTGGACTAGCCTCGAGGGGCGTGCACCAAGACATTACGTAATCGTCAACTTCGGTTTGTTTAGCTGCTTCACCCAAATCTAGCGGCATTCGTGTGTCGATCATGACGGCGACTTCGTCGGTTTGCTTTTTCTTTGCTTTGGCGCCAGCTTCAAATGCTTTGGGGTGCGGGCCATGCGGAAAACCACAAGGGTGATGTGTCACCATGCCGGGGTGAATATTGTCGCGGCTGAAGAACTCGCCCTTGTGATAGAAAATCACTTCATCGTAGTCATCATTGTTGTGATAGAAGGGCACTTTTAATGCGCCGGGGTCTGACTCAATAGGGCGAGGCACAAAAGTGCAAATGATAAATCCGTTGGCTACGAAAGTGGTGTGTGCTGAGGGAGGCAGATGATAGCGATGACTCATCAATGGGCGGATATCACGCCAATTGAGCCTAAATACGGTGAGTTCGCCTTTCCAGCCAACCGCATCGAGTGGGTTGAACGGGTAGGTGATTCGATTCATTGCATTGCGTGATTTTAAATAGACCTCCCATTGGCCTTCTTTTTGTTGCTGGGCGAGGAAGCGTTCATCCATACGAGGATGTTCGAGCATCGCAGGATCAAAGATGGCATGATCGCCGACGATCCCGCGTTCCGCTCCCATGTAGGATCCGTTGGTGGCTTCGATCATCAATAACGTGACCGGCGAGTTGGGTTCGATGCGCCAGTTGGTCGAGCGTGGAATGATGAGGTAGTCGCCATCTCGAAATGTCAGATGTCCGTAATCACAATATAACGACCCTGCGCCTTCATGAACAAACAGGCAATCATCACCGTCCCCATTTCTGACCAAGTAATCCATGTTTTGATGGCAGCGCCAGATTCGAACTTTCACGTTGGAGTTAGAGAGCAATAAAGGAGCGGTGAGTGGGTTGTTACCCGTATCGGCAATGTTGTTGGTGTCAAAGGCGTGTGGGCGGAGGTCTCCTTCCCAGTCTATCCAACCAGTAGGAGCATGCTGGTGGTACATGTGCGTGGTGGGGCCAAAAAAGCCCTCTTTGCCGCATTCGCGTTCAAAGGTACCGTCGGGTAAATCGCAATGCGCCTGTTGCGATGTTACGCCTTCTTTTATAGGGAACGAAAACCACTTTCGCATTTGTCCTCCTGCCGCACGTTGTCTGTGTGGGTGATTTGAGGGAACTGGTAAATAGTTTCATTTGAAACTACATTAAGCATAGTGCCCAATGTTAAAAAGTGGCAACTGAATATCGAGTGATTTTTGTGGTTGTTACTTGGGCTGTAATGTGACGAAAAAGGAAAGCCGTATGGCGAATGCACAAGCATTTATTTTGGATGATTTTTTACCTTACAAGTTAGTAAAAACAGCAATGCACGTCTCAGATGCGTTAGCGAAAATTTATCAAAAGGAATTTGGGATCAGCCGTTCAGAATGGCGAGTATTGGCTTCACTTGGTGCAAGAGATGGGGTGTTGTCGAAAGACTTAGCCAAAGAAACGAGTATGGATAAGGTCAAGGTATCGCGCATCCTCAATAGGCTCGAAGCGAGTGGCATAGTGATGCGTGAGACGCTAGAGAAAGATCAACGCGCTGCACTTATTCGATTGACCCAGCAAGGCAACGAACTTTATCAAAAGATAGTGCCACGGGTGTTGGATTGGGAGCGTAAAGTGCTTGATGGGCTTACGGGGACTCAGTATCATGATCTATACGCCGCGCTTGATACACTTCAACATCGAACCCGAGAACTCGAAGATTAAACGGTTTGTGGTTTGTCATGTTGACCTACGAAGTAGGGACTGGCGTTGCCAGAGTGCGACGACGAAGTAACAACGCGATGCCATAAGCAATCATACCCGCGATGCCATTGGCGGCAGCGATACCGATAAACATACCTTCTGTGTTGTCTAAAAGGCTTCCAATCCACGCCATCGGCAGTAGCAAAACAAATAAACGCATAAGGTTTATCGCGAAAGCCAGCACTGGTTTTTTCATGGCATTGAGCGCACTGACCAACATCATCATTACCCCTTGCATACCGTAACTTGCCGGCACAACAATCAAGTAGTGCCACAGTTTGTTTTGCACCGCAGGTTCTTGACTGAACATAGATGCGATAGGCGCGCTTAATGGCACCATTGCAATGAAAATGAGTAGCTGGAACAAGATGGAAAAGCGGATGGCTCGGAACAATGCATCGAAAGCTCTCGATGGGTTACTGGCTCCGAAATTTTGTGCCATTAGCGGTGTTAATGTTGAGGTCAATGCCATCATAACAATAAGTAGAAGAGATTCTATGCGTTGCGCCGCGCCATAAGCGGCAACTGCAGCCGTGCCTTGTGCGGCTAATAACATCATGAGAATGGCGCCGGATATCGGATTCAATGCATTCGATAACGCGGCGGGCGTGCCGATGGCAAGGATGTCTTTCCAATCTTGAATGAGTTTACTAGGGGATGGGCGAGCAAGCAGCTTTTCCCTCTTTATTAGTACATACAAAGAACACACGAGCGCCCCTGCCCAGCTAATGGCACTGGCGATGGCGGCACCTTGTACGCCTAACTCGGGGACAGGGCCGAGACCAAATATCAGTAATGGATCGAGAAGGCCGTTGATGACGCCAGCCACGATCATAATCTTCGCAGGGGTTTTGGTGTCTCCGGTGGCGCGTATGGCGGAGTTGCCGGCCATAGGTATCACGAGCAAAGGAATACTGAGATACCACACGTTCATGTAATCATGGATAAGCGGAAGTAAGCGGTCTTGTGCACCCAACAGCCTAAAAAGCGGATCGATAGTCGATAGGCCAATGATGCTGGCAACAATGACCAGTAGCACCGCCAAAATCAACCCGTGTCCGGATACTCTCGCTGCATCACCTATATCACGCTTGCCAAGCGAACGGGCAATACAAGTTGAAAGGCCTACCCCTATGCCCATAGTGATGCAATTCACGGCAAACGTGATCGGGAAAGTGAAGCTAACCGCTGCTAATGCATCTGTACCTAAAAGGGATATAAAGAAGGTATCAACAAGGCTAAAAGCCAAAATAGCAACAAGGCCAAACACCATAGGGATGGTCATGTTTTTGAGGACTTGGTCGATGGGCCCTGTCAGTAGGCCATGTTTATCCTTCATACTACTCTCGGATAGTTTCTTCTCGCTTTGAGAAGAAAAGCGGAAATGTCGAAATCGACTGGCTATCTTCTTTGTCTATAAGGCAGGGCTACCCTAATGGATAGAATGTGATGTCGCAAAAGATATTGGCCAAAAAAATGGAAAAAATTTGCATTTTCCCCCTTGGGATTGAGATAACCCACCCCCACTTAGAAGGTACTTTGGAAGCGACGAACGCTGTTGTTTCCTTTTTAATTCCATACATGGATCACTACATTAATTCAGGAGACGACCAATGAACATTCGTCCACTACATGACCGAGTAATCGTTGAACGCCAAGAAGTTGAATCAAAATCTGCTGGTGGCATTGTTTTAACTGGTTCAGCTGCTGAGAAGTCGACTCGCGGTGTTGTGCTAGCAGTAGGCAAAGGCCGTATCCTTGAGAACGGCACTGTTCAGCCTTTGGACGTTAAAGTTGGCGACACTGTTATTTTCTCAGAAGGCTACGGCACTAAGACTGAAAAAATTGATGGTAAAGAAGTCCTGATCCTGTCTGAAAACGACATCATGGCTATCGTTGAGTAATTACTATTTCACTATAGAAACAGAATTTATAAAGGAAGAGAGAAATGGCAGCTAAAGACGTTAAGTTTGGCAATGATGCACGTACAAAAATGCTGGAAGGCGTAAACGTTCTAGCAAATGCAGTGAAAGTAACCCTTGGCCCTAAAGGTCGTAACGTTGTTCTGGACAAATCGTTTGGCGCACCTGTTATTACTAAAGATGGCGTATCTGTTGCTCGTGAAATTGAACTGGAAGATAAATTCCAGAACATGGGCGCACAAATGGTTAAAGAAGTGGCGTCACAAGCTAATGATGCTGCTGGTGACGGTACAACAACTGCCACGGTTATCGCGCAATCTATCATTACCGAAGGTCTTAAAGCAGTTGCAGCGGGTATGAACCCAATGGATCTGAAGCGTGGTATCGACAAAGCAGTCATCGCTGCTGTTGAAGAGTTGAAAGCACTGTCTGTTCCATGTGCGGATACCAAAGCGATTGCGCAAGTTGGTACTATCTCAGCAAACTCTGATGAGACAGTGGGTAAACTGATTGCAGAAGCAATGGAAAAAGTTGGTCGTGACGGTGTTATCACTGTTGAAGAAGGTCAATCTCTTCAAGACGAGCTAGACGTAGTAGAAGGTATGCAGTTTGATCGCGGCTACCTGTCTCCTTACTTCATTAACAACCAAGAGTCTGGTTCTATTGATTTAGATAGCCCATTCATCCTGTTGGTTGACAAGAAAGTATCAAACATCCGTGAATTGCTACCGACTCTGGAAGCAGTTGCGAAATCTTCACGTCCACTGCTGATTATCGCCGAAGACGTAGAAGGTGAAGCATTAGCAACACTTGTTGTGAATAACATGCGTGGCATCGTGAAAGTCGCTGCTGTTAAAGCACCAGGTTTCGGCGACCGCCGTAAAGCAATGCTACAAGACATTGCGACACTGACTGCAGGTACTGTGATTTCTGAAGAAATCGGTATGGAACTGGAGAAAGTAACGCTGGAAGATCTTGGTCAAGCAAAACGCATTACTATTACCAAAGAAAACACCACTATCATTGATGGTGCAGGTGATGAAGCATCTATCCAAGGTCGTGTTTCTCAAATCCGTCAGCAAATCGAAGATGCAACGTCAGATTACGACAAAGAGAAACTGCAAGAGCGTGTTGCTAAATTGGCAGGCGGCGTTGCAGTAATCAAAGTTGGCGCAGCAACTGAAGTTGAAATGAAAGAGAAGAAAGATCGCGTAGAAGATGCACTGCACGCAACACGTGCAGCTGTAGAAGAAGGCGTGGTTGCCGGTGGCGGTGTTGCACTAATCCGTGCTGCACACAAAGTCGTAGATCTTCAAGGCGACAACGAAGACCAAAATGTAGGTATTCGTGTGGCGCTGCGCGCGATGGAATCTCCAATTCGTCAAATCGCATTGAACGCAGGTGATGAAGACTCTGTTGTTGCTAACAACGTGAAAGCTGGTGAAGGTAGCTACGGTTACAACGCAGCGACTGGCGAATACGGCGATATGATTGAAATGGGTATCTTGGACCCTACCAAGGTAACGCGTTCAGCACTGCAATTTGCAGCATCTGTCGCTGGCCTGATGATTACCACTGAAGCAATGGTAACCGAAGCGCCTAAGCAAGATGGCTCTGCAATGCCTGATATGGGTGGCATGGGCGGGATGATGTAATCTCCGTTTCTGCAGAAACTATTCTAGAAAGCCCGCGTTAGCGGGCTTTTTTTCGTTTAAAGAAAGAGTTAGTCAAGGCCACGTGTTCTCTGGGCTGTACGAGAATTGACTAACGTGCCATTTTGATTGAAAAATAGTCGTGCGGTTTTTGGATTCTGTGCTTTACTCAGTAATCTCGTAGTGACAAAACAGTCATTGCAGTGAAATCATATCGACATATGGGCCTTGACCTCTGACTCTCATCGGTAAAGATTTGCATATGCAGCATGCATTTTGTACAAAAATGTCGATTTTGAGCGATTAGTGACCATTTGGCATCGAAAGTGTGATTTTTTTCATGAAACCACTTGCGCCAAACTCTGAAGTCCCTATACTGCGGCCCATCGACACGGAACACGGCGAGTTAAGCCGCTGACCAAGTCAACGTTCTTTAACAATTTGACCTATACAATCTGTGTGGGCACTCGTACTTGATAGACATAAGATTTATCAATGCACTGAGTGACCCAAGATGGTTGAGCTTTTCGAAGTGACACTGTCAACACAGTCAATGCAGTTTTGCCTTAGGGCAAAAAAGTAATTCAGTATTCATTGAGCGTTAGACCTGTTTCTTCGGAAATGGGGATAACAAGAAAAATTCTAATTGAAGAGTTTGATCATGGCTCAGATTGAACGCTGGCGGCAGGCCTAACACATGCAAGTCGAGCGGTAACATTTCAAGAGCTTGCTTTTGAAGATGACGAGCGGCGGACGGGTGAGTAATGGCTGGGAACCTGCCCTGACGTGGGGGATAACAGTTGGAAACGACTGCTAATACCGCATGATGTCTACGGACCAAAGAGGGGGATCTTCGGACCTCTCGCGTCGGGATGGGCCCAGTTGGGATTAGCTAGTTGGTGAGGTAATGGCTCACCAAGGCGACGATCCCTAGCTGGTTTGAGAGGATGATCAGCCACACTGGAACTGAGACACGGTCCAGACTCCTACGGGAGGCAGCAGTGGGGAATATTGCACAATGGGCGCAAGCCTGATGCAGCCATGCCGCGTGTGTGAAGAAGGCCTTCGGGTTGTAAAGCACTTTCAGCAGTGAGGAAGGTTGGTACGTTAATAGCGTATTAATTTGACGTTAGCTGCAGAAGAAGCACCGGCTAACTCCGTGCCAGCAGCCGCGGTAATACGGAGGGTGCGAGCGTTAATCGGAATTACTGGGCGTAAAGCGCATGCAGGCGGTTTGTTAAGCAAGATGTGAAAGCCCCGGGCTCAACCTGGGAACCGCATTTTGAACTGGCAGGCTAGAGTCTTGTAGAGGGGGGTAGAATTTCAGGTGTAGCGGTGAAATGCGTAGAGATCTGAAGGAATACCGGTGGCGAAGGCGGCCCCCTGGACAAAGACTGACGCTCAGATGCGAAAGCGTGGGGAGCAAACAGGATTAGATACCCTGGTAGTCCACGCTGTAAACGATGTCTACTTGGAGGTTGTGGCCTAGAGCCGTGGCTTCCGGAGCTAACGCGTTAAGTAGACCGCCTGGGGAGTACGGTCGCAAGATTAAAACTCAAATGAATTGACGGGGGCCCGCACAAGCGGTGGAGCATGTGGTTTAATTCGATGCAACGCGAAGAACCTTACCTACTCTTGACATCCACAGAATTCGCTAGAGATAGCTTAGTGCCTTCGGGAACTGTGAGACAGGTGCTGCATGGCTGTCGTCAGCTCGTGTTGTGAAATGTTGGGTTAAGTCCCGCAACGAGCGCAACCCTTATCCTTGTTTGCCAGCGAGTAATGTCGGGAACTCCAGGGAGACTGCCGGTGATAAACCGGAGGAAGGTGGGGACGACGTCAAGTCATCATGGCCCTTACGAGTAGGGCTACACACGTGCTACAATGGCGTATACAGAGGGCAGCGAGACCGCGAGGTGGAGCGAATCCCAGAAAGTACGTCGTAGTCCGGATCGGAGTCTGCAACTCGACTCCGTGAAGTCGGAATCGCTAGTAATCGTGGATCAGAATGCCACGGTGAATACGTTCCCGGGCCTTGTACACACCGCCCGTCACACCATGGGAGTGGGCTGCACCAGAAGTAGATAGCTTAACCTTCGGGAGGGCGTTTACCACGGTGTGGTTCATGACTGGGGTGAAGTCGTAACAAGGTAGCCCTAGGGGAACCTGGGGCTGGATCACCTCCTTAACGATACTATTAATGCCAGTGTCCACACAAATTGTATAGGTTGAAGAATAAAGACGGGAAAAGCCCTAATGAATGACAACGTCATTGATTAGCGCTTTTTGCGCTGTTCTCGAAAGAGAAATGCTCTTTAAAAATCTGGAAAGCTGACTAGTAGATTTATTCTTAGGAATAAATTGAAATCTGTTTCTTATCTCTCTACCCGAGAGGTAATGAAACAAAAGTTCTCAAAACGTTAATCCTGATGGGATTAACACCAAACACATTCAAGTGTTCTTGGTTTCATCGAAAGATGAACATATTTGAGTCCGGCGAAAAACCGTTCAACGTTCTTGGTTTCCACTTTTTCATAAAAGTAGGGTCAAAAACAGCGAACCGACTCTTTAACGAGAGTCACCTTGGTTGTTTGTCCATACACAAGACCTCTTGGGGTTGTATGGTTAAGTGACTAAGCGTACACGGTGGATGCCTTGGCAGTCAGAGGCGATGAAGGACGTATTAACTTGCGATAAGCGTAGATAAGGCAGTAAAAGCCACTTGAGTCTACGATTTCCGAATGGGGAAACCCACGTGCATAAGCACGTATCATGCAGTGAATACATAGCTGTATGAGGCGAACTCGGGGAACTGAAACATCTAAGTACCCGAAGGAAAAGAAATCAATTGAGATTCCGGCAGTAGCGGCGAGCGACCCCGGATTAGCCCTTAAGCAGTTTAAGTGTTAGTGGAAGCCTCTGGAAAGTGGCGCGATACAGGGTGATAGCCCCGTACACGACAATGCTTTTATTGTGAAAACGAGTAGGACGGGACACGTGGTATCCTGTCTGAACATGGGGGGACCATCCTCCAAGGCTAAATACTCCTGACTGACCGATAGTGAACCAGTACCGTGAGGGAAAGGCGAAAAGAACCCCTGTGAGGGGAGTGAAATAGAACCTGAAACCGTGTACGTACAAGCAGTGGGAGCCTCTTCGTGGGGTGACTGCGTACCTTTTGTATAATGGGTCAGCGACTTACTTTTAGTAGCAAGGTTAACCGAATAGGGGAGCCGTAGGGAAACCGAGTCTTAACTGGGCGAATAAGTTGCTAGGAGTAGACCCGAAACCGAGTGATCTAGCCATGGGCAGGTTGAAGATTGAGTAACATCAATTGGAGGACCGAACCGACTAATGTTGAAAAATTAGCGGATGACTTGTGGCTAGGGGTGAAAGGCCAATCAAACTCGGAGATAGCTGGTTCTCCCCGAAAGCTATTTAGGTAGCGCCTCGGACGAATACTACTGGGGGTAGAGCACTGTTAAGGCTAGGGGGTCATCCCGACTTACCAACCCTTTGCAAACTCCGAATACCAGTAAGTACTATCCGGGAGACACACGGCGGGTGCTAACGTCCGTCGTGGAGAGGGAAACAACCCAGACCGCCAGCTAAGGTCCCAAAGTTATCGCTAAGTGGGAAACGATGTGGGAAGGCTCAGACAGCCAGGATGTTGGCTTAGAAGCAGCCATCATTTAAAGAAAGCGTAATAGCTCACTGGTCGAGTCGGCCTGCGCGGAAGATGTAACGGGGCTAAGCGATACACCGAAGCTGCGGCATCAACTCTTCGGAGTTGTTGGGTAGGGGAGCGTTCTGTAAGCCGTTGAAGGTGAACTGTAAGGTTTGCTGGAGGTATCAGAAGTGCGAATGCTGACATGAGTAACGATAAAGGGGGTGAAAAACCTCCTCGCCGGAAGACCAAGGGTTCCTGTCCAACGTTAATCGGGGCAGGGTAAGTCGACCCCTAAGGCGAGGCCGAAAGGCGTAGTCGATGGGAAACGGGTTAATATTCCCGTACTGCTTATAACTGCGATGGGGGGACGGAGAAGGCTAGGTGGGCTTGGCGACGGTTGTCCAAGTTCAAGTGCGTAGGTGGGTGTCTTAGGTAAATCCGGGACGCTGTTAACACTGAGACACGATGTCGAGTCACTACGGTGATGAAGTCATTGATGCCATGCTTCCGGGAAAAGCCTCTAAGCTTCAGGTTATAAGGAATCGTACCCCAAACCGACACAGGTGGTCGGGTAGAGAATACCAAGGCGCTTGAGAGAACTCGGGTGAAGGAACTAGGCAAAATGGTACCGTAACTTCGGGAGAAGGTACGCTGCCTCCGGTGAAGTCCCTTGCGGATGGAGCTAGAGGCAGTCGCAGATACCAGGTGGCTGCAACTGTTTATTAAAAACATAGCACTGTGCAAAATCGAAAGATGACGTATACGGTGTGACGCCTGCCCGGTGCCGGAAGGTTAATTGATGGGGTTATCTTCGGAGAAGCTCTTGATCGAAGCCCCGGTAAACGGCGGCCGTAACTATAACGGTCCTAAGGTAGCGAAATTCCTTGTCGGGTAAGTTCCGACCTGCACGAATGGCGTAATGATGGCCACGCTGTCTCCACCCGAGACTCAGTGAAATTGAAATCGCAGTGAAGATGCTGTGTACCCGCGGCTAGACGGAAAGACCCCGTGAACCTTTACTACAGCTTGGCACTGAACATTGACCCTACATGTGTAGGATAGGTGGGAGCCTTTGAAGCATCGTCGCTAGATGGTGTGGAGGCAATCTTGAAATACCACCCTTGTATGCTTGATGTTCTAACGTTGGCCCCTAATCGGGGTTGCGGACAGTGCCTGGTGGGTAGTTTGACTGGGGCGGTCTCCTCCCAAAGAGTAACGGAGGAGCACGAAGGTGGGCTAATCACGGTCGGACATCGTGAGGTTAGTGCAATGGCATAAGCCCGCTTGACTGCGAGAATGACAATTCGAGCAGGTACGAAAGTAGGTCATAGTGATCCGGTGGTTCTGAATGGAAGGGCCATCGCTCAACGGATAAAAGGTACTCCGGGGATAACAGGCTGATACCGCCCAAGAGTTCATATCGACGGCGGTGTTTGGCACCTCGATGTCGGCTCATCACATCCTGGGGCTGAAGTCGGTCCCAAGGGTATGGCTGTTCGCCATTTAAAGTGGTACGCGAGCTGGGTTTAGAACGTCGTGAGACAGTTCGGTCCCTATCTGCCGTGGGCGTTGGATGATTGAGAGGGGCTGCTCCTAGTACGAGAGGACCGGAGTGGACGAACCTCTGGTGTTCGGGTTGTCACGCCAGTGGCATTGCCCGGTAGCTAAGTTCGGAATTGATAAGCGCTGAAAGCATCTAAGCGCGAAGCGAGCCTCGAGATGAGTCATCCCTGACACTATAAGTGTCCTAAAGGGTTGTTGGAGACTACGACGTAGATAGGCAGGGTGTGTAAGTGCTGCGAGGCATTGAGCTAACCTGTACTAATTGCCCGTGAGGCTTAACCATACAACACCCAAGGGGTTTTAGCGGACTCAGATAAGAACGTTGAATGTGTATTGAGAGCATATAGCTAGTCAGAATTTTCCCAGATTTTGTTTTTCGCCTCATGGCGGGGAACAGTACAAAATTTGCTTGGCGACCATAGCATTATGGACCCACCTGATCCCATGCCGAACTCAGTAGTGAAACGTAATAGCGCCGATGGTAGTGTGGGGTCTCCCCATGTGAGAGTAGGACATCGCCAGGCTTTAAATTTGAATGAGAGCCCGTTCAAGCGAACGGGCTTTTATTTCGCTCCTACTGATTGTCATGTGAGCGACGTCAAAAAAAGATTTTTACCCTTCATTTTCGAATGAAAATAGATGAAAGTTTTTTCTTGACTGAATATCAGAATCGCGTATTATACGCGGCCTGACTTGCTGAAGCGCAACGCGCCAAGGCCTTGAATAGTCAACGTTCTTTAACAATTTGACCTATACAATCTGTGTGGGCACTCGTACTTGATAGACATAAGATTTATCAATGCACTGAGTGACCCAAGATGGTTGAACTTTTCGAAGTGACACTGTCAACACAGTCAATGCAGATTTGCCTTAGGGCAAAAAAGTAATTCAGTATTCATTGAGCGTTAGACCTGTTTCTTCGGAAATGGGGATAACAAGAAAAATTCTAATTGAAGAGTTTGATCATGGCTCAGATTGAACGCTGGCGGCAGGCCTAACACATGCAAGTCGAGCGGTAACATTTCAAGAGCTTGCTTTTGAAGATGACGAGCGGCGGACGGGTGAGTAATGGCTGGGAACCTGCCCTGACGTGGGGGATAACAGTTGGAAACGACTGCTAATACCGCATGATGTCTACGGACCAAAGAGGGGGATCTTCGGACCTCTCGCGTCGGGATGGGCCCAGTTGGGATTAGCTAGTTGGTGAGGTAATGGCTCACCAAGGCGACGATCCCTAGCTGGTTTGAGAGGATGATCAGCCACACTGGAACTGAGACACGGTCCAGACTCCTACGGGAGGCAGCAGTGGGGAATATTGCACAATGGGCGCAAGCCTGATGCAGCCATGCCGCGTGTGTGAAGAAGGCCTTCGGGTTGTAAAGCACTTTCAGCAGTGAGGAAGGTTGGTACGTTAATAGCGTATTAATTTGACGTTAGCTGCAGAAGAAGCACCGGCTAACTCCGTGCCAGCAGCCGCGGTAATACGGAGGGTGCGAGCGTTAATCGGAATTACTGGGCGTAAAGCGCATGCAGGCGGTTTGTTAAGCAAGATGTGAAAGCCCCGGGCTCAACCTGGGAACCGCATTTTGAACTGGCAGGCTAGAGTCTTGTAGAGGGGGGTAGAATTTCAGGTGTAGCGGTGAAATGCGTAGAGATCTGAAGGAATACCGGTGGCGAAGGCGGCCCCCTGGACAAAGACTGACGCTCAGATGCGAAAGCGTGGGGAGCAAACAGGATTAGATACCCTGGTAGTCCACGCTGTAAACGATGTCTACTTGGAGGTTGTGGCCTAGAGCCGTGGCTTCCGGAGCTAACGCGTTAAGTAGACCGCCTGGGGAGTACGGTCGCAAGATTAAAACTCAAATGAATTGACGGGGGCCCGCACAAGCGGTGGAGCATGTGGTTTAATTCGATGCAACGCGAAGAACCTTACCTACTCTTGACATCCACAGAATTCGCTAGAGATAGCTTAGTGCCTTCGGGAACTGTGAGACAGGTGCTGCATGGCTGTCGTCAGCTCGTGTTGTGAAATGTTGGGTTAAGTCCCGCAACGAGCGCAACCCTTATCCTTGTTTGCCAGCGAGTAATGTCGGGAACTCCAGGGAGACTGCCGGTGATAAACCGGAGGAAGGTGGGGACGACGTCAAGTCATCATGGCCCTTACGAGTAGGGCTACACACGTGCTACAATGGCGTATACAGAGGGCAGCAAGACCGCGAGGTGGAGCGAATCCCAGAAAGTACGTCGTAGTCCGGATCGGAGTCTGCAACTCGACTCCGTGAAGTCGGAATCGCTAGTAATCGTGGATCAGAATGCCACGGTGAATACGTTCCCGGGCCTTGTACACACCGCCCGTCACACCATGGGAGTGGGCTGCACCAGAAGTAGATAGCTTAACCTTCGGGAGGGCGTTTACCACGGTGTGGTTCATGACTGGGGTGAAGTCGTAACAAGGTAGCCCTAGGGGAACCTGGGGCTGGATCACCTCCTTAACGATACTATTAATGCCAGTGTCCACACAAATTGTATAGGTTGAAAAAGTAAAGAGTGGTTGAGGTCCCAAGCCTCAACGCATCAGCAACGCGAGTTGTTGAAAAATAAGTGTCCCATTCGTCTAGAGGCCTAGGACACCGCCCTTTCACGGCGGTAACAGGGGTTCGACTCCCCTATGGGACGCCACGGGTCGTTAGCTCAGTTGGTAGAGCAGTTGACTTTTAATCAATTGGTCGTAGGTTCGAATCCTACACGACCCACCATTCTCTCCATGAGGGAATTAAAACTATCGTGGGCGATTAGCTCAGTTGGGAGAGCACCTCCCTTACAAGGAGGGGGTCACTGGTTCGAGCCCGGTATCGCCCACCATTCTTTCTCATGAGAGAATTAAAACATCATGGGGCTATAGCTCAGCTGGGAGAGCGCCTGCCTTGCACGCAGGAGGTCTGCGGTTCGATCCCGCATAGCTCCACCACTCTTTAAACGCATTCTCACGAGTGTCTTTAGAAAGTGGACATCTCTGTATCAGAGACACATCACTTTGCTCTTTAAAAATCTGGAAAGCTGACTAGTAGATTTATGACTTCTCTTTATAGAGAGGAAATAAATTGAAATCTGTTTCTTATCTCTCTACCCGAGAGGTAACGAAACAAAAGTTCTCAAAACGTTAATCCTGATGGGATTAACACCAAACACATTCAAGTGTTCTTGGTTTCATCGAAAGATGAACATATTTGAGTCCGGCGAAAAACCGTTCAGCGAAAGCTGAACCGACTCTTTAACGAGAGTCACCTTGGTTGTTTGCCATACATAAAGACCTCTTGGGGTTGTATGGTTAAGTGACTAAGCGTACACGGTGGATGCCTTGGCAGTCAGAGGCGATGAAGGACGTATTAACTTGCGATAAGCGTAGATAAGGCAGTAAAAGCCACTTGAGTCTACGATTTCCGAATGGGGAAACCCACGTGCATAAGCACGTATCATGCAGTGAATACATAGCTGTATGAGGCGAACTCGGGGAACTGAAACATCTAAGTACCCGAAGGAAAAGAAATCAATTGAGATTCCGGCAGTAGCGGCGAGCGACCCCGGATTAGCCCTTAAGCAGTTTAAGTGTTAGTGGAAGCCTCTGGAAAGTGGCGCGATACAGGGTGATAGCCCCGTACACGACAATGCTTTTATTGTGAAAACGAGTAGGACGGGACACGTGGTATCCTGTCTGAACATGGGGGGACCATCCTCCAAGGCTAAATACTCCTGACTGACCGATAGTGAACCAGTACCGTGAGGGAAAGGCGAAAAGAACCCCTGTGAGGGGAGTGAAATAGAACCTGAAACCGTGTACGTACAAGCAGTGGGAGCCTCTTTTATGGGGTGACTGCGTACCTTTTGTATAATGGGTCAGCGACTTACTTTTAGTAGCAAGGTTAACCGAATAGGGGAGCCGTAGGGAAACCGAGTCTTAACTGGGCGAATGAGTTGCTAGGAGTAGACCCGAAACCGAGTGATCTAGCCATGGGCAGGTTGAAGATTGAGTAACATCAATTGGAGGACCGAACCGACTAATGTTGAAAAATTAGCGGATGACTTGTGGCTAGGGGTGAAAGGCCAATCAAACTCGGAGATAGCTGGTTCTCCCCGAAAGCTATTTAGGTAGCGCCTCGGACGAATACTACTGGGGGTAGAGCACTGTTAAGGCTAGGGGGTCATCCCGACTTACCAACCCTTTGCAAACTCCGAATACCAGTAAGTACTATCCGGGAGACACACGGCGGGTGCTAACGTCCGTCGTGGAGAGGGAAACAACCCAGACCGCCAGCTAAGGTCCCAAAGTTATCGCTAAGTGGGAAACGATGTGGGAAGGCTCAGACAGCCAGGATGTTGGCTTAGAAGCAGCCATCATTTAAAGAAAGCGTAATAGCTCACTGGTCGAGTCGGCCTGCGCGGAAGATGTAACGGGGCTAAGCGATACACCGAAGCTGCGGCATCAATTCTTCGGAATTGTTGGGTAGGGGAGCGTTCTGTAAGCCGTTGAAGGTGAACTGTAAGGTTTGCTGGAGGTATCAGAAGTGCGAATGCTGACATGAGTAACGATAAAGGGGGTGAAAAACCTCCTCGCCGGAAGACCAAGGGTTCCTGTCCAACGTTAATCGGGGCAGGGTAAGTCGACCCCTAAGGCGAGGCCGAAAGGCGTAGTCGATGGGAAACGGGTTAATATTCCCGTACTGCTTATAACTGCGATGGGGGGACGGAGAAGGCTAGGTGGGCTTGGCGACGGTTGTCCAAGTTCAAGTGCGTAGGTGGGTGTCTTAGGTAAATCCGGGACGCTGTTAACACTGAGACACGATGTCGAGTCACTACGGTGATGAAGTCATTGATGCCATGCTTCCGGGAAAAGCCTCTAAGCTTCAGGTTATAAGGAATCGTACCCCAAACCGACACAGGTGGTCGGGTAGAGAATACCAAGGCGCTTGAGAGAACTCGGGTGAAGGAACTAGGCAAAATGGTACCGTAACTTCGGGAGAAGGTACGCTGCCTCCGGTGAAGTCCCTCGCGGATGGAGCTAGAGGCAGTCGCAGATACCAGGTGGCTGCAACTGTTTATTAAAAACATAGCACTGTGCAAAATCGAAAGATGACGTATACGGTGTGACGCCTGCCCGGTGCCGGAAGGTTAATTGATGGGGTTATCTTCGGAGAAGCTCTTGATCGAAGCCCCGGTAAACGGCGGCCGTAACTATAACGGTCCTAAGGTAGCGAAATTCCTTGTCGGGTAAGTTCCGACCTGCACGAATGGCGTAATGATGGCCACGCTGTCTCCACCCGAGACTCAGTGAAATTGAAATCGCAGTGAAGATGCTGTGTACCCGCGGCTAGACGGAAAGACCCCGTGAACCTTTACTACAGCTTGGCACTGAACATTGACCCTACATGTGTAGGATAGGTGGGAGCCTTTGAAGCATCGTCGCTAGATGGTGTGGAGGCAATCTTGAAATACCACCCTTGTATGCTTGATGTTCTAACGTTGGTCCCTTATCGGGATTGCGGACAGTGCCTGGTGGGTAGTTTGACTGGGGCGGTCTCCTCCCAAAGAGTAACGGAGGAGCACGAAGGTGGGCTAATCACGGTCGGACATCGTGAGGTTAGTGCAATGGCATAAGCCCGCTTGACTGCGAGAATGACAATTCGAGCAGGTACGAAAGTAGGTCATAGTGATCCGGTGGTTCTGAATGGAAGGGCCATCGCTCAACGGATAAAAGGTACTCCGGGGATAACAGGCTGATACCGCCCAAGAGTTCATATCGACGGCGGTGTTTGGCACCTCGATGTCGGCTCATCACATCCTGGGGCTGAAGTCGGTCCCAAGGGTATGGCTGTTCGCCATTTAAAGTGGTACGCGAGCTGGGTTTAGAACGTCGTGAGACAGTTCGGTCCCTATCTGCCGTGGGCGTTGGATGATTGAGAGGGGCTGCTCCTAGTACGAGAGGACCGGAGTGGACGAACCTCTGGTGTTCGGGTTGTCACGCCAGTGGCATTGCCCGGTAGCTAAGTTCGGAATTGATAAGCGCTGAAAGCATCTAAGCGCGAAGCGAGCCTCGAGATGAGTCATCCCTGACACTATAAGTGTCCTAAAGGGTTGTTGGAGACTACGACGTAGATAGGCAGGGTGTGTAAGTGCTGCGAGGCATTGAGCTAACCTGTACTAATTGCCCGTGAGGCTTAACCATACAACACCCAAGGGGTTTTAGCGGACTCAGATAAGAACGTTGAATGTGTATTGAGAGCATATAGCTAGTCAGAATTTTCCCAGATTTTGTTTTTCGCCTCATGGCGGGGAACAGTACAAAATTTGCTTGGCGACCATAGCATTATGGACCCACCTGATCCCATGCCGAACTCAGTAGTGAAACGTAATAGCGCCGATGGTAGTGTGGGGTCTCCCCATGTGAGAGTAGGACATCGCCAGGCTTCAAATTCGTTTTCATCTTTTTAAGAAAAAGATGAAGGCAAAAAGAAAAACAGAAAGGCCACCCTATCGGGTGGCCTTTTTGCGTTTACGCAGTTAGTTACTATAGCAATTACGCTTATCGAAAAAGTACGTTGCTAACTCGTATGGCCTTTCCTTATTCTGATAACTGATAACTGATAACTGATAACTGATAACTGATAACTGATAACTGATACCGACAACCGGATAGTCTGTAGTGGTCAACTCATTCCGGACAGTAAATTAGGCTGATTTTCAGCTTTCGCAGGTGGAAGACCACCGTTATAACTATGCGGTCTCTTCCAGTTGTAATAGCTCATCAGGTAATGGCTGATATCTTTGGATGCCTCAGCAAAAGATGCATAGCCTGTTGCTGGTATCCATTCAGATTTTAGACTTCTAAATAGCCTTTCCATTGGAGCGTTGTCCCAGCAGTTGCCACGGCGACTCATGCTTTGTGTCATCCGATACCGCCACAGGTGTTGTCGAAACTGGCGACTGCTGTATTGGGAGCCTTGATCCGAATGGAACATCACGCCACTTGGTTTTCCTCGTTGCTCATACGCCATCGACAACGCTTTTGTCACCAATGCCGCATCAGGACTGTCAGACATGGCCCAACCGACAACCCGTCTGCGATACAGATCAATGACAACGGCAAGATAGCACCAACGATGACCCGCCCATATATAGGTAATATCGCCGCACCATACTTGATTTGGGGCGTCGACAGTGAACTGACGATCAAGCTGATTGGGAATATCAGGCCGTTCAACCGTAGCTTGCTTATAGTTATGTGAACCGGGTTGCTTGCTGATGAGTTGTGCCTCTTTCATCAATCGGCGAACCTTGAATCGTCCAATCTTATGTCCGATTTCACACATCATGCCGACCAGAGTGCGACTACCCGCAGAGCTTCTGCTCAGCGTAAACAGTCGGTTGATCTCGCTACGAAGATGCAAACGTTCAGCATCAATATCATGGCGTCGTTGGCAGTGCTCATAGTAAGTCGACGTGGCGATATCGAACACAGTACAGACCAATTCTACCGGTTCTTGCTCTCTCAATTGGTCTATCAGCGCGTACGTTCGAGTTCGTCCGACATCAAGAGAGCAGTAGCCTTTTTTAGAATAGATTTTTCTCGTTCAAGTCGATGGATCCTTGCCTCTAACTCTTGGATTTTCTGCTGCTCTGGCGTTAAGGCTTTGGAAACTGGCGTACTACCGCCGCGCTCTTGTTCAAGTTGTGTGACCCAGCGTCTGAGTCCCGTTTCACCGACGTTTAATGAGCGGCTAGCCTCAGCAATTGAATACCCTTGGTCAAGTACCAAACAGGCTGCTTCTAGTTTAAATTCAGCGGAGAATGAACGACGTTGTCTTGTCATGGAACACCTCTTTCTTTAGTGGTGACTTTACCACCTTAAATGGTGTCCGGGATCATTAAACCACTACAGTCGCCTTCTACACTCATTCTATTCTGATTGAATATAGGAGCACTGAGGATGAAAAAACGACGGACGAAGCGATTAAGAAAGAAACTGTACATGGATGAGTTTGCTGTATTTGGCTTTGTAGTCTCTTTAAGGCTGAATACTGATAACGACCAAGAATTATCTGTATTCATGGAATCGTTTGCTGACTTTGCAGAGTCACGAGAACTACTTGTTGGAGGTGGTGGTATTCAAAATATAGAGTTGGTGATTAGTTCTGCGCTGAGATATGGTTCGGCGACAGATCTAGATATAGCAGTAGTAAAAGAGTGGTTCAGTAAGCGTAGTGAAGCGGAGATCACTTATATGGGCTCGCTTGTTGACTTACATCAGATCGATTCAGTTGAATAAAATAACCATGTTTCGTTAATTTCAGCGTTGTTTTAGTGTAATTTCGGATGGAACCGAGCCATATGATAAGCGTCTACATATTCGCCATTGCGGAATGCGTATTCCGTTGAGCGCCCCTCGATATCAAAGCCAAACTTGCGATAGAGAGAAATAGCGGCTTCATTGTCACAATACACCGTTAATTCGATGCGACGTAGATTTATCCAATTGTCAGCTAAATCGATCATAGCCGCAATCAATAGTCCACCAATCCCCTTTCCAATGTGGTCATCATGCACTGCCATGCCGAACTCTCCAACGTGGCGACGACGAACGTGTTTGTTTGTTTCAAACCCTAGCTGACCGACAATGTTTCCGTTGTCTTCTGCAACAAGACAATAAACATCATCTGGTAGATTGCTGAGTCTTTTTTCCCACATCAATAGCGATGGCAATGGCAGTTGTAGCGTGCCAGATTGCGCATTGGGAAGAGCATATAGTCTTTGAATAGCAGGAATATCACAAGGCGTCATCGGACGGACAGTGACAGGCATGATGGCTCCTTTAGGCATGCGAAAGAGATGAACCATAATTACTTGTAGCTGATTGTCAATCAACCACTTTCTATCAATAAGCAGTTACTCTAAATGAAGGTCCATCGGTGTCTTGCTGTCACGTCCACCAATCTCGCGGGTCAATCGGGGGACTAAATAGCCAGAGACTTCTTTAACCAAACCAGCCATTAGTACTCTTGCTTGTTCATCGTCGACAAGAAAGTGCGCTGCGCCTTTTACTTTATCCAGTACATGTAAGTAATAAGGTAAGATCCCTGCATCAAACAACGCATTGCTAAGGCGCTTAAGTGTCTCAGTTGAGTCGTTCACTCCACGAAGTAATACACTTTGATTGAGTAGTGTCACTCCGGCTTTGTTTAGCGTCGTCATTGCAGCTATCAAGTCGCTATTAATTTCATTTGCATGATTAATATGCGTGACTAGGATGACGTTAAGACGTGTATTTGCCAATAGATGAGTCAGTGCTAACGTTACTCTCGAAGGAATGACGACAGGCAAACGTGTATGGATTCGCAGGCGCTTTACATGGGGGACGGACGCAATGGCATTAACTAACCAGGTCAGTTCATGGTCTTTTGCCATTAATGGGTCGCCGCCAGACAAGATGACTTCATCGATTTCAGGGTGCTGCTGTAAGTAAGTGATTGCTTCACGCCATACTAACTTGCCCCCCTTGTTCTCGTCATAAGGGAAATGACGTCGGAAACAATACCGACAATTGATTGCGCAGCCTCCTTTTACAATCATGAGTACGCGGTTTTTATATTTATGTAGTAAACCAGGGACCTGATTGTCCTGTTCATCAAGAGGATCGGTGGAGAAGCCTGCAACATCCGTAAACTCATCCATAAGTGGAAGAACTTGGCGTAGAAGCGGGTCGTTTGGGTTACCTTTCTCCATGCGATCAATGAAGCTTTGCGGCACACGCTGAGCAAACAGTTCACGCGCAGCAAAGCCAGACTTCCAAGCAGTAGGCTCGATATCAAGCTGTTGCAGAAGAATTTGAGGATCTGAGACAGCATTTGCCATTTCTTTGAGCCAGTTTTGCTCAACAGGCGACGCATTTCGGGTTATTATGTCTGGCATTTATGACAACTTCGAAGATGTTTAGAGGATAGACATGGCGTCTTTTAGCACCAATGAATTCCGTGGCGGAATGAAAATTATGCTCGATAACGAGCCTTGTGTCATTATCGAAAACGAGTTCGTTAAACCAGGTAAAGGCCAAGCGTTTAACCGCGTGAAGATCCGCAAGCTGCTTTCGGGCAAAGTGCTTGAGAAAACGTTCAAGTCTGGCGACTCAGTGGAAGCTGCTGACGTTATGGATCATGAACTTGATTACCTCTACTCAGATGGTGAGTTCTGGCACTTCATGAACGCTGAATCATTCGAGCAGATCGCTGCAGATGAGAAAGCCGTTGGCGACAACATCAAATGGCTGAAAGAGAACGATCGTTGTACTCTGACGCTTTGGAATGGCAACCCTATTGCGGTGACGCCACCAAACTTTGTTGAGCTGGAAGTGACCGAAACAGATCCTGGTCTGAAAGGTGATACTGCCGGTACTGGCGGTAAACCAGCGACTTTGGTCACTGGTGCAGTGGTACGCGTACCTCTGTTCATCCAGATTGGCGAAGTCATTAAAGTGGATACTCGCTCCGGCGAATACGTAAGCCGCGTTAAGTAATTTCCGGTTTACTGATAAAAGCGTCCTTTGGGGCGCTTTTTTGTTTTCAGCCGTAAAGGTATAAAAAAAGCACCCGAAGGTGCTTTTTCGTTTCACTAGCGTGACTAAATCATAAAGATAAAAATTACCGACAGTGCACTGATCAGAAAGGCCGTAGCATAGCATGCTACTTTTCCTGCGGTGCCTGTATGAAACTTCAGATCGTGCATTCCATGGTGCAAACGGTGCATAGCATGCCACATAGGTAGAGACAAAGTACCAATCACAAACAGTGCACCAATGATGCTGGTAACAAAGTCGGTCACACGCTCATAGCTCAGTGCGTCTGCATCTAGTATGCCTAGCGGAGCCATAATGCCGAGCACGAGAATGGTCACAGGTGTGATCATTGCAAACCATGAACCGCCAGCACCAAATAGGCCCCACCATACTGGTTCGTCAGAACGTTTTGGATTCAAATCGACCACGTTTAATCTCCTCACTTGTATGGTGTTAAACCACGAACAGAATCACAGCTGAAATCACTGCAACCGCCGCCCATTGGGTCAGCACAATGATTTTCTTATCTACCTTTTTGCCACCGATGCGAATTGGCATCACTTGCGGCATCATGCTGAAGAAGGTCTGCGCATGGAATAAGCTACCTAGCAGCGCCACAATGTTAATGGCGATGACAACAGGACTAGCCATAAAACTCAACCAACTCTGCCAAGCACTTTCACCGATCACCAAGCTGGCTAAACCAAAGGTCAGAAACAAGGTAAAGAAAATTAGCGGTAATATTGTTGCTTCACGCAGCATATACATGCGATAGAAAGGGTTGTCTTTCCACCAAGTACGCTTCATTTCACGAACGTAAGGTTTACGGTTAGTCATCCTAAGCCTCCACTTTTTTTGGCGAACCATCAGGTTTTAGCATGGCAATCACAAAGTCCTGAGACGACACGATTTTGCCTTGGTTAACTGCGGCTGCTGGATCGACACTCTTTGGACACACTTCGGAGCAATAGCCCACGAATGTGCAGCCCCAAGCGCCGTTCTCACCGTTGATCAGTGCCATACGCTCGTGAGCGCCGCTGTCACGGCTATCGAGGTTGTAGCGATGAGCCAGTGTCAGAGCGGCTGGACCAATGAATTCAGGGTTCAAACCAAACTGAGGACATGCTGCATAGCAAAGGCCGCAGTTGATACAACCTGCAAATTGCTTATAACGTGCCATCTGTTCAGGTGTTTGGTTGTTTGGACCATCTTCCGGGGTGCGGTCGTTGCCAATGATGTAAGGCTTGATGGCTTCTAGACGTTCAATGAACGGCGTCATATCCACAATCAAGTCTTTCTCAATCGGGAAGTTAGCGAGTGGCTCGATGGTAACGCCATCAGGGTAGTCACGTAAGAAAGCCTTGCAAGCCAGCTTAGGTACGTTGTTTACCATGATGCCGCATGAGCCACAGATCGCCATACGACAAGACCAACGGTAAGCCAGCCCTTTGTCTAGGTGATCTTTGACATAGCCTAGGGCATCCAGTATCGACATGGTGTCATCGAAAGGCACGTTAAAGGTTTGCAGGCGAGGTTCATCATCTTTCGCCGGATCGTAGCGAAGAATGCTGACTTTCTGAATGCGATTGTCTGACATTATGCCTGCTCCTTCTGTTCTTTCTCAGCCTTCTTTGCAGCGGCTTCAGCTTCTTCTGCCGCTGCACCGTATAGACGTGCTTTCGGCTGAGATTTAGTGATTTTGACATCACCGTATTTAATGGTTGGTGCGCCGTCTGGGTTGTATAGTGCCAGCGAGTGCTTCAGGAAGTTCACATCATCACGCTCAGTACAGCCATCATCAAGACGCTGGTGAGCACCACGAGATTCACGACGCATCATGGCAGAGTGTGCCATGGCTTCAGCAACTTCTAAGCCGTAACCGACTTCAATCGCGTACAGAAGGTCCGTGTTGAACACTTTGCCTTTGTCTTTGATGCTGATGCGCTTGTAACGTTCTTTCAGTTCGGTCAGCTTGTCGATCGTTTCCTGCATCAAATCTTCACGACGATAGATACCGCAACCTGCTTCCATGGAGTGACCCATTTCAGTTCGAATGTCAGCCCAGTTTTCGTCGCCTTCTTGATTCATCAGCGCACTGATACGGTCTTCAACCGCTTTCACCTGACGTGCAATTTCGTTGTCGTTCCAGCCGTTAAACTCGCTCGCACGCTCTACCGCACCTTCGCCAGCCACTCGGCCGAAAACAACCAGCTCCGCCAAAGAGTTAGAACCTAGACGGTTTGCACCATGAAGACCAACAGATGAACATTCACCGACTGCGAACAGACCTTTGATCGCTGTTTCATTCTTACCATTGGTTTCGATACCGCCCATGGTGTAGTGCGCGGTTGGACGAATAGGGATTGGCTCTTTTGCAGGGTCAACGTTCACGTACGCTTTTGCCAGTTCACAAATGAATGGCAGACGTTCATTGAGGTATTCCTCACCAAGGTGGCGAAGATCAAGCAAGACCACATCACCGAGTGGGTGCTTAATGGTGTTGCCTTTTTGCTGCTCGTGCCAGAACGCTTGCGATACTTTGTCGCGCGGGCCGAGTTCCATGTACTTATTCTTGGGCTGGCCGATCGGTGTTTCAGGGCCCATACCGTAGTCTTGCAGGTAACGGTAGCCATTTTTGTTGACGATAATGCCGCCTTCACCACGGCAACCTTCTGTCATCAGAATACCTGTGCCTGGAAGGCCAGTTGGGTGATATTGAACGAACTCCATATCACGCAGTGCTGCACCATGACGATAGGCCATCGCCATACCATCGCCGGTAACAATGCCGCCGTTGGTGTTGCAGTTGTAAACACGGCCTGCGCCACCAGTCGCCATAATGACCGATTTTGCTTTGATGCAAACCAGTTCGCCTTCAGACATATGGATAGCAATCAGACCTTGCGCTTCACCGTCAACGACCAGCAAGTCCACCACGAAGTATTCGTCTAGACGTTTAATTTGTTTGTATTTGATTGATGTCTGGAACAAGGTGTGGAGCATATGAAAGCCGGTTTTATCCGCGGCAAACCATGTACGCTCTACTTTCATGCCGCCAAAGCGACGTACATTAACGTCACCGTTGTCCTTGCGGCTCCATGGGCATCCCCATTGTTCCAATTGGATCATTTCGCGAGTGGCATTCTCAACGAAATACTCAACAACATCCTGTTCACATAGCCAGTCACCACCACCAACGGTATCGTTGAAGTGGTTGTCGAGACTATCCTCATCCTTGATGACGGCGGCAGAGCCACCCTCTGCAGCCACCGTGTGGGAACGCATCGGGTAAACTTTAGAAATCAGTGAAATTTCTAGTTCTGGGTTTGCTTCAGCAGCAGCAATAGCGGCACGAAGGCCTGCGCCGCCGGCGCCAATAACAGCGATATCTGTGGTAATTGTTTTCACAGCTATCCTCCGGAGGATTGTTAGAAATTAGAGATGCAATCAGTGCATCTAACTCAAAAGCTGACTCCATTTTAGTAAACTTAAATTCATCAGAATTTGACCTGAAAGGGTATTTGTTCCGACTTTCCTACTTACCTCAGTATCGAACGATAAAACTGTGATCTGAGTCGTCATTGAGTAGTGGGAGGTCTTGTTTAAAATGGGTTGAAGACGGTTTTTACATGTTTCTGACACGCAAAATATGTTGTTCTTATATTTCTTTTAACCATCTATTTTAAAAAGGTTTTCTTTTAATGATGAGAGTGATTTGTAAACAAAGATTTTCTCTTTTACTACCACTTATCGATTCATTGATTGAAGTGATTGAAAACCGAGTTTCTTTTCATCATGGAAAGAAATGAACCGATGCTTTTTTGTGAAAGCGAGATAGATTTTTATGATGTCGCAGCAAGAGATACAATGCCGCCTATCACCATGAGAGAGAATTTTGTCTATGACCCAGCAGTGGCGCCCTACGTCTGACATCGAGACGTTAAAAGCGCGAGCAACTTTGATGCGCATGATTCGCCAGTTCTTTGAAGATCGTGACGTGATGGAAGTCGATACGCCAGCCATGAGTCGAGCGACCGTGACGGATATTCATCTGCACACTTTCAATACGGAGTTTGTCGGTCCTGGCTTTGCTGGTGGTATTCCACTGTATTTGATGACTAGCCCAGAGTTTCACATGAAGCGCTTACTTGCCGCAGGGAGCGGCGCTATTTATCAAATCAACAAAGCTTACCGCAATGAAGAAGCTGGCCGTCATCACAACCCCGAATTTACCATGCTCGAATGGTATCGCCCGAGCTTTGATCATCATGCTCTGATGGATGAGATGGATGTGTTGCTGCAAGCGGTGATGGGCGTTGGTCAGGCGCAACGCATGACTTACCAAGAGGCGTTCATCGATGTTCTGAGAGTTTGCCCTCTCGAAGGCAGCATGGAGCAACTGAAAGCGGCTGCTGCGTTGCTTGGATTGTCTGACATTGCTGATCCTGAACAAGACCGAGATACCTTACTGCAATTGCTGTTCAGCGTGGGTGTCGAAGCGAAAATTGGCCGAACTGTGCCAGCATTTGTCTACAATTTCCCAGCGTCACAGGCGGCACTGGCTCGAGTTTGTACTGATGACAAACGGGTTGCTGCGCGTTTCGAGGTTTATTTTAAAGGCATTGAGCTGGCTAATGGCTTTTATGAGTTAGACGACGCCGATGAACAGTTGGCGCGTTTTGAACAAGATAACCGAAAGCGTGAAATGATGGGGCTTAAGATCCAGCCTATCGATAATCATCTGATTGAGGCGATAAGACATGGCTTGCCGGATTGTGCGGGCGTTGCGTTGGGTGTAGATCGTTTGATCATGCTGGCTTTGGGGAAATCACATATCGATGACGTGATAGCCTTCCCGGTAGAACGCGCTTAACTGAAAACGCTGCAAAAATGCGGCGTTTTCTCTACTCGGATATTTTCTTTATTAAGGTAAGTAACGTCTCGACATAACCTTGTGTTTAACTGGTGACAATCAGCCCTGCACCGCATACTGCAAGAGCGGCACCAATCCAAGCACTGGGTGATGGACGCACTTTGGTAAACAGCCAAATTAATGGCAAGACCATGACAGGCGTCGTTGATGACAATAACGCCACCATGCCCACTTCGCCCCATTTTAGCGCGTACATGATGAGCGTCATGCCAACCGCCATGGCCAGGAAACCATTCACCACTACCATGCCGAAAATGCGCCAATTGATAGGGTTTACAGGCTGCGCCACACGAACTTGAAGTAACACCAATGTGCCGTGCGCCAAAAAGGCGGCAATCATACGAATGGCAGACGCTGCAATGGGGTCGACATTCCCTGTTAATACAGGTTTGGCGATGACGCCACCCAATGACTGGCAAAGTGCCGCGAGTAAACCAAGTGCAATTGCCACCTTTAAGCTGCCTTTGGTTTCCTCCCAGTGATGGGCATTGCTACTTTGACGAAAGAACACAGCAACCATTACGCCAGAAAATACTAGGGTCGCACCGACTAATCGTATGCCTTCCAGCGTTTCGCCAAATAGCCACATGCCAAGCAGCGCAGAAAATACCGCATGACAGGAGTACAAAAGACCAGAGCGGCGTGGACCAATTCGGTTCATGCAGCCAAACAGCGCGGTATCGCCGATAAAAATACCGATAAGACCTGAAAGCGCCATTGGCCACCATATATCAGAGGTGATGGTGGTCCAGCCTCCGGTTGCCAAAGCCAGCAGTGACAACATGATTGAGACGCAAGCCATACGCCAGCGACTATAGGCAAAGCTACCCAAGTGACGGGCAGGTGTCACCGAGATCAGGCTGGAAATACCCCAAAGAAAGGCGGCAGCAAGCGCTAGCCATTCGTATCCCAAAAGAAAGCCCTCACAACATGCGACTACAGGTTCGCATCAATAAATTTGAAAAGAGCGCGAGTGTATATGGACTTTCGACGAGGGAAAAGCGCGAATCGCATCCTCCCGCTTGTTTGCCACTATTTGGTGCTATTTTTCATGTTTAGGTGAGAATGAGCATCGCGGCATAGACAACCGCGAGGCCGACGAGACCGATAAGTAACCCGACTTTTGCCATATCTCGGCTTTCAATTAATCCGGTTGAATACGCAAGGCTGTTGGGGGGCGTTGATACCGGTAAGATCATGCCAAGTGATGCTGAAAAGGCGACAACAACCAGCAGTCCCTGAACACCACCCACGGCAGACAAGCTTTGCATAGAGGTCGCAACGGCAGCAGCAATTGGCATCAGAAGGTTTGCCGTTGCGGTATTTGACATGAAATTCGCCATCAGCCAGCAGATGAGAGACAAGGTCAGTACCACGGCCACTGGTGAGAGACTGTCATAATCAATGGCGTGTGCCAATGCTGCTGCAAGCCCTGTTTTATCCAGTGCCAAACCAATCGCGATCCCTCCAGCCACAAGCCAAAGCACATCCCAATTGATGAGTTTTAGTTCTTCTTTTCCCATAATGCCGGTAAGCGTAAACACGGCAAGTGGGATAATGGAAACCACATAGGTGTTCATGCCATGCAAGCCGGTAGTCATCCAAAGCAGTATGGTTGCTGCAAACGTGGCGTAAACCGTATATGCGCGCCAGCTTTTCTTAAATTGACCGTCGAGCTTTAGCGTCATTTTATCCTGACTAGCAGGGAAGAGTCTTTGCAATAGCCACCATGCAAAAGCGAGTTGCACAACCACAAACGGTAAGCCCATGGTCATCCATTCCAAAAAGCTAATAGCGTTTTCCCCTGTTAAATATTGGAGCGCGATCGCGTTGGGCGGTGTTCCTATAGGGGTGGCAATGCCGCCAGTATTGGCTGCAACCGGAATACACAACACCAAAGCCTTAATGCCAGTATCTCCTTTGGGTACAGACGCGACGATAGGGCCAAGCAACGCAAGCATCATGACCGTGGTGGCGGTATTCGACATAAACATTGAAAACACAGCGGTGATTAGCATTAGCCCTAACATGATAAAGCGAGGCTTAGTGCCAAAAGGCTTGAGTAGCACGCGTGCGAGATTGTTATCTAAATCGTATTTTGAGGCGGCGATAGCAAGGGCGAAGCCGCCCATGAACAAAATGATGATAGGCGAGGAGAAAGCGCTAAAAATGTCGGTGTATTTCATTAGCTCGCCAAGGTCATGTCCCGGCTGGGCTTCACGAAACCACGTGAGACCTTTGTCCGATATCATGATGAGTTCTAATGCGATGATCAGGATCGACGTGGCGAAGACGGGCACAGGCTCTAGTACCCAAAGCAATGCGGCAAGCAAGAAAATCGCGAGCAGGCGGTGTTGAATGATCGTCAGATCGTCGAGCGGGATCCAGTCAGTAGGCATAAGCAATACGCCGAATGGGACACAAAATGCGACGGAAAACTTAAAGAAAACAGCACGAGAGAGTTTTGGCATATGACGATTTTTCCTGCGAAAATTGATGACCGCTGACTTAATCCGATTGATATAAGGCGATGGCATCACATTTGTTTTTAATTCATCGCCTTGGATATCACTGTATGAACAACAGCATACGGGGAGGAGGAGGAAAAACTCTGTTCTCGGATAAAATTCACGTACAAAAAAAGGGCAACAATGCCCTTTTCGTCACAGATCCCAACTTTGCCGTTAAGCAGGTTGTGAGTCGTTAATATCGTCGCCGACGGTAGGTGATTGAGCACTAAGGCGAGCATACGCTTCACCCATTAGGGTTGGTTTACCCGCGACTATGCTTTCATCAAACGTCATTACGTCTTTTGGGAACAGGTTGATTACCGTTGATCCCAACTTGAAGCGACCCATTTCTTCACCTTTTTTCAGGGTGATTGATTGGTCGCCTTGTGCAGGGTAATCCCAGCGACGGATGCTTTGTCCGGTTGGCGGAGTAATTGTGCCAGCCCAAACCGTTTCAATGCTGCCCACGATGGTTGCGCCAACCAACACCTGTGCCAACGGGCCAAATGCAGTGTCGAAAATACACACCACACGCTCGTTACGTGCAAACAAGTTTGGAACGTTTTCTGCCGTCAGAGGATTAACTGAGAACAGATCGCCAGGCACATAAATCATTTGGCGCAGCGTACCATCACATGGCATGTGTACACGGTGGTAATCACGTGGTGATAAATACAGGGTCGCGAAATCGCCGTCTGCAAATTCCTGTGCTAACTGCGCGTCGCCACCTAATAGCTCACAAGCATCAAAAGTATGTCCTTTGGCTTGAATAAGTCGGCCTTTTTCGATGGGGCCTGCTTGGCTCACACTAGCATCAGCAGGATGGCTGATCACATCAGCGTCATCGTTTAGCGGGCGAGCATCCTCTTTCAATTCACGGACAAAGAAATCGTTGAACGTAGGGTAGCTAGCCGGATCTGGATTTTTCGCTTCGCTCATTTCCACCTTGTACTGACGTACAAACCACTTGATCACGGCGGTGGTTAAAAAACCTGCTTTTGCAGCTGCTAGCTTACCGACTAAGCGGGTTAGCAGATGTTTTGGCATGCAATACTGCAGGCCAATTTTCAAATCGTTAGACACGGTTATTTTTCCTAACTTGTCGTTTGCCCAAGAGAAATTCAAAAGGCCGGAAATTAAAAAGCGGCCTAGTTTACAAAATTAACAGGCCGCTAACCAGATGTAGGAAAGAATCAGTGGGTGATCAGTTTTCTTTATCGCGTGAAAACTGACGGTTTGCCTTCATTTCCGTCATGCTATCAATGATCTTGTGATAGCTTTCGAAGCGTTCAATGCTGATTTTGCCTTCTTCGACTGCTTCACGGATCAGACAACCAGGGTCATCTTTATGTTTGCAGTCTCGAAATTTACAGCCGCCAAGATAGTCGCCAAACTCTTTAAACCCTTGTGTGACTTGCTCTGGCTCCAAATGCCAAAGTCCAAATTCACGTACGCCAGGGCTATCGATCAGATCACCCCCATTCGGGAAGTGATACAGGCGTGCAGTGGTGGTGGTGTGTTGACCAAGTCCTGAGTTTTCAGAGACTTCACAAGTATGAGCATTCACTTCAGGAAGCAAGACGTTAACCAGGCTTGATTTGCCCACGCCTGACTGCCCGACGAAAATACTGGTAACGTCAGCAAGTTTCGCTTTTAACGCAACCATACCTTCACCAGACTTCTGGCTCACCATCATCACTTCATAACCAATATCATGATAGAGCGATAGAATATTCCTAACCATTTCAAGGCCTTCATCGTCCAAAAGGTCAATTTTGTTTATGACGATAAGCGGTTTGAAATCAACCTGTTCGGTAGCGATTAAGTAACGGTCTATAATGTCGGTAGACAATTCGGGTAATATCGCAGAAACGATCACAACTTGATCGATGTTAGCTGCGACAGGTTTTACACCGTCATAGTAGTCTGGGCGAGTCAGTACTGAACGGCGTTCATGGACACCTTCCACAACGCCAGCAATACCTTGCAGTGCTTCTACGCCTGGACGCCAGACGACCGTATCACCCGTCACCAAGCTTTCGATTGAACGGCGAAGGTTACAACGTTGAATGGCACCGGTTTGAAGATCTTCAATATCGGCATGTTGTCCAAAACGGGTAATAACGACCCCTTCACGGGCTGATTGCAGCAAAGATTCATCCCACTGGACATCCTTTTGCTGACGATCAATTCGTTTCTTTTGGTTTGTCCGTACTCGGCGCAATTGGCCTTTTGTGAGATTTTTCTTTTTTGCCACGAGAATGTCGCTAGTTTAGTTGGCTTTCAAGTCAGGCTAAGTATGATACATGGTTTATTTGTAAAATAGGCAATTTGGATGTCTTTCAGCGATAAGAATTTAATCTGGATCGATCTTGAGATGACTGGACTTGATCCGCAAGTTCATAAAGTCATTGAGATCGCTACCGTTGTAACAGATGCTCAACTTAACGTGTTAGCTGAAGGGCCAGTCATTGCCATTCATCAATCTGACGATGAATTAGCGATTATGGACGAGTGGTGCACCAATACTCATACTCGAAGTGGGCTGGTGGATCGTGTCAAAGCAAGCACGAAAAATGAAGAGCAAGCGATTCAAGAAACGATCGCTTTCCTCAAGGAGTGGGTGCCAGCGGGTGTATCACCAATTTGTGGCAATAGTGTGGGGCAAGATCGTCGTTTCTTGTACCTGCATATGGCAGAACTTGAGCGCTTCTTCCATTACCGCACCGTAGACGTTAGCACCATCAAAGAGTTGGTGCGTCGCTGGCAGCCAGATCTTTTATCTGGTGTTCAAAAACAGGGAACGCACTTGGCTATGGATGATATCCGAGAGTCAATTGAAGAACTGCGTTACTACAGAAGTAAGATCTTCACGATCTGATGTCAAAATAAGCGATACGAAGAAATTTCAAAATTTATGAGTTTAGAGGCTTGCATCCCTGATTTTTCTTCGTATAATTCGCAGCCCTGATAGAGACAAATGTCTTTGACGAAGCGACACTAGCTCAGCTGGTAGAGCGCAACCTTGCCAAGGTTGAGGTCACGAGTTCGAGCCTCGTGTGTCGCTCCAATCTCTCTTAGTGAGAGAGCAAACATACGGTATAGCGAAAGCACACCGAACAAAGTTTGCGGGAACAATAAGATTTAAAGATCATGTGATGATCGTCAGATGATCCTTGCGACACTAGCTCAGCTGGTAGAGCGCAACCTTGCCAAGGTTGAGGTCACGAGTTCGAACCTCGTGTGTCGCTCCAAATTCTCTTAGAGAGATAACAAACTCTCTTTAGGAGACACAGCAAACTTTCGATATGTCGAAGTTGCTAAAATAAAAAAGCCCGATGAAAATCGGCACTGTGATGCGACACTAGCTCAGCTGGTAGAGCGCAACCTTGCCAAGGTTGAGGTCACGAGTTCGAGCCTCGTGTGTCGCTCCAAATTGATACCTTTCGATACGTCGGAAGCGCAACACGCAAGAAACCTTGCCAAGGTTGAGGTCACGCCTAAGCCTTGAAGATCGGGAGCCTCGTGTGTCGCTCCAAATTGATACCTTTCGATACGTCGGAAGCGCAACACGCAAGGAAAACCTTGCCAAGGTTGAGGTCACGCCTAAGCCTTGAAGATCGGGAGCCTCGTGTGTCGCTCCAAATTGATACCTTTCGATACGTCGGAAGCGCAACACGCAAGGAACCTTGCCAAGGTTGAGGTCACGCCTAAGCCTTGAAGATCGGGAGCCTCGTGTGTCGCTCCAAATTGATACCTTTCGATATGTCGGAAGTGCGAAACGCAAGTTACCTTGCAATCGCTTCAAAAATTGCCGAAGTCATTCGGACGCTCTTTAATGCGACACTAGCTCAGCTGGTAGAGCGCAACCTTGCCAAGGTTGAGGTCACGAGTTCGAGCCTCGTGTGTCGCTCCAATTTAGGCTTCTGATACTTCAGAGGCACGAGATACAAGAAGCCTTGTGTTTCGTTTCAATTTCTTACAGTAAATCGTCTGTAAGCATCAACACTTCGCGGAATATGTACCAGTTATATGTAGGGTACAGCGAGTCGTTGTCTTTAATGCTGTGAAGCATTATCTCAGGGCAAGGTCTAGCCCAGCTAAAATCTGAATACTAAAGTAATTCCTACTATGCCACTGAGGCATAGTTGTTCGCATTTATATGTTTCTCACAGAGTTATCCACAGCGACCAAGTTGTGGGTAAAGCCGTTGATGAATATTTGAAGGTGTGACCTTTCGCAGAGTTACCTGCTCGGAAGATGATCAGTGGATAACTCATGCTTGCGCATGAGTTTTTGTATAACTGTATGTTTTTATTGGGCTTGTGTTTTTCGAGAAATAACTTTTCAAGCGTTTATCCCCAACCTTGTCACCTTACGTGACATCACGCCGAGATTATTCACAGATTGTGTTTAACTTTATTGATATGCACTGATTTATGGCGTACTGAAAATGTTTTCCACATTGCGCAGCAGAAGTGAATCTGTGTCTTATTTTTGAACTTTTATCGATTGAAAACTGGTAAATTCGTCAAGATTTGCATGATTTATGCGTCTCTAGGCAAACCTTTTTGGACTATTCGGACTAGCCGTTTAGTTGAAGCGGGCTGTACACTAATCGCTGCTTCCTTTTTGCGCTCGACTTGCTGAGCGATAGCCCAATCGAGATGCTCATCAAGCATAGCAGAGAAACTTTTAGCTGCTTGTAAAAGCTCAATAATTTCTGGGTCGTAAGGTGCGTTCCCCATCGCAACTGACAGGTTCCTGCGCCATTTTTCGTGGCCTATACGGCGAATTGCAGAGCCTTCAGTTTCTTTTAAAAATGTATATTCATCCCAACTGAAAAGCGTTTTTAATGATTGTTGAACCAAACTTGGTCGACCGTGGAAGTCCGCTTCTTGTGTGAGTTCAGCCTCACGATTATAAGGGCAGACTAACTGGCAGTCGTCACAGCCATAAATTCGGTTACCCATAGCAACGCGAAACTCCTCAGGAATAGGGCCATCAAGCTCTATAGTGAGATAAGAAATACAGCGTCGCGCATCTACCACGGTATTATCAACGATGGCATTGGTTGGGCATGAGGTCATGCAGGCAACGCATTTCCCACAGAGGTTATCTTGCGGCGCGTCCACAGGAAGCGGCAAATCTACTAATAGCTCGCCGAGGAAAAACCATGAACCGGCCTCTTTACTGAGTAAGAGCGAGTGTTTGCCAGTCCAGCCAAGTCCTGCCTTTTCCGCCAGAGGGCGCTCCAGCACAGGGGCGGAATCAACAAATGGGCGGTAGCCGAACGGTCCGACTTCTTGTGAGATGCGATCGCCTAATTTTTTCAGTCGGTTTCTGATCAGCTTGTGGTAATCACGGCCAAGCGCGTAGCGGCTAATGTAGGCAAGCGAAGGGTCGTCGAGCGTTTTGGCAAACCCCGCATTGGGTGGCAGATAGTCCATACGCGCGCTGATGACGCGAATAGTCCCTTCAACCAACTCTTGTGGGCGGGCACGCATCATGCCGTGGCGCGCCATCCAATCCATTTCGCCATGATAACCAGCGTCAAGCCATCTTTGAAGTTGGGCTTCATGCTGACGGAGATCAATATCGGTAATACCAATATGCTGAAAACCTAGTTCACGCCCCCATTGCCTGATATTTTCAGCAAGTTGGTTAAAATTGATCGACGATAGAGATCGAGAGTCAGACATAAGATCAGGATGGATAGCTGAAGATGACGGCAAGTTTACCACACTCCCTGTATCGATCGGATCAGGTTAGAGACGGAGAACGCAAGATCGCATCGGATCTTGGCGTGAAAATGTACGATTTAATGACGCATGCGGGATTCGCCGTGTTTAACGTACTTTGTCAGCGTTGGCCTGAAGCGGATAAGATCCTGATTTGTTGTGGCAGTGGTAATAATGGTGGCGATGGCTATGTGGTAGGGCGATTAGCGCTTGAAGCGGGTTTAAATGTGACCCTTTGGTCTGCCTGCGACCCTCTTAAGATCACAGGCGATGCCTTGTTAGCGCAGCAAGCCTTCGTAAAACAAGGTGGGACGATCTTAACGGGGGATTTGCCCGATGAACCCCGTGATCTGATTATTGATGCGCTGCTTGGTACCGGTTTATCACGGGATGTGTCGGGGTGCTATCGTGATGCTATTGCGTCGATTAATGCCTCGTCGTCGCCTGTCCTTGCCGTTGATATCCCGAGCGGATTGCATGCTGATACGGGCGGTGTGCTTGGCGGTGCGGTGAGCGCCGACATCACGGTGACGTTTGTCGCATTGAAGCAGGGGCTTTTTACTGGAAAAGCGGTGGATCATTGCGGCGAGTTAATTTTTGATGGTCTGGATATAGGTCAAGCGTTTGAAGCGCATATCCCCACTTCAGTTACACTGCTCTGTTCAGAGCAAGCGCGGCAATTGGAACCCACTCGCTGCCAAAGTGCCCACAAAGGTCATTTCGGGCGCCTTCTTTGTATCGGCGGTGAAAAAGGGACAGGTGGCGCGATTATTTTGTGTGGTCAGGCTGCATTGCGAACGGGTGCGGGACTGGTGGCATTGTTAACCCATGAAACGAATGTGACCGCGATATTTGCTCGCCAACCTGAGTTAATGACTCGGCAATGGGAAGAAAAGCGAGGCAGTAAAGCACTGAATGAAATACTCGCTTGGGCTGATGTGATTGCACTTGGCCCAGGGCTGGGTCAATCTGCTTGGTCAAAGCGAGTGTTTGATGCGGCGCTTGAGAGTTGTAAGCCGATGGTGATCGATGCTGATGGTTTAACATTGCTTTCGAGGGATCCTTGTCGAAATCAACGCCAAAACCAGCAAAATAATTGGATACTCACTCCTCATCCGGGAGAAGCCGCAACATTATTGAATCTCAGTATTGAAGAAATTGAACGGGATCGGTTTTCTGCCGTCAAAGAAATACATAATCGCTACGGTGGCGTGGTGGTGCTTAAAGGTGCAGGCACAATCGTTTATGATGGCGTTCATTCCTTTGTCATCCATGCAGGAAACCCCGGCATGGCATCAGGTGGAATGGGGGATGTGTTAACGGGCGTGATAGCGTCTTGTTTGGCGCAATCTCAATCTCTTGAAGATGCAGCAAGGTTTGGCGCGTTTCTGCACAGTTATGCTGCAGATATCGCAGCGCAGCATGGATCGCGTGGTCTATTGGCCAGCGACTTGCTACCTTTGCTGGGAAATAACATAGAACAAATGCAGATTTGACGGCGATTGACCGTTGAACAATAAAGCAGTGAGAAACATGACAATAATGATCAATACTGAGCTTGCCGATGAGCGGGCAACAGTGGCGTTTGGTGCGGCACTCGCAGCAGCGTGTTCACAGCAAACTACGATTTATCTACATGGAGATTTAGGTGCGGGGAAAACGACGTTTTCGCGCGGCTTTATTCAATCTCTTGGCCATGCAGGTAACGTAAAGAGTCCAACTTATACACTCGTCGAACCCTACCAGCTTGCCTCTTGGCAGGTTTACCATTTCGACCTCTACCGTTTGGCCGATCCTGAAGAACTTGAATTTATGGGGATACGTGATTACTTCACGCCTGACGCGCTTTGTTTGGTGGAGTGGCCGGAAAAAGGTGAAGGTTTATTGCCAGAACCTGATCTCGATATCACATTGAAATATAACGGTGAGCAGCGAACGGTACAGGTGAAAGCCAATACCGATGTCGGTGAAGCTCTGATTGATACGTTGGAGTGGAAATAGATTTATGCGTTGGCTTGGCGTGTTAGCAGGGATCATAGGTTGGCTGGGGTTGATGACCTCAGCATGGGCGAATTCACTCGAAAATGTGCGTATTTGGCCAGCACCTGATGAAACCCGAGTTGTGATGGATATGGCGAGTGAACCCGCCTATTCGTTTTTTACGCTAACTAAGCCTGATCGTCTGGTGGTGGATATCAAAGATACATCGCTGGGCATGACATTGCCGAAAACCATCAGCGACAGCAAAATCTTAACCAAAATCCGTAAAAGCAATCCGGCTAAAAAAGGGGATTATCGCCTTGTTTTTGAGCTGAAAAACAAAAGTACTCCTCGGATATTCGCGCTTGCACCTGGTGGTGAATACGGCCACCGTCTGGTTATTGATCTACCACACAGTGCAAAAGTTATTGCCGTGACGCCGGCGAAAAAACCGAAACCTTCAGAAGCTCAAGCCGCCCTGCCGTTTGGGACGGATGACATCATTATTGCGATTGATCCCGGCCATGGTGGTAATGACCCCGGCGCCGTGGGGCCAAAGCGTAAATACGAAAAACACGTCACTCTCTCCATTGCACGCCGCGTTGCTCAAAAGATAAATGCGACGCCAGGATTAAAAGCCGTACTGACGCGAAATGGTGATTACTTTGTTGATCTGAATAAGCGCTCTGAAATTGCACGTAAACATGGCGCGCATCTTCTCGTTTCTATTCATGCGGATGGTTTTCACAAGCCTCAACCTAGCGGTGCATCCGTCTGGGTGTTGTCGCGTAGTCGCGCAAACAATGAAATCGGTCGTTGGATAGAAAAGCATGAAGAGCAATCTAACTTGCTTGGCGGTGGCGCATTACTTGATGACAACGAAGACGAATATCTCAGTCGTGCGGTGCTCGACCTGCAATTTAGTAACTCGCAAAAAGAAGGGTATGACGTCGCGATTCGCATATTGAAGGAAATGGGGAAAGTGACAAAGCTGCATAAATCCAGCCCTGAACATGCCAGTCTTGCAGTACTGAAATCTCCCGACATTCCATCTTTGTTGGTCGAAGCGGGTTTTATTACCAACCCGAAAGAAGAAAGGCTTCTGCTGAGTTCTGGTCATCAGCAAAAAATTGCCAACGCGGTATTCAAAGGGGTATTGACCTATTTTGAAGACTTTCCGCCAGATGGCACCTTAATGGCTGCTCGTAAAAACGGCGTGAAGCACAAAGTGACACCCGGTCAGTCTCTATCCGTTATTGCTAAGAAATACGGCAGTACAGTGTCTGCAATTAAGGCCGCAAATGGCCTCAAGTCTAACTCGTTGAGAGTGGGGCAAGTGTTGAGTGTGCCTAACGTAAACTTAGGTACGTTAGCGTCGACGTCATCTAAGCCTACAGCACCTCAACGCGGAGCCAAAACCTCATCGGCTAGAACGGTCACCAAACTCCATATTGTTGGCCGCGGTGAATACCTTGGCAAAATTGCGTCGAAATACGGCGTGACGGTCGCCAGTATACGTAGTGCGAACAAGTTGCGTTCTGATGAGTTGGCTGTGGGCCAGAAGCTAAAAGTGGTCGGTATTAAACCAAAGAACAAACAGCACAAAGTGAAACGCGGGGAGTATCTGGGTAAAATCGCCAGTAATTATGGCGTGACGGTCGACAGTATCCGTAACGTCAATAAGCTACGCTCAGACGAGTTGGCGGTCGGTCAAACCTTGATTATTCCCGGGAGCTAAGCATGACGATTCAGATATTACCTGCTCGTCTGGCGAACCAGATTGCAGCAGGCGAAGTCGTTGAACGGCCAGCTTCTGTGGTTAAGGAGCTTGTCGAAAATAGCATTGATGCGGGTGCGACACGTATCGATGTTGATATCGAAAAAGGCGGCAGCAAACTCATTCGTATTCGTGACAACGGCTCGGGTATTAATAAAGATGAGTTGGAGTTAGCGCTTAGTCGTCACGCAACCTCAAAAATCACCTGCCTTGACGATCTTGAAGCCATCATTAGCCTTGGCTTTCGTGGTGAAGCGCTCGCCAGTATTAGTTCTGTTTCCCGTCTGACACTGACCTCTCGCACGCAGCAACAAACAGAAGCGTGGTCTGCCTATGCAGAAGGGCGAGATATGGCGGTTCAGGTTAAACCTGCTGCTCATCCTGTAGGGACAACCGTGGAAGTGGTGGATTTATTCTTTAATACACCCGCACGTCGTAAGTTTCTGCGCACGGATAAAACTGAATTTAGCCACATTGATGAATTGCTTAAACGTATTGCGTTAAGCCGTTTTGATGTGGCTATTACATTGCGTCACAACGGGACGATGGTGCGTCAATATCGTGCCGCCACTAATGATGCGCAGCGCGAACGTCGACTTGCTGCCGCGTGTGGCAGCCAGTTTGTTAAAACGGCCGTCGAGGTGAGCCTTGAGCATCAAGGATTAACCCTTCGTGGCTGGATATGCACACCACAAGGTGCGCGCGCCCAAAACGATATTCAGCATTGTTTTGTTAATCAGCGCATGATGAAAGACAAACTCATTAATCATGCTATTCGACAAGGCTATGAGGCGTCACTGCGCTCTGATCAATTCGCCGCATATGTGCTTTATATCGATATTGACCCTCATCAAGTGGATGTGAATGTCCATCCAGCCAAGCATGAAGTGCGTTTTCATCAAGCGAGATTGGTGCATGATTTTATCTATCAGGCTGTCGCTGATGCACTGATGCAAGTGGCAGCAGAGCAGGCGCATGACGCTCAATATTCACACCCAGAAGCGGGTGAATATGAAACGGCAACTGACAGTGCCCAGCTTGATTCGCCAGCACATCGTTCGGCGTCTACCTCTTCAATCTCAATGCCGACGAAGACAATTTCGTCGACAGCCGAACCGCGAGGCTTCGCATCTTCTCGTTCAGTTGAAGGTACGTCTCCTTCGTCTGACTCAAGTGCCTACTCAAAAGCCGAAGCCAATGTGGATTCGAGATATCCGGGACAGTCCGAAGGGACAGAGTGGCGAGCACAGTCTGATACAACGGGCAAAACCAATACTCATCGCGGTGAAAACAAAGCGCGGTTTGGTGAAGCAGCGCCATCGTACAGTGAGCAACGCGCTTATAAGGCGCTAATGACAACCCCTGTTGTTCCTACTCAACATGAAGTCGCTGAGCCTTCCAAAGCATTTTCAAAAACGCCGATTTCAGTCGGCCATGTTGATAAAGGATTGGGCAAAGCACTGGCGATTGTCTCATCAAAATATTTGCTGTTGCAGCGCATAGATGGTTTCGCACTATTGGATTTAGATGCGGCAGCGTATCTTTCGATACTTGGTCAGATGCGCTTTGCCTCTTCGGAAGGGTTAAAAGCCCAACCTCTATTAATCCCGCAGGCTTTGCCAGCGTCAGCGCAAGAAATCAAATTATTAGCACAATATGATGCACTGCTTCAGCAGTTTGGTATTGTTATCCGAAAGAAATCGTCTTCGCAAATTATGGTGATGGCGGTGTGTCAGCCGCTGCGCAAACACAATCTGCAGCACTTTGTTCCTGCACTTTTGGATGTTTTAGCGCAGAAAGGGGAGCAAGATGTGCTTTCTGAGGAACAACTGATGGATTGGTTGGCAGTACAAGCGACGCAAAAAACAGACGACTACGGCCTGTCGCAAGCCATTACACTGATCACTGAGTTAGAACACTGTTGGCAGGATCAGCTAGCAGCGCATTTTTCAACGTTACTGCGTCCGGTCGATGTGGCAACGGCAATAGAAGCATTCAAACATGACTAACGCTTTGCCTAAGGCAATTTTCTTAATGGGGCCGACCGCATCGGGTAAAACCGATCTGGCTATCGCGCTAAGACAACAGTTCCCCGTCGATATCATCAGTGTCGATAGCGCATTGATCTACCGTGATATGAATATTGGCACCGCTAAACCTAATGCGCATGAATTGGCATTAGCGCCGCATCGATTGATCGATATTCTCGATCCTTCTGAGGCATATTCCGCGGCTGATTTTCGCGCCGATGCGCTACGAGAAATGGCGGACATTGTCGCAAAAGGGAGAATTCCGCTTTTAGTTGGTGGTACGATGCTTTACTTCAAAGCATTATTGGAAGGTTTGTCACCTTTGCCTCCTGCGGATCAGGCGATCCGAGCTACTATTGAGCAGGAAGCGCAGATGCGAGGTTGGCAGTCACTGCATGACGAGTTGTGCAGTATCGATCCTGTCGCAGGAGCGAGGATTCATCCGAATGATCCTCAGCGACTGTCGAGAGCGCTGGAAGTTTTTCGTATTTCGGGTAAAACTCTGACTGAGTTGACCGAAACCAAAGGTGAACCATTGCCATATGAGGTTCACCAATTTGCAATAGCCCCTAAGGAAAGGGGGGAGCTACATCGCCGAATTGAGTTACGTTTCCAAAAGATGATGGAAGCTGGCTTCGAGGAGGAGGTTCGTACGCTTTACGATCGCGGCGATTTGAATTCAGATATGCCTTCGATCCGGTGCGTGGGTTACCGACAGATGTGGGATTATTTGGCGGGTAGCTGCTCTATTGATGATGCAGTCTATCGTGGTGTGTGTGCCACCCGTCAGTTAGCCAAGCGTCAAATTACCTGGCTTCGTAGCTGGGACAATTTGACATGGCTTGATAGCGACGACGTGCCGTTATCGTTACAAACAGTCACAAAGTGTTTAACCTGATCGCAGTTTGAGCAGGGTATACTTGGATTGTTGTAAGCGGCGTTGTTGATCTTTTTGTTGCTAATACAACTACAAACCAATAAGGAAAATTAAAAATGGCTAAGGGGCAATCTCTACAAGACCCGTTTCTCAATGCACTGCGCCGTGAACGTGTACCTGTTTCTATTTATTTGGTAAACGGTATCAAGCTTCAAGGCCAGATTGAATCTTTTGACCAGTTCGTGATCCTGCTGAAAAATACCGTCAACCAAATGGTGTACAAGCATGCGATTTCTACCGTGGTCCCTGCTCGCCCAGTGAATCATCATCATAACAATCCTACTGACCGCCCAGCAGGCGAGCGTCAGCAAGATAAGACTGAGGAGTAACAATCCTTTGGTAAGGAGTTGATCGCTTGTTTGACCGTTACGAAGCCGGTGAACAGGCTGTTTTAGTTCATATCAACTTCACCCAACAAGGCGAATGGGAAGATCTCAGCGAACTCGAATTGCTGGTATCGTCAGCGGGGGTTACGCGGTTGCAAACGATTACAGGCAGCCGACAATCCCCGCATTCCAAATACTTCGTTGGTGAAGGTAAAGCCCTCGAAATCGCAGATGCCGTCCGGATGACCGGGGCAGAAATCGTCATTTTCAACCATGCGCTATCACCTGCGCAGGAGCGAAATCTCGAGCGGTTAATTCAATGTCGTGTGCTTGATCGCACCGGCCTAATCTTGGACATTTTTGCTCAGCGAGCCCGCACTCACGAAGGTAAGTTGCAGGTAGAACTGGCGCAACTTCGTCATCTATCGACTCGACTTATTCGAGGCTGGACGCACTTAGAACGTCAAAAAGGCGGTATAGGCTTGCGTGACCGGGTGAAACTCAGCTAGAGACTGACCGTCGTTTGTTACGTGATCGCGTCAAGGCGATTTTGCGTAGACTTGATAAAGTCGCCAAACAACGAGAGCAGGGGCGACGCGCAAGAAATCGCGCTGAAGTGCCGACTGTCTCGTTGGTGGGATACACCAATGCAGGCAAATCTACTTTGTTCAATCGCATTACGGATGCCGGTGTTTATGCAGCTGATCAGCTGTTTGCAACGCTTGACCCGACATTGCGTAAGATCGAAGTGGAAGATGTTGGCGACGTTATTTTGGCAGATACCGTTGGATTTATTCGACATTTGCCCCATGATCTCGTTGCGGCATTTAAAGCTACGCTCAAAGAGACGCAAGAAGCGACGCTATTGCTCCATGTCATCGATGCTAGTGATGATCGTTTCCGGGAGAACATTGACGCAGTTAATGTGGTTCTTGAAGAGATTGATGCACACGAAGTACCAACTCTGTTGGTGATGAACAAGATCGATAATATGGAAGATGCATTGCCGCGTATCGAACGTGATGATGAAGGCGTCCCAAGAATTGTTTGGGTATCAGCGCTTGCAGATCGGGGTATAGATCTTCTTTTTGAGGCACTGACCGAAAGGCTGGCGGGGACTATGGTAAGCTATCGCTTACGTATTCCACCTTCGGCCATTGGCAGAATGCACAGTAAATTCTGTCGGTTGCGTTGTATTTTGCAAGAAGAATACGATCAGGACGGACATTTGCTGATCGATGTGCGCTTACCTCAAGCCGATTGGCTAAGGTTAAGAAAACGGGAAGGCAGCGAGTTAGGCGACTTTATCGTCAACTAACAGACTGTTACAGTATAAAAACTATCGTCATATCATATTGATGGAGTGCTCTAATGGCGTGGAATGAGCCAGGAAATAATGGCGGTCAGGACAAAGATCCGTGGGGTAATCGCGGAGGTCGTGACCAAGGACCGCCGGACCTCGATGAGGTGTTTGGTAAAATTAGCCGCAAACTGAGTGGTTTGTTTGGTGGCGGTAAAGGTAAAGGACCATCTTTTGGCAGCAGTGCTGCTGGTTTGGGCGTAGTTGCCGTTGTGGGTGTGGTTATTTGGGGCGCGACAGGCTTTTACACTATCGGTGAAGCTGAGCGTGGTGTTGTATTGCGCTTTGGTGAGTACAACCGCATTGTTCAGCCTGGTCTGAACTGGAAACCAAATTTCATTGATGAAGTCACAACCGTCAATGTCCAAGCGATTCGTTCTTTGCGTAGTTCAGGCGAAATGCTGACCAAAGATGAAAACGTTGTGAGCGTTGATATGGACGTTCAGTATCGCATTGCAGATCCAGAAAAGTATCTGTACTCGGTAACTAATGCGGATGACAGTCTACGTCAGGCAACTGACTCAGCGCTGCGTGCGGTCATTGGTGATGCGGTGATGGATGATATCCTGACTACAGGTCGTCAAGAGATCCGTACAAAAACTCAGACGGAAATCAATCGTATTATCGACCGTTACGATATGGGTATCTTGGTTGTTGATGTGAACTTACAAGGCGCGCGAGCTCCGGAACAAGTTCAGGATGCATTCGATGATGCAATCAAAGCGCGAGAAGATGAAGAACGCTACATCAAAGAAGCAGAAGCTTACAGTAACGACATTTTGCCTAAGGCAACGGGTCGAGCTGAGCGTCTGAAGAAGGAAGCGTTGGGTTATCGTGAGAAAACCGTCAATGAAGCTGAAGGTGACGTGGCGCAGTTTGAAAAGCTGCTTCCTGAATATCAGGCTGCACCTGAAGTGACGCGTAATCGTCTCTATCTGGAAACCATGGAGCAAGTCTATGGCAACACCAGCAAGGTACTGATTGACTCACAAGCGGGCGGTGGTAACTTGCTGTATCTGCCTTTGGATAAGTTGATGAATCAAGCGCCTCAACCTCGTACCAATTCTGATACCAATGCGATTGAATACGGTATTGAATTGGAAGCGTCAGGCCCATCTGGAGTGCCTAGCCCAAGTTCTAGTCCAACGACAACGCGTCAGGGGAGATACTAATTATGCGTAAGTTATTAATCCCTCTGATTATTGTTTCGATCGTTGTTGGTTTGATGTCAGTGTTTGTGGTTGATGAAGGCGAGCGTGGAATTGTGCTTCGTTTTGGTCGAATTCTGAAAGCGGAAGACGATCAGGCGAAAATCTACGGACCAGGTTTGCAATTCAAAGTGCCAGTGTTTGATAGCGTTCAGATCCTTGATGCACGTATTCAAACCATGGACGATCAATCTGACCGCTTCGTTACATCTGAGAAAAAGGATGTGATCATCGACTCCTACGTTAAATGGCGTATTCAAGATTTCGGTCAATATTACCTGTCTACAGGTGGTGGTAACCGTTTGACTGCTGAAGCGTTGTTGCAACGTAAAGTGTCTGATGGCCTACGAGCTGAAATTGGTTCGAAGACCATTAAAGAAATCGTCTCTGAGAAGCGTGAGCAAGTCATGGCGGATGTTCTGGACGAAGTGCAACAAAGTGCCAATGATATTGGCATTGAAGTGATTGACCTTCGTATCAAGAAAATCAACCTGCCAGACAAGATCAGTGAATCTATCTACGCGCGTATGCGTGCAGAGCGTGAAACGGTAGCGCGTCGCCACCGTTCACAAGGTCGTGAGAAAGCGGAAGTCATCCGTGCTCAATCTGAACTTGAAGTGGCAACCATTCTTGCTGAAGCAGAAAAAACGGCCCGTGTAACACGTGGTGAAGCAGACGCAGAAGTTGCGAATATCTACGCAGGTACTTTTAATAAAGAACCTGAGTTCTACAACTTCATACGTTCTCTGCAAGCTTACGAGAAGAGCTTTAGCAATAAGGGTGACATCCTAGTGGTTGACCCAAGCAGCGAGTTCTTCCAGTACATGAAAGAGCCAAACGTTAACCTGAAATAGTGTGGCGTTAATCGTAAAAATGAAAGACAAGGCATCGCGCCTTGTCTTTTTTTTGCCCCTAATTTGAGGTGTTTTATGGGAAAAGAGTTGTTATTAGCGATAGGCCTGGTACTGGTTGTTGAAGGTTTAGGCCCCATGCTTGTTCCGAACAAATGGCGAAATATGGTCAAGGAAATGAGTCAACTACAGGATACAACGCTTCGTCGCATAGGCGGATGCTTGGTGGTAGCAGGTATTGTCATCGCATATATGATGTGGCCGTCCAAGTAAATGAACAGAGCAAAAAACTGTGACAGCCTGATTAACATGTTCGGGACGACGGTTAAAAAATGACTGCAACGTTTAAATGAAGGTGCTAGAATCCCGTTTTAATCAGCAACTGACTGGAAAAGATGAGTAATAACGTAGTCGTTCTCGGCACTCAATGGGGTGACGAAGGTAAGGGTAAGATCGTCGATCTTTTAACTGAAGACGCAAATTACGTGGTGCGCTACCAAGGCGGTCACAATGCGGGTCACACTCTCGTTATCGACGGTGAAAAAACCGTCCTGCATTTGATTCCTTCTGGCATTCTTCGTAACAACGTTAAGTGCATCATCGGTAACGGTGTTGTTCTGTCTCCTGACGCATTGATGAAAGAAATGGGCGGCCTCGAAGAGCGCGGTTTTCCAGTTCGTGAACGTCTGTTCCTGTCAGAAGCTTGTCCGCTAATTCTTCCTTATCACATTGCACTCGACGTTGCTCGTGAAGCTGCTCGTGGTAAGAAAGCTATCGGTACTACTGGTCGTGGTATTGGTCCTGCTTACGAAGACAAAGTTGCTCGTCGCGGTCTGCGTGTTGGCGATTTGTTCGACAAAGAAGCGTTTGCCGAGAAGCTTAAGGAAGTGATGGCGTACCATAACTTCCAGTTGGAGCACTTCTACAAAGTTGAGCCTGTTAGCTACGAAGAAACGCTTGCGAAGATTTTGGAACAAGCTGACGTACTAACCAGCATGGTTATCGATGTGACTCAAGAACTTGACGATGCGCGTAAGCGTGGCGACAAGATCATGTTCGAAGGTGCACAAGGCACACTTCTGGATATCGACCACGGTACTTACCCATATGTAACCTCTTCTAACACAACCGCTGGTGGTGTTGCTGCAGGTTCTGGTTTTGGTCCACGTCACCTAGGTTATATCCTAGGTATTGCGAAAGCATACTGCACCCGTGTTGGTTCAGGTCCTTTCCCGACTGAGTTGTACGATGGCCTAGAAAAACAAGATCCAATCGGTAAGCACCTGGGTACAGTTGGTCACGAGTTTGGCGCGACAACTGGTCGCCTACGCCGCACTGGTTGGTTTGATGCAGTGGCAATGCGCCGCGCAGTTCAAATCAACTCTATCTCAGGCTTTTGCTTGACCAAGATGGACGTGATGGACGGCTTGGAAGAAATCAAAATCTGTACGGGTTACCAATTGCCAGACGGAACGGTTCTTGAAGTATCGCCAATGGCTGCTGATGCGTATGAAAATATTACGCCAATCTATGAAACCGTTCCTGGTTGGAGCGAAAAGACCTTTGGTGCGAAATCTATCGACGAACTGCCACAAGCAGCGCTCGATTACATTGCACGTATTGAAGAGTTGACTGGTGTGCCAATTGATATCATCTCAACTGGCCCAGACCGCAACGAGACGATCATTAAGGTTCAGCCTTTCTCGTCTTAATCGGTTCTAGATTGAAAAAAACCAGCCTTCGTGGCTGGTTTTTTTTTGCTCAAACGACTCTATACTGTTCATATTCCAGTGCGGAAAAATTTCGCCGTAAAAAGAGTAAAGTTAGGCAAGGTGTTGCCGATACAAGTTATGCAAGACACACAGTCTCTTAACAATCATCGTTAAAGTGGGTATGCATGAAACTGCGCATCTTATTTATATCAATCATGTTGGCTAGTTCAGCTGCAAAAGCAGAACTTGGCCCTGCATTGCCTGTATATGATGAAACGCAGTTGATCCGTCTGTTTGAAAGCAACAGCCATCTTAAGAAAGTCAAAGAAGACGAATGCCAGCTTCTGCAAGATATTGAAGCGCGTGCTATTCGTGTTGAATTACCCTCTTATCAATTCCTTTACGGTGACATGTTAGCGTGGGGAGTGTGTGTCGATCGTGATGTCGAGCAAGGTGTTTACTACATGCAGTTGGCAGCGCAACAAGGCCTACCAGCAGCGTTGGAACAACTGGGGCGATATTACTCTTTAGGCACTTTGGTGCAGCAAGACAAAGAGCGTGCGATTCCTTATCTTCGTGAAGCGGCGTCTTTGGGCAATATGCGAGCAAGGCTTCAATTGGCAGAATTGCTGGTGGCTGATTACGGCAGCCCACTGGATTATGAAGATGCTTATCGTTGGCTCTATCACACCATCACTGCCGATCAATCGACGCATCAAAAAGTCGCGATGCTTCGACGGGCGTTGGAAAACAAAATGCCACGTAACGTGATAGCGAGAGCGAAACGACGAGATACCTATTGGTGATCTTAACTTGCCACAAATTCAAAAACGCCCTGCTAGTGCAGGGCGTTGTCTTTTGCACTAGCTAGAGTTAGTCGAGGACTTTGTGTGGGCCAAAGCATTCGTAAAAAATACGATCTTTGGTGATACCTGAGTCTGTTAACTGCTTGGCGATTGACTGCATAAAACCGACTGGTCCACATAAGTAAAAGTGACGCTGGCTGTCTTCGGTAAGCGCTGACACCTTGCTAATATCCATCACGCCTTGATGATCATAATGCTGACCGCGTTGATCGCTGTCTTTTGGTTCGCGATACCAGACGTTGCGCTGTGCATTACCATGTTGCTCAACCAGGGTATCGATGTGCTGACCAAAGGCATGTTGCTCTCCATGCTCGGCGGCATGCAACCATTGGATATCTGCATTGTGTTGACCGCTCAAGCTTTCTAGCATTGCCAACATAGGTGTTAGGCCAACACCGCCAGAGATCAGTGCAACAGGCGTTGTGATGTCAGATTGGAAGAAAAAGTCGCCGCTTGGCGGCGCGAGGTCAACCACATCGCCAACATTAAGGTGATCGTGCAGATAGTTTGAAACGGTTCCTTGTGCTTCACGTTTGACCGAGATGCGATACTGTTTGCCGTTTGGCGCACAAGACAAGCTGTACTGACGGATTTCGCGGTTCGCAAATTGTTCCGGTGTGAGGTAAATACCAATGTATTGACCTGGGGTGTAATGAGCGACAGGTAGCCCGTCTTGCGGCGCAAACACAAAACTGGTGATCACCTCACTTTCTGGTGTTTTGCTTACAAGTGCGAATGGGCGAGTACCGCGCCAACCGCCTTGCGAGGTTTCACTTTGCTGATAGATTTCTTCTTCGCGTGTCACGAATACATGCGCCAGCACGCCGTAAGCCTCACCCCATGCATCTAGTACTTCTTGACCTGGCGAGTAAAGCTCGTCAATGGTTGCCAGTAGGTTTTCACCCACAATTGCATACATTTCAGGGGTGATATTAAAACTTACATGTTTTTGCGCGATTTTCTCAATCACAGGCAGCAATGCTGGCAAGTTATCAATATTGGCAGCATACCCGTGTACGGCATTGAACAGTGCCTCACGTTGCGCACCCGAAAATTGGTTGCTCATGTTGAAAATATCGTTGAGCTCGGGGTGGCGAGCAAACATACGGTCATAGAAATGAGCCGTGAGTTTTGGTCCGGTTTCGGCAAGCAAAGGAGCGGTCGACTTTACAATCTCAATAGTTTTGGTGCTGAGCATGATATACCCTTATCTGTATTTTAAAGTTTCATTTGAAATGCATGTTTAAAGTTGTATCTGAAATATATGTTTAGATCAACAAAAAAGTGTGACCGACTTAGAGCAAGAGATTGAAGCGAAGAGTGGCGATAAAAGAAACTGAGCACACGCGCGCCTTTTGAATCAGTTCGATGTACAATGCGCGCAAGGAGATTTGAAAACGTGCAATTAACCAGTTTTACAGATTATGGCCTCAGGGCGCTAATGTATCTGGCTATGCTGCCTCCTGGAGAGCTGACCAGCATTACCGTGGTCACTGAGAAGTATGGGGTGTCCCGTCATCATATGGTGAAGATAATCCACCGTATGAGTCAGGTTGGCTATGTGGAAGCCGTGCGCGGAAAGAACGGTGGGATCCGACTTGGTAAGCCTGCAACGTCTATTGTAGTCGGCGATGTGATCAGAGCCTTAGAGCCATTGCAAGTTGTCAACTGTGGCACAGATAATTGCCATATTACCCCTGCCTGTCGCCTGAAAAGTGCCATCGCGAATGCGTTAGACGCTTTTCTTGCCGAAATGGACAAACACACACTTCATGACATGGTGTCAGGCAACGACGACCTTCACCGCCTCCTTATCCCAGTTCGTCCGGCATAAAAAACAGTATTTGAGACGATCTGTCAGATTTTTCTGGCAATCCAGCCGGGCTACCCATTTTCTTTTATTTTAAGCGATATACTTGAAGACAAGTGTCGCTAACGGGAATCCTATATGTCTCAGGACAAACACCTACACAGCAACGATCCTTTTTTGGGTCGTGAAGCAAAAAACTACGATAACCCAGTACCAAGCCGCGAACACCTGCTTGAAGTCATCAAAGGTTTCACCACACCCGTCAATAGAGATCAGCTGTTTGAAGTGCTGGGCCTGAAAAGTGAAGAAGAATATGAAGGCCTTCGCCGCCGCCTTCGCGCCATGGAGCGTGATGGTCAGCTGATTTTTACCCGCCGTCAGTGCTACGCGCTGCCAGAGCGACTCGATTTAGTGAAAGGCACCGTAATAGGCCATCGCGATGGCTTTGGTTTCCTGCGCCCTGAAGGCAAAGGCAATCGTGATGATTGGCTATTACCGCATCATCAAATGAAAAGCGTCATGCACGGTGATTTCATTCTTGTGCAACCGGCGGGCACAGACAAACGTGGTCGCAAAGAAGCGCGGGTTGTACGTGTACTTGAAGAAAGAAAGGGACAAATTGTCGGTCGTTTCTTCTTGGAAGATGGCAATGCGTTCGTTGTGCCTGATGACTCACGCTTAAGCCAAGACATCATTATCCCTAAAGAAGATCGCAAAGGCGCTCGCATGGGTAACGTTGTTGTGGTGGATATTTTCCAACGTGCGACTCGTCAACAAAACGCCATGGGTCGCATTGTTGAAGTCCTTGGTGAAAATATGGCGCCGGGCATGGAAATAGAAATTGCCCTGCGTACTCACGACATTCCTAATGAATGGCCGCAAGACGTCGAGAAACAAGTAAAAGATTTCACGGAAGTCGTGCCGGAAGAGGCCAAAAAAGGCCGTGTCGACCTTCGTGACTTACCGCTTGTTACCATTGATGGCGAAGATGCACGAGACTTCGATGATGCGGTTTACTGTGAGAAAAAACGCTCCGGTGGCTGGCGTCTTTGGGTTGCCATTGCCGATGTCAGTTATTACGTGCGCTCAGATTCAGCGCTCGACAAAGAAGCAATTAAGCGCGGCAACTCGGTGTACTTCCCATCGCAAGTGATCCCAATGCTGCCGGAAGTGTTGTCGAATGGTCTTTGCTCGCTCAACCCACAAGTCGATCGCTTGTGCATGGTGTGTGAGATGACCATCTCTGAAACGGGCAAATTGTCCGGCTTCAAACACTATGAAGCGGTGATGAATTCCCACGCTCGCCTGACTTACACCAAAGTGGCGCAGATGCTGGATGGTGATGAAGAGCTGCGCGAGCGATACACTAAGCTGGTTCCTCACCTTGAAGAACTCAACAACATGTACAAAGTGTTGAAAGGTGCGCGTGAACAGCGTGGCGCGATTGAGTTTGAAACGATTGAAACTAAATTTATTTTCAATGCGATGCGTAAGATTGAGCGCATCGTACCGGTAGAGCGTAATGACGCGCACAAGATCATTGAAGAGTGCATGATCTTGGCTAACATCGCCTCAGCACGATTTGTTGAGAAGCACAAAGAGCCTGCGCTGTATCGCGTGCATGAAGCGCCGGCAGAAGAGCGCCTGACAGGCTTTAAAGACTTCCTGAGAGAGATGGGCTTGTCGCTGGAAGGAGGCCTTGAACCGTCGCCGACCGATTACGCCCAATTGGCGCACATCATTAGCAGTCGTCCGGATAAGGAGCTTATCCAGACCATGTTACTGCGTTCGATGAAGCAAGCTGTGTATCAGGCGGATAATGCTGGCCACTTCGGTTTGGCACTTAAGCAGTATGCGCACTTCACATCGCCAATTCGTCGTTATCCAGATTTGCTGTTGCACCGAGCGATCAAATACCTCATTGCGAAGCAAGAAGGGAATGAGCACGATCGCTGGACGCCAACCGGTGGCTATCACTACTCTGTGGATGAAATGGACAGCATGGGTGAGCAGTGCTCGATGACAGAGCGCCGTGCTGATGATGCAACCCGAGATGTGTCTGATTGGCTGAAATGCGAATACATGCAAGACCATGTGGGCGAAGTGATGCAAGGCACAGTGGCAAATGTCACCGGTTTTGGTTTCTTCGTGCGTCTGAACGAACTGCATATCGATGGTTTGGTGCATATCTCAAACCTTGATAATGATTACTACAACTACGACATGGTCCATCAAAAACTGGTGGGTGAAAGTTCAGGCCGCGTATTCCAACTCGGCGATCAAGTGACGGTCAAAGTATTATCCGTTAACCTTGACGAAAGAATGATCGACTTTGGACTGGATGGCGTGACACGCAAACCGCGTGGCGCAGGTAAAACATCGCGAGACAAAGCCAAGAAAGGCAGTGCTGAATCAGGGAAAAACCCGGAAGAAAGCAAAGAGCGCAGCTCTGTCCGCCAGCAACTAAAACGTGGCGCTATTCCTAAGGCTGCAGGCGACGAAAAAGCGTCTGAAGGGAAAGGAAAGAGAAAAGGAAAGCCTCGTCGCAAAGGATCCTCTGCAAGCAAGGAGCCTTCCGCAGGTAAAACGACTGACGGTACTCCAGCGAAGAAAAAGAGCAAGACTCAGAAGGTGCGCAAGAAAAAAGCGCAACGAAGCAAACCCGAAAAAGCAGGCAATCAAAAGAAGTAACCCATGAGCAATGAAATGATTTATGGCATTCATGCCGTCAAAGCCGTGTTGGCATCCGACCCAGCACGCTTTATCGAAGTTTATGTTCTAAAAGGTCGTGAAGACGATCGTTTACTGCCCGTGCTGAAGGAACTGGCTGAGCTTGGCATTACTACACAGGAAATGGGACGCAAGGCGCTGGATGACAAAGCTGACGGCGCGTCGCATCAGGGGTTGATTGCTCGTGTTAAGCAAGGGCGTCAGTACAACGAGAACGATCTCGATCTTATTCTCGACGGTAAAGAAAACCCATTGCTGTTAGTGTTGGACGGCGTGACTGACCCACATAACTTGGGTGCATGTCTGCGTAATGCAGATGCAGCGGGTGCGTGTGCGATCATCGTACCGAAAGACCGTTCAGCGCCGCTAAGTGCAATTGCACGTAAAGTGGCCGTTGGCGCAGCGGAAGTTGTGCCATTGGTTCGTGTCACCAACTTGGCGCGCACGATGCGTGCGTTGCAAGAAAAAGGCGTTTGGTTTGTAGGGACGGCTGGCGAAGCCACGCATGATATCTATCAAAGCAAAATGACTGGTCCATTGGCGATCGTCATGGGCGCAGAAGGTGATGGCATGCGTCGTCTAACGCGTGAAACCTGCGATGAGTTGATCAGCATCCCAATGGGCGGCAGCGTGTCGAGTTTGAACGTCTCGGTTGCGACCGGTATTTGCCTGTTTGAAGCCGTGCGCCAGCGTCGCGGTTAACAAGATAGCAGAAGAAGTTTAGCCTATGGGCTTGGCTTCTACGCGCTTAACGCACGCAGCTTTGGTGATGGTAACGTCGCAATAACACAAGCAATAACAGAAAAGGGTGAAGTGATAACTTCACCCTTTTTTATGCCTCATGGTTTCCCCCTACGCCAGAACACGCGGTGTACATCTTTATTGCCAACTGCACCCATTTATTACCAACCGCACTGTGCGTGCGCCAACATATTTCCCTTGCTTCATTTGCCGATTCTCTATACTATTCTGCCTCCAAATTCCCGGTCTTTTACTTTCGTTCCTTGCTTCCTTTGGACGACTGGGCCAACACTGGAAGCTGAATAATCCGTAAGGAGCAACCTATGCGTCATTACGAAATCGTATTCATGGTGCACCCTGATCAAAGCGAGCAAGTTGCTGGCATGATCGAGCGTTACACTGGTTCTATCAAAGAGTCAGGTGGTCAGATCCACCGTCTAGAAGACTGGGGTCGTCGTCAACTGGCTTACCCAATCAACAAACTGCACAAAGCTCACTACGTTCTTATGAACGTTGAAGCTGACCAAGCTGTTGTTGATGAGCTGGAAACTGCGTTCCGCTTCAACGACGCTGTGATCCGTAACATGGTCATGCGTACCAAAGGCGCTATCACTGAGCCATCTGTAATGATGAAGGCTAAAGAAGAGCGCGCGCCTCGTCGTGACGATCGTGAAGATCGTGGCGAACGTGCAGATTTTGCACCAGCTGAAGGCGAAGCAGCAGCTGAGTAATTTGAATTGATGACCAATCGAATGGTGCTTTCCGGTGTTATCACCAATGGCCCAATTCGAAAGCAGAGTCCTGCCGGAATACCTCATTGTCACTTTGTGCTTGAGCATCGTTCGGAACAACAGGAAGCTGCGTTGCCAAGGCAAGTCTACTGCCGGTTACCGGTAGTAATAAGCGGGCAAGGGTCTCAAAGCAAAACACAGCACTTAGCTTTAGGCAGTAACATTAAGGTGAGTGGGTTTCTCGCTTACCAGACCAGCCGTAATGGCGCGGGTAAATTAGTGTTACATGCCGATGACATTATAGACATTTAGATCAGGAGATTAGCCCATGGCACGTTTCTTCCGTCGTCGTAAATTCTGCCGTTTTACTGCAGAAGGCGTACAAGAGATCGATTACAAAGACGTAGCGACTCTGAAAAACTACATCACCGAAGCTGGTAAAATTGTACCTAGCCGTATCACTGGTACCCGTGCTAAGTACCAGCGTCAGCTGGCACGCGCTATCAAGCGTTCACGTTACCTGGCTCTGCTGCCGTACACTGACAAACATCAGTAATCGGCACTGTCCAAGTTAATAGAGGAATAGATAATGCAAGTTATTCTGCTTGATAAAATCGCTAACCTGGGTGGCCTAGGTGATCAGGTAACAGTTAAGTCTGGTTACGCTCGCAACTTCCTTATCCCTAAAGGAAAGGCAGTAATGGCAACTAAATCTAACGTTGAGCATTTCGAAGCTCGTCGTGCAGATTTGGAAGCAAAAGTTGCTGAAGTTCTAGCTGCTGCGCAAGCACGTGCTGAACAAGTTGAAGCACTAGAAGCGGTTGTTATCGCATCTAAGTCTGGTGACGAAGGTAAACTATTCGGTTCTATCGGTACTCGTGACATCGCAGATGCAGTTTCTGCAGCTGGTGTTGCTGTAACGAAGAGCGAAGTTCGCCTGCCAGAAGGTGCGCTACGTAACACTGGTGAATATGAAGTGAGCATGCAACTGCACTCAGAAGTATTCGCTACTGTTAAAGTTACAGTTGTTGCTGAGTAATATCAGAAACAAGTAGCTTTGAAAAAACCGGCCATTGGCCGGTTTTTTTGTGCCTGAAGATAAGTAACAAGAAAGAAAAGATACAAGTGTTGAGTAAGAGCAAAGCGATGAAGGCACCGTTTCAGTTATTCGTGTCTCCAGTGCCTAAAACCGATAAACCATATTCACTGTAAAAATTGAATCGCGATTTTTTAGCCCAGGTGGTACACGGTCGATATATTTTTGCGTCGTCGATATCTTAACGGCTAAATCGTCTATTAGGCTGGTAGAGAGGGATGCACGAGCTTCTATACTCGAGTTGCTTGGACCTGCGATAGTGGTGATCCGCCCTTCAAACAGCGCTGTTTCATTCAATTGCCACGTAAGCTCTGCCTGTCCCCTGACAATAAATTCTTGCACGTCATAGGGCATGACGAGGTCATCATCATCAATCTCATCAAGGTTCGGGCTTTGATAGCGGTAGCCGGGGCCAATTTCGAGCAATAAAGATAGGTCTTCCCGCCAAATGGCCTGATAACCCATACCTGTTGCGAGCGTCAAATCTTGATAATACGGGCCGTATTTATCGTCAATGAAACTGACGTTGCCCAGCACGTAGCGTTTGGGGTCAAATTTGTAGTTGGCTTGGCTTTCAAATTCACTTTTATGTTTGTCTTCCTCGCCGTCTTTTTCAACCAGCAAGAATTTAGCTTCCGACATATGTCGATAAGGACCATCAGTGAAACTCACACCCAAGCGGCTGTTAAGCGTCATGGAGTCTGAGTTGCCAGAAAGAGACTGAAAACCTAACTCAACCTCTGATTGCCAGCGTTCGGGGATACTTGCTTCTGCGCATAGAGGCAATGCAACCAAACAAAACAGAGACGGTTTCAACAGCGCTGACGCCATATGGGTTACCATTACAAAACTTGGGATGGTATTTTATATGAATATCCCTTCATTGCGTCAGCAAGACGTTAAATAGACAGCAAAATAATTTGTCTTTGCACTTGGTCGTGCGTCGGAAAGGGATTCGGATATAATGACCAGCGTAATGACAAGGTACTAAGTGATATGGCAGAGCAACGCAGCAAGCAATTTAATTCAAAGAAACCCAGGGACTATCAGGTAGACGCCCTGAAAATGCCACCGCATTCGTTGGAAGCGGAGCAGTCTGTGATCGGTGGCTTGATGCTCGATAACGAGCGTTGGGACGGCGTGGCAGAAAAAGTGGTTGCCTCTGATTTTTACAGCCGTCCTCATCGCCTGATTTTTGATGGCACCAAGCAATTGCTGGATGCAGGGCAGCCGCTTGACCTCATCACACTTTCTGAGCATCTGGAAAAACACAACCAGCTTGAAGATGTGGGTGGATTTGCTTACCTTGCGGAGCTGGCGAAAAACACCCCGAGTGCTGCAAACATTGTCGCTTACGCTGACATCGTACGTGAGCGCGCTATGGTGCGTAACCTTATTAGCGTGGCAAATGAAATTGCCGATGCCGGCTATGAGCCAGAAGGTCGTTCGTCAGCTGATTTGCTCGACATGGCAGAAAGCAAGGTGTTTGCGATTGCTGAAGATCGTACCTCAGCAAATGAAGGCCCGCAAAATATCGACAGTGTGCTATCTAGAACACTCGAACGTATCGAGGTTCTGTTCAAGAGCCCGCAAGATGGTGTGACAGGCGTATCGACCGGTTTTTCTGACCTCAACAAGAAAACTGCAGGTCTCCAAGGTTCTGATCTGATTATCGTTGCAGCGCGTCCGTCGATGGGTAAAACCACTTTTGCGATGAACTTGTGTGAAAACGCTGCGATGGATCAGGATAAGCCTGTACTGATTTTCTCTCTAGAGATGCCCGCCGAACAGCTGATGATGCGTATGCTTGCATCGCTTTCCCGTGTCGATCAGACCAAAATCCGTACCGGACAGTTGGATGATGAAGACTGGGCGAGGATTTCCTCCACCATGGGGATTCTGATGCAGAAGAAAAACATGTACATCGATGACAGTTCAGGCCTAACGCCGACGGATGTGCGCTCACGTGCTCGTCGTGTCGCGCGTGAGCACGGCGGTCTATCGATGATCATGGTCGATTACCTTCAGTTGATGCGTGTGCCAGGTATGCAAGATAACCGTACCCTGGAGATCTCTGAAATCAGCCGCTCGTTAAAAGCGTTGGCAAAAGAATTGAACGTGCCCGTTGTTGCCCTGTCACAGCTTAACCGCTCGTTGGAGCAACGTGCCGACAAGCGTCCTATTAACTCCGACTTGCGTGAATCAGGCGCCATCGAGCAGGATGCTGACCTTATTATGTTCATCTATCGTGATGAGGTTTATAACCCAGAAAGCCCACTGAAAGGTGTTGCCGAAATCATTCTCGGTAAACAACGTAATGGCCCAATCGGTTCTGTTCGATTGACCTTCCAAGGGCAATATTCTCGCTTTGATAACTACGCAGGTCCTGCGTTTGATGAAGAGTAACCGCGAGGCATGATGAAAGCGGCAACCGCGATAATCCGCACAGCAGCACTTACCCATAATATTGATGTTATACGTGCCATGGCGCCCAACAGTTGTACGTGGGCAGCCATTAAAGCCAATGGCTACGGCCATGGCTTGTTACCTGTCGCCAACGCGCTGGCGTTGCAGGCGGATGGTTTTGGTGTTGCGCGTTTAGATGAAGCGTTGAAGCTTCGCGCCGGAGGCGTGCTTAAGCCTATTTTATTGCTTGAAGGCTTCTACTCTGCGGATGATTTACCTGCTGTTGTCGCCCATAACTTACAAACAGTGGTGCACGGCGAAGAGCAGTTACTTGCTTTTGAACACGCGACCTTAGCGCATCCGGTCACGGTGTGGCTGAAAATCGATACCGGTATGCATCGCCTCGGCGTTCATCCTGACGATGTCAGCGATTTTATCGAACGTTTGAATGCGTGTCCGAATGTGGCCAAACCGCTGCATTTTATCAGCCACTTTGGTCGTGCTGACGAGCCTGAGCATCCTCTTACGCAGCAACAAATTGATGTGTTCACCTCTTTGACTGCCAGTCAGTCTGGGTTCAAGTCATTGGCGGCATCATCGGGTACCCTAATGTGGCCAACTAGCCATTTTGACTTTGTTCGCCCAGGGATAAGCCTTTACGGGGTTTCCCCCGTGTCAGAGCGCACTGGTGCCGATTTTGGCTTACAGCCAGCAATGACCATGACATCAAGCCTTATCGCCGTGCGTAGCGCTAAAAAAGGCGATGCAATCGGTTATGGCGGTCGCTGGGTTACCCCACGTGATACCAAGCTAGGTGTTGTTGCTATAGGATATGGTGACGGTTATCCGCGCGTTGCCCCTGATGGCACACCTTTGTTGGTTAACGGTCGTCGCGTACCACTCGTTGGTCGCGTATCAATGGACATGCTGACGATTGACCTGGGCCCCGATGCCACCGATCGCGTTGGCGATGAAGTCATCTTATGGGGCGAAGGCCTGCCTGTTGAAGAAGTGGCTCATCACGTTGGCACTATTGGATATGAGCTGGTGACAAACCTGACCTCACGCGTCGATATTATTTACACATAAATACACTGTAGGTTCTCTTGAAATTACCCTTTTCTAAAGCCGCAACTTGGGTTGCGGCTTTTTTATGCTTACCACTGAGTGCCTTTGCCTCAGAAGCGTCTGAGCACGACAGTGCTTTAGCGTCAGAACCGTTAGATATTGAAATGGTGCCCTTTGCTTTTTCCACCGAAGCGATGGGATTTTCTGCGGGCATGGCAGGGCTTTGGAAGCAAGCGGGTCAGCCGCAAGCATCCTTGTTTGCGGCGGGTCTAGGTACCAGTAAAAGTACATGGATGGGCTTTATTGCAGCCAATAACTATACGTTTTCGCCAGACAGTCGCTGGCTCATTAGCGGCCAGTTTTATGAAGGTGATTTTAAACAATTTGACTATTTCCTTGGGGAAGCTGCATCCAACAATTCTTCGTTTGATGACCGTTTAACTGCAGACAGTCGTGATGCGCAGCACCATGTTGCATTTCGCTACATTTTGCCCTGGGGGGCGGGCGATCAGCAGCCAATTCGTGCTACGTTGTCACCAAGGCGAGCTGTTGACGGCAATGCACCGTGGAACAGCGGAGTCTCGTCCATTGAGTTTCGCCCGTTTTACCAAGCGCAGACTTTAACCGGTGAGGGTGTTGACGCGCCGAGTGATTTCTCCGATGCCGATGAAGTTTGGGGACTTGAAACCCGTTATCGCTGGGATAACCGTGACAATACCAACAGCCCAACTGAAGGGAGCCTGAGTGAGTTGATTGTGACGGCCGATCCGGGGAGTGATAACCGAGCCAGTTGGTGGAAGTGGGCAGCAAGCCAAAGTTGGTATTGGAGCCTTGGCAACTGGGAAGACATGGCGAAACAGCAAGTGTTTGCATTGAACGTCTATACCTCCGATACGCCTAGTTGGAACAGCACGACAGAGATTGATGGGCAGACCGAATTCCATCGCCCACCTGAATTTGCTAGCGCAAGGCTCGGTGGTTTATATCGCTTACGTAGTTTTCAAACCGGTCGGTTTGCAGGTCGCTCAGCCCTTAGCTATAGCGTTGAATACCGTGTGACCCCTGAATGGCAGCCGTTAGATGAAGTTCCTGTGTTTGATTGGTACGACGTGCCTTGGTGGCAATGGGTGCTGTTTGCGGAAGCAGGGCGAGTGGCTGATGAGTACGATCTAGCTGAGCTTCATCGCGACATGAAATGGAGTGCGGGTGCAGCGATGCGTTTTCAAGTAGAAGGCATTGTGGTGCGCACTGAAATGGCGTGGGGCAGCGAAGAAGGGCTGTTTCGTGTGATGATTAACCAGCCGTTTTAAAGGCAAAAAAATAGCCAAAGCATGGCTTTGGCTATTTATATGTCCAGTTTCTATTACCAAGTAACGTTTTCTAGACCGATTGAAATATCGTCACCGCCATCTGGACGATCAGAGGTGATGTTCCATGTAAGTCGGTACTTGGCCTGTGTTGATCCCGGAGTAAAGTCATAGGTATAGGAAACCGTCGTTGGACGTGAGTAAACCCTTGAACGGTAGTTACCTACAGTCACCCACCCGTTACCGTAATCCATCTCCACGGTAAATCGTGATAGGCCACCGATATCTTGTGTGGACAGAATTTTATAGTTCAGTGTGCTCGCTGAACCAATAGACAAGCCATCAATGGTTCCTTCAAAACGCGAACTGTGCGTCGAGTTATGGTAATCACCAATCCAAGTGACTGTGTCGTTCTCAGAACACCAAGTCAGTGAATTCGTTGCTGACGTCCAGCCACCATTGCTACACCCTCGAATGCCAACTTCAGCAGGGTCATTGTCAACGACAGTGACACTGGCTGATGTCAGATCGCTCTTGTCGGTGGAAACCCAAGCATCCAACGAGAAGTTCTCATTGCTTTCGTGCGTAGCGTCATTAACTGTTGGCACGCCAATACGCACTGATGTTACGCCTTGCGGCAAACTGATTTCAGTCAACGTCGATGAAATGGTTGCAGAGCCCGTTGAGTTATCAGAGAACAGCAGTTCAACGGTATTTTCGTAATCGCTGTTCAAGTTTGCAGTGCCATCTTTAAGTGCAGCGCGCAGAGTGGTGTTTGCATCGTTAGTAGCTTTGTCAAAATTGACGGTGAAGTAGGCCGTTGAACCTTCATTCACTGACTCTGACGCTAATGTGATACCCGTGACTTCGGGGGTTAAATCACTCGCGAATTCTGTTTTTTCATAACAGGTGTGATCTTCAGACGTCACCGTCGCCATGGCACTAATGCGGTTAGGGAACAAACCAACCAGCTTTCTCTCACCTGTAGATGGTTTGATGCGGTACAGGTGGTTGCTGTTCACGTTACCCGAGATGTTCTGGTTTTTGGCAGCAACAAGCATTTGGCCATTTTGATCCAACGTTGCTGCAGCAACGAAGTCAATAAAGTGGAAGGCTTTAAACGTCTGAGCGCCTGAGGCGGTATTGATTGAATATGTACGACCATTTGTGACGAACAATAGCTCACCATTTTGGAAGACAAAATCCCCCCAGCTACTAAAGCCGCCAAATTTTAATTCATTACTGAAGTTAGCAATGTGGGTGATGTCACCGGTGGTTGGATCTACTTTAAAGATGGTTTGCGAATCGGAAGCAAACAATTCTCCAGTACTTGGGGCAAAAGCCATACGCAGAATCTGTTTTGTCACCGTTGGACCCGCGACATGTTCGCCCGTTGCTGGGTCCATGTAAGCCAGTTGATAAGCGTCAATGGTTTTGGCGTGTAAATCTAGGTTCTGGAGTTCTTCAGTCGTGACATCAGTTGCTGGTACTTCAACGTGATATGAGGTTGGCTGTGGCGTGCTGACGTAATAAAGACGATCTGATACCTGGTCATATGCCATGCTCGGTGTGCTGAACAGCGCACGGGAGTGATACTCCACTCGGTCGCCCGCATCGGAGAAATAGTCAGACGACATCTGTTTTGCTTCTTGAACGTCAAGCAGTAGCCCCACATGTCCGCGTCCAGCATTCATTGAATAGACGTTGCCAGCACAATTCGCCATTGCTTGAGCTGAGATGAGGGACCCCGCAAGAATTGCAGTAGTAAGAAGTGTCTTTGTCATTATTAATGTACCTAGAATCCGTTATAAATGGGCTAACCCATCATCCATGTTTGACCAGGTCATGTGGGCGGGCTTTGTTCATGTCGCTTACGTTTGCGGCACGTTATCGAAGAATGAAGTCTATTTAATTGTGTAAACAATTAATGGCTCAATAATGAGACATGTGGTTTTTTGATGGTTTTAGGTAAGTCTTCATAAGACTTTTTGGGAAATATGGTGGGAAAATAATGATTTAATGGTAAGTGATCAACTTAAAGCATGAGTAAAGAATGGCTTACCCGTGTGTCACTTCAGGAAAGGAAGATCGCATCTCGTTATACACTTCTATTCTTACTCCCCTTGAATTGTCACCACGACTTGTCGAGAACCGCCGTGGTCTCGATGTTCTCCCAGATAAATGCCCTGCCATGTCCCCAGCGCCATTCGGCCATTTGAAAGGGGAATCGACACGCTTGAGCCTAACAATGAACTCTTGATGTGTGCAGGCATGTCATCATCACCTTCATAAGTATGCTGATAGTAAGATGCGCGCTCTGGAACGAAGTGGTTGAAATGCGCTTCCATGTCGTTGCGCACGGTTGGATCAGCATTCTCGTTGAGCGTTAAACTGGCAGAAGTGTGTTGAATAAACAGGTGAACTAGCCCAACACGTAGATCGCGTAATTCTGGAATTTGTTGTTTGATTTCATCAGTAATTAAATGAAACCCGCGATGCTTTGCTTTCAGATGAATTGTTTTTTGAGTCCACATTTCACACACCTTTCTTCAGATTAATAGGTAAAGTTGGCCTTCACGGGTAATGAACCATTCTTTAGGGATACATCAATCACTGACTTAACGCAAAACGGCTGCAATGTAATCATGTCAACATGGTATCGTTTAACGAATCGCAATAAAAAGATATCCGCGTAAAACTGTGTAATGACCTAGCATGGGTACAAAGTAGATCGTAACATTACACCACTTTGGCGATGACATGATGAAGTGTGGTCTGCCTAGAATAATGTGGGATGACAGTGCCCACCAGAACCGACTCTGTCTATAAGGAACAATAACTATGTTGAAGTCCATTAATCCGACGCAAACGGCCGCGTGGAAAGCGCTGACCGCCCATTTTGAAGATGCGCAGGATTTGACCCTCACTAAGCTCTTTGCCAACGATCCGCATCGTTTTGATAAGTTCTCCGTGCGTTTCGGTAACGATATTCTGCTCGATTATTCAAAAAACCTGATCAGTGAGCAGACGTTGGATAAATTGTTCGCGCTGGCTGATGAAACCGAGCTGAAAGATGCCATTAGTGCCATGTTCCGCGGCGATAAAATCAACCAAACGGAAGATCGCGCCGTATTGCATACAGCTCTGAGAAACCGCAGCAACACGCCAGTGATGGTAGATGGCGAAGACGTCATGCCACACGTGAATGCTGTGCTTGAGAAGATGAAAGCTTTCTCTGAGCGTCTGATCAGTGGTGAGTGGAAAGGTTACACAGGCAAAGAAATTACCGACGTCGTGAACATCGGTATCGGTGGTTCTGATCTTGGTCCATACATGGTCAGTGAAGCGCTAGCATCATACAAAACGCGCCTGAACCTGCACTTTGTTTCCAACGTAGATGGTACTCACATTGCCGAAACGTTGAAAAACCTTGATCCAGAAACCACGCTGTTCTTGGTCGCATCGAAAACGTTTACCACCCAAGAAACCATGACCAACGCCCTGTCGGCGCGAGACTGGTTCCTTGCAACAGCGGAAGATCAAGCACACGTCGCGAAGCATTTCGCCGCACTGTCTACCAATGCAAAATCGGTTGCTGAGTTTGGTATCGACACCGACAACATGTTTGAGTTCTGGGATTGGGTTGGCGGTCGTTACTCTTTGTGGTCAGCGATCGGACTGTCGATTTGTCTGTCTGTTGGCTATGACAACTTTATTGAGTTGTTGGCGGGTGCGCACGACATGGATAACCATTTCCAGCAAGCCCCGTTGTCGCAGAACCTTCCGGTGCTACTAGCGTTGATTGGTGTGTGGTACAACAATTTTTACGGCGCAGAGTCAGAAGCCATTCTGCCATACGATCAATACCTGCACCGTTTTGCCGCTTACTTCCAGCAAGGCAACATGGAATCTAACGGCAAATACACCGACCGCAGTGGCCTTCCTGTTGACTATCAAACGGGCCCTATCATTTGGGGTGAGCCAGGTACAAATGGTCAACACGCGTTTTATCAGTTGATCCACCAAGGCACTAAAATCATTCCATGTGATTTTATCGCCCCTGCGATTAGCCACAACCCGTTGAGCGACCATCACCCTAAACTGATGGCAAACTTCTTTGCACAAACGGAAGCGCTAGCGTTTGGCAAAACGCGTCAGCAAGTGGAAGCCGAGTTTTTAGCTGCCGGTAAGTCAGCTGAAGAAGTGGCTGAGCTTGTACCGTTCAAGGTGTTTGAAGGTAATCGCCCAACCAACTCGATTCTGGTTAAGCAAATTACCCCTCGCACACTGGGTGCGTTGATTGCCATGTATGAGCACAAGATCTTCGCACAAGGTGTTATCTGGAACATCTTCAGCTTCGATCAGTGGGGTGTAGAACTCGGTAAACAACTGGCGAATCAAATCTTGCCAGAGTTGGCAGACCAGCAAAACGTGGCCAGCCACGACAGTTCAACCAATGGCTTGATTAACACGTTTAAACAGTGGCGCGTGTAATGTAACGCATTGATTGAAATTAAAAAACGCCGCAATTGCGGCGTTTTTATTTGGAATACATGATTAATCGAAGCAGATCTCGATGTATGCACGACCAAATTCAGAATCAAACGGCATAAGAATAATCTGACCATCGCTTTTGTGGGTGATGGTATGATCTTTCCCTGATACCACAATTGGCGTCGCCATTTCAAAATCGAAGCCTTTTTCAGCCAGAATGCGCTTCGCACCGCCCGTCACCATATTGGTGATTTCGCCGACCATATCCGTTACATCGGCATCTATAGACGTTGGGCGTTCACCCAACATGCGGTTCATGATTTCCAGCGCGAGCTCTTCTTCAAACGTGACAGAAAGCGATCCTTTGGTCTTATCGCCAACCATGCCGATCAAACCAGACACATCACCTTTTGCGATCTCTGTTTTCTTAAGCTGCGGCTTCCTTGGTGTGATTTCTAGCTGCGCCATTGTGGTCAGCACATTCACCAATGAAGACAAAAATGGGTTTACAAATTCAGCGCGCATAATAGTTGTTCACCGTCCTACTGCATTTTATGTGTTGCCAGCTGGCATGCGTGGCATATTCCATGTGTTTCAACAACGTGATGACTCACTGTAAAACCAACCTGATTCGCCTTTTTTTGAAGGGCGTTAGACAAGGCATCCGCATGACACTCTTCTACCGTGCCACACGAATCGCAAATCAACAGTTGAGAGCAATGTTGCTCATGACCGGGCAGACAGCAAGCAATAAAGCAGTTAGTTGATTCAACTTTGTGCACAAACCCCTGAGAAAGCAAAAAATCGAGCGCTCTATAGACAGTGGGTGGCTTGGCCTGTGGTTCAATTTCTCTTAACACATCAAGCAGGTCATACGCGGTTATAGCGCGCTTGCTCTGAATAATGATGTCATACACTCGTTCCCGTTGCGTGGTCATACGCACGCCCCGTTGTTCACACAACGACTGAGCTCGGGCTATGAGTTGTGAATGATTGGCCATAAGATCTCAAAAATCAGGTTGAGATGGATATTCTATCACAGCAAACAAAACACGTACTCGTAAGGCCGTGACCGTGGTTCGCCTTTGAGACATTGTAGTTGATACATAGAGTGAAACTGGATAAGGCAAAGAGTGCAGCCAGCCTCTCTCTGCCTATTTATTACGGAAAATGTACATATTCTGATCGCCAGCTATTTGGTCCAGTTCACACTTTGAGGTAGAATCCGCTCACTTTATCTAGGTGCTGCTTTTGGCAGCACTTTCGCGTTACAGAGTGCAACGAGGTCGATCCATGCTTAATGAAGCTACTGACATCCAAAATCCACAATCAGGCGTTACGTCTGAGGGTGTGTCTTACCCGTCAGCCCGTTTCTCCGTCGCTCCGATGCTGGATTGGACAGACCGCCATTGTCGCTACTTCCACCGCATTCTTTCTAAGAACGCGCTGCTGTATACCGAGATGATCACCACAGGTGCAATCATTCACGGTAAAGGCGATTTTTTGCTGTTTAATGACGAAGAGCATCCGGTGTCTTTGCAATTGGGCGGTTCTAACCCTGTCGATCTCGCGACCTGTGCCAAGCTGGCGGTTGAACGTGGCTATGACGAAATTAACTTGAACGTGGGTTGCCCGTCTGATCGTGTGCAAAACGGTCGTTTCGGTGCGTGTTTGATGGGTGAAGCCGAGCTGGTGGCGCAGTGCGTTTCAGCCATGAAAGAGGTGGTGGGTATTCCGGTTACGGTGAAAACGCGTATCGGTATTGATGACCAAGACAGCTACGAATTTTTGGTCGATTTCGTGCGCACAGTTCACGAGAAGTCAGGCTGTGACAACTTCACGATTCATGCCCGTAAGGCGTGGCTTTCTGGTTTAAGCCCGAAAGAAAACCGTGAAATCCCACCGCTGGATTACCCGCGTGTTTATCAGCTTAAGAAAGACTTTCCGCATCTGACGATGGCCATTAATGGCGGTATCAAATCTCTCGAAGAAGCAGAAGAGCATTTGCAATTCATGGACGGCGTGATGATTGGCCGCGAGGCTTACCAAAGCCCTTACATGATGGCAGAAGTCGATCAACGCCTGTTCGGTAGCAATGCGCCGATCATCAAGCGAAGTGACGCGGTGAAAGCCATGTTCCCTTACATTGAAGAGCAGTTGAGCAAAGGCGCTCATCTGAATCACATTAGTCGCCACATGCTGGGTATATTCCAAAACATGCCTGGCGCTCGTCAATGGCGTCGTTATATCAGCGAAAATGCGCATAAGCCGGGTTCTGGCATTGAAGTGCTTGAAGCGGCATTGGCGAAAATCCCAGCTGAGTTGAATGTTTAAATTCAACGAGCAAGGCATTGGTTAAAAATACCGCAAGAGTTGGTGTGATTTACCAATAAATAGGAAAGCGTAGCGAGTTAATCGTTACGCTTTTTTATTATCTATATGATTTTAAACAGTTAGTAAAGTTGGCCTGCTTCGTGCAATACCAGAAGATAATTGGAAGTGACACTGTGTACTCGAGGAGAGTCTGATGATTGAGTTTCTATTTCTGGTGGGGTTCACAATTGCATTGTTAGCCACTGGCATTAGTTTTATTGGCGTAATAGCAGCCATGGTCGTGGGCTTTATCGTGATGGCACTGGCGGGCATGATTGGCTTAGTGTTTAAAATGTTGCCATGGATTATCGTGATAGCGGTGATTATTTGGTTGCTAAAAGGACGTGATAAAACCGCTAAAAATGCCCGTGATTATTACCACAAGCGTTCACGTCGTCGCGAACGAGCACGTCGTTACTAAAAGTACGACGACAAGAGGGATAGTCGCTCTTGGTGTCCAGATTTATATTGATGATTCCGCATAAAATTCCGACAGTTTGTGCGGAATTTTTGTGTCAGTTTTGCTATAGTCCTCGCAAACCATAAACTGAAAAATGTAAGGCGGAGTCCTTTCAATGAAAAAATTAAACCTTTCTCTTGCTGCGTTAGCCGTAGCAGCAACCGTTTCTCTGCCTGCGCAATCAGCGGTGCTTTTGGGCGCTAAAGCGGGTGTAGATGCTTGGTACGCCGATGCGAAAATCAACGATGTTCGTGCTGATGATACTAACGTACAGGGCTCTTACTACGTCGCCTTTGAACACTTCATCCCATTGGTACCTAACGCAAAAATTCGTTACACCGATGTGAGCTCTCAAGGCGTTAACACACAGAGTGTTGCTTTTACTCAGTACGATTTGATCGCTTACTATGAAATTCTGGACAATGACCTGATTTCTTTCGATATCGGTCTGAACCTACAGAAATTTGAAGGTAACTTTGGTGTTCATCAGTTCGATGAGTGGCAACCCGCTGTTTACAGTGATGTGCGTCTGGGTATTCCAGCAACGCCAGTGTCTCTGTTCGGTACATTCAGCTTTGGTAGCTACGATGAAACCAGCACGGTTGATGCGGAAGCGGGCGTATTGTTCACGCTGGGTCTTGTTGCGGCAGATCTGAACTTTAAAGCGGGTTACCGTGTTCAAGACTACGACTTCAACTACTTTGGCGCTAACCCAGGTAAGTTCATGAACGACGGCTTCTTTGGTGGCGTTGAACTGAACTTCTAATTGCTTCCAAGCAATGCAAGTTTCGAAACCGCGCATTGGCGCGGTTTTTTTATGTCTGTTGTTGTGGCTGAAAGGGTTGCTGCAGGAGCGAAAGGTTACTGAAAAGCGGTTAACTGAAACAAGTAAAAAAACGAAGCTAGCGTCCGCCTTTTCCTTGATTTCGCGTGGGCTGAAAGCCCGCAACCGCAAGAATAACAAACACCAAGGTACAGGCAAAAACCACCAGCAGTGCGGTGACATTTAATTGTTCATACAGTGCAAAACGGATTAGCTCGACGCCAAATGTGAAGGGATTAAAGCGGCAAATCTCATACAGCCACACGCTGGCTTCTTGCATCTTCCAAAGCGGGTAGAGCGCGGAAGAGAGAAAAAACATCGGGAAGATGACAAAATTCATCACCCCCGCAAAATTTTCCAATTGCTTGATGCGAGAGGCAATCACAATCCCAAGTGCACTGAGCATGAGGGCAGTGAGAAAAAGCGCAGGGATCGCCAGAATATAACCCATCGGCTCAAGGGGTCTGTCATAAAGGGCTGCGATGACCAAGAATACGCCGACCTGTAAAACGCTGACCAATGCGCTCGCAATCTGTTTTGAAAGTAACAAGAACGGCCTAGGCAAGGGGCTGGTCAGCAACACCTTGATGCTGCCCATTTCGCGGTCATACACAATCGACAGTGAGCTTTGCATACCGTTGAACAGCAAGATCATGGCGCACAGTCCCGGCAGTATGTATTCCTCGTAATTGATGTAAGTGGAATAGGGCTCCATGATGGCGATGCCGAGCGTTGCCCTAAAACCTGCCGCAAACACAATAAGCCACAGCAGCGGCCTCACTAAGCTGGCGGCAAAACGCGCCCGCTGAGAGAAAAAACGCAGCCATTCTCGATAACAAATCCCAACAAACGCGTACCAATAGGTCATCGGGCGGCCTCCGTGTTTTCATCATCCGAGGTGAGTGCGGCAAACACTTTTGCCAGTGTGGGGTGTTGATGCAGGCTGCGTAAGGTGCTGGCTTTATTGTGTGCCTGTAATTTGCCGCGGTGTAAGATCAGCACATCGTCATCGTCATCCACTTCTTCAATCAAATGGGTTGCCCACAGCACACAAAGTGGTTGCTGCTCGCAAAGGGCGCGCACGGCATCCGATAACGATCTACGCGCTTTGGGATCAAGCCCGCTGGTGGGTTCATCCAGCAGCAATACTGAAGGGGAGTGCATTAAGGCGCGGACTAATTCAGTGCGCCGACGATGCCCGCCGTTTAACGCACGAACTTTGTCGTGAAGCCGATCCGTGAGCGAGAAGTGCGCCAGCAAGGGCGCCGCTTTATTCATGCTTTGTGATTGGCTGAAACCATGCAGCGCCCCGTAATAACTGAGGTTCTGCGCCACGGTTAAATCCATATCCAGCGTGCTTTGCTGAAACACCACGCCAAGCTTGGCCATGGTGCGTCGGCTAGGCGTTTCATTCAGTAGCTTAATCTCGCCATGTTGGCAGGGTGCGAGCTGGGTAAGCAGCGAGAATAGGGTGCTTTTACCCGCGCCATTTGGCCCGAGCAACATATGCAAACCCTGTCCGAGCGACAGGGTGAGATCGTCTAGCGCAAGGCGCGCGCCATAACGGTAAGTGAGTTCGCTAACATCTATCATGAATGGGTTAGTTCGCCTCTTTGACTGCAACACCCCAAGGGTAGCGGCCGACTTTGACGGTTTTTAATACCTTGCGGTTTGGCACGTCGATGATCGACACATCACCACTGACGCCATTGGTGGCAAGCAGTCGGTCCTGAGCACCGTTAAACGCCATTTGCCACACGCGGCGACCTACCAACAAGTAGTCTTCGACTTCCAACGTATCAGTATTGACTACCGCCACGTGGTTTGCCGGACCTAATGCGACAAACGCTGTTTTTCCATCAGCGGTCAGGCGCACGCCTACGGGCTGCACTTTGTCTTTGTGCACGCCTTTAGGCGCAAAGTTGATTTTCTTAATGATCTCTTTGCTCGCCGTATCGATAACCGATACCGTGCCGCCGATTTCTGCACTGACCCAAAGCTGTTTGCCGTCTGGGCTGAATTCCGCATAGCGTGGACGCGCATCGACCAAAGTGTTGTGCACCATAGCGTTGGTTTTGGTGTCAATCCAGTGAACCATGTTGGAGGTTTCAGAAGTGATGATCGCCGTGTTTCCGTCCGGGCTGACCGCGACACCTTCTGGCTCCACACCCACTTCCACTTGCGCGATCACGCTGGCGCTTGGAATATCCACCACTGTCATCAAAGCGTCGTCTTCATTGGCGATGTAAAGGCGTTTGCCATCTGGATGAAGGGCGAACAATTCAGGATCTTCCCCTGATGGTAATTCGCCCACTAAGGTGTTGGTCGCTAGATCGAGCACTTGTACGGTGTCAGATTCACTGGCGCAGATGTAAAGCTGCGTGCCGTCCTTGCTGAGTTCAATGCCTCGAGGGCGATCGCCGACGGCGATGGTGTTGACCACTTCCATCGTGTCCATATCAATCACACTCAGGGTGTCGTCTTTCTCATTGGCGACGTAGGCAAATTCCTTGGCGAAGGCTGGAGCTGCGAGCATGGTGGCAAGCGTCATAGCAAGCAGAGTTCGAGTCAGAGTCATAACGTGACGTCCTTATGCGTTATCGGGTGAAGGGTATAAGCGGCATTGGCTTTGCGCGCGATCAATGCCCAAAGAATCCAATTCGTTGCGAGGGTGCAGAAAACCGTCAAATGGCGCGGAAGCAATCAGAGCCTGATCGTCAAACAGTGGCACGGTTTGGCGAAGCTGCCCATTCCATGAGCGATAGGTGAGCTTGCGACCTTTGTAAGCGGCAAGCTGAAAGCGCTCGCCCAACATAAAGGGCAGTAAGGTCGCTACGTTAGCCGTGTTGGAGGCGGTGACAGCCTCGTTAACTGAACGCACAGCGACCCACGCGGCATAATCTTTAGCGCTCATGGTGCGGGCGAACAAATCATTGAAGCGATTTTGCAGCTGAACCGCGCCCCATTGCTCAATCACGTAATGCCAGCCGTCGGCGCGTAGTCCGTGTGTGCCAACCACAGGGCGAGGTAACCAAGTGTTATAAGGCAAATGCTGACCAAACACGTTGTTTTCATCGACAGCCCACACCACGTCGTAATCGCTCGCTTGGGTAAATAAAGGCAATTCAGCCGACGCGGTGCGGCGAAGGTCGGTATCAAAATTCCATACTTTCTCTGCGACCACCTTGTGGTTGAACTTATTCAGTGTGCGTTTGACTGTCGCCAAAAAGGCGTTGTCTTCTGGCGACATTCCCGAGACCAAAAACACGCGATTGAGTCGACGTACTCTGAGCCATTGCGCAATGGCGTCGGCGCGCATGCTGTAACTGAGGGCGGTATGCAGGGTGTTCGGCAGGCAGGTTGATGTGCGCAAGGCATCGTCTTGATTGCCGATGTTGAGAAGCACGGCATCGTCCGGCAGTGCCTTTCGCAAAGTCACAAGAGAGGGAGTATCAAGGTCGGTCAGGAAAAAGCGCACACCGTCTTGGTACCACTGGTTCGCAGTGGTATTTAACTGGTCACTATCTGCGTTGGTTTCGGTGCGCAGGCTGTATTTTTGACCCAAAAATTTGCCGGTGCCATTGGCATCATCAATCGACAAGGTGGCTCCTGCCTCGCCGTTATTCTCTGATTCTCTAAGGTAGATCGGCGCGGCGGTGGAGGTATCGACGGGCTGTCGTAGAAGACCTATTTCGATGTTGACGCTGGCAAGTGTCATACAAGAAAAAAACGCGGCAAAGAGGGGCACGCAAAGTGTCATTATCCGTCCGTTGGCGAGTACATCAAGTCTATCCATTGGTTAAAACACTCCGTATGAAATTCCGTCTTTACTGTATGCAGTGTGGCCTGCTTTTGCCAAATAGCGGGTCTCTGTTTTAAAAAAATCCTCCCAAAGAATGAGGAATAACCCCGCTTTTGTAGCATGTTCTCAATACATTGACGCTCCTACACTTCTCCCTGTACTGCTTAAACGTTCCCCGCATTGATTGAAAAAGGAGCTCGCGCAACATGGAAAAGGTTGAACGCAATATCTGCTTAGTCACCGCTGTCGCACTTGTCGCGACACTCAGTTCACCGCTTGTTTTTGCTCATGGCAATGTCACCCCGCAATCTATCGACACCACATCCATTCCGGTGCTGGGGGCTGATTGGACCGACACCAACCCTTATCGCGATTTGTCTGGCAATGTCAGGGTGGAAGTCGAGCGTATTGGCGCGTCGGCGTATAACCAAAACTGCGCACGCTGCCACGGTCTTGAAGGCATTTCAGGCGGTATTGCGCCGGATCTTCGCATCTTGTCTCCCGACTATGATGGGGATGAGTGGTACATCTATCGCGTGAAAAACGGCGCGGTGCGTAATGGCGCGGTGTACATGCCGAAGATGACGGAGCACCTCAACCAAGAAGCGCTGTGGGCAATTCGTACTTGGCTTGAATCCGTGGCGCCGGAAAACGGTTAACGGGAGGCGCTGTGATGACTCGAATTTTGCCGCTTATCTCAACAAGGTTTCGCCCTATTTTCTCGATACTGCTTGCGACATGGATGCTGCAAGTAGGGCCTTCAAATGCGCTGTCTTACGACGATATTCAATCGCGAGGAGTGATAGGCATTGCCGTGTATAGCAACTTCCCGCCGTATTCGTTTATGGACGAAAATGGCAACCCTGCGGGGATGGATGTTGAGCTGGCAAATGCGTTGGCAAAAGGGCTAGGCGTCGAGCTAAATCTTCACTGGATGACACCTGATGAAACCGTTGAAGATGACATGCGCAATTACCTTTGGAAGGGGATGAACCTGTCCAGCGACGATGGCCAGCGTGTGAAAGCTGACGTCATGTTGCGAGTGCCTTACGACAGAGCATTCGCCATGCAGCGCGACGATCTCGGCTTGCCCGCTCATGAGTTGGTCCACATGTTTGCGCCCTACCACAGTGAGCGCTGGTTACTGGCATATGACGGGGACAAGCTCGATACACCGCAAACCGCGGCACGTTTTATGTATCACCCTGTCGGGGTCGAAGTCGACACCGTGCCTCAGTTTTATTTGACCACAGCATACGGCGGGCGTTTTCGCGATAACAGCCGTACCTTCCCTTCGGTAACCGAGGCTTTTTCGGCGCTGACACGCGGCGATGTCGCCATGGTGATGGGGATGAGCTCACAGCTCCAATGGCTTCATCAGCAAGCTTATTACCCCGCATCACAGAAAGTGAAAAACACATCACAGAACGACGAATTCTCGTCAGACACATCAAAGAAAAACGCGTCGCCAGACGCCGCTCCCACCCAGAAACTCACTGAACTTGCGTTCCCTTTACTTGGCCGCGCCGAGTGGGAGCTCGGTATCGCAGTGCACACAAACTACCGTCAGTTGGCTTATGCACTGGAAGACATTGTGGTCGCACACATCGAAAACGGCGACTTCTTACGCTGGGGCGAAAAGTATGGCGTTCGCTATCAACTGCCGAATCGCTATTTGCCTGTGCCCCTTTAACGTTTAGCGCCGGCTTTCCCTGTCAAATCAAGGCCGCTATGCGGCGGGATTGGGCGGGGTGGCGCTAGCATGACATCACGACATGACGTGCTTACCCAAGCAGTCAGCCAACAATGAGGTACTCCCATGACAGCAACGTCATTTAAACGCTGCGGCATTTATGCTGCGCTATCACTCGCTTTGACCGCCGCGCCGGTTTATGCGGGTGTCACGGACGAAGACATCCTCGCCGATCAGGAAACCACAGAGGATATAGTGACTTATGGTCTTGGGCTTCGAGGGCAGCGTTACAGCCCGCTTGAATCCATCAACCGTGAAACCGTGCAAGAAATTCGTCCGGTATGGGCATTTTCGCTGGGCGGTGAAAAGCAGCGCGGTCAAGAAAGCCAGCCGATGGTCAAAGACGGCGTCATGTATGTGACGGGCTCTTATTCACGCGTTTACGCCATTGACGTGAAAACGGGTGATGAGCTTTGGCAATACGATGCACGATTACCGGATGGCATCATGCCGTGTTGTGACGTGATTAACCGTGGCGTTGCCTTGTATGACGATTTGGTGATTTTCGGCACCTTGGACGCCAAGCTAGTCGCGTTAGATGCCAAAACGGGCAAAGTGCGCTGGAAAAAAACCGTGGATAACTACCAAGACGGCTACTCGATCACTGCGGCACCCATTATTGTCAAAGGCAATGTTATTACTGGCGTTTCTGGTGGTGAATTTGGCATCGTCGGTAAAGTGCGTGCTTACGACGCCAAAACCGGTGCCTTGGTGTGGGAGCGCCCAACTGTTGAAGGCCACATGGGTTACGTGTGGAAAGACGGTAAGAAAGTGGAGAGCGGTATTTCTGGCGGTAAGCCGGGTCAAACCTGGCCTGCGGATCTGTGGAAAAGTGGCGGCGCTGCACCTTGGTTAGGTGGCACGTATGATGCCGACACGGATTTACTGTTTTTTGGTACGGGTAACCCCGCGCCATGGAACTCCCACATGCGTCCGGGCGATAACCTCTTTTCCTCTTCTCGCCTCGCGATCGATCCCGATGACGGCAAAATTGTTTGGCACTTTCAAACCACGCCGCACGATGGCTGGGATTTTGATGGGGTCAACGAGCTGATTTCGTTTGATTACACCGAAAACGGCAAGCCGGTGAAAGCTGCCGCGACTGCCGACCGTAACGGTTTCTTTTATGTGTTGAATCGCACCAACGGTGAATTCATTCGTGGCTTCCCGTTTGTGGACAAAATCAGCTGGGCAAAAGGCTTGGATGACAAAGGTCGTCCAATGTTTGTGTCAGAGAACCGCCCAGGCGATCCAACCGAAATTAAAGACGGCAAGCAGGGCAACACCGTGACTTCCGCGCCGTCCTTCCTTGGCGGTAAAAACTGGATGCCGATGGCATATAGCGCGAAAACGGGTTTGTTCTACGTGCCTGCTAATGAATGGCAAATGGACATTTGGAATGAACCTGTTGCCTACAAAAAAGGGGCCGCTTACCTCGGTGCGGGTTTTACCATTAAAGCGCTAAATGAAGATTACATCGGTGTGTTGCGTGCTTACGATCCGAAAACCGGTGAGCGTGTCTGGGAATACAAAAACTACGCGCCCTTGTGGGGTGGCGTGTTGACGACCGCGGGTGGACTGATATTCACCGGTAACCCAGAAGGCTATCTGATGGCCTTTGATGACAAGACGGGCGAGCTGCTTTACAAGTTCAATACTGGCTCTGGCATCGTGGGTAGCCCGGTGACATGGGACATGGACGGTGAGCAATACATCTCTGTCTTGTCTGGCTGGGGCGGTGCAGTGCCACTTTGGGGGGGCGACGTTGCCAAGCGCGTGAAGGACTTCAACCAAGGTGGCATGGTGTGGACTTTTAAGCTGCCGAAGCGCTAAACCTTCACGTTGAACTCACTGGATGAAAACCACAATGCCGAGCGGATGCTCGGCATTTTCTTGTCTGATGATCGCCATGAACGCAGTGATAACAGGTATTCGTCGTGCAACGTGTTGCCGTTATTGAAATCGGGACAGACAGAGATGTGCGGAGCGAATAATACTCATCGTTAAGCGCGTAAATCTGTGGCCTAGCCCTCGCTCCCGGTCTCATCTCCCTCCAAAGTATGAGATTTTGCCGACCATGGGGCGATGGAGAGATCCTGTGAGAGTTTCATACTCTAACCATAACGCCTGACACTGTTCTGAATTGACCAACTCCTTAAATAGATATTTGGTTTTACTAAGACATGTTAGGGACGACACAGGGAAAATCGCCAAACACAGGGGTGGACAATGATTTACGCAAAACCGAATACCGACGGAGCCGTCGTTAATTTTAAGGCGCGTTATGCTAACTACATCGGCGGTGACTGGGTTCCGCCAATCAAAGGGCAGTATTTCACCGACACCTCGCCTTGCACAGGTGATTCCATCGCTGAAATCCCTCGCTCAACCGCAGAAGACGTTGAGCTGGCGCTCGACGCCGCTCACCAAGCCAAAGCGACTTGGGGGGCTACATCTGCCACAGAGCGTTCAAACATCTTGCTCAAAATTGCCGATCGCATCGAAGCCAACATCGAATACTTGGCCGTGGCGGAATCGTGGGAAAACGGCAAGGCTGTTCGTGAGACCCTTGCCGCTGACCTCCCGCTTTGTGTCGATCATTTCCGCTACTTCGCCGGCGCGATTAGGTCGCAAGAGGGGTCTGCGGCTGAAATCGATGCCAATACCGTGGCCTACCACATTCATGAACCTCTCGGTGTTGTAGGGCAAATCATCCCATGGAATTTCCCGCTGTTGATGGCGGCATGGAAGCTGGCGCCAGCACTGGCTGCTGGTAACTGCATCGTTCTTAAACCCGCGGAGCAAACGCCAACCACTATCTTGTTGTTGATGGAAATCATTGGCGATCTGATCCCACCAGGCGTTTTAAACGTGATTAACGGCATGGGCCCAGAAGCCGGTCAGGCTCTGGCAACGTCAACCCGTATTGCGAAAATTGCGTTCACAGGTTCGACGGCCATTGGTAACCACGTGCTGCGCTGCGCGGCTGACAACCTGATCCCTTCAACGGTTGAGCTGGGTGGGAAATCACCGAATATCTTCTTTGAAGATGTGATGCAGCAAGAAGATGAATTCATCAGCAAAGCGGTTGAAGGCTGCGTGCTGGCGTTCTTTAACCAAGGCGAAGTGTGTACTTGTCCATCTCGCGTACTGGTTCAAGAAAGTATCTACGATGCGTTTATCGCCAAGGTCATTGAGCGCACCAAAGCCATTAAACATGGCAACCCACTCGACACTGAAACGCAAGTGGGCGCGCAGGCATCCAATGAGCAGTTCGAGAAGATCATGGGTTACATGGACATCGGCCGTGCCGAAGGTGCTGAAGTCCTTATGGGCGGTCACTCGACAGATCTGAACGGCGGTTACTACGTGCAACCAACGATCTTCAAAGGCGACAACACCATGCGTGTGTTCCAAGAAGAGATTTTTGGTCCAGTGATTGCCGTTACCACCTTCAAAGATGAAGCTGAAGCGTTAGCGCTCGCCAATGACACGGAATACGGTCTGGGTGCAGGGCTTTGGACGCGTGATGTTAACCGCGCATATCGCATGGGCCGTGCTATTCAAGCGGGACGTGTGTGGACCAACTGCTACCACCTTTATCCTGCACACGCCGCATTCGGCGGTTACAAAAAGTCAGGTATTGGCCGCGAGAATCACAAAATGATGCTCAATCATTACCAGCAAACCAAAAACTTACTGGTGAGCTACGACATCAATCCGTTAGGTTTTTTCTAGTCCTTGTCCGCTCGTTGAAGGCAGTTGCGACCTCCCCGCGCTGCCTGACACAATCGCTTTTGCGGGGCATGATGCCCCGCTTTTTTATGAGCAGGTTTGTCATGCGATGGCGTAGTGCCCTGTTTCTATGGCTGCTTTTAATCTTGCTGCCTTTCTTGGTTTCTGCTGAATCTTGGCGGGAAGTGAGTGAGGAGGCACAGGCAATATTTCCTAGCGCCACACGGATGAAAGCGTCCAGTGACACGTTACCGGTCACTGAAATCTATCAACTCGATCAGCCCCTTGGTTTTCTATTTGAAACGGATGATCTGACCGATTTCCCCGGCTTTTCTGGTGACAGCATTAATCTGCGTGTTGGCCTCGACACCGACGGGCGCATTCTTGGCATTGCCTTACTCGGTCATCATGAGCCTATTTTTCTTCACGGTCTGGGTGAAAAGCCGCTGGTGGATTTTATTAATCAGTACGGTGGTTTATCACTCAAACAACAAGTGTTAGTCGGCAGCGCGCAACAGCGTATCGCCAGTGATGACATTGTCTATTTTGATGGCGTGACCAAAGCGACGGTGTCGGTGATGGTGGTGCATGACACCATTATTTCGGCGGCGAGAAAAGTGGCGCAGGCACGGCTGACAGGCTTTGGTTCGTCAGTGCAAACCAAATTGAATACCGACACCTTTTCGCCCAAATCACTGAGCGCATTGAACGATGACAACTACCTCTATCACTGGCAACTGAGCGAGGAAGAGGCTGCCGCCGCGTTGGGGGTCAATGCCTCGCGCCTTGCCGATGCGCGCGATTCGGACCAACCCGACAATAGGTCGTTTATCGATCTCACGTTGGCGGTGTTAAATCCGCCAATGGTTGGAAAAAACCTGCTCGGTGAAACGGAATACCAGCGCGTGATGAACACGCTCGCGCCCGGTGAAATCGCGTTGCTGGTGGGATCACGCGGAGGCTATCATTTTGTGGCGGACGATTTTGTTCGCGGCACCACGCCCGCTCGTTTTTCACTGCGTCAGCAAGGTAGCCCGTTGGCGCTGCGTGATGCGGATTTGTTTCATCTCCAACAAGCCGACTTTGCTTTGCCACTTGCGCCGTTTGAGCGGCTCAATATCTTCACGTTCTCCGATCAGAGCGGGTTTGATCCCGCCGTGCCGCTGTCGGTTGGCATGACAGTGCAACTGGTGAAAAACCATTTGGAATCTGAGCATGTGTTTGTCGAAAGCCTATATGCATTGCCGTCGACCTTGTTGGTGGCAGTGCCGCCAGCAGAAAAACCCTTGCCGCTTTGGCAACGAATTTGGATTGACAGGCAAGCGGAGATCGCGGTGATGGTGATGTATTTGGTGCTGCTCACGGGCGTGTTTGTGTTTCAGCGTCGGCTAGCGCGGTTCAATCGTTATTTGACGCCTGCGCGTCTGGTTTCTTTGGTGTTTGTGATTGGCTTCATTGGCTTTTATGCCCAAGGGCAGTTGTCGGTGGTGAATATCTACACCTTGTTGCTATCACTCTGGAATGGCTTTGATATTCGGGTGTTCTTACTCGATCCCATTTTGTTTGTGCTGTGGACGTATGTGTTTATTAGCCTGTTTTTATGGGGGCGAGGGCTGTTCTGCGGTTGGCTTTGCCCGTTTGGTGCCATGCAGGAACTTATCGCCGCAGTGGCAGAAAAGTATCGTGTTCGGCAATGGAAAATCAACGAGGCGTGGCATCAGCGCCTGATTTATCTCAAATACTTCGTTTTCGTGTTGCTGGTGGGTATGGCGTTTAACCGTTTGTCGCTGGCCGAAACCATGGCAGAGGTCGAACCGTTCAAAACGGCCGTCACCTTGGTGTTTGATCGCAGCCTGCCTTTCGTGATTTATGCCTTGGCTCTGCTGCTGATCAGCGCGCGCGTTCACAAAGCCTATTGTCGCTACCTTTGCCCACTCGGAGCGGGGTTGGCGGTATTGGGACGTTTTCGGCTTTTCAGTTGGCTGAATCGTCGCAGCGAATGTGGTAGCCCATGTCGTCTATGTGAAAAAAATTGCGGTATCAATGCCATCCACAAAGACGGCAGCATTGATTACAACGAGTGTGTGCAGTGTTTAGAGTGCGTGGCGATCATCAGTGATGAAAATCGCTGCGTGGCAAACAAATACGGTAAGAACCGAAAATCGAAAAGGGCGACTCAGTCATCAGATGAAAGCGTGGTAGTGGTTGTTTCACCACATATTTATTAGTGGTGAGAGGGTAGTCAGTATTGGCTTTCCCTGATTAGGCAAAAGTCTATTGTGTCTCGTACGAGAGAAATCATCACAAAGTAGGATTGGTAGTTTTAGGACTTCTTATTAGGCTAGAAACGGTGGCGAGTATTTTTGTCACTTGAGTATCTGGTACAAGGAGTAAGCACTATGTGGAAAAAACCTAGTTACACAGAACTACGACTCGGCTTTGAAGTCACCCTCTATATCAGCAATCGTTGAGAGAGTCGAAATGGGATGCCGCCTTCGGGATGCATCCCTTTTTTTATGTTCGTAAAGCGTTCGTAAAAGACGGTTCGAAAAATACTGATAATAAAATACAGACAGCAAAGGAGTGCGTTGATGCAGATTGTGGTTCTGGGTTCTGCCGCAGGAGGCGGTTTTCCTCAATGGAATTGTCATTGCCGTATGTGTCAGTCGGTGCGTAACGGCACCAGCCGCGCCTTGCCTCGCACGCAATCTTCCATTGCTGTCAGTGATGACGGTGAAAACTGGGTAGTGATTAACGCATCGCCCGATATTCGCCAGCAAATTAATGCCACGCCGCAGCTTGCCAAAGCCGACGGTTCAAGGGGGTCAGCCATTCGCGCGGTGATCGTGACGGATGCGCAAATTGATCACACAACAGGGCTACTCATCTTGCGTGAAGGCTTACCGCTCGATTTGTACTGCACACCGGAAGTGGAACAAGAACTCAGCTCTAGCTATCCCATTTTGTCGATGATGAAACATTGGGAAGGCGGTTATCGAACCCACACGATCGATGCGCAATCTGCTGATGGCTGGCATATTCCGGCGGTGCCTGCGTTACGTTTTACCCCGATCACGTTAACGTCGAATGCACCGCCATTTTCTCCTTTTCGTAATCGACCGCGTCCCGGTGACAACATCGGTCTAAAAATAACCGATACACGCAGCGGGAAATCGTTGTTCTATGCGCCGGGGTTAGGGGTGAAAGATGATCCAGCTGTGCTTTCAGCGCTAGCCGATGCCGATTGCGTGATGATAGATGGCACCTTGTGGACGGATGATGAAATGATCCGTGAAGGGCTAGGGGAATCCCTTGGCAGCGACATGGGACACTTATCTGTGTCCGGTGAGAACGGCATGTTGGCGCTGCTTGCTGAATACGAGAAGCCGCGCAAAGTGTTGATCCATATTAACAACACGAACCCTATTCTCGACCCTGATTCTAGCGAGCATCAAGCGGTGTTGGATGCCGGTGTCGACATCGCATTTGATGGCATGGAAATTACCGTTTAGGCGTTAAAACACCAGAAACTCGCCACGCAGTATGCGACCCCAAGGAGGGATGATGACGAACACTGCCATGACAACAGCGATGAGCCGAGAAGCATTTCAGGAAGCACTGCTCAGTAAAGGGCAGTACTACCATATTCATCATCCTTTTCATAAAGCCATGTACAGCGGCAATTGCACCAAAGCGCAAATTCGCGCTTGGGTGGCGAACCGTTTTTATTATCAAACCTCCATTCCTATTAAAGATGCCGCCATTATGGCCAATTGCCGCGACCCTGATATTCGACGCGAATGGGTACAGCGTATTCTCGATCATGATGGTCATCCGAGCTTAGATTGCGAATGGGGCGGCATTGAAGCGTGGTTACGACTGGCTGAATCTGTCGGCTTGGATCGCCAAGATGTGATTGATGAGAAATGGGTGCTACCGGGTGTGCGTTTTGCCGTGGATGCCTATGTCAATTTTGCGCGTCGAGCAACATGGCAAGAAGCCGCCTGCTCTTCACTGACCGAGTTGTTTGCACCGGAAATTCATCAATCACGATTGGATTCTTGGCCTACCCATTATGCGTGGATTGATCCCGAGGGGCTGACTTATTTTCGTCAGCGTTTGAGTCAGGCACGTCGCGATGTGGCGCATGGCTTATCCATCACGCTTGATCATTTTCAAACCGCAGAACAGCAAGGCAAGGCGCTGAATATCCTCCAGTTTAAGCTTGATATTCTGTGGTCTTTGCTCGATGCCATCAGCATGGCGTATGAATTTGAACGACCGCCTTATACGGGCATTACCGATAAACCTGTTTGGCATCATGCACTGGATCGTTCATAGCTAAGCGGATCGGAGCAGATAAGAGCTAAGCAGATAATAGCGGGATTGTTCATAAACAAAGCGTTCGTAAAAGCCGAAGACGACCTAACATCAAGGAGTGACAGCACGTGAGTGATGATCCGAAGTACCAGCGAAATGCCATGTTTCGTATGCAGTTTGAAAAAGCTCAAGACTGCTATGTGCTGCTGTTTCCTGAGGGTATGGTGAAATTGAGCGACAGTGCCGCAGAAATTTTGACGCAGTTTGATTTGCCACGCTCTGTCTTGGAGGTGATTGCGCAGCTGGAAGAAAAGTTTCCCGGCGTGGATCTGGCGCAAGATGTGAATGAGTTTGTGGAGGTCGCTTGTGACAAAAAATGGCTCGAGAACTGTTAATCCCCCGCTTTGGCTATTGGCAGAGCTGACCTATCGCTGTCCGCTTCACTGCGCGTATTGTTCTAACCCGCTGAATCTTGGTGACGCCGCTGATGAGCTTTCCACCGAAGAGTGGTATCGCGTTTTAGATCAAGGGCGCGAGCTGGGGGCGGTGCAACTTGGGTTCTCCGGTGGCGAGCCTTTGCTGCGCAAAGATCTCGAATTGCTGGTCGCGCATGCCCATCAGTTAGGTTATTACACCAACCTCATTACCTCAGCCGTTGGCCTCAACGAAAAACGCATTGAGGCGCTGAAGATGGCAGGGTTGGATCATATTCAGATCAGTTTTCAATCTGCCGATCCCGATCTGAGTGATGCCATTGCAGGCAAACGTCATGCTTTCGCCCACAAAAAAGCCATGTTCAATTCCGTGAAGGCACACGGCTTTCCTATGGTGATGAACGTGGTGATCACAAGGCAAAATATCGAGTCGATTGAAGCCATTATGGCGTTGGCGATTGAACTCAACGCAGATTTTGTTGAACTGGCGACCTCCCAATACTATGGCTGGGCGCTGCACAATCGCGATGCCTTGCTGCCCTCACGCACTCAAATCGAACAAGCTGAAGCCCAAGTAAACGCACTGCGTGACACGCAACAAGGGGTCGGACCCAAGTTTATTTTCGTCACGCCGGATTATCACGAGAGCCGCCCCAAGCCTTGTATGAGTGGCTGGGGGAACATATTCATGAACATTGCCCCGGATGGTTTGGCTCTGCCGTGCCACAGCGCGGCTATGCTCGATTTACCTCATCCAAACGTGAAAGATCACTCGCTTTCGCACATTTGGCATGACTCAGAAAGCTTTAATCACTTCCGCGGATTTGACTGGATGCAGGAACCTTGCCGAAGCTGTAATGAGAAGGAAAAGGATTTTGGTGGTTGTCGATGTCAGGCGATGTTGCTGACAGGGGACCCTGCCAAAGCCGATCCAGTTTGCAGCAAGTCTCCCGATCACCATGTGATCGAAGAGGCGGTGGCAAAGGCAAATCAAGGCTGTCACAGCACAGCATTGGCGAGAACCATTAAAAATAGCCAACTGATTTTGTCTGTCAAACCTTGAGCATCTTGATGAGGGAAGTCTATGGCGAAATCACATCCTGCCGCGCCGGATTGGCTATTGTTGCCGCCCAACGAGCAGCAATTGGAAACAGGGTGGGTGGGTTATCGCCATGTGAGTGGAGCGCTGCACTGGCATCATGCCTCGTCGGAAGAATCACGCTTAAGTGCGGCGATTGTTCTCCCCACGCCCGTTAATGATGACAGTGGGATCACCCATGCGTTAGAACACATGGTGTTGCGTGGTTCCATGCGCTATCCCGAACCCGAAACCTTTCTTTCCCTTCGCAGTGAGCTGGCTTTGCTCGAATTCAATGCCAGCACCCAAAAAGAGACCACCCGTTTTCACCTGTCAGGGTATGACCCGAATTCAGTACTGCGCGGCATAGGCTTTTTTGCGGACAGCATTTTGTCGCCGCAGCTGACGCAAGAAGATTTTGATCAGGAAATCGTTCGTCAGCATGACAGTGGGTACGACGGCGCGATGTATCGTGAAATTGGCGAATACATGCGTCATCAAAGCTTTCGAGCGTCTACGGTGCAAGCGGTGAATAGTGACCTGCGAGCGGCGCTTTATGGTGGGATGCCCGATACCATTCCTCAATTAGACATCGGCATGCTTCGTCGCTATCACAGCCATTATTATCGTCCTGACAACATGCTGCTACTGACCTCAGGTTCTTGGCCGATGGTGGCGTTATGGCGGCAAATGTCCAAAGCGCTTAACAATGTGGGAGAGCCTTTGCCAGTATCAATGGAAATCCCGAATATATTCGCGGACATTCCACTTGAGAAAGACGGCGATCGAATTGAAACCTTGCCGTTTTCTTCACATTGGGCGGCGGCGCTATATCCGACGCTGAATGCGCTTAAGAGCCAGAAACAGTTGAAAGCCTTAGGGGCGGAACTGCTGCCGTTGACCAGTGATTTTCAACCTGTGCCCGCGCTGCGATGTTGCGTGTCGGCGCAATGTGACAAGCATGCCCTTGAACGTCATATTGATGATTGCTGCATTCGTCTTTCTTCACGTCGTGCGATGTGGAAAACCGGTTGTTTCACGCTGCAACAGGGCAGAAACATGGTGAATCGATGGGGGAATGGGTTGCAGCGTTTGTATCACGAATTTTCAGAAACCCCATTTGCACCATCGTGTTTACAAGCAGACGTCTGCGATTCTTTGCTGCAACAAGACCTAAAAGAGAATACACCGCATCGTCATGGCGAATGGCTTTCTCCTTGCCCGCCGCTGACTCGCATGGCGATTTTGTGTCGCAGCAATGTGCGTGATGCAGAAACGCGTAGCAGCTTGGAACGCTGGCTTGTGCTTTGTCAGCAGCGCACGCTCAGATGGGCATGGATGAAAGGTAAGCCCATGCTTGGCTCGATGAGGGAGTGGCATTGTGCCAATGCGTTGGTGCTGGGCTATACCGTGGATTTGCCTGAAAGAGACGTCGTCGCACTGCGCCATTTCTGGCATCAAACACTGAGTGCAGATGAGATCAGTGCCGTCGATGGCGAGTGGCAGCATACGCCGCAAGGCATTGTGTTTTGCTGTGCGGGCAGTGTTCCTGTGGTTCGCACAGGGGCTATCATGGCCAGTCACCGAGATGACGAGACGGCGATGCATGTGACGTTGTCTTTCCCTCATACGACCGAAGCAGGCGCCATGGCAGCGCTTGGGCAAGCGGTAATGGCATCCTCATTGGTGCAAAAGCGTCGATTAGGTGGGCGTTGTTACAGCGTTGCGGTATCGCTGGATTTAATGAGCTACGAATTGACCTTTGATACCGTGGCCGATAGCGATCCGAGTGTCAGTTTCATTGCGCTGCTAAATGCGTTTGAAACCCTTTCTTTACCCTTAGGTGAAATTGGTTTTGAACAAGCATGCCGCGGTGGATTAGGTCTGGTATCGGCGCGTTACAACAAATCTCATGCCCGATTTCATCGGGCTTTGCTTAACACAGTAGGGCGAAGCGTCGCGCTGGACTTTTCTGTGGTGACCCCAACAAATCTCGCCCAACTGGCAACCAAAGTGCTTTATGCGTTAAAGCACCCAACGTTGCATTGAAGCGGGTTCGTCCGGTGATCAGAGCGCCTTGCCGATAGATCACCGTTTGAGGTAGCTATCAAAGTCGATATTGGTGACGCCAACAACCGCTTGGATCCGATTGTGCACGCCCAATTTCTTTAAGATCGCTGACACGTGAGATTTAACCGTGGTTTCGGAAATACTCAGCTCGTAAGCGATTTGCTTGTTGGCGGAGCCTTGTGCCATCGATTTTAATACCAACAATTGGCGGCGCGTCAGGGTGTGGAGCATTTCAGGAGAAAACTGCGGGTCGTCTTTGCGACGCGGAGAGCCGTCTTTATCGCTCTCTGCGCGAATGATGTCAGCCGGTAAATACACATGGCCATCAAGGATTTGCTCGAAGGCCTCGCGCATTTTCTCGCGAGAGGCGCTTTTGGCGATGAAACCTACGGCACCATACGCAATGGTCTGCAAGATAATTTGTTTGTTGGTTTCCGCTGAAATAATCGCGATAGGGATGGTGGGGTGTTGATTGCGAAGCTCGAGCAAACCTTTAAGGCCGGCCATGCCAGGCATGTTGAGATCAAGCAAGATAAGATCCAGCTCAGAATGCTCATCCGCCAGCACCAGCGTGCGTTCGATATCTTCTGACTGAAGGATCTCACACTCTTCATAGCGCCCGCGGATCACCGAGATCAGCGCATCACGAAAGAGAGGATGATCGTCAGCAACGAGAAATTTGTACATAACACAATCCCTTCAAGTAGTCGCACCACCATCTTCCCGATAGGGCTTACAACTGTGTATCTGCAAGTTTAAAACGCCAGATTCTGCAGGTTAAAAAAAGCGAAGCCATCGTCACGTCATAGGCAACGATACGCCTGTCTTTTAGTGTAGAGACCCTGATTCCATTTGTGACCCATGACCTGTCACATTCTTGAAATTTTTGACTCGCACAGTTTGCAAAATTGTAAATATCCTTCGTAAGTATGAGGTTTCAATACCAATACAACGCGTAAACTAATAAGTGATGTATACCTTGTATCTCGAGGTTACTCGGGTATCGAGACACCTAATTTGATCGTGATTCAATTCTGAACGCGACTAGGAGGCCGACATGGCAGCGCTTCAACCATCAGTGCAGCAATCGTCAGTGCAGAAACAGGCAATATTCAGTGCAGCGACTTATCAGCTTGATGCGACCAAGGCGGCGCATGAGCTCGCCCTTCAGCTTGATAACGAAGAGATTGGCTTTGTGCTGTTCTTTTGCTCCTCGGCTTACGATTTGGAGGCGCTGGGCAAAGAGATGAACCATGTGTTCTCGCATTGCGAGGTGATGGGCTGCACGTCGGCGGGGGAAATTACCGAGTCGGGGTATGCCAAAAGCAGTATCAGTGCGCTGGGCTTTTCACGCCGAGATTTTAAAGTGTCTGGGATGCGCGTGCCGTTAGAAGAGTTTGATCTTCATGCGGCGCAGCTTTGTGTCAGCTCGCTCATTGAAGCTTGCCAGCACGATCAAAAAGCGCCGATCAGCAGCAATACTTTCGTACTGACGTTAATTGATGGCCTCTCGCCCAACGAAGAGCGCTTTTTGGTCACGCTCGATACCGCGCTGGGTCGTTTGCCGCATTTTGGTGGCTCGGCAGGCGATGACATCAACCTTGCCAATACTCATGTTTACAGTGAAGGGGCGTTTCATACTGAATCTGCCATTGTGGTGATGTTCAACACCCATTGCCCCTTTGAAGTGTTCACCACTCACCATATTGAAAGCCTCGACAGTAAGCTGGTGGTAACCGAAGCCGATTGCACGGCGCGTCGCGTGTATGAATTTAATGCCGAACCGGCTGCAGAGGTATACGCAAGGGAAGTGGGGATCGCTCTGGAAGATCTGCGCCCCGAGATCTATGCCTTGCACCCGCTGGCGGTGTTGATTGGCGATCAGTATTACGTCCGCTCGATCCAGAAAGTGAATGAAGATCTGAGCCTCGATTTCTATTGTGCGGTGGACGACGGCATTGTGGTCACCGCGATGCGACCGGGCGATCTGTTTGCCGATACACAAACCAAACTGAGCGCGATTGAAGCGCGCATTGGCGAGCTTGAAATGACCTTAGGTTGTGACTGTTTCTTGCGGCGGTTGGAGATCGAACAGGCGCAGATGCGCGATAAAGCCAAAGCCATGTTTGCCCGTTTTCGTCTCATTGGTTTTAACACTTATGGCGAGCAGCTCAATGGTATCCACATGAACCAGACGCTCACAGGGGTGATGATTGGGAAGCCGCCAAAATCAGGCGAACCTTATACGGAAAATACAGAGCGAAAGGTAGGCTAAATTGAGCGACGAACAACAGACATTGGAACAACAACTGGCTGCCCTAAAAGCCGAAAACGCACGTCAAAAGAAGATGATTGATGCGTTGGTTCGCCGTGTTGAACAGGGCGGAGGTGGCGCGCAGCTAGATGCTTGGGGCGCGTTTCAACATTCTGTTGTGTTGGCAGATCAGGTTCGTGAAAAAACTGATGAGCTTAATCATGCGCTGCAATCGATTGAGTCGGCAAATCGCCAATTATCGCAGGCAAAATCCCAAGCCGAGCAAGCGCATCAGCGTTTTATCGACGCCATAGAATCTATCTCTGATGGTTTTGCCTTGTATGATCCTAATCGCGAGCTTGTCTATTCCAACAGCCATTTCCAACGTTACTGGCGTGATAACGCTATCTCACTCAATACCCCAGCATTGACGCCAGAAAAAATTCGTCAGCTGGCGGAAGATCACGGTTTGATTGTGCGCGAAGTGGATGAAAATCATAACGGGCATACGATAAAACTGCACGACAATCGCTGGTTACAAATCAAAGAACGCGAAACCAGTGATGGCGGCATGGTGATGTTGTATTCCGATATTACTCAACTCAAGTTGGCGGAAACGGCCCGCTTTGAAGCCGCGATGGCGGAAAAAAGCCGCGTGCTGCAAAACATGGTCGATAACCTGTCGCAAGGCGTGCTGATGGTGAGCAAGCAAGGCGGTATCGAGGTTTTTAACCAACGCTTTCTTGCCATGACAGGGTTTACTCAAACCCAACTTAACGGCGCGCACATTGAGGCGTTAACGGCGGCTTCGCCAATGACGTTGTGGCGTATTGGGCGCGGAGGGATGCATCCGCCCGAAGGAATACGCGTACAAACCTTGCCGGACGGACGCGTGATTGAAGTGCGCAGCCATGCGATGGAAGATGATGGCTATGTGAATACCTACACCGACATTACGCAGCGCTACCTTGATGCCAAAGAGCTTCGTGAAACCGAACAATGGCTGAGACTGATCACCGATAATGTGCCAGCCCTTATCGCCTATGTTGGAGACGATTTACGCTATCAATTTACAAACCGCGCCTATGACCAATGGTATGGCTTCCCAAGCGGAGAATTGCTTGGGCAGCATATTTCCATTTCACGCAGCCAATCCAAATTTGCCGCACTGAAACCCTATGTTGATCGCGCACTGTCTGGCGAGTCAGTGGTGTTTGAAATTGAAGAATACAACGCCAGTGGAGAGGCTCGCTACGTGGTAAAAAGCTATGTGCCGAACCAGTCATCGAACGGCACTATCACCGGATTGTTTGTTCTCAATTGGGATATCACGGAACGTAGACAAAGTGCGCAACAGTTAGAGTTGGCGTACCAGACGCTGGAAGTACGGGTGCAAGAGCGTACCGCACAGTTGCAGGAACTTAACACCCAGCTTCAGGGTGAAGTGGAAGAGCGTCGGGTGATTCAAGAGCGCTTGCTGGAAACCAAAAAAGAAGCAGAACGCGCTAACTTGTCTAAAACCAAATTCCTTGCCGCAATTAGCCATGATCTGCTGCAGCCACTCAATGCGGCGCAATTGTATCTTGGCTCTTTGCTCAGTCACCGAATGTCGCCCTCTGCACGCAAGCTGGTCAACTCGCTGACCCATTCTTTGGATGATGTGGAATCATTGATCACCACATTGGTGGAAATTTCCAAGCTTGATGCGGGCGTGGTCAGGGCAGATAAACAGTCATTCCCAGTTAGCGATCTACTGGACAATATCGCCCATGACTTTGCTCATGCTGCAGAAGGTAGCCGTGTTGAGGTGCGTTACGTGCCAAGCTCTGCCTGTGTGTACTCTGATTCCCAACTGCTCGCCCGTATTCTTCGCAATCTGATGACCAATGCGCTTCGTTATACTTCGTCGGGTAAAATTCTATTGGGCAGTCGTCGTTGTCGCGATGGGCTACGCATTGAAGTGCTCGATACAGGTGTAGGCATTCCGGAAGATAAGAAAAAAGAAATATTTCAAGAATTTAAGCGCTTAACGTCTGATCATGATCACCTTCATACCCAACTAGGACTTGGCCTTGCCATCGTGGATAAAATTTCCAGCGTACTGGGGCACACAGTGACAGTGGATTCCATCCCCAGCGTCGGCTCGCGTTTTTCTGTTCTTGTGCCCTATGGCGCAGCCGAAACACAAAGCCCGCGCAATATTGAAGCTTTGGTGGCGGATGGCGTTGTGGCGCTGCAAGGGGCGCGAGTGTGGGTGGTAGATAACGATCAAAACATTTGTAGTGCGATGGAAGAGTTATTGCAACGCTGGGGCTGTGAAGTGACTACGGCAGGTTCATTGCAAGCGCTGCAAATCAGTTGTGATACGGTGCAATCGCCCGTGGAATTGTTGATCGCCGATTATCACCTTGATAACCAACTGACAGGGTTGGCATTAGCAAAATCGATCAATGCTCAACGACTGCAGCCCGTGCCGACCGTCATTGTGACGGCCAATCGAAGTGAAGAATTACAGCACCACGCGCGCGACTGTGGCTACTTGGTGCTGCATAAGCCCATTTCACCAATGCGCTTGAAAATGACCATGGTGCATCTTATCAACGGCGATAATGGCGACGGTCTTTCGTTGAAGTCGGCGTCAACATCGTCTCGAAATCGATAGCACGGCCTGTGGCACATCCAAGTCGGGGCGACTATGCTTTTGAGTATTCTCCTCTGTTTTGGTACGTGAACAGGAAGGCTTAATGACAAAATCAGAACTTCGTTCCCTCTATAGCCAGCAGATGCTGGTGGAAGCCGTCGTCGAACCTTCTTTATCTAGCGATGGATGGATTGTTGAGTTTCGCCATGCCAGAGGCGGCCTTGTACCACTCACCGATGGCAATGGCTTAGAGCAGTGTTTCGGCGACGTTGATCTTGCCACTGAAAATGCGTTGGATATTGGTTTTCACCAAGTGCGCATCGTCGACATGTAACCTCGTTTTCTCTCTGTAAGTTATCGCGTTGCGTTCACTGCGCTGCATGGCGCTGACTCTCTAACCCCTTTAATCCTGCTTCTACTCTTGCATCAGAACGTCTTGATTCCCTTCCTCACTCATCCTTGTGCTTGCTGTCCACCACAGGCATGGCTAATACCCATGGTTATAAAACATGCATTTCTATTCTTTCTAGTTATTACGCCGAATGGATATTCTATGATCACGAAATAATAAAGGAATGTCGTGACATGTTACTCAAGGAACTTTCTGCGCTGGCAAGTCCGCTTAACGATCAGCAGATCGGCCAACTGCAGCAGACCGTGGCAGAATTATCGCCACAACAGCTGGCCTGGATCAGCGGCTACTTTTGGGGCTTAAGCCAGACGCCTGCAACAGCAGGCAGCAACCCTCAACCCCTTGCGCAGGCGGTTGCCACAGCAGCGAAGCCTGCGGGCAAGCTCACCATCATCTATGCATCGCAAACCGGTAACGCGAAAGGTGTTGCTGAAGCATTGAAAGCGAGCGCGCATGCTGATGGTGTCGAGGTTGCACTGTTTTCAGCCGATGATTACAAACCCCGTGATCTGGCCAAAGAAACACACCTGATCATCGTCGCATCCACGAACGGTGAAGGCGAAGCGCCTGATAACGCGATTTCACTGCATGAGTTTCTTCAATCGAAGAAGGCACCAAAGCTGGATAACCTGCAATATGCGGTGTTGGGCTTAGGCGATTCAAGCTACGAATTTTTCTGCCAAACCGGTAAAGACTTCGATGCATTCCTGTCAAAGCTTGGCGCAAAAGCCATTATTCCTCGCCTTGATTGCGATGTGGACTACGACGCAGATGCCGATACTTGGCGTGCAGATGTGCTGGGTAAAGTCAAAGAAACGATTGGTGGTGGCGCTGATGAGGTGGTGGTGCCACTGCATGCTGCAACCACAGCCGGCGCAGCATCGGCGTACAATAAGCAAAACCCGTATGCGGCGGAATTGGTCACCAACCAAAAAATTACAGGCCGTGATTCAGGCAAAGATGTTCGCCACATTGAGATTGATTTGGGCGAGTCCGGCTTAACGTATCAGCCGGGTGACGCGCTGGGTATTTATTACAGTAACAGCCCTGAACTTGTTGACGAGATCTTGGCGAAAGTCAGCCTGACTGGCGATGAAAGTGTTGAAGTAGGCGGCGAGTCTTTGTCGCTGCGTAAAGCACTGACGGACAAGTTTGAAATCACTGCCGCTAACCCACAACAAGTGGCGGCATATGCAGAACTGTCTGGTAGCAAAAAGCTTCAGAAGCTGGCGGAAGACAAAGACAAGCTTCGCCAATACGCCAACAACACTCAAGTTGTCGATGTGCTGGGTGAGAAGAAAACCAAGCTGTCTGCCGAGCAACTGGCTGGCTTGCTTCGCAAACTCACCCCGCGTTTGTATTCTATTGCTTCAAGCCAAGAAGACGTGGGTGAAGAGGTGCATTTGACGGTGGCTTTGGTGGAATTCCAACACGGTGACAATACCCGTATTGGCGGCGCATCAGGTTTCTTGGCGCAGCGTGCAGAAGATGCAGAGTCCGTGAAAGTGTTTATTGAACACAACAACAACTTCAAGTTACCTGCTGACGATAACGCCCCTGTGATCATGGTCGGGCCGGGTACCGGTATCGCACCTTTCCGCGCCTTCATGCAAGAGCGAGATGTGCGTGGCGCAGAAGGTAAAAACTGGCTGTTCTTTGGTGATCGTACCTTCACCCAAGATTTCCTTTACCAAGTCGAGTGGCAGAAGTTCCTCAAAGATGGCTTATTGACCAAAATTGACCTCGCCTTTAGCCGAGATCAAGCCGAGAAAGAGTACGTTCAGCATAAAATCCTTGAGCAAGCTGAAGCGGTTTGGCAGTGGCTACAAGAAGGTGCATACCTTTACATCTGTGGCGACGCGACCCACATGGCGAAAGATGTCCATGAAGCATTGATTAACGTTGTCGAGCAGCAAGGCGGCAAGAGCCGAGAAGACGCAGAAGGTTATTTGAATGATCTGCGTAAGGCGAAGCGCTATCAAAAGGATGTGTATTAATGAGTGACAAACAAGTTGTATTGGGTGAAGAACTTGGCCCATTGGCTGATAACGAGCGCCTGAAAAGAGAAAGTAACTTCCTGCGCGGTACGATTGAAAAAGACTTGGGTGATCGCGTCACGGGTGGATTTACAGCAGATAACTTCCAGCTGATCCGTTTCCATGGCATGTATCAGCAAGATGACCGCGACATTCGTGCGGAGCGTCAAAAGCAAAAACTTGAGCCGCTGCAAAATGTCATGCTGCGTGCCCGTATGCCGGGTGGCATCATCACGCCAACTCAGTGGCTGGCGATTGATCAATTCGCGACTGAACACACTATGTACGGCAGTATTCGCCTGACCACACGTCAGACGTTTCAGTTCCATGGCGTACTAAAGCCGAACATCAAGTTGATGCACCAAACGCTGAACAAAATTGGTATTGATTCCATCGCAACAGCGGGTGATGTGAACCGTAACGTGCTGTGTACCACCAACCCAGTAGAATCAGAGCTTCACCAAGAAGCGTATGAGTGGGCGAAGAAAATCAGTGAGCACTTGCTGCCGAAAACCCGTGCGTATGCGGAGATTTGGTTAGACGGTGAAAAGGTTGAAGGGCATCAAGACGAAGAGCCGATTCTGGGTTCTAACTATCTGCCACGTAAATTTAAAACCACGGTTGTTATTCCGCCGCAAAACGACGTGGATGTCCACGCGAACGATCTTAACTTCGTGGCCATTGCTGACAACGGCAAACTAGTGGGTTTCAACGTATTGGTCGGCGGTGGTCTGGCAATGACCCACGGCGACAATGCAACGTACCCGCGTAAAGCTGACGATTTTGGCTTTGTGCCACTCGATAAAACGCTAGATGTGGCAACCGCGGTAGTCACCACGCAGCGCGATTGGGGTAACCGTTCAAACCGTAAAAACGCGAAAACCAAATACACCTTGGATCGCGTCGGTACGGATGTATTTAAAGCAGAAGTGGAAAAACGCGCAGGCATTCAATTTGAAGCGGTTCGCCCGTATGAATTCACTGACCGCGGCGATCGCATCGGTTGGGCAGAAGGCATTGACGGTAAACACCACTTGGCGCTGTTCATCGAAAACGGTCGCTTACTGGATTATCCAGGCAAGCCACTGAAATCCGGCGTTGCTGAAATTGCCAAGATCCACAAAGGTGATTTCCGCATGACCGCCAACCAGAATTTGATCATTGCCGGCGTGTCGAAAGCGAACAAAGCGAAGATCGACAAGATTGCGCGTGAATACGGTTTGATTGACGATGGTGTGAGCGAGCAGCGCAAGAACTCCATGGCGTGTGTGGCGTTCCCAACTTGTCCATTGGCGATGGCTGAAGCCGAGCGTTTCTTGCCGCAGTTCGTCACTGACGTTGAAGACATTTTGGAAAAACACGACTTGGAAGATGAGCATATCATCTTGCGTGTCACGGGTTGCCCGAACGGCTGTGGCCGCGCAATGTTGGCTGAAATTGGGTTGGTCGGTAAAGCGCCGGGCCGTTATAACCTGCACTTAGGCGGTAACCGTGAAGGTACCCGTGTGCCTAAAATGTATAAAGAGAACATCACCGATGCGCAAATCCTCGAAGAGATCGACACTTTAGTTGGTCGTTGGGCGACAGAGCGTAACGACGGTGAAGGCTTCGGTGATTTCGTCATTCGTGTTGGCGTGGTTGCAGAAGTGATTGTCTCCAAGAGGGATTTCTATGCCTAAATTTCAACTGTCCGATTTGCTAAGCCGCAACAAAGCTCAGCAAATCTTGGAACTGGCGCCAATTAACGCTGAACTGGAAACCCTGTCAGCACAGGAGCGGGTTCAGTGGGCGTTGGAAAATCTGCAGGGCGAGTTCGCTTTGTCATCAAGCTTTGGCATTCAAGCGGCAGTGATGCTGCACTTGGTGGTCCAAGAAAAACCAGATACCCCCGTGATCTTGACGGACACAGGCTACTTGTTCGCAGAGACGTATCAATTTATTGATGATCTCACCAAGCAGTTGTCATTGGACTTGCGAGTTTATCGCGCTGAGCAAAGCTCTGCTTGGCAAGAAGCGCAATATGGCAAGCTGTGGGAGCAAGGTGTTGACGGCATTCAACAATACAACCGCATCAACAAAGTTGAGCCAATGCGTCGTGCGCTGGATGAACTGAACGTGGGCACTTGGTTCTCGGGTCTTCGCCGTGACCAATCAAGCTCGCGCCAAACCTTGCCTATTCTTGGTATTCAAAATGGCGTGTTCAAGTTCTTGCCCGTGATTGATTGGACCAACAAAGACGTGCATTACTACCTGCAAGAGCACAATTTGCCGTACCACCCATTGTGGGATCAAGGCTATGTCTCAGTCGGTGATGTGCACACTACGCGTAAACTTGAAGAAGGCATGACAGAAGAAGAAACGCGTTTCTTTGGCCTGAAGCGAGAGTGTGGTTTGCACGAGGACGATGTCAGCGGTGACGGCGAGGGGATTTAAACATCAACTCATCTCGCCATCAGAACTGACATAGGAAAAAGTGACGCTATAAGCGTCACTTTTTTTATGCATCATTTTGGTGCTTAGTAATCACGAAAGGTGCGATCGACGTCTTTGTAGCACTGCTCTCTGTCGGCGTTGTTACGCATTTTTGAGCAATCATTTTCCGCCCATGAACGGCCAATCTCAGCACTGCAGGCGCTTAAGATGAACGGTATAACAAGCGGTAGAATCTTCTTCATGGCAGCTTTCTCCGTTTGGTGTTCATTGTCGTGTCGTGGGCGTCACTGACGGTTCGACTTTTCACATTTAATCGTTCAGTTCGCACTCTCAGGCATTGATTAGCGTGGTCAGGGTTTCTCTGAGCCATTGATTGGCTGGGCTGTTCTGATTGCGTTTATGCCACACCATCTGATGTACCACCTTTTGTGTTTTGAACGGTGGCGATAACACTTGTACGTCAAAGCGTTTGGCGTATTTACTGGCGAGCTTTTCGCTCGTCATCGCAAGGCATTCACTTTCACTCACCAGCGCCATCATGGATAAAACAGATTCACATTCAGCGCTGATCTTCCGCTCTTTGAGGATTTCCGTGGTAAAAAAATCAGCGGCATACAAATTTGAACGGCGAACCCGCAAAGTGACATGCTTCTCTGCGTAGTATTGCGCTTGGCTGATGGTTTGATGAATACGCGGGTGTTGATTGGCGCATATGAGTTTCATCGACTCTTCAAACAGCGGAACCGAAGCATAAGACTGTCCATCTACTTTCCCGATATCAATCGCCAAATCTGCTTTTTGCATGCTCAGTAACTCCAACATTTGATCTTCTTGGACGGGCGTTGGATTGAACTGAATATTGCAGTTTCCAAGTGCGGAAGAGCGTTCCACGATGGGTTGTAGGATTTGCACCGCCACTTCATTGGCTAACACGTTAAACGTGCGATGGCTCTGCGGGGTGAATTGGTTGATGTTCCCCATCGCCTTGTCCATTTGTTCAAATGCTGGGGTGATGTCACTGGCGAGCTGCACCGCGGCATAGGTTGGGCTGATCCCTCTGCCTTCTCGGACAAACAATTCTACCCCCACTTGTTGTTGCAAGCGCTTGAGAACACCGCTGACACCAGGCTGAGTCATGTGGAGCGCGTCTGCCGCTAAGGTAATCGAACGAAGTCGATAGACCTCTAAAAACACAGAGAGCAAGTTAAGGTCGAGTTTTGTATCCATAGAGAACGAGTCAACACATAATGAATGGTGATGTTTAAAGTAAAATTACATTTATTTATGCTTATGTGTCAACTCGCTACGATTCTCTCATCAAAACAAAAGCCCCTATTTCTGTTAAGAGAGGCAATCATGGCTACGTTCAAAAAAACACCCAGTCAGCGCATTCATTTTTTCCGTCATTCTCGCTCGCTGACACTGCTTTCTTTCGCTCTGGTAAGCCCTTCCTTGCTGGCATCAGATGGCGACGAGACCTTGCAAGATATGTCAGATCCTCTGGCGGTCTATACCCAAGGTGGCATGGGAGTGACAGACCAAGGTTTGAATTTCAAACTGGGTATGGCGTATGACACGGGTAATCCCGATACCATGGCCATGAACATTTTGGAGCTGAAAGGCTTTGCGGGTGATTTCTTGCATCTGGACGGTGATGACAGTTTTGATTCGCTTCGTTATCGCCATTTCAGTTTAGATACCACTACTGGACGCGGTTCTCAGCTTGATGTGAATTGGGACTTTGACAACGACCTTGGTAGTGCGTCTTACAGCTTTATTCAAGCGTTGCCTGCGATGGGGGATTTGCAATTATACCCCTTGGCTGGCGTAGGGTTAACCGTGACCGACACCGCTGAAATTCGTGGGGTTGAACATGAATTGGGTAGCGTGGGTTATGCGATTCCATCGACCTATATGGTGGTGGGGACTTACGCAAAATACACCATAAATGAAAATATTTGGCTCAACTACAACCCCATGTATATCAACACCCTGAACAGCAATCACTATATGTCAGATTTGATGGATGGATGGCACCATGAAGTGGCGGCGAGTTACCAATTGAACTCGCGTCAGAACGTACGCCTTTTTGCCAATTACGCTGACAGTTCAGGCTCAAGTAGCAGTGTGGATTGGCGTTTGGAATTTAACAATCAATTTTGAGGATTCTGATCAGTCTCTCGGTCTCGCATCAAGAGACTAAAGCGAATGGACACTTAGGATACAAGGATGTACCTCCATCAACGCTCGTTATTTTTCCTCTTTCCGCTGTTGCTCAACCGTATTTATCGCCTCATTGATTTGCCTCGCTAACGTATTCACCCCTCGCTGATTTAGTTTCTGTTGTTGCCCTTTTATTTCCACAATAATTTCAGGTAGTTGCTTGCCCGTCGGTACGTGGACAACATGGGTGATCAAATAGGCAAACAAAAAGCTGGGCTTATGAAGGCGACTCACCACCACCCAGTCAGTGTTTAACACCCTCCCCAAATCTGTAACCGCTCTGGGGTGAGAGAACAAATAACCAAAGCCCTGATCGGCCTCGGCGTAAAGTGCCGTAGGTACAGGTGTTATCGAAAAATCGTATTGCGTATTTAGGGCTTCTCTCAGAAGAGGTGCGAGTAAGGCGGTACGGGCAATTTCTGGGGCGTTTGGTGCATTTTCGCTGTATTGCGTTGCACGGTCGCTTTCTGCCAATGTCAGATCGTTGAGTTCAAAATCCAGCACAGCGACGGAAGCAAACGCGATAGGTATCCAAGCCAGCAGCAAAGAAATGAACAGCATGATGATGAAGGGGAGGAAGCTGCGAGCCCGCTTTTTAATCACTGGCGGCGTGGAAGGTTCTGACGCGGCAGGTAAACGAGAAGGTGCTTCTCTGCCGCGTTGCGATTTATTGGCGGGCATGATTAATCATCGTCGTCATCTGGTCGGGGTTTTGATGACGCTTCCACAACGGGGATGCCATAGTCTTGCAAGATCATGGCGATTTGCGGTGCATTGGCATCCATGGCCATTTCTACGGTTTCTTTCCATGGTCGCTCGCCATATCGGACGCCCATCGACATGGGGAAATCAAACACATTGCTGCCTTCTGATGTCATGGATATCACAGAAAGTTCAGGGTGAGACTTTACAAAGTACCCTGCAATTGGCCCCCATATCACCAACATATCGAATTCACCGTCAGCAACGCGCTTCACCATTTTTCCTGGGTAATCTTCGCCATCGCCATTCATGATGCGGAAAAATGATGTGTTGTCTTTAAAGCCGTTATCTCTCAGCCAAGTCACCGCGGGAGAGGGGGCGAATGCGGCGATACTTAGAGACTGTTTTACGCTGTCCGGCACAGTGGCAACGTCTTGTTGTGTCAACGCCGCACCCAGTGGTCCGTCTTTTTTGAAGATGATCGAATAAGATGAGCGGTAATAGGGCTTGGTGGTGGCGGCAATATCAAATTGAGTGGGGACACCAATGACAAGATCACAGGCGAAGCGCCCTGTGTTGTCTGACCAATTTTTCAATGTATTGCGGATAAATCCCATACGTTGGGGGAACCACACATATTCAACATCTAGCCCAAAATATTCACCCAGCTGATCGGCGATTTTGTTCTCAAAGCCTTGCTGATCCTTGTTGGAATAAGGAAGGTTGTTAGGGTCTGCGCACACTCTCAGTTTGTCTGGCAGTGGTGAAGGGAAGGATTTCTCCACCGCTACCGTTGGTTGCAAGATGAGGGTGAATAACAAGGACAATAAGGCAATACTGCGATAACAAAATGACTTCATCTTTGCCTCCTACTGCTGGATACGAGTGATTTGCTGCGCCGAGAAGCACTGTTGGTCGGCTTCTTCACGAATCGCGAGAAGCTCACCTCTGGCAGTGCGGCTGTCTTTGGACGAACGGAAATAGCCACCGCGCTCGCCACGCATGTTGCGCAGGCGCAAGAAGGCATCAGCATGAACATAATCATCGAAGGCGAGTTGTTCGGAAATCTTGTCTATGACGCAACTGCAACCGTACATGTTGACGTAGCTAGGGCCGCCTTTGAGTGCCATGCACTCTTGGACGAATTTCACCCTTTCTAGTGTGGGGAAGTCATTGGCACTGGCTGGCTGGGAGAGAGCCAGCAATGCCAAGACAAAGAGTGAACTTACCGTTTTAACTGCTTTCATCATAAGTTGCCTCCTGCAATTTATCCGCGAATCGGGCGTTATAACAAACCTTGCTGTTGCATCTGTTTCTTGAATTTCTTTAATAGCCCTTTGGCGGGCAGCAGTGATTTATCTTTTTCTATTTCTGCCATGTAGCCGTCGATAATGCCTTCAATGTCACTCGGGTTACCGACCAGTAAAACGCCGCCCATTCGAGCGCCCCAGTGTGGGGTGCATTTGTAAACGTAAACACCTTCGTTTTCGAACACGAAGCTAACGTTCATTCCCATTTCAGTTTGTATTTTCTCTGTGCCTTCTGGCACCATCACATCAATGGTTTCAATCAGGTGTGCTGGCATATTGGTCCATGAGACTCTATCGCCTGGCTGTAAAACCACGACCATCGGCGCGAATTTCACCCCAACCGCCTTTACTTCATATTCTTCTGCATATCCCTGGCTTGTTAAGCCCAATAACAAACAAATTGACCACAAAAAACGTTTAGCCATATAAATTCCCTTCTCAGCAATAACATTGAGTTTAGAAGGCAACCGCTTAATTCAATTGGTTGCATTGATTCAATGTTGAGAAAAAAGGGGAGTTAAACTCCCCGGGTTATTGTTTTGATTAGTTAGGTAAAGCGAAGACCGTCAGCACACCACCCAATTGGGTGTAATCAGACAGTTTACGGTAGGCGCCTACTGCACCCAGACCGTCTGTATCACCTTCAAGACCTGCGGCCATGCCGATACCAGCCCAACCACCTACGCCAGACAGAATAGCGATGTATTGCTTGCCGTCATGGACATAAGTGTTGACGTTACCGATGATGCCGGATGGCGTTTTAAAGCGATAAAGCTCCTCACCCGTTTTTTCGTCCACCGCTTTGAGGTAGCCCTCAAGGGTGCCGTAAAATACCACGCCGCCGCCTGTTGCCAGTGCGCCACTCCATACGGAGAACGGCTCTGGGATTGACCAAACGATTTCACCTTTTTCTGCATCCCAAGCAATGAAGTTGCCCAAGCCGCCATGGCTTCCTGGCGCTGGGAACATGGAAAGGGTCGCGCCCACGTAGGGTTGACCTGCGGTGTAAGCGACTTCAAATGGTTCGTAGTTCATGCACACATGGTTGGTAGGGACATAGAACAAACCAGTACGCGGGCTGTACGATGCAGGTTGTTGGTCTTTCGAGCCCAATGCGGCAGGGCAAATGCCCTTGGTATCCACATCTTCTTCGCTGGTAGAGTATTTCGCCACAACTTGTGGTACGCCCGTTTCCATATCGACATGGGTTGCCCAGTTAACCGCAGGATCAAATTTCTCTGCCACTAGCAGTTCACCGCTGATACGGTCAAGGGTGTAACCAAAGCCGTTACGGTCGAAATGCACCAGCAGCTTTCTGTCTTTGCCGTTGAATTTCTTATCGACAAGGATCATCTCGTTGACGCCGTCATAATCCCACTCATCGTGTGGCGTCATTTGGTACAGCCATTTGGCCATGCCCGTGTCAGCATCACGCGCCATGATGGTCATCGAGTATTTGTTGTCACCTGGGCGCTGTGAAGGGTTCCATGTACTTGGGTTACCTGTGCCGTAGTAGATAAGATTCAGGTCAGGATCGTAAGTGAACCAACCCCACGTGGTACCGCCACCAATTTCCCACTGATCCCCTTCCCAAGACTCGAGGCTCGAATCTTTACCTATGGGTTTGAGCATGGCGGTGGTTTTTTCAGGATCGACAAGCATTTCCTCGTCAGGGCCTGTGCTGTATGCACGCCAAGCTAGGCTGCCGTCTTTGATGTTGTAAGCCGTGAGGTAACCGCGTACGCCAAATTCACCGCCACTGATGCCTGTGATGATTTTGTCTTTCACCACGAGCGGCGCGTTGGTGTTGGTGCCGCCTGATTTAGGATCGCCATTGACGATTTTCCAAATCACTTCACCGGTTTTCTGATCGAGTGCGACCAATGTGGTATCGGCTTGTTGCAAGAATATTTTGCCGTCGGCGTATGCTAAGCCGCGGTTGACGGTGTCACAGCACATGACCGCGATGACGGAAGCGTCTTGTTTTGGTTCGTATTCCCAAACCAAGGCTTTGGTTTTCAAATCGATGGCAAACACTTTATTGGGAAAAGGGGTGTGGATGTACATGGTGTCGCCCAATACGAGTGGTCCACCTTCATGCCCGCGCAACACGCCGGTTGAAAATGTCCATGCCACCTGAAGATCTTTCGCATTCTTTGCGTTGATCTGATCCAGCGGACTATAGCGGTTGCCGGAATAGTTACCGCCCCACATCACCCACTGATCCGGATCTTGCTGTAATTTTAATAGCTCGTCGTTTGCCTGAGACGCTGCTGGAAACAGCAGAGTTAGGGAAACAGTTGCTACTGCGAGCAAACTGCTTCGCAACCTTTTTACACCTATCATGTTTACTTCCTCCGTGACAGCGAGTGCTATTGAGCGTTTGGTGCTCAAAGGCACATCAGCCTTAATTGTCTCAATTTTTGATGGGCGCAATCCGCGGGTTGTGAGGGACGCTATTTTGGCCAGCACGCAACGTATGAAAGAACATAAGGTTGTGCTTGTGGCTTGTTGGCGATCTACAACATGCGGTCTCGCGTTTCAGCATTGACCCCGAATGCCAATTCGTTCCAACATCGGATGATGCGACAATGCTGCCGCCCATTGATAACGAAGTGTCGTCATCAAAACGTTGGTGAATTGAGTTTATGGCAGCTTTTGAGGTTGTGTGAGGAGCAAAGGAGCACAACACTTTTGTTGCAAGGCAACAATGTGCATTAAGCGGAGTGGGTTCCTTAATGCATTGATAATAATGTGATTGATGGCGGTGTTAACGAAAGGATTTATTCAGATCAACTCAGAAAGAGCCAGATGTCATTACTGTCTTTTCAGTAAGATACGACATCTGGATAACCTTGTTTTTTGTTGGGATTTTTCGGATTAATATCAAATGTCCCATTCGCTGGAAAATTCTCGTCCGGCTGAATCTTTCACATCCGCTTTGAGCTTTCCGCGCTTTTCTGCATCGACATGAAACGTGAAGGTAGGGTTCTCGCTGATAGAGATCCCACCGTTAAATTGCATCACAGGTTCACCTTCAAGCGTGATTTGTACATCACTCACATAATCAGATGGGATCCAATGGCGCGTGACCTGATCGATTTGCAGGCCACTGTAGTTAGGATGACTGATCAGCAATTGCAGCATGCGCGTGTCAGTGTTACCAAGATCTTTGAGCTTCATTTTTCCCATTCTCTGTCGCGCGAGTAGATCATCGGCACCTGCTGGGGCAGAGCAACCACCTGAAGCTTTGACAAAGTTACTCGCCATGTGCAGCTTGCCATCCGCTGTTTTTGCGATGACTCGTACTGGACTGTAAGCGTTGACGCGCACACGGGTTGAGATATTGGCGATACCGTTGTTTGGGCTCATATCAAAGGTGCCGACAATGGGGGAGGGGTTGTTGTCGACAATAAGGTGAATGGTTTCTATGGGATTGGGGTCGTCTTGACGCACATTCACTTTTATTTCTAGCGGCACCAGCGCAGCATCGAGCGCACGGACTGGCGAGATAAGTGTGACAACATCATCTTCAATAATCTCTGGCGAACCAGGAAAGAGGCTGTCGCGGATCAGCGGCCAATTCATGCTTTCTTGTTCACTTTGTGCGAAAGAAAGCATGGGGAGAAGCGCCAGCACGGCGGATAGCAATAGAGCGATCTTTTTCATTTCGATTTCCTCACATCATTCCCACTCCAGCTCTTTGTAAGCCTGAATCACATTGCGTGAATGAAACTGTTCAAACAGTTTCCAATCCTTGGCATGCGATGTCATCACCGTAAGGCTGGCAGTGTTGATATCAATAGGTTGATTGATGGCGGCACGAACTTCTTGTGCCAGCGAGAAGAGATAGTGCGTCTGTTTTGCAAACGCATTTTTGCCAACTTGAATAGACCCGTGGCCGGGGATCACTCGCTGATACGGCAGTGCCTCCAAGGTGGCGATCACGTTGAGCCAACCTGTAAGGCTGCCATCTAACGTGGGGACGTGGTCGATAAACAGTAGGTCGCCTGTAATGAGTGTACCTGTGGCTGGGTCAAACACGCTCAAATCATGGCGAGTGTGCGCACGTTCATGGGCCGTGAGCACTAATATGCGATTGCCTAATTCTATCTCCACCTGCGATTCGATAAGACGGGTAGCGGCGATGGGTTTCGTTCCTTCAAACCATGGCGAGGTAAGGCGTTGCAGGTAATACCCTGTTTTGGCGCTAAAATCGCCCGGATAGCGCGTATGAGCAATGAATTCTGGCTTCTCAGCGACAAATGCCTGATTACCGAAGTTATGGTCTGGATGGACATGGGTATTGATAACGTAACGAATGGGCAGCGGTGTGATATCGCGAATGGCTTGGTAGATAGCTTCGCCCGCACGACGACTGCCTCCTGTGTCGATCACGGCCACCGATTCATCGCCCATAACGACGGTGATATTGGCGACTGGGCCAGAATCTGTGGTGAATAGGTCGTCAATTTTCCCTTGATGGTAAAACACGCCGGGTGCGACTTCTTGTAGAGAGACAGTCTGAGCCAGTGGTGACAAGGCCATGAAAATGGATAGCCAGATGCTCGGTAACAGTAGGCGTGTTTGGAGGCTTTTCATGGGCGGATCGGCGTGTGTGTTTCGAGTGTAAACCCCGCCTCCTTCCAACCCGTCACGCCTGCGCGATACCAAACTACGTCTTGCGCACCTAATTCAAGGGCGCGCTTGGCTGCATTCCAAGAATGCCAGCAGTTGGGCTCACAAAATATCACGACAGCTTGGTCACTCGGCAGATTCTGCTTTAGCAGATTGATTAGCGAATCCGGCATGATGCCGTGCCCCACATTGGCGAGCCAAAGCGCATTGGGCAGTGTTTCTCGCCTTGGTTCAATCCATAGGGTGGTTTTGAGCAAATTATCGGGTTTGTTTGGCGCAGGGTAAACGTCAATCAAGAGGGGATCATGAAGGGTCATAAATTGTTTGAGCGCTTGGGGCGTTTCAATCACGGTGGCGCCAATGAGCGAGTATGGAACCGATGCCCGATAATTCTCGGTACGATAGTTATCTGGCTCTGACACTGGCACCTTGCTTGTTTCTGCATTGACACTTAATGCGCAAAAACAAAGCAAAATCGCAGACTTAACACACTTTTGCATTCCTTTGATCTGGCTGTTCATACTACTTTCTTCCGATAACTCTCCTACCTTAGTAGGAGATGGGCGGAGAGCTATCCATTATGGAGTAACATTAGGATAACAATCAGACCGTCAAAGGGCGGGTTTTATTGTTGCAGCAATCAATAAACTTCTTTTCAGTGGAGCAAAGATGAACCGTTGGAGTGGTGTTGAAGAATTTGTTGAAGTTGTTAACAGTGGCAGTTTTACCGCCGCCGCACGAAAGTTAGGTGTTTCAACCTCTCATGTCAGTCGACGTATTGACGCGTTAGAGAGTCGGTTGAGTACACGATTGCTTTATCGTACAACCAGACAGATCACGCTGACCGAGGTCGGCAAAACCTATTTTGAGCATTGTAATGACCTTATCGAAGCATTCGGTGAGGCGGAAGCGCTCGTCACGCAAATGCAAACTGAGCCCGTCGGCACGTTAAAAATTACGTCACCTTCGGTGTTTGGTGAGAAATATATCGCGCCTCTGACCAATGACTTTATCAAGGTTTACCCTAAGCTGAGTGTCGAGTTTCACTTCACCAATGACGTGATCGATATGGTGCATGATGGGTACGATTTGGCGATACGAACCGGTGATCTTAAAGACAGCACCTTGATGGCGAAGAAACTCGCGCCACGTAAACTGCATGTCTGTGCGTCACCTGCGTATATCAAGGAGTTTGGTCTTCCGAACGATCTTGAGGAATTGCATCAGCACAATTGCTTGGTCGGGTTGGCTGATTCATGGGCGTTTCAAGACAATGGCGTCATGATCCAATTCAAACCCAAAGGGCGCTGGCACGGTAACAGTGGAAGTGCGGTGTTAGATGCCACCCTGCGCGGATTGGGGTTGGCACAATTGCCGGATTATTACGTGAATCAGAAGCTTCGTTCCGGTGAGTTGGTGGAAATATTGGTGGAATATCGGGCGCCAGACTCGGCGGTATGGGCGGTGTATCCGTTCAATCGAAATTTGTCAGCCAAAGTACGCTTGTTTGTGGATTTCTTGTCTGATCACTTTTCCACACATCTGCCTTGGGCTGATGAAGCGGTCGATGACAGTGGCGATGATCATAACGATGATGAGCGGCAGGCGGCGAATTAGCTTCCGTACGAGAGAAGGTTGTTCATGGATTCAGTGTTAATCATCACATGACCAAATGACATAGCGGAAACAAAAAAGCCAGCGAGAGAATCGCTGGCTTTTGCATGACTGGAGCCCTGAAATTACAGGATGTCCAGCAGCTCTACTTCGAATACTAGTGCTGCGAATGGTGGGATAGCAGCGCCAGCGCCGCGCTCACCGTAAGCAAGATCTTGTGGGATAGACAGTTTCCACTTAGAGCCAACAGGCATCATTTGCAGTGCTTCAACCCAACCTTGGATTACGCCAGTGACTGGGAACTCAGCAGGTTGACCGCGCTCTACAGAGCTGTCAAACACAGTGCCGTCAGTCAGCATACCGTGGTAGTGAACACGTACTTGCTTGTCGCTGGTAGGGATTTCGCCGTTACCTTCAACCAGAACTTCAAACTGAAGACCTGAATCAGTCACAGTCACTTCGTCACGCTTTGCATTTTCAGCAAGGAATGCTTCGCCGTCAGCGGCTGCTGCTTTTGCTGCTTCTTGACGGATTGCGTCTGCTTTCGTGTGCAGTTCACGCAGTGCGTTGTTGATTTCGTCAACTTCGATTGCTGGCATGTCGCCTGCTAGTGCCGTTGCGATACCTTTTGCGATTGCGTCAACGTTCAGACCTTCTAGACCGCTACCAGCCAGTTGCTGACCCATTTGAAGGCCAATGCCATAGCTTGCTTTTTGTTCTACGGTCTCTAGTTTTACTTCAGACATGTCGTCTCTCTTTGTTTGTGGGTTTACACCCAAACCACGGGCGAAATGTTACATCCTCACCGCGTTTAGGTTTAAAGTGGGAAAGGATAACAGGTGCAGGTAGCTCGGGACAAATCGTGTTACTTGAATCTGGACGAAAAATGCCGGACAGTACGATTGTCAGCCAAACTGATGTGTTTGTTCAAACATAAGAGTTTGTGTCAATTCAGCTTTATTCTGCGAATTCAACGCGGTGACGCTGACATTTTTCTGATATTACGCGTCTACTATGCGTTACCGTATTCTTTGCATACTTGATGAGACCCGATGAAGAAATTGGGAGAGGTGATGACCTTGAAAGGAAAGCGCGAGAAGGGAAAAGCTTCTGCCACGCCGCCTCTGGGCGAGGTGTTGAAACAAGCGCAAGAGAAACTAAAAGGGTTACTGGCCCCCGCCATTGCCCGAGTGATGCCTTATTGGCAAGCATTACCAAAGCCACATCGTATCGGCGTGTCAGCGCTTGCGGTGCTTTTGGTGTTACTGCTGTTGTGGCCATCGAGTGAACCGTCACCATTAACTGAGCCCACAGAGGGTCAAAGGGTGGCTGTGCCATTGAACATTGATGCCAACCAAGCATCAGAAAGCAATCCTGCATCTGCCAATGATTCAGCATCAGAAGATACGGGTTTTGATCGCACGTCTGCCCCTGTGGTCGCGCCGCAAACCATTGACACGGATTGGGTGAACTATGAAGTGTCCCGTGGTGATACGCTGTCGAATATCTTCCGTACGCAAAATGTGCCGCTAAAAGATTTGTATGCGATCTCGGCTATTGAAGGCGCGGACAAACCGCTAAGCCGCATTCAGCCGGGTCAGCTATTGCGCTTTAAACGCAATACACAGGGCGATCTGGATATTATCCAGATCGAGAGCGCTGGCAATCAGTCAGTGATCTTTTTCAGGTTGTCAGATGGCAGCTTTGCGCGACGCAAATAGCGAGAAGCTAGAACAACATCGCCAATAGCAAAGATTGACTCGACATTACCTAGCGACGGCTGCATGAATCATGCAGCCGTTTTTGCGTCTGCTTTTCGCATATCAATGTGTGGAATACCATCTTCTAGGTATTGCTCTGAGATCTCTTTAAAGCCATGTCGACGGTAAAACTCACGCAGATGATACTGCGCGCCGATGGTGATCGGTGCTTGTGGCCATGTGTTGTGCGCTTCAAGAATCGCGTAGTGCACTAACGCATTGCCGCAGCCATTGCCACGCTCCGTATTGGCGGTGACCACGCGACCAATGCTGATCTCCGGGTAAGTGAGGCCAGCGGGCAGAATACGGGCGTATGCCGTCATCTTGTCATCGCGATAGCCCAACACGTGGCGTGTGTCGGGGTGAAGGTCGTGCCCATCCAGTTCAGGGTAAGGGCAGTTTTGCTCAACCACGAACACGTCGGTGCGCAGGCGGAGCAGGTCATAAAGTTGCCTTGTAGACAACTGACCAAAGGTCAAGGTTATCCATTGCATGGGTTGTTCCTAATAGTTATAAAATTCTTGGTTTTTCTCGGGCATATATTTGTTTGTAGTTCAGATAACGTCTTTCTACTCGCCAAGATAATAAAAAACCGCGACCAAGGCCGCGGTTTTTTTGTATCAAAGATGGTCTTTTTCAATAATTAAACATGCCGTTAACAGGCTGTTAATTATTTCTTTAAATCAATACGGTACTGCGCGAAGCCCACATCGTCAGTGCCAATCTTTTCCATAGGATATTGGCCTTTCGCGCCAATGAACTCAGCGGCTTTGTCACTGGGTGACGTTTCAAACACCACATTGAGATCGATGTCGGTGGCAATTGGGGCAAATGACCAGTTGTTATCCGCCGTTGGTGTCACCTCGCCTTTCTCTTTGGTAACGCTGCTGATGTAATTTGCAACGACGGTGCGGTTTTCATCGGGCGATGCAAACGCAATGAAATCATTACCTGTGCCTGGGAACTTGCCCAAGTACGCGCGGTAGTTGTTGGTCGCAATCAAAAATGGCTGCGCCATATCAACCGGTTTACCGTTGAAGGTCAGGTTCTGAATGCGCTGTGAGCCTGGGTTGATCAGGTTGCAATCACCGTCATACCGCGCCGCTTGAGTCACGTCAATTTGGTAATTTACGCCGTCGATGACATCAAAGTTGTAGGTGCGGAAGCCGTCCCAATCAATCAGTGATTGCTGTGCGCTTGAAGCCGGGTCGATGTGCTTGAATTGACCCGCGCTGCATTCCAGCCATTCTTTCACTTCATTGCCCGTCACCTTGAGGGTGACGAGGGTGTTTGGATACAAGTAAAGGTCTGCAGCATTACGGAAAGTCAGTTCGCCAGATTCCACTTCGGTGAAGTTAGACGGATCGTTTTTACGACCACCTGCTTTAAATGGTGCGGCGGCAGACAAAACGGGAATGCCATCCAGATCCGGATCCCCTTGAATGAAGCGCTCGACGTAATCTTTCTGCGCCAGATTAACGATCTGCACGGTCGGGTCGTCTTGCACCAGCGACAGGAAGCTGTACATCACGTCATTGGCTTTACCGATAGGCTGATTAACAAACTCACGGGTAGCATGATGATCATGCTCAAGCGCTTTTAGCATCGCAGGATCGGCATCGGCAAGAGACTCACCATCAAAGATCGGGCGTGATTCGCTCTGAATAGGCGTTACGACCCAATCATCATCTTGTTTGTCGAGTTGCAGATCCATGATGCCGACATGGCTACCCCAGCGGCCGGGCATGACTGCCGCAACGCCTTTGATGGTGCCTTTTTCGTTATCGACGCCTTTGATATTCTCAAAGCCTTTGCCCGGGAACACGGCGTGAGAGTGGCCAAAGGCAATGGCATCGATGCCTTCCACGTCGGCAAGGTAGTAGACCGAGTTTTCCGCCATGGCCTTATATTCGTCTTGCGACAAACCAGAGTGCGGAATAGCGACAATCACGTCTGCGCCTTTGGCTTTCATCTCAGGTACGCGTTTTTCTGCGGTGGCTTTGATGTCTTTGGCAATCACTTTGCCTTCGAGATTTTTCTTGTCCCACACCAAGATTTGCGGCGGCACAAAACCGATATAACCCACCTTCACCAGATGGGTTTTGCCATCGGTGTCAGTCATGGTGTGTTCTTTAATGATGTAAGGTGCGATGAGTGGTTCGCCGGTGTTTGCATCAAACACATTCGCCGATACATAAGGGAACGCAGCGCCATCTAAGCTGCGTGCAAGAAAATCGAGGCCATAGTTAAATTCATGATTACCTAAGTTACCTGCGTCGTAATCCAACAGGTTCATGGCTTTGTAAACAGGATGAACATCGCCGTCTTTCAGGCCTTTCGCCGCCATGTAATCGCCCATTGGGCTGCCTTGAATAAGGTCTCCGTTATCAACCAGCACGCTGTTGGTCGCTTCACCTTGCGCTGCTTTAACTAAGGTTGCGGTGCGTACTAAGCCAATTTTTTCGCTGGGTTTGTCTTTGTAATAGTCGTAATCCATCACATTGGTGTGGATGTCGGTGGTTTCTATGATGCGCAGTTTGATGGTTTCTGCCATTGCTGGGCTTGCCATGGCGAGCATGCCAGTAAGGACGGCGATGGACAGAGGTCGGGCTGTGAGTGTCATAAATGTCTCCGAAACTTCAGGACTAAAAGTGGATGTATTTTGCATACTAGAATCATGAAAAGGTTACATTTCATTGTGTAGTGTGATCTTTAGCGCGATAAATGTGACGGGATGCATAGCAAGCGGAGTCTGATGTCGTGCTGCGATGAGAGAGCGGTTCGATATGACGTTTTGGCTATGTATGTAAAAATGAAATAGCCAAAAAGTTATAAAAAATGAAATTTTAGAATTTCAAGTAATATCAGTAACTCTCTATAGTGGCAGTCATTAGATAGAAAGGACTCACACTATGGATTATTTGCCGATTTTTGCGAAGCTTGAAAACCGCCCTTGTTTAGTTGTGGGTGGTGGTGAAGTGGCTTGGCGCAAAACACGTATGCTGATGAAAGCAGGCGCTGCGGTGACTGTTGTTGCGCCACATGCTGACGCAGAGATTGTTGAAGCGGCTGAGCGTGGCGAATTGGTGTGGGTCAAAGAAGCGTTTACACCTCAGCATCTCAAGGCCGTTGTTCTGGTTATCGCGGCGACAGATAACCCACTCGTGAATGAGCTGGTTTCACAAGCCGCCAATGCGCGCCATATTTTGGCAAACGTGGTGGATGACACCCCAAAATGCAGCTTTATCGTTCCCTCTATTGTTGATCGCAGCCCGATTGTGATTGCGATTTCCTCTGGCGGTAAATCCCCTGTGCTGGCGCGTTTACTGCGCGAGAAACTCGAAACCCTTGTTCCTTCTCACATTGGTCGCATGGCTAAACTGGCTGGCGAATTTCGTGACACCTTGAAGAAAAAAGTGACCACGCTGAACGGACGAAGAAAGTTCTGGGAGACGGCGTTTGATGGTCGTTTTAGTTCACTGGTTGCAGCGGGCGATGAAGAGGGCGCAAAAGCTGAACTTGAAAAGCTCACCACGGGCGTGTCACTGCAAGGTGAAGTGTCATTGATTGGTGCTGGCCCAGGCGACCCGGGCTTGCTGACCCTACGCGCGCTGCAATTGATGCAGCAAGCGGATGTGGTTTTGTATGACTACTTGGTGTCGGATGAAATTATGGAGCTGTGCCGACGCGATGCAGAGCTGATTTGTGTGGGTAAGCGCGCCTCTTATCACAGCGTGTCACAAGAAGAGACCAATGCCTTGCTGGTTAAGCATGCGCAAGAAGGTCGACGTGTGGTGCGTTTGAAAGGCGGTGACCCGTTTATGTTTGGTCGTGGCGGTGAAGAGCTGCAAGTGCTGCAAGAATCTGGCGTGCCGTTTCAGGTCGTGCCAGGAATTACCGCTGCCGCAGGCGCAACGGCGTATGCCGGCATTCCGCTGACGCATCGCGATCACGCGCAAACCGCGATGTTTGTGACGGGTCATCTCAAAAAAGAAGATGACAGTTTCCGCTGGGCAACGCTTGCTCGTGGTCGTCAAACCTTGGTCATTTATATGGGCCTGATGAAAAGCGCGCATATTCAAGAACAACTAATTCAACATGGGCGTGACCCGCAAACGCCGGTAGCCATCATAGAAAATGGCACCCGCATCAATCAGAAAATCTACAAAGGCACATTGAGCGAATTGGAGTCACTGGCTGAAGGTGTGGGCTCGCCTGCACTTATCGTGGTCGGTGAAGTGGTTCAACTCGCCGATCAATTGAGCTGGTTTGGAAAGCAATCCTTCAATACAGAGGGTGATATTCACGCACCTTCCGTGGTTAATTTAGGCTAAGGAAATATCAAAGAATGGAAGCCAAGACCCTTACCCACCTCAAGCAACTTGAGGCAGAAAGTATCCATATCATTCGTGAAGTGGCGGCAGAATTCGACAATCCCGTGATGATGTATTCCATCGGGAAAGACAGTTCCGTCATGCTCCACCTCGCACGTAAAGCTTTTTATCCGGGCAAGATCCCGTTTCCACTGCTTCACGTCGACACGGATTGGAAATTCAGAGAAATGATTGAATTTCGTGACAGTGCGGCGGAAAAGTATGGCTTTGAGCTGCTGGTGCACAAGAATCCAGAAGGTATTGCAATGGGCTGTAGCCCATTCGTTCATGGCTCTTCTAAGCACACTGACATCATGAAAACGCAAGGCTTGAAGCAAGCGCTGGACAAATATGGCTTTGATGCGGCATTTGGCGGCGCACGTCGTGATGAAGAGAAAAGCCGCGCTAAGGAACGTGTTTATAGCTTCCGTGATAAACACCACCGCTGGGATCCAAAAAATCAGCGTCCTGAGCTTTGGCACACTTATAACGGTCAGGTTAACAAAGGCGAAAGCATCCGTGTTTTCCCGCTGTCGAACTGGACTGAGCTGGATATCTGGCAATACATCTACCTCGAAGGCATCGATATTGTGCCGTTGTACCTGTCAGAAATTCGCCCTGTGGTTGACCGCGACGGCATGCTGATCATGGTTGACGACGATCGCATGGAACTGCGTGAAGGCGAGAAAGTGGAATACAAGAGTGTACGTTTTAGAACACTCGGTTGTTACCCACTGACGGGTGCGGTTGAATCAACGGCAGACACCTTGACAGGCATCATTGAAGAAATGCTGGTGGCGACATCGAGTGAGCGTCAAGGACGCGCCATTGACCATGACCAATCTGGTTCAATGGAAATGAAGAAACGTCAGGGATATTTCTAAGGGATTTAGCATGAACAGCTTAATTGAACAACAAGTGGCCGAGTTAGGTATCGAGGCCTATCTGGATCAGCACCAGAATAAATCGATGCTGCGTTTTCTGACCTGTGGTTCTGTGGATGATGGTAAAAGCACCCTCATCGGTCGCTTACTGCATGACTCTCATCAGATTTATGAAGATCAGCTAGCCGCGATTCACACCGATAGCCAAAAGGTCGGTACAACGGGTGAAAAGCCGGATTTGGCACTATTGGTTGATGGTTTGCAAGCCGAGCGCGAGCAAGGGATCACGATCGACGTTGCGTATCGTTACTTTTCGACGCGCCCACGTAAATTCATTATTGCTGATACGCCAGGACATGAGCAGTACACCCGCAATATGGCGACAGGCGCGTCGACGTGTGATGTGGCCGTGATCTTGATTGATGCGCGTAAAGGCGTATTGGATCAGACGCGTCGTCATTCATTCATTGCAAGCCAGCTTGGTATTCGCCACTTTGTGGTTGCGGTGAACAAGATGGACTTGGTTGGCTTTGAAGAATCTCGTTATGAAGAAATCAAAGCGCAGTATCTGGATTTTGCCAAGAAGTTGAACCGTCAGATTGATATCCAACTGGTACCACTATCGGCACTGGAAGGCGACAACGTGGTTGAACGCAGTGTGCATACACCTTGGTATCAAGGTGAAACGCTGCTGACGATGCTAGAAACCGTTGATGTAAACAGCGATAAAGACAAGGGTGCATTCCGCTTCCCTGTTCAGTACGTGAACCGTCCGAATCTCGACTTCCGTGGTTTCTCTGGCACCATTTCAAGCGGTGTTGTACGTCCTGGCGATGAAGTGAAAGTGTTGCCATCAGGCAAAACGTCAACGGTTGAACGCATCGTCACGTTTGATGGTGATCTCGAGTTTGCACATGCTGGGCAAGCGGTGACGTTGACACTGACCGATGAGATTGATTGCAGTCGCGGTGATTTGATTGTCCCTGTCGCGGAGCAGCACAAAGCGACCAGCAAGCTGGCAGCAAGCATTGTGTGGATGGATGAATCTCCACTAGAGATTGGTCGTCAATACGATATCAAAGTCGCTGGCAAAAAAACGGTTGGCGCTGTGAGCAAAATTCGCCATCAAGTTGACATTAACTCGCTCGATACATTTGATGCAGACAGCCTGCCATTGAACGGCATTGCTGAGTGTGAAGTGGAATTAACCGAGTCTGTGTCATTGGATCTTTATCAAGACTGCGCTGATACCGGTGGCTTCATCGTGATTGACCGCCTGACTAATGTGACGGTTGGTGCAGGGATGATCAGCGAGCTTCTGGAAGACACAGCAACACAAACCCAAGCGACAGATATTTCTGCGTTTGAAGTGGAACTCAACGCACTGGTTCGCAAGCACTTCCCACATTGGAATGCACGTGACATCAGTAAGTTACTTGGGTAATCCATTATGAACTGGGATCAGTCTCTGGTGATGGCTCTGCTGCTGGCAGTGGTTGCAGGCTTGGTACTGTCCAAGATCAAGCCGGCCATTTTGTTTGCAGCGGTGGCATTCATCGCGTTTCAATCTGGACTGATTTCTGTCGAGGCACTGGCAGGGAACTTCACCAACAGTTCCTTGCTAACCCTTGTGATGTTGATTCTGGCGTCTGCAGCGTTAGAAAAAACCCGATTGGTGAGCTGGGTCAGTGGTCAGTTATCAACGGGTCGGTTAGGTACCGTGGTGGCCAAGCTTGGACTATCCACCGCGATTCTTAGCTCCTTTACTAACAATACTGCGGTGGTGGTTTCTTTGATTGGTGCGGTAAAACGCAACCGTCGTCATGCCCCATCGCGTTTGTTGATCCCGCTTTCTTATGCGGCGATCTTGGGGGGAACGCTGACGCTGATCGGCACCTCGACTAACCTCATCATTAACAGCTTCGTCGAAAACGCGGGCTTGCCTTCACTGAGTTTCTTTGCGCCATCAATGATAGGCCTTGCCGTATTGGCTGGCGGCTTGTTGGTGTTGATCCCTTTCTGTTATCTGCTGCCGAATCACGACGATCAAAGCGACGACGATCTGCCTTATGTATTAGAAGCCGTTGTCACCAAAGGCTCACCACTTGTTGGCAAAACCGTGGTCGAAAACGATTTACGCGCATTACGTAGACTGTTTCTGGCAGAAATCGTGCGGGATGGTGAATTGATTGCGCCTGTTTGCCCGGATACTAAATTACGTGAAGGTGACAAATTACAATTTTGTGGGGATGTGGAAAGCGTAGCAACCTTGCAAGAAATTGAAGGTCTGGCGCTGTTTGGTCAGCATCATATTAACGGTCAGAACTTACTCGAACTGGTGGTGAGCCATAGCGCGTCAATTCTAGGTAAATCACTCAAAGAAGCTAAATTTCGTGAAAATTTTGATGCGGTAGTGGTCGCTATTCGTCGTGGACATGAAAAGCTCGAAGGTGGCTTAGGTAACATCGCTTTGCAGGCCGGTGACACCTTGGTCATTGTGCCAGGCAAAGGTTTTGCTAAGGCACAGCAGCGAATGCAACGTGAGTTTGTGCTGGTCAATGGGCTAGATTCAAGCGCACGTTTGGATTCGGCCATGAGTGCGTGGGTACTCGCTGGTTTTGCCTCTGTGATTGGCGCGGCATTGATGGATTGGATTCCGCTGCTTAACGGATTAGCAGCGTACCTGACCGTTCTGTTGCTGACGGGAGTGGTTAATTTGGTGGAATTGAAGCGCCGCTTCCCCGCCGAAATTGTTGTGATTGTCGGCAGTGCGTTGAGTTTGGCGCAATTGATGATCACTTCAGGACTCTCCGCGCAAATGGGTGAGCTTTTTATCTTTTGGTTTAATGGTTGGGGGGTGTATGGGGCATTGATTGCTACCTACCTGCTTACCTTGATATTGACCGAATTAGTGACCAACAATGCCGCCGCAGCACTGGCATTTCCGATAGGATATAGCCTCGCTCTCGGATATGGAGTAGATCCGATGCCATTTATTATGGCAGTCTTGTTCGGTGCGAGTGCGAGCTTCATCTCGCCCTATGGTTACCAAACCAATTTACTGGTCTACAGTGTGGGTAACTACCAGTTGACGGATTACTTGCGCATCGGATTACCGTTGTCGCTGGTGTATTCGGCATTGGTGCTGGGACTGATACCGGTGTTTTTTCCATTTTAATTAACAAGGATAGAGTTATGAGTGCTTTGGACTCGAAGCATACGGATGAAAACGTCGTGTGGCATAGCCATGCTATTGATAAGAATTTCCGTGCCGAGCAGAAAAAGCAACGTCCGGCATTGCTTTGGTTTACTGGCCTGTCAGGTTCGGGTAAATCAACAGTGGCAGGTGCGCTGGAAAACAAGCTTGCTCAATTGGGGTATCACACCTATTTGCTTGATGGCGATAACGTGCGCCATGGGCTTTGCCGTGATTTGGGCTTTTCGGATCATGATCGTCGCGAAAACATTCGCCGTGTTGGTGAAGTAGCAAAGCTGATGACCGATGCTGGCCTTATCGTTTTGTCAGCGTTTATTTCGCCGTTTCGTGAAGAGCGCGATCTGGTTCGAGAGCTGCTGCCAAAAGGCGATTTTTTAGAAGTGTTTGTTGATACGCCGCTCGACGTATGTGAATCACGCGATCCGAAAGGGCTTTATAAGAAAGCACGAGCGGGGGAAATTAAAGCATTCACCGGTATTAGCTCAGCCTATGAAGCGCCAGAGCAGCCAGAAATTCATTTGCATACCGATCAACACACGATCGATGCGATTGTTGCGCAGTGCCTGAGTGTATTGCGAGAGCAAGGTGTGATCGCCTGATCACACTTGCTCAGTGCTTTTGTCGCGCAGTTACGCTTTTTCGTTGACCGTTGATCCCACGTCACTGTTGATAGAAAACGCGCGCGACAGAAGTGCAATTAACGCATCCAAATACTCTGGGTGCGACTTTTGCCCTACCAGTTTTGCCAATTCATTGCCCGTTGGGCTGAAACGATAATAGTAAATGCGCGCGCCTTTGCGAAGTGGCGTTAGCATAAACGTTTGTCCTTGTCCGCTCAGAGGAAGGGAAGAGGCGGGATCGAGCAGACCTGATTCCAATTCGGTTCTCAAAATGAGTCCCAGATCCATCAAAAGCATCAAATCGGTAAAGGGCAGTTTGAAGCTTCCCAGTGCCAATCTCTCCGCAAGGTCCGGTTTAAAATACCGACGCATACCATTTTCTGGTTGGCGAAACCCCGTGATCAGCTTGTTTGAACCGTCGCTTCCAAAGGTGCAGGCGAGCGAACATGCTCGCTGCAATGCTTGTGCCTCTCGCTGCGTGATGGTTTCTAATAACGCCAGCGCTTTCAGAGAGGTACTGCCGGGTTTGAGGATCTCTTGTTTTAGAATTCGTGCCCATAGATTCTGCATACTTTCGCCGTAAATGGTTTTCGCCATTTCGAAAAAGCGATACAGCCAATCGGGGTCTGGAGAGCGAGAGGTTTCATCTCGGCACAGATCGTGCGTGATCTTAATGATCTCCTCTAGGTTGGCTTGCTGCTGCTGTTTTATTTGTAATTGTCGATATCCAGCGCGAGTGGTCAGGCTGTCGTGCTCAATGTCGTGCAGCTTTGCATCAATATGGTGAGCCGTTGCAATGGCAGACAACTTTTGTTGACTAGACTTAACGTGATTCTCTTGGCCGCTCTGGGTGCTGCCTGCGTGTTTCTTGTTGCTGTCATCTACGATGACGGCTTCAATCACCACTGTTTTCTTTGGTTCAGCCATATTTTCATCCGCCTGCATGCAATAAATGAATGTTTTAGCAATGGTTTAGCAAGACAGGCAACTAATCAACTATGTTAAAATTAATTTAAATTTGTTAACATTTAATCAAATGCCGAACAAACAAGGAGGAGTCATCGCAGTGAAAAAGTTCAAAGTGAATTCTGTGAATATCCTGCTTGTCGTTTTTTACATTGCTACCTTGCTATATCTGTCTCAGTTTATCGGCTAATTGATCGAAAACATTAAAAAAACCCGCCATTGGCGGGTTTTTTTGGTTCAAGCAGTGATCAAGATCACTGCATTAGCTTGTTGACTAAATCAATGACTTGCGTGATTTCTGCGTGACTTAGTGCGCCTTCTTTTACAAAGCGAACCTCGCCTTGTGGGTCAATCACCATGATGGCTGAGCTTTCATCTTTAAGGTGCCAAGCCTTTGCGACCGCGCCGTTTTTGTCCAAGACAATGGATGACCAACTGAACTCTTGCTTACTGTCTTCTGCGGATGATTTAACGAAACCGCCCGTGCCCCAAATAGCATCATCTTGATTGATGATGGTGGTGGTTTGGTATTGATCATTTGGAAAATCAGCCGCTTTGATCGCTTCTACCAAAGGTGCATTCATTTCTTTGGCGCTACTGCGTCCCGCGATAGCTTGAATAATACGAACCTTGCCAGTGAGATCGGTGCTGTTCCAGGTTTGATAACCAACCGTGTCGCCATTCAGCGTGAGTTCGCCATGTTTTTCGACAGTGGCGGAGGGTACAGGTTGGCCATTAGAAATGATGTGTGCCGAAGCGAAACCTGAAATGAGAGCGGTTGCTAAGGCTAGTGTTTTAATACAACGCATAGAGGTGATGTCCCCATTTATTAGTGTGTGATAGTACGAAACAACCACTGAAGTCCTTCATCTTTAGGGTGTTTCGGTATTTGACTATAGCCGATACAGGGTGACCGCCCGTATCAATAACAGATCCAACCACTCAAAATCAGAAAAATCCTTGGCACCAATTTGAATCATTTCTGAATCATTGTGTCATATTTTTGCCATCTGGATATTTTTGGCTACGCTTACTCGGTGTGGCAGGAAATAGGGATAACCCGCCCATATCTAATGTCCAAGTTGTTATTGAGATAATCCCTGAACTTTTGGCATTCAGATTGCATCGCAGAAATGTCAGCCATTGGTGAAACTAATGGTGTGCGATACAGGTCTTTTACATTGGCATGGAAGGAGTTCATCAATGTTTCGTATTTTTAATCAGTACCGTCCGCGTCAGGTTGCTCGTTACGTGAAGGGTTTTTTTCGCGGTAGGCTTTATATCGATGGCGTTGGAGCATTTGAATTTGATGGCGGGAGATTGCTCCCCCCAACGAAAAAAGATAAGCGCGCGCTGACTGTGATGACTGAAGTGAATAATGAGATCCGAGCAATGACAGCTGCCGCTGCATAACACGCTGCTCTCTCGCTACTCTACATTGAAAAGCGCCCGTCGATGACGGGCGTTTGTGTTTCTGCGTTTTAGCGGTGAATCTGAGCCTATTCGCAACGTAAAAAGATCAACGCGTTCATCGCTCCCAAGGGGGCAAGCACACGCCTGTACCACCAATGCCGCAATAACCATTCGGGTTTTTATGCAGATACTGCTGATGGTATGTTTCGGCGAAATAGTAAGGCCCCGCAACATCAATCTCTGTCGTGATATCAGATGATTTCCCTGCGTTTGTCAGTGCTTGTTGATAAGCCTCTTTGCTGCTGAGTGCCGCCTCTTTTTGTTCGTCGTCAAAATAATAGATAGCCGAACGATATTGAGTTCCAACATCATTTCCTTGACGCATCCCTTGAGTGGGATCATGACTTTGCCAAAAGTGTGTCAAAATAGCCGCCAGAGAAATGTTATCTGGGTCATACACGACTTGTACTATTTCGGTATGCCCCGTTTGTGCAGTACACACGTCCTGATAAGTTGGGTTGACTGTAAAGCCACCGCTGTAGCCAACGGACGTTGAAATTACGCCATCTAGCTTCCAAAACAGGCGTTCAGCGCCCCAGAAGCAGCCCATTGCCAGTAAAATCTGCGCATGACCATCTGATGGGCTTTTGCTGAGTGACGTGCCATTGACGGCATGAGGGTCAGCCGGAATAATTTCAGCGGAGCGGTTAGGAAGTGCTTGTTCTGCAGTGATCGTGGTTTGTTTATTGTTAAGCATGCCGCGACTCCTTGTCGTCTGTATTTTTATGATTCCATATTTATCGTGGTTTGGTGCACTTTTGCAACAAGACATCTGATCATATGGAGGGTCATACTGTTCAGTAAGAATCAAATTGGCTCTCAGGGTGAGAGAAAGACGTACGGTTGATGATAAGAAAACGATTAATACCTTGGGTACTGAGTGGATTCGTGTTGGTGCCAGAAATGGCCATTGCCAGCGTGGATTTCGACATCAAAGGTTTAGATGATGCGCTCAAGGACAATGTCAGTATTTACATTGACGCCATCCCTGAAAGTGAACGACGACTGAATTTTCGCCTTCAAGCCCGTGTGGCAGATGAAACCAAAAAGGCGCTTCAGGCATTGGGTTACTACTCTCCCGTCATTGGTTTCAAGGTTGAAGACAAAACGTCAGACACGGATGCCACGATCGTACTGAACATAGACCCGGGTAAGCCGGTTCTCATTTCAGAGGTCGATATTCAGATCGACGGTGACGCCACCAAAGATGACGCTTTCACTAAGCTATTGGAAACGGCACCGAAAAAAGGCGACATCCTGGATCAGGGAAAATATGATTCGCTTAAATCGGCCATTCAAAGCCTCGCTATTCGTCGCGGCTACTTCGATGCAGATTATACCCTTTCTCGCTTGGAAGTGGCGCCAGGCCTTTATGAGGCATTTATACGGCTTCATTTCAGCAGCGGTATGCGTTTCCACTTCGGCAATGTGTACTATCACAACAGTCAAATTAACGAAGATCGTTTAAGTAGCATGCTGACGTTTAAAGAAGGTCAGCCTTATCTCGTTAGCGATCTCGGTGCTTTTAATCAAGCGTTGGCGAATACAGGTTGGTTTTCGTCTGTATTGGTCGAGGCTGGCCTAGACGATTTGCGTCAAGACAGAGTACCGATTTCGGTGAGCCTCGAACCTGCGCCGCGAAACCAGTTTGAGACGGGTATTGGCTATTCGACGGATGTCGGGCCTCGCGTGAAAATCGGTTGGAAAAAGCCGTGGTTCAACAGCCGTGGGCATAGCTTGAACACCGATCTCTATGTGTCAAAACCCAAGCAAACCCTTGAGTCGACCTACAAAATCCCCCTTGAAGATGTGCAGCGTGAGTATTATCAGGTTCAGGTGGGTGTTGAAAATATTGATAACAACGACACAAAAAGCTTAGAACTGACGTCTTCTGTTTCTCGTCACTGGAAATACGACACGGGCTGGCAGCGTTCGCTGTATCTACGTTGGTTGTATTCGGACTATACCCAGGCCAGTGTTTCAGACATATCTAACCTCATACTGCCCGGTATTAACTTTTTACGTGTCCGCAGCCGTGGTGGGGCTATGCCGTATTGGGGGGACAAACAGTCGATCACATTTGAAATGGCCGATCCCATCTGGGGAGCCGACATTAATCTTTATCGTGTGGTTGGACAAACCACGTGGATTCGAAGCCTTAACGATAATAATCGGTTCATTTTCCGCGCCAATGGCGGTGGTGTGTTTACTGATGAATTCGAACGTGTGCCGCCGTCACTGCGCTTTTTCGCCGGTGGTGATAACAGTATTCGTGGTTACAGTTATGAGTCGATTTCACCCAAAGATGCGGAAGGACAACTCGAGGGCGGCAGCTATTTGGCGACGGGATCGCTTGAATACAATTACCGTGTGACAGGCAATTGGTGGGCCGCTTTATTTACCGATGCAGGTGATGCTTGGACATCCAGTACACCAGAATGGAATACCTCGGTTGGCGTTGGTGTGCGTTGGCAATCCCCAGTCGGTCCCATCAGTTTGGATGTCGCACACGGGTTTGAAAATACCGATGATAATTTTATGATCCACTTTAGTTTAGGACCGGAATTGTAATGCGCTGGCTGAAACGTTTTGTCATTGCCATCATTCTGTTGTTGGTTCTCATTGTGCTGGTTGTCGGGGCATTGTTGCTGACGCCTGCTGGGGTAAGAATTGCAGTGTGGGGGGCTCAAGAAGCAGTACCTGAACTGACGATTGAGAAAAGCCAAGGCGCTCTGCTCAACGGCTTTACGCTAAGTGGTATTTCCTACCAAAGCCCGGCCTTCTCGTTGACGGGGAAATCTCTGTCGCTCGATATTGAAAGCAAATGTCTGTCTGGGCCTGCTTTGTGTGTTGAAAGGCTGACGGCTGACGGGTTGACGGTTACCGTCCGTGAAACAGAACCATCACCAGAAGAGCCTTCCGCGCCCATATCTCGGATCTCGACGCCTATTCCTGTGTTCTTAAGCGGCGTGTCTTTGAGTGACATATCCCTTGATATTCTCGGTACGAAAGTGCATTGGGACAGCTTCACTGCGGCAGCGCAAATGCAACGTGACACGCTGACGTTAAAACCGACCACGTGGCAAGGGATCAATGTGTCGCTTGCAACGACCAGTGATAGTGAGGTGAAAAGTGATCGTGCGGATGATGCTAAGAGCAAGGTAGGAAGCAGTGATAAAAACAATTCCGCAGAGGCTATTGTGCTGCCCGAGGTTTCGCTTCCGCTGAATGTAGTCATCGAACGTTTCGAGCTAAAAGATGCCACCTTATTGTTGCCAGAAAAACAGGTGATCAATCAGTTTTTATTGGTCGGAAAAGCCGCTGGAAATGATATTACGCTGTCGCAAGTGGTGCTGGACGCTGAACAAGGCAAAGTTTCTCTAAACGGCGATATTGCCTTGAAAGGCAATTACCCGCTGACCGTAGAAGCCGATGCCAATATTCGCATGGCGCCATTGGCTGGACATTCGCTGAGCTTAGATGCGAAAGGCGATCTCAGCGCCTTGGCGCTAGGCGCGCGCTTAACAGGCACCTTGCGAGCGAATCTTTCCGGAAAGGTGAACGTACTTGATCCGAATATACCGTTTGATTTGTTGTTAAATAGTAAGAATCTGCAATGGCCTATTGATACGGCTGCAGAATATCGGCTGACTTCAACGGCACTCAATGCCCGTGGCAGCCTGAAGCGCTATAACGCAACATTGAAAACTTCCGCCTCAGGCGATGTGATTCCTGATATGGCACTTTCAACCAAACTGAGCGGCGATTTGTCTGAAATCACCTTAAGTGATTTTAAGCTTGCGACGTTAGGCGGCGATATTGCAGGAACGGCAAATGTTGGTTGGGTGGGTAAGGTGAAATGGAAAACGGCGCTCGATTTTAATGACATTCAACCTGGTCTCCAGTGGCCAGAGGCGGAAGGTAAGCTCTCTGGACAATTTAAAAATGACGGTGAACTGACCTCTCAAGGGGGTTGGAAAGTCAATGTTCCCGAGCTGGATATTCAAGGTGTTGTTCGCGATCAAGCCTTGACCATCGTGGGGCAGGTGAATGCCTCTGATGTGAAAGGCAAAGGCGATATTAAGGTAGAAACCCAAGGTTTGTCACTGCGCCATGGGCCGAACCAAGTGGCTGTCACTGGACGCGTAGACAACACCTTAGATTTAAATTTGAAGCTGAACTTACCCAAGTTGTCGGCGTCTTTGCCACAAGCTGGCGGCAGTATTCAAGGTGATGTGGCTCTGTCGGGTACGTTGAAAAAGCCAACGGCGTCGATGACGCTAAATGCCAAGACATTGCGCTGGGAAGAGTTAGTGACAGTGCAAAGTGTCAATGTTCGTGGCTCGGTGACACCGCTCCCGATTATTGGCGGCGGTTTGATTGTTGATGTCACAGGGTTGAAAGCCGAAGGCGTGGATGTGTCTCAGTTATCGCTACGTGCCTCGGGCGATGAGAAAGATCAAACCCTGACAGTGTCCGTGAAGGGCAAGCCAGTGGGTGCTGATCTGGCGCTACGTGGCAGTTTGGATCGCGAAAAAGGCTGGAAAGGCACCTTGTATGAATCCAAGCTCACTACGCCAGTAGGGCCATGGAAACTCGCGAATGAGGTGCCGTTAGGCTTTGAACTTAAAACAGGCAAGGTCGATGTTGGCGCATTTTGTTGGACGCAAAGTCAAAGCCGGATCTGTTTGGATAAACCAATTTCGGTCTCTGACAGTGGCGCTGCACAGGTATCTATCGTCGACTTTAATCTCGATATTATTCAATCGTTTTTGCCCGTCACGACGACCTTATCGGGGGCGCTTAACGCCAACGCCGATGTGGCGTGGAAACCGGACGCACTGCCGACAGTGAAAGCCTCGATCACTTTAGGTAAAGGGCAACTGGTCGAGCAACTCGATCAGCCATTTACTTTGGGTTGGAATAAGAGTTCAGTGAACGCGACGCTGAAAGATGACAAGCTCAATGCCGATATCTTGATTGATGTGGCCAACAACGGATCAATTTCGCTTAATGCCTTAATGACCAACTTATCTGATAAGAAGCGCACATTGCAGAGCACCTTCGACATTAACGCCATCAATCTTGATCTGCTCGCGCCGTTGTTTGGCGAAGACACGCAATTTGATGGCATGCTCAATGGCAACGTTGTGATGAATGGCGATATCAATGCACCAACGGCGAACGGCAGCATCAAGCTGACAGGGTTGAAGCTACAAAGCCTTTCTGCACCCGTGGAAGTGCGGCAAGGTAATGTGACAATTGCGCTGACAGGTCACCAAGGCAACATCAATGGTGACATCAAAACACCGGATGGCGATCTTGTGTTATCCGGTAATGCGGACTGGCGTGATCTCAATGCTTGGCTGGCGACTCTCAACGTCAAAGGTCAGCGCTTGAAAGTGGTTGTTCCACCGATTGTGGCACTTGAAGTCAGCCCTGACATGACCTTGAAAGCAACACCTAAACAAATAGACGTAACCGGCAATGTTTCTGTGCCTTGGGGGCGCATTGTGGTTGAATCCTTGCCGGCCTCTGCGGTGCAGGTTTCCAGTGATGTGGTCATTTTGAATGATGATCTTAAACCGATTAGCGAGAACGAATCCTCCTCAATATCAATCAATGCAAAAATTGGTGTGAATATCGGTGACGATGTGCGACTAGAGGCTTTTGGTTTAGTCACAAACTTGGTTGGGAAACTCGATGTCAGCAGTAATAATAAAGGCCCAAGCGTTAGTGGAGAAATCAATTTAGAGGATGGGACATATCGATCGTTTGGTCAGGACTTGCTGATCCAAAAAGGTCAGATTCTGTTTAATGGGCCGCCAGCGCAACCGTATCTTCAAGTTGAGGCGATCCGTAACCCTGATGCGATTGATGATAATGTCGAAGCGGGTATTCGCGTAACTGGCCCTGCCGATGCTCCTGAGGTGAGTGTGTTCTCGGAACCTGCCATGCCACAAGCAAACGCGCTTTCTTACCTCACAAGAGGGCAGAATCTAGACGCCGAATCGGATGGCAATGCCATGACATCAATGCTTATTGGGCTAGGCCTTTCGCAAAGCGGAAAATTGGTCGGGAAACTAGGTGAGGCGTTTGGTGTGCAGGATCTAAGTCTAGATACATCAGGCAGTGGTAACGACGAGAAAGTCGAAGTATCGGGCTACATTCTTCCGGGTCTTCAAGTCAAATACGGTGTGGGGATATTTACCAGCCTGCCAGAGTTTACGGTGCGATATCGACTGCTGTCAGATTTGTATGTTGAAGCGGTATCCGGTGCTGATAACGCGGTGGATTTGCTATATCAATTCAGTATTAAATAGCGCACGGGTTATCTAGATAACATTGCCGATATTGTGAAGAAAGAAGCCCGCATTTGCGGGCTTCTTTCTGTCTTGATACTTCTGCGCATTTACGTTGTGCGTTTATTCAAGATCAGGGTTATCTCTCAAGAACTCTTCCACTTTATCTACCATGTGCGTTGAACCGACAAAATAGGGCACACGCTGGTGAAGCTCGGTGGGTTTAATATCAAGGATACGTTTTTCGCCGTCAGACGCTTTACCGCCCGCCTGTTCCATGATGAATGACATTGGGTTGCACTCATACAGTAGGCGAAGTTTGCCGCTTGGGTAGGCTGCCGTGCTCGGGTACAAGTAGATACCCCCTTTGAGCATGTTACGGTGAAAATCTGAAACTAAAGAGCCGATATAACGTGAGGTATATGGACGATTGTCTTCGGGTTCATTCTCTTGGCAGAATTTCAGGTACTTCTTCACCCCTTGCGGGAATTTAATGTAATTCCCTTCGTTGATCGAATAAATCGTTCCTTCCTCTGGAATTCGCATGTTTTCATGCGACAGGCAGAACACACCGATCGATGGGTCATAAGTGAAGCCATGAACGCCATTCCCTGTGGTGTACACCAACATGGTGGAAGAGCCATAAATGATATAGCCAGCTGCCACTTGTTGATTCCCTGGTTGTAGGAAATCTTCCATGGTCGCCGAGCTACCAATGGGAGAGACGCGACGGTAAATCGAGAAAATGGTACCGACGGAGACGTTGACGTCAATGTTGGAGGAACCGTCGAGTGGATCCATCAAAATGACGTATTTTGCATTGTGTCCTTGCGCGTTGTCGAAAATGACCGCGTCATCTTCCTCTTCACTGGCAACGCCACACACTTGATCCCTTGCTGCCATGGCTGACTTAAACTTCTCATTGGCATAGACGTCGAGTTTTTGTTGTTGTTCGCCTTGCACATTTTCGCTACCAAATGCCCCTGTAATATCAACCAAGCCAGCTTTGTTGATTTCACGGTGGACGATTTTTGCAGCGAGTCGGATAGAAGATAGCAGTGAGCTCAATTCACCGCTGGCATGAGGGTACTCATGCTGCTTTTCAATGATGAACTCGCCGAGTGTACGCATATCGGACATTTCAGATCCTTTTGATGTCTGTAACTAAATTCTTGGGTAAGATGCTTGAAAACAAAGAGGTGCACGCCGCAAGCGTTAGGCGAAAACTGCGCCTTATTTTCCAAGTTGATTCCATACTAAACTGAGTCACGCTATCTCGGCTGTACGCAACAATGCGCACATTGTCATGCCATGACTGGGCAAAAAATCAACTTGTTACAAAGTTTATAGTGTAGAACTTTTTATTCGTACCGAAGTAATTTGGACGTGTCCGGAACTGTGATCGCCCTGCGATACAGAACGGGTAACTAGGCTGGCGGAAGCGTATGCATATACATATTTTGGGAATTTGCGGCACTTTTATGGGTGGCGCAGCCATTCTGGCAAGACAGTTGGGTCATAAAGTGACGGGGTGTGATGCCAACGTGTATCCGCCAATGAGCACATTACTTGAATCACAAGGGATCGAGATCATCCAAGGTTACGATCCTTCTCAGCTGGATCCGGCTCCCGATCTGGTGGTGGTAGGGAATGCGATGAGTCGTGGCAATCCTTGCGTGGAATATGTGCTGAACAAAAACCTGAATTACACATCAGGCCCGCAATGGTTGCTGGATTTTCTTCTTAAAGATCGCTGGGTGCTGGCGGTAGCAGGCACCCATGGCAAAACCACGACTGCGAGCATGTTGGCGTGGGTGTTGGATTCATGCGGTTATCAGCCGGGCTTTTTGATTGGCGGTGTACCGGGCAACTTTGGTGTGTCTGCGCGTCTAGGCGAAAGCATGTTTTTTGTGGTTGAAGCCGATGAATATGACAGTGCCTTTTTCGATAAGCGCTCCAAGTTTGTTCACTACCATCCTCGTACATTGATCCTTAATAATCTTGAGTTCGATCATGCGGACATCTTCGATGATCTGGCCGCGATAAAACGTCAATTCCATCATCTTGTTCGCACGGTTCCGGGGATCGGACGCATTATTGCGCCATCGGAAGATCTGAATGTCAAAGACACCTTAGACATGGGATGTTGGAGCGAGCTGGAGTTTGCAGGTGAAGGTGGTCTCTGGCGCGCTGAAAAAAGACAAGCCGATGGTGGCGAATTTGATGTCTGGTTCGATGGCCAATGTGTGGGCGCAGTGCGCTGGGATTTGATTGGCGACCACAACGTCAACAATGCTTTGATGACGATTGCCGCGGCGCGTCACGTTGGTGTCACGCCTGATTTAGCGTGTGAAGCACTGGGAAGCTTTATTAACACCAAGCGTCGCCTTGAGCACAAGGGAGAATTTGCAGGTGTTACTGTGTATGACGATTTTGCTCACCATCCCACAGCCATCAAGACCACGCTGGAAGGGCTGAGAGCGAAAGTCGGTGAAAAACGTATTCTTGCTGTGCTTGAGCCGAGATCCAACACCATGAAGCTTGGCGTACATAAAGATGAGATTGCCCCTTCTTTAGACAGCGCAGATGCCGTCATCTTGTTCCAACCCGATCACATTAAATGGTCAGTCAAAGACATTGCTAAGGCATGTAAAGCGCCGGCGCAGACATTCGATGATATTGATCTTTTGGTAGAAGGCATTGCACAAGAAGCCCAAGCGGGAGACGTTATACTGGTGATGAGTAACGGCGGATTTGGCGGCATTCACGATAAGCTGCAACAGGTATTGGCACAGGGTGGCTAAGTTATGCAGCCAGGTGTTAGGCAATTACGTGAATGAATGGCAAATCAAAGCAAATAAGCAAAGCATGCAAAGGGAAACCATGACTAAGGCGTCAGACCATGATTAAAGCTTCAGAGAGCGACAAGCGCATTACACTAGTGTGGAGTGGGGCGTCAGGGGCTCCTTATGGCCTTCGTTTGTTAGAGTGCTTGTTAGCGGCAGATTACGAGGTGTTTTTGCTGGTGTCATCGGCCGCTCGCGTGGTGTTAGCGACGGAACATGGTTTGAAGTTACCTTCAGGTCCCGATGCGGCTAAAGAAGCACTCGTTAAACACTTGAGTGTGCCGACAGACAAGCTAGTGGTATGCGGTAAAGAAGACTGGTTCTCTCCGGTTGCGTCAGGCTCTGCAGCGCCAAAGAAAATGGTGGTGTGTCCGTGCTCGGCAGGATCGCTGGCGGCGATAGCTCATGGTATGTCGGATAACCTTGCTGAACGAGCCGCTGATGTGGTGTTGAAAGAGCGAGGGCAGTTATTGCTGGTGGTTCGTGAAACGCCATTTTCAACGCTTCATTTGGAAAATATGCTCAAGCTTTCCAAAATGGGTGTCACCATCATGCCTGCTGCACCAGGGTTTTATCATCAGCCTCAATCTATCGACGATTTGGTGGATTTCATGGTGGCGAGAATTCTTGATCATTTAGGTATTGAGCAGGTGTTGGTGCCTCGTTGGGGTTATGATCACCGCAGCGAATGATAGGGTGAAGCTCAAGCAAGATGGTATTGCAATAACACGATGAGATGAAATGAAAAAAGGGCGGTTCGCAATGACCGCCCTTTTTTATGTCTGAAGATTATCAGCCTTGTGGCTTTAAAATCAGCACGTTAACTTTCGATTGTTCCAACACTTTTGATGCCACTGAGCCGATCAATAGCTTGTTGGCTTTTGAGCGCTTATGGCTTGGCATAACAATCAAATCACAGCTCAGAGCGTCCGCCGTTTTCACGATCGCTTTGTAAGGCTTTCCTTCGGCAACGGAAATATCATACGCCACGCCATCAGGCACCATACGCTCTGCAAATGCTTTGAGGTTCAGTTTCACATCTTGCTTCATTTTACGCGCTGCGTCTTCTGGGAAATAAGACGCCACCATGGAATTGTGTATTCCTGGTAGTGCCGTCAAAAGATGCAAGGTCGCGCCAGTTTGAGCGGCTAACCAGACAGCATGTTCAACGGCGTTATCGGCAAAACTCTCATCATTCAAATCAACGGGGACCAGAATGTGTTTATACATGAGTGACACTCTCTTATTCGTTAGTGATCAGAAGGGGCGTTATCGCCCCAGCCGAAATTAAGCCGCTAGCTTTATGCGACGACGCTGATTCCATGCCAATACACCCAACAACAGGAAGGTTGGAATGAATACCCACTCTTTCATTGGTCGATCAGCCGGAGTGCTGACTTGAACGATTTCCCAATCAAAGTCGATGCCCGCTTTCTCTGCTGGGCTGCCGAATTGGATCATATCGACAAATTTCGCGCCGTCTTCATCACGAAGTTCCAACCCTGTCGACAAGACGCGAGCTAAACCTTCGGCTTGCGCGGTATCTATGGGCAGATGAACGTGCTTAGTGATGATGTCGCCATCGATATTTTCACCACGAACTTGCAAGTTAAGCGTTTGACCATCAGGCAGTTTTTCAGCCACTTCAATAATAGCAGAGCCTTCAAAGTCATTCGTTGGTGCGTATACCTCATCCCAGAAAAAGCCGGGACGGAACAATGCAAATGTGATGAGAAGCATTAAGATGGTTTCCCACCATTTATTACGCGTTAGCCACCATCCTTGGGTTGCAGCGGCAAACACGAGCATTGCTACGGTTGCTGAAACAATGGTTAGGATCAGGTGCACAGGACCATCAATATCGAGCAACAACAACTGGGTGTTGAAGACAAACATAAACGGCAAAATAGCAGTACGAATATCGTAGGTAAAACCCTGAATACCCGTTTTTATTGGGTCGGATTTGGCAATCGCAGCAGCAGCAAAAGCAGCCAAGCCCACTGGTGGCGTGTCATCGGCAAGAATACCGAAATAGAACACGAATAAGTGAACCGCAATCAATGGAATGATCAGGCCAGATTGTGCGCCTAAGGTAACAATAACCGGTGCCATCAGAGTCGATACGACGATGTAGTTCGCTGTGGTTGGCAAGCCCATACCAAGCAGCAAGCTGATCACTGCAGTGAACAGAAGCATGAGTATGATATTGCCGCCAGAGACAAATTCGACAAAGTCGGTCATCACTATGCCGATACCGGTTAGTGTCACAACGCCAACCACGATACCCGCGGCAGCTGTAGCAACACCGATACCGATCATGTTGCGCGCGCCTGTTACAAACGCTTCCGTCAGATCAACAAAGCCCGCTTTGGTTTCTGTATCCATTGGGTTCTTTTTGTTGAAAAACGCGAGCAGTGGACGGTGCGTCACAACGATAAACATCATGAACACTGTGGCCCAGAATGCAGACAAACCCGGTGAAAAACGTTCAACCGTTAAACACCAAACCAGTACAAAAATAGGCAGTAGGTAGTAAAGGCCTGCGCGTGCGGTTGGACCTGGGTCTGGTACTTCTGATAAATCTGCCGCGGCAGGGTCTTCAACTGCGTCTGATTTGTAGCGCGATGAGTAACGAACCAGTGCTACGTATGCGACCATCACAACAATACCGATTATCACGGTTGCCACTGAGCCGAAGGCTTCTTTGGTCCAACCGATGCCGTAATAGACAGCAAGGCTTAGCACAATCATGCCGACAATCACTGTCATGTAAGAGAACAAGCTCTCAAGGAACGTCGGTTTATGGCGGCGAGGTAGTCCTTCCATGCCCGCTTTACAGGCCTCTAGGTGGACAATATAAATCAGCGCGATGTAGGAAATCAGTGCGGGTAATACGGCCGCTTTGATGACTTCCACATAGGAAATGCCGACGTATTCGACCATGAGAAAAGCAGCAGCACCCATGATAGGTGGTGTTAGCTGACCATTGGTTGAAGCCGCCACTTCAACAGCACCGGCTTTGACACCGGAAAAGCCAACGCGCTTCATCAGAGGAATAGTAAACGTACCCGTGGTAACAACGTTCGCGATAGATGAGCCAGATACCAGACCTGAAAGTCCTGATGCTACAACCGCTGCTTTTGCCGGGCCGCCACGCATGTGACCGAGCAATGAGAATGCGACTTTAATGAAGTAGCCACCTGCGCCTGCTCTATCTAATAACGCACCAAATAGTACGAACAAGAATACGAACGAGGTTGACACCCCAAGGGCAACACCAAATACGCCTTCAGTGGTCAGCCATAGATGTGACATGGCTTTGTTGATGCTGGCGCCTTTGTGGGCGATGACATCTGGCATATGAGGGCCAGCAAAGGTGTAAAGCAAGAAGAAACCTGCCACGACCATTAACGGAGGACCCAGTGCGCGGCGTGTTGCTTCAAGCAACAACACCATGCCCATCACAGACACAACGATGTCCATTTGGGTGGGGGCACCGGATCGAGAAGCGAGTTCGTTATAGAACAGGAATAAATAACCTGCTGCAAAACTCCCTAGTGCAGCAAAGACCCAATCAATAGCGGGAATACGGTCACGAGGGGATGATTTAAACGCAGGATATGCGGTAAATGCCAAGAAGATGGCGAAAGCGAGATGTATAGATCGCGCTTCCGTGTCGTTGATTAGGCCCACTCCAAAAATGAATGGAAGTGGTGAAGCATACCAAAGCTGGAATAGAGACCAGCATAGTGGAACGAACCATAGAATTCGCCCCGGTATTCCTAATGGAGCTCTGGTCCCGGTGTCCGCTTGCGCAACAATGTCTTGAGCATCAAGCGGTGTCTCGGTCGTCTTCGTCATGCCATTGTCCCTTTTTCGGCAAGTAAAGTGTAAAAACATCTGACATCAGATGTGGATAACCCGCATCGAAGCGGGTTATCTCCTCAGCACGTTTAATACGGCTATTTCTTTTTCATCCAATGATGTCAGCTGTAACGCATAGTGTGGTTAAGGCTCGGTTTGCTAAGTGGAAATCACTATATATAACAGTAGATGATAACAAACTTGTATCGAGAATTTAAAACCGAAGAAATCTTTTGTCATGATATTTCACATCGAAGTGTGGCTTTGGGAGAAAGAAAATTCGAAAGTCTTAAAAATGAGAGGTTATTTGACGGGAATTAGTGAATATATGAGCAGGGAAATAGGCAGAAGCTTAAGAAAAACATCCTGCCTTAATTTAAGGTTTTTACCGTATTAACGACTGTAATCAAACAAACTGCATACCGAGTTAAAAAGGCCTTCGGTCGTGGTTGCGCGAGTTGGGGTAATAAAGATGGTGTCATCACCAGCGACAACGCCAAGAATGCCTTCTGCTTTACCCAACGAGTCGAGTAAACGGGCGATAAGCTGTGCAGCACCAGGACCCGTGTGAATCACAACCAATGCATCGTTGTAGTCGATATCCATGACCAACTCTTTGAGTGGGCTGCTAGTGGTTGGCACACCTAGTTCTACTGGCAGGCAATACACCATTTCCATTTTCGCGTTGCGAGTACGCACCGCGCCAAACTTAGTCAGCATACGAGAAACTTTTGATTGGTTAATGTTTTCGTAGCCTTGCCCTTTAAGCGCATCAACGATTTCACCCTGAGAGCTGAATTTTTCTTCTTTCAGGATTGCTTTGAAGGCTTTCACTAACTGGTCTTGTTTATCTGAATTGCGCATATTTCTTCTTTCTTACCCGTGTCACGATGGCGTATTTTTGCATAGTGATTCAGTCGCGGGCAATAAAATCCGCAGTAAAGTGACGCACCTATCACCTTTCAACAGCGGGAGAGACCATTAAAAAGAAAAATGAGAAGCGCGGCTTATCCTTACCTTGATAGGGTTGTCGACACTAACTGAAGCCACGTATGATGCGATTAGGTCTAAAACAAGGGAGTAGGTGTCGGCTATTTTGTAAACCTCAAAGACAACTACATCCCAAAGGTCTGATATAAAAATAATCGTAAATAAGGAGAACGAGATGAAAGTTGCTGTGATTGGCGCCGCTGGAGGCATTGGTCAAGCTTTAGCCCTGCTTTTGAAAAACCGTCTGCCTGCGGGCTCAGATCTGGCATTGTATGACATTGCCCCTGTGACACCTGGTGTTGCTGTTGATCTTAGCCACATCCCGACACCTGTAACGATCAAAGGCTACTGCGGTGAAGATCCAACCCCTGCACTCGAAGGTGCAGATGTGGTGTTGATCTCTGCGGGTGTTGCTCGTAAGCCTGGTATGGATCGTTCTGATCTGTTCAACGTAAATGCTGGCATCGTTCGTTCTCTCAGTGAAAAAATTGCTGATGTTTGCCCAAAAGCGTTGATCGGTATTATCACTAACCCTGTGAACACCACAGTGGCTATTGCGGCAGAAGTGCTGAAAGCCAAAGGTGTTTACGATAAGAAGCGTCTGTTTGGTATCACGACACTGGACATCATCCGTTCAGAGACCTTTGTGGCGGAGCTGAAAGGTAAAGATCCAAGCAACGTGTGTGTACCGGTTATCGGTGGTCACTCTGGTGTGACGATTCTGCCGCTGCTTTCTCAAGTAGAAGGTGTTGAGTTTACCGAAGAAGAAGTGGCTGCATTGACGCCACGTATCCAAAACGCGGGCACCGAAGTGGTCGAGGCGAAAGCGGGTGGCGGTTCTGCAACACTGTCTATGGGTCAAGCGGCATGTCGCTTTGGTCTTGCGCTGGTTCGTGCTGCGCAAGGCGAGAAAGACGTGGTTGAGTGTGCATATGTAGAAGGCGACGGTAAATACGCACGCTTTTTTGCACAACCTATTCGTTTGGGTAAAGACGGTGTAGAAGAAATTCTGGATCACGGCCCATTGAGTGCATTTGAGCAAGAAGCACTCGACAGCATGCTAGACACGCTACGTAAAGACATCACCTTGGGTGAAGAGTTTGTGAAGTAATCACAAGCCTGAAACGAAAAAAGCGGCTTATCAAGCCGCTTTTTTTATGTCTGATCGATGATAGAACAGAGAGAGTGCAATAAAGTTAGGTGCGACGACGTACAGCGATGTGTGCCAGCGCTTTTAATGCTTCTTTGTAATCAGACTCCGGCAAGGGGGTAAGCGCATCGATGGCTTTTGCCGCTTCTTGCTCAGCGCGTTGACGGGTGTATTCCAACGATCCGACTTGCTCCATACAAGCTAAGATAGCATCGAGCTTATCGAGGCCGTTGCCTTGCTCAATGGCTTCGTGGATCATCGCAGCTTGCTGTTCATTACCATTAGCCATCGCATGAAGTAGGGGCAGCGTTGGCTTACCTTCCGCCAAATCATCGCCCGTGTTCTTACCCATTTCGTCGCCTTGTGAGGTGTAATCCATCACGTCGTCGATCAGTTGGAATGCGGTGCCTAGATAGCGACCATAATCTTGCATGGCCGATTCGATGTTTTGCGGCGCGTCAGCAAGGATTGCACCAATCTGTGTGGCGGCCTCAAACAAACGTGCAGTTTTCGAATAGATCACCTGCATGTAGCTTTCTTCGGTCGTGTCGGGATCGTTGCAGTTCATTAACTGCAGCACTTCACCTTCCGCGATGACGTTTGTCGACTCACTCATGACATCAAGGATCCTTAAGGATCGAAGTTGTGTCATCATTTGAAACGAGCGCGTGTATATAAAATCGCCAACAAGCACGCTGGCAGCATTGCCAAACATGGCATTTGCGGTCGCTTTACCACGACGAAGATCGGACTCGTCCACGACATCATCATGGAGCAAGGTTGCAGTATGGATAAACTCGACAAACGCCGCGGCCGTCACATGGCCTTCACCTTGATAATTGAGTGATTTAGCTGCGAGCAATGCCAGCATAGGTCGTAGACGCTTGCCACCACCACTGACAATGTAAAAGCCCAGTTGGTTGATTAATGCGACATCAGAATCAAGTTGCGCAAGGATTTTTTTATCCACTTTTGCCATGTCATCGGCAATGAGTGCTTGGATGGTGTTAAAGTCCATTGATGCGTCCGGTCCAAGGGATGAATGCAGTCTGAAACTGTCATTTTTTCGATGATAGTACACTAAATTTTCAGCCTCTACACAGGGTCTTTGGTGAGAAAAACAAGGGTTAGCAACAGTGGACAGGTTTTCACCAATTTTCTTTCATTGCCCTCTTGCCAGTCGACAAATCTTGCCGTAGAATTCGCGCCCTATTGATGAATTAAATGCGCACCCCTCACTGTATACTTTTTAAACGCAGTAGGCTGTGCGGAAATGCGGAGAAACCCATGTACGCAGTTTTCCAAAGTGGTGGTAAACAACACCGTGTAAGCGAAGGCCAAACTATTCGCTTGGAAAAGCTAGACATTGAAACTGGCTCATCAGTTGAGTTTGATTCAGTTCTGCTGGTTGCTAACGGTGAAGAAGTCACTGTTGGTGCACCGTTCCTGGCTGGCGGCAAAGTAACTGCTGAAGTAGTTACCCACGGTCGTGGCGACAAAGTTAAAGTCGTTAAATTCCGTCGTCGTAAGCATTCTCGTAAGCAAATGGGCCACCGTCAGTGGTTCACTGAAGTCAAAATTACTGGCATCAGCGCTTAATTTAGGAGAAGAGAAAAATGGCACATAAAAAAGCAGGCGGTTCTACTCGTAACGGCCGTGATTCAGAAAGCAAACGTCTAGGTGTTAAGCGCTTCGGTGGTCAATCTGTTCTTGCAGGTAACATCATCGTTCGTCAACGTGGTACTAAATTCCACGCTGGCACTAATGTAGGTTGCGGTAAAGACCACACTCTATTCGCTTTGACTGATGGCAAAGTGAAGTTCGAAGTTAAAGGTCCTAAGAACCGTAAGTTCATTAGTATCGAAGCTGAATAATAGCACTCGAACTTATTCTGAAGCCCTGCCTTACGGCGGGGCTTTTTGTTGTATATCCAAGTGACTTTTAAGAAGGGCGCTACTGCCACTTTGACGTGACTTGGATATATAGCGTTTAAAGGCGACTAAGCAGCTATATATTTGCGTGAACTTCGCTCTGTCGAAGTGTAGGGATTCTCGTCACGCAAACGTCACAGGTGTTACGAATAAGTTTGTTCGAACACAATGAATGACGATATCAAACGAAGTGCGGCATTTGATCCTAAGATCATTATGATCATCAGCCCAAAGTGCTCCATCAGGGTGCTGCTAAATCGCCAATGTTAACCCGCAGTCACGTAATACCTAACGTAGTTTAGGTTGTGCTGGGTATGGAGAAAAAAATGAAATTTGTAGACGAAGCGGTGATCCGCGTTGAAGCGGGAGATGGCGGCAATGGTACCGTTAGCTTCCGTCGTGAAAAATATGTTCCTCGTGGTGGACCTGACGGCGGCGACGGTGGCGATGGTGGCGATGTTTACCTGCTAGCCGATGAAAACCTCAATACGTTGATCGATTTCCGTTTTGAGCGTTTCCATGCAGCGCTACGTGGTGAAAATGGTCGTGCGGGTAACTGCACCGGCAAGCGCGGTGATGATCTGATATTGAAAGTACCAGTGGGTACACGTGCGGTTGATGAAGATACTGGCGAAATCATTGCCGATCTCACCCAGCATGAAATGAAGATCATGGTTGCGAAAGGTGGCTGGCATGGATTGGGTAACACTCGATTCAAGTCATCAGTAAACCGCGCACCTCGCCAGAAGAGTATGGGCACTAAAGGTGAATTACGTCACCTACGCCTAGAACTCTTGTTGCTGGCTGATGTTGGTATGCTTGGCTTGCCTAACGCAGGTAAATCGACCTTTATTCGTGCGGTATCCGCAGCAAAACCAAAAGTGGCGGATTACCCGTTTACTACTTTGGTGCCAAGTCTTGGTGTTGTGCGTGTCGCGCAGGATAAGAGCTTTGTTGTTGCCGATATCCCAGGTTTGATCGAAGGTGCTGCGGAAGGCGCGGGTCTGGGTATTCGCTTCTTGAAGCACCTAGAGCGTTGCCGTGTCCTACTGCACATGATTGATTTGATGCCTGTTGATGGCTCGGATCCTGTCGATAACGCCTTTACTATCATTGAAGAGCTTCAGCGCTACAGCGAAAAGCTGGCGGATAAGCCGCGTTGGATCGTCTTCAATAAGATGGATCTGATCTCGGAAGAAGAAGCAGAAGCTCAGATTGAGCGCGTTTTAGAAGCGCTTGGTTGGGATGAACCTTATTACGCGATTTCTGCGATCAATAAAGGCAACACTCAACAACTGACGTTTGATCTGATGGAATTCATCCAGACTCTGCCTGCTGAGTTGACTCAGGAAGTTGCAGAAGAAAGTAAAGTTGAATTCAAGTGGGATGATTACCACGAGCAGCAGCTTAAGAAGCAGCAAGAAAGCGCTGATGACGACGATGATGATGAGGATGATTGGGACGACTGGAACGAGGACGACTACGACGTCGAAATCATTTACCGTCCATAATTATCGGTCATAGAGAAAACCGCCTTATAGAGGCGGTTTTTTTTCATCCAAATCAAAGTAAAACATGTTTAATTAGCGTACAAACATAGCCCTATCAAGGAAGAGTGGGAGTGATAAAGGTGCACGACGTGCCAGAGATGAGCGAACCCGTTCAGCGAGAGGTTTCACGGTTAGTGAGCCACGCAGGACAAATGTTGTTGCAGCATGGTGCTGAAAGTAAGTTGGTGAGTGATATATGCTGTCGACTTGGCGAAGCGCTGGGTCTGGACAGTGTTGAAATATCGCTATCGGCGAGTTCAATGGTGATCACGACGATCACGCATCAACATTGCATCACTACGGCCAGGCGTTGCCCGGATCGTGGGATCAATATGCGGATAATTACCGAGATCCAACGAATTCTGATCATGGCAGAAAAAGGCCTGATCGAAAGAGATGGTGTGAATAAGCGCTTAGCAAGGCTGTCTCCCGAGCGCTATAACCGTTGGTTAGTTGCTGTGATGGTTGGGCTTTCCTGTGCCAGTTTCAGTCGTCTTTCCGGCGGTGACATCGCGGTGTTTATCATCACTTTTCTCGCCTCTTTTGTTGGCATGCTGGTTCGACAGGAAATCGGGCACCGTCAGTTCAATCCTCTGCTTAATTTTGGTGTCACCGCATTCGTAACGACATTGATTTCCAGCCTAGGTGCAATGCAGCAGATAGGTAATCAGCCCTATCTTGCAATGGCTTCTTCTGTGCTGATGCTGGTACCCGGATTTCCCCTTATCAATGCGGTGTCAGACATGGTCAAAGGTTACGTCAACATGGGTATTGCACGCTGGGTATTTGCAAGTTTGCTAACACTTGCCACTAGCCTTGGTATTGTTGGTGCGATGAATATGACTGGCGTATGGGGGTGGTTATGAACCTGTTGCTGGCTCTACTCCATGACATGTTGTTTGCCGCTATCCCTGCTGTTGGTTTTGCATTGGTGTTCAATGTGCCCGTTAAGGCATTGAAGTATTGCGCGATGTGTGGCGCTTTAGGTCATGGAAGCCGTTTTCTATTGATGCACTTTGGCGTGCCAATTGAATGGGCGACGCTGGGAGCGGCCACTTTGGTTGGTATGGTTGGGGTGTATTGGTCTCAGCGCTTATTGGCGCACCCTAAGGTATTCACGGTAGCCGCAATTATTCCCATGGTTCCGGGGGTGTTCGCGTTTAAAGCGATGATTGCCTTGGTGGAAATAAACAGCTTAGGTTATAGCGAAGCTCTTTGGGCAACCATGATGAACAACGCTATTAAATCCCTTTTCATTATCGCAGCACTGGCAATTGGATTGGCGATGCCAGGATTGTTATTTTACCGTCGTAAGTCCGTGGTGTAGCATGTTGCAGCGTTCATTAGAAAGGATCAATACAGCATGAAAGTCAGTATGATTGCCGCCATGGCAAAAGGAAGAGTGATAGGCAAGGACAATACGATGCCGTGGCATCTCCCTGCGGATTTTGGCTGGTTTAAGCGAAATACATTGGGGAAGCCCGTGATTATGGGACGCAAAACCTATGAGTCTATCGGTCGCCCTTTGCCGGGAAGGCGCAACATAGTGATCAGCCGAAATAGCACATGGTCAGCAGAAGGTGTAGAAGCGGTTTCTAGTATTGATCAAGCGTTTGCGCTGGTAGATGGCGTAGATGAGGCGGTTATTATTGGTGGTGGTGCTATTTATACGGCATGTTTACCGCTCGCCGATCGCTTGTACTTGACCTTTATTGATGCCGATATTGACGGTGATACGTGTTTTCCTGATTGGGGAAATGGCTGGCAAACCAATCATTCAGAGACATATATGGCCGATGACAAAAACCGCTATAACATGGAGTTTGTCGTACTCGATCGCTAATGGGCATGAACAGGGCAAGGAAGGCTAAATATTTGTCTATCTTCCCAACGCACCATGGTCAATGCGCCTCCCCAAACACAACCTGTGTCGAGTCCCATTAACTGGTGATTAACGACGCCACCTAATGCCGCCCAGTGACCAAAAACCAATGTTTCTTCAATGGGCTGGCGTTTTTTGACCTCAAACCAAGGTACTAAATGGCCATCGGTCACTTCCTCTGGTGGTAGTTTGCAGGCCATATCTAAGCTGCCATCAGGTTTGCAAAAACGCATACGAGTAAACGCATTGATGGTGTAACAGTAACGCTCGATCCCTTCTAATTTTTCTGACCACTTAGCGGGTTTGTTGGCATACATATTTTCGAGTAGCCAAGAATAGCGGTCGCTTCGCAAGATGCTTTCTACGGCATCGGCATGACGCTTTGCGCTATCAAGATCCCAATCGGGAGGAATGCCGGCGTGAGTCATGACAAAGCCAGGAGCCTTGTCAGTTCTCGAATCACAATGGATCAGCAGGGGTTGTTGTCGAAGCCAAGACAAGAGTTCGGCACGATCGGGTGCATAGAGGATTGCCTGGGTTTTATCTTTGGCCTTGGGCTTTTTAAACCCTTCCGCTACCGCCAGTAAATGAAGGTCGTGATTGCCCAATACCGCATGTCCGTGCGCACCGAGAGACTTTATAAAACGCAGTACAGACAGAGAATCAGGACCCCGTGCAACCAGATCCCCGGCAAGATACAGATGATCATGGTTTTCATCGAAGCTGACAGTGTCTAGCAGTGTTTTCAGATCGTCAAAGCAACCTTGAATGTCGCCGACAAGGTAAGTGGCCACAAAAGCTCCCGAAAACTAGTGAAGGATATTGGGTAAGGCGAGGCGAAATGGCATGACTTCGATATCAAACTCTTTGTCATCCATATCGACCATGGAGTAAAAACCTTGCATCGCCCCGACGGGTGTTTCGATCACGGTGCCACTGGTGTAGGTGTATTGTTCGCCAGCTTCGATGAGCGGTTGCTCACCCACAACCCCATCACCTTCAATCACTAATTTTTTGCCATTCGCATCGGTCACTAACCATTTTCTACGAAGGAGTTGTGCGTCGTGATCACCGTTGTTTTCAATGGTGATGGTGTAAGAGAACACATAACGTTTGTTATCTGGGTCGGATTGCTCTTCAACAAAATGAGTGACAACCCGAACCATAAATTTGTGATTAACCATCCCTGTCGCGCTTCCTTGTTGTTTTTATTGCTGTTGGTGGTTTGCATCCAGCCAGTTCGCCAGTGCGACAAATTGTCCCAATGTTAAACTCTCTGGACGACACGTAGGGTTAATACCAAGAAGCTCAAGTGTCTCCACTTCAACCAGCGCTTTAAAGCAGTTACGCACGGTCTTACGACGTTGGTTGAAACCTTCTCGGCACACGCGCTCTAGCCACTTCAAGCTGGTCGCTGGGTGCGGTAATTCTTTGTGCGGGATAAGGCGCACAACGGCTGAATCTACTTTAGGTGCAGGCGTGAAGGCCGTTGGTGGCACTTCTAGCACAGGAACAACCTTACAGTAGTATTGCGCCATGACGGTCAAACGGCCATACGCTTTGCTGTTTGGGCCAGCCGCTAAACGGTTAACTACTTCTTTTTGCAGCATAAAGTGCATGTCTTTCACTGCGCCTGTAAAGGTAAACAGGTGGAACATCAGTGGGGTAGACACGTTGTATGGCAAATTACCGAAAATCCTTAGAGGATTTTCTGGTGACGACAAAGCAGCAAAATCGAACTTCATCGCATCACCTTGATAAATTGTCAGTTTTTTTGACAACTCAGGATGGTTACGAAGACGCTCTGCCAGATCGCGGTCAAGCTCAACCACGCTCATTTTGTCGATTTCACGTGCAACTGGCTCAGTCAGTGCGCCAAGGCCAGGACCAATCTCAACCAAGTTTTCGCCTGGTAATGGGTTAATGGCAGACACAATGCCGTCAATGATGTACGGGTCGTTCAAGAAGTTTTGACCAAAACGCTTACGGGCACGGTGGCCTAGGTGGACTTTATCGCTCATGCTTTCTTATCTACTAATTCGAGGGCGTGGGAGAGCGCTGTCCGCAGGCTTCCAGTATCCGCCGTACCGGTACCCGCTAAATCCAATGCGGTACCATGATCTACAGAAGTTCGGATGAAAGGTAGGCCAAGGGTGATGTTGACCGACTTTCCAAATCCTTTGAATTTTAACACAGGCAAGCCCTGATCGTGATACATCGCTAGCACGGCATCGGCGTCTTTCAGGTATTTGTCTTGAAAGAGGGTGTCTGCGGGTAACGGTCCAATCAGATTCATGCCTTGTTCACGCAATTTGTCGAGCGCTGGCTCAATGACTTCGATTTCTTCTCGGCCAAGGCAGCCGTCTTCACCTGCATGGGGATTGAGGCCACAGACGTAAATCTTTGGCTCGGCAATACCAAACTTGGTTTTGAGATCGTCATTTAGAATGTCAATGACTTGAAACAGACGCTCTTCCGTAATCGCTTTTGATACATAGGCCAAAGGGATGTGAGTGGTCACCAGTGCCACGCGCAGCCCTTCAGTCGCCAACATCATGACCACTTGCGGTACATTGGCGTGATGTTGGAAATATTCAGTGTGGCCACTAAAAGACACGCCAGAACGATTGATCACGCCTTTGTGAACGGGTCCAGTGACGACAGCGGCAAATTCGCCTTGCATATTACCTTCGGCTGCGCGCGTTAGCGTATTGAGTACGTAGCGGCCGTTGGCTTCATTTAGTTGACCGGGAATGACGTCTGTATCAAGAGGTTCGTCACACACCACTAACACGCCAGGCTTGTGCGCTTTCGCTGGTTGAGAGGCATCGTAGTCTTCAAATTCCACATCGATACCAAGTACGTTAGCGCGCTCGGCCAGCATGGTTTTGTTGCCACAAATCACCAGTTGGTGATCCCAATTGTCATGCGCAAGCGCCAGCACTAAGTCTGGGCCAATGCCAGCAGGTTCACCCGGTGTGATAGCGATACGTTGAGGATTAGCTTTCATCCGCATCACCAATTTGTTCCACGTAAGCGCCCGCGCGAAGCTCTTGCAACCAAGCCTGAGCTTCTTCGTTGAACTTACGATTCATCAGCATACGGTAGGCACGGTTTTGCATGGCAGCGTCGGTACGATCTGCCTGACGGCGATCAAGGACCTCAACAATGTGCCAGCCGTGCACAGTTTTAAACGGCTCGCTGATATCCCCTTTTGTGAGTGCATCAACTTTATCTTTAAATTCAGGCACGTAAATTTCAGTGGTCTGCCAACCGAGATCGCCACCTTTTACCGCTGAACCAGGGTCTGCGCTGTATTGTTTCGCTAAATCATCAAAGGTTTTATCACCATTCTCGATTTGCTTGACCATCAGCTGCAGTTGGCGCTGTGCACCTTCATCGCTAAGAACGATCGAGGTTTTGATCAGAATGTGTCGTGCTTTCACTTCCGTGACGGCGATAGATTCGAGCCCTTTCACGTCGGTGATTTTCAGAATGTGATAGCCCACGCCGCTGCGGAAAGGACCAAGAACGGAACCCTTGCCATTGTTGCCGATCTGGTCAGCGAAAATCGTTGGCATCTCTTCAAGGCGCAACCAGCCCCAATCCCCACCATCTAGCGCTTTGGGTCCTTTTGAATTGGCCAATGCTAAGCTGGCAAAGTCTTTGCCTTGCTGCAGTTGCTTTGTCAGTGCTTCAGCATTAGACGCAACGGCATCTCTCTCCGCTTTTTCAGCATCCTCGTCTAAGCGCAGCTGAATATGGCTGATTCGATATTCGACTTTTTCTAAATTTTTAGCATTAAGTTGTGAAGCAAGTGAATCCACTTCCTGTGGCAAAATATTGATACGACGACGAACTTGCGCATTGCGCGCTTCGCTAATGGTCATTTCACGGCGGATCTGGTCACGATACTCTGACCAAGAAATGCCACTGCGTTTAAGAGACTCTCTTAACGTTGCCACTGATGTTTTCTTTTCGTCCGCAATCGCGTCGATAGCTTGCTCTAGGCGAGTATCATCAATGCGGATACCTAGGCGGTTTGCTTCTTGAAGCTGTAATTCTTCTAAGATCAGTTGATCAAGGATCTGTCGCTCTAAGACATCGGCGGGTGGCAGTGATTCTGCGTTCGCGTTAAGCGCTACCGTTTTCTTCAATGCCTCAATATCACTTGATAAGATCACGCCTTCATTCACGACAGTGATCACGCGATCTAGCTCTGCCGGTGAGGCAGAGACTGACAACGAACTGGCTGAGATTGTTGCGGCCAGTAAAGCTTTCGTCCATTTATTCATTAGCTGTTCCAAAATCTCACTATTAATTCTTCAGGCCAAATGGGTTGCGGTATCCCAATGCGTTGCCACTGCCTGTGCTGTAGCCAAAGCCTGCGTTTGTACCCAGTCCCAATAAGCTGAAGGACAAAGAAATACTGTTGTCATAGACTGCAGGGTTATTGATGTTGCTTCTGGCTAATAGGTATTCGTTGTAGTTCAATCCTATCACCCAGCAAGCCGAGGTGTAGGTGATGCCAAGTTGGTTTTCCAGCATTAAATCTTGGGTTAGATCGTGGAAATACTGCCCTTGGAAGTTCACGTTGTCGGTGATGGGAAAGCCTGTCACCAGACCTGCTTGGGAAATGCCATCTTCGGTGATTCGATCTAGGTTGTCAGCACCTATGGTACTGGAAATATAGTCCTTTGAGACATAACGGTAACTGGTTTGTGCGAAGAAGCTACCATCGCGGTATTCCAGTGTGGCGTTACCAAACTGCAGGTTGCTCAAGTTGCTGTCATATTCCACTGAACCGCGCACAAACAGTTTGTCACTCAGGTTCAATTCACTTTCAACCGCCCATGCTGAGTAGTTGATTGGCGTGTCTGATTCATCTCGCTGGCGATCCAAATAGTAAATTTGGCCAAATGCGATGTTAAAACGTTCCTTGTAGGCATCATCAAAAAAGCGTGATGCTGCACCAAGGGTAAATTGGTTCGCAGGGTTAATGTAATCGACGCTGCTGAATTGGTTAGCACGGAATAAGCCGTAGTAGTCGGTTTGTAGGCGGGCGGTATCATAGCCACCGCCAGCATAGTTGACCGGGTTGTATATATCGCTTTGATCGACGTCTTTGATATACAGGTACTGAACTTGCGGCTCTAAGGTCTGGGTGTAATTACTGTCCCAGAATGAGCCATCACGCTCTAAAGTCATTGTTGCATGCAGCTTTGCCATAGGAACAACGCGAGAGACGCTTTCTTCCAATGTTTCACCGTTGTAGCCCGTCACGCCTTTGACATTAGACTGATCGTAGTAGGTGTAATAAACCTTGCCTTCGGCCGAAGCGCTGAGCCATGGCAGGTTGTAAGGCAGAGTAATGGTGGGTTCTAGGTTAACGCGCAGTGCATCGGGTTTTGTGTCGTTATCGGTGGCAAACTTGCTGATCTGCGATGGCAGTGAAAAATCCATTCCATAAGCCAATTCAGGGCGATAGTAGTTCATGGCTAGCTGTGGCAGTAGCTTATAGACTGAGGTGTTTGGGCTCAGTGATTGGAAGCTGCGGACACTGAGCGTGGTATCCCAGTTAAGATCGCGATAAGACACATCACCCGTTTGCAGCAAGGTATTGTCTTCACGGCTACCGACACGTGAGTCAGTATGGCGCCCGAAATAGCCAATATCGCTGACCTTGCTGTAATCAATATCATATTTCCAGTGATTTTGAATGCCAGAATGGCGCCAGTTGACCCCAGCTTTTGTCAAACTCTGGATAGAGCTCATCGGTACCCATGTATTCAAACACCATGCTGCCACTGCCAGCCTCGGTGAGGTAACGCGGCTCCATGGTCATAAATAGACCACGGTTGGACATGTATTTTGGTGTGATCAACATGTCAGCTTGAGGGTGGATATTCCAATAAAATGGCGTTTCCAGCTCGAAGCCGTCACTGTCATTCCAAGTTATTGATGGGTAGAGAAAACCCGTCAGGCGGCCATCTTCAACGGGCACGCGAAGGTAAGGAAGGTAGAATATAGGTGTATCGAGCACTTCAAATCGGGCATGGTAGAGGTCCGCGAAAATATCTGCGTCTTCTTTTTCAATTTTCCCCGCGCTGAAACGCCAGCTGTTATCTTCATCCGGACACGTCGTGTATGTGCCGTCATCGAGCTCATAAAACGTGGTGCCATTCTTAAACACCCGTTTTGCTTGACCACGGCCCGGTGTACACATCATTTTGTATTCTGCGTCGGTTAACGTGGTGTCTTCGTTGTCGAGATTACTCTGCAGTGTTTTGCCTTTGACTGAAATTTCACCATCATGGAAATACACGTTTCCTTGTGCGGTCACGATATTTTCTGGCTGACGCAGGGTCGCGGTATCCGACTTCACGGTTCGGTTACCTTGTGTGACGATCACATCGCCACGATAGATAGCCTTCTCGTTCGCTTTTGCTTCGGCGTGGTCTGCAACGATAGTGACCGGAAGATTGTTAATGTCGTCAGCTTTCTCATTTTTGGCGAGACAGCGATACTCTGGTGCGAGGCAGGTTTCTTTGGGGATCACCAAGGGTTTTGTGCTGCCTTGGTCGATATTTGCCTGCTCCGCCACAGCCTGACCATGTAGCGCGAGCCAAATCATGGAGGATAAAAAACTTTTGGCAGTCAGTGACATTAAAACTCAATCCTGTTGTTGGCATACAGCGCTGGTATACTGTCGCGCGGCACTCTAGCAAATTTGTGCTGTAAAATGTGGGTTATGATAATGCAAATTACTCATATACCCAAACTACCTCTGTAATCATGTTTTTGAAGGTAGCTTGGGTATGTGTTAAAGATGCGTTATTGCAAACGAAATAGATTAATCAAAAAGAGAAATAAACATGGCAGTTTGGGGAAAAGTTCTAGGGGCATTCTTTGGCTACCTGCTTGGTGGTCCATTCGGATTACTGTTAGGTCTATTTTTAGGGTATAAGTTCGATAAAGCGAGACGAAATACCGCCTTTGGTGGTGGATTTCGAGGTGCGGATCAACAAGTGCGTCAGCAGGCCTATTTTCATGCCACCTTTTCGGTGATGGGACACGTGGCTAAGGCTAAAGGGCAGGTTACGCAAAATGAAATCCGTTTAGCGTCGGTCTTGATGGATCGAATGGGACTGCAAGGTGAAGCACGCCGCCATGCTCAAGATGCATTTCGGGAAGGCAAAGAAAGCAACTTCCCGCTTGAAGACGTACTGCAAGATGTGAGGCGAACCACCGGTGGTCGTTTTGACTTGCTGCAATTCTTCTTGGAAGTGCAGATCCAAGCCGCGTATGCCGATGGCACCGTGCAGCCAAGCGAACGTCAGGTACTGTATACCATTGCTGATATGCTGGGTTTTTCACGCCAGCAGCTTGAAAAGCGCCTTGCTATGCAAGAAGCCGCGTTCCATTTCTATCAACAGCAAGGTCAAAGTGGTGGCGGGCATCATCAGCAATGGCAGCCGGATACGGGTCAGCGTCTAAAAGGGGCGTATCAAATCTTGGGTGTTGACGAGGATGCCGATGGGCAAACCATTAAGCGTGCGCACCGCAAGTTGATGAACGAGCACCATCCAGATAAGTTAGCCGCGAAAGGCTTACCTCCGGAAATGATGGAAATCGCCAAGCAAAAAGCACAAGAAATTCAAGGTGCTTACGATTTAATTAAGAAACAAAAGGGCTTCAAGTAGCCCTTTTCTAAACTTGCCGGCGGCTTATCTAAACCAGGTTCTTAGGGGCGCCTTTGATAAAGGCGTCCATGTTCTCTGTTAATTGGTTTGCCAGGGCCTGAATGCTGGAATCTGATCCCCATGCAACGTGTGGCGTGAGAATAAGATTCGGCATACCCGCATGAGCCAGTAACGGGTTCGACATGGTTGCTGGCTCTTGCGTGAACACATCGACACCCGCACCCGCAATCACACCTTTCTTCAGTGCCTCAACGAGCGCCTGCTCATCAACTAAGCCGCCACGACCCGCGTTAATTAAGATTGCTGACGACTTCATCTGAGCGAACTCGCTGGTGCTCATCAAATTTGTCGTGTTTTCGTTAAGTGGGCAGTGAAGCGTCACAACATCGGCTTGCGCGAGCATGGTTTCAAACGGCACGTAGCCTTCTCGGGTGTGCGCAGCGCCTTTTCTCTCTGAACGTATTACCGTCATGCCCACCGCTTTTGCGAGTGTCGCGACGCCCTCTCCAAGGTTACCCGATCCAATAATGCCAAGGGTGGCGTCAGCAATGTCGCCGATGGGGTGCGTGAAGAAGCAAAATTGGTTTTTCTCTTTCCACACACCGTTTTCGATGTCGCGATGATAAGCATTGAGATTGCGGCGCAGTGCAAATGCCAGCGCCATCACATGCTCGGGCACGGACCGAGTGGCGTAGCCGCGGATATTGCACACAGGCAAGCCATTAGCGTGGCACCAGTCGACATCGACATTGTTGTAGCCTGTCGCTGATACCGCAATGAGCTTGAGCGATGGCAGCTTAGAAAGCGTCTCTGCGTTTAACATCACTTTGTTAGCGATGACAATAGTGGCATCTGCGAGACGCTCAAGAACTTGTTCCGGTAAGGTGGTTTCGAAGCTTTCCCAGTGATGGGGAAATGAAGGCGCAGGAATGCGAATGTGAGCGGGGATGGTGGCGCTGTCGAGAAAGACTATCTTTTCCATGGCGGACTTCCTTTTTCCGCCACTGTAAAACGTTGACTCCGCTATTTCAATAAACTTGCATCGGCTTTAATGCCACGTTTGACCAATGTATCAGTAGGGGCATTGGCGTAGAAATCACAGGGTGCCGACAAATGCATGGGTTCACCTGTGCCAGGGTGAAGAAAACATAACTCGCCAGCATGCAGTTGAAGACGAGGTGAATACTTATACGCTTGCGGATACGCATAGAATTCATCACCAACAATCGGGTGCTCGAGCGCCAACATGTGTACGCGAAGTTGATGAGATCGTCCCGTGATGGGCAACAGGCGCATTAAGGTCGTTTTCTTCTCGCGCTTGATCACTTCATAGTCCGTGACGGAGGGCTTGCCAGTTTCGAAGCACACCATTTGTTTCGGACGATTCGGCCAGTCACAAATTAGCGGTAAATCCACGCGACCTTCATCAAGCTCAACACTTCCCCAAACCCGCGCGTAATAAAGCTTGTGAGTCACGCGCTCGCGAAATTGCGCTTTCAAGTGGCGTTCGGCATCTTTGTGCATCGCGAACACAATTAAACCAGAGGTCGACATATCAAGGCGATGCACCAATTCTGCCTTCGGATACTCTTGTTTGATGCGTGACCAAGCGCTGTCGTAGTGCGCCGGATCGCGGCCCGGATTGGTCAAGAGGCCGCTGGGTTTATTCAGGGCGATAATGTCATCGTCCTGATAAATAACGTCCAGCCAAGGCTCCTTTGGTGGGTTGTAGATAAAGTCGCTCATGAGTTCGCTCGAAAATTAAACGGCCGGAAGTGTAGCACGACAGGCTTGAAAAAGAAGAGAGTGAAAAACAAAGGCACCGCCGAAGCAGTGCCTTGATTGGGTGTTTAGCAAATGTTGACCGGTAACGGGTTACTGGTGGCTAACCACAATCACACGTAACGCATCAAGACGAACTTGTGCTTGGCTGATGTAGGTGCGCAGAGCCGCCATTTGTGTTTCCAAGCTTTCCAACTCGTCGTCACGAATGTTCGGGTTCACCGCTTTTAACGCCTGCAAACGATCCAATTCCGAGCGCAACTTAGTGGTCATCTCAGCTTCGGCACTTTCTTTTACCGATACTAGATGAGTTTGTGCAATCGGGGTTCCCATTTCAATCAAGCCATGGATCTGCGTTTGAACCGAAGAGACCAGCTTGCTGCCGAGGTGGCGGTTGACTGGGCTTAATTGACGGTTGAAGCCTTCAAATTCCACTTGGGCAGCTAAGTCATTGCCTTTGGCGTCCAGAAGCACGCGAATTGGTGCAGCCGGAAGGAACTGATGAATGCCTGAATTTTTCGGCGCTTGCGCGTCGGCAACATACAGCAGTTCAAGAAACAAAGTGCCAACAGGCAAGGCTTTGTTTTTCAGTAGCGAAACCGCCGTAGAACCCACTTCTTCTGACAACAGCAAGTCGATGCCGCCTTGGATCATTGGGTGTTCCCAACTGATAAAGCGCATGTCTTCACGTGAGAGTGCCGTTTCGCGATCAAACGTTATCGTGCAGCCTTCTTCGGGTAGTCCCGGATAGCTTGATACCAGCATGTGCTCTGATGGCGTCACCACAATGGCGTTTTCGCCTTTGTCGTCTTGGTTCAGGCCAACCGTATCAAATAGACCCAATGCGAATGTCACTAGATTGGTGTCGCCATCAAGTGAGGCAATTTTTTCTGCCAACGCTTTGGCTTGCTCACCACCGTTAGAGTGCATTTCCAGCAGACGGTCGCGGCCTTTTTCCATTTCACCTTTCAAGCGATAATGCATCTCGGCACTGGTTTCGACCAGTGCATCGAGAGACTCATCAATGCTGCCTTTTGCCAGAAGCTGAAGCAGGTCATCTTGAACGTGCTCAAACACGGCACGACCGGTTGGGCAGGTCTCTTCAAAGGCATTAAGGCCTTCGTTGTACCAGCGCGCCAGCAATGCTTGTGAGGTGCCGATCATGAAAGGAACATGGATTTCAATATCGCGTTGTTGACCGATACGATCCAAGCGACCAATACGCTGCTCAAGCAAGTCTGGGTTCATGGGCAAATCGAACATCACCAGTTGGTTTGCAAACTGGAAGTTACGACCTTCTGAGCCAATTTCAGAACAGATAAGCACCTGCGCGCCAGCTTCATCTTGGGCGAAATAAGCTGCCGCCTTGTCACGCTCAAGAATCGACATGCCTTCGTGGAATACGGTGCCACGAATACCTTCGCGCTCACGCAGTGCTTGTTCTAATGACAGCGCAGTTTGCGCGCGCGAACAGATCACCAGCACTTTTTCTTGGCGGTTAGATTTTAATAAATCCAGCAGCCAATCAATGCGCGGGTCAAAGCCCCACCAGGTGGCGTTTTCGCCTTCAAACTGCTGGTAGATATCTTCAGGGTATAACCACTGAATCGCTTTTTGCTCAAGGCTTTGACTGGCACTACTCATGATGCCAGCCACGCGCATGGACGTTTGATACTGTGATGGTAACGCTAATGGATAAAGGTTTAGGTGGCGCTGAGGGAAGCCTTGGATAGCGGCTCGGGTATTACGGAACAAAACACGACCAGTGCCGTGGCGATCCATCAGATTATCAATCAGCTCGTTACGTGCATCACGACGTTGAATGTCATCCACATCATTGGCTTCGACAATACGCAGTATCGGTTCAACATCTTGTTCGGACAATAGCTCCGTGATGCTGTTTTTCGCTTCGTTGCTTAGCGTTTCGTTAGACAGCAATTGGCTGACAGCATCCGCGACTGGTGCGTATTGTTGTTCTTCTTTAACAAACGCTTGGTAATCATAGAAGCGATCAGGATCCAGCAGGCGCAAGCGAGCGAAATGGCTTTCATGGCCTAGTTGCTCTGGGGTTGCGGTCAGAAGCAGTACGCCCGGCGTGTTTTCTGCAATCGCTTCAACCACCTGATATTCACGGCTTGGTTTATCTTCACTCCACTCAAGGTGGTGCGCTTCATCCACGACCATTAAATCCCATTCGCCTTCTGCTGCCTGTTCAGCACGCTTGCGGCTTTTACGAAGGAAATCCAGCGAGCAAAGCACCAGTTGCGCGGTATCGAACGGGTTATCGGAATCAGCGAAGGCTTCCACACAGCGTTCTTCATCGAAAACAGAAAAATGAAGATTGAAACGGCGAAGCATTTCTACCAGCCATTGGTGTTGAAGCGTTTCAGGTACCACGATTAATACGCGAGATGCGCGACCCGACAGCACTTGCTGGTGGATAATCATACCCGCTTCAATGGTTTTACCCAGGCCGACTTCATCGGCTAACAAAACGCGTGGCGCGTGGCGCTGACCCACTTCGTGAGCGATGAACAACTGGTGCGGGATCAGGCCAGCACGCATGCCGCACAGGCCACGCATTGGACTTTTATGTTGTTCATATTGGTTTTTCAGTGCGCGATAGCGAAGCGCAAAGCGATCCATCCGGTCTATTTGACCAGCGAACAGTTTGTCTTGTGGTTTGTTAAAGCGAATGTGGTGACTCAGTAAAATCTCACGAAGCTGGACGTCGTCTTCACCGGTGTCCGAGCGCTGTCCTGTGTAGGTCAGTACACCCTTTTCTTCGTCAACGCGTTCGACTTGTAAAAACCAGCCTTCGTGGCTTTCAATGCTGTCACCCACATTGAACATCACACGGGTGATAGGCGCATCGCTGCGGGCGTATAAACGATTTTCTTCGCTGGCGGGGAACATTAGGGTAACGGTACGTGCGTCGATAGCAACCACAGTACCAAGACCTAGGTCACTTTCAGTATCGCTGATCCAACGTTGTCCGAGGGCGTAGGGCATAAGTGAAGAAACCTCTGGTTAAAGCTGACACAAATTGGAGCGTGCTTTTTCGAGAACTACAGTGTAGGCCATGATGAGCACCGAGAAAATGGCTGCTTATGGTACTTGAAGTTGTGAGCATGGTCACGGTCAATGTAGGAAATTTGGCGTGTGTAACAAATAGGCAACAAATTCGTGAAAATGTGGAGTAATCGACGTGTAAGGATTTGAATTTGTCTTACGATTAAGAATATACCCCGATGCGAGTGTCTTTCTAAACGAAGTCATCGTCATTGGGGAATATGTGGGTTGTCTCACTTGCCTATGTTACCAAGGAGGTGTCTATGGGCGATGCCGAACGCAAATTCTTTGTGCTGGATACTAATATCCTGCTTCATGAACCATTCGCCATCTATTCATTTCAAGAACATGATGTGGTCATTCCTATGACCGTCCTCGAAGAACTTGACCGAATCAAAGACAGCAAGCGGGATGTGTCCCGTGATGCACGGGTAGCGATTCGGGCCCTTGAAGGTATATTTAAAGACGCAACGCCGGATCAAATCTCTGAAGGGATAGTGGTCGGTAATGAAGGTGCAACAGGTACGGTTTCAATCTTGGTAGACTTTGAAATCAAGGAAACAGTACAAGCCTTTGCGGATAAAGCCGGTGACAACCGGATCCTTAACGCCGTCCTATTTCTGCAAGCCAAACGTACGCCCCGCAAGGTGGTCTTGGTCACCAAAGACATCAACATGCGACTTCGCGCCAAAGGTGCTGGGGTGCTGTATGTTGAAGATTACCGTACCGACCAGTTAATCGACGATGTTAGCCTGCTTACTAAGGGCTTTCAGGTTTTCGAAGGCAGTTTCTGGGACCGAGTAGGGCAGTGTGATACGCAAAATAGTGGCAGAACCACGCTGCATACTGTGCCGCGTGAAATGGTCGACAACACCTACATGAACCAATATGTCCTTGATGAAAGTGATGACTTTGCTGGGCGAGTTGTTGGGTTGAATGACAACGAACTCCAACTCAAAGACATCAGTCGTGAACGTTTAATGCATCGCGAAGCATGGGGGGTTCGCCCGAAAAATATTTATCAAGGCATGGCTGTAGATGCCTTGCTCGACCCGAGCATCGATCTGGTGATACTCACTGGGCCTGCAGGTTGTGGTAAAACCATTCTCGCCATGGCCGCTGCGCTTGAGCAGGTGGTGGAAAAAGGGATGTATGACAAGATTATTGTCACCCGAAATACGCCAGAAATTGCTGAGTCTATTGGTTTTCTACCCGGAACCGAGGAAGAGAAAATGCTCCCTTGGCTTGGTGCGGTCACCGATACTCTGGAAGCGCTGCACAAAAACGATGAATGCACTGATGGCTCCATGCGTTACATCATGGATAAAGCCAACATCCAGTTTAAATCGGTTAACTTTATGCGCGGTCGCTCAATACAGAACGCTTTTGTGATTCTGGATGAGTGCCAAAACCTCACCGCATCACAACTTAAAACCATTATCACGCGCTGTGGTGAAGGCACAAAAATTGTCTGCTCAGGTAACTTAGCGCAGATTGACAGTCCTTATCTAACCCCTGTGACATCAGGGTTGACCTATATCGTAGAGCGATTTAAGAACTTTGAAGGCAGTGCGTGCGTCTATTTGAATGGCGTGGTGCGAAGCCGTCTGGCCGAGTTTGCTGAAGAGAACCTATAGCAACTTGATGGATAATCACGATTAGACAGTTGATAGAGCAACGAGATAACGAAAAGGCTGCCCGAGGGCAGCCTTTGTTGTTTTGGTTACCAATTTCGCTACTGTGTAGTCGCGATTTTTTGCGTTATTGCGATTAAGCCCAATGACGCTCTGCCATGCTTTCTGGTTCATGGTCATTAGCACTAAAATTGCCATAGCTGGGTTTGTTTGCCCGCATACGCTTAGATGCGATACGCACCAGTGCTTCGCCATGCTCACCATCATAAGGGTAACAGCCAATCCCAGCGCTGAATTTCACCGGCACCACTTGTTGGTCAAAATAGAGTGAACTTAGTTGTAGGGCTTTTTGTATCTGATTAATTTTTCGCATCGCCTGACTGTTGTCACTCAAATCAAATAATATCGCAAATTCTCCGCCGCCAAGGCGTGCAAACATGGTTTGATTTGAAAGCTGAAGACGTAGCTGAGTCGCAAGGTGTTTCAGTGCCATATCACCAATATATTGACCATGATTTTCATTGATGTGTTTTAGGCCATCTATGTCTAGCACTGCAACCACAAAAGGTGAAGGCGAAAAGCGCTTGTCTGCGAGTTGTGTGAAAAATTGATGTCGAGATTTTGCACCTGTCAGTACGTCGTTTTGAACAGCACTCTCAAGACGATTATTCGAATCTTTCAGTGCCTCAACGGCATTTTTTAGCTCATTGGTGCGAGACTTCAACAAGCGATGGTAGAGCGTTAGCCCACCAATCAATAGCACCAAGGAAGAGATAAGAATGATGTAGTGTGCTGTTTTGTTCAGCCAAGGTAAGGTGGCATTGAGCCTACTGGCTGGGATCCATTTGTTATAAATGGCATCAATGTCAGCCACGTCTATTTTACTTAATCCGCGCTCAATTTGGGCAATGTCATCTTGTATACCTTTAGCGACCGCAAAATGGAGCGGAAAAGAGTAGAGCTTGCTTCGAGAGGTGAACTGGCCAGTATTCCCAGAATGGCGCATATCGTAAAGCGCCGTACTCAGGTCATCAATGAATACATCAATCTCGCCTCGATAGGCCGCTTCATTTAATGAACCAAAAGTGGGGTACAAGGTAATATTTTCTTCAGAAAGGTGTGACAAAAGAAAGGCATGTTTGGCGCTGTCTTTGACTGATCCCACTTTCGCTGAGCCAAGGGCGTCAAAATCTTCGAAAGGCAAATCTTTTTGCACGAACAGGTTCACATTGTAGTGATTGAGCGGCAGCTCTCTAGAGAAGGCTAAATTGTCCGCCCGATCGCCTGTATAGCCTAACCCACCATGAACGACGCCTTCGTTGTTCGCTGCATACTGCAGAGACTCACTCCACGGCAAGAGTTGAAAATGCACGTCAACATTGTTGGCTTTTGCATATAAACGCCAATAGTCGACCATGATCCCATCAGGTTGTCCGTCGCGATTAATGAATGAGAAAGGTTGCCAGGTTGATGAGCCAGTGACGATCAGTTGCTTGGTATCGGCAAATGAAACAGGCGATAGCAAAGAGAGAAAGAATGTGAGTGCGGTAACTGTGAACTGACGAATGCAGGGCATAAATGAACTCGAAATAACCAACCTGTCTAGATTTTCTGGCGTTGATTATACGCAACCCTCTGCATTTAGGGAATTGATATGTGATGTTTTTGTCAATGGATGTGTCATTGTTAATTTGTATATATCGTCACAAAAACAAAAGCCGCCTTTGTGGCGGCTTACATTATAGCGGGTATGGCTGCTAGAACAGCTCTACGTCGTCTTCAGGTACCAAAGACTGCAATTCGCCACAGGCAATCAAATCTTCATAAAATGCGACTTGGTTGCGCCCATTTTGTTTGGCTTTATAAAGAGCTTGGTCAGCAAAACCCAGCACGGTAATAGCATTGAGCTCTTGATCGCTGATGGCGGCAGCTCCCATAGAGATAGACACGTCTTTTGCTTGACCATAATCACGTTCGTTGACGGTTTTGATAAAGCTGCGAATCGTGACTTCCATGTCCTCTCGAGATTGGGGGTGCATGATGACAACGAATTCGTCACCACCATAGCGGAACAGGAGATCCTCATCACCAAACGCTTTTTTCATCATCGCAGTGATTAACAAGATAACCTCATCGCCAAACACATGACCCAGTGCATCATTGACCTTCTTGAAGTGGTCGATGTCAAAAATGCAAACCCAGTGGTGGTGGGATGGGTCATCCGTGATGCTGTTGCCCTGTATGAGAAAACGGTCAAGCAGTAAATCGATTTTGGTGGTGAGTAGCTTGCGATTGTATAGCCCTGTTAGGCCGTCTCGCTCACTGGCAGAAATGATTTTTTGGTAGTTTTCATAGATTTTTGCTAACCCCTCCACCAGCTGAACTTCATCGCCTTTGAGTTGATCGCACTTGCAAAAAACCACCGCATTAATGTCATCATTTTCGCCCTTGATAGGCACAGCAAGCAGTGATTGATTGTCGGCGGTGCTAAATTCCACCACATTGTCACCAATGGTCACGCAATTATGAAGCACTCGTTCAATCGCATCTTTTTCCTCTTCATAGAGAAAGATGTCTGAACATGCAACGACCATAAACTCTGGATTTGTCTCAGGATTATAATCCAACACCAGAACCTGATTTGCCGGGGTTAATTGCAAAATTGTCGTGATGAGGCTTTCAGAAATGGTGTCGGACTCCGTTTGGGCCGTAATATCGACCACCGAGTCCAGCACATCAATACTGGTAACAGTCACAATCGCATCTCTCTTATGAGTTCGTTGTCTTAAAAATAAGTATAGATGCGGTTGATTGATGCGCAATGTCTGCCAGTACTTCAATGCTAAATTTATGAAAGATATTGTTTTATGATTTCATTTGGTGCGCTGAGTTCTGAGATTTCTGCGTGATATACCACGTTTCCATCATCAATAAACAAGACGTTATCAGCGATAGCCATGGCATCTTCAGGGTGATGAGTGACCATCAAAATAGTGGTGTTGAATTGGCGAGCGAGTTGCTTAACCTGCTGAAGCATATCCTTACGCAATGACGGGTCAAGCGCAGAGAAGGGCTCATCGAGCAATAGCAGTGGGCGATTGCGTACGAGACATCGCGCGAGTGCGACTCGTTGCTTCTGGCCACCAGAAAGCTGCCCTGGCAATCGTTCGAGGTAGCTTTCTAATCCAACCTGTTCTGCTGCTTGCCCAATGGATTTTTTGTCGTCAGCACTGAGCGCTAAACGCGGGCTAATACCGAGCGCAATATTGTCGAACACAGTTAAGTGGCCAAAAAGATTGTGCTCCTGAAACAAAATAGAAAGTGGGCGCTCATGTGCTGGGGCTTGGGTAAACGCATTATCATCGAATAGCACATTACCGCCGCTTGGCGGCAATAGCCCACAAAGCAGTGATAACAGCGTACTTTTTCCTGCGCCACTAGGGCCGAGGATCGCCGTGATAGAGCCCGGCTTAGAAGTAAACGAAAAAGACAGCGTTTGTGCCTGATAGTGATACGACAATTCACTGACTTTCAGCATGACGTTTCCTCGTGATCAATGTTTCGATAAGGGCATAACTGCCAAGACTTAATGCAAACAAAACAAGCGATGCCGCCGCTGCTGCATCCATTTGGTAGCTACCCATTAAATGGAACAAATAGAGAGGGAGCGTTTGAAAATCCTGACTACCAACTAAAGCAATCGCGCCTAAATCTCCCGTAGAAAGAACAAAGCTAACAGCAAAGGCTCGCGCGATGGGTGTGCTGAGTGCGCGCCACTCAATCAGTCGCAGTCTGTTGATGCCTTTGATGCCAAGACAGCTGCACAATCCGTGGTATTGCTGTGACAACTGATAAGCGGGCTGGCTGAGAATTTTCACGACATAGGGTAAAGCCATTAAAGTGTTCACCGCGAGTATTAACCAATACGGTGAACTGAATACGTCCATATGCTCACGCAGCATCAAAAACAACCCCGTGCCTAATACGACACTTGGCACCACCAGTATCAAAGATGCGGTCATTTCGATGCCATCGGCGCGTCTAGGATGCCCTGTTAAGCGCCAAAATCGACTGGTTAGCACAATGGTTGCACCCAACATAAAGGCACATAGCGCACTGCCAAACGCCAACGAAAGTGAATTGGCGGTGGCCTGCCAAAGCGCTGCTTGTGTTAGCACCGAAAGCGCACTTGGGTTGATGCCGCTCACCACCACCATCACCAACGGTGGCAGTACCAGTAGGGCTGCGAAACCAATCCATACGTAGTCCCAACACTGTTCAAAGCGAGTGTCACTGCGTTTGGCGAGCAGAATGTTGCTGTCTTTGCCTTGCAGTGAAAGGGGCTTGGTCATGCGCTGTACCACAATGTGGAAAAAGCCGCACAGCAGCAGTTGCCATAGCGCAAGCAAGGCACCCGTTTGAAGATCAAAGTCAAAACGGATAGCCTGATAAATCGCCAGCTCAATGGTAGTGGCACTAGGCCCACCACCGAGTGCCATCACTGTGGCAAAGCTGGTAAAGCACAGCATAAACACCAGACCAATGGCATGGGGTAATTGCTGGCGTAAATACGGCCATTCAAGTAAGCGAAACTGACGCCATCCTCGTATCCCGAGTTGCTGCGCCAAACGGCGTTGATCTGACGGGATTTGATCTAGAGCTTGAACCAGCAATTGAGCAGAAAAGGGCAAGTTAAAGAAAACGTGTGCGAGCAATATGCCGGACAAGCCGTAGATGCTCACATCCCATTTCATGCCAACTAAGGACAGGGCGTCGGCCAGAAGACCGCTCTTCCCATAAATGGCTAATAGGCCAAACACGCCTACCAGCACGGGTAGGACGAGCGTCATGGAAAAGAGTTTAAGCAGCAGTGCTTTGCCTTTGAATTGACGCCGTGACAGCGCGTGGGCAACAGGGATCGCTAAGCCAACTGAGAGGAAGGTAGAAAGCAGCGCCTGTTTGAAACTGAAAAATGTGACGTGTTGAAGGTAAGGGTCATGCCATAGCGATGCGACGTCTAAAGACGGCGCTTGAGAAAGCAAAGAAAATAAAGCGGCGCTGATCAGCACCGCAATTAACGAAGCCGAGAGGATGCCCGGCCACGTTCTTGAAGGGTTTAGCACAATGTTACTTCACCAAGGCTGATTGCCATTCACGGATCCAAGTGCGGCGATTATCCGCCACTTTCTCTGGCGTGAACTGCAAGCTTTTGTTTGGAACCGACAAGGTATCAAAACCTGTTGGCAGTTCAACGCCTGTGACCGGATACATCCAGTTACCCGTTGGAATCGCGTTCTGGAAACCGTCACTTAGAATAAACTGCATGAACGCGTCTGCGAGCGCCGAGTTGTTTGAGCTTTTCACTTTTGCCGCCACTTCCACTTGCATGTAGTGACCCTCTTCGAAATTAGCACTCGTGAAGTTTGGGTTTTCTTCGGCAATCAAATGATAAGCGGGTGACGTGGTGTAAGACAGTACCATGTCTGACTCGCCGCTTAAGAACATGTTGTACGCCTCAGACCAGCCTTTGGTGACAGTGACGGTTTTGGTCGCCAATTGCTGCCATGCAGCAGCGACATCATCGCCATAGATGGATTTCATCCATAGCATTAAACCTTGTCCAGGCGTTGACGTGCGCGGGTCTTGATAGATAACGGAAATATCGTCGCGCGTTTCGACCAGCTCTTTTAAGCTTTTTGGTGGATTAGCGAGTTTGGTTTTGTCATACACGAAAGCAAAGTAGCCGTAGTCATAAGGGACGAATGTGGTGTTGTCCCAGCCATCGGGAAGCGTGACACTTTTCACGTCCACTTTGTGTGATGCAAGCAAACCTGTCTTTTCGGCTTCCGCCATCAAGTTGGTATCTAGACCCAACAGCACGTCAGCTTTGCTGTTTTTGCCCTCAAGACGCAGTCGGTTAAGAATGGTGACGCCATCTTCCAATGCCACAATATTCAAAGTGCAATCGCACTGCGCTTCAAACGCCTTTTTCACGGCAGGACCTGGGCCCCAATCAGCAGCAAAAGAATCGTAGGTGTAAACCGTTAGCGTGTCTGAAGAGCTTGCTAACACAGGACCGGCCATGGTCATGGTTAACATCAGGGTAGAAATTGGAAGTTTCATGGTTGCCTCACATCATGTTTGGCGAGGCTGAGGGTCATTGAGTTGAGTTGCACTCCGCGACATCTCATTCCTACGCCAGCATTATCTGGTTCAGGTTTATGGGTTTAGCTTTCGCAATCTCAGCCGACTTCATGTCAGCTCCCCACGAGATGGTTGATATTGTAATCATCAAGGCGATGATTACCAATCATTGTTATGGCTTATTGAGCGACCAGTCGTAATCGTATTGGATTTTCCCCGACCAGCCTTTTAGTGGCTTCCCGTCGCGATACACGTCTATCTGCTTCAAAATGGCTTGTTCATTGTCACCAAAATCAACGCCATACCATTCATAAATGGATGACAAGGTTAAGGTGTTGCCATCAACGCTAGCGCCTTTTGCGCTGTTGGTGAATTGCGTTGCCGCTGCATCAAGTAAGGACTCAGTGTTCTCTGCAGTAAAGGCGGTTTTGGCAAGGTTTGGGCAACCTAGGCTGGCGCAATTCACGGCATAATGAATGCGGGAGTCGTTCCAAATAGGGCGAAGAATGCGGTGCTCAATATCGTTTAACGTCAGCGATTGTCCTGCGACAGTGGTGGCTTTGTCATCCCAAGGGCCAAAGCTTAGGAAACCACCCAGTTTGGTGATGGATTTGATGGGATATTCATCGAGAATCACTTTCACTGTCAGCGCATTATACAGATTCACCCAGTAAGCAAATTGCTCGCTTTGACGATAGTTGCGCGGGTCAAGTGAGGTTAAATCGGTCAGGTATTGTTCCAGTACCGCTTTGTCTTGCGACGACACTGCGCCGTAATTGAACAAAGTGTGCTGGCCTTGCTCGGTAAGATAGCGGTCAAGGAGGTGTTGCCATTGACTGTGGTCAAACGTGGCTGAATTGCTTTCGTTACTGTTGTCCCAAGTTGGCCATAACTCGCTTTGGGGGGCGGCAAATGCCTGACTTGAAAGCAATAGCAACATTGCGAATAGCGATACGCCAAGAGACAGTGTTTTACGCATGTTTTATCCCTAACTCAAAATAGTTGTGTGTAATACCAATGAGAATAAATGTGTCGTCATTCTTGCTGGTTAACATCGGCAATCTCTGCGTCAGGGGGTTTTCCTGCGCAAATTGATGACCGCTGACTTAATCAGATAGGTATAAAGACCTGAGTCAATGCAGTTTTCTTTCTTTTTGATGAGTACGAAGCGCATAAAAAAACCGACCATTATCATGGTCGGTTTCTTAGTGCAGCATATTTATACCGATAAGATCTTAGACTAAGAAAGCGGGGATCTTGGCTTCGTATTCGGCGATTTTGTCGCTGTGCTGCAGTGTCAGACCGATGCTATCTAGTCCTTCCAGCAAGCAATGACGGCGGAAATCGTCGATTTCAAACGTATAGACTTTATCGCCTGCTGTGACGGTTTGCGCTTCCAAATCTAGCGAAATTTCTGCGCCTTCATTGTCTGCTACAAACGCGAACAGCTCATCGACTTCTGCTTCTGTCAGCGTAACGGGCACCATTTGGTTATTGATGGAGTTACCGTAAAAAATATCCGCGAAGCTTGAAGAAATCATCACTTGGAAGCCAAAGTCGGCCAAAGCCCATGGTGCGTGCTCACGGGAAGAGCCACAGCCAAAGTTTTCACGTGCTAACAGCACGCTTGCGCCTTTATAGCGTGGTTGATTCAGCACAAATTCTGGGTTGTCTTGCAGGCCTGCTTCGTCGAGAAAGCGCCAGTCATGGAACAGGTGTTTGCCAAAACCGGTACGATTTACTTTCTGCAAAAACTGTTTTGGAATGATAGCGTCGGTATCGACGTTAGCAGCGTCCAGCGGTGCCACCAGACCAGTATGTTGTTTAATTCCTGACATGGTGATTCCTTATGCGTTCGTAATGTCGAAGCTGTTAACGTCAACAAAGTGACCCGCAACGGCAGCCGCAGCAGCCATGGCTGGGCTAACCAGATGGGTACGACCTTCGCGGCCCTGACGGCCTTCGAAGTTACGGTTGCTGGTCGATGCGCAGCGCTCTTTTGGCCCTAAACGGTCGTTGTTCATCGCCAAACACATGGAGCAGCCTGGCAGACGCCATTCAAACCCTGCTTCGATAAAGATCTTATCCAAGCCTTCTGATTCTGCTTGCGCTTTCACTTGCTCAGAACCCGGAACCACTAATGCTTGAACACCTTGTGCGACCTGACGGCCTTTGGCAACAGCAGCAGCAGCGCGCATGTCTTCAATGCGTGAGTTGGTGCAAGAACCGATAAACACTTTGTCGATGGTGATGTCAGTGATTTTCTGACCGGCTTCAATGCCCATGTATTTCAGCGCGCGCTCTGCAGAGTGACGCTCAATCGGATCGTTGAAGCTTTCTGGTGCTGGCACTACGCCATTGATACCAACGACCTGGCCTGGGTTCGTGCCCCACGTTACTTGGTTGTTGATGTCGGCAGCATCGAGTGTCACCACGGCATCAAATTTGGCGTCGTCATCGGTTTTCAGCGTTTTCCAGTATTCAACCGCTGAATCCCAATTCTCGCCAGTTGGGGAGAACTTGCGACCTTGCAGGTAATCAAAGGTCGTTTGATCCGGTGCAACCAGACCCGCTTTCGCGCCAAGTTCAATCGCCATGTTACAGACCGTCATACGGCCTTCCATGGTCAAATCTTCAATTGCCTGACCGCAGAATTCGACCACGTAACCCGTACCACCGGCATGACCGACTTTGCCGATAATGGCGAGAACGATGTCTTTTGCCGTTATGCCGTCAGCGGCCTTGCCTTTGACCTCGATTTTCATGGTCTTGGCACTGCCTTGCTTCAGGGTTTGGGTTGCCAGCACATGCTCAACTTCTGAGGTGCCAATTCCAAACGCCAATGAACCAAATGCGCCATGGGTCGCGGTGTGCGAGTCGCCACAAACAATGGTCGTGCCTGGCAGGGTAATACCTAATTCAGGGCCGATCACGTGAACGATGCCCTGATACGGGTGGTTCAGATCGTAAAGGGTAACGCCAAACTCTTCGCAGTTTTTCGCTAAGGTTTCCATCTGGATCTTAGCCATTTCGCCAGAGGCATTGATGTCTTTGGTTTGGGTAGACACGTTGTGGTCCATGGTGGCGAAAGTTTTCGACACCTGACGCACCGGACGGCCTTTTTCACGCAAGCCATCAAATGCCTGCGGAGAGGTGACTTCATGCACCAAGTGGCGGTCGATATACAGCAAAGGGGTTTCACCTTCTGCTGCGACCACCACATGGGCGTCGTAGACTTTTTCGTATAGTGTTTTTGCAGACATTGCTTCTTCCTTATTTTCCCTGTTGTCTTGAGACTCGTCGCGGCGTTGGCGACGAGATCAAAGACTGACGGGAAGAATCCTTTCTTATTTTATGCTTCGCGGACGTACGCGGTGATTTTATCACCCATTTCAGACGTCGTCAGCGGAGTTGTGTTACCAGCCAGGTCCGCGGTCAATTCACCCGCTTCTAGCGCCTTGCTCACTGCGTTTTCAATCGCAATCGCGGCGTCTTCTTCACCTAGGCTGTAACGTAGCATCAATGCCGCAGACAGAATCTGTGCCACAGGGTTAGCAATGTTTTTACCGGCGATGTCTGGTGCGCTGCCGCCTGCTGGTTCGAATAGGCCGAACTGACTGTCGTTGAGACTGGCCGATGGCAACATGCCCATGGAGCCGGTGATCATCGCGCACTCATCAGAAATGATGTCACCGAAGATGTTCGAACAAAGCATCACATCAAACTGCGACGGGTCTTTAATAAGCTGCATGGTCGCGTTGTCGATGTAGATGTGTGACAGCTCAACATCTGGGTAGTCTTTGGCGATTTCTTCGACCACTTCACGCCACAAAATCGAGCTTTGCAGGACGTTAGCCTTATCGACAGACATGACTTTTTTGCGGCGAAGACGCGCCGATTCAAACGCGATGCGAGCAATACGCTCGATTTCGTAGCGATAGTAAACTTCTGTATCAAATGCACGTTCTTCAGCGCCAGAGCCTTCGCGGCCTTTTGGCTGACCAAAGTAGATGCCACCGGTCAGTTCACGTACAACCACGATGTCGAAACCACGCTCAGAGATATCAGCACGCAGCGGAGAAAATGCTTCAAGTCCTGCATGAATTTGCGCAGGGCGAAGATTACAAAACAGTTGGAAATGCTTGCGCAAAGGCAGCAATGCGCCGCGCTCTGGTTGCTCGTTCGGTGGCAGATTTTCCCATTTTGGGCCGCCGACTGAACCAAACAGTACTGCGTCTGCGGCTTCACAGCCTTTTAAGGTCGCATCTGGCAGTGGTGAACCATGGTTGTCGATGGCAATGCCACCGACGTCAAACTCGTTTTTATCAAAGGTGATATCGAATTTTTCACTGATAGCATCCAGCACTTTATGGGCTTGTTGCATCACTTCTGGGCCAATACCGTCACCCGGTAGAACGGCAATCTTATACGTACCTGCCATGGTTATACTGTCTCCGTTTTCAAAGTTGCTTGTTCTTTAATTTGAGCAATGCGGTTAGCGCGGTAAATGCTGTTGATGACGTGCAATAGCGCCTGTCCCGATGCTTCAATAATATCTGTTGAAACGCCCGTGCCGTGATACTTGCGGCCTTTATAATTGGCGATAATGTCAGCTTGCCCTAAACCATCTTCCCCTTCGCCTTTGGCGGTCAGGTCAAACTTATCCAGCACGATTTCGTAACCCGTAATACGGTAGATAACTTGATATAAAGAATCTACTGGGCCGTTGCCGATGGCAGCGTCGCTAATTTCTTCGTCGCCACATTGCAAGCTGATGGTCGCGGTGGCTTTCACACTACCACTTTGCACGCTCAGGTACTTCAACTTGTAGAAGTCATCTTCTTCTTGCAGGTTATTGAAGAACATCAGTGCTTCCAAGTCATAATCGAAAACTTGGCCTTTTCGGTCGGCTAGCTTCAAAAATGCTTGATATAAATTATCCAAATCGTACTCAGTATCGCTGTAGCCCATGGTGTCCATGTGGTTCTTCACGGCAGCGCGGCCAGAGCGACTGGTTAGGTTCAAGGCTTTTTGGCCCAAACCTATCGACTGAGGGGTCATGATTTCATAGGTGTTCTTGTTTTTAATCATCCCATCTTGGTGAATGCCTGAGCTGTGGCTAAAGGCATTCGTGCCCACAATCGCTTTGTTGGATTGAATCGGCATGTTGCAAAGCTGGCTGACCATCTTACTGGTACGGCTAATCTCGCTATGGTTGATGCCTGTATCCACGCCCAGCAATTCGCTGCGGGTTTTGATGATCATGGCAATTTCTTCTAGTGCGCAGTTACCTGCACGCTCACCAATACCATTAATTGTGCCTTCGATTTGACGCGCACCGGCTTGCACTGCAGCAATTGAGTTAGCAACCGACATGCCTAAGTCGTCATGGCAGTGAACTGAAATCACGGCTTTGTCGATGTTAGGAACGCGGTTAAACAGGGTTTCGATAATACCGCCAAACTCACCTGGTACGGTGTAGCCGACAGTGTCAGGAATGTTGACCGTGGTTGCGCCTGCTTTGATGGCTTCTTCCACCATGCGGCACAAGTTATCAATGGGGGTGCGACCTGCATCTTCACACGAGAACTCGACATCGTCGGTATAGCGACGCGCACGTTTAACGGCGTTAACACCCATCTCGACCACTTGGTCATAGCTGCGACGCAATTTGTCTTGTACGTGAATGGTAGAAGTAGAAAGAAACGTATGGATGCGGAACGCTTCAGCGGCTTTTAACGACTCTGCCGCGACATCAATGTCTTTATTCACGGCACGGGACAAGCCACAAATACGGCTGTTTTTGATCGTTCTGGCAATGGTCTGCACCGATTCAAAATCGCCTGGACTCGAAACGGGAAAGCCAGCTTCAATCACATCAACACCTAGACGCTCGAGCGCCAGTGCGATCTGCAACTTCTCTTTTACAGTCAGGCTGGCTGACAGCGCTTGTTCGCCGTCGCGTAAGGTAGTGTCAAATATGATGACTCGGTCTTTCATGGTCGTTCCCTCTCTTGCCGTTGAATACCCATATCGTGGACAGTTTCTTAGCTACTGACTGATAGTGATATTAGTTATCCGTACCGCTGGCAGGTAATACAAAAAAACCCGCGCACTCGGCGCGGGTTTCGTAAGTCTTGGTGGATGTTATCTTCAGTCCATGACCTACCCGCGCGAAAAGCTCACGAGGAGTAGAAGGTCTAGGAGGAAAATACGCATCATCATTTTTACAGCTTCCTAATAAGGTCTGCACAAATGAATACCAAACCATTTACTATTGCGTCAATATCAAAATAGAAAATAACAAGAATGCGTTATTCATACTGTTAACTGTGGTGAAATAAACTGCTTTTCATGTGTCAAATTGGTTTTATTCACTAACTGGGGTTTTGGGTGATCTCACGACGAAAGCGTTAGTTGAATACGACGACGTGAGTTTGTCGTCGTCTCATTGGCTTGGAGCGCGGTTGGCGCTGGTACGATTGCCACAGTTCGGCTTGTCACAAATTGATAATTTGGCAATGCAATGTTTTGTAAATTGAAAGAAATACTGGATGTTCCAACGTAGTATTACTTCGTGCATGAATCGGTATAACGAGATTTGTACTGATACTTTGTTGGATACGGAGGTCTTTTACCATGACACTGCGCCGAAAACTGCTTTTCTTTCCCGCCTTGGCGATCGGTGCGTTGGTGCTGTTTATGGCCATTACTTTGCGTCCTGATATTCCCGTGAAACCCGCACAATCTAAAGCGCGGTCTGTCGATGTGATTACCTTAAAACAGCAAGACATTGCCCCAAAAGTGACGGGGTTTGGTCGGGTGACACCGAAACTAACGTGGCAAGCTATCGCCGAAGTGAATGGTAAGGTGATTTACCGAAATCCGGCGTTGCAAAAAGGGCAGGTACTGCCTGCTGGCACGGAATTACTTCGTATTGACCCGACGGATTACCAACTTGCCGTGGCGCAAGCACAAGCTGATGTGAGCGCAAAAGAAGCCCGTCTCGCCAAGCTCGATCTCGACGATACCAACTTGCAAGCCACGCTCGCGATTGAAATTCGGCGTCTTACCTTGAGCCGAGATGAACTCACTCGCCAGAAAAACCTGCGAAAGAAAGGGCTGACGTCCCAATCTGATCTGGATTCGGAGCAGCAAGCTTTCTTGTCGCAACAAGCGCGAGTGCAAGATCTGCAAAGCCAGATAAAAGTGCTGCCCGATGAAAAGCGGATCACTCAGGCAGAATTGGATGTTAGCCGATTGGCACTTGAGCAGGCAGAGCGCAATTTGGAGAAAACCCAAATCGTACTTCCGGTCGACAGCCGCATTGCGGAGGTTAATATCGAGCAAGATCAAGTGGTGACACCTCAACAAGTGATGGTGGTTGCCCATGGCCTTGAAGCAGTAGAAGTGGACGCACAAGTCTCTATTCACGATATGCAAACCGTGTTCGACACCTTGGTTGATGCAACCGGCAACGGTTTTGAACAAAAGATCCACCAACTGGATGCCAGTGTGGCGTTGTCGAGTGGCTCATTTACCCGTGAGTGGGGCGCCAATGTGGCGCGCATTAGCGATACCGTGAACCTCAATCAGGCCACTGTAGGTGTGATTTTGGAAATCGCGCTGAGTGATAAAAAGCATGCGGGTATTGCTGCCATGCCGACACTGGTCAACGGCATGTTTGTTAAAGCCAGCATCTCAGGACAACCCGTTTCCCATTGGGTGATCCCCGAGCAAGCGCTCAGAGGCGATAAGATCTATGTGATGGAAGAAGGCGAGCTTGTCGTCTTGCCTGTGACTATTGTGTTCCGCAGCGGTAATCATGTCGCGATCGACGGCGCGCTGAAACAAGGACAGCAAATCGTTATCAACGATCTGCTGCCTGCTGTGCCCGGAATGACGCTGGAAGCCGTCACTGTCGATGGCGAAAGCGTTGACCGAAGCGGTATTGAACAGAGTCGTGTTGATGAAAACAGTATGGAGCAAAGCCGTGTCGGTGAAAAAGCGACAGAGGACGACGTATGATTCGTTTTTTCGCCCGACATCCGACAGCCGCCAATTTGCTGATGCTGACGCTGATCTTGTTGGGCCTGACGTCATTATCCAAACTTAAACGAGAAACCTTCCCCGAATTTGCGCCGCCTTACATTCTTGCCAATGTGGTTTATCCCGGAGCAAGCCCTGAGCAGGTAGAGCAGAATATCTGTCTGTTGATGGAGGAAGCCGTTGATGGGCTTTCCAATATCGAAGAAACGCGCTGTGAAGCGGTGGAAGGCTCCGCGAGTTTAGTGGTGAAACTCAATGCCGAGGCTGATATCTCGCGCATGCTGGTGGATATTCAAACCCAGATCAACGCCGTGAACAACTTCCCCAGTGATATTGAACCACCTGTGGTGCGTGAGTTGGACTGGAATGAGCCTGTTGTTGATGTTGCGATCGCGGCAGAAACGGATTGGGTCGGGCTAAAAGCCTATGCCGAAGATCTCAAGCAAAAACTCAAGCACCAATATGATGTTCAACTGGTTAACGTGGCAGGGTTTTCCGACAAGCAAATACGCATTGAAGTACGCGAAAGTGCCATGCGCCAACTGGGCTTGAGTGTGGAAGATATCGCCGCGCAGATCAGCGCTCAAAATATCAATCTCCCTAGTGGCAATGTTGAGTTAGCCGACAAAAGCTTGTTGATCCGCTTTGATCAGCGACGGATTGCTACAGAAACACTCGGTCAGATCGTGGTGGCGGCTGACAGCGAGGGTGGCGTGATCCGCTTGCAAGACATCGCCACACTAACAGAACGTTTTGAACTGGATGAACAAAAAGTCTGGTTTGATGGTAAGCCGTCTGCACTGCTTAAGATCAGCAAAAACAAAGCCGATGACGCCCTTCGTATCAAAGAAAGAGTGGTGCAGTTTGTCGACGATCAGCAAGCCATTGCGCCTGCGGGTGTCACCTTAAACCTCACCAATGATTTCTCGTCCCTGCTTTGGGATCGTCTGACCATGATGACCCGTAACGCATGGCAAGGGGTGATCTTGGTCTTTGGTGTCATGTGGCTGTTCTTCTCGTTTCGCTATTCATTTTGGGTGGCGGCAGGTCTTCCAGTGGCCTTCCTTGGCAGCTTCTTTCTCATGGCGCAGCTTGGGTTATCGATCAACATCATGTCGCTGGTGGCGTTGCTAATGGCGATAGGGATCATGATGGATGACGCCATCGTGATCTCCGAATCCATCGCATCCCATATTGATCGGGGGCAGAAGCTGGAAGATGCGGTGGTCAATGGGGTGAAAAAGGTGCTGCCCGGCGTCGTGTCTTCCTATCTCACCACCGTGTGTATCTTTGGTAGCTTGATCTTCTTGCAAGGGGAAATGGGGGCTGTGCTGCGCGTCGTGCCCATGGTGCTGATCTTGGTCTTAACACTCAGCCTTGTTGAAGCCTTTCTTATCTTGCCGCACCACTTGCAACATTCACTCTCAAAGGCAGGCAAGCCTAAGCCTGATCTTGCGTTCAAACGAAAATTCTTAGAAAAATTCGAGCATTTTCGTGCTAATAGATTAGCGGTACTTGTCACCAAAGCAGTGGAATGGCGCTATGCATTTGTCGGTGGCGTGCTTGCCATGCTATTGATTTCATTCGCCCTGCTGGCTTCCGGCGCCGTGCGCTTTGTGGGTTTCCCCGAACTGGATGGTGATATTGCCGAAGCGCGAGTGATCCTGCCGCCAGGGTCTTCCTTGGCGCAAACCGAATCGGTTGTGGCAACGCTGATTGAATCTGCGAATCGGGTGAGTGAGCGCTTAAGTGAAGAGAATGAGCAAGGACAACCGCTGATTGAACACATTACCGAGCAGTTCAATTTTAACGCCGATGCCGACGAAAGCGGTCAGCACATTGCCACTGTGCGTATTGATTTGCTCAGCGCAGAAATGCGAGAAACATTGATCGATGATTTCGCCGCGGAATGGGAAAAAGAGACGGGCATGCTAACCACACCGATTTCTTTGGTGTTCAAGCAACCTGCCATGGGTCCCGGAGGACGTGATTTTGATATTCGATTGCAACACGACGATCTGGATGAATTGAAACAAGCATCGGTACAAATCCAGCAATTTATCGGACAGTTTGAGGGCGTGTCCGGTGTGCTTGATGATATGCGTCCAGGCAAAGAAGAAGTGAAGGTGACGCTGCGCCCTGGCGCGGAAACGTTTGGTATTAATGGTCAAATGATTGCGCGGCAGTTACGCGCGGCGTACTTCGGACAAACCGCTGATGAAATTCAAGTCGGGCCAGAGTCGATTGAAGTGGATGTGCGACTCGACAAAGACGATGCCAGCAGTCTACAAGGGTTGACTAACTTTCCTATTGTTTTGCCTGATGGCAGCTTGATCCCCTTATCGACTGTGGCAGAGCTGAATTATCAGCGCAATTATGTGCGGATCCAGCGTATTGACGGGCTTCGCACCTTGAGTGTGTTTGGCGATGTGGTGCAAAGTCAGGTCAGCATTGGTGATGTATTAGCGCGCCTAAAAGAAGAAATTGTGCCCGGTTTGGAAACCCAATATCCAGGGCTGCGCGTGCTGTTTGAAGGGCAAAGTCAGGACTCGGCAGAAACAGGGCGTTCAATGGGCATTGGTTTTGCCCTTGGTCTGTTTGGCATCTTCGTTATATTGAGTTTCCAATTCCGCAGTTACCTTGAACCTTTTGTGGTGTTGATAGCGATTCCGCTGGCACTGATTGGTGTGCTTTGGGGGCATTGGTTGCTTGGTCATCCTCTGAGTATGCCAAGCATGATGGGTTTTGTGTCTCTTGCTGGCGTGGTGGTGAATGACTCCATCTTGCTGGTGCAATACATTCGTCATCATTTAGATGAAGGGGATGATGTTTACAGCGCCGTGGTTCGCGCCAGTCAGGAGCGTTTTCGTGCGGTGTTCTTAACCTCGTTAACGACAGCGGCTGGTCTGTTACCCTTAATGCTGGAAACCAGTTTGCAGGCACAAGTGGTGAAGCCATTGGTGATCTCGATTGTGTTCGGTATTTTCACCTCAACCTTACTGGTGTTGTTTATGATCCCTGCGGCCTACGCCATTTTGGCGGATTTTGGCAAAGTGAAACGGCATGAGCCATTACATGCACCCGGCTCGGTATAACTCGCTTCGGCATACGCACATTTCTACATAAATGTGATGGCATAAAATTCACGCAGTCGTCTGCAAATCGTAACCGGACTGTCACTGCGCAACTCTACGCTGACTATGTAACGTCAATAAATGGAGTTGATGAATGCGCAGTCTCGTTACCCTCCAAAGGGTCGATCAGGCCGTATCTACCCTTTGTTTAAGCCACCGATTCAGTGCCGACATTGCACGTGTGTTTCGGTGGGTATCCAAAAGTGGAGACGGACATCTTTATCTGGCTATCGGTGCTTTGCTTGCACTGACAGCAGGCGACAAAGGCGTCTCGTTTCTTGTTTGTGGTTTGCAGGCATTTGCGATTGAGTTACCCGTTTATAGGGTGCTTAAGCGTCTATTTCGTCGAGCTAGGCCACAGCACCTCCCTGCTTTTATTATCCCTTCCGATCTTTACAGTATGCCATCAGGCCATACGTCAGCGGCGTTTCTCATGGCAGCGCTTCTCAGTCATTTTTACCCTGATTACAACGCGGTGTATTGGACATGGGCAGCCAGTATCGGTGCTTCACGCGTGTTACTTGGCGTGCATTACGTTTCTGATGTGTTGGTGGGCGCGTTATTGGGGCTAGGGTGTGCGTCATTGGTATTGCGCTTTTCCGAGTATGTGTATTTTGCGGGATAGCCCGTATAACAATAGAGAGCAGTGATGAAAATTCTTTATGGCGTACAAGGAACGGGCAATGGACATATTTCCCGTGCACGGGCGATGGCACAAGCCTTAGCTGAAACGCCAAGCATCGAGGTGCAGTTTCTGTTTTCTGGCCGTGCCGAATCCGCGTATTTCGACATGGCAGTGTTTGGTGATTACATGGTGCGAAGAGGATTCACCTTCTTTAGTCATGCCGGAAAAATTGATCACGTAAAAACGGCGCTCAACAATAATTTGTGGCAGTTTATGCAGGAAGTGCGCTCGCTTGATGTGACGCAATACGATTTGGTGATTTCAGATTTCGAGCCTGTCACTGCGCATGCCGCCAAGCATCGTGGTGTTCCTTCTCTTTCAATCAGCCATCAGTCCGCGTTTCTTTATGACGTGCCCAAGCAAGGGCAAACCCTCATAGATAAAGCCATCATGCGTTTTTTTGCGCCCACTGAACTCAATGTCGGCCTTCACTGGTATCACTTCAACCAACCCGTTTTACCGCCTATTATTGATTTGAAACCGAACGATTCACATCCCAAAAGCGGCGTGGTATTGGTGTATTTACCGTTTGAACGGTTGGACAGTGTTCTCACCACCTTGCGACACTTTTCTTCATCATTTATCTGTTTCCATCCTGATTGTCAGAACGCGGCACAAGATGGCAATGTTGATCTTCGGCCATTAAGCAAAGCAGAATTTCAACAGGCTTTATTCGCTTGTGATGGCGTGATTGCGAACGGCGGTTTTGAGTTGCCCTCTGAAGCTTTATCTTTGGGCAAAAAATTACTTCTTAAACCTCTCAGTGGTCAGTTTGAGCAGCAAAGCAATGTCACCACGTTAGACATACTTGGTTTGACAAGCACCATGGAAAGTTTGGACATTAATGCGATCCGCCAATGGTTAGCGCATTCAGAAAGTCAGCGAGTGAAATATCCTGAAGTGGCAGAAGCCATTGCGCAATGGTTAGCCGTGGGGGATACGAGCACCTTGCCTGAGCTTCATGAAAAGCTTTGGTCACAGGTGGAATTCCCCGAACATGTGAACGATTTATTGTCAGATTTTTGGCCAAGTCAACGCCGTAAACAGGCGATGTTCAACATGAAGTTGCCTGTGGGATCAAATAAAAAAGCCAAGCAGCATTGATTGCATGAATGGGTTGGCATCGAGGCTTTCGCATGCGATTTTTAGGTCTATATGGTTGTTTTATAATCGAAAAAAGTAATTGATTTTTAGGTTTACCCTCCTGCCTATGAACATGTTTTTATAACAATTTACTGGGGTATCTTTCGCCAGTCATGTTACTAAGTTTGTGTCCCAGTCATGGTGTGTTCAGTTTCATTAAGTAAACTTATCACCTGTCAGGACATGAACGCGTGTTTGACGTTCCATTATCCAAACTCGATCCGCTGTGCTCAATGGCATAGCTACCTAATCGCTTTGTAATCGCCCTTTTTAGGTGTGATAGCAGTTTGTATACATGGGTAACGTTGACACATTTACTCCCTTGTTCAAGGTTTAGGTATGACGCATATAGAGTCGACGAATAATTCTGAAAATCGCGCTGATACGACGCTGAGAAGTGTCGATCTTAATCTCATCACAGTGTTTGATGCGGTGATGCAAGAGCAGAACATTACTCGTGCCGCACAAAATTTAGGGATGTCGCAACCTGCAGTGAGCAACGCAGTGGCTCGCTTGAAAGTCATGTTTAATGACGAGCTGTTTGTACGTAATGGCCGTGGCATTAAACCTACCCAGCGTGCGCGCCAGTTATTTGGTCCTATTCGTCAAGCCATACAATTGATCAAGAACGAACTGCCAACGTCAGTGTTTGTTCCTGAAACGAGCAGCCGCACGTTCCGACTGGCAATTTGTAGCCCATCGGACATGCGTTTTGTTCCGCAAATCCTGAACTCTATCAGCCGCGTCGCTCCGGCCATTAATGTTCAGGTAGAAACCGAGTTTGATCGCGATATTTCTCGCAAGCTTCGTTATCAGGAAATCGACTTTGTGATTGATTACCTGCGTTTTGGCGAAACCGGTTTTTCTAGTACTGAAATGTTTAACGACGAACTGGTTGTGGTGGTCAATAAAAATCACCCACGACTGGCAGATAGCATTACAGCAAAAGCCTTGCTAAATGAAGCGCATGCAGTGCTAAAACACAACGGAGAAATGCTGAGTTATGCCGAAGGCTTCTATCGTGATGGTCGATACCGTGAAGCATACCAAGGCGTAAGTTTAAGCAATATTTTGTATGTCGTGAGCCAATCTGAATTAGTGGCGGTTGCGCCGCGCTGGATGGTGGAATCGGGTCAACATCAAACCAACCTTAAGACACTCCCACTGCCGTTAGAAAACAATCGCATTAGTGGTTATTTAAGTTGGCATGCCTCTGCTGAAAAAGACAAAGGTCACCTCTGGATGCGTGATCAACTGCTGTCGATTTGTGGTAACTCGTTGAGTTAATAGCCACATAATTATCTGTGGACGACCCGCCAAAGCCGACATTGCGTCGGCTTTTTGTTTATGTGCTTTTCCTTCGTGCATTCTTGATACGTATTGTTACAACTTCCTTATAATTTGAGAGAACAGGTGTACTCTGAAATGAACACTGTTCGTATTCATTTATGGTCGATTATTAACCGTGTTTCCGGCGCTTTTTCTTGTAATTGATGTAGGAGTCATTACACTGCAAGTCTAGTTTGAGCTTACAAGTGTTAGCTCATATTTTTGATGTTTCGCAAGGTGTGCTTGCGGGGCATAAGATGTGCTGAGAGAGAATTGAATGGCGCTGAAATTTCATATCGTTAATCGTATCCGTGAGCAGGTAAAAGCGCAGGGAGATAAAACCGCATTGCGTTTCCAAACAGCGAAAGGTTGGGGCGATATCAGCTGGCGTCAATTTGGTCAGCGCATCGACGATATATCGCGTGCAATGTTGGTATCAGGACTGGCTGTGCAGGACAAGATCGCTATTTTCGCGAACAATTGTCCAGAATGGACCATCACGGACATGGCAGCCCTGCAAATTCGTTGTGTGCCTGTGCCTATCTACCCAACCAACACGCCAGATCAGACGGCCTATATCCTAAAGGATGCGGGTGCGCGAGTGTTGTTTGTGGGTGACCAAACTCATGCAGATATCGCGATGTCGATTGCAGAGCAATGTCCGGCGCTTGAGCACATTATTAGCTTTAATGAGAACGTGGATTTTGCTGGCCACCCAATGGGGATGAGCTGGGAAGCATTCATGGCTCTTGGCAACGATAACGTTGAGCAAGAACTTCAAACGCGCATTGCAGATGCTGCGATGGATGATTTGACGACGCTGATTTATACCTCGGGCACGACAGGCGAGCCAAAAGGCGTGATGTTAGATTACGCGAACTTTGCTGCCCAGCTTGAAAGCCACGACAAAGTACTGTCTATCTCTGAAAATGAAGTGTCATTGGCCTTTTTGCCATTGTCCCACGTGTTTGAGCGTTGTTGGACGCTATTCGTGTTGCATAACGGCGCAACCAACTGCTACTTGTCGAATACCAATGCTGTTCGTGAAGCACTGCAAGAAGTACAGCCGACAGTTATGTGTGCGGTACCGCGGTTCTACGAGAAAATCTATAGCGCAGTCCACGAAAAAGTGGCAACGGCGAACCCAGTAAAAAAAGGCATGTTCCATGCCGCTGTTGCCATTGGTAATAAAATGGCAACGAGCATTCAGCAGGGCAAAAAGCCGTCAGCCTTGCTACAAGCAAGCTACCGCATGGCAGACAAACTGGTACTGAGCAAACTGCGCCAACTGCTGGGTGGTCAAATTAAGATGATGCCGTGTGGCGGCGCAAAACTTGAACCAACCATTGGTCGTTTCTTCCACGCTATTGGCATCAACGTCAAACTGGGTTATGGCATGACCGAAACCACGGCGACGGTTTCATGCTGGGACAGCGCGACGTTTGACGCGGATTCTATCGGATTGGCGATGCCTGGCGCGCAAGTGAAGATTGGCAAAAACAATGAGATTCTGGTTCGTGGTCCAATGGTCATGCGTGGCTATTTCAACAAGCCAAAAGAAACGGCCGAAACCTTTACGGAAGACGGTTATTTAAAAACTGGGGATGCGGGACATATCGATGCGGCGGGTAATCTGTTTATTACCGACCGCATCAAAGAGCTGATGAAAACCTCTGGTGGCAAATACATTGCGCCGCAAGTGATTGAAGGTAAGTTGGGTAAAGACCGCTTTATTGAGCAAATTGCCGTGGTTGCAGATGCGCGTCACTTTGTTTCTGCCTTGGTTGTACCGTGTTTTGAAACACTGGAAGGCTGGGCGAAAGAACTCAACATTAAGTATCACGATCGCATGGATCTGATTAAACACAGCGACGTGGTCGAAATGTTTGAAAAGCGGATCACCGAGCTACAAAAAGAGTTGGCGAAGTTTGAACAGGTGAAAAAATTCACTTTGTTGCCGTCAGAATTCTCGATGACAAACGGTGAATTAACACCCACGCTTAAATTGCGCCGTAAAGTCATTCTTGAGCGTTATAAAAAGCAAATCGAAGCCATGTATAAGAAGCACATGTAATTCGGATTGCATACGGCAAACAAGCATCTTGATGTTGCTTGAGTCTAAACAGCAAATAAGCCCAGCGTGAATTTCCGCTGGGCTTTGTTTTATCTGGCTTTATGACAGGGAATGTCCGTGTGTTTCATGCTGTCTTATTCATGATACGATCGCCAATTAATGGCACTTTACGGACGACTTGAGCCGGTTTTGGTTCTAACTTGCCAAAAATGGCGTTTTGCTCGTCAACAAAAGGCTGACTCTCGAACACTAAATGTTGTCAATGGGTCTTAATTCAGCGGTAGATGCTGTCAAAATAGGCTGTAACAGAGTCTTTGCTGATGAAAAGTTAATCAGATAGAGTTTTACTGGGAATTTCGGTTAACCAATAGACAGATTTGCTAACAAAGCGTTAAAGTTGCAGTGCTGTTTTGATTCTTGTTACTACCGGAATCAAAGGCATAGCTGGCATGAGAAATTGGCAAGTAAGTCGTAAATGCCGAGTCTCATCAATAGGCTACAAATAAGTCCTAATACTATGCATACATGGAGGCGTATAGTGGAAATGTTATCCGGAGCCGATATGGTCGTTCGTTCAATGATCGACCAGGGCGTAAAACATATTTTTGGTTATCCAGGCGGATCAGTGCTGGATATCTATGATGCTCTACACGAAAAAAGCGATATAGAGCACGTGCTCGTTCGTCACGAGCAAGCAGCAGTGCACATGGCTGATGGTTATGCCCGTGCAACCGGTGAAGTGGGTGTGGTGCTGGTCACCTCAGGGCCAGGTGCAACCAACGCGATTACAGGTATCGCTACCGCGTATTACGACTCTGTTCCTATGGTCGTGCTTTCCGGTCAGGTGATGAGTAACCTGATTGGTAATGACGCTTTCCAAGAATGTGACATGGTGGGGATTTCACGCCCTATCGTAAAACACAGCTATCTAGTGAAAAATGCGGAAGACATTCCGAAAATCATCAAAAAAGCCTTTTATCTCGCATCGACTGGCCGTCCGGGTCCAGTGGTTGTTGACCTGCCAAAAGATATGCTGAACCCTGCCAATAAATTTCCGTATGAATATCCGGAAAGCATGTCCATGCGTTCTTACAACCCAACGACCACGGGTCACAAAGGACAAATCAAGCGTGGCTTAAAAGCCCTGCTTGAGGCGAAAAAGCCGGTTCTTTATGTGGGTGGCGGTGCCATTATCTCTGAGTGTGGCGAGCAAATTAAAACGCTGGCAGATACGTTAAATATTCCGGTTATCAGTACACTGATGGGCTTGGGAGCTTATCCGAGTACGGGTGACAAATCGCTGGGTATGCTTGGCATGCACGGCACATACGAAGCCAACATGGCAATGCACAATTCCGATCTTATTTTCGGTATCGGTGTGCGTTTTGATGACAGGACGACCAACAACGTCGAAAAATACTGTCCGAATGCCAAGATCATGCATATCGACATCGATCCATCGAGTATTTCGAAAACGATCTCGGTGGATATCCCGATTGTTGGTTCGGCAGATGCGGTACTTAGTACCATGCTGAGACTTCTGACCGAGCAAGGCGGCACGAACGATGCTGCAGCGCTTGAGGCATGGTGGAGCAACATCAATGTGTGGCGTGATCGTAAGTGTCTGGCGTATGAAACCAAAAGTGATCGCATTAAGCCGCAACAGGCCGTTGAAGCCGTCTATAAGCTGACGAATGGTGATGCTTACGTGGCATCAGATGTTGGTCAGCACCAAATGTTTGCGGCGCTGTACTACCCGTTTGACAAGCCACGTCGCTGGATCAATTCCGGTGGTCTTGGCACCATGGGCTTTGGCCTGCCTGCAGCCATGGGCGTGAAATTCGCGCTTCCTGATGCAGAAGTGATTTGTGTCACTGGTGATGGCAGTATCCAGATGAATATCCAGGAGCTGTCGACCGCATTGCAATACGATATTCCCGTCAAGATTATCAACCTCAACAACCGCTTCCTCGGTATGGTGAAGCAGTGGCAAGACATGATTTATCAAGGTCGTCACTCACAATCGTACATGGATTCGGTGCCTGATTTCGCGGCCATTGCAGAAGCCTATGGTCATGTAGGTATTCGCATTAACGATCCGGCTGAGCTGGAAAGTGAGCTGGCGCGTGGATTGGCGATGAAAGACAAATTGGTCTTTTTCGACATCAGCGTTGATGAAACCGAGCACGTATACCCAATGCTGGTACGAGGCGGTGCGATGAATGAAATGTGGTTGAGTAAGACGGAGAGAACATAATGCGCAGTATTTTATCGGTTTTGATGGAGAACGAGCCAGGCGCATTGTCCCGTGTTGTTGGTTTGTTTTCTCAGCGCGGTTATAACATTGAATCTTTGACGGTTTCACCGACAGATGATCCAACGCTGTCTCGTCTTAACATTACCACGACGGTGGTGAGAGACTCTGAACGAGAGCAAATTGAGAAGCACCTGCATAAGCTCATTGATGTACTCAAAGTCAGCAACGTGACCGAGTCTGATCACATTGAACGTGAACTGGCGATGGTAAAAGTGAAAGCAACGGGTTTTGCACGTGCAGAAGTGAAACGCACCGCTGACATTTTCCGCGGTCAGATTGTTGATGTGACCAATTCGCTTTATACGGTTCAGCTAGCGGGTACGAGCGACAAGATTGACGCTTTTATTTCAGCAATGAAAGACGTCACTGACATCATCGAAGTCGCACGAAGTGGTGTTGTTGGTATTGCACGCGGTGAGCGAGCATTACGTCAGTAATCGCTGATAGCCAAAGCTCGATAAGCGCTGTTTAATAAGAAAAACCGAGGGTGGAAACGCCGTCGGTTTTTTTTGTGAGGAAAGTTCAAGAGTAAGAGCAAAAAGCATCTCTCATCTTGTTACTTTTCTTTATGCGTAAAAAAAGGAGCCTATCGGCTCCTTTTTCAGCTTCAGTAAACGTCTATTACAGAACGTGTACAGAAGAAGTGTTAGTCGTACCTGAAGCAACCAGTGCGCCAGAAACCATAACAACGATGTCGCCTTTCGCGCCAAGACCTGATTCTAGAGCGATTTCTTTACCTTGACGGTAAAACTCATCAGTGCTCTCGTACTGGTCAACAACCACTGGCGTAATACCTTTGCTCAAGCAAAGTTGCGCAGCAGTTTTCGCGTTAGTCGTTACTGCGATGATGTTTGCAGTTGGGAAGTACTTACGAACTGAACGTGCAGATTTACCCGCTTCAGTTGCAACAACGATCAATGGAGCACCCAGCTTCTCAGCGGTGTCTACTGCGCCTTTACATACTGCTTCAGTGATGCGTAGACGAGCGCTGTCTAGACGTGAACCTAGCTCAGCTTTCAGTACTGAATCAGTACGCTTAGCGATTTGCGCCATGATGGTTACTGCTTCAACTGGGTATTTACCTTTAGCGGTTTCACCAGAAAGCATGACTGCATCAGTACCATCCATGATGGCGTTCGCAACGTCGCCCGCTTCAGCGCGAGTTGGACGTGGGTTCTTGATCATTGAATCCAGCATTTGAGTTGCAGTGATTACAACTTTACGTGCACGGTTACATTTCTCAATCATCATCTTCTGCGCGAAGATAACTTCTTCAGCAGGGATTTCTACGCCCAAGTCACCACGAGCAACCATGATGCCGTCAGACAGTTCAAGGATCTCGTCGAAGTTATCTACACCTTCTTGGTTTTCGATCTTCGAGATGATTTGGATGCTCTCGCCGCCGTTAGCAGCAAGGATTTCGCGAATTTCTTTAACGTCAGATGCTTTACGGATGAAAGAAGCCGCAACGAAGTCAACGCCTTGCTCACAACCGAATACTAGGTCGCTCTTGTCTTTTTCAGACAATGCAGGAAGGTTAACTGAAACACCTGGCAGGTTAACGCCTTTGTTTTCGCCCAGATCGCCATTGTTCAGTACTTTACAGATAACGTCAGTTTCTGTGGTTTCCAGTACTTCCATTTCGATCAGACCATCATCAACAAGGATGATGTTGCCAGCGTTCAGGTCTTGAGAAAGACCCGTGTAAGTCACAGCAACGCGCTCTGAATTACCCACTACTGATGCGTCAGTAGTGAAAGTGAACGTTTGGCCTGCAACTAGAGCAACGTCGTTGCCGCCTTCTAGTTTGATGGTGCGGATTTCAGGACCTTTGGTATCCAGCAGGATTGCTAGCTGCTTACCAGTGTTCTTCATCACGTCGCGAAGGTTTGCGATACGCGTACCGTGTTCGTCGAAGTTACCGTGTGAGAAGTTCAGACGCATTACGTTCATGCCAGCATCAGCTAGCTTGGTCAGCATTTCTACTGATTCAGTTTTTGGTCCAATCGTACAAACGATTTTGGTCTTTTTCATGTAGGGTTCTCTCCGGTCGAGCTTTTAACCAAGGGACAATTGTTGCTGTAATCACGATTATTCACGCTCGATGTCTGTAATAAAACAACAAGCTAATACGTAGTGAGCAATAAGATTGCCCTTATGCTCTTACAGCGTTAATACAGATTCATGACACAGTAATTGTGTTGTCCAAACGGTGTTTATCGCTTGGACAACACAACTCACTCATGAAAGCGGACACAGTATACATTGTTTATGTGGCGGAAATTTGATCGCAGGCAATGGATAAAGAGTATTTCCTACCTTCATTCCATCATCCACTCAAATGATACAGGTACAGTGCCGCGCTCAAGGGCCGTAAATTTACCACATAAAATGAGGTAGATCACTAACTGGCAACGATTCAGTAAAGAGCCGTAAACCTTGAGGATTGAAGAGATGAATGCGGTGAAGAATGGGCATTTAGCGCGTTATTCTCCCAGTATTTACATGAAACTTAACTACATTATTCTTGTTGATATTCGGTTTTCTCATAAAGTTTCACACAAAAACCGAGACACTTCTCGTTATCGCCATTCAAAGGATAATCAGGGTAGGGGGACTCGCTTAAACTTTGCGACAATGTTATCAAATTATTCGCCAGGCTGGCACGTTTCAAGGGAATGCATTTGTATCATCAATTGGTTACGCTGGCTTTAACCGCTGCCATAGTTTTATGGACGTCGGCCAGTGTTGCGATGCCTACGGTTAGCGAAAATATCCTAACCGTGACCAATTCACACAGTTGGAAACCATTTGCATTTGTAGAAGATGGTGAGCCTAAAGGGTTGCTCGTGGACTATTGGCGTCTTTACGGAGACGTGAATCAGGTGCCCGTGGAATTTATACTTTCTGATTGGAATGACTCCTTAGAACATGTCGCTCAAGGGGGAAGGAAAGTGCATGCGGGGTTACTGTATTCATCATCTCGCGATCATTTTCTGGATTACACGCTACCACTTTTCGAAATATCGGCTTCCCTTTATATCGTTAACGACAGTGAGCAACTGAAAACGCCAAATATTCTGCCTGAAATGGAAATCGGTGTGGTGCGAGGTGGATACGAAGAAGAGTACCTAAAGTCGCGATATCCGTTGGTCAAGTTGGTGGGCTTTGATAACAACGCCAAACTAATAGAGGCAGGACTCAACGGCCAAGTAAATCGTATGTTGCTCGATACTCAAGTCGCGACCTACTACTTATCACAACGGACTGATCCTTATCAGTTTATACCTATTGATATCCTCTATACCAAGATGATTTACGCCGCGGTGCCAGAAGGCAATGAAGCGTTGCGAGACGAAATCATCGCGGGAATGAAGAATATCCCACAGACAGAAATTACGCGCATTGAGCAGAAATGGCTGAACACGAGCCATGTGTTTACGGTGCCTAGATGGGTTTGGCCTTTAGGGTTAGTTTTGATCGCTTTGGTGACATTTAGTTATATTGTCCTGCTTCGTCAAACGGTTCAGCGAAAAACACGCGACCTGAAGGCACTCAACAAAAAGTTGGAAGCGTATGCATTCACTGACTCACTGACCGGGCTGTTGAATCGTCGTGGGCTTGAAAAAATGTTTGAAGGCCGAAAAGTAAAGGCATTGATGAAAAGCCGACAATTGGCGGTGTTAATGATAGATGTTGACTATTTTAAGAGAATTAACGACAACTTCGGTCACAGAAAAGGTGACGAAGTGCTGATTAGCCTAGGTAAAGCATTTGAGTCCACACTGAAAGAAGGCATCGCGTTATCGCGTTTAGGCGGCGAAGAATTCTGCTTATTATTGGAGGTCAAAAACCGGCATCATCTCGACGCAGTCACCGAATACATTCGTTGTCGTCTTGTCCCTAGCGCTTCGCAACGCGAGTTGGGGTTGAAGGTGAATGCATCGATAGGTGCTGTATTGGTTGATACAAAACGAGGACATTTATCGCTGGATTCACTGATCCACCAAGCGGATAAATTGATGTATTTGGCAAAGGCAGCAGGGCGAAATAGTGTGAAAACGAAATCGCTGTCGAGTGAGGGAAAGCAGCACCATGCATTCGGTGTATTGAGTTAACGCGCCGAGTGATTGCTGTGTGTTAGCTCACCAATGTGTAAATCAGTCAGGTAAGCAAGGTGTTGGCGCTGAATCCTCTGCGTCATTGTTGATGACCTGGTTACGCCCAGACTCCTTCGCAATATAGAGAGACTTATCTGCGCGTAAACTGGCAGAAATAAACCCTTCCGCATCGCTGATTTCAGTGGCACCGATGGAAACGGTGACATTTATAGCCAGTGGCTGCTTATTTAAATGACTGACACGGACAGTTAAATCTTCAATTCGACCGCGTAACATTTCGAGGCGTGCGCAAACGTCTTGCCTATCATCAGCCCAAATAAGTAGCGCAAACTCCTCACCACCTAAACGAAATGCACACTCTTCTGGTTCGGTGAACTCCTCGATAATTCGTGCGAGTTGCTTCAAGACAAGATCGCCAACGGGGTGACCAAAGCTATCATTGATACGTTTAAAGTGATCAATATCGACCATCGCCAGGTATTGGCGGCGCTGAGGCGTGGCATTGCGTTCATTGAACAAATCGAGCAAGTAACGACGATTATAAAGGTTCGTGAGATCATCCCGATTGGCCATGTCTCTTAATGTGCGTTCGCGGAATACCTGATCGGTTACCACACTCACGAAGGTGCACATTGCTTTTTCACCGAACCAATCAATTACTTTATCTGTGATCTCCGCAATCATCGGATTGCCTTTCAAATCAGTGTGATTGATGACTTCGGGTGGGGTCGGCGTGCCTGTTTCAATGGCATGCTTGTAGCGACGCTGTGCCTCAGGCCAGTGTTCATCTTCAAATAACACTCGAATACTTTCTAGATTCAGCACCTCTTGGGCGTTCGACATGCCACTAAATTTCGCAAACGCATTGTTCGCGTACTTAGGTACGAAATCGATGTGGATCACGCAAGGGTTAGGATGAATATCTAAAATGTCTTTGAAATCTGGCATCGCATGGGCAAGGTATTAGTCAAAAGAGTGTGAAACTTATCATTTATCCATGTGTAAACTGCGATGTGTTTCAAGAAGTTGGGATTATTGTCATGTTTTTCTCGATGTCGAGATGAATGTGTTGCATATCTACAGATGTAACGGCTGATTATATAGTGAATCGAATTGATAATGAGACAATGAAGTTGTCGGGTGAATGCTAGCGACCGTTCGTGATAGATGTAAAAGCCCTTTATAACGATGTGGAAACCCTATCATCATTGCTTAGGCGGCTTGTTGAAGGGGGGGGGGAACGTGATTGAAAATAAATCTCGCTATTTTTAAATTGCACGGTATAGTGATGGCTGGCTCTTAGAAAAGAGTTGTTAATGCTACATTTAGTATAAGTTTCTTCTCAGCTACTTCTCGATACCCTTCGTTTAATATTCTGCGTCAAATTTGTCTTCATCGAACATTCAATAGCTTTCATTATCAGCCTTCATTAAATAATTCATACATATATAAAAAATAGAGGTCACTATGTCTGCTAAAACGACTGGTACAGTAAAATGGTTCAACGAAGCGAAAGGTTTTGGTTTTCTTACTCAGGATAATGGCGGAAAGGACGTATTCGTTCATTTCAATGCAATTGTTTCTGATGGCTTTAAAACCCTAGCCGAAGGTCAAAAAGTTAGCTTTAACGTAGAAGATGGTCCTAAAGGCCTGCAAGCTAGTGAAGTAGCAGCGCTATAATTTAGCGATGCATAATGGCGCACTGTGACAACGAATATTGATCATGTTGCGTCATTAGACCTTTCAGTTATCCCCGAATAACCCAATAAAATCATTTTCTAAACGCGTCACATACTCTCAGTATGTGCTGAAGCGAGCCTGTAGAAAATAATAAGGAATATTATGTCCCGTAGAACAACACGCCAACGACACTGGTACCAATTGTCACGTGAAAAAAAACAATTAATAACAACGAGTGAATAATGCTAAAAATTGATTTCCATTTAGAACAAGAAAACGCATCTTGGAACGCAGAAATACATCAGCTAAACAGTGACGTTTTAAAAAGGCACATATTGCCAAAGATAACATCGACTAATCGTAATATTGATTTCGAATACTGTGACAAAACATGTTCAGGAAAAATCATTGAGCCGAGTGGCAATGTTGTCGGTGATTTTACCGTACATTAATGCTTTAAGCATTTCAGCGATAACCGCGTAATAAACGCCCCGCTAAAAACGCATAGAGAGCGAGACTTATACAGAAATTCGATCTTGTCGTCAGACTGACACCCATCGATAATCACCAAGTATCGCTCTAACTTCCCCGTACTTTTCGAAACACACCGTCAAGCGCCTGTTTACTCGTCTTACTGATCGTCTGCATCAACCTAAACTCAGGGTTGCGAATGTGCTGCTGATCCAACTCGTCGAGCATAAGCATCCATAGCTTTGCGGTCATTTGAGCATCCGCTAATGCGCGGTGAAAGACGCCATCATGATCAATACGTTTAAACCGAACCAGCTCGCCAAGTTTATGACTGGGCGCATCCTGAATAAGACGCCGTGCAATCAGCATCGAACAGGCGAACTGGCCGGAATAGCCGACATTAAGCGGCTCTAGCTCTGCATCCAAAAAGCGTTTATCGAATGACGCGTTGTGTGCAACAAGATTACTTCCCGCAATAAACTCCCCAAACTGTGCCATGACTTCAGCGCAAGGCTGTGCCGTACGCAGCATGTTATTGGTGATGCCGGTATACCCTTCAATAAAGCTACTGACCCGAAAGCCTGGGTTCATGAGCGCCTGAAACGTATCAACAACTTCACCGTCAACCAACTTCACCGCACCAATCTCGATCGCTCTGTCGCCCATATTGGGTGATAAGCCAGTGGTCTCGAAATCGAGCACGATAACGCTGTGCGCGGGTGTATGTGCAAGTGTTGATGACATGAAAATGACCTTGTTAATACATGAAAGGAAAACAGTGGGAGTATATACCCAAGCAAGCTCAAGATGCTTGTTCAGCGAGAATTTTTTGGCGGCCAAGTGCAGCACTGTTTTGAAAGTACTCTCACGCTACGTTAAGAATCGCGTTGTCGCAGTGAGCATTATGATGCGTCTCTGTTATTGTCCAGCCACGCTTTTAGTTTATCTGTGTGTTGAAGCATTTGGCGCATTTCATCGTTTTCCCACTGGTCAAAACATTGATTAATCACGGGAAGAAAACTGGCGAAAGCAGATTGCACACGAGCAAGACCATCCGCATTGATTTTGATCCACTTCTTCCTGCCGTCCGCATCATCTTTTCGAATATCAACGAGCCCTTGCTCTGCGAGCTTATTGACGACTTTGGTTAGCCCTGGCTGGTTCATTTGCATCACCTGAGTAAGCTGACTAATGGTCTGCTCTCGCTCTGGCTGGTGCGAAAAGTGATTCAGTAAATTGAACTGTGATTGGTTTAACCCGCAAGGCTCAAGAGCCTTACTCAGCCACGCATCGGAAAGTTGATTTATGATCCCTAATGAAATCATTATCTTAAAGGATAACCCCTGCTTTTCTGTCAACATATGCATCAAACCTCTTGATAAATATTCCATGGAATGTATATTTATTCCATGGAATGTAGTTTAACAGAGCATAAAAAAAGGGGATAGCGGTGAATAGACGGAAATTCATTAAAGTGATGGGGGCAGGGGCAGTTGTTCTAGCAGCAGGACCTGTTGTTGTAAGCCAAGTGTCGGGTGCAACGTCTACATCATTTAGACCCACTCATACCTATTCAGATATTCGGAAAACCCTGATCAGCTATGCGATGTTATGTCCTAATCCACACAACATTCAGCCATGGAAAGTTGCCTTTGAAGGTAAGAACACGATATTACTTTTCGTCGATAGCGACAGGCTTCTCCCTGAAACTGATCCTATTCATCGTCAAATTCACATTGGCCAGGCACATTTATTGAAAGCCTCGCCATTGCCGCCAGCCATTTTGGTATTCGAGCGAACGTTCAATATTTTCCTCTTGGTGAATACAGCAACGAAGAACTCGAAAACAAACCCGTTGCGGCAATCACACTTCAACTCGATGAAAGCGTGACGCCAGATCCGCTGTTCCCATACTTGATCACACGGCAATCGACCAAGACCGAATACACCAATGAAATGTTGAATGATGTAGAGCTGAACAAGATAGTCAACATCGCGACAGATGGAGATTACCGTATCGAATTGGTGCAAGACGACAACGCTAAAGATGCAATGCGCGGTTTCTTAAATCAAGCCATGTTCATTGAAGAGCAGAACGCAGACAGAAGCATGGAGACGATTGGCATGTTCCGTTTCAATGATAAAGAATACGCCCAATATCGAGATGGTTTTGGGCTTCCACAAAGTGGCGTGACAGGCGTAAAACGTTGGATGGCAGAAACATTTTTTGTCACCAGAAGCGCCGCGGAGAGCGATCCGGCCAGCTTTGGTAAAGAAGGTATCAAGTTAACGGAAGCCGTTACCAACAGCACACACCACTTCGCACTGCTCGTTAGCAAAAACAATACGCGTAAAACGCAGGTCGAAGTCGGACGCTTATACAATCGCATTAACCTGCTGACAGCAGCGATGGGGATTGCCCAACACCCGATGAGCCAAATTTTGCAAGAATACAAAGACATGCTGCCATTGCAGGTGGAATTTAAGCAGTATTTTGGTGTGCCCGAAGCGGAAACGGTGCAGATGGTATTCAGGCTTGGCAAAGCGAAACAAAACACGGAATCGCCGAGGCGAGAAGTTAACGATCTGATCATCAATGCCTAATTAAGGCATGATGTATTGCTTTTAAATCCCATCAAGCATTTTATTACTAATGCTTGATGGGACAGTTCGGCGTCTACTTACAGTTGCACGCGAACGGTTTGCAGGGAATTGGCTGGGATATTGATTTGCGCGTTCTGCGCACCAATGACCAAATCAAACTCGATGGGCTGCTTGGTGGTATTCAGCAATTGCACACTTAGCAGGTTATCGCTGTTAATCGTCGCACTCGCATGCAAGGCATCATGCTCTAGGCCGTCCAAAAACTTATCGGCCTGTACGGCTTTATCGCCAGGGCGAATCGTTCGGCTAAATTGCGCCAGTACGTCATAAATCGGCGTGTAGTAAACATAATCATTTTCTACGTCGATCATGATTGGCGCACCGCAGAAGTTACCCGCGTGATTCGGGCCACCATTGTGATCAAGCACCGCATTCCAATCTATCCAACCGTCCATCCAGTGGTTAAGACTGACAATGATATTTCTCGCATAGCGATGAACTGGCGTATAGATAGGGTGGTTCTCTGGGTTCGGTGCCCACGTTGCCGTATATGCCCAATCGGTCGCGTTTTCATTCCACCAGAATTCATCATTATCTAACCAGCCAGATTCCTGAAACTTCTCTGGATCTAAAATGCCCTTTGGCGCGGGTTTGCCAAGATCATCGATGGTGCCTTCCGTGTGGATAATAGAAAAGCCCGGGTATTTGCTATGAACACGCTCTAACGCACCTTCATAAACATCCACTGTGCTTGAATACCAGTGAACCGCAGAACCGTAAACAAAAGGCGCGGTTTCAGGATCACCCAAGATAACGTCAGCCCAATGCTCTAAGTGATCGCGGTTTTGATCGTAAATCAAAACGCGAGTATCAGCAAAAGCGCTTTCTTTTAACTTCGGACCAAGGAACTCTTTAATGAAAGTATTCTGGGTTTCCGCGGTGAAGTGCATACTTTCCCAGTTGCCGCTGTTACCGTGGGGTTCATTCACCGGTGTTAAGCCCCAGATATCAACCCCTGCTTCTTTATAATGCTCAAGGTACTTCAACAGATAATCGGCGTAGGTTGACACATATTCCGGCTTTAGCGAGCCGCCTGTGCCTTGCCAGTCGTTCTCTTTCGATCCCGGAATAAACCATGTCTCGATGTCTTTCATCCATGGCGGCGCAGTCCATGCGGAAGCAATGATGCTTAATGTGCTGTCATCTTGTTTTGCTTTGATGGCCATAGCCTCGTGGATCATAGGCAGTACATCAAACGACTCATCTTGAATACCGGGATACTTCGCCTTAGAAAAACCATCGCCGTCCGGCGCGATAGTGAAGTGCTTTAGCTCGCTATCACCTTCAACTTCCGCATATCCAAGCTTTCCTTCCACTGAAAAATCCGTCGAACCGATAGGGGTTCGAGTCAAAGAAAAGTTAGCGCCGGTGTCAGCGTAAAGTTTTTCCATCACTTCCTGTCGTTTATCGACAGGAAGGTGAGCCAGAACAAAAGCTGAAGACTCAGTGAACGACGTGCCAATACCTGAAATGGTCTGCTTAATAACATCAGGTTGGATCACGATCTGCGTGCCGTTCGCAGTCTCTGTGGTAAAGGCTTGGTTCGCCATCAACGACATCTTGTCACCAGCTTCGCTGGTAAGCAGGATTTCAGTCGTAGAGGATAATCCGAAATGTTTACTGTTGTTCTGAATCAATGGTTTGTCCTTGTCATATTCAGATGTGCAGGAAAACATCATCGCTGAGGACAATGCGATAAAAACTGCAGAGAGCGTTCTCACTTCCATGTCGTTACTCCGTGTTCCGTAAAAGTGCCTACTCAGAATTTCAGTAATTATAAAAGAGAAACCTTACCTACTAGCGAGCCAATGAAAGCGCTTTCTTTTTGATTGGCAAGGCTGGCTCTCAACACTAAATTCAACCCATACATATACCTTGTTCACTCCAATTTGTAACTAATACCGCCGATGAACTCTTTCTGTTTTCTTGGATTCAATACAAGTGGACGTTGGAGATGTGGCGCTGACAGTAGTGAGCCATGGAAGAAGTGATGAGAGACGCCATTTATAGAAAAGACAGGTCAGTTGTCGCTTTTGTTTAGATGCCGCTATCAGAATATAGGGTACATTTTTGAATTAAAGACCATGCGATTATGAGACGGTTTTAGGGGTGTATTAGCATGTACCGCAATGAACAAGAAAGTACAAAATAACCGTTTAATATCAATAAATTGAAAGAAAGTCAGTGTATCTAGTTGTTCACTGGAATTCATGGGAATATGATGAATCTGCTACATATGTGCTACACAGAGCGAGCGGCCAAGTGCAAGGAAGCAGATTAATATGCCCATAAAAAAGAAGATCACCACGACCAGTATCAAGCAATTCAAAGTCGAAGATAAGCGGATCAATGATACCGAAATTCTCGGCTTTCATGCGCGGATTTCTTCAACGGGTCGTATCTTCTATTACCTGTTTTATCGCTTCGAGGGGAAGCAGGTCAATTATAAATTGGGGAACGCGAACGACATCACTCCAACACAAGCGCGAGACCTCGCCAAAGCGAAAGTGGGTGAAGTGGCACAAGGTAACGACGTTCAAGACATTAAGAAGAAAGTGCGCCAAGAAGCCCAACGCCGAAAACACATCAAATTGCCGACCTACCTTGATGAACGCTATTTGCCGTTTCTGCTGACAAGAAACCCCAAAACCGCGCATCGCATCATTAAACACCTAAAAAGCCACTTTGCTTTCTTGATGGACAAAGAACTCGATCAAATCACTGCGTGGGAGATTGAGAAGTGGCGAAGCGAACGCCGCCAAAAGGGAAAAGCCGCCGCCACGATTAACGATTCCGTGAACACACTCAAGGGCGCGTTATCGCGCGCGGTGGAGTGGGGGCTGATTGATTCCCACGAACTGAGCAAAGTAAAAACCATCAAAGCCGACAATACCCGCGTTCGTTACCTCAACGACAACGAAGAAAAGCGGTTACGCCATGCCATTAAAGAGCGAGATTGGAATATCCGCCTTGCTCGCCGTTCTGCCAATGCACACAGAGAAACCCGCAACTATGAAAAGTACCCAAGCTTGGATGATGTCACGTTCGTCGATTACGTTGAGCCGTTAATCCTGCTTGCCATGAACACAGGTTTTCGCCGTGGTGAAATGCTAAGCCTTGAATGGTCAGACATATCGTTTAGTGAAAGGTATGTGCAAGTACGCGGCGGCAATGCCAAATCAAAGAAGGGGAGAATTGTTCCGCTGAACAACGAAGCTTACAACGCGCTAACAAGCTGGCGAGAGCAAAACCAAACATCGCGGTATGTGTTTGAAGGGAAAAATGGCGTACCACTGAAAGAAGTGAAAAAGCCATGGGCGACGGTGTTGGATTTGGCGCAGATTCAAGGCTTCAACTTTCACGACCTCCGCCACCACTTCGCGAGTAAGTTGGTAATGGCGGGGGTAGATTTGAACACGGTACGTGAACTGCTAGGCCATGCTGACCTTAAGATGACGCTAAGGTATGCACACTTAGCGCCAGAGCATAAGGCGGCGGCCGTTAGCTTAATTGGATAATTGTATTTAAATTAGCTCATCAGCCAACAATTGAAGTTCGGCTGATGGTGTGTCTTGCTCTATATACTCAATAACACTTTTGTACTTGTTGTCAATTTTGTATTGCTTCATGGTTGGTTTTTTAGGGTCTTTATAATTTATAATTACACCCTTATTAATAAGCATTGGAAGGAAGTTAACCACTGATAGTTTTTTTCTAACCTCCTCTTGTTTTCTTGGGTAAAAGTTTCCGCGCTGATAAAATAACTTAAACACTTTAATTAGTTCATGTAGAACGTATTCTCTTGAGTCTTTTTTCTCTTCTTTTTTCTCGGTCAAAAGATGTTGTATTAAAGATAAGTCACAATTACTCGAGAACATGTTATTTGGTATAGAGTAATTCACTCCAGCTCTAGGGTCTATGTCCTTAAAGAAAGAGTTATAAAATTTAGTATTCTCGTCTATTCGACACTCCCAGAAATATTCATAGTTGTAGAAGTAGCAGTTGTCGAGGTCTTTTGCTTTGAAATCAAATGTTGGTTTGTTTGTTCGTATGCCAAAAATATCCACTAAACAAAGACCGTCAATTTTACCGTTGTTTTCAAATAATTTCTCTATCAGATCTGTTCTAGTGCCAACATTAGATTGGGTTGAACAACTTTTCTCAAGGGATATTAATAATAAGGAAACAATTGAGGATATTAAAGTCTCTCGATTTACATTGTTGATATTCTGTGTCTTTTCAATTATATCGATGCAAAACAATATAAGTTCATCATCTATGTTGATTTTTTTTGCTATTGAATCTGTGAAGCTGCTATCATATTTTACGTATCCACTTATAATTCTCGCTAGTTCTTCATTTAAGGTGGTAATGTCCTTTCTATTGAAGAAATCAAAAACCATCAATGATTTGAAATAAGTGTCAAAAACATCATATCTAAAGTAAATATTTTTATTTTCGTATTGAATTAAAGGGTGCCCTTTTATCTTCTCTATCAGAGTGTCATCCACATTAGATGTTATTTTCCTTAATTCATCTTTAATATCATAGATACTTATTCCATTATTCTTACTTGATGACATTCTAATGAAGAGCTTAATTTGCTCATCAACACCAAGGCTTTCTAGTTTCTTAATCTCTCGTTTGCATATTTGACCAACTAACTGATCTGTATGGACATCTGGCATCAGGTAGCGACTATCAAAGCTGTTGTGATTAGCTACATTTGTACCATTTGTTATTATTATGTACCCAATCATATCAAGCAGAAATGGTATATATGTCTTTCCTGTTTCTATTTTCCCATTTTCTATTGGTTCGATAGCTAATGCATCAGCCATTTCCATAGCTTTTTCTAATTTTCGTTCATCGTTTAGTTTCTGCTTAAAAAAGTCTTTTGTTAGCTCTTCATTGAATGCTTTTAATTTTATTTCGGGGAGAAGTACTTTTTTTCCTACCTCACTCCAGAAGTGGTCTCGACATGTTATTAATACTTTGGTTTTGTGTAGTCCTGAGGAATACTCATCAAAAATAGACTTTATGAATGTCTCAACATCAAATTTCTCACCAAGCTTTGCTATTACTTCATCAATACCATCAAGTACAACAATTAGACTTCCGTTATCTATTGAGAGTTTTAGCAGCTCTTTATCGAATCTTGAATCCTCAGTGTTATCAGTGTTCATTTGTGCGATATAAAAATCAAAAACATCATTTACCTTATTGTCTTTTGAGAAGTTTCTAGATAAATCACTGATGATTTCTTTTGAATCTATAAATAGCACTCCAGGTTCATCTGTAATAGTGCTAACATGGTCTAAGAACTGTTTTGCTAAAGTTGTTTTACCTATACCACCATGACCACTAACTACAAAGATGGGTTCGTTTTCGGTGGTGAACCAAGTATTTAATCGGTTTAACGCTTGTAAGTCCTTTTCATCTTCCCCATCATATAGCCCATCGACATATACAGGAAGATTAAACTTTTCATACGGAGGGATACAATCTTTATAAAGATGTTGATATCCAAACTCATCAATAAAGAAAACAAAGTCTGTATTAAATAGCTTCGAAATATTGGCTTTTCTTCTGGCCGAGTCTGTTGATTTTGGTCTATCGATTAATACAATAGATTCGGCCATATTTGATATTATTTCTCTTTGTTTTATTTCGCCAAAGGTTTTACTTTGATTAGCACTCTCGTGAATGTATATGAATTCTTTTCTTCCGTTGAACCCATCTACTAGTCTATATACCTCGTATACAATCCCTTCTTTCCAGTTTTTAACTCTGACGGGGTAGCTGTTATCTAGGGAATAGCTGGAGTTTTTGTCAATGTATATTTGAACGGTTTTATCTATTGACCTTTCTGGCTTTAATTCGATGTCTGCTGTTTTTTCTTGATTGAATTTTTGTTTTGTCTCTCTATATTTTTCTAACTCAAGTTTTATATTTTCAATTTCATCAGGCGTTGCAGTTCTTACCTCATCTTGTTTTTGGCCTTTTCTAACCAAAACAGCACCCTCATCTAAGTGTCTAGTTTTTGTTTTTATCTCATTCTTTAGCTCGATTAGATATGATGGGCTTGGGATTTCAAAAACAAATAGTGTCTTTTCATCTTTATTTACTGTATGTATATTGAAGTCAATAAATGATGGCCTAGTGCACTTCTCTAGCCTTTGAGTTAAATCTTTTTTAAATTTTGTGATGTTTTTTAATTGTTTTATGTTATCAAAATTGACGGAGTATATTTCTTTCTCTTCTTCACAGAAGCCAAAAATAAGATGGCGTGTTTTCCCAGTGTGACCGAGGTAACCATTGGAAAGTGATATTAGGTCTTTAATTAATTCTCCCCACATAGATGACATTTCGTCTCGTGGCGTTTGATTATCCCAGTACCATTGACGTTTGAATTCTAGGGTTGGGGACTCATCCATTTCTAAAAGTAAATCAATGTTATCCAATGCTTTTGGCTCCAATATATACTGTTTTTTTGATTTGATTAACAGTGAAATGTTTACTCATGAGGGAAACGTATATGGCAGTGATATCTAGTTTTCTAACCCATGTGTTCTAGGCTTGAATATAACATGATGTTTGCTTTTCCATACATTTTTATGTGGCTTTCTGGTGTCTTATCTGTTCAATAGCATGGCGTTGTGAGGTTGAAGATTGAGGTAAAGCTGTAGTGGTCAACTCATTCCGGACAGTAAATTAGGCTGATTTTAGTGGTTGTAGTGGTTTAATGATCCCGGACACCATTTAAGGTGGTAAAGTCACCACTAAAGAAAGAGGTGTTCCATGACAAGACAACGTCGTTCATTCTCCGCTGAATTTAAACTAGAAGCAGCCTGTTTGGTACTTGACCAAGGGTATTCAATTGCTGAGGCTAGCCGCTCATTAAACGTCGGTGAAACGGGACTCAGACGCTGGGTCACACAACTTGAACAAGAGCGCGGCGGTAGTACGCCAGTTTCCAAAGCCTTAACGCCAGAGCAGCAGAAAATCCAAGAGTTAGAGGCAAGGATCCATCGACTTGAACGAGAAAAATCTATTCTAAAAAAGGCTACTGCTCTCTTGATGTCGGACGAACTCGAACGTACGCGCTGATAGACCAATTGAGAGAGCAAGAACCGGTAGAATTGGTCTGTACTGTGTTCGATATCGCCACGTCGACTTACTATGAGCACTGCCAACGACGCCATGATATTGATGCTGAACGTTTGCATCTTCGTAGCGAGATCAACCGACTGTTTACGCTGAGCAGAAGCTCTGCGGGTAGTCGCACTCTGGTCGGCATGATGTGTGAAATCGGACATAAGATTGGACGATTCAAGGTTCGCCGATTGATGAAAGAGGCACAACTCATCAGCAAGCAACCCGGTTCACATAACTATAAGCAAGCTACGGTTGAACGGCCTGATATTCCCAATCAGCTTGATCGTCAGTTCACTGTCGACGCCCCAAATCAAGTATGGTGCGGCGATATTACCTATATATGGGCGGGTCATCGTTGGTGCTATCTTGCCGTTGTCATTGATCTGTATCGCAGACGGGTTGTCGGTTGGGCCATGTCTGACAGTCCTGATGCGGCATTGGTGACAAAAGCGTTGTCGATGGCGTATGAGCAACGAGGAAAACCAAGTGGCGTGATGTTCCATTCGGATCAAGGCTCCCAATACAGCAGTCGCCAGTTTCGACAACACCTGTGGCGGTATCGGATGACACAAAGCATGAGTCGCCGTGGCAACTGCTGGGACAACGCTCCAATGGAAAGGCTATTTAGAAGTCTAAAATCTGAATGGATACCAGCAACAGGCTATGCATCTTTTGCTGAGGCATCCAAAGATATCAGCCATTACCTGATGAGCTATTACAACTGGAAGAGACCGCATAGTTATAACGGTGGTCTTCCACCTGCGAAAGCTGAAAATCAGCCTAATTTACTGTCCGGAATGAGTTGACCACTACATACCAACCTCAGTTAGATTAACCCTTAGGTTGTCTCTTTCGGTCAAAACCAAACGTTCGGCTTCTTAACCGACGAAGCCGCATAAAAACTAGGCTTCTGACCGAAACGTGTAAGCCTAAAGGTTCGGTTTGTTCGGCTTATAAACCTAAAGGCTAGGAATAAGGCAAGGATGCAAAAAAGACGTTTTTACCGCTTAGATGAAATCAACGATGTAACCACCATAACCAAAGGCGATTTGCTTCATGCGGTTGAGCGGAGCGAGTTGTCGCTTTGCGCGTGGGTTGATGCCAGAGCATTAGGTGCGCAATTGAAAGGCTCCGAACCTAATAGGCCAGTATTGGCAAATCTGTTTGATTACCGTGGCGTGCTAAGCCTTACGTTCAAGCAATCGATTGAATGTGTGAATTCGCATAAAACCAGTATTAAACGAACCGTTATCCATGAACCGGAGTTCGTAGCCAATTGGCGAAGTGCATTGGTTGATTACCCTAAAGCTAAACATGTTCGGTTTAGTCAGGTCACGACGATGAGTAAACAGCCTGTAGATTCGTTCGTCGCCTTTGCCTCAATCGGTACAGCAGCAGTATTTGGTCAGAGAATAAAGGAACTAGCCAAAGCGGGTGCAGACGAAAGGAGAAAGGAAGGGCTTGAAGGTATGTTCAATGCGCTTATGGATACCGATGAAGAATTAGCAATCAAACCACTTGAGATTGGCTTTGATTCACTTCGCTTTGATTTGGTATCGGTTAACAAAGTATTTGGTTTAGATACCAATCAAAATGCGCTCCAAAGCCCACCTATTGTAAAAGTGGGCGATGTTGAAACACATCCAATCAAAGATTTGATTCACAAGGTACTAAAAGCCAAACCCGATGCCGATTATCAAACCATTTGGAATGTGATTAAGAAGGACAATCGAACTGAACCCCGTCAGATTGATGAGGACGGTGTCATCAGTGAAATGAACAATGATGAAATCGTTTGGTTTGGTAAAAATGACGCGGTTAAGATTTTGAAATATATAACCTTCAGGAACTATGTAACGAAAGCCAGAAACAAGCGTTAAAAAAACAGTCACCACTAGAGTCACACCCAGAGTCACTCATTGGAAGTGACTCTTAAGGTATCTCCTAATACACAACAGGAGCTACCCAAATGCAATCAGACAACACCCAGAAACGCGCATATACAGAGCAAGAAACCTCCGCCTATATCGGCATGAGCCGTTCCTTTCTGCGTCAATCACGCATGGAAGGCCACCGCCAGAATCGCACCGAAGCACCGCCATTTATCAAGATTGGTCGCGCAGTCCGTTACCTTAAAGAAGATCTCGACCAATGGCTCGATAACCAACGCAAATACACCCAACTCATTTGTGATGGGGGTGTCCATGCTTAAGTTAAATCCATACCTAACAAGCATCATCAAAGCCATGCAAGAGGGTCATTGGTTTGAACTTTGTGCTGATTACCGTGTGAATAATACGGGTTACGTTGGCTCTAAAGGCTTCGACATTAAATTGAACCCTCGTACCGTGCTGAAACTGTATCGAGAAGGGCTGATCACCTACCGAACCATTTTCCCTTATGGCATTAAACGTGATGTATTTGAACTGACTCAGAAAGGGAGGGCGATTGATGTCTCCAATCACTGAGGAAGAATACGAAACACTAGATAGATTCGACAGGCCGTTCGTGGAAGAACGGCTTTGCCGTTTTCCGCCCAAAGCGCAACGTATTCTCTTTAAACGCTATATCGCCATTTCAGATGCTTTCACCCGAAACACTGACCTTCGTGAAACCGTTGATAGCCTTGTTTCGAAGCTGACCGTATCCCCTGAAAAGCTCAACCTCAATATTTCAGAAGATGAACTGCGTGAAGAAGCCGAAGCGCTGGTTGATGCTGCGTTATCTATTCGTCGCACTTTGTATGGTGCAGAAGACGAAACGATTAGTGCCCTTCACGCGCTTTGCCTAAGCTTTGGCTTTGAGCCGCCAGATGAAAACAAATACACGTTAGAGGGAAGGCTAAGAAGGCTTTCTGATAAATCATGGTGGCTGCGCAAACTTCGCAAGGCGCTGCGTAAGAATATTGAAACCGTGATGCGCCATTTGAATCAAGTCAGCCGCGTGAAAGCGATCTACTGTTCTGACGAAACGCTCGATGCCAGAACCGCTCAAAAGTTTCACCAAGCACGTTATCTTGAGAACACGATAGCCACGAACCAACTAGGCCAAAGCTTTAGCCTGTTGGAGCTTTCACAAAAGGGCGTGTCTGATCCGAAAATCCGCAAAATGGAATTGATGGTTCGTGCGCGTGGCTTTGAAGACCTTGCGAACGAACTCGGCCATTCAGCGACGTTTTTAACCCTTACATGCCCGTCAAAGTATCACCGTAGTTACGCCACCACAGGCGATGAAAACCCAAAGTGGGGCGGTTACACACCCGCCGAAGCGCAAGCCTACCTCAACGACATTTGGAAACTCATTCGCGCCAAACTTCAACGTGAAGAGGTGCGTTTCTATGGTTTTCGCGTCGTGGAGCCTCAACACGACGGCACACCGCATTGGCATTTATTGTTATTCGTTGAGCCAAGGCATTATGACGTGTTGATAGATACCATGCGTGAATACAACTTGCGCGAAGATGGCGACGAAGCAGGCGCAGATCGACACCGTTTCACCGAAGTGAAGATAGACCCTAACAAGGGTTCAGCAACGGGCTATATCGCCAAATACATTTCAAAGAACATCGACGGCGAAAACCTTGAATCAGGCGTTTACGGTGAAGACCCAAAATGCGCAGCGGCAAGGGTAGAAGCGTGGGCGGCCTGTTGGAGCATTCGCCAGTTTCAGCAACTCGGCGGTTGCTCCGTCACGGTATGGCGCGAACTGCGCCGCCTTAAAGACATGATGGGCGAAAGCAAGTTAGCCACAGACATTCACGAAGCCGCTGATAACGGCTGTTGGAAATCCTACACAGCTTTGATGGGCGGTGTGTTCTGTAAGCGCACAGAACAAGCTATCGCGCCTCATTACGAACTGAGTGTGGATTACGCGACGGGAGAGGTAAAAAGCTCCATGTACAGCGACGAGGAGCTTTTAAAGGTACTCAAAGGTATCTCAGCAGGCGGGAAAACTATCATCACCCGCGTCAACGAGTGGCATTTGTCCTAGTGGCAAATGTGCTTTTACTTGGAGTTCTGTGAATAACTGTATTTTCTCAATTATCACTTCATCACGTCGACCAAAGTTGGCCAAAATTAGAAGAAATATTGCGCAGCAAAGCAGTTTCTTTTCTGTGGGGCTATTTGGTCTGTGAGGTGGTTTGGGTATGTGGCTTGATCTTATTTTTAAAGAGTATGTGAAAGGAAGGGCTGAACACATTCGTAGCTTGGGCTTTTGTGGGAAGTTAATTCAACCAATTTTTTATAAATTTCTACCAGATAACTACTGCCAATCATTAAGGCGAGAAGCCGCTTTTAACGAGGTTTGGATGGGCAGGCTAATAAAAATAAGGGAGAAAAAAGGGCTTACACGCAAACATTTCAGGAGTGCAAAGAGTTCAGTGTCTTCAAACAAATTGAAGCATGAGCAATATACTCAAGAGTTCACAGCTTTTTGTGCTGTTGTTACTGTGATCGTTCCTGTGCTTTATGGGTTGGGCATACTGGATGTATTTACCATTACTTCGGTTAAATTATTATTTCTAGTTGCAGTTTTACTTCTGATTGGGCTTGTTTATATGCGCCTGTTGCTCGTTTCTCACGTCAAAGCTTTGGATGATTTTTCTGTACTTTTAGATGCTGTAATTGAGGAGTGCGATAAGGATGACATATAGTTTAGCTAACTTGTTTTAATTGGTTTCGATGGTTTTTGTCATGGAAGATTACCTAGCTGGCCTCAGAAAGATAAAGCAGCGTCATAACAACCTCCATTCGCTAAAATGGCCACTCTTTAGTCTCTTTCTATTGTCAGCAGTGGCAGCTGTTGCTATTCCTCCCTTCGCCATTTTTAACGCTGTAATCACTATCACCATATTTATTCTGTATTGGCGTTTAGCAACGGCAGAATGCCCTCGTTGTGGAAAACGATTCTACAGCTTGCTCCAAATTGCGATTGGGCGAATGCGTGTTGAAGAGGCAGTTGGTTCGGTGAAATGTTGTCATTGCGAACTTAGAATGAGTGAGTTGCCAGAGGTAAAAGAAACCGAGATGACATCTCATACCGATGAGTGGCGACAGTAACCAAAGTAGGGACAATCCAAAAACCTCAAAGTCCTGATAGCCAATCCCTAATCAGTGATAACACCGCTGGAACAAGAAACATCACACCAAAGAATGGTGCGAGCTTCTCTGATGTTTGCGCAAGCCCTTCACCTATCGGCGAGCCGTTTTCCAGCCAAGCTGGAGCGAGGAATGCGAGAACCACGTATACAACCGCTGAGAAAATGATGCTTACCCACCATGGCGCAGTGGTGAGCAAAACCAGAATGTGATCGTTTCGTTTTGGCATGTCAGCCGCTCATCATTTTACGATACAGCTAATTAATCACAGCTATTGGAATCTCGGTACATGGTTGAACGGGGTATTCGATGAGGTGTTTAGAAAGAAGTGAAACGGTGAAGGTGTTACTTGAGAACTGCTATAACGAGCGTCTGTTATAGCAAAAATCTGCTACACAGGTGCTACACAGAGCTAAAAAACGCGAAAGGCCTGAGTGGTTACTAACCCCTCAGGCCTTGCTGTATATGGTGGCCCCTCCCAGACTTGAACTGGGGACCAATCGATTATGAGTCGAGTGCTCTAACCACTGAGCTAAGGGGCCATGTAGGCGAATGATTATAGGGGAAGGGGAGCGAGGTGTCTAGACGCAACCATACCCTAATCAGTATGGATTTTAGCCACTTAAACCAAATCTTGGATATGAAAAAGGCGAGCTGTGCTCGCCTTCTCATTTTTACTGTTTTTAACCGCGTGGATTATTCATCCAAGAAGCTGCGCAGAACTTCTGAGCGGCTTGGGTGACGCAGTTTACGCAGTGCTTTCGCTTCAATCTGACGGATACGCTCACGCGTTACGTCAAACTGTTTGCCGACTTCTTCCAGCGTGTGATCGGTATTCATGTCGATACCGAAACGCATACGCAGAACTTTCGCTTCACGTGGCGTTAGGCCAGCAAGTACTTCGCTGGTTGCCATGCGTAGGTTGTTCATTGTCGCTGAATCCATTGGCAGCTCGAGGGTAGTATCCTCGATAAAGTCACCCAGATGCGAATCTTCATCATCACCGATTGGTGTTTCCATGGAGATTGGCTCTTTGGCGATCTTCAGCACTTTGCGGATCTTGTCTTCTGGCATTTGCATGCGCTCTGCCAGTTCTTCTGGCAGTGGCTCACGGCCCATCTCCTGAAGCATCTGACGTGAGATACGGTTCAGTTTGTTGATGGTTTCAATCATGTGAACAGGGATACGAATAGTACGCGCCTGATCAGCAATTGAACGTGTGATTGCCTGACGGATCCACCATGTTGCGTACGTCGAGAACTTGTAACCACGACGGTATTCGAACTTATCTACCGCTTTCATTAGGCCGATGTTACCTTCTTGGATTAGATCCAGGAATTGCAGGCCACGGTTGGTGTATTTCTTAGCAATCGAAATAACCAGACGTAAGTTCGCTTCAACCATCTCTTTTTTCGCACGGCGTGCTTTCGCTTCACCGATTGACATGCGACGGCTGATGTCTTTGATACGCTCTACGTTCAGGCCGGTTTCATCTTCGATGATTCTCAGCTTTTGAACACTGCGACGGAGATCTTCTTCGTATTGCTTAAGGCGATCAACGAACGGTTTTTCTGACGCGAGTGCTGCATCCAGCCAGTTGTCAGAAGATTCGTTGCCGCTAAATAGCTGTACGAAGGTTTTCTTAGGCATTTTAGCTTGGTCAACACACAGGCGCATAACAAGGCGCTCTTGTGTACGTACGCGATCCATTGTGCCGCGCATTTCTTTAACCAGGCGATCGAACTGTTTCGGGATCAAGCGGAACTGCTTGAACACTTCAGACAGCTCTGCAACTGATTCTGCCGTGTCTTTGTGGAAACGTCCGTTTTTGTTGATAGCAACTTGCATTGTGTCATAAGCAATGCGCAGTTCATTGAACTTCTCGCGCGCTAGCTCTGGATCAATGCCAGTGTCTTCTTCTTCTTCGTCGTCATCGTCGTCATTTTTATCTTCATCTTCAAGCTGCTCTTTTGTCAGCTCTGAACCGATGTGTGTTGCTGTCGGTGCGATGTCGTCTTGGCTTGGGTCTACAAAGCCAGAAATGATGTCTGTGAGACGAAGCTCTTCAGCTTCAACTTTATCGAATTGGTCTAGCAGGTATGCAATCGAGCCAGGATATTCGGCAACCGAAACCTGTACTTGGTTGATACCATCTTCGATGCGTTTGGCGATGTCGATTTCGCCTTCGCGGGTAAGCAGTTCTACCGTACCCATTTCACGCATATACATGCGGACAGGGTCTGTCGTACGGCCGATTTCAGATTCAACGCTAGATAATGCTGCTGCTGCGGCTTCGACGGCATCTTCGTCAGCTACAGTTTCAGTCATCATTAGCTCATCGGCATCAGGAGCAGTTTCCACCACCTGAATGCCCATGTCGTTGATCATCTGAATAATATCTTCAATCTGATCGGAATCGACAATGTCTTCTGGTAGATGGTCGTTTACTTCTGCATAGGTTAGATAGCCTTGTTCCTTACCTTTTGCGACAAGCAACTTTAGCTGTGACTGCGGATTTTGATCCATAGACGATATCCAACTTCGGGTCTGAGTGAAGAATTTAGTATGCGGGAACGCAAACCGCCAATTCTAGCAAATTACAATGGTTCTGACTACTTTCTAGTCGGGACGGCTTTGAAGTAACTGCCATAATTCCCGTCTCTCTTCAGCTGATAAGCCGATGCTTCTGTCTCGAGCCTGTAATTTATCTATTTGTTGCGCGACACACTGAGCCAATATTCTGTCCAGTGAGTCTAAAAATACATCTAATGCATTGTCTTCATTAATGGGAAGTTCCCAACTGGCCAGTTTGGCCAACAATGCTTCTTGATCTGAGCCGCGCCAATGTTCGAGCAGCTGTCCAGTCGTAATATTGGGACGATGACGGCAAAGTTCAAGCATAGTCGTGAATAAATTTATGCCGGGTATCCCCAGCGCTTCCACGCCATCAAGTGGTGGCACAGATTCAACAAACCCAGGATTCTGTAATAACAGTGTAATGACTTCACGCATCGGCGTGCGTTTCATTTCTGGTAGTGGCTTGCGTGTTTGCGTTTGCCCTTGTTTGCTGAGCAGTTTTTCAAGCTGCTGTTCATCAGGAAGACCGAGCCTTTGCCCTAATGTATTCCGTAAGTAGAGGCGCAATGTGCCTCCCGGAACTTTGTCGATCAGTGGTACGGCTAACGTGGTCAGTTTGGCTTTGCCTTCCTGACTGCTGCTGTCCACTTGTTCCATTAGGGTGGAGAACAAGAATTCTGATAGCGACATGGCTTTCGCCATGCGTTGTTCAAAACCTTCTTTGCCTTCCTGTCTAACCATGGAATCCGGGTCTTCGCCGTCGGGCAAAAACATGAACTTCAACTGACGACCATCAACTAAGTGCGGTAATGCTTGCTCCATGGCGCGCCATGCAGCATCGCGTCCGGCGCGGTCACCATCATAACAACAAACCACGTTCGATGTTTGTCGATACAGGGTTTGCATGTGTTCTGCGGTGGTGGCTGTACCGAGTGAGGCAACAGCATAGTCGACATCAAATTGTGCCAACGCCACCACGTCCATATACCCTTCGACCACCAGAAGTTGTTTCGGTTCGCGATGCGCTTGTAGCACTTCGTAAAGACCGTATAACTCTCGCCCTTTATGGAAAATGGGCGTTTCTGGGGAGTTGAGGTATTTGGGCGTACCATCGCCTAATACTCGACCACCAAAGCCGATCACTCGGCCACGTCGATCACGAATGGGGAACATGACTCGACCGCGAAAGCGGTCATAGCGGCGTCCATTATCGTTTTCGATCAACATGCCCGTTGATACCAGCGCTTGCTGACTCGCATTGTCTTTGCCAAAGCGTGTGCGAACTTGATCCCACTCGTCGGCGACATAGCCAATGCCAAATTTTTGTACGATTTCCCCCGATAGGCCGCGGCCTTTAAGGTAATCGATAGCTGTTTGTCCCGCTTCGCTACGCAGCCCACCCTGATAAAATTGGGCGATTTGCCCCATCATCTGGTACAGGTCGCGTTTTTGATCGCTACGCGCATAAGGGCCTTTTGGGGCGCCACCATCACTCTGTTCACGGGGGACATCTAAACCAAGCTGTGAGGCCAGTTCTTCAATCGCTTCAACAAATTCAAGACGGTCAAATTCCATCACAAAATCAATGGCATTGCCGTGTACGCCACAACCGAAGCAGTGGTAGAACTGTTTTTCCTGACTCACCGTGAATGAGGGGGTTTTTTCGTTATGGAAAGGGCAGCAGGCACCGTAGTTTTTACCCTGCTTTTTTAATTTTACCCGCGCGTCTATGAGCTCGACAATGTCTAGTCGGGCAAGTAGATCGTCAATAAATGAGCGTGGGATTTTTCCTGCCATAAACCTATGTGCGTTTTTTGAATACGGGAACGTGAGTGAATTCAGTATGTTCTAGTCAGAAAACAGGAACAGTATTTACTAACGAGAAGATACGAACAAGCCGCGCACTCCAAAATTGGATAGCACGGCTTGTTTGCAGGTTAGGTAAAAACCTTATGCCAGATTGGATTTAACCAATTGGCTGATTTTACCCATGTCAGCGCGGCCCTGAACTTGAGGTTTCAGGATGGCCATGATCTTGCCCATGTCTTGCATGGAGCTCGCACCAGAGGCTGCAATGGCATCTTTTACCATTACATCCACTTCGTCGTCGCTGAGTGGTTGTGGCATGAATTCTTCTAAGACGGAGATTTCAGCCAATTCCACATCAGCAAGGTCATCACGACCTGCTGACTGATATTGCGATACGGAGTCACGACGTTGCTTAACCATCTTGACGATGACTGCCAACACTTCGTCGTCAGTCAGTGTTTTCTGACCGTCGATTTCTTGTTGTCTAATTGCAGATATCATCAAACGAATAGTGCCAAGGCGAAGTTTATCTTTCGCCTTCATCGCTACTATTTGCTCACTCTTAATGCGAGTAATCAATTCCATATCACAATCCTGTATTAATCGTAATTAGTACAGGCGAACGCGGCGAGCGTTCTCGCGAGCCAGCTTCTTCAGGTGACGCTTAACAGCGGCAGCCTTAGCGCGTTTGCGAACGGTAGTTGGCTTTTCGAAGTGCTCACGACGGCGAACTTCAGAAAGAATACCTGCTTTTTCACAAGAGCGCTTGAAGCGACGCAGTGCTACGTCGAATGGTTCGTTTTCACGTACTTTAACTACTGGCATGTGCCTTTCACCTCAGGGGTTGTTCGTTAATCGCTGGAGACAAAAAATGACCAGCTTTGTTTAAAAATGGTGCGGAATTCTAATCCGATCTGCGGGTGCTTGTAAAGCATAACTGGTGAATTTGATCGCGCCCATGTAATATTGCGGCCTGTTTTTGAGAAGACAGATTGAATATAAACGAAGTGAGCTGAGGTGTTATGCGAATTCTAGGCATCGAGACATCGTGCGATGAGACTGGCGTTGCGATTTATGATGATGAAAAAGGGCTTCTGGCACATCAGTTATATAGCCAAGTAGAAGTGCACGCTGACTACGGCGGCGTGGTGCCTGAGCTTGCTTCTCGTGATCATGTGAAGAAGACGATTCCACTGATCAAAGCGACGCTAGAAGAGGCGGGGTTAACGCCTCAAGATCTGGATGGCGTGGCATACACGGCGGGCCCTGGTTTGGTGGGCGCGTTGCTGGTTGGTGCTACCATTGGTCGTAGTCTTGCGTATGCGTGGGATTTGCCGGCTGTGGCAGTTCACCATATGGAAGGGCACTTACTGGCGCCAATGCTGGAAGATAACCCTCCTCCGTTTCCGTTTGTCGCACTGTTGGTTTCTGGCGGCCATACCTTGTTGGTGGAAGTAAAAGCCATTGGTGAGTACAAAATCCTTGGCGAATCGATTGATGATGCTGCGGGTGAAGCGTTTGATAAAACCGCTAAGCTAATGGGCCTTGATTACCCAGGCGGACCGTTGCTTTCTAAGCTGGCAGAAAAGGGCGACAGTAGCCGTTTTACCTTCCCGCGTCCGATGACAAACGTACCGGGTTTGGACATGAGCTTCTCTGGCTTGAAAACGTTCGCGGCCAATACGATTTCTGCGAATGATAATGACGATCAGACTCGCGCGGATATCGCACGTGCATTTGAAGATGCAGTGGTCGATACCTTGGTGATCAAGTGCAAGCGTGCGTTGAAACTGAGCGGTATGAAGCGCATTGTGATTGCGGGCGGTGTGAGTGCTAACCGTCATCTGCGTGTGAAGCTGGAAGCGTTGGCAGATTCTATCGGCGGTGAGGTGTATTACCCACGAACTGAGTTTTGCACTGACAACGGTGCCATGATTGCTTATGCGGGTATGCAGCGTCTGAAAAACGGCGAGCACAACGATTTGGGCGTGAAAGCCTTCCCGCGTTGGCCGATTGATCAGCTTAAGTCGGTTGAAGTTTAAGAGCTAGAGCTGGGCCTAGGAAGAGCAAGCCCTAGGAAAAGAAGATCCTAGGAAAAGCCAAGAGCAATACTGGCGCTCCAAGTAGTAGAAAGCGGCACTGTTATCAGTAGCCGCTTTTTCTTTTTCTAGGCCCTAGGGCCCTAGGACCTGCTCTTCCTAGGATCTATCCCTCTTGTTCTTCCTGTTGCTCTTCTTCTTTCGATTTTTTCTTCTTATTCCACACTTTTTGCTCTGTGCCGTTCAATAGTCGCTTAATGTTTTCCTGATGACGGAAAATGATGAGACACGACAGCATGGCGACAGGCATGGTGAATTGCGGTTTGACCATCCAAGTGAACAACGGGGCGAACAAAGATGCGATGAGTGCGCCAACGGATGAGTATCCGGTCAGTAATAATGTGGCCAACCATGTGCCAAGCATCATCCCTGTGAGGTCTAAACCAATAGGTGCGATTGCACCTAAGGCGGTTGCAACGCCTTTGCCACCGCGAAAGTGGAAGAAGATGGGGTAGATATGCCCAAGACAGGCGGCGATACCAATCAAGCCAAGCATGAAAGGGTTGATGCCGATAAGGTAACTGATCCAGACGGGAATGGTGCCTTTGAGCATGTCGCACAGCAGGACCAAGGCGGCAGCGAAACGTCCACCTAAGCGAAATACATTAGTGGCGCCGGGGTTGCCTGAACCTTGCTCTCGTGGGTCTGGCAGACCGTAAAGCCGACAGATCAACACTGCACTGGATATCGACCCCAGTAGGTAGGCAGCAACAATCATTAGCATTCCGAGTGCGGTCATTTTTTCATCCACGTTGAACATTCGCTAGGGCGGCGAGAACTTGCTATAGTTCGCGCAACAGACACAAAGTATCCAATTATTTAGAGATTTTGTGTATGTGCAGCACCGCGAGTTAGGCGCTGGTTGACCGATGTTACGTGCTTTTGCGCATAATAGGTATCCGACCTCTGAATTTTTTGAGTGAACATGGATTTAGTATTTATTGAGCAGCTGGAAGTCATTACCACCATTGGTGTGTACGACTGGGAACAGCAAATCAAACAAAAACTGGTGTTTGATATTGAAATGGCGCATGACAACAAACCTGCTGCTAGCAGTGATGATGTTGCTTTTGCCCTAGATTACTCTTCTGTTAGCGGCGCGATTCTTGATTTGGTCGAAAACGGTCGTTTTCTGCTGGTTGAGCGTGTGGCTGAAGAAATTGCTACTCTTATTCAAACGCAATTCTCCGTGCCTTGGGTGCGGGTGAAAGTGAGCAAACCTGGCGCGGTGCCACAAGCGCGTGCCGTCGGCGTTGTGATTGAGCGAGGCGTGCGGTGATTCAGGTTCTGGTAAGTGTTGGGTCGAACATTGAACGTGAGCACCATATTGCGGAAGGCATGGCGGCGCTCAAAGCGCTTGACCCAAACTGTCGCAGCTCTCGCATTTTCGAAGCCGTTCCCGTTGGCTTCGAAGGCCCGAACTTTTACAATCTTGTGGCTGAACTTCATACCGATTTAAGCCTCGAAGACATCATGGCTGCGCTGCGTGAAATCGAATCTCGCTGGGGACGTGAACGCGATGCAATTAAGTTCCGTGACCGTACGCTTGATATTGATTTGCTAACTTACGGCGAGCTATCTCAGCCTTCTGGACCTGTGTTGCCAAGGAAGGATGTTTACAAATTTGCGTTTACCCTTTGGCCATTGGCAGAGCTTTGCCCGGATCAGGTCATTCCCGGTGACACGCAAACTTACCAACAAGCTTGGGACGCGTTTAGTGATGAACAACCTCTTTGGCCGGTAACCGATTTTTCGTTGTAATTCATTTCTTTTGATAACCAATAATAAGTGACTAACCACTATGAGCATGTTTGAAGCCTTTGCGCTGGCTTTAATTCAGGGCCTGACAGAATTTCTTCCTGTGTCGAGCTCTGCGCACCTTATTCTCCCTTCTGAAATTCTTGGCTGGCAGGATCAAGGCTTAGCCTTTGATGTTGCGGTTCACGTTGGTACGTTACTGGCTGTTGTGGGGTATTTCCGCAAGGAAGTGACGCAATTGCTCGGTGCCTTTTTCCGCTCAATTTTCAAAGGTGAGCGTTCATCTGATGCAACGCTTGCGTGGATGATTGCGCTGGCGACGATCCCTGCCTGTATCTTCGGTTTGTTAATGAAAGACATCATCGAAATTTATCTGCGTTCGGCGTGGGTGATTGCGGTGACGTGTATCGTTTTCGGTTTGCTACTGTGGTGGGTGGACAACAACGCCAAGTGCGAAATTGATGAGTACAAAACCACGCCTAAATCTGCATTGTTGATTGGCCTATCGCAAGCGCTAGCAATGATCCCTGGTACGTCTCGTTCTGGTGCAACCATGACCATGGCGCTTTACTTGGGTTATACCCGTGAAGCGGCGGCGCGTTTCTCGTTCCTGATGTCTATCCCGATCATTGTGTTGGCGGGTAGCTACCTTGGTTTGGGGCTGGTTAAAAGCGACGTGCCGGTTATGTGGGCGCCGATATTGGTTGGCGTTGCGGTATCGTTTGTGAGTGCCTACATCTGTATTCACTGGTTCTTGAAGCTGGTGACCACCATGGGTATGAAGCCGTTTGTGATTTACCGCATTGTGTTGGGACTGGGTTTGATGGCGTTTCTTGCGACGCGCTAAGTGTTAAGAGCAGATAGAGCAGGAAAAGAAGGGCCTAGGTCCTAGAAAAGAAAAAAGCGGCTCTGTTATCAGAAGCCGCTTTTTTAGTCTCTTATTTCGGGGCAATGTTTTCTTTAGGACCCTAGGACCTTGATTATTACTCCGGCTTCTCCGGCCTTGCCTCGGCAAGAAACCCTTTCACCGCTTCAATACGTTGGCGCGTCAATTCCTCGCGAATTAGCGGCCCTTGAAATCCTGCCGCTACGATGTGTTTCACTTCCACGCTTAATGCCGCCTCAAACGTGCCTAGCAACAAGGTAGCTTGCGGATAGGGGCGATCTTCAAACCCCGTTCGTCCTTGATGATCGGCTTGGCTGCCGATGGCAAGTTGCGGCACTTTTTCGGGCTTTCGCCAGCAATCGTTTCGGTCAAATATCTTAATGAAGGTCGCGGCTTTTAGCTCGCCCGCGTTATGCACGTTGGTGTGTTCAGCGCAGACCAATAAACCCGTATCACGATAGGTATTCGGTACGCGTATACGCTCACACAGCGCTTTGACGGGTTTTAATCCGAGCTTGGTGTGGAGTTTGTGGCTTGGTCACTCTTCTTTGGGTGTGAGCGCTTTCCCTAGGTCGTGCACCTGCGCCGCAAAACGGATCACGGGGTCTTCAGTCAGCTGTGCTGCTTGCTCAGCGACCATTAAGGTATGAATGCCCGTATCAATTTCTGGGTGCCACTGCTCAGGTTGGGGGATGCCAAACAACGCATCGATTTCTGGCAGCACCACGGCAAGCGCACCGCAGTCACGAAGTACACGCAAAAATACTTCAGGATGAGCGGTGAACAAGGATTTCTCCCATTCTTTCCATACGCGTTCTGGCGTCAGGGCGCTCAGCTCACCACTTTTAACCATGGTGTTCATGAGTGCCATCGTCTCGTCCGCTACCGCAAAACCGAGATGATGGAATCGCGCCGCAAAACGCGCCACTCGCAACACTCGAAGCGGGTCTTCGACAAAAGCGGGGGAGACATGACGCAAGACGCGATTCGCGAGATCACCTTGTCCGTCATAAGGGTCAATTAGCGTGCCGTCTTTCGCTTGCGCAATGGCATTGATGGTGAGGTCGCGACGCGCCAAATCTTCTTCCAGCGTGACATTCGGGGCGAAATCGCACACAAAGCCTGTGTAACCCGAGCCGGATTTACGTTCGGTACGGGCGAGGGCATGTTCTTCATGAGATTTAGGGTGCAAGAAGACAGGAAAGTCTGCGCCCACTTGCTGATAACCTGCATCCAGCATGGTGTTGATATCGGCACCGACAACCACCCAGTCTTTGTCTGCGACATTAAGCCCTAACAGCTTGTCTCTTACGGCACCGCCAACGAGGTAGGTTTTCACATGAGTATCCGAAATTTAAGCAATAATGTCATTATGATATACCCAAACAACCTCAAGATGCAGGTCTCGGCGGGCGTGGTATGTCGTATTAGTGTGTAAAAGCTGCGAACCCGCCCTCGATTCACCTGTCACACCTAGTGATAGCCTTTACATGGTTGGGGCAGCACGATACCGTGACATGCCAATCAAACGCGATTGAGGACACAGAGAACTTTCATGTATCAAGATTTTTTCCGGCTTACCGAATCACCGTTTGCGATCGTGCCAAACCCTAAATTCTACTTCTTGAGTGAGCGCCATAAAGAAGCGTTGAGTCATGTCCTTTCTGGTATCGAAGATGGGGGGGGGTTGGCGTTATTGACCGGAGAAGTAGGTACCGGAAAAACCACCACCATGAAAGCGATGCTTGAGCGTTTGCCTGAGAAAACGCAAGTGGCGACCATTCTCAACCCCAGCGTGTCGGTGCTTGAACTGCTGCAATCACTGTGTGATGAACTCGGGCTGGAATACCGCGAAGACGACAGTTTTAAGCGCTTGTATGACGCCATTGCCGACAAGTTGTTTAACAATGAGTCCAAAGGTATTCAAACCATTTTGCTGGTGGATGAAGCGCAGCATCTGATGCCGGATGTTCTCGAACAGCTTCGTCTACTCACCAACATCGAAACCTCTTACCGCAAACTGCTCAAAGTGATTTTGATCGGGCAGCCTGAACTGCAACAAATGCTGCGTCAGCCTAACCTGCGTCAGCTCGCGCAACGTATTACCGCGCGTTATCACCTTATGCCGCTAACACCAGATGAAGTGCATCAATACATTACTCACCGTATCAGTTGTGCTGGTGGGCTCGAGCCTTTGTTTGATGTATCGGCCGTGAAGCTGATCGCCAAAGAAACTGGCGGTGTGCCGCGTTTGATTAATGTGGTCTGTGATCAGTCTTTGAAGCTGGCTTTTAGAGAATCCAAACAGCGTGTAAACAAAGACATTGCGTCACAAGCCTGCCGTGATGTTCTCGATTGGCAAGACGCCAGTAAGCCAGCCTTTGGCCACAATACGCAACGTTCAGTGAGTCGCTACTGGCCGTATTACGCAGGGGCAATTGGTGGAGCGGCGCTACTCGCTATCGCTATTCGTATTGGCCTGAGTGGCGGCGCGGGTGATGTGTCTCCGCCTGTGGCGGCGAACACGGCTACAAGCTTACCGCCTGCTGCTGTCATTGTGGCAGAGCCTGTGGTTGAGGCTGTTACGGTGATCGAATCACAACCTGCGCCCGCAACGGTAACGAACCGTGTGGTTGAGCCGCCAACGAACACTGGCTCAACACAGCCTGAAACCATGACATTCTCGGCGCTGGTGGACGAAAGCCTGAGTGCTGGTTCTGCCATGCAAGCGCTTTATAAGCTGTGGGGCTTTGATGCTGATGTATTGGCGGCGAGTTGTTCAAAACAAGTGCGTGGTGAACTTGCTTGTTACAAGAGTAAATTACCGTTTGATCAACTGCTGACGATCGACCGTCCTGCGGTTCTTGCCATGAATGGGCCTGAGGGGAGTACATGGTTTGCCGTGCTCTTTAGCAAGGGCAACAAGCAATATGAGTTACTCGCAGGTGACCGCCGAGTTTTGGTCAGTGAGGCGTTTCTTAAACAAATGTGGAACGGTGAGGCACTTATTTTATGGCGTCCACCTCTGGGGAACCCCTCTGCGATTACCTCAAGCCAACGTGGCGAACGCGTTCGCTGGCTTGAGCAGCGCTTGAATTTGGTACTCGGCAGCACGGATCCTATTTCGAATCAATTTGGTTTGGCGCAGCGAAGCAAAGTGCGTGAGTTTCAGCGTAGCAATGACTTGGATGCCGACGGCATTCCAGGGCCACTGACCTTTATGGTGTTGGATAGGGTACTTGAGATGCCGGGGCCAATTTTGGTGAACAGCGTGAATGCAACGCCGTCTGAACAAGCTCTGATTGCGGATGGTGACATTGTGGTATTGCCAGAGTCTGATGTGTTCGATGTGGCGCTACAGTCCCTCCCTGAGCCTGTTTTTGCTGAGCCAGAGTATGTTGAACCAAGAGCAGTGCCAGCGAGTGCGCCAGCCACAAAACCGGAACGCAGACAAACTGAAAAATCTAACCTGTCTAAAGCCGACAAAGATCAGCTCACGCTGGATGATCTTGATTTATCGGTGCTCTCGCCAGAATTGGCGTTGAAAGTAGAAACGGCCTTGAGCAGCGATAAATCCCGTACATTGGAAGCGAAGTTACAGCGGATTCAGAATGATATTGATGTGGTGGCTATCGCCGATCTTTCTGCTGACATGCTAAATCGCCTTCCCAAAATGGACTTTCAAACTCATATCTACGCATCGAATGCTAAATCACGTTGGATCAAAGTGAATAACAAAGAAACTCGTGAAGGTGAACTGGTCGCTGATGGCGTGCTGCTTCGTGGTATAGAGCCACAGCAGGTTGTTGTGCAGTTTGAGAATGCCTTGATTGCAATTCCTGCGTTGACGACGTGGTAAATGGAATACGTGGCTGAGAGCCTAGGAAGAGCTCGCCTTAGGATAAACAGGTTCTAGAATAGGACGGGACACCGAAAAACCAAAAAAAGCCGCATTATTAAATGCGGCTTTTTGTCGTCATGCCTATCGCTTAGGAGATTACGCCCAACCGTTATTACGCTTTTTACGACGCGGAATAAGGTGAGGTAACACCAAACCGAACAGCAGACCACCGCCAGCGACAATGCCACCATAAGTGAAGTAGCGCATCAGCAAGTCGTCTTTTTGCGTATCGATACGCGCACGCAGTTCACGAATTTCTGTTTGTGCGTCGATCAAGTTCTGATTCAGTTCGCTGGTGTGTTGCTCGAGCTCTTTCACTTGAGCGTTACGCTGATCCAGTGATGTGATCAAACCTTTGGTTTTGGCTTCCGTATCGCCTTGTGCGCTTTCCAATGCTGCTTTTACTTGGGAAAGCTCTTTTTCCAGCGCAGGTAAACGTGTTTTTAAACCCGCTTGGTTGGTGACGTACTTGGTTTCTACCCAGCCTTTACGGCCTCGGTCATCAATCACTTGGCTGTAACCCGCATTCCGGTTACGGTCCACAACTGTAATCTTTGTACCTGCATCTACGCTACCCACGATGCGATATTGTGAGCCCGGGCCAGAATGCATGTAAGTAAAAAGCTCGTCAGAGATGAAGTTGTCCTGAGCGTTTGCCGCAGGGACCACTAGCATCATCAGCATAGCCAGGGCAGAGAAAAGTTGCTTCACGGAGTATTCCTTTGGTTGTTCGTGAGTGTCGTTTGTTTTGTACCTGCCGGATTAACGCTTTGCTCACCCTTGCTGACGCAATCATCGAGCAGAGATTTAATCCGATTGGTATCAGATACTAAAAAATTTTCGGGTCTAGGTACAACAAAAGGGAGGCATAACCTCCCTTTTTTGACCGAAGACTGACATCGCTGCACAAAAACGTGACGGAAATGCCTTTCTTAGGGTGCTTACAAACCGAAGATTGCTTCCATGATATAGAAGAAAATAACGGCGAGCAGTGCGCCTGCTGGCAAAGTCACGACCCAAGACGCAACAATGTTTCTCACTACGCCCAAGTTCAATGCGCCAATACCGCGCGCAAAACCAACACCCAACACAGCACCAACTAGGGTTTGTGTGGTCGAGATTGGCAGACCCGTTCCTGATGCCAGAACCACGGTTGAAGCGGTTGCTAGTTGCGCGGCGAAACCACGACTTGGTGTCAGTTCGGTAATGCCTGTTCCCACGGTTGCCATGACCTTGTGGCCCAGTGTCGCCAAACCAACAACGATACCCACACCGCCCAGTGGCAAAATCCACCATGCAATTTGGGTTGTTTCTGAGATTTGACCCATGTTCTCAACCGTTGAAACGATAGCAGACAGAGGACCAATCGCATTGGCAACGTCATTCGAACCATGCGCAAATGCCATCGCACAGGCCGTCACTACCATCAGCAAGCTAAATACGCGTTCAACGCCTTGGTAACCATTGGCACCCACGTCGTCGTTCTTGTATTTACGGCTGATGTAGACATAACCAAATGCCATGATCAATGCAGATAGCGCAATTGATACCATCACCGCTTCACCTGTTGTTAGGTGAAGACCGACATGTTTGAGGCCTTTTTTGATGGTAACCATCGCGATGATCATTGCCGTCATAAACATGTAAACAGGTACAAAACGTTTGGCATTGATAAGCGGTTGGTCGGTATCAAAAATCAGGCGCTGCGCACTGAGGAAAATGACGTAAGCAAAAATACCTGATATCAGCGGGGTCACAAGCCAACTGCCCACAATACCTTGCACTGAGCTCCAGTCTACGGCGTGTGCGCCAACAGAGACACAGGCGAAACCAATAATGGCGCCAATGATGGAGTGCGTGGTTGATACCGGCCAGCCCATAAAGGATGCAAGCAACAGCCAAGTACCCGCTGCCAACAATGCTGACATCATGCCGTAGACAAGTACCTCAGGCTGACTGGCGTACAAGGAGGTGTCTATGACGCCTTTGCGTATGGTGTCGGTCACTTCGCCACCTGCGAGGTATGCACCTGCAAATTCGAAGATCATTGCAATGATGATTGCTTGTTTAACGGTTAGCGCTTTCGAGCCAACAGATGTTCCCATGGCATTAGCGACATCATTTGCACCAATACCAATCGCCATCATGAAACCAAAAGCCGCGGCCACCAAAATAATGATGGTGCCGTAATTCGCTAGGATTTCCATTGTTTTACCTTGTTATTTGTTCGGTGAACGTTGCACTACGAACGAGAAAGCATAAGCTCAAGGCGCGAGCCAACACGTTGTGCCTGATCGGCGATTTCGCCGACCCATTCAAGGATCTTGTACAGGAACATCACATCAACGGGGTTGTATTCACCCTCGACTGACATCAGTTGCTGACGCAGATGAATTTGCATCGTATCGGTGTCATCTTCGATGGCATCCAATTCGTTGATCATCTCTTCCACTAGCGTTACTTCACGTCCTTTAAAGCCAGTTTCGAGTAATTCATCCAGTTCACTAATAACGCGGCGCGCCTGATCGGCGGCGTCGAGACAACGCTGCACATACGCAACAAAGTCTGGGTAAAGAAGTGAGGGAACCTGAAGTTGTCGGCCGATTACACGACCAGCAATGTCTTTTGCGAGGTTGGCTAGCTTGTCTTGCTGAGTCAGCAAATCAAGCATATCTGTGCGGTCTACGGGGAGGAAAAGACCACGAGGTAATTTAAGACGAATTTCGCGCTTCAAGACATCCGCTTCTTTTTCTAGCGTCGAAATTTCGTGGCGCAAAGCCTCTGCACGTACCCAGTCACCTTGCTCGCAAGCTGCGAAGAAGGGAACCAATAGTGAACAGCAGTCATTGACGCGGCTCACGTGACGTTGCAAAGGTTTTAGAGGGCTCTTTGCGAATAGCCCCATGATTGTATTTACTGGCATAGCCGTATCTACCTATCAAGTCTGAATTGGATGCAGACTAAATTTTACACGATGGTGTACAAGCCGCGAATGTTAGCGTAATCACATTCTTATTGATACCGTTTCAGATCAATGAAAGTCCCTTGCTCGAGTGCCCAATTACTCATATCCTTGTTCTGCTATTGGTTATAGGTACCTTTATGGAAACTGAGATTGAGTTAAAGTTTTTTGTCTCGCCCGATTTTTCACGACAAATTCGCGACAAAATTACTGATTTAAAGGTATTGCAGCAACGTCAGCGCAACCTTGGCAATATCTACTACGACACGCCGGATTTCTTGCTGCGCAAGCATGATATTGGTTTAAGGGTGCGACGATACGATGATGTATTTGTCCAAACCCTAAAAACTGCTGGCCGCGTTGTCGCGGGGTTGCACCAACGACCAGAATACAATGCGGAACTTGAATCGCCCGTTCCTGACCTCTCTCTAATTTCTGCCGATGCTTGGCCCGACGGATTAGACGTCGACGCCCTCAGCGCCAATTTATTTCCTTTATTCTCGACGGACTTCGAACGTCAACAATGGTTACTTGCCATGCCCGACAGTAGTCAGGTTGAACTGGCGTTCGATAGCGGCGAAGTGACCACCAAAGATGGCGGTTATGATCCGATCTGTGAAGTCGAGATTGAACTGAAATCCGGTCAGACTGATGCCTTGTTTGTCTTGGCACGTGAGTTAGCCGAAAACGGTGGGTTACGTCTAGGAAACTTGAGCAAGGCTGCGCGTGGATACCGTCTCGCAACCGGCTATCAAGGCGATGTCGTTAAATCACTGTCGATCGTTGATGTGAAAAGCACCGAGTCGACAGAACAAGCTTTTGTCACGGCGCTAGAGCATGCGCTGGAGCATTGGCATTATCACGAGCAGATTTACGTTGAGCGCCCTGAGCAAGATGCCATTTTTGAAATGTGCAGTGCTGTGGCGCTTATCCGCCAAGTCTTGGTGTTATACGGCGGTTTGATCCCTCGTCGCGCCAGTGCCTTGTTGCGTCAAGAATTGCAATGGCTGGAAGGTGAGCTTGATTGGATCAACGAAGCGCGTGCGATTGAGCGTCTGGTTGATGACAAAGGCTATTTCCTGAGAAAGCTGAATGTGCAAAAACCGTTGCTGTCGAAGCTTGGTGAATGCTACGACGCACTGCCTGAGCGTGCAGAAGTACTGGAATTACTTCACTCTTCGCGATATTGCAATCTCTTGCTTGACCTTAGTCGTTGGATTTTGACGCGAGGCTGGCAGCCGTTCTTGGATGATAAAGCGCGCGAAAAGCTCGAAGAGCCTATTCGCAGTTTCGCCAATCGTTCGCTAGCAGTATCAAGTGATGAGTTGCTGAGTGTGTTTTCGCTTGAAAATGAACTCGATAGGTTTGGCTATTTAGACCAACAGCCTCGCTTGACTCGTAACTTGCTGTCAGGCTGCTGTGTGGCTGCTTTGTATGATGCTGAAGATCGTGAAACCTTCCGATTACCTTGGCTGGATTTACTGCAAGGCATTGACGATATTTTACTGCTTGAGCCGGTTCGTAAACTTGCTGAAGACGAAGATTTTAGTGAGGACGATAAAGCGCAGATCGAAAAATGGCTTCGTCGTAAAGAAGAATCACTGCTTCATGCCATGATGCAATCTCGCCAAATCGGATTAGCCCTCGATCCTTACTGGGATCAGTAAGCTTATTGGGAGCAGTAACCTTGGTTACTTGAGCACCCATGCAAAAATAAAAATAGCGCCTGATGGCGCTATTTTTTTGTCGGTTTATCCGCGATGTTTTCTTGCTCGGGAGTTGCTGGCGCTAGCATGTTGAGTCGCGCTTCCATATCGGCCAAGCGCGTTAACATTTGCTGTTGTTGTGCTAATAAGGTTTCAAGCACCACGCTTTGGCGTATTGCTTGTTCCTGCTCTTTCTTCTCCGGCTTGGTGATATAAGACGCCACCAGACCGGTTACTGCGCCGAAAATACCGACTCCACAGACAATCACCACCACGGCAACCGCTCGACCTGCGGCGGTGACGGGGTAGTGGTCGCCATACCCAACGGTCGATATCGTTACGAACATCCACCAAATAGCGTCGGTCAAACTGTCAATATTGGCGTTATTGTCTGTACTTTCGAAAGCAAAAATCGCGGCAGAGCCAGCAGAAATAAGCACGGTCAGCAGCAGCAGAATACTGGCCATGGCCGTTTCATTGCGGTTTTTTCGCATGTAGAAAACTAAGGGTTCGCTCGCCTTGAGCAGTCGGATCACTCTGAAAATCTGAAACACACGCGCGAAGCGCAGGGCTTCCACAACAGGAATGCTGGCGAGGATATCTATCCAATGAGTTTTCAAATAAGTGAGTTTATTATCACTTTTAAGAAAATGTATTGAGAGTTGAAGCAGAAAAATCATACAGATCAGCGTGTCGACACCGAGCAATAAGGTATAAAGAGGATCACTTTTAGGCAGTAGCACCAGAGTGCTGACGACACATAATGAGACGAAAGAGAGCAGTAAGCTCAACAAACTCATTGGATTCAGATCTAAGTTTTGTGTTTTTGTCTCTGTCATCACTTCATGAACTGCCTTTGCTGCCGTTAAAAATATGGCGAATGTCTACCCGCTTTGCGTCAACGCTAGTGTCTCGCAACTTTGCGAAGCAATGATAAAGGAGTCACCAAGAATGTCTCAGATGATATTCAAGCCTTGGGAAAAGGCTGTTAGCAACATCAAACTCGTCCCCAAGCTTGTGATACTAATGGTATTTAGTACCGCTTTGTTGCTTGCAAAGCAACTTTGGGATGCGAATGCATTTCGCGCGTCGGTCACCGAAATCACGGAAGCGCAAAGCCATAGCCAAGCGTTGCGAAGTGCTGAATTGGCAAAAACGCTGCTGGCGCTGCCAGAGGGTGCCGCTTTACTAGAGCGTGTGGCAAAAAGTGAAAATCTGACCAGCAATAGCAATGAATACGTCTTTTTTGCCAACAGTGCTAGTGGAGATGTGTTGGCTCACCCCTCTATCTCTTCATACCAAGGGTTAAATTTGCCATTGGAAAGTGGCCGCCAGCTTGCTGAACAAATGCGCAATGCACAAGGTGAGTTCAAATATCATCTTACCGATCAAGCGCGTCACGGCTTTGTCGTCCCTGTGACGGGAACTGACTGGGTGGCTGTGGCGTCACAAGCTGACTCTGCGGCTGATCAATACTATCAAGCATATCTGGTTCAGGTCGCTTGGCAGACAGCGGGCATGATTGTCGCGTTTATGGTGATCCTACTCGGTGGGTCACGTCTGATGTTACGTCAAATCAATTACTTGATTGATTGCATTCGTGAAATGGCGCGTAAGAACTTGAGTCAGCCTGTCAATATGGATTGTGGTGACGAGTTTGGCGAGCTGGCGCGTGAACTTGAGAAAACACGTCTTCAATTGGTCAGCGTGATTAAAACACAGCGCACTTCATCAGAAGATCTGTCTTCAATGGCAGAGGTGATGACGATTAGCATGGATGAAACCCGTGAGTCAGCCAAAGAGCAATTTGGTGAAATTGATCAGTTGGCATCGGCGATGAGCGAAATGACATCTACGGTACAAGACGTTGCGGGTCATGCTCGCGCTGCGTCACAGGCCACCGAAAGTTCGCGTGAACAGGCCGTCAGTGGTCAGCGCTATGTCAGCAATACCATTGGCACGATCAATAAGCTGTCTGATGATATCCGTGAGTCTGCCAATGTGGTGAATCAGGTAGAAGAGCGCGTTGAGAAGATAAGCTCTGTGGTGGTCACCATTCAAGGGATCTCTGAACAAACGAATCTGCTGGCTCTGAATGCGGCCATTGAGGCGGCGCGAGCAGGCGAGCAAGGGCGCGGTTTTGCTGTCGTCGCTGATGAAGTGCGCAACTTGGCGCAAAGTACGCAAAAAGCGACGGTAGAAATTCAAGATATGATCACGCAGCTGCAATCGTCAGCACGACAAGCTGTTGGTTTGATGGAGCAAAGTGTGGTCGAAGCGGTGGAGAGTGTCGCGTCAGTCAGCAAGGCGGGTGAAGAGCTGAATTTGATTGTGGATCAAATTGCTCAGATCAATGACATGAATTTCCACATCGCGACGGCTGCGGAGCAACAATCCTCGGTCACGGATGAAATGAACCTTAATCTCAATAATGTGAGAGAGTTGGTGGAAGCCTCGGTGACCGTGGTGACTGAGTTGGCAGAAACCTCGGGTGATATTCAAAACAATGCCGAAGCGCTGGATTTGAAAATCAAGGAGTTTGCGGTGTAGTTTCTACACGCGAATCAAGAAGCCCGCACCTTTGTGCGGGCTTTTTTTGTGATATTTTAAAGGCGAGCGATTAATAAAAATAATTGACGGCTGCATTTAGCGATACTTATTCGCCGTCACGATTCGCAACCACAATTAGCGATAGGAAAGGAACTGATGTCATTGCCCATGGAACTGGAAACTTGCGCAGCTCGCAGGTTAGAAGCGCTGGCTGAACAGCAGTCAGACAATCTTGCGTCTTGGCAAGGTGCGCAGCGCGAAACGCTGACTCGCACTTTGGCATTGAGTGATTTCATTGCAGAGTCCATTTTGCACGATGACACTTTACTGCCTTGGCTTGAGGAAAATCTGCCGTCAGGTCTGCGCGCGCCACAGTATCGAAAGCGATTGAAAGAGAAGCTCGATAGCCAGCAAGACGAAAACGGCTTGATGCGTGAGTTACGCCGTTTCCGACGACAGGAAATGACATGGCTGGCATGGCATGATTTCAATGACACCATGACGCTAGACGACAGTCTTTCCCATTTGTCTAAGTTGGCGGAGGCGCTGATCATGGAGGCTTACGGTTGGCTGTATCGTCATTGTTGCACTGAATGGGGTACGCCTTGTGACGCAGAAGGAAATCCTCAACCTATGCTGGTGCTGGGGATGGGCAAACTCGGTGGCGGTGAGCTGAACTTTTCATCTGATATTGATTTGATTTTCACGTATCCAGAAAACGGTGAAACGCAAGGTGCACGTCGCAGCATTGCGAACGCTCAATTCTTTACGCGTCTTGGTCAGCGTCTGATCAAAGCGCTCGACCAGCAAACGTTTGATGGCTTTTGCTATCGCGTCGATATGCGATTGCGCCCCTTTGGTGACAGTGGCCCGTTGGTGATGAGCTTTGCAGCACTTGAAGATTACTATCAAGAGCAGGGACGTGAATGGGAACGTTACGCGATGATCAAAGCCCGCGTGATGGGCAAAGAGCAGTTTGATTGTTATCAGACGCTTCGCCAAATGCTGCGCCCGTTTGTGTTCCGTCGTTATATCGATTTCAGTGCGATCCAATCTTTACGCCGCATGAAGGCAATGATCCGCAGTGAAGTTCGCCGTCGTGGCCTCACCAATAACATCAAGCTCGGCGCGGGCGGTATTCGTGAAATCGAATTCATAGCCCAATCTTTCCAATTAATACGCGGTGGTCGAGATCCTATTCTTCGTCGCCGTGGCCTGTTCTTTACCCTTTATGCCATTCGTGAGCTTGGTTTATTGCCTGAAGCTGAAGTGGACACGTTAGAGGCGTCTTATCGCTATCTGCGTCGTGTTGAAAACCTTTTGCAGGCGATAGACGACAAACAAACGCAGACCTTACCGGATAATCCGCTGGATCAAATTCGCCTTGCAATTGCGATGGGTGAAAACAGTTGGGATGATCTCACCGCAGCGATCAGCGCGCATATGCTCGGGGTACATACGGTTTTTGACGATCTGATTGGTGATGAAGAAGACAATGGTGAGACGAAGATCGACGCCGATTTTGGTGAGATCTGGGATGCGGCACGTGATCCCGATCTGGTCGAGAAGATCTTGGTCGATATGTCTGCGGCGAACCCGGTGGAAAAAGCACAAGCATTACTGCGCTTTAAAGAAGAATTAGCAAAGCGTACCTTGGGCCCGCGCGGTCGCGAAGTATTAAACCGCCTGATGCCCGTGGTATTGAGTAACATTGTCTGCCGTGAGAACAGTTTGGCAGTGTTAGAACGTGTGCTGAAGCTTCTGGTTAGCATTGCCACGCGTACCACTTATCTTGAGCTGTTGGATGAGCATCATGGTGCTATTACGCAGTTGGTTCGCTTGTGCAGTGCCAGCCGAATGGTCGCAGAGCAGTTAGCCTCGTACCCCATTCTGCTTGATGAATTGCTGGATCTTCAGCATCTCTATAACCCGACGCCGCTTGATCAGTATCGCAATGAATTGTTCGATTTCTTGGCTCGTATCCCTGAAGAGGATATGGAGCAGCAGATGGAGATGATCCGCCAGTACAAGCAAACTCAGTTATTGCGCATTGCAGCGGCAGACATCGCGGACGTATTGCCTGTGATGAAAGTCAGCGATCACCTGACGTATTTAGCGGAAGCCATTGTGGAAGCCGTGGTGAATCAGGCGTGGTATCAAATGGCTGAAAAATATGGACAGCCGAAGCATTTACTTGAGCGAGATGGCCGCGGTTTCGCGGTGGTAGGGTATGGCAAAGTTGGTGGTATAGAGCTCGGTTATGGCTCGGATCTGGACGTGGTGTTCTTGCATGACTGCCCTGACAATGTGTATACCGATGGACCCAAAGAAATCGACGGGCGGCAGTTTTATCTGCGTCTTGCGCAGCGTATTGTTCACTTGTTTTCAACACGCACCACATCCGGTGTTTTGTATGAAATCGATACCCGCCTTCGCCCTTCTGGTGTATCGGGTATGTTGGTGACGACGCTTGAATCCTTCCAAGACTATCAGAACAAAGAAGCATGGACGTGGGAGCATCAAGCACTGGTTCGCACACGATTGATTTATGGTGATGTGGCGCTAGGACAAGGCTTTGGAAAAGTACGCAAACAAGTGCTAACCCAAGCGCGTGATGTGGCGTCGCTGAGAAAAGACGTGGCTGACATGCGGGTAAAAATGCGTGAGCATCTTGGCAGCAAAGAAAGCGGGAAATTTCATATCAAACAAGATCCCGGTGGTATTACCGACATCGAATTTATGACCCAATTTTTGGTGCTTGCTCACAGTCATGACGAGCCTGCGCTAACGCGTTGGAGTGATAATGTACGTATTCTCGAAGACATGGCGCAAGCGGGAATTTTAGATACGGCACAGGCACTTGCTCTGCGTGATGCGTATGTTGTGATGCGGGATGAAATCCACCGTTTGAATTTACTCGATGCGTCTGTAGAAGTGGCCAATGACAGCTTTGCTCACGAGCGTGAAGTGGTACGTGAGGCGTGGTCGCAGTTGATGGAACCGAAGGGTTAGAAAGCAGGTCCTAGAATCTAGGACCTAACATTCTCAATCGTAGAGTGAAGGCTCACCGTCAGGTCGGCTCTTAAAGCGGCGATGCAACCACATGTATTGTTCTGGCGCGCGCATGATCGAGCGTTCAATAAACTTGTTGGTGTAAATTGCCGCTGCTTTTTCGTCATCGTAGGGGAACGCATCCATTGGCGGATCTAGCGTCAGGGTGTAGCCGGTACCTTCGCGATCTCGCGTAATAGTAAACGTCATCACCTTGGCTTTTCCTGCAGAAGCCAGCAAATGTGTGCCCGTGGTGGTACATGCTTTCTCTACCGCAAATAATGGCGCCCATGTATAGCGGTGGCGACCATAATCGTGGTCAGGCGCATACCAAAGCAGTGCGCCTTTACGCAGCACTTTAACCATACGTTTAACATCGCGACGATCGATAGCGCCATTGTCTCTCGTGCGACCACGATATTGAAACCAGTCATACACGGGATTTGCATTCGGGCGATATACGCCATAGCCCGACGTATGTGTGCCAAATGAACGTGCGCCCAACTCAAGGTTAAAGGAATGGACCGCGATGATTAGCACACCTTGCTGACTGGCCTGAATCTCTTCAAGTTGCTCAAACCCGACGTACTTCATGTGTTTCTTAATGCGCCAGTCAGGCCAAAACCATGCCATGCAGGTTTCAAAAAGCGCCAAACCCATGTGCTGAAAATTCTCTTTTAGCAAGGCTTGACGCTCACCCCCTGTCATTTCCGGGAAGCAAAGCTGCAGATTACGGTCGGCAATTTTTCGACGACTTTTAAATAGCTTCATCACCAGCAGGCCAATATTTTGGCCTAAAAACCGCTGAACGCGATAAGGTAGCCAGCTGATGAGAAACATCAAGCCAACGCCAATCCAGGTATGCAGATACTTTGGATGGAGATAAGACCATTGAAATGTCGGAGCGTCTGATGTTTGACCCATGGTGGTTACGTGTTTCCTGACTCAATCGATAAACAGAAGAAATGCATTGTAACCTTAACTCTGACCAAGATGCATGTTTCAGTGTGTTAGAGAGCGCGCAGAGGGGCCTAATCGGCTGTTGCTTTGTGGGCTTTATGGTACTATCGCCGACGTTCCTTTGTCCGTGGAGAAAACAATGAAACTCACTTTGCCTGACTATCAGCAAGCCGACGTTCTGGTTGTTGGTGATGTAATGCTTGACCGTTACTGGTACGGTCCGACTGGACGTATTTCACCAGAAGCACCTGTGCCTGTGGTGAAAATCAACCAAACCGAAGAACGTCCAGGCGGCGCTGCGAACGTGGCAATGAACATTGCAGCGCTCGGCGGCAAAGCAAGACTGATCGGCCTTGTCGGTCAGGACGAACAAGCGCAGGTGCTGAACGACACCCTGAGCTCTCTGAAAGTGGATTGTCATTTCGTTGGTCTGGCTGAATATCCGACCATTACGAAACTGCGTGTGATGAGCCGCAACCAGCAGCTTATCCGTTTAGATTTTGAAGAGAGCTTCCACAATGTGGATGTGCAGCCGATTTTAGATCGCATTGAAGCAGCATTGCCTCAAACCAAAGCGATGATCCTGTCTGACTACGCCAAAGGCGCATTGCAAAATGTACAGCCGATGATCCAATTGGCACGTAAGGCGGGCATTCCTACGCTGGTGGATCCAAAAGGGGCTGACTTTGAGCGTTACCGCGGGGCGACACTGCTAACGCCAAACATGAGCGAGTTTGAAACGGTTGTGGGCGCATGCCTATCGGAAGGCGACATCATCGAGAAAGGCTTAGAGCTTATCCGTCAGTTCGAGTTCGATGCGCTGCTTGTGACTCGTAGCGAGCACGGCATGATGTTGTTGCAAGAAGGTCATGAACCTTTGAGCCTGCCAACACTGGCGAAAGAAGTGTATGACGTGACAGGCGCGGGCGATACCGTGATTTCTGTGTTGGCGTCGTCGCTGGCTGCTGGGAAATCATTGGCTGATGCGTGTGCGCTGGCGAATGCTGCGGCAGGCGTCGTTGTTGGTAAACTGGGTACATCGACACTGTCGACGATTGAGCTGACAGAAGCGGTACATGGTAGCCACCAATCTGGCTATGGCGTGGTGACAGAGAATCAACTAATTACAGCAGTTCAAGTGGCGAAAGCGCGCGGTGAGAAAGTCGTGATGACCAATGGTTGTTTTGACATCTTGCATGCGGGTCATGTGGCTTACTTGAACGAAGCGGCGAAATTAGGCGATCGCCTGATTGTGGCGGTAAACACCGATGAGTCTGTTCGCGGCCTCAAAGGCCCGGGTCGTCCGGTTAACCCAACGGATCGCCGTATGGCGGTATTGGCGGGCTTGAGTGCGGTAGATTGGGTTGTACCGTTTGGCGAAGAAACGCCACAGCGATTGATCAGTGAAGTATTACCAAGCTTGCTGGTAAAAGGCGGCGACTACAAACCTGATGAGATTGCAGGCGGTGAAGAAGTGATTGCGGCTGGTGGTGAAGTGCTGGTGCTGAACTTCGAAGATGGTTGCTCAACCACAGAAATTATCAATTCGATTTTAAGCGGTCATAACTGATCGCATTTTATCTTGAATATTGAGTATTCATCATTCAATGTTTAAGCGAAAAAAAAGGCACCGCATTGCGGTGCCTTTTTTGATGCTTAGATTTGGTTACTCAGCGAAATTATTTTTTCGGTGGGATAAGACCATTGTTGATCTCAACCAGATCGTTCTCGGTCAGTGTACCCACTGCTTGACGCAGTTGGAGAACACTCACGATGTAGTCATAACGTGCATCTGACAGATTGCGGTTCGCGTCATAAAGACGACGTGTCGCATCCAGTACGTCAACGATCGTACGCGTACCAACTTCAAAACCTGCTTCTGTTGCTTCCAACGCAGATTTCTGAGAAATCACGGTTTGCTCGTACGCACGCAGTGCACCAATGCTGGCGTTGATATTGTTATAAAACGCGCGAACATCTTTTACTGTTGAACGGTAAGTGCCTTCAAGCTGCTCAGAAGCGGCAACATAGTTATATTGTGCTTCTTTTACACCCGCGCTGATCGAGCCACCGGAGTACAACGGCATCGCAAAGTTAATACCACCAGACAGTTGGTTATTGCTTGCATCACGAGTAGGGACTGTTTTGTTGTCCTGATCGGTATAGCCATAACCCAAATCAAACGTCAGTGATGGCATGTGACCAGATTCAGCCAAGCTGATGCGTTCTTTCGAAGCGTCTCGAGAAATGCGCTGTGCCAATAGGCTTAGGTTGGTTTCTTCTGCCTGCTTGACCAATGCCTCTGGCGTTTGGTCTGGGCGAGTTGCTGAGAAAGATTTGGTGTTCAGGATATTCAGCGATTCATGACGCTGCCCTGTGATTTCACGCAATTCTTCGTAGCTGTTGCTCACCGTGTTCTCAGACAGAATTTCTTGTGCCAATACCGAGTCATACTGAGCCTGCGCGTCATGTACGTCAGTGATTGCTGATAGCCCAACTTCAAAACGTTGTTTTGTTTGCTCTAGTTGACGACCGACGGCGGCTTTTTCTGCCTGAACAAAAATCAAATCATCGATAGCGCGCAGCACATTAAAGTAAGCTTCTGAAACGCGAAGAATAAGACCTTGTTGTTGCACGGCATACACCGCATCGGCTTGGCGTGCAGTGATTTCAGCAATATCCAAATTGATCCAGCTGTTTTGATCGAACAGTTCTTGGCTCAAATCCACACCGGCGGTTAGCGTGTTGGTGTCATAAGGACCACTGCTGCTCTCTTCACTGTTACGAATCAAGTTGTAGCCAGCGGATAGATTAATTTGTGGTAATAGCGTTCCGCGGGTCGTATCAATGGCGGCAAAGGCAGCGTCGCGTGTCGCAGCTGATTGCAGCAGTTGCGGGTCGCTTTGTTTCGCTTGCTCATATACTTGAATTAAATCATCTGCGCTGACCAAGGGGGCCGTGGAACTTAGCGCAACCCCGATGAAATAGGGGAGCAATTTTTTCATAAAGGTAATCCCTGAACTTTTGTTCGTTTTATAAATTGCCAAAGGGCATTCAGCCTAGTGTAAACCATGCTTGCTGACTTGGAACTGACAATATGAGGGTTTATTAAGAAAAATTGGTTGTAAAAACATCTAAACCTTGACGCTATTCAAATATTTCTGCAATCCATACCAAAAAAGTGAAGGTTTATGATTGCGGGCACATATTTGTGAGACTTATCATTTACGCCTAGCTCGGAGGCTATATGGGACAAAACGCGCCACAGCAAATTCAACCTAACCAGTTTGGCGTTAATGACGTTCATATTGATAACACTGACGTTGTCTATAATGGTTACTTTAAGATGGTTAAATATCGTTTTCGTCATCGCTTATTTGCGGGTGGCTGGAGTGAAACCATTGAACGTGAACTCTTTGAACGTGGACACGCGGTAGCGATGCTCCCTTACGATCCTGTGAGTGACAAGGTCGTATTGGTTGAGCAAATTCGTATCGGCGCGATGGCAGCGAGTCCATCCCCTTGGCAGTTAGAAATTGTCGCGGGCATTATCGACAAAGATGAAACGCCAGAAGCGGTGGCTGTGCGTGAAGCCGAAGAAGAAGCTGGGCTTGCAGTGAAAGAGTTGCTGCCGATGACCAGTTACTTATCAAGTTCTGGTGGTTGCTCTGAACGTATTCACCTGTTCTTGGGTATTGTTGATGCCAGTGATGCAGAAGGCATACATGGCTTGCCTGAAGAAGGGGAAGATATATTAGTTCATCTTGTGCCGCGCACAACGGCGATGCAGTGGATGGAAGACGGTAAGATTGAAAACGCAGCATCAATCATTGCATTGCAGTGGTTGGCATTAAATCTCAAGAGGTGGCGAGCAGATTGAGTGACACACTCGTCTGACCGTAAGCGGGTAGTGATATGTTAAGACGAGGGTATCAGGTCGATTTAAGTGCCTTGATGCGAATGTATGAAACCAATTACGCAAAACTGCTCAGACTGATGCCACATCAGGATGATGTCGGAGAGTTCTGTGTCTATGACATTCAAGGCAATGAATTTCAACTAGACATTGTTGAATCAACTCGCTATACCACGCTGCTCGATATATGGCAGCGCGGGGATATTCCTCATTATTTGAGACCTCGGCTCACGGTTCGTATGTATCATGATGCACGTGTCGCTGAAGTGTGTACGAGTCAGCAGATTTCTCGGATTCAGCCGCGTTATGATTACCCGAATCCACGAATGCATCAGCGGGACGAAAAGCACCAGATTAATGCTTTCCTTGCCGACTGGTTGGCGCATTGCTTGCGAAACGGAATGACAAAACAAAACATTATTTATTAGTTTGACGCGTTAACATGACAACGCGTATTTATGATCAGGATTTTCAAGACGTTGCGGATTTGCCATCTTACTAGCCAAAACAGCCAGACCGTCCGGTTGTTGCAAATTACAGATACCCACCTTTTCGCAGATCCTTATGGCTGTTTGCTGGGGGTGAATACCGCTGCGAGCTATAAGGCCGTTGTGGCGGAAATTCGATCTCAAAACATTGAATTTGATGCGATTATTGCAACGGGCGATTTGTCACAAGACCATACTGAGCAATCGTATCTACGTTTCGTAGAAGGTATCGCGGATTGGTCGCAACCTTGCTATTGGCTACCAGGCAACCATGATTATCAGCCGGAAATGCAAAAAGCGCTGACACAATCTACTCTGGTACGCTGCGATAAGGTGCTAGTGGGAGAAGACTGGCAGCTCGTGATGTTGGACAGTCAGGTTAAAGGTGTCCCCCATGGACGCTTGTCGACTGAGCAATTGATACTTCTAGAGCAAGCCCTAGCGGTGAATCCGTCTCGTCATACCTTGGTGTTACTTCACCATCACCCATTACCAGCGGGCAGTGCATGGCTGGATCAGCATCAGCTTCACAACCAAAATGATTTTTGGGCGCAGGTCGAAAAGTACAACAACGTCAAAGGCGTGGTGTGTGGTCATATCCATCAGGATTTAGACACTCAGTTCAAAGGCTGTCGCGTCATGGCAGCACCGTCGACGTGTATTCAGTTTTTGCCTGATTCTGATGATTTTGCGCTCGATTCAACCAACCCGGGCTGGCGTGAGATTTCTTTGCATCAAGATGGCACGATTACGTCGAAGATTGGTCGCTTGAAAGGCTCTGACTTCCAGCCTGATATGAACTCGTCAGGTTACTGAATCATGTCTTCATTACTGCTTTATATCCATGGCTTTAATAGCTCGCCGTTGTCAGTAAAAGCGCAGCAAATGAAAGCGTGGTGTGAGACTAACCGCCCAGACATAAAGCTGGAAGTTCCCCGTCTTGCCTGTTACCCTGCCGACGCTGCCGCTCAGCTAGAGCAGCTTGTTGAGCAATATAAAGGTGACTATTGTATCGGTTTGGTCGGTAGTTCTCTTGGTGGTTATCTATCAACCTGGCTCAATGACAAATATGGCTTTCGCGCCGCCTTAGTGAATCCAGCCGTGAAGCCTTATGCGTTGCTGGCAGATTATCTTGGCCCGCAACAAAACCCGTATACCGGGGAGCAATACCTGCTGCAACCTCATCATATGGATGAGCTTAAAGCGCTGGAGACAGAATCCATTACACATCCCGATTCAATGTGGCTGTTACAGCAAGAAGGTGATGAGGTGCTTGATTACAGGCAAGCCGTCTCCAAGTATCAGGGATGTAAGCAAACTGTTGAAGCGGGCGGCGATCACGCTTTCGTCGGCTTTGATAGATATCCCGCTGAGATTATTCAATTCTTAGGACTGTGACTGTAACTCACAGAATGATCGCGTCAGCTGTGTCATTATTTGGCAAGCTAGCGAACCTTCACAGACCATGTGACAAAATTTAGAAACCAATCATCTATGACAGATCAAGTTTATAACGCTGGATCCATTGAAGTTCTCAATGGTCTTGAACCGGTACGTCGTCGTCCCGGTATGTATACAGACACGACTCGCCCCAATCATCTCGGTCAAGAAGTCATCGACAACAGCGTCGATGAGGCGTTGGCGGGACATGCTCGGAAGGTGGAAGTCATTCTCCATGCGGATCAATCCCTTGAGGTGACGGATGACGGTCGAGGTATGCCTGTTGATATCCACCCTGAAGAAGGGGTGTCAGGCGTCGAGCTGATCATGTGCAAATTGCACGCTGGTGGTAAGTTCTCGAATAATAACTACCAATTCAGTGGTGGTTTGCACGGCGTAGGTATATCCGTGGTGAATGCGCTGTCAAAGCGTGTCGAAGTCTCTGTTAAACGTGATGGTCAAGTGTATGAAATTGCATTTGAAAATGGCGATAAAGTTCAAGAGCTCACCGTAACCGGTACCTGTGGCCGTCGCGCCAAAGGTACTCGCGTCCATTTCTGGCCGGATACCTCTTACTTTGACTCCCCGAAATTTTCTGTTTCTCGCCTTAAAAGTAACCTCAAAGCCAAGGCCGTTTTGTGCCCAGGTCTGGAGATTGTCTTTACCGATAAAAACACCAATGAAACCATTCGATGGTGTTACGAAACGGGTCTAAAAGACTATCTCACTGAGGGTGTGAAAGGTTATGAGCTGTTACCAGCAGAACCCTTTACTGGCGATTTTAGTGCCCCGCATGAAGCGGCCGATTGGGCTGTGATTTGGCTGCCTGAGGGCGGCGAGCTAGTAACTGAAAGCTATGTGAACCTTATCCCAACAGCGCAAGGCGGTACGCACGTTAATGGTCTGCGCCAAGGTTTGTTGGATGCGATGCGTGAGTTCTGTGAATTCCGTAACTTGCTCCCTCGTGGCGTGAAGCTGACGGCTGACGATATCTGGGAGCGCTGTGCCTATGTGCTTTCGGTGAAGATGCAGGACCCGCAGTTTGCTGGCCAAACCAAAGAACGTTTGTCGTCGCGCCAATGTGCCGCGTTTGTTTCTGGTGTGGTGAAAGATTCATTCAGCCTTTGGCTCAATGAGCGCCCTCAACTGGCAGAGCAGTTAGCCGAAGTTTGTATTGCGAACGCACACAAACGTATGCGCGCAGCCAAGAAAGTCGTGCGTAAGAAGGTGGCTTCTGGCCCTGCATTGCCGGGTAAGCTGACCGATTGCTCGATGCAAGATTTGGCACGTACAGAACTTTTCCTTGTCGAGGGTGACTCGGCAGGTGGTTCAGCGAAACAAGCCCGCGATCGTGAATTTCAGGCGATCATGCCATTGCGCGGTAAGATCCTAAATACGTGGGAAGTGTCTGCTGACCAAGTGTTGGCATCTCAAGAAGTTCACGATATTTCAGTGGCGTTGGGTATTGATCCTGACAGCGAAGATCTGACCAGCCTGCGTTACGGCAAAGTGTGTATCCTCGCGGATGCGGACTCGGATGGTCTTCACATTGCGACCTTGCTGTGTGCGTTGTTTGTTAAACATTTCCATGCGCTAGTAAAAGCCGGACACGTTTATGTGGCGATGCCGCCTTTGTATCGTATCGACTGTGGTAAAGAAGTGTTCTATGCCCTCGATGATGCAGAGAAAAAGGGCATTTTAGAAAGCTTAAGTAAAAAGCGCGCAAAAATTGATGTTCAGCGATTCAAAGGTCTGGGTGAGATGAACCCATTGCAGCTTCGCGAAACCACCATGGATCCTAATACTCGTCGTTTGGTGCAGCTCACCATAGACGATCAAGAAGAAACGGATCGCATGATGGATATGCTGCTAGGCAAGAAACGCGCTGAAGATCGCCGCCATTGGCTGCAAGAAAAAGGCGATATGGCCGAGTTGGCAGACATTTAATTTGATTTTAAGATCGGACGTTTTCAATGACTGATATCACTTATGACGGTGTCGAGCAGCTTCCTCTTAGGAAGTTCACTGAGGATGCATACCTCAACTACTCGATGTACGTCATCATGGACCGCGCACTCCCGTTTATCGGTGACGGTCTAAAGCCAGTACAGCGCCGCATTATCTATGCAATGTCGGAACTGGGCCTGTCGGCTACAGCAAAATATAAAAAATCCGCCCGTACTGTGGGTGACGTGTTGGGTAAGTACCACCCACACGGCGATTCAGCGTGTTATGAGGCCATGGTATTGATGGCTCAACCGTTCTCCTACCGTTATCCCTTGGTGGATGGTCAGGGTAACTGGGGTGCGCCGGATGATCCAAAATCCTTTGCAGCAATGCGTTACACAGAATCGCGCTTGTCTCGATTCTCTGAAGTGTTGTTGAGCGAAATCAGCCAAGGCACTGTTGATTGGCAGCCGAACTTCGATGGCACCATGAAAGAGCCAAAAACCATGCCTGCGCGCTTGCCACACATTCTGTTGAATGGTGTGACGGGCATTGCGGTGGGTATGGCGACAGACATTCCCCCACACAATGCCCGTGAAGTGGCGAATGCGCTGGTGGCATTGATTGATACGCCTCAGCTTGATCTGGATGGCATTCTGGAACATGTGAAAGGGCCAGACTATCCAACTGAAGCTGAAATCATTACCCCGAATGTGGAGCTGAAAAAGCTTTATCGCAGTGGTAAAGGTTCGGTCAGAATGCGTGCTGTTTGGCATAAAGAAAATGGCGATATCGTCATTTCGGCATTGCCTCATCAGGTGTCTGGTGCCAAGTTGCTTGAGCAAATTGCCAACCAAATGCGCGCGAAGAAACTGCCAATGGTGGAAGATCTTCGTGATGAATCTGATCACGAGAACCCAACTCGCATTGTGATCGTGCCACGTTCGAATCGTGTTGATTGCGATCAGCTGATGAATCACCTGTTTGCTTCTACCGACCTTGAGCGCAGCTACCGTGCGAACATGAATATGATCGGCCTTGATGGTCGTCCACAGGTGAAAGGCCTGCTGCATATTCTGACTGAATGGCTTGTGTTCCGTCGTGAAACGGTTCGCCGTCGCCTGCAATTCCGTTTAGACAAAGTATTGGCTCGCCTGCATATCCTTGATGGTTTGTTGGCAGCGTATCTCAACATTGATGAAGTCATTGAGATCATCCGCACCGAAGATAAGCCTAAAAATGTGCTGATGCAGCGCTTTGAGCTTAGCGAGACGCAAGCGGAAGCCATTCTTGAAATCAAACTTCGCCAGTTAGCAAAACTGGAAGAGATTAAGATCCGCGGTGAGCAAGACGAGCTGAATAAAGAACGTGATCACTTAGAGAAGTTATTAGGTTCTGAGCGTCGTATGAACACGCTGATGAAAAAAGAGATCATGGCCGATGCTGAAAAGTACGGTGATGATCGTCGCTCGCCATTGGTTGAGCGCGAAGAAGCAAAAGCCATGACAGAGCGTGATCTGATCCCAAGCGAGCCGATCACTGTTGTGCTGTCAGACAAAGGTTGGATCCGTCATGCCAAAGGGCATGATGTAGATGCAACCACATTGAGTTATAAATCTGGTGATAGCTTCCTTGCTGCCGCACGCGGTAAGAGCAGTCAACCTGTCGTATTCATTGGTACGGATGGCCGAAGCTATGCGCTTGAATCGCACAGCTTGCCGTCTGCACGTAGCCAAGGTGAGCCTATTACTGGTCGCCTGAATGTTACTGCAGGCACGACAATCCGTCATGTACTGATGGGCGAGAACGAGAATGTGGTGCTGATGGCATCAGACGCAGGTTATGGTTTTGTGTGTAAGCATGATGATCTGCTGTCGAAGAACCGCAGTGGTAAAGCATTGCTCAGTTTGCCTCAGGCTGCAGAAGTAATGCCTCCTCAAAAAGTGGGCGATCTCGATCACGACGACATTATTGCTATCACTAACGAAGGCCGTATGTTGGTCTTCCCGGTGAAAGAGTTGCCGCAGTTGGGCAAAGGCAAAGGGAATAAGATCATTAATATCCCTGCTGCACGCGCCAAAGCGCGTGAAGAGTTGCTTGCTCAGTTATTCGTGGTACCAAGTGGTGCTACCGTGACTCTGCATGCCGGCAAGCGTAAGCTTTCGCTCAAGCCTTCTGACATTGATAACTTCCGCGGAGAGCGTGGACGACGTGGAGCAATGTTGCCTCGTGGATTACAACGGGTTACCACGATAGAGATTGCATCACCGAATGATGCTGAGCCATCAGAAACACCGGAAGCGTAGTCACGAAATCAAAATCGAAACCCTCCGGAAGGAGGGTTTTTTTATCAGCTTGGCGATGATTGACCGATCGATGGGTGAATTTTGTCGTTGGATACGTATACTAGTCGCCATTGAGTTTTAGCGCACACCTGTACGCTGTAATGCCAACGCGAGTTGGGTATTACTCACAGGGACGTTTTCCTTACCCCGATTGCGGGTGTCAGGCATTAGGAGAGAAAAATGTACTTTATACTACGACTGTTGGCTATTGCCTTGTTTGCGATTGTCATCTTTGTTTTCGGTTGTGGTTACTGCCTGCTAAGTCCAAGAAATCCAAAGAATGTTTATACGATTGGTCGCTGGTTCGGCAGGCTTTCAAGCATTTTTGGTATTAAACTGGACTTGCGTCAGACTGAGGCTTCAAAAGACGTAGGGACTTGTGTGTATATTGCCAATCACCAGAATACTTGGGATTTGGTGACGGTTTCTAACGCTGTGCGCCCTGGTGCGGTGACGGTTGGTAAGAAAAGCCTTACTTACATTCCTATTTTTGGTCTTATTTATTGGTTAACCGGCAATATTTTGATTGATCGTAACAATCGAAGTAAAGCGATGGGCACGATTGGTCAGGTCGTAGATAAAATCAAAGAGAATAATGTTTCTGTTTGGCTGTTCCCTGAAGGAACGCGTTCTCGTGGTCGTGGACTTCTGCCATTCAAAACGGGTGCGTTTCACGCAGCCATTGGTGCTGGTGTGCCGATTGTTCCTATCGTGTGTAGCTCAACCCGTGATCTTAGCGTATCGCGCGGTGATAACGGCCACGTGATTGTGGAGGTGATGGATCCTATCTCTACTGAAGGCTTAACCAAAGAGCAGGTGCGTGAACTGGCTTCTCGTTGCCATGATGTGATGGCTGAAAAATTGGCGCAACTTGACGCAGAAGTGGCCGAGTTGAACAAGAAGTCATAAACTTTCATTTAAGCTCAAGGCTAAACACGTTGAACAAAAGGATACGCAGATGCGTATCCTTTTGTGTTTATAACTGCAGGTGTTTTTGAGAGTAGTAGAACAGATATGCGGAAAGATTGGGTTGTTCTAGTAACGGAAAGCGGCGAGCCGATTGGGCTTGCTGACAAAATGGCAGCGCATCAGCAAGGTCTGCTGCACTTGGCTTTTTCTGTGATGATCTATCGCGACACGTTGCAAGGGCGCGAGTATTTACTGCAGCAACGTGCTCAGAGCAAATATCACAGTGGCGGTTTATGGACTAACACGTGTTGCTCCCATCCCATGCAGGGTGAATCTTTTGATGCTGCCGCTGCACGTCGCCTGAACGAAGAATTGGGGATTGTTGCGCCGCTAGCGTTTCAAATGGGTGTAACATTTTGCTATCGCGCGGAACTTGATAACCATTTGACTGAGCATGAGCTGGACCAAATTATTGTATGTAAAGCGGATGATGTGGCGCTTGTGCCTAATCCTGATGAAGTGATGGATTGGCATTGGTGGCCAGAGGCCGAAATGCTTGGTGCGATGCGTGATACGCCTGAGCGATTTACGGCATGGTTCTCTCAGGTTGTCGACCATGTTGAAAAGCAGCTAACAGCGTAAGCGTAGACTCGGTGTGACAGACAAATAAAAAGCGGCGTATTCACGCCGCTTTTTTCGTTCTATCGCTGTCAATTGCGGGCGTAATAATTACTTACGTACCGCAATGGCTTCGATTTCGATGCCGACATCTTTTGGCAGGCGAGCCACTTCCACGCAAGAACGCGCTGGGTAGTGTTCTACATTGTGCTCATCAAAGAACTTACCGTAGACATCGTTCACTGTACCGAAATCGTTAAGATCTTTAACGAACACAGTCATTTTTACGATATCGCCTACTTTCAGGCCTGATGACTCAACAACCGCTTTCACATTTTCCAGTGACTGACGTGCCTGAACAGCAATATCGGGAGATACTTCACCGGTGACTGGGTTAACTGGGATCTGGCCTGAGGTCAGTACCATGTTGCCAAGATCAACACCTTGAATGTATGGACCGATCGCTGCTGGCGCGTGTTCAGTGTGAAGCACTTTAGTCATTTACCTATCCTTAATTAAACATTGGGTACGGAAACAGGGTAGGCGCCTAGTCTGCATCTTGGCAGCGATTAGGTAAACCTGCTAAATCACATTTTAGGTGTGTTGTCGTTTCTTGTTCGCATCAAGCGCAAGAAAAAGCCGACGATTTCCGTCGGCCTGACTCACGGCGCAGTCGAGTCAGTTTATTTCGTGCTTTAATGCTGTTGGCGAGTCGTTATCAGTGATTCTCGGTCATGATTTCGCGTGAGAATACTTTCTCGCAATATTTGCACTTCAGATGGATGTCATCGGCTTTGTTAATGACGTTAAAGCTAGTTTCTACTGCGCTTTCATCGTGCGTAATACAGTTCGTATTTGGGCAACTGAACACGCCAAGAATATCCAGAGGTAGCGTGAGTGGAAGCTTAGCCACCACTTCATAGTTCTCAATTTGATTCACAGTAGCGTTAGGTGCGTACAGTGCCAATTGCTGCGCTTGCTCTTCGCTGACAAAGATATTTTCAATCTTGATAATGTCTTTTGCACCCAATGCAGATGAAGGCAGATTCAGGCCGACAGTGACGCGTTCGTTGCTCTTATGCAGCTTAAACAGTTTCATCACTTTAAAGCCGACGTTGGCAGGAATGTGGTCGATAACCGTTCCGTTCTTGATGGCTTCAACCTGCAGTTTATTTTGTTTTACCATGACCTTTGCTCCTGCCTTAAATCTCTTCGTTCATAACCAGTGCTAATAGCGCCTGACGTGCATAGACGCCATTTTCTGCCTGCTGGAAGTAATACGCATAAGGCGTTTTATCAACAGCGACAGTAATTTCATCCACGCGTGGAAGCGGGTGAAGCACTTTCAGGTTCTCACGAGCATGCTCAAGTGCGGGTGTGTCGAGAATAAATGCCGCTTTAATGTGCGCATATTCAGATTCGTCAAAACGCTCTTTTTGAACACGAGTCATATAAAGAATATCGAGCTTTGGCACCACATCTTCGATGCTGCTGTGCAAGCTGTAAGGGATCCCTGTTTCGTCTAATTCTTCCAGAAGATAATCGGGCATCGCCAGAGCATCTGGTGCAATGAAGTAGAAGCGATTGTTGTCGAACTTAGAGAGTGCCTGCGTCAGAGAATGGACGGTACGGCCGTATTTCAGGTCTCCAACCATGGCAATGCTCAGGTTATCCAAACGACCTTGGGTTTCGAAAATGCTGAACAGATCGAGCAGTGTCTGAGTCGGGTGTTGGTTTGCGCCATCTCCGCCATTAATCACTGGCACGCCTTTAGAAAACTCTGATGCCAGACGTGCAGCGCCTTCTTTAGGATGACGCATAACGAAAGCATCAACATAAGAAGAAATGACCTGCACGGAATCAGACAGGGTTTCCCCTTTTTTGCCTGATGACGTATTCCCTGCATCAGGAAAACCTATTACGGTCCCGCCAAGACGCTGAACAGCCGTTTCAAACGATAGGCGCGTGCGTGTGGAGGCTTCAAAGAAGCAACTGGCGACAACTTTATTTTTCAGCAAGGTCGGGTTTGGCTCAGCTTTCAGTTTGCCGGCCGTATCGACAATCAATTCCAATTCTTCGCGGGACAACTCCGGGATGGAGATAATGTGTTTGTTGTACAGCGAGGTCGCCATGTCTTTTCTTCCCTCTGTGGTTGCTCATCACGTCTGAGCTTGGTGTAAACCCAGTTCATGATGGCTATCGGTGGTACATTTTGGTCAAAAAAAAGCCTCCCGATCAGGAGGCTTTTTTTATCAATACATGAAAAACGAAATAGGATGCCATTGCCACTTTAGGGCACTGTTTAGCCGTTGATTGTGTCGCTAAGTGTGGCATTTCGATTCATTTTTCTGACAAATTGCGGAGAATTATACGCCCATTTTGTGAGGGCGCAAGACTCGTAGAATAAACCTGAGAGAGTCATGAGGGCAAAGGGGATCGCAGCGACGCGTGTCTGACAAGATAACAAACCGCTGTATCACACAGCGGTAATCAGGGGGAAACGGTTAGTTGCCCAGCGTGGCCACTAACACTGCTTTAATGGTGTGCATGCGGTTTTCTGCTTCATCAAACACGATGGAATAGTCGGACTCAAACACATCTTCAGTGACTTCGAGACCATTCATGTCGTATTTTTCAGCGATTTCTGCGCCGATGGTGGTTTCATCGTTGTGGAAAGCGGGCAGGCAATGCATAAACTTCACATGCGGATTGCCCGTGGCGTTGATGACGTTCATGTTGACTTGGTATGGCGTCATCAGTGCGACACGTTCATCCCATGCTTCTTTTGATTCGCCCATCGACACCCAAACATCGGTGTAGAGAAAATCACACCCTTTCACGCCGTCTTCAACGTTTTCGGTCAAGGTGATTTGCGCGCCAGTTGTTTCTGCAATGGCTTTGCATTGTTCAACGAGGCTGGCTTCTGGCCAAAATTGTTTCGGCGCAACCAAACGAATATCCATGCCCATTTTTGCTGCGCCCACCATGAGCGAGTTACCCATGTTATTGCGCGCATCGCCCAGATAGGCAAATTTGATTTCATGCAATTGTTTGCCACGACCATGCTCTTGCATGGTGAGAAAATCAGCGAGGATTTGTGTTGGATGGAACTCATCCGTCAGGCCATTCCAAACAGGCACACCTGCATATTTACCGAGTTCTTCAACAATCTCTTGTCCAAAACCGCGGTACTGAATGCCGTCGTACATTCTACCCAGCACGCGTGCCGTGTCTTTCATCGATTCTTTATGGCCAATCTGCGAACCTGATGGGCCAAGGTACGAGACTTGTGCGCCTTGATCGAACGCGGCCACTTCGAATGCACAGCGTGTACGGGTGGAGGCCTTTTCAAAGATCAGGGCAATATTCTTGCCTTTCAAACGTGGCTGTTCGTAGCCATTATATTTGGCTTTTTTAAGCTCGGCAGACAAAGAAAGCAGGTGTTCAATCTCGCGAGGCGTGAAATCCAACAGCTTGAGAAAATTCCGGTGACGAAGATTAAAAGCCATAATGAGTTCCCTTCAAAATCCCGTGTACAACTGAATAGCAGAATCATGGTCCACTATGATAATAATCACGATTTTCACTTAAACGTGAGTAGGAATGCAACCCCCGTGAATAAATAATTATATGTGATGGATCGGTATTCATTAAAATAGAGAGGCGTAGGGAATAAAAAAAGCGGCCACTTTACAGCGGCCTTCATCGATTCAGGAGTGTGGAATAAGCCGGGAGTTATAGCCCTTCGCGTTCGATAGGGCAGCTCATGCAGCGCGCGCCACCGCGTCCGCGTCCAAGCTGATCGCCGGGAATAGGCAGCACGGTAATCCCTGCTTTGTCGTATTTTTCGTTGGTATACACGTTGCCTTCGTAACCAACAACGACGCCAGGGCGTACGGTGAGGACATTATTCGCGTCATTCCATTGCTCACGCTCGGCTTCAAAACTGTCACCACCCGTGGTGATGATATTGAGTTGCGGGATATCAAGTGCTTTCTCAATGGCATGAAGGAAGTAATCGGCTTCTTTCACGTCGACGTCTCCATTGCCTTTGTTGGTTAATCGCCAAGATTGCAGATCTTTGCGCATAACCTGCGGATAGACTGAGAAGGTATCAATATCCATGTGGGTCATGACAGTGTCTAAGTGCATGCAAGAACGATGTTTAGGTAAGTTAATGGCGATAACTTCTTTGGCCTGACCTTGTTCAAATAGGCTTTTTGCCAACGCCTCAACACCTTGTGGTGTGGTGCGCTCAGACATGCCGACTAACACTGCCCCATTACCGATTACAAGCACATCACCACCTTCAACCATGGCGTTGTCGTAGTCGCGCTGCTCTGCCCCTAGGTAAGTGAGGAAGTCACTGCCCGCAAATATCGGGTGCCAACGGTAAATGGCACGGAGATGATTGGTTTCGCGCTGACGAGCAGGTTTCGCCATTGGGTTGAGCGATACACCACCGTATATCCAGCAAGATGTGTCACGGGTAAACAGGTGGTTCGGCAATGGGTCGATAATGAAATCAGTGCGCTCATGCATTGCCTGCATCATAGAGGACGACTGAAGAGGGAAGTCGATATAGCTCAAACCACCGAGAAGAATGTGTGCCAACTCTTCATGGCTTAACTCGTTAAGGTACGTGCGTACGTCCCCTGCAAATTGGTAGCCCAAGCGGTATTCACCAACCTGCACATCGAGAAGCCAAGTTTTAGCCTCTGGTATGGCTAAGGTCTCTGCCAGCAGATCGTGCAGCAGTAAGACTTCTACGTTTTGATCTCGTAATGTTTGTGCAAACTGATCATGCTCTTCCCCGGCACGTTCGACGGCCAAAACATCATCAAACAGCAGATCTTTGTAATTTGAAGGAGTGAGGTGGTTGAGGGCTCGCTCTGGTCTATGCAGCAGCACACGTTTCAATTGTCCGACTTCAGAACCCACATATAACTGACTCATGATCGTTTCTCTCTTGAATTATTATTAGCTCCGCCAGTTGGCAAAATATGCGAATCGAAGCCACTGATCTGGAGTCAGAATAGTGGATTTAAACGCGATCATTTTGTCCGGAATGGCGGGAAAACATGGAGATTAAGCGACAGAATTCTGTAACAGGGGCGTTTGCTAGCAAAGACGCCTGAAAACGTGTCGTAAATCCATTTATCTCAACAGCAGCACTTCGGCTTGCCGAGTCAGCGGTATCTCGTGCTTGACCTGCCAGTGCATGCGCTCATTTGTGCTTATCTATGCGATATAAATGCACACTATTCCATAATTTAGGGTTTTCTTGGCGCAAGATGAGGCAAAACCTAAGTATGTGTAGCATCTTGTGTTGTTATTTCCCTGTTCTCAAATAATGACAACCTTGTTGGTTAAGGTCAATTTTACTTTTAATTAACATGCATTCAATGCGAGATTTTTAGCGATAAACGCAGTCATACTGCGTCTTCATGCGCTATCAATTGGACGTGGCAAAGCAAGCCAATCCATGCGATAGTGCTTCGGTTATTATTTCAGTCTGGAGTTATCCAATGTCTTACGCTGACATTATTGAAGAACAAAAAGCGGAAACCCGCGAAATCATTGCTGCGCTGCTAGATGATGGTAGCGATCCAGATGCGCTTTATACCATCGAGCATCACCTGTCTGCTGACAGTTTTGCTGAGCTGGAAGGTGCAGCGGTTGAGGCGTTCAAACTAGGTTTTGAAGTGCTAGATGCAGAAGAACTTGAACTAGATGATGGCTCGACGGTTATTTGCTTTGATGCTGTGATGGAATCAGCCCTTGATGCAGAACGCATCGATGAGCAGGTTGAGAAACTAGCGGCATTGGCTGAAAAACATAAGATCGATTACGACGGCTGGGGCACTTACTTTGAGTCTGATGAAGAAGACGACGAAGAAGAAGGTGACTTGGAAGAAGAGGAAGACGCGAAATAATCGCGTTCTCTCTTACAAAACGGAAAAAGCCGGATTCGTCCGGCTTTTTTGTGCGCGCTGATCCGTGATTGGAGATTATCACTACCAACCTAAAAGGTTTTCAGCATCACAACTTCACAGTCACCATGTCCGGTTTTCCCCAAGGGTTTATCTAGGTGTTTAAAACCAAGAGATTCATAAAGATGAATCGCTTCTTTTAAACAGGCTGTGGTTTCGAGATAGCAACCGGTATAGCCTTTTTCACGGGCGAATTTCATCGCCATTGCGGCAAGACGACGGGCAAAACCTTTGCCTCGCAGCTCGGGACGAAAATACATTTTCTGTAGTTCACACAGCGATGCCTCTCCCTCCAATGGTGCAATGCCGCCGCCACCCAAGATCTTCCCTTTATGTTCTACGACCCAATATGAGGCATTATCTGCTTGGTAGCATTCACTGAGCGAATCGAGCGCTGGGTCGGCCACGCTGTAACCCTTATCTTCTGTTAGCCCATATTCTGTCGATACTTTACGAATAACTGCGGCGATGGCTGCGTTATCAGCAGGCTCTAGTGGGCGCAAGGTGAAGCCCTTTTGATGCTCGCTCTGTTCCATTGCTCGGTTGTAGCGATGCAATGAGCGGGAGAGATTTTCGATTTCATCGAGATCTAGCTGCTCAAGGTACAAGGCGATTTCTTGATTGATGCCGACATGGTGCTGGTTGAGCCGATCGTGTCCAAAGTCGCTTAGCAGATAACGCGGTTGTGCATTTCTGGCATCGACTTGATAGGCCACGGTGTCATTATTAATCAAGATAGCGAGGGTGCGGTTAGCGTTGATCACGTCAATGTTGAGTCGTGTTGCCAATTCTTCTGCGCTTAATGCACCTTGCTCAAGCTCGATCAGAACATGACATTGCACTGTCGTCAGGCCTGCGGTGCCATAAATATTATCTAATAGCCCACGATGTCTGAGCAGCTGTCGGACTAAAGATCGAATTTCCACAGGACCTGAGTGCATAGTGTCTCCATTAACTTCGGTGTCTCGCGATGAATCGCAAATGGCTTACGTCATACAGAGTAAGGCATTAGTATTTTTAACCAAAATAAAAATGACTGCGTTGATTCAACAAACTGAAGAGGGAAGAGACGTTAGGGGTTATCAGTGACAAAGAGAGCAGCCTCAGCTGCCCTGTTATTTTTGATGAGGTGTTATGCGGTGACAGTGTGATTGTGGCGACATTGCATCATACGAAACGCTTCTTTTTTCTGCCAAACACGCTCGTGAAGGTAATACGCCATGGTATTGATACAAGGCTCGATCATCGCCATCACGCTACCAATCAAGATATCGCCTGTTAGCACGTACACCACACCAAACGCGACACTGAAATGAATCACCGCAAAGCTTGCTGTTTTACGGCCAGGGTTATTTTTCATGGTGCGCTTTAAGCGCTTGCTGTCCCAAGCTTTTTCATGGAAGTAAAAAGCAACCGTATTGACCATGGGCTCGATCATCGCAATCAAGCTACCAATCAGAATATCGCCTGTCAGGATATAAGCGACAGTAAACGCAACAGTAAAGTGAATGACAGCAAAGCTCATGGTCTTTTTCATAATAGGTCCTCAGATCCCTCATGGGTACAGATCTATTATTGTAAATAATTCTCATTTGTAAATGGCTTTTCTGTGAATTATTTTGATAGGTTAAACCTATTGATTGGCGATGTGTAAAGAACCGAGGCGAAAATCAATCAAAGAAACAAACCACTAGAGCAGGGTTATCTTTATCTGCTGCTATACGGGATATGGACGTTGATTGGGTGAGAATTGTTTACCGAATCTCGAATCTTGAAATGCAAAAAAGGCTGACGATTACTCGTCAGCCTTTTATTGGTTAAACCGTTTGAAGCGTTGAATTACAGTGCAGCGATGATCGCTTTCTGTTCTTCCAGTTTCACCAGTGTTTCGTGGTAACCGTCTAGTTTCGCACGCTCTGCTTCAACAACCGCTTCTGGCGCTTTAGCCACGAAACCTTGATTGCTCAGCTTGCCAGAGATACGTTTGATTTCGCCTTGTGTCTTGGCAATTTCTTTATCTAGACGCGCTAGCTCTTCATCTTTATCGATGAGGCCTGCCATTGGGATCATTAGGGTAGATTTACCCACAAGTGCTGTCGCACATGCTGGGGTTTCTTCACCTGATGTCAGTACACGAATGTCTTCAAGCTTAGCGAGAGACATCAGTACTTGTTTGTTTGCTTCCACGCGCGCGATGTCTTTATCATCGGCGGCTTTCAGCATGACATCCAACGGTTTGCTTGGCGCTATATCATATTCTGCACGCAGGTTACGAATTGAGGTGATGAAGGCTTTCACCCACTCAATGTCAGCCAAGGCATCTGCATCAAACTGTGCTTCATCATACTGCGGCAATGCTTGCAGCATAATGGTTTCATCAAAGTTAGCTGCATCAATACCTTCAACCAATGGCTTAACGCTCTGCCAAATAGACTCGGTGATATATGGCAGTACTGGGTGAGCAAGACGTAATGTCTTCTCAAGCACAGTGATCAGTGTGAAGCGCGTCGCTTGCTGTTGCGCTTCTGTGCCTTTCCAAAGAACAGGTTTGGTCAGTTCTAGGTACCAGTCACAGAATTGGTTCCAGATGAATTCGTACAGCGTGTTGGCTGCCATATCCAGACGGAAGTTCTCGATGTGTGCGTTGAAATCTTTCGCTGCCAGTTGGAATTGAGACTCAATCCATTTGTCTGCCAGTGAGAATTCCATCGCAGCGCGCTGCTCTTTAGACAAAGAGGTTCCGCAATCTTGGTCTTTTGCATTCATCAGCACGTAACGGCTTGCGTTCCATAGCTTGTTACAGAAGTTACGGTAACCTTCAAGGCGCTTCATGTCCCAGTTGATGTCACGGCCTGTTGATGCCATGGCTGCTAGGGTGAAACGCAGTGCATCTGTACCGTAAGGTTCAATGCCGCCTTCAAAGGCTTTGCGCGTGTTCTTTTCAATCTTGGCAGCAAGTTGAGGCTGCATCATGTTGCCACAACGCTTTTCAACTAACTCTTCAAGACCGATACCATCAATCATGTCGATTGGGTCAAGGACGTTACCCTTGGATTTCGACATCTTATCGCCGTTTTCATCACGGATAAGACCGGTGACATAAACGGTTTTGAATGGCACTTGCGCTTTGCCATCTTCGTCTTTACAGAAGTGCATGGTCATCATGATCATGCGAGCAACCCAGAAAAAGATGATGTCGAAACCTGTTACCAACACGTCAGACGGGTGGAAGGTTTTTAGATCAGGGGTTTGCTCAGGCCAACCTTGTGTACCAAACGTCCACAATGCAGATGAGAACCAGGTATCAAGCACATCGTCGTCTTGGCGAAGCACAACCACGGGTGCAAGGTTATTTTGCTCACGCACTTCTTCTTCGCTGCGGCCAACATAGACGTTACCGTCGTTGTCATACCATGCAGGAATGCGGTGTCCCCACCAAAGCTGGCGAGAGATACACCAATCTTGAATGTCACGCATCCAAGAGAAGTACATGTTTTCGTATTGCTTAGGCACGAATTGAATGTCGCCATTCTCGACGGCTTCAACCGCTGGCTGCGCCAGTGTTGCTGCGCGCACGTACCATTGGTCGGTCAGCATTGGTTCGATAACCACACCACCACGGTCACCGTAAGGCACGGTAAGGTCGTGGTCTTTAATTTCTTCTAGCAGGCCAAGGCTATCAAGTTCAGCAACGATGGCTTTACGCGCGGCAAAGCGCTCCATGCCACGGTACGCTTCTGGCAGCTCACTGCTGTAAGCGTCGCTTGATTCGCCGTTGGTGCTAAACACTTCAGCGCTGTCACGGATGTCAGCATTGAAGGTCAAAATGTTTATCATTGGCAGCTGGTGGCGTTTGCCGACTTCATAGTCATTGAAGTCATGCGCAGGGGTGATTTTCACACAGCCTGTGCCTTTCTCCATGTCTGCGTGCTCATCGCCCAAGATTGGGATGCGACGGCCAACAATCGGAAGCATGATTTCTTTGCCGATCAGATCTTTATAACGCGGATCTTCAGGGTTAACGGCAACACCCGTATCACCCAGCATAGTTTCTGGACGAGTGGTTGCGACAACAATGTAGTCTTTGCCATCAGCCGTTTTCACGCCATCCGCTAATGGGTAACGGAAATGCCACATGTAGCCTTTGACGTCTTTGTTTTCGACTTCTAGGTCTGAAATGGCGGTGTGCAGTTTTGGATCCCAGTTAACCAGTCGCTTGCCGCGATAGATCAGATCTTCTTGGAAAAGACGGACGAACACTTCTTGAACGGCATTTGATAAACCGTCATCCATGGTGAAGCGTTCACGATCCCAATCGACAGATGCGCCAAGGCGACGAAGCTGTTTGGTGATGGTGCCACCAGATTCGTTCTTCCATTCCCAGATCTTATCGATGAAGGCATCACGACCGTAATCGTGCTTAGTCTTGCCTTCTTCTGCCGCGATCTTGCGCTCAACAACCATTTGCGTGGCGATACCTGCGTGATCGGTACCTACCTGCCAAAGGGTGTTTTTGCCTTTCATACGCTCGCAACGGATCAAGGTGTCCATGATGGTATCTTGGAACGCGTGACCCATGTGCAGGCTGCCGGTGACATTGGGTGGTGGGATCATGATGCTGTATGCATCTTTTGATGTATCACCGTGAGGCTTAAAATAACCAGCCTCTTCCCAGCGCTGGTAAAGCGCCTTTTCAATTGATGTTGGGTTGTATGTCTTTTCCATAGCGCTCTTGACGGATCAGTGTGAGATTTAGGACATGTCATCAATGGCGAGGGTTCGCATTTGACGCCCAGCCATTCTGTAAATTTTGTAGCGCTCTCGCGCTTGTTGCTTGAGAGTTTCATCGCAAGGCACGAAGTCTACCACTTGTGCAAAGGAAGGCGCAAAAATTGCTGCTTCTTCGGACAGATTTATCAGCACATTTCTGTGCCCGGTATGTCGGACTCCTGCCCAGCCTATTTCAACTTGCGCGCCGCCTCTCGGCCCTTCACCCACAAGATTGTGTGCGACAAAGTTATCGGGTGACTGTTGCCAAAGGTATTCGTCGACGCTTTCCGCTTGAGATTTATCGTTCGCCGAAATGTAAACCTTCATACCTTGTTGACTAAAAAGCGCTGAAAGTTGGCCGGCTTTTTCTACCATACAGCGCTGGGGATCTGTATGGGTGTCATCTAATAAATAGAAGGTTGCCAATGCCATGTGAGTTTCTCTATTTAACGGCGAATTAATGCGGTTAAGTTTGCGGTTAGCTTGCCTGAAAAGCCATCGCTTTTTCTTTGGCTAACGACATGACAAACGAAAAAAAGGAGGCTGTTTAGCCTCCTTGTCGATGTTGTGAAGTTTTACTCCACCGTCTCCAGGCCAGAGCGGTTCAGTAAGAACTGGACGAGCAATGGGACAGGGCGACCTGTCGCCCCTTTGTTGGCTCCACCTTTAAAAGATGTGCCAGCAACATCAAGGTGCGCCCAGTTATATTTCTTTGCAAAGCGTGAGAGGAAACAACCAGCAACGATAGTGCCACCACCAGGTGAACCAATGTTGGCCATATCGGCAAATGGGCTCTTCAGCTGTTCTTGATACTCTTCGGTCATTGGCAGACGCCATGCGCGGTCACCGGCTTGCTCTGAGGCGTTGACAATTTCATGCGCCAGCGGATTGTGATTGGATAACAAGCCACTGATGTGATGACTTAGTGCAACAATACAAGCACCGGTTAGTGTGGCTACGTCAATCACGCACTCAGGTTCATAACGCTCAACATAGGTCAGTGCGTCACATAGAACCAAACGGCCTTCTGCGTCGGTATTTAATACTTCAACCGTTTGACCTGACATAGTGGTTACGATGTCACCCGGACGATAAGCGCCGCCATCTGGCATGTTTTCACAACCTGCTAAGACACCAATAACATTGATTGGTAGCTCAAGTTTTGCTAACGACTTCATTGCGCCAAATACCGATGCTGCACCACACATGTCGTACTTCATTTCGTCCATGCTGGCTGGTGGCTTCAGAGATATACCGCCAGCGTCAAAGGTCAAACCTTTACCAACCAAGATAATTGGTTTGGCATCAGGGTCTGGATGGCCTTTGTACTCCATGATTGACATCATCGATTCGTTACGTGAGCCTTGGCCAACGGCTAAGTAAGATGTCATGCCTAGCTCTTTCATCTCTTGTTCGCCGATGATCTTGGTGCTGACTTTATCGAAGTCATCTGCCAAACGGCGCGCTTGAGAGGCAAGGTATGCCGGGTTTGCTACGTTTGGTGGCATGTTGCCAAGGTCTTTACACGCTTTAACGCCAGACGCAACAGCGAGACCATGGGTAATCGCGCGCTCACCTAGGTTTAGCTCGCGACGGGTAGGTACATTGAATACCAATTTACGAAGTGGACGACGGGTTTCCGGTTTCACACTCTTGAATTGATTGAAGGTGTAGAGGCTGTCTTTGGTGCTTTCTACTGCTTGACGAACTTTCCAGTACGTGTCGCGACCTTTTACGTGCAATTCGGTCAGGAAGCAGACTGCTTCCATTGAGCCAGTTTCGTTAAGCGTGTTGATGGTGTTCTTGATAATTTCTTTATATTGACGCTCACCGAGTTCACGCTCTTTACCGCAACCAACCAACAACACTCGCTCAGAAAGTACATTAGGAACGTGATGCAGTAGCAGCATCTGGCCAGGCTTTCCTTCGAGATCTCCGCGGCGCAAAAGGCTACTAATGTACCCATCGCTGATTTTATCGAGTTGTTCTGCCACCGGAGACAAACGGCGTGGTTCAAACACACCAACTACGATACACGCGCTACGTTGCTTCTCGGGACTCCCGCTTTTTACACTGAACTCCATGCGTACTCCTACATCCTAAAGACAAGTGAGGCTAAATGTTGGATAATGCCCGCTTTATTGGAACTCGATTTCGTGTTCGAGGTAAATTGAATTAAGCAGGTCAACACTTGGCCGAAAGATTAAAAAATAACTCATTTACCCAAAAACTATAGCGATTCGAGTAAAAAAACAAGTTTTCTAAAGGTAAAACACCGTGATTATTGTTCGGTATTTGATCCGAGAGACAGTGAAAACGCAACTCGCTGTGTTGTTTGTGCTTTTTCTGGTCTTTTTTAGTCAGAAGTTCATACGTGTGCTGGCAAACGCTACAGATGGCTCAATTCCGGGTAGTGATGTGTTAACACTGGTCGGTCTTTACATGCCATCGATGGCAATGTTGATGTTGCCACTTAGCCTTTATATCGGGATTTTGATCACTTTTGGCCGTCTTTATGCTGAAAGTGAGATTACCGTGATGAATGCGACGGGGATTGGGAACAAGTTCCTGATCCACGCGGCATTGTATTTGGCTTTGTTGACAGGGGCTGTTGCGGCATTTAATGCACTGTGGCTGACGCCTTGGGCGAATGACAAAGAAATTAAGGTGATGGAAAGCCTGGAATCTGATTCTGGTCTTGAGCTTCTCGTGCAAGGGCAAATCCAAACCACACCAGATGGTCAGGCAGTGGTCTTTGTTAATGAAATCACGGAAAGCGGACAGAATCTGCATAACGTCTTTATTGCCCAGCCTGTGCCTCGCGATACGATGCGTCCAAACGTGATTGTTGCCGAAAAGGGTTTTGTTTCTGAGCTACCAGATGGACGTCAGGTATTGGATTTAAATACCGGTGTCCGGTATGAAGGTTTACCTACTCGACTGGATTACACCATTACCGACTATGACAATTATCAGGTGTTGATTGGCCAGCGCGAAGTTCGCCAGAAACAACGTGATTGGGATGCCATGCCGACGCCTGCTCTGTTAAATGAGTCGTCGCCACAAGCAAAGGCTGAGTTGCAATGGCGTATCGCTCTCGTATTGTGTATCCCGTTAATGACAATGATCGTTGTGCCGCTCTCTGCGGTGAACCCTCGACAGGGGCGCTTTGCAAAACTTTTCCCTGCGGTATTGATATATCTGACTTATTTCCTTGCAATAAGCGCGGCTAAATCGGCAATAGAAGAAGGAAACCTGCGGCCTGAAATCGGTCTTTGGAGTATCAACTTACTGGCATTGTTGGTGGCTATTGGGCTGATTAGCTGGGACACATTACCCATGCGTAAGTTGAGATATCGATTGAGGAGGACCGGCTAATGTTTAAGATCCTCGACCTTTACATTGGGCGCACGATTATTGCGACAACGTCGTTGTGTTTGGCAACCTTGGTGGGGCTTTCGGCCATTATCAAGTTTGTTGAACAGCTACGCTCAGTGGGTGATGGTGTTTTCACCATGATGACGGCTGTGCAATATGTCATGTTGAGCATGCCGCGCGATATTGAGATGTTTTTCCCGATGGCGGTATTACTGGGTGCATTGATTGGCCTTGGCTCATTGGCATCAAGTTCGGAACTGGTGGTAATGCAGGCCTCGGGTTTTTCCAAACTAGATATTGGCCTTTCTGTGTTAAAAACGGCAATGCCATTGATGCTGGTGGTGCTGGCATTAGGGCAGTGGGGCGCACCCGATGCCCAAAAAGCGGCACGTGAACTGAGAACGTTCGCGAAATCAGGCGGTAACGTCATGTCTGTTCGCAGTGGTGTTTGGGCGAAAGACGGCAGTGATTTTATTTATATTGCACGAACCGATCAGAAAGAGTCACTGACTGGCGTGAATATTTGGAAGTTTGACGACAACCAAGTACTCAAAAGCATGGTGTTTGCGGATAGCGGGGCTTATCTGGATAAAGATAGTTGGATGCTAAACAATGTCACCGTCACTCACTTTGAAGGCCCGATTAAAATCAGTGAAACCAAAGAAGATCAGTTAGCCTGGAAAACGACGCTGACACCTGAGAAGCTTTCCATCGTAACGGTGAAACCAGAAGAGTTATCACTCAGTGGAGTATACAGTTACGTCGAATACTTGAAGGCATCGAAACAGGATGCGACTCGCTATGAACTTGCTCTGTGGCGAAAGGTACTGCAGCCGCTGTCTATCGGTGTAATGATGCTGTTGGCGCTGAGCTTTGTTTTCGGCCCACTACGTACGGTGACCATGGGCGCACGCGTGCTATCCGGTGTTATTTTTGGTTTTTCCTTCTATATATCAAATGAAGTGTTTGGGCCGTTAACCTTAGTCTATAACTTACCGCCCTTCTTTGGTGCCGTTGCCCCCAGTTTAGCGTTTGTCGGTGTGACACTTTACTTACTCAATAGAAAGTTATAGATGCTAGGCGATAAATTTATTTGATATAAGAAGAGGGAGCCCATGGGCTCCCTCTTCTTATATCAAACGATATGATCAAACTTAGTCGATCTTGAGCATTTGGCTGTTTGAAAAGTGATCTTGAAATGCACGATTGTTTCGATCAAATAAGGTGAATAGATTACCCGCACCCAAACAAGCAGTCGCCATTCGTATTAGCGCCTGAGTGAAGGTGAGGTTTCCACCAAATTCACTCACAAGTTTAAGCTTCCATGCTTTCATTCCAACGGTCTGACCTGCTTTAGACCAAAAGTAGCCATAAAATCCCGCAGCAATTGCAAATACATAGAGAGTAAAGAAAGGACTGATCATAGGGTTGCGAGTCAGGTAATCTCCCACGTCCACGTAACCTTCTATTGAAAGCCCAAATTGCATCGCAATGGCGAAACCACCAACAACCAAGCCGATAGCAAGCATTTCAACGGCGACGAGTACGAGAAGGTCATAAAGCCATGCGCCCATACGACGAAAGAAGCTCGCGCCTTTAGGCACACTGAACTGAACAGAGGATTGAGACATGTTGCTGTCCTAATAATGAGTAATGCGTGCAGTTTAACAGCCTTATCGATAAGGGTGAATGGAGAAAAATGGGTCAAATTGCATGTTTATTTACCAGGATGGCGAAAAAAGAAACGGTTGAACATTTTTTTCTATTTATGTACTTGCGTCGTTGTTCGGCATGCGTATAATTGGCCGCACTTGCCCGAGTGGTGAAATTGGTATACACGACGGATTCAAAATCCGTTTCCGAAAGGAGTGTCGGTTCAAGTCCGACCTCGGGCACCAAATTCCGAGAAAGCCTTAGTCGAAAGACTAAGGCTTTTTTCGTTCTAGCATTTCCAAATTTTCTCCCTCCTTTGTTTCACCGTCATCTTCTACTTTCTATTAATCCCTCTATACCCAAGCAACCTCAAGATGAGAGGCTCCCAAAGGGCGAGTTTTGTTGGCCGCCATGCTTTGTTGCTGATTTTCAACGTAGAGCGACTATGTTTCCAAACCAACGCCGTGCCTGACAGCCTACAAACTCTCGCTGAACAAGCATCTTGAGGTTGTTTGGGTATATATAGAGAAACAACAGTATTTGGTGGTCGTTCTCATTGTTACTCTTGATTCCCTCATTACGCTGTATCTACATCTACATCTACATCTACATCTACATCTACATCTACATCTACATGAACCAAACGTTCAAAACTGGGTGCGAGGTGATATTGAAGACAGGCAATTACGATATATCAAAGAGGCAAAGGGGTTCTATTGTGCTTCAAGAAAGAAAACTTGATGAAAAACAACTGAAAATAGAGTAATAAATAGTCAGTTTTGACCGTTATGATGCAAATTTAAACGGTTAGGCCTGTTTTATTAAGTTTTTTGAAATTAGCTATTGCCAAGCAGTTCGAAGTCTCTATAATGCGGCCCATCGACACGGAACACGGCGAGTTAAGCCGCTGACCAAGTCAACGTTCTTTAACAATTTGACCTATACAATCTGTGTGGGCACTCGTACTTGATAGACATAAGATTTATCAATGCACTGAGTGACCCAAGATGGTTGAGCTTTTCGAAGTGACACTGTCAACACAGTCAATGCAGATTTGCCTTAGGGCAAAAAAGTAATTCAGTATTCATTGAGCGTTAGACCTGTTTCTTCGGAAATGGGGATAACAAGAAAAATTCTAATTGAAGAGTTTGATCATGGCTCAGATTGAACGCTGGCGGCAGGCCTAACACATGCAAGTCGAGCGGTAACATTTCAAGAGCTTGCTTTTGAAGATGACGAGCGGCGGACGGGTGAGTAATGGCTGGGAACCTGCCCTGACGTGGGGGATAACAGTTGGAAACGACTGCTAATACCGCATGATGTCTACGGACCAAAGAGGGGGATCTTCGGACCTCTCGCGTCGGGATGGGCCCAGTTGGGATTAGCTAGTTGGTGAGGTAATGGCTCACCAAGGCGACGATCCCTAGCTGGTTTGAGAGGATGATCAGCCACACTGGAACTGAGACACGGTCCAGACTCCTACGGGAGGCAGCAGTGGGGAATATTGCACAATGGGCGCAAGCCTGATGCAGCCATGCCGCGTGTGTGAAGAAGGCCTTCGGGTTGTAAAGCACTTTCAGCAGTGAGGAAGGCGGATACGTTAATAGCGTGTTCGTTTGACGTTAGCTGCAGAAGAAGCACCGGCTAACTCCGTGCCAGCAGCCGCGGTAATACGGAGGGTGCGAGCGTTAATCGGAATTACTGGGCGTAAAGCGCATGCAGGCGGTTTGTTAAGCAAGATGTGAAAGCCCCGGGCTCAACCTGGGAACCGCATTTTGAACTGGCAGGCTAGAGTCTTGTAGAGGGGGGTAGAATTTCAGGTGTAGCGGTGAAATGCGTAGAGATCTGAAGGAATACCGGTGGCGAAGGCGGCCCCCTGGACAAAGACTGACGCTCAGATGCGAAAGCGTGGGGAGCAAACAGGATTAGATACCCTGGTAGTCCACGCTGTAAACGATGTCTACTTGGAGGTTGTGGCCTAGAGCCGTGGCTTCCGGAGCTAACGCGTTAAGTAGACCGCCTGGGGAGTACGGTCGCAAGATTAAAACTCAAATGAATTGACGGGGGCCCGCACAAGCGGTGGAGCATGTGGTTTAATTCGATGCAACGCGAAGAACCTTACCTACTCTTGACATCCACAGAAGCCGGAAGAGATTTTGGTGTGCCTTCGGGAACTGTGAGACAGGTGCTGCATGGCTGTCGTCAGCTCGTGTTGTGAAATGTTGGGTTAAGTCCCGCAACGAGCGCAACCCTTATCCTTGTTTGCCAGCACGTAATGGTGGGAACTCCAGGGAGACTGCCGGTGATAAACCGGAGGAAGGTGGGGACGACGTCAAGTCATCATGGCCCTTACGAGTAGGGCTACACACGTGCTACAATGGCGTATACAGAGGGCAGCAAGACCGCGAGGTGGAGCGAATCCCAGAAAGTACGTCGTAGTCCGGATCGGAGTCTGCAACTCGACTCCGTGAAGTCGGAATCGCTAGTAATCGTGGATCAGAATGCCACGGTGAATACGTTCCCGGGCCTTGTACACACCGCCCGTCACACCATGGGAGTGGGCTGCACCAGAAGTAGATAGCTTAACCTTCGGGAGGGCGTTTACCACGGTGTGGTTCATGACTGGGGTGAAGTCGTAACAAGGTAGCCCTAGGGGAACCTGGGGCTGGATCACCTCCTTAACGATACTATTAATGCAAGTGCTCACACAAATTGTATAGGTTGAAGAATAAAGACGGGAAAAGCCCTAATGAATGACAACGTCATTGATTAGCGCTTTTTGCGCTGTTCTCGAAAGAGAAATGCTCTTTAAAAATCTGGAAAGCTGACTAGTAGATTTATGACTTCTCTTTATAGAGAGGAAATAAATTGAAATCTGTTTCTTATCTCTCTACCCGAGAGGTAATGAAACAAAAGTTCTCAAAACGTTAATCCTGATTGGATTAACACCAAACACATTCAAGTGTTCTTGGTTTCATCGAAAGATGAACATATTTGAGTCCGGCGAAAAACCGTTCAACGTTCTTGGTTTCCACTTTTTCATAAAAGTAGGGTCAAAAACAGCGAACCGACTCTTTAACGAGAGTCACCTTGGTTGTTTGCCATACACAAGACCTCTTGGGGTTGTATGGTTAAGTGACTAAGCGTACACGGTGGATGCCTTGGCAGTCAGAGGCGATGAAGGACGTATTAACTTGCGATAAGCGTAGATAAGGCAGTAAAAGCCACTTGAGTCTACGATTTCCGAATGGGGAAACCCACGTGCATAAGCACGTATCATGCAGTGAATACATAGCTGTATGAGGCGAACTCGGGGAACTGAAACATCTAAGTACCCGAAGGAAAAGAAATCAATTGAGATTCCGGCAGTAGCGGCGAGCGACCCCGGATTAGCCCTTAAGCAGTTTAAGTGTTAGTGGAAGCCTCTGGAAAGTGGCGCGATACAGGGTGATAGCCCCGTACACGACAATGCTTTTATTGTGAAAACGAGTAGGACGGGACACGTGGTATCCTGTCTGAACATGGGGGGACCATCCTCCAAGGCTAAATACTCCTGACTGACCGATAGTGAACCAGTACCGTGAGGGAAAGGCGAAAAGAACCCCTGTGAGGGGAGTGAAATAGAACCTGAAACCGTGTACGTACAAGCAGTGGGAGCCTCTTCGTGGGGTGACTGCGTACCTTTTGTATAATGGGTCAGCGACTTACTTTTAGTAGCAAGGTTAACCGAATAGGGGAGCCGTAGGGAAACCGAGTCTTAACTGGGCGAATGAGTTGCTAGGAGTAGACCCGAAACCGAGTGATCTAGCCATGGGCAGGTTGAAGATTGAGTAACATCAATTGGAGGACCGAACCGACTAATGTTGAAAAATTAGCGGATGACTTGTGGCTAGGGGTGAAAGGCCAATCAAACTCGGAGATAGCTGGTTCTCCCCGAAAGCTATTTAGGTAGCGCCTCGGACGAATACTACTGGGGGTAGAGCACTGTTAAGGCTAGGGGGTCATCCCGACTTACCAACCCTTTGCAAACTCCGAATACCAGTAAGTACTATCCGGGAGACACACGGCGGGTGCTAACGTCCGTCGTGGAGAGGGAAACAACCCAGACCGCCAGCTAAGGTCCCAAAGTTATCGCTAAGTGGGAAACGATGTGGGAAGGCTCAGACAGCCAGGATGTTGGCTTAGAAGCAGCCATCATTTAAAGAAAGCGTAATAGCTCACTGGTCGAGTCGGCCTGCGCGGAAGATGTAACGGGGCTAAGCGATACACCGAAGCTGCGGCATCAATTCTTCGGAATTGTTGGGTAGGGGAGCGTTCTGTAAGCCGTTGAAGGTGAACTGTAAGGTTTGCTGGAGGTATCAGAAGTGCGAATGCTGACATGAGTAACGATAAAGGGGGTGAAAAACCTCCTCGCCGGAAGACCAAGGGTTCCTGTCCAACGTTAATCGGGGCAGGGTAAGTCGACCCCTAAGGCGAGGCCGAAAGGCGTAGTCGATGGGAAACGGGTTAATATTCCCGTACTGCTTATAACTGCGATGGGGGGACGGAGAAGGCTAGGTGGGCTTGGCGACGGTTGTCCAAGTTCAAGTGCGTAGGTGGGTGTCTTAGGTAAATCCGGGACGCTATTAACACTGAGACACGATGTCGAGTCACTACGGTGATGAAGTCATTGATGCCATGCTTCCGGGAAAAGCCTCTAAGCTTCAGGTTATAAGGAATCGTACCCCAAACCGACACAGGTGGTCGGGTAGAGAATACCAAGGCGCTTGAGAGAACTCGGGTGAAGGAACTAGGCAAAATGGTACCGTAACTTCGGGAGAAGGTACGCTGCCTCCGGTGAAGTCCCTTGCGGATGGAGCTAGAGGCAGTCGCAGATACCAGGTGGCTGCAACTGTTTATTAAAAACATAGCACTGTGCAAAATCGAAAGATGACGTATACGGTGTGACGCCTGCCCGGTGCCGGAAGGTTAATTGATGGGGTTATCTTCGGAGAAGCTCTTGATCGAAGCCCCGGTAAACGGCGGCCGTAACTATAACGGTCCTAAGGTAGCGAAATTCCTTGTCGGGTAAGTTCCGACCTGCACGAATGGCGTAATGATGGCCACGCTGTCTCCACCCGAGACTCAGTGAAATTGAAATCGCAGTGAAGATGCTGTGTACCCGCGGCTAGACGGAAAGACCCCGTGAACCTTTACTACAGCTTGGCACTGAACATTGACCCTACATGTGTAGGATAGGTGGGAGCCTTTGAAGCACCGTCGCTAGATGGTGTGGAGGCAATCTTGAAATACCACCCTTGTATGCTTGATGTTCTAACGTTGGCCCCTAATCGGGGTTGCGGACAGTGCCTGGTGGGTAGTTTGACTGGGGCGGTCTCCTCCCAAAGAGTAACGGAGGAGCACGAAGGTGGGCTAATCACGGTCGGACATCGTGAGGTTAGTGCAATGGCATAAGCCCGCTTGACTGCGAGAATGACAATTCGAGCAGGTACGAAAGTAGGTCATAGTGATCCGGTGGTTCTGAATGGAAGGGCCATCGCTCAACGGATAAAAGGTACTCCGGGGATAACAGGCTGATACCGCCCAAGAGTTCATATCGACGGCGGTGTTTGGCACCTCGATGTCGGCTCATCACATCCTGGGGCTGAAGTCGGTCCCAAGGGTATGGCTGTTCGCCATTTAAAGTGGTACGCGAGCTGGGTTTAGAACGTCGTGAGACAGTTCGGTCCCTATCTGCCGTGGGCGTTGGATGATTGAGAGGGGCTGCTCCTAGTACGAGAGGACCGGAGTGGACGAACCTCTGGTGTTCGGGTTGTCACGCCAGTGGCATTGCCCGGTAGCTAAGTTCGGAATTGATAAGCGCTGAAAGCATCTAAGCGCGAAGCGAGCCTCGAGATGAGTCATCCCTGACACTATAAGTGTCCTGAAGGGTTGTTGGAGACTACGACGTAGATAGGCAGGGTGTGTAAGTGCTGCGAGGCATTGAGCTAACCTGTACTAATTGCCCGTGAGGCTTAACCATACAACACCCAAGGGGTTTTAGCGGACTCAGATAAGAACGTTGAATGTGTATTGAGAACCTATAGCTAGTCAGAATTTTCCCAGATATTAGTATCTTGCCGTTATCCATAGAGATAGCGTAGGCAGGATTTATTTTGGCAAAGCCGCCCACGAGCTGAGCGAGGAAGTGTACGACTGTACATGACCGAGTGAAGGAGGCAGGCAATGCAGCCAGAGTGAAGCCTGACAAGCGGGATACAACAACAGAATTTGCTTGGCGACCATAGCATTATGGACCCACCTGATCCCATGCCGAACTCAGTAGTGAAACGTAATAGCGCCGATGGTAGTGTGGGGTCTCCCCATGTGAGAGTAGGACATCGCCAGGCTTCAAATTCGTTTTCATCTTTAATACAAAGATGAAGGCAAAAAGAAAAACAAAAAGGCCACCCTATCGGGTGGCCTTTTTGCGTTTTTAATTCATAGTTATATACCACTGACCTGAATGTATTTGGTGGTCAGTTATTCCCCACTTCAATGTCTGACAATTATTTCGTGTTTATTCCCCAACAAGATATTTGCTCTGTGACACTGTAAACAGTTAGCAATAAGGTGGCATGAAATGATGTATTTGAATTCGTCAGTGAGGGGGTTAAATGAACAAATTTATTGGCGCTATACTGGTTTCGTTGCTCTTATCAGCATGCAGCACTTCCTTGCCGCATCTGTATACGTGTGAGAGTCATCAAACGTTTGATGCAATGGTTATGTCTGATAAGGCGATTGTGCAATTTAACAATGAAGAACGTTCATTGCCGAGGATTCGATCTGCATCTGGTGCTCAGTGGGAGTCTGAAGATAAGAAATTTGGTCTGTATACTAAAGGCCAAGAAGCCATGCTGGTTTGGGGAGACAGCCAGTTGCGAGACTGTGTATTGGTGAGATAGATAAGGGGTAGCGAAAGCTACCCCTTTTTTGTAAGCCAGTTGGGTTCAAATAAACCAACCCGTTGTCATACGGCTCACTCTTTATACTAAACGTACAAAAAGGCTTTAATTTGATTAACCAAAGCTTCTGCTGATTCTTTATCTTCCCACTCTACGAAGATGCGAAGTAAAGGCTCAGTGCCGGAGAAGCGAGCCAGTGCCCAGCCTCCGTTTTTGAAGTAAACTTTTAAGCCGTCAGCATAGCTAACTTTTTCTATTTCATAGGCAAATTCTGGCAGCGCTTTTTCAACGTAGATCTTGTTGTAAAGCTCTTGGCGTTGAGATGCCTTAAAGGTGCAGTCACCTTCTGCAGTGTAGGCATAACCATACTTACCGTAGATTTCATCAAGCAGTTCAGACAGTTTTTTACCTGTCACACTGATCATTTCAACCAGTAGGCTTGATGCAAATACGCCATCTTTACCTTTGATATGACCACGGATAGTTAGACCGCCTGAGCTCTCACCACCGATCAGAGAATCATCCGCTTCCATTTGTGAACTGATGTGCTTGAAGCCAACAGGCACTTCAAAACTCTTTTCATCATGGTCGGCAGCAACTTTGTCTAGCAGATGTGTTGTTGCGATATTTCGTACAACTGAACCTTTCCAGCCTTTGTACTCCAGCATGTAGTAATACAAAAGCAGTAGGACTTCATTTGGATGGATGAAGTTGCCTTTCTCATCAATAATGCCGAGACGGTCTGCATCTCCATCTGTACCGATGCCAATGTCATAACCTTCATGAGCAACCAAGTGCTTCAGGCGGTAAAGCGTAGCGGCATTGGGTGATGGCATGACTCCGCCAAACCCCGGGTTGGCGCCATCGTTGATCACGTCAACGTCACAGCGACCGGAGATAAGTACAGTTTGAAGCGCATTCTTAGCAACACCAAACATTGGGTCAATCAAAACACGTAAGTTTGCGGCCTTGATGGCTTCGATATCGATGAAATCGATGATCGAGTCAACGAATTCGTTCATCGGGTTGATGATTTTGATTAGCCCTTGAGTCTCTGCATCTTCAAAATCTATCGATTTCACGTCACTAAGTTGAAGTGTGTTGACCTGTTCTTCGATTTTCGCGGTGATAATTTCATCAGCGTCGCGACCGCCTTGAATGAAGACTTTGATACCGTTGTAATCAGCTGGGTTGTGAGATGCGGTAATACACGCAGAATAATGCGTTTCCATTTCCTTCGCTTTGAACATCACGATAGGTGTAGGAACGTATTTGTTGATAAAGCTGACAGTAATGCCATTAGCAGCAAGCACTTCTGCAAACCAAGCTGCCGCTTTATCTGATAAAAAACGGCGATCATATCCGATAACGAAACCCGGCTCACACGCATTCTCAGTGATCATGATGTTTGCTAGTGACTGTGCAACTAAACGTACGTTGTCTTTGGTGAATTCTTCACCAATGAAGGCTCGCCATCCGCCGGTACCAAATTGAATCATGGTAGAACTCCTTTCTAAAACGAAAAAAAAGGAGGGCAAAGTGCCCTCCTTTTTTATTTAGCCCATGACAACGTTAACAACGTTCACAGAGCCTTCAGCTTGTGCTGGGATAGCACCTGTCACGATGTCGCCATTCAAGGTGATGGTTTTCACACCTTTGCTCACGCCGTTCGGGTTCTCTACCTTGATTTGGTAAGTCGCACCACGCCACTCACGGCTTACGTCGAAACCTGGCCATTCAGTTGGGATACAAGGATTAACGCTCAATCCGTCGAAGCCAACTTGCACACCAAGAATGAAGTTGGTGACGGCAAAGTATGCCCAGCCAGAAGTACCCGTTAGCCATGGGTGGTTTGCACGACCATGGTTTTCGTGGTCACGACCCATGATGAACTGGACGTAGGAGTACGGTTCTGCAACACGTTTTTCAATCATGTCGTTCTGGTTGTACGGGTTTAGTGCATCGTAGAACTTCATTGCACGGTCACCACGACCCAGTTTCGCTTCAGCAACCCATGCCCATGGATTTGGGTGAGAGAAGATAGCGCCGTTTTCTTTTACGCCTTGGTAAACACGTGTAACAAAACCAATGTCATCATTTGGCGTTGAGAATGACGGTGAGTTCAGGTGAAGACCATAGTCACAGAATAAGTTTTCATCGACGGCGTCCATCGCTTGCTCGCCGCGATCTTGTGATGCCATTCCAGATAACACTGCTAGCGTGTTTGACTCTAGGTGGATACGACCTTCAGTTTGTTGTGCAGTACCGATTTTGTCGCCATCTTTGGTTAGACCACGGATGTACCAACCACCCTCTTCGTCCCAAAGGTGTTTTTCACATGCTTCGCGCACGTTAGCGGCCATTTCTGTGTATTTTTGAACGTCAGCGTCTTGCGCTTTGTGTTTTGCTAGCGTGATGAATTCTTGTAGTGCCCAGAAGTGCAGGAAAGACACCATTGCTGATTCGCCGCCGCCTAGGTTAAGACAGTCATTCCAGTCTGCTCGAAGACCTTTACAGATACCGGTTTGACCCACGTATTCTGCTGAGAAATCCAATGCTGCTTTCATGTGTTCATAAACAGTAGCGTTACCGCCATCTGCATAGGGAATGACTTCATCAAGGAAGCTTTCTTCACCCGTCTCGGTGACGTACTTAATGATCGTTGGAACGATCCATAGGTGATCATCAGAACAGGTGTCATCAATGCCGTGGATCTTGTCTTCATCGCTAGGCGTTGGAACGACTGTTGGCGATTTGGATGGTTGAACATCTGCTTTTTCTGGATCGAACCAATCAGGATCGAACAAGTGCAGACCGTAACCGGCTTTTACTTGACCACGGAGAAGGTCCACAAGGCGTTTGCGTGTCATTTCTGGGTTTGAGTGAGGGACCGAGATCGCATCTTGTGCGGTATCACGGTAACCGAGGCCAGTACGACCGCCGACTTCGATGAAAGAAGCAAAGCGAGACCAAACCACACATGTTTCTGCTTGGTAAAGCGTCCATGCGTTGATCATGGTATCTAGACCTTCGTTCGGTGAAGATACTTGGAATTTGTTACAACGCGTATCCCAGTGCTCTTTGATGCCAGCAAATGCAGCGTCAACGTTAGCAAGATCTTGGTACTTCTTACGCAGGCGTTGGCCTTCGCCTTTACCAACACCTAGGATGTAAACGAAGCGAACTTCTTCACCGGGTTGGATAACGAATTGCTTGTGCAGTGAACCACAATGGTTGTAGCAGGTTTGAACGTGGTTAGAACAGCGACCTTTTTCAACCGCAATAGGATTCGCTTCGTCACGATACATGCCCAAGAAGCTGTCGCGTTGGCCTTCGTAGCTATCAGGTTCAAAGCTAGAAGCCATGTAGTAGAAGCCATCGTGATCGTTGGTGTTGTAATACAAATCGTATTCAATCACGCCATCTTCATAAGATGTACCAGCAGAGTACAAGCTCATCTGATGGTTCTGGTTATCAGATTGGATGTGACTGAATGAGAACTCAACAAAAGAGAATGCGCTGATAGTACGAGGCTTATCGCCATCGTTCTTTATGGTGATATCCCAAAGTTGCGCGTCTTCACCTTTTGGTACAAACAGTGTTTTGGTTGCTGTAATACCCTTGTATTCACACTTGAATTTAGAGTAAGACAGGCCATGACGAACCTCATAAGACGCTTCTTCAAGGCTTTTTGCTACTGGCTGCCAAGAGATTGACCAGTAATCTGCTGTTTCATCATCGCGTAAGTAAACAAAGTGTCCTGGGCGGTCAAACGTGCCGTTTGGACGGAACTTAGTGACACGGTTGTGCTCAGGGCTTTGATAAAAAGAATAACCACCTGCGTTGTGTGAAATCACGGTACAGAATTTTTCAGTACCCAAATAGTTAGTCCACGGCGCCGGTACGTCAGGACGAGTAATGACATACTCTCGGTTATCGTTATCAAAGTAGCCGTATTTCATGGCGTGTATCCTTCTACAAATCTCAAAAAATTGAAGTAATTACCGACGATAGTTAATACCTAGACGATCTAGGTACTGCAGTTGTCCGTTTAGGCGGGCTTGAAAATCTGCCCAATCTCGTTGTTCCTTGGCGCTCCAGCACACTTCTGCGATCGCTAAAAGGCGAGGGTAGAGCATGTACTCGAAGCGACTTTGGGTGTTGGTCATTTCGCACCAGAGTGCGCATTGAATGCCTTTTACTTGCTCAAACTCTTTTGAGGTGACGTTTGAGTTGGCAAAGGGTTCATAGTGGTACGCTTTTTCAAGCGGGATCTTGCAGGCCCAGTCTGTTCCCGGCTCATCAGCAGAGAAGTCCTGAGCCATATCTAGATAGGTTTCTTGGCCTGGTTGCAATACAACGTCATAGCCGTTGCGAATGCATTCGAGACCTGACTTTTCGTTCAACCAAGAGAAGATAACGGTGTCTTTGCTGACTTTGTCGCCAAACACGGCTTCTTCCCAGCCAAACATTTGTTTACCTTTGGTGCTGAGGAAGTTTTCTGCGTGGCGCAAAAGGTGGCCTTGCAGTTCTTTACTGCTGCTGTAGCCATGGGTTTTCATCATTGCTTGGCAAGATGGGCTTTCACTCCAGACATTGTCTGGGACCTCATCAGCACCAATGTGAACGAATGCGCCAGGGAAAAGCTCACAGACTTCATTTAGCACGGTCTCGATAAAGGTGTAAGTGCCTTTGAGACCGGGATTTAGCACATTGTCGGAATAGTTTTGGATGCTGCGATATACAGAGGCATCGGCATCTTCCATCAAAATGTGTGGCAAGGATTTGATGGCGGCGCGACTGTGCCCAGGAATATCAATTTCAGGGACGACAGTGATGCCTCGTTGTGCCGCGAATGCAACCACTTCTCGAATTTGTTCTTTGGTGTAGAAACCACCGTGGATTTTCGACAATGACGTATATTGCGGCTCTATGGTTTCGAAAGGTCCGCGCCAAGCGCCAATTTCCGTGAGCTCAGGGAAAGCATCAATTTGAATACGCCAGCCTTCATCATCGGTTAGGTGCCAATGAAAATGGTTGAACTTGTAACGTGCCATTTGGTTGATAAGATCTTTGACGCGATGCAAGGGATGGAAATGGCGAGCGCAATCCAACATCATGCCGCGATAGGCAAAGCGAGGATGATCTTCAATTTCTACACAAGGCAGGTTGTAAGCAGAATAATGACGATGAGATGCGTTGTTCGGCAAAAGTTGCAGCACGGTGGAAACACCATGAGCGAACCCACTTTCATTCGACGCGGTAATCGTCACGCCCTGTGGTTTTACACTCACACGGTAATGTGATTCTGATAGAGTATTATCAAACACGAGGCGAATTTGGCCTTCTTGCTTGACGGATATATCACCGCGAAGATGTGTCGATAACTCTTGAGCTAGCCATAATGCGGCAGGTTTATTGGTATCACTGTCACTTGCGACAGCACAATCATCGGCAATCGAAAATTGACCTTGCGTCATCACCAGCGCTTTAGGCTGAGGAATGAGATTGATGGCTTTTGCCTCAGGCAAACAAAGCGGTATACGCTCGAGTGTTTGAGCACCTAAGTTGATAACCGTTGTTTCGATTGGGCATGCGGTGACGCCCTTGTCTGTTGTAACCATCAGGCATGCATCGGCAATGCCCTCATCATGCATCGAGAAAGGCTTTGTTGTATGGCTAAATTCAAGATACAGATGCGCGTTTGCGTTGAGAGGCTCGCCTGTTTCAAATACACATAAACTGCCAATCTGCTTGAGCGTACCGTGAGACACGCTGGCAGGTTGGACATAGCGACTAACGCTGAAGGTTAGCTGCCAGTTTTCAATGTTGGATTCAGATAAATTATGCAGCACCAATGCAAAACGGCTTTCATTTGGCTTAACATCGATAACATTGAGATCTAGGCGAAAATTCATGGCTTACCTCGGAAACGGATAAAGGTTGTGATCGCCGCTTGCCATCAATATGGCGCCGGCCATAGCATCCGCCTTGGGCTGCACTAACAAGGCTTGAGCTGCGGGAGATAACCAGGAAACAATACGTTCACCAATGCTGCCCATTAGCGCGATCTGTGTAGCACCTTTTCGGTTAAGACCGAGGATCAGGCGCTCGACATCGTCGGCTGAGCCTTGGAGTAACTCCATGGCAAGTTCGTCTCGTTGCATTGCTAATTCGAAGATTTTTGGACTGAACTGCCCATAATCACGAGGTTTGGCAGTTTTAGACCAGCTAACGATGGCATCGAGATCGTGATCAAAGTGGGTGAGTACATACTCTGATAGCGAGGAAGTGGCGCGCAGATCATCATGCGCCAATAAGGTTTGTTGAATTAGACGTAAGCCCATGACTGCGCCGCCGCCTTGATCTGAAATAGGAAACTCTCGGCCTCCCACAACATGTTGGTTACCATTTTCCAGGTAGATACCCACAGACCCTGTTCCGGCAATGACAATCGCGCCGTTTTCACCGCTGAATGCGCCTATGCAGGCTCCGTAACCGTCGGTGTTCAACGTGAAATGTCCATAAGGTTGAGGGAGAGACATAAAATCTAGCCATGCTGATTTTTGCTCTGCGCCAGCCAATGCAAGACCGACAGAAATTTCAGATAGATCAGAAATACCTGCTTGATGAGCCGCTTGGGAAATAGCGTCTTCTATTGAGGCCATTGCCAATTCGACACCAAGCAAAATGTTGGCACTGCCTGTTTTTGCTTCGCCGAGAAAGTGGCCTTGTTCATCAACGATACGCGCACGGCATGACGTGCCACCACCATCCACACCACAGAAATACTTAGCCATTGACTAGGTCCTTTTTCTGCATGGCGATAGCTAATAGATACCAAGCCGCGTGGGGGATCCACTGCTCGCCCCAGCGCCAGTTTTGTAGCATGTCGTCTTTCTGACCTTCCGGTTTGAAGGCGATGTCATGCTCACTATCAAAACCTGCAGTAATGCCGTTACAGACACCGCCTTTGGCATTGATAAAACCAAGCTCTGGCAGATAGTCTGGGTTATTACGTCCATGACCGTCGAGCATGCACATATCGTAAGGGTTGAGACCCACAATCCAGTTCAAGGCATGTTGACCGTATTGGCGTAGCTGCTTTTTCAGCTCAGAGTCAGATACGTAATTCGTTGCCATGTAAGCCATGGCTGCTAGTGAACCAAGTCGTGCGTTTTCACCTTGCCACCAGTAGCCCGTTTCATTGCGCTGGGCAATGAAAAAGCTGGTGCGTTTATCGGCGTCAACGTTTTTGATGTACTGGCGCGGGTAACCAAATGGGTTGTTGACCTCATTGGTAATCTGCAATTCAAAGTTGAGCGCATTAACTAAGATGATTTCAAACTTCGCTTTCAATGCTGCATCAGTTTCAACGGCGAGATACTGCATCAGTGCAATGGCGGGTAACCCGGCCTCTGCGGCATGGAAATAAGGACGAGAGCCATCGGCGTTGGCTGACCAAAAATGTGATACTTGGTCGTCACTCTGTTGTTGCTCTGCCAGTTTCGAGGCCCAGTAACGAGTTTCTTCTAGGTATGACTGACTGGCAGTGAGTTTGAATAACTCGGTTGTCGCTAATAATGCGCAGTAAAAGTCGATGGTGTTTTCCTGACCATCGTCCAGGTAAGCGCGATTGTTTTCCTTTAGGTGCCAGTAGCCTGTTTCAGCTGTCTTCCGGTAGGTTTCGACATCATATTCGCTATTGATGCCCAAACGAGCAGCGGCAGCGAGTGCCGCGATAGCCACACCTGCACCTTGGCGGAAACCTGCCTGAAACGCGTCGGTCTTGTTACCCAGCTGTGTTTCATATGCACATATTTCACGTTGCGCTGGGTCTTTGCTCCATTTATCGAACACTGTCAGATAAAAATATCCGTCGGCGTCGTGCATGCGAACGAGAAAATCTGCGCCGAACAAGGCTTCGTCATGCAATCGTGTTTTAGAAAATGGGACCAATTCGGTATTTAGTGTTTCTAAAGAGTTCAGCATATTCCAAACAACCATGGGAATTTGCTGTGGGTTTAGATAGTTAGAATAAGAAAGGTGGCTGAAGTATTTGCTGACGTCGCCTGACGCATCATACCAACCGCCGCGAACATCAATGCGACGTTCAAAGCCTAACAATGGCGCTTGACGATCGTGTTGATCAAAAGTGCCTGTACAACGCTGGGATTTGAAGTAGTGGATCACATCAGAAAAAGTGCGATCAAACAGTATGCCGTCAGCGATCGAAAAAGCTGGAGACGTAGTGTCCCCAACTTTGATGCAGAACTCTCCGCTCTGATCCAGAGCGGAGAAGTCTAGCTGATAGACGTCGCCGGAATGCCATTGGTCTACTGAACCACGAGCATAAACAGGCAGCTGCATCACGGATTGACCAGTCTGACAATCCACTATATCGGCAAGCGTCTCAGACAAAGCGTGATCCGCAAGGATTAGCGCCGATTTGTGGCCTAAGCGTTCGTACCCGATATGATTGGTCAACAGCTGCATTTTACCTCCTAAAACACGTATTCGAAGATTATTCGAACAGGTAGCAGCGAACGAAGTGGTTATCAGCCAGCTTGGTGACGCTTGGCAATTTCTCACGACACTTATCTGTCACATGCAGGCATCGGCCAGCAAATGGACAGCCGACTGAATCTGGTGTCCAGAGTGGGATTTCGCCTTTGTTTCCTTCCAGTTGCTGGTGGATTGACTTGGACGGATCCGGCACTGCAGAAACGAGAAGCTTGGTGTAAGGGTGTTGTGGCTGGTGAATGATCTCTTCACAGTCACCCCATTCCACCATGTGTCCCACGTACATAACCGCTAGATCTTCAGCGATGTAGCGAGCGGTCGCGATGTCATGCGTGATGTATAGCAATGCCATTTCTTTCTCGAATTTCATTTCTTCCATCAGGTTCAAAACACCTGCGCGAATAGAAACGTCGAGCATTGAAGTTGGTTCGTCTGCCAACACTACTTCTGCGCCAACAGCCAGATTTCGTGCAAGATTGACACGTTGACGCTGACCACCAGATAGCTGGTGAGGGTATTTCTGTGCTGTTTCTTTCGGTGGGGTTAGCCCTACCTGATTCAGCAATTCATACACCTGTTCTTCCAGCTCTTTCGGGTTGCTGCTCGCTTTTTTGTGGATTCGCAGCGGGCGCTCAATATGGTGAAAAATATTATGCGTTGGGTTCAAAGAGCCAAACGGGTCTTGCCATACCATCTGAATGCCTTCGCGATAGGTCATCAGATCGCGGCTCTTGGTAATGGTGCTGATGTCGCGGCCTTTGTATTCGATACTTCCGGACGTTGGCGCATACATCTTTGCAATCATTTTTGCCGTAGTTGATTTACCAGAACCTGATTCACCAACCACAGATAGACCGCGGCTTTTATACAGTTTGAATGACACATCATTCAGTGCGCGCATCAAAGGCTTATTCAGCGTGTTGCTGCTAACAGGGAAGTCCTTTACCAGGTTTTTCCCTTCAACAATTGGTTGGCCTAATTCTTTAGTCATGCTCACTCCTACAAGTCGCAAATAGCCGAATTACTTACCTGTAAACAGGTGGCAGTTGGTGAAACGGGTCGCCTCGATCTGAGTCAAGGTGTTTGCCACGTTGAAACACTTGTCTGTCGCCTTGCTACAGCGAGCTTGGAAGCGACAACCCTGCGGTATTTCGAGCAGGTTAAGTGGATTACCCGCAATACCTTTTAGGTGTGTTTTCGGACCGGTAAGTGCAGGGAAGGAGCTTGCCAGACCTTCGGTATAAGGATGGTATGGCGTCTTCAGAATCTCTTTTGACGGTGCCACTTCGATCAGCTGACCCGCATACATAATGCCGATGCGATCCGTGAACTCGACCATCAGAGATAAGTCATGGGTGATGAACAGAATTGAGAAACCAAATTCTTCTTTCAGTGCGTGGATCTTTTGCAAGATCTCGCGCTGTACAACCACGTCTAGAGCGGTTGTTGGCTCATCCATGATGATCATTTTTGGATTCAGAGCCAATGCAATCGCGATAACCAAACGTTGACGCATACCGCCAGAGAATTGGTGTGGGTAATCGCTTAAACGACTTGGGTGAATATCGACGATTTCTAATAGACCTTCAGCGCGATTTTTTGCTTGATCGCGTGTCATGTTTGTGTGGCGCATAATTACGTCACAAAACTGCTCTTCCATCGTTAAAACAGGGTTCAAGGCATTCATGGCAGATTGGAATACCATGGACATTTCTTTCCAGCGAAAGCGGTTCATACGCTCGTCGCTGTACTTCATGATGTCTTCGCCATTGAAGGATACTTGTCCACCACTGATATAGGCTGGCGGCTTATGAAGACGCATTAGGGAGAATGCGACGGTTGACTTACCGCAACCAGACTCTCCAGCTAGACCAAATACTTCGCCCTTACCAATATCGAAACTTACATCGTTTACCGCACGGACATCGCCCGCATCGGTAATATAGTCAACACAAAGGTTGCGGATTGATAGTTGTGCTTCAGTCATTATTTTTCTCCGCTCAATACTGGAGTTTGTGTAGCAACATCAGCCTGTTCACGGGCTTTCTTTTCTTCTTCTTGCACTTTCTTCCAGCGTTTCATGCCTTTTTGTGCACGTAGCTGTGGGTTGGCAATTTCATCAACTGCAAAGTTAACAAGAGCCAGTGCCAATGAAAGTAGCGTCAGGGCTAAACAAGGCGCGAGAACTTCCCACCAGATGCCAAGTTGCATGGCTGATGAAGTACGAACGCTATAAAGCATGCTGCCCCAGCTGACCGTATTTGCACTGCCCATGCCGATGAAAGACAGTACAGATTCCGCAAGGATGGCGTACATCACGGAGCCGATGAAGCTCGCGCCTACCAGAGGAAGCAGGTTTGGCAGAATTTCAACAAACAGGATGCGAAGTTTTGACTCGCCGAGTACTTCTGCGGCTTTGACAAATTCTTTTTCACGAATAGCTAACGTTTGGGAGCGGATTACCCTGGCGCCCCAAGCCCAGGAGGTGAAGGCTATGACCAAGGCAATGGTTAGTGGACCTGCCTGACCCACAAATGCTGCAATAACCATGATGACGGGGAGTTGCGGAACAACCAGCATGACGTTCATCGCGCCGGACAATATGTTGTCGACACGGCCACCAAAGTAACCTGCAGAAATACCCATAATAGTGGCGACGACACAGACGAAAATACCTGCGGTGAAACCAACCATTAGTGAGGTACGCGCACCATGCGCAACTTGAGACCAGATGTCGCGACCCAAACGCGTTGTACCCATGACATGATCGGCATCTTTAGAGATACGAAGGCGTCGTGTATTGTCAGTGAGATTCTCTGCCACCCAACCATCAGGGCTTGCTTGTGCAATTTTCACAAGCACTGATGGATATTCGTGAGGGTTACCTGTTCGTTTTTGCGGGTCATATTTTGATAGAACAGGTGCAAAAAGTGCTATCAATACGAATGTCACAATCAAGATGACACCAACGAAGGCTTTCGTATTACCGCGAATAATTTTGAATAAGTCTTTCATGATTATTTGCCTCCCTTACGCAGACGTGGGTCAAGCAAAACAATGAGGATGTCAGCCAAGAAGTTAAACAACAGCATGACAAGTGTCAGGATGATCAATAGCCCTTGCAACACTTGGTAGTCACGTCCGTTAACGGCATTCAGCATGGTTGTGCCAAGGCCTGGATATTGGAAAATCATTTCCACGACTAGCTGACCACCAACGGCCATACCGAGTGCCATGGAAAGGGCGGTAACGGTTGGCAACATTGCATTACGCGCGGCGTAATTGAAGACGACACGATTTTCAGAGAGGCCTTTGCCTTTCGCCATAGTGATATAGTCTTCGCTGAGCAGGTTGATCATGTTGTTACGCATGTTGATCAAGAAGCCACCGATTTGGGCGACGGTTGCACAGACGAGAGGTAGCGCAGCATGGTAAAGAATGCCTTTGTATGTTTCCCAACTGGTCCAATCCAGTATTGCGCCCTCAGGCATGCCGTATGATGTCGGGAACCATTTGAGGCTGATACCAAATACAAACAACACCATCATGCCGATAACTACAGGGGGAACTGCTTGGAGTGCCATGAAACCTGGAGATACGAATGAATCGAATCGGCTGCCACGTCGCCATGCTGCAAATATGCCCAGCACTGAGCCGATACAGAAAGCAAGAACAACAGAGCTACCTGCCAAGAAGAGTGTCCAACCAAGTGATTTGGCAATCAGCTCATTAACCGTCATGGGATAGAACGAGGTCGAAATACCTAGTTCCCATGTGAAGATGCTCTGCAAGTAAGTCAGGAACTGCACGTGAATTGGACCATCAACAAAGCCCAATAGCTCACGCATAGCAGCAATGCGTTCTGGTGTTACTTGGACGCTTGCATTTGCGAACATCATGGTAACTGGGTCACCAGGCATCGCTCGCGGCAAAATAAAGTTCAGCGTGATTGCGATAAGCAATGCGCCAAAATAAAACACTAATCGATTAAGAAAAAATCCCATAACTCACACCTTAAGTGGCACGGCAAAGCCGTAACCAAAGAAATAGAAACTCCGAGGTCAAAAGTACTGATAGCCTATCTTTGGAAAGAGGCGGTGCGAACGCACCGCCAGATTTTGGATATTACGATTTAGGCTTGAGGTCTAGAATGTGCAGAAGACGTTCTGGCGTACCCTGCCAAATCATTGGACGACCTTTTGCGTTGTCCGCATCCCACCAGCCAGTAAAGCGAGTTTCGTTGAACTGATACATTGAAGCAGCAGAAAGAACAGGAATGACTACTTGATTGTCAGAAAGGATTTTCTCAATCTTGTGTGCAACTTCCATTTGCTCTGATTTGTCTGCCGTTGCGTAGAAGCTCTCTAGCAACTGATCAAGCTCTGCGTTTTGGAAACGGTGCATCGCGAAACGTGGGTTGCCTTGCTTACCCATGAAACGTGAGTGGAAACCAGTATCCCAAGTTTGGTGTGGATCTGGACCAGTGAAGTAGTTCGTTAGAGCTACGTCAAAAAGACCACCAGCCATTTTTTCGTTGTACACAGAGAAATCAGGAGTAACTGCTTTCACTTTGATACCAGCGTCAGCCAAGTTCTCTGCTGCTAGTTGTGAAGTGTTGTTCCAGTCAGTCCAGCCAGAAGGTGTTTGAACTTCAAGCTCAAAACTCTTACCTGATGGAGTTTCAACAAAACCGTCGCCGTTGATGTCTTTAAAGCCCGCTTTTTTCAGCAATGCTTTCGATTTTTCAACGTTGTAGGTGTTGTAAACTTTAGCGCTGTTGAAAGTGTCAGAGTCTGACCAGCTTTGGTAAAGCGCAGCAATACCTGCCGCAGAATGGTTCGGCGTGCCCGCACCATAGAACGCGATATCGATGATTGACTGACGGTCGATAGCAGTAGACATAGCGCGACGGAAATCAACGTTAGTCAATGCTTCGTTTTTCGCTGCATCTGGGTGTTCGAAGTTAACCAAAAGGTTAACTGAACTACCTACTGGCGCTGGCCAGTATTTGTGGTTCTTGTTTACTGAAGCGTAAACAGCGTCAATGTCAGGAATGAACGAAGAAGTCCAGTCTAGCTCAGAAGCAACAATTTTAGACAGAAGGCCGTCATTGTTAGTGATCAGAGGCATACGCAGACAGTCGATTTCTAGGTTTGCTGCATCCCAGTAGTTCGGGTTCTGACACTGAACATACAAGTTGCTAGTGAAGGTATCAACTTCAGTGAAAGGACCAGTACCTACTGGGTTTTCATTCGCAAACGCTTCTGGCTTGTCAATCTTGCTCCAGATGTGCTTAGGAACGATTGGTGTTTGAACCAGTTTGAATGGTGCTGAAGAGTTAGCTTCTTTCAGAGTGATTGCTACGCTGTTGCCTTTCACTGAAACGTCAGTGATAAGGGCTGCGTTACCTGCAAGGTCAATCGCTGCATTTTCGCGGATGAGGTTGTAAGTGTATGCAACATCTTCTGCAGTGAAAGGCGTACCGTCAGACCATTGAACACCGTCACGGATTTCAAAAGTAACCGTTTTTAGGTCATCTGAAATCGTGTAGTCCTTCGCCAGACGCATAGTTGGCGTGTTGCCGTCCAGTTGGTTAAAGATAACCAATGGCTCGTACACGAAATCCAATGTGCTCTTCAGGTTGTTCTGTAGGAACGGGTTGAAGTTACGAACAAGTTGTGGGTAGAAGTCAGGTACTACAGTCAGTTCCGTTCTATCAGCAGCGCTAACAGTTGGTACTGTCATTACAGACGCTGCGGCCGCGACGATGGCAACTGCTAGATGTTTTTTCTTTAGATTGGCAAGCATAGCTGTTCCTTACTAGTTGCTTTTGTTTCACTTCAATCTGACCTTTTTATCTCTGGTCAGGCCGTTACCCGCTATGAATATCCCAACAAGTGAACTTGGATACTCACATGGCCGTGCAGGCTCAGTGCAACGTTAGGAAACTCCGGTTCCGGTTTTGGGTCAATTGACCTGCCCGTTAAAAACGTTAAAACTCGAGGGTGTCGCGTCAAAAACGTTAATTTTGACGATTTTAACGGTGTTGGAATCCTATTGATGTAGGTCAATTAATGCACTTTGCCAGTGTTTCTATTGCATCTTTGTTAGTGCTTACTAACCCCTTAATTCCTTCTTAGATTGACTATATTCGTATTTTCCTATTGTCGTGATCTTGATCTTCATTTACTTTTTTCGTTAATTTTTTGCTGAAAATTACACGAGTTGCTTTGTTGTGATTTTCTTCTCAGAAACAGAACTTGTCTTGATTCATTTTTTGTTATGAGTGAATGTTGACCACTTATATATGCGTTTTCTTGCTCAGGTGGAACCATCAATAGTGTTGCCAGTTGGTGATATTCGCAGCGTGAAATAAGTTAGATGATCACCTGTCACCATTAGCTTAGTGTTCCCATCTGTATTGTTTGGTGTGTACGTCTTAGTCTGCCTTTGAAACGCTATCGTAGGGGGTATTGCTCTTCCGCAGCCAGAATAGTCTTGTTTGATGCGCTGGTGCTTTATCATTTGTGCACAGGCACAGGCACAGGCACAGGCACAGGCACAGGCACAGGCACAGGCACAGGCACAGGCACAGGCATCATGAGATTTTAAAATGGTGAGTTGTATTGAGGAGGGCTTTGAGTGTAGTGAAAAAAGCCCCGTTTAAGGGGCTTGTATCGATGAATTTAGCGAGTGATGAGTGATTGCAGTTTATCGCGTAGTTGCACGACTTCTTGCCTCTCTTTGGTGTCATCACTGCAGCGCTCGAGGACAAAATCAATCGTATTGATGACAGTGCGCCAACGGGGTGATTTAGGTACCGTCTCTGTGTGTAGATATTTGTCCAGCGTTCGCGTTTGTAGGGTGCTTCTGTCGAGATAGACGCGCCACAAGCCGCTCTCTTCTGCGAGGTCAAATTTCGTCTTTCCGGTTGCGTTATTCCAGTAGTTGAGCGTAATGAGCATGACTTTTACCAATGTTTCACGCAATACGTCGCCTTTGTCAGGTTTGTCACCGGAGAATTTGTCTGCCATACGTGTGAATTCACCACCGAGCTCCCTAAGTTGCTGCAATTGGTTTTGGTCCCCATCAAATGCATATTCTGATAGGGCTTCTACTGCACTTTCAAGCAGTTGAACTCGATGTGATGAGGTTTTCTCCCCCGTGTTTAACAGCAGCATCATTCGGAGGCCTGACGTTTCCGGCAAGGTGATCACGTCAGTATCGATATTGATGATATCCCCATCGACTTTAAAGCGAAGTTGGCCACTATAATGTCCGCGACTTGATTCTGTTTCAGGCAGTGCCATGGCAAGGAAGTCATCAATGTTGTGACGCTCAATTTGTTCTGCACTGAGTTTGAATACCGAATTGCATGCGTCATTTGCGTAACTTATCCTGCCGTTTTCTTGGACACACAGAATGGCTTCTGAAGCGGAATCTAACAGTCCTAAAAGTCGGTTTTGTACTTCTCTCAACCCAGCTTCAACTTGCTCTCGGAAGTGTATCTCCTTGACTAATTGACGATTGTTCTCACGTTCTTGCTCTGTCAATGAAGCGTTGATATAAGCACGAATACGCGCACTTAATTCATCTTTATTGAACGGCTTCGTTAGGTAGTCGTTTGCGCCAGCATCAAATCCTTTCACCTTGTCTTGCACCTGCCCTAGGGCTGATAACATGATAATGGGAAGGTCGGCACGACTATAGTGCTCGCGTAAGTGAGCACACACGTCATAGCCGCTAAGCTCCGGCATCATGACATCGAGTAGCATAAGCATCGGCTTTTCTTGGGTGACAGACTCGATTGCTTGACGGCCATTTTCCACAGCCTTGACACGATAACCCTCTAGGCGGAGAAAGTTATTTAGTATTTGTAAATTAACCGGTTCGTCATCGACAACAAGGATCAACGGTCCATTTGGGTTGTCGGGCAATTGGGTGAGCTCATGACGTTCTAGCTCTACTCTTGGTGCTGCAAAGTGAACGTTGTTAGCCAGTCGCGTCTTTGCTTTGTCTTCTTCGGTTGCAATAGGGAGCGTAAAACTGAAAGTAGCGCCAACCATAGGCTGGCTGCTGACATAGAGTTGGCCACCCATTATTTCGATAAGCTGTCGACTAATAGATAGTCCCAATCCTGCACCTTGGCGATAGACGGTTGTTCCTGATTTAGCCTGAGTTAAAGGCTCGAAGATGTATTCAAGTTGATCAGATGGTATACCTTGACCGGTATCGACAACCTGAATACGCAGCTGTCCTTCGAGGACCGTGGCCGAAATGATAATCTTGCCTTCGTCAGTGTATTTAATAGCATTGCCGATTAAATTGTATAGCACTTGTTCGAGGCGCTGTTCGTCAGCTCGAACCAGAGGTAAGTCGATCGGTACTTGATTGATGATTCGTACGGGCTTACCACCAAGCAGGTGGCTTGAAAGTTCAATAACTAAACGCACAGCATTCGCCGTATCGACCGCTTGTGGTGAAATATCGAGACTGCCATAACGCATCTTATGATAATCCAATAGGTCGTCGACTAAGTTCGATAAACGATCACCACTGTTAATGATCATCTGAAGTTGATGTTTATGACGCTCAGGCAGTGGCCCTTCAGCGCCAGCAAGCATCGATTCAGCAATGCCAACCATGCCGTGAAGCGGTGTTCGAAGTTCATGGGAGGTTGTCGCCAGAAAGTCATCTTTCATGCGGTCAGCTTGCTGGAGTTCTTCATTTTTGGTTTTGATTAACTGAATATTTTGTTCAAGTTCTTTATTTTGCTCTCTAATGAGCGCCAATTTTTCGCGTACCGAACGTTGCATCCGCGCAAAACTGACTGCCAGTCGACCTATTTCGTCTTCACGATCGGTGCTGCTGATCTTCTGGTCGAGATCGCCGGCAGATACTTGCTCTGCGGCCCATGTAAGCCGAAGTAGAGGTGCTGTGATGGAGTTTGAAAGAAGGTGTGAGGCGAGAACAACCAAGAAAATGGCAACAACCATGACCACGATAAAGATTTTCTCGAGTTGATAGATACGCGCGAACGCCTCTTCTTCTGGTAGTTCAAGAATAATTGCCCATATTTTGTCATGGATGAGCACGGGTGAGTAGGCGCCTAAGACACTCTGGTTTTCAGAACCTAAAAAGCTGCCGACATCACGCGCACCTGCTAGCGCCGCTGCGACTGCACTGCTATTAACCGCGATTAGCGGCTCCTTGGTTTCCATGTTACGAGGGATTTGATCTGAACCCACAACAAGAGTACTGATGTATCCCTTTTCACTGGGCGCCTTGTTGAGCATGTCAACCAGCGCTGTGTTTGGCAGTTTTAGTAAGGCGTAACTGTGCAAATACCCTTGCTGAGTGATTGGCGCAGCAAACCATGCGACGATGTCACCGTTCGCCTCTTGGCTAAAGTCGGTAAATGCGATTGGGTTTTTGTCAGTATCGGCAATGGGCGTATTTATTTGGCTTTGAATATTGGCAAAAGTGTTGCCCACTGGCGTATTTTGCCATTTCTTTTCAAGTAAGTTAGCGCCAAATTTTTCATCTTTTAGCGCTGAATAGACAACATTCCCCATGATATCAACCAGTAAAATATCAGAGAAATCTGAACGCTTAAGATGTTCTTTATAAGCCCAATCGTAGCGTTTATGAAGCAACCTATAGCGCTCGCTACCGATAAAATTGCTGTCGTTGGAGCCGGCGACTAATGGGTTATCTGGATTTTCGACATAGCGTAGTCGAGCCACTTCTCGTGCTTCTTCTTTGCTTTTCCCTAGTTGATGAAAGGCTGCCACTAACCCATAGAAGCGACCACCACTAGCAGTGGCAAGTTCTGAGCGTGAGAAAGCATTGACCTCGGAATAACGCGCATCAAAGTAGCTGATGATTTGTTCTTTTTTGTTATCTCGGAGGAACGCGAGGTGAGTTGTGCTTTGCTGTTCCAAATCACTGCTGTGTGATTCTAGAAAGAAAATAGCCAGCAGGGTAAGAGGGGTAATACTCAGCACAAGAAAAGCGAGCATCAGCGTATGCTGAAGCCGCTTGAACTTCTGTTTTTTATGCATGTCTCTGCCTGACAAAGTGAAATCAAAAAATGTCGTATGACCGCCGGTTTTGTCGAAATTGACGTCTATTCGGTGAGGTACATATCAATAAAATCCATCTTCAGCCCTTATACGGACTTAATTATTGTTGGCAAGCAAGTTGTGAGTGAAGTTCGTGTGATAACGCAAAATTAACGTTTTTGACGAGGGGCTGTAAGCCAGCCCCTGTAGGGGTTATGCGGTTTTGATGGCGTGATAGATGGCGAATTTGTTGTTCTTAGCTGGCGTGTCGCAATGGCCAAATGCGGCCTCAATAAACGGCGGATAACGCAGAAAACTATTGGCGACAACGGTGAGTTGACCTTGTCGATTTAGAAATTGGGGTGCGTGCTGCAAGAATGTTTCTGTCGCGGCATAGTGGGTTTTCAGACCAGCATGAAACGGTGGATTACTGACGATATGGTCGAATGTTGATGAGATTTCGCTGTAAACATCAGAAGCGAGTACGTTGCCATCGAGTTGGTTAAAGCGCAATGTTTCTCGTGCTGATGCAACGGCTAATGCGCTGATATCAGCCATCGTGATATTGACCGTCGGATAACGTAGTTTGATGGCAGCACCAATCACTCCTGCACCGCAGCCAAAATCGAATACATCACCCTTGAGTGTCGGCAATGTATCGAGCAATAACTGGCTTCCTACATCGAGCTCTCCATGGCTAAATACACCCGGTAGCGAGCGGATGGTAAGCGTTTGCTCACCAAGGTGAAGCGGGTAGCTCTTAAACCAATCAGCGAGAATAAACGGGGAAGGTTCGTTAACGCACTGGCCCCAGTAGAATCCACAGCGTCTTGCTGAATCAAACTTGGTGACTTTACCGTAAGGGGCGAACATTTTTTCAATGCTTCGTACGCCACTGCGGTTTTCACCAACGACGACGATTTCGGTATCTTGACCCAGTGCTGCCATCAGCATCGACAACAAGAACTCTGCTTCTGCTTTCGCTTTTGGCCAATACAGTAGCACCATGTCTACATTAGGCATGGCCTCATAGGCTTCACCAAATTGCACATTGAGTGAATCGAAACGGTGCATTTGATTGGCGTAGGCGAGGTTGGTTGTGAAAATGCTGACGCTTTCGGCGCAACTAACCAACTCTGTGGCAAATGTGTCTTCCAGTTCACCGGCAAGCAGCACATGTTTGCCTTCAAAGTATTCAAGTTGACGAGCCACTACTTGGCTTGGGGTGCTGTATGACATGTACGCCTCAGGGGGTGACAAATGAGAGCGCGGATTCTCCCACAAAGCTTGGCTTGTGAAAATAACCCGCGCAATGGTCTGGCAATTAAGAGTTGTCCTGCTTTTCTAGGAAATGATGAAATTCAGCTTCATACATGCGGAAAAGCACTAAAGTGACGGAGAAAATAATGGGGCCATAAATGAGTCCCATCAACCCATAAACCTGCAAGCCGCCGATCAAAGAAAAGAAGATCAGCAACGTATTCATGCCGGAGTTACCCTGCATCAGTAATGGCCTTAGGATATTGTCGACGGAGCCAACGACAATGACGCCCCATCCAACAAGAAATGCCGCCCATTCCCATTCTCCTATGAGCAAGAGATATCCGGCAGCGGGCAGCCAAATCAGCGCTGTACCTACCACAGGAATGAATGATGCGAATCCCATCATGGTTCCCCAAAATAGCCCAGGGAAGCCAGCTAGCCACATTGCAAAACCGCCAACAAAGCCTTGTGCTAATGCCGTAAGAAACGACCCTAATACCGCAGACTTGGCGACGCTTTCTACTTCATCGAGTAAGGTATCTTCTTGGCTGCGCGACAGTGGGCTGACATGACGTAGCAATTGAATGATTTTCTCGTGGTCGCGCAACAAGAAAAACAACACAAACAACATCAACAAGAAGTTGACAAACATGCCGGTGACATCCCCTAAGACCTGTGAACTCATACCTATCATTTCAGAGCTCAGAGAAGAGACTGTGGATGCCGCACGAGAGATAAGTTCTTGAGGGTCAATGGAGTCAAAGGGCAGGTATTTGTTTAGCGCACCGAGGCCCGTTTTTACTAAAGGCATAGACAGGATCTCTTTTGCACCTCCAGTACTTAACCATTCATAAGAGCCCGTAAAAAAGGTGATACCTTGACGTAAAATTGCGGCAGCGACAAAGATCATCGGGATGATAATCATCACTGTCAGGAGTGTACAAGACAAGGCGGCTGAGAGGTTGGGGTGCGATTTTAGGCGGTGATCTATACGGCTGTGTAATGGGAGAAAGAGTAGTGACACGATAAACGCGAGCACAATTGACCCCATATACGGAGCGATAAGGGCGTAACACGCGTACGAAGACAGTGCCAATGCACCGATAAGCGTCCAGTGTCTTGGTTCGATCTTGAAAGATGATGCCACTAGTAGGTTCCTTATTTCGCGCCAGTCAGTCTGGTGAACAGTGTAGTGTGAAGCGTATGATACGTTGTGACAAATTAAGGAAAAAGTGCAAATTATCAATTTGTTCTTATCAATGTACTTTTGCGAGTCAGTGACGTTTGTGGTGTGACAGTATCTGAAAATACATGAGGGGTCAGTGAGCATGGGATGTTGTGATGGGCAGTGTGAGTCCAAAAAAAGACGAAAGCTTAATCTGCCGCTTATCTATATAGCGGTACTTGCCGTTTTAGTGCTGATTTTCTGGCAATAAAAAGCGGAGCGCTTTTGGCTCCGCTTCGTATTCAATTAATGTATTTCTATTACTCGTTAGCGAGTTTCGCAAATGCGCGATCGGCGGCTACTAATGTTGCTGCGAGCTCTTTCTCACCGTGCGCTAATGAGGTAAAGCCTGCTTCAAACGCCGACGGTGCAAGATAAACGCCCTCGTCCAGCATCAGGTGGAAGAAGCGCTTAAATTTCTCGATGTCACATTGCTGCACGTCGGCGAAACAGGTAATGCTTTCTTTGTCCGTAAAGAAGAAGCCGAACATGCCACCCACTTGATTGGTTGCCAGTGCAATACCGTGTTTCTGCGCCGCTGTTTTGAAGCCTTCTGCCAGGCGTTTAGTCATCTCAGCCAGTTGTGCTTCGTTGCCTTCTTGGCGCAATGCCGACAGTGCTGCTTCACCTGCGGCCATCGCCACTGGGTTACCAGACAAGGTACCGGCTTGATAAACAGGGCCTGTCGGCGCGATGTATTCCATCACGTCACGACGACCACCGAATGCACCGACTGGCATTCCGCCACCGATCACTTTGCCTAGTGTAGTGAGGTCTGGCTTAATGCCGTAATGTGCTTGAGCGCCACCCAGCGCGACACGGAACCCGGTCATCACTTCATCAAAAATCAACAATGCGCCAAATTCGTCACACAGTGCACGAAGACCTTCAAGGAAACCTGGCTGAGGTAAAATACAGTTCATGTTGCCAGCTACAGGCTCAACAATAATGCTGGAAATCTCATCCGGATATTGCTCGAAGGCAGCACGAACAGAATCGAGATCGTTAAAGGTGCATGTCAGAGTATGCTTGGCAAAATCGGCCGGAACGCCTGGAGAAGTCGGTTCGCCCAGCGTCAGCGCGCCAGAACCCGCTTTCACGAGTAGGCAATCGGCATGACCGTGATAGCAACCTTCAAACTTGATGAATTTGTCGCGGTGGGTAAAGCCACGCGCCAGACGAATAGCACTCATGGTCGCTTCCGTGCCTGAGCTGACCATACGTACCATTTCCATTGATGGCACCAACTGACTGACTAATTCGGCGAGTGTGATTTCACGTGCAGTGGGTGCACCAAAACTCAAGCCATTTTGCGCGGCTTCAATCACGGCATCACGGATCGCAGGGTGATTGTGACCAAGGATCATTGGGCCCCAAGAGCCCACATAGTCTATGTAAGCTTTACCATCGGCATCGTAAATGTATGCGCCGTCAGCACGCTCAATAAAAATTGGGTCACCGCCAACGCCAGCGAAAGCGCGAACAGGTGAATTGACGCCACCAGGAATGGTTTTGCGTGCTTGTTGGAACAACTCGGCTGATTTGGTCATGGTTCTTTCCTAGGCCATATGATCGTTGGATTTCTGTCGCTACGTATTGTACGAGATACAGTGTAATGTGGCGAGATGGTTGATGCGGTATACATCTTAAACTTGGCGTATATTAAACAACATGTTTTCTAACCAAGACGAATACTTGAACGAATTAGTCAGGTATTAGATAATGCGCTTATATAAAAGAAGTTATGTGAGGTCGAAATGAGCGATACCAATTTGCCGTTGCAATTTTCTGAGACAGCGGCGAACAAGGTAAAAACGCTGATCCAGGAAGAGGAAAACCCAAACCTGAAGCTGCGTGTCTATATTACGGGTGGCGGCTGTAGTGGCTTCCAATACGGTTTCACCTTTGATGAAAAGGTCAATGACGGAGATATGGTCATTGAGAAGTGTGGCGTCACATTGGTGGTCGATCCAATGAGCCTGCAGTATTTAATTGGCGGAGAAGTCGATTACACAGAAGGGTTAGAGGGCTCACGTTTTTTCATTAACAATCCAAATGCGACCACCACTTGTGGTTGTGGTGCATCATTCAGTGTATAAATGATAAGACACATCAAGAGGTGTTGAACGCTACTATTTGTAGCAATTAAATTCTCTTGTAACGGGCCGGATGGATCAGTGCCCGTTTTCTTTTTCTGCAGTAACCACGTCAGGATGAACTAGTATGGCTAATGCAGGCGTAAAAGCGTCTTATTTATCTCAGCGACCTTGGATAATTTCCTTGGTTCTTCTCATTATTCTCGTGTTTTGGGTCAGTAGTGGCTCCAGTAACGCGACGACGCCTTCTTCTGAACCAAATGAAGTGCAGAGCGCACCGCTCACCAAAGTCTCTGTTGAAACGTTTTACGCTGAACCTATTACGCGTTCTATTTCACTTTATGGCCGAACTGCGCCTGATAGAGATGCCACTATTTCAGCTGAAGCAGATGGTCGTGTTATCAAGGTGGATGTGAGAAAAGGTGCGACAGTGAAGCAAGGTGACTTGCTCGTTTTTATAGACAAAGGCGATCGTGCCGCCCAGCTCGCGCGATCTAAAGCTTTGTTGTCAGTTCGCCAAAAAGAATTCAATGCTGCAAAGTCTCTAAAGAAAAAAGGCTTGCAGGGTGAGGTGGCCTATTCATTGGCTGAAGCTAACCTTGTCGAAGCGAATGCTAATGTCGAAAATATCGAATTGGCGCTTTCACACACAGAGGTTCGTGCACCTTTTGATGGCATCGTTGATGACGTTATGGTTGAAGTGGGCGATTACCTCGGAGTCGGCGATCCGATGGCGACCTTGATTGACCTTGATCCCTTGATCGTGACGGCGGATGTCTCTGAGCAGCACATCAGTCAAATTGATTCCTCATTACCTGCTAGCATCAAGCTCGTTAATGGTGAGATGAAAGAAGGTCATTTACGCTATCAATCGAGTATCGCTTCTCCAACGACCAATACCTTCGCCATTGAACTCGAAATTTCTAACCCACGGCAATTGCTGCCTGCGGGTATCAGTGCCGAGGTTGATCTGGCGCTGGATCTTCAGCAAGCAGTCAAACTTAGCCCATCCGCATTGGCTCTTGATGAGCAAGGTAATCTCGGCGTTAAAACGTTGGTAGATGACAAAGTCGCATTCGTTGCTGCTCGTGTTGTAAAAGCGGAGCAAAACGGTGTGTGGTTATCGGGTTTGGGTGATCAAGTTGATGTGATCACCAAAGGACAAGGCTTCGTGCGTGATGGCGATACGGTTGATGCTGTGCATCAGTCGCAGACGCAATAAGGAGAGCCTTGCATGAGAACTCTGATTGACGCCTCCTTAGCGCGTACTCGTACGATGGTTACCCTGCTGCTTTTTCTACTGGTAGCCGGTATCTATACATACCAAACCATACCCAAAGAATCTGATCCTGACATCACTATCCCTGTCATTTATGTGTCTGTAAGCCATGAAGGCATTTCACCGTCAGATGCTGAACGGCTGCTGGTTCGCCCGATAGAACAAGAGTTGCGCTCTATTGAGGGGATTAAAGAGATGACTGCCATTGCTTCAGAAGGTCATGCTTCTGTCACATTGGAATTCAATGTAGGGGTCGATCTCGATCTCGCCATGGCCGATGTTCGTGAAGCGGTTGATTTGGTGAAACCGCGTTTGCCAGATGACAGCGACGAGCCGACGGTGAATGAAGTCACATTCGCTAATCAGCAACCTGTATTGTCCGTTGCGCTTTATGGTGATGTTTCTGAACGTGCGATCGTCAAAATCGCCCGTGAATTACAAGAAAAGCTGGAAGGCTTCAAGCAAGTGCTTGAGGTCGATATCGCTGGTGATCGTGATGACATTGTCGAGATCATTATTGAACCGTTATTGCTTGAAAGCTATGACCTCGACCAAGCGGATATTTACGATCTGGTGAATCGAAGCAACCGTGTGGTTGCGGCAGGTTATGTTGATACAGGTTATGGCCGTTTCTCTGTCAAAGTCCCTTCTGTTTTTGAAACGGTACAAGATGTGCTTCAGCTGCCAATTAAGATTGACGGCTCCCAAGTGGTCACTGTGGGTGATGTGGCGACAGTACGTCGTAGCTTTAAAGATCCTGAAAGTTTTGCGCGCCTTGATGGTAAGCCCGCAGTCGTGCTGGACGTGAAAAAGCGTGCAGGCGAAAATATTATTGAGACCGTTGAACTCGTTAAAACCGTTCTCGAGCAAGCCCAGTCTTCACCGCAATGGCCGGGTGCCTTGCAAGTGAAATATACGTGGGACGGATCTGAAGATGTTCGCTCGATGCTGACGGATCTGCAAAATAACATTTTGTCAGCGGTGTTGCTGGTTGTGGTGGTGATCATCGCCATACTCGGCTCTCGTACCGCTTTTCTGGTTGGCGTTTCGATCCCTGGTTCATTCCTTACGGGGTTAGTCGTTCTTGGCTTGAGTGGTCTTACAATCAATATCGTGGTGCTTTTTGCGCTGATTATGGCTGTTGGTCTGCTGGTGGATGGTGCCATTGTTGTCACCGAGTATGCCGATCGTCGCATGCGAGAAGGCATTAATAGAAAACAAGCCTATCGCGAAGCGGCACACCGCATGGCGTGGCCAATTATCGCATCAACGGCAACAACTTTAGCCGCATTTGCTCCCCTTATGTTTTGGCCGGGGATCACTGGCGAGTTCATGAAATATATGCCACTCACATTGATTGCCACGTTGTCGGCTTCGCTTGTTATGGCTTTGTTGTTTGTTCCTGTGTTAGGGAGTTTAGTTGGTAAACCTTTGCCATTGACCTCTCCTCAGCAAGACAGAATGCAGGCACTTGAAAATGGAGACTTTACGCAAGCTCGCGGGATCACGCGTGCATATATTTCAACCTTGTCGACCGCAATTCAACACCCGATAAAAATATTGTGTGCCGCCTTTGTGGTCGCATTTTTGGTCGGTTTTGCTTACAACAAGTCAGGATTAGGCACTGAATTTTTCCCAGATGTCGATCCCGCATTCTTCAATATTAAAGTCCGTTCCTATGGCGATTTATCTATTCATGAACAAGATGCGTTGATGAAAGAGGTCGAGCAACGTGTGTTAGGTATGGACGAAATTGCCAGTGTGTACACGCGCACTGGTGGAGAGGATGAGATTGGCATCATCCAAATGAAGCCAATCGAATGGCAAAACCGCCGTAAGGTCAAAGAAATCATTGAGGAGCTTCGAGTCAAAACTGAGGATCTTTCCGGTTTAGAACTTGAGTTCAAAAAACCCGATGCAGGGCCGCCAAGTGAACATGATCTCTCGATTGAAGTGATCTCGACCAACCGTGACAACATTGAGTCGGTTGCTAAACAGGTCCGTACCTTGTTGGCGCAAAATGTTGCTTTCACAAACTTTAGTGACACGCTCACAAAGCCGGGTATCGACTGGTCAATCGATATTAATCGCACTGATGCTGCGCGTTTTGGTGCCGATGCAACGATGGTCGGCAATACGGTTCAGTTTGTGACAAATGGCCTGAAAATTGGCGATTACCTGCCGGATGACTCCAGTGAAGAAGTGGATATTCTTGTTCGTTATCCAGAAGATAAGCGAGACATTGGTCGTTTTGATGAGTTGAGAGTGAAAACAGCGTATGGCTTAGTGCCGCTGACTAATTTTGCCAAAATTACTCCCGAGCAAAAGCAGGGCAATATCGATCGTGTTGATGGTAAGCGAGTGATCAAGGTGATGGCTGACATGGCGGAAGGTTACAACCTAAGCTTGGAACTGCCTGGTCTGAATGAGCAAATTAATGCCATGGTATTGCCGGATGGTGTGAGTATTTCACTGCGCGGCCAAAATGAAGAGCAGAATGAAAGTCAGGCCTTTTTGATGATGGCATTTCTGGCGGCTCTTGGCGCAATGGTCATTATCCTCATCACGCAATTCAACAGTTTCTATCAAGCCTTTTTGATCTTAAGTGCGGTGTTGTTCTCGACGGTCGGTGTTTTCCTCGGGTTGCTCATCTTTCAGCGACCTTTCGGCATTATCATGTCGGGAGTGGGCGTGATCACTTTGGCGGGTATTGTCGTGAACAACAATATTGTATTGATTGATACCTACAATGTTCTTCGCCGCAAAGGATTGGCGAAAATCGACGCTATCTTGCAAACTGGTGCTCAACGTCTTCGCCCTGTCTTATTGACCACAGTGACGACCATTTTAGGGCTGATGCCTATGGTGTTGGAAATGAACGTTGATTTGGTTAATCGCGGTGTTGAATTTGGTGCGCCAAGCACGCAGTGGTGGTCCCAACTGGCAACGGCTGTTGCAGGTGGCCTTGCTTTCTCAACCGTGCTGACATTGGTTCTAACACCTTGCTTACTCATGCTGGCACGAGAGCCTAAAGCCTCACCGGAGGTGTTTAGTTTTGATGCTTATGCCTCTGATGTCGAGAAAATGGAGGACAAGTCCTCCCTCCCAAAGTCACAACATGATGTCGAACCTCAACACTAAGGTTTGAAACCGTAGGACAAAAAAAGCAGCGCAATGGCGCTGCTTTTTTGTTACTCTATTTTTTGTTGATAAAAACTAAGAAGAGCTACGTTCTAATGTGCCAATAGAGGCCAGCAGTTGGCTGAATTTATTTAGCTGTGCCAATCGGTCTTGCGCCAGAGAAATAAATGCCGTCTTTTGTCTTCCAGATAATGACTGCGCCTGCGGCAGTTTGACGGTGCGCGGGTTTTTGTGTGCGCCATTAACCAAAAATTCGTAGTGCAAATGGGGGCCAGTTACGCGTCCTGTGCCGCCTAACGTGCCGATGGTTTGTCCCTGCTTTACTCGCTGTCCCGTTTTCACCGAACGTTTGGTAAGGTGGAGATACTTGGTGATATAGGTGGAAGTGTGGCGAATGAATACATAATGACCGTTAAACTTGTTATATGCTGATTTCATCACCACGCCATCACCAGCAGCCCAGATCGGTGTTCCTACCGGCGCAACATAATCTGTACCTCGGTGAGATCTCACTTTCCCTGTTACGGGGTGAAGTCGACGGGGATTGAAGTTGGAACTGACATAGCGAAAGTTCACCGGTGAGCGAAGGAAGGCTTTGCGCATCGCTCGGCCTTTCTCGTCATAGTATTTACCTGACTTTGAGCGAATCGCCGTGAAGGTTTCACCCTGATTGGTGAAGGTGGCGGCCAAAATATCCCCACGCCCAATCATTTCACCTTCCACCAATTGCTCTTCGTAAAGAACCGAGAAATGATCCCCTTGGCGAATATCTAGTGCAAAGTCGATATCCCAGCCGAAAAGACCGGCAAGCTCCATAATTTGATTGGCACTTAAACCACCACTGATCCCTGCATTCCAGAAACTAGAGGTAATGGTGGCTGACGCATAATTAATCTGAGTATCAATGTTTTTTTCTTCAACCGTGGAGGCAAAGTCATTGCCAATGCGGTTAACAATCAATGTTTCATTGGCATTCTTAGGTTGGACTAACTGAGTAAACAAACCATTTTCATCAAAGCCTAAGTGGATTTCATCGCCAACTTTCAGTGAGGCTAGGGACTTAGTACCCTTGTCACTGCTGATGAGTCGATAAAGCGTGGTTGGACTGATACCCACACGATCAAAAATGACCGCGAGGCTGTCACCTGCCTGCACTTTAAATTTGTGCCATTCAAGTGGTGTAAATGACAGGTTAGGTTGTGTGTCACCTTCAGGTGGCAACAAAGACGAAGTTTCAAGTGGGATCGGATAGAGTTTTCCGACTTCAAATTTGGCGTCAGGATGTTGAGCTGGCGATTCAGTAGGAATAGCAATGAGCAGTACAACACATGCACTGAGAGCCATGATCAACATTTGGTGAAGCCGAGGTAGCGCAGCAATTTTATTAACAGGCATTAAGAAACAGTCATTAAGGAAGATGAATTTAATCGAATGCACATCGTTATTGCCAACTTCCTTGTGGAATCAAAGCGGGCGGTGAATTCGTTTTAGCTTGCTTTAAGTTTAACTGGTTTCAAAAACCTTCGCTATTCAAGTAGTATGTCGGCTTACGAAAAAATGCCGATTCTGTGGGAGCGATAAAATATGGCGAGCATTGAAGCCGCGCTAGCCGAAATTAAGCGTGGTGTTGAGGAATTAATTCCTGAAGGGGAGTTAATTGCAAAATTGAAAGAGAACCGTCCTCTTCGTATTAAGTTGGGTGCGGATCCGACGGCACCTGATATTCACTTAGGTCACACTGTGATCATGAATAAACTGCGTGCCTTTCAAGAGCTGGGCCATGAAGTTATCTTCCTGATCGGTGATTATACCGCGATGGTTGGTGATCCAAGTGGCAAGAACGCAACGCGTCCGCCGCTGACTCGTGAGCAAGTGCTGAGCAACGCAGAAACGTATAAAGAGCAGATTTTCAAAATTTTGGATCCTGCTAAGACGCGCATCGAATTTAACTCAAGCTGGCTGAGCAAGCTTGGCACAGACGGTATGATCCGTCTGGCAGCTAGTTCAACGGTTGCACGTATGCTAGAGCGTGATGACTTTAAAAAACGTTACAGCAACAACCAGCCAATCGCGATCCATGAGTTCATTTACCCGCTTCTGCAGGGTTATGACTCTGTAGCGCTTGAAGCGGATGTTGAATTGGGTGGTACGGATCAGAAGTTCAACTTACTGATGGGCCGTGAGCTACAAAAGCAAAATGGTCAATCGCAGCAAGTTGTGATCACCATGCCGTTGCTGGTGGGTCTGGACGGCGTGAAGAAGATGTCCAAATCTGCGCACAACTATATAGGTATCAGCGATGTGCCTAACGAGATGTTCGGTAAAATCATGTCGATCTCTGACGATTTGATGTGGAGCTACTTCGAATTGTTGTCTTTCCGTCCATTGGAGGAAATTGCACAATTTAAAGCGGACATCGAAGGCGGCAAGAATCCACGCGATGTGAAGATCTCACTGGCAAAAGAAATCATTGCGCGCTTCCACTCTGAAGCCGATGCAGAAGCAGCAGAAGCTGAATTCATCAATCGTTTCCAAAAAGGTGCGATGCCAGAAGAAATGGCTGAATTCTCTTTCGAGCAAGGCGTAGCGATTGCAAACCTTCTGAAAGACGCTGACCTAGTGGGTTCGACGTCTGATGCAATGCGTATGATCCGCCAAGGTGCGGTGAAAATTGACGGTGAAAAAGTTGAGGATACCAAACTGGTTCCTGCTGCTGGCACCTCAGTTTACCAAGTAGGTAAACGCAAATTTGCCCGCATCACCTTGGCTTAAGTTGTCATTGATAATACTGAGAAGGCGCCTGATGGCGCCTTTTTTCTATCTAAGGGATAGGTATCCGCAGGGGTATCCTCTATGGGAGAAGCTCCGCCACTCTCTCTCCTAATCTCATGGCCGTTTTTACGTCCACAGGGTGCAATGCATTGTTATCCTCAGACAAAGAAATCGCTCCAATAGATGCGTTTAAGCGATTGAAGTTAAGAGTAGTTGAGCCATCAGGGGCATCCATTCCTACCCAAAGCATGCTGTGCTGAGTGGCGAGAATATTAAAGTACTCCACGGTGCTCTGGACCTCACCACACGGGCTACCACCAATAGTGAAACCAGCGGCTAATTTGTTGTGCCATCCTTGTTTAGACCATGTTTCACTGCTGGCATCAGCAAATGCTTTAAATTGAGCTGCCGGACCGCCCATGTAGGTCGGTGAACCAAAAATAATCGCATCCATGTTGAGCAATGAAGCAAACAGTTCTGCGTCTCTAAATCGGCCCTCTTGAATGTCCTTCCCTTGTATACGGTAAGCGAGAATGCGTGCGCCTTTGTTCTCAGCTCCACTTGCAATGGCTTGCGCCATCATGTCGGTAGTACCTGTTTGTGAAAAATAGACGATAGCGATATTTTTCATTATTTGGCCTCCAGTCTGTATTTGATCGCATACAAAGCTTCAGGGAGCTTGAAGCGATCATAAAGACGAGCACAGCTGTAAGTTAGTTTGATGGTGTGGTCGTTGTCCGTTTCCAGTGCCTGTTTGAACCAATGTGACCAGTTGGCAATAACCTCTGAATGCAGAACTTGATAGGGCTTTCGATAGGCTGCGGTGCAAGCTGCTGCGACATAGGCTTGCCAGAAATAATGCAGAGCAAGATCTTGATTCTCGACGAAAGGAAAAAGAGAAACGAGCGCTTGGAAACCCGTGACGCCGTGTAGCAAGGTAAAATCATTGTTTGCGGAAAATTGGGTTAACACGATGCGCGCGACCTCCTCTAATGACAATGAATTAGGCTGGCTAGCAATGATCTGATAGGTTGGCAAAGTGATCAGTTCTTCGACATGATCGATGATGATCCCTTCTTTATAGGTTTGATCATGAAACAGCGAAAGTGCATGGTTTAAGTCTGCTTCTGCAGTAAGGCCCTGTCGGAAAGAAAGATCGACTAGAGGCGTGTATCCTGATGACCAGTAAGCGAGGGCATGACTGATCTCGTCAATATCATCTAACTCGACGGCGTATGCTAAACGTATCACGCCATGAAACGCGCCAGCAGAGATCCCAGGTAGCAGAAAAGGTATTGTCTTCTTGAGGGTTTCCTCTGTCCCGATTTCACGCTGCATGAGACGGTAATATTCCACGAAATTGGCGTTGTGCTCCTTGTTACTCAAGGTTGGAGAGCTAACCCCTTGAGCATATCCTAGTGGATCTAAATGATCAGAGGCGCGCTGATATTCTGCGTTAAGTTGGTCGGTGGAAGCACCAAGCCTTTGCATTGCCAAGATGGTCATCGGTAGGTGGTTAGACAGGCGAGGTCCAAAGGTGGGCGCAAACCGATGGCTTTTCTTTATCAGTTTAAGCCCTGTTGATGTGAGAGGTTGATACATAACGGCAGTCCTTTGCTTTTTCGTTATAACACGTAGTCGTTTCGGCTATCCATTGCATCAGTTAGATATTCAATGAACTCCCATTCAATGCCATCAGTATCGAAGAAATACGCCCGCTTTCGACTAGGATGACTTTTTTCAAACGACACCTCTTCAAAGCCTGCCGCCTTTAGCTTTTCCGCGACGAGCGTGACATCGTCGACGACGAATCCAATGTGATTAACGCCAAGCTGACGGTAAGGTACTCGATCTACAGGCTTATCAATGACGACCTCTTGTAGCGCGATGTAAGAGGTGTCAGTACCTAGGTGACACCAACCATAATGTTCATCTCTGCCCTCTCCTCGCACTTTGAAATCAGGCATGGCGGTTCGTAAAAAAGCGATGGTGTTGGTGAGGTTATTGACGGTGATGTTGGCATGTTCGACATAGCTATTCATGATCAGTTCCTGCTTTATATTAAGTAAGCTTATTTGTTTACATAATAGCCGTCATTATAATTAAGTAAAGCAAATGGTTTACTTAACTGCGAGGAGTATAAAAAAACGCACGTCGGAAGACGTGCGTTTTTTCATTGAACAGAACGTAAAGGGTTACTTGCCGATGGCAAACGTTGGCAGAGAAAGGTGCCAGCGAATCGCGGCAAGTCGAATCGACAAGGTGGTGATCATGCCTGAGATCGAGGCGACTTCAACGTCAGCGTTAGCAGCCAGCGCAAGAGTGTGCACCACGCCTCCTGCAATACAGGCGGTTGCGTAAACTTCAGTACGTAACACCATGGGGACTTCTCTTGCTAAGACATCGCGAATAATGCCGCCACCGCAGCCAGTTATTACGCCCATAATGACGGCAACCAACGGTGAAGCGCCATAGCTCAGCGCCTTATCAACGCCAATCGCAACAAACACGGCAAGGCCGATGGCATCGGCAACGGGCAAGAAGTACCAAGGCAAGCGGCGAGGGTGTCGGATGATCAGCAGTGACAAAATGCAGGTCACGAGAATAACCCATAGATATTCAGGGGCATTGACCCAAAATACGGGTGTCGCGCCCAGCGCCATGTCTCGAATGGTGCCACCGCCAATCGCGGTAACCATCGCGAGCACAACCACGCCGAATGGGTCCATCCGAAGTTTGCCAGCCAGCAAAACGCCTGAAATCGCAAATATCGCGGTTCCAAATATGTCCAATATATATAAAAGCATGGTACGCAGTTCCATTCCCAAAGTGAGGCACATCGCATCAAACGAAGGGCCTTATATTCATCGCCATTGGCCAGTAAATCGCGCGCGATTGTACGTGAAAACCCTTATCGAGCAATCCGATGTTTACGCGGCTCGTGAACCAGAATTTGAATTAGTGATCAAGATCGCTTCTTACCTGATCAAAGGCGGTACAGATTTGTTTTACGGCCTTGAGTGCGCGTGGGGTTGGGCGATTCAACCAATCACCACTTATCGCAAAGATGTTGTTATTTTTGACCGCGGGAATGAAATCAGCCCACTTGTCCCAGCCCCCCAATGGCATTGCCTTGGCTGAGGGGTAAAAAATGGCTTTAGGCTTTCTGACAATCACCTGTTCCATGCTCACTTGTGGATAGGGCGCAGCGCTGTTGGTGAAAATATTTTCGCCGCCACACAATGAAAACAGTGGTTGAGGCCAATGATCACCGTTGTTTGTCATCAATGGGGAGTCACTCAGCTGATAAAAGTACGGGATGCGAGGTTTACCTTTTTGCGCGGCTTCTATGGCGACTAATTCATTGCGAACCTCGTCAGCGCGAGCCTTTGCGTGGCTTGGGTTGGTTGACCACTCACCGAGTTTTTCGATGTTATCTGCTGCATCATAAAGTGAGTGGGGGTTGGAATAGAACACCTCGATGCCTAAGCGCTCAAGCTTTGCCAATTCACGATCTGGATTGCCGCCTTTCCATGCCAATACTAAATCAGGTTTTAGCGTGACCACACGTTCTATGTTAATACCTCGAAAGTTGGCGACTTGTTCCAACGCTAGCGCTTGTGGCGGGTAGTCGCTGTGTGCACTGACCGCAATAAGATTTTTTCCTAGGCCAGCTTCAAAGGCTAACTCTGTCGTGTGCGGTGACAAACTAATAACGCGAAGGGGAGCTGCTAGCACTATGGTGGGCAAGCACAACAAAAAGACGAAATAGCGAAACATCATAATAATCCGTGTGCGAACCACATAAGGAAGCTTTGAGTCAGGATCCACAGCAGGGCTTTTTGCCGTAACTGTTGATTGAGTAGGGCCAAATGCAAAGGTGAAGGCGCGATTTCGCCGCCAATACGCGGGCGCGAGATTTTTTCATCATCGTATATGGCAGGGCCACCGAGTGCGAGTTGAAACTTGGCACCTGATGCGGCCAGTATCCAGCCAGCGCCATTTGCGGACCAACTTCTTCCTTGCTCCCTAATGGCGGTAACTGAAGGCTCAAAGCGATGACCCATTGCGATGAGCAGGGCAAATAGTCTGGCTGGTACAGCATCGACAACACTGAGAAAGACGGACGTTGCGAGACCAAATTGCGCATAGTCGCCACGCCGTGTTGGCCAGCAGCGGGCAAGTTGAACAATTAAGGTATATAGAAACGCAGCAATACCCCCACTGATGGCGTACCAAAAGAGGATGCCAATCAAACCGCGAGAATAACCCATCAGCAAAGTCTCACATCCAGCTTTGGCAATGCCGACAGGAGACAGGGATTGCGTGTCACGATTGATTGATTTTGCCAGCAAGGTTCGCGCGCCGGGTTTATCTTGGCGAAGTAAGGTCGCCTCAAGTTCAAGCACGGTATCTGTCAGGGGTTTCCAACTGAGAGAGAGCCACAGCAAAAGCAAATCAAACAGCCAAGGTACCCAGACGATTTGTTGTAAGGCAATAAGCAGTGTGGCGAGTGTTAGCCACATGATGGCAAGCGATAGGCCACCGGCTAAACGTTGCTGAGAAGGGGGATCGTCGGCGTGGTTTACCTTTTCGGCAATGGCTGTTGCTACCTGTCGCCACAAAGAAAGGGGATTAAACTCCCTTGGGATGGGGAAAAACCAATGCAATAGCAATGCTCCCCACATCGCAAGCAACGTGGAATATCCCAGTAGTGCCTCAAGCGGGGTAGGGAGCTCGGTCATTATGCTTTCAGCAAGTCGACCATTTTTTCAACCATGGCGCTTGAGCTTTTCGCTGCCAGTGGCAGGAATTCGTCAAACGTCATTGGTGATTCTTTGTCTGCGACATCAGAGATGGCGCGAACCACGACAAACGGGACGTTGAACTGGTGGCAAGCTTGCGCGATGGCGGCTGCTTCCATTTCTACCGCAATGACATTCGGGAAATGTTCACGGATGTAGTTTTGGCGCTCTGCGGTGCAAACAAAGGCATCACCAGTACAGATGAGGCCACGAACCGCATGGGGCGCTGGCTTCATTGCTGCCAGTGCTTGTTCTGCTATATCCATCAATGCTGCATCAGAGGTAAACGTGGCAGGCTGGCCAGCCATTTGACCCATGGTGTAACCAAACGCAGTCACGTCAGCATCGTGGTAAGCCACGTCGGTAGAAATCACAACATCGCCCAAGTTCAACGACGGATCAAAACCGCCCGCTGAACCCGTATTGATAACCAGCGTCGCTTTGAAATGATCAAGCAGCACAGAGGTACCAACGGCGGCGGCGACTTTGCCGATACCTGATTGCAATAGCACGACATCAACACCGTTCATGTCACCCGTGTAAAATTTGCAGCCCGCAATTTCTTGTAGTTGGCCGTTGTTGATTTGGTTTTTCAGCAGGGTCACTTCCTGCTCCATGGCACCGATAATACCAATTTTCATGTTCATTCTCGTTCGGTTTTTGGGAATGACCTGAGTGTAACATGGCGGTAAATTCGGACGAAAAAAAAGTGCTCTTACGAGCACTTTTTAGTGATGATTCAAACTCGCTGAAAGTTAGACTTCGAGGAAGTCCATAATCCCGTCTGCAGCTTTTCGTCCTTCATCGATGGCGGTCACGACAAGATCTGAGCCTCTTACTGCATCACCACCGGCAAAAATCTTGCTGTTGGTGGTTTGGTAAGGGAATGCGCTTTGTGATGGCGCTTGAATGCGCCCCCATTGGTCAAGGTCGACGTTGAACGGTTCAAGCCACGCCATTTGGTGAGGCTGGAAGCCAAATGCCATGATGACGGCATCGGCAGGCAGCACGTGTTCGCTACCTTCAACCGGTTCAGGACGACGGCGACCCGCCGCATCAGGTTCGCCGAGTTGAGTTTTCACCACGTTGACGCCGTTAACCTTACCGTTGCTGTCCAACTCAAGGCCCAGAGGTTGTAGGTTGAACATGAAGTTTACGCCTTCTTCTTTGGCATTCTTCACTTCTCGACGTGAACCTGGCATGTTTTCCTCATCGCGGCGATAAGCACACACCACGCTTTTAGCCCCGTGTCGAACAGACGTGCGCACACAGTCCATGGCAGTATCACCGCCACCCAGTACGACAACTTGTTTCCCTGCCATGTCGATAAACTCAGGCGCATCGCCTTCAAGTTCCATCACTCGGTAGGTATTGGCAATCAGAAACGGCAGTGCGTCGTAGACACCTGGCGCATCTTCATTGGCAAGGCCTGCACGCAGAGATTTGTACGTGCCGACGCCAAGGAAGACGGCATCGTAATCTTTCAGCAGTGTGTCCATGCTCACGTCTGAACCCACTTCGGTATTGAGCTGAAATTCGACGCCCATGTCGGAGAAGATGCGCTGACGATTTCGCATGATGTCTTTTTCTAGTTTGAATGACGGAATACCGAACGTCAGCAAGCCCCCGATTTCTGGGTAACGATCAAACACAACAGGCTTCACACCATTTCTTACCAGCACATCTGCGCAGGCAAGACCTGCTGGGCGGCACCAATGATGGCGACTTTCTTGTCTGTCCATTCCACGCCAGACATGTCCGGTTTCCAGCCCATTTCGAAGGCTTTGTCCGTAATGTATTTTTCGACGTTTCCGATGGTGACGGCACCAAAGTCATTATTCAGGGTACAAGATCCTTCACACAAGCGATCTTGTGGGCAAACTCGCCCACACACCTCAGGCAAACTGTTGGTTTGGTGCGACAGTTCAACCGCTTCAATAATACGGCCTTCATTCGCCAGTTTTAGCCATTGAGGAATGTAGTTGTGAACAGGACATTTCCATTCGCAATACGGGTTACCACAATCTAAGCAGCGGTCAGATTGCGCGGATGCTTGCTTGCCTGTAAAGGGCTCATAAATTTCGACAAACTGTGTTTTACGCGCTTTGATTGGTTTTTTGCGCGGGTCCATACGCTGAACATCAATAAATTGGTATACGTTCTGGCTCATAAGATCCTCCGTTATTGTGCCTGAACGCGCAGCTCAGCTGCACTTCGGCTTTGGTGACCGAGCAGAGAACGAACGTCTGCCGCTTTAGATTTCACCAGATAAAATTTACTGATCCATTGTTCAAAATCCGCAAGAATTTCCTGAGCACGAGACGAGCCAGTGAGTTCCAGATGTTGATCAATCAGACCACGGAGGTGTTCTTGATGAATGGTTAATTTATCGAGAGACAAGGCCTCAACCAATTCAGGGTTAACGCGACCTGCGAAATCGCCAGTTTCATCTAACACATACGCAAAGCCGCCCGTCATGCCTGCACCGAAGTTCACGCCAGTGTGGCCGAGAATCGCGACGATACCGCCGGTCATGTATTCACACGCATTGTCGCCAGCACCTTCCACGACGGCGAGCGCCCCAGAATTACGCACCGCAAAACGTTCACCTGCGGTTCCCGCGGCAAACAATTTTCCGCCAGTGGCACCGTACAAACAGGTGTTACCAATGATGGTGGATAGATGCGATTTAAACGCGGATCCAATCGGCGGCTTAATGACGATCTTGCCGCCAGCCATGCCTTTACCCACGTAATCGTTCGCATCCCCGGTGAGTGTGATGTTCACACCGCCAGCGTTCCATACGCCGAGTGATTGTCCTGCGGTACCTTGCAGTTGAATGTTCAGTGGTGTTGCTGCCATGCCTTGGTTGCCATAGCGTTTGGCGATGGCTCCTGACAAAGTGGCACCCACTGAACGGTCAGTGTTTTTGACGTTCAGGTACGCGCTAGCAGGTCGGCGTCGTTCGATTGAATCCGCAAAGGTTTCAACCAATGTTTTGTTGAGGATGGCTTTATCAAACGGTGGGTTTGGTTCGCTCCAGTACACCGTTTTGCCTTTTACTGGCGTTGGGCTTTCCAAAATATGGCTCAAATCAAGCTTGAGCTGCTTGGCTGTAAAGCCTTCGACCACCTCAAGAAGATCGGTGCGACCGATAAGGTCAGTGAGTTTTTCAACCCCAAGCAGCGCCATCAATTCACGGACTTCTTCGCCAAGACCTTTGAAGAAGTTCATGACTTGTTCTGGTAGCCCTTTGAAGTATTCGCGGCGCAGGGTGTCATCTTGCGTCGCAACCCCTGTCGCGCAATTATTAAGGTGACAAATACGAAGGTATTTACACCCTAAGGCGACCATAGGCGCAGTACCAAAACCAAAGCTTTCTGCACCCAAAATGGTGCCCTTGATAATGTCTAATCCCGTTTTTAAACCGCCATCCACTTGCAAGCGTATTTTATGGCGAAGGCCATTCGCCACCAAGGCTTGTTGCGTTTCAGCAAGGCCGAGTTCCCAAGGACTACCCGCGTATTTTACCGATGTCAGTGGGCTTGCCCCTGTGCCACCGTCATAGCCGGAGATGGTGATCAAATCAGCGTAAGCTTTTGCGACACCCACTGCTATCGTGCCGACGCCGGGTTCGGAAACCAGTTTCACCGAAACCAATGCACTCGGGTTGACTTGCTTTAGATCGAAGATGAGCTGAGCCAAATCTTCGATTGAGTAAATGTCATGGTGTGGCGGTGGCGAAATCAGCGTCACGCCTTGCACCGAGTGGCGCAATTGCGCAATTTCTGCGGTGACTTTGTGTCCGGGGAGTTGTCCTCCTTCACCTGGCTTTGCGCCTTGCGCTACTTTGATTTGAAGCACATCGGCATTTGTTAGGTAATGCGGTGTGACGCCAAAACGGCCGGATGCAATTTGCTTGATCCGCGAATTACGCTCCGTGTTAAAGCGTCGAGGATCTTCACCACCTTCGCCAGAGTTTGAATTGCCGCCAAGGCGGTTCATGGCAATGGCAAGCGCTTCGTGTGCTTCAGGGCTTAGTGCGCCAATAGACATGGCTGCTGAGTCAAAGCGTTTAAACAGTTCGTTCGCTGGCTCTACGTCGTCAAGTGCTGTCGGCGTGTCAGCTGGTTTGATACGCATGAGATCGCGCAGTGATGACACAGGGCGATTATTGACGGTATCGGCATACGTTTTGTAATCGATGCTGTCGCCAGATTTAACCGCAGCTTGCAGGTTATTGACCACGTCTGGGTTGTAAGCATGGTATTCGCCGCCATGCATGTATTTCAGCAATCCACCATTATCAATGGGCTTGCGCTTTAGCCATGCTTGGCGCGATAAATTGACTAAGTCTTGCTGGAAATCATCAAAGTCAGCGCCCTGAATTCGGCTCGCAACACCTTTGAAACACAGATTAACGATGTTGTCATTTAGACCAACGGCTTCGAAAAGCTGCGAGCAACGGTAGGAGGCGATGGTGGAAATGCCCATCTTCGACATGATTTTGAACAGGCCTTTTTGAATACCATTTCTGAAATTCAACAGGGCATCTGCCATGGTTTTGTCGATGATCTTATTCTCGATCATTTTACCAATTGATTCGTAAGCCAAGTACGGATAAACCGCCGTTGCGCCAAATCCGAGCAATACCGCGAATTGGTGAGGGTCACGCGCCGATGCCGTTTCTATCACGATGTTGGCATCGCAACGCAGGTTTGCATTGACCAAACGTTGTTGCGCCGCGCCGACCGCCATTGCGGCTGGAATAGGCAGTTTGTTTTTTGCGATGCCACGGTCAGAGAGCACGACTAATACAGTACCGTCTTGTACGACACGTTCAACCTGATCGCACATCTCTACAATGGCTTGTTGGAGGTCTTTTTCTTCAGGATCGAAGTTAATGTCGATGATGCTGTTGCGGTAGTATTCATCGTCCAATTCAAGTAGCTGCACCATGTCAGAATAGAGCAGCACAGGGCTCTTAAACGCAACGCGATGTGCGTGGCCATCTGTCTCTGAGAACACATTCTTCTCACGGCCAATCGAGGTCGCGAGTGACATAACATGATTTTCACGCAGTGGGTCGATTGGCGGGTTGGTTACTTGGGCGAATTTTTGACGGAAGTAGTCTGCCACATTTCGCGATTTTGAAGACAACACAGCCATTGGTGTGTCATCGCCCATTGATCCTGTGGCTTCTTGGCCTATGTCACCTAGAACGCGCAATACTTGATCGAGTTCCTCGCCTGAAACGCCAAAGAGTTTTTGGTAGATATGTAATTCGTCGTCTTCCATGGCGCGTTGACCTGCTCGGTCAGCGGGATCCATGTCTTCAAATGGGGTTAAACGGCGAACGTTTTTATCTAGCCAAGCCTTGTAAGGATGGCGACTTTTGAGATCGTTATCGATGTCAGCGGAGTGCCAAACTTCACCTTCAAAAGTGTCGATAACAAGCAGCTCTCCAGGGCCAACACGGCCTTTTTCGGCCACTTCATCAGGCGCATAATCCCAAATTCCGACTTCTGATGCCAGGGTGATCAATTTATCTTTGGTCACCACATAGCGCGCCGGTCGAAGGCCATTTCTATCAAGGTTACAGGCGGCATAGCGCCCATCTGACATCACGATACCCGCTGGGCCATCCCACGGCTCCATGTGCATGGAGTTGAAATCATAAAAGGCACGCAGATCTTCTGGCATGTCGGGGTGGTTTTGCCAAGCAGGCGGCACGAGCATGCGCATCGCTCGGAACAGATCCATGCCGCCAGCAAGGAAGACCTCAAGCATGTTATCGAGGCTTGAGCTGTCAGACCCTGTTTCGTTTACAAAGGGCGCCGCTTCAGAAAGGTCGGGTAAAAGTGGTGACTTAAATTTGTAGGCACGTGCTCGAGCCCACTGTCTGTTGCCTTCAATGGTGTTGATCTCACCATTGTGCGCCAAATAGCGAAAGGGTTGAGCCAATGGCCATCGAGGCGTCGTGTTTGTTGAGAAACGCTGGTGGAACAAGCAGATAGAAGACTCTAAACGGAGATCCGCAAGATCAAGGTAGAACCTTGGTAGATCGGCTGGCATGCACAGGCCTTTGTAGACGATCGTACGGGTAGAAAGGCTTGTGATATAAAAATCATTGTCGTCTTGTATCGCTTTTTCAGCGCGGCGGCGGGCAATATACAAGCGACGTTCTAAATCGCGTGCGCGCCAGCCTGCAGGACCATTAATAAAGACTTGTTCTATGGTCGGCACTGAGGTGAGGGCAATTTCGCCCAGTACATCATGATTGGTCGGTACTTCACGCCAACCCACAATGGACAGGGTTTCTGCTTCAATTTCGCGGGCGAAAATCGCTTTTGCTCGTTGGGCTTTTTCCGGGTCTTTACTTAGAAATATCATCCCCACGCCATAGAGCTTACTGAGCGTCCAGTCGTTCTCTTCGGCAATGATGCGGAAAAAAGCATCGGGTTTTTGAAGCAATAATCCACAACCATCACCGGTTTTACCATCTGCATTGATGGCACCTCGGTGGGTCATTCGGTCTAGTGCGGATATGGCTGTGCGGACAAGTTTGTGGCTAGCTTCGCCCTCGGTATGGGCGATCAAACCAAAGCCACAGTTGTCTTTTTCCAGCATCGGATCATACAGCGACATTGCAATTCTCCCTTGCGACTGCTCCAAGCAGTGACTGCAGTTCTTAATGTCTTCCTGACATTGTTTATCGAATAACTGAGATGGATAGTAGTTGTTCCAACCCCGCACGTTATCGATTATTGATGATCAGGTCAAATTTCGTCACATGACATTAACTTCACCTATTAACAGGGATATATATCGAAAATGGCATTTGAAGTCAGTGTTTTATCGCGGTTTTTTTAAGTAAGTCGCAGAGATTGCTAGGAAGAAAGTCGATGCTTTTTGGTGTATTAGCAGTGAGTTTTAATTGCTGAAAGGCTGGATTAGTCTGAGGCTACTATCACTAAAAAATATCGGAAAGAAAAAAGCCAGCCGCAGGGGCTGGCAAAACTGGAAGATAACACTTACTTATAATTATGCAGAGAGCATCAAGGAGTCCGCTTTGGCTTCAAGATGCGTGTCTCCCATCAGATAAGTATCGACAGCACGGGCGCACTCTCGGCCTTCGTTGATACAACGTACTACCAGTGACTGACCGGTACGCATATCGCCTGCAGCAAAGACACCTTTTTGGCTAGTCTGGTAGCTGGTTGTCGCGACATTGCCACGATCATCGATAGCAACATCAAGCTGCGCCAGCACACCTTGTGGCTCTGGGTGCAAGAAACCCATAGCAAGGAATGCGTGGTCACAAGGGATGACGCGCTCTGACCCTGCTATTTCTTCAAAGCCTGGGCGTTCACCTGGCGCTGCATCTTTCCAAACAATGTCAGAGATGCGCAGGGCTTTTACATTGCCCGCATCATCACCGATAAACTCTTTGGTCAAGATGTTCCAATGACGGTCACAACCTTCTTCATGAGAAGTTGATGTGCGCATGATCATTGGATATTGCGGCCAAGGCATATTCGCCGGGCGTTTTTCAGGTGGGATCGGCATGATCTCAACCTGTGTAATGCTTTTTGCACCGTGGCGATTTGATGTCCCCACACAGTCAGAACCGGTATCACCACCGCCAATGACGACAATGTGCTTGTCTTTGGCGTGAATTTCTTCGGTTTTCAAATCCATTCCGTTTGCACGGCGGTTGTTTTGACCTAGAAATTCCATCGCGAAGTGAACACCTTTCAAATCGCGACCTGGAATAGGTAAATCGCGTGGCACGGTAGAGCCACCCGTTAGCAGTACAACGTCGAAATCTTGACGAATTTGCTGTGCGTTAACAGTGACACCCACGTGCGCGTTAACCACAAACTCAACACCCGCTTCGGCCATTAGATTGATCTTGCGATCAATAATATCCATGCCCAGTTTGAAATCAGGGATACCGAAACGAAGTAGACCACCGACTTTTTCATCGCGCTCAAACACAGTCACGTTGTGACCTGCACTGTTTAGCTGTTCTGCAGCAGACAGACCGGCAGGGCCTGAACCGATGATGGCGACTTTCTTGCCTGTGCGAGATGTTGGGATCTTCGGCTTGGCATAGCCGTCACGGTAGGCCGTTTCAACAATGGTCTTTTCAATGTTACAGATAGTAATCGGATCTTGGTTAATGCCCAACACACACGATGTTTCACAAGGCGCAGGACATACTCGACCAGTGAACTCTGGGAAGTTATTGGTTGAGCTCAAGATGTTCCACGCTTCTTCCCAGCTGTCACGATATACCGCGTCATTAAACTCAGGAATGATGTTACCGATTGGGCAGCCGTTATGACAAAACGGGACACCACAATCCATACAGCGTGACGATTGCTCGTTAATTTTTTTGCCAAACTCTTCGTTCAGGACAAATTCCTTGTTGTCTTGAATACGAACAGCCGGATCTTTCTTGGCCGGTAATTCACGGCCAAATTCCATAAAACCTGTTGGCTTACCCATTTACAGCCTCCACTTCTTCCTTGTTTTCGGCTTCCGCTTTACGTTGTTCCAGTACCGCTTTGTAATCACGCGGCATGACTTTAACAACGCGCTTGAGGTTCTCTTCAACGTTAGACATGAAGGTCTCTGCGACTGAACTGCCTGTGAATGCTTGGTGTTTACCAATCAGTTCTTTCAGCAACTCAATGTCTTCAGCGTCAAGCGGATCCAAATCAACCAGCTCAGGATTGAGTTTGGACTCAAAGTTCTCAAACTGATCCCAGATATAAGCAACACCGCCACTCATGCCTGCGGCGAAGTTACGACCCGTTTGGCCTAGAACGACAGCCACACCACCGGTCATGTATTCACAGCCGTGGTCACCGATACCTTCGACAACGACTTTTGCACCGGAGTTACGTACGCAGAAACGTTCGCCCGCTACACCGCGAATGAATGACTCACCAGAGGTTGCACCGTAGAAACAGACGTTACCCACGATGATGTTGTCTTCTGCGATGATGTCACTTTTCGCGTCTGGGTACAGCACCAAGGTGCCGCCAGATAAGCCTTTACCCCAGTAGTCGTTCGCATCACCTTCCACTTCGAACGCCACACCTTTAGCAAGGAATGCACCGAAGCTTTGACCCGCTGAACCTTTGAACTTCACGTTCATTTGTTGTGGCAAGCCTTGGTCTTTGTAGATCTTCGAAATTTCGTTCGACAGCATGGTGCCGGCACTACGGTCTGTGTTGACGATAGCAAACTCTGTATCAACCTTACGGCCTTCATAAAGCGCGCTAGATGCGGCTTCAATCAGACGGCGGTCTAGAACGGCTTCCAAGCTGTGGTTTTGTTCGCGTTGGCAATACATGCCGTCGCCTTCACGTGGCTCTTCTTTGTGAAGAACAACATTGAGGTCGAGGTTTTTGTATTTCCAGTGGCCCACATCGCTGCGCACTTTCAGGTGCTGAGATTGACCGACCATTTCGTTGATAGTGCGGTAGCCAAGCTCTGCCATCACTTCACGCAAGCCTTCGGCCATGTAAGTGAAGAAGGTGACGATGTCTTCTACGCGGCCGTCAAAGCGCTCACGCAGGGTTTTGTCTTGGGTTGCGATACCAACAGGACAGGTGTTGAGATGACACTTACGCATCATGATACAACCTTCAACAACCAGCGCTGCTGTCGCGACGCCCCATTCTTCAGCACCCAGCAAGGTTGCGACGGCAAGGTCACGAGGTGTTTTCATCTGGCCATCTGATTGCACGACGATACGGTTACGAAGACCATTCTTGAGCAGCGTTTGGTGCGTTTCCGCTAGACCCAGTTCCCAAGGCAGACCTGCGTGTTTGATCGACGACAGTGGCGATGCACCTGTACCGCCATCAAAACCTGCAATCAGTACGACATCGGCTTTTGCTTTCGCAACGCCTGATGCAATCGTACCAACACCGGCTTCTGATACTAACTTGACGTTAATACGTGCTTCGCGGTTGGCATTTTTCAGGTCGTAGATCAGCTGCGCCAAATCTTCGATGGAGTAAATGTCATGGTGTGGTGGTGGCGAAATCAGACCAACCCCTGGGGTTGAGTGACGCGTACGACCAATCCAATCATCAACTTTATGACCCGGTAGCTGACCACCTTCGCCAGGCTTCGCGCCTTGTGCCATTTTGATTTGGATTTCAGCGGCGTTGGTCAGATAGTAAGAGGTCACACCGAAGCGGCCAGAAGCAACCTGTTTGATTGCCGAGCGCTCCCAATCGCCGTTTTCTTTCTTATCGAAACGGATTGGGTCTTCACCACCTTCACCGGAGTTCGATTTCGCACCGATGCGGTTCATGGCGACAGCAAGGGTTGAGTGCGCTTCGTGAGAGATAGAACCAAAGCTCATAGCACCTGTTGCAAAGCGCTTCAAGATGGTTTCAATCGACTCGACTTCTTCCAGAGGAATGCTTCCTGCAGGGTTTTTCACAAAGTCGAACTGGCTGCGCAGTGTAGCTGCATCATCACCTTGGCTATCAACTGCGTGGCAATACTCTTTAAATTGCTTGAGGTCTTTGTTGCGTGTTGAATTTTGCAGTAAGTGGATCGTTTCAGGGTTAAACAGGTGTTTTTCACCACGCTGTTTCCACTGGTAAACACCACCTACATCTAGCATTTGAACTGGAATTTCACGTGTTGGGTAACCGACACGGTGACGAACCAACACTTCTTTGGCAATGTCGTCGATGCTCAAGCCTTGGATGCGTGAAACAGTACCGGTGAAGTACTTATCAACCACTGCTTTGCTGATGCCTAGTGCTTCAAAAATCTGAGCGCCATGGTAGGACTGCAGGGTAGAAATACCCATCTTCGAGAAGATTTTCAGCAGGCCAGCATTGATAGATTTGCGGTAGTTCTCGAACAGCACATCTACATCAGCTTGAGGATCGAGCTTCTTGGTACGCTGCAAATCGACCAAAGTTTCGTAGACCAGGTACGGGTTAACAGCATTTGCACCGTAGCCAACAAGTGTGGCGAAGTGATGGGTTTCACGCGCGTCACCGGTTTCAATAACGATGTCGGCTTTTGCACGCAAGCCTTTGCGGATCAGATGGTGGTGAACAGCACCAACAGCCAGCATCGCTGGGATGGCGGCGTGGTTTGAGTTCACGGCACGGTCAGTCAGCAAAATGATTGAGTAACCGTCGTTAACGGCATCTTCAGCGTATTGGCAAATACGCTTCAGCGCACGCTCAAGTTTGCCTGTTTCGCCGCTTGCACGGAAAACGATATCCAACGTTTTTGCTTGGAGGTGATCGTTATCAATGGCGCGCAGTTTTTCTAGTTCTGCATTGCTGAGTACTGGGGTTTCCAGTTCAACTTTACGGCAGTGTTCTGGTGTTTCAATCAGCAGGTTCTGATCTTGACCTAAGTAGGTTTTAAGCGACATCACCATACGTTCGCGGATCGGGTCGATCGGCGGGTTGGTCACCTGCGCAAATAGCTGCTTGAAGTAGTTAGACAGATGCTGAGATTGGTGCGACAGAACCGCTAGCGGCCAGTCAGCGCCCATTGCACCTAACGGCTCTTTCCCGTCTTTGGCCATGGGCAGCAGAATTTCATTTACTTCTTCTGATGTCACGCCGAAAGCTTGTTGATGATGTAGCAAGCGTTCAGGGGATGGCTGGTGGTTCTTGGTGCCTGCTTCTGGAAGCTTGTCCAGATGAAGCAAGTTCTTCTCAACCCACTCTTGGTATGGTTGAGCAGAAGCAATTTCATTTTTCACTTCTTCATCAGAAATGATGCGACCTTGTTCCAAATCAGCAACGAAGATACGACCTGGTTGCAGACGGCCACGGAAGTGAATATTTTCTGGTTCGATGTCTACCACACCTGACTCAGAGGCCATGATGAGGTAATCATCTTTTGTCACGGTATAGCGGCTAGGACGCAGGCCATTACGGTCAAGCGTTGCACCAACTTTAACGCCATCAGTGAAACATAGTGAGGCTGGGCCATCCCAAGGTTCCATGATGTTGGCGTGGAATTGATAGAAAGCACGGAGTTTCGGGTCCATGTCTTTCTTCTCTTGCCATGCTTCCGGCACCATCATCATCAGTACGTGCGGCATGCTGCGGCCAGAAAGTGTTAACAGTTCTAGTGCCATGTCGAAGTTAGCTGAGTCTGATGCGCCTTCTTGACAGATAGGCAGCAACATTTTGAGCTCTTGGTCACTGAACAGTTTTGATTCCAGCAGTGCTTCACGTGCTTTCATCCAGTTCAAGTTACCGCGAACGGTGTTGATTTCACCATTGTGAGCGATGTTACGGAAAGGCTGTGCCAGTCGCCATCTTGGGAAGGTGTTGGTTGAAAAGCGAGAGTGAACCAACGCCAGTGCCGTGACCATAGACGGGTTTTGTAAGTCTAAGAAGTACTGTGGCACCTGCTCTGTGGTCAACTGGCCTTTGTAAACCAGTGTCTTGGCAGAAAAAGAATTAATGTAGAAATCGTCGCCAATGTTAGAGACGCTTTCCAAGCAAACGCGGACAGTATAGTTACGCAGTACAAATAGCTTGCGTTCGAGCGCGTCGAGAGAAAGGTGATCACCACCAGTAACAAATGCATGCTCGAAATGAGGCTCTGTGCTGAGCGGGTCTGCACCGATCATTGAATTATCGGTTGGCAGTTCGCGGTAACCGATGACTTCTAGATCAAGGCGTGCTGCGTTGCGCTCGAAGATTTCACGGCATTGTTGACGTTTGTTTTCATCCCTTGGGAACAACATAACACCAACACCGTATTTGTCAGCAGATGGCAATTGAACGCCAAGCTTACGGCTTTCTTCGAGTAAGAATTCGTGAGGTTTTTGTAAAAGAATACCTGCACCATCACCACTACATGGGTCACAGCCTTGACCGCCACGGTGTTCCATGCGGGCGAGCATATCAAGTGCTTGAGTGACAATCCCGTGGGATTTTCTGTTTTTCAAGTGGGCTACGAAGCCAATACCACAGGCATCGTGTTCCATTTCGGGCACATAGAGCCCCTCTGTGCGTAGCACTGAATCTGTCATTTTTACGTCCTTCCAGTTGACACAAATGCAGCGGGAGCATTTGTCTTCCCTTGCCGTACCTGTTGCGGGCACAGACTGAGCGGGTGCCAAGTTTGAACAGACAAAATGTGTCTATTCGCGGTACCCAAACCCGGTCACTGACTCAATAGTAGTAACCTTCTCCGTTCTGCAATCCTATGCAGTTATGCTGCGTTTCATTTGAATTGCCAAATAAGCCACTGGATTAGTGCCATATTTCGCGAATTATATTGCTCACAATTTAGACGCAGCTGTAGCTATCCTACATATGTCGAAATTTAATTACCATAAAAAGTTGCCAATCAATTGCTCTGCAATCGTCACCACAAGAGTAGATTTTCGAAAATAGTGAATAGAAAACCACTATAGGGTGCCAGGAGTGAATATCGATATTTTTACTGAGAATTTGGCAAGTTTGATGTGTAAATGAAATGTAATTAACTTTCATGAGAGTGATGAAAGTTTGAGCCAATATTGATTTGATCGAGGTTTTGTCGGAACCATTGGTGATAACATCGCGCGCTTTTTTCCTCCCTCCTCATTTAACCCAATAACACAGGCGGTCGACGATGGAACTTCATCATTTGGTGAATACCTTTGGTCAGGATTTACAACGCAGGTATGGCGAAAAAGTTCATAAGCTCTCGCTTCATGGTGGATTTAGCTGTCCTAATCGTGATGGTACGATCGGTCGTGGCGGCTGTACTTTCTGTCATGTCGCGTCATTTGCAGACGAAACCGCCCAGCAACTTTCAGTGTCAGCGCAGCTTTCTCAGCGCGCTCTTGGCGTTGATCGTGCGAAACGTTACCTCGCGTACTTTCAGGCCTATACCAGCACTTACGCAGAAGTCGAAAAACTAAAAGCCATGTATGAAGAAGCATTGAAATATGCTGACATTGTTGGCCTCTGTGTAGGAACGCGACCAGATTGTGTGCCGGATGCAGTATTGGATCTTCTCGCTAGCTACAAAGATCAAGGGTATGAAATCTGGCTGGAACTGGGTTTGCAAACGGCGAATGATAAAACACTCCAGCGTATCAATCGTGGTCATGATTTTGCGTGCTATGACAAGATCACTCGTCGCGCTCGAGCATTAGGCTTGAATGTGTGTACGCATCTGATTGTTGGCCTGCCGGGCGACACGGCAAGCGATCACATTCACACCATGGACCGCGTCATTGAAACGGGGACTGACGGGATAAAGCTTCATCCTTTGCACATTGTTGAAGGTAGCATCATGGCGAAGGCGTGGCGTGCTGGTCGCTTGCAGGCGATATCTTTGGACGATTATGCAGAGAGTGCGTCTGAGATGATCTTACGTACGCCCTCTAACGTGGTGTATCACCGTGTATCTGCAAGTGCGAGAAAGCCGACCTTATTGGCGCCGGCGTGGTGTGAAAATCGCTGGCTGGCAATGACAGATATTGCGCGTGCATTGACAGTAAAAGGTGCGCAAGGCAGTCTGGTTGGAGATGCTTTTCACTTTGCGCGTTAATGCGACTAATGCTTAATTGTTCGCAAAATAGATAAGCCTTGTTCGTGTTCTCTCATATCCATGTGGCAAGATGAAGCGTGATGTTAATTCAAAAAAATGATGCTGCTTCAAGGATCATGGCCGAAGGATGGATGAATGAGTGAGTGGATGCCCATAGCGGTATTAATGCTATCGGTGATTTTTTTCTTGGGATCGTTCTGGGTTTCCCGTCGGCGTGTGGTGTCGGCAAAAACGTGGCAAGCCTATCTGGCCAACCTTCACTCTCCTAAAGCGATGGTGAGCGAGAGTGACGGCAGCATTCTCTATGCTAACCGCAGTTTTGTGCGCCTGTTCAATATCTCTCAGCACAATAATTCGTTTCATATTGACGGCGATCGCGAACGAAAGACTATCGACACCTTGCTGGCCAATCGGCGCTGGCCCCTACCTTTTATCGAAGTGACGCCTGATTTTCGTTCTGGGTTCGACAAGCATGCACGACGCAATGCGCGTTTTTCTGGCCTGCCAGTATGGTGCAATGGTCAGCGCGCTTGGATTGTTTCGTTGGAGCCTGAATCTGACTCGGTTTACAGCGAACCGTTTGTTGAAAATGATAGCCAAATTTTTCGCAGCGTGATTAATTCACTGGCTGAACTGGTGTGTTTTCAAGACCGCCAAGGCCGTATTGTCGGTTCCAATGTGGCGTTCGATCGCTTTTGGAAAGGTCGCGAAGAAGAAGGTGTGTTCTTTAGCGCACAAGAAGAAATTGAAGGTCGTCGTACCCAACAAAGCTGGACCACAAATCCGAATGGGGATAGCTGTTTACTTGAAACCAGTCAAACCGTGTTACGCGACGACAACCATGTTATCTATGGCACCTTGAGTATCAGTCATGATGTTACCAACTGGCACATGATGCGTCAGGTGATGGAGCAGGAGATAGAAGCCCGCCAGGAAGTTGAGCAGCAACTGAAAAAGCACAGCAATGTGCTGACATCTATCTTCAAAGCCAGTGTCGATCCGATTGGCATATATAACAAAGACTATGAATTTCTCGGGGGCAATGCCGCATTTGCTGAGGCCATGGGGGCCATGCATGACGATCTTGAAGGCGAACATGCTGCTGATCTGATGGATCCGGAGATTTTGGCTCAACACCAAAAAATTGATCACCCGGTATTGGACAACGGCGAAACCATTAAATACGAAGACTTGGTCATGAAGCGTGATGGATCTCAGGTTTGGTATGAGCTGACGAAAACGCAGTTCAGTGACCCAACGGACGAGACGATTGGCGTATTGGTCATTGCTCGTGATGTCACCGCACGCAAAGCCACGCAGCAGGAATTGGCTGACGCCATCATGGAGCTCGAAGAGCTTAGCTTTGTAGATGGATTAACCAAAGTGGCTAACCGACGCAGCTTTGATGAGCAGCTAGTGAAGATGTGGCAATCACACATTCGTGAGCAGGAGCCTTTGTCTCTGATCCTGTGTGATATCGATTATTTCAAACCCTATAATGATAACTATGGTCACCAACAAGGTGACGAGGCATTGAGGCGCGTTGCTCAAGTCTTCCAGAACGTTATCCGTCGCCCTCTTGATGCCGTGGCTCGCTATGGTGGTGAAGAGTTTGCGATTTTGCTTCCTAGTACCACCGAGCAAGGAGCGCTTGTGGTAGCGGAAAATATCTCACATGAGCTAACACTGGCGGGTATACCTCATGCATTTTCTGCAGTGTCAGAAGCGCTGACCTTGAGCCAAGGCGTGGCGACATTACGACCTCAGGCGGGGCAAGACTATGGTGATTTGGTTTCCATGGCTGATAGAGCTCTGTATCGCGCTAAAAACGCAGGACGTGACCAAATCGCTTCAGCGTCTCAGACGGTAGAAGAAACCGTTTAAATCTTCCCGCATAGCTCGGTGCATCGTTGTTATGCGCGTAACAAAATACCTCGCGCCTTTTCCTTTTTCTTCCTGACACTCAAGGCTATCATGGCTGCAACTCACGTTGATCAGGAAGTTCAATGAAGCAAATAAAACTCTTGGCGCAATATTATGTCGATTTGCTGGTAAAGCTCGGCATTGTTCGCTTCAGCATGTTGCTGGCACTCGCGCTGGTGGCGCTTGCCGTTATTGTTCAAGTTGGGATCACTCTTTTCCTCAATGGGACGGTGCATGATAGCGATATCGTCCGCTCGGTCTTTTTTGGTCTCCTTATTACACCTTGGGCGGTTTATTTTCTTTCTGTCGTGGTGGATCAGTTGGAGGAGTCGCGTCAGCGATTGACCAAGCTAGTATCCAAACTTGAAGAAATGCGCTCGCGTGATATGGAGCTTAACCGACAACTCACTGACAACATTACTCAGCTCAATCTTGAAATTGAAGAGCGAAAGCGTGCAGAAGAAGCACGCGAAGAGGCGATGGTAGATTTGGAGAATGAGGTTTATCAACGTGAGAAAGCACAGGTGGAGCTTGCCGAGCAGACGGCACTCTTGCGCTCTTTCATCGATGCCTCCCCTGACTTGATTTACTACCGTAACGAAAAAGGGAAATTCTCTGGCTGTAATAAAGCCATGGAAGAATTAACAGGCAAGACAGAAAGCGATTTGGTCGGGCTAACACCTTGGGATGTCTATAGCGAAGATGTGGCGAGCAAGGTCGTCGAAACCGATCAGCAAGTGTTCGATAACAGCGTATCACTCACTTATGAACAGTGGCTGGAATACAAAGATGGGCGCAAAGCCTATTTTGAGCTGCGTAAACTGCCGTTTTATGCACGTGATGGGCGTCGCTTGGGATTGGTTGGCTTTGGTCGAGAGATCACGGAACGCAAGCGCTACCAAGACGCGCTTGAGAAAGCGAGTCAGGACAAAACCGCGTTTATTTCTACCATTAGCCATGAACTGCGTACGCCATTAAACGGCATCGTTGGCCTAAGCCGTATGCTGCTTGATACTAAGCTCTCTGAAGAGCAACTCGGCTACTTGCGTACCATTCATGTCAGCGCGATCACTCTGGGCAATATCTTTAACGACATTATTGATTTGGATAAATCAGATCGTAGCCGACTCTCTCTGATGCCAGAGCCTGTCGACCTGCCTGATTTTGTCTCGGAAATTGATAACATCAGCGCCTTGATGGCTGAGCAAAAAGGGCTGAGATTCAGTCTTGATAGGCTCACCTCGTTACCGGCATCAGTAAAAGTGGATGCTACGCGATTACGCCAAATCTTATGGAATTTAGTCGGTAACGCGGTGAAGTTTACTAAGCAAGGGGCGGTGAATGTCACCGTTAGCTGCGATGTGGAAGATGACACGGCCTATTTGCAATTTGATATTGAAGATAGCGGGATAGGGATCCCTGAAGATGAAGTGTCGAAGATTTTTGCCATGTACTACCAAGTTCAGCAAGGCGAAGACAATTTGCATGCCGTGGGTACTGGCATCGGATTAGCCGTATCACGCAAGCTGGCACGTTTGATGGGCGGGGATATCACGGTAGATACTGAAATAGGCGAGGGCAGCACATTTACTGTTTCTTTGGCTGTGCCCATTTGCGAAGCTGCAGTGAACACGGAAGTGGTGATCGCTGAGCAAAGTCCGCTACACATTCTTTTGGTCGAAGACATTGAACTTAATATCACCGTGGCAGTGAACCTGCTGGAAAGCTTGGGTCATACGGTGACGGTTGCTCGCACTGGTCACGAGGCATTAACCGCCTTCCCAACCGCCCACTTTGATCTTTTGCTATTGGATATTCAATTGCCTGACATGACGGGCTTTGATATTGCTAGACATCTCAGAGACAGTGATGCAGTGCTTCCGCCACTGGTTGCCCTAACGGCCAATGTGATCAAAGACAAAACGGAATACATCCGTAAAGGCATGGACGATGCGATCAGTAAACCGATCAGTGTTGCTGCGGTAACGGGTGTCATTGAACGCTTGGCGTTGCAATGCTTGGCGTTGCAATGCTCAGTCGATCAAGAAGTGATGATTGAGACACGTCAGACAGTGTCAGGAAACGATCTGTTTGATACCTTGTTGGATATCGACATGTTGACTTCCTACGTTGACATAGTTGGCGCCGCGCCTGTTTACCAAAGCATTGAGATGTTTGAGCAGGTTATGCCAGACTACCTTAAGATCCTTGATAGCAACATGATGGCGAAAGATCAGGACGGTATCGCCAGTGAAGCGCATAAAATCAAGGGTGCTGCTGGTTCCATTGGGTTGAAGCACATTCAGAAAGTGGCACAGAAAGCGCAATCGCCTGAACTGCCTGCATGGTGGGAGAATATCACTGATTGGGTTGATGAGATCAAAGAAGGCTACAGTCATGATCTCAACGTGCTCAGGCAATGGTTGGATAATTACCAAGCCAAATAATTAAGGCAAGGGACTGAAATGAAAATAAAAAGGCCTGCAATGCAGGCCTTTTTCATCGGTGTTGATAACGCTAGATGTGAGGGGGAGTTAGATATCTTCTAACTCGCCACAAAAGCGGTAGCCTTCACCGTGAATCGTGGCAATGATTTCTGGTGTGTCACCAAAAGACTCAAAATGCTTACGGATACGACGGATTGTGACATCAACGGTGCGATCGTGTGGCTTAAGCTCACGGCCAGTCATTTTCTTCAGCAGATCTGCGCGAGTCTGGATTTTTCCCGGATTCTCGCAGAAATGCAGCAGTGCACGGAACTCAGAACGTGGCAGCTTGAACTGCTCGTTGTCTGGGCTTATCAGTGAGCGACTGTTGATATCCAGTGCCCAGCCGTTGAACGCGTAGCTTTCAACTGAACGCTTGTCTTCTGGCAGTGCGCCTTGGCTCATTGCACGTGTCAGAAGGTTGCGAGCACGAATAGTCAGTTCACGTGGGTTGAATGGTTTGGTGATGTAATCATCCGCACCGATTTCCAGACCCAGGATTTTGTCCACTTCGTTGTCACGGCCAGTTAAGAACATCAGTGCCATGTCGCCAAGTTCACGCAATTCACGTGCAAGCAGCAGGCCATTCTTACCTGGAAGATTAATGTCCATAATGACCAAGTGAACCTGATTGTTCGACAGCACTTGATGCATTTCTTCGCCATCATTGGCTTCTAGAACGGTATAACCTTCCGCTTCAAAGATGCTTTTCAGCGTGTTACGAGTGACGTGTTCGTCTTCAACAATCAGAATATGAGGGGTTTGCATTGGCGTTACCTAATTTCTTTAAGGAATCTGGTATTAACACTCACAGAGTACTCAGACTCTATGAATAAAAGTTACAAACAGGAAAAGTATATCAAAAGTACTTTGCTTGCCTATTCGGCATACTTCCCTGATACAAACGCCATCCTTAGAGAAGGTGATTGCAGATGCGTTTAAACGCGCTGCATGCTACTAGTCAAATCATTTTGGCCAGCAAATCCTTTGGATAGGGCTGATTGTATTCATTTAACAGCGTGCTAACAATATTTAGTAATAAATCAACGCAACTTTTTTTAATCTTTATTGATATACGTCAATCTCAGCCTTTGTGGTCGCAAAACATGGAATATTGCGCCAAAAAATGTCTCAAATATTACTAGCGAGTTTAATCTATTTCGTACTATTACAACAGGTGTGAAAATTGTGTAACAACTCAAGGGTATCAGACCATTTTGTTTATAGGGGGTCAACCATTTCACTGTGAGAGCGTTGATGAGGGCATCTAGATTGCCCGAAAACGTGCATCGTCACGCACTGAGAACTACTGAGTAAAATCAATGGATTGGCTTTTGATTTTGAACAAAGTATTGCATTAGAGCGTGATGTTAGACGAAGGGTATGGTGCGTTGAGTTGACATTGCGACCTGCAGAAGAAATTCCATTTTGAGGTGAATGACCTTACATAACACTGCGAGGTTGCTACCTTTAGTGTGGTATGGACTGCAACAAGAGGGAAACAGCATGGAAGATTTATTGCCAGATATTAGTGATGCGCACGGTGACGATGTTCATTGGATCCCCGTTCAATGGCGTGATTTTGGCGGACGTTCTGCATTCTCCGGTCGTGTGGAAACATTGAGATGCTTTGAAGACAACTCAAAAGTTAGAGACATACTGGGCAAGCCTGGAGAAGGACGAGTACTGGTGGTGGATGGGCACGGTAATTTAAACAAGGCGTTGTTGGGCGATTTGTTAGCTGAGCGAGCGGTTACCAATGGCTGGGAAGGGATTGTGGTTTTTGGTGCAGTGCGAGATGCAAGTGCGCTGAGCAAGATGCCATTAGGTGTTAAAGCGCTTGGTGTTTGTCCGATTAAGACGGAAAAGCGCGGCGCGGGTGATGAAGATGTTCCTTTGCGCATTCATGATGTGCCGATTTCACCTGGGGATTATTTGTTTGCCGATTTAAACGGGGTGATGGTCAGCCAACACCCCATTGAGTTTGGTGAACAGTAACAATAACGCTAGAAGCGGTATCCGACACCGAGTTGATAGTTAGCTGATGCCGCAGGTTGTTGGCTTACACTGTAGTCAAACTTGGCTTGGAGATTTAGCTTGTCAGTGAGCTTATATTGACTGCTCATGCCCACACTGCCGATGGTCTCTTCGTTGACGCGCTCGGCTTGAACGGTACTGCCAAAGCTCAAAGCATCGTTGAAATTGTATTCGAGACCGCTAAGTATCCCTTTGGCACTAGCGTTGTAGTCGGACTCAGTCGTCATTTCTGTCGCCAGATAGACATTGATTTTTTTGAGAACGGGATAGTGATAGCCAGAGCTTATCGTCCAACTGTCAAAACTTTGGCCACCCGTTGAGATTGAGTGGGAAAACCAAGGATCACGGTTATCTTCCTCGATGTATTCATACAGCGGTAACGAACCCTGCGCGAATGTGAAAAAAGCCACTGATTGCAGGGTAATGGCGAGCAAGATTCTATCCATTTACTACCCTCCCTGATTCGTTTTTATTAGACAGCGTAATCATTCTAGTCCACTCGTCTTAATTTTGTTACCGGACTGTCATGAATTTTTCGCCATTGTTAACTCACTTCTCGAAATGACAACGGCCTTGCGTTGCTGTCATTAAAGGTGGTTAAAAATAAAGCAAATCTTGTGCCCATATAGCGACAATTTTTTGTCAGTGGCTGTTCTTGGTCTCACTTTCAAAGGTTAGAGAAACGTGACTCCTCGCTGTATGGGAACACATCATTAAACTGACCTTGCTGGATATTGGTCTGAAGGCTTTTCCAATATTCCGCATCAAATAAATCTGAATGCAGCTCATCAAACAAGGCGCGGATCTTGGGATTGATCAACAAGAAGGTGCGAAATTCTTCTGGGAAAACATCGTATTCTCCCACGCTGTACCAAGGTTCAGCGGCCATTTCGTCCTCAGGGAAGCGCGGTGGCGGAATGTGTCGGAAGTTCACTTCTGTCAGGTAGGAGATTTCATCGTAATCATAAAAAATGACACGGCTATGGCGTGATACCCCAAAGTTTTTAAACAACATGTCGCCTGCAAAAATGTTCGCCGCCGCCAATTGTTTAATAGCATCGCCATACCCTTGAACCGCCTCACGAAGTTCATCGTCATCCGCCTGCTCGAGATAAATATTGAGGGGGATCATTCGTCGTTCCATGTACAGGTGACGAATGTGAACTTCTTTGCTGGTGAGTTTGATGTTGGATTCAGCAACCTCTAGCAACTCTTTAATGAGTTCATCGCTAAATCTATCTCGAGGAAAGATGAAGTTTCGATAGTCGAGAGTATCTGCCATGCGACCCACGCGGTCGTGTTCTTTAACCAGCTGATATTTTTCTTTTACAATGGCATGCGTGACGTCTTTTTGCGGGGCGAATTTGTCTTTAATGATCTTAAATACGAAGCCATATGAGGGGAGGGTGAACACGGACATCACCATGCCCTTAATGCCGGGCGCGACAACAAACTGATCATCTGAGCTGTCAATATGTTGTAGAAACTCGCGATAGAGTTCAGTTTTACCGTGTTTCTGACAACCTATCGCTGTGTAGAGTTGTGCGGGTGTTTTGTGTGGCATCAGCTGATTGAGAAAATCGACTAATGCGGCAGGTGCTGGCGCGTAAACCATAAAATAAGAACGCGCGAAGCCAAAGATCACGCTGACATCATCAGAGTCGGTGATGCAGGCATCGACATACAATTCACCCTGCGAATTGACAAGAATGGGTAAAACCAACGGGCGAGTCTGATTCGCCATATCAATGCGACCAATCAAGTACGCGGCCTTGTTGCGGAAAAAAGGCTCACGGATCATGTCGATGGTGACTTCATTGGTCAGTTGGGGTCCTAAACGTTGCTGCATGGCCTCAACAATACGATGGACATCGCGTGCTTTATTGACCCAAGGCAGCGTGAAGGGGGTGTCATCGAGAATGCGTTCGACAGTTTGGATCAAGTTTTTTTGAGAGGGATAGCGTTTTAGCAAAGGTGTGGGGTACTTAGGAATTCGTCCTCCCTGTGAGCTATTCACAAACAGTTTGTCACGGCGAATATTTCGGTGGTCGAACATACGACAATACACAGAGTTAAAGAAGCTTTCTGCAATGTCATAGCGTGGGTAGTCATCCAGCAGATGGCTGTAGGATTCTTTGACTGCCATAAGGAAAGATCGAGTCGCGTGCTGTTTATCCAACATGGTTTTCAATTGCTGGCTAACCAGTGCCACATGGTGGTCATAAAAATTGATGCGGGTTTTTAAAGCGCTTTGCACATTTTTCCAGTCGCGCTGCTCAAAACGTTCTTGTGCGCCTGCAGTCACATCCAAAAATCGACCATACATAGCGTCTGAGCCCTGTAATATAGTCTGCGCAACCAATTCCTCCATTTCAACCGCCATGGTTCCCTCCTTTGTTATTGCTGCTTTTCTGCTCAATTTAATTCACTATGTCGTGCTCTTTTCACAATCGCAAGCATCAAGGGGCGGAATGCTGCGCTTTCTCATCTTTTAATTGTGTTAATTTAATCTTGCGAATTATGGCGTTTTTTTGATAGATAACTTAAATTTTTGTTGACCTGATACCCTGCATTGAGTAAAGGTTATAAAAACGCAGCACGGAAGGTCCAAAGCGATGCTTCATACAGTCGGCACTACAACCATTATCACCATTATTACCATCACCATGGGTGAAGGTGCGGGCTGACATGCACAGAAATTTAAAAAAAAGCCCGCACTAAAAAGATGTGCGGGCTTTTTTTTCGCTTATTTGTTATTGAATTTTCGGGTTCAGGAAGGAGTTGGAGGTAAGGATGCGAGTTTTAAAGTTTGGTGGCACATCATTAGCCAATGCGGAACGTTTTAGCCGCGCAGCAGAAATCATCACAAGCAATACCTGTCAGGGTGACGTGTCAGCGGTATTATCTGCGCCGGCAAAAATCACGAATGCCTTAGTTGATGTGATTGATCACACAGTGAAACATGGCGAAGCAGACAGTCAGGTTGCACTGATTGAGTCGATTTTCTCGGCACTGTTTGACGGTCTTGCCGAAATGGAAGCGGATTTTGACAAAGCAGCGCTGTATGTTGAATTAGCGCGCTCAGTTGATCAGCTTAAGCAATATATTCACGGCATTGCGTTGCTGGGACTGTGTCCTGACAACATTTATGCACGCATTATCAGTAAAGGTGAGCGTCTCTCTATTGCCACCATGTCAGCGTTGCTACAAGCACGTGGTCACAACACCTTCGTGATCGACCCTGTTCACTACCTTCAGGCTAAAGGTGATTACCTTGAAGCCATGGTGGATATCGAAGTTTCTTCTGACAACTTCAGCAAAGAACCTATCCCAGCGAAACACATTGGCTTGATGCCGGGCTTTACGGCGTCGAATGAGCAAGGCGAATTGGTGACCTTGGGCCGTAACGGCTCGGATTACTCGGCAGCCGTTTTGGCCGCATGTGTGCGTGCAGAGTGCTGTGAAATTTGGACTGACGTGGATGGTGTTTATAGCTGTGATCCCCGCCTAGTACCAGATGCACAACTATTGAAATCATTGAGCTACCAAGAAGCAATGGAACTGTCTTACTTCGGTGCGAAAGTCTTGCACCCGAAAACCATTCTTCCTATTGCTCGCTTTCACATCCCATGCCTGATTAAAAACACGGCAAACCCTCAGGGTGCAGGCACCTTGATTGGTTTCGACAACGGTGAAGACAACCTTGCAGTAAAAGGCATCACTACCTTGAGTGAGCTGAGCATGGTTAACGTGTCTGGCCCTGGCATGAAAGGCATGGTAGGCATGGCAGCACGTGTATTCGGCGCCATGTCAGCAGCGGGCGTTTCTGTTGTCTTGATCACTCAGTCATCGTCTGAATACAGCATCAGTTTTTGTATTGAAGCGCAAGACAAGCCACTGGCACAGCGTGCACTGCAAGAGAACTTTGAACTTGAGCTAAAAGACGGTCTGCTTGAGCCTGTCGATTTTGTCGATGACGTCGCGATTGTCTCATTGGTGGGTGATGCGATGCGCACTGCGAAAGGGGTGGCATCTCAGTTCTTTACCTCTTTAGCGGAAGTGAACGTCAACATCGTCGCGATTGCACAGGGTTCTTCTGAGCGCTCTATTTCGGCGGTTATTCCGGACAACCGTGTGTCGGAAGCCGTGAAAGCGTGTCACGTGAACCTATTTAACAGTAATCACTACCTTGATGTATTTATTGTTGGCGTTGGCGGTGTGGGCGGAGAGCTGGTCGAGCAGGTGAAGCGCCAGCAGAGCAAATTAGCAGGCCAAGGCATTATCATTCGAGTTTGCGGGTTAGCAAACAGCCGCGGCATGTTGCTAGACAGCAAAGGTATTGATCTTGACAACTGGCGCGACGAACTGACAAACATCAATGAACCGTTTAACTTGTCTCGCTTGGTGAGTTTGGTGGAGCAAAACCACATCATCAACCCCGTGTTTATCGACTGTACCTCTGATCAATCAATTGCTGATCAATATGCAGATTTCTTGTCGGCAGGTTTCCATGTCATCACACCGAACAAAAAAGCCAACACCGCGAGCATGGCTTATTACCAACAGCTGCGTAAATCTGCGCGCGCAAGCCGTCGTAAGTTCATGTACGACACCACAGTAGGTGCTGGCCTGCCTGTTATTGAAAACCTGCAAAACCTCATCTCTGCGGGAGATGAGCTTGAGAAGTTCATGGGTATCCTGTCCGGTTCACTGTCTCATATCTTCGGTAAGCTCGATGAAGGTCAAAGCTTTAGTGAAGCAACCTCTGTTGCCCGTGATAGCGGCTTTACCGAGCCAGATCCACGTGACGATCTCTCGGGGATGGATGTGGCGCGTAAGCTATTGATCCTTGCTCGTGAAGCAGGCATGAACCTTGAACTTGAAGATGTTGACGTTGAGCCTGCATTGCCACCGGGTTTTGACTCATCTGGCGATGTTGATGCCTTCATGGCCAAGCTGCCAGAAGCTGACGTTTACTTCAATAAGATCGCAGCGGAAGCGCGCGCGGAAGGCAAAGTGCTGCGCTACATCGGTTGTATTGATAAAGGTCATTGCTCGGTGAAAATTCAAGCCGTCGATGCTGATGACCCAATGTTTAAGATCAAAGAGGGTGAAAACGCACTGGCTTTCTACAGTCGTTATTACCAACCAATTCCATTGGTATTACGTGGTTACGGTGCAGGTACTCAGGTGACTGCGGCGGGTGTGTTCGCTGACTTGATGCGTACACTTGGCTGGAAGCTGGGAGTGTAATCATGAGTGTTGTTGTTTACGCGCCGGCGTCTATCGGCAACGTGAGTGTTGGGTTTGATGTTTTAGGGGCAGCAGTCTCTCCAATTGATGGCTCTCTACTCGGTGATCGTGTCATGGTCGCGGATGGCGGAAATGTGCCATTCACTCTCCATTGTGTTGGCAGCTTTGTTGATAAACTGCCAGCGGATCAAGAAGAAAACATCGTTTATCAAAGCTACCTTGTTTTCTGTCGTGAGATGGAAAAGCGTGGCGAGCCTGTTCGCAACATCGTCATGACGCTGGAAAAGAATATGCCGATTGGATCCGGTTTGGGTTCAAGTGCATGTTCTATTGTGGCGGCATTGGATGCGATCAATAAATTCCATGATGAAGCGCTCGATGAAACCACACTTCTTGCTCTGATGGGTGAGATGGAAGCGGCAATTTCAGGCAGTTTGCACTACGACAACGTCGCGCCGTGTTACTTGGGTGGCTTGCAACTGATGGTCGAGCAGATGGGCATCATTAGTCAGCAAGTGCCTTGCTTTGATGAATGGTATTGGGTGATGGCGTATCCCGGCATTAAAGTGCCTACCGCCGAAGCACGAGCCATTTTACCCGCGCAATATCGTCGCCAGGATGTGATTAATCACGGTCGTCATCTGGCAGGCTTTATCCATGGCTGTTACTCTGGTCAGCCGCAATTGGCAGCGAGTATGATCAAAGATGTGGTGGCTGAACCGTATCGCGAAAAATTGCTGCCGGGTTTTGCGGATGCAAGACGTTATGCACAAGAAGCTGGCGCGCTAGCAACCGGCATCTCTGGTTCTGGCCCGACGCTGTTCAGTATTACCGATGACAAAGAGATTGCTGAGCGTGTCGCCAAGTGGTTGCAAGACCACTATGTTCAAAATGAAGAAGGATTTGTCCACATCTGTCGATTGGATGTGAAGGGATCGACAGTGACAGGAAGTGAACTATGAAGCTTTACAATATCAAGGAAAACGACGAGCAGGTCTCATTCGGACAGGCTGTAAAACAAGGGCTTGGCCGTAATCAAGGCTTGTTCTTCCCAAGTGAATTACCAAAATTTGATGACATTGATGCGCTGCTAGACAAAGACTTTGTCACACGTAGCAGTGAAATCTTGTCAGCGCTTATCGGCGATGAACTAACGCCAGACACTGTGCGCAGCATGGTCGAAAACGCGTTTCAGTTCCCTGCATCCGTCGAAAAAGTCACTGACACCGTTAGCGCGTTGGAGCTGTTCCATGGCCCTACGCTGGCGTTCAAAGACTTTGGCGGCCGTTTTATGGCGCAATCACTCGCGGCTGTTTCTGACGGTGGCAAAGTGACTATTCTGACGGCCACGTCCGGTGACACAGGAGCGGCAGTTGCCCATGCATTTTTTGGCATGGAAAACATCAAAGTGGTTATCTTGTACCCGAAAGGCAAGATCAGCCCGCTGCAGGAAAAACTGTTCTGTACCCTAGGTGGTAATATCCACACCGTGGCAATCAACGGCACGTTTGATGATTGTCAGGCCATGGTAAAAGATGCGTTTGACGATGCAGAGCTTCGCGCTGCTATTGGCCTTAACTCAGCAAACTCAATCAATATCAGCCGCTTGATGGCACAGATTTGTTACTACTTCGAAGCGGCATCACAGCTGACGAAAGCGCAGCGCGAAAACCTCGTGGTTGCCGTACCAAGTGGTAACTTCGGTAACCTCACTGCAGGTTTGCTGGCGAAAGCGATTGGCTTGCCAATTAAACGCTTTATTGCCGCGACCAACGTAAATGATACCGTGCCACGTTACCTAAAAACGGGTGAATGGACGCCAACACCAACTATCGCCACGTTGTCTAACGCCATGGATGTGAGCCAGCCAAACAATTGGCCGCGTATCGAAGAGCTATGTCAGCTGCAAGGCTGGGGCTTGAATGAGTTGGGTTCAGCGGCGGTAACCGATGAAGAAACGGCAGAAACGTTGAAAGCGATGTTTGATGCGGGTTATCTGTGTGAGCCACATGGTGCTATCGCATACCGTGCGTTGAACGAGCAACTGCAAGAGGGCGAGCATGGCCTGTTCCTTTGTACGGCACACCCTGCGAAATTCAAAGAGTCGGTGGATGAGATCTTGGGGCTAGACATTCCGTTGCCGGGTCCTTTGGCGAAACATGCCGTGATGGATTTGTTGTCAGTGGAGCAAGATGCAGAATTTGCACAGCTTCGCGCATACCTGATGAAGGTAGCTGGCTGATAAGCCTTTGCTGAAAAATAAAAAACCGGCCAATTGGCCGGTTTTTTCATTCTAGCGATTTGTATATAGAAGTATCTATTACAGAGAGCTAGTGAAAGTACGTGCGATAACGTCGCGTTGCTGCTCAGTGGTCAGCGAGTTAAAGCGAACAGCATAACCTGATACACGAATCGTCAACTGTGGGTACTTTTCTGGGTGCTTAGCAGCATCTTCCAGTGTTTCACGCTTCAGGACGTTAACGTTCAGGTGTTGGCCACCTTCAATTTTCGCTGGTACTTCAATCGCGATATCGCGGCTTTCGTACTCACCCAGATCGGCGGCTGGGATAACTTGGTCTGCTTCGAAGCCTGCTTTAGCAGCGATGCAACGTGCTTCATTGGTCTCGCTGTTCAGCAGCCAGATAGAATTCAGTAGGTCGTCGTTAGCGGCTTTCGTGATTTGAATACCAGTGATCATATTCTTTCCCCTTGATAGGCTTGGTGGTTTTAATTTTCCATCATTTGATGAGCTGGGTACTTGTATACCTTACTATCCGTAAGGTTATTTTGATTTTAGTCAAAATACAATCAAAATATGCCCAATTGTCGCCTTTGATTTCTTGCGCTTAATCAATAAAAACTTAACTATCTGTATTTAAAACAATTCGGTAACAAGCTAAAGATTGGCCAAAAATTACATTTGTAATTTTATTACTACATTTTGATGGGCGGTTTGCGGTAAATATTCTGCTTTTATCTTGGATTAAGTAACTTAAACTGTTGTCAGTTACTATACCCAAGCAACCGCAAGATGCTTGTTTGGGTAAAACAAAGTGAGAAATGTTATGAAATTTATTGGAGCGCATGTTTCGGCTGCAGGAGGGGTAGATAAAGCACCCATGAATGCTGCTGAAATTGGCGCTAACGCGTTCGCGGTGTTTACCAAGAATCAACGTCAATGGCAGGCAAAACCGTTAGAGACCTCGACCGTCGCAGCGTTTAAGGCGAAATGCCAAGCATTGGGCTTTGTGCCCGAAGCAATTCTTCCCCATGACTCGTACTTGATTAATCTGGGTGCGCCAGAAGAAGACAAGCTGATTAAATCTCGCGATGCCTTTATCGACGAAATGGAACGCTGCCAAACCCTCGGTCTGCCTTTGCTTAATTTTCATCCGGGTAGTCATCTGAAAAAAATCAGCGAAGAAGCGTGCCTATCGTTGATTGCTGAATCCATTAACCTTGCCCATGACGCGGTGCCAAATGTGGTTGCTGTTATTGAAAACACCGCAGGGCAGGGAACCAACATGGGTTGGTCGTTTGAGCAACTCGCTTCGATCATCTCGCAGGTGAGTGACAAATCTCGAGTGGGTGTCTGCATCGATACCTGCCATGCCTTTGCTGCAGGGTATGATCTGCGAACACACAGTGCTGCCGAGGCGACATTTGCGGAGTTCGATCGTTTAGTGGGGGTTGATTATCTGCGTGCAATGCACTTGAACGATTCGAAAACGCCGCTTGGTGGTCGCGTGGATCGTCATCAGGCGCTGGGAGATGGTGAAATTGGCCTACCGTGTTTCGAGGTGATCATGCAAGATCAGCGCTTCAACGGGATACCGCTTATTTTGGAAACCATAAAGCCAGAGCGTTGGGCAGATGAAATACGCTTGTTACGTCAGTTTGAGGCTGCGGCAACAGCGCCTGTTGCTATGTAGCGACGGTATAGCACGCTTAGGTTCGTAAATTCACACACGCGAGGTCAGCATGACGCAGTCAGTCACTTGGGATGACGTTATTGGTCAGGAAAAAGAACAAGAGTATCTAAAACAAACGTTGGATACGGTCGCACAGGCGCGAGCACAGGGGAAAGTGATTTACCCACCCCAAGAAGATGTCTTCAATGCTTTTCGTTTCACTGAGTTTGCTGATGTCAGTGTGGTGATTTTGGGGCAAGACCCTTATCACGGGCCTAATCAAGCGCATGGCCTGTGCTTTTCTGTCCTCCCGGGCATTAAAACACCGCCGTCTTTGGTGAATATGTATAAAGAGCTAGAACAAGATATTGAAGGCTTTACTGTCCCTGATCACGGCTATTTGAAAAGCTGGGCGGATCAAGGGGTACTGCTCTTGAATACCGTCCTCACGGTGGAGCAAGGTAATGCGAATTCGCACGCGCACTTGGGATGGGAAACCTTTACGGATCGCATCATTGATGCTGTGAATCAGCATCGAGAGGGTGTGGTCTTCTTGTTGTGGGGAGCACATGCACGCAAAAAAGGGAGAGCGATTGATCGCACTCGTCACCATGTGCTTGAAGGTCCTCACCCGTCACCACTGTCAGCTTATCGTGGATTTTTTGGCTGTAAGCATTTTTCTGCCACCAACACTTTACTGGAAGAGATGGGTAAATCACCGATTAACTGGCAACCTTCTCTTGATAACTGATAACTGATAACTGATAGCTAAAGCACAACAATATTGCCCGCATTCGTGAAACGGATCGCGGGCTATTTTTTTGCTCAATCCGCGCCAGACATTAACTGAACAAAAAATGACCATGCGCAAGTTCTCATTATTCGGGAGGTTTAGACTGAAAGGGTCGAGTGAATGAAGAAAGGAGGCGCTATGTTAGTAGCAAGCATTCATAGAGATCACAGTAACATAAGCCGATTGCTTAGATTACTTACCCAAAACTTGGGAGCTATTCGTGATGAGAAGCCTGTGAACTTTGGGCAGATCCGCGACACGGTAATGTATTTGCAGGAGTATGCGGAAAAATACCATCACCCGAAAGAAGATCTGATCTACCACTATTATGTCTCGCATTATGACGATCACGAAGGTGTTGCAAAGCTGGATGCTGAGCACGAGGAATTGGCAGTACTCACAGCGGAATTCGCTGACACGGTTGAAATGATATTGATGGATGCCGTCATCCCGCTCGATCTGTTCGCGGACAGACTCAACAAGTTTGTTGAGCAGCAGCGCAGTCATTTGGAGTTGGAAGAAAGTTCTGTGCTGCCAGCCATTGAGAAAACGCTGACGACGGATGACTGGAACTCTTTGCAATCGCAATGGGAGGAAGAGGAGCAAGATCCGCTGTTTGGTGAGCAAGTGGCGGTGCGCTTTAAAGAGTTGGCTGCCGCGCTATAAATATCTCATCAACACCGTTATTCAAAGACAATAAAAAGGCACCGAGTGGGTGCCTTTTTCACGATTCCGTCTAGCGCACAATCCTGTGCGTGGGAGGGTTAGAAACCAAATGGGTATTCAGCCTAAAGCTCAAACTCGCTGCTGCTGAAGTCGACGAGCATATCAATATCTTGAAGCTCTCTACGCAGGCGCTGTTGGTCTTTCAGCGCTTCAATCTCTCTCCATTTCCGTTTAGCTTGTTTAGTGCGTCCACCACGTTGTGGTCGTTCTTGTTCGAAAATGTTGTCAAAGGCAAAGCTATCCATAAATTCACCTCGTTATCCCTAGCGGTTACTCATTAAGTATCAAACCTTTCATAAAATAAAATTGAAGTGTTTCTCATTTGTTACACCTCGGTGAAGTTTTCATGAGAGGTCAATCACTATTATAAGTGCGTTGTACAAAATGCGCGCAGTTGCAGTGCGTTAGTGTGCTTTGGTATCGGTTATTGCAAGCGGTTGCGAGGAATGCGCGAAAAGTCCTGTCATAGCAATAGACTTGCACCACAGACAAAACAGTCACAGTGTGAGAACGCGAGAAACAGAGGCGTTATTTTCTTGGGGAAATGTTTCGTTTATGTTGATGGAATGCATATTTATTGACTTCTCAACACCTTGTGACGCAATAAATATCACAGTATTATGAGTATTGGTTCATATTGATTTTTAGGTTGGCAACCTTCATCATCTCGCCTCAAATGGCGGGAACCCTCCGCAATACCAAGACACAAACAACACTTTTTTGGAGTTTTGAACCCTTTTCTTGTTCAAAAGCTCCTCATCTATTTCGACCGACGCGAGCATGTTCTAGTGTTTGTTGGTTGTTTCAAATCGCACGCTCCAATACGGAGACTTAGTCGCTGCGAGAATGTTTATGCGTAAAGAGAGGTAGGCGTGGTAAGTCTGATTAATTTTTTGAACGATCTCATCTGGGGATCGGTGCTCATCTATCTACTTATCGGTGGCGGGATCTTTTTTACATTGCGTCTTGGCTTCATCCAGATCCGTCATTTTGGCCACATGTTTAAGGTGATGAAGAATAGCCGCAAGTCAGATAGCGAAGGTATTTCCTCCTTCCAAGCACTTTGTACTAGCCTCGCAGCCCGTGTGGGTACGGGTAACATGGCTGGTGTGGCTGTTGCGCTAACGCTAGGTGGCCCTGGTGCTATTTTCTGGATGTGGCTAATTGCCATATTGGGCATGGCGACAGCGTTTGCTGAGAGTACGTTGGCGCAGCTTTACAAAACCCGTGATGATGACGGGAACTTCCGAGGCGGCCCTGCTTACTATATGGAAAAAGGGCTGGGTATGCGTTGGATGGGCGTCGTCTTCTCCATCTTGCTTATCGTGGCTTTTGGTCTGGTATTTAACTCTGTTCAAGCTAACTCAATCACGCAAGCCGCCTACGTTGCCTTTGGTTTCGACCCACTTTATGTAGGGATTGCACTGGTTCTGATGTCTGCGTTTGTCATCTTCGGTGGCATTCGCAAAATTGCCCGCACGGCGGAATTGATTGTGCCTGTGATGGCGACGCTCTACTTGCTGTTGGCCTTCTACATCATGCTGACCAACCTAGAGAAAGTACCTGACGTGTTCGCGTTGATTTTCCGCAGTGCATTTGGGTTAGAAGAAGCGGCATCAGGCGCATTGGGTTACACCATTGCGCAAGGCATGGTGCAGGGCATTAAACGTGGTTTGTTCTCAAATGAAGCGGGCATGGGCTCAGCGCCGAATGCTGCGGCCAGTGCCACACCGTATCCTCCTCATCCTGCATCACAGGGCTATGTTCAGATGCTGGGCGTGTTTGTCGATACCATCGTGATTTGTACTGCGACAGTCGCCATTATCTTAATGTCAGGCGAATACATGCCGGGCAGTGAGATCACGGGTATTGAACTGACGCAGCGTGCATTGTCGAGTGAAGTGGGCGCGTGGGGCGAGATTTTTGTGGCCGTCGCCATTTTCTTCTTCGCGTTTACCTCGATTATTGCTAATTACTCTTATGCAGAAACGAACCTGATTTTTCTGGAACACAACCACAAGGCGGGCTTGAATGTCTTCCGCATGATTGTGCTTGGCATGGTGATGTTTGGTGCGATGGCTGAATTGCCTGTGGTGTGGATCATGGCCGACACCTCCATGGGGCTAATGGCGATTGTCAACATGGTGGCGATTTTGCTGCTGTCCGGCACGGTCGTGAAATTGGCTAAGGATTATAATCAGCAACTCGATAGTGGAAAAGTACCGACCTTCAATAGCCAGCATCACCCAGAAATGCTCACTCAAATTGAGCCGGGCGTGTGGGGTAAACCGAACGAGAACGTATCGGAAAGCCTACCCTCTAAGGGCTGATTGATTCGGTTTCACCAATGACAATGATTGGAAAAAGCCATGCGGCATCGCGTGGCTTTTTTTGTGCCTAATGGTACTCTTTCGTTAATAACAGTTTGAAGGGAATAACATTATGTTGATTGTGGTCTCTCCAGCCAAAACCTTGGATTACCAATCACCACTGGCGACGGAGCGTTTCACGCAGCCCGCGTTGATCGAGCATTCACAACAACTGATTGAAGTGTGTCGTCAACTAACGCCGGCTGATATCGGCAGTTTGATGAAGGTGAGCGATAAAATTGCAGGTCTCAATGCCGCGCGCTTTTCAGAATGGTCACCGACATTCACCCCAGACAATGCGCGTCCTGCGATTTTGGCGTTTAAAGGGGATGTGTATACTGGCCTTGAAGCCGAAACCCTGAGTGACGAAGACTTTAGTTGGTCGCAAGATCATCTGCGGATGCTTTCGGGCCTGTATGGTTTGCTGAGACCATTGGACTTGATGCAGCCTTATCGCCTTGAAATGGGCACTAAGCTCGCGAACGAGCGTGGGAGTAACCTCTATCAGTTCTGGGGTGACATCATCACAGGTGAGCTTAACGAGGCTCTGGCAGCACAAAACGATACGCTATTAGTCAACTTGGCATCGAACGAATACTTTAAGTCGGTGAAGCCTGCCAAGTTGAAAGGGCAGATCATTACACCTGTTTTCAAAGATCGTAAAAACGGTCAGTACAAAGTGATCAGCTTTTACGCCAAGAAAGCGCGCGGCATGATGGCGCGTTATATCATCGACAACCGTATTGATTCTGTTGAAGGCCTGAAGGCGTTCGATATAGCGGGTTACTGGTTCAGCGCAGAAGAATCTAACGACAAAGAGTTGGTGTTCAAACGCGAAGAGCAGTAGCGCTTTTGATGTCGATGTTAGGCAATAAAAAAAGGTTAGCTTTCGCTAACCTTTTTCGTTTTGTCTGCTGTCTTTACGTCTAGATTACGCCGTGGGATTTACAGGTTTACCTGAAACACTTTCCGCTTCGTTATCTTGGGTTCGACGTGCCAGACGTTGTTCCCAGTAATCGGCATTTTTGATACCCAGCTTAACAGGATCGAACGTGTACTCTTCCACCCCGTCTTTTTGCTGGCGCTCGTAATCGCGAAGTGCGACCAGAGCAGGTCTGCCTAGGAAGAAGATAATTAATAGGCCTGTGATGTTCAGCCATGCCATCAAGCCTACGCCAACATCACCCATTGCCCAAGCAAGGTTTGCCGTTTTGACGGTGCCATAGAAGACTGCCGACATCAGAACCAACTTCAGTACAAACATCATGCCCGATACTTTGAAGGTACGACGGATGTACGCGATGTTAGTTTCTGCAATGTAGTAGTACGCCAAAATGGTGGTGAAGGCGAAGAAGAACAAAGCAACAGCAATGAAGGGTTTGCCCCAGTCAGGCATGGTGCTTTCAATGGCCATTTGCGTGTACACAGGACCATTCGCGGCAATATCCGCTGCAATGTTCTGAACGATGAAGGCTTCGCCTGCACCGTGCACGTTGTATGCGCCAGTGATCAAAATCATAAACGCCGTTGCTGAACATACCAGCAGGGTATCAATGTATATTGAGAACGATTGCACCAAACCTTGTTGTGCTGGGTGTTGCACGTTAGCGGCAGCGGCAGCATGAGGACCCGTGCCTTGACCTGCTTCGTTCGAGTAAACCCCGCGCTTAACACCCCAACCGATGGCTGCACCAAAGCCGGCCATTGGCGTGAAGGCATCACCCACGATCATCGCAATGATGCCCGGGATTTCAGTGATGTTCAGCAAAATGATGACGAACGCGATGATGATGTAAGCCAGTGCCATGAACGGCACAACCACTTGGGTAAAGTTTGCAATACGCTTAACGCCACCAAAAATGATGAAACCAAGCAGGATAGAGATGATGGCACCTGTGATGATTTTGGCTGTGCTAAATGTGCCCAGTGCCGTTTCAATCATCTCTCCAGGACCAAACGCGGCTTCCATTGCGTTACCGATACTGTTTGATTGAACGCCTGGCAGCAATACGCCACATGCGAAGATAGTGGCGATAGCAAAGATCCATGCATACCACTTCTGACCCATGGCTTTTTCTATGTAGTAAGCCGGACCACCACGGAACTCTCCGTTGTCTTCTTCTTTGTAGATTTGCGCCAGTGTTGATTCGGTGTATGCCGTTGCAGCGCCTAGGAACGCGACGACCCACATCCAGAAGATGGCACCTGGACCACCAAAGCCGATAGCTGCGGCCACACCTGCAATGTTACCGGTACCGACTCGACCCGACAGTGAAACGGCGAGTGCTTGAAATGATGAAATGCCCTTGTCAGAACTTTTGCCAGAAAGCAGTAGGCGGGTCATTTCTTTGAATTGACGAACTTGCACAAAACGCGTCGCGATGGAGTAAAACAGACCTGCACCTAAACATAGGTATATAAGGACTGGACTCCAGATGATGCTGTTTAAAAAATCAACAACAGATTGCATTATAAGATCCCTTTAATGAAAAGTATTGAACAGGTTAATTGTTATCCAGAGGCAGGGTAATCTCAAAAAGAGCTGTATTGTTAACATTTTGTGTTAATAATGTGGCGCTTTGTGAGCCCGATCTTCAGCCTGTATTCCCTTGGCTGATTAGCATTTTTTGCTGCGAGTGATCGCAAGGAACAAAAAAAGGAGGCTTTCAGCCTCCTTTTTTAACGTTATTAGGATGTAAAATCTATTTATTTACGATTTATCCGTTGTTTTCGCTGCTTTTTTCGCCACTTTCTTTGCTACTTTTTTAGCTTTAGCTTTTAAGACCTTCTTCGGTGCTTTGACTTTTTTCTTCTTGAAGGCAGGCTTTTTATGCGACGGCTTCAAACCTTCGATATGGCGCTCTTTGACGTCTTCATTCATGTAACGACAAATACGATCCATCATGGCTTGATCGTGTGCTTCGACCAGCGAAACGGCATTCCCTTTTTTACCCGCGCGCGCAGTACGACCGATACGGTGCAAGTACACATCCGCTTTGCGTGGTAAATCAAAGTTAATGACGTGGCTGATGTTTGGTACATCGATACCGCGCGCGGCAACATCTGTTGCGAGCAGGAAGTTGATCTCACCGCTTGAGAATCGCTCAATCGCATTGGTGCGTTTGGCTTGTGCCATTTCACCTTGGATCCACGCACAGCTTATCTTCTGTCTGGTCAGTTCTTCGCGAAGGGCAGCAAGACGCTCACGGGTTTTCACAAAGATGATCGCACGGTTGGCTTGATCTGCCAGAATGGATTTCAACAATGCGTATTTGTGGTTCATGTCATCACAGCGGTAATACCACTGGGTGATTTTTTTGCGTTCGCGGCGAGGCGGCTCTGCGGTCACTTCGACAGGATCGGTCAGCAGCGTCTCTTTAAAGCCCTGAATGCCTTTGCCTTCGAGCGTTGCTGAGAACAGCATACTTTGCTTACGCCAGCGACATTCATTTGACAGACGCTCAACGGCAGGGCCAAAGCCCATGTCTAACATGCGGTCGGCTTCATCGAGCACCAAGCTTTCAATGGCGCGGCAATCAAAGCGTTCGCCTTCTACATATTCCATCAAGCGACCTGGTGTTGCCACCACGATATCTTGTGTTTTACCTAGAATTTCGGCGTGTTCTTGATAAGAAATACCACCCGTAATGGTGATAATTTTTAAATCTGTGTTTTTCGCCAGCGCACGTGCTTGGTCTGCGACTTGGATCGCCAGCTCACGAGTTGGAGTGAGGATCAGTGCGCGTGCAGGGCCTGGGTCTTGGCGCGGGAAGTCCAGTAAGTGCTGCAACAAAGGCAGCACAAATGCTGCGGTTTTACCTGTTCCGGTTGGCGCAGACGCCAATACATCACGGCCATCCATACCATGAGGGATCACGTCAGCCTGGATAGCGGTTGGTCGCTCGAAGCCAATGTCATCCAGCGCCATTAGCAGTTTAGGATCCAGTTCTAGTTCTGCAAAAGTTCGCACGCGTTGTTTCTCCACTCAAAGTTAGGGGGCGGATTATATACCCAAACATCCTCAAGATGCATCGTTCAACGAGATTAACTGACATAGATAGTTAAGATAATTTCAAGTGCGGCCATCACATCTTGAGGTAAAAATCTTTTGTTAGTGCCACAAAGTCGTCTGAATACGCGCCATTCTCTTGGATCACCAGCGTGGTTTGCAGGCATTTTTCCTGCTCTACAGGCGAAAAGGTGATGAGTTTTCGGCTCACTGGTTTAGTCGATGTGGGCTTTACCGACGTTACCCTTTGGCAATACAAACCGTAATGAATCGCTTTCGTGATCAATTGTTCGGCTTCCACTGAGGGTAAGATCAAATGCGCATGCCCGTTCGGGAAAAGGTGCGTTTTTATCACTTTTAATAAGCTGTCATGAGAAAGCGTGTCGGTATGACGCGCCATCGCTCGCTTCGAATCTGTCGCTTGTTCCCCGGAGTTGAAGTAGGGCGGATTGCAGATAATGGTGTCGAATTTGACCGCGTCCTGCCATTGCGTAATGTCTTGGTGCATGACAATGATGCGTTTGTTCCAAGCAGATTGTTCTGCATTGAGACGCGCGCTCTCTACGGCTTGTTGATCAATGTCGAGGGCGGTGATGTGGGCGTGAGGAAATCGTTGCGCCATCATCAAAGACAGTAAACCTGTTCCCGTCCCAATATCTAACACGTTGTCGCGATTTTCGGCGTCAGCCCAAGCGCCAAGCAGCACGCCATCAGTACTCACTGGCATGCCACAGCCGGCGTTATCAATCGAAAACTGTTTGAATTGAAAGCCTTTACTCACTTTATCTCCGCCACGTGATTATCTTAAATTGCTCAAAAAATAGATGATAATGTTGCTGTGTTGTTACTGTTTTTGTGTGCCATATTCTTTTGATAGTTTTGGTTAGTGAGTAATTATTGGCATTTAATACTTAATTTTTATTATAAATTGAATTAATAGCCTGATTTTTACTGCCCTATTGTCTGCATGGTGAAACTTCGTCATTATCCTGTCTACACGGTAAAGCTCAGTAAAAAAAACCAAAAGGCTAACCGATTGATTACACGTATTGGCAAATACACATCTGCAAACACACATAGGTAGTAAATAGTGAAAGAGAGTTTAAAGGTTAGCGACATACTCGCGCTAGGTTTTATGACCTTTGCGTTTTTCCTCGGGGCAGGCAATATCATTTTCCCACCGCAAGCAGGCTTTCTTGCTGGTGATCATACTTTTTCTGCCATGCTGGGCTTTTTGACCACGGCAGTGGGCTTGCCTCTTATCGGTATTATTGCCGTCGCTGTTGCTGGTGGTGGTTGGAAAGGCTTAACGCGTGATCTTCCAACGTCAGTAGCAACACTGATGGCTGTGCTGATTTTCATCATCATTGGTCCTGCATTTGCGGCGCCTCGTGCGGGCCTCGTTGCCTATGAAATGGGCTTTAAGCCGTTTTTGACCGATGCAGGTCAGTGGGAACTATCATTGTTCTCTGTGGTGTTCTTTGCCGTTGCAATGTTCTTCTCTCTGTCTCAAGGCAAACTGATTGATACCATTGGTAAACTACTGACACCGGCATTGTTTACGGCATTGGTGGTTCTGGCGATTGCTGTTGTGGTTAATCCGCAGGGCGATGTGGCACCAGCGCAAGGCGCGTATGTTGATCAAGCATTCGCAACGGGTTTCCTCGAAGGCTACAACACCATGGATACCTTCGCGGCACTGATGTTCGGTATGCTGATTGTTGATGTGATCCGTAAGAAAGGCATCACGTCTGACACAAAAACCTGCAAATACCTGATTTATGCTGGCGTGATTGCCGCGACAGGCTTGGCGTTTGTTTATGTTTCTCTGTTCTATCTCGGCGCGACAGCAACGGGTGTGGCAGCAGGAGCGGCGAATGGCGGTGCGATTCTGTCGGCGTATGTGATGGCGTTGTTTGGCCCTGCCGGTCAGATCATTTTGTCTGCGATTATCATTCTGGCGTGTTTAACCACGGTCATTGGTTTGGTGTCAGCATGTGCGGATTACTTCAGCACTTTAGTGAAAGTCTCTTATCGTCAATGGGTTGTGATTTTGTCAGTGGCGTGTGCCATTGTGGCAAACGTTGGTTTGACCCAATTGATTGCGATTTCAGTACCTGTATTGTTTGCACTGTACCCTGTTGCGATTGCGTTGATTGCGCTGACCTTCCTGCGCCGTTTCATGCCTAATCCTGCACTGGCTTACCGAGTGGTATTGGGTGTGTCACTGGTATTTGCATTGTTGGATGCGGCGAAAGTGGCGGGTATGGATATGTCTTTGCTTAAAGCGCTACCATTGTTTAACTTTGGTATGGCATGGCTGTTGCCAACCATGATTGCGACAGTGGCTGTTCGTTTTGCACCCGCACCGAAAGGCGAGTCGTCTCACGCCTAAGTGATGTGATGTATGCGTTGAAGCGTTAGTTTTCAGCGTCAAAAAAACCACCGCATGCGGTGGTTTTTTTATGCCGAAAAGAGGGCTGTGATTGGGCGCTAAAATTAAAGCAAGGCTTGGTATTCGGTGAGCACTTTTTCACACCAAGTGGCGATGCGCTCATCACTTAATTCGTATTGACTGTCTTCATCTAGCGCTAGGCCGACAAAGTGCTTTCCATCCTCGGTCAGGGCTTTGGATGCGTCAAAGGTGTAGCCTTCAACAGGCCAGTAGCCAATGAAATTCAGTCCGGTTGGGAGCAATTGATCGTGAAGCAAACCCATGGCGTCAAGGTACCATTCTGCGTAGCCTTCTTGGTCGCCCAATCCAAACAGTGCCACGGTTTTTCCTTGAAGTTTAAGCCCTTCAAGCTGGTCCCAAACCGCTTCCCAGTCTTCTTGCAGTTCACCAAAATCCCACGTGGAAATGCCCAGTAACAGGAGATCGTACTGGTTCATATCGCTCACGGGGGCGTCTTTGATGTTGTGAACGTCCACTAACTCGTCACCCAAAATATCACGGATCTTTTCCGCGGCCATTTCGGTGTAACACGTCGTCGAGCCATAGAACAAACCTATCTTCATGCCTATTTCCTGCTGTTGCGCTTGGCGCGATTTTACCTGTCACGGGGCGGCTTCTCTACCCCAGAGTTTACTCATCGCGCTATCTTTGCTGAACAAATACTCGTGAAACACCTTAAAACACGGGCTACGCTTGCATTCATAGTAAACTGAGGTAGTTTGAAGAAAGCAAAATTGCGTCGTTAAGTGAGTGAATCGTGGAACAAAATACCAGTTTGGTTGAGCAGTTTTTAGATGCGATGTGGATGGAGCGAGGGCTGTCAGAAAACACCTTGATTTCCTATCGCAATGATTTAATGAAGCTGTGCCATTGGTTATCGCAAGATAATGTGCAGCTAACAACGGTCACGACCCCCACTTTGCAGGATTATCAGCACTGGCTATTTGATCAAGACTTTAAGCAGACGAGCCGCGCTCGTATGTTGTCCGCCATGCGTCGCTTGTTCCAATATCTTTATCGTGAAAAGCAGCGTGAAGACGATCCCTCCGCCACCTTGATCAGCCCCAAGTTGCCGAAACGCTTACCAAAAGATCTCTCCGAAGAACAGGTGGACGCTTTGCTGGATGCGCCTGATACGGATGATATGCTGGAACTGCGCGACAAAGCCATGATGGAACTGCTGTATGCGACGGGACTACGTGTCACTGAATTGATCAGTTTGACCACGGAAAACGTCAGCTTGCGACAAGGCGTTGTGCGAGTGATCGGTAAAGGTGGCAAGGAGCGCTTGGTGCCAATGGGGGAATCGGCCATTGATTGGCTAGAACACTATCTTGCTCATTCCCGACAAGGATTGCTGGGAGAGAAAACGTCCGATGTGTTTTTCCCTAGTCGTCGCGGGCGAATGATGACCCGACAGACTTTCTGGCACCGTATTAAGTTTTATGCCGCGTTGGCAAGCATTGATAGCGAACTGCTATCGCCGCACGTATTACGCCATGCATTTGCGACGCATTTACTCAATCACGGTGCTGATTTACGAGTGGTGCAGATGTTGCTCGGGCATAGCGACTTGTCGACCACTCAGATCTATACGCATGTGGCGACTGAGCGATTAAAACAATTGCACCAAGAGCATCATCCTCGGGCATAATAGTATATTTAACCGTGGTCATAAGGCGGCTGTTAAAATGGCTTGGACGGTTTTAAAACAGTGGGTGGAAAAAATATTTTTGCCTATTCAGGGATTTTTTTCTGGTTTTCCGGTCTGAAAGAGTAATGGTATGCCTGCGTCTTGTGGGCCTTTGTAGATAAATGGGATAAAAACACGATGAATTTCAAACAACTGCTTGCGGGTGTCATGCTCTCTTCAGCCTTGTTTTCTTTTGGTGCTCAGGCAGTAGAAGGGGCGGATAAAGCTGCCATTTCTGATGTGTTAGCACAATATCGACTTAATATTGAAAGCATTGAAGCGTCGCCTGTTGAGGGGCTTTTTGAAGTGATCACGAATGGTGGTGTGGTTTACGCCAACAAAGACGGTTCTTACTTTATCTACGGTCAATTGTTCCACACGAACGAAAAAGAATCGATCAACCTCACCGAGATTGCTCAGGCTAAACGCAACAAAAAACTGTTTGATGCCGCAGGCGTTGAGAAAGAGTTGATCGTGTACCCAGCAAAAAATGAAAAGCATATCGTGAATGTATACACCGATACGACGTGCGGCTATTGCATGAAGCTGCACCGTGAGATGCAAGACTATAACGATCTCGGCATTACTGTTCGTTACTTGGCGTTTCCTCGTTCTGGTGAGCGTTCACCAAATATGGAACAAATGAGTGCGATTTGGTGTGCAGATGACAGAGCTGTCGCAATGAATGCAGCGAAAGCAGGCGATTTTAATAAAGAAACAGATGCATGTAATGATTTGGTTCGTCGTCACATGGCGCTCGGCACCTCGATGGGTGTGAGCGGCACGCCAGCGATTATGCTGCAAGATGGCACCATGCTATCAGGTTACTTGCCAGCACCTAAGTTGCTAGAAGTGCTTCAGCAAAAAGGCTAAACCTCCGTTTCCCCAAAAAGGCGCAGGCGACAGTCTGCGCCTTTTTGCGTTCTAAGCCCGAGTAAACTGCCCGTGAGGCTTTCGCTTTACCCCCATCTCGTTACAATGAGTTCCTCAATCCGCATTCTTACAGTCGTCGGTGTATACACCGCCACAGACAGGTCTTGTTCCCATGATTGAAATCAAACGTCGCCAATCCACACCTGATGCAGAATTTCCTGCCTCAATGCCACCTTTACTTCAACGTATTTACGCCAACCGCGGGATCACCAGTGAAGGCGAGCTAGAACGCAGCGCAAAAGGGCTTCACAGCTTCAGCGAATTGTATGGCATTGAGAAAGCCGTACAATTGCTGGCAGATGCGATGGCGCAAGGGCGACGCATTATTGTGGTGGGGGATTTTGATGCTGATGGTGCCACGAGTTCTGCACTATCAGTGACCGCGTTTCGTATGATGGGCTGTCACAACGTTGATTACTTGGTGCCGAACCGATTTGATGATGGATATGGCCTAAGCCCAGACGTGGTCGCGCAAGCGGCGGCAAAAGGCGCGGAACTTATCATGACCGTGGATAACGGTGTGTCATCGATTGAAGGCGTTGCCGCTGCAAAAGAACGTGGCATTCAGGTCGTCGTGACTGATCATCACTTGCCAGGCAATGTGTTGCCTGATGCCGATGCCATGGTGAACCCAAATCTTGATGAGTGTGGTTTTCCATCCAAATCGCTCGCGGGTGTTGGCGTGGCGTTTTATCTTATGCTCGCCGTTCGGGCGCACCTTCGTGAAACGGGCTGGTTTGTCGAGCGTCAAATGGCTGAGCCTAATTTGGCCGATCTGCTGGATTTGGTCGCGCTGGGTACGGTGGCGGATGTGGTCGCGCTGGACACCAACAACCGTATTTTGGTGCACCAAGGGCTAATGCGTATACGCGCAGGAAAATGCCGACCGGGTATTCAAGCGCTGATTGAAGTCGCCAATCGCAACATGGCAACGTTGGTGGCGAGCGATTTTGGTTTCGCGCTCGGCCCTCGCATTAACGCGGCAGGGCGTTTGGATGATATGTCTTTCGGTATTGAGCTTTTATTGAGTGAAAGTTTACCTGCTGCACGTCAAATGGCGAGCGAGTTGGATGCGCTGAACCAAAGCCGTAAAGACATTGAACAAGGCATGAAAGAAGAAGCCATGGCTATCTGTGAGCGATTGCAGTTTGGTGAAGATACTCGTCTACCGAGTGGCCTCGCGCTGTTCCAACGCGAGTGGCACCAAGGCGTGATTGGGATTGTCGCTTCGCGCATTAAAGACAAATTCCATCGCCCTGTGATTGCATTTGCCGCCGGTGATGAAGGTGAGGTAAAAGGTTCAGCTCGTTCTATCCAAGGCCTTCACATGCGCGATACCTTGGACTTAATTGATACGCAAAACCCAGGGTTGATTAAAAAATTCGGTGGGCACGCCATGGCGGCAGGCTTAACCATCGCAGAAGCAGACTACGAGCGCTTCTCACGTTTGTTTGATGAAGCGGTACAAAACATCATTAGCGAAGATCAGCTTAAAGGTGTGTTGTTATCTGATGGTGAACTGTTGCCAGAAGAAATCAGCATGGACGTAGCCGAAATACTGCGCGCAGGTGGCCCATGGGGACAAGGCTTCCCAGAGCCTTTGTTTGACGGTACGTTCAAATTGCTCCATCAAAAGCTGGTGGGCGGAAAACACCTGAAAATGATGTTAGAACCGGCATTGGGCGGGCAAATGGTGGATGCTATCGCATTTAACGTTGATCTACGTCGCTGGCCTGACCCATCAGTTCAGAAGGTCGAGTTGGCTTATCGGCTTGATGTGAATGAGTTTCGCGGTAACCGAACTGTGCAGCTTATGGTAGAACATGTGGTGGCGGTGTAATAAAAAAGCGGCTCTAGGACGTAGGAAGTGTAGCTCCTACGTTCCATTACCTGTGCTCTCTCTATGCTTTTTCGCGCATTGCTTTTGTTTCTTTCCCTCTTTTTATCTAAATATTCACCTTTGATCCTCATCACACTCTGTATATTCCGTCCGCAATTCTGTAGAATTCGGCGGTTAAAACTCATTCTGAACTTAGATAAGTGACCATGTTTGAAATCAATCCAATCAAAAACCGCCTAGCGGACATTGCCGAACGCGCAAATGTCCTTAGGGGGTATCTTTGACTATGACGCCAAGAAAGAACGTCTAGAAGAAGTTAATGCTGAACTTGAACAACCTGACGTCTGGGCTGAACCTGAGCGTGCTCAAACGCTAGGTCGAGAGCGTGCGTCGCTTGAGGCGGTGGTAGAAACCATCGATCAGCTAGACCAGGGTGGTGGGTACATCAACGATTTGCTGGAATTGGCCGTTGAAGAAAGCGACCAAGACACCTTCGATGAAATTGAACCTGAACTGAGCGACTTAGAAGCCAAGCTAGAAAAGCTTGAATTCCGTCGTATGTTTGCAGGCGACCATGATGGTGCTGATTGCTATATCGACCTGCAAGCAGGATCGGGCGGCACAGAAGCGCAAGATTGGACATCGATGCTATTGCGCATGTACTTGCGCTGGGCAGATTCGAAAGGCTTCAAATCTGAAGTGATTGAAGTGTCAGCAGGTGATGTGGCTGGATTGAAATCAGCGACGGTTCGCGTGAGCGGCGAATACGCTTACGGCTGGCTGCGCACTGAAACCGGTGTTCACCGTTTGGTGCGCAAATCCCCGTTTGACTCAGGCGGTCGTCGTCATACCTCGTTTGCTTCTGCGTTTATTTACCCAGAAGTTGATGACAACATTGAAATCGACATCAATCCTTCTGATCTACGTATTGACGTATACCGTGCCTCGGGCGCGGGCGGTCAGCACGTAAACACCACTGAATCTGCGGTACGTATTACGCACATACCAACGAATACCGTGGTGCAGTGCCAGAATGACCGTAGCCAGCACAAAAACAAAGATCAGGCGATGAAGCAGCTTCGCGCAAAACTGTTTGAGCTCGAAATGCACAAACAGAACGCAGAGAAGCAAGCCAACGAAGATTCGAAATCTGACATCGGGTGGGGCAGTCAAATCCGCTCATACGTGTTGGATGACGCGCGTATTAAAGATCTGCGTACCGGCATTGAAAACCGCAATACTCAAGCGGTGCTTGACGGTGATCTCGACAAATTTATTGAAGCCAGCCTGAAATCTGGTTTGTAATTTTTTAAGTTAATTAAAGGTTCACTATGACTGACCAATTACTAGACGAAAACAAGCTGATTGCGGAGCGTCGTGCCAAGCTGAACCACATTCGTCAAAACTGCAGCGCTAACGGCCACCCGAATGATTTTCGTCGTGAGCACAAAGCTGCAGACCTTCAGGCTGAATTCGGCGAAAAGAGCAAGGAAGAGCTAGAAACACTGGATCATAAAGTCAGCATCGCTGGCCGAGTGATGGCCAAACGTGGACCATTCCTAGCGATTCAAGACGTAAGCGGTCGCATTCAGGCGTACGCAGCAAAAGACGTTCAAAATGAACTAAAAGACAAATACCAAGGTCTGGATATCGGCGATATCATCGGTGTGAAAGGTGCCTTGCACAAATCAGGCAAGGGCGATCTGTACGTGAACATGGAAGAGTTCGAGCTGCTGACGAAAGCGCTGCGTCCTCTTCCTGAAAAGTTCCACGGCTTGACTGACCAAGAGACGCGTTACCGTCAGCGTTACGTTGACCTTATCGTGAACGAAGATTCGCGTAATGCGTTTAAAGTACGTTCAAAGCTCATTTCAGCGATTCGCCGCTACATGGAGTCAAAAGACTTTATGGAAGTGGAAACGCCAATGATGCAAGTGATCCCTGGCGGTGCGTCTGCACGTCCATTCATCACTCACCACAACGCACTCGATCAGGAAATGTACCTGCGTATTGCGCCTGAGCTATACCTGAAGCGTTTGGTTGTGGGCGGTTTTGAGCGTGTGTTCGAAATCAACCGTAACTTCCGTAACGAAGGTTTGTCTCCGCGCCACAATCCAGAATTCACCATGATCGAATTCTACATGGCATACGCGGATTACAACGATCTGATAGATCTGACTGAAGACATGCTACGCACGGTAGCCATCGAGGTGCTTGGTAATTCTGCCATGCCTTACGGCGAGCATACCGTTGAGTTCGGCGGTAAGTATGCGCGTATGACCATGCTAGAGGCGATCAAGCAATACAATCCTGAGCATGAAGCTATCCAAGCATTGGATGAAGAAGGTGTTCAGAATCGTGATCTGATGGTTTCTATTGCGACGTCATTGGAAATCTACGTTGAGAAGTTCTGGACATGTGGTCAGTTGCTTGAAGAAATCTTCGGTGAAACCGCAGAACCTAAGTTGATCCAGCCGACCTTTATCACTGGCTACCCAGCAGACATTTCTCCGCTGGCGCGTCGTAGCGATAGCAATCCATTCTTCACTGATCGTTTTGAGTTTTTCATCGGCGGTCGTGAAGTGGCAAATGGCTTCTCTGAGCTGAATGACGCTGAAGATCAAGATGCGCGCTTTAAAGCACAGGTTGACGCGAAAGAGTCGGGTGATGACGAAGCGATGTTCTACGACGCTGACTACATCACTGCATTGGAACACGGCTTGCCACCAACGGCGGGTCAAGGTATTGGTATTGACCGTTTGGCGATGCTGTTTACCAGCACGCACACTATCCGTGACGTGATTTTGTTCCCTGCGATGCGTCCACAGAACCCCAACAAAGCGTAATTGCCTTGGTTGTGAGACGAATTTAAGACGTCTGTGAGACATAAAAACACCGGATTTATCCGGTGTTTTTTTATGCGCTAAATTCCATAAGCAATCGTTTGGCATAGCTCACACTTTTTGCGATCCAAATAACGTTTTTGTTCCGCTTTTGTCCCTCGCCCCCCATGATGCTCGCGTTTTCCCTTGCCGCTGAATGATGATGAAAATGATGCTTAAAAAAACGCTACTTTCTGCCAGTGTCGCGCTTGCGACCATGATGTCGACAACAGCCTTTGCCGCTGAAAATGTTGATTTGCTGATCACTGATGCGACTGTGCTGACAATGAATGCCGATAAAACGGTTTATCAGCAAGGTGTTGTTGCTGTGAAAGGGAATAAGATCGTTGCAGTCGGGGAGGCCTCTCTTGCCGATGACTACAAAGCGAAACGTGTATTAGATGTCGACGGTGACATCGTGATGCCCGGTCTAATCAATACTCATACCCATGCGTCGATGACCGTGTTTCGTTCGCTGGGTGACGATGTGCCTGATCGCTTGCACCGTTACATCTTCCCATTAGAGAAGAAGTTGGTGAGTCGCGACATGGTGCGTATTGGTGCGCAACTGGGTAATGTTGAAATGCTCAAAGGCGGCGTGACCACTTACGCAGACATGTACTACTTTGAAGATGAAGTGGCAAAAACCGTCGATCAAATCGGTATGCGTGCTGTGCTGGGTGAAACCGTGATTAAGTATCCGGTTGCTGATGCTGCGAATGCAGAAGAAGGGATCCAGTACGCGCTTAATTTTATTGAGCAATACAAAGATCACCCACGCATCACCCCTGCGTTTGCACCGCATGCACCCTATACCAACACCACGGAAGTGCTGCAGAAAATCACCAAGCTATCGCTAGAGCATGATGTGCCTGTGATGATCCATCTTGCTGAATCAGACCGTGAAAATGAAGTGATTGCGGAGCGCAGTGGTGGTAAATCGCCAGTTGCCTATATGGCAGACATTGGTGCATTAACGCCAAACTTGGTCGGTGCTCACGTGATCAATGTGGACGACGCTGATATTGCATTGCTGCAAAAATATGATGTGGGTATTGCGCACAATATGAGTGCCAACATCAAATCTGCCAAAGGCGTGTCTCCGGCATTGAAGATGTTTGATGATGGTCTACGTATTGGGTTAGGAACCGACGGACCAATGTCTGGCAATACTTTGAGTACGATCGATGAATTCAATCAAGTCGCGAAGGTCCATAAGTTGGTGAACCAAGACCGCGCTGCTATGCCGCCCGTTAAGGTGATTGAGATGGCGACCATTGGCGCGGCACGAGCGCTACATATGGAAGATACGATCGGTTCGCTGGAGATAGGCAAGTTAGCGGATATCATCGTCATTGATACTCAAGCACCAAATATGGTGCCAATGTACAACCCTTACTCCGCATTGGTGTATTCGGCCTATGCGACAAATGTAAAACACGCCATTGTCGATGGTAAGGTTTTAATGCAGAACCGAGACATACTGACCGTAGACGAAAATTCCGTTCGTGAAGAAGCGTTGCTGTTTGCAGACAAAGTGCGTGAAACTGTCATTGCGAGCGGCGAAGAGGTGCGCTAGCACTTTAACTCTTTACTCCCCTGCCTTAACTAAAAGACCGTGTCTCATCGGGGCACGGTTTTGATTTTCCACTGATTCTCTATCAATAGATACCCTCACGAAAGCGGGTCATCGTCTATGATTTAAGAAAAATAAAAGAGAAAATATTTTTTCTTATAAATGAGATCATCAAAAAATCCCATGTTCAATATGTAGTCGCCATTGTTCAGTGCAATCAATTAACCTGATGAATTTAAAAAGGTTAGTTGTCGATTTTTGATGTCTGTTTGTCAGGGTTAGCGATAGCTGAAATGTCTATTTTAGGATGCTAGCTGAATTGAGAGCTAGGTTGTATCTATACTGAGACAGACTAAGTTGTCTTACAAAATATAATGAACTCACAACATTTTGAACACATGTCGTTAATGGATGACTAAAGGCAGGCGTTATGGGTATGCAATTCAGATCTGAGGCAGTTCCAAGTTCTCTCGTTGTCGTGGGGGGAACCTACGAACCATGGTTAGCAACGTTGGAGCAAGCGGGTTGGCGTTGCCACCGTTGTTATGACCTTAGAGCTGCTCAATCTCTTCTACAAGATATCGGTCCTTGTATCGGTATTGTTGATATCAGTCACGATGACTTTAGTCTCAATGGTGTGGCGTCTCTCGTCAACCGTAATAAGCAAGTGCGTTGGCTGGCGCTTATCCGCGAAGATCAACTCAACAATGATGCAATTTGTCAGTTCATTGTGAGCTTCTGCATCGACTACTTCACGTCTCCTATTCCAGATAGCCAGTTGATGAGCACCATTGGCCACCAGTTGGGTATGTTGAAACTGGAGCGCCATGTATGGCCGCAGTTGGGCGATCACAGTGACATGGGCTTGCTTGGCAAAACCTCAGTAATGAAGAAGCTGCGTGACCAAGTGCGTCGTGTTGCGCCGACCGATGTCTCCGTGCTTATTCATGGGGAAAGCGGTACCGGTAAAGAGTTAGTGGGTATGGCAATTCATAATGCCTCTACCCGCGCGAAAGGCCCGTTTGTTTCAGTCAAATGCAGTGCATTGCCAGAAAAGCTGATCTCATCAGAGCTATTTGGTGATGGTACGAGCGAAGGGAAGGTACAGCAAGCGCACCAGGGAACCTTGTTCCTTGATGAAATTGGCGACCTACCGCTTAACCTTCAGGCAAACTTACTTCACTTGCTGCAAGACGGCACGGTGGAATCCCATGATGACAAATACGCGAAAGAAATCGATGTTCGTGTGATTGCGGCAACACATATGGATTTGGAAAAAGCGGTTGCTGAAGGTCTATTCCGTGAAGACTTATTCTACCGTCTAAACGTATTGCGCATCTCTGTGCCTTCCTTGAAAGAACGCAGTGCTGATATTCCAGACCTTGCTGAACACTTCCTGCTGAAATTTGCTCGCCAGTACAACACACAGGCACGCACTTTCTCAGAAGAGGGCAATAAGATCCTGACCAACTACAGCTGGCCAGGTAACGTACGTGAACTGATTAATCAGGTAAAACGTGCGGTGTTGCTGGCAGATAACCTGGTGATTGAAGCAGAGCACTTGGATCTTCCACGTCAGGGGGATTACAAGCAAAGCCTGCGCAAAATCCGTGAAGAGTCTGAACGTGATGCCTTGCTGGCCGTGCTGGAAAGCAACAATGGTCAAGTGTCTGCGGCAGCCAAAGAGCTGGGTGTATCGCGCGCGACCATGTATCGCCTGCTGAACAAACATAGCTTGATCCCTGCGCCTCGTAGCTTTCGCTAATTAGCCCATGTTTCAACCGCGATAAAAAAACCGCCCTAGGCGGTTTTTTTTTATTGTTCAGTATAGGGCTCGCTGTTAGTGATTTGTCAGTTCTTCTGTTTGCACCGGGAACAACTTGTCATAAGCGAGGTTGAACACGTAAGCGTAAACCAGATAGAAAGCCACAAGGCCGATATCCATGACAAATGCCTGCCACAAGCCAATGTTTAGCCACCAAGCCATTGCAGGAAGCGTTATCCACAGCAAACCCAACTCAAATAGTACGGCATGTAAGATACGCTGTTTTTGTGTTTTCTTGGTTGTTCCTGTCCGCTTCATCATCGCTTTGTCAAACCACACGTTGTAGATGTAGTTCCATCCTGTCGCGATGACTGAAAACGCAATGCCCATCACACCTGTGTGGGCGGCATCAAAACCAAATTGGGACAGGATGCTGACGATGAGAATCAAGCCAATCACTTCAAATGCGATGGCATGTCGAATACGGTCTGTCATTGTTCTCATTGAGCGTTCCTCCTAAAAGATGGTGTCATAATATCCAATTAATAGATTGATAAAAGTTAAAACCTATCCGATATTCGGATTGATGAGAGGGGGAGTATAATGAGTAAGACATTGAAATGAGCGATTCAATCATCGACGTATGTTTTCGAAGTAAAAAGCGAATAAAAGCGATGCAGACAGCTAATGATAGTGAATAAATCTCGAACAGTGAAATGTACCAATTATTGGGCAAAATAAAGTGAATGGCATGGTGAAAGTTTGTACAGAATGTTGAATGGAGACAATGACTTCAAATTGATCGTTATATGAAATAACTTGTTGATATATTGATCTCTGTCATTAATATTAACAGTGAATTTACAAACGCGGTTATCACTCAGGTTAACGAATTTAAGGAGGCAACGAATGAAAAATCATACTTTTACAACCGTTATGACCTGCGCCTCCAATTTGTGCGCAGATATGCGAAAACCTGTACAGTAATTTCCGCACCCCTCGAAAGTGGGCCGCGGATATCTCTGCGGCCAAATGTGAAAGCAACAACTCTCATTTCCCCCGCAGATTATCCAGAACCTCCTAAACACAATATGGAGTCCACAATGAACCAATCACTTTACCTTCGTCTAGCCGTTATGTTCGTTCGTTTAGATATTAAGCATGAAGAAGCACAATGGCGAAAAGCACATCGACGTATCCGCTACATTGGAGATCCTATGTCTGAGCATTTAATGCGTGACATCGGTTTCGAGAAAGATGGCTTTTCCATTGGTCACACTGTCGCGCCTCAATTTAAAGCACAACGCGAAGTGGCACGTATGCGTCGCCGGTTGAGGTTGAACCCTACCACGTAGCGAAAGGGAGCCTTCTTTGCTGGGAAGGCTCCCTATCCTTTTTAGTCTGTGATGAGTGACACTGAGTCGCAGCCAGTCATATATATAGCTAGCGCGGAACCACCCGCGCTGTATCGCCATCCACATTGACCTGCACTTGCTGACCATCTTGGAAAATCATATCTGGGTTGACCGCCTGAACGATCGAAATGATCTTTCCACTGTCATCGAGTTTAATCGTGAGGTTCACCCCGTTACTTTCCCCAGCTTTTGCAGCAGCTTCACTGCCGGCATAACCGCCAAGCAACCCCCCACCAATCGCTGCGATTTCAGAGCCTGTGCCGCCTCCAACTTTGGAGCCTAGTATTCCACCAATGGCTGCCCCTGCGATGGTGCCAATGAGATTGGTTTGACTAGAGCTGTCGAGAGTCACTGGCTCTGCCTTAATCACCGTGCCGTAATACACGTCTTGAATGGTACGTGTATCTGTTGTGCCGTAGGAATCGCCGTAGGGGTTTGGAGATGTGCAACCTGCTGTTCCTAGTGCCAATATGGAAATACAAAATACACCGATATGATTTGCTTTCATGCCTTGTCCACCCTGTGTGAAGTCGGCATCAATTATAGTGTTCGACGGCTGAGTCTATGTGCGTGTGACGAAAGAAAAAGCGCCAATTGGCGCTTTTCTTATCTTAAAGACAAACTAGTTATGCCTCGTCTTGTGCTCATTAGCACCACGCGACTCAGTGCTGAATGACTCAGCCAGGCAGTCGCTTGCTGATGCGAACTATGGGCAAGGGTTTGAGTATTTCGCGCTCACTTCATCGATGCGAGTTAACAGCTCTTCTGGCAATTGAATATCGATAGATTCGATATTGGTTTTTAACTGGTCGAGTGTCGTCGCACCAATGATGTTACTGGCAACGAAAGAACGACTGTTCACAAACGCTAATGCCATTTGTGCGGGGTCGAGCGAAAACTCGTTGGCGAGGTCAACGTAGGCTTTTGTTGCGGCTTGTCCTTGCTCTGTGAAATAACGTGCAAACCGTTCCCATCGGGTACAACGAGCCCCTTCTGGACGAGCGCCATTCAGATACTTACCCGTGAGTACACCAAACGCCAGTGGCGAATAGGCCAGCAACTCAACACCTTCTTGATGGCTGATTTCTGAAAAAATGCCCACTTCAAAGCTTCGGTTAAGCAAGTTGTAAGGGTTTTGGATTGAAACAATGCGGGTTAGGCTGTGTTTTTCCGCCAATCGCAGATAGCTCATGACACCCCAAGGCGTTTCATTCGAGACACCGATATAGCGAATTTTTCCTTCACGCACCAGTTCCGATAGCGCATCTAGCGTATCGAGCAAACTGACACCTGAGTTTTCATCTTGATGTGTATAGTTAAGTTGGCCAAAGCTGTTCACATGGCGTTGTGGCCAGTGAACTTGATACAAGTCGATGTAGTCGGTTTGTAGGCGAGCAAGACTGTCATCAACCGCCTGACGTACATTGCGGCGATCGAGCGACATGTTATCGCGAATGTAAGGAACACCACGTGGCCCTGCCACTTTGGTTGCAATGACCACTTTGTCGCGCTTACCTGATTTTTGCAGCCAGCTACCGATGTATTTCTCTGTTAACCCTTGAGTCTCTTGGGTGGGGGGAACGGCATACATTTCGGCCGTATCAATAAAGTTCACACCCAGATCCAATGCTAACGACAGTTGTTCATGGGCATCAGCTTCTGAGTTTTGTTGACCAAACGTCATGGTACCGAGGCATATTTTACTGACGTCTAAGCTGGTATGAGGAAGAGTATGAAATTGCATCCGTTCTCCTTGGATTGCGCTTATCGCCCAATGAGGTTGATTTGGCTCATTGTCGAGAGAAGAGGTTTGAACTTCCATCTTAGGAGATTCTGCCTCAGGTACAAGCTTCAAAAACAGCGAAAGCTTGTACGACTTCAACTCGTTGAGTAAAAGACAGTCAGCAAGATGCACCAAGAGTGAAAATCACACAGCATAAACAGAAATTTCATCAAGATAATCTGTCAGTCAGCCCCATTTTTATACTAGGATTAACATTTGGTTAACAATGCGGGAGGCTAGATGAAATTAAAGCAATTGAAAAATTGGATACAGGCTCACCCTGACAATGTGCCGCATTGCTATGTGGTGGCACATGCTGGTGGGGCACAACATATTGTGGAAGTGGAAGTTAGGCATCAACTAGAACCTTTGAGAGATGATAAAACCGATGAAGTGATGCACTTTGACAACATGGAGCAAGTCAGTGCCAAGCTGAAAAAGCTCGGTATTAGAAAGGTAACGATGCGCTTACTAGACCCTTATGATGAATTTGGTCCTGCCGATGCCTCGTGCAAAGAAGACATGGAGATCTCGCTCTAGCGGGTCAACGAATACGCCAACTGCAATAGACTCTGTATCTTTCGGTTACTCGCTATCTGACAATAAGAAATGTCGGGCGAGTATCCTTGCGGTGAATTGGGTTCGTAAGTAAAAGCCTCTTGGTAACGTTTTGATAGGTTGACCATTTGCTCCGTAAGCTTCAGTCTTCACTTTGCTGTTAGCCGCTTTCGGGCGTAGCTGCAAAAATTCACCGTGTTTTGCTGAAATCTCGTGGATCTTGCCTAGCACAATAAACTCCATTAACTCTTCCCAATCTGCCTTAAGTTGTTTCTCTTCCTCTTGTGATGGTTGCCAGATAAGCGGCATTCCAACGCGGCGTTCTGACACCGGGATTTCGCGTTCGCCTTCAACAGGCACCCACAACACTTTGGACAACTTATTGCGGATGTGGCTACTTTCCCATGTCAGTCCATGAACACCGGTTAGCGGCGCAACGCAGACAAAGGTGGTTTCTAGCGGTTTACCACTGTGGCTAATGGGGATCGATTTCAGCTCAATACCAAGATCCTGAAAATCTTGCTCTGGCTTGCTCCCAGCTGTCGCACCCAGACAGTTTTCCAACAACATACCGACCCAGCCTTTTTCACGACGAAGATCGGCAGGACAAGCAATGTCTCGTTGCGAAGCAAGCTCGCCAAGGGTAAATCCTGCCAGAGCATAAGCACGATCGAGCAATTCTTGTTCGGTTGTTGGCGCGGGGATCATGGGGCTATCCATTCAATGTTAATCGTCAGAACGCTATCAGCCAAACACTGAAAACACCAGTGTTTGTATGGGACTGACAATGGGATCACTCAGTGATGAGTATTTTCCAATGTTATCCACAAGGATCAAGCGATAATCATGACTCCCTAGTGTCATGGATGCATATACAGTGCTTTTAATGTGTTGATTATAGAGCGATCGTCCATTATTGATGAGGAAGTGTACGAATGGTGTGGGTAACTCTCATTTTGGTGGATCTTTGAGCACTTTAAGATCTTCTTGATTTTCCAAGGAGGAAATAGAATCTAGTTTGTTTTATTTTTCATTCAAAGCATTGATATTAAATATTTTATTTTGTATTTCTCAAGTGGGCGTAAAATCATGTATGGCTATCACATCATGCTTTATTGCCGTTTAAAAGGTGTTCTTCACAAATCTATCCACAGAAAGCGTGAATAAATGTGCGCTTGGTCTCATCAAGTTGTTTATAACTTATGGTGAGGGCTTGTTTTATCCCTAAAGGCGGTTGAACTCCCCAAAAAATGCGTTTCATACACAATGTTTGTTTACCACTGTGTACATAGTGTGAAAAAATCACTGTTAATAGAGATTTATATTTGAGGTCGTCCAGTGATAGATGGCGATGGTTACCGTCCTAATGTAGGGATAGTAATATGCAACAGCCACGGTCAGGTTCTCTGGGCTCGTCGATATGGACAACATTCCTGGCAATTCCCCCAAGGTGGTATTGATGACGGTGAAACGCCGGAACAAGCCATGTACCGAGAGTTATACGAGGAAGTAGGGCTCTCGAAAAAAGACGTAAAGATCCTGGCGACAAGTCGCCATTGGTTGCGATACAAGTTGCCAAAACGTCTGGTTCGTTGGGATTCAAAACCAGTGTGTATTGGGCAAAAGCAAAAATGGTTTTTGCTCAAGCTGGAATGTGACGAGTCAAAAGTGAACATGCAACGGAGTGGTACGCCAGAATTTGATGGTTGGCGTTGGGTCAGCTACTGGTATCCGGTCAGGCAGGTGGTGTCGTTTAAACGCGATGTTTACCGACGCGCAATGAAAGAGTTTGCAGCGATTGCGATGCCTTTTCGTGAGCGAAAAGTGAAGCGCAGTAAAGGTAAACGAGGCTCAGCTAAAAACTAAAGGAAGGCTTAGAGGGCGCCGATGCTGACGAAACTGCGAGATATCGTTAATAACGTGGCGTCATCCAGTGACGTTAAGCAAGCGCTCAATACTTTAGTGAGTGAGACCTGCTCTGCGATGGATACAGAGTGTTGCTCTGTTTACATCGCCGATCACGATCGCCAAGTCTATGAATTGATGGCCACCCAAGGCCTCAATGCGAAATCGCGTCGTGTGGCGCTGTCTTTCAACGAAGGTCTCATCGGTCTTGTTGGCCGTCGAGCAGAACCCATCAATCTTGCCTTTGCCAGTGGGCATGTCGACTTTAAACATTTCCCTGATATCGGTGAAGACGTTTTTAATGCGTTTCTTGGCACCCCAATCATTTATCGTCGTCAGATTCTCGGTGTGCTGGTTGTGCAGCAACGAGATTCCCGTCAGTTCAACGAAAGCGAAGAGTCTTTTCTTGTAACCTTAGCTGCGCAGTTGGCCGTGGTGTTTGCCCATGCTAAAGCGCAAGGCTTGTGGCCGAGCGATGTCAAAGGCTCTTTGCTATTGGAAGGTGCCGCTGCGTCTCCCGGTGTCGCAATTGCAAAAGCGTGGTGTGATGTTTCCCAGCCTCGCCTCGATCTTGTTTCTCCTGCTTCTTGTCTGGATAACCAAAAAGAGCGTGATCGCTTAGATGGTGCGTTAAGTGCTGCGATTTCTGATTTCCGTCGCCTGAGAAAGCGTTTTGACAATGAGTTGAATCAAGACACGCTGGCGATCTTCGATCTTTTTATCCATTTACTGAACGATCCTGTGCTTCGCAAAGCCATGAACGAGCACATTCAGCAGGGCGATCTCGCGGAGTGGGCAGTTAAGCAAACGATTGATTCTTTTGCTGAACGTTTCCAAAACATGTCCGATCCCTATCTACGTGATCGTGCTAATGACGTGAAAGAGCTTGGTCAGCGTTTGTTGTATTTCCTCGAGAATCAGGAAACCAAGCAGTGGAACCTTGATGAGCCCGTCATTTTGTTTGCCCGAGAGCTGACCGCGGCGATGTTGGCTGCCATTCCACGAGACTGCTTGGCAGGTGTGGTGGCAGAAGAGGGCGCGGTGAATGCGCATGCTGCAATTTTAGCGCGAGCATTAGGTATTCCTGCCGTGATGGGGGTGGAATTTAACCCACAAATCATTCACCAGAAAAAAGTGGTGCTGGATGGCTTTAAAGGTCGCGTGCTGGTTGAGCCCTCTGCGCACATTCTTAAAGAGTACAAGCGCCTTCGCGATGAAGAGCTGGAGCTGCAACAAGAGGTGGACAGTGCGTTTACTCGGCGCACAGAAACTGCAGATGGCGTGAGGGTGGAGATCCACCTCAATGCGGGGCTCAGTGCCGATACGAGTATTGCGATTAACCGTGGTGTTGACGGCGTGGGTTTATACCGAACGGAAGTGCCGTTCTTGATGCAACGCAGCTTTCCTTCAGAAGAGGATCAGGTAAAGCAGTACCAATCGATACTGGATTGCTACCCAAAGCAATCTGTCGTGATGCGAACACTCGACATTGGCGGAGACAAGCCGCTTCCTTATCTGAAAATCGAAGAAGACAATCCGTTTTTGGGTTGGCGAGGCATTCGTTTCACGCTCGATCACCCCGATATCTTCCTTATTCAAGTCAGAGCCATGCTGCGTGCCAGTATTGGGCGAGACAATCTCGCTATTCTTCTGCCGATGATTTCAGGGCTTTCGGAGCTACTAGAAGCAAAAGCGCTGGTGAATCGGGCATTTAATGAAGTGTCTGAAATAGCCGTGTCACAAGGGAAGAAACTCAACAAGCCGCGTCTTGGTATTATGGTTGAAGTGCCATCGGTGCTTTACCAGTTTGATGCAATTGCTCCGCATATCGATTTTCTGTCTGTCGGTACCAATGATTTGACTCAGTATCTGTTAGCAGTAGATCGAAACAATGCCCGTGTGGCGGACGTCTATGATACATTTCACCCTTCAGTGCTGGCTGTGCTTCACCAGATCTTGATGAGCAGCCAACGATTGAAGTTACCTGTGAGTGTGTGTGGTGAATTCGCGGGTGATCCCATAGGCGCTGCATTGCTGGTGGGTATGGGTTATCGACAGCTCAGTATGAATACGCGTAGCGTTGCCAAGATCAAATATGTACTTCGTCATATCCCGTCAGAGGCGTTGCAGAAACATGTTCTCGCGATGCAGCAGTTGTCTTTAACTGGCGAGATACGAAAAGCCTCAGAAGACTTTTTAGAACGTTATAGCTTGGGTGACCTCATCCGAGTCGGCAAATAGGAACATTTTCATGGTTGATGCCACCTTGTGGCTGTTCGGGGCATGCCTTGTACTCGGCAGCTGCGTCGGTTTGCTAGCAGGTTTGCTTGGCATTGGTGGTGGCTTGATCGTTGTGCCTGCGCTATCGGTACTTTTGCCGTGGGCGGGCATCACACCTTCATTGGTTATGCCAATGGCACTTGCCACATCGCTGGCCAGCATTGTTATTACTTCTTCTTCTTCCGCTTATACCCATTACCGTTTAGGCAATGTACTGCCTGCTGTTGTGCGAAGCCTGTTGCCCGGCGTATTGCTTGGCGGTTTATTGGGTAGCGCGATCGCCGATCGATTACCTGCGGAATACCTGCCTCGTGTGTTTGGCGTTATTGTGCTTTTGTTGGCGCTTCAAATGGCGCTGTCATTACGCGTTAAGCCCGCTAAGCCGTTCCCTTCGCCTGTAAGAAATGTGTTCAGTGGCGGTCTGATAGGCATGATTGCTAGCCTTGCGGGTATTGGAGGTGGGTCGCTGACTGTGCCTTACCTCAATTACTATGGCGTTGAAATGCGCCAAGCGATCGGCAGTGCCTCTTTATGTGGTGTTTTTCTCGCGCTAGCAGGTATGGCGGGTTTTATCTTTTTTGGGCTGACACAAACTGAAACCTTACCAAGGTTCAGCGTGGGATATGTTTACTTACCTGCGTTGATTGGTATTGTAGTCACCTCTGTTTTTACAACGCGATATGGAGCGAGGCTGACTTCACGGTTGCCGACGCCAATCATTAAACGTGTTTTTGCCGTGTTCTTGCTCTTGGTTGGGGCAAGTATGTTTTTAAGCTAAGGAAGACAACTCTATGTCTCTGACATTTCCCCAAATTGATCCCATCCTGATTGAAATTGGCCCGCTTGCGATTCGTTGGTACGGTTTAATGTATCTAGCGGGCTTTGCGTTTGCCCTTTGGTTAGCTAATCGTCGTGCTGACAAGGCTGGTAGTGGCTGGACACGTGATGAGGTCAGTGACTTACTGTTTGCGGGATTCTTAGGCGTTGTGCTGGGCGGGCGCATTGGCTATGTGCTCTTCTATCAATTTGATGCTTTCCTTGCTGATCCTATTTTCTTGTTCAAAGTGTGGACGGGCGGTATGTCTTTCCATGGTGGCTTGCTCGGTGTTATTACCGCCATGTTTTGGTTTGCACGCAAAACCAAGCGCACCTTTTTCACCGTGTCTGATTTCATTGCGCCGCTGGTACCATTTGGATTGGGCGCCGGACGACTGGGTAACTTCATCAATGGTGAACTGTGGGGACGCGCTACGGATGCACCGTGGGGCGTAATATTTCCTACGGGTGGTCCGATTGCGCGTCACCCTTCGCAACTGTATGAGTTCGCGCTTGAAGGTGTGGTGCTGTTCCTGATCCTTAACTGGTTTGCGCGTCATCCTCGTCCTGCTGGTGCAATATCAGGCTTGTTCTTGATTGGGTATGGTTCGTTCCGTTTTATCGTCGAATTCTTCCGTGAACCCGATGCGCACCTCGGCCTATTTGGTGATTGGATAAGCATGGGACAAATTTTGTCGACACCGATGATCATTGGTGGGGCACTCATGATGGTTTGGGCATATCGTCGCGCACAAAACGCGACCCGCTCGGCCTAATTTTGCATTCTTAAGCCGCAGCCTGTCTGCGGTTTTCTTTGTCTTTAATCTGCCATTCAGCCTGCTGGTGGATGGGTAATGTAAGGAATAGTCATGAAGCAGTATCTTGATTTGATGCAGGATATCATTGATAACGGCAGCGATCGTGGCGATCGCACGGGTGTGGGTACGCGATCTGTCTTTGGTCGACAGTTGCGTTTTGATCTCAGCGAAGGTTTCCCGATGCTGACGACTAAGAAGCTGTATACGCGTGCCATTATTCAAGAGTTGCTTTGGTTCTTAAACGGTGACACCAACATCAAGTATTTGCAGGACAACAATGTCAGTATTTGGGATGAGTGGGCGACAGAAAGCGGTGACCTTGGCCCTGTCTATGGCGCCCAATGGCGTTCGTGGGCGTGTCCTGATGGCTCTACTGTTGATCAAATTGCCGAGCTCATTGAGCAAATTAAAATCAAACCTAATTCACGTCGTCATATTATCACCGCATGGAATCCAGCAGATTTGCCGGATGAGAGCATAGGCCCTCAAGCCAATGTCGAACAGGGGAAAATGGCGCTGGCTCCTTGCCACTGTTTATTCCAGTTCTATGTGGCTGACGGAAAACTGTCATGCCAGCTATATCAGCGCAGTGCAGATTACTTCCTCGGTGTGCCATTCAATATCGCCAGTTACGCTTTGTTCACGCATATGATTGCGCAGCAATGTGATTTGGAAGTGGGAGATTTTGTGCATACCTTCGGTGATGTGCATCTTTATCATAATCATCTAACTGACGATATCGTCTATGAGCAGCTCAAGCGTGTGCCTGGCAACAAGCCGACGCTAACGATCGCACGTAAGCCTGACTCAATCTTTGATTACACGTTGGAAGACTTTGTTATCGAAGGGTATGACGCGCAGCCAAGCATTAAGGCGCCGATCGCGATTTAATCAGTCAGGTTTGAACAGCAAGTATTAAGAAGCCGGGGATTTCCCGGTTTTTTTGTGGGAAATAAAGCGCAGAGACTAGGAAGAGCAGGACTCAAATCCTAGGAAACGCATAAGCAAGTGCTTAATGTAGAAAATGCAGGTATCAACATATCGCAGTACCCAGTACCCAGTACCCAAGACCTGCTCTATTTTCCCCCAAAAAAAACGCCCGCATCAGCGGGCGTTTTATCGAATGTGTTTCGACTTACTGCGTCGCCACCATAACGATTGACGGAATTGCAATAAACACCAGACCAAGGTACGCAACCACAGCCAGCTTGCTCTTTGCTGCTGCATCACCCAGCTTCTCTGCACATTTCAACGGAATTTCACGCAGGAATGGCGTACCAAAGATAAGCAAAGTTGCTAACACGTTGAACACAAGGTGTACCAGCGCGATTTGCAGAGCAAATACCGCGTTAGGCCCCGTCACTGCTGTCGCGGCAAGCAGCGCAGTGATACAGGTACCGATGTTTGCACCAAGGGTGAAGGGATAAACATCACGCACCTTGAGAACATTGGTGCCAACCAAAGGAACCATCAAGCTTGTCGTTGTTGAAGAAGACTGAACCAGAATCGTCACTAAGGTGCCTGATGCGATGCCGTGCAGAGGGCCACGACCGATGGCATTGTGAAGAAGCTCTTTGGCACGACCAACCATTAGTTTGCGCATCAATTTACCCATCATGGTAATAGCGGCAAAGATCAATGCAATACCTAGGAAGATAAGCGCTACGCCACCCCAGTCACCAGGCAGTGAAGAGAACAGACCTTTCGTGCCGTTAACCAAAGGCTTCGTCAATGGACCCATGAAGTCCAGACCTTTCATGCTCAGGTTGCCATCAAACATTAGAGGTGCAACCAACCAGCTCGAAATTTTGTCTAACAGACCAAACATCATTTCCAAAGGAAGGAAAATGGAGACAGCCATTAAGTTAAAGAAATCATGAACGGTTGCGCAGGTGAATGCACGGCGGAATTCTTCTTTACAGCGCGCGTGGCCTAGGCTCACCAAGGTATTGGTTACGGTCGTACCAATGTTGGCACCCATAATCATAGGAATAGCTGTTTCGACTGGTAGGCCACCGGCAACCAGACCAACAATAATCGATGTGACTGTGCTTGAAGATTGGATCAGTGCGGTTGCAACGATACCGATCATCAGACCCGCTACAGGGTGAGAGGCGAATTCAAACAGGGTTCTCGCTTCGTCACCTGCCGCCCATTTAAAACCACTACCAACCATGGAAACTGCAACAAGCAGAATATAAAGCATCAGTGCCAGGTTGGCCCAACGTACCCAATTCTTAGAGCTGTTAATTGGAGCAGCAGTAGAAGCTTGGGATGTCATAAGGAAATCTCCGAGACAGTTGTATGTCAGATTTGTGTCAATGAATTAATCTGAGCGAATAGTAGGTAGGAAATATTTCACTAATATTACAGTTTTAATTCAGACTGCTGACCAATGATAAGAATAGGTGTAAAGCTACATGTTCATCCTGTTTTTTAATTAATAAAAACAATGATTTAATTATTTTTGTGTGGTGTTTTTCAAGTGGTTAAAAAGCGCCCAAACGCGCGATATTCATCGTAAAAGATGTCACATTGAGGGGCATTTATGACAGGGCTATGTTTCACACCACGAAAAAAGTGTCACTTTTTGGTGGAAACTTCGGATATTCCGAGGTTTAATCTCCAAAGAACCGATTTTTCTTTAATGATGATTGGTGACTAGACTAATAGGGATTACTTAATTTTAACGGAGTGCTTTAAATGACTGATGCGATTCGTCAGTTTATGAAGATGGAATCAGCCGGCGGTTTGGTGCTGATCATTGCTGCAATATTGGCGATTGTGATTGCCAACTCACCCTTGCAGCCGCTATATGATGGCGCTCTTCATAGCTATATAGCTGGTTTATCGGTCGCGCATTGGATCAATGATGGTCTGATGGCTATCTTCTTTATGCTGATCGGACTCGAAGTGAAAAGGGAACTCATTGAGGGTGCCCTTAATACGAAAGAAAAAGCGATTTTTCCTGCTATTGCTGCCGTAGGTGGCATGCTGGCACCTGCTTTGGTTTATTTGGCATTTAACTATTCAGATCCTGTGACCATAAATGGTTGGGCTATCCCTGCAGCAACAGACATCGCTTTCGCACTCGGCGTGATGGCATTGCTCGGTAAGCGTGTGCCTTTGTCTCTGAAAGTTTTCTTGCTCGCGCTGGCGATTATTGATGATTTAGGCGTCATTGTCGTGATCGCGCTGTTTTATAGCAGCGATCTTTCTATTACTGCGTTAGTGGTTGCCTTTATTTCTACCGCCGTATTGTTCTTAATGAACACCAAGAACGTCACTGGCGTGAAATGGTACTTGCTGGTTGGTGCAATTCTCTGGTTCAGTGTGTTGAAATCCGGCGTGCATGCGACGTTGGCGGGTGTGGTGCTTGGTTTTGCTATCCCTCTGGCGGGTGGCAAAGACGGAAAATCCCCGCTAAAAACGCTAGAGCATGCCATTCATCCCTACGCGGCATTTCTGATTCTTCCTTTGTTCGCATTTGCTAATGCGGGTGTCTCGTTGGAAGGTGTGTCACTGGCAAGCCTGACTAACATGCTGCCGCTAGGTATTGCGTTGGGTCTACTGATTGGTAAGCCGTTAGGTATTTTTACCTTCAGCTGGATTGCTGTAAAAACAGGTGTGGCGCGATTACCTGAAAACGTCAACTTTAAGCAAATCTTTGCGGTTTCACTGCTATGTGGTATCGGCTTTACGATGTCGATATTCATCTCTTCGCTCGCGTTTGTGGGTGTGGACCAAAGCTACATCACGTTCTCTCGATTGGGTATTTTGATTGGGTCTACGGTTTCCGCGCTTGCTGGCTACGCACTATTGAGTGCGGTACTGCCTAAATCACCAGCGGCGGAAGAAGATGGCGATGGGGAAAAAGTGAGTATTGATTATTAAAGCGTGTATTTCACTGCATCTTTGATAGCAGGACGGGTTGTGCTGACTCAAACTGGCTGTGTTAAACGCATCGAGTAAAGATGATCATTGAGGCAGAGTAGCATGTGAGGTAAGCATTATTGTGGCTCTAACCTCACTGAAGACAACCAGATCATGACCTAATCAAAAAGCGCCATCACTACGTCCTCGTGGTGAGGCGCTTTTTACGTTGAGAAGCTATGTCGCATTTAAACTACAACCACCTCTATTATTTCTGGATGGTCTGCAAAAAAGGCTCAGTCTCAAAAGCGGCTGAAGCATTGTTCCTGACACCGCAGACAGTAACCGGCCAAATACGGACCTTAGAAGACCGTCTGAACGGTAAACTGACTAAACGTTCAGGTAGGCATGTCGAACCAACTGAGCTCGGTCAGTTGGTTTACAAGTACGCTGACAAGATGTTCGGTATTAGCTACGAAATGTTAGATATCATTAACTATAGTCAGCGAGAGAATGAGCTATTTGATGTTGGCGTGGCCGATGCATTGTCGAAAAGCCTAGTGAGTCGTGTACTGCTAAAAGCGATTCCCGACGATGATGGTATTCACCTTCGTTGTTATGAATCGACCCATGAACTGCTTCTTGAGCAACTGAGGCAGCATAAGCTAGATATGATTTTGTCTGACTGTCCAGTGGATTCAAGTCAAAGCCCTGGATTGTTTAGCGTAAAGATAGGCGAAAGCATCATGAGCTTCTTTTGCTCAGGTGCTGTATCAAAAGAAAGATTCCCTGCCATAATTGAAGAACATAAGTTGCTCATTCCTGGCAGTCGGACAGCGATGGGACGCAAGCTGATGCACTGGTTTGATAGCCAAGGTATAACACCAACGATACTGGGTGAGTTTGATGATGCCGCATTAATGAAAGCTTTTGGGGCGAATCATCGGGCAATGTTTGTTGCACCAACGTTGTACTCGGCTGACATACTCGACTTGCCGGACATTCAAGAGATTGCCCAAGTAGAGGAATTAAAAGAAGAGTATTACGTTATATTTGCGGAAAGGATGATCCAACATCCTGCGGTAAAACGTATCTGTGAGGCTGACTTTAGCAAACTGTTCCATTAGTCTTACCTTATGAAATGGATTTCTTAAACGCAAGGCATTGTTGCTCATATGTTGAATGATACACTTAAATCAACGTGAACAACCTTTTAGATGTAGGTGAATAGGCAGTAAGTATGGAATTAAAACAAATGCAGGAAACTGGGCCCAAGGCAGTGCAATTGCTTAAAGCAATGGCAAATGAGCGCAGACTATTCATACTTTGTTATTTGCTGGAAGGGGAAATGTCTGTGGGGACGCTCAGTGATAAGCTTGAGCTGAGTCAGTCGGCTCTATCTCAACATCTGGCATGGTTGCGACGTGATGGCTTAGTGGCAACGCGTAAAGAGGCACAGACGGTTTACTACTCATTGAAGAGCATTGAGGTGCAGACCATTATGATGACCTTGCATCAACTCTATTGCAAAGACAAATAAGCGACGCGGTAGGAAATAGAAATAAAAAAAACCGGCTTTAGGCCGGTTTTTTTTATTTCAAATCTTAGCGCTTATTACAGAGCTTTGATTTGAGCAACTAGGCTAGCTTTATGACGAGCGGCCTTGTTCTTGTGGATAAGGCCTTTAGTAGCCATACGGTCAAGAATAGGTTGAGCTTCAGCAAATGCTTTAGTAGCTGCTTCTTTATCACCAGCTGCAATAGCGGTGATGGTTTTTTTCAGATAAGTGCGCATCATTGAGCGACGGCTTGCATTGTGCTGACGGCGCTTCTCAGATTGGATTGCACGCTTCTTAGCAGATTTGATATTCGCCAAGGGTCTAACTCCCAAATCTTATATTCGGTGACAATTTAAGGCCGAGGAATATGCCCCGTTTTACCCTAGTTGTCAATTCATTTGTGCAATAATCCGCCGCATTGCCATTGCAATGGCATGTGACGAACATCGCGGTTAATATGGCGGCAGATTCTACCAGCATTCTCAGTATGAAGTAAGCCTTTTATCTGTCTTTTCGCAGTTGCCACAACGTCTAAAACTCAATAAAAAAAGACGTGTTAACATCAGCGGTCGAATGCATCTTACTTTATTTTTCGTATTAAGGGGTTACAGGTGTCAAAGCGATTGCTTCGATCGGGGATGATTGTCAGCTTTATGACCATGGTATCGCGTGTCATGGGTTTGGTTCGTGATGTTGTTATTGCGAACCTTATGGGCGCTGGCGCCGCCGCAGATGTTTTCTTTTTTGCTAACAAAATCCCTAATTTTTTGCGTCGGTTATTCGCCGAAGGTGCTTTTTCGCAAGCTTTTGTGCCTGTACTTGCTGAGTATCAGGCCAGTGATGACAAAAACAAAACACGTGAATTAATTGCCTATGTTTCAGGCACATTAGGTGTGTTGGTCACTGTTGTGACGGTGATTGGTGTCATCGCATCGCCAGTGATTACCGCACTTTTTGGTATGGGGTGGTTTGTTGATTGGTGGAATGATGGCCCGTCGGCATATAAATTTGAATTGGCATCACTGGTACTAAAAATCACGTTTCCCTATCTGTGGTTTATTAGTTTTGTGGCGTTAGCGGGTTCAATTTTGAACACCCTTGGCCGTTTTGCAGTTTCGTCCTTTACGCCAGTATTTCTCAATATTGCGATGATTTCAGCCGCGATCTGGATAGCACCCAGCATGGATCAGCCCGAAGTCGGATTGGGTATTGGCGTTTTTCTGGGTGGTTTGATTCAGTTTGCGTTTCAGATCCCATTTCTTTATCGCGAAGGCATGCTTGTCCGCCCTAAATGGGGCTGGAAACATCCCGGTGTGGTGAAAATTCGCACCTTGATGATCCCTGCGCTGTTTGGTGTGTCGGTAAGTCAGATTAATTTGTTGCTGGATACATTTATTGCCAGCTTCTTAGCAACAGGCTCCATCAGTTGGTTGTATTACTCAGACCGTTTGTTGGAGTTTCCTCTGGGTTTGTTCGGCATCGCGATCGCAACGGTGATCTTGCCAGCGTTATCCAAAAAGCACGTTGAACAAACATCGGGGCAGTTTGCTAGCACCATGGACTGGGGCATTCGCATGGTGCTGCTTTTGGGCGCTCCTGCGATGATTGGCATGATGATATTGGCCAAACCCATGCTGATGGTGTTGTTCATGCGTGGTGAATTTGGTGTGGATGATGTCAACGCCGCGTCATTGTCGCTGGTTGCCTATTCATCAGGTTTGTTGAATTTTATGCTCATCAAGGTACTCGCCCCAGGATATTACGCACGTCAAGATACCAAAACACCCGTTCGATACGGCATTATTGCTATGGTTAGTAACATGGTCTTTAACCTAATATTTGCATACTTCTATGGCTATGTGGGGCTGGCAATGGCAACGGCACTCTCAGCGCTGATTAATGCAGGTTTGTTGTATCGCGGACTGCACAAGCAGGGGGTTTATCGCATTAGCAAAGAGACGGTGATCTTTACGTTACGTTTGATGATCGCGGTGGTGCTGATGGGGGGCCTGATTTTGGGATTGATGCCAGAAAATGACCGCTGGTTGGCAATGGATTTGTGGCAGAGAATTTATATGCTGTCAGGAATAATTGGCGCAGGTGCAGTCACTTACCTCGTATCATTACTGGTTTTGGGTCTAAGACCCCATCAACTTCGCATAGAAGGCTGATTGATTGAGGCGATTAGTATATAATCCGTCGGTTTTTTTGAGGGGAAAGCAGTTTTAGCACTATGGAATTGATCCGAGGTATTCATAACATCCGAGACAGGCACCGTGGATGTGTACTGACTATCGGCAACTTTGATGGTGTGCATTTGGGGCATCAAAAAGTGCTAAAACGCGTGGTTGAAAAAGCACGTGGGCTAGGGCTGCCATCAACCGTGATGGTATTTGAACCTCAACCAAGAGAACTGTTCTCCCAAGAGCAAGCTCCCGCTAGACTGACGCGTTTGCGTGATAAGTACACCCAGTTAGCCAAATTGGGCGTTGAGCGTCTATTGGTGGTGAATTTCAATGCGAAGTTTGCAGCCATGACACCGTATGACTTTGTTCATCGCTTGTTGGCTGAACAATTGGGTGTTAAGTTTCTCGTGGTCGGCGATGACTTTCGCTTTGGCGCTGAGCGTCAGGGCGATTTTTGTTATCTGCAAGATGAAGCGCGGAGTGTAGGTTTTGAAGTGGTCAGCACTCAAAGCTTTACCGTTTCTACGCAGCGTGTGAGTAGCACCGCTATCCGAAATGAATTGGCGGATGGTAATCAGTTAGCTACTGAGGACATGCTCGGCAGACCCTACAGCATCAGTGGGCGAGTCTCACACGGTAAAAAATTGGGGAGGACGATTGGCTTCCCGACTGCCAATGTGCCATTGAAACGCCGAGTGACACCCGTGTCCGGTGTCTATGTTGTCAAGGTTGGCGGTATCGAAACAAACCAATGGCTAGGCGGTGTGGCTAACGTCGGCACTCGGCCAACAGTTAACGGTGTGCGTCAACAACTTGAAGTGCATCTTTTCGACCTTGAGGAAGATCTCTATGGTCGACATATCGAAGTCCAGCTTCTTCATAAGCTACGTGACGAGATGAAATTCGGCTCGCTTGACGAGTTGAAAGCCCAAATTGAACTTGATGCTCAGACAGCGCGTGCATGGTTGTCTGAGCCGTCTAATAAATAATGTCCATATACGGAATGAACAATCAATGAGTGACTTTAAAGATACCTTAAACCTGCCGGAAACCGCGTTTCCGATGCGAGGTAATCTTGCTCAGCGCGAGCCACAAATGCTTAAGCGTTGGTATGAGGAAGATCTTTACGGCGAGATCCGTAAAGCGAAGAAGGGTAAGAAATCCTTCATTTTGCATGACGGCCCTCCGTATGCGAATGGCAATATTCACATTGGTCACTCAGTAAACAAAATTCTTAAAGACATTATTGTTAAGTCTAAAACGCTGTCTGATTTTGACGCGCCTTACATCCCTGGTTGGGATTGTCATGGTTTGCCAATTGAACTGATGGTTGAGAAGAAAATCGGTAAGCCAGGCCAAAAAGTGTCTGCTGCTGAGTTTCGTCAAAAATGCCGTGAGTATGCCGCCAAGCAAGTTGAAGGCCAGAAAGCTGACTTCAAACGTCTAGGCGTATTGGGCGAGTGGGACAAGCCCTACTTGACCATGGACTTCGATACCGAAGCCAACATCATTCGTGCACTGGGCAAAATTGCTGGCAATGGTCACTTACACAAAGGTTTCAAACCTGTTCACTGGTGTACAGACTGTGGCTCCGCATTGGCAGAAGCAGAAGTAGAATACGAGAACAAAGTGTCACCATCGATTGATGTGATGTTCCGTGCCACGGACGAAGCGGCTGTGCTGTCTAAGTTTAACTTGGCGGAAGGTCATGAAGGTCACGGCGATGTGTCTATCGTTATCTGGACCACAACACCTTGGACGCTGCCAGCTAACCGTGCGGTTGCTGTCGCTAGTGCACTGGAATATGTGCTGGTTCAGGTAGAAGGTGAAACACCACGTCGTTTGATCATGGCTGCAGAACTTGTGAAGTCAGTGATGGATCGTGTCGGTATCGAACACTTCCATAATCTGGGTTTCTGTAATGGTGATGCGTTGGAGTTATTGCGCTTCAACCACCCGTTCTACAACTTTGATGTGCCAGTTGTTTGCGGTGAACACGTAACGACTGAATCAGGTACAGGCGTGGTTCACACCGCACCGAAGGCCACGGTCAAGAAGACTTTGTTGTTGGTCAAAAATACGGACTAGAAGTCGCAAACCCTGTTGGCAGCAACGGCGTTTACCTGCCAGACACTGAGCTGTTTGCGGGTCAACACGTTTTAAAAGCTAACAACAACGTGATTGACGTGCTGAAAGAGCACGGTGCATTGCTGCATCATCACGCGTTTGAGCACAGCTACCCGCATTGCTGGCGCCATAAAACGCCGATCATTTTCCGTGCAACCCCGCAGTGGTTTATCTCAATGGAGAAAGCGGGTCTGCGTGCGAAAGCGCTGGAAGAGATCAAAAATGTACAGTGGATCCCTGAATGGGGTCAAAACCGTATTGAATCGATGGTAGATGGTCGCCCTGATTGGTGTATCTCTCGTCAACGCACTTGGGGCGTACCCATTGCTTTGTTTGTTCATAAAGAAACATCAGAGCTGCACCCAAATACGGTTGAATTGATTGAGCAAGTGGCTCAAAAAGTTGAACAATCAGGCATTCAAGCTTGGTGGGATCTTAACATCGACGAGCTGCTTGGCGACGATGCAGCGCATTACGAAAAAGTGCTGGATACGCTGGATGTATGGTTCGATTCAGGCGCAACGCACTACGCGGTTGTGAATCAGCGTCCTGAATTTAACGGTCACGAAGCGGACATGTACTTGGAAGGTTCTGATCAACACCGTGGTTGGTTCCAATCATCACTGCTAACGTCAGTGGCGATTAAAAATCACGCCCCTTACAAGCAAGTGCTGACCCACGGTTTCACCGTTGATGGTCAGGGCCGTAAGATGTCGAAGTCGATCGGTAATGTGGTTTCACCACAAGAAGTGATGAACAAACTGGGTGGTGACATTCTGCGTTTGTGGGTTGCTTCAACAGACTACACCGGTGAAATGACGGTGTCTGATGAAATCCTAAAGCGTAGTGCTGACGCTTACCGTCGTATCCGTAACACGGCGCGTTTCCTTCTGGCGAACCTTAATGGTTTCAACCCAGAAACGGACATGGTTGCTGCACAAGATATGGTGATCGCTGATCGCTGGGCGGTAGGTAAAGCACTAGAAGCGCAAGAAGAAATGCTGAAAGCATTTGAAGAGTGTAACTTCCACCAAGTCACACAGCGTTTGATGCAATTCTGCTCGGTTGAGATGGGTTCATTCTATTTGGACATCATCAAAGACCGTCAGTACACCGCGAAAGCAGGTGGTCTCGCACACCGTAGCTGTCAAACAGCCTTGTTCCATATCATGGAAGCTCTGGTTCGCTGGATGGCACCTATCATGTCGTTCACAGCGGATGAAATCTGGAACGAGATGCCAGGTAACCGTGCTAAGTACGTATTCACAGAAGTATGGTACGACGGTCTGTTTGGTTTGAGCGATGACGAGCAACTGAACAACGCGTTCTGGGCGGAATTGCTTCGCGTACGTGGTGCGGTCAACAAAGTGTTGGAGCAAGCACGTAACGACAAGAAAATTGGTGGCTCACTTGAAGCGGAAATCACGCTTTATGCAAACCCTGAGTTCGCTGCTAAATTGCAAGCCATGGGTGATGAACTGCGTTTTGTTCTGTTGACGTCGAAAGCCGTTGTGGTTGCGACGGATGCCGCACCTGAATCAGCCGTTGTCACTGATGTTGATGGGCTGGCGGTTGTCGTTGAGAAATCAGAAGCGGCGAAGTGTGAACGTTGCTGGCACCATGTGCCTGATGTGGGCACGATTGCAGGGCACGAAGAACTTTGTGGCCGTTGCGTGAGCAACATCGATGGTGAAGGCGAAAACCGTCAATTCGCGTAATTGCGGGTTCGTTTAATCACACAGTAGCAAAGACAAAAGCTGGCTGACTTGGTTCACCAGCTTTTTGCTCAACGATAGTAGGAAGATTGGATGAAAGATCTGACAACGAAACAATCAGGTGTACGTTGGCTTTGGCTAGCGCTTCTGGTGTTCGTTCTCGATATTGGCACCAAGTTGTTCGTGATGGATACCATGGGATATGGTTGGGCAAACCGCATTGAGATTTTGCCTTTCTTTAACCTGTTATATGTTCATAACTATGGCGCAGCGTTCAGCTTTTTGAGTGATGCAGGCGGTTGGCAACGCTGGTTCTTTGCAGCGATTGCACTTGGCGTGTCGGGACTATTGATTTACTGGATGCGTAGTACGCCTGCCAGTAACAGAATTTTGAACGTAGCCTATGCCCTCGTGATCGGCGGCGCTATTGGTAATTTGTTTGATCGTCTCGTTCATGGATATGTTGTCGATTTTCTTGATTTCTATATCGGCAACAGCCATTGGCCAGCATTCAATCTTGCCGACGCAGCAATCTGTGTAGGTGCAGGGTTAATTGTGTTGGATAGCGTGAGAGCATCAAAAAAGCCGCACGCTGAGGCCGAATAAGCACCGTGCTTTTCGACTGTTAATACATTGATGGCGCTGCTCGCAATTGCGAGCGGCGCTTTCTTATAATGAGTGTTTTAAAACCCAATATATTTTGTGGTTTTGGGTGTTTCTACGTTTGTTTGGCGCACCTTCTAATTCAAGGATCTGAGTGAATGACGCAAATTATCGCAAACAGTGAAGTGATCATGCATTTCACTATTAAGATGGAAGATGGTTCTGTCGCAGACAGCACGAAAACCTCAGGTAAGCCCGCTAAGATGGTGATGGGCGATGGCAGCCTGACTGAAAATTTTGAGAAATGTTTGCTGGGTCTGAGCGAAGGCGAAGCGGGAAGTTTTACACTTGAACCTGCCGATGCGTTCGGCATGCCTAACCCAGATAACGTTCAGCATATGGATCGCACGCTATTTGTCGGTGACGCGCCTGCAGAAGAAGGCACCATTATTGCGTTTGCTGGCCCTGGTGGCCAAGAGATCCCTGGCGTGATCACCGAAGTGGCTGGCGAATCAGTTACCGTGGATTTCAACCATCCATTGGCAGGACACCGTGTTATCTTTGACGTTGAAATCATCAGCGTCAGTTAAAGTACAAGTTGGTCAAAAGGCAATCCAATGAAAATCATGCTTGCAAACCCAAGAGGGTTTTGTGCCGGTGTAGACCGTGCTATCAGCATTGTTGAACGTGCACTCGAACTTTATCAACCGCCAATTTATGTGCGTCATGAAGTGGTACACAACCGCTTTGTGGTGGAGGGCCTGAAATCACGTGGCGCAGTGTTTGTTGAAGAACTGAGTGAAGTTCCCGATGACAGCATCGTGATTTTCTCTGCGCATGGTGTATCTCAAGCCGTTCGTCAGGAAGCGAAGTCACGCAGCCTGACCGTGTTTGATGCTACCTGTCCGTTGGTGACCAAAGTCCATATGGAAGTCGCACGCGCAAGCCGCCGTGATATGGAAGTGGTTCTGATTGGTCACGCAGGTCATCCTGAAGTGGAAGGAACCATGGGTCAGTACGCAAGCGATACTGGCGGTATGTATTTGGTCGAGCGACCAGAAGATGTCTACAAGCTCGTCGTCAAAGACCCAACCAATCTTCATTATGTCAGCCAAACAACGTTGTCTGTGGATGAAACTGCGGATGTCATTGATACTCTGCGTCAAGTGTTCCCTGATATCCAAGGCCCGCGTAAAGATGACATTTGCTATGCAACCCAAAACAGACAAGATGCCGTGCGCGATCTCGCGACCCAGTGTGATGTATTGGTCGTTGTTGGCTCGAAAAATAGCTCGAACTCGAATCGTTTGCGCGAGCTGAGTGAAAAGCTGGGTACGCCGGGTTACTTGATTGATTGTGCAGAAGACGTGATACCGGAATGGTTTGATGGCAAAGCTAAAGTTGGTGTGACCGCTGGGGCATCTGCGCCGGAAGAACTGGTGAATCTGATCATTGCGCGCATTGAAGCTTTGGGTGGAACGTCAGTTGAAGAGCTAAAAGGACGTGAAGAAAATATGTTCTTTGAAGTGCCTCGTGAACTGCAAGTCAAGCAGGTGCAATAAGCATCGTAACGCGTTTTGAAGGGAGCTAATGGCTCCCTTTTTCTTGATTTCGTCACCAATATACATCGTGTGGCGAAAAGGGTAGAGTGAATAACAAACTATTATTTGGTGTCGGTGATCCGGCATGAACAGGACGTTAACAAGGGGAAAATGATGGTTCGCATAGCAATTGCGGGCGCTGCAGGTCGAATGGGCCGACAGCTAATTCAAGCCACGGACGCAATGGAAGGCGTTGTCTTTACTGCGGCCAGCGAGCGCTCTGAATCAAGCCTAATTGGTGCGGATGCAGGCGAACTTGCTGGTATAGGCAAACGTGACATAGCGATTGTCGATAATCTCGCGAAAGTGGCTGATGACTTTGATGTCATCATTGATTTTACTGCGCCAGTTGCAACACTCGCGAACTTAGCATTGTGCAGAGAGCATGGCAAAAAACTGGTGATCGGCACCACGGGCTTTTCTGAAGAGCAGCGTGCTGAAATTGATGCAGCAGCAAGTGATGTCGCGTTAGTGATGGCTCCTAATTACAGCGTCGGTGTTAACTTGGTTTTTAAGCTGTTAGAAAAAGCCGCCAAAGTAATGGGTGACTACTGCGATATTGAAATCATTGAAGCCCACCACCGCCACAAAGTTGATGCGCCATCTGGTACTGCAATCGGCATGGGCGAGGCTATTGCCGGAGCGATGGGCAACAAACTGAGCGATGTTGCTGTTTATGCCCGTGAAGGGATAACGGGTGAACGTACTCGCGACGAAATTGGTTTTGCAACCATTCGCGCGGGAGACATCGTTGGTGAGCACACTGCCATGTTTGCTGACATCGGCGAGCGTGTTGAAATTACCCATAAGGCCTCAAACCGCATGACGTTTGCCAATGGCGCTGTACGCGCAGGCAAGTGGGTTGCAGCTAAAGATACGGGCTTTTTTACCATGCAAGATGTATTGGAACTCGATCAGCTATAATGCCTACATATGCAGTAAGTGAATACTTGCTGCATATTCCTGTCCCTAACGACTCTTCAAGTATGTGACTGCCGCTAGTGTGAATATCACTCTCATTGACCTGCCATTTATTGGGTTACGCTATAATACCTCGCCGTGATGGCTAAAAGTTTGGCTTTAGTGGTAACATGTAAACGGTTGCGGAGTGAGCTGGTTGTATTTTTACCGCCGTGGTCGACAAAGAAGTAAAAGTGTTAGCTCCGTGGATGTAAAACCGCTGAGTTATAGAGGTTAAGCCTGTCTTTTGTCTGTTTGATGCACTAATTGCCATCTATTGGCTATAAAGCATATTCTTTTTTCACTCCTTGTTGACACTTTCGACCGCAATATCTAAAATGCGCGCAATTTGTCTAAATTCCGCTTTTCGGAACTAGGCATTTCTATGGAATGACTTGATGCAAAACTATCTATTTTTTTTGCATTTTTATTGATTTGGAGGTTGTCTTGAGCAAGTTTGCGCTCTTAGTCCTGGAAGATGGGACTGTATTCCACGGTGAATCCATCGGTGCTGATGGAACTGCTGTTGGTGAAGTTGTTTTTAATACCTCGATGACGGGGTACCAAGAAATTCTCACTGACCCGTCCTATTCCCAGCAAATTGTTACTCTCACTTATCCCCACATTGGCAATACCGGTACGAATACCGAAGACGAAGAATCCTCCAAAATCCACGCTCAAGGCTTGGTAATCCGCGACCTCCCGCTTATGGCTTCAAACTTCCGCAGTCAGCAATCCCTTTCTGATTATCTCAAATCTCAAAACATCGTTGGCATCGCTGAAATCGACACTCGTAAGTTGACCCGTCTGCTGCGCGAAAAAGGTACACAGAATGGTTGTATCGTTGCCGCCGACAGTATTGATGAAGCGCTGGCGCTCGCCAAAGCAAAAGATTTCCCAGGTTTGAAAGGCATGGATCTGGCAAAAGAAGTGACGACTGCTGAAGCGTATGAGTGGAAGCAAGGCTCATGGACACTAGAAGGTGGCCTGCCAGAAGCGAAAGATGATAGCGAATTGCCATACCACGTAGTGGCATATGACTTTGGTGCGAAGCGCAACATCCTTCGTATGTTGGTTGACCGCGGTTGCCGCTTGACGGTTGTGCCAGCGCAGACGCCTGCAGAAGACGTACTGGCAATGAACCCAGATGGCGTGTTCTTGTCGAACGGTCCTGGTGACCCAGAGCCATGTACTTATGCTATTGAAGCAACAAAAGTATTCTTAGAAAAAGGCCTACCGATTTTTGGTATCTGTTTGGGGCACCAAATTCTGGCACTGGCAAGTGGCGCTAAAACCGTGAAGATGAAATTTGGTCACCACGGCGCCAACCACCCTGTGAAAGACTTGGATCGCGATGTGGTGATGATCACCAGCCAAAACCACGGTTTTGCAGCAGACGAAGACACACTGCCAGAGAACTTGCGTGCTACTCACAAGTCTCTGTTTGATGGCTCACTGCAAGGTATTCATCGCACAGATAAACCAGCATTTAGCTTTCAGGGACACCCTGAAGCGAGCCCTGGCCCACACGATGCGGCCCCACTGTTCGACCATTTCATTGAACTTATCAAGCAACACAGCGCGTAATCCGGAGTAGCAGAGAATGCCAAAACGTACAGACATTAAAAGTATTCTTATTCTGGGTGCAGGCCCAATCGTTATCGGTCAAGCATGTGAGTTTGACTATTCAGGTGCGCAGGCGTGTAAAGCGCTGCGTGAAGAGGGTTACCGCGTTATTCTGGTTAACTCCAACCCTGCAACCATCATGACTGATCCTGAAATGGCTGATGCGACCTACATCGAGCCAATTCAATGGGAAGTAGTACGTAACATCATCGCCAAAGAGCGCCCAGATGCTGTACTGCCTACCATGGGTGGTCAAACGGCACTGAACTGTGCACTAGATTTGGAAAAACACGGCGTACTGGCTGAGTTCGGCGTGGAAATGATTGGTGCAACGGCTGATGCGATTGATAAAGCAGAAGACCGTTCACGTTTCGACAAAGCGATGAAGTCTATCGGTTTGGAATGCCCAACGGCAGATACAGCGAAAACGATGGAAGAAGCTTATAAAGTTTTGGATATGGTTGGTTTTCCTTGCATCATCCGTCCTTCTTTCACCATGGGCGGCACCGGTGGTGGTATTGCTTACAACAAAGAAGAGTTCGATGAAATCTGTCGTCGCGGTTTGGATCTTTCTCCTACCAACGAGCTTCTCATTGATGAATCTCTGATTGGTTGGAAAGAATACGAGATGGAAGTTGTTCGTGACAAAAACGACAACTGTATCATCGTATGTGCGATTGAAAACTTCGATGCGATGGGCATCCACACGGGTGACTCCATCACCGTTGCCCCAGCACAAACACTGACGGACAAAGAATACCAATTGATGCGTAATGCATCCTTGGCTGTTCTGCGCGAAATTGGCGTAGAAACAGGCGGTTCGAATGTTCAGTTTGGTATCAACCCGAAAGATGGCCGTATGGTTATCATCGAGATGAACCCACGTGTTTCTCGCTCTTCTGCGTTGGCGTCAAAAGCGACGGGTTTCCCGATTGCAAAAATCGCGGCAAAACTGGCGGTTGGTTTCACGCTTGATGAGCTGATGAATGACATCACTGGCGGTGCAACTCCAGCATCATTTGAACCAACAATTGACTATGTTGTGACCAAAATTCCTCGTTTTAACTTCGAGAAATTTGTGGGCGCAAATGACCGTCTGACCACACAGATGAAATCTGTGGGTGAAGTCATGGCTATTGGTCGTAATCAACAAGAATCACTGCATAAAGCATTGCGCGGCCTAGAAGTTGGCGCGACAGGCTTTGATGAAATGGTTGATCTGGACGAACCCGATGCCATGACCAAAATTCGTCATGAGCTAAAAGATGCGGGCGCTGAGCGCATCTGGTACATCGCAGATGCATTCCGTGCAGGCATGTCGGTAGACGGCGTGTTTAAGCTGACAAACGTTGACCGCTGGTTCTTGGTTCAGATCGAAGACATCGTCAAAATCGAAGCTGAAGTGAAAGAGAATGGCTTCGCGGGTCTGAACAAAGAAGTGCTTCGTAAACTGAAGCGCAAAGGTTTTGCTGATGCTCGCCTGAGCAAGCTGTTGGGTGTTAGCGAGAGCGAAATCCGCAAGCTGCGCGACCAGTTCGACATTCACCCTGTCTACAAGCGTGTTGATACTTGTGCGGCAGAGTTCTCGTCTGATACCGCGTACATGTACAGCACTTATGACGAAGAATGCGAAGCGAACCCTACTGACAAAGACAAAATCATGGTTCTTGGTGGCGGTCCAAACCGTATCGGCCAAGGCATTGAATTCGATTATTGTTGTGTTCATGCGTCGCTCGCGCTGCGTGAAGATGGCTACGAAACCATCATGGTTAACTGTAACCCTGAAACGGTTTCAACCGATTATGACACGTCTGATCGCTTGTACTTCGAACCTGTAACCTTGGAAGACGTACTGGCCATCGCGCGTGTTGAAAAACCAAAAGGCGTGATTGTTCAGTACGGTGGTCAAACACCTCTGAAACTGGCGCGTGCACTAGAAGCGGCAGGCGTACCAATCATTGGTACAAGTCCTGATGCCATTGACCGTGCAGAAGACCGTGAGCGCTTCCAAGCAGCGGTTGACCGTCTTGGTTTGAAAACCCCACAAAATGCCACTGTAACTACGATGGAACTGGCGATTGAAAAGTCAAAAGAGATTGGCTTCCCATTGGTTGTTCGTCCTTCTTACGTGCTGGGTGGCCGTGCGATGGAAATCGTTTATGACGAGAGCGATCTGCGCCGCTACTTTGCTGAGGCAGTGAGTGTTTCTAACGAATCCCCTGTATTGCTGGACCGTTTCTTGGATGACGCGACTGAAGTCGATGTAGATGCAATTTGCGACGGTGAGCGTGTGGTTATCGGCGGTATCATGGAGCACATTGAGCAAGCGGGCGTTCACTCCGGTGACTCTGCATGTTCATTACCTGCATATACTCTGAGCCAAGAGATTCAGGACGAAATGCGTCGCCAAGTTGAGAAGCTAGCACTTGAGCTGGGCGTTCGTGGCTTGATGAACACACAGTTTGCGGTGAAAGACGGTGAAGTCTACCTGATTGAAGTGAACCCACGTGCTGCACGTACTGTCCCGTTTGTGTCTAAAGCCACTGGCGCACCACTGGCGAAAATTGCCGCACGTGTAATGGCTGGTCAATCACTTGAATCACAAGGTTTCACGCAGGAAATCATTCCACCGTATTACTCAGTGAAAGAAGTGGTGTTGCCATTTAACAAGTTCCCTGGCGTTGACCCACTGTTAGGCCCAGAAATGCGCTCAACAGGTGAAGTGATGGGTGTGGGTGATACCTTCGCAGAAGCGTTTGCGAAAGCGGATCTCGGTTGTGGTAAATCCTATTCCGACCAAGGTCGCGCGCTGCTGTCTGTTCGTAATAACGACAAGCAACGTGTTGTTGACCTGGCAGCCAAGCTTATCAAGCTAGGTTTTGAGTTAGATGCAACACACGGTACAGCAGTTGTGCTTGGTGAAGCGGGTATTAACCCTCGCTTGGTGAACAAGGTGCATGAAGGTCGTCCTCATATTCTTGACCGTATCAAGAATGGTGAATACAGCTACATCATCAACACCACGGAAGGTCGTCAGGCGATTGAAGATTCAAAAGTACTTCGTCGTGGCGCACTGGCTGAGAAAGTGAACTACACCACCACGCTAAATGCAGCATTCGCAACCTGTATGGCTCACACGGCAGCTGATCTGTCTAAAGTGAACTCGGTACAAGAGCTGCATGCTCGCGTGGCAGAGAAATACGGTAAAGCGTAATCCTTATACACGATATAAAGATATAACCAATGAGCCGGCATCAAGCCGGCCTAGATAACCTCCTTGCCCGCCTTACTTAGTCGGGCTTTTTTGTCTCTGGCATTTCTTATTCGTTTCAGATAGTGCGAAACATCACCGAGTTTCATTGTTTATTTTGGCGTGATTTAGCCCATCAATAAGCTAGGCATGGATTGTTGATTGATGACATTTTTTGCTTGAGATGAGGTAGGGGATGCGTAAAATGCTCGTGTCGCAATACAGCGGCAATGATGGAGAACACCATGAACGTTATCGACCATCCTCCGAGTTGTCAGGGAGGCCAGTAAACCCAGCGGTTAAGTTCATGTGTATCCACATTTCGACCGCCCGGTCGGAATGATTGCTATTTCCTGCATCAATCCCAGCGCTTCCCCGATATTCAGAGTAAAAATACGACCAAGGACGTTGAGTCTTTAGTGACGAGTTTCATGATAAGCATGCGCGTTAGCTGTTTATTGTTGAGCCTCAAATTCGTATTTTTTGGTCGTTACCCTCAACCAGGCGTTTACGTCAGGAACTTGCCAATCGGGAGATTCGCTATGTCGGTAATGTACACAACACTGTTGGATTGCCAACACACACACCTTGCTGCTCATGAAATTGATGCCGCAAAAAATGCATTTCTCATTCACACCATGGAAGAGAGAGTTCGCCTGCTCTCGGTCATGCCCGTATCTGAAGCTGTTGGTGTGCTGAATTGCTGCCCACTGGCTTTGGTCAGAGAATTATTGGATGCATTAACGGAAACGGGGGATACCGTCAGGAGCAGACAAATCGCGATAGATTTGGGATTGATTAGTTCTGAAATTGAACCCGACGGAGATTATCTCACTAATTCTGTGATGAACCATGTCAGGCAGCGTATTGGCTGGATTGTTGGTTTGGCGTTACTTGGGATCTTATCTGGTCTTATCATTTCACATTATGAAGACACGATCACTCAGTTGGTTCTGCTCGCTATTTATATGCCAGTGGTCGCTGCAGCGGGAGGAAATGCGGGCTCTCAAGCGGCGACATTAGTGGTGAGGGCAATGGCCATGAATGAAGTTCGCCCTTCTCAATGGCTAGCTGTGATGTGGAAGGAAGTACGAGTGGCGATTATTATCGCGTTTGCGCTAGCGGCCGTGATTATGGCGAGAGTGCTGGTTTTTAGTGATGCCACATCGTTACCTGCAGGCTTTCACCTTAATGATATTGCGATGGCCATTGGTACCGCATTGGTGATCCAAGTGACACTATCCACCACGTTAGGTGGTGTGCTGCCATTGGTGGCTCGCAAACTCAAGCTAGATCCCGCCGTTCTTGTGAGTCCAGTGCTGGCCTCTGTCGTCGATATCAGCGGGATGGCGATTTACTTTATGACCATTAACGCGTGGTTAGGCTTGACGTAAGCAGCGCTTGATACAACTCTCGTTCAAATTGGGTGATCGGGCTGGCAACATTGCTGGGGCGATCATCCGATGCGGGAATGTGGTAGTTAGTCACAAGTTGAACCACCAGGATATCTTGGCCTTTGTCATTTCTCAGTATGCCCGCAAGGTTATAGCTACCATATAAAGAGCCTGTTTTCGCTGTCAGCTTATTTTTGAGCGGTGCATTACGAACACTGCTGCGATACTTCAATGTGCCATCCACCCCTGACACGGGCAACATGGCTAGGATGCCAATTTGAGGGTGTGTATAGACGTATTGCACCACATCTATCAGTTGCGCCGCAGTCATGCGATTGTTGCGAGACAACCCCGACCCATCAACCATCACCGCAGTATCAAGATCAATGTTGGCTTGTTGCTTCAATATGGCTTTGATCGCCGCTGCCCCATTGCTGAATGAGCCGGCTTGATCGAAGTAACGATGACCCAATGTTTTGAGTATATTGTCGGCAATTAGATTGTCAGAGCGCTTGAGCATGGTATTAAGCAGTGCATCGCGTGGCGCTGATTTATGCATGGCAATAAAACTGCGTTGGCCGCTTGGCGCGCCGATTCGAATTTTACCTTTCACGGAAATCGCGGCTTTCTTTAGCTCACTGGCGAGTACATCAGTCATGTATTTTTGTGGGTTTTGCACGGCAAATTTTAGAGGAAGCGGGCTAGTGCGGTGTGCCAAGCAACCACTCAATTGATAGTGGTTGTTGCTGTCATAGTGAAGCTCTAAATCGCAATGTTGGTCTTTTTGCTGATCTTTGGTTAGCGCCAATGCATTGGTACTTATCTCTATCGGTTGGTGCTCGGGCACAAAGACGCGAGTTTGGCGCTTACTTTTCTCGCTATAGATCGAGCCTTGAACACAGTTTCGTTCTAGCGTTATTGCTGAAGACGGCGCGCTGTAGCAAACGCCCAAAATGTCCCATGGCCAACCAACGGCGCGTTCATATCCCGTAAATATCTCACCATCAAGCCAAACATCACCGCGAATTTGACGAATGCCTTTGGCTTTTAGGGCACTAACGAGCAATTGAAGATCTTTGCGCTTCAGCGTTGGGTCGCCATCAAACTTAAAAACAATGTCTTTGCCTGATTGAAGCACTTTGGTTTCAAAGGCGAAATCTTGGGGGAGGTAAAGTGATGCGGCCAGTGCAGTCACGACTTTTTGTGTGCTGGCGGGTGGCAGCAAGATGTCATCATCACGCCCAACGATTTGCTCGCCGCTGTTGGTGTTAAACACCGAAAGTGCAAGCTGGCTACCAGCGGGAAGCATAGCCTCAATGTTATTGAGGGGAATGGAAAAGGCGGTGACAGAGAAAAGAGAACAAACGATTAGAGATAAAAGGCGCGCCATAAGAAGTTCCCGCAATGAAGGAAGATTCAGTATGGTACAAAAAACGCCTACTCGGAGGTAGGCGTTTTTGATACTGATTTAAGTAAAGAACTTAAGTCAGATTAGAAATCGTAACGTAGACCGAATACCAATTGGTCTTCTGCATCTTTCTTAGTTTCAACTTCGTTTGCATCAAGCAGGTTGAAGTTGTAAGAAGTGTAAGCACGGAAGTTGTCGTTGAAGTAATGCGTCGCGTCGATTGCGATTGCATCGTAGGTATCTGACTTGTCAGAACCTGATTTTGATTCCGCGTTGTTGTAAGTGGTTGTTAACTTAGTTTTGCCCATGGTGTAAGCAGCAGCCAATTCGTAACCAGTCAGGTCAGTGCTAACGCCTGATTGTTTGTTTTCGCCATCTTTGTAAAGCGCAGCAACGTAGATGTCACCCATGGTGTAAGAAACAGCAGCTTCGATTTGGCTCTCTGCTTTAGTGGTGTTGGTGTCTTTACCTTGGTCAGCGTAACCCAGACCCATTGCTAGGCCGTTTTCCATTGCGTATACCGCACCCATAGAGTAACCGCCGTCAACAATCAGCGTACCATCCAGAGCTTCAGTTTCGCCCACGTAGTTTGCTTTAACCGTCAGGCCACCGAACTCACCCATGTACGCTAGGTTGTTTTGGATACGGTCAGCAACAGCGATTTTAGCGCTCGCGCCAGCACCGTGGTAAGACATGATATCGGTGAAATCGGTGATCATGCCCAAAGAGCCGTCAGTTTTACCGTAAGCCACTTTACCAAACTCAGTGCTGATACCTGCGAAGCCGTAACGAACTTCATCTTCAGTTGTGGTGTATTCGTGCTCGAAGAAGCCAAAACCGTAAACATTTTCTGCGATCTCGGTTTGACCAAGGATGTTCATACGTGCGCGACTTTTGTCATCCATGTCACCATCAACAAGCAATGCACGTGCTTCGATACGGCCACCGATTGAAAGGCTAGAGGTGCCGTCGTTAAAAACTTCAGCAGCAGAAACAGAGGTAGAAGCTACAGCAGCAACAGCAAGTGCGATCAACTTTTTGTTCATTATGTTGTCCTTTATAAGATTATGATTTTCGAGACGTAATCTCCAAACATCTCGATGTCTTGTTTGTAACCGCTCCCGAATTGCAACCGTTAGTAAAACGATCAAAAAACAAATAGAAAACATTGTTTTTTATGTGAGTATTTTATAATAATTAGTTATTTTTCAATGTGTTGCTGGTTTATTGATAAGTTCCATGCTAGATGGTGTTTTTAGATATTTTTTGTTTTTTATTTTTCCTAAACATTTGTTTTTGTTCTTGTTTGTGTGATGTGCATCGAGGAAATGTCGTGAGGGATATGTAGAGGGGCTTTTAGGTGGCAAGTGTTTGTTTATATCTATGCCATTCAGGAGCGCTCAAGCACCTGCGCGACCAAAATCGTAGGTGACCAGAGCAACTAACTTGTTTACACTGAGGATATAAATATTCGTTTTCCGCGCTCATACCTTTGCTTGGGCGGGGTTTTGTTATTCCAAAACACAAGGTTTTGGACACAGAGGTAATGTCATTTATGGATAAGGTACCCATGACTGTTCTTGGCGAGCAGCAGCTTCGTATAGAGCTAGCTCGCTTACTGAAACGTCGTCCAATTATTACTCAGGCGATTGGTGAAGCGAGAGAACTTGGCGATCTTAAAGAGAATGCTGAGTATCACGCCGCACGTGAAGAGCAGGGCATCTGCGAAGCACAAATTCGCGACATTGAATACAAGCTGTCAGTCGCTCAAGTTATCGATATTTCAAAAATCCCTAACAACGGGAAGGTTATTTTCGGTTCAACAGTATCGCTGATTGACATCAATACTGACAATGAACTGACTTATCAGATTGTTGGTGATGACGAAGCTAATATTAAGAAAAATCTGATTTCTGTAAATTCCCCGATCGCGCGTGGGCTGATTGGTAAAGAAGAAGGTGATGAAGTGTCTATCACCACGCCTGGTGGCGTAAAAGAATTTGAAATTGGTGGTGTTAAGTACGTGTAGCGCGGAATGTCTAACGGTGAAAACTGTTAGCGAGTATTACAGGCGTGAAAACACAGAAGGCCGCTAAGCGGCCTTCTTTTATTTGCGTGGTAGTTCGATTTTACGCTCTTGGCTTTGACGATATAGAACAAGTACCTTACCGATGACTTGGACTTTCTCTGCCTTAGTTTCACGAACAATTGCTTCTACAATCAGGTTCTTAGTGTCGCGGTCTTCAGACGCAACTTTAACCTTGATCAGTTCGTGGTGATCGAGAGCGATTTCAATCTCAGCAAGCACGGCTTCTGTTAGGCCATTGGCACCCATCAGAACGACAGGTTTAAGATTATGTGCCAGACCTTTTAGATACTGCTTTTGTTTTGTGCTTAGATTCATGTTGACTCGATTTGTTGTTTTATCGGGGTTGAAAACGTGACATTCTACCGCCATCTCTAATCAAACTGAACAAATATCCCTCTAAACCGTCTGTTTGAAGTTAACGACTGAATTAAGGGCTAGGTAAAACATGAGCAAAAAGAAACACTCAGCGAGTTCTGGTCGTTGGTTGAAAGAACATTTTGATGATAAATATGTTCAAGAAGCCCAGAAAAAAGGCTTTCGTTCCCGAGCAATTTTTAAACTTGATGAAATCCAAGGTAAAGATAAGTTATTGAAACCCGGTATGACAGTGGTCGATTTGGGGGCAGCCCCCGGGGGGTGGTCTCAATATGCTGTTGAACAGGTCGGAGATAATGGACAGGTCATTGCTTGTGACATTCTTCCTATGGACTCCTTGCCAGGTGTCAGTTTCCTGCAAGGGGATTTCCGTGAAGAGGCGGTGCTAAACGCGTTGCTAGATCGTATCCAGCCAGATATGGTGGATGTGGTGATGTCAGATATGGCACCAAACATGAGTGGTAACCAAGCGTCAGATCAACCTCGTGCTATGTATCTGGTTGAGTTGGCGCTGAGTATGTGCCAAGAAGTTTTGGCTCGTGATGGCGCATTTATTGTTAAGGTATTCCAAGGGGAAGGCTTTGATCAATATTTGGCTGAAGTACGTAAAATGTTTAAAGCGGTGAAAATCCGCAAACCAGATTCCTCCCGCGCGCGCTCGCGTGAGGTCTACATTGTGGCTACAGGTTATAAACTGTAGTACTCTACTATTATTACTAAAGTTTCCGCGGGGCTAACACCTTGAGTGACATGGCAAAAAACTTGATTTTATGGCTGGTTATCGCTGTTGTTCTAATGTCTGTGTTCCAGAGTTTTGGACCAGGCGACAGCGCGGGCCGTCAAGTCGACTACACAACGTTCGTCCAAGAAATAGGACAGGATAAACTACAGGATGTACAGTTCGATAATCGCGAACTGAAAGTGACACGTCGTGATGGCACGAGCTATGTCACTTACATGCCTGTTCTCCAAGATCCAAAATTGCTGGACGACCTGATTAACTCTAAAGTTCAGGTTCGCGGTACGCCACCTGAAGAACCAAGCATTCTTGCATCTATTTTCATCTCTTGGTTCCCAATGCTTCTGCTTATTGGTGTGTGGATTTTCTTCATGCGTCAGATGCAAGGCGGCGGCGGCAAAGGTGCAATGTCTTTTGGTAAGTCTAAAGCTCGCATGATGAGTGAAGATCAAATCAAAACGACGTTTGCAGATGTTGCTGGCTGTGATGAAGCAAAAGAAGACGTTAAAGAGTTGGTGGATTACCTGCGTGATCCAAGCCGTTTCCAGAAACTCGGCGGTAAAATTCCGACGGGTGTTCTAATGGTGGGTCCTCCAGGTACAGGTAAAACGCTACTGGCAAAAGCCATTGCGGGTGAAGCCAAAGTCCCATTCTTTACTATTTCAGGTTCTGATTTCGTTGAAATGTTCGTGGGTGTGGGTGCATCTCGTGTGCGTGACATGTTCGAGCAAGCGAAGAAATCATCACCATGTATCATCTTTATCGATGAAATTGATGCCGTTGGCCGTCAACGTGGTGCGGGTTTAGGTGGTGGTCACGACGAGCGTGAGCAAACCCTTAACCAGATGCTGGTTGAAATGGATGGCTTTGAAGGTAACGAAGGTATCATCGTTATCGCAGCGACTAACCGTCCAGACGTTCTTGACCCAGCGCTTCTGCGTCCAGGTCGTTTTGACCGTCAGGTTGTTGTTGGTTTACCCGATGTCCGTGGTCGTGAGCAGATTCTTAAAGTTCATATGCGCAAAGTGCCTTTGGGTAGTGACGTTGAAGCATCACTGATTGCTCGCGGTACACCTGGATTCTCTGGTGCAGATTTGGCTAACCTTGTTAACGAAGCGGCTTTGTTCGCAGCACGTGGCAACAAACGTGTCGTGTCGATGACTGAGTTTGAGTTGGCGAAAGACAAAATCATGATGGGCGCTGAGCGTAAGTCCATGGTATTGACTGAAGAGACGAAAGAATCGACGGCTTACCATGAAGCAGGTCACGCCGTTGTGGGTCGCCTCGTGCCAGAGCACGATCCTGTTTACAAAGTCTCAATCATTCCGCGCGGTCGTGCGTTGGGTGTGACCATGTATCTGCCCGAGACCGACCGTGTGAGCATGTCTCGTTTACACCTTGAATCAATGATTTCAAGTTTGTATGGCGGTCGTTTAGCTGAAGAGATTGTTTACGGTTTCGACAACGTTTCAACCGGTGCATCGAACGACATTGAACGCGCTACGGATATTGCCCGTAAGATGGTGACGCAATGGGGCTTCTCAGAGAAGTTAGGTCCATTGCTATACGCTGATGATGAAGGCGAAGTATTCCTTGGTCGTTCTGTGGCTAAATCCAAACACGTCTCAGATGAAACAGCGCGTCTTATTGACAGTGAAATTCGCGAATTGATTGACCGTAACTATCTGCGTGCGCGCAAGCTCATCGAAGATAACATGGACATCATGCATGCAATGAAAGATGCATTGATGAAATATGAAACGATTGATGCGGGTCAAATCGATGATTTGATGGAACGACGTCCTGTTCGTGAACCTGCTGGCTGGACTGCTTCGGATTCTGATAATTCAGATAACACACCGAAGACGCCAGACGCAGAAGTGGCCTCAGATGTACCGCCATCCTCTGACAATTTGGATGCAGGCAATAAGCCCGTAGACCCAGATAAGAAGTCGGAAGCGTAATTGAATCGAAATATCGCAAAACCCCGAATCAATTCGGGGTTTTTCTTTTATCTGCTATAAATTCTCGAACCGAACAAAGTCCATTCATGAAACTCATCTGCAAATCCAAAGTGCTAGATCTTTCTACCCCTCAAGTGATGGGGATCCTCAACGTAACACCTGACTCTTTCTCTGATGGAGGGAGATTCAACCAGTTAGATGCTGCATTGTTTCATGCAGAAGCCATGTTAACGGCTGGAGCGTCTATTCTGGATATTGGTGGGGAATCAACGCGACCTGGCGCAGCAGACGTGTCAGAAGATGAAGAGTTATCTCGGGTTGTACCTGCTATTGAAGCGATCCGCACACGTTTTAATTGTTGGATTTCTATTGATACCAGCAAAGCCAATGTGATGCGTGAGGCGACGGCTGTCGGGGCTGATCTGATTAACGATGTAAGAGCGCTGCAAGAAGAGGGAGCCCTTCAAGCAGCTGCAAATGCTGGCGTGCCTGTGTGTTTAATGCATATGCAAGGTCAGCCACGTTCCATGCAATCTAACCCAATCTATACGAATTTACTGGATGATATTCATCAGTTTTTCGAACAACGTATTGAGGCTTGTGAAATCGCAGGAATAGCGAAAGACAAGCTGATACTAGACCCTGGTTTTGGGTTTGGTAAGACCTTGACACATAACTACCAACTGCTTTCGCAGCTGGAGGTTTTTCATCGTTATGGGCTGCCAATACTGGCGGGCATGTCGAGAAAGTCCATGATTTTTAAACTTTTGGATAAAGCGCCTACCGATGTTCTCGGAGGCAGTTTAGCTTGCGCCACCATCGCTGCAATGAAAGGGGCTCAGATCATTCGCGTACATGACGTGAAAGAGACCTCTGACGTTGTTCATGTCGTCAAAATGATGAACGAAGCAGCGGCTTTATTTGGAGAAACACAATGACAGAACGTAAATATTTCGGCACCGACGGTGTGCGCGGCAAAGTGGGTGAATTCCCGATCACGCCAGATTTCATTATGAAGCTTGGCTGGGCAGCAGGGCGTGTATTGAGCCAGCAGGGCACGAAAAAGGTCTTGATTGGTAAAGACACGCGCATCTCTGGTTACATGCTGGAGTCCGCACTTGAAGCTGGCCTATCTGCTGCGGGTCTTCAAGCTGCGTTTACAGGGCCAATGCCAACGCCAGCGATTGCCTACCTCACTCAAACCTTCCGCGCCGAAGCAGGGATCGTGATTTCTGCGTCTCACAATCCTTATTACGATAACGGCATCAAATTCTTCTCATCAGAAGGTACCAAGCTACCTGATGCGATTGAGTTGGCTATTGAAGCTGAATTGGAAAAGCCGCTGACCTGTGTAGAGTCAGCCTTGTTGGGTAAAGCTAAGCGAATTGTCGATGCAGCGGGCCGTTATATTGAATTTTGTAAAGGGACTTTTCCTTCAGAAATGAGCCTTAAGGGAATGAAAATTGTGATTGACTGCGCCCATGGCGCAACCTATCACATTGCCCCTTCCGTATTTTCTGAGCTGGGCGCCGATGTCATCGCTATGGGTGTTGAACCTAACGGCATTAACATTAACGCCGAAGTCGGTGCAACTGACGTACGCGCCCTTCAAAAACGCGTAGTTGAAGAAGAAGCGCTTCTTGGCATTGCCTTTGATGGTGATGGCGATCGCGTGATCATGGTTGACCACGAAGGCAACAAAGTGGATGGCGACCAGATTGCGTATATTATTGCTCGTGAATCTCTGCGTCGTGGCGAATTGAAGGGCGGTGTTGTCGGTACACTCATGACCAATATGGGCATGGAAGTGGCGTTAAAAAACCTTGGTATTCCGTTTACCCGAGCCAAAGTAGGCGACCGCTATGTCATGGAACAGCTACTTGAAAAAGGCTGGAAAATTGGCGCTGAAAATTCAGGTCACGTTATTCTTTTGGATAAGGTCACCACTGGCGACGCCATTGTGGCAGCATTGCAAGTGCTGGCGAGCGTCGTTGGCACTGGAATGAGTTTGAAAACATTGTGTGAAGGCATGAGTATGTTCCCACAAGTGTTAGAGAACGTTCGTTTCAAAGGCACTAGCGACCCGCTTGAATCTGAAGCCGTGTTAGCGGCAAAAGCATCTGTCGAGTCGAAACTGGGTGATACAGGCCGCGTATTGCTTCGTAAGTCGGGTACTGAGCCCCTCATACGCGTTATGGTGGAAGGCGAAAATGCGGAAGATGTCCAAGCCTATGCGTTTGAGATTGCAGACGCTGTGAAAGCGAACTGCTAATCGCACATACCGCTGATACATAAAACGACATTGGGCGAGAGAGACGGTTTGGTTAGAAGATGTGCAAACGCGAGGAAAAGTGCTGTTTTTTTGCATTTTTCTCTTGTTTCACCTGCTGGCATTCGTTAGTATTCTCTCGCTCCCAATGATGGGAGTTGCGCTAGTGAACTTAAATGTCAGCTGGCTCAACAATTTGGAACATAGGTGGAACCCATGTACGAAATTCTACTTGTGATTTATCTGTTGGCCGCGCTCGGTGTTATTGGCCTGGTTTTGGTTCAACAAGGTAAAGGCGCAGATATGGGAGCCTCTTTCGGGGCTGGGGCATCAAGTACTGTATTTGGCTCTGGCGGCTCTGGAAACTTTCTGACCCGAATGACTGCGATATTCGCAACTGTATTTTTTATACTTAGCCTTGTGCTGGGTAACTTAACATCTCACCAGATCCAAACGGGTAGTGAGTATGAAGACCTGAGTGTGCCGCTAACTGAGCAGACGCAGGCAGGTGATGTTCCCGCTACGACAAGTGGCAACAGCGACATCCCTAACTAAGAAAAGATTTGCCGAGGTGGTGAAATTGGTAGACACGCTATCTTGAGGGGGTAGTGCCTGTATAGGCATGCGGGTTCAAGTCCCGCTCTCGGCACCAATTTAAAATCCCTATTAGGGTTCACAGTGCTTGTATTAGTGTGTGAGGCGACGATATAATGTCGCCATCGGACGCGGGGTGGAGCAGTTTGGTAGCTCGTCGGGCTCATAACCCGAAGGTCGTCGGTTCAAATCCGGCCCCCGCAACCACTTTACGGCGATTGTTTAGTGAGACCAAAACAGTCGCTGGTTATGGGAAACCATGGCACAGGGTCCAGTTGCATTAAACCCCGAGATTCGGGGTTTTTTATTATCTGAAGATGACCATTCGAACAAATAACTGGGCTTTTTAGCCCTTTTTTTATTTCTGGGGTTTGTATGACAGGACTAGAAAAACAGCTTTTCGCTATGCTTGAAGCGCCTGTAGCGGCGTTGGACTATGAGCTTGTAGGGCTTGAATTTGTTCGCGCTGGGCAGCACTCAACCCTTCGGGTCTTTATTGATCATGAAAATGGTATTACGGTTGAAAGCTGTGCAGAAGTGAGCCGTCAGGTTAGTGCGGTCATGGATGTCGAAGATCCAATTACAGTAGCTTACAATCTCGAAGTTTCATCTCCGGGTTTGGAGCGACCACTTTTTAACGCTGCACATTATCAGCGTTTTATCGGCCATGAAGTCAACGTAGTGCTTAAAATGGCTATGCAAAACCGCCGCAAGTGGAAAGGTAATATTCTTTCCGTGGAAGGTGAGACTGTGACCATCAGCGTCGATGGCAACGAAGAAGCGTTCGCCCTGAGCAATATCGCCAAGGCAAACCTGGTTCCTTCATTTTAAGCTAAATGAGGCATTAGTTCATGAACAAAGAAATCTTGGCTGTCGTAGAAGCGGTATCCAATGAAAAAGCAGTTCCCCGCGAGCGCATTTTTGAAGCGTTGGAAACAGCTTTGGCAACGGCCACGAAAAAGAAATACGAAGCAGAAATTGAAGTCCGCGTTGTTATCGACCGCAAAACTGGCGAGGTCGAAACCTTCCGTCGTTGGTTAGTGGTTGACGAAGTTACCATGCCAACACGTGAAATCACCTTGGAAGCAGCGCAATTCGATGACGAAACGCTTGAGCTTGGTGGTTATGTTGAAGACGACATCGAATCTGTTACGTTTGACCGAATCACGACGCAAACAGCGAAGCAAGTTATCGTACAAAAGGTACGAGAAGCTGAGCGCGAGCAAGTCGTTGAGCAGTTCATGGACAATGAAGGTGAGCTAATCACTGGTATTGTCAAGAAGGTCAACCGTGATTTGATCATCGTTGATTTGGGCAACAACGCAGAAGCGGCAATCCAACGTGACGATCAATTACCACGAGAAAATTTCCGTCCAGGCGACCGCGTGCGCGGTTTGCTGTATGCTGTGCGTCCTGAGGCCCGTGGCTTCCAATTGTTCATGACTCGCTCTAAGTCTGAAATGCTGATCGAACTGTTCCGCATTGAAGTGCCAGAAGTTGGCGAAGAAATGATTGAGATCATGGGCGCAGCCCGTGATCCTGGCTCACGTGCAAAAATTGCCGTGAAGACGAATGACAAGCGTATTGACCCTGTTGGTGCGTGTGTTGGTATGCGTGGCGCGCGTGTTCAAGCTGTTTCAGGTGAACTTGGTGGTGAGCGTATCGATATCGTTTTGTGGGATGATAACCCTGCACAACTTGTTATCAACGCGATGGCACCAGCGGAAGTTGCGTCTATTATCGTAGACGAAGATACCCATACTATGGATATCGCTGTCGAAGCGGACAACTTAGCGCAAGCTATCGGTCGTAACGGTCAAAACGTACGTCTAGCATCTCAACTTACGGGTTGGGTGTTGAACGTCATGACTGTTGATGATCTGAAGAAGAAACACCAGGAAGAAGCTGGCCAGTCTATTGAACTGTTCAGTAAGCACCTGGATATCGACGAAGATTTCGCAGCAATGTTGGTTGAAGAAGGTTTCACCACATTGGAAGAAGTTGCTTACGTACCAGCTGCAGAGCTGATGGAAGTCAACGGTCTTGATGAAGATACTGTTGAAGAACTACGTAGCCGTGCAAAAGAAGCACTGACCACTATCGCACTGGCGAAAGAAGAAATCCTTGACGGTGCAGAGCCTGCTGAAGACCTATTGGGTCTGGAAGGTTTGGAGCGTGATATGGCGTTCCGCCTAGCAGCAAAAGGCATCTGTACATTGGAAGATCTGGCTGACCAAGGCACTGATGATCTTCTTGATATCGAGGAAATGGATGAAGTTAAAGCGGGCGAGCTTATTATGGCTGCGCGCAATATTTGCTGGTTCAGCGACGAAGCTTAAGCGCAGCAAAGGAGGAGCAGAATGTCAGAGGTTACAGTTAAAGCACTGGCGAGCGAGATCGATACGCCGGTAGATCGTTTGCTTAAGCAATTTCAAGATGCCGGTATTCAAAAGTCGGCAGAAGACAGCGTAAGCCAAGATGAGAAGCAAACTTTGCTTTCTCACCTGAAACGTGAGCACGGCGACGATGGTAGCGCTCCAACTCGACTGACGTTACAGCGCAAAAAACGCAGCACATTGAGTGTTTCAGGTGCTGGCGGAAAGAGTAAGGATGTTCAGGTAGAAGTGCGTAAGAAACGTACCTACGTGAAGCGCAGCGACCTCGAAGAACAACGTGTAGTGCAGGAAGCAGCACAACGTGAAGCTGAAGAAGCAGCACAGCGAGAGGCTGAGGAAAAAGCCCGTCGCGCCGCTGAAGAAACAGCGAAGCGAGAAGCCGAAGAAAAAGCAAAACGCGAAGCTGAAGAGAAAGCTAAGCGCGACGCTGAAGAAAAAGCACGCGTTGCGACTGAAAAATCTAAAGCGTTGAATGAGAACTCTGAACAAAGAGCATCTCGTGAAGCGGCAGAGTCGCAAGCAAAAAATGAAGCTGATGAACTCAAGCGTCGCCAGGAAGAGGAAGCCAAGCGTAGAGCTGAAGAAGAAAGTCAGCGCCAGCTAGAAGAGGCACGCAAAATGGCAGAATTGAATGAAGAGCGTTGGAGTAAGCAAGAAGTGGTAGCAGATGTAATGGAAGCAACCGATCATCACGTTACAACTTTCCAACATGCACGTGAAGCAGAAGACGAAGCGGATCGCCGCCAAGAAGCCGCTCCACGTCGCCGTAAGAAGAAAAAGTCAGCACAAGACAAAGACGATTCATCTGCGAATCGCGGTCGTGGCGGTAGAGGCGGTAAGCTAAAAGGACGTATGTCCAAGCCGACTTCTATGCAGCATGGTTTCCAGAAACCAGTACAGAAAGTTAACCGTGATGTAGAGATCGGTGAAACGGTCACTGTTGCTGAACTGGCTAACAAGATGGCTATTAAAGCTACCGAAGTTATCAAGACCATGATGAAGATGGGTGCTATGGCAACCATCAACCAAGTTATCGACCAAGAAACTGCAGCACTTGTTGCAGAAGAAATGGGTCACAAAGTTGTTCTTCGTAAAGAGAACGAACTTGAAGAAGCGGTCATGCTGGATCGTGATGACAGTGCAAAACGTGAACCACGTGCACCAGTTGTTACTATCATGGGTCACGTTGACCACGGTAAAACGTCGCTACTTGACTACATTCGTAAAGCGCATGTTGCTTCAGGCGAAGCGGGTGGTATTACTCAGCACATCGGTGCATACCACGTTGAAACGCCAAACGGCATGATCACCTTCTTGGATACTCCAGGACACGCAGCGTTTACATCAATGCGTGCACGTGGTGCGAAAGCAACAGATATCGTTGTTCTGGTTGTTGCAGCAGATGATGGCGTAATGCCACAAACTGTCGAAGCTATCCAGCACGCAAAAGCGGCCGATGTGCCACTTATCGTTGCAGTGAACAAGATTGATAAAGAAGCAGCAAACCCAGATCAAGTGAAAAACGAACTGTCTCAGCACAACGTTATGTCAGAAGATTGGGGCGGCGAAAACATGTTCGTTCATGTTTCTGCTAAGCAAGGTCTTAATATCGATGAGCTGTTGGAAGCTATCTTGCTTCAATCTGAAGTTCTTGAACTTCAAGCCGTACGTGACAGCATGGCAAGCGGTGTGGTTATCGAATCACGTCTCGACAAGGGCCGTGGCCCAGTTGCAACTGTTCTGGTTCAAGAAGGTACGCTGAAGAAAGGCGATATCGTTCTGTGTGGTCTGGAATATGGCCGTGTTCGTGCAATGCGCGATGAGAACGGTAAAGACGTTGAAGAAGCTGGTCCGTCTATCCCTGTGGAAATCCTGGGTCTATCAGGTGTACCACAAGCGGGTGACGAAGCGACCGTTGTTCGTGATGAGCGTAAAGCACGTGAAGTTGCCCTGTATCGTCAAGGTAAATTCCGCGATGTTAAACTGGCTCGCCAGCAGAAAGCTAAGTTGGAGAACATGTTCTCTAACATGACTGAAGGCGAAGTGTCTGAGCTGAACATTGTACTGAAAGCTGATGTACAAGGTTCTGTTGAAGCGATTGCTGATTCACTGGTTAAACTTTCAACTGATGAAGTGAAAGTGAAGATCGTTGGTTCAGGTGTTGGTGCAATCACTGAAACTGATGCTGTGCTGGCCGCTGCGTCAAATGCAATTTTGGTAGGCTTTAACGTTCGTGCAGATGCATCAGCGCGTAAGACTATCGAAGCAGAAAGCTTGGATCTACGTTACTACTCAGTGATCTACGCCCTGATTGATGAAGTGAAACAAGCGATGAGCGGTATGCTTGCGCCTGAGTTCAAACAAGAAATCATGGGTCTGGCTGAAGTACGTGAAGTCTTCAAGTCACCTAAGATTGGTGCAATTGCAGGCTGTATCGTTTCTGAAGGTACCATCAAACGTAACAACCCAATCCGCGTTCTGCGTGATAACGTTGTTATCTATGAAGGTGAGCTAGAGTCACTGCGTCGCTTTAAAGATGACGTTAACGAAGTCGCTAAAGGCTACGAGTGTGGTATCGGCGTTAAGAACTACAACGATGTTCGCCCAGGCGACCAAATCGAAGTATTCGAAATCGTTGAAGTTAAGCGTACTATCGAATAATAGCTACCTGTAACAGGTTGTTTATAAACACCATGGGGGGAAGTGCTAAGCGCTTTCCCCTATTCTTTATCAGAGAAGAGAGTTATGGCCAAAGAATTTAGCCGTACCCAACGCGTATCGCAACAAGTGCAAAAAGAAGTCGCGCTTATCCTGCAACGCGAAATTAAAGACCCACGCATTAGCATGGTAACCGTGTCAGGCGTTGATGTTTCACGTGACCTTGCGTATGCAAAAATTCATGTGACCTTTTTGACGACAGGCGATCAAACGGCAGAAGCTGGTTTGGAAGCACTGAACGAGCAAGCATGGTATGTCCGTACTTTGTTAGGTAAAGCCATTCGTCTGCGTATCACACCTGAAGTTATCTTCGTGTTTGACCAGTCACTCACTGAAGGTATGCGTATCTCGAACCTTGTCACCAGTGCTGTTAAATCAGACGAAGCGCGCCGCGCAGATGTTGATGGGGAAGAAGAGTAATGGGTCGTCGTCCACGTCGTCGCGGACGTCCTGTTGATGGGATCGTTCTGCTGGATAAACCAAGCGGTATTACCTCCAATGGTGCTTTGCAGGAAGTGAAACGCATTTTCTTTGCAGAAAAAGCGGGTCATACCGGCGCACTAGACCCATTGGCGACAGGTATGCTGCCAATCTGTTTTGGTGAAGCGACCAAGTTCTCCCAGTTTTTGCTCGACTCTGACAAGCGTTATGTTGTTGTCGCGAAATTGGGTGAGCGTACCAACACGTCTGATTCAGACGGTGAAGTGGTTGAAACTCGTGATGTTAACGTCAATCTAGAACAGCTTGAAGGCTTTATTGCGGGTTTCCGTGGTGAAACGATGCAAGTGCCTTCAATGTTCTCTGCGTTGAAATACGAAGGTAAACCCCTTTACGAATATGCGCGTGCGGGTATCGAAGTGCCTCGCGTAGCACGTAAGATCAATGTGTACGAAATCTCCCTATTACGCTTTGAAGGCGATGAAGTGGAGATGGAAGTGCATTGCTCTAAGGGCACGTATATCCGTACCATCGTTGATGATCTTGGCGAAATGTTAGGCTGTGGCGCACATGTCATTGCCCTTCGCCGCATTGGTGTGTCACGTTACCCTATCGAGAAGATGGTAACGTTGGAACAGCTGGAAGCACTGCTTGAGCAAGCGCGCGAGCAAGAAGTTCAGCCACGCGAGTTGCTTGATTCTCTTTTGTTGCCTCTGGATTCAGCGGTACAAGATTTAGAAGAAGTTAATTTGCTTCCTGCGGTAGCAAGTTATGCATTACAAGGTCAGGCAGTACAAGCGTCAAACGCGCCTACTGAAGGCCAAGTGCGCATGACGGTTGGCGAAGAGCGCACCTTTATCGGTGTTGGTGAGATTGACGCTGATGGCATGGTTGCACCTCGCCGTTTGGTCAACGCTCGCCCAGAGTAAACGCGCAAGCGATGAAAAAATATTTGGTGGGCGCTATATCGATTGCCTTATTAAGGGAAGCGCTGTAGAATCCGCCGCTCGGGTGTCTGGCTGAATCAGAGATTGGCTGACACAAATTCAACCTTTTACATTTAGGAATAGACTATGTCTCTGAATGCAGAAACTAAAGCAGCAATCGTTGCTGATTACGCTCAAGGCACTAACGACACTGGTTCTCCAGAAGTTCAAGTAGCGCTTCTTACTGCTTCTATCAATCACCTGCAAGGCCACTTCGCTGAGCACAAAGGTGATCACCACAGCCGCCGCGGTCTGCTGCGCATGGTTTCACGTCGCCGTAAGCTTCTGGATTACCTGAAGCGTAAAAACGCTGACCGTTACCTAGAAGTAATCAAGCGTCTAGGTCTGCGTCGCTAATAAGCCTTTGGCTTTTAAGCACCGCAAGCCGAAAAGGAGTCCTCGTGACTCCTTTTCTCGTTTTTGTTCCCGCCTTTTTTCATCCCTCAACTATTATTCGTTCGAGAATTTTTTGGGCTTGTGCCTATCGTGACCGCTTTTTGACTCGATCAAATGAATCGAGTTGCGTTAACCCTTGAGCATAACCCCAGTAATTCTTGCCGAAACATGCAACTTGCGACAGTTTGGGTATATAATATTGGCGCTTTCATTGGCTTCGCAGTCTACGAAGTCGACCATCAGGTCGCGACTATTGAGAACACTCTATTGCCGTTTTCCTACAGCAAGGAAATATTGAGTTTTGTCATTAGTCGCGATTGGTGAAGCCTTTGAAAATAAAGTGACTCGCACTAAGTAAGTGCAAATAAAACAAGGAATTTCACGTGAATCCAATCGTAAAAACATTCCAGTACGGTAACCATACCGTTACTCTGGAAACTGGCGTTATGGCTCGCCAAGCAACCGCTGCTGTAATGGCAAGCATGGACGACACTTCTGTATTCGTAAGTGTTGTTGGTAAGAAATCAGCAGTAGAAGGTCAAGACTTCTTCCCGTTGACGGTTAACTACCAAGAGCGTACTTACGCTGCAGGTAAAATCCCTGGTGGTTTCTTCAAGCGTGAAGGTCGTCCTTCTGAAGGCGAAACACTGACATCACGTCTGATCGACCGTCCAATCCGTCCACTGTTCCCAGACGGTTTTAAAAACGAAGTTCAAGTTATCGCAACTGTGGTTTCTGTAAACCCAGATGTAAGCCCTGATATCGTTGCATTGCTTGCGACCTCTGCAGCTCTGGCTATTTCAGGTCTGCCATTCAACGGTCCTATTGGTGCAGCACGTGTTGGCTTCATCAACGATCAGTTGGTATTGAACCCAAGCAACGCTGAGCTTGAAACTAGCCGTTTGGATCTGGTTATTGCAGGTACTGAAGGCGCAGTTCTGATGGTTGAATCAGAAGCTGACCGTCTAAGCGAAGAGCAAATGCTGCAAGCCGTTGTTTTTGGTCATGACCAACAACAAGTTGCTATTCAAGCAATCAAAGAATTTGCTGCTGAAGTCGCTACCCCTTCTTGGGATTGGGCTGCTCCAGCGGTTGACGCTGACCTGAAAGCACGTGTTGCTGAACTGGCTGAAGCGCGTTTCGTAGAAGCGTACCAGATCACCGAAAAAATGGCGCGTTATGCGCAAGTTGGTGAAATCAAGCAAGGCGTTATCGCTCAAATGAGCGAAGAGAATGACGATCTGAACGTCCGTGAAATCCAAGGTATGCTGAGCAGCCTTGAGAAAAACGTTGTACGTGGTCGCATCATCGCGGGTAACCCACGTATCGATGGTCGCGAAAAAGACATGGTTCGTGCGCTAGACGTACGTACTGGTGTTCTGCCACGTACCCACGGTTCTTCTTTGTTCACCCGTGGTGAAACTCAGGCTCTGGTTACTGCAACCCTTGGTACGAAGCGTGATGCTCAAATCATCGACTCGATCACTGGCGAGCGTGTTGATCACTTCCTGCTGCATTACAACTTCCCTCCGTACTGTGTGGGTGAAACTGGCTTTGTTGGTTCACCTAAGCGTCGTGAAATCGGCCACGGTAAACTGGCGAAGCGCGGTATTGCAGCAGTAATGCCTTCACAAGACGAATTCCCGTACACCATTCGTGTGGTTTCTGAAATCACTGAATCTAACGGCTCGTCTTCAATGGCGTCTGTATGTGGTACGTCTCTGGCTCTTATGGATGCTGGTGTTCCGATCAAGAAATCTGTTGCGGGTATCGCAATGGGTCTTGTGAAAGAAGACAACGACTTTGTTGTACTGTCTGACATTCTGGGTGACGAAGATCACCTGGGTGACATGGACTTCAAAGTAGCGGGTACGGATGACGGTGTCACTGCGCTGCAGATGGACATCAAAATCGAAGGTATCACTAAAGAGATCATGGAAATTGCACTGAACCAAGCGAAGGGCGCGCGTCTGCACATCCTTAGCGTCATGGATCAAGCAATCTCTGCGGCTCGTGACGATATTTCTGAATTCGCACCACGTATCCACACCATCAAGATCAACCCAGAGAAGATCAAAGATGTGATCGGTAAAGGCGGTGCAGTTATTCGTGCGCTGACTGAAGAAACTGAAACCACCATCGAAATCGAAGATGACGGTACAGTGAAGATCGCAGCAACAGATGGCGATAAAGCGAAAGCGGCAATTGCACGCATTGAAGCGTTGACTGCTGAAGTTGAAGTGGGCCGTATCTACACCGGTAAAGTTACTCGCATCGTAGACTTCGGTTGCTTTGTGTCTGTTATCGGCACCAAAGAAGGTCTGGTTCACATCTCTCAAGTTGCTGACAAGCGCATTGAGAAAGTGTCTGATTTCGTTGAGCAAGGTCAGGAAGTTCAAGTTAAGGTTCTGGAAATCGACCGTCAGGGTCGTATCCGCCTGAGCATGAAAGAAGCAGTAGAGCAAGCGCCTGCTGCCGCTGAAACTGACGCTCAGCCAGAAGCTGACGCGGAATAAGTTACACTATTGCGATAAACGCGGTATAAAAAGGGGGGCTATTGCCCCCTTTTTGTTTTTCTGTTTTTCAGGAGAGATGCGCTAATGCGAAATATGAGATGGCTGCCGTTGACCATTGTTGGTTCGTTGCTACTGCTTTCTGGCTGTGCTACGTCTACCTCAGTGAAAAACACGCAACCTTGGCATTACCTGCCAATGGCAGTGCCATTGCAGTCAACCACGCAACAGGAAGTCCAGCTAGCGCGAATTGACCAAATTCTGCTTCGTGATGATATCGCGGAGCAAGACAGAGCGCAGATCTACTACGAGCGCGGATTAATTAATGACAGCCTAGGGCTGCGTGATCTCGCGCGTTTAGATTTCAACCGTTCATTGTCATATAACCCTGCACAACCAGATGTGTTTAATATCCTTGGTGTGTATTTCACCCAGAGTGGTCTGTATGACGCAGCGTACGAAGCGTTCGATTCGACCTTAGAATTAAACGAGACACATCAGTATGCAGAGCGTAACCGTGGAATAGCGCTTTACTACGGTGGTCGCTACGATTTAGCTGTACGCGATTTGCTCAAACACTATAGTGATAATGAAAACGATTCCTACCGCGCCTTGTGGTTGTATCTGGCAGAGCGAGAGAAAGAGGGCAGAGAGCAGGCCACGCAAGCTCTCAGGGATCGTTACCAAGCCTCTGATAAACAGGATTGGGGCTGGCAGTTAGCAAGGCTGTATCTTAACGATATTAGTGAGCAAGCGTTCTTTAATGAAGTCATGAATAGCAGCATGGATAATTTACAGTTGGCCGAACGATTGTGTGAAGGGTATTTCTATCTTGCCAAACGCTATCAGGCACAGGGTGATTTAGGTTCAGCCGTGGCACTGTATAAATTGGCTATGGCGGGTAATGTTTATGACTTCGTTGAGCATCGCTACTCGATGTTGGAACTAAGCCGTATTGCACAACAGTTGAGCCAGTCGCCATCTTCATAATATTGATGTCGTGGGTGAGATAAGCGTTGAAGTCATTCAAAAAAGAGCCGCTATCAGTGGCTCTTTTCACATTTGAGCGGTTAAACGTGTGTCGCCATCCCTTCAATGCTGTGCCAGTAGCCATTGCAGTGATGGGTGCGAGGCGCAAAGCCAGTATCACCGCGTTTGAAGCCTTCCAGTACATCAATGGTGTCTAAATGCTGAGGGCTGATGCGTACCACGTCGACTAACCCCTGCATGGATGCGATGTCAGCACTCAGGTCATAACAGTAACCTGATTGGGTCTGAATACCATTCAACGTAAACACGGCTTGGCCCTCCTGACTTTTGACTTCGAGACCTTGTGGGTAGTTAACACAGCAGGTTTCGCATTTGTCTTTTGGTCTGTTTTCGGCGCGTGCACTAAAACAACGGGCTGAATAGGCTAAGGGCAAATGCCCATAGGAAAACACTTCAACCTCAAAGCTGTTGCGGATCCCCAGCATCTCAGCTTCAGCTAGGACTTTTTGCAACCATTCTCGAGACAGCTCAACCGGCATACACCAGCGTATCATGCCTTTTTTCAGCAGCACGTGAAGTGCTTGTGCGTTGTAAAGGTTCAGCGCAGGGCCTGCGACAAAGGGGATCTTTTTCTCGTGTGCCAGTTGAATTGCTGAGACATCGTTAGCTTCGATAATGAACTCGCCATTGTCGATGTAACTTTTCATCACTTTGACTTCGCTTGGCGCTTCAAGTAGCGCCATGGTCGACAGCACGACTTGCTTGCCGTGTTGTGCCAGTTCTCGACCTAAATCCATCCAATCGGCAGTGCGCATTTCTCTGCGTTTAGAGCAGACAGTTTCGCCAAGATAGACGATATCTGTGTCGCTGTTTACGGCTTTTTGATAAAAGCTTTGAACGTCATTTTTTGGCCAGAAATAGAGAAGTGGGCCAAGTGAATATTTCATAGTTTTCTCTCTTACTGCCATTTACGGTGGTAAGCACCCAGTGTCGTTTGAGCGCCCTCTGAGACACTGTCCAAGCACTGATCCCACTGCGGAAGCACATGATAGCCATCTGGTTTTTTGAGGTAGCTATCAATAGCTTGTCGCCACGTGCGAGTCACTTGTTCGACATATGCAGGACTACGCTGGCGACCTTCGATTTTGACCGAGGCAATGTTAGCGGCAAACAATTCAGGCAAAATAGAAAGTGTATTCAGGCTGGTTGGCTCTTCCAAAGCGTGGAATGGCTCTCCGTCGGTGACAAAGCGTCCTTTACATAGCGTTGGATATCCTGCGTTTTCACCGGCTTTATAGCGGTCGATCAAAATGTCGTTGAGACGAGATTCCAATCCTTGTGGTGTTTCCTGCCAGCGAACATATTTTGCAGGTGAGCAAGCGCCTACAGTATTGGGTGACTCTCCTGTCAGGTAGGAAGACAGGTAGCAACGTCCTTCGGACATGATGCAAAGACTACCAAAGGCAAACACTTCGAGATCAACATCGGTGGTGCGAGAAAGCTGCTTCACTTGATGCATAGATAGCACTCGCGGCAATACAACGCGCTTAACGTTGAAGTGATCACGATAGAAATCAATGGCAGCACTGTTGGTGGCGGAGGCTTGCACCGACAGGTGAATTTCCATGTCAGGGTGCTTAGTGGCTGCATAATCAAGTACGGCGAGATCGGCGATGATGAGTGCATCTACGCCCAAATCAACCGCTGCATCAACCGCGTCAGTCCAACGTTTGAAACCATCTGGGTGGGCAAACGTATTCAGTGCGACATGAAGATGTTTATTTCGATCATGAACATAGGAAACCGCTTTTTCGAGTTTTTTCCCGTCAAAGTTCAGGCCTGCAAAGTGGCGTGCATTGGTGCCATCCTTGAAGCCGATATATACCGCATCGGCGCCATTATCGATGGCCGTTTTCAGGGCAGGAAGGTTACCTGCCGGACAAAGCAATTCCATAAATTTCCCCACATCCGTGGTCAGCATCTGGCTATGAGTTTGAACATAAAGTCCGGATTTTAGGCAGAGTTGCCTCAAAAGGTATTGATGTAAGGCAGGTTTGGGTAAACAAAGAATGAAACCGATGGGAAATCGATGATTCAGGGCAAGATATGTAACGGATTCGATCTGTGGACTATATGGTGGCAGGGGGCGGATGAAGGTGAGTTTGGGTGACTGGTTTGCAATGAACGGGCTTGAGGCGAATAGAGTTGGCGCAGTTCGTGCGCCAACTATCGGCATCAGGAAGCGGCTTTAATCGCCTTACGATTGTTTATTAGTAGCGCTTCAAATTCTGCTCTTGGCATCGGTTTATAGAAATGAAAGCCTTGAATCGTGTCGCATTTTAGGTTGGCGAGCACGCTTGCCTGTTTGCCCGTTTCTACCCCTTCGGCGACCACAGACATGTTTAACGAACGGCCAAGATTGATAATGTTCTCTATCAATGTGACCTGTTTTGGGAAGGTTTCCATGTCTGAGATAAACGCGCGGTCAATCTTCAATTCATCAAGTGGAAACTTGGCCAGATAAGACAGCGACGAATAACCCGTACCGAAATCATCAATTGAGAGTGCAAACCCGAGATCCTTAATGGCATTTAGCATTTGGATAGCATGGTCACCGTCGCTCATGACGGCACTTTCAGTCAGCTCGAAGGTGATGAGTGAGGGATCAGCTTTCGTGGCAGATTGCAGTTTTTTCATGTGCGTAGTGAGGTTTGGGTTACTAAATTGCTGCGGTGATAGGTTTATGGCCACACGACCGGGCAGCACCTTTAGGCTTTGCCAGCGGCGCACCGCTTGAAACACTTCGCGCATCACATTGCGACCGAGCAATTCAATCATGCCAGATCGTTCTGCCACCGGAATAAAACGCGCAGGACTGATGTAGCCCTCAACTGGGTGCTTCCACCGCACCAGTGCTTCCGCGCCGTTGATGGTGTAATCTTGAGCATTCACCTTAGGTTGATACCAAACTTCTAGGCCATTGTTTTGCAGCGCTTTTTGTAGTTCAATTTCCAACCAAAGACGCATGCGTGCTTCTTTGTTCATGTGTTGGTTATAGGTCACAACACGGTTACGGCCTTGTTCTTTAGCTTCGTACATTGCGGTGTCAGCATTTTGCAGCAGGCTACGTGCGTCTTTACCATCTCCAGGATATTTTACCGAGCCAATTGAGCAGGCGAGATACTTGCTGAAATGGTAGAGGTCGAAAGGTTGGCTGATCACTTCCACGATTTTATTAGTCAATTCACCGGCAACATCTTCACCAGTCTGCTCTGGCAATAAAACCGCAAATTCATCACCACCAAGATGGCCCAATATGGTTTCTGCGGGTAATTGGCGACGAAGACGCTGAGCAATTTCCTGCAGCACACGATCGCCAATGTGGTGTCCTAGAGAGTCGTTAATATTCTTAAAGTTATCAATGTCGAGATACAGCATCAGCAGAGGTGTTTCGCCATTGATGAGCTGTTCAAGTCGGCGCGAGAAACCGTGTCGATTATATAGGCCCGTAAGTGCATCGAACTGAGCCAGCTTTTCGATAGTCTGCTTATGGTCGGTTGTTGCGAGGGTTCGCGATAACGTAATGAGAGCGCAACTGCCCCCGAGTAAGCTCACAGAGCCATAAGAGATATTCAGAGGTTTGCTGTCAGCGTTACCATTACTCGCCTGGCAAACCAGTTGCTGTCCAGATGCTAATGACGTTAAAGAGGCAACGAGGGATTGTCCTTTGATAGGACTTGCCAGAAGGTTTTCGATATCTTCACCTAAAATTTCATTTAGGTTATCGAAGCCTAACAGGTTAACAGCATGGCTGTTGGCACTAAGGATTATGCCATCGTCGAGTACGCAGCACCCTTCACCAACCAGTTGGCACAGATTAGTAAACCGGCTTTCTGACGACTCTAATGCACTGGTCAGTACTTGCCTTTCAGACGTGTCTGCAGCGTGAAAAATCACTGCGCCTTCTGGCCACTCACTGCTGGTTAGTGGGGAAACACTGAAGTGAAAGCTTGAGTCATGAATGCCATCATTGAGAACTATCTCGCCTTCCGTATTCTCGCCATTAAGTGCGCGATTATAATGGGGCGATAATGCATCGTAGAAGGCTGTGCCTAAAATGTCTTTATCCTGTTTTCCGACTAACTCATTGTGATCGAGGCCACTGATTTCGCAATAACGCTGGCTAACCCAGAGATAACGATGGCTTTTGTCCAGAACGGCAAAAAGAAAAGGGCTGTTTTGAGTCAGACGTGAAAACCAATAGGTTAACTGCTCGATTGGCATTTAGGCACCATACATCCTAGCTTGCGAAGCTAATTCCTACTTCAACTTCAAATTTGAGACAACACTATATAACGGTGATGTGATCGGATAAACCTTTATATAGCTTATATCTCTAAAGGATCGGCTTATTGAACCCATACCGCTTTTCGGGGGAGTATTGAAATTGCCACATCGTGATGTATTTCAAATAAAGGGTTGTAGGGACGGCTAATGCCCTTACAAATAGCATTAATATTTAATTCAACCCTGTTTTATATAGTCGTGGCATTTGTGCACCCTATTTTTTGATGTAAGGCATGATCATTGCTCGACACAATGGCATACAATGGGTCATATCTTCGGCACCCTTAGCATTGGAGCATTACCTTGCTCGACAAACTTCACTCAACGTTGGTGCATCAAGCACCAGCTTTATTTAGACTGCCAATCAAACTTGTTCCAGCATCAGCGCAAAAAGCATTGATGTTAGAAACCTTAAAACGCGTGTTCCGCGAAGCATTGGATGATGGCGAATTTGAGTTTCTCGAGAATCGCTGGTTGGAAGTGCACGTGCGCGATATCGGATTTAAAAGCTATATTAGTTTTGATAATGACAAGCTGGTGGTGCAACAAGACATTGAAGCGCCGGATGTTAGATTTAGCGGTAATCTGAACGATTTAATATTGATTGCAGCCCGCAAGGAAGATCCTGATACTTTGTTTTTCCAGCGTCGCCTTTTGATTGAAGGTGATACTGAGCTCGGGCTGGAAGTGAAGAACTTGATGGACAGTGTGGATTTGGATTCATTACCGACCATGCTTCGCCAAGGACTATTTTCGTTAGCAGCCTTTGTTCAAAAAGGCCTGCAAGCTCCCGCTCCCCTCAATGAGGCGCACTATGCTCATAAGATCTGAAGCGCCTGCCGATCTTTTACCGATCGACAGATTGCTAAAAAAAGCCTTCCCAACTAAAGCGGAAGCCAAGTTGGTGATGTCATTGCGTGAAAATGGTCACAACACCTTGTCGATGGTGGCGTGTAACGACGAAGGCAAAATCGTTGCCCACGTGATGTTTAGCCCTGTCACTATCGGTGGAATGGACACTGGCATCCAAGGCTTGGCACCGCTTTGTGTTCATCCTGATTATCGTAAACAGGGTATTGCCGTTTCATTAGTCAAAGAAGGCTTGGAGATCCTGAGGGAGCTAAGCTACCCAGCCTGTGTCGTGTTAGGCGACCCTGCATACTACGAACAGTTTGGCTTTACCGCCGCAAACACCTTCGGATTCCATTGCAAATGGGATGTGCCGCAAGAGGCGTTTATGGCAACAGAGATCATTGATCATGCGTTTGAAAACCTGCAAGGCATTGTGGATTACTGCCCAGAGTTTGATGAGCTTTAACGTCGCAGTGATGTGATTGTTCCGTTATGTTTGGTTCAAAACAAGAGGGGCGGCCAGTGGCTACTCCTTTTGTTTTTATGCTGAGTAAGTGCTCGCTGAGCGAGCATCTTGAAGCTGCCTGGGGATATCACTTCGCGCTTTGATGTCGATGCATCGCGAACTTTGATAGGATGCGTGCATATTTATCGGTTGAGTTTTTGACTTTCGTGGTGCCATGAACGATTTACAGCGTCTTAAAGAAATGGGGATTACCGTGTGGGATATTAGGCATCCCGTGGTGTTCCCTGAAAATATGACAACGGCCATTACATTGCCTCCGTCCTGCAAGCTGCTGTTTGTTAGTGAGAGTGCGCCGAATGACCATGAAGCTTGGCTGTTTGGGAAAATTCTCGCGAGCATGAAATTGACCCCTGAGCAGGCGCTTCGTTTGCCGCCGAGAGCACTGTCGGCGCTGGGCGAGCATTCGCTTGAATGGAGCTGGTTTTCCGGTGTGTCTGCGCACGCCTTGCCGAATGTTAAAGCGCTCTCTTCACCGTCACTCTCTGCGTTGAACGACGACCAAAACGCGAAAAAAGCACTGTGGAAACAAATAAAAAATTATGAAAACTGAATTACTTCCAATGGATGATTGCTGGCTCGATGCGGTGGTTTCCATTGAGCGCGCGGCGCATAGTCACCCATGGGCAGAAAGCCTACTGCGCAAGCCACCGACAAAGTTTGGCTGCAATCGCGTGTTGGTGATGAATGATGATGTGGTTGGGTATTTTTTCGCGCAATGTGTGGCGGGGGAAGCGTCGCTGCTTAACATTGCCATCGCGCCGATGTATCAAGGCAAAGGGTTTGGAAAGGAACTACTGAGCGGCTTTCTTGCCTGTATGCGTAAAATGGAGGCGCAGGAAGCATGGCTTGAAGTGAGGGAGAGCAACCAAGCTGCCATTAAGCTCTATGAAGCGTTAGAATTTAACGAATTTGATCGTCGTTACGGTTATTACCCGACAAAAGCGGGTAAGGAAGATGCGCTGATCATGAGTTACTGGTTCGAATAATGATTTCGAATAAAAAAACCCGCACTTAGCGGGTTTTTTTATACGACTTAGACGGCTTGCTCTTTTAAGACAATCATCACTGGAGGATGAATAAAGCCTTGGTATGCATCGATAAATTCTCTGTTTAGCCGTGTTTTATTTTCTTCATCTTTCACCCCTGTTGCAATCACTGTGATATCCAGCGAATCCGCAATATTGGCTAAGGTTTCAGTAAACAGACGATTTGGGCTGTTCTGTTCTTGGCTCAATGCTTGATCCAGTTTGACATAGCTAGGTTTAAGCTTCGCCAAGTACTCTACTTCCTGTAGGTAGCGGCCAAAGTGATCGACGCCCACAAACGCCCCCGCATCGCGAACTTTGTCACTAAATGAAATGCAGGCTTTCAAGTTGTTGCGCGCGCTTGCTTCACTGATTTCAAAGAATATCTTTTCGCTAGGGAGCGCGGTATTGAGTGTCTGTACCAACCAATTGGTAAACGCCTCACTGGAGAGGCTTTCGTCGGTGAGGTTAAGCGCAATAGGCGTTTCAAGTGACTGTAACTTGTGCATGCCAACTAAGGACTCAATGACGATTTTGTCAAACTCAATACCTTTCGAAAACAGCTGGATATAAGGCATGATCCGACCTGCTGATTGCCACTGATGTTCAATCAATGCCTGCGTGAACACTTCGTAATGAAAGGGTTTGCTATTGGCGCTATCCAACCTATTCACTGGTTGCCAGTGCAGGCGAATCGCTTTCTCGCGAAGGGTATCTGTAAGCAATGATCGCCAGGTTTCTCGGTCAATCACTTGCTCTTCGGATCCGCGGTTGAACACAAACACATCGTTGATTTGAATCGCGCGCTGCATAGCGTTGTCGGCTAAAGACATCAGCTGAGAGCTAGGCACTGCATGACCATGAACCACACCAATATGGAAGCCTTCATTGGCATCAAAGCCTGCCATGGTCACTTCATTGTTTAGTGTGCTAATCAACGTATGAAGGCAATGTCGGCTTTGCTCTTCGCTGTATTCTGGCAACAGAAGTGCCACTTCGGTTTCGCTAATTCGTGCAATACAAATATTGGTTTGATTACCAAGGGCGGACTGCAGTGAGTTCGACAACAAGCGCCATGTTTCATCGCGCGCTGCGTAACCATAGCGACGATATATCGTATCCATCCATGCCATGTTAGCGATGAACACAGCACTTTGAGCGTCATGACCTTCCCCCATCCAACTGTTGAGCTGGTGTGAGAAGTATTGACGATTCGGAAGACCCGAGACCGCATCGTACATCATGCTGTTGTGCAGTGTTTTGAGCTCGTTGTTCAGTGATTGAATCAGGCGCTGAACTTGCTGTGCCAAACTATCAATCGCGTCATCTAGCAGGGTCAAACCTGAGCGTTGCGATGAGGACTCCTGAGAGGAAAAATCTTGCACTGCCAACTGGTGGATCGTTGATGTCGCTTTTCGGATCGCGCGTCGGTGCTTTTCAGTGACCAGAGTGAATACGAATAACAAACCCAGCGTCAGCAGGCTCGCGCTCGCTATCAACGAGGAAACATGTTCGAAGACACTTTGATTCGCTTGATTGGGAGACAAGGTCAATACGAGAAAAGCGACAACCGAATCGTTATTTTTTAGCTCAACCACTCGCTCAACAGGAGCAACCTGTGTCAGCGCTGAAAACCAATATGAAGGGCTAGATATCTCATTGTCTGAGCGGTTGTCTGCATTGCGCTTGTCATAAGACCACGTTGCCGCTTCTGAAGTTATCTGATCGGTCAATGTTATTGATGCCAGCTCGGGAGACAGCATAGCGTTGACGATAAGCTTTATCGAATCGGTGTCGTAGTACGCAATAAATTTTGGCAACGTTTGTACGAGTTGATGTGTCGCATCATCGGCGCGCTGCGCTAGCTTAGCTTGTTGTTCATGGGTGTTCATGAACAACTGCCCTGCTATAAACATCGCGAGTAACAACGCAGCTGACACATAAACCAGAAGCAGGGAAAGGCGTTTTGTTATCATAGTAAAGCCCGTGATAGCGTAGAATAGAATAGGCCAGCACGCTTGTGCACTGGCCCATTCTCTTATGCATACGTAACGTTATGTAAACATAAGCTTACGTAACATAAGGTCATGCGACATAAAGTTATTCAGACGTGAAAATGGTCCATCTCATGTCTGTGGTGCTGTATTCGCCAGAAAGTGATGCCATTACACGACGATTAGTCTCGTGAGCAAGCTCCGAGTCTTCATCAATCAAGGGCACAGTATCGCCATAGCCGATGGCTTCAACACGTGAAGCCGGGATGTCGAAATCCTCAATCAGTGCTGTTGCGACTGCGTCAGCGCGACGTTGAGACAGTGACAAGTTGTAAGCGGGGTTGCCCACCTTACTGGCGTGGCCTTCAATCGTCGCGACTGCGCCATCTTGCTCTTCCAAAAATGCCGCGAGCTGTTCGAGCTTTGCGTAGTTGCTTGGTATGAGTTTTGCGGAATCATTGGGGAATTTCACGTCTAGGCGAAAGCTTTGCTTAACGGTTTTGTCTTTTGCACAGCCGTCGTTGTTGACTGCCGCACCGTTTAACGTTGCGTCGCAAAGTTCACGGGCTTTGATCACGCCGTCGTAGTCAAGATCACGCAGGTCATTGGCTTGTGGTGAGACATCTTGCATGGTCGCAATTTCTTGATTGGCACAGCCAGCCAAAAGAACAATAGGAAGTAAGAGAACGAGTTTGTTCATTATTGTACGCCTCCTTTGTAGCTATCGTCGCCTAACCAGACTTCAGGCGTTGTGATGCGTAATGATTGCAGCAGTTGTCCTGTTGCGTTGAGCAAACGGTATTGTGCGATCAAATCATCATATTCGGCCGTCAAGTACTCACGGCGTGCTTGGAAGAGTTCATTCTCTGAATCCAGTACGTCGATAAGCGTGCGTTGACCCAGTTTGAACTGATCTTCATAGGCATTACGGGTTTCGATAGCGGATTCAACATGCTGACGAAGGTAGGTCATTTGTTGGCTCAGAAAATCACGCGCGTTCCAAGCCAAGGTCGTACCTTCAACAACGTCACGATAAGCTTCTTGTTGAACCGCTTTTGATTCATTAATGCTGTAAGCCGCTTCGCGCTCTCTTGAACTGTCTGCGCCGCCGGAGAACAGGTTGTAGCTGACGCGCACCATGGCGAGCACTTCGTCGCTGTTACCGCCTACGTCAGCACCAAAAGGACTTAGGCCATCGGAACCGTCTAAGTTGTCATCCCAACCCGCAGACAGATCAAAGGTGACCTGAGGGTAGTAATTGCCTTTGGCAGATTCACGTTGTGCTGTTGCTGCATTGATATCATTGCCAGCTGATCTAAGGGTAGGGTGATCGGCTGTCGACATATCAATGGCTTGATCTAAGCTAATTGGCAGCAAAACGGCATCAGGTGCTGGAATGCGTAGGTCTTCTGGTGCAACATTCACCAGCTTTTTGTAGGTGATGGTGGCATCAGAAAGGTTGTTTTTCGATGAAATTAGATTCGAATGCGCACGGGCAAGACGACCTGTGACTTGAGACAAATCTGCCGTTGAGCCTAAGCCCGAATCAGTTTTTTGTTTTACTGCATCAAAAATAGTCTGGTGACTTTCTAGATTGCGCTCGGCAAGAACCACAATTTGACCTGCGCGCAGGTATTCTAGATAGGCACGAGAGACTTCCAATGCCACATTTTCCGCAGAGGCAAACAGCATCCATTGTTCAGCGCTGGTTTCATATTCCGTGCGCTCAACTTCGCTGGAGGTTTGGAAACCATCAAACAGCATTTGGCGAAGGGAGACACCAATTTCTCGGCGCGTCAGTTCTTTGTTATCGTCATATTTATCGTTGAGTCCGTCTCGACGGGTTGACGGGCTTTCTGTCCACTCGCGGCCAATACCTGCATCGAAATCAATCGTTGGGTAGTAACCAGCAGAGGCTTGGTTCACTTGCTCTTCACGCGCCTTAAAACGGTTGAATGCTTGGCGGATTTGCGGGTGAGTATCTAATGCGGTTGCCACTGCCTGTTCGAGTGATTGAGCGGCAACTGACGTGGGTAGCAATACCGCAGCCACTGCCAATGCTGCCACGCTTTTTTTCAGCGACTGGCTAACACTGTTTTTCATGTCTCTCTCCTTGATTCTTATTATTAGCGCTCTCTTAGCGCAGATTCTTTTGCCCTTAAAATGGGATTAAGCAAATATTCTAGAACCGTCCGTTTTCCGGTAATGATGTCCACTGACGTCAGCATTCCCGGAATAATGGGCAATTCACTGCCATCCTTTTTTTCTAAGCTGGATCTATCGGTGCGGACTCTCACCAAGTAGAAGCTGTTTCCTTCTTCATCTTGGGTGGTATCAGCACTGATATGTTCTAAGGTGCCGTTTAGACCGCCGTAGCGTGTGAAATCATAAGCAGTGACTTTCACGACCGATGGCAATCCTGAATGCAAGAAGGCGATATCTTTGGGCGCGATTTTTGCCTCTATCAGCAATTTGTCTTCAGCGGGTACGATCTCAATCAAATCAATGCCAGGTTGAACAACGCCACCTAATGTATTGATATGAATGGTTTTGATGGTGCCAGTGACAGGGGCAGTGATCACCGCTTTGTTCACTTTGTCTTGAGAGCCAACTTGTGCCTGCGTTAAGCGAGACAAGCGCGATTCCAACTCACTCATTTTTGAGCGGGTTTCATTGTTGAACGAATGCACCGCTTCACGGCGTTTTAAAATCGCTTCGTCGACAGTGGATTTGATCTTTGGCTGCATTAAGCGAAGCGATTCCAGTTCACCTTTGAGGTCGTTGACTTGGCGCTCAAGCTTGAGCAAGTCAATTTCAGAAACAATGCCTTTTTTGGCCAGCGGAATGGTGATTTTTAGTTCTCGATTGATCAGGCCATAGCTGTTAGATAGGGTGCGTAGCTTTGAATCAATCTCTTGACGTTCTTGCTGTTTTTGCTGGATCTGGCGAGCAAGAATTTCGACTTTGTTTTTCAAGTCGACCAATCGGCCTGCATATTCCTGGCGCTGACGCGCAATCAGTGCCGGCTCGGCACTTTCAAGTTGTGTGGGAAATTCCAATGGCAACATGGTTATCTGGATTTGCTCGCGCCAGTTTGGGGCCGTCGGGGTTAACTGGATGCTTTTTAGCTCGGTTTGCATACGCAAAATATTGGCACGAAGGCTGAATTCCTCCTCTTCTTGCTGAGCGAGGTCGGAACGAAAACGCGTGTCATCAATACGCGCAAGCGGTTCACCTTGTTGAACCAGTTGGCCTTCTTGCACATACATTGCTTGCAAAATACCGCCATCAAGACTTTGGATCAGCTGCACTTGTGAAGAGGGGATCACTTTACCTTCGCCGCGTGTCATGCGATCTAACGATGCAAAGTTAGACCAAACCAACATCACTGCGAAGAATATGAATACCCCCCAAATTACCATGCGGTAGCGAAGTGGCGCGTCTGTCAGCATGGCACCATAGACATCGTCAGTCATTTCGATGTCATCGCGCTTCAATGGATTAGTCATGTTGTTCTCCTGCGTTATTGCTGTTTAAACGCTCAAGAACTTTGTCTCGTGGCCCATCCATCACAATGCGGCCCTTGTCCATCACAATGACGCGATCTACCAAGTTGAGTAGCGCCATTTTGTGGGTGATCATCACTAAGGTGCGATCTTTTGCGGCGAACTTCATGGAATGGATAAACTGGTTTTCCGCATGAGCATCAAGGCTGGCTGTTGGTTCGTCCATGATCAGTAGCGGCGGGTCGTTAAGCAGCGCACGTGCTAATGCGACAGACTGACGTTGGCCACGGGAAAGTGTTTCACCGCGCTCACCCACTTGTTTATCCAGCCCTTCGCTGTCTTGTGAGGTGAAGATTCCGACCCCCGACAGCTGGGTCGCACGGATTAACTGGTGCTCTGTCACTTGGCGGGTGCCGAACATGATATTTTCACGAATCGTACCGTGGAAAAGTGTCACATCTTGTGCCAGATAACCGACATTGCGGCGCAGATCTGCAGGGTGGATTTGTTTGGCGTCAACGCCATCAAAACGCAGGCTGCCGGCGCTTGGCTGATAAAGGCCTGCCAGCATACGAATTAAGGTACTTTTGCCTGTCCCGTTTTTACCCAGAATCGCGATTTTTTCACCGGCCTTGATAGTCATGCTGGTGGGGTGAAGTGTCGGTTTTTCCGTTTCTGGATAGGTAAAGCCCACGTTGTCGGCATAGATATCGCCTTTCAGGCGCTTACGGCTAATCAGGTGGCCTTTGTCTGCGAACTCGTCTTCTTGATCCATCATGGCATTAAGCTGACGCATACCTGATTGGGTCTGATTCCAGCGACTCATCAGGCCTGCAAGCTGTGCCATCGGTGACACCGCGCGGCTAGACAGCATCACCGCGGCAATAATGCCACCCATACTGATGGCAGCATCCGCAACGCGGTAGACACCCAGTACGACTACGGCTACTGAGGTGACTTGCACGACGAAGGCCGCGAAATACGACACAGAGTTGGTGATTTGTTTGACTTTCATGTTCCAGTTAGCGGTGTGTGCGGTCATTTGTTGCCAGCTTTTTTGCACAATACCTTCAGCCACGTTGGCTTTGATCCCTTCCAAGGCGGATAGGCTTTCAATCAAATGACCGTGCTTTTGGCTGGCGTATTTATTGGACTCTTCAATGGCGGCTTTCAGGCGCGGCTGCACAATAAATGCATAACCTAGAATGGCGATACCCGCGACAACAGGCACGACCGCCAGATCGCCCGCGACAAGGTAAATCACAAAAATGAAGAAGGCCGCAAAGGGTAAATCGACCAAGGTAGTGATAGTCGCCGACGTTAACATGTCGCGAATACCATCGAACTCACCCAGTTGCTTGGCCATACCGCCGACACTTTTGGCGCGTTTTTCTAACGGGATCCCCATTAATCGCGCAAACAAGCGAGATGACACGATGATGTCGACTTTCTTGCCTGCAATATCTATCAAGTAAGAGCGCATTTTCTTCATGAGAAAATCAAAGAAAAACGCGATCAGTGCTCCCGATGCCAGTACCCACAAAGATTCAAACGCCAGGTTAGGTACCACTTTGTCATACACATTCATGACAAACAGCGGCGAGACCAAGGCGAACAAGTTCACTAATACCGACGCGATTAACGCATCGCGATAGATAGGGGAGGCGTCTTTGACGGTTTGCCAGAACCAATGGATTTTGGTGTCGTGTAAATGCAGGTCGACACTGTTGTCACCGCGATACTGACGTTTGACCAAAAATGCATAGCCGACATACATGGACTCAAGTTCAGCCAGAGACATTTCTTCCTCACCGCCGCTCTCTGAGGTTTGTATCAGCGCTGTGCCTTCTTTCTCGTCAATTTCACGCAGAATGCAGGCTTTTTTGTCGGTCAAAAGAAGTATGCAAGGTAACAAAAGTTTCGGTAGCGCTTTTAGTTGGCGCCGCGAGAGCTTGGCCGTTAACCCTGCGCGCGCCGCAGCCTGCGGAAATAAATCCGCCGTCAGCAACGCATCAGTCATGGGTAATCCTGCCGTTAAGGCGTCGCCAGAGCACGGTGAACCATAGTGCTCGGTCAATAAGACCAAGCAATCTAACAACGGGTCGTCAACCGCCTGCGTAGACGCTGAAATGCGCCACTGCGACGGTTTACGTTCAGCGATAGCTGCTTCTGCCACCTAGTTCTCTCTATAAAAAGTCAAAAATCAAAAATGTACAAATACAAAAAGGGCATCGGCTGATTGGCCGATGCCTTGAGGGTTTTAATTAGGAATGTTCTTCGAACTTAATTTCAACAATGGGGTTATGCGTTGTTCCTGCGCCATCCTCATCGGTGATAGTCAACGTTGCCTCCTTGCCATTGATGATGGTATTGAGCACCACACCGCCAACAGCGGAAGGATCTAGCCCTTCGTTTCCTTCCTGACCTTGGCTAACTTTTTCCAGCACAATATGTTGGGTGACATTTCCATCTGTATCATTCTCTAAGCCATTAACAGCAATAGATATTTTCAGTTGTCCTTTGTCATCGTAACCCACAGTCAGGTTATCTAATTGACCATTTGAGACAGAAACGAGATCGGATAAATCCAATTTATCTTCATTGACATTAAAATCACCAATGAAGTCAGTGATATGGTCATATCCATCTACAGCGCCGAGATTGACCAAGTCTTCTTTCATCCAGAGGAAGGTATCAGCCCCAGCTCCGCCTTCAAGAGTGTCCCCTTGTCCACCGTTTGCACTTGTTCCGGAAGTTCCGTGACCGTTAGCGCCACCTCGAATGATGTCATCTCCCGCGCCACCGATAATATTATCATTCCCTAAGTCGCCAAATAGATAGGCTCCAGTAGAAGGGTCGTAAGGATTTTCAAGCTCTAGTTCAAAGTTACCGTACTTGCCTGAGTCATGATTCAGAAGTCCCTCGTCGTGCGAGTCGACGACGTAGCCTGCGTCTTCAAAAAGCTCTTTCGTATATGCTTCATCATCGCGATTCAATCCACCTGTTTTTAATATGGCCTCGATGTTTGCGTTGATTGAGTCATCACCACCAAAGCCTGACACTATTACTTTGCCCTCTGGCTCTGGCTCAGGCTCTGGATTAGGTGTAGTAATGTCTCCGGCACCTGCCAATGTCGCATTAACGGCTACTGAGGCGGTGTCACCATCCTTATCGGTCGCTGTAATATCGAAATTAAGTGTGCTGTCATCACCATCAATTGGTTTGAGTTGAGTTAACGTCCATGTCGGTGGTGTGGCAGCGGTATCCAGAATAATCCTGAAGACTGGCTCACCGTTTACGTTACCCACAATTGCACCTGCAACAACAGAGATGCTGATTGGGTCGCCGCCGCTGGTTAGTCCTGAAGTACTGCCATCGTGTACCAGTTTGAGAGCATCTTGTGCTGCACTGCCATCGGCACCGAAATCAACATTGAGCTGACCTGTTTGCGAAGGAAATCCTGTGCTAACGGAAACATCAACAAGGGTAAAGTCTGAGTTGTCTTGAGCGTTGCCATTGTCGGCAGCGATTACTTCGAAACGATTAAAGCCTGCGGGCACATCAATAGTAATAACGCCGGTTTTATTTGAGTTGCCAGAGGAGTTATAGGACAAGTCACTTTCTGAATATGAGCCACGGAAAACCTCCCCCCCTTGCTTGTCAAAGAAGACCACGATGAAGTTAATATCTTCATCAACTTGATTTGCTCCCTTTCCACCGTCCTGGATTTTACCCAGTGTGATGGTAGTACTGTAGCCAGTGCTACCTTGTGGAAGGTTCACACCTATGGCTTCTTTGTAGTCGTTTTGTAGGTATTGGATCTCGTTCTTGTTTGAGTTTCCATTACCATTGTCCTGACCGCTGATAACGCCTACTCCTTGCCCCCATTCTTTAAGGGATGCGGATGATTTATTATCGTCGGTATCATATAAAATGGCATCTAAGGTGACCTGGTTGAGTCCTGCTACCGAGTTGATGACTATTTCAGTTGTGACTAGCTCTGAGGCAGTAAGTGTTGGCCCATGATCTTTAACTTGAATATTCAAGTCGGCAGTATCCGTCAGATCTCCGTCAGTCACGGTGATTGTTACTGGGATATCTAGGATTTCGTCAGATACACTCGCATCATCATGCTTAATGGCTTCATGCAATGTAACGTCGTAGCTCCATTGACCTTCAGTACCGCTTGCTGGTGATGTCAGTTCTACTGTGATAACTGCTACATCACTTGGGGTTGCATCTTGGTAGTAGCCAACAAGTTGAGCATTTTCGCCATTTTCAGCCGGTACCCATTTCCACGACAAAGTTTCACCAGTGGCGGTTTCAATAGATTGCCCTTGAGGCAGGTTGATACTTAGCGATACGTTACTTTCTACCAACTCTGAATCTGGGTCAGAGATATCAAATGTTCCCGATGCGATTGGTAGTTCAGCATTGCTATCGACTAGCTTGTCTTCTTCAACCAACACGTCAGATGGATTTACTTCGAACTTAGGTGGTTGTGGTTCAGGAGCATTATCCTTACCAATAATATCGATATGAACGGTGGCGGTATCCGTGTCGCCTTTTTCGTCCTGAATGGTGTACGTGAAGTCAAAGTCCTGCTTTTGGCCCGCTTTGAGGTCATCACCCTGATCTGCAGCCTCGAAAGTGAAGTTACCGTTCTGCCAGATAGTCAACGTACCTTCATCGAAATCAACAGTCGCTTTACCATCGATAAAGATGAGCTCATTCCCATCCAACTTAGTGATGGAGAAAGCATGCCCTTCAGGATCGCTGTCGTTGTCGAACAACGAACCGCTTATTGTGTCAGTGTCTGAATTGTCAGGAGTTGACCCCTCTTCAACAATGAACTTGTCTGACAAAATGGTAATTTCAGTAATGACAAAATCTGAAGCGTCACCACTTGTTTGATTGTCTCCATCTTTCGTTCGAGGTAGAGCTTCAAACACGACGTAAGCAAACGCTACGTCTGAAATGATCGTGAATTTCCCGCTATTCCCTGAATCAAGCGAAAATTCCTGCACTTTGATGAAATTGCCATCTGCATCGTAAAGCGTGTATTGACCAACTTCAGTGCCATTTTCTTCGGCAAACAGACGTGCAACGCCAAACTCTAACGCCTTAATTGGATTTGTTAAATCGATCCGCAATGCTTCGGATTGGTCTGTTTCATGATCGTATTCCACTTGATACGGCACGTCTCCAGCACCATCACCACGAGCACTGTCAGCGACACCCATACCATATTTGTTGTCTAGGTGCTCTGATTCCTCGGTGATAAGTTCTCCTGCAGTATTTAATGAGCCATCTGCGTTTAGAACTTCGCCTTTTTTGAATGCTTTGACAGTGAAGAAGCCATTTCCATCTAGGTTTTCCCATCCATCAGCTTTTGATGTGGAAAACAGGATGCCATCGCCATCGTCGTTTGCATTCACCTCATTGACGTAAATGTGGATATTGGCGGTGTTGGACAGGTTTGTGCCATCAGTCGCCTTGTATTCGATCTGAACTGGGCCGTTGAATTCACTGTCTGGTGTGAACTTGATCCCGGTGACTTCTCCGTTCTCGGTAACGAGAGAAATAGTCCCCGCATTTTCTGGAACTAGATTAAGACTGTCTAATCCACTCTCTAGCCAAACTGACAATAAATCGCCATCTAGGTCACTATCGTTTCCTAAAATGTGCTCAAGCGGAATGATGATTTCGTTACCGCTATCGTTATTTACCCAATATGGCTGAGGGCCGTCTACTTCAATGTTGTCGATATACGCACCAAAGTTTTTCGTGCTGGTGGTATCGGCATTGTTCGCAAAAGAAAGCTCGATTTCTGCGCTACTATTCGCTGTGTATTCTGTTGAAACGGTGTACCAGCCATTATTATCAGGACCTTTAATGGTGACCTTTGAGTCTTCAGGCATAACCGTTACGTTCTTGTTGCTGTCTGCGTTGATTTTGTAAGTGAACTCGCCGAATTTGAAGAGCATATCGCTGTCATCTTCGTGGTTCGGACGTGGCTTGAAGTCAAATGACAAGGTGTAAAGTTGACCTTCAATAACGCCATCACCCGCATCCAAAGTGCGACTTATGGTGACTGACGTGTCAACAGAACCATGGCTATCTAGTTCAGCGTGACTGCTTCCATCGGATGCAGTGCTACCACCAACATTACCCATTTGGATTTCTAAACCGTTGGTGATATCCCAGCCGTTGTACCCATCGACGACCACCCATTTGCCGTTATCTAGAACAACGTTATTGCTGCTTGGTTGGCTTTCAAATGATTCGAAGAAAATAGAACCTGTGTCTTTATAGTCATCTTTAGCAACTGGCGGGTTGTCGTTGTCTTTGATTGTCGAGGTATCGAATAGTTGATTACCTGTTTCAGCTAGTTCAACACTTGTGCCGACAGTTAGCGTGACTGTCTCTGAACCTTCAAATATTGAATCATCCTTTGTGTTAATGATTACGTTGAAGCTCGTTTCGTAACCAGAAAGCGTAAGGTCATACCCTTGTTCAAAGAAAGTCGCAATGATGTTTGGGTCTGTTATTTCGGTACCATCTATGTAAATAGATTCGATATCGGAAATATTGAAGCCATCGTCGCTTGTTAGTTTAAGTGTATAAGAGACTTTGCTTTGGACGTTTTTATCTAGCTTGACTTCAAATATTGCTAGGTTGCCTTCATCAATATCTTTCAGGCTCTTAACGTTTAGGGTTGGGCGGTCATCGTCGTCAGGATCAGTCTGGTTGTTATTGTCGTTACCATCGTCAGAAATGATGGCGGTACCCGTAGTTTTGTTTCCTGTCGTCGCCAGCTCAATGTTAGTGCTTACATCAAGTTTAAAGTCTTCATCATCTTCGAAGATGGAATCATTCTTGGTACCCACTACCACTTTAAAGTCGGTGATGTTACCCGGAAGGGTGACGGAGAATTCACCGTTAGCATCAATGGTGATTTCAATCACTTGCTCGTTGGCGTCCTTGAGAGGAAGTCCATTCTTGTCTTGCAATGTGATTGTTGTGATATCTGTTTTGATGTTTGCTGCACTGTCCCCAGTACCACTGCCTGAGAGAGTGAAGGTGTACTCGACGTTGCCTTCAACCTTGTTACCCAGCACAACATCAAAGCTTGCATCTTGACCTTCGTTAACTTCACCAGCATCTGAGAGGTTTAGGGTCGGACGGTCGTCATCGCCGCCAGGCTTGCCATTGAGTTCACCGTCATCAGAGATGATAGTTTCAGCGGTAGCAGATTTGCCTTCGGTAATGCCATTGACACCGTCGCCAGGGATCACGGTCAGCGTGAAGTTTTCATCCCCCTCGAATACGTTGTCTTCTTTAGTATCCACATATACGAGCAATTGGTTCACGCCAGCAGGTACGGTGTAGTTGCCGTCAGTGTCTGGTGTGATGACGTCGAACTTGTTGAACTCATTGAGGTAGTAAACGGTAACACTGCCGTAGTCATCGCTGTCTGCCGTCCCCGCATTCAATGCAAGTTTAAAGTTAACTTCCTTATCCGTCTGACCATCAAGGGTGATCTTGTAGCTGGCAGTATTGCCTTCGCTCACTTCTGCGGTGCCTTCGATGGAAATGGTTGGGCGGTCATCGTCGCCGCCTGGCTTGCCATCGAGTTCCCCATCGTCAGAGATGGTGGCGGTGCCGGTGGTGTCGTTGCCGCTTGTGGCCAGCGGGATGTCCGTGCTGACGTCAAGCTGGAAGCCTTCATCGCCTTCAAACGCGCCGTCTTGCTTGGTCTCAACGACCACCTTGAAGTCGGTGATCGTGCCATCGATGGTCGCGGTGTAGGTGCCATCGCCATTATCGGAGATGGTCACGCCCTCAATCGGAGCGCCGTTCTTATCGGTCAGGGTTAGGCCCACGATGTCACTGCTGATGTCCGCGGCACTGTCCCCAGTACCACTGAGAGTGAAGGTGTACTCGACGTTGCCTTCAACCTTGTTACCCAGCACAACATCAAAGCTTGCATCTTGACCTTCGTTAACTTCACCAGCATCTGAGAGGTTTAGGGTCGGACGGTCATCATCGCCACCAGGCTTGCCATTGAGTTCACCGTCATCAGAGATGATAGTTTCAGCGGTAGCAGATTTGCCTTCGGTAATGCCATTGACACCGTCGCCAGGGATCACGGTCAGCGTGAAGTTTTCATCCCCCTCGAATACGTTGTCTTCTTTAGTATCCACATATACGAGCAATTGGTTCACGCCAGCAGGTACGGTGTAGTTGCCGTCAGTGTCTGGTGTGATGACGTCGAACTTGTTGAACTCATTGAGGTAGTAAACGGTAACACTGCCGTAGTCATCGCTGTCTGCCGTCCCCGCATTCAATGCAAGTTTAAAGTTAACTTCCTTATCCGTCTGACCATCAAGGGTGATCTTGTAGCTGGCAGTATTGCCTTCGCTCACTTCTGCGGTGCCTTCGATGGAAATGGTTGGGCGGTCATCGTCGCCGCCTGGCTTGCCATCGAGTTCCCCATCGTCAGAGATGGTGGCGGTGCCGGTGGTGTCGTTGCCGCTTGTGGCCAGCGGGATGTCCGTGCTGACGTCAAGCTGGAAGCCTTCATCGCCTTCAAACGCGCCGTCTTGCTTGGTCTCAACGACCACCTTGAAGTCGGTGATCGTGCCATCGATGGTCGCGGTGTAGGTGCCATCGCCATTATCGGAGATGGTCACGCCCTCAATCGGAGCGCCGTTCTTATCGGTCAGGGTTAGGCCCACGATGTCACTGCTGATGTCCGCGGCACTGTCCCCAGTACCACTGAGAGTGAAGGTGTACTCGACGTTGCCTTCAACCTTGTTACCCAGCACAACATCAAAGCTTGCATCTTGACCTTCGTTAACTTCACCAGCATCTGAGAGGTTTAGGGTCGGACGGTCATCATCGCCACCAGGCTTGCCATTGAGTTCACCGTCATCAGAGATGATAGTTTCAGCGGTAGCAGATTTGCCTTCGGTAATGCCATTGACACCGTCGCCAGGGATCACGGTCAGCGTGAAGTTTTCATCCCCCTCGAATACGTTGTCTTCTTTAGTATCCACATATACGAGCAATTGGTTCACGCCAGCAGGTACGGTGTAGTTGCCGTCAGTGTCTGGTGTGATGACGTCGAACTTGTTGAACTCATTGAGGTAGTAAACGGTAACACTGCCGTAGTCATCGCTGTCTGCCGTCCCCGCATTCAATGCAAGTTTAAAGTTAACTTCCTTATCCGTCTGACCATCAAGGGTGATCTTGTAGCTGGCAGTATTGCCTTCGCTCACTTCTGCGGTGCCTTCGATGGAAATGGTTGGGCGGTCATCGTCGCCGCCTGGCTTGCCATCGAGTTCCCCATCGTCAGAGATGGTGGCGTTGCCGGTGGTGTCGTTGCCGCTTGTGGCCAGCGGGATGTCCGTGCTGACGTCAAGCTGGAAGCCTTCATCGCCTTCAAACGCGCCGTCTTGCTTGGTCTCAACGACCACCTTGAAGTCGGTGATCGTGCCATCGATGGTCGCGGTGTAGGTGCCATCGCCATTATCGGAGATGGTCACGCCCTCAATCGGAGCGCCGTTCTTATCGGTCAGGGTTAGGCCCACGATGTCACTGCTGATGTCCGCGGCACTGTCCCCAGTACCACTGAGAGTGAAGGTGTACTCGACGTTGCCTTCAACCTTGTTACCCAGCACAACATCAAAGCTTGCATCTTGACCTTCGTTAACTTCACCAGCATCTGAGAGGTTTAGGGTCGGACGGTCATCATCGCCACCAGGCTTGCCATTGAGTTCACCGTCATCAGAGATGATAGTTTCAGCGATAGCAGATTTGCCTTCGGTAATGCCATTGACACCGTCGCCAGGGATCACGGTCAGCGTGAAGTTTTCATCCCCCTCGAATACGTTGTCTTCTTTAGTATCCACATATACGAGCAATTGGTTCACGCCAGCAGGTACGGTGTAGTTGCCGTCAGTGTCTGGTGTGATGACGTCGAACTTGTTGAACTCATTGAGGTAGTAAACGGTAACACTGCCGTAGTCATCGCTGTCTGCCGTCCCCGCATTCAATGCAAGTTTAAAGTTAACTTCCTTATCCGTCTGACCATCAAGGGTGATCTTGTAGCTGGCAGTATTGCCTTCGCTCACTTCTGCGGTGCCTTCGATGGAAATGGTTGGGCGGTCATCGTCGCCGCCTGGCTTGCCATCGAGTTCCCCATCGTCAGAGATGGTAGCGGTGCCGGTAGTGTCGTTGCTGCTTGTGGCCAGCGGGATGTCCGTGCTGACGTCAAGCTGGAAGCCTTCATCGCCTTCAAACACGCCGTCTTGCTTGGTCTCAACGACCACCTTGAAGTCGGTGATCGTGCCATCGATGGTCGCGGTGTAGGTGCCATCGCCATTATCGGAGATGGTCACGCCCTCAATCGGAGCGCCGTTCTTATCGGTCAGGGTTAGGCCCACGATGTCACTGCTGATGTCCGCGGCGTTATCGCCGTTGCCAGACAGGGTAAAGGTGTACTCGACGTCGCCCTTGACCTCGTTACCGAGGGTCACGTCAAAGGTCGCGTTGCTGCCTTCGCTGACCGCGCCGGCATTGGCGACCTGGATAGTTGGACGGTCAGCTTCATCCGTGATGGTGCCCTGGCCGGTCACCGCGTTTTGCTGGTTCGACGTGGTTGCCGTCACTGTGAAGGTTTCATCGCCTTCGTAGGTGTTATCGTTTGAGGTGATCACTGAGAAGTCAAGGGTGGTCTCGCCGGCAGGAACAGTGACGGTAAAGGAGCCGTCCTCGTTCACGCTAATGGTCTGGTCGCCGACTTTGATTTGTGTGCCGGAGAAGTCAACGCCCTTGTCCGCTGAGCTGCTATTGAGCGTGAGGGTGACATCCGTGCTGGAGGTGCTGGTGTTGGTCAGTGTCAGGGTGAAGGTTGCTTCTTCGCCTTCGTTGACGGTGACATCATTGAGGCTTTTCACTTCTGGGCGGTCGTCATCACCCCCACCTTGGCCACCGTCAGTGATACGGGCACCACCGGTTTTATCGTTGCCTTCTGCCGCCAGCGTGTCGCTGTCGACGGTCAGTTTGAAGCGCTCATTGCCTTCGTAGACATCGTCTTGTGCGGTGGGGACGCGGATCTGAAAGTCAGTCTGGTCACCCGGCAGGGTGATTTGGCCGACCAGAGTGCCGTCTTCGAGGCGCATTTCGACGGTGATGGGGCTCTCGTCACCGTCAAGCAGCGGGTTGCCGTTCTCATCAAGGATTTCGACAATCAGGGTTTGAGCGTCGCCGAGCAGGTCTTCCAGCTCAGCATTGTTGGTGCCATTACCGGCAGGCTCAAGGGTCAGTGAGAAGGTCACGTCAGCCTTGCTTTCGTTGCTCAGTGCCACATCAAAGACCGCGTTGCTGCCTTCGCTGACCGCGCCGGCATTGGCGACCTGGATAGTTGGACGGTCAGCTTCATCCGTGATGGTGCCCTGGCCGGTCACCGCGTTTTGCTGGTTCGACGTGGTTGCCGTCACTGTGAAGGTTTCATCGCCTTCGTAGGTGTTATCGTTTGAGGTGATCACTGAGAAGTCAAGGGTGGTCTCGCCGGCAGGAACAGTGACGGTAAAGGAGCCGTCCTCGTTCACGCTAATGGTCTGGTCGCCGACTTTGATTTGTGTGCCGGAGAAGTCAACGCCCTTGTCCGCTGAGCTGCTATTGAGCGTGAGGGTGACATCCGTGCTGGAGGTGCTGGTGTTGGTCAGTGTCAGGGTGAAGGTTGCTTCTTCGCCTTCGTTGACGGTGACATCATTGAGGCTTTTCACTTCTGGGCGGTCGTCATCACCCCCACCTTGGCCACCGTCAGTGATACGGGCACCACCGGTTTTATCGTTGCCTTCTGCCGCCAGCGTGTCGCTGTCGACGGTCAGTTTGAAGCGCTCATTGCCTTCGTAGACATCGTCTTGTGCGGTGGGGACGCGGATCTGAAAGTCAGTCTGGTCACCCGGCAGGGTGATTTGGCCGACCAGAGTGCCGTCTTCGAGGCGCATTTCGACGGTGATGGGGCTCTCGTCACCGTCAAGCAGCGGGTTGCCGTTCTCATCAAGGATTTCGACAATCAGGGTTTGAGCGTCGCCGAGCAGGTCTTCCAGCTCAGCATTGTTGGTGCCATTACCGGCAGGCTCAAGGGTCAGTGAGAAGGTCACGTCAGCCTTGCTTTCGTTGCTCAGTGCCACATCAAAGACCGCGTTGCTGCCTTCGCTGACCGCGCCGGCATTGGCGACCTGGATAGTTGGACGGTCAGCTTCATCCGTGATGGTGCCCTGGCCGGTCACCGCGTTTTGCTGGTTCGACGTGGTTGCCGTCACTGTGAAGGTTTCATCGCCTTCGTAGGTGTCATCGTTTGAGGTGATCACTGAGAAGTCGAGGGTGGTCTCGCCGGCAGGAACAGTGACGGTAAAGGAGCCGTCCTCGTTCACGTCAATGGTCTGATCGCCGACTTTGATTTGGGTGCCGGAGAAGTCAACGCCCTTGTCCGCAGAGCCGCTGTTGAGCGTGAGGGTGACATCCGTGCCTGAGGTGCTGGTGTTGGTCAGTGTCAGGGTGAAGGTTGCTTCTTCGCCTTCGTTGACGGTGACATCATTGAGGCTTTTCACTTCTGGGCGGTCGTCATCACCCCCACCTTGGCCACCGTCAGTGATACGGGCACCACCGGTTTTATCGTTGCCTTCTGCCGCCAGCGTGTCGCTGTCGACGGTCAGTTTGAAGCGCTCATTGCCTTCGTAGACATCGTCTTGTGCGGTGGGGACGCGGATCTGAAAGTCAGTCTGGTCACCCGGCAGGGTGATTTGGCCGACCAGAGTGCCGTCTTCGAGGCGCATTTCGACGGTGATGGGGTTCTCGTCACCGTCAAGCAGCGGGTTGCCGTTCTCATCAAGGATTTCGACAATCAGGGTTTGAGCGTCGCCGAGCAGGTCTTCCAGCTCAGCATTGTTGGTGCCATTACCGGCAGGCTCAAGGGTCAGTGAGAAGGTCACGTCAGCCTTGCTTTCGTTGCTCAGTGCCACATCAAAGACCGCGTTGCTGCCTTCGCTGACCGCGCCGGCATTGGCGACCTGGATAGTTGGACGGTCAGCTTCATCCGTGATGGTGCCCTGGCCGGTCACCGCGTTTTGCTGGTTCGACGTGGTTGCCGTCACTGTGAAGGTTTCATCGCCTTCGTAGGTGTCATCGTTTGAGGTGATCACTGAGAAGTCGAGGGTGGTCTCGCCGGCAGGAACAGTGACGGTAAAGGAGCCGTCCTCGTTCACGTCAATGGTCTGATCGCCGACTTTGATTTGGGTGCCGGAGAAGTCAACGCCCTTGTCCGCAGAGCCGCTGTTGAGCGTGAGGGTGACATCCGTGCCTGAGGTGCTGGTGTTGGTCAGTGCCAGGGTGAAGGCCGCGTCTTGGCCTTCGCTGACGGTGACATCCTTAAGGCTTTGTACTTCAGGGCGGTTGTCGCCACCACTTGGTGGTGGGTTAGAGCCTGTGCCATCGTCAGCGATGGTGGCGTTACCACTGTCATTGACGATGACATTGTTAATGCCTGTGTTAGCTGTGACGTCGAGTTGGAAGCTCTCGTCGCCTTCATAAATGATGTTGCCTTGGTCATCCAGGGTGGTGACGGCCACAGTGATACCCGTAGCATTGCCTGGGATCTTCAGCTCAGCACCATTGTCGATGGTTTCAGTGACCTTAGTACCGTCGGCTTTGGTGTAAGTCACGGTCAATTGGGTACTGATGTCACCCGCTTTCGCGGTAAGGCTATCACTGTCGCTGTCATCACCAGTGTTGGCGGTGAAGGTGTAGGTAACCTCGTTGTCGACCGGATTACTCAACGCTACGTTAAAGAAGGCGTCGCTGCCTTCGGCCACTTTGCCTGCATTGGAGACATTGAGGGTAGGAGCATCGTTATCAAGGATGGTACCTGTTCCCGTAACGGTATCGGTCTGGCTGTTGGTTTTGCCGGACAGGGTGAAGTCTTCCGTGCTTTCGAACACAGGCTTGCCGTTAGCATCCAGGTTATCTGTGGTGCTGACGGCAACGGTGAATTTGGTGTCACCCGGTGACACCGTGACATCAAAGGTGCCGTCAGCATTAACCGATACCTCTTCACTGTTGACGGTTACCTTAGTGCCCGTGAAATCGACGTCCTTGTCGGCACTGCCGCTGGCCAAGGTCATCGTGACCGTGGTGTCGGAGGTGCTCTCGTTGGTCAGGGTCACCGTAAAGGTGGCATCGTCACCTTCGCTGACCGTGGTGCCAGACACGCTTGCGACTTCAGGGCGGTCGTCATCACCGCCGCCAGGTGTGCCGTCATTGCCGCCATCGGTGATGGTGGCCGTGCCGATGACCGCGCTGGTTTGGTTGTCTGTCTTGGCTGACACAGTAAAGGTTTCATCACCTTCGAAGGTGTCATCAGCCGTGGTGTTAACCACCACATTGAATGCGGTGTCGCCAGCAGCAACAGAGACCGTGAAACTGCCGTCAGCGGCGACTGAGATCTCGGTGCCGTTGACGGTCACGGTCGTGCCCGTGAAGTCGACGTTCTTGTCGGCACTGTCACCCGCCAGGGTTAGGCTCACTTCGGTGTCGGTGGTGCTGTCGTTGGTCAGAGTGACCGTAAAGGTGGCATCGTCGCCTTCGCTGACCGTGGTGTCAGACACGCTGGCGACTTCAGGGCGGTCGTCATCACCGCCGCCAGGTGTGCCGTCATTGCCGCCATCGGTGATGGTGGCCGTGCCGATGACCGCGCTGGTTTGGTTGTCTGTCTTGGCTGACACAGTAAAGGTTTCATCACCTTCGAAGGTGTCATCAGCCGTGGTGTTAACCACCACATTGAATGCGGTGTCGCCAGCAGCAACAGAGACGGTGAAGCTGCCGTCAGCGGCAACCGGGATCTCGGTACCGTTGACGGTCACGGTTGTGCCCGTGAAGTCGACGTTCTTGTCGGCACTGTCACCCGCCAAGGTTAGGCTGACCGTGGTGTCGGTGGTGCTGTCGTTGGTCAGAGTGACCGTAAAGGTGGCGTCGTCGCCTTCGCTGACGGTGGTGTCAGTCACGCTTGCGACTTCAGGGCGGTCGTCATTACCGCCTGGAGTTAGGTCTTCAGCGGGTTCGTCAGTCACTACTCCATCATCCGAAATAGTGGCACTGCCTGAATCTGTAAGTGTTTGACTTCCGAGGCTAGCGGAGATATCGAGGTTAAACGACTCGTCACCTTCAAATACGGGACTGCCGCTATCATTAAAGGTCGGGATCACGACGTTGAACGAGGTGACATTACCAACAAGTTCAAGGGTGCCGGTGAGCTTGCCGTCAATCAGCGTAAAGACGACATTCTCACCGTTGACTTCGACGGTTAGGGTGCCGTCTGGGTTGAGGGCAAAGTCGCTGTTGTCCGTTGCGCTATTGTTCAGAACCAACGTGTATGTAATATCACTGTTTACAGGGTTACCCAGCTCGACGTTAAAGGTGACATTGCTGCCTTCATTCACTTCGCCGCCGCCAGACACAGTAAGGGTAGGAAGGTCATTAGCCGTTGAGCTAAATGTTTGGCTCAGGCCTCTCGCATTTGCAAAACTACGTGATGTCGCCTCTGAGTCAAAACCTGCTTGAGCCACGGTTTCATTGCCAGTGCGGCTTTCTACTGCTGAGGTTTGAGCGCCGGTGTTCGTCGGCGAGGAATTACCCGCCGCTGTCGCTTCTAATTCTTGTGTCGGGTCAAAGTCTTCATTAAGAAGCAATTCTTGAAGTGCGGCGATTTCGTCGTCAACGGTGAATTCGTCCGTTGATGCAAGGTTGGATTCCATTTCACCTACAGGTATAAAACTGCCGTCTTCTAATTGAAGAAGCGCTCCCGCACCGGGAGGGAGGATGAGTTCAGTGCCTGACGTTAACTCTGACAGTTCTGCAACGGGGATTTCTTTTCCGTTAATTTTGACGTGAGCGTTACCGTTTACTGAAACTACTTTTGCAGCCTGCTTGGTGATAATCGAATCCATGAATCTTATTCCTGCAGAAAGGTAAATATAAATGCGTGTACCGTGCGCGATACATCAGTCTCATCCATATTACTATGCAAAGCAATCCATTCCACTCGGGCTTGTTACAGTAAATGCCAAAAAGGTGACGCAATTTGTAAATATTGATTGTTTTTTGATTCCATCCATGAGATTGAAAAATCGATGCTTTCCCGTTTAATGCGATCAGGTTCAATCAATAAGCGTCGTTTTATGTATGTCTTACTTGTTGGGCGGTCATTTCGCGGCAATCTTGATCTTGTTTGTTACAAAAAATTAACGTTAGCGAAGATAGAATGGGATTTTATTGAGCAGTCGTTGAGTCTGATGGCTAGATCGTACAAAATACCCGCCGATTTGAATTGATGTACAATGCGCTAACGCCTCCAAGATCATTAACCGTATTGTCTAACCCGGAAAAACCTAAGCATGACAAACTCTCCATTCCAGCAAGAAGTCGACACGCGTCGTACGTTTGCGATCATCTCGCACCCTGATGCCGGTAAAACCACCATCACTGAAAAAGTGTTGTTGTTCGGAAACGCGCTCCAGAAAGCCGGTACCGTAAAAGGCCGTGGGTCTAACCAGCACGCGAAGTCAGACTGGATGGAAATGGAAAAAGAACGTGGTATTTCGGTTACCACTTCCGTAATGCAGTTTCCTTATAACAATTGCCTCGTTAACCTGCTTGATACGCCGGGACACGAAGACTTCTCGGAAGATACCTATCGTACTCTGACAGCGGTCGACTCCTGCTTGATGGTCATTGATGCCGCGAAAGGTGTTGAAGATCGTACTCGTAAGCTGATGGAAGTCACCCGTCTTCGCGACACGCCAATCGTGACTTTCATGAATAAATTGGACCGCGAAATTCGGGATCCAATGGAACTGCTTGATGAAGTCGAAAGCGAGTTGAAGATTGCTTGTGCACCAGTGTCTTGGCCGATCGGCTGCGGTAAAGAATTCAAAGGTGTTTATCATATTCATCGTGATGAGGCGATTTTGTACCAATCAGGTCAAGGTCACACCATTCAAGAAACGCGCATTATTAAAGGGCTCGGCAATAAGGATCTCGATGTTGCTATCGGTGAAGATCTGGCTGCGCAATTGCGTGATGAGCTAGAGCTTGTGATTGGTGCTTCTCACGAGTTCGACCGCGAGTTGTTCCTGAGCGGTGAACTGACGCCTGTATTCTTTGGTACAGCATTGGGTAACTTTGGCGTTGACCATATGCTTGATGGCTTAACCGAGTGGGCACCAAAGCCATTGTCTCGCCAAACTCATGAGCGTGTTGTCGAGTCAGGTGAAGAAAAATTCAGCGGATTTGTTTTTAAGATCCAAGCGAACATGGATCCAAAACACCGTGACCGTATTGCTTTCATGCGCATCGTGTCGGGCAAATACAGCCAAGGTATGAAGATGAAGCATGTTCGCTCCGGTAAGATGGTGTCGATCTCAGATGCGGTTACCTTTATGGCGGGTGATCGCTCCCGCGCCGCAGATGCTTATGCGGGCGACATCATTGGTTTGCACAACCATGGCACGATTCAGATTGGTGATACTTTTACACAAGGTGAAGATCTGAAGTTCTCTGGTATTCCGAACTTTGCCCCTGAGCTGTTCCGCCGCATTCGTCTGCGCGATCCATTGAAGCAAAAGCAATTGCTCAAAGGTCTGGTTCAATTGTCAGAAGAAGGCGCGGTGCAGGTATTCCGTCCGCTGATTTCTAATGATTTGATTGTAGGAGCAGTTGGTGTGCTTCAGTTTGATGTGGTTGTCGCACGTCTGAAATCTGAATACAACGTCGAAGCTATCTATGAGCCAATCAACGTAGCGACAGCGCGTTGGGTTGATTGTTCTGATGCGAAAAAATTGGAAGACTTCCAGCGTAAGAATCAAACGAACCTCGCACTCGATGGCGGTGACAATCTTAGTTATATTGCGCCAACCATGGTGAATTTGAATCTGACGCAAGAACGTCACCCAGATGTTATCTTCCGCGCAACACGTGAGCATTAATTCACGCTGATTGCAATTTCGCTCTTTCACGAAAAGCGAAAATTGGCATTTGAGTACAAAACTGGCCGTCTACTTAGACGGCTTTTTTGTATGCTAAAAGGATTGGAGAAGGATTTTGAATGATAGACACACATTGCCATTTTGATTTTCCGCCCTTTGATGATGAACCAGCGCACTGGGTAAATCGCAGCGAGATTGCAGGTGTTCGTCATCTTATCGTGCCTTCGGTTGCACTCAGCAACTGGCAGACAACGGCAAACCTTGCCAACACTTTTCCCACTATCTCTTTTGCGTTAGGTCTTCACCCCGTTTGGTTACACGAACATCATGATGACGATATTGAAAAGCTCGACCATGCATTGTCACTCGCGCCCAAAGCTTGCGTGGCCGTGGGGGAGTGCGGATTAGACTTTGCCATCAATAATCCACAACCAGAAAAACAAATAACCTTGCTTCGCGGGCAACTTGCGTTGGCTGAAAAACATCAATTACCCGTGATCTTACATTGCCGAAAAGCGCACAATGAATTGCTACAAATTCTTAACGAATTCCCGCGTGTAAAAGGGGTGTTGCATGCGTTCAGTGGCAGCGAGCAGGTCGGGTTTAACTATGTTCGTCGTGGTTTTTTGCTAGGTATAGGTGGAACCATTACTTATGAACGCGCCAATAAAACGCGAAATGCCGTTAAAGCCTTGCCGCTTTCAGCCATGGTTTTGGAGACTGATTCACCAGATATGCCAGTTTCAGGGTTTCAGGGGGAGCCGAATTTGCCAGAACGATTAACGCTGATTGTGGCCGCTCTGTCTGAATTAAAAGGAGTCAGTGTCGAAGAAATTATTCACACAACATCACAAAATGCGAACGATTGTTTTGCATTGAACACCTGATCGTCATCGTTTGCCCAATCGTTTGCGTCGTGCATAGGTCACAAAAATAGATCTACATCACTATTTCGGGTGAATTGCATAAAAATTTTCATTCAAACCGTGACTCGTGCATTCCTTTGCAACCGATCTCATGAGTATAATCTCGGCCGGAATAACACTCCCAATCTGTCGATACGCCAAGACTTCTTTAGGAACCCATATTATGAGCCTGATTATGAGCATTGTAGGGATGGTTGTACTGCTGCTAATCGCCGTACTTCTGTCTGACAACCGCAAAGCAATCAACCTGCGTACCGTTGGTGGTGCGTTTGCTATCCAGTTTATCCTGGGTGGATTTATCCTGTTTGTTCCGTGGGGCCAAACCCTGCTGAACGGTATGGCAAATGCCGTACAGAATGTTATCAACTATGGTAAAGACGGCATCAGCTTCCTGTTTGGTAGCCTTGTAAACTTCTCTGTAGATGGCATCGGTTTTATCTTTGCGTTCCAAGTTCTGCCAACCGTTGTTTTCTTCTCGGCGTTGATCAGCGTTCTTTACTACCTAGGTATCATGCAACTTGTTATCCGCGTAATGGGCGGTGCACTGCGTAAAGTACTGGGTACTTCGCACGCTGAATCTATGTCAGCAACAGCAAACATCTTTGTTGGCCAAACTGAAGCGCCACTGGTTGTTCGTCCATACGTACCAAAAATGACTCAATCTGAGCTGTTTGCCGTAATGTGTGGTGGTATGGCATCTGTAGCAGGTGGTGTACTGGCGGGTTACGCAGCAATGGGCGTTCCACTTTCTTACCTGATTGCCGCTTCTTTCATGGCTGCACCGGGTGGTCTGTTGTTCGCGAAAATCATCAAGCCAGAAACTGATCAACCTATTGAACAGTTTGGCGCTGATGCTGATGACGAAGAAGAAGACAAGCCTGCAAACATCATCGATGCAGCTGCTGGCGGCGCATCTTCTGGTATGCAACTGGCGTTGAACATTGGTGCAATGCTGTTGGCTTTCATCGGTCTTATCGCGCTGGTTAACGGCATGTTGAGCGGCATTGGTGGCTGGTTCGGCATTGAAGGTCTGACGCTTGAGTGGCTGCTGGGTAAAGTCTTCGCACCACTAGCATTCCTGATTGGTGTTCCTTGGGCTGAAGCGGATATTGCTGGTTCTTTCATCGGTCAGAAGATCGTTGTTAACGAATTTGTTGCTTATCTGAACTTCACCCCAATGATTCCAGATTTGAGTGACAAGAGTGTTGCTATCATCTCGTTCGCACTGTGTGGTTTCGCTAACCTATCTTCAGTAGCAATCCTACTGGGTGGCTTGGGTAGCATCGCACCAACACGTCGTCACGACATCGCTCGTTTCGGTATGAAGGCTGTAGCGGCTGGTACGCTATCTAACCTGATGAGTGCAACTATCGCTGGTTTCTTCCTGACTCTGTCGATGATGTAATACGCACAACGTAAAATTCTAAAAGCCGCCTCCTTGTGAGGCGGTTTTTTTTGTCTGTCGTTTAGGGGAAAGGGCGTTGAATGTGCACGTTAACGGCAAGCTTGCCCTAGCAATAAGACAGGATGATGTTGGCCCAACGCATATATTGGATTGATACCCGAACCATGTCCGCTTAACGTGCCGATTTGGACACGAAGAGCAACAGAGTGTTTTTCAACAGAAACAGGTAACATCTGGTTCTGCTGCGTGAACATTGGTAAAATTGGTGAGCGCTGTCAAAGATTCGAAAGGGTGATTTCAATTACTTTCACTTTAGTTTCATCTAGACAGCGGAACGATGAAATATCACAACTCAACAACCCAAGACCCATCGCGGTCCAGTGGTTGAGTTTGCACCCTCAACGATGATGATGAAGGGTGTGCGGCAACAAGGAATGTTGATTGGCAAACTTAAGCCAAACTTCAAGGAGCCAAGTCCGCTCATCAAATTGCAACGTGCCAATTATGGTCGTGCAATTTGTTACTTGGTTTTGAATATATAGACTGGAGAAAGTCATGAGCGATCTTAAAGCAGCAGCCCTACGTGCCCTTAAACTAATGGATTTGACCACCCTTAACGACGACGACACTGATGCAAAAGTGATCGCCTTGTGTAAGAGTGCGAAAACGCCTGTTGGTAACACTGCTGCTATCTGCATCTACCCGCGTTTCATCCCTGTGGCGAAAAAACAACTTCGCGAGCAAGGCACGCCTGAAATCAAAATTGCGACCGTGACTAACTTCCCGCACGGTAACGATGACATCGAGATTGCTGTTGCTGAAACCAAAGCAGCTATTGCATATGGCACCGATGAAGTCGACGTGGTTTTCCCATATCGCACACTGATCGCAGGTGACGAGAAAACCGGTTTTGAACTGGTAAAACAAGTGAAAGCGGCGTGTGGTGATATCACGCTGAAAGTGATCATCGAGACTGGTGAACTGAAAGAAGCTGAATTGATCAAACGTGCTTCAGAAATCTCTATCGAAGCGGGCGCGGACTTCATCAAAACTTCAACCGGTAAAGTGCCAGTTAACGCGACCCCTGAATCAGCTGAAATCATGCTAACTGTCATTAAAGACATGGGTGTTGCTGAGAAAGTTGGTTTCAAACCCGCTGGCGGCGTGCGCACAGCAGAAGACGCAGCAGAATACTTAGCAATGGCTGATCGTATTCTTGGTGGTGATTGGGCTGACGCGAATCATTACCGTTTTGGTGCATCTAGCTTGCTGGCGAACCTTCTTAATACCTTGGGTGAAGGCGAAAAAGCGGCGGAAGGCGGCTACTAAGCCATTCAGTAGGGGAGTGTTCGCGCTCCCCTGATGTTGCGGATCACCAAGATTGCGAGGTCAACCATGTACCTTCCCCAAGAAATTATCAGAAAGAAGCGTGACAATATCGCACTGACCACGGATGAAATTAATTTTTTCATCCAAGGCATTGCCAAAGATACCGTGTCTGAAGGTCAGATCGCGGCGTTTGCGATGGCAGTGTATTTCAATGATATGACCATGGACGAGCGCGTTGCGCTGACATGTGCCATGCGCGATTCTGGCATGGTGATCGATTGGTCACACATGAATTTTGATGGCCCTATCGTCGATAAGCACAGTACCGGCGGTGTGGGTGATGTCACCTCATTAATGCTAGGCCCAATGGTGGCAGCATGTGGTGGCTATGTGCCGATGATTTCAGGTCGAGGCTTAGGCCACACTGGCGGTACGCTGGATAAACTTGAAGCGATTCCCGGTTACAACATTACCCCAACCAATGACGTGTTTGGTCAGGTAACGAAAACTGCGGGCGTCGCGATTATTGGTCAAACTGGCGATCTCGCACCCGCGGACAAGCGCGTTTATGCCACGCGTGATGTCACCGCGACGGTCGACAATATTTCGTTGATCACGGCATCAATTTTGTCGAAGAAATTGGCGGCAGGATTAGAGTCGCTAGTGATGGACGTCAAAGTAGGCTCTGGCGCATTTATGCCGACCTACGAAAAATCCGAAGAACTTGCAAAGTCGATTGTTGCTGTGGCGAATGGCGCAGGCACTCGCACCAGCTCATTACTGACAGACATGAACCAAGTGCTGGCATCCAGCGCGGGTAATGCGCTGGAAGTGAAAGAAGCCGTGCGGTTTTTGACCGGTGAATATCGCAATCCGCGTTTGTACACCGTAACCATGGCATTGTCTGCAGAAATGCTGATGATCAGCGGTCTTGCGAAAGACAAAAACGATGCGATGAACAAACTGCAAGCCGTGCTAGATAACGGTAAAGCGGCAGAATGCTTCGGCAAAATGGTGGCAGGCCTCGGTGGTCCGTTAGATTTTGTTGAGAATTACAGCAAGTACCTTGCAACTGCAAACGTGATTAAACCTGTGTTTGCCACCACCTCTGGCTTTGTCTCCGCGATGGATACACGAGCGATTGGTATGGCCGTTGTCGGTTTAGGTGGCGGACGCCGTGTTGCGAGCGATACTATTGACTACTCAGTGGGCTTCAGTGACGTCATTCGACTTGGAATGCGTGCTGATAGCACTAAGCCACTGGCGGTTGTGCACGCCAACGATGAAGATCAATGGCAACAAGCAGCACAAGCATTTCAGGCCGCAATGGCTGTCTCTGATGAGGCGCCACAAGCGACACCAGACGTGTACCGTCAGATTGGCCCAGAAGACGTCTAAAGGAGGCGATCATGAAACGCGCGATAATTTTGGTTCTCGATTCTTTTGGGATCGGTGCTTCAGAAGACGCTCACAAATTTGGTGATGTGGGCGCCAACACCCTAGGCTCAATCGCGAAAGCGTGTGCGGCAGGGAATGCGAATAACGAAGATCGTCATGGCCTGCTAGATCTGCCGAACCTGAATAAACTTGGCTTAGGTAAAGCATGCGAAGAAGCGTCTGGCTACTTCCCTGAAGGGCTCGATCCTAATGCTGAAATCATCGGTGCTTATGGCCATGCTCAAGAATTGTCTTCTGGCAAAGATACGCCATCGGGTCACTGGGAAATTGCAGGTGTACCTGTATTGTTTGATTGGGGCTATTTCAGCGACAAAGAAAACAGCTTTCCGAAAGAACTGACCGACCGTATTCTTGCGCGTGCAGGCATTTCTGACTATTTGGGTAATTGCCATGCGTCAGGCACAGAGATCCTCGATCGATTAGGCGAAGAACATATGAAGAGTGGCTTGCCAATCTTCTATACGTCTGCTGATTCTGTGTTTCAAATCGCCGCGCATGAAGAGACTTTCGGTTTAGATCGTTTGCTTGAGCTTTGCCAAATTGCGCGTGAAGAGCTGGAAGACTACAACATAGGCCGCGTTATCGCGCGTCCGTTTGTTGGTGCAGGCAAAGGTGAGTTTGCGCGTACCGGCAACCGTCGTGATTTGTCGCTTGAGCCACCTGCTGCCACTGTGTTGCAAAAGCTGGTTGAAGAGAAATCAGGCGAAGTGATATCGATTGGCAAAATTGCTGATATCTATGCGCACGTCGGCATTACGCAGAAAATCAAAGCGACGGGCTTAGAAGCTTTGTTTGATGCCACCAAAGATGTGATCAATAAAGCGGGTGACAACAGCATTGTTTTCACCAACTTTGTCGATTTTGACTCACATTACGGCCATCGCCGCAATGTGGCGGGCTATGCGGCTGCACTTGAATACTTTGATGGTCGTCTTCCAGAGATCATCGATATGCTGGATGAAGACGACGTGTTGATCCTGACGGCTGACCACGGTTGTGATCCAACCTGGCCGGGCTCAGATCACACACGTGAATACATTCCTGTTCTGGTTTATGGCAAAAAAGTGCCAGCGGGCTCATTGGGGCGTCGCGAAACCTTTGCAGATATTGGCCAGACGTTGGCGGAGTACTTCGGTACCTCCGACATGGACTATGGCAAATCATTCTTGTAATACCCCATTGAATAGACATCGCAGCGCTGGTGTTTCATCGTGCTGCGGCAGATGTTCAATAGGTAGAATCCGAAATTTGATCAAAAGGAAAATACAAATGGCAACTCCACATATCAATGCCGAAATGGGTGATTTTTCAGATGTTGTTCTGATGCCGGGCGACCCGCTTCGCGCTAAGTACATTGCAGAAACGTTCCTGCAAGATGTTAAGCAAGTTTGCGATGTTCGCAGCATGTTTGGTTACACCGGTACTTATAAAGGTCGTAAGATCTCTGTGATGGGACATGGTATGGGTATCCCATCATGCTCAATCTACGCGACTGAGTTGATCAAAGACTTTGGCGTAAAGAAAATCATTCGTGTGGGCAGCTGTGGTGCTGTGCGTGAAGACGTGAAACTGCGTGAAGTGATCATCGGTGTGGGCGCGTCAACCGATGCGAAAATTAACCGTACTCGTTTTAACGGCCATGATTTCGCAGCGATTGCTGACTTTGAAATGACCCGTAACGCAGTCGATGCCGCGAAAGCAAAAGGCATCAACGTACGTGTAGGTAACATCTTCTCTGCGGACCTTTTCTACTCGCCTGAGCCAGAGTTCTTCGACACCATGGCGAAGTACGGCATCTTGGGTGTGGAAATGGAAGCGGCGGGTATTTACGGCGTAGCGGCAGAATTCGGCGCGAAAGCTCTGACTATCTGTACTGTGTCTGACCACATTAAGACCGGCGAGCAAACGTCATCTGACGAGCGTCAAACCACGTTCAACGAGATGATTGAAATCGCACTAGAATCTGTACTGCTGGGCGACGCTGACGAAGCGTAAGTTCTGCTGAGTAACAGAAATGAAAAAGGATGGCTCAGGCCATCCTTTTGTGTTCTAAGTTGTGACAAAGTTGCTCTTTAGGACCTAAGACCGCTCTCGCTCTACTAATCATTATTTTTCAGCAAAAATGTCGATCGCCAGAGATCTTTGCGGCTAGCAAACGTGAAGATGAGTAACGCCCCTGTCACGATCGCCACCAAAATCATGGCACGGACCAAATTAATGCTTTGTTCTAAGCGATTAGAGGCCACTTTTATCACATCACCATGTTCTAGAGTGATGCGTAAAAAGCCCACCACGTTGCCATTGTCTGCAATGGGCTCAACCAGTTGAAGTCGACCAATGCTGGCAACAGACAGCGGTGTATTGAGACCAGTGAGCTGTTCAAGCGGCATTGCGCCGACAGAGTTAACCACAATATTCCCCCTGATGTCGTACACGGCGGAGTCCAAGATCAAATCCTCACTCTGCAGATTCGCAACTAAGCGTTGAAGTGACTCTATGTCATCGTTAGCAATAGCATCGTGGGCAGCAGCAGCAGCTTGACGTAAAATGACGCGAGACAAGGATTCGGTCTGGTCGTATAACATCTTATAGTTACGGTTATTTAACTGATTACTGTACATAAAAAGCATCATTACCGTAGCGAAGCACGCCACAAGGATAATGAACTGCCACAGTTTTTTTAGGCGTTTTTTATTTATTTGTAGCATATGCCTTCCAAGCAATAGGCGAAGTTATGAAATACTTCGCATCAAAATCAGCGCGCCCTCAGTTTGCTGTCAGCACTTAAAAAATGCAAGTCAGCGCTTGGCTTAACCAAATTCTCACTGAGTCAGTATTTTGAAGTCACTCGTCGATCGCGCTACTGTGATCATACGCACTCTTTGATATAGTAGTATGCCCAAACAAGCTCTCGCTGAATAAGCATCTGAGGTTGCTCGGGTATACGAATTTTCAAAAAGGAATTTATGCAATGGATGCATTTTCAGCTTATCCAATAAAAAAGCACACCAAACTGTTAAACCGATTCCCTTCTATACGTGGCTTTCGTCCGTCTGACTGCCGTCAAGCAGGATGGCTACTGTTCGGTTTGCACATCAGCCCCTCTTACCTTGATGATTTTTCGTTTCTCACCGGTGAGCGTGTTCGCCCGTTAGCGGGTTGGACGGTTGGTCCTTATGAAGTGCTACTTATGCGCGGGGAATTAACGCCTGAGATTGTCGCTTTGTGTGATGCACTGTTTCTCGATTGCTCAGGGCTGGAAAATATTCCTAACCTTTATGAGCCAGGCTTGGCGTTATTTGATATGGATTCCACTGCGATTCAAATCGAATGCATTGATGAAATAGCCAAGCTGGCAGGTGTAGGCCAGCAAGTTTCCGACGTCACAGAGCGTGCTATGCGTGGCGAATTGGATTTTGAGCAAAGCTTGCGTCAACGTGTCGCCACGCTCAAAGGCACGGATGTGTCTGTGCTTGAGCACGTGCGAGACAATATTCCTTATATGCCTGGAATGCGTCGTCTGACAGCGTCGCTGCAGGCACGTGGTTGGAAAGTGGCGATTGCTTCTGGTGGATTTACTTGGTTTTCTGACAAACTCAAAAATGATTTGTCGCTGGCGTATGCCGAATCCAATCAGCTAGTGATTGAAAATGGCAAGCTGACCGGTGAAGTGGCCGGTACTGTCGTGGATGCACAGCGTAAAGCGGACATTTTGCGCGATTTGGCAGAGAGTTACGAATATCCGCCGTCGAACACTTTAGCAGTGGGTGATGGTGCCAATGATCTAACCATGATGGCCGCGGCGGGATTGGGCATTGCTTATCACGCGAAACCCAAAGTGCAGCAAGCTGCGCAGGTCTCGATCCGTCATGGGGACTTAGGTGGCGTTATGTGTGTGTTGTCAGCGTCGTTGTTGCCTCAGCGCCTTAGCTGGTAAGGGCTGTTTGCCAAGCTAGAAGCTTAACGTCAAGCGTTAGCTTCTAGCTCTCTGTTTTTTGGTTTTGGGTTCATCCCATTTCCAATCGCATCATCACTTCATCTGTGATGTCACTCATTTCGCCGTAGACACACAAATCGGCAAACTCATGCTCAAGCTGTGCCGTTCTTTTGGTGGATAGCTTCATCAATTGCTCTGACGTTTCCGAATTTAGCCACTGACTGCCATCATCTATAGGCTGCATCCAATTTCGTACGGCAAAAAACTTTCCGCGCTTTTTCGCTTGAGAGATGAAAAACTTTCTCTCCTCGGGTGTTTCAAAGCTGTCCAATGAACGTGACTTCACCGCGATGACCACGCCATTCGCAATGGTTGCAGCGACATAAAACTCATGTCTTATCTGCTCAAGACGGTTTCGTTGACGTGTTACTCCGTTGGCGTATTTCGACAAGTGCTCACCAAGCACTGGCGCCAGCGAGATCATGCCCGCCGCTGCGCTTTTATGCAAAATACGGCTGAGTTCGCTACCTGGATAGTTAGTGCCAATCCCTGACACTTGAAGCGTTTCACCACGACGAACGAGGAAATACGGTGTGACGGACAAACGTGTTAGCAACATTTGATGCATGGCGCTAAGAAGCGGGGCATCCGGCAGTTTTTCACTGTCTAACATGAGCTTATGTTGGTTGTGTTCGATGAGTCGCTGTAAGTAGTGACTGCGATGTTTACTGTGTCTGTCCTTGAGCAAAGCAAGCTTAACGTTTGTGCGGTCTTCGCTGATTTGGATGACTTTGTATGGCACATTTCCGAGCGGCGCGTTGGGATCCACGCGCTTTAGGTCAGTAAATGTCACCGCCACTTCTTGTGATTTACTCCCAGAAAAAGGGCCACTCAATGAAATATTTAATCCATGAGGAGAGAAATCAATTGTCTCGCCATGCAGTTCACCACTGGTGTGGTGAATTAATATGGTGCCCGTTTTATGCTGGTAACGAGGTTCTTTACGTTGCGGTGCGAGTACTGATGGCACCGCGTCTATCGCCGCAATAGGATCTCGCTCATGGACAAATTGATTCAGTGACCGAGAAGGCAGCTTCGGTTTGATCGGGATGCGATAGTCGCTGTTAACGGTTTCTAAGGTTAAATCCTGAATCGTCGCGATGTGGGTTAATTCATCAATTTGCTGGATGTAGGCAGGAGAGATGTCCTGTAAACGTCGAGTGTCCTCTTCATTAATTTTCGCCATCGTAACGCGCAGCACACGCCATGAGGGGCGAGAGCTACCCACATGCCAAAATAATCGGCGAAGCTCGGGTGTTAGCTCTGTTGGGCAGGCAGAGAAAAAGAAGGTTTTATCACTGTGTTGGTGGCTGAAGCAATAGACCAGCGTTTCACTGCTAGTGAGTCCCTCTAAGGCCAAATGTTGGAGCCGAGCAGCAGAAAAGAGTTTATCAACCACAGGCAGGTTGCGTTCATCATGCCAGTAGTCCCACAGCGAACGGTTTTGCTCAGTTAGCAAGCTATAACGCAGCTTGTTGCCACAGAAAAACAGCGGTAATGAGGATGTTTGCTCAAGAAAGATTTGTTCGTAACTCTTTGAACGTGTTGTTAGAAACTTGTCTTCATTTTCTGAGCGCGAACTGACAGTGTCTTGCGTACTTTTGGTCTCAATCGCGTTTTTGATGGCGTCAGTACTGGTCACTAGACGCAGTCGAAGTCGCTGAAAACTGTCTTTGTTGAAATTAAGTTCAACCCCGACCACGCGATAATTTAGGCCGCTAAACAGTTCAGGCAGACGGCATTCGTCGCCCAATTGCGGGAAGTAAACGACCAGTGTTGAGCCTTCGTCATAACGAAATGCCGCAGGTAGCTTAACTTGCATGCCCGAGTTAGATAGATCGATTGTCGAGCCGTTAACTTCCGTTCCGTCGGGCAGAAAAGCCTGAATACGGCTGGAAATTTGAATGCGATTTTCACTGCGGGACAAGTAATGACCAAAGCGCAATGGCACGGTTTCTACCGTATCCATCGACTCAGCTGCACGCACATCGCCTTGACGTTGCAATACGCGATAACTGTTGGAGGTGTTGTGAAGTTCATCCCACAACCCTTGTGTCATCTTACCTTGATAGATATCGAGACGGCGCTGATACAGATTGATCGCGACATCATCCAACCAATGGTTCACGTTGTTGAGAAAATAACGACGGCATTCGCCGACCACTTTACCGCGTAAGTCCACGGGGCGGCTGCACGCAGACATGAGCTTGCGCACTTCCATTTTAATGATCAAGCGTTCAGAGTTACTTTCTGTTGGGGTCAGCTTAAACAGTAAATCATCAAAACCTTCCATCTCATAGAGTGGAAGTAACTGATCGTACAGCGTCTTATCGTGGTCCTGCATCATGGTAAAGTCTGATAGAATCGTGAATTATTTAACGGCTGAGAAGGGGCATAGTTTACCTGTTTTCGTGTAAGTGTCTCGAAGATATGCATAAACTTGCCTTGTCTCGCAGTTCTCGAACCGCAAGACGTCATTTCAGGAGAAATCATGTCGAAAGCAAAACGTGCCTATGTCTGCAATGATTGCGGCGCAGACTATCCACGCTGGCAAGGTCAATGCTCAGCGTGTGGTGCATGGAACACGATTACAGAAGTTCGCTTGGCGGCCTCGCCTCAAGTCGCACGTAACGAAAAGTATGCGGGCTATGCAGGCAAAGCTGACGCGCAAGTGCAAACGTTAGCGTCGATTGACCTGCAAGAAGTGCCTCGTTTTAGCAGTGGCTTCAAAGAACTCGATCGTGTGCTTGGCGGCGGTGTTGTGCCTGGCGCAGCCATTTTGATTGGTGGTAGTCCGGGGGCAGGTAAAAGTACCTTGCTGCTGCAGATTATGTGTTGGCTAGCCAGTCAAATGCCAACCTTGTACGTGACCGGTGAAGAGTCGTTACAGCAAGTCGCTATGCGCGCTGAACGTTTGGGATTACCGAAAGATAAACTGAAAATGCTCTCGGAAACCAATGTTGAAACCATCTGTCAGATTGCTCGCCAAGAGCAGCCCAAAATCATGGTCATCGACTCGATTCAGGTGATGCATTGTGCCGATGTGGTGTCTGCACCCGGAAGCGTCGCACAGGTTCGAGAATCTGCCGCCGCTTTAACCCGCTATGCCAAGCAACACAATGTGGCGATCTTCATGGTCGGGCACGTCACCAAAGACGGTTCTTTGGCGGGCCCCAAAGTACTCGAGCACTGCATTGACTGCTCTGTGATGCTGGATGGTTCGAGTGACAGTCGTTTCCGTACCCTTCGCAGCCACAAAAACCGATTTGGCGCCGTGAATGAGCTTGGGGTGTTTGCCATGACAGGGCAGGGGCTTCGTGAAGTGAGCAACCCGTCAGCCATTTTCTTGAGCCGAGGCGAAGAGGTGACATCAGGCAGCGCAGTCACTGTGCTGTGGGAAGGAACGCGTCCTTTGTTAGTCGAGATACAGGCGCTGGTGGATTACAGCCAACTGTCCAACCCTCGTCGTATTGCCGTTGGTCTTGAACAAAACCGCCTTGCGCTATTGCTTGCAGTGCTCCACAAACATGGTGGCTTGCAAATGTCCGATCAGGATGTGTTTGTGAACGTGGTGGGTGGCGTAAAGGTCACAGAAACCAGTGTGGATCTTGCGTTGCTACTGGCGTTGATTTCCAGTTTTCGTGATCGCCCTTTGCCTCGGGATCTGGTGGTCTTTGGTGAAGTGGGATTGGCCGGCGAAATACGCCCTGTGCCAAGTGGTCAAGAGCGTTTAATGGAAGCCGCGAAGCATGGATTTACCCGCGCAGTTGTGCCTTCAGCAAATGCACCGAAAAAAGACACGCCGGGGATGAAAGTCTACGGCGTGAACAAGCTATCAGAAGCGCTTGCCGTGCTGGATGAGTTTGATTAGTTTTGCTTATAAGCAGAAGCAGAAGCAGAAGCAGAAGCAGAAGCAGAAAACAGAAAAAGGCACATTGCGTGCCTTTTTTCGTTTGGTTTGACTGGAAGCTATTGAGCTACTTGGTGCTCTCAATCTCGGCGGTGTCTGAGGCCGCAGAGTGATTGGCGACAGCAACCAGACCAGCTTGTCCTGTTGCATCGGACGCTAGTTGAACCTGCGTTGCGACCATGCTCTCGACAATTTTCACCAAGCTTGCCCATTTCACTTTATCTTCTTCTTTGAACAGCGCTTCAAAATTGTCGTGTGTCCAAGCGATAAAGCGCTTCGGATTCAGTGCGCGGCCAAGAAATCTCACTTCGTAATGAAGGTGTGGTCCAGTAGATAACCCCGTATTGCCAGACCAGCCAATCAAGTCGCCTTTTTTCACAAATTCGCCAGTATTGACGTTGAACTTGTCGAGGTGTGCGTAAAGCGTCATAAAGCCAAAGGCATGGTCAATCTTGAGTAGGTTGCCATAACCTTTTTTGCGACTCGGGCGTTTGTATTCCACCACACCATCTGCGGGAGCATAAACGGGTGTGCCGATGTCTGCGGTTAAATCCAAACCAAGGTGGAATTTCTTGCTTCCAGTAACCGGATGGGTGCGGGAGCCATAGCCGGATGAGCGACGATAGCTTTCAATCGGTTGACCACTTGGGATCAATCTAAGCATGGTGGCACGTACGGCAGAGTTGATCACTGCAACATCTAAGCGTTCTGTTAGTGGAACTTCGCTACTGTTTTCTTTTTCTAACCCCAACACTTCTTCAACGCTGGAAACACGTTGAGTGAGATAATTCAGCTCGCTTTCTTTTTCTTCGATGGTTTGCGCGTATTCTTCTTCTTTATTGTTGATTTGCTGCTCAAGTTGTTGACGCTTTTGCTTGAGAGACTCGAGTTGCCCGACCAGAGCGGAGCTTTTCTCTGTCATGTTTTTCACCGTCATTTCTGCGGTGGTTGAGCGGTGATTGAGGTAATAAATCGTGGCGATACTGGCGACAATACCGACCACGAGTATGATCAATAGCGTGAGCAGCACTTTTTTAAGCGACGGAGAGAGCACAAAGTGGCGAGATCCATTCGCATGTGAAACGGCAATTCGAATGTTATGTGGCATGGTTACTACTACTTCATGTATCTATGCACGTAATGGCGCTTAGTGTTTATTTGAGCCAAGCATTTGGTAACGCACAGCACTTGTAAAATGGACGCATAAAAAACAGCGTGATAATTATTTCCAGAGTCATCAACGCCTCGAGAGATGATCCCTAGAGCGGTGATCTCTAGCGACCAACTTCACCGATTATACGGTATCTTTTAGATCTGTCAGTTGTGCTAATTCGCGGTGAAGCAAATCATCGTTACCGACGTTCAGTTCAACCAGACGTTTCAGGTGGCTCGCACTGTCGATATCAATATGATCAATCTGGAAGCGAAGATAGTCGCCGCCGTCTTGAATCAACTGAAGCTCCATGCTGAGCTCAATGTCAGAGTCATGCAATTTGAAGCTCACAACATAATCTGTCTCGTTGCCAACGCCCCAATCTTCAGGGGTGGAAAGCAGTGCGCCTTTTAGCGATAGATCAAGAACGTTAGAGGTCCAACTTGATTCTCCCTGCCTTATCGTGGCGGGAGTGAGATAGACAACACGCGAAAACATACGACGTTCTGCCATATAACAAATCCTCAGTACAATTTACACCAAGTGTAGGAGAGACGAGTCGATATCTCTACTCTTGCGTCTCGTCTCCGTGATGCGCTGCGCGTCTTATCAATAAGATGGATGGGGATATGGGCTGAAAATGCAAAAAGGGCCACCGAAGTGACCCTTTGACTCATTGCAGTATTGAATGCGTAGCGCGAATTACTTGGTAACGCGCTTGTATTTCATGCGATGAGGTTGAGCCGCTTGTGCGCCCAAGGTTTGCTTCAGCCATTCGCTGTATTCGTTGTAGTTACCTTCAAAGAAGTTAACTTTACCTTCGTCGCGGTAATCCAAAATATGGGTCGCGATGCGGTCAAGGAACCAACGGTCATGCGAGATAACCATGGCACAGCCTGGGAATTCCAGCAGCGCCTCTTCCAATGCACGTAGGGTTTCTACGTCCAAGTCATTGGTTGGTTCATCCAGCAGCAATACGTTACCGCCTGATTTTAGCAGTTTCGCAAGGTGCACACGGTTGCGCTCACCGCCCGACAAATCGCCGATGCGTTTTTGCTGATCGCTGCCTTTGAAGTTAAAGCGCGAGCAGTAAGCACGTGCAGGAAGTTCAAAGTTGTGGATACGGATGATTTCCGCACCTTCAGAGATCTCTTGGTAAACCGTGTTGGTGTCCGTCATGCTGTCACGGAACTGCTCAACCGATGCCAATTGAACGGTTTCACCCAGTTCAATGGTGCCGCTGTCAGGCTGCTCTGTGCCGCTCAACATTTTGAACAACGTCGATTTACCGGCACCGTTCGCACCGATGATGCCGACGATGGCACCTTTAGGTACGCTGAACGACAGATCATCAATCAGAACGCGATCGCCAAACGATTTGGTCAGGTTGTTGATCTCGATGACTTTGTCACCCAAGCGCAAACCTGGTGGAATGAACAGCTCGTTGGTTTCGTTACGACGTTGGTGTTCGGTGTTGTTTAGCTCTTCAAAGCGCGCCATACGTGCTTTAGATTTCGCCTGACGACCTTTAGGATTTTGACGAACCCACTCAAGCTCTTTCTCAATGGTCTTTTGACGGGCACTTTCCTGCGACGACTCTTGTTGGAGACGCGCATCTTTTTGCTCAAGCCAAGAAGTGTAGTTACCTTCCCATGGAATACCTTCACCACGGTCAAGTTCTAGAATCCAGCCTGCTGCATTGTCCAAGAAGTAACGGTCGTGCGTGATGGCCACAACAGTGCCGTTGTAATCCACCAAGAAACGCTCCAGCCAGCCCACAGATTCTGCATCCAAGTGGTTGGTTGGTTCGTCGAGAAGCAGCATGTCAGGTTTTTCAAGTAATAGACGACAGATAGCGACACGGCGACGCTCACCACCAGACAGATGCTTAATTTTCGCATCCCATTCTGGCAGACGAAGGGCGTCAGCAGCACGCTCAAGGGCGTTATCAAGGTTGTGACCGTCTTTTGCTTGGATCAGCGCTTCAAGATCGCCTTGTTCTTTTGCCAGTGCATCGAAGTCGGCATCGGGTTCAGCGTAAGCCGCATAAACCGCGTCAAGACGAGACAGTGCGCCAGCCACATCCGCGACCGCTTCTTCCACAGTTTCACGTACGGTTTTATCTTCGTCCAGTTTCGGTTCCTGTGGCAGGTAACCCACTTTGATGCCTTGTTGGGCACGTGCTTCACCTTCGATATCGGTATCGATACCCGCCATGATGCGAAGAAGGGTAGATTTACCTGAGCCATTCAGACCCAATACGCCAATTTTGGCGCCAGGGAAAAAGCACAGGGAGATGTCTTTCAGGATCTGACGCTTCGGTGGCACGATTTTGCCAACGCGCGACATGGTATAAACGTACTCAGCCATTTCTGCTCGCGTTCTCTTGTCACATAAAAGGGATATTCTAACTGGTATAGCCGATTATTGTAACAGCCATACCGCAAAGCGACGGTGTCGGGAACCAATCGTTGATTTTGATAACAAACAATAAGACGGTGTTTTAATCAGACGTAGATGAAGAGTGACGTGCGCAACATTCATGCACCGCAACGCTGATAAGCACAGATCAACATCCCGTTTTGACATTACGACGCATTCAGCAACAGTTATTTTGCGGCATATATCAAATGAGTTTGGTATATAGACCAGTCGTACACCGTAAAATCCGTCCGGCTAGGCGGATAGGGTATAAGCTATAAAATCAGGCGCGCCTTGGAGATGCATTCAATATGCTATCGATAGAAAAATCAATAATTACAGAAACCTATAATAATTTAGCGAAAGACGTTTTGCGTTCAGCGCGTTTTGGGTTTATTGCGTTACTCGGGGTATCACTTCCAGCGCAAGCGCTAAGTTTAGAAGAGCAACGCACACGCTATGAAAAAGCCATTGCGGCGATTGAACGCAATGATATGGCGACATTTTCGACACTCAAATCAGGTCTTAACGGTTATCCGCTTTATCCTTATCTCGATTATCGCGAATTCATGCGTGAATTGAGTTCAGCGAAGGAGCAAGAAGTTGAAGCGTTCGTTGGTCGATATGACGAATTGCCGTTCACGAATACCGTGCGTGCTCGCTATTTGAATGTATTGGCATCGAGAGGTAAGTGGTCAGAATTGCTGGCTTTTCAAACGACAGTGCCTCGTGGCGAAAGCCATCAGTGTCAGTACTATTATGCCCATAGCCAAGCGGGAGACAAAGCGTTGGCGCTTTCCGGAGCCAAGTCGCTGTATTTGTCCGGCTCATCGGTTGACCGTGCGTGCGACAAGCTTTTTGAAGATTTACAGGATAAAGGCAAACTCAACAATGCTTTGGTGTTAGATCGCATGTTGTTGACGTTTGATAACCGAAATAAAACGCTGCTCAAGTATTTGGGAAAGCAACTGACAGGTAACGCCGCGGCAAGTGGTCAGCAAATTATTGCGCTTTATGACAAGCCTCAAGGTGTCGCGGAGTTTGCGAAAAAAAGCAAAGTGACGCCGTTTAATCAGCGTTTAACTCGTCTTTCTTTTGAGCGCTTAGCGCGCATCAATGCCAAAGACGCTGTGGCGCAGTTTACTCGTGTGGTGGAGGGACAACATTACAAAAAGAACGAGCGGCAAGAGATGGCAGATTTTCTCGCCAGCCGTTTGATGTCGACAGATGACGATACGCTAGCGAAATGGCGTGACAAATGGCTTAAGCAGTCTACAAACCCATCTTTGTTGGAACGTCGTATTCGCGTCAGTTTAGTGAAGGGCGATTGGAAAAAAGTCGAGCGGTGGCTAAATGTTCTGCCAGAAAAAGAGGCCAAGAAACTGAAATGGCGATACTGGCATGCTCGCATCGAGATGGAAAAAGGCAACAAGGCGCAAGCCGAAAAACTGTTTGCTGACATGATTGGCGAGCGCAACTTTTACAGCGTTGCAGCAGCCATGCACCTCGACAAGCCGATTGATATTCCTTTCCAGACAACCTCGCTGAATATTGAGTCGATTAAACCGTTTCGCGCGGCGTTAGATCGTGTCGGCGAGCTGCTAGTGCTCGACAAGGTGGTAGCCGCTAAACGCGAATGGCAATATCTGCTTAGACGCGCCGATCTAGAGCAAAAAGCCATGCTGGCCGCCTTTGCTTCTGAGAGTAAGTGGTATCACCTTTCTGTGCAGGCAACCATTGCTGGTAAGTTGTGGGGACACCTTGAATATCGCTTCCCTGTGGCCCATCGCTGGTGGTTCGAGTTTTTCAGCAAAGAGCGTGAGGTTCCGTTGACAACATTGCTTGCATTGTCGCGTCAGGAAAGTGCGTTTTACACCAATGCGGTATCGCCCGTTGGTGCACGAGGTCTGATGCAACTCATGCCAGCCACGGCTAAAGAAACCTCGCAAAAGCTGGGCTTTCGTTACCTTGGCAAAAGCACATTGAGCGATCCAGGAATTAATATCCGTCTTGGCAGTGGGTACCTTCGCATGTTGCTCGACAGGTTTGACGAAAACCGCATTTTGGCATTTGCTGCGTACAACGCCGGGCCACACCGTGTTTCGCGTTGGTTGGATAAATCCGATGGCAATCTCGACGCCATTGCGTTTATCGAAGCAATCCCTTTCAACGAAACCCGTGGATATGTGCAGAACGTGCTGATGTACGACATTTACTATCGTAAGTTACTTGGGAAGCAGATACAGTTTTTGCATGAAAGTGAACAGAGTCGACGCTATTAGTCGTGTTAGGTAACAGTATGATTGAGCCAAACTCTGGCTGTGCGTAAACTACGCCAGAGTATTCTCTTCCTGTGAGGCTAGTATGCAAGACACGCCCGAGTATTCAGACTGGCAAGATGTGCTGGATTTGATTCACAGAGCAATAGATTCAGGGCATGAAGCGGAGCTTCTTAAAATGCTGCTGACACAAGATGAACGCACCGCGTTGATTGCGCGCGTGAATATTGTCAATGAGCTGCTAAAAGGTGAAATTAGCCAACGCCAGCTAAGCCAGATGCTGGGTGTAGGCATTGCCACCATTACCCGCGGTTCAAATGAGCTTAAACAACTTGATGACAGCCAGAAGGCGTGGCTGGGGAAAGTGTTAGAAAAATAGGACCGTAAGGTCCTATTTTTTTGCGCGAACGTTTTTGGCATCTGCCAATGCTAGCCGTGGTTTTGTGGCGAGTTATTTTTATCTAATGGCGGAAACAAGTTCGGATGCATAAACGGGATCAACGCCAGAATAAGTGCTTGGTGATAGACCGAGCTGCGGGTGAGTAAGTCCCCTGTTAACATGCCAATCGCTCCGCCTTTTTGCTTTACGTTTTCTTCATTGAACATTTCGTCCATCACATCGCCTAGCTCTTTGCCTGTTTCCAGCGCTTTGAGCGCCTGTGGCGGCAATGGCACAGAGGCTGAGCGCGACTCACCGGTGCGATCGGATGATTCAATGACCATCCACGCAAAGGTAAATGGGTTATCCAGCCCCGCTTCAACGCCCACGTAGAAATTACCGTCAATCACCTTCTTTGCGTTGTGAACGCGATTTCTTGCGCCTGCTAGGGTCTCTTCGCTCGTCATGGGTTGATCGGCCACATCACTGGAAACAGAGATGCCTTCAAATGTCATGTCGTTATCGGGGAATACACTGCGAAATGCCGTTTCTACTGCGGCAATTTTGGCAGGGTTGAGCGAGGTGACGATCACTTTTGTCATGGTGCTAATTTCCTGAACTAAGGCGTTTGTTTTGATTTTTTGTTCGAACGGGATTTGTTTGATCCTGATGCGCTAAACAACAGAAAGGGCAGTGCTAATAAGCCGCTTAACCAGACGACGTGCCGCTCCTCACGCTGCGTTTTGATACCGATGGTCATGCCGTAATGGCCTTCATCAGGCTGGGCGCGATAAGTGCGAAAGAGTCTGTCCCAAATCGCAAGATTAAACCCAAAGTTTGAATCACTTTCATAGCGATGAATAGAGTGATGGACGCGGTGCATATCCGGTGTAACAACCAACAGGCGTAGCCCGCGATCGATAGCGGGTGGGATGGCGACATTGCTGTGATTAAACAGTGCCATACCGCTAAGTATCACTTCAAATAAAATAACCGCGACCACAGGCGTGCCAAGCAAGGCAATGGCGGCAATCTTAATCACCATCGACAGTAAAATTTCGAGAGGGTGGAAACGCGCACCCGAGGTGACATCGAGATCTTTATCGGCATGATGAACGGCGTGCAAACGCCAAAGCAGGGGGATTTGATGAAACAGTCGGTGTTGCAGCCAGATGATCCCATCCAGAGCGATGATACAAACCAATACGGATACCCATAGTGGGGTGCTCACTAGATTAAACAAGCCAATGCCTTGGTCAGCGGTCCATGCAGCAAAGCCTGCCGCTGCCAGCGGGAAGATGGCGCGAAGCACGAAAGTGTTGAGGATCATCAGAGAGATATTATTGAGCCAGCGCTTGGCTTTGCTCACCGTAAGAAGGCGCTTAGGAAAAAGCCATTCGGCGAGCCCCATTGCCGCAAAAATAGAGAAAAAGGTGAACAGTCGAAAGGCCATTTCCTGCGACTCAATAAATGTCAGCACGCGCGCTCCTGCTATGAATGACGGGTTGTTAGCTTATCATACAATACGGATCTGAATGACGATCAGCGCAATGCGCTATCATGCAATTACCCCACACATGCAATTACCCCACAAAAATAACTGCTCACGAAAAGAAAGCGCCTAACAGAGGGAATGCTAGGCGCAAAGTACATGTTGAGAATAACGCCGCTAAGCGAGTTACCAAACACGTTTAATGGTGATTTTCGCGCCGGGGTTAAGGAAACGATGACGATAGCTCAGCGCGGAAGAAGAAAGCCCTTCATCTTGCGACAGTACGCCAGGGTGAATACGAATACGGTTCGCATCATCACGATCGGCATTGAAGCCTTCACCACCTGCCGCTGGGCCTGGAACCGAACCTTGAGATTCACTGTTAGCCTCTGTGCCCGCATCCCACACGGGTAAGGTGATAGTCATGCTTTGACCGGGTTTTAGTTTGCGTAAATCAATGCCTGATTGCGCAACCAACGCATCATTAGTATTGACGAGCATGGAAGCCACAGAGAGAAAACGCGTTTTTTGGTTACCCAGTTGCAAGGTAAAGGTTTCCGATGCGCCGGGACCAAGTGGTGCTTTCCCTGACACGGCATCTTCAACGGATCGTTGCTTCTTGTAAGTCAGAACGTCGCTGTTATCGCCACTTTCGGCGAGTTTTTCTAATGCAACACTCACCGGTTGCCCAACTTCAAATAGATCGAAGTTTTTACGATGCGTTACCAGCGTCACTGGTGACATAGGTTGCGCATCAGTCAGATTTTCCACCGTAACGGTGTACTCTTTTTGCAAGGGACAACCCGCCAATAACAGCGCAGTGATCCCAACGAGAGATAAGCGAAACATAGAACGCCCTCCCTTAGTAAACCGTGACGGTGATGATGGCAACCGGATTCAACCAACGGTGTTTGGTGCTATCAAAATCACTGATACCGCCTGTGGCGTTGGTGTCGCCAAGATTCCCAGGGTGAATATGAACCGCTTGATTTGCAACGTCACTGTCAACGCCCGTGCCGCCCGTGCCAAATGTTAAGAAAGGAGGGTTGGGAACACTGGCGGCCAGTTCATCATTTGCTTCTGTGCCAGCATCATAGCCATTAGCGTTAATGACATAGGTGCCTCTCTTCTTCGGTATTTTCCAGCTGTCGACGCCGATGAATGCATCGTTTGAAGGGAGCAACATAGCGGCAATAGAAAGCACGTCGCCGTGTTGAGTATAAAGACGCGTAGAGGCCGTTTCGCCTGGGGCTAGAATGCCTTCGGCAGGGTTAGCGCTAACGGCTGCGCCTACGCTCAGTGCGACGTCTTCTAATCCGCTGATATCGCCACCCTCTGCCATGGCTTCAACAGCCTCAGATGCGGGTGTGCCTGTTTGGAAGAGATTAGCGTCATCCGAGTGTGCAGCAACGATTAAAGGGGTGAAATAGACGCCGTCGGTAGCGTTGGTGATGCTCACATCGATATTTGCGGCTTGTGCGGAAAACGCAGCGCCCATCGCGATGGCTAAGAGTAATGGTTTCATGTTTCGCTCCATGTGCAATTGAAAGACTCAAGAATGCGTTGAGACTTTCAAAGCATGGCGCGGAAAAGTGGCGAAACGGTCTCGAATTTATTGCGAAACTCTCACAGAGTTATGTCAATTTATTCGTGAGGTTAATCGGGTGCATTGTTGTTTCGCTTTAGCCACGGCAACCCTGTGTTATTGGGCGGCAATTTCGTTCTTATCACTCATTAGGCGTGATTCTTTTTATTTGCATCCAACTCTACATGAGTCACCACACGGTTACGGCCTTTTTCTTTGGCCATATACAAAGAAGAATCTGCCGCTTCAATAATGGATTCGACCGAATCAAATTCAGGGAAAGTTGCGACGCCTGCACTCAAGGTCGCGTAAAAAGTGTCCGGACCATTGGAGAACGGCGTCTTTGCAAAGGTGATCCGAAACTCGTCAATCAGTCGAAGGGCGATATCTGCAGGTGTGTCCGGTAAAATGAGCGCAAACTCTTCCCCCCCGTAGCGGGCACAGGTATCGGTTTTTCGGAATCGGTAATTGAGCAGGCGGGCGACGCCTTTGATGACTTTGTCTCCCACGGGGTGACCATATCTGTCGTTAACAGACTTAAAGTGATCGATATCTATCATCACAAAACTCAATGGAGATTTGTGACGACGTGCTCGTGACAATTCGCGGTCGAGGGCGACTTTGAGGTTCGAGTGATTGAGTAACCCTGTGAGGCTATCCCTGTCCATTAAGGCGCTTAATTGACGGAAGCGTTTAGCGCGAATGGAGACTGCTTGCGTTAGGTGCAGATCATTGATGGGTTTGGTAAGAAAGTCATCTGCGCCCACTTGCAGCGCTTTCATTTGCAGCTTTAAGTCGGTTTCACCAGAAAGGTACACGATAGGCACATTGGTGTGAGAAGAGTGCTGGCGAATAACTCTGGCGGCTTCCACGCCCGAACACTTGGGCATATACAAATCCATCAGTACCAAATCGGGACTGAATTCGCCGAGCTCATCGAGCAAATGTTCTGGATCGTCAACGATCAGGGTTTTCATTCCCGCCCCTTGCAGCACAATGGAGTAGTGCTCAGCAAGTATCTGTTCATCTTCAACGATCAGGACACGGTATTGGGCGTTATGAGTTTCCCAAAGAGAATCCAGTACACTGAGAATATCATCGTATTCAATTGGTTTATGGAAAAAGGCAAACGCCCCTGCTTTGGCAGCGAGAAGTCTGCTTTTCCAACACTCGGTGCTGCTTAATACCACCAGTGGAATACCGCTGTTTTTACGCCACACCTTAGTGACTTTACTGAGTAGGTCACATTCATTGATATCAACAATTAGCACTGACGGCGCTTCTTTACTCAAGGCCTCTTTCAAGTCATCAGTGGCGTCGAATGACAGCACGTCATATTCAAGGTATTGAAGTTGTTCGACCATATCTTGGGTGTTACTGAGATCATCGGCGAGCACATAGACCAGTTGCTTCGTTCGTCCTTGTTCATGAAGCAAGGTGACTTCACCATAGGTGAGATCTTCCGGGCGTTTAGGTTCAATGCGAGCCACATCGTCGATTGTGGCAATGAGCGCATCAATATCCGTATTTGGCCAAGGGTTTTCTTGATTCTCAAGAGAAGGCTTGAGCAAGACTTCGATATCGCGACCACGTTCTCCTAAATCGACAAACCCTAGCGTAGTGGCCGTCCCCGCTAATTTATGTGCTTCAAGCACTAGCTCATCAAGTTCGCCATGGGTCGATTTCTTATTGGTTTGGATCGTTTGCCATAACGTCGTTATTCTTTCGACGCGCTTACCAATGCCTTTGGCAAATTTGGCTTGTTGTTCCTGAAATTTTTTTAATTGAGATGGTCTCATAAGCCTTCCCTTGTCATCATGCTTTTGATTTTTTCGGCAAGCATCATTGGATCAAAGGGTTTACTGATAACCCCAATAGCACCGCATTCGTGGTAGGCCTTTATCTCGGAAGGCTGCACTTTTGCAGTCATAAAAATAGCGGGTGTCACCTCCATATGAGGCAGCTTGCGTAAATTTATCAGCGTAGTGGGTCCATCCATATCAGGCATCATCACATCCAGCAGCAGTAAGTCAGGGGAGGAGAGCGCTCCCTTTTCCAATGCTTCTTCACCACAACTGCATACAAGAAGGATGAAATCGTCGCCTTCTAACGCCATTTCGGCAACATCGCGAATATCTTCGTCATCTTCTACATATAAAACAGTAATTGGCTTGCTCATTACACTGCCTTTTTGGGGGATGTTTTCTTAAGTATAAGACGGACTTCCGATTTCAGTTTGTTGATATTTAATTGAGACTTTTCATGACACGAAATGACGTTGGTCGGCAGTGTCTTTTCAAGGCGTGTTTCTGAAATCAAAATGACAGGGTTCGCGTTTTCTGCCATTGAAGATAGGAAAGGTGTAATACTCTCTTCGTCCCATTCATTGTCCAATATGACAAGCTCAAAATGTTGCTGTTTGAAAGCCAGTGTGGCGGCTGGAAGAGAGGGAACACGAGATATTTCTGCGACCTTAGCAATCTCATTTCGCAATACTCGAATGAGATTGTCGTCACTCCCGACATATAACACCTGAAACACTGCGTTGAATGGGGTTACCACACCCCCGTGATCAGCACTCAAGCGCTTAGCCTCGGCTGTATCAATAGGGAGCGTGAAGTAGAAAGTAGACCCCTCATCGAGCGCCGAGAAGAAGTCAAGTTGTCCCTTATGGCCTTCTACAATCGATTGGGTGATGCTAAGTCCTAAGCCTGTTCCACCAACTCTTCGTGTATCTGAGCTGTCTGCTTGGGAGAAGCGTTCAAAGATGCGTTGATGGAATTCAGGAGGGATACCCGATCCGACATCAGTCACATCGATGCGGTAAAATGAATCCTGTTGCGCTAGTGTGATGGTGACTTCACCATATTCTGGGGAGTATTTGATCGCGTTTGACAATAAGTTAGCCATCACTTGCAACACCCTACCTGAGTCGGCATTGACATAGGCATCGTTAACTTCGTTGATGTATACCAACGAGACGTTGTGTTGTCGTGCAAACCCGTCGTTGTCGTCAATCGAACGCCGAATCAGTGAATCAAGATTAATACGGCTAAAACTAAAGCTGAGTTGCCCTGAATCTAGTTTTTCAATATCAAGAATATCGTTGATTAAAAGGGTTAATCGTTCACTGTTTCGAAGTGCAATGGTGAGCATCTTTTTGCTTTTTTCTGGCAAGTCATTGCCAAATTTGCCTAATACGATACCTAACGCACCGCGAATTGATGTGAGCGGAGTACGTAATTCATGACTGACGGTTGCGACAAATTCATTTTTTACACTTTGCGCCTTTTTGCGAGCCGTAATATCTCGAATAATGCCAGTAAACATTCGCGCACCTAAGACGCGCATTTCACTGACGGATAGCTCTGCGGGAAATTCCGAACCGTCTTTGCGTTTAGCGACGATTTCTCGACCAATCCCGATGATTTTTGCAGGCTTTCCACCGAGATAGTTTGTCAAGAAAGTGTCATGTTGTAGGGCGAAATCTTGTGGCATCAGCATGTTCACTTTTTTCCCGATAACTTCGTCAGCGTAATACCCAAATAAGCCTTCTGCCGCGGGATTAAAGGTCGCGATGTAGCCCTTTTCGTCGATGGTGATGATGCTATCAACTACGGTGTCAACAATGGCGAGCAACTGGCTTTGGCCCGATTGTCTCTCAGCCTCAAGATTCAATTCACCGGCTTTGTTTATTTGTTCTGTTGTTCGGTTAAACGCATTCGCTAGCACTTCTAATTCAATGGCGGTGTGAGAGAGCGCAATCGGGTAAGTGCCTTCTTCCACTTTTTCTGACAGCTGCGCAATAGGGAGAGCCATTTTTTCCCCCCACCGACGTGCAATCGCCACGATAGGAAATAAGGATATTAAGGCGAAAATGCCAACGCTAGTTAGCCATGGCGAGATCTTGTGTAGCAGGTAAAGGTAAGGCTCGGACAAGGTGATGGATATGGGGAAATCACTGAGTGTCATGTCTGATGAAGGCACCACAAAGGCTGTGGACTCAAATTTGTGCCTTTCACCGTTGGTGAATTCCGTTTTTTCGCCCAATTTGAGCGAATAGTAACGGTCAATGTTTTCAAGCACTGGCGAAACCAACTCGGATAAGTTAACTCGTGCAATGATGCCGCCTTGTACCGCGCCGAAATACGTAATGGGCTCAATGATAAAGAAAGCCCCATTGTGCAGTTTTATGTCCCCCTTGCCGGTTACCAACGTTTCTCTGACGAACGAGGCAGAATACCAGGTGGGGGGAGAAGAGGATTTGTCTAATAGAGAGCTCGCATAATCAAAAAACTGCGCATCATCAATGGCAGTGTACTGGGTGAGATCTTCTAGCGCATGGTCGAAATAGAGGCTGCTGCCGTTAATGTCGATAAGGCTATTGATTGACAGCTGACTTTCAGCGGTTCGCGTAACCGCGACGCGTTGGTTGTTGATTTCTTGATTCAATATTTTGAGGCGAGTTTGTGCTTGAGTATGCAGTTCCACATGGAGCTGCTTTTCTAATCGAAACAGCTCCATCACCGTGGTTGCACCGACCACAAAAAGAAAAAATGACACAAGTAACACCAAATTCAGATTGGCAAATCGGCTGGCAATGCTTCTATTTTCGGCCATTAGTTTGTGGACCTTATAGGGTGAAGCATGCCGTTTTTATAAAAAGCAAAGATATAATCCTCTGGCGTTAATGCATCTTGTTGACCGCTTAGGAAGGGGGATTGATAGCGCTTCATGACACCTTTGTGTTGATCAAGATTCTTCATTTCCTGACGAATTTTCGTCATGTCGGAGCTGCCTGCTTTTCGTGTTGCTTGTGCTAACAAGTGCATTAAATCGTAAGCATGTGCGGTGCCAGATGGGGCGAAAATGTCGGTGGCGGATAGGGTGTTGTATTGATGGTGGTAACGCTTAGCCAGCGACGTGGCAATAGGGCTGTCATTGTCGATAAAGGAAAAAGTTTGCAGCACACGAAGATCTATTTTCTCTAGCTCTCTTGCAGCCTGTTGGGCAAATTCTGACCCTGTTATCCCCCAATGAGAAATCACGACAGGAGGCGTGGGGTGTGTCGCTAAAGCGGCGAGGAATTTCTGACCTTCTACAGGATTACCAACATAAATAATGACTTCTGCACCCCGTTCGATGAGTCGAGTTGTTTTGGATGAAATATCCTTTTCTCCCCAATGAAACCACTCTAAATGAGCGGGAGGGAGATCGCGCTCTGCCATTGCATTGGTCAAGCCTTCGTAATTGCTTCGTCCCCATCCATTGTTAACCAGCATTAATCCAATATTGGGTGATACGTCGAGAGCGCCGTCGAGGAGAAATTCAGCGGCATACTCATCTCGAACAGAGACACGGAAAACAAAGTTGGGATCATGGCCGTTATCTACAATAGGGGTAGCAGCAGCCCAAGGAACGAGCATGAGCATGTCATGTTGATGGAGTAAATCGAGCTCGGCGAGGGCTACAGGGCTACTTATTCCGCTGAAAACAGCAATAAGATTGGGCAGTTTGGCGAAGGTTTTTATGTTGTCGATCCCTCGCGATGGCACCATGGAGTTATCTCTCGCCACCAGTTTCACTTCCTTACCCAGTAGTCCGCCCTGTGCATTAATTTCGTCTAGTGCCAACTCAATGCCACGACGTATGGCTAATCCTGATAAGGCTGCAGCATTTGTTAGATCTGCATCTAGCGCGACCAATAAAGCCTCTGGATGCGGCGCTTTCCAGTTTTGGCTGGTTTGCAATACTTGTTCAACTAGCGCAGTGCCAAACATCATGCGATTACGCTCAAGAATTGTTTTGGAGACATCCTTCATTTTGCCAATAAGGTGAGGCGACGCTTGTGTGATTGTCCATTTACGCTTAACAGCAGAGTAAGCATTTTCTCCTTCTTGATCGGCAAGTGAATATTGATGCAGAGTAGTTGCTTTTGCTGCCTCTAGCAGCGCGTCTTGATAAATACTAGGAAGCGAATCAAACGAGCTCGGTGACATCATCATCACAAGTGAGAGGTATCCATGATTGGTTTTAGTAATCTGTAGATTGTCGACGCCGAGTTTGGCGATATTGACGAATGTACCCTCAGCCCCGTCAATGGCTTTTTTGGCAAAAGCATCAGCGACATGATTGGAGGCAATGGGTACCGTGGTACTTCCCCAATGCTCAAACTGCTCGCGGAGCACCAAGCTCTCCATGATTCTGAAGCGGCGGTTTTTAAAATCAGACAGCGATGAAAGCGGGGCAGTGCTAATTAATTGCTTAAAGCCGCCTTTCCAAAAAGCGAGTCCTTTAAGATCTTGCTTGTCGAGTGTTGATAACAGCGTCCGCGCTGCACTGGATTCATACACACGTTGCACAGCGGCGTTATCTTCGAATAAAAATGGAATGTCGAGGATCTGCATTTCAGGCACAAGGTGGGACAACTTTGACGCTGGTGTGATGATGATATCCAACTTATTTTGTTGTACTTGAGCTATCACTTCACGCTCTGATAGGCGCGAGGATGTCGACACTAATTCGACAGTGACATTACCTTGAGTTGCACTTTCTAATGATGATGCAAAGAATTTTGCAGCCTTATGCTCAGAACTGCCTGTGGCATTTGCCAGCGCCAGTTTTAATACGAACGATTCAGCGTCTTGCTCAGGATTGACGACTTGCGAATCGGTTTGACGATCGCAACCGATAAGCAGCATGACAAACACGCCAAATAATAAAGTATGTTTCATCAAGTTTTCTTGGCCTCATGAATTGATTCAGTGGCAGATCTTTTGGGGTCGATCTGCGAGCTTGCTTATTACAAGGTTAGAAATGAGTGGTGTGTTTCGCCAGTGAGACATTGAGGCATTGAGACATTGAGGTTAAAGCAACGAATGAGGGGAGCATTGGGTATACATTTGTAATAGGTGTTTTGACACAAACCAGCGGCGTTGAGTTTCTGGTCTAGTATGTTAATTAAGTAGTTAGTCAATAGTGGCGACTCGCCACGCGCTTTTTAACATCAGGGGCACCGTATGCTTTATGAGCTCAATGCGACATACATGGAATCCATTAAACCGCTAAATAGTTGGGTGAGGTTTGTCAGAGACTTTAACGCTGCGCCTTGGAATGGCATGCGAGATTCCACCCTTGCGCGTACTTTAGATGCTTCGATGGAGCTGGTGGAGCGACTAACCGATTGCTATGACGAGCCGGCTTGGGGCTTGGATTATACGGTGATTAATGGCCAGAGTTTGGCGATTCAATACAATGTGATTGCCAACAAGCCGTTTTGTAACCTGCTTCATTTTAGGCGTAGTAAAGCACAGCCGAATCAGCCGAAAGTCCTTTTCGTTGCTCCGCTATCGGGTCATTTCGCCACACTACTTCGCGGCACGATTCGCGAGTTCTTACCTGATCATGATGTGTACGTGACCGACTGGCAAAATGCACGAGATGTGCCACTCAGTGAGGGTGACTTTCACTTTGATGACTATGTGGATTACCTGATTGAGTTTTTTGAAATGCTGGGGCCAGATACGCATGCGATCGCAGTGTGTCAGCCTTGTGTGCCATTAATGGCGGCTACTGCGCTGATGGCAGAGCAAAACAACCCTGCAACCCCGTCGAGCATGACACTAATGGGCGGTCCAATTGATACCCGCATCAATCCCACAGAAGTGAACGATTATGCCAGCGGCAAAGATTTAGAATGGTTTGAATCGAACGTGATTTGTACTGTGCCTGAGCAATATAAAGGCATGGGGCAATTGGTGTATCCGGGTTTTGTTCAGCTTTCTGGCTTTATGTCGATGAACCTTGATTCCCATGTGCAAAAGCACTTTAAGTTCTTTGGTGATTTAGTCAAAGGCGATGGTGACAATGCGGAGTCGCACCGTCAGTTTTACAATGAATATTTAGCAGTGATGGATTTGCCCGCGCAATACTACCTCGATACCATTCGCAAAGTGTTTTTGGATCAAAAGCTCGCGAACAAAACCATGACCTATCGTGGCAAGCTCATCAACCTTGATTGCGTCACTGAAACGGCGATCCTGACCATAGAAGGTGAGTTGGATGATATCACTGGGCGAGGTCAAACTGCGGCGGCACTGGATTTGTGCACCAAATTGAGAAAATCCAAGAAAATGCATTACGAACAAGAAGGTGTGGGGCATTACGGTATTTTCAACGGTCGCCGTTATCGCGAAGTGATTGCACCGAAGATCAAAGGGTTTATCAAAAAATACGAGCCGAAGATCGTGAAAGCCGCATAGTCTATTTGCGACTATTGGGGTGAAAAAACACTTTTGCCTCAGGCGCGATTTTGTTCCTTCTCAATCGCCGTTATAACAGAAACGGTCATCGGTATTGAGAAGGAAAGCAACGGATGTTCAGAAAACTATCGTGTAGGTTACTGACGCGCATATTATTGGCTCTCGCTTGTGCGCTCAGCGTTTCAACCGCGCATGCTCACGGGCCGTCAAGGTTGAAGGTCTCAGAGTCTGTCATCATCAATGCTCCCGCTGAAAAAATATGGAAAACCGTGGGTGCGTTTGACAGTCTTGCGTGGCTTCCGCCTGTGACCAAAGTCGTAATGGAAAAAGGGCCTGCGGATCAAAAAGGGGCGGTGAGAGTCGTATACGTTGGTGAGCAAAACGTGACAGAACAACTTAAGAAGTTGGATAACGCTGGCATGTTACTCAAGTACAAAATCAGCATTAACAATACAACTCTCCTTCCTGTCACCAATTATCAATCCACCCTCACCGTCAAAGCGGATGGTGACAACAGTGTGGTGACTTGGAAAGCAGGTTTTTACCGCGGCGATCCAAACAATAATCCACCAGAAAATTTAAATGATGAAACCGCCATCAGTGCGATCACAGGGTTATACAAAGCAGGGCTAGGTAACCTTAAAAAGGTGATGGAGCAGTAAGTGTGCGGGTTTGAGTGAGCGCGAGTAGATTGCACGATTAGAGAGCCAGAAAAGATAGAAACAGCGAAAGGGGCGTATCGCCCCTTTCGCTGTTTCCACGTTGGCACGGATTCGTTATTAGCTTAATTCTTGGCTTCCTCCGCCACTCACTGTCAGGATTTGTCCGCTCACCCATGCCGCCGCTGGCGAGCACAAAAACAAAGCCGCGAGCGCAATATCATCAGTGATACCCAATCGGCCAAGTGGTGTGTGTTTCAGCATGGCTTTTTCTATGTCTGGTGTGAGCACTTTTTCCAACGCCTGAGTCCGAATTGCCCCAGGTGCAATCGCATTGACACGAATGCCCATTGGACCTAAATCAAACGCCGTATTGCGCGTTAAGTGATTCACTGCGGCTTTTGATGAGCCATAAGAAGCCATATGAGCGTTCTTGTTTTCTCCTGCCATTGAACTGATGTTTAATATCGCGCCGCCCCCCGCTCGTTGCATTGCAGGGGCGCAAAGCTGCATTAAGCGAAACGGCGCGTAGACATTGATCTGATACGCCCAGTCAAAATCTTTCATTGGCATATCAAACGGTTTTGGACCCCCGCCGCCCGCGTTATTGGCGAGTAGGGTGAGCTTGCCAAACTCCCGCATTGCGGTTTCTACCAGGGCGACAAGATCTTCCTCTTTGGTGACATTGCAAGCGGTCGCAACGGCTTTGCCGCCTTTGGCTGTGATAGCAGCAGCCACATCGCTCGCTGCCTGCATATCGAGGTCGCTCACCACCACGGCGGCGCCCGCATCCGCAAAGACTTCAGCAATACGACGCCCAATACCTGCTGCGGCGCCAGTGACAATAGCGACTTGCCCCTCAAGGCTGAATTGTTGAATAACCGACATACTGCTTCCTTTAATGCTGTTCAGTTTTTTGAGTGCTTTGAAGGTAGATGCGCAGGAAGTATCTAGGCGGTTTATTGTTGATACGAAACTGAAAGGAGGCAGAGCGGGATAAAAAGAAACAAGAGGGTAGAAGCGAAGAAATACGCAAATATGAGCGGAAGAGAGGCATCATCTACCTCTCTTGTTAAAGGGTATTGAATAGGGGGTTAGCTTGCGTAGCGGAAGTAATCGAGCCCTTCCACTTTGCTGGTCACCTGCTTGGTGATCATCTGTGCCAGCAAATCGCCTGAACCACACGCCATGGTCCAGCCTAAGGTGCCGTGACCCGTATTGGTGAACAAGTTACTGTAAGGCGTGCTGCCAATCACAGGCGTACCATCGGGCGTCATGGGGCGGAAGCCCGTCCAGAACTCGGCTTTTGCAAAATCGCCGCTGTGCGGGAAGAGATCTTTCACCACCATCTCAATGGTTGCTTTGCGTTTTTCTGGAATGGCCGGATCAAACCCTGCCAATTCCGCCGTGCCCGCCACGCGGATGCGATCATCAAAGCGCGTCAGCGCTACCTTGTAGGTTTCATCCATCACGGTAGAAACAGGCGCTTGTGATGCGTCGGTAATCGGCACGGTGAGCGAGTAGCCTTTTACCGGATAGACTGGGATCTTCACGCCAAGCTTTGCTAAAAATGGGGTGGAATAGCTGCCCATGGCGACCACAAAGGTATCGGCTTCCAATGTGCCTTTGTCTGTCTCCACACCGACGATACGCGTACCTTCGCGTTTTACATCCAACACGGGCGTATCAAACAAAAACTCGACGCCATGTTGTTTGGCGAGTTCGGTCATTTGTTGACAGAACAGGTAACAATCGCCCGTTTCGTCATCAGGCAGATACAAACCACCTTTTAGCTTGTGGCTTACAGCTGTCAGCCCAGGTTCTTGCTTAATACACGCTTCCACCGACATGCGTTGGAAGCGAGTACCACTTTGTTCTAGCAGGGTGATGTCTTTTTCTACCGCATCCACTTGTTTTTGGCTGCGGAAGAGTTGCAGTGTGCCTTGTTGACGACCTTGATACTGAATGTTGTGTTGATCGCGCAGTTCAATCAGGCACTCTCGGCTGTGATTGGCAATGCCCAGCATGCGCGATTTGTTCACTTTGTAGCGGTCGAGCTGGCAGTTGACCAACATTTGGCTGGCCCACTTAATGAGCTGCGGATCTAATCTAGGTTTCACTTTCAATGGGGCGTGTTCTTCCATCAACCAGCGAATGGCTTTTTGTGGAATACCCGGCGCTGCCCAAGGGGAGGAGTAGCCATAGGAAATTTGCCCAGCATTGGCAAAACTGGTTTCTTCACCGCTGCGTGATTGACGATCAACCACCGTCACTTGATAGCCGGCTTTTTGTAGATACCAAGCACTCATTAAACCGACAACACCACTTCCCAACACCAAGGCTTTCATCTTTTTTCTTCTCCAATTGAAAACAAGGCGAGTGTGTGTTGTTTACAAGGTGCTAACAATCGATATAAATTAATCACAGCGTATAGAAAAACTAAAAGCAGAAAGATGCAGACAATCAAAAGCAACCACTTGGGTGCGTTACTCACGTTTACGGAAATGGCCAAACACACAAGCCTAACCAGCGCTGCCAAGGCGTTATGCCTGACCACAGGGGCGGTGAGTCAGCAATTGTTGCAGCTTGAGCAACAATTGGGTTTTAGCCTGTTTGAGCGTCATTCACGGGGAATTCGCTTAACAGACAAAGGAAAGCAACTGCTGCAAAGTGTGAGCTTCCATTTAGGAGAAATAGACGCTGAAATCACCGTGCTTCAGCAATTGCAGGGAAAAAAGCAGGAAGTACGCCTGAAACTCACCCCGTCGTTTGCCTTCAAATGGCTAGTGCCAAAGCTTGAAAGCTTTCATCAGCAATTTCCGGAGATTCAAATTCAGATCTTTGCCGAAGGCGCACTGGTGAACAGTGACACGCGAGATTTTGATTTGGCGATTGATTACCGCCAGCACCCTTATCGTCATCCTAATGCCGAGCTGTTGCTCGACGAATATTTACTGCCCGTGATGAGCCCAAGGTACCTTGCAAAACACCACTGGCTGTTGGATGACCCATATAGCTCAGAGCATTGGCAAACTGTCACTTTGCTGCATGATGCCATGCCGTGGCAAAACGCCGCACGGGATCATGAGTGGCGATATTGGGCATTAGAGCAAGGGCTTGAGATACCGACAGATAAAGGCCATTTTTTCAACCGCACTGATATGGCCATGTCTGCTGCCGAAGCCGGTGTAGGGATTGCCATGGCGCGTATGGCACTCATTGATGACGAGTTGGACACCGAGCGTTTAGTGTCGCCTTTCGCACCGATCAAAGCCAACGCAGGCTATTACTTGATAAACACCACCCAAAACGAAAGCACCGCGTGTTTTGTGGAGTGGTTGAGGGGGCAAATTGGGGAGGGACCGTCAAAGCGCCTTTGACATCAAGGACAGCAACAGCGCACCAATCACGCTCCACATTCCCATACAGTTGAACCACATAAACAATGAAAACTTTGTTGAGGTTGTGGTTACTCTGCGACGAATGAGTGGGTAGGCAAGCCAATAGCCAAAGAGGCGTGTTGCAATGTTACTGAAAATCATGCTTGACCAGTCAGCGTGGAGCTTCTGGGGATCTTTTGCTAATTGTTGATCAATGAAAACGATACGTTGCGGATCTCCCAAAGAAACTATTGCACTCATGATGGTTCCGGGAAGAGCCCACAATATGGCGTAGATTGCGAGTAAGCCTGATGCCGCTATTTTTAGCTCTTCAATGTGCATGGGTATCCATTTTTAAGGTCAGAATTAGGGAATAATTCCCAGCAACTTTGCCAAGCAAACAAAAAACGTTGTACCAACCAAACTCCACATTCCCAGGCAATTTATCCACATGAATAGCCTGAATTTTTTAGACTGGGTGGTAGCTCTTTTCTTAATAAATGGATAAGCAATCCAGTAGCCAAATAGTCGTGTGCCAATTGAAGTATACAATTGATATTCAGGCTTTAAATAACCTCTCTCGTCATAATACTTCTTCAGGTTCTTAGCAAGTTGTTTATCAATAAATACAATTCGTTCAACATCACCGAGTGCAACCATGGCACTCATAACCGTTCCAGGAATTGCCCAAATGACTAGATAACCACCGAAAAGTGCGCTGATGAGCACAATTGCTACTTCGTACCATTCCATTGTGATTTGCTTGTGTCTAACTCAAGATGTGTAAATGTCGAACGAGAAAGGCCAGAAGCATCGTGACCATAAGGCTCCAGAAGCCAACAGAGTTCAACCACATAAATACTTTGTATTTAATTGGCATTGATTGGGCATGCTTTTGAATAAATGGAAAAGTAAAACAATAGGTTATGAAACGGCCGCCAATATTCAAAAAATTCATGTTCTTTAGGTTGCCTTCCTCATCATAAAGCTCGTTTAATTTTCTGCTTAGCTGGCTATCAAGATAAATGATGTGTTTAAAACTCCCCAGAGAAACAACGCAAAAAGAGATAATGCCCGGAATAATCCAAGCGAGAGATAGCGTCCCTACAATGGCAAGCATTAGTATGAGTGTTGAGCCAAAATCCGACATAACTAGAAAATATCCCCAATCCATTCATATGCTAGGTACACAGTATCTCCAGTCGCTTTACCAGCAGTTGAACCAGCTATACCACCAAAGGCTCCTCCTCCCACAACTGCACCGACTGTGGCTATAGCGATTATAGGTGCGGATGTAATGCCGGCAATGCCAATTAATAGCGCCATACCCGCCATAGCGAGATTGCCACCAATAACCCCTCCCAAGATACCTGCGCCAAATCCAAAGGTTTCTCTGGTTACAACCCTTCCGCAATTATCAGGGGTGTCTAACGAACAAGCTTCGTAAATATTGTTAATTCCGCTTGCTGCACCTAGGGCAATACTGACATATCCAAGCCCTTTCGATGCGAACATTCCCATAGCTACATTTGCCATGCGCTTGCCCAGATTTGGGACAACGCCTTTCGCGATAATTTCATTGGCATTGTGGATAACCGACTTAGTGGACAGTTTTAAGTTCTTTCGAACTTGCACATAGGCTGGGACTTTGACACTGCCTTTCGAAAGGGCAGCGAAAGACCCATCCAATTTTTTAAATAGAGCAGCTCGCTCGGTGACGAAGGCTCCATAGTTTATCCCACCAACACGGTTTGCCATTGCCACATGCGATACATACAAGCTATTAATTTCCAGTAATATGCCATTAATGTTATCAAGATGCTGTCCAATACCTGCAGCTATAGCCCCAACTCCCAATGAGGCATGCGCGTAAGCATCTGATGGAAGTCCATCTTCCTTAACTGTTTTTAATGTTTCCGACGCATAGTAGTCCAAAAGCTCAAAGTGACGGTTTACGGTAGCCACTGCATCATCCGTCAGTTTGCCCAGCTCTTTACTTGCCGCTTTCGCTTCTTCAATCAGTGCATCAAGACGGCTTCTTTCTTCCTCGGTCTCTGGCTCTGCTGTCGGCAGAACAACAATCTCCCCCTGTCTGGCGGGATTATTCAAATGCTCATTGTATTTCTTGATAAGTTCCTGAATGTCAGTGGGTGTTTCGTCTGAAAACAGGTTGCTCCAGAACTGTTCCAATGGTTGGGTTTCTTCAATCTGGCAATAGCCCAAATCGAACGCCAACTTGGCTTCCCCCCATGTCTTAACATTCACCACGGGCAACCCACTCTCGACCAAGCGCGTATTGTTTATCGCTTTCAGCGTCGAGCCCATCAGCAGGCGTTCTTTGTGCTCATAAGTAACATCTGCATGGGTATTGTAGGTTTGTGGCTTGTACGGCTTGTACGGCTTCTCGGTGGCTGTGGTGGTTTTTATGACAGCAAGCAGGGCTGGTATATCAATCGCAATGCCGTTTTCAGCTAGCCAATCTTCATTGAGGTTATCGAGTTGTTCCCGCGTGATAGGGGAACCGAGGTGCACAAGGTGCTGGTTGGTGACGACTTTGCTGTCGATTTTCCAATAAAGCAGGATAGCGCCTTGATACTTATTCAGCCCCGGCTCAGTGTTGAGCGCGGTATGGGTAGAGCGAGTCGCCTGAAATGCCCAGCGGCCTTCTCCTAAAATCTTGTACTCTTGAACCAGTTTTCCTTCATGAAAATGGTAGAAATACCCGTCGGTAGGAAAGCCTAAACGCGACCCTAACTGCATGGCAGGGACAATAGGAATAAACGCTTCCCGAACCGCATCAGTGCCTTTGGGTTTGAGTTTCACAGGAGGCTGGCTACTCACGCCTTTTTCAGTTGCCGCGACTTTAGCGATGAGCCTGCGGGGTGTGTCATCCGTGGCCTTGGCAGAAAAAATTGTGCCTATTTCAGAAAGCTTGGTCTGCCAACTGACAATACTGGCTTCTTTGGGCGTTTTACCCAATGCAAACTGGCAACCGATTTCACTGGCGAGCACGGCCTCAGTGCAGGCAACCTCAAACAGATACTCATAATCTTGATCAGGTTTTTTTGTTTTTTCTACGGCCTTGGGTTCGGGGGTGTAAGGCACATCAGGGGCGGATTGAGATTCAGAGCCTGAGCGAGAGGTGAAGCCAGACGCTTTGGAGCGAGACACAAACGCCGTTTTTGCCTGTGGTGAAAAGTGAGATTCAGCAGCAGGGTTAACTTGCCAGACTTTGTCACCATAGGAGGTGTTGGATGCTCTGAGAGCGGGCGTGATCGGCGCGTCGCTTAGCAATACAAATTCGCCGGCTTCAAGTTTCGATTTGAATTTATCTAACGCCATATCCTGCGGCAACACCGCGGCCAGCGCTCTTTCATCTAACGTCGAAAACGCCCCCTCAACCTGACCGAACTCATACGATGCGAGTTCGGACATTTTCACAACCCTGTACGCCACTGATTCTTCCCTGATGATTTTTGTTTGTAGGTTAAATACCGAACAAACGAGGTGATTACAATGACGCGAAACCAAAAGCGAAAGGCAGATCATGCGGGGGCAATTTCTGGCTCGAAATGGGCACTGAATTGCGTATTTGATGAGGAGTGATTTGATAGAGAAAAGCCGAGCGGTGAGCTCGGCTTAGGTTTGCGTTCTGTTTCGGGATTAACGCTCGGAAACCGCTTTGACCAACGCGGCAATGCCGTCCCAGTCGCCGTTGTCCATCATGTCAGTCGGTACCATCCACGTACCGCCGCATGCGACAACACTTTTTAGCGCAAGATACTGATCAACGTTGGCTGGGCTAACGCCACCTGTTGGCATAAAGCTCACAGGGTAAACCGCACCGAGTGCTTTTAGCATGTTAACGCCACCAGAAGGCTCAGCAGGGAAGAACTTCAATGTCTTCAGGCCCATTTCCATGGCTTGCTCAACCAAACTTGGGTTGTTCACACCCGGTACGATTGGCATGTTGCGCTGCTGACAGTATTTCACAGTGGTTGGGTTGAAGCCCGGGCTCACGATGAAATCCACACCCGCGTCAATCGCGATGTCGACCTGTTCCGTCGTCAGCACGGTGCCCGCACCAATCAGTAGCTCAGGGTAGGCGTCACGCATAATACGAATAGATTCCGCTGCCGCTTCTGTGCGGAAAGTGACTTCAGCACATGGCAGGCCGTTTTCTACCAACACTTTTGCCAGAGGCAGAGCGTGAGCGACATCGTTAATCGCAATAACTGGGACGATTTGGATTTCTTTTAGTCGCTGTTCAATCGTTTTCATTGTTTACCTCTACAAAATAAAGCTAAGTGTTGCGACGATAATAAATGCGATACCGCCTAACAATGTTTCCATCACGGTCCATGTTTTCAGCGTGGTCTTCTCATCCATATCGAGTAGACGAGATACCAGCCAAAAGCCTGAATCGTTGAAGTGTGAAAGTACCGTCGCGCCACTCGCAATGGCGATAACGATAAAGCATAAATCGAGTTCGCTAAGGCCTACAGTCGATGCAACCACAGGGGCAATCAGTGCTGCGGTGGTTGTCAGTGCAACGGTCGCTGAACCTTGTGCAACGCGAAGACACGTTGAGATAACGAAGGCCGCGACAATCACTGGCATGCCTGTGTCTGTCAGTACGCCCGCCAATGCATCGCCAATACCGCTTGCACGCAACACGCCACCGAACATACCGCCAGCACCCGTCACCAATACCACGCCACAGATGGGTGCTAACGAGTCACCACACAGTTTTTCAAGCTTCGCCATGCCGTAATCTTTGGCAAAAACCACCAAACAGACCAGCAAAGTGATAAGCAATGCAACGGGTGTTTTACCTAGCATGCGCAGGAATTCAACCAGCGGTGTTTTGCCGTCAATGATGCCCGCAACAGATAACGTGTGCAGACCTGTGTCGAGACAGATAAGTACCACAGGCAGCACCAGAATGCTCATTACCGTGGCGAATTTAGGCAGCTTTGATTCATCAACGACGGTATCACCGTTGAAGAAGGCTTTAGACAAAGGAATATCGAACTTCTTACCCGCGTACAGGCCGAAAAGATACGCGCCAAAGTACCATGTTGGAATGGCCACAAGCAGGCCAACAACCAACAGTAGACCGATGTTTGCGCCGAGAAACTCTGCAGCAGCAACTGGGCCTGGGTGAGGGGGAACGAAGCCGTGCATGACAGCAAATGCGCCGGCTGATGGCAGTGCGTATTTCAGCGGAGAACCACCGAAACGGCTCGCAACACTCAGGATGATAGGCATCATCACCACAAGGCCGGCGTCAAAGAAAATAGGGAAACCGAACAGCAGTGAAGCAATACCAAGGGCGAGAGGCGCCTTGTCTTTGCCGAATCGACCGATCAGCGTGTCAGCCAAAACCTGCGCACCCCCCGTCACTTCGAGGATTTTACCAATCATCGCGCCAAGACCAACAAGCAGCGCGACGGAAGCCAATGTGCCACCAAAACCACTCATCATGGTCGGTACCACTTGTTCTGACGCAACGCCAGTCGCAATCGCTGTGCCCAAGCTGACAATGGTCAGTGAGGCAAACGCATGCACTTTCAATTTAATGATCAATACCAAGAGCGCCGCGATAGCGAACACAGCAATGGTTAACAAAAACGTAGGATCTGAGGGTTGAACTAACTGCTCCATAGTTACACCTTTTCTAGCATTGTTATTGTTTGTGTGTGAGTTCACATTTGCTTACGTTACCGGTAACATGTTACCGATAACATTCGTAAGATAAACCCATATTTCAAAGTGAATTCCAAAATTGAGAGCACGCGCAAATTTGGTAAAGAGGATGAGTCATGGCTGGAAGTAGTGTCATCGTGATGGGCGTTTGTGCCAGTGGAAAAACCACCATTGGAGAGTTACTCGCTAAACGGCTTGATCGCAAATTCATCGATGGAGACGATCTCCATCCACGCGCCAATATTCAAAAAATGTCATCAGGTGAACCGCTCAATGATGATGACCGCAAACCTTGGCTAGAGCGTATTCGCGATGCGGCTTACAGTCTAGAAAGTAAGAATGAGCATGGTGTGATCGTGTGCTCAGCATTGAAAAAAAAGTACCGTGATCAGATACGTGAAGGAAACAGTAACGTGACCTTCCTGTTTCTTGATGGCGACTTTGAATTGATCATGGCGCGTATGCGCACCCGCAAAGGTCACTTTATGAAAGAGAACATGGTGAAAAGCCAGTTTGAAACCTTAGACCGCCCCGATAACGAGCCTCAAACGATTGTTGTCAGCATCAATTGCGATATTCAGAGTGTGGTCGAGCATGCCGCACAAGCTGTGTTGGAAAGGAATGAGGTGTTTGCATGATCCATTCTGTCGTCAAAAAAGTCACCGAGCGTTTGATTGAACGCAGCCGTGCAACCCGCGAAATGTTCTTGGCTCACACCAAAGCGCAAGCTGACGAAGGGAAAGGTCGTAACCAACTTTCTTGCGGCAACTTAGCGCACGCAGTGGCTGCATCTTGTGCATCCGAGAAAAAATCAATTCTCGATCTGACTCGCGCTAACGTGGCACTTATCAGTGCATACAATGACATGCTAAGTGCGCACCAGCCTTACAAAGATTACCCAGACCAAATTAAACAAACGCTGGCATTACAAGGCCACACCGCACAAGTTGCAGGTTGCGTGCCTGCGATGTGTGATGGCGTAACACAAGGCCAGCCAGGCATGGACATGTCGTTGTTTTCTCGCGATCTCATCGCGCAGTCAACTGCGCTGTCACTAAGCCACAATAGCTATGACGCCACCTTGCTGCTGGGTATCTGTGACAAGATCGCACCAGGGCAGCTCATGGGCGCATTGGCCTATGCGCACTTACCGACCGCGTTCGTGCCTGCGGGTTTGATGGCGACAGGGATCAGCAACGAAGAAAAAGTCGATGTGCGCCAACGCTACGCAGCAGGCGAAGTGGGCAAAGAAGCGTTGCTAGACATGGAATGTAGCGCTTACCACGCGCCGGGTACGTGTACCTTCTACGGCACGGCGAACACCAACCAGTTGGTGTTTGAAGCAATGGGCTTGATGCTTCCGGGCTCTGCGTTCATTCACCCGCATTCAGCCATGCGCACGGCATTGACAGATCACGCGGCATCAAAGATCGCGTCAATGACCAAAGATTCTGCGCAATACCGCCCGCTTTCTGAGGTCGTGACCGAGAAGAGCCTGATCAACGGCGTGATTGCGCTGTTAGCATCAGGCGGCAGCACCAATCACACTATTCATATGCTGGCTGTCGCACGTGCGGCGGGCATTATGCTGACGTGGCAAGACATTAGCGATCTGTCAGATGTTGTTCCGTTGTTGGCCAAAGTATATCCAAATGGCCCAGCAGACATGAATGCATTCCAACAAGCAGGCGGCGTGCCGGCGTTGATGCATCGTCTGCACGAAGCGCAGTTGGTGCATTCTGATGTGGTTCCTGTATTTGGTTCTTTTGAAGACCAACTATCACTGCCAAGCCTTAACGAAGACAAATTGCACTGGCAGGCTTGCCATGGTTCAAGTGACGCAGCCGTTATTGCGGCGAGCGGTGAAGTCTTTGAAAGCACGGGCGGCACGCGCGTTCTGGATGGCAACCTTGGACGAGCGGTTGTCAAAGTGTCTGCGCTAAAAGCGGATCAGCGCATTATTCAAGCGCCAGCGGCAGTGTTCCGTTGCCAGCATGAAGTGGAAGCGGCCTATAAGCGTGGCGAGCTGAGCAAAGACTGCATTGTGGTGCTGACACACAATGGCCCCGCGGCAAACGGCATGCCTGAGCTGCACAAGTTGATGCCGATTCTGGGTAATGTTCAAAAAGCCGGCTTTAGCGTGGCATTGGTCACTGATGGTCGTCTGTCTGGTGCATCGGGTAAGGTACCTTCTGCCATTCACGTTTCGCCAGAAGCCATTCGTGGTGGGGCGATTGGTCTGGTGCATGAAGGCGATATAATTTCTGTGAACTGCGAAACGGGCGAGTTGAACAACTTGGCTGATACCCAGGGCAGAACGCCGATTGAGTTAGATACTGAAGCCTTACAGCAAACGTGGGGACGAAACATGTTTAAAGTGATGCGTCAGAGCGTGACAAGCGCAGAGGAAGGCGCAAGCTTCATTCTTTGATACTGAGCGCATCAGTGATGCCAATAACCACAGGGCGGCCAAATAGCCGCCCTGTGTGTTTTCAGTTAATGGCTTTCACCATTCGTAATTTGATAGCCTAAATCGACAATCTTGTTTTCAATCTCATCACCTCTCAGCCTTGCCAGCAAAAGCTCTGCACTTTTCTCGCCAATTTCATAACGAGGTGTATCCACACTCGTCAGTTTTGGCATGACGGTTTGGCCAATATCTAGCGCGTTATACCCCACAATCGCTAACTGTTCGGGCACTTTCAGCCCCCGTTGCTGTGCGCTCAGTAATGTACCGATGGCAATATCGTCATTGGTGCAAAACACGCCATCCAAATCTGGATGTGCTTCTAACGCACGGCTAAGAAGGCCAGCGATAATGAATAGCTGGAATGCTCGCCTGTCAGAATATGCTTTGGTGCTAATCCAGCCTCTTTCAATGCTTTATCGTAACCCGCCATTCGTAATTGGGTGCGGGAATCAAGGCGAGCACCAAAATAGGCAATTGAACGTTTGCCTGAAGCAATCATGCGATTCACAACGTCATACGATGCGGCAATATGATCAAGGCCTACAGCCATATCAATGGGGGTGTCTGGCAGTTCCATGGTTTCCACCACAGGTATGCCTGCATTCTCGATCATCTGCAGGGTTTTCTGTGTGTGATGGCTCTCGGTTAAGATAAGCCCATCGACTTGATAAGAAAGGAGAGAGGCGATTTTATGCTCTTCTTCTACTTCGTCATAGCTGAAGTGAGCCAGCAGGGTTTCATAGCCATGCGCTTTCGTGACGGATTCTATTCCTTGAACGAAAGAGGCAAAGATTTGATTGGACAGAGAGGGAAGCAAAATGCCAATTGCACGGCTGGATGACTTGGAAAGCATCGCCGGTGCTTTGTTTTCAATGTAGCCAAGATCTTCAATGGCTTGCGCTATTTTCTCTCGGGTTTTTGCGGCGACCGTGTCGGGGTTTCGAAGATAACGAGAGACCGTCATCTTCGTGATACCAATGGTATCTGCTACGTCTTGAAGCGTTGCGCGATTCTTTTTAAAATTTTGATTCATACATTGAGCCAACCAATAATGTTACCGTAACATTATTGGTTAAAGATGCAGTATGTACAAGCACTTAGACAACATTTACTAAGGTTGTATCAAAATTGAAAGTCGTCGCCCCTCAATTCAACCCAAACTCAGTAATGAACTTACTTTGAAGATAGAGATCAGTCGATTGCTTTGACCAATTAGGGTTTTGTTTGAACCAGGCGTCCAGCAACGGCATCACCTGTTTTTCACTCATGCCAGCGCGAACCTCAGATGAATAGAGCAACCGAAGCAACGTGATGTCTAGCGGCGTCATCAGGTTGTTCTTCGAGGCATCGTTAAAAATGGAGGGGAAGACCTTATCTGAATCGTTCGGCAGCCCCATCACCTGAGTGATTTCTTCGACCACGCAGGCAAACAGTTTGCCGCGTTCACGGGCAAGGTCGACAGGAATAACAATCAGCGCCTTTCGGATTTCTGTCTTTGGCGTCACCGAAATATGCGCCATGCAGATCGCGCCATGAAAAGGGAAGTCTTCCGCTGTCGGCCACAATTCTCGGGTTTCATCTTGCCAACGGCCTTGGCGGGTAAACACCATCCGAATGTTGGCTTCTTCCGGGTCATCGACCAGTTTGATGTCATGCCCTGTGGCGCGTGCTAAATCGTTGATCTGAATGGTGGTGAGCATGGTGTGAAGCTTGTCATCACCCACGCGGTGATCAATGAAAATCCGTATTGGCTGGTGCCACTTGCGGATGGGGTGGGTTTTATCATCATACTCATTGTTGAGGGCAATAATCTTGAATGCCTTTTTCACGTAGGCAGTCTCGTCCCATGCTGCCAGTGTTGGCGCTGCAAATACAAGAAACAATAACCCCAAGACCAAATGTCGCACCGCCGCTCTCCATCGCTTGCATTTCAGCGCACCAAACTTAGAACGCACAAGCGTAATGATGGCAACTAAGCGAGCAGGTTTCAATTGTAGGGGGGAAATGACCCGTGCCGATATGTGATAAGGGCTTGATGGCCAGCTGTCTTTGTTCAATGCCACTGCCTTTAGAATCGGCAGCCACGGTCGCGTTTTTCTTTGTTAGGCGTGCATAAAAGTCCATACAAAGTACAATTGATAAACCACTTATAAACTTGTCTCTTATGAATCGAACTATCCAGTTTTACCATCAACATTCAGAACAGCTGGATAACCAGTATCAGCAAGTGAGCTTTGAACGGGTTCATGAGAGCTGGCGATCTTTTTGGCCTGATGGCAGCAATGGCACCTGCAAAGTGTTGGATGTGGGCGCAGGCAATGGCGCGGATGCCACGTGGTTCGCGAACCAAGGCTGTGATGTTTATGCGGTAGAGCCTGCCGATAGCTTTCGGGCAATTGGTGAGTCACGCACGCAATCTCTTCCTATCACTTGGCTTTCAGACACCTTGCCTGAACTGAAAGTAGTCAATCAACTTAGCCTTCGCTTTGACTGCATCTTGCTTTCTGCCGTGTGGATGCACATCGCGCCGAGTGACAGAGAACGCGCATTTCGAAAACTGGCCAACCTGCTTGCACCCAATGGGCGACTGGTGATCACGCTTCGCCACGGCGGCTTTGATGATGCAAGGCAAGCTCACTCAGTTTCCGTTGAGGAGATTGAGCAGTTCGCCAAAGATCATGCGCTTCAGATAAGGCTGCAAACACCCGTGCAAGCCGATGCGCTGGGCCGTGATGACGTGAAGTGGCAGACCGTCGTATTAACCCTGCCGGATGATGGTTCGGGTGATTTGCTCACCGTGCGTCACGTGATCGTCAACGACAGCAAATCAGCCACTTACAAGCTTGCGTTGCTTCGCACCTTGCTACGCATTGCCGATGCACATCCCGGCGCGGTGATTGATCGTTCTGACAAGCGTATTGCCATTCCATTGGGCTTGGTCGCACTGTATTGGATGCGCCAGTACAAACGCCTGCTTGATACGGACGTGGGTGACGGACAAGGGATTCAACAAAACAGCGATGCCAATAAAGGATTGGGGTTTGTTAAAGACGAGGGTTGGCACAAATTAAAACACCTGACGCCGGACGATCTTTCTATCGGGGCGTTTTTCACTGGTGAAGATGCACAAGCATTGCAAAAGGCGATGCGGCATACCATCGACACACTCAAAGCGGGGCCCGTCAAATTCACCTATCGTGGTGATATCACCAGACCTTTGTTTGAGATGGAACGCACCAAGGTTCACGCCAAATCTAGCTTTATTATTGACAGTGAGTTTTTGCAAAGCTTCGGGGTATTCACCTTAGAAGAAAGCCTGTGGGATTGCTTGAGGCTTTACGCGAGTTGGATAGAGCCGCTGGTGGTGAACCAGTGGATAGCGGAAATGAAGCGCTATGAGCTAAACCAACGCCGCGCGATTTCACTGCAAACCTATCACGATTGTTTAGCGTGGATAGGTGCCAGCCACGACACGCGAGACGTGCGAAAACGCATTGAATTGTTGCGTGAAAACCAACATCAAATCGTCAGTGTGTGGAGCAACACCAAGCTGAACGATAAATATCATGTCGATCATTGTCTTCCGTTCGCCTATTGGCCGAACAATGACAGATGGAACCTGTTCCCCACCACGGAAAAAGAAAACCTCACCAAGCTCAATCGTGTGCCATCCAAACAACGCCTGCAAAAAGCCAAGCCGCTGATCCTCGATTTCTGGCAACTGGCATGGGGTGAAGATCTCGCGCAATCGCGCTTCTTCTGCGAAGCCGCGTTGTCACTCCCCAACCTCACGTCAACAGAAAGAGATTTTGAATCTGTGTTTGAATCCATGAAGTTACAAGTGGCAGGAGTTCAAAGTCGGTTGCTGGTGGGGGAGTGGTGATAGTCGTTTTTTATTTTTGAATAATGCTTAAAGTATTCTCTGTGAAATGTTTTTAACCAATTAAAATGAAACGTTTTTATTATTATTTTCAGGTCGATATACACTGTGTGTTTTGGCCTGTATGAAAGGCAGACTATGAAGCAAAGTGGTATCTACGAGCAGCTCATTACACAACTCATTAATAGCCGTCTGGATCGAGACCGATTCTATGTGGGTGAGCGTGAACTCAATGTCAACGAAGCGTCTGTTTGGCTATCTCGTTTTTTGACCCATATTTTGGATTATGCGATTGGCTCAGTGCCTTCGGGGGACGACCAGTTACAAAAACAGATAGAGCTTTCTAATGATTTGTTGATGTGGTTAAAAGACCAAATCCAAGATAAAGAATTTATCGAAGAAAACTTGCTTGATAGCCAAGGGAAAATACTCACTGCGCTGTATGAGTTAGAAAACCCTATTTCAGCCAATTTGAAGCAGTATGTTGAAAATATCTTTCCGCTTACTGGTCTGACGCAGAGCGAATTGTTCTGTGGTAGCAATGCAGGCTTGTCATTGGAATCAGAGCTTAAACGCGAGATCTTGTCGGCAGATAAGATCTATTGGCTGGTGTCGTTTATCAAATGGACAGGTATTCGAATTTTCCGTAAAGAATTAGAAGCGTTTACCACCAGTGGACGTGAGCTCAAAATTATTACCACCTCTTACATGGGGGCGACGGATGCCAAAGCGGTTGAGTATCTAGCAAGCCTTCCCAATACCCAAGTCAAACTAAGCTACAACACAGAGCGTGAGCGACTCCATGCCAAAAGCTATTTGTTCTTGCGTGATACTGAATATCACACGGGCTACATTGGCTCATCTAATCTGTCTCATTCGGCGCTCACCAATGGCCTTGAGTGGAACCTGAAGATCACCTCGAAAGAAATTCCGCACATTATTAAGAAGTCACTCAGTACGTTTGAAACCTATTGGGCATCGAACGAATTTGAGCTTTTTGATGGTCAAGCAGACAGCGTGGAAAAGTTAAAGCGAGCATTGAAACAGCAAAAATTTGGGAATGACAAAAGTGTGCAACACTTTTTCGAGATTACGCCTTTTCCCCATCAAAAAGACATTCTTGAGCAACTGTTGGTTGAGCGCGAAGTGCATCAACGCTATCGGAACCTTGTGGTAGCAGCAACAGGGACGGGAAAAACGCTGATATCTGCTTTTGATTTTGCCCGTTTTATCAAAGACAAACCCAATGCCACATTTCTGTTTGTTGCTCACAGAGAAGAGATATTGCGTCAGGCTAGGGAAGCGTATCGCGGTGTGTTGAAAAATAGCGCATTTGGCGAACTATGGGTTGGTGGAAACACACCAGAGCACTATCGTCAGCTGTTTGTTTCGATCCAGACGTTGAACAATCAGTTGCAGCATCTTAAATTGACGCCGGATTACTATGACTACATCGTGATTGACGAAGTGCATCATATTGCGGCTGCGAGCTATCGTGAAGTGCTTGATTATTTTTCACCTTCGATTTTATTGGGTCTAACTGCAACACCTGAGCGCCATGATGGTGGGGATATACTCAACGATTTTGGCGGTGTGATCGCCGCTGAAATTCGTTTACCCGAAGCCATTAATCGCCGACACCTTTGCCCGTTTCAATACTTTGGCATTGATGATGATACGGATCTTCGCAGTATCTCGTGGAATCGCGGTCGTTACGATGTTTCGCAGTTAACCAATCTTTATACGCATAACCAAAATCGAGTAGATAAAATTCTCCGTAGTTTGCAGGAGATCGTGACTGAAATTAGCGATATAAAGGCTTTGGCGTTTTGTGTGAGTCGAGCTCATGCGAATTTCATGGTTCAGCAGTTCTTGTTGAAAGGGATTAAAGCAGATGTATTGACCAGTGATAACAGCCATGAACGACAGCAAAAAAAGCAGGCGATTCGCTCCGGTCAAATCAACATTTTGTGTGTGGTCGATATCTTTAATGAAGGCGTCGATATTCCTGAAGTGGATACTTTATTGTTTCTACGCCCAACAGAAAGTCTCACTATTTTCCTTCAGCAGTTAGGGCGAGGCTTACGCTTAGCCGATGGGAAAGAGTGCTGTACGGTGCTGGACTTTGTTGGTAACTCTAATCATGAATATGACTTTGCGAATAAGTTTAGAGCGTTGGTGGGGAAAACAGAGAAAGCCATTTCGGATGAAGTGAAGCAAGGGTTTCCGCATGCTCCTCTCGGTTGTCGTATAGAGCTTACTAAACGTACACAAGAGATGGTATTGGACAATATTCGCCAAGCCACGCTGACACTCAAAAGGCTTGTGGGGCTTATCCGTCAGTATCCGCAACACTCTTCGCGACCATTAACGCTGAAGAATTTCTTATCTCATCACCCGCATATTGACCTAAACGAGCTGTATAAACGCGGCAGTTGGACCGAGCTTGTTAATAAAGCCAGTGACAATAAAACCTCTGATGAATCATCAATAAAGCTGGTCAAAAAAGCGATACACAACCGTATTTTGACCTGTGACGATCATTACTACTTGCTGTTCTTACAGCAGCTTTGTCTGAGTCGTTTTAGCTTTGACGAAAGCGAAGATCCGCGAACGCTAATGTGCCACTACGATTTTTGGCAAAAAACGGGGCCTGATTTGGGTTTTCGAACGCTTTCCGAGAGCATGGCGAAACTTAATCAACTGGCGCTCAATCAAGAGTTAGCCGATGTGATCGAGTGGAAGTTGGCACAAACTAAACACGATCAACCAGCGATGCCCTCTTTACCCAACGTTCCACTTCGCCTGCATGCACGCTACGCGCGTGAGCAGATATTGGTAGGCTTTGGCGCAACCACATTTGAGCATCAACCACCTTCACGAGAAGGCTTATTTAATATTAAAGATCAGAATATTGAGTTGTTTTTTGTCACCTTAGACAAAAACGAAAAACAGTTTTCTCCAACTACGATGTACCACGATTACGCGATCAATGAGAGCCTATTCCACTGGCAATCACAGAACAGCGCGAGACCTGATCGCGGGCGCGGTAAAGAGTACATAGATCATCGTGAAATCGGTAAGCGCCTCTTTCTTTTTGTGCGAGAACAGACCAAGGACAAATACGGCCGCACTATGGGGTTTGTAAACTACGGGGAAGTGGAATACGTGAGTCATACGGGTTCGCAACCGTTAAGCATCACTTGGAAACTTCAAACGCCAATGCCCAACTTTATGTGGCAACAGGCTGCTAAGCTCGCAGTGGCTTGAGTTGGATGGCGATCGGTTGAATATAACAAAAGCGGGAGTTTCTCTGGCCATAGCTAGAGACTCTTTGCTTTGTTAGTCGTCTGTCAGCCGACTCGCCTTTAGCAACGACTGCTCAAAAATCGCCGTCGAAACATGCGCCGGAAATGCTTCTGGAAGCTGTCGTTTGACCTGCTCGATGGCTGAAGGAAGCTGGTTGGCAAACTCATCCAAGATCGCCTGCATTCTCTGTGTGCTAAAGCCCACCTCTTTGGCGGTGGCTAAGAAATGTCGAGCAAAAATCTTATCAAGTTTGTACTTCCTGCCTTTGTTGGCTTTTAGTCCCATGGCTAACTTTAGGGAGCGACGGTGTAGCCCTTTGCCTCCTAATAGGGGGTAAGCCGAAAGTATATCGTAGAAGGGGGTAAGTTGATAACTGCCGCCTGCACCAAGGAAAATCGAGAAGTTTTTCGCATGCCCATCTGTTGCACCGATAATCCATTGGAATACCTGAAAGCGCATGAAGGCGTCGCGATCTTCGAGCGCATTGCTTGAGCCTAGAAGTAAGGTCATGATGTCTTTAATTCCCACACCACCGTCGCTTTCATATTTGATGGCTGAAGGTTTACCAAACGCTTGGCACATGTCTTCTTGTGGCAGGCGCAATAGCCAAGCATCGTCTTTTGACCAACGTCTGTCGAAGCGTTCAACGGCAAGGGCTTTGATGCCGTTGGAGTGAATGATCTCTGCGTTGGGCACGTTAAGGCCGAGTGCTTTGGCAAGTAGCAGACAGAGGTATTCATTTTCGACGCTGTCGCGCATATCAAGCGTGGCGTCGGGCTGTTTTATCTCGCCAATGGGCAACTTGATGATATGCGTCGTTGGTGTGGCGTTTTTAGGAATGCACCAATCATCCCCCAGCTTTAAAAGTGCGGTCTTTTCTTGTGCGCCAGCGACGGAAATACGGAAATCCTCTTCATCACTAAGCATGCCTAAAGGGATGTTGGCCTTGTAAGCACTGAGGACTTTCTCCAAGCGATCATTGGTGAGAACGTCATAGTCTAGTTGCTTGAACGCGGGGGTATCTTCATTCGGTTCATAGAGCGCGATGGCTCCAACACTGTCTTTACCCACCTGCTTTAACAAATCGAAGGCTTGCCGAGAGTCGGCTTGATAGCGCGCTACGATACGGTCTCGAATTTCACTAAGGTCAGGTAGCAGGTTATCGAAGTAGTTAATGACGTGGCTGGAAGCGTGCTTTTTATATTGAAGCGGTAAGGAAAGTGATAGCGGCCTGCCTTTAGGGTTTTCAATCCATTGCGCATCGTATTGGAATTCATGTGCGCCGTTCGCCAGCTTTATGAATTCACCAACACGCTCTCCGTTCATATAGGCCACTAACGTTTCCATTACCACACCTCTTCATCGGTTTTTGCTATGGGTGCTTTCTCTTCTGAGAGTATGTCCATTTTCACGCCAAGTGCTTGGATGATCTTAAACACGGTTTTGAGTTGTGTGGTGTCGGGGTTATTTTCAAAGTTGGACAACGTAGCTTGCTTCAAACCGACACGTTGGGCGAGCTCTGCTTGAGTGAGCTTGTGCTTAGTGCGAAGTAGTTTTAAGTGGTTTGCTAATTGCTGCGGACTATAAATCATCACAACCGCTCCCTATAAAGAAATATCCCTTACACGTTATATTCAAAGCTATATCCCCTTTAGGGTATACGCAATGTTATATCCCTTATGACGGATAATTTATATTGTAAGTGTGAAGTATTAATCAAAAACGGCATGATTCAGGCGGATCGGATAATAAAAAAGGCCAACCCTTTCAGGTTGGCCTTTTCCAATCGATTGGTGGGCTGGCGGGAGTTGAACCGAGAAAATAGTATTATGATTCATATAGATAAAGTTAAGTGGGCGAGGGGGCTTTGGTGTTATTCTTGGTGCTAAAATTAGTGGCTAATTTTCACCCATCACCATAACTTCTTTTGATACATAAGCTTAGCGCGATATATATAAAGTTGCCAACCATGTTGAGTAGCATTGCTAAGAAAACATGATTTTTTGCGTTGGAAATATCAGATTATTTGTATATTTTGATGTGATACACCCACTCCATGTTCAGTGGTTTTTTGGTAACGCCGCTAAGTGGATCAGTCTTAAGTCGGCGTTGACGCACTGACGATGACGATACTACGATTTCTTGTATGTTAACCGTTCTGCTAACTCTCTCATCGAAATCCATTCCTCGTGAGTAAAGCTGTCACTCTCAATAACATGTGGGATACCTGATTGATCAATGTGACCTTCTTTGATCCCATACAAGTTTTTATCAAATGAAAGTTGTGTTCCCTCCAATAGCATCAGGGGAAACGCCTTAATGCATGTTACTCCTCTTTCTAGAAGAAATTGGATGCTCTGTTCAAAACTACTCAGGGTTTGTGTTGGTAACCCATAGATTAGGCTGACTTCAAATGACACATCTTTCTCCTGAAGCATTGAAATAGCAGAAGAGATTTTTTTAATGTTGTTACGGCGGTTAATTACAACAGATTCGGCCTGATTTGCTGTTTGTAAACCGAACTCAAGGTAAGTATTGAGTTTAGAAAATAGGCCTAACAAACGCTCATTAATGTCTTCAAAGCGCACTTGAAACACAAGTTCTGCTTCTAGTCCGATCTCAATGGCGTACTCCAGAATTTCGTAGGACCGGCGCCCTTTACGAAATATGGGGTCCAGGATGTTGACTCGCTTAACTCTTTTTTTCTTAAAAAGTAACAGTTCCTTTTTGATGGTTTCCAGTTGAAACTCATGAACCCTATTATTAGCGACATCACGGTGAGCGCAAAACGAACAAGCATAGAAACAACCGCGTTGGGTTTCCCAATGTATCATCGCTTGGTTATCTTCCAGATTTATTGAACCATTTAGATAGGGGGACCCGAATGCACCAAAAACAACTGGCTTGGATACAACTAATTTGTGAAGCACCCTGTCATGTATAAAAGCTTCAGGTAGTGACACCTCTGCATAGCTTGGAAGGTATATATCGCCGCTAGGATAAAGTGACTGGCAAGTTTTTTCATTTATTTGGTATCCCCCGAGAATGATATTGCCCCTAAATCCCATGTCTCTACATTTTTGAATCAATGGTTCTATCAGATCGGTGTTCCACACATAGCAAGAGATTGCTAGTCCGTGCAGATCTTCCAACTTGTAGTGGTCGTTAATATTTTTAGCTAGATCGGCTGGTGTAAAGTTGCGTTCATTACTCTTAATCATTTGTATAGGAAAATGATCAACAGTAAATCGCAAACCATAAAGATCATGTTGTTTACACGCAGACAAAAGAACCCCAGCGGCAAAACTTGTTGCGCTTCTTCCTCTTTGGGTAAAGTCAAAAGTAACCAATAGACATTTCTTAATTTTTTTCATAACAAGGCTCATAGTTTTAGATCTTTAAAGTGTTCGTAAAGCGCTGTGAAGTTCGTTGTTGCACACTTAATGGTTTTGCTTAGTGACCAAATCAAAAACGTTTGAATTGCGCTTCATAACCTTGTCTGCGACAGAGTCGAAAGGTAAGGCGGTCTTTTCCTCTTGATAAGACCAAACGAAAACTACGTCCGATTCTGAATCGAATCAGTGATGGGTTAGATTTGACTACTTGACCGCCGAGCGAAGTTAATGAAATGCCATTTGTAATGTCTCTTACTAAACGGAGTGTTTTTTTCTGAGTGGAATTCGACAACTGTTGCCAGATATTTTTATGAACGAAAAAGATGCAGTCACGAGATCTAGAAGTGATGAGGTCAGAGTTCTGTGGTTTGAATTCGAAGACAATATTTTGCATTTAGGAGTACCTATTTTGTGTGGTACTCCCATACGCATAGAAAATCGTTTTTTTTCGCTTTTTATTTCATTGAAGGCACTAAAGCAATGTAACTCACTGATTTTGAATGGTTTATTTTTTCATCCAGATCGCCCTCTATCACATCTCCATCTATGAATGTGAGCATTACGGCTCCTTCATCAGGAGAGAACTTCCATTTATCCTCAGAAGTTATCCAGCCTTCTAAGTCCTCGTATCTATAGTGTATTTGAACCCGCGACTCACTGTAGAAGAGAACGGCTTGCTCACCATGAACCTCAATTATCTGTTGGCTTCCCCATTCGACAGTAACAAGAAGCGGATCCTTTACCCCATCTTTTTCATTTAGTGTCAAAGCTAAGTCACCTAGTAACTCCTTTTCACTGATTAGAGAGACTTTTGGAGAGTTGATAGACTGTTTCACAAAGCCCTTTGCTTGCTGGTAATGACTAACAAACTGCGGCCATTTGGCGGCAAAATAGCAAAACCGATCAAGACTCTCTCTACGCTTAACAGCCTCGTGCCAAACTCGCTCACGCTCTGGATCTTTAATCAGCTCTTTCCAGTCCTCTGTATCAGTGTTTCGGCCTTGAACCATCTCGTCCAATGAAAGTTTATCTAAAGTCATATTAAATTTTCTCCCTGAAGGGGAACTTTAATGCAGTAAGCCTATCTCTTAGTTCATCAATGTCTGTACAATCGTTACTCTTGATTTTATATTGATCTAATAGAGTCTTACTTCCTATGGATTTAAATAGTGCCATACATAGAAGGCTTGGTTCATCACCATGAATTCTATAAAAGTAATCAATAACTTTTGTCACAACAGATCTAATTTCACTGGTTGTATGGTGAGACTCCCTTTCGTTTTTCTTCGCAGTATACTGCGGCTTGTTTTCTCCTTTTGTTAAGTATTTACTCTTATACAAGTGAAAATCAGGGATGTGCGACTCGATATTTAGAAAAACGCAAAGATACCTAAATGATGAGTCAACTTTATATCTAGTAGGGCTCTTTACAACGCATACTGACTTGTCGTGCTTAAGTGGATGAACTACATTGCCTAATTCGTCCAATAGCTTCTTGTTAGCCTGTAGCCAAAAATAAATCATGTTTGCGGCTACCAAATCACTATAAATAGCTAGGCAATGTGACAGTTTATTCAGATCGGCTTCAAAAGTGCCTACCTCTGACTGAGCATCAATTAGTTCGATCTCTTCATCTACGAGTCGCTGTACCCCAGAAAATGTCTTTCCTGTTTTAAGCTTGCACCAGAAGTTAATTTGGCTGAATAAATTGATATCATGGGGGATACCTATTGGTAACTCCCCGAGTTTAAATCTATCGGATGAAAACAAACTAATTATTTGATCTTTAGCGTTATCCTGACTTTTAAAGGCAAGAGATACTCTTCGCTCATCGAAAACCTCAAGACTCTCATACAGTATCAACTCAACAACAATTATGTTCTGTTCGAGGTACTTTCTGCGGCCTTCTACACTCCAATCAGTTATCGGCAATGATTCTTCAAGGCCATCATGCATAATTTATAAACCCAGATTTCAAATGTTTTTTGGCTAATAGACTCTTTAGTTGACTGGTTTCATCAGCCGTAAGGTCTATTTTCTCTTTGCAAACTGCTTCTTTGATTTTTTCTGAAACCCCACAAAACCTCAAACCAGCCCAAGAGGAAGGATGTAGGAATAGTTTTTCGGCATGTTTTAGCTCATCTTCATGCCGCGAGTCTTTTGTCTTCATTGGCCCCAAAAGCCCATCCACAGTTTCATTACAACTTAGAGTATTTAGATATGGTGTCAGCCCTATCTCTCTCATTTTGTTAAGTTCGGCTTTTGCTCCTTGTGAAACCCACCAGCGTTGAGCTGCAAGTAGGGCTTTTGATGGCGAGGTACCACTTTTAACAAGTTGATCATAGTGAGATTTGATATGCGCTGTAACAATATCAGGCAGTTCCCACATAGAACCAATTGAAGTCACTGCGCCCCACTCTATCATCCGCATGTCAAAACCGAATGCTTCATTTACGGGGATAGAGAAGACACTTAAAGGGATATTACTACCACTCTGGCAAGCCCAAAATTCAAACCGATTCATTCCACTTATGTAATTTACTAACTCTAAATCATTCAAGTCGAAATGCTTCGTTTTAAGAGTTGGTCTGCAAGGGGGAGCATGAGCACAGTGCCCATAATAAGCTACCGCCTCGTTGTTTCTCACTGAATCAATAAAGTCAATTTTTGATACATTACTCAACTGATTTGAAATGTGCCGGTTAGCTAAATCATGGAAGTGAGTATCACCACCATTGATACAGCTAGCACCACGTCGTTCATTAAAATATGTGACATGATTGCAAAGGTATAGCACTGTCGGGAGCCAATTTACCTCATCGACAAATGTAAATAGCTCTTTACCTTTTAGCCCGGTAGCGATCCAAGGTATTTGAGACGCAAAAAAGGAAGTAAGTAAACCTATTCGCTTACAACCAATTGGTAGGATGTCTTCCCAGTTAATAAAATCTAAAGACCATGTGGAAATGTAGTCGGTTTCACCTTTGGTGAACTCACCAGTATGGTTTACTAACTCTTGAGGAAGATTAACACTATGAGCAGTAACAACAACCTGTTCATTCACTAGTTCAGCAACCAGAATAAGAGCGTCATTATAATTTGATTCGATGTCAATTCTTATAAGGGTCAGTCCAGGCGTCTCACGTAATGCTCTTTCAAAATCGTGAGAATCAATTGAGTTATCATTAATTCTCCGTTGAGCAAAATCAGGGTCCAAATGGTCAATTAAGGATTCTATTTTTTGAAAGTCATTTAAACATTTGATAGATAGTTGGCGAAAATAACTAATGGGATCGTTGGATTTTAACGCATCATTAATGACTTCAGGGTATCTCTCAGCGTTGTAATATAGTGTTGACTCTCTCACTTTATCTAATGCTGACCTTTCTATAGAGGTTTCGTAGACGCTTTGTAGTACGGGCTTAATATTCGCCTTATCCACGTTCTCCAACATCAACGCCAATTCATTTAGGTTAAAGTAAGTGGCTCCTAATTGAAGTAAGTCATCCCTTAATAATTGACTGTATTTATCTGATGGAACTAGCCAGTGTTTGTTAGCACTTTCACAAAACCGAAGGGCACTGCAGTTTTCAAGTAACTGCAATGCCTTTATTGAGTCATTTTTTGAAACTAAGATTCGAGCGAGCCCTGAGCATAAAATTTGTACTCGGTGAGCTATCTGGTCTGCTTCTGCATCCGTATCGCAAGTCTGCCGAACCTTCATGAGTTCAAACTGCTTTTTTAGTAGTTTCTTAATGTTTTTCTCTGAAGGCTCACTTTCTACCGATCTGACCAGATACGATATTTCTTCTTCAGGCCTTGTTATGTCTACCAAAGGATTGATGGTAGACAATGTTATGGGGTCAAGTTCATAACTCGGCGCCACCTGAAGAATGTAGTTGCATATATCTTGATATTTCTTTGAATCTGAGAAGTGATTTAATCTGGCAAAGCTTAATCCAAGAGCTTGATCTGGTCGCATGACGTTCATAAATTGTGGAAGATTGTAATTTTGAAAAGCTAAGTAACGTTCCACAGACTTCGTTTGTGACTCACAAGCATCACGATTCATTCCTTGGTCAAAAAGCACACTCGCCAGATTGAAATATACAACGGAAAGTTGCCCGTCTTTAATTGCTTGAGGTATTGAGCTTTTATTAATTAGCTCAATTGCTTGTTCGTGTAGGGACTTTGCCTTCTCTAGACATTTGACACATTCGTCTGGCCAAATGTATTCGTGGGCTGCTCTTCGATAAGTTGCCGCCAACTGAGAAAGACTTGATGCATATTTGTCAGGATAGTGTTGCCTTTGTGGGGTGTTGATTGCGCGACTAAGGTACTGAACCGCTTTGTTGAGGTTTTGGTATGTGCCTCCTGCTAGCTTTGAATGATATGAAAAGTGTAAAACGCCTAAGTCGTGGCAAGTTGACGCTTTCGCTAACGGTTCTTTTGAGCTTAACTTCAATGCTTTTGACAGTAACTGTTCTGCTTTAGTAAGAGAACTCGCATCTTGGTTCTTAATCAACTCTTTGGCTGATTCGGTGAGTTCAAACCAGCGTTTTTTCAGGCGTGCGCGAAGATACAGATCTTGAATTGCACTGTATTTAATTGCTTCTTCAGCTTGTTTGGAGAATGAATCCATTCACTACCTCTATTTTTCTTTTCTTCAGATACTCAGTTGGTATCATCAGTCAAGTATCTAACTCAAGTTGGTGCGCGCAAATTTAGAATGAACACTAATATAGGTAAGATTTCCAGGAGATAGTATCGAGGGAAAGACCTAGCTACGCTGATCTACTTCGCTGGGTACTCATACCAAAGCCCATCTTTACGCAAGTTGATAATGGCACCCTGTTCGTTGAGGACATGCTCATAGTCGGGAGGCACTAGTTGCTCACCTTTCATATCGAAAATACCGTAGCGATAAGTTGAGCGAGAGTCTGATACTGTCTGTTGCTGAGCGACGATGACATTCAATTCAGAATTGAACCAAAAGTGGTCAAAGTCGTTTTCTAGCAGCACTTTTCCCTCGCTATCCAATAAACCTGCTTTGCCATAGCGAATACTCGTTGGCGTTGATTTAATTACCTTTTGAAATGTAAATAAACCGCTGTTACCCAATAGCTCTATGTTTTGTTCGGCTAACGGAATAATCCATGCTTTTTTCTTTAGATCAAAGAGGCCTTGCTGGTTGTCATCTTCCCAAGCAATGTAAAGGTTGTCGTCAACAAGTCGAAAGTTCTCAGCTATCAGTAACGACTCCCCTGACTTATTAAGTAGCTCTTTGCCAAGTTTAGACTGACCAACAAAAAAGCCGTCAACCCACTCAATTTCTTCGAAGCGGTTTGGGATGATAAGCCTGCCTTCACTATCTAAAACGCCTGCGGCCCCAAAGAAATAATCGTCAGGGTTGTCATTGTCATCAAAGACAGTAAACCATCCTTCAGGTTCATCCATAGGCTTAACTCTCTTGTAATAAAACGATTTTGAGAGCCATTGTTGAGTCATCCAGGGCAGGGTTTGAGCTGTAGTCAGGTGATTGCAATGGTGGGCAAATTCCAATTGCTTCGTTACTGAAACTGTTGATGGAATTGAGACAAGTAAGTTCAAACCCGAATCTTGGAAAAGGCAATAAGTGATAAAGCTCATTGGGTTCGTTTGGCTTTGCATCACCATGCTACCCGATTGCTTTCCCGGCAAATAAGCTTGATGAAAACGAATATCCCAACCGTATTGATCTGCCTCGTCAGCGAATCTTTCAAGGGTGTCTGTTTCAAGCTCAGGGTATATGTCTATGGTCTCATTAAATGCGTTAAATTTGGCCCAAAAACCATCAAGTGTGTCGGCGCGCAGCAAACGTTCTTTTGTTAAGTTTTTTTGAATCTGCTCTCTAAGTTCATTTGCTAGTGGGCTGTCTTTGGCTACTTTCTTGATTTGTAACTCGTTCGCTATGTTGAAAAGTGACGTGAACTTTCTTTGATCTCTTTGGGGATAGAAGGAGTTAAGCACTTCAAACATGGCTTTTGCTTTCGCTAAATCTTCCGTATCAAACAGCGTTGCTTTACCAAGGATATGTTCGCGGCCAGAGCGAAAATACGTGAAAATTTGCAGTACATTTTCAGATAAGTAGAGCACTCCTGCTGGAGTTTCTTCAATAATCTTAACGCCATCCTCTTCTAGGCTTTTTCGCCAAACAGCATAATTAAAGTCAGATTTCGGAGCTTCGCTGATGAAGATATCCAAGTTGTAAGGATTGATTGTGTAGACTTTGTCTTTTTCAGCGGTCAACCTGAGGCTTTGGATATACCAAAAGTAAAAGCCGGTATCCCAAAGCCTCAACTCGGAATCTACAGGTAAATCGATAGTCAAATCTCCATCGAAGGGGACCTCTATCACCCTGAGTGTATCCGCTTCCTTCGAGAGTGGAGTGTTGGTGAACAGACCGCTGAAAATGAGGAATGAAACTTTCAGGAGACCTCTTATCTTCCGTCTGATGTCTTTTCTTGTATTCACTGGTGCTTTCCTTGCAGAGCGTGTTGTTTTGATAACTACCCAAGAAGCATGTTTACTGGTACCTGAATAGACAAGCGTAGGTGCAATAAGCTAGCAAGAGCCAATTGCATCCTTGTCAGTTGAGCAAGTCATTAACCTTGTCAAAAAAGCCGCGGTTTTCTTCAAAGTTGTAGAATTTTTCCTGAGCATAAATGCTCTCTGAGGAGCCACGGGTTAGTACCCAGCCTTCGCTTGGTGTCGTTTTATAGCGTTGCTCACTCTCGAGTGTTTTGACCTGCACTTCACTCAAGTGGGAGATGAAGTGACGGGCTTTGGGGCCACCATCTGGTTTACACCACTTCGCAGTAGTCGTAATAGAAACTCCGGAGCGAACACCGGCGAAAAGAATACGGCTTCACTGGTCAAAACATTTGCGGGTATCCCCCGCTTTGGGCGTAAGCTCTGTCAGGTCGATATCCTGATTTTTCTTTTTTTTCCAGAACATAGTTATGGGGTTTTCTCACCCTCAGTTTGACGATAATCCATAATGCTACCACCTGCTTCGTAGTGCTTTTCAATGGCTGCGCGTTCTCTTAGCAATTCCTCACTCGGTTTAGCCCATTCGCTCTCAGGAATAGGTGTCGACCAATCTGCCACTTCTTGCGGCAGTTCTACTTTTGCGAGGTTGTCTGTCCACTCGGACACCAGATAAGGCAGCTTCCAGCCACTCAGGATATGGTAGGTGTAATAGAAAAACATCGAAGCATAAGACACCCAAGGTGCATCTGAATTGAGGGTAAGCCAACGTTTAGGGCCTTTTTTGAACTTCTTCCGTATTTCACGACGGTTCTTATCAAACAAGGCACGGTCTTCTTTTTCAAAGGGACTTGGGGTCGGACGACGTGCTGGCGGCTCATCCATGTACATGCGCATGGTTTCCCATATGCGTTGTCCGTCGGTCACGGTGGCAATTGGGCGGCGCAGTATCCAGTAATCCTTGCCATCAGGCGTGGGAATGGCTAATCCAAAGGTAAAGTGCGTCACCAAACTGTTGCCTGTGGTGCCGCGGCTCGTGGCGACCCAGCACACCACCTCTTCCCACGGGGCAATGGTGGGCTTTTTTTCTTTGTCGGAGTAATAGCAGATTTCACGGCGCTCACGGTTTAAGCGAATAGGGCGCTGGCGGGCAAAATCCAGAGAGCTGCTGATAACGACGTACCAGCAAATGCCTATAAGAAAGGTAAAGGCTAAGGCGAAGGGTGTAGCGAGTTCATCAACTACTACTCGAAATGATGCTTCGATAGACCCATAAATAGAAACATCCCTAAACCCAAAGGTGATGGCTAATATCAACATCACTACGGCACCAAAGCCTATCGTGGAGTTCCCTAGTTGTACCTGCCTTGCCTTGCCCTGACACCGCTGACCGATATCCATGTACGTGTCATTAATGGCCAGTATCTCGGGCGAGGTCACCTTGGTTTCTTTGGCTATTTTTGCTGAAGGAAGGGGCTTGGGCGAAAAAAACACCGCTTCGCCGGCAAAAAATTTGCGGGTATCCCCCGCCTTGGGCGTAAGCTCCGTCAGGTCGATGTCCTGATTTTTCTTTTTTTTCCAAAACATAGTTATTGGGTTTTCCAAGTAATGTATTGGGTGGTCAGTGAGGAGAGTTCACTAGCCAATACGTTTTGGGCTTTTAACAGAGCCACTTCACTAAGTGGGCCAAACGGGTAAAGCTGTCAGCTTGAAAACGCAGTACGTCTCTCTCTGGTGCATCCGGCATGGGAAAGTAATGCAGTTCAATGCCAATACCATGCTTGGCGTTGATTTCCGGGCTATAAAGAGGCAGTGCTACCTTGCGCGTTTTTCTTCTTAATGCGTAAGCCTAATATCAGAAGGAGTGACCACAATGCGGTTCCCCCACATTGATAAAATACAGGCGCAAACACGCTGAAATCTTTCGGCGGTTGCACAACCAGCAGAGTGATGATGGACAGTAGGGTGCAGAGTATTGTCATTTTAAGCGGCGCTGTTTTCCCTTTTCTCTCCAGCGTATTGAGTTTTGAACGCCATAACAGCCATGCAGGGATGGCGGCTGCACCGACGACAAGAATAAACCCCAATGTATAAAGGCTTTCGCTTAGTAATGTATCGATACCCATGTTCAAGTGCCTTTAATTAACAAACAGTTCAATGGTGGTTTCATCTAAAAAGAGGTTGGGGGTTAAGGTCTTTGCATAGGCTTCTGCTTCTTTGCGCAGCTCTTGTTGGCGCTCTTCACTGATGAGGTCCCGTTTAATTGACTTACCCTCGCTATCTGAAACTATCAAACCGTATTCATCCGTTACCGACTCTTGGGTAAACACTTTACATTCGTCTCTGCCTCTATTCAGCACTTCATGAACCACCGAGTAGTAAAAGGCCTTTTCACGGTTTACGGGAAAGCCCTCTCCCCCAACACTGTATGCTGTACAAAGCGAACTGGCAGCGGTAGGGAAGCCAGTGTCCAGGGACTTCTGCAGCCAAGAAAACTCTTGGCCTTTGACGCTCGAGTGTTCACTGTAGCCAATGCCAGATATCATTGGAGCATAGCCTTTTTCGGCGGCTCTATGCATGTAGTCCAGCTTATACTGGTTATTCCTCCAGCCAAACTTCCCCATGTAGTGGTAGTAAGCACCGTAAGTATTTTGCTCTATGCCAGCTTCCAGCAGTTCGTGATAGCGGAATAACCGGTAAAACGGAATATACTCCCACCAAGGTTGGCTGACTTTGGTGATGGCAAATTGGGCCTTGGCATTGCCTTGCTCAGCAAGGACTTCCCAACCTGCAAGGGCTTTGGCTTTCCAAGATTTATGACATGGCCAGCCTAAATAGCGGCAGGGGTTGCCGTCTCTTGGCACCAGCATATACATGGCCCAGGGATCGCCCATTTCAGCTGCACGGAAAAAGGTGTCACCCGCCTCAAAGCGTTCCCCCGTTTCCCATTGGGTCACACCCAGCCAATAGGTGGCGTAAGCATCGCCCTTCTCAGATTGCGCCAGAAACAGGCTACGCGCCTCATGAAACGCCCCTTCATTGTATTTAGCGATGCCGCGGGCGGTACCGTCGTTGGCAGACGCCCAGGTAGAGATGGTTAATAAAGTGGTGACGAAAAGTGTTTTCAGGGGATTACACACGGCGGTATCCTTTCGCAATGGCGTCTTTGATGGCGTGTTGGTCTGATGCGGGAATGGCGAGGTAAACGTCCTCTTCCCGGTAAGGACCTTTCAACATCGATTTTCTGAATAACGGCGTTAGTTTCATCAATTCTGAAAGATACTGTTGGAATGCATCCCATTGTCGTTTGATTTTCCTCGGATAGGGAGCTTTGTCATATGTAATAGAATGATAATCATCCTTGGTGGCCAGTTCAAAGAAGTTGCGCAATGACGCGATGTTCTCGGCGTACTGCTCCCATTTCCTTTCTACCTTTTCGTGCGGCTTTTTCATCCCAACCCGCTGCATGGCATTTTCAAATTTGCGTATTTGCTGCGTCGTGGGGTTGTGAGCACCTAACCAAGTCAAAATGCGGTTGATGGCGGTTAACTGCGCGATATTATTTCTTGCCGCTTTTTCGCCGTCGCCAAACAGGGTAAATGGATTGTAATCAATGAGCACATCAAACAATTTTGCCAAGGTTTCGGCGGGCATGTTTTTAATCCATTTCTCGTTAAGATCCAGGTTCTCTTTTGAGTTGAGAAACGCGGCGACGTAGTAAGCGTTTTTCTTGTCAGACGCTTCTTTCTCAAGGTTACTGATCATATTGAATGGTAACAATAACACCTGTGAGAGTGAGAGGCCAAAAGCGGCGGCGACCGTTAGCACGGTATTGAAGGCACCGAAGGTATCTTCTCCGTTTTCATCTTCCAGAAAGAATTCGAAGCGATGAAAGTCCGCTGATTCCATGATTTGAAGTACGGCCGCAAAAAAATCATCCGCCGCCAGGACGTTTAACTCGGTGGCAAATTTGCCACCCACTCCTAGTCCTTTGGTCATGCTCATGTCTGTGACAAAGATAAACTTGCCTTTATTGAACGTGCATTGGAATACCGCTTTATAGCCTACGCCCAGTGTGGCGCGAACGCCTATCCCTGTTTTAAACAGGTTGAGGCGTTGCTCTGTCTGTGGGGGAATCCAGTCGAACTCACAGCTTACCTTGCCCCCCACTTCTAAGCCTGCAAAGGCAGACGCTTCCATTCTCGCACCGGCAGCTATTGTGGTCGGTTCATTGTTTCGCGTTATCGTCGCGTTTTGGCTACGCTGCTCGTTAAAATCGGTGGTTTGGTCGTAACTGCCACGCACGCCGATTTCACCATTGGCCATATTGCCGACATGTATGTTGGATGCGACCTGCACGCTAGCAGAAAGAAAACCGTGCACTTGTGCTTGAAGACAAAGCTCTCCTTTGCCAAGGTTTTTGCTCGTTGAGGTGCGATTCTTTGTTTTATAGCGAATGTCCAATGGAAGCGGTATTTTACTCTCAAAGCCAAAGGCGGCACTGGCTAAGTCAAATCCCGCTTTTACTTCGCCGCTGAGTTGGACATGGTCTTTGCTAAACGTATTTTCCTGAGCGGTAAAAAGCTCTGCGCTGTTTACGAATCGGGCAAATTGAGCGCCAGAGTGGATCTGGGTGTAGCCGGGCAACCCGAAGAATTCATTGTCGATGACATAGCCGTGCCAGGGGAAAATGATCGTATTAGGAATATGAGCGAGTGTCGAATAGTGTGTGCCTTGATAGCTTAAGTTGCCTATTGAGGTTTCTGAGGAAAATTTGTTTCCTGCCGCCCCGTTTCCTATTGCACCACTAGGGGGGGTGACACTGAGCGGTTTAATGCATGAAGCAAGGTTATTTTCAAATACTGGGTGATTTGACTTCAGGTAGATCACCGTTTGGGGATCAGAAGATAATGCGCATTCCACGATAGAGAGGTTGTTGAGGCCAGCTGCCGCGAAAATTTGATGTTCAAGGCTTTCTGGCTCCCATGAATATTCATCCCAAAGCAGCATATGCGAAGTGTTACTTGCACTTGGCACACCGCCAAAATGAGTGATTTTTTCATCGATATACGCGATAGATGGCGAAGATTTCTGTGTTTCAGCCGCTAGTTTTAATGACAGTTGGCGCTGTTGGAGCATCAATGCAAAATCGAGAAGTTGGCGGACATATTTAACATAGGCTTCATTCTTTCCGAGCCTCTCAGAAAAATCACGTAAACGCCTCCCGACCTCTCGAATGAGGAAAAGATGCAGCACATACATAGGGTAATACCCTATTGCGTCTTTGAAACTCAGGGTGTTGTGGAGGTTTTTGAGTTCTTTGACAAACACTTCGATGCTCGGATTGCGTTCATCGACAGTGTCAATCAGGGCTTTGACATCCTGCCATCCATGAAATAGTTGATCTTCAGTCAGGCACTGCTCTTTAATGACGGTGCCCGTCTGGTTGAGCTCGTGGACAGCCTCGAAAAAAAAACGGTATTTTATATCTTGAGTGCCCAGATACGCACTTACCCCCCACTTCTTGGTGTGTGCTTTTTGGATTTCTTTATCTGCTTTGTCACGCCAATACTGATAGAAATCATGAACGGTTTTAATATCTGGGATGGGACTGTTTTCTTTGATTGTCTGAGGGGAAAGGTAATCGGAGATCTCCAACTTGACTCTTTGGGTAATGATTTTTTTTAAACTTGCGTAAACCTCTGCATCGCGATCGGAGGAATAATACCCCTTATCGGTGAACGCAAACGTGTGCTCACCCTCTTGAACTTTGGTCTTCCGAGCAATGCGGGTCGCTTTTTTTTCAAAGCCCTCAATCGCCTTCTCTAGTGCTTTAATAGTACTCTTTTTCAGCTTCCGATATTGAGACATCCGCTCCTCTTCGAACTGCTCAAGGGCTTGCTCGTAAGAGAGAGTGATACTTCCCCAGTATCCACCCGGTTTATGGATCATCTCTTTACCTTGAATACTACGTTTATCTTCCTCAAAGTCGCTTTCTATCTTTCCAATTTTTTTTGAAATATCGCCAAGACCTATATCAGGGTTATCTGCGGGAAGCAGAATAACATCACCGCTTTGGGTCAATTGAAGGTGTTCCAGCAGCGCGTGCTTGTAATGCTCTGCACTCTTTGGATTGTCGATCTTTAAAAACATTTCATGCGCAACAGCGTCAAAGGAATCAACAATGCCAAGCCCATTAAGCCCTTTGACAATGTCCTCTTTGCTCGCACCGCTCAGCGCAGTTTTACAGATATCGGCTTCGGCTTTGACGCAGTCTACTGCTTCCTGCGTCAATAAGAGGACTTGCTGTTTCTTATTGCTTGGATGCTCGGGAATGAATAAAGAGTCCACGAACTTTTGTGTTTTACAGGTTAACGCCGCCACGCTCTCTTTCGCGAGTTGGGGTGTAGGATCTCTTTTTTCTGTGCTTGTATCGGGCAAGGTAGGAACGGTCAGCGTATTCCCATCATAGATTAAGTCGATATTTTTGATTTGCTGCGAATTGAGACTGTGCAGCGTTTCAACGGTCGTATTAAATCGAACAGCGAGAGCCGATAGTGTATCTCCCGACTTAATCATATAGCTTTTTGTCATTGGAACATGGCCTCTACAAGCTGGTTATCAAGGATTAAATCCGTATTTGATTGCACGGCATTGATACTGGGATTTGTATGACGCGATAACGTATTTGATGCGGTTGCTTTTGAGGCTGTTATGACCGCATCGGCGGCGCCAAAAAAAAGGTGCTTTGCTTCATCATCAAGTTGCGTCATAAGAAACGACAAGGTATTGGGTGAATAAAAACGCAGAAGAAAAAGTCGACCATCCTCAGAATGTACCGTGATGTGTTTTTGTAACGTTTGAACAATGTTCTCTTGTGAAGTGGCGTTTTCAAATTCAAACAAAACAGCACTGCTTGCCCAAAGCATGTCAGCCTGCCATCGTGACCATATCGGGTCGTCTCGGGTTATCGCTAAACATATTGGACTATTTTGTCGCTGAGCATCCCAATCCGTATTGTCATAAAGATAGAACCATGATTTTTCAAGCTCAGTTGCGACACGAATAGCGTCTGGTACTCGAAGAGAGTCAACAATTAAAATGTATTTTGGGTCGGAGTTAGACATTCTCACACTCACAATTTTGCTTGGTACAGTCACCGTTACTCCGTTTTTGGCAGAGTTCCATTATGGGGATGTCTTTCCCAGCGATAAGAGGGAGTAAACTCGACATTGTTGCTGATTGAGGCGCCAATAGCATGTCGGCAGGAGCGTTAGCACGTACAACCCCATTTGGCATCATTGGCATGACTCCACCAAATCCCGAGCCTGATCCCGCAGCGCCGCCTGAGTTCAGGTTTATCGCAGAGCCGACAATATGCACACCTGCAGGGTCGATTTTGACGAAGTTGCCCCCGACTTTCAGGGTGATCTCGGTGCCCGCCTCAATCACCACTTTCTGACCGGCTTTGTGGTGAATTTCAGAGCCTGCTTCGTTGAGCAAAGCTTTACCTGCTTTGATGTGGAAAGACTGATCGGTGACGACCGTCTTGTCGCCTTTGATGTGTGTTTTGCTTTGTCCATCGACGGTCAGATGGTCATCCACTTTGATATGAGAAAAGCGTTCATTTTCCACATCCAAGTGCAGGTCATGCTTGATGTTGTCTTTGCGATCGCTTTCCACCAGCAGGTTCATGTCCTTTTGGGCATGCACGTAGATTTCTTCTTGTCCTGCTTGGTCTTCAAAACGCAACTCGTTAAAGCCTTCGCCCTGATGGGTTTCCGTTCTGAGCACCGTGCGGGTTTTATTGGCCGGCAGCGGGTAGGGCGGCACATTGGTCGCGTGATAGGTGCGACCAGTGATAATAGGTTGGTCCGGGTCGCCTTCGAGGAAAGATACAATCACTTCATGGCCGATGCGCGGTATCGCCATCATGCCGTATTGCGCACCCGCCCAGCTTTGAGAAACGCGCACCCAGCAGCTGGAGTTTTCATCGCTGTTGCCGTAACGGTCCCATGGGAACTGCACTTTCACGCGCCCATATTCATCACAGAAAATCTCTTCCCCCTCTGGGCCCGTGACAATAGCAATCTGAGGGCCCTGCACGCAGGGTCTTGCCAGTGGTTCAGGACGCCAAGGGCGATGACCGGGAATGACCGCAAAGGTGTTGTGAAAGGTGGTCATGCCTTCGCCGCCACGCTCTTCGAGTGCCTGCGGTTGGGTCCCTTGGCAATTCATGCTCACCACCACCCAGTCACGGTTGTTGGCATCATCAGGGTGTTCTTCCAGGAGAAAGACCTGACCCGCATCGACCTGCATGAGATTACTGGACGCCGTGGCGGTTAATGCATTACTGCGCAAATGCTCGAGACGATATTGGGTAAAGGGTTTTCCTGAGGTATCGCTTTTGAAGCGGCCGGGGTAGTCGTAGTGTTCATACGTGCCGCGCTGGAAAGCTATCTCTGTGCCTGCCTTGCTTTGCAGAAAGCTGTACGCAGGCTTTTTGAAACTGTAATCCTTGAGCGTGACGGAAGACGGTCGGGCTTGTGTTGTAAATTGCCAGCCTTTGACAAACGGCTGGTCACTGATACCGCCGACGTTGGCGTTATAAAGGAAAGCCTGATCAGACGATGGCAAAGTCTGAGTGTCATCGGAAAACAACACCGTGTGCTTGTCTTTGGCATACAAAAAACAATAGAAAATGCCTTCTTCAGCGGCAAGACGTTGGAGAAAAGCTAGATCTGTCTCCCGGTACTGAACACAGTATTCACGTACTAGAGGTGTTGCTGAAAGCGAAAAGGCATAGTCATCAATACCCATTTCCTGTAGCAGAATACTGATGATTTCAGGTGCGGATTGCTGCTGAAAAATACGGCTATTTTGGCGCAGTGAAAGCCGAGACAAAGCAGGCACTATCTCTAACGTGTAAAACGTATGGCTAACACCGGTATCCCCTCGGGTGAAGCGGCGAACAATGCCATGGATGCGCTGCGCAAGCTCACCATCACGCCAAAGAGTCAGGGTCACATTGCGATCAACCACCGCATTGCTGGACACCGCATCCTGACGACTGGCAAGTTTGACCTTATACAAGTAGGGTGCCGAGAGCGCCGACTCCCCCGAGAATTCAAGCACAGCAAAGGTGTCGTCAGGCAAGCCTTCGACGGTAAGAGTAAATTGGAGACCGCTTTCCGTAGCCATTAAATCATCCCTGCTTAAAACGAAGTATCGTCAGGCGTCATTGCTTGACGACAAAACCCGCCAAAGGGCGGGTTGGTTGCAAAAGGTGTCAGTGAGCGGTTGACACAAAATGCGTGTTAACGCGCTCTACCTTTTGCCAAAAAGCCTTACGCTTCAATCGGCGCACGCCAGTCATCAGCACCTGATGTACCAGCCACTGTGTGTTCCCAATCAATCTTGCGGTACGCAACAGATACAGTCACCAGTTGGGTGAACTCTTTCTTCTGTGCGTCCTGACAATGCGGCATTTGGCAATCGATATCGATGATGGTGCCGTCAGTTAAAATGGTCGAGAAGAAGTGCTCTTGTTTGCCTTCTACGGAGGTGCGGTACCACTTCAGTTCAATCTTCGGCAGCATCTCGCCTGATGCCAGAGAGTTGTACATCAAAGGAACGGCTTTGTTCAGCGCCACGGTGAACTTGAACGGCTTATGAACGCGTTGGCCAGAAGGCTGACCGCTTTGTGGATCAGTCGGTACGGTGACGATGTGGTCAAACGCTTGAACCAGCATTTGGTCTTCGTGGCCTTCAACATAGATGTTACCGACAGAATCAGCGGTGAATGCGCCAGCGGTAATGTTGCCCTGAGTTTTGCCTTCGATGGCGATATAGCAAGGAGTTGGCATTGCGATGTCCTTTTAGATTGCGATAAGAAGAACACACAACTAATCACAATTCGTGCCATTATCATTGTTCAATAAATACAGAGGCTTATGTTGATTGATTTATCGGCGGGGCGAAAAGTTACCCGCTTTTAGGCAAGAAATGGCTCAGCGGGCGAAAAGTTGCTTAAAGAACAATATGGAATGGGTGATAAAGTGTTTTGGTTATCTCGTGATGACGAGTTTGCCGTCGATATAAGAAAACAGTGGGTTATAGGTGATGTAGCCCTCTTCCTCTTTTTTACCAATTCGAAGCGGAGACTGGCCGTCGGGATCTTCTAGCCGAAACAAGCGTCCATTCTTGTAGCTGACAAAGTCATACAAGTTCCAATCAATAGGTAAGGCTTCGTAACCGTCTGCAAAGTCTTGCTTGAAGCCGAAAGACTGCCAATATTCATCGGCAGAGTAACCTATCGATAAGCCATGTTCACGCATCGCAATTTCGCTTTCAGTACCCAAAGCATCAGCGTCTTTTTGGGATAACAGTGCCCAAAGTGCCAGATAGCGATCTCTCAGTTTCTGGAGATTGTTCTGGCTGAGTGTGTATGGCTCTGAGGTTGTCCATGACCAGTTGGGTAGGCCAGCAGCGACAAACGTACGTTTCACCTCGTAGAGTACCGAGCCTTCGACAGTGCCTTCTTCTACGGTTCCCAGTAATTTTGTCCCGCTGTAGTGTGGTGTATTCAAGCCAGTCGCACGATTGTTGTCATTCACTGTCGCTAAAACGGGGATACTATCCTGCTCATCTTTGGTGCCATATGGGACAACAGAAAACTCGCACTTCGCATCACTAACGAAATCGAGGTTCTGCGGTGCGGTAACAGAGGCAACTTCAATTGAAAGCGTGTTGAGCCCATTTTCGAGAATTGCAGTTATATCGTAACCCGCAGAAGCAGTACCTGAAGATGTCATTAGATTGTCCAACACACTCAAGCCGTTGACATAGGAAAAGCAGTAGGCACTTGTGGATTTGAACACTGCGTTATAGCGAGTGACGTTATCTGCGGCTGAAGTGCCATTTGTCAGCAGTAACGAGAAGAAACAAGCGCTTATGTAAGGTGTTTGTTTAAGAGAAAACCTGATAGTCATAATCCATTAATCTTGGGCTTTGGGTGTTTTAGCCTATCAATATTATAAGCCGTTGAATTGTATTATTTGTGTCTGTTTTAGCCTTTATCCAAGGCTTGTTAAGGAAACCCTTGATTTAGCTAGAATAAATTCAGCCACCTAGCAGTGGTCGTATATAATAATTATACATATCAATGGTTTATTTTATAAAAGACATCAAAATCACTTGATGATGTTGATCACGTTTCGTAGTATGTTTTTTGTTCACCTTGAGGTTGGCGCTTTTGAGAATGAACATTACTGCTTGGATGTCGGGGGAAGTCCGAGAAATTTCACTTATATAGAGAGGACACAGAAAATGAACAGAATCCTCAGAGTAAAAGAAATCTCAGAGCTCTTAGGTCTAAGCAGGTCAACGATTTGGCGTATGCGGCGTGATGGTCTGTTTCCTGCACCATTGAGGCTGGACCTCGTGCGGTGGGTTGGCGTGAATCAGATGTGACTGATTGGATTAAGTCGCGAGATAGATTGCAGTAACAGAACCAACACCAATCAAACAAAACACAGGTTGGTTAAGAAGAGCGGCATGGAAGCCGTTATCTGTGTTTGTATTTTTCAGTATCCCCATTAGTAGCACAGATCCTTTCTTGAAATTTCCAGATCGCGAAACTTAACGTTATTTATCTATGACATCGGTTTGACCAAAACGGTTAATTCCGAACGACATAGTGCAATTCTTGAATTAAATAATCGTGGTTAAATCGAATTTACAACAATAAAGTCAAAGGTGATTCAAGAGGTCTGTAGGCGGCGCAAAGAGGGGCTTTACGAGTGAGGCCCTATATCCAACATATAATGATTATAATGCTCATAACGAATTATAATGTTTATAACACAAAATGTGACAAACTTCAAATAATGGTACTGAGCCGTTTGGCTTTTCGAAATTTCAACCTCGCATTCTTCTCTCCACACCCGCGACAATAGCAAGAGCATTCATCTTCGAAAATCCACGGATACTGCTGCTTCCCCGCCGTGATGTTCTTGGCATTATTAGGCATCCATGGCTTTCTCATCAGGTTCAACAGGCTTGATTATATTCTTTCCAACATTGGGTGAAGTATTGAGGTTGGTGATCGACTGCTCAGGGCTCCTTGCCCAAAAAGGCCACAGTTCCGACCTCATAAAAAACGAAACATAAAAGAAAACAGTACAAACACAGTTACGTCGACTCGCGAGAGAAGAAGGCGATCTCAACAAAAACTTGAGTGATTTATTGTTGTTGCTAGAAGGACTGCTTTCAGAGCACCTTGGTGATGACAGACTGAGTTTTAACATGATGAACGCCGTTCGAGAGTTGCTTGAAGACTATCGGCAGTCACTCAACTCAAGCGGAACATATCTAGACAAAGAACAATCAATCTCTTGGTATGTGAGCGAAGAGTTAATCAACTGCACGATTTATTCCATCACTTGGAATAGCTAAATATACAGTTTGACCAACTCATTAACTCTGCCATCAGGGGTATGGTGGGTGCCAGCGCCATTGAGTGTTAAGCGCCAAACACCTCTCGGTAATGTATGGACTTGGATATATGAACAAGCCGGTTTAACTAAAAACAAGTTTCACAACCCGAAAGTCCCGGATGATTTTGATGCGCCAGAAAGCCAAGAAGAGAACTTTCTAAGAAGGCAGCAACATCTAGAAAATGCCATCAAGTGGAGCAAAGGGAGGGCGATTCAGTGTGATGGATGGACAACAATCAGGGTAGATGGAAAGCAGGATTGGATGCCTATTCCTAGGGAATAGTTACACAATTTCAATGTATTCAGACAGATTAGAAGAAGATTGGCGAATCGCGGGGCGATGTTCAGTTTCCTGAGTCCGTATCTCGCGGTCTATTCACACAATCTTCTTGTATTATTAAGAGTACCAAAAAAATTTAAATCAATAGATTCATTCTGATACGACATGTCTTATTGAATCGTGGTACTCAAATACAGCGGTTCCGAGGCTCGAAAATGTGTGATAAGCACAATGTTGAGTAAACACGGCAACCTCGCGCTTCTCATGATCAACAATCGCAAATGCATGATTGAATCGACAATATGAGCCGTCTTCAAAAAGCACTTCGACATAATCGGCTGTGAAATCACCACAAATTAAACCATCCCTCATTAGCTCAGTTGTACTTTTTTCCAGCCTGTTGCTCAGAAGCGTTTGCCAATTTGAAATCATCTCTTTTTTCACAATAGCCTTAAATAATTCATTTATAAACAAGGGAATGCTCAACAGTTTGGTAGTTCGATCTCAAACGAAACGTGTCCAGACGGAAATTGATGTTGCCCTCTAAGCTTGTAGCGTATATTTCAGTTACTTAAGTTTAACACTCTGAAATTAAATATCTTATTCTCAAATTATCTCATTATTGCTTGCATGTTCAGCTTGAACTTTGGCAAGTGGTAAAGCATGACCACCTACTTTTATTAATCACTAAGGATACAATCATGGTTGAGCAGTATAACCCTATGGTTAAAGACTATTTTTACGTATCAGATCGCATCGCTGGTCTCGCAGATAAAGACTTTGACTATTGGGATACAAGTTTGATTAAGCTCGAGTTTCATGCCGAGTTTGACACTTCAGAGTATACCAGCCACGACGCAGCGGAGTTATTAGGCGCGGCGGAAGGGGAAGTGGAAAACTTCTTTGTTGTGCATTGTTGCTTAAGCAATCACCTCCGTGACTTAAACGGAGACAAAGAATACTCATCATGGGAGCCGAACAACGGCTGTTTGACGGTAAAGTATGCCAATGATGTTACGGAGGAATACAACGTTTCTGATATTGCTTTGCTCATGAAGAAGACGGAAGCGGCGGACTGGAGCTATCCGGCATTAGTGGCGTCCTGGGAAGAAATGAGCAAGAGAGCTTGAGCCTAAGTCACTGAGATTTATGGGCGGGAAATAAAGTCAAAGAGACTGCAAGGGAATGGAGGTGTAGTGTTGATTAACAATTTAGCCGAGTTTGACCCAGCGGAGTATTTAGATAGTGACGAAGTAATCCAGTGCTTCATCGATGAAGCAGTGGCGACGGGTGATACTGCATTTATTGCAGCCTCTCTTGGTGTAGTAGCAAAGGCCAAAGGAGTGACAAAATTGGCGAAAGCCTTAGGATTATCGAGAGAAAGCCTCTATCGCGCTTTGAGTGAAAACGGCAATCCGAATCTTAAAACGTTACTGGCTGTATCTAAAGCGCTTAATATTACGCTGAAACTTGGCCCCGTAAGTGAAAACCCGCATTCCTGAAAAATTCTATTGGAACAAAAAGTATTTCATCGATGCCAAAATATGAATTAATAAAAGAAAGGACGAAATGTTGTTCTTCATCGTCAAAACAGTAAGCTCCGTTCTCTTGTTGATAACCTCTGTTCTTTTTTTGATCACCTCGGTTTCTGTTTGCAGAAATTCAAGCTCATGAGTTGGTGCGTCTATATTACATAGAGAAGTATTGAGTCGTTTTAATTCAATCTCATTTAGTTCTGAGTTGAGACCAAGTATCTCGCTTTTACATTTGATTTTTTTAAAATAGTACAGCATATCAACAACCGAAAACTCGGCGTGGAAACAGTAAAAAGACACGCCAAAAACTAGCCTAAAAACAGATAGCCCAGCATAAAGCCAACCACAGCGTTGAACAACACGATAAGTACTCCGTACCGTTCGAAAAAGCTAACCGTTGACCATTTGTCCATGAACACACCTCTAAAGCTAACGTATTAAAATGCTTACTCAATATACTCGCTGGTGTGGCAGTGTGGCACCTTTTTCTTTGTGATACAGCCTATTGGTAAGCGATAAAAATGGGAAATGAGGAAATACAAAATCTACGACATTTAAGAAGTGTTGAGCAGAAGGCCAACTTGGCCTTCTGCTTTATTCAGCAGTCCGCGCTCACTGTCCCTCGTCGTATACTGCCATCTCCGCATAGCTAAGAAAGTTCCCCTCCCAAAGCTGATAGAGCTCAACCGCAGAAGCATTGCCAGCCACAGTACTGGGCAAAGAACGACTGCACGCGAAAATCGAAGTCGATGCAGCCTTTTAGTTCCGGGTAACAGTTTCCCACGTAAGCAAAGTTGGTGATGTATTCGATGTTCAAGGTCCATCTGTCAGTTTTGCAAATGCCGATTTCAACAGGGTGAAAGCCACCAGCTTCAGCGCTATAGCTACTTTGACGAAAGTTGAAGATCAAGTACCGGCCATCGCAAAGGCGAGCGTCTTGCTTTTGCTTCTCACGCAGCGTTAACGCCAGCAGTGCATGAAGCTTATTTGATATCGGCAAGCTCGATGGCTCAAAGGTTACGTCAGACATGATGATGCCTCCTACAAGAGTAAGATGTGATTGGATTTGGGAAGGGGTTAACGCAACAGGGTTAATTGAATATCGTCGAACGCGTGCTGGTGGACGTGCCGTTCGAACGCTGCACACCAGGTGTAAAACAAATCTAAAACGGTGGGGTGATTGAGGTCAGCAACGCCAGCGTCAGGTTGAAAGCACCAACGATTGGCGAGGTGAAAGTAAAGCTCCACATCCAGCGACTCATCGCTTTCGTCGCGATAAGAGAAACTCGCCACAAAAGCCAGCTTCCAAGGTGCTTTTACATCCTCACGTTTGAACCTGAACTCGACAGGGTGCAACCCCTTTCTTGTTTTGTAGAACTTAGTATCGCGGCAATTCAACGTAGCCTGACGGGTATCGTCGGGGATCTCGTACCGAGAGAGGATCTCCTCAAACAAAGCGCACAACGATTGAGGCAATTCAAGACCATCATAGTCAGAAGCCAACATAAACAACTCCTTAAGCAGTGAAACACATGTGTTCACTGCCATGACATATATCTGAAGTTGGTTTGTTTCCCCACGTCTAATGTGTTGAACGAGCAATGAACATTAAGTGAGGTCGTTCAATATGCAATCTCGCAGCACTTGCTTGTATGCAAAGATTGATACACTAGTCTGAAAGTTCGGGCGTAATTTATGAGTGCTATGTGGTCGGTTGTTCATTGTTCGGTGTTATATCACTAATTTATTTGCGAGTATTACGGTAAAATTCCAGGATCAAACTTAATATATCGGGTATGGAATTTTGGACTTAAAGCAGGCATTAGGAATCTTTGAAATGTCATCGCCATATGCGGTGAGCACTGAACGGGACGATGAATACGATCGGTTTTCGACATACAAAGAGTACATTCGAATCCGAATGGATATTGAAGATGCGTTTGAAACCAAGCTGAAATCTGCCAAAGCGGGAGATATCATTTTTCTATGTGGTAGTAGTGGTGATGGCAAGTCAGAAATATTGACAAAATACAGCCGCGATTATGAGGCAACCCGTGAGTTTCACCTTGATGCTACCCATAGCTTTAAGCCAACACAGAATGCGATTCAGGCCTTAGACGAGCGCTTCACATCGTTTAAAGCGGAATCTAAGCCTTTGGTCGTGGGCATCAACGTCGGCATGTTGGGCAACTATGCAGAAGAGGGTGATGAGCAACACAGCGATATTAAAAGCTCTATCAAAGCCTTTCTCGAAGGCGATGTTACACCGGAAAATCATCACTTCCTCGACTTTGAACAGTTCCCGAAGTTTTCGCTTGGGCATGACGAAAATACCTCGAAGTTCGCAGCAGAATTCTTGGCAAAGCTAACAATCCCAACAGACATTAATCCTTACTTTCCTCTCTACAAGAACGAAATAGAGAAGAAGGGACACACAATACTAACTACGAATTATGCTCTGCTATCTTTGCCTTCAGTGCAGAAAAGCATCGTTACTTTGCTGCTCAAAGCGCGCCTCATTAAAGATCAGTTTCTGACAGCACGAGCGCTTCTTGATTTTGTTTTTCAGATCCTGACACAAGAGAAATACCTATTTGATGCCTTGTTTGCTGGAGGAAAGAATGAGTTGCTCCGCCATATCCAAAGCTTTGATCCTAGTAACCAGCATACGCAAAAGCTGGATGAATTTGTTCTTCAGTTAGCGCTTGGTATTGAAGAGCCTGCATTTCTCGAATTCAAAGAAAAAGCACAATCCTGGGGGGTGTTTGGACTGGAAAATGCAGCTTCTTATATCCGAATGATGTACCTCCTTAAAGGAGAGCCAGAGCTTAACAGCCGGCTGGTTACGTCATTCAAGTCAGGCTTTGAAAGCCAGTTGCTGGAAAAGTATGCCAGCGTTTGGTTGATGCATCGGAATTTTGAAGGTACTCCTGCACAAGAACTTGCGCTTGATGAGTTTTATGAAGATACGCTCATTTCGGCAATCAGAAAGTACTGCAACCGAAATTGCCCATCGTTAGACGAAGGTGTTTTTTATATCTCCCAATACAACGGCTTTACCACTGCTGCGGAACTCGAAGTCGGGGCGTGTTTTGATGCATTGACGAAACGGATTAAACCGTCCGACAAAATTAGCTATTTTACGGCTTGTCTAGAAGTAGATGACAAAGAGCTAAACCCTATTCCAGTCAGTGTCAATCTTCTCGATTTGCTTGAAAAAATTAACCGAGGCTATCGCCCCAATAAGCATGACAAAAATGCCGTTCTATTACTGGATGAAATTGCTGAGCAGATCGTGTCGATAGCGAAAAGTAAAAGCAGTCTTCACATTTTTAAAGGTACTTGGAGTTGCAAAGTGACCAATAAGCGTTCGCGTTATCATGTAGTGGGTGACATTTGAGATGACTGATAATTATACATGGCCAATTAACCATGACCTTCCACAGACTCCTGAGGAAGTTCCTGCTAAAAATATGTCAAGTAGCTTTCTACCGATTCGTACAAAATCCAATGATTTCAATATGGATGTTGTCGTCGGTTCAGTGCTTCGTCGCCTATTGCGTAAGAAAATTAAAAACTATGACTACGCAACCTTCGAAGAAGATTGCCGTATCATGTTTGCTGGAAAAGCAGTGAAAGATGACTTCTGGCAAGTGCTACAAGAGATGTACTTCGAGCAGCGTGATATTTTCACGGTTAGCCCTGAATTTTTGCTTTTTCACGCACAAAAAAGCGTTACCCAGACGGATGCTCGCTTTGCGAAGCTTTTTACCAATTTACTCCAGAATGAACAGATCAAACCCATTGATCCGAGCCTGACTTTCATTGAAACCGAAATGTTAGTGACGCTGCGTAGCAAAATGAAAGATGAGGCTGTTGAAGCAGTAAAAGAGCTTCCATACTTACCGTTTATTTCGGACGCTTTCCGGGAGGACTTACGTTTTATCGCGTCTAAACCCAAGTATATGCTTGCCGAGTTTGAGAATTTTCTTTCATTTTATGCATTTACGTATACCGCACAACTCAGTCTTTCTATAGGTGGCTGGCGTTCTTGCGAGGCACCGAAGGCCAAACCATTGTACTTTATCATGGATCATGAGCGGGCAGGAAAAGAGCGCCCGCATATTAAGCGTGATGGCTATAAGGCGTTTAGTGAAGCATCAAAAAAACTTTTTCCAATGCTATCTATGCTGGAGTCCCTTCAAGCTGGTGATGCTAAGAAAAATAGCCCATCGAAACGCCCACTCTGGCAAATAGCAAATGACATTGAGAACTCTGAGTTACAAGACGCAGTAAAGTTAAAGCTAGAAAATTATGCGAAGGCATTTCGAACTCAAAGGGGGTTGAAAACTGTTTTCTCTCAGACCGATACCGCGTTGGATTGGTTAGGGAACCTTATGCAGCTCACCGTTGGGCAGTTTGAAAGAGGTGAACGCCTTTTTTCTTACAATAACGATTTTGTTAAAGACACAGAAAAATTCATATGCCGCCACTTTATTCAACGCCGAGGGTCAGCAGGGCGTGTGATGGTGTTGAATCAAGATTATGTCATCTTGTTAACGAATCTAGTTGTCGGTAACAGAGATAAGCTGCGTTTTCACGAACTGCTTTCCGCATTTAGGCAGCGCGGTATTTTCGTTGATAAGCAAACAGAGCAAGAGTTAGTTAAGTTTTATGAGCGCATCGGTAACGTTGAGCGCATGAGTGATAGTGGAGACGCAGTGTATGTCCGTAAAACCATTCGATGATTTTCTCGCAGAATTGCTCTTTTCGGGGGTAGGACTTGAAATGAGAGCTGGCAGTCGATATCAGTTTCGTTGCCAAGATTATGCGCTTCGACTGCGCTTATTTGATGCACTGGAGAAATACCAGATTTCCACAGTCAACTTAGAAGGGCATGAGTATCCAAAGTTGAAAGTGAATTCGTGTTATCTCGTACCACTTCTTCACGCTGACGATGAGAAAAAGCAAAAAGGTGCCCACGAGAATTATCTAGCCAAACTCCGAGATCAGGTGGTTGATCAGCTTACGCCTCTAGATGGCTGTGCCATTTTGTACATACACAATAGCTCGCTTGACACTATTGTCAATTCATCCAAGGACTTGGCTACAGAAGGTTTGCTCTGGAGTCTTGGAAACATCAAAAAACTGCTTTCGAATTTGATTGATGACCAGGATCAACATCGTGACGTCTCTCACAGCTTACTCGAAGCACAGTTCAGCTCCATCTCACCGGAGAGTGGGGACACAATGTTTAGCCTTGAGTCTCTCTACAATGCTGTATGTGATGGTGATTTGCACTTTGGGGAGCTAGGCATGTTAGAAGATCCGCTCATTGTTCAAATGGGTGGCAATATAAAACAGATAAAACAACGCCTAGAAGATAACCGCGCGCTTTATACGATGATCGCAAAAGATGTGGAAGATTATCCAGACCAACTTCAAGAACGTTTAAAGCACTTTAGTGACAAGTTTATTAAGGAGACGTTTACGGAGTCTGATAAATGGAAAACCGTAGAATATGAAGCTTACGTTCAAGAGCGTAAAAAAAACGCTAAGCAGCAATTGGTGTTGGAATCAGAGAGCGTGGTCGCTGGCATGACCCTAACCGCACGCAACCGCAGTGAGTCGAATGCAGGGATGCGGGATCGCCATATGATCATAGAGGTAGCCCAAGGTATTAGTAACTTTGAATTGAAGCTCTATTTCCAAGGTGTTGATAACCTAACCAAAGATGAATTTGTTATTCAGCACAATAAAGATTTGGCAAAAGAAGCACAGATAACTGTCCGAAATGGTACTCGAACTATCGTGACCGTCTCGGCTCCGTTTGATGGTAAACCAACATTCTTTAACCTCGCTCTGAAGCGAGAGAATAAATCGGAAGTTTATAACTTCCGCTGTGTTGTATTGAGACAAGGCGAGTTTTATATCTCACCATTTAAGAGCAACTTTCTAATTGAGTCTAGCTCCAAGAAGCAGCATTTAACGCTAAAAATGGACGAAAACAAGCTCAAAATTCGTGAGAGCGATGGGGAGAGTGTTGTTCTTTCAGATAAATCGTTAGAAGTGTGTACAGGGGTTTATGCAGAGGTAGATTTCGAATCGCTGGCAAACGAAGCGGATGAGATTACTTTTCAAGTTATGTCGGGACAGAGCACGCTTACCTTTAACGTAGAAGGAGCTGTAGCAACAGACTCTCTCGTGCTGCCTTTACTATTAAATCGAAGGCGTTTTCGACAGCTTTTCAATGATAACTTCAACGGTGAACTTATTTCAGCCCGAGGCAAGGTGAGTTTAGATAACAGTGAATCCATTGTTCCTGCTACGCGATTGAAGCTGCTGCGACTTGAAGAAGAGTTTGTGCGTAACAAACTAGTGGCGAAGCTGCCCTTCAAGCATGTCACATTGGATGATTTAGGAACTATCGATACGGCGATTCAACAAGGCTATCGAGATCTGTTTGAATATCTTGAAGCGAGAAATACCGTACCTTCTCTTGTTTCCTGGGGCGGTGAGTTTACCGGCATTGTTGAGCGTTTAGTCTCAGCATATATTGACTATTTCTCCGCTATTTCAAGAGGGGAGGTGCTGACTGAACCACAGAAGTTAGCGCTTGAACTTGGTATGTTGAAAAATGAAGAGGAAGAGCTCTATTCTCCTTTTCATCCATTGGTATTGGCGTATTACCTATCGCTAAGGCAAGCAATGGTGAAAGACTTAAGCTTTGCCGACCTGCCTGACATAACACTTGAGCGTCTCTCTGCAAAAGGGCTGATGCCGCTTGTTTATCATCCCAAGCATGAGTTTGCTTACAACCAAGCTTTTAAAGAAAACGCATTTTGGCTTAAAAGTGTACCGCAAGAAAAAAGCACGCTGCTATTTGTTCGCAAACTGGTTAGAGAAAAGATTAAAGAATTCCAAAGCGCGTTTGAGAAGCTTTTTGAAGGTTCGGAGAAGAGCATCATTATTAATGCTGTTAATCAAGATTCAGCAGAGCAACTCTTTCTTGGCATAGTCGATTACATCAAAGCCAATCTAGATGATGCTGCGGCTGTGCACGTTAACCTCTATGACGATGCGCTTTTGGTCAATGCCTTTGATCAATTTGCGGAAACAGCAAACTACGACACGTTAAAAGATAAACTTGAACTCAACAAAGGCAAAGCACGAGAGATTGCAGATACGGTAATTGATATTCTTCGTACGCGCCTGACGTATAGCAAATTTACAAACAAGCAAGCGCTGAACAGTGGTCAAGCGTATGCTCATTTAACGTTTTTCCGTAACAACGAAAAAGTCGATTGCTCTGATGTGGATATTGATGATTTAGCTTCGGGCATTGCGTGTGATGGACTTTTAGCTGGTGAAGCATCAGAGAGCAAGTCTGGCTCTTATTTCACTGCCTTTGGTCTTAAAAATGTCGACTACAGTAACCAGCCGCATCTGATGATGGCAAAGTATCTTGGGGCACTCATTAAACCAGCCTTAAGACCAAACACGCTTTACAATGGTTCCAATGCCATTGCTATTGCAGTGAAAGAAGATTTCAAAGCATTGCTTTCGCGGTCTTACGATAACTCGATTTGGACCACCATTATTGATCCTAAAGTGACCCTCGATTTCTTCCATAGCAATGAAGATGTGGTGCTGATTCATTACTCGGATCAATACACCAGTTCATCAAGCTACGACGCCATTACCGTCACGGCCCAACGTGGATTGTTCGAGAAAGTCGTACAACAAGGTGAAGGTGGTCAAATCAACGAGTTCAATGCTTTTAACGGTGACTGGTTGCTTAAAATGATGACTTGTGATCAGACCATCAATAAAGAGCGTCGCGGTGTGATTGGAGCATATAAGTTTGTTACCAGCCTGGTTTACCAATCTGATATTACCTGGGTACCGCTTTCTGTCGCCGAGATGATTCGTGTTTCTGGCAACATTGGTTTGAAGATGTCTGAAAGTGACTTCTCACGTAATGTTCAAGGCTATAAGAAAGGTGCGATTTCTGACGATGTACTGCTGGTGGGCTTCAAAGACGACAAAATGTATCTCTTGCCGGTTGAAGTAAAAACGGGAGCTATCCCTGATTACAAAAAAGCCATTACTCAAGCCAAAGAGTTGCTTCGCTACCTTAGTGAAACATTGCTAGGTGGTACCTCGCTAGCTTGCAAGCTTTACCGGGGACTATTTATTCGCCAAGTGCTGATGCAAGTAGACAAATACCGCCTATACAAGGTGTTTGAGAACGACTATTTCGATGCACTGTTAGCCAACAAAGAAGAGTGGTTACGAGGAGACTATTCGCTAGTCAAAGTGGCGAACTACCCTGATGGTTTTGTGGTAAGTCATATTGAATCCGCTAGTTGCTTAGAGCCAAACTACGCGCTGACCGATGGTATTTTAAAAGTCGATTTGCCGATGGCACTACTGCCGAAACTGGTCCAGACGCCATTTCAGGAACTGATTCACGATATTGATATAGCGAAGTTATGTCACGTTCCTGATAGGTACATACTTATCGGGAAAACGAATCCCGGACCTACGGAACTTTCTCCAAAAGAGGGGCTGCCTCCGGGAGATTCGGATGAGACAAAAAACGAGCACGGTAAAAATGTTTTAAGGACTGAATTACAAAGCACTTCTCACGCAGCAGAGCGCGAAGATCAAGGAGAAGCGAGTGTAACAGCATCTACAGGGAATGAGCATTCAGGCAACAACTTGCAAGTGCTATTCGGACACAATGTAACAACAAATGCGCCGTTAAATTGGGAGCCTACTAACACTGCCAAGTTTATGAATACCAACACGGGTATTATTGGCACCATGGGGACAGGTAAAACCCAGTTTACTAAATCGGTGATTACACAGCTTCACCGCAATCAGGCGGATAACGTGGAGAGTGTGTCAATTGGCATGCTGATTTTCGACTATAAGTCTGACTACGTAGACGACAAATTCCAGCAAGCGACAGCTGGCAAAAAGTTTAATCTTCACAAACTGCCATATAACCCGCTGAGCCTATTTGGTGATACGCCAATGCTGCCAGTGCACACCGCGCGCGGCTTTTCTGAAACTATGGGTAAAGCTTTTGGCTTAGGGCAAAAACAGCAACTGCGTTTGCGTAAGTTGGTGGGCGAAGCTTATGAGTTAGCTGGTATTCGTAAAGCAGATCCAAACACTTGGTCAAAACCAGCACCGACAATCTCTCAAGTGTGGGATTTGTTCATTGAAACAGAGCCAGATGAAGACTCACTATACGCTGCACTTGAGAGCCTATATGAGCTGGAAATCTTCGAAGATGACAACACCAAGTGTATGAGCCTTTACGATCTTGTTGATGGTATTAGAGTAGTTGAGTTGGCAGGTTACCCATCAGAGATCCAAAACCTCGTAGTAGCACTGACACTGGATTTGTTCTACTCGCAAATGCAGAAGAAAGGAAAGCCAGAAGTCGTAGGTGATTTCCGTCAAATCACCAAGATGATTCTGGTGGATGAGGTCGATAACTTTATGTCTCAAAACTTCCCGAGCCTGCGCAAAATCCTCAAAGAGGGCCGTGAATATGGTGTGGGAATGATCCTTTCTACACAGGACATCACACACTTCCAAACTGGGGATAACGACTATTCCAGTTATGTGCTGACTTGGGTGATTCACCGTGTTGCGAAGATCCGCCCACAAGAGTTAAAAGCGATGTTCGGCGTCAATGATAAGAACGAGCAGGAGAGGTTGATGGAAACTATCAACAAGCTCGATAAGCACTACAGCTTATATATCGATGGAGCGAAGCAAATCCAGAAAATGCGGGATAAAGCATTCTGGGAGTTGTTGGCATAACACATTGAAAGGCAGTGAAAACTGCCTTCCAAGTACAATAGTAAATACATATAGACCTGCGAGGTTCAAAGCATAATCATTGCAGTTAGTGTTGCTAAATATAAGTCAAATAAGCTTTTTAGAGTTTTTGTTATGGTAAGTTATTATGAGCAAGAGTGATGTTTTTATTTTTAGCGTTGTTTTTATCGTCATAGTTGCAGTTTCAACAGTGCTTGGGATTTACATTTTCCACTTTGGTGAGTATGAAATATCTAATAACCCGGAGAAGTGGGGACCTTTGGTGACTTCTTTGGTGGAGTTCTTAACCCAATACTTGCTTTCTTTTCATTTGTAGCACTTTTATACACAATTCAAATTCAGCAAAAAGAACTAGCGTTGACAAGAATTGAGTTGAGCAACAGTGTTTCTGCTCAAGAGAAAACAGCTGATTTTGCAAGGTGCCAGAATGAAATATCTGAAAGGCAAATTATTGAGCTGGAAAAAAGCGAAAAGAAAAATGATATATATAAAATAATAAGCACGATAGATAAAAAAGTAGTAACACTTTTAAATAGTGAAGTTAAGTCATATAAAACTAGAGGATCGATTGAACTCAAAAGGGTTTTTATAACAATAAATCTTACTGATGCGAGTGAAAAGGCTAGTGTAATTAAATTCTGTGGTGATGAGATTCGCACTTTAAGCTTAGAGTTAAATGCACTTTTCTTGCTTGTCGATGAATTTTCAAGTATATCAGGTCATCAGTACTTAAAAAGATACTATGAGAATATTTATGGCGATATGTTTTCGATTTGCCGGAAGTTAAATGATGATTGATGGCTATATTAATACTTTATTTAAAAAATATAAAATTGACGAGCTTCATAGGGTGACTGACGAGCCAGGGATATATTGCTGGTTCGGTTCTTTGAAAATAGAACGTGTAGACTGGTCGAGAGATGGAGAAGACTTCGTTGGTTTAGTTACATCAATATTTGATTTGTATAGACCTAGTAATCTTATTGCCGAAGTAAATAGTAACTTCGGTTTGAAGTGGAATAGTAAGTTAGAGGAAAAAAGCCTCATATCTTGGCGTGATGCAGTGACTCAAAAAATTACTAATGATGAATCTATTAGTGACTCTCAGGATGTTGATGTTGTTTTATCTAGTGAAGGTAATAGGAATGTTATCTCAGAGTTTCTTAATGTAAGCCAAGAGGTAATGAGCTCGCCTCTTTACATAGGAAAAGCATACAGTCTAAAAAAACGCCTCTTAGAGCATAAATCTCAAATTGACTCACTATTTGAAGTATCTCCAAAGGAAAAAGATAAATTCTACTTTGAAGGAGAGACCTTTGCAGAGCGGGTGTATGGCGCAGGATTTTCAGCAGAGGAGTTGATTGTTTATACTTTGGATATTAAATCAATTTGTAAACACTTTGAGGTTAATCAGCCCAATAGCGAGGATGCAAAGAAAATTGTTCTTTTTATCGAGTATATGCTAAATAGAATGTATAGACCAATTTTAGGAAAAATATAATGGACGATTTAATTTTTGATGATATAGAAGATGAAGTGATTAATTGGGAGCATGAAATCACAGGAACAAAAGGTCAATTTTGGAGTGCTGCAGGCACAGTTGACTATATACTGACAAATGCTCGACTGTCACTTGAGGAAAATGAGTCTTCAGAAAGATTGACTAGACAGCTATTCCCGGTGAGAGAGCTCTTAGATTTTAGTAAAATGGATTTTGATCAATTACTGCAACGAGACTTGGATGATCATAGGGTTGCAACTGAACTTATTCCATATTTATTAGAAAATGCACATAAAGGTTTGTCATTTTTCCCTCCAATCGTAGCTGCTATTCTTCCATTTAGAAAGACGTTACCTCGCTCAAAATTTGATGATGAAACTGAAATAGCACTTGAAAAGCATGGTGGCGCATATTGGAAAGGATATAAGAGCGGTAAGGCATATAAATATCAAGATCTAGCAACATCTAAAGGAGAAAAAGGCTCGCTACCTTTGTCAAGATTAAGTTGGAATGAGGGGGGAGCTAGATTAGTTGTATTGGATGGGCAACATAGAGCAATGGCTATGTTAGCAATTGCTAGAACTATTACTGATTCATGGAAAGAAAGCGGTGAAAAATATAAGTACTTTTATGAGAATAGAGTGAATGAAATAATAAAAAGTCTTGGTGGGGATAAATGGCTGGATGAAAATATATCAAAAATAGAATTTCCAGTCTGTGTTTTGAAGTTTGCTAATGGTTCAAGCTTGATTGATCAACATGATAGTGCAAGAAAACTATTTGTTGACGTAAACCAAAATGCTAGGAGACCATCAGAGAGTCGTATTATACTTTTATCTGATAACGATCTCCTTAATATATTTACCCGTAAAACACTTAACAAAATAAGAACTGAGAACTGTAGCTTTCCAATTTATGGTATTGAATATGACTATCCTGGGTCTAGTAAAAAGCAACAGTCATCAAGGCCGATAAAGTGGAGTGCTATTGCAAATATTGAAATGCTGCGGGATGCAGTACTTAGAACAGTTTTTGGACCTACTAAATTTGTTGATGATGTTAATATAAAAATATCAGGGAAACCAAACTGGACAGATAAAAATAGGTATATGAGAGAAACTTTAGGACTTGCAGACTGGTTGCCTAGAGAAGTGGAGTATGAAGGTCAAATATTTGAAAGAAGTAAGATAAGAAAAGATTTCTTCCCCAAGAATCTGGCAGATGAATTTATTGAAAAATATATGGAGTGTTGGGGAGATGCCATAATTCTTGTTTTTGAAACATTTCTGCCTTTCAAAGCTCATTCAGCAGCTCTGACTAGTTTGCTTGAAAATTGGAGCACTGTAGAGGTCCATGCTTCCTTGGCAAAAGAGGCTATAAGCCAAGGCCAAGGCATGTATTGGACTCTTAAGGATAGTTATGATCACTGGAAGGAGTATGGCCAAAAAGAAATAGATGATACCTCAAGGGCATGGGAGGCTATTGGCGCTAAGAGAAATGATTTTGATAGACTTTTAGCTAAGGAGTATCTTGGAAGTGACTCACAATTAAATGTTGAAAATACAAAGAAATTTTACGAGCTATTCAACACATATGCCTCTTTTGTAGGTTTTTTCCTGGCATTGGCATCTGTAGCAAAAAGGCAAAATGTTGTCGGGAGCAGTGTTCCAAATTTAGTTGAATCTATTATTGTTTGTTTGAATGAATCATTGAACAAGAAAAGTGGGAAATTAAAAACATTTCTACTTAGAGATATAGATAATCCTTTAAATAGAATAAAAGGCATGGATAAGCCGGATGCAACGTATTTTCGCTATTTTTGGTTAGAGTTGCTTTATCTATCAAGAGATGATGAGTTAAGTTGTGACGTGGATTTTGATGTTGTTGAATATTTGATTTCCGAATCAAGAGTTGGGTATTATAACTATCTACTTAACTTAAATGAAAATTCTATAAAAGCAAATGTCACAAACTCTGACTGGAGTAAAAATAAAGATGAATACATTGAAAAGGCCTCTGAAAGCACGAAATCTCAGTTAAAAAGTTCTCTAAAAAAATGGTTTGGATACACTTATCCAGTTCTCGATAGTTGGTTTGATGCTTGTGTACTCACTCGTTCACCTGAACAGCAAGAGAATGAGTATTATCAAGATCTTGATGATTAAATCTCACTAGTTTTAGTGTAGCAGGCTCTATAAAATAGAGCCTGCTTTATAAATTAGCAAGATAGCAATTGTTCTATGCTTTTGCAGTTGCGTGTTAGATAAGAGATACCTCGATGAATATGAAGCTTGAAATGATAGTAGAGCTCATCTTCATCGACCTTGCCATGATCTAAATATATGCGTTGCTTAAGCATCGCAAGATAGATATCGGAAAATTCACCACCAAAAACCTTCCATGTCATTTCCACATTACTGTCAGTGACAATATCTTCATGTGGTGGAATGCTAGGCTCTTTGAGGGAAAGCATTAGGTCCACCGGCAAAGTACATTCCAGTTCTCGATTTTTGTATTACGTTTAATGGTGATGAGCTGGCTTTTTGCTTTCTCCGATAAACGGATGTTTTCAATGCTCATAGCTGACCTCCAAAATAACCTAATTCAATAGTTGAAGTACGCGAAGCATCGTCATAGAGGATATGGTATTCCTTAGCGATTGATGGCTTAAGTTTCTTGTAATACTGACCGTTAATCTCTTCGTCGGTGGAAAGTAAAATGACTTGTCCTGCTGCATTTGGAAAATAGTTTTCTACTAGTTTGGTTCTATGCTTTCCGTCTAAGCGTCCCATCGGAGTATCAATAATCGTTGGGATTTCTTTCTTCGACTTTTCTGCCAAAGCCCAAAGAATAGCAACTGAAAGTAATTGACGTTCACCTGCAGATAATCTTTTTGGATCAAGTGGTTTGCGATCTAGCCCAAACAGCGTCATATTAAACGTTGTTGGATTGATTTTCACATCAGAAACAAGCGCTTCTTTTCTTCCGAGCTGATCGAACTTCGCTTTAATCGCCCTTTCCAAACCTGAAATATTCTCTTTGACCAGACTTGCCTTAAACTCATCAACAATAGCTTTCATGTCAACAAGATGCTCTGCCACTTGCTGATTTCGTTGGTGCTCGAATTCCTCTGAGTTCTTCTGAATCAATGTAGCATCAAGCTTAGATTCATTCTCATGCAGTTGGTTTTTGCATTGAGCTCTATCTTCGAGAGCGGCTTTTAACTGATGAGTTTTTTGCTCGATAGATTGAGATAGCGAATCTTTTTCTTTGATTATGCTCTCAACCGATGCGTAATCGGGAATCGCTTCGAGTTTCTTCTCAATAATTGACAAGCTTTCAATAAGGTCTTTTTTTTCAGCAAGTAGGGTTCTCGCGTCTTCCTTTTCAGCTTCGATGGATGACGAAACAAGCTCAAAAACTGCAGGGTTGGAGTTAAGGAATACTTCACCCAAATCTTGTTCGCTCGCTTTTTGACGTCCTTCCATCTCGTTAAGCACGGTTTCCATCGTACCAACTAGATCTGAACTTTTCTCCCTAATCAAATCAAGTAACATCTCGTTGTGCTGAGATATATACTTTGCAGCACTTCTTCGCTCTTTTTGATCCTCTTCAAGTTTAGATTGCTTGTAAGTTGCTTCAAAGAGCTCTGATGCGAGAGAAAGTGGCAATGCACTAGCAGCAAGTTTTACTAGGTTGCTATCTATCGCCCCAATTCTTGCTTTGACAGAGCTCTCTTCGACTTGTAGTTCACTTAATGCTTCTAACAGATGAGCGCCTGAATTTTTGAATCTGAAATCCAAAATGGTTTGTTGGTCCTGAAGCTCTTCCTTTTCAGTGATCGTTTTTGCAATCAATGAATCTAAAGCTTTAAGGTTGCCCTCTAAAACCTCTTTGCGTGAAGTTAAGTCTTCTACTTTCTTGGAGGCTTCTCTATCCAAGTTTCTCTTTTGTCTATTTTGCCTTTGAGTGTTGAGGTCGACAGACAATTGACTAAAAAGATCCAATCCTAGCAGTGCTTCAATGCCGGTTTTAATAAGCTGGGCTGACCGCAAAGGGTCCGCGAGATCTTCAATTTTTTCACCATCAAAAAAGAATAACTCTGACATACTTTGTGGAATAAACTCCGAAACAAAATCATCCCAGTTCTCGGTGAGTAGTTTATCGAAATTACCATTTACGTTGACTGTTATTGAGTCTGCAATGTCTTTTATGCCATTTATTGCCCAAGAGCGCGTTATTTCATACTCATTGAGTTTGGTGACCTGCTGGTGCGTAAATGTAAGAGAGACAGAAGCCGTACCCTCTTCCGCATAGCGGTTCACTGCCTGTTTTAGATAGTCACTGTATGACAGCTTCCCTCGATTCGAACATCTGGCATGTTTACCGTACAGAGCTAGCTGTAAGGAATCAAGAAAGGTGGTTTTACCACCGCCATTCAAACCGCCAAATAGGATGACCGGTTTGTCATGCTCGCAAGCACTTAGATCAATAAAGTGCTCACCACGGTATATGCCGAAGTTATGGAGTTTTACTGCTTTAAAAATCATGAATTAATCTCCAGAACGTTTACTTGCTCTGGTTGGGTTAGTTTTGCATTTCGTTCGTCGTTTTCTCTGTCCTCATGCTCTTTTTTTGCTAGAAGAGCGACAGAAAAATCTATCTGTTTGATGTAGTAGTTATACAACTTTTTAAGACCATCAATGATATTCGGCGCGATCTCGCGACTCTCGGATGGTTGTCCAGTGTTGGTGAGTTGCGCGAGTAACTGCTTATATTTTTTTACTTTGTTTAGATCTTTCTTGACATCAAGTATCTGCAAATTACGCTCAATGTTGTCGATAAACTCTCGCGTTTCTCCAGCCTCTTCAAGGCGTTTTAACTTGATGGCATATTCGTTTTTGCTTCTTTCAAGGGCAAATCTGCGTGCTTCACTAATACTTGCAAAAGCCCCTTTTTCGATAGCTGATTCGAGATCATCTGAAATTTTAGCTCGGCGTAGCTGGTGCTTATATCTGTCTTCTATTGCAAGAAGCGAGCGAAGTTGTTGATACTTCAATCCGTCTTTGTCATCGAATTGTTCACAGAATATTTTTAACTTGCGCAGCATTTCATTGTTGATTACAGGGCTATAAGCACGCTTTGGACCAGGATATTTTTTACCCATGACTTCCTCAAAAATCACAGGCACGAAGTCTTCTACTTCGTTTTTATCTTCTACCCACAAACGGCGAATTTCTTCTAGATCTTCAAGCGTAAGCAGCTCTAAGTTGGCAACTTCGATTGGACCTGTTTCTTGAACATAAAGTTGAGCTTCTAGAATTTTTCTGAGCATGCGAACACGGAACTCTTGCTTATAAGGACCGCGAACAATATCTGCCGGCAAGTTTTCGTACTTGTAATCAGTGGTATCTTCGTACTGAGCAAGCAGCTCGAAAGGATCTTCGCTATCTTCAAGTTCCTTAGAGTCACTAAAGTCCTTCATGCTGATGTGAACGGTAAGACTACCGTTCATGCGTCGAAAATCGCGATTGCTCTTATCGCGAGCAATCTTGTTCTTCTTTTTATCTTCATTGGGATCGTTAATGTCAATTTCATTACGGAGCTCAAGAAGCGGAAGCATCCATTCTTTTTCATCGTCGTTGGCAATCATAGCCGCCATCGATTTGTCTTCGCCTACCATGGTGCAGACGTAGCAGCCAAAACGACTATCACCACAGCTTGGTGTCGATTTGTCGACGACCAGCGGGCACTCACCGCCTTCTGTAGCGCCTTGGTACATGCCTAATAAGTCGGCATTTCTGAAGCCCCAAGGATTCTTTTGGGACGTGAGATACGCCCAAACATCATCGTTTGTCCAATCTTCGACAGGCGTGTAAACCCATACACGGTCAAGTTGTGTATTAACATTTAGTCCGTCATTCTTACGGGTATTGTCAGTGCGCTTCTCAATGTTCTCCATACTCGCAGTGCGTACGGAGCTTTCATGCTTACGAGTGCCGAGAACCAGTATCGCTTCGCCGTTTTTCTTAACGACATCCTGGATAAAGCTGTTCGAAGGGCTGATCTTTAGTCGATCAGTGCACCAACGAAATTTGTATCTAGGTGCTGGGTAACCTCTACCCACCAAGTTGACCCAGAAGCGGTCGGTGACTTTCGGGGTCAATCTATGAGGTTGAATCGGCAATGATTGCTCTTCAACGGCTATACGCATTTGGTTGAGAGATCGTTCTACCCAAAGGGCCACAATTGGATTTTCTACCAGCGTATCAGTGCTGATGACATGAACTGGCTTGTGGGCATTTCCCTCAGCATTCAGCTCGCTGATTGCGGTCCACACTAGCTGTAAAATCGCTGTTGAGTCTTTACCTCCGCTATAGCCGATAACCCAAGGAATATCGTCTTTCAGATAGAGGTTTTTCGTACGTTCAACTAGATTTTGAACCGTCTGCTTTAGACCAAGTTCGTTGAATGCAGAGTAAGTAGGTGTATGTGTTTGTACTGTCATAATATTCGTTGAGCCTAATAGTTACTTGCTCTGTTTCGCCTGTTTGAATTTTTTCTCTTCAGCTTTTTCTTTCTCGCTGAGAGGAACATTTAAATAGTGCTTGATGCGATTGGCCGTTAATTTAGTCGCTACAGAAGAGTTGCGCATGGCACCATTGACAACGCAGCGGCCTTCCCAATCTTTTTTATTGGCTCGAGACCAATCAATATCTCCGAGCAATGTTGTTGTCTTCTTCCAGTCTGGATCGTTTTTCAGAAGCCAATTGCCGACGATTCCAAGTGCTTGAAAAGTTACGGAGTACGCGTGGATTGAGTCCTCTCGCACCTCTCCCCCCGACACCTGTTCCCGATATACTAGATGCCAAGCAGGAATCACTTTCACCAAGTGTTCCCAAAATTCTCTCGCAGCAGGGATTTGGTCCTGGAACGTCTTTTCATTAATGACATCAAAAAGCTCTCTCGTTGCTTTGTTCAACGCGCTATGGCTGACGAGTTTTTTAGAGCGGGCACCTAAATTGCTCTTTTCCATATGTATTAATTTCGAAAGCACTGGGCTGTCAAAAACCACACTTTTAGAAAGCAACGCATCTGGCTCATCGTCGTAAGTGAGACTGAGAGAACTGTCTGTTTTGACAGGATAAAGATTGAGGTCTTTGAATATCTTTTGCCTCTCTGGCAGAGTTTTACCTACAAAGAACACAACAGAAATACTTTCATCACCAAGCGACGGATCTTGCTTTAGGGCTTCAAGAATCGCTGCGTTTCGATGTTGACCATCAGTGATATAGACCTCGGCGTCGTCATCGATAGTGAGTGTACCAATGCGTTGTTGGTGTTTGCCGTCTCCGATTGGCGTAAAATCACTTTCACCATCAATACATGCTGTCAACGCAGAGAAGACATAGCTGTCTCTGTTTGAGAGAATGTAGTTGCTGATTTCAGGTATACGCTCTGGGTTCAGAATGCGCTGAGCCCGCTCATTAACAGGTAATGTGCTCTCATCGAAGGTGAATATTCTTCTGAGGCGCTTGAGAGGACACATAACGGTGTAAAACTCAGTGTCAGCTTGAATGCCTTTTATTGCCGGAAACGAAGTTCCTGAAATTAGCTTTGCCATATCCAAACGTAACTTTATGTATTTACGAACAAGTGATTTTGTTCGTACGAACAGGTTGTGTACTATACGTCAGTGAAAGCAAAAAGTCTCCCTTTAGATATAGGAAATCACCAGTGACTGCTTATTTAGATTGCAATGCAACGACACCAGTAGCACCTGAAGTTGCAGAATTAGTTAGCAAGTACATGCTAGAAGAATTTGGTAACGCAGGAAGTCGAACTCATGAGTTTGGCGTGCGGGCAAAGCAAGCCATTGAATCGGCAAGAAAGCAAGTTGCGGTAGTATTGGATGCGGATCCGACAGAGGTTGTATTCACTAGTGGGGCTACAGAGAGCAACAACATCGCCATTTTGGGAATGCGTGAGCACGCAATGTGTTCTGGCAAAAAACACTTCATCACTACCTGTATCGAACATAAGGCTGTTCTGGAGCCTTTTGAACAGTTAGAAAAAGAAGGCTTTGACGTTACTTACCTTGAAGTGACAAGCCAAGGAATTGTATCTCCCGATTCTCTTCGTGAAGCGTTGCGACCAGACACATGCTTGGTTTCAATCATGCACGTTAATAACGAAACGGGTTGTATACAGGATGTTAGAGGATTTTGTGAAGTTCTGGAAGAACACGATGCCTACTTTCACGTTGATGCGGCCCAAAGCTTCGGTAAATATAGTGATGATTTAAAAAACAAGCGTATCGACTTGGTTAGTGTTAGTGGTCATAAGGTTTATGCGCCTAAAGGGGTCGGTGCGCTAATTTGTCGGCGACGCGGTTTCAGAAAGACACCTTTAAAGCCAATCATGTTTGGTGGTGACCAGGAGAAAGGGTTGCGCCCGGGAACGCTCCCAGTCGCATTGATTGCGGGACTAGGTGAAGCCTCAAGGTTAGCAAACCAATATTCACTGGATTGGGCTAAGCATTGTTTGTTACTTAAGGAACAAGCGCTTGATGCGCTAAGTGAACTCAATGTGGTTGTCAACGGTGCGAATACTGCCCCTCATGTGATTAACTTTTCTATTCCTGAACTTAACTCAGAAACAGCAATGTTAGCGTTAAAGGGGATTGCGGCAGTGTCTAATGGCTCTGCATGTACGTCAAATAGCTATACACCAAGTCATGTGCTTACTGCGATGCAGCTTGACGAAGAAGTTATTGATAATGCGATCAGGATGTCTTGGTGTTATATGACTAAAGAGTTACCATTGCAGGAAATACTAGACAAGTTAAAGCAATATCTGTGACAACTCATACTATTTCTAGCGCTGCAATTGAAGCATTAAATCGACTTGGTGGTCGAGACTCTCTTGAGAAAATCATGAATGTCATTGTGACCGAAGATCTCTATACCTTTGGTGCAAAGACACCACTGAGTGTTCTTCGCGTAACGTTGGGACGGCATTGCGTCAACAAGTCCATGAGCAACATGCATAAAGAGCGCTATTTTGTTGCCCATCCGGATGGGACATACGAACTTTACGACTCTCAAAGATATCCTTCGGGCGATCTGAACCTGAATGATAGTAAAAGCAATCTCATCAAGGAAGAGATGGTCGTTATTGATCTAATTGAACGCATAAAAGATTTGGCTGCTGAACAGAGAGAGCGAGTTAAGTTCGAAATACTTGCTTCTCTGCGCCAACTGAGTCCGGCTAAGTTTGAAGAGTTCAGTAAGATCTTCCTAAATCGTTATGGCTTTACCAAAATGTCGGTAACCAGTCTTAGTCGTGATGGAGGGATTGATGTTAAAGGACTTTTGAAAATTGGTTTGGCAGAGATGCGTGTTGCAGCCCAATGTAAACGCTATGCAGAAGGCAATAAAGTAGGTCGACCTGATGTGTCTCAATTCCGAGGGGATATTACAGGTGACTTTGAACAGGGTATTTTCATAACGACCAGTAGTTTTACAAGAGAAGCCCAAGATATTTCTTTCAAACCAGGTTGTGTTCCAATCATTCTGATCGATGGTGAGCAACTTGCTGATATTATGATAGATAAAGGCATTGGTGTTCAGCGTCAATCTATTGATATTTATGACTACGAATCTGATTTGTTATTTGAGTAGTTGGGTTGCTTCATGGGGGTTAATCTATACCCTGCTATCATTTTCCCTTCTTCAAACAGCCCACGCTCAAATGTGGCCCGCCCCATCAATGCCTCACTTTGATGAGAAACCCCCAATAGTGTCGCCAAGCGTTTATCAAAAGCGCGTTGCTTGCTTTGTTGTTCAACGTCTTCGCCTAGTAGTAGGCCTTTGTTGAGAAGAGGCGGGCGTTTGCTTTCAACAACATAATCAAAAAAGTCGATGTCTTGCTCGGCCATCTTGATCTTTACTCGCTCGACGAGAAATGGAACGGCGCTGTTGTCAAAGTCGTCATAGGTAGCCAAGGTGAGTTTTCCAGATTGAATGTGCACTTTAATCACATCGACATTGTCGATATCACCATACATTTGGAGGCCTGCGTCCACGTACACGCGGAGTATTTGCGGTAACTGGCCTAAATAACGTTGGTGAAACAGCAGTGAATGGCCGTCGTTCAGTATGCTCGCTGGAAGAGTTTGGTGTGCGTCAATACAAGCTTGTTCTATGGCTGTGGTATCAGCAATGGAATACAGTAAGTCCTGCGCGAGTGTTAAGGCTGTGTTGTAGTCACCAAAGAAGGCTTTGATATCTCGCTTCAACCGCTCTGGTTGTTGTGTGTAAGGGCGCCGCTTTTCGAACAGTCCCATTGCAAAGTAAAGCAATAGGTCTTCTTTTCTCTGCACTTCCGCTAGCTCGAACGCCTCTTCACCGTGATATTCACATAGCAGCCTATGGATTTTCTTATGCGATCCAAGAAGCTCCCTAATGGCGTCTGAGTGTTCGAACTCATCAATTGCGGGGACGCGTCCGAGCGCTAAGCTTGTGACCCAAAAGGCATCAAAAAGCATGGCGTTTTGAGTGATAACGAGAGTGGCCTTTTCTTTTTGTGTGGGTGTTTTTGGGGCGGTGATTTGCTTCCAGCCATGATGTCGGCGATAGCGGTTTTGCAGGTATGCTTGCTCTTCTAGCTTGTCTTTAAACACGTAAAAGATGCCAGGCGCGACAGTAATGGCTTGTTCATCCAGGCTTCGTTCAATATGGGCTTTTATCTCGCTTTGTTGGTAGTACTTTTGGAAAGTGTTGCGTGAGGTGATCACGCCATCTTTGTAGGGCGTAAATTGGGCGATGAATTGCTCTGTCCCTAACATGACGCTGATAACTAGTAGTTTGTCTGTGAGCTCCCAAGCGTTGAGGAGCGCATCGAGCCTTTCGTCCCTGTCTTCAATCACATTAAGTACAAAGCCAAGATTGACGATGTCTGAATGGCTTTTTTCTCCGTCTGGGTAGTGGTTTGGATCCCATCCGAGTACATCAATGCCATGGGCAAGGAGCTCTCGCATGTCGTCACCTCGGCCGCATCCGTAATCAAAAACGGAATAGTCACCATTGAGGTAGCCGCTTTTGGCGAGAGCTTTCATGGGGGAAGAAAGTGCATGCCGGACAATCGCGGTTTTGTGTCTGTCTATCTGATGCTCATCGCTATCGGCCAGCATTGCCGTTCTAAACAAGCGACCATCCACCAGCTCGTAACCGTGCTGGGCGATGAGGTTTAACCAAGATTGCTTAAAACCAATTAATCGTGAATTCTCGTAAAGTCCTGCGTTTTCTCCTTCCTGTGTTACCTGCTGAAAATCCGCATATGAAGGGCTGTCCGGTAAAATCATCAGCTCTTTACGATGCAGTATCGGCGGATTATCGCTGTCTTCATAAGAGGTAATACGATGCATCAGTTTGGACAAGTCGACGGTGACGCTTTGTTTTAGGCTGGGATAGGCCTCGGTGTAGAAAGTAGGGTAGTTAAGCAGTGACAGGCGAAAATCGTTTTTACTGAGTTTGACGATATGCCAGTTATCTTCGGAAATTTTCAGGGCCTTGGCAACGTTATAAATGAACTCGGCCAGTGCAGATGGAAGAGCGTTAAAGGCGTCTTTGTGGAGGTAGATGGCATCGGGAAGGTGTTTTCCTGTAGAGGCTTCTGCCACCAACTTTTGAAACTGCGCACTGTCCATGTTTCATCCTCGCTATTCAAACAATCTGAGGCTATCTATGCTTGTTGCTCGCTTTGTTGGCACTGCATGCCCTTGGTTGCTTGGTTTCATTATCTGTACAAATCGACTGTTGTCTGGGCCAATGCTCACATGAATAGGCCTGTCTTTGCCATAGAAGTAGAGTCTATCGAAAGGTAGCTGGGTAATGATGAATTGAGCAATGATGTCCATCCGTTTTTCAAACCCCATCACCAGAAAATCACAAGCTGCACCTTGTCGTTTGCAAATGAGTTTTCCGTTGGCATTGAGCTCTGAAGCTGCGTGTTGGTCAAGAGCGGGGGCCATTTGACCTGGGCTATGGCGTAGCAGATGGTTTTTAAGCGTATTGGAGGTAAAGCCGTAGGTGATGGAGACTGAGCCATGTTGGAGTTCGATGGGACCCAGAATATCTGTATCAAGCATGTTTAGGGCGTCGATACTGTCGAAGTGAAGTGGCTGGTTCTCTAAATGCACTGGAGTGTCTGGATGCATATACCTAAACCAATCAATCAGTTGTCTCCGCATAGCAACTCCTTCGAGGTCTGTATTTGTCTATAGTAAACAGAATGGATTTCTTTGGATACTGACATGGAGATGGAATGCTTTTTATTCTGACTATGGTGTGCATTTTTTCGATTGGCTACCTTTCTCAATCAACAGGGCTTTGCATGGTAAGAGGGGTTAAGCAAGCGAAATCGGGAAACCCCTTTTTCTTATTAGCCATTGTTACAAGTGGTACTTTCGCTTGGATACTTATGGCCAGTGGGCACTATTTCGTCGCTATGGAGCCTCAACGTGGTTTATACCCAAGCACTTTCTCATTTGTAGGCGGGTTGCTCTTTGGTCTTGGTGCAGCTGCAAACGGGGGATGCGGCGTATCGACGGTAAGCCGTTTTGCTCGTGGCGAATTACCGATGGTCATGACTATTTTGGGATGGGTAGTTGCTTGGTTAGCCCTTGAACCTTTAATTCCTCAAGCGACGGCTCCTGAGTCAATCCACCTAAGTGGGCCGATACGCTATGGTACTTTGACGGCATTATCTTTGGTTGTTCTGTGTTGTCTTTTCTTTGTTAGGCCAGAGCGTCGGAAGTTGTGGCTCTCTATTCTTGGAATCGGGCTATTGGGTGGTTTGGTTTTTCTGTATGAACCTCATTGGACACCAAGTGGATTGTTGCGCTCGATGAGTCTTTCGATCTGGCATGGTGATACTGAAAAATGGCCTGAATCTACAAGATTTATGCTGGTGGCTATTTTAATTTTGGGTATGTTTGTTGCCGCAAAGCTAACGGGGTCGTTTCTTTTGCGCGGCATGGCATTTCAAAGCGCAGCTAAGCATTTTGCTGCAGGATGTTTGATGGGGGTTGGCGCAGTGATGGCGAAAGGCGGGAATGATTCTCAACTATTGGTGGCGATGCCTTCATTGTCTTTGAATGGTTTTGCTGCGGTAGCGAGTATGGTGGTTGGTATTTTTGTTGGTTTGTATGTTCTCGCGCTGGCTGGCAAAGATAAGTGAATACCAGCCAGCTACCCAGCCATCGCTGGCTGATATTTGTGGCAGATATTATCTAGGCTTTTTCGTAAGCCACTAAATCATGCAACTCACACTCAAAGTATTCACACAATGCGTTAAGCGTTTTCGTTGTCGTTGAGTAGTCGTCATTTCGGACCATCTTACTGATAGCCGCTCGTTGCACGCCGATAGCTCTAGCTACCTCTGCGGCAGTGATTTTCCTTCCCTCTTTTAGGGACTTACGTTCAATTTGTTCTTGGACTTTGAATCTAATCATTTTTATTTTTGGATGTATATGAACATCGGTTGAATCATATACAGACAGAATCTCATCGAATGGATTTTTCAATCCTATCAAGTAACTAAGAAAACATCTTGGAAAAGAGCGTAACTCTTCGGTTATCTCTCGTTTAATCACGTTACGATCACATAAAGGATCTTATAAAGATACATTGTGGACAACTTGGTATCCCTGAAAGATACGAGAAGTATCTTTAAAAGATTCAATTCGTATCTTTACAGGATTCAAATTGGAGTCTAGGGTTTATCGTGTGTCTTATGTAGATACGAATGCTGTACAAAGCCACTAAATGGGAGACAGTGATATGGGAGTTTCAACCAAGCTAATGTTGGAAGAGTTGGTCAAGTCGATGCTGGAGATGCAAGAGCGTGATGATTTTGACATGTCACGATGGATTTCGGCTGGATTCAGTATGAAAGACATATTTCAGCTGTATATGGTGAGCTGCTATATTCAATTGCATCCTCAAGCGACGGTAAGCCAGCTGGTTGATCTTGGTCTGTCCGAGTCTAGGCAATATGCGTTGTTTGGTTGTTTGAGCAAATTGAAAAAAGCGTCGGGGATTGAGCCTGTGCATCATACCGATAGCAATGTCGTGCATCTTTGATATTGCAGTCGGCTACATGGGTGGTCAGTTTTACTTCGGCGATAACTTCGAAAAGTGGGTCAAATTTAAACTGGCGTTGACAATATGTGGTACCGTCAGAATTACTCCAATAAATAAAAAACATTAAAATCATGAATATAGATGACAGTTTGGAGCATTTTACTGAGCAGTGTTTAAGAGCTGTGGGGTTAGGACTTGTCTTTAGGCGTGTTATTAAACATGATGCGAACTTTGATGTTGGAGGCTTTGTGAGATTTATAGTGAAGCCAATGGGAGATGAGTTTGATTTTGTATGCAAACATGTGGAGCTATCTAGTTTAAATTCCGAGCAGGATGCTGCAATCGAATTCAGAGAAATGCAGGCGTTGCTTCACTTGTGCGGGGATAAGCGACGTCCATTACTAATTGTTCAAAACACCGAGCTTTTGCTAAGGCCACACCTTTACCTGTTTCACACGCAAATCCGAAATCTTTTGGATTGCTTTGATACAACAGCAGTGCTCTTCCTATCAGGCGATAAAGAAAGCATCTATAAACTGTATTCAGATAGCACCATGCCTTTTTACTTTAGTGCCACAATCCTCGAGCTAACAAATGTAAAATAGAAGGAGTGATCCTAAAATATATCATTAAATTCAATTACTTTGACTCACTTTGCATTATGTGGCCAAGCATCCTCACTGACTTTAGAGCTTGGAGATAGCTAATCACCCAAAGCTTCAACATACAAGTGGTCAACTGATGTGTGTTTTTTCGATAACGTATACGAGCCATCATCGTTCTTGTCCCATTCCAACTCGTCGCCTTCTTGCCAGCCTAATTCTTCAAGCAGCTCGTTTGGTATTTCAAAGAAACGTTCACCTGCATTATCAGTTTTAACTGGTACTCTCATAGTTTCTCCGATGCCATGGTATTGAACCACTTTGAAATTTTGCAGTTATTCCGTGGGAATAGTGGTCGAAACCTGCGGTAAGAAGAACACCAGTTTCGAGTTTGCGGTGTTCGCTCAACATCAATCAGTGTCTTCTCAAGCTCTTACTAAACGCATCATCGATGTAGTTACTCCACCAGGCCATAAGCTCTCTACGAAGTTCCAAATAGTGTGCTCTGTTATACGCGGAGCGTACTTCATTGTGGTCTTTGTGTGCCAAAGCGGATTCAATAAGGTCGGCATCGAAGGCTTTTGACTCATTGAGCGCAGTACTTGCGATGGAGCGAAGTCCGTGAGCGACAAGTAAATCTTTGTATCCCATACGCTTGATGGCCATGTTTGCTGTTTGGGAATTGGCTGGCTTTGTCGGATTTCCGTTTCCAGGGAAAATGTGAACACGGTGGCCAGAAATTGCTTTCATCTCTTCCAGTATCGCCAGTGTTTGTGGCGTCAGCGGCACAACATGCTCTCTTTTGGCTTTCATCCTGGAAGCTGGGATTGACCAAACTTGGGCATCTAGGTTGATTTCATCCCACCTGGCTTCCGCTGTTTCGCTGGGCCTAGTCATTGTGTGAAGTTGCCATTCAATCATACATCGGGTGACGTTGTTGATACTGGCTCTGGAGAGGGCGTTTAGAAAAGCGGGCAGTTCATCAGGCCTGATCGTGGCCATGTTTGTTTTTTGAGGCTTGATAAAAGCCGCTTTGATCCCACCAAGAGGATTCGCAAAAAGAATCCCTGTGTTAATGGCATAGATCATAATTTCATTGAGTCGCTGGCACAGTCGACGAACGGTTTCGAGATTACCTTTCTTGGCAATGGGGTTGAGTACAGCAATAGTTTGTTGTGCTGAGAGTTTGGTTATCGGGCAGTGCCCAAGCTTGGGGAAAACGTGTCGTTCGAGTGATCGCCAAACGTCTTCAGCATAGTCTTCGCTGATATCATTTTTCTTTACTTGAAACCAGGCCGCTGCCACTTTGCTGAGTGTGTTTTCTATGCTCTCTAAGACTCTTCGTTGCTCGTTATCAAGGTACTCTTGAGGGTCGATATTATCGAGCAACAGCGTGGCATATTCTTCGCGTTTTCTACGTGCGTTGGAAAGGGTGAGTGTTGGGTAAGGCCCTAAAGTGAGTTTTGTGCGTTTTTTGGTGTATGGGCGGCTGTAGACGAATATCCATACCTTTTTCCCGCTTGGGCGAACCGAAAGCTCCAGATTCCCACCATCATAGAGGATGTAAGGTTTATCTTTGGGTTTGGCGTGCCTGATCTCAGTGTCAGTCAGCGGGACTACCATGCGTGCCATACGTATCCTTTCAATTCATGACACCCACTTTAGGAATAACACCAAGAAAATGGCACCAAGAAATCTTGGTGTTATTTTTGGTGTAAGTTAGGTGTTATTTTATGAACGCTAATGGATAAGTATAGGCACAAAAAAGCCCGTAAGTCACTAGAACTTACGGGCTTTTTAAGCTTCATGAAGATTCATGAACCAATCGATTGGTGGAGCTGGCGGGAGTTGAACCCGCGTCCAAAATCAGTCTAACTAATGGCGCTACATGCTTAGTCTATCTTTATTCTCGGCACCACACTGCGAATAGACACGCTATGTAATGACATACCTAATTTAGTTTTAACGCTTTGGCTATTAGGTGTAAGCCTCCACGCGAGTCTGTTTGGGTTTGACTGCATCTTGATCCCCGTCCTACCGACAAAGGCTAGGGAGAGCAGGCTCTAGCAGGTTATTAAGCTGCTAGTGCGTAGTTTTCGTCGTTTGCGACTATTGTTTTGCGGCTTTTAACGAGGCAAACCGCCCCTCGGCATGCTCCACGAGCCTTCTTGATCCTGTCGAATCCTGAATCAGCCCCGGATTTTTTCTGACGCAGATGTTAGCATAAAGCCCTGCTGCGTCAATGATTATCTGGTTGAATGCTTCATGATACGCGCTTTATCGCGTTCCCAATCGCGATCTTTTGAAGAATCACGTTTGTCATGAAGTTTTTTACCTTTCGCCAGACCTACCTTAAGTTTAGCCCATGACTGTTTCCAGTACATAGATAAAGCAACAAGGGTGTAACCTTCACGGTTTACCTTGCCCATCAGTGTGTCTAGTTCACGACGTTTCAGCAATAATTTGCGGATACGCGTAGGGTCTGCCACTACATGCGTAGAAGCAACGTTAAGAGGAGTAATAGTGGCACCCGACATGTAAGCTTCGCCATCTTTGAAAAACACGTAGCTTTCCGCGATGTTGACCTTACCGGCTCGTAGGGCTTTCACTTCCCAACCTTGTAGCTCAAGCCCGACTTCAATGTCATCTTGAATGAAGTAGTCGTGGCGAGCTTGGCGGTTCTGCGCAATTGTATTGGCGCCCGCTTTATTCTTTGAATTTTTCTTTACCATAATGGCGGCATTATACGTAGTGGTAGTGACGGGCGATATAGTTTTTATGGGATTTTTGGATTCTCGCCAGTTTCGTTCACATAAAGGAGGGGTTGGATGGCTAAAACACAGCCTATCTTCTGCATTTTTAAGACGTTTGGGGATAAATACGCTCCGATGATATGATGTGACATCAGGCAATGAGGAGATGGTATGCCGCGAATTACACGTTCTGCACTTGTGCCGTTCAGTGCTGAACAAATGTTTAAGCTTGTTAATGATGTAGAAGCTTACCCTGCGTTTGTGCCGGGTTGCTCTGGATCTCGCGTGTTAGAAGAGACTGGCAGTGCGATGACAGCATCGGTGGATGTGGCTAAAGCGGGTATCCGTAAAACCTTCACGACTCGCAATGAGTTGGTGGAAGGGCAAGCGATTAAGATGGAGCTGGTCGACGGCCCGTTCCGTAAATTAGTCGGCGGGTGGCATTTTACGTCGCTGGATGCAGATGCATGCAAAATCGAGCTGAATCTGGATTTTGAATTTACCAATGGTTTGGTGGAAATGGCGTTTGGCCGGGTGTTTAACGAGTTAGCGGTCAACATGGTGACAGCGTTTACGCAAAGGGCGAGAGTCGTGTATGAGCGATGAAAAGCTGCTGCATATTGAAGTGATTTACGCGTTGCCCGACGTGCAGCGTGTGTTTAAGTCGATTGTGACACCTGATATGCATGTGGAAGACATTATTCGTCATTCTGGCATTTTGGATGCATACCCTGAGATTGATCTGAAACAGAACAAAGTGGGTGTGTTTAGCCGCTTGGTGAAGCTGGATGCGCTGGTCCACGATGGCGATCGCATTGAAATCTATCGTCCTTTGATGGCTGATCCCAAAGAGATCCGTCGCCGCCGTGCTGAACGTATGAAAGCGGAAGGCAAATCTGACCCAGTGACGGGCGGAAAGCTCAACCCGATGCGAAAAGGTGACTAGCGGATTTCAACTAACATTCGGTTAAAGAGAAAGATAAAGAAAAGCGGTGAACATGGTCACCGCTTTTTTGTTCCGCTTTCTCTATTTAGATGAACGAGTTCCAGGCATCTTGCCAAAACGGTGTTGTACCCGGCGCATAGCTAGGGTTTGAGCACCATCCGGAGTTTGGCCACGGCTTGCACTGATACAGTTTGTTGTCACTGCCTTTCACGATATCCCCTTCTTGATACGCTAAGCCCGGTTGATACGTTGGGTATTCACCTGGCGGTGGCGGTGTCACTTCTGGATCTGGATCAGGCGTGGGTTCTGGGGCGCCGCAACTGTTGTCGTCGGTTTGCTTCCAAACGCCCCATTCGCCCGTCGTGCCCGGCTCTTCACCGTTGGTCCACCAACCGGCTAACCATACGACATGGTTGTGTGAAACTTTGTCGCCGCCCACGTAAATGGTGTGTTTTCCCCAGTTGGCGATACAAGCCGCACTTGCTTCAACGGTTACCGTGCGAGTCACTGAAACCGTCTGGCCTTCGCTGTCAGTCACGCGATACGTCAGCACATAGCTGCCCGGCGTTTGGGGATCAACGTTGCCGAAAACCTCAATGTTGGCCGTCATGTCGCCATCTTCCGCATCAAACGCTGTAATCCTATCGAGTGCGTTAAACACGTCACCTTGTTGAAGCGTGATATCGCTAACGCCTGAAATCGTCGGTGCTTCGCCCAGCTCTGTGGTTACAATGCCCGCTTTCAATGCTGTTTGTGGCGCACTGATCGTTATGCTGGTGAGTAGCTGATTGTCACAGTAAACCTCGGCGCGATAAGGAGACAGCGCGCTTTCCACATTGATATGGAAGCGGTTCATCAGGCCTTCTTTGAAACGGCGGTTGTGCAGGTTGTAGGTCTTGGTGCCGCCTTTCTGTGTCAGTACGTCCAGCTGGCACGAGGAAGCGCTGAAGTTATCGACATACACTGCGCCATAAGCGCCGTGAAGGGCAGGGTAAAGGTAACTAGGTAGTGTGTTTTCTGGGTCGTAGTAACCGACAAGGGTGGTGACAGCAACACCTTGTTTCTCTGGTATGCGGGCTACGGTTTTATCAAGTATGTCATTCTCAACGGCGGTCCATTGGCCTGACGCGAAACGGAATGCGTGCTTGTTGCCATTGGACAGCAAAATGGAGGTATCGCCAATGTGGATGTGGGAGTTGTAGCCCGCACTGGAGCTAAATACCACGATTTTACCTTCAAAGGCGTTGTCAGCAGGCAGGTAGAAATCACGCGCCCAGTGTCCGTTACCGGTTTGAATGCGAACCGCGTTGACGGTCTCGAACAGTTCATGGAACTTGCGATTGTCTGGGCCAAACGCTGCGAGCTCATTGTTGCCGCTCACGCTAATCACAGAAAGGTTGAGATCATCGGAGAGGTTATTGCCCCAAGGCTGCATGGTTTGGGTTTCTTTGTCCCACTTACTGAAACCCGACGGTGAAGAAGGGTCAAAGTTAGCTTTGCTTTCCATAAAGCCCTGAAACACATTCAGTTCGTAAGGGGTGTGAAGTGTGTATTCGTTGCCATTCGGGTGCAATGGCCAACCACCGGCCATGGTTCCCCAGCCAAAGCTGTGACCTTCGAACGGTTCCGCGCATTGACCTTCATAGCACGATGAGCCGTTGTTTCGTCCTTTGCTGAGGTTGGGGAGGAAGGTGTTGCCGAACAGGTTCCAACCCCAAGTCGCATTGATGTTGGTTGAACGGTTATGTACTGAGCCAGCAAACCCACCCAGATAGTGCGCTGCTGCATGTGTGCCAGCGCCAAACTCGTGGCCGACTTCATGGCTGAATTCATTGCCCGTTGAGCTAACAACCGACGCCACTCCCGCGTAGGAACCCAGCATGCCGTGTGTGATGAGGCCATCGCTGTAATTGCCGATGGCGTTATTGACGGTAACTTGCGCAGCATGATAGGGCGCACTGATATTCCACACAGAACTGTTCATTACATCAGCACTGTTTACGCCGTAGTTGGCGCTGTTGATACCGGAAGATATCAGCTCGCGGGCAATACGGTAGTGGGAGTCACTGCCGTAAGCGTCGGCCTCGCTGGGGTCAACATCGACCAATAGGCGACCATCCGGCAACATGATTTCTTCAAGATGGATCGGTGCGTAAGGGTTGACGATAAGTTTGCTGATTTGGATTGACTGGAAATAGTCACGATGCAGTTTCTCATCGGTCATAAAACGGAACTCGCCACGCGGCTCAGTTAACAGACCCACGTCTACCGTGTTGATGATTAGTGTGGTATTTGCACCGATCTTAATGCTTTCCACGACACCTTCACGATCACCATTGCTGAACGTCAGGCTCAAGCCTGGCTCAATCACTTCGGCAGGCAGTACCGTTGTGTATGCTTTGTCGCTGTAGGCAAGCTTGCCATAATCAACATCAGATTGAGCGTACCAAAGCCCGCCCACATTGTTATAGGTGATGCGATTGCCCTGGCTGAGTGTGTCCACGCCGTGAGAGTATCTAATGGTGGAGTTGTAGCCAGCCTGTGAGGAGAAGGTCACGATCTTTCCATCAAGCTCTTGGCCTTCAGGCAGCATAAAGTCATAAGCAAAGTTGCCATTGCTTGTTGCGACTTCAAGCGTGCCATGTTGGGTTAGCAGTGCGTTAAATTCTGCTTGCCCCTGAGTGCCAGCGATAGCGCTAATGGCATGCTGTGAAGAGATACGGTGTGCGTAGCTCTCTGGCACGACAATGGTCGTGTTTATGTCAATTTGGCCTGTGGGTTTTGGCTGTGCCGAAGGCGGGAGCATGGTTGCTCGGTGTACTTCGGTGCCCTGGCGGTTTTTCACGACAACCGTGATCTCTTCGTCTTGGCGAGCTTCTTGCGTATGGGGTTCAAAAATCACCAGCGTTTTGCGCAAAGCGACAACGTGTGGCTGGCGATCACCTTCTATACCATGCACGGTCGGCATAATAACGCTTTGTGCCATGCTGACGCTGGCAGCAAGCGTGCCTTGAGTATCAGAAGGTAAGGCTTTTTGATTGAAGTAAACGGTTTGAGCGTTTGGTGGGCTAGCGAATGCGGCTGGGCTGCAAATTCCTGCGAGTAATGCCGTGATCAGGCATGCTAACTGTTTCTTTTTCATCTGCTTGTTATTGTTTTTAGTGAACGATGGGGCGGGAATATATAGATGGATTAGCGCGTGAGTGATGAGAACAGGCCGTTATTTGAAGCAGTCCCACAAATCTCAGTGCGGAATGGGCTGCGGGGGCAAATTAGCGCCAAATAACCGACAGAATTGTGAGGGGAGACGGCTTTTTGGCGATGCCTAAATAGGGGCGCAGACAGAAAGAAAAGCCAGATAAAAAAGCACAACCCTTTCAGATTGCGCCTTTTGTTTGAGGTTCGTGGTGTTATTCCCGCTTGCTTGTCACATCCGGCACAAAGCTTTGGCTGTCTAATGGCACGCGGACATAACCCTCTTTGCTGATCTCAGGCAGTGCGATTTTGTCGTATTGAATGTCTTGATAGGGGATGCTCGAGAGAAGGTGAGAAATGCAGTTCAAGCGTGCGCGTTTTTTGTTGTCGGCGTCGACGACCCACCACGGTGACTCTTTGGTGTCTGTGTAGGAGAACATGCGATCTTTGGCTTCGCTATAAGCCACCCAGCGGCTGCGAGACTCTAAATCCATTGGGCTGAATTTCCAGCGTTTTATCGGTGTATCTATGCGTTCTTGAAAGCGTTTTTCTTGTTCTTCATCAGACACTGAAAACCAGTATTTCAGCAAAATAATGCCAGAGCGTTGCAGCATGCGCTCGAACTCAGGACACGTTCGGAAGAATTCTTCGTATTCGTCGTCGCTGCAAAATCCCATCACTTTTTCCACGCCTGCGCGATTATACCAACTGCGGTCAAACAACACGATTTCCCCCGCTCCAGGAAGGTGAGAAACGTAACGTTGGAAATACCATTGAGAGCGTTCACGTTCGTTGGGCTTATCCAGAGCGACAATGCGACAAACGCGAGGGTTGAGCTTTTCAGTCATGCGTTTGATCACGCCACCTTTTCCTGCGGCATCACGCCCTTCAAACACCACCACGACTTTTAGCCCTTGGTGTTTTACCCACTCTTGAAGTTTTACGAGTTCAGTTTGAAGATCGGCCAGCGTATTTTCGTAGGTTTCTTTGGTGAGTTTGCGTTTTTTCGGGATGATTTTGGATTTGTCTGCGTTTGCCATGCTGCTGTCGCTCCTGCTTGTTCGGGTGCCTTATAGCGATAGGTGACGTGCTACTTGGTCTTGTTCACCCTAAGAAGGATGGGGGAGCATTGCAATCCCCCGTCAGGAAAAGTGCGAGCTTGGCTTATTGCAGCGCCGCAACCATGTGTAAGATGGTGTCTGGGTTGGTCACGGTTATTGCGAAGTCGCTTTCGCCGCTGCCCATGGTCGCTTTCTCATTGCGGTAACTCATCAAGGATGGGCGCGTGGTCTTACCGGAAAGGTGAATTTCTGTCGCGCCTGTTTCGACAATAATGCGTTTTGCATTCTCTGGAGAAACCCCTGCGCCCGGCATGATGCTGAGTCGGCCTTGGGTCAGCTTTACCATGTCTTTTAGCGTGTTAATACCTTCGTCGGCACGCTTGGCAAGTCCAGAGGTCAGCACGCGCTCTACGCCATGAGCCATCAAAAACTCCAGCGCCTCAAACGGGGCAGAGCAATGGTCAATGGCACGATGAAAGGTAATACCCATGCCAGAGGCGGCGTTGATCATCGCTTTAACCGCTACCTCATCGATTTTTCCGTCAGCACCAAGTGCGCCAATCACCACACCGTTTAATCCCGCCAATTTAGCGGTATGAATATCCTCCAGCATGATCTCTATGTCGGCGCTGGAATACAGAAAATCCCCTTCGCGCGGGCGAATAATACCGTATACAGGAACCGTTGCAATGCGAGCGGCATGCTTCATGTAACCCGCGCTGGCAGTTAAGCCACCTGTGGCTAAAGAGCTACAAAGTTCAATACGTCCAGCGCCAGCGCGTTGGGCGATAGGAAGAGACTCAAGGCTATCGATACAGACTTCGATCAATACAGACATTACGTGTTCCTTACTAAAAGACGACGAACATCATCAGGGAGTTGAAACAGAAAGAGAAGCGGGGAGGGTGTGAAATTTTGGTAAAAAAAGGGCCCGGTGGTCCGGGCCTCATTCTATTTTTCGCTGACTTTGGCTTTACGCTTTCGCGCTAGGGGGAAACTGCGGTGAAGCAGTTAGCCAAATTACAGGTCTTCAGTGTGCTCAGACAGGTAAGCTGCAACACCTTTAGGTGATGCGTCCATGCCTGCTTTGCCTTCTTCCCACTGTGCAGGGCAAACTTCACCGTTTTTCTGGTGGAAGTTCAATGCGTCAACCATGCGTAGCATCTCGTCGATGTTACGGCCTAGTGGCAGGTCGTTAACCACTTGGTGACGTACCAGACCGTCTTCGTCGATCAGGAAAGAACCACGGAAAGCAACACCCGCTTCTGGGTGCTCAACGTCGTATGCTTTACAGATTTCGTGCTTAACGTCAGCAACCAATGGGTATTTAACTTGACCGATACCGCCGTCATCAACAGCAGTGTTACGCCATGCGTTGTGAGAGAACTGAGAATCGATAGAAACGCCGATAACCTCAACGCCTTTCGCTTGGAAGTCTGCGTGACGCTTGTCAAAAGCAATCAGCTCAGAAGGACATACGAAAGTGAAATCCAGTGGGTAGAAGAACAGAACCGTTTTCTTACCTTTGGTGAATTCTTTCATGTTGAAGTTATCTACGATTTCACCATTGCCCAGTACTGCTGCTGCAGTAAAATCTGGGGCTTGACGGCCTACTAGTACCATTTCTCAGCTCCTAAAATGTGTCGTTGTCAGGCGTGAACGCCTTAATTCATCTATGAACAGGACAAACTATAGTGGAACTGTTAGATTGAAAAAAGTGAATTTAATAGATTATTGCAATCGGAAAAATCGATGACAAAATTCCCTTCTCTCAAACAGCTCCATTATCTTGTGACACTGCATGAAACTCGCCATTTCGGTGAGGCGGCCAAACAGTGTTTCGTTAGTCAGTCTACACTAAGTTCCGGCATTCAGAACTTAGAAGATCTCATTGGCACTCAACTTATTGAGCGCGATAACAAAACGCTGGTTTTCTCTGCTATCGGTGAAGATGTGGTGGTGCGAAGTCGGGAAATTTTGGCGCGTAGCCAAGATCTGATGGAGCTGACAAAAGTGAGTGAGTTGCCCATGCAGGGAAAACTGCGTGTGGGCTGCATTCCGACCATTGCGCCGTTTTTGTTGTGTGATTTAGTGCGTGCGGTGAATCAGCATTTTCCTGAGTTGGATTTACTGTTGCGCGAAGACACCACCGTTAACCTTCTTGCTGCGTTGAAAAGCGGTGAGATGGATGTGTTGATTTTGGCTTTGCCTGTTGAGATTGGCGGCATGGAAAGCCGTGTTGTCGGGGCGGACGCATTCAAAATGGTGCTCAGTCAATCACAGGCAGAAAAAGTGAATGTACCAATACGGTATGCCGATCTTCCTGATGAATCCGTATTTTTGCTCGAACGCGAGCATTGTTTAACCGATCATGCGGTATCTGCTTGTCAGTTAACGACCACAGAAAAAATCAATCCGTTCTCGGCCACCAGTTTGCATACATTAGTGCAAATGGTTGCCAATGGCCTTGGCTCTACCTTTATTCCTCAAATGGCGATTAATCATGGTTTGTTAGATAACCTAGATTTGGTTGTCGTCGAACCGCCAGGTCGTAAGGCATATCGTGATATTGGCTTGGTTTGGCGTCCTACATCCAGCCGTAAGCCGACCTTTGAAGCTTTGGCGGATTTGGTCAAAACACTGCTCTAGCCTTGCTCACTATATTGCACGGTTTCCTGTTTTGTTGGTTTACGTCAGAGGTCAATGATTACGTTGGTTATGTGCCTGGATGCACAAAACGATGAAGTTACCTCTGACTTTTCAAGAATCTTTACCTCTCGTTGCTTTTTCTTATAACTTTGGTTTATTCCTCTAATTTCTTTGATTTAACCAGACTATAACTCCGAAAACGGTTTGGTAACCCTGATGCATTTCTGAAATTAAATTCTGTCTATATTGCGACATATTTTTTGACAATTATTAACCACTTAGCGAGAACTTTTGTTGGGTGTTGATATCTTTCACTATTGTTAACTTTTTGTTATAGAAAGAATTTCTGCAAAATCACAGTTCTGCTGCTACGTTTAAAACAGGTCTGTTTTGAGTTCAACCTAGAAACCCGTTATGTAATTTAATTTCGTAAGTGGTTACAAAAATGGCACCAAAGGATGAAAAGATCACAAACGGAAGAACAATCTGAGATTTGTTTTAATTCAGTGTTTTGAGTTAAAACTCTATTTTAGTGTAAGCTTCTGATTTTAATATATATTGATCATTTAATACTTAAGTCTAACGCGACGTGGCGTGTTGACGTGTTACGCTAAATACGCCAGTTTAGTGTTGTGTTTCGGCGACATGAAAGAAATCGAAGCGGTACGACAACAATTGATATTGTTGTGATTTAGTTACAAATGGAATTGGAGGGCAGTTTATGGACACACATGCACAACAGGTTTCACAGGAACTCTCATGCGTTCCGCCGATCACTCAGAAAGAATCTGATGTTTTAACTGATGATGCACTTTCATTCCTTCACACCTTAGCGGTGCGCTTTGCTGACCGTATTCCAGCTTTATTGACCGCACGAGAAGCACGTCAGGCGAAGTTTGATGCTGGCGAGTTACCGTACTTCCTTGTTGAAACCGCAAATATTCGCGAAGAGTCTTGGAAGATTCGTGGCATCCCTGAAGATTTACAAGACCGCCGCTTAGAGATCACTGGGCCACCAGAGCGAAAAATGGTGATCAATGCACTGAACGCCAACGTGAAAGTGTTCATGGCAGATTTTGAAGATTCATTCTCTCCTGCGTGGGGACCGGTGCTTCAAGGTCAACGTAACCTGACTGACGCGATTAATCGCACCATCTCTTATGAAAATCCCGGCAATGGTAAGCAATATGCATTGAGCGAAGATCCTGCGGTGCTTATCTGTCGTGTTCGCGGCCTTCACTTGAAAGAGAAGCACGTGTTGCTAAGTGGCAAGCCGATTCCGGGTGCATTGTTCGATTTCGGTTTGTACTTTTATCGTAACCACAAAGCGCTAATGGAAAGTGGATCGGGCCCGTATTTCTACCTGCCGAAATTGCAGTCGCATCAAGAAGCCGCTTGGTGGAACGATGTGTTCTGTTTCACCGAAGATCATTTCGACTTGCCGCGCGGCACGATCAAAGCAACCGTGTTGATCGAGACGCTGCCCGCTGTGTTTGAAATGGATGAGATTCTTTATAGCCTGAAAGATCACATTGTGGCGCTGAACTGCGGTCGTTGGGATTACATTTTCAGCTATATCAAAACCTTTCGTAACCATCCAGACCGCGTCTTACCTGATCGCCAAGTGGTCACGATGGAAAAACCGTTTCTTAATGCCTATTCACGCTTGTTGGTGAGAACGTGTCACCGCCGTGGTGCAATGGCGATGGGTGGCATGGCAGCGTTTATTCCATCGAAAGACCCAGAGAAAAACGCATGGGTATTGGACAAGATTCAGTCTGACAAATCGCTCGAAGCGAAGAATGGTCACGACGGTACTTGGGTTGCCCACCCAGGTCTGGCAGACACAGCCAAAGCAGTATTCGATACCGCACTTGGTGAGCGTAAAAATCAGCTTGATGTGATGCGTGAGCAAGATGCACCAATCACGGCAACTGAGCTGGTGGCACCTTGCGACGGTGAGCGCACCGAAGACGGTATGCGTCACAATATTCGTGTTGCGGTGCAATACATCGAAGCATGGATCTCCGGTAATGGCTGTGTGCCAATTTATGGCCTGATGGAAGATGCGGCAACGGCAGAGATCTCACGCGCTTCGATTTGGCAGTGGATCAAACACCAAAAAACACTCAGCAACGGTAAAACCGTGACGGCAGACTTTTTCAGAGCTTGCCTTGCGGAAGAAATGTCGGTGCTGAAAGACGAGCTAGGCGAAGACGTATTCAATCAAGGGAAGTACCAGCAGGCGGCCAGTTTGATGGAACAACTGACCACCAGTGATGAGCTGGCCGATTTCTTAACCTTGTCTGGATACGAATTACTGGATTAAGCACCATCAAGATTATGTAAGCCCAAGAAAATGGAAACCAAGATTTAAAATTACATTGAGAGAGGGAATCACAATGACTTTGACAAGACAGCAGCAAATCGACGCGTTGAACACAGATTGGGCAGAAAACCCACGCTGGAAACACGTAAAACGTACCTATACAGCAGAAGAAGTGGTCGCACTGCGTGGTTCTTTCATCCCTGAGCAGACGATTGCTCAGCGCGGTGCGGACAAGCTGTGGGAGCTGGTGAACGGTTCTGCCAAAAAAGGGTATGTGAACTGTTTGGGTGCGCTAACGGGTGGTCAAGCTGTTCAGCAAGCGAAAGCAGGTATCGAGGCTGTTTATCTGTCAGGCTGGCAGGTCGCAGCGGATAATAATACTGCATCAAGCATGTATCCGGACCAGTCATTGTACCCTGTTGATTCTGTGCCAGCCGTGGTTAAACGTATCAATAACTCGTTCCGTCGCGCTGACCAAATTCAATGGTCGAAGGGCGTTACGCCAGAAGAAGGCACGGATTACTTCCTACCTATCGTTGCGGATGCTGAAGCGGGCTTTGGTGGCGTTTTGAATGCTTACGAGCTTATGCGTTCAATGATTGAAGCGGGTGCGGCAGGTGTTCACTTTGAAGATCAGCTAGCGTCAGTGAAAAAATGTGGTCACATGGGTGGTAAGGTGCTGGTTCCTACCCAAGAAGCCGTTCAAAAACTGGTAGCAGCGCGTCTTGCTGCTGATGTTGCAGGCACCACCACCCTTGTGATCGCTCGTACTGATGCGAATGCTGCAGACCTACTTACCTCTGATTGCGATGAATACGATAAAGACTTCATCATGGGTGAGCGCACGTCTGAAGGTTTCTACAAAGTACGTGCAGGTATTGAGCAGGCGATTTCTCGCGGCTTGGCTTATGCGCCGTATGCAGACCTGATTTGGTGTGAAACAGCAAAACCTGATTTGGAAGAAGCGCGTCAATTTGCGGAAGCTATTCATGCGAAATACCCCGATCAACTGCTGGCGTACAACTGCTCGCCGTCGTTCAACTGGGAGAAAAATCTGGACGCAGATACTATCGCGCGCTTCCAGCAAGAGCTGTCAGACATGGGTTATAAGTACCAGTTCATCACGCTCGCTGGCATTCATAACATGTGGTACAACATGTTCGAATTGTCCCACGCTTATGCGCAGGGTGAAGGTATGCGCCACTACGTTGAGAAAGTACAACGTCCTGAGTTTGAAGCGGCTGAGCGTGGTTATACGTTCGTGGCTCACCAGCAGGAAGTGGGTACGGGTTACTTTGATACCATGACGAACACCATTCAAGGTGGCAACTCGTCAGTGACGGCACTGACAGGTTCTACGGAAGAAGATCAGTTTTAATTGACGCGTAAACAGCCAATACGTGTGACGAGAACGAGTCTAAAGGGGCCAACTTAATCGAGCCTCATAATCCACGCTTTAAGCGGCCTTCGGGTCGCTTTTTTTATGACCATTTTTCATCTTTTTCTTCAACTTTGTATCTCGCTTTCTAAAAGCCTTTCTAAAAACTCACCCCTTTGTATTGCTCTGCTGTATTTCACTGAACGTCGAGGCGGCATTCAATACTTGTTGGTATATGGAAGGAAAGGCGTCGAGCAGTTGAACTTGGTGGGCAATCAGTACTTCCGCGGTATCGGCTAGTGGCGTCATTCTTGGGCTTCGCGTTGACATGCGCTTTAAGACAAAAGGCAGGGTGTTGATATCTGCGTAGGATTGAATCCATTGCTCGCGCCACATTTTCTCTGACATAAAAGCAAAGCGTTCGGGCAAGGGGGAAGGTTCTAAATCAGAAGCTTGCTGGCAGTCGCTCTCCGCTTGCTGAACAAATAGCTCTAATGGTGCGTCGTGAAAGGTTTCCCAGTGTGTGACCAGTGCGTGATCCCAGAAAATATCGAGTGCAATGGCGCTATAGCGATAAAGCTCGGGCGGAAACAGTGCGCGACAGACCTTTATGTCATCTAACGCATCAATATACCCATCGACATAGCGATGCAGATAAATCCCGTCGACGGTTTGTGGTTGAAAGCGTCCGTCCGGCTTGCCTCTAACAAAATCCGCCAACAGGTTGCCGAACAATTGGCTTTGGCAGCAGGATGCGACATGCAAATGCGCAAGATAATTCAATCCGTCTTCCTTGGTCTGCGCTTTTAGATAAAGCGCGGTCGATGTGGTGATGTGCCATCGATTATGACGAGGAATGACAGTGCTGTCGCGACTGCTAGTGCATTTATGCGCTTTCGCCTTCGAGTTCCATCGGCTCAGTTTCCTCTTGGATCTCTAGCAAATTAATGGCAATGGCGACAAAGTCGGTATCCGTGATAATGCCAATAAGCCTTTCGTTTTCAACAATGGGTAAGCAGCCTATCTTATGTTTTTGCATGAAAAGTGCCGCAGATTTTAGCCCTGCTGTTGGGGCGACGGTATAGAGCGAATGCGTCAAAAATCGAGAAAGTGTCGCCTTCATTGGGTCGTCGTTCCCCAATGATTTTTCAAGGCTGGAGGTTTGCGCTGCTAACACATCTCTTTGTGTGACAAGACCTTGCAATTGATGGGTGTCAGATACGATGGGAATGTGGCGGATCCGTTTTGAATCCATCAGGCGCTTTGCGTCATTTATCGTATGCTTAGAAGATAAGGTGATGGGTTCTGGTGTCATCATTTCTTTGACAGTAAGCATATGGCCTCCAAGAAGACGTATGAAAATAAGGGGCATATGTCGAATGTAGCCAAATTATGGCGCATGAAAGGTGACCCTAATCAAAGATCTGTTTGACCATGTTTTCGGATTTTCAATGTTGTTCCGTCAATACATTGTTGTCCCGTCAGTACATTGTTGTTCCGCAAGTAGCAGCAATCAGGCGTGTGCTCCATGTTGACGTATCCCCGAGCATCTAGGGCTGCTTGGGTAAATACACTGTGATGAGGGCTGTTGGAAATGCGTAAACGTTTTGTTCTGACACTTATCTTTTTAATGACCTTTGTTGCCCATAGTGCTGAGCGATCGCCCTATGTGGTAGGTGGTTCAAATGCTGCGATAGCGGATGCGCCGTGGCAGGCATTTGTACGTATAGGAAATTCCTATTGTGGAGGCGTGGTTATTGCGGATGACTGGGTGCTTACCGCTGCGCATTGCCTAGACACTGCCGATGAGAATGACCCGTTTGAGTTAGCTTCTGCCAATACTGTGTCTGTTTACACAGGAACCGCGCAACTCTATGGTTCGGATTTTGCCAACTATCAATCCACGGTTGATTCGATTTATGCCAACAGCAGTTATGACAAGAAAACACTCGCTAATGACATAGCCCTTATTAAACTTTCAGCGCCTCTTCATGCCAATGCGTCAAGCGTTGCACTTGCAAGTACCTCTGTGCAAACCGCCGTCGATGCCACAGCAGATTTATCCCAACAAGATTTGCAACTGACAGGCTGGGGATATATAGACGCTAACCGCAGCACGTCGACGACTGCTTTACAAAAAGCGTCGCTATCAACGGTTTCGGACTCATCGTGCGCAACAAGTTGGGGGTCGACAGTCACCAATGTGTCGGGTTACCAGAGAAAATATTTTTGCGCTCAGGATACGGGGAAAGGGGCGTGCAATGGCGACTCTGGCGGCCCTTTGGTTTGGTTTGACCCCTCTCGCGCAGCGGATTCAGATGGCGGTGCAACGCTGGTGGGCATCGTCAGTTTCGGCGTCAATTTCCAATGTGCAGCCGATGCGTTCCCTGATGTGTATACACAAGTGTCTAGCTATGCTAACTGGATAAGTAATTGCCAGAATGGTAGTTGTGCCAGTAATAACTCGCAGGTGGTGACGGTTTCTCCATCGTCGAGTGGTGGAGGTGGGGAGGTAGGGCTGAGTGCACTGCTTTGGCTTTTCGTTATCACCGTTTTCCGCAGATACTTTCTTCGCGATCTTCTTTGTTCGAATAACCCCTAACGTTCCTTTTTAGTGGGCGTTTTCTGATTCGGTCTTCCATTAATTAGATCTGTGACGCCTTGTTGTGAGTCTTACTTTTTACACATCGCTGTAAAGTCGAGAAAAAGACCGCATGATCGTCCTTGTCAGCTTTTTCTTTATGCAATCTTGAGATACGGTTCTTGATTGCGGTAAAGAAAATGTTGGCGAGGAATAATAATGAGAAGTTGGCAAGGGAATGCAACGTTGGCTCTTTTGATGTTGAGCGCGGCTGGCTCAGTGTTTGCCGAGGGCGTGAAAGAAGCAAGAATAATCAGCGGCAGCTATGCCTCCATTGAATCGACACCTTGGCAGGCATTTCTTAGCATTGGCAATAGCCGTACTGGCTATTATGCATGTGGCGGTATTATTATTTCTGATGACTACGTGATCACGGCAGCTCACTGTGTTAATGGATTCTCTGCTGCTGACGTTAGAGTTTATGCAGGCTTTGAACAGCTTAGCTTCGCAGGAACTGGAATTGCTGTCGCGAGTGTTAAGGTTTATCCGGACTACGATGATGAAATGTTGACTGGTGATATTGCACTCGTTCGATTAGCAGAAGGACTTCCCTCTAACGCCCAACCGATCAAAATTCTTCTACCGGATAGGCAAGACGATTTAGACCAAGAATTTGTTGGTGCTGCACAAGACAATTTATATGTGTCTGGGTGGGGAGCGACATACACGGGTGGGAGCGTCACCGAGGCGTTATTAAAAACAACAATGAATGGCGTGAGTGATGATACCTGTAGTTGGACGGAGGTATCGGGTGCAGTGAGCGGTGAACTTTCAGCCGCTTATGTTTGTGCTGATCAATCAGACACTGCGGGAATTTGTTCGGGAGATTCTGGTGGGCCGCTTGTATGGCAAGATAAAGATTACGCTGGTGATGCAGACCGTGGATACCGAGCTGTCGGCATTGTGAGTTTCTCTAGTAGTAATTATGGTTGCGGCAGCACCAGTTCTGAAGATGGCTTTACCCAAATTAGCACTTACTACGATTGGATTGGTCAAAACATGATTGGTGGTTATCAATCGCCAAGCCCATCATTTAAAGAAGATATTTTTGATCAGTCTAGTGGTTACAATCCATTTGATAACCCGCCAGTTGAGCCTCAATACCCTTCCGATGAATCCGATGACAATGTCGTGCCCCCCTCATCTGGCGGTGGTGGTGGTGCTTTCGGTTGGCTTTCGTTCATTTTTGCGGGTGCAGTTGCGCTTCGCCGACGCATACCGTTTTCATAATTCCTGACAAATTTGCTCGCCAGATTTTCGGCGAGCAAGCTCCATCTTGCTTGATATTGCAGCGTGTGTCCCTATACTAGCGGGCTGCTGCAGAATGGGGCTTTTTCAATGCAAGTATCCGATTTTCATTTTGACCTTCCAGATTCACTTATCGCACGTTATCCGCAACCGGATCGTACGGCGAGCCGTCTATTGCAACTGAACGGCAACACCGGTGAACTGAGCCATACGCAATTTACTGATATCCTCGACCTTGTTGAACCTGGCGATCTTATGGTGTTTAACAACACCCGCGTGATCCCAGCACGAGTCTTCGGGCGAAAAGCATCGGGCGGCAAGATTGAAGTGCTGGTGGAGCGAGTGCTGGACGATAAATCGATCCTTGCGCATGTGCGTGCATCTAAATCCCCTAAGCCTGGCAACCTGTTGCTTCTTGGCGAAAATGACGAATTCGAAGCGGAAATGGTGGCGCGACATGATGCGCTGTTTGAGATCCGCTTCAGCGGCGATCAAGCCGTGCTTGATATTCTGAATCAAGTTGGTCACATGCCTCTGCCGCCATACATTGATCGCCCAGATGAAGATTCTGACAAAGAGCGTTATCAGACGGTGTATAACCAAAAGCCAGGTGCTGTTGCTGCGCCAACGGCTGGTCTCCACTTTGACGAAAAAATGCTGGCTGCTCTAAAAGAGAAAGGCGTTGAAACCGCTTTTGTTACTTTGCACGTTGGGGCAGGTACATTCCAGCCAGTGCGCGTGGACGATATTAACGATCACATCATGCACTCAGAATACGCAGAAGTCCCACAGGATGTGGTTGATGCTGTGATTGCGGCAAAAGCGCGCGGTAGCCGTGTGATTGCTGTTGGCACGACGTCAGTCCGCTCTTTGGAAAGTGCCGCACAGCGTGCCAAGCAAGAGGGGACAGCGCTTAAGCCTTTCTTCGATGACACGCAGATCTTCATCTACCCAGGTTATGAGTGGCAGTTAGTCGATGCGTTGGTGACCAATTTCCATTTACCAGAATCGACATTGATAATGCTGGTATCGTCGTTTGCAGGTTACGATCATGTCATTAATGCCTACCATGAGGCGGTAAAGAATGAATATCGCTTCTTTAGTTATGGCGATGCGATGTTTGTCACGCGCCAGACTGAGGTATAATCTGCGGTTGACGCCAGAATACCGCGTTTGTTGACAGAGAAACTTGGCAAACACGGACGATAATTTTTGATTGGCTGTCCACTGAATAAGTTGGCAGCCAGTTTTGTCTCTGTGTCATTATACCAATCAGATTAAATATTCAGTCATTCTTGCTGGTTAAAATCGACAATAGCTGCGTCAGATATTTTGCAAGTAGAGTAACTACTTACTGCAATCTCTTCCAGGCTCTTGACGATTTTTCCTTCGCAAATTTATGACCACCTACTTAATCCGATTGGTATTAAACACATATTCGCCAGACTGTTTATCTGGCATTTCGGAGGTATCGTGAAATACGAACTGATTAAAAAAGATGGCCGCGCCCGTCGTGGCCGTCTGGTTTTTGAACGTGGTACAGTGGAAACCCCGGCATTTATGCCTGTTGGTACCTACGGCACTGTAAAAGGGATGACGCCAGAAGAAGTGGCTGAAACCGGTGCGGAAATCTTGCTAGGTAACACTTTCCACCTTTGGTTGCGTCCTGGTCAGGAAGTGATGCGCGCGCACGGCGACTTGCACGATTTTATGCATTGGCAAGGTCCTATCTTGACCGATTCAGGCGGCTTCCAAGTTTTCAGCTTGGGTAAAACGCGAAAAATCACCGAAGAAGGTGTGCATTTCCGTAATCCAGTGAACGGCGACCGCGTGTTCATGGATGCTGAGAAATCAATGGAAATCCAGTACGACTTGGGTTCAGACGTTGTGATGATTTTCGACGAATGTACGCCATATCCTGCTACCCATGACGAAGCGAAAAAGTCGATGGAAATGAGCTTGCGTTGGGCACAACGTAGCCGTAACCATTTCGACAAAATGGGCAACAAGAATGCTCTATTCGGTATCGTGCAAGGTTCAGTCTATGAAGACTTGCGTGACGTGTCTGTTGAAGGCCTCACCAAGATTGGATTTGATGGCTATGCCGTTGGCGGTTTGGCGGTCGGTGAGCCAAAAGAAGATATGCATCGCGTATTGGAACATACTTGTCCAAAACTGCCTGAAGACAAGCCACGCTACCTGATGGGTGTGGGCAAGCCAGAAGATTTAGTTGAAGGCGTGCGCCGCGGGGTCGACATGTTTGACTGCGTGATGCCAACCCGAAATGCGCGTAATGGCCACCTGTTTGTGACTGGAGGTGTGATCAAGATCCGTAATGCGAAGCATAAAAGTGACACAACTACACTGGATCCAGAGTGTGACTGTTACACTTGCCGCAACTACAGCAAGGCGTATTTGTATCACCTTGATCGCTGTAATGAAATTCTTGGCGCTCGTCTCAACACTATCCACAACCTACGCTATTACCAGCGTCTGATGGAGAGTTTGCGTAACGCTATCGACGAAGGTAGATTAGATACCTTCGTTAAAGAATTCTACGAACGTCGTGGCCGTGAAGTGCCACCGTTGAAAGAAGACTAAGAAGTTCTGCCTCTTCGAAAGTTCGCTTTGGGAGAGGTAAAATCGCAACAATATTCAAATTAATACGAGGACGTGACTGAATGTTTATTTCACAAGCTCATGCAGCAGCAGAAGGCGCACCACAGGGTGGCGGTATGCAGCTATTTATTATGCTTGGCCTGTTTGCTGTTATTTTCTACTTCATGATTTATCGTCCGCAGGCAAAACGTGTTAAAGAACACAAAAACCTGATGGCAGCGATGGGTAAAGGGGATGAAGTTCTTACTGGTGGCGGCCTAGTTGGCAAAATCACTAAGATTTCAGAAGAAAACGACTTCATCGTTATCGCGCTTAACGACAACAACGAAGTAACTATCAAAAAGGATTTTGTGACTGCTGTTCTGCCAAAAGGCACGATTCAGTCGCTGTAATCTGATAACCATAAAGGATCATAGCAGTGCTAAACCGTTATCCTTTGTGGAAGTACATCATGGTGGTGTTGGTCTTATTTGTCGGCGCCCTTTATGCACTTCCCAATATTTACGGTGAAGATCCAGCGGTTCAAATCACCGGGGCGCGTGGCGCCTCGGTTGATGTTTCAACTCTGGATACCGTAAAAACCACCCTCGAAAAAGACAGCATTCCTTATAAATCTATTGCGCTAGAAAACGGCACAGTACTGGTTCGCTTTTCCGACACTGAAGTTCAAATTGAAGGCCGCGACGCGTTAAATAGCACGCTCAAAGACGACGGTTTGATTATTGCGTTGAACCTTGCGCCAGCCACCCCTCATTGGCTTGAAGTCATTGGTGCAAACCCAATGAAGTTAGGGTTGGATCTTCGCGGCGGTGTGCATTTCCTGATGGAAGTGGACATGGACGCGGCGATGGAGAAGCTTCTTACCCAGCAGGAAGACACTTTCCGTACCGAATTGCGTGAAGCGAAAATCCGCTATCGTGGTCTTCGCGTTGGCAGCAACGACAATGTCGAAGTCATGCTGCGCAATGAAGCCGATATGGATCAAGCGGAGACAGAGCTCGCGAAGCTGCACCCAGATATGGTGTTTACCACCGACAGTGCCCGTTTTGCAGTATCAGCGACCTACACCGAAGCGCGTCTTCAAGAAATCCTTAACTACGCTGTGAATCAGAACATCACGATTCTACGTAACCGCGTTAACGAATTGGGCGTCGCCGAACCATTGGTTCAGCGTCAAGGTTCAAGCCGTATCGTGGTTGAGTTGCCAGGTGTTCAAGATACCGCGCGTGCAAAAGAAATTTTGGGTGCGACCGCAACACTGGAATTCCGCGAAGTGGATGACAGTGCAGATTTAGCGGCAGCCGCAGCGGGTCGTGTACCACCAGGTAGCGAAATAAAATACACGCGTGACGGTCGTCCGGCAGTATTGAAAAAACGCGTTATTCTGGGCGGTTCAAGCATCACGGATGCAAGTTCTAGCTTTGATGAATACAGCCGTCCTCAAGTTAACATCTCGCTCGACAGTGACGGTGGTAGCAAGATGGCTGCGTTCAGTAAGAACAATGTCGGCAAATTGATGGCGACAGTGTTTGCTGAATACAAAGACAGCGGCAAGCGTGATGAAAACGGTAAGATCATTCTTGCTAAGCATGAAGAAGTGATTAACCAAGCGACCATTCAAACGGCGCTGGGACGTAACTTCCGTATTACTGGTATCGATTCGCAAGCTGAAGCACATAACCTAGCGCTGCTTTTACGTGCAGGTGCATTGATTGCGCCAATCTCGATTGTTGAAGAACGCACCATTGGCCCATCTATGGGTCAACAGAACATCGACATGGGTATTAAAGCCTGTCTTTGGGGCTTAGTTGCGGTCATGCTCTTCACCTTGGTTTATTACCGTCGATTTGGTCTATTTGCTAACTGTGCACTGGCGGCGAACATCGTGCTTATCATCGGTGTGATGTCGATGATCCCGGGGGCGACAATGACGCTACCAGGTATTGCCGGTATCGTACTCACGGTCGGTATGGCGGTCGATGCTAACGTGCTTATCTTTGAGCGTATCCGTGAAGAATTGCATGAAGGGCGAAACCCTCAACAAGCGATTTCTCAAGGTTATGCGAATGCGTTTAGCACCATTGCTGATGCCAACATCACCACCCTAATCACTGCAATCATTCTGTTTGCTGTTGGTACGGGCGCGGTGAAAGGTTTCGCTGTGACACTGTCTATCGGTATTCTCACTTCAATGTTCACTGCTATTATCGGAACCCGTTGCCTGGTTAACCTGGTTTACGGCGGTAAGCGCATTGACAAGCTATCGATCTAAGGGGGCATTAAAATGTTTCAACTTTTAAAACCCGACCTGAATATCGATTTCATGCGTTGGTCCAAGCCGGCTTTTATTTTTTCGGCCTTGATGATTGCGGCGTCTGTGTTCAGCTTGTCAACAAAGTGGTTGAACTGGGGACTCGACTTTACCGGCGGTACGCTGATTGAAGTGGGTTTTGAGAAACCTGCTGATCTGCAACTTATTCGCGACTCTCTTCAAGCTGAAGGCTTTGGGGATGCGATTGTTCAGAACTTTGGTACTTCTCGTGATGTGATGGTGCGCCTTCGCCCGCGTGAAAACGTTAAGGGTGAACTGCTTGGGACTCAAATCCTTGAAGCGATCAAAACCGGTACAGGTGAAGCCGTTGAAATGCGCCGCATCGAGTTTGTTGGCCCGAACGTGGGTGATGAACTGACCGAAGCGGGTGGCTTGGCCATTATTGCTTCGTTGCTGTGTATTTTGCTGTATGTCTCTGTGCGTTTTGAATGGCGTCTAGCGGCAGGTGCGGTAACGTCTTTGGCGCACGATGTGATCATCACGCTGGGTATTTTCTCGTTCATGCAAATCGAAGTGGACCTAACCATCGTGGCAGCATTGCTGACGGTAGTGGGGTACTCCTTGAACGATACGATTGTTGTTTATGACCGTATCCGTGAGAACTTCCGCAAAATGCGTAAAGGTGACGCGGCTGAGATCATTAACTCCTCGGTGTCACAGACATTGAGCCGTACTTTGATCACGTCAGGCACAACCTTGTTCGTGGTTATCGCTTTGTTTATGCAAGGCGGCGCGATGATCCACGGCTTTGCAGCAGCATTGTTGATTGGTATTACCATCGGTACTTACTCTTCTATCTATGTGGCTTCGGCACTGGCGCTCAAATTGGGCATCACCCGTGAGCACCTTCTTCCTCCACCGCCAGTGGATAAAGAAGGCGAAGAGTTCGACGCAATGCCGTAACGCATACCTATGTGGTAACAAAAATGGAGCCGAAAGGCTCCATTTTTCTATTCTTTTCCCCAAACAAAAACGGCGTCCCGAAGGACGCCGTTTTTTAATTCAGAACAATCTTATTTCTTCATTGCTTCGTTCGCGTTATCGCGAACTTTCGCCAGCATACCTTTCAGTACTTTCGGGCTAGCAGAAATAATGTTGCCGGTTTGCATGTAATCAGTACCACCTGCGAAATCTGTGCAAAGTGCACCCGCTTCACGTGCGATCAGCTCACCTGCTGCCATGTCCCAAGGTTTCAAGCCAAGCTCGAAGAAACCGTCAAAGCGAGCAGCTGCAACATAACAAAGGTCTAGTGCTGCTGAGCCGGTACGACGGAAGTCAGCACAATCAACAAACAGTGCGCTAACGACTTTCATAAAGCCTTCTGAGTGTTGCTTCGCTTTATAAGGGAAACCTGTCGCCAGAATCGTACCATTCAAATCTTTAGGGCTGCTCACGCGAAGACGTTTGCTGTTTAGCTGTGCGCCTGAACCGCGCTGAGCAGAGAACAACTCATTACGGACTGGATCGTAAACACAAGCGACTTCAGTACGGCCTTTAATGCGTAGTGCAATAGAGACTGAGAAGTGAGGAATACCTTTAATGAAGTTTGACGTGCCATCCAGTGGGTCGATGATCCATTGGTAATCAGCATCTTTCCCTTTAATCACGCCCGCTTCTTCAGAAACGATGCTGTGGTCAGGGTAAGATTTCTTGATTACATCGATAATAATGTGCTCAGCAGAAGTATCGATATTGGTAACGAAGTCATTAGTGCCTTTTTGAGTGGCTTCTACGTTATCAGGGTTTTCAGCAGATTTAGCGATAAAGTCGCCAGCCTTTCGCGCAGCGCGAATGGCAATGTTTAGCATTGGATGCATACAATTTTCCCAACGGATGTTAAAGAACGGAAAGCGGCGGCGAGTATATCAGAGCTGGGCCAAAAGGGAAGTGGTGAATTTTTGCGCACCCATTTTCGTACTGTAGTGTAAAAAGGGTAAAACAAATACCAGTGTGGTAGAATCGCGCGGCTCAATGCTCAAACGCCATTTGGTGGTCGTTTGGGTTGAATTCCCCGACGTAATTCAGTGATCGCTAAATGTTAGATAATATTCGAATTGTACTGATTGGCACCACCCACTCTGGCAACATTGGCTCGGCTGCCCGAGCCATGAAAGTGATGGGGCTAAAAAACATGGTGCTCGTTGCTCCCGACTGCACAGTAGACGGTCAAGCTATCGCGCTCGCTGCGGGTGCAAGCGATATTGCCAACAATGCGCGCATTGTAAATACCATTGAAGAAGCCGTCGCAGACTGTGGTTTGGTCGTTGGCACAAGTGCGCGAAGCCGAACTCTTGAATGGCCAATGTTGGATTCTCGCGAGTGCGGTAAAAAAGCCATTGAAGAAGCAAGCCAACATCCTGTCGCTTTGGTCTTCGGTCGAGAACGCACTGGATTAACCAATGAAGAGCTTCAAGCTTGTCATTTCCATGTGGCGATCCCCGCCAATCCTGAATACAGCTCGCTTAACCTTGCGATGGCTGTGCAAACCCTTTGTTACGAAGCGCGTATGGCATGGCTAGACAGCCAAGCCTATCAAGGGGAAGTGAAAGAACAACCTTATCCAATGGCTGAAGATTTAGAGCGTTTCTATGCGCACCTTGAGCAGGTGTTGGATAAAACAGACTTCATCAATAAATCACACCCAGGCTTGGTGATGACTAAACTGCGTCGTCTGTTTAATCGCGCGCGCCCTGAAAGTCAGGAGCTAAATATATTGCGTGGTGTGCTTTCTGCTGTTGAAAAAACAATCAAAAAGACACAAGAATAACCGCTTTTTAGTTAGGGCTAAAAGCTTGACTAAAATGGTAGGTTAAATACTTGACCGTTTTAGTCGGGTATGTCAGACTCATTGCATTACTCGCTCACAGGTAGGATGTTATGAGACTGACTTCTAAAGGCAGATATGCCGTTACAGCGATGCTTGATGTCGCGCTGCACTCCGAAATGGGGCCCGTGCCTCTGGCTGACATTTCTGAGCGTCAAGGTATCTCTTTGTCATATCTTGAGCAGCTTTTCTCGCGTCTTCGCAAAGCTGGACTTGTGTCTAGTGTTCGCGGCCCTGGTGGTGGTTACCGCCTAGGTGTTAGCGCAAATGAAATCGCAGTTGGTATGGTTATCGCGGCGGTGGATGAATCGGTAGATGCAACTAAGTGTCAAGGTAAAGGCGACTGCCAAGGCGGAACACGCTGCCTGACACACACGCTTTGGCGTGATTTAAGCTCGCGTATTAGCAGCTTTTTAAATGACATAACGCTTGGCGAACTCATGCAAGACAACGAAGTCAAGCAGGTCGCCGGGCGTCAAGACTCAACTCGTGAGTCAACCACTATTGTTAGACACGGTTTAAACTCCAGTGGCAGTGAAAACTCAGTCACTATGGGTGTGAATTTTCGCTCGTAATGAGTCGTGCCGGAGTACTTGGAGACACAAATGAAATTGCCAATTTATTTTGACTATTCAGCAACATGCCCAGTAGATCCGCGTGTTGCAGAATTAATGATGCAACACCTGACACTGGATGGCGTGTTCGGTAACCCAGCATCTCGCTCGCACCGTTTCGGTTGGCAAGCGGAAGAAGCGGTTGATACTGCACGTGAAAACATTGCGAACTATCTGAATGCTGACCCACGTGAAATTGTCTTCACGTCAGGTGCAACAGAATCAGACAATTTGGCAATCAAAGGTATTGCGCATTTTTACGGCAAAAAAGGTAAGCACATTATTACGTGCAAAACTGAGCACAAAGCGGTTTTGGACCCTTGCCGTCAACTAGAGCGTGAAGGTTTTGAAGTCACGTACCTTGAGCCTGAGTCAAACGGCATTGTTGATTTGAACAAACTGGCTGACGCGATTCGCGAAGACACCATTCTTGTTTCTATCATGCATGTGAACAATGAAATTGGCGTCATTCAAGACATCGCAGCCATCGGCGAATTATGTCGTGATCGTAAAGTGGTTTTCCACGTTGATGCCGCGCAATCTGTTGGCAAATTGCCACTCGATACGCAAGAAATCAAAGTTGATTTGGTATCGATGAGTGCACACAAAGCCTACGGCCCTAAAGGTATCGGCGCATTGTATGTACGCCGTAAGCCACGTATTCGTCTAGAAGCACAAATGCACGGTGGTGGTCACGAGCGCGGTATGCGCTCAGGTACGCTACCGACCCACCAAATCGTGGGCATGGGTGAAGCGTTCCGTATTGCAAAAGAAGAGCTTGAAAAAGATCAAGCACACTCACTGGCATTGCGTAACCGTTTCCTTGATGGCGTAAAAGATTTAGAAGCCGTTTACGTAAACGGTGATTTGGAACAGCGTGTTGCTGCCAACTTAAATGTGAGCTTTGCCTTTGTAGAAGGTGAGTCACTGCTGATGGCACTGAAAGATTTGGCTGTTTCTTCAGGTTCCGCATGTACATCTGCAAGCCTTGAACCGTCTTATGTTCTGCGCGCTCTAGGCCTGAACGATGAATTGGCACACAGCTCAATTCGTTTCTCATTCGGTCGTTTTACCACGGAAGAAGAAGTGGACTACGCGATTGAGCAGGTACTGAAAGCGGTTACCAAGCTTCGTGAAATGTCACCTCTTTGGGACATGTACAAAGAAGGTATTGATTTAAACACCGTTGAGTGGGCACATCACTAATCGGTCAAAGGATATTGAGGAATAGATCATGGCTTACAGCGAAAAAGTAATCGATCACTATGAAAATCCACGTAACGTGGGTGGCTTTGATAAAAACGACCCAAATGTGGGTAGTGGCATGGTTGGCGCACCCGCGTGTGGCGATGTGATGAAGCTACAAATCAAAGTGAACGATCAAGGCATCATCGAAGATGCGAAGTTCAAGACTTACGGTTGTGGTTCTGCGATTGCATCTAGCTCTCTGGTAACAGAATGGGTTAAAGGCAAATCTCTGGACGAAGCGGCTTCTATCAAGAACGCCGAAATTGCTGAAGAGTTGGAATTGCCACCAGTGAAAGTTCACTGCTCAATTCTGGCGGAAGACGCAATCAAAGCCGCTGTTAGCGATTACAAGAAAAAGCACGAAGCTTAATACGTAAGAAGGGTTGTTGTACTTATGGCCATTACTATGACAGACGCAGCGGCATCACGTGTCCGCACTTTTCTTGAAAGCCGAGGTAAAGGCATCGGACTACGTTTAGGTGTTCGTACCTCTGGTTGTTCAGGCATGGCTTATGTTTTGGAGTTCGTTGACGAACTCCAAGAAGAAGACCAAGTGTTTGAGTATGACGGCGTGAAAGTGATCGTTGATAGCAAGAGTATGTTGTATCTTGAAGGTACGGAGCTCGACTTTGCAAAAGAAGGCCTGAATGAAGGCTTTCAATTCAACAACCCTAACGTAAACAGTGAGTGTGGTTGCGGCGAAAGCTTTAACGTTTAACACGTGAGATGACATGAATCATTTCGAACTATTCGGGCTATCATCTGAGTTTGAACTGGATGGTAGCTCTCTTTCTTCGCAGTATCGCGAACTCCAACGACGTTTTCACCCGGACAAATTTGCTACGGCCTCAGCTCAAGAGCGCCTGCTAGCTGTTCAGAAAGCGGCGCAAATCAACGATGCCTATCAGACGCTACGCGACCCCGTTCGCCGCGCGGAATACCTCCTTTCACTGAATGGGCTAGAACTGCGCGACGAACAGCAGACAATGCAGGATCCTGAGTTTTTAATGCAGCAAATGGAACTGCGTGAAGAGCTCGAAGAGATTGCAGATAGTGATGAGCCGGATGTATTGTTGTTTGACTTTGAGAAGCAGGTATCGACACTTCATCAAGCGCTGCTGAGTGAACTGATAGAACAACTCAAGACTCAGCATTGGCCAGATGCGGCAGTGACGGTACGTAAGCTCAAATTCTTAGTCAAACTCAAGCAAGAAATCGAACGAATCGAAGATCGGCTGCTGGGTTAATTCACGGCGCAGTGGCAGATCAGGCTACAGGAACCAACATGGCACTGTTACAAATTGCAGAACCTGGTCAAAGTGCTGCACCGCATGAGCATAAGCTCGCAGTGGGTATCGACCTCGGGACAACCAATACGCTTGTGGCATCAGTTCGCAGCGGCACCTCAACACCCCTTGATGATCTGGATGGCCGATCACTGATCCCATCAGTGGTGCATTATGGCGACACCGTCACTGTGGGTTATGACGCACAGGCGATGTCTGAAACAGACAGCGCCAATACCATCATTTCTATTAAACGCATGATGGGACGCTCACTCTCTGACGTTCAATCACGCTATTCGCATCTGCCTTACCAGCTGTCTGCGTCAGAAAATGGCTTACCACTGATCAATACCCGTTTAGGCGCAAAAAACCCGATTGAAGTTTCTGCCGATATATTGCGTGCTGTGAATGCACGAGCGGAAGCGTCATTAGGTGGTGAGCTTGAAGGCGTGGTGATTACCGTTCCTGCCTACTTTGATGATGCGCAGCGTGCGGGCACGAAAGATGCTGCCAAACTGGCAGGTCTTAACGTTCTTCGCCTTCTCAATGAACCCACGGCTGCAGCGATTGCTTATGGTCTAGATTCAGGCCAAGAAGGTGTGATAGCGGTTTATGATTTGGGCGGTGGCACTTTTGATATCTCCATTCTTCGACTGTCTAAAGGCGTGTTTGAAGTGTTGGCGACTGGCGGTGATTCTGCGTTAGGTGGGGATGATTTTGACCACTTAGTCGCAGATTGGATTGCTGAGCAAGCAGGCTTTGCCGAATTGTCTGGCGATGATCGTCGTCGACTACACAATGTGGCGACGGCTACAAAAGTGGCATTGAGTGACAACGCCAGCACTGACATTGATGTGCTGGGTTGGAAAGGCTCACTGACTCGTGCGCAGTTTGATGATTTAATTGGCGCATTGGTTAAGAAAACCTTACTTTCTTGTCGCCGTGCATTAAAAGACGCTGGTGTCAGCACTGATGAAGTACTAGAAGTGGTGATGGTCGGCGGTTCAACGCGTGTTCCTTTGGTTCGCGAACAAGTGGGCGAATTTTTTAACCGCACACCACTAACCAGTATTGATCCCGACAAAGTGGTTGCGCTGGGTGCAGCGACTCAGGCTGATATTTTGGTGGGCAACAAGCCGGATGGCGAAATGTTGCTGCTGGATGTTATCCCTCTGTCGTTAGGCATTGAAACCATGGGCGGTTTGGTGGAAAAAATCATTCCACGCAATACCACCATTCCTGTTGCGCGCGCTCAAGAGTTCACCACGTTTAAAGACGGTCAAACTGGCATGAAAGTGCATGTGGTGCAAGGTGAGCGTGAGATGGTCGATGATTGCCGATCACTCGCCAATTTCACCTTGAAAGGTATTCCGCCAATGACTGCGGGTGCTGCGCATGTTCGCGTGACGTACCAAGTGGATGCTGATGGTTTGCTTTCTGTCACAGCGATGGAGAAAAGCACGCAAGTGCAGTCATCGATTCAGGTTAAGCCATCTTATGGTTTGAGTGATGATGAAGTGGTTAACATGATCAAATCATCGTTTACTCACGCGCAAGATGACAAAGATGCTCGCTACCTTGCCGAACAGCGGGTTGAAGCTGATCGCGTGATCGAAGGTCTGCTGGTTGCCATTCAAGCTGATGCGCAAGTATTGCTGACAGACATAGAACAGAAAGCCTTGGTGCAAGCGATTGAAGCACTGATTGCGCTGCGTAACGGCGACGATGCCGCTGCCATTGAGCAAGGTATTAAAGATACAGACAAAGCGAGTCAGGAATTTGCATCGCGTCGTATGGATAAATCCATCCGCGAAGCACTGGCTGGCCATTCCATTGATGAGGTTTAAACATGCCAAAGATTGTTGTTCTGCCACACCAGGATCTATGTCCGGAAGGGGCGGTGTTGGAAGCGAAAACTGGAGAGACAGTGCTGGATGTAGCGCTGCGTAACGGTATCGCGATTGAACATGCTTGTGAGAAATCGTGTGCATGTACTACGTGTCATGTGATCATTCGTGAAGGTTTTGACTCTCTGAATGAAAGTGAGGAGCTGGAAGACGATATGCTTGATAAAGCATGGGGTCTTGAGCCTGAATCACGTTTGGGTTGTCAGGCTAAAGTGGCTGATAAAGATTTAGTGGTAGAAGTACCTCGCTACACCTTAAATCACGCGTCAGAGCACCACTAATTCAACCCTAGGGAGCAGAACAATGAGCTTAAAATGGATTGACTCTCGCGACATCGCGATTGAGCTTGTAGAAAAATTTCCGGAAACTGACCCTAAAGCAGTGCGTTTTACTGATCTGCACCGTTGGGTGATGGAGCTGGAAGACTTCTCTGATGACCCTAATCACTCCAATGAGAAAATATTGGAGGCGATCATCCTGTGCTGGATGGACGAAATGGATTAATCTTTGGGTATAGCCCTTGTGTTAGTCGTTTAATGCAGGCACATTGATCATATTGAAGCGGGCTAATGCCCGCTTTGTTTTATCTGATAAAAACGTCATACAAGTGGCGTAAAATAAAAAATATAATCAGTCAAAAAAATAGAAACGCCTTGCCCGAGATTGGCAACGCGAGTTGAAAAAGGAGTTCAGCATGACCGACAAAATGCGTATCGCGCTATCCCATGAATCTGCTGCAGATGTTTGGGGCGCCAATGCCGTTGTTTCTTTTGGCCAAGATGGCGCCACCGTTCACGCTACTGGGGAAGATACCCTTTCTCCTGTACAACAAGCCGCGCGCAAGCTCGAGTCACAAGGCATTCGCAAAGTCAGCCTGATGGGTGATAACTGGGATCTTGAAACCGCGTGGGCTTTCTATCAGGGACTTCGTGGCCCGAAATCAGGTTTTGAGTTTGAGCCGCCAGCGCTCGAACAAAAATCACTGAAAGCCTTGAATGACCGTATCACTGCGATTGATTGGGTGTGTCAGGTTATCAACGAGACGGCAGAAGAAGTGGGTCCACAGCAACTGGCTGTGCGTGCTGGCGAATTCATCAAATCACAAGCGCCGAGCCCTGAGAATGTTAGCTACAAAATAGTGTCTGGCGCAGATTTACTTGAGCATGGTTGGGTCGGTGTTCATACGGTAGGCCGTGGCTCTGCCCGCAAGCCTGCTATGCTGCAACTGGATTACAACCCAACGGGTGATGAAAACGCGGAAGTGTTTGCCTGTATTATTGGCAAAGGCATTACCTTTGATTCGGGTGGTTACAGCATCAAGCAATCTAGCTTCATGGATGCAATGAAAGCAGACATGGGCGGCGCAGCGATGGCCACGGGTGGTTTGGGTCTGGCTATCGCTCAAGGCCTGAACAAGCGTGTGAAGCTGATCCTTTGCTGCGCTGAGAACATGATTTCGAGTAACGCCTATAAACTAGGTGACATCATTACCTACAAAAACGGCGTGACGGTTGAAGTGCTCAACTCTGACGCTGAAGGGCGTTTGGTGCTGGCTGATGGCCTATTGTATGCCAACCAATTCAAACCCGCCCTCACGATTGATTGTGCAACACTGACAGGCTCGGCGAAAATGGCGCTGGGGAATGACTACCACGCACTGTTTAGCTTTGACCAATCATTGGCACAACGCTGCTTATCAGCGGCGGATGCGGAAAACGAAGGCATGTGGCAACTGCCAGTGGCAGATTTTCATCGCAACATGTTGCCGTCAAGTTTTGCAGACCTCGCTAACGTAGGAGCAGGGCAATATTCACCAGGTGCCAGTACCGCAGCGGCGTTCTTGTCCTATTTCGTGGATGATTACAAAAACGGTTGGATTCACTTGGATTGTTCAGGTACGTACCGTAAAGGCGCTAGCGATAAGTGGGCCGTAGGCGCAACAGGCATGGGCGTGAAGTCCCTGTCCCGTATTTTGATGGATGAATCGTCACGATAATTCAAACAAAAGTTCCCTTGAATTATCAACACAGTTAACGGTTCCGCAATGTCAGTCTAGGGTCTGACATTGTGCTCTGGTAGGCTACCTTTGACATTACAAGCAGATAGCTCGTTTTCTACCTGCTGTCTGAAAATATAATAAGGAAGATAGAATGACTATTGAGCGCACTTTTTCAATCGTGAAGCCCGACGCCGTTGAACGCAATCTGATTGGCGCTATCTATCAGCGTATTGAAGCCGCTGGACTGCGAGTTGTCGCAGCCAAAATGCTTCACCTGAACAAAGAAAAAGCGCAAGGCTTTTACGCAGAGCATGAAGGCAAACCTTTCTTTGATGATCTGGTTGAATTTATGACGTCTGGCCCTGTGATGGTGCAGGTTCTAGAAGGCGAAAATGCAATCGCAAATTACCGAGAGTTGATGGGCAAAACCAACCCTGAAGAAGCAGCATGCGGCACACTACGTGCAGATTATGCCGTTAGCATGCGTTTTAACTCGGTACACGGTTCTGACGCCCCGGCTTCTGCAGAACGTGAAATAGCCTATTTTTTCGCCAGTGATGAGATTTGCCCTCGCAAAGCGTAATCTACTGTGAAGGAACAGGAAAAAGGGAGCTTGCGCTCCCTTTTTTATTTTTGGCATATAATAAGCCTACAAGTAACAGGTGGAATCCAGATCACAAAGACTGTACAATTTCGCGCCTTGATTTAAGGCTGTAAGCCCCTTATCAACCCGTATATAACCTGTTTCACGAGGCAATCTGATGACAACGGAAAAAATCAATCTACTGGATTTTGATCGGCAAGCAATGCGAGCGTTTTTCGCTGACGAGTTAGGCGAAAAGGCGTTTCGTGCTGATCAGATCATGAAGTGGATGTACCATTTTGGTGTTGATGATTTCGATCAGATGAACAACATCAATAAAAAGCTTCGTGAAAAACTAAAAGCGAAATGCGAAATCCGCGCGCCAGAAGTTACGCTTGCAAAGCATTCAAGTGATGGCACCATCAAATGGGTAATGCGTGTCGGCAACCAAGACGTAGAGACCGTTTATATCCCTGATGAAGACCGCGCAACGTTATGTGTTTCTTCACAAGTAGGCTGTGCGCTTGACTGCAAATTCTGCTCGACCGCTCAACAAGGCTTCAACCGTAACCTGAAAGTGTCTGAAATTATCGGTCAGGTATGGCGTGCAGCGAAAGAGATCGGTATCGAGAAGGACACAGGTCGTCGTCCTATCACCAATATCGTAATGATGGGCATGGGCGAACCACTGCTTAACATGAAAAACCTGATCCCGTCACTTAATCTGATGCTCGATGATCTGGGGTTCGGCCTTTCTAAGCGTCGTGTCACCGTATCCACATCGGGTGTGGTTTCTGGTTTGGATCAGATGACAGACAAAATTGATGTGGCATTGGCCATTTCATTGCATGCACCTAATGATGAGTTGCGTAGCCAGATTATGCCGATCAACGATCGTTATAACATTGCGACGTTTTTGGAATCAGTTCGTCGTTACATCGCATCGTCAAATGCGAACCGTGGTCGAGTGACTGTTGAATATGTGCTTCTGGATCATGTTAATGATGATATGGACCATGCGCGTCAACTCGCAGAGCTGTTAAAAGATACCCCTGCAAAGATAAACTTGATTCCTTTTAACCCTTATCCTGGGTCACCATACAAGAAGCCAAGTAACTCTCGCATTGACCGTTTCATGAAAACATTGATGGAATACAATTACACGGTCACCGTGCGCAAAACTCGAGGCGATGATATAGATGCAGCATGTGGTCAGCTTGTTGGTGATGTTATTGACCGCACCAAACGTACGCAGAGCAGACTGAACGTTGAGGAGCAAATCCCAGTAAAATCAGTCTGATCGCATAGACTGATAGGATGGGATGATGGCAAGGACGCTTAGTACACTGTTATTGATGGGATTATTAGCAGGCTGTGTCACAGTAACGGATAAGCAAAGTAACGTTAAGTTTGATAGTATTGACGCTGCTGAATCCCGAATCGCATTGGGTATTGCTTATTTGAATGCAGGCCAGTGGGAGCGGGCGAGGGAAAACCTCGAAATGGCAGTGCAGTTTGCCCCTAGGTATTACCGTTCTTTGATCTCCTTTGCTCACTATTTGCAGCAAGTAGAAGAGTTCGAACAGGCAGAAGAACAGTACATCACGGCCCTTCGCTACTCTCCAAAAAACGGGGACGTTCAGAATAACTATGGCGTCTTTTTATGTCGCCAAGAACGTTATGATGAAGCGCAAAAGGCATTTGCGAAGGCCATTGCACAGCCTTACTATTACAAGTTGTCTGGAAGCTTTGAAAATGCGGCACTCTGTGCATTGAAAGCCGGTAAAACAGAGGATGCCAAGCTGTGGTTTGCCAAGGCTGTCGATCACGAACCGAATCGACCTTTATCTTCGGTACAGCTTGCGCGACTGGAAGTCAAAGATAACCAGTTCAACGATGCACGTTTGCGCTTATTCAAATTTCATAAGCGGTACGGTTATCGAGCGGGCTCTCTCTACACACTCATTGAGCTGGAGCATAAAGCTGAACGCCCTGGCGAAGTGGCAAGATATGCCAATTTGTTGGCCAGACAATATCCTGAATCTAACGAATATAGACAGTACTTAGCGAATGAATACTGAACAAAACGAAGAGCAAGTGTTAGAGGTTGAGTTTACTCAACCGGGGAAGATACTAAAACAAGCCCGTGAGGCGTTAGGTCTTTCTGAACAAGACGTCGCAGATCGTCTAAGACTTCGTGTTTCCGTTATTCGAGACTTGGAAGAAAATTGTTGTGATAACAAACAAATAGCTACGTTTACTCGTGGCTATATTCGCTCTTATGCCAAACTCCTTGGCTTGAACGCAGATGATTTGCTCCGCGGCTATCAAGCAACGCCACAATCGGAAGAATCTTCGCAGAAAATGCAGAGTTTTTCTCGTAAAACGCGCCTTGATAAGCATGACAGCCGCGTCATGAGTTTAACTTGGGTGATTTTGGCCGTTGTTGTTGGCATCACTACATTTTGGTGGTGGCAGAACCAACAAAATGATCCCTTGATGTCGTTGTCTGATGATTTTGTCGCGTTTACTCAATCGGAGAGTAGCGCCGATGACAATGAACAAATATCAGAAACAGAGACAACCCTGATCTCGCCTGTGGAACCCGAGGCCGAAGTGAGTGCCGCTGGAGTTGTCGTGCCTGAAATGGCCGTAAAAGATGAGATTGTCGAAACAGATAGCATCACGGCATCGGCTCCTGCTGATGTTCAACCAAAGGTTGAAACAAGCCCTGAGGTCAACACACCATCTCCTGTGACCACCGCATCGAATGCCGTGACGAGCAGCAATGAAGCCGCTAATCAATCGCCTACGCTTTCTTTGTCGTTTAAGGGGGATTGCTGGGTAGACATTCGAGATGCCAGTGGTAAGCGTTTGTTGACCGGAATTAAGTCTGCGGGCGAGACCGTAGATCTGTCTGGTCAAGCGCCGTTTAAAGTAGTGCTTGGCGCACCCGCTGCTGTAAACCTTGTCTACAATGGCGACAAAGTTGATTTAAGTAGTTACCCTTCTGGACGGGTAGCCCGTTTGAGCCTTCCGAAGTAATTCAGAGTACACCTAATGCATACCGAATCTCCTATTAAGCGTCGCCCGTCAACGCGTATTTATGTGGGCAACGTGCCAATCGGCGATGGCGCACCAATTGCCGTTCAGTCAATGACGAATACTCGAACCACAGACGTCGCAGCGACTGTCGCTCAAATTAATGCACTGGAAAAAGTGGGTGCAGATATTGTTCGTGTTTCAGTACCGACCATGGAAGCGGCGGAAGCATTCAAACTGATCCGCGAGCAAACTAACATGGCGTTGGTTGCTGATATCCATTTCGATTACCGCATTGCTTTGCGCGTTGCCGAGTATGGCGTGGATTGTCTTCGTATCAACCCAGGTAACATTGGTAATGAGCAACGTATTCGATCTGTGGTTGATGCGGCTCGTGACAAAAACATTCCAATCCGCATTGGTGTTAATGGCGGATCGTTGGAACGTGAAATTCAAGAAAAATATGGCGAGCCAACCCCAGAAGCTTTGGTGGAATCGGCAATGCGCCATGTTGATATTTTAGATCGCCTTAACTTTGACCAGTTTAAAGTGAGCGTGAAAGCGTCTGATGTCTTCTTGGCAGTAGAATCTTATCGTCAATTGGCTAGACGCATTGATCAGCCATTACATCTGGGTATTACAGAAGCTGGTGGCGCCCGCGCGGGTGCCGTGAAATCGGCAGTTGGTTTAGGTATGCTGCTGAGCGAAGGTATCGGTGATACTCTGCGTATCTCGCTTGCGGCGGATCCAATTGAAGAAATTAAAGTTGGCTTTGATATATTGAAATCGCTGCGCATTCGTTCGCGCGGTGTTAACTTTATTGCTTGTCCAACATGCTCCCGCCAGGAGTTTGATGTGATTGGCACCGTTAACGCGCTAGAGCAGCGTCTGGAAGATGTTGTGATACCGATGGACGTGTCCATTATAGGTTGTGTGGTTAACGGTCCCGGCGAAGCTGAGGTCTCTCATATTGGTGTGGCCGGAAGCAATAAGCGCAGTGCTTACTATGACGACGGGATTCGCCAGAAAGAACGTTTTGATAATGACAACCTGATCGATGAGCTGGAAGCGAAGATCCGGGCTAAAGCTTCAATGCTGGATGAGAACAACCGCATTGACGTAAACACGCAGGAGTAAGCCAAACGGCTTGCTTCAAGACAGAATATAAAAGATCGGTTTCGAGAGTAAACGTGGCGAAAACAATTCAAGCGATTCGAGGCATGAACGATTGCCTCCCAACACAAACCCCACTTTGGCAAAAAGTTGAGGGTACAGTTAAAGACGTGATCAGCGCGTACGGCTACAGCGAAGTGCGTATGCCGATCGTCGAAATGACCAATCTGTTTTGTCGTGCTATCGGTGAAGTCACCGATGTGGTTGAAAAAGAGATGTACACCTTTGAGGATCGCAATGGCGACAGCCTAACCTTGCGTCCAGAAGGAACCGCAAGCTGTGTCCGTGCGGGTATTGAAAACGGTCTGCTGTATAACCAAGAACAACGCCTGTGGTACATGGGTCCAATGTTCCGTCATGAGCGTCCTCAGAAAGGTCGTTACCGTCAGTTCCACCAGTTTGGTGTTGAAGTCTTTGGCCTGAATGGCCCTGATGTTGACGCAGAGTTGATCATGATGACAGCCCGCCTGTGGCGTGAGTTGGGTATTCATGAGCATGTTCGTTTAGAGCTTAACTCCATTGGCTCGCCAGAAGCGCGTGCAGATTACCGTGAAGCGCTGGTCGACTTCTTGATGCAACATGAGGCGGTTTTGGATGAAGATTGCAAACGTCGTATGCACACCAATCCATTGCGTGTTCTCGATTCTAAAAATCCAGAAATTCAAGCGGTACTAACGGATGCACCTAAGCTATCTGCGTACCTAGATGATGAATCAAAACAACATTTTGCAGGTCTGTGTGAACTGTTGGACGCTGCAGGCATCCAATACACAGTTAACGAGAAATTGGTTCGCGGTCTTGATTACTACAACCGTACCGTTTTCGAGTGGATCACTGAAAGCTTAGGCTCTCAGGGTACCGTGTGTGGTGGCGGTCGTTATGATGGCTTAGTGGAACAGCTGGGTGGTAAAGCAACGCCAGCCGTTGGTTTTGCTATGGGTGTCGAGCGTCTGGTACTGCTGATGGAAACACTGGAGCTACATGAAACCCGACCTGCTGTTGATGTTTACATGGTCACTGCGGGTGAAGGTACATTAGCTGCAGGTATGCAATTGGCGGAGCTCCTACGTGAACGCGTACCGGGTCTTCGTGTTATGACTCACTTCGGTGGTGGCAACTTTAAGAAGCAATTTAAACGTGCGGATAAAGTGGGCGCATCGGTCGCACTGGTACTCGGTGAAGATGAAGTGGCAAACAAAGTCGTGACTTATAAAGATCTTAAAGGTGGCGAGCAGCTGACCATTACTCAGGATGATGTAGCCGAAAAACTGGCTCAACTAGTTTAAGAGAGGACAAATCGTGGACGTCTACACCACAGAAGAACAGCAAGTCGAAGCAATTAAGTCGTGGTGGCGGGAAAATGGCAAAGCCATTTTCCTCGGCGCAGTGATTGGTTTGGGCGGTCTTTATGGATGGCGCTATTACCAGTCAGAGCAAGAAACGAGCCGTGAACAGGCATCAGAAGCTTACATGCAAGTGGTCGGTGCGTTGGCCGCGGGTGATGCTGAAGCCCAAGAGAAAGCAACAGCATTTCTTCAGTCTCATGACGGTGCTTACACGGCGTTAGTGGAACTGCAATTGGCGAAGTCCTTTGTGGAAGCTGGCGATTTGGCTAAAGCGGCTGAGCAACTACGTTCGGTTAAAACCGCAAAAGATGATGCCTTGAAAGCAACGGCAACTGTGCGTCTAGCACGTATTGAAGCACAGCAAGGTAACTTTGATGCTGCGTTAAAAGAGCTAGATGGTGTGACTGGCGACAGCTGGAAACCACAGGTTGAAGAGCTTCGTGGTGATATTGAATTGCGTAAAGGCGATACTAATGCGGCGCGTTCAGCGTACGCAGCATCCATTGCCGCCGCGTCTAATCCTGTTGTTCAAATGAAACTGGACAACCTGCCTCAGTAAGGTTTGAGTATGATGCGCAAGGGATGGAAACGTGTTAGTGCAGTAGCCTTGCTTGGAACACTGCTTATTGGTTGTGCCGGTGAAGAAGATTCGATTGTCATGGCACCTGTGCCTGTGGTTGAGAATACCTTTACGCCCGAGTCATTTTGGTCATCTAACGTCGGTGATGGTGTTGGGCGCTATTATAGTAACCTCACCCCAGCTTACGAATATGGCAAAGTGTATGCAGCGGATCGTGGTGGTGAAGTAAAAGCCATTGACGGTGAAACAGGAAAAACGCTGTGGACGGTTAACTTAAGTGAAGAAAAGCCTGCGTTAATCTCCGGTGGTATTACGGCATCGTACAGTAAGTTGTATCTGGGCACCGAAACAGGTGAACTGATTGCACTGGATGAAGAAACCGGAGATCTGGTTTGGCGTATTAACGCGGGTGGTGAAATCTTGTCGAAACCACTAGCGGACGAAAGCCTGATTGTGGTAAATACGAGTCGCGGTGAATTGGCAGCCTTTGATGCTGAATCCGGTGAAGAGCGCTGGCGTATTTCTACCGATGTTCCCAATCTGACGTTACGTGGTGATAGCTCACCGGTTGCTATCTCTGGTGGTGTGTTCTGGGGAATGGCAAATGGTCGCTTAGGTGCCGCTTTCATCGAAAACGGTAACATCATTTGGCAGCAAACTGTGGCAAGCCCTAAAGGTGCAACAGAAATCGATCGTTTGGTCGATGTTGATGCAACGCCGGTGATTTCAGGTTCGCTACTTTACGCCGTTGGTTACAATGGTCAGCTAGTGGCAATTGATTTGCGTTCAGGAAGACCAGCATGGAAGCGCACCTACAGTTCAACAACGGATTTCTTGGTGGTGGGCAGCTATTTGTTCCTTGTCACCGATAAAGACCATGTTGTCGCCGTTGATGCACGCAGTGGTACAGAGCTTTGGCAAAATCGCGATCTTGAATATCGCCAGCTAACAGCTCCAGTCGCCATTTCTGGTTATGTTGTGGTGGGAGATGCGGAAGGTTATCTGCATTGGCTTGACCCAACAACGGGTGAATTTGTCGCTCAACAACAACTGGATGACAGCGGCATTGCGGTAGCGCCAATAAAAGCGGATGACGCGTATATTGTTATCACGCGCGATGGTCGTATTAGTAAAAAGCAAACGCAGTAACATCAAGCGTTTATAAATTATTCGGCTCCTGGACCCTAAGGTTCAGGAGCCGCTGTTATTAATGAATATGAGATTTTAAGAGGTCAGTATGATTCCTGTAGTAGCCCTTGTTGGGCGTCCAAATGTGGGGAAGTCGACACTCTTTAACCGGCTGACAAGGACGCGCGATGCGCTGGTGGCCGATTTTCCGGGTTTGACCAGGGATCGTAAATACGGAAAAGCCATGCTGGGTGAGCATGAGTTCATTGTGGTGGACACTGGTGGTATCGACGGTACCGAAGAAGGTGTTGAAACCAAAATGGCTGAGCAGTCACTGGCGGCGATTGAAGAAGCGGATGTCGTGTTGTTCATGGTTGATGGCCGCGCAGGCCTGACGGTTGCAGATGAAGCGATTGCGCAGCATCTTCGCAGCCGTGAAAAGACAACCTTCCTTGTGGTGAACAAAGTCGACGGTATTGATGCTGATGCTGCCAGTGCGGAATTCTGGCAGTTAGGCATGAGCAACATGTTCCAAATCGCTGCGGCGCATGGACGTGGTGTACTTGGTTTGATTGACCGTGCATTAAAACCGTTTGCAGAATCGCTGGCTGAACAAGAAGCTGACGAGGAAGGCTTGGTTGATTTAACTGGCGAGCAAGACTTTGAAGACGAAGACAAAGAGCTGACTGAGGAAGATGCGGAATCGGCGCTAGAGCGTCTGCGTAATCGTCCGATCAAGTTCAGTATCATTGGTCGTCCAAACGTGGGTAAATCGACACTGACTAACCGTATTCTTGGCGAAGACCGTGTCGTGGTCTTCGATATGCCTGGTACCACACGTGATTCCATCTACATTCCGATGGAGCGTGATGGCCGTGAATACGTGATCATTGATACAGCCGGTGTTCGCCGTCGTAAGCGTGTGAACGAAAAAGTAGAGAAGTTCTCTGTTATTCAAACGCTGAAAGCCATTGAAGATGCCAACGTTGTGTTATTGGTGATTGATGCGCGTGAAAACATTTCAGACCAAGACCTAAGCTTGTTGGGCTTTGCGTTGAACGCTGGCCGTTCAATCGTGATCGCCGTGAACAAATGGGATGGTCTGGACAATGATGTGAAAGACCGCGTGAAGTCAGAACTTGATCGTCGTCTTGGCTTTGTTGATTTCGCCCGTATTCACTTTATTTCTGCATTGCATGGAACCGGTGTTGGTCACTTGTTTGAGTCAATTCAAGAAGCGTATGAGTCTGCGACTAAGCGTATTAGCACTTCAATGCTGACTCGAATCATGAGCATGGCTCAAGATGATCACCAGCCACCAATGATCCGTGGACGTCGTGTGAAGCTGAAATATGCGCACGCAGGCGGTTACAATCCACCAATCATTGTTATTCATGGTAACCAAGTGCGTGAGCTGCCCGCTGCGTACAAACGTTACCTGATGAACTACTACCGCAAATCACTGAAAATCATGGGTACACCAATTCGCATTCAGTTCCAAAACAGCGAAAACCCATTTGAAGGCAAGAAAGAAAACCTGACTATCTCTCAGTCTCGCCAACGTAAGCGATTGATGGATATGGTAAAACATCGCGGTAAGAAGTAATCATACTGTGAAAAGAAGAAAGCCGACCTTAGTGGTCGGCTTTTTTATGCCTGTCATTTATACCAACCGGAACAAGTATTCAGTCATTCTTGCTGAACAAGCACCCTGTGGTTGCTTAGGTATTAGTCGCGTAACGACTGAGTGCAATCTCTTCCTTGCTCTTGTTGATTTTTCCTGCGCAAAGTTTAGTCCGATTACTATTAGCCGAAACGATGAAGATTGAATGACAGTTCATGTAATTTATACATTGGCGATATTCTTCCGATAATCTGCGGATAGTATCGCCATTCATTAGCGTCTATTTGATTAAAACTCGCATGATCTGACACTATCGATGTGTGATCTGTTGCTTATTTTGCAGCCTAATATAGATCTTTGTCACATTTACGGGGGCATGAAAGCGAGAAATATCGTTCTAGGGCACCAAGGTGATTTTTTACTCGGCTACTAAAGCAACTTGTATTTACTAAATACTGATAAGTTTGATGATTTTTAAATTTATTGGAGTTTAATATCGCTTAAAATCCAAATACAGAACATGTAACTTATGCTTTCGGGAGTTGTATTGATAAATATTCTTTTAGGGGTAGATCGCTGATCGGATCCCATAAACACCTCGATCAGACGATCTTGATAGGATCCAGCGAGAGGCTGTTCTGTTAGATCTCAGCGTTAAGTTAGAATAGCGCGTAAAACGAATACAGAAAATATGGGCGTATAAAAGTGCGACTTGGACAGCTAAGGGGAATGATGTATGGAAAATAACTGCCCAGAGTGTGGTGTGGTAATGCGTTGGGAACAGGGCACGTATCACTGTGGACCTTGCGATAAAGTCTTTATAAAACAGGGGTATTGTCAAACTTGCGACGTGCAATTAGAAAAGCTGCAGGCGTGTGGTGCGACAAATTATTTCTGCAATCAGTGCAATGAGTTGAAGTCTCGCTCGAGCGCGAGAATTGTATTTGAGACACAAAAAACGGCGTCGCAATGACACCGTTCTAGACGTGCTTTGACGCGATCCTAGATCACTGTGGATTGGATCTCGCCGCTCGATAATACTGTGGTGATCTGATCGCCGGATTTCACGTCACTGTCAGACCGGATCACTTTGTTATTCTTGCCTCGAGTGATCGAATATCCTCGAGCCAGTGTGGCGAGCGGGCTGACTGCGTCCAAGGTTTCCATTTTCAGGGCTAATTCATGCTGATGTTGGCGTAACTGACGGTGCATGGCGTCAGTTAAACGCTGCTGTGTGTATCCTAATTGCGTGCTGAGTCCTGGCAGTTGGTTCGCTGGCGAGAAACGCTCTAAACGCTGACTCGCTCTATCTAGGCGCTGCGCATCAGTTTGCAGTTTGGTTCGCATGGATTGGTAGAGACGACGTTCGAGCTCGTCAAACTGCTGTGCTTGCTGTTGCAGACGAGCTTGGGGGTGTTGCATTGCCAATCGGTGTTGCAGGCGTGTGAGGCGCTCCTGGCTACGTGATAGGTGTCGACTGAACACATGTGCCAGCCGATCGCTGCGTTGCGAAAACTGTTGGGCTCGTACTGAGGTATCTCTGCTCACCAATTCAGCCGCAGCAGAAGGCGTGGGTGCGCGCATGTCCGCAACAAAGTCGGCGATGGTTACATCGACCTCATGACCCACGGCACTGACAATAGGAATGCTGCTTGCAGCAATGGTGCGCGCCACTATTTCTTCGTTGAAACACCATAAGTCCTCTAACGAACCGCCACCGCGTCCCACAATAAGCACATCACACTCGTCACGACTGTTGGCTCGGCCAATCGCTTGCGCTATTTGGATCGCCGCGTCTTTTCCCTGAACTTGAGTAGGGTATATCACCACGGGCAGACTTGGGTCCCGGCGCTTTAATACATGTAAAATATCGTGAAGGGCAGCGCCAGTTTTTGAGGTGATGATCCCGACGCGTCTTGGCTGTTCGGGTAATGTTTTTTTGGTACTGGCTGCAAACAGACCTTCCGCCGCCAGTTGCATTTTCAGCTTCTCAAATTGCTGCTGAAGCATGCCATCTCCTTCCGGCTGCATGCTTTCAACAATGATTTGGTAGTCGCCGCGCGGTTCATACAAGGACAATCTGGCGCGAACCAGTACTTGATTGCCGTTGGCTGGCTTAAAGGTCACACGGCGATTGTTGCCTTTGAACATGGCACATTTCACCTGAGCACGGCTGTCTTTGAGGGTGAAATACCAGTGGCCAGACACAGGAACAGTAAGATTTGATACTTCGCCAACCAGCCAGACGATGCCCATTTCGTTCTCGAGTAGAAGACGAACTTCGGCGTTCAAACGAGAGACGGTGAAAATGTTTTCGTTAGGGCTTGTCATCACCAGTTAGCCTTAAATATCAGCGGGTTTTCGTCATGGTACTGGGGCAAAAAATGAATGCCAAACGTTTTCGTTAAAATCTATAGCCAAACGTTTGCGTCATCAGTATAATGCTGCGGCAATATTTAGTCCCCCGTATTTACTTTTGGCGTGAGATATTGCAATGTTACGAATAGCTAAAGAAGCACTAACTTTTGATGATGTATTGCTGGTCCCAGCACATTCCACAGTTCTTCCAAACACTGCCGACTTACGTACTCAACTGACGAAAACTATTTCTCTGAATATCCCTCTGATCTCAGCGGCGATGGACACAGTGACAGAAGCCCGTCTCGCGATTGCGTTAGCTCAAGAAGGCGGTATCGGATTCATCCACAAAAACATGACTATCGAACAACAAGCAGAACAAGTTCGCTTGGTGAAAATTTTCGAAGCAGGTGTGGTCTCCAACCCAGTCACTGTTACCCCAAATCAAACCATTGCAGATGTGAAAATGCTGACTGAGCGTAATGGCTTTGCAGGTTTCCCTGTGGTGACTGAGAGCAATGAGCTTGTTGGTATCATTACTGGCCGTGATGTTCGCTTTGTTATCGACCTTAGCCTGAAAGTGGCTGATGTGATGACACCAAAAGATCGTCTGGCAACAGTGAAAGAAGGCGCAAGCCCTGAAGAAGTGCAAAAGCTGATGCAACAATTCCGTGTTGAGAAAGTGTTGGTTGTGAATGATGACCACCATCTCAGCGGTATGATCACAGCAAAAGATTTCCAAAAAGCAGAACGCAAACCCAACGCGTGTAAAGACGAAAAAGGCCGTCTACGTGTAGGTGCAGCTGTTGGCGCGGGTGCTGGCAACGAAGAACGCGTTGCGGCACTGGTTGAAGCCGGTGTTGACGTGTTGCTTATCGATTCTTCTCACGGTCATTCTGAAGGTGTTCTTCAGCGTATTCGTGAAACACGTGCGGCATTCCCTGATCTGCAAATCATTGGCGGTAACGTCGCAACCGGTTCTGGTGCAAAAGCGCTGATCGAAGCGGGCGTCAACGCAGTAAAAGTCGGTATCGGCCCGGGTTCAATTTGTACTACGCGCATCGTGACCGGTGTGGGTGTGCCACAAATAACTGCGATTTCTGACGCAGTTGAAGTGGCTGACCAATACGGCATCCCTGTCGTTGCTGACGGCGGTATTCGTTTCTCTGGTGACATGTGTAAGGCGATTGTCGCTGGCGCATCGTGTGTAATGGTTGGCTCAATGCTAGCGGGTACTGAAGAGTCTCCGGGTGAAGTTGAGCTGTATCAAGGCCGCTCTTACAAGTCTTACCGTGGCATGGGTTCATTGGGTGCCATGTCTAAAGGGTCATCTGACCGCTACTTCCAGACAGATAACGCTGCCGACAAGCTTGTACCTGAAGGCATTGAAGGCCGCGTGGCTTACAAAGGCCGTCTGAAAGAAATTATTCACCAGCAAATGGGTGGTTTGCGCTCGTGCATGGGCCTAACGGGTTCTGCAACGGTTGATGCTCTGCGCACAAAAGCAGAATTCGTTCGCATCACAGGTGCAGGCATGACTGAATCGCACGCACATGATGTGACGATCACGAAAGAAGCGCCAAACTACCGTACTGGGCAGTAATCTTTTTTTACAAATACCAAGGGGCGTTGCCCCTTGAATCGCTGACATTTTGAGACAAGCTGAAATGACTAAAAATATTCACGACCAACGTATTCTGATCCTCGACTTCGGCTCACAGTACACGCAGCTTATTGCGCGTCGTATCCGTGAAATCGGTGTGTATTGCGAATTGTGGGGCTGGGACGTCGATGAGCAGGATATTCGTGACTTCAACCCAGATGGCATCATCCTTTCTGGTGGCCCTGAAAGTGTGACGGAAGCGGGTTCTCCTCGTGCACCGGAATATGTGTTCACCGCTGGTGTGCCTGTTTTGGGTGTGTGCTACGGCATGCAAACCATGTCCGCGCAACTTGGCGGTAAAGTTTCAGGATCAACGGAACGCGAATTCGGCTACGCAAAAGTCACTCTCGACAATGCGGGTAGCCTGTTTGAAGGTATCGAAGATTCTATCAACGAAGAAGGCTTAGGCATTCTTGATGTATGGATGAGCCACGGTGACAAAGTGGTCGAGATCCCAGCTGACTTCGTGAAAGTGGCGTCAACCGATACTTGCCCATTCGCGGCAATGGCCAATGAAGAGAAGCGTTTCTATGGTGTGCAATTCCACCCAGAAGTGACACATACTCGTCAAGGTCACCGCATGCTTGAGCGTTTCGTTCTCGACATTTGTGGTTGTGAGCGTCTTTGGACGTCAGCATCGATCATTGAAAACGCCATTGAAAGCATCAAAGAGCAAGTGGGTGATGACGAAGTGATCCTAGGCCTGTCAGGCGGTGTGGATTCTTCTGTTGTTGCTATGCTTATTCACCGCGCGATCGGTGACAAGTTAACGTGCGTATTTGTTGATAATGGTCTGCTACGTCTTAATGAAGGCGAGCAAGTTATGGACATGTTTGGCGATCATTTCGGATTGAACATCGTTCATGTGAAAGCGGAGCAACGCTTCCTTTCTGCACTTGAAGGCATTGCTGATCCAGAAGCTAAGCGTAAGAAAATTGGCCACGTGTTTATTGATGTATTCGATGAAGAATCGAAGAAGTTGGACAACGCGAAGTGGTTGGCGCAAGGCACTATCTACCCTGACGTGATCGAATCTGCCGCATCGAAGACGGGTAAAGCACACGTGATCAAATCTCACCATAACGTTGGCGGTCTGCCAGACGACATGGAAATGGGATTGGTTGAGCCGCTTAAAGAGCTGTTCAAGGATGAAGTGCGTAAGATTGGTCTTGAGCTTGGCCTGCCTTACAACATGCTTTACCGCCACCCGTTCCCAGGTCCAGGCCTTGGTGTTCGCGTGTTGGGTGAAGTGAAAAAAGAGTACTGTGATTTGCTACGTCGTGCTGATGCTATCTTCATTGAGGAATTGCATAACGCAGACTTGTATAACAAAGTGTCTCAAGCCTTCACGGTATTCCTACCAGTGCGCTCAGTGGGCGTAATGGGCGATGGCCGTAAATACGATTGGGTTGTTTCTCTGCGTGCTGTTGAAACCATCGATTTCATGACCGCGCATTGGGCACACCTGCCTTACGATTTCTTGGGTAAGGTATCAAACCGTATCATCAATGAAGTCGACGGCATCAGCCGTGTGGTTTATGACATTTCTGGTAAGCCACCTGCAACGATCGAGTGGGAATAATTCCTCTCTGATTAAAAGATGAAAGAGAAAGACGAAAGGCACGCATTGCGTGCCTTTTTTGTGTCTAACTTTCTGTCATGCGCTCTCAATACCGTGACGCTGCGTGCCCTAACCTTGCCTAATACTCTTTCTTTCGTTCTGAAGTAACGATTTCTTTGGAATTGTTGCCGCTCAGGATTCACCTTGTATCCATTGTGTTTATTTGTTGTGTGAATATTGAATCAATCTTCTTTTTTTGTGAGTTAAATTGATATTTACCCCTGCCAAAAAAGAATTAAGTATGTATTTTATGCTGCTGAATAATGATGACGTCGTCTGAATCGAAAGATTCAGAATACACGATGCAAACACACACAATTAACCATGGAGCTTTACATGAGTAACCATGCTATGGACAACATTCCAGACGCGCCGATGAGCGCAATGGACAAGTTTCTCAATGGGATTGAGAAAGCAGGGAACAAAATCCCTGATCCAGCATTACTGTTCTTTTACGGGTTATTAATCGTATGGGGTCTGTCTGCCGTTCTTTCTCAGGTTGATTTTGGCCTGATACACCCAATCTCCGGCCAGACTGTAGAAATTAATAACTTGTTGACTGGCACTGCGCTAGCTAACTTCCTCGCTAACATGGTCACCACCTTCACTAGCTTTGCCCCTATGGGTATCGTGCTGGTGGCGATGTTGGGTGTTGGTGTTGCGGATGCTTCAGGTTTTATCACCACCGGCCTGAAGAAAATGCTGAACGTGACACCGAAGAAATTGCTGACGCCAGCATTGATCTTGGTGGCTATCGTTTCGCACACCGCAGCAGATGCGGGCTACGTTCTGGTTATCCCGCTGGGTGGCATCATCTTCCACGCGGCAGGTCGCCATCCTCTTGTGGGTATTGCGGCGGCATTTGCTGGTGTATCAGGCGGTTTCTCTGCGAACTTCATTCCTTCTGGTATCGACCCGCTTCTTGCTGGCTTTACTCAATCAGCGGCGCAAGTACTTGATAAAGATTACTTGGTAAACCCACTGGCAAACATTTACTTCACCGGCTTATCTTCGATTTTGATCGTGGCAATCGGTTGGTATGTGACTGAAAAAATCATCGAGCCGCGTCTAAGCAAATTGCCTATTGATGACGATGCCGAGAAAGCCCCTGATCTGGGTAGCTTCACCGACATTGAAAGCAAGGCGTTCAATCGCGCAAGCTTTGCAATGCTGGCGGGTATTGCGTTGCTAATTTTTGCGCTTATTCCTGAAACATCAGCACTGCGTTCACCAGAAGGCGAGTTAACTGCATTCTCTGCGCCGTTGATGAAGTCAATTGTACCGCTGATCTTTATTCTTTTCGTCATTCCTGGTGTGGTATATGGCCGCGTAGCAGGGACGTTCAAGAAGCAAGGCGATATCATTGTGGCAATGAGCCAGACCATGTCTACCATGGGTAGCTACTTGGTCATGTCATTCTTCTGTGCGCAGTTCCTTGCCGCATTCAGCCAATCAAACATTGGTACATTGTTGGCGTTAGAAGGCGCAGAGCTTCTAAAAGCACTTAACATGCCAGGTCAAATGACAATTATTGGCATGATCTTACTGACGGCGTGTGTGAACTTGTTGATTGGTTCTGCTTCTGCGAAGTGGGCGTTGATTGGTCCAATCCTTGTGCCGATGTTGATGGCATTGGGTATTTCCCCTGAGCTTTCACAAGCAGGTTATCGTGTCGGTGACTCTGTCTCTAACATCATTTCTCCGTTGATGGTCTTCTTCCCATTAGTGGTGGTTTACTGTCAGCGTTACGTGAAGAACACTGGTATTGGTACCTTGGCTTCAATGATGATGCCTTACTCGATTGCTATGTTGATCGGCTGGAGTCTTTTCTTGCTGGCATACTGGGCATTGGGTATTCCATTGGGTATTCAAGCACCGTACACCTATCAGTTGTAGCCGAGTGAGCAATAAGCGACTTCGCTTTTTCTGATTGGTATGACGTTATATGCGGCAGTTTTCGTCAGGGAATAGACCGCAATGTTGATGGTGTTGGTTAACTTCAACATTCCACTGGGCTTCTAATGAATACCGTTAGTTGCCCCGTCAGATAAAAAAACCGGCCTCGGCCGGTTTTTTGTTTTTAAATGCTAGCTAGATATTCAGCCTTTGAGGTGCTGTGCGTGAAAGCGAAGATGATCATCAATGAAACTGGCAATAAAGTAATAGCTGTGGTCATAACCTTCCTGCATGCGAAGCTCTAACGGGTAACCCGCTTCTTCGGCTGCTTGCAGCAGATGACCCGGTTTTAACTGATCATGCAAAAACTGATCGCCATCCCCTTGGTCAACCAACATTGGCACGTGTTTCTCCGCTGTTTTGATCAGAGCGCATGCATCATATTCCAGCCACGTCGACGTATCGTCACCTAAATAATTGGTAAAGGCTTTCTGTCCCCAAGGCACGACTGATGGATTAACGATAGGGCTGAATGCAGATACCGAGCGATAGGCATCACTGTTTTTCAGTGCAATGGTTAGTGCCCCATGTCCGCCCATACTGTGGCCTGAGATAGCTTTCACGTCGCTGACAGGGAAATGGCCTTCAATCACCGCAGGCAGTTCTTTCACCACGTAATCGTACATGTAGTAATAACGATTCCACGGTGCTTCGGTAGCGTTTAAATAAAACCCAGCGCCGACGCCAAAATCATACGCGCCATCGGGATCATCAGGAATATTGTCGCCACGCGGGCTGGTGTCAGCGGTGACAATCGCGATGCCTAATTCTGCCGCCAACTTGTGCGCGCCCGCTTTTTGCATGAAGTTTTCATCTGAGCAGGTTAAGCCTGATAGCCAATAGAGCACTGGCACTTTGTTTGATTCAGAAGCTTGCGGCGGAAGATAGATGGCGAATCGCATGTTGCAGTGCACAGTGCGAGAAGTGTGTGTGTATTGCTTGTGCCAACCGCCAAAGCTGCGATTGCTGCTGGTATTTTCAAGACTCATGTTGGGCTCCAGTGTGGGCGCACCATGAGTGCGCCCACGTTGTTGTCACCGTAAAGGGCTACTTGTCGAAGTGGATGACAGAACGAATACTCTTACCTTCGTGCATCAGGTCAAACGCCTCGTTAACGCCTTCCAAGCCCATGGTATGGGTAATGAAGTCATCAAGCTTGAACTCGCCAGCGAGGTAGCGATCAACAATTTCAGGCAGTTCTGAACGGCCTTTAACGCCACCGAATGCAGAGCCACGCCATACGCGGCCTGTCACCAATTGGAATGGGCGTGTTGAAATTTCTTGGCCTGCGCCTGCCACGCCGATGATCACCGACTCGCCCCAACCTTTGTGACAGCACTCGAGGGCTGAACGCATCACGTTGACGTTACCAATACATTCGAACGAGAAATCGACGCCACCGTCGGTCATTTCCACGATCACATCTTGGATTGGCCGATCGAACTTACTTGGGTTGATGCAATCTGTTGCGCCTAGCTTGGTTGCCAGTTCGAACTTGCTTTCGTTCAAGTCGATACCAATGATGCGGCTAGCGCCCGCCATCGCAGCGCCGATGATGGCAGATAGGCCAATACCACCCAGGCCGAAGATAGCAACGGTATCGCCTTTTTGTACTTTCGCTGTGTTAAGTACCGCGCCCATACCTGTTGTTACGCCACAGCCTAACAAGCAGACTTCTTCGAGAGGGGCGTCTTTGTTCACTTTTGCTAGTGAGATTTCGGGTAACACGGTGTACTCAGAAAACGTTGAACAACCCATATAGTGGTAAATCGGCTGGCCATCTTTGTAAAAACGCGTGGTACCGTCTGGCATTAGTCCTTTGCCCTGGGTTTCGCGAATTTTCTGACACAGGTTGGTTTTACCGGATAGGCAGAATTTACATTCGCCACATTCTGGCGTGTAAAGCGGGATCACATGATCACCAACCTTAACACTGGTTACGCCTTCGCCGATTTGCTCGACGATACCGCCACCTTCATGTCCCAGGATCGCAGGGAAAATACCTTCTGGATCATCGCCTGACAGAGTGAATGCGTCTGTGTGGCATACGCCTGTTGCAACGATACGTACCAATACCTCACCGGCTTTAGGTAGCATGACATCAACTTCTTCTATGCTTAGCGGTTTGCCTGCTTCCCAAGCGACTGCTGCGCGAGATTTAATAAATTGTTCCGCCATTGACTCTGTCCTCTATGCATGTGATCAGTCCTTCTCGACTAACCGTAGGTCAAATTTGAAGGGATCATGTGTCCAAATGTGTGACAACCCCACTTTCATTATCTAGTCTAATTGTTTCGTTGGTATTGATAATCCATAATCCTAGCAATTAACTTTTACTGGTGTGTAACAATGGCGAATTGGCAGGGTGTTTCTGAATTTCTGGCAGTGGTTGAAACAGCAAGTTTTACCAAGGCGGCAAAAAGGCTGGGTATTTCGACGGCACACGTAAGCCGGCAAGTCGCCATGCTGGAAGAAAGGCTAAATACGCGATTGTTCTATCGAACGACTCGCCGAGTGTCGACGACTGAAGAAGGTGATGTCTATTACCAGCACTGTCGTATGGTCGCTGATGCGCTAAAAGAAGCGGAAAGTGCCGTGACACAATTGCAAGAAACCCCTAATGGTCATATTAAACTGACCGCGCCTGTCACTTACGGGGAAAAGGTGGTCATGCCGTTGATCCTCGATTTTATGGACAGGTACCCTGAAATCCATGTTGATATCGACCTGACCAATACGCCGCTTGATTTGATTGACTCTGGCTGTGACTTTGCACTGCGATTGGGGCGACTGACGGATTCCTCCATGGTATGTAAGCGTCTCGCAACCCGAAAATTAATTGTCTGTGGTGCGCCAGAATTTCTCTCTAAATTTGGCACACCTCATACCTTGTCGGAACTACCGCATTTTAATTGCCTACGTGGACAGCATGATTACTGGCGTTTTCGTGAGAGTGGCAAAGAGTGCACGGTGCGCGTCAAGGGCAGCCTGCGTTGCAACAGTGGTGTGGGCTTGGTTGATGCCGCCAAGCGCGGGATGGGACTGGTTCAATTGCCTGATTATTACATTGATGAAGCGTTGGCATCGGGCGAGTTGGTTCGCGTGCTGAATGCGTATCAAGATATGGAAGAGGGGATATGGGCGTTGTTTCCTCATCGTCGCTTGCAATCATTACGGGTGAAATTGCTGGTGGATTTTTTGGCTGACGGTTTAGCAAACGGAGCGAGATCAACCGCTACACAGAATGATATACTGCGCGCTGCAACATCCTCAGGCAGATAGCACAGTGACTCAAAACGAATTAGATCAGCAATTTATGCAGCATGCGATGACATTAGCTGCCAAAGCGGAAGCCGAAGGTGAGGTGCCAGTTGGTGCACTCGTGGTACTTAACGGCGAAGTGATTGGTGAGGGGTGGAACCGTCTTATCGGTCAACATGATGCCACGGCGCATGCTGAAATGATGGCTCTTCGTCAAGCGGGTAAGGTGCTACAAAACTACAGACTGCTAGACGCTGTGTTGTATGTGACCTTAGAACCGTGCCCAATGTGTGCGAGTGCGATGGTGCATAGTCGCGTTGGAAGGGTCGTGTATGGTGCGCCGGATTACAAAACAGGCGCGGCGGGAAGTGTGATGAACTTACTGAGCTACGACGGTGTTAACCACCATGTTGCTTATCAAGGTGGGGTGATGGAAGAGGAGTGTCGGGCGCAGTTACAAGCCTTTTTCCGTCGTCGTCGCGCGGAGAAAAAAGCCGACAGAGATGCACGTAAGCGCATTAACGACTCAGCGCAAGACCCAGAGTAAGCGACACTTTGCCGAATTAGAAACTCTCGTCCATCATGGCAAATTCTCGAATGGCAAAGGTGCGTTGACGCCACAATACTTTTTTCAGGTTAACGTTGCGCATGCGCTTACGTCGGTTTGATGCTGAGCTTGAGTTACGTGCAAAAGTGGACTGCGTTTTTCGTTTGTTAGCAAACATAGTTTCAGTTCCTATTTAGACAAAAACGCAGCCAGTGCTGCGTTTTTGTTGTCTCTGACACCTAGGTTATAACCTGCCATTGTGAACACACTATGACAAGAGGGAGCCCCTATTTGTCATTGGCTTCTTTTGCTGGGCTCTCTTCTGAGACAGGCTCAATCACATCGGTTTGTGTTAATGCTTCCACCTCATCGGGCGAAGTCTCAATATTGATCGTCTGCAATCCATCAAGATTATCCGTAAGATCTGCACCAATTGCCTGCGCTTTATCCTGCTCATAGCCAACAATACTTTGATAATAACGGCGAATGTTTTCAACGTAACTCAAGGCTTCATAACCTCGGGCGTAACCATAACGCGTTTGTTTGTGGTACTGGCGTTTAGCAAGCAATGGTAAGCGCTGTTTCACATCAGCCCATGAATCAGGGTTGCCGCCTTGTGCTTTTGTCAATCGACGCGCATCCATCATGTGGCCAAATCCGATGTTATAGGATGCCAGTGCATACCAGATTTTTTCATTTTCGTTGACGCTGTCAGGTACTCGTTGCAGCATTTTATAGAGATATTCAGCGCCGCCACGAATGCTTTGCTCCGGATCAAGACGGTTTTTCACACCGACTGATTTTGCCGTGGGTAACGTCAGCATCATCATGCCGCGAACACCGGTGGGTGAAACAGCGCGTGGATTCCAGTGTGATTCTTGATAGGACAGTGCAGCCAGCATTCGCCAATCAAACTGATCCGCGTATTTTTTAAATAGCGGCTCCCACTTCGGCAGTTTACTGTCAATAGCGCGCAAAAAGGCGCGAGTATCGACGTAATCAAAACTGTCGACATGGCCAAAGTACTTTTCTTCGAGCGCTGCTAATTCACCGCTTTGTGTTTTTTTGCCGAAGAACTCAATCATCAAAGCGTAAACGCTGTCATCTTGTGATTTCTTCATGAACCAAGCGACGGGTTCGTCTTCTGTCAGCTCCAATGCAACAGTAATAGCGGGGTGAATGCGCTGAATTAACGCAATGTCGACGGAATCAGCAATGGTGAAGTCCAATTGGCCATCAGCCACTTGTTTCAGCAATTCGTCGTCATCGGTGTCTTTAACACTTTCCCAGATCATTTCTGGAAATTCACGTTGTATGGCTTGCAGTGTCAAGGCATGACTGGAATCTTCAACCACGGCAATGCGTGCACCATCTTTGTTCAACTCTGACAGGTTTCGCGGACGCCAGTGACCTTTTTTGTAGACCAATTGCTGGCTGACATAATAGTAAGCAGGACCTGGGCGAAAATGGTCAAGGCGATCTTTGGTAATCGTTAGTCCAGCAGCAATGATATCGACGTCGCCACGCTCTAACGCTGGAAAGAGACCTGAAAGGGTGTAAGCAGGCTGCATTTCCAGTTTCACACCAAGACTTTGTGCGAATTGCGAGGCAAGTTCTAAGTCGAGCCCTGTTGGGCCGTCTGGGCCAATGTAATAGGAAAGTTGGTTGTTCAGTGTCCCTACGCGAAGTACGCCACTGTCACGAATTTTTTCTAGTTCAGTTCTGTCATCGTATTTCCATTCACAACCGGAAAGAAACAGCACTAACATTGTGCCAACAAGCAGTTGATAGATTCGTTTTATAGCATTCGCGTTCAAAAAGTTATGCTCACTCTTTATTGATTACCGACTGTTATATCAAAGGTGGCATCCCGCATAAAGTGAAGCTGGATGGGTACCTTAGTTTAGACGCAGAATAATGACAGTCATCGTCGAGGAAAAAAAGTTGCGCAAACGGTTGCGTCAAGTGTTACGTCGCCCACATTTTTACCCTATAATAGCGCCCCGAACACTAGGAGATACCCTAGCAGCAAGAACAGAAGTGATATCGACGTAGCTTTCCCATTTATGTTACGACATAAAACTCATGGGGTTAGGCCAATATCACTTTAATTCACCGCTAACCGAGAGACGTACGCACATGGAAATTTTGCGTGGTTCCCCCGCTCTGTCCGAATTCCGAGTCAATAAACTGATAGAAAGCTGTCAGGCGAATGACTTGCCTGTGACTGGCCTCTATGCCGAGTATATCCACTTTGCTGATATCAGTACTCCCTTGAGTGCCGATGAGAAGCAAAAGCTGAATCGTCTGCTCACTTATGGGCCAACGATTGCTGAGCACGCGCCTACGGGCACCCTTATTCTTGTAACCCCTCGTCCTGGCACGATTTCTCCTTGGTCTTCAAAAGCGACTGACATCGCGCACAACTGCGGTCTAAATGCGATTAAACGCCTTGAGCGTGGCACGGCCTATTATGTTGAATTGGCATCTGAATTGTCTGTTGACCAACATAAAGTGTTGGCCTGTTTGCTCCATGACCGAATGATGGAAGTGGTATTTGCTGATATGGATGCGGCGTCAGCACTCTTTGCAGCAGCAACGCCAGCACCGATGAAAGCGGTAGATATCCTTTCTGCGGGTCGTGAAGCCTTGGAAGTGGCCAACGTGGAGTTGGGTCTTGCTTTGGCTGACGATGAAATCGATTATTTGGTGGAAAGCTTTACCAAGCTGGGTCGCAACCCTAACGATATCGAACTGATGATGTTTGCTCAGGCAAACTCAGAGCATTGTCGCCATAAAATATTCAATGCTGATTGGACTATTGACGGTGTGGATCAGGACAAGAGCCTGTTCAAGATGATCAAGAACACCTACGAGCATAACAACGACTATGTGTTATCTGCGTACAAAGATAACGCTGCTGTTATGGAAGGCTCAAGCGTAGGACGTTTTTTCCCGAACCCTGAATCACGTCAGTATGATTACCATCAGGAAGCGACACATATTCTGATGAAGGTGGAAACACATAACCACCCAACCGCTATTTCACCTTGGCCTGGCGCAGCGACGGGGTCAGGTGGTGAAATTCGCGATGAAGGCGCTACTGGTATCGGTGGTAAGCCAAAAGCAGGCTTGGTCGGTTTCTCCGTGTCCAACTTGCGTATCCCAGGTTTTGAACAACCTTGGGAAACAGATTTCGGCAAGCCTAGCCGTATCGTGAATGCGTTGGACATTATGCTAGAAGGCCCATTAGGTGGCGCGGCATTTAACAACGAATTTGGTCGTCCTAACCTATTGGGCTATTTCCGCACCTACGAAGAAAAAGTCACCTCGCACAACGGTGAAGAAGTCCGTGGTTACCACAAGCCGATCATGATTGCCGGTGGTATGGGTAACATTCGCGATGGGCATGTTCAGAAAAAAGAAATTCCAGTCGGCGCCAAGCTTATTGTACTTGGTGGCCCCGCCATGAACATTGGTTTGGGTGGTGGTGCAGCGTCTTCAATGGCCTCTGGCCAGTCAGCGGAAGATCTGGATTTTGCTTCTGTGCAGCGTGAAAACCCAGAAATGGAACGTCGTTGTCAGGAAGTGATTGACCGTTGTTGGCAGTTGGGTGACGACAACCCAATTGCGTTTATCCATGATGTGGGTGCGGGCGGTATTTCTAATGCCTTGCCTGAGCTTGTGGATGATGGCGAGCGTGGTGGTAAATTCCAATTGCGTAACGTGCCAAACGACGAGCCGGGCATGAGCCCGTTAGAAATTTGGTGTAACGAATCACAAGAACGTTATGTGATGGCGATAGCGCCAGAAAACATGGGCGTATTTGATGCGATTTGTCAGCGTGAACGTGCGCCATATGCGGTTGTCGGTGAAGCCACCGAAGCGCGTCATCTTGAGCTGGAAGACAGCCATTTCGATAATACGCCAATTGATATGCCGTTGGATGTGTTGCTGGGCAAACCCCCTAAAATGCACCGTGACGTGCAAACACAAAAAGTGGAAGGCAAAGCGATTGAACGTGCAGGCATCTCTGTCGAAGAAGCGTCACAGCGCGTACTGCGCTTGCCTTCGGTTGCAGAGAAAACCTTCCTGATCACCATTGGTGATCGCACGGTCACAGGTTTGGTTGCACGTGACCAGATGGTTGGCCCATGGCAGGTACCTGTGGCGAACTGTGCTGTCACGGCAGCAAGTTACGACACCTACCATGGTGAAGCCATGTCGATGGGTGAGCGTACGCCAGTGGCCTTGCTTGATTTCGCCGCTTCTGCACGCTTGGCGGTCGCGGAAGCGCTGACCAATATCGCGTGTGCGGATATTGGCGATTTGAAACGCATTAATCTGTCTGCAAACTGGATGGCTGCAGCAGGTCACCCGGGCGAAGACGCGGGTCTTTATGAAGCCGTGAAAGCGATTGGTGAAGAGCTGTGTCCCGCGCTTGATTTGACGATTCCAGTCGGTAAAGACTCCATGTCGATGAAGACCCGTTGGGAACAAGATGGTGAGCAGAAAGAAAATACCTCTCCATTGTCACTGGTGATCACAGCCTTTGGCCGTGTGAACGATGTGCGTAAAACGGTGACGCCACAGCTCCGCACAGATAAAGGTGACAGTGCACTGGTGCTGGTTGATCTTGGTCAGGGTCAAAACCGCCTTGGTGCTACGGCACTGGCGCAAGTTTACAAACAACTGGGTGACAAGCCTGCTGACGTTGATAGCCCGGAGCTGCTAAAAGGCTTCTTCCTTGCCATGCAATCTTTGGTGCGTGACGAGAAGCTGTTGGCTTACCATGATCGCGGTGATGGTGGCTTGTATGTCACCTTGACGGAGATGGCGTTTGCGGGCCACACCGGCGTGGAAGTAGACATCAATACCTTGTCTGCCAATGAAGAGTGTGATGACGAACTGGCTGCATTGTTCAACGAAGAGTTGGGCGCAGTCGTTCAAGTCCGCACGGATGAATTAGATTCCGTGCTTTCAACGCTGTCTGCGCATGGTTTGGAAAATTGCACTCACGTTATTGGTACGGTTATCGAAGACGATACGGTGCGTATTTGGAACGGTGATGCACTGTTGCTAGAACAAAATCGTACGGAACTTCGCGCTGTATGGGCGGAAACTACGTACCAGATGCAAGCAATGCGTGACAACCCAACGTGCGCACAACAAGAATTTGATGCCAAGAAAGACGTGACCGACCCAGGTTTGTCTGCGGCACTGACGTTTGATGTGAAAGAAGACATTGCCGCGCCGTTTATTGCGACAGGCGCACGTCCTCAAATGGCGATTTTACGTGAGCAAGGCGTTAACTCTCATGTCGAAATGGCCGCCGCGTTTGACCGTGCAGGTTTTGATGCCAAAGACGTTCACATGAGCGATATTCTTGGCGGCAAGGTGTCATTGGACGGCTTTAACGGACTGGTTGCCTGTGGCGGTTTCTCGTACGGTGACGTGCTGGGCGCGGGTGAAGGTTGGGCGAAGTCGATTTTGTTCAACGATGATGCACGCGACCAATTCGCGCGCTTCTTCCAACGCGGTGATTCTTTCTCGCTGGGCGTATGTAATGGTTGTCAGATGCTGTCTAACTTGCATGAGCTGATCCCAGGTGCGGATTTGTGGCCACGTTTTGTTCGCAACGAATCTGAGCGCTTTGAAGCGCGATTCAGTCTGGTAGAAGTGCAGGAAAACCCATCTTTGTTCCTTGGTGGCATGGCCGGTTCTCGTATGCCGATTGCCGTTTCTCACGGTGAAGGTCGTGTGGAAGTGCGTGATGCCCAGCATCTTGCTGCTATTGAGCAATCAGGCACCATTGCACTGCGTTATTTGGATAACTTCGGTAAAGTGACGGAAAGCTACCCATCAAACCCGAATGGTTCGCCAAACGGTATCACAGGGTTAACCACCACTGACGGTCGTGTAACGATCATGATGCCTCACCCAGAGCGAGTGTTCCGTACCGTCGCTAACTCTTGGCACCCAGACAACTGGGGTGAAGACAGTGCATGGATGCGTATGTTCCGCAACGCACGTGTGACTTTGGGTTAGCAGTATCCAACGAGCAAAATATGCAAAACTTGTGACACAAGCCGCTACCTTCGGGTGGCGGCTTTTTTATCTGATTGCGTCCAGTATTGGCGAGAGGGTAAAGTGTTTCGGCAAAACATGGAGAGAAGAGCAATGGATAGTGCAATCAACTTAACGCTAATTCCGACAGGGCAAGCCCCTGACACCCTTCAAGCCCGTTTTCCTTCTTTGTTGTCATTGGTGGTTCCGTCAAACGACTTGGAGTTACCCATGCTGGTGGCAGAGAAAGACGGTGTGCCTGTTGCTGTGGCCGTGTTACAGCATGAAAAGCGCCACAACGGCATCATGGTAAGTGATGCGACTATTACGCTTCTTGAAGTGGACGAGGCTTCTCGCCTTCAGGGTATTGGTAAGGCGCTGTTGAATGCATTAGAAGCGTACGCCGCGACCGTGACTCATGAATTAAAAGTGGACTGTGGCGCTGTGATTGGTCGTAAGCCAATGCAGGCATTGTTAGCCCATTCTGGTTATCAACCGCCATTTGCTTGTGAAGAAGCCAAAACCACACAATGGAAGAAATCACTGGTTTAACCCACTCATTTTTTTGTGAAAGCTGCGCGAAGCCTTCGCAGTGGGGTTACAATTAATACATTGGCGCTAACGCTTGGCTAACGCTTAAAGCGGGTATTTAAAGGGAATGCGAAATGAAAAAAATTGAAGCGATTATTAAACCGTTCAAACTGGACGATGTACGTGAAGCATTGGCGGAAGTCGGCATCACGGGTATGACCGTCTCGGAAGTAAAAGGTTTTGGTCGTCAAAAAGGCCACACTGAGCTGTATCGTGGTGCTGAATACATGGTGGATTTTCTGCCAAAAGTGAAATTAGAAATCGTTGTATCGGATGATGCAGCAGATCGGTGCGTCGACACCATTGTTGAAACCGCACAAACGGGCAAGATTGGCGACGGTAAAATCTTTGTCACTGAAGTGGAGCGCGTGGTGCGTATCCGTACCGGTGAAGAAGACGAAGAAGCGATTTAATCTACTTCTGTACTTCTGTACTTCTGTACTTCTGTACCTTTGCGCGTTAGCGCAATGCTCGCGAGACAAACAAAAAGACCGCCAGCTTGGCGGTCTTTTCTATTCTAGGCCTATTTGAGGCCGTTCAGTCAATAGCACACGACGTAGCGATCAGGCCTGTGGTTCATGGTGAGCACAAGGTTCAGCACAACCGCGCCCAGCACCGAACAGGCCAGCAGCCACGGCGAAACAAAGAAGAATGATGCTAATAGAATGCCGAGATCAATGGCCATTTGTACATTACCGGCACGAATGCCGAATTTATCCTGACAAATAAGCGCCAGAACATTGAACCCGCCCAAGCTCGCATTGTGACGAAAGATCATCAGCATGCCGACACCCATCAATAGCCCACCAATCAAGCCGCAATAGAGCGGTGACAGCCAGCCGATGGTAAATACATGAGAGATATGATCAACAATCAGCGAGACCATACCGCCCGCGAACACACTGCGTAAGGCGAATTGAGTGCCAAATCGTCGCCAGCCCATGATGTAAAAAGGGATGTTGAATAAAAAGTACAGCGTACCAAAAGACAGATCGACGAATTGCGTAACAAGCAGGGCAAGACCTGTTGTTCCACCTGTGAGTAGCCCTGCTTGCTGAAGAAAGTACACACCTTGGGCGACAAGAAAAGTGCCAGACAAAATGGCGATCATATCTTCAATGGTGGTATGTTTGGGCTGTGGGATCAACGTTTCAACTCCTTAGAAAACGGCTAATTCACGTGTCGTGAATGAATGCGAAAATGACGCAACGACATGCAAAATAAATCAAAAAGCAGGGCATCTTAAAGACTATGCAATACGTAGAAAAGAGGGCGGGCAAATTTGGCGCTTCACAAGTGTCAGCGCCTTGTTACGCAGTGTAAAGATCAAAGGTTTACACACGGTTGTTTTGGTCAAAATGAATTCAATTCATGACTAGAATGAAAAATGACCATGTTTGTTGATACAAAAAAAATGTGATTGCTACTACCTGTTGCGCAACAAATTTTGTAGAATCGCAGCGATAGGATGGTCATGACGAAAACGTTTGCGTCTACGCGGATACTGACGTTGTTGAATTGACAGTCATCTATCCATTGTGAGGTATTAACCAGGTTGACCTGATGCTTTGTTTCAACGAGTCATTCGGTCAGCTTGGTTACATTCGTTAGCCTAGGGAACAATCTGAGTCAGGAGATACAGATGCTAAAGCGTGACATGAATATTGCTGATTACGATCCGGAACTATTTACCGCGATCCAAGAAGAGACAGCACGTCAGGAAGAGCACATTGAGCTCATCGCGTCAGAAAACTACACCAGTCCTCGTGTTATGGAAGCGCAGGGTTCCCAGCTAACCAACAAGTACGCAGAAGGCTACCCAGGCAAGCGTTACTACGGCGGTTGTGAATATGTAGACAAAGCAGAAGCATTGGCGATTGATCGTGCTTGTGAGTTGTTTGGCGCAGAATACGCAAACGTACAGCCACACTCGGGTTCTCAAGCAAACAGCGCTGTGTACATGGCTCTGCTGAACCCAGGCGATACGGTTCTGGGCATGAGCTTGGCACACGGCGGTCACTTGACTCACGGTTCACCAGTAAACTTCTCTGGTAAGCACTACAATGTGATCCCTTACGGTATCGACGAAGCGGGTCAAATCAACTACGACGAAATGGAAGCGCTGGCGCTTGAGCACAAACCTAAGATGATCATCGGTGGTTTTTCTGCTTACTCACAAATCGTAGATTGGGCGCGTATGCGTGAAATCGCGGACAAGGCGGGTGCTTACCTGTTTGTTGATATGGCACACGTTGCAGGTTTGATCGCAGCTGACGCCTACCCAACACCCATCCCACACGCACATGTTGTGACCACCACCACGCACAAAACGTTGGCCGGTCCTCGCGGCGGTCTTATCCTGTCTAACGCAGGCGAAGACATGTACAAGAAGCTGAACTCAGCAGTATTCCCTGGTGGTCAGGGTGGCCCATTGATGCATGTTATCGCAGCAAAAGCGGTCGCATTCAAAGAAGCGATGGAGCCTGAGTTCAAAGCGTATCAACATCGTGTTGTTGCTAATGCAAAAGCCATGGTTGGTCAGTTCCAAGAGCGCGGTTATAAAATCGTCTCTAACAGCACTGAAAACCACCTGCTATTGGTTGACCTCATTGACAAAGACATCACCGGTAAAGAAGCCGACGCTGCTTTGGGTGCTGCGAACATTACTGTGAACAAAAACAGTGTGCCTAACGACCCACGTAGCCCGTTTGTGACTTCTGGTATCCGTGTTGGTACGCCTGCGATCACGCGTCGTGGCTTTACAGAAAGTGATGCTAAAGAATTGGCAAACTGGATGTGTGATGTGTTGGATAACATCAACGATCAGCAAGTGATTGAAGCGACAAAAGCGAAAGTGTTGGAAATCTGCAAACGCCTTCCTGTTTACGCGTAAGTTATGACTGATTGAAAAAGCACCTTCGGGTGCTTTTTTTGTGCCCGAAATTCCTTTAACACCGCTTACCCTTGCGATTAAATCGGGTACACTGTTGGTTAATTGTTTGAGGAGGCGAGATGCACTGTCCATTTTGTGGTGCGAATGACACCAAAGTCATTGATTCACGATTGGTCGCAGACGGCCATCAGGTGCGTCGCCGTCGTCAGTGTTTGGCGTGTAGCGAACGTTATACGACGTTTGAAACAGCAGAACTGGTGATGCCGCGTATCATCAAAACCAATGGCAATAGAGAACCTTTTGACGAAGATAAGCTGCGCGGTGGTATTCAGCGAGCACTTGAAAAACGTCCTGTCAGCACGGACGATATCGAAAAGGCCATCAACACCATAAAATCCACGATTCGAGCCACCGGTGAACGCGAAGTGTCGTCAACCATGGTAGGAAATTTGGTTATGGAGGCGCTGAAAGAGCTCGATAAAGTGGCTTATATCCGTTTTGCGTCTGTGTACCATAGCTTTGAAGACATCAGAGACTTCGGCGAAGAAATTGCTCGTCTGGAAAAGTAAGCGATCACATGTTTTCTATTTTTGATTCAGACATGATGTTGCGCGCCATTGATTTGGCGAAACGCGGCATCTTTACCACTGCACCGAACCCCAATGTTGGCTGTGTGATCACGCAAGATGATGACATTGTTGGTGACGGCTTTCATTTTCGCGCTGGCGAGCCGCACGCTGAAGTGCATGCTTTGCGCAGCGCAGGTGAAAAAGCAAAAGGCGCGACAGCCTATGTCACGCTGGAGCCCTGCTCGCACCATGGCAGAACGCCGCCATGTGCCGACGCATTAATTGCTGCTGGTGTCAGCCGAGTGGTTTGCGCCATGGTTGACCCCAATCCGAAAGTCGCAGAGCGTGGTGTTCAGCGCATGCGAGACGCTGGCATTCAAGTCGATGTTGGTTTGATGCAAATGCAAGCTGAAGCGCTGAATGCGGGTTTCATCAAGATGATGAAAACAGGATTGCCGTATGTACAGCTAAAGCTGGCGGCGAGCCTTGACGGTCGAACGGCATTGTCAAACGGCAAGAGCCAATGGATCACCGGACCCGAAGCGCGAGCCGATGTGCAGGTTTTTCGCGCACAATCAGGTGCTGTGCTTTCGACTAGTCAGACAGTACTGGATGACAATCCTTCCCTGAATGTTCGTTGGGCGCAACTGCCGAAGGGCATTCAAGCTGACTATGATCTCGGTTCGTTGCGTCAACCTGTACGCGTTATTCTCGATACGCATGGCAAGATTAAACCGGACGCGCATTTGTTCACCCTTGAGGGTGAGATCATTATTTTGACGGCGTCGACTGACGTGTCGTATCCGCATGAAAATGTTGATGTGATTTGTGTTCCCAAAGATGAACATGGGCTGGATTTGAATGTCGCATTGCGAGCGCTTGCCGCAAAAGGGATTAATCATCTTTGGGTGGAAGCGGGTGCTACATTGGCGGGTAGCCTGCTCAACGCGGGCCTTGTCGATGAGCTTATTCTCTATCAAGCACCTAAACTGATTGGGCAAGATGGTCGCGCACTGGCGAACTTCGGCGGTTTGACCGCGATGGATCAAGTGCCCTCTTTTGAATTGAAGCATGTTTGCCAAATTGGTAATGACGTGCGTCTTCGTATGAAAAAGCAGTAAAGAATCGTATGTTTACAGGAATTATCGAAGCGGTTGGTCGCATCGGAAAAATCACACCAAAAGGCAAAGACATTTCACTGACCGTAGAAAGCGGCAATCTGGATTTATCGGATGTGAAATTGGGTGACAGTATCGCGACCAATGGGGTTTGCCTGACCGTCGTGCAATTAACGGGTAATGGCTATGTTGCTGACCTCTCGATGGAAACGCTTCAGCGCACCGCATTTACGACGTATCAAGCGGGTCAGGTCGTGAACCTTGAAAAAGCCATGCTACCTACCACGCGATTTGGCGGTCACATGGTGTCGGGTCATGTTGATGGCTTGGCATCCGTGGTATCTCGCACGCAATCAGGCCGTGCTATCGAATTTTGGTTGGAAGCCCCAGCAAGTCTTGCCAAATATTTGGCAGAAAAAGGCTCGGTGACCATTGATGGTATTAGTCTTACCATTAATGATGTCGATGGCAATCGCTTCAAGCTGACCATTGTGCCTCACACTGCGCTTGAAACGACCATTGAAGTGTTACGTGTCGGGCAGCAGGTTAACCTTGAAGTTGATGTTATCGCACGCTATTTAGAGCGCCTGATGATGGGTGATCGTGCCGCTCAACAAGCAGGTTCGGGTGGGCTTACCATGGCAAAACTTGCTGAATCTGGTTTTATTAGATAACTCGCGTAGATAAATAACGTCGTTAGCTCTCAGGGCTAACTCGCGTAGACAAATAATACCGTGCCGATGTGCACTGACAGTAACAGGGACAGAACAATGCCGATCAGTAGCGCTGCAGAAATCATTGACGATATTCGTCATGGAAAAATGGTCATCTTAATGGATGACGAAGATCGTGAGAACGAAGGCGACCTGATTATCGCCGCCGAAAAAATCTCACCGGAAGCGATTAACTTTATGGCGATGTACGGCCGAGGGTTGATTTGTTTGACCATGACGAAAGAGCGCTGCCAGCGTCTTGGCTTGCCCTTGATGGTTAGCGACAACAATGCACAGTTTTCCACGGCCTTTACGGTGTCTATTGAAGCGGCGGAAGGCGTCACCACGGGGATCTCTGCGGCCGACCGAGCGCGTACCGTCGATGCCGCTGTTGCACCTAATGCGGTTGCGGCTGACCTGGTTCAACCAGGGCACATTTTCCCATTGATGGCGCAAGATGGTGGCGTGCTGACCCGTGCGGGTCATACTGAAGCTGGCTGTGATTTGGCGCGTTTGGCAGGGTGCTCTCCAGCCGCAGTTATCGTCGAAATCCTTAATGAAGATGGCACCATGGCGCGTCGTCCTGATTTAGAACTGTTTGGTGAGAAGCATGGCATCAAGCTTGGCACTATTGCGGACCTGATTGAATACCGAAATAACAATGAAACCACCATTGAACGTGTGGCAAAGTGCAAATTGCCGACGGAATATGGTGAGTTTGACCTGATTACTTACCGTGACACCATTGATAATCAAGTACACTACGCGCTGCTCAAAGGCGAAGTGTCTAATCAGCCAACTTTGGTGCGTGTACATCTTCAAGACACCTTCACTGATCTGCTCCATTCCGATCGTTCAGCGGAAAGAAGTTGGTCACTGACTGATGCCATGAAACGTATTAACGCCGATGGCGGTGTTTTGGTGATCTTGGGTAAAGAATCGACCTCTGACGCCATTATCAATAAAGTACGTACTTTTGAAGCGCAAGATAACGGCGACCAGCCAGCGTCAGCAAAATGGCAAGGCACCAGTCGTCGTGTCGGTGTGGGCTCGCAAATCTTGGCAGATTTAGGGGTGACCGAAATGCGCCTGCTTTCTTCGGCCAACAAGCGCTACCATGCATTATCAGGGTTTGGCTTGAAAGTGGTAGAGTACGTTTGTGACTAAGCTGGCTATACACTGCCAATAAACGTACAGAGAAAAACGCAGCAACCGCTGCGTTTTTTAGTTCATGTTAAACAGATTTCATCCGCTTGCTCCCGCTCCTGTCCTCCTCCTTGCAGGGCGTGAGCCAAGAGGGATAAGCGCTGGATGCTTTGCAGAAAAGTGTGTTAGAATCCCGCGGTTTCTAATCCGGATAAAAAAGTCACAGGAAGGCCCATGAAGGTAATCGAAGGTGCATTCGCAGCACCAAATGCTCAAGTTGCTATCGTTATATCTCGTTTCAACAGCTTCATTAACGAAAGTCTGCTGGACGGTGCTATTGATGCGCTGAAGCGTCAGGGCCAAGTTAGCGAAGAAAATATTACTGTAGTACGTTGCCCTGGTGCTTACGAGCTGCCATTAGTGGCGCAACGTGTTGCAAAAAGCGGTCGTTACGACGCAATTATCGCGCTAGGATCTGTGATCCGAGGCGGTACGCCACATTTTGACTATGTGGCCGGAGAATGTAACAAAGGTTTGGCACAAGTAGCACTAGAGTTTGATACTCCAGTTGCTTTCGGCGTGCTAACCGTAGATACCATCGAACAAGCCATCGAACGCGCGGGTACCAAGGCTGGTAATAAAGGGGCAGAGGCTGCACTGAGCGCGCTTGAAATGGTAAATGTCCTGTCCCAAATCGAATCCTAACGGGGGTTATCGTGAAACCAGCCGCACGACGCAATGCGCGTCATTTTGCACTACAAGCCATTTATTCTTGGCAATTGACCAAAGGCAACGTTGCTGATATTGAAGCACAGTTTCTCGCGGCAGATAACTACGAAGAAGAAGAACACCAGGCTGATGAGCCACGTCTTCGTCAACCAGACACAGACGTTGAGTACTTCCGTGATTTGTTCTCGGGCGTAGTCTTGAACTACCAAGAAATGGACAGCAAAATGCGTCCGTACTTGTCTCGCCCGATCCAAGATCTGGATGAGATGGAGCACGCACTGCTGCGTCTTGCTATGTATGAACTGTGCAAGCGCCAAGATGTTCCTTACAAAGTGGTTATCAACGAAGCGATTGAGTTGGCGAAGCGTTTCGGCGCCGAAGACAGCCACAAATTCGTGAACGGGGTGCTGGATAAAGCAGTACCGACTCTGCGAAAGAAATAATTAAAAAGTAATGACAAGGCCAGCCTCGCTGGCCTTTTTCTTATTCTCGTTTGCTTGGAAAGGAATGATGGCTGGTAACGAATTCGATCTAATAAACCGTTACTTCAAAGCACAGCCTGTCTCAAGAAAAGACGTTGTGCTGGGCATTGGTGATGATGCTGCGGTGATGACCATGCCAGAAAGCAGTCAGCTCGTGGTGACGACAGACACGCTGGTGGCTGGCAATCACTTTCTCCTTGATGCTGACCCTATGAAAGTGGCGCACAAAGCGTTAGCTGCGAATCTGAGTGATCTCGCTGCGATGGGCGCAATACCTGCATGGTGTTCTTTGGCACTCACGATGCCTTCATCAGACGAAGTATGGCTCAAAAGCTTTTGTGACGGTTTTTACAAACTCGCAGAATATTATCACGTCCAGCTTATTGGTGGAGACACCACCAAAGGCCCACTGAGCATTACCATTACGCTGCAAGGCTTTATCCCATCAGGCAAAGCAATTTGTCGCCATGGTGCAAGCGCAGGTGATTGGTTGTATGTCACCGGAACGCTAGGTGATAGCGCGGCTGGGCTAGATGTTATCTTGCGTGATAACACCCCTTCAAATGACATAGAAAACACGCTACTGCATCGCCACTACTATTCGACACCCAGAGTGTTAGCGGGACAATCACTTCGTGATATAGCCTCTTCAGCGCTGGATATTTCCGATGGACTGATTGCTGATCTTAAGCACATTCTCAAAGCCAGCGATGTCTCTGCCGTGGTCAATGCTGATCAATTGCCGTTATCTGACGAACTGTTACAGTATGCAGGCAGTCGTGAGGTCGCCGCGAAGTTGGCATTATGCAGCGGCGAAGAATACGAACTTTGCTTTACTGTGCCTGAGAGTCATCGTGGCGCGTTGGATGCGGCACTTGCCCATACCAACACACCAATTACCTGTATTGGTCAGATCCGTCATGGCGAAGGTTTGAACGTCATGTGGGAGGGAAAAAAAGTTGATTGGTCTCTCTCTGGTTGGGACCATTTTTCCGCGTAAGGTTGTAGAAAAAAATGAATAATCCGATCAGTAAAATTCGCTTATCAAACCCTGTACATCTTCTTGCGACAGGCTTTGGCTCCGGCCTTTCTCCTTTGATCCCTGGCACGATGGGCACCTTGGCTGCCATACCTGTTTATTTATTGATTGTTTCATTGTCCACGACATTGCTCCCTGTTGCGATTGTTCTGGGTAGCGCAATAGGTATTTATCTTTGCGGCCGCACGTCAAAAGATATGGGGGTTCATGACCACGGCAGTATTGTGTGGGATGAGTTTATTGGCTTTTGGATTACCATGTTGTTGGTGCCAGTAATGGATTGGCAGACGATCTTGGCGGGTTTTGTGATCTTCCGTTTCTTTGACATGGTCAAACCTTGGCCTATTAGCTGGTTGGATAAAAAAGTTCACGGTGGTTTCGGCATCATGCTCGACGATATTGTGGCTGGTCTGATGTCGATGGTGATATTGTGGTTAGGACACGCTTATCTGGGCTGGTGGTAAGAACCAAGTGATGGCTTGACCTCAACACTCCTCGGAAAAACGGCGCGATAGCGCCGTTTTTTATATCATCCGTTATTTCGTATTACCGATGGTTCTTTTTGTCAGGTACGATTGCATGCGCTCGGTGCGCGCGCGATTTTTGACGACAGAGTCTATGAGTGGGCACAGTTCATCTTTGATCTTAGGGCTTTGATGCCACGTGGGGTCGAGTCTCCATTCCTTGGTCCAAGCGAGTACACTTTCAGCGCGAATAGGGCGCGAAATGCCAAAGCCTTGTCCAAATTCACAACCCAACCAGAGTAGCAGTTGTACCTGTTCTTTTTTCTCTACGCCTTCAGCCAGAACCTTTCTTCCAAAGGTGTTAGCCAGGGTGATAATGCCTTCTAAAATGGCTAAATTATCGGTGTTATCCAGCATGTCATGCACAAAACTTTGATCTATTTTGAGTGTTTCTGCAGGCAGCTTTTTGAGATAGGTCAGCGAAGCGTAACCTGTGCCAAAATCATCAATCGCAAATGAAATCCCCATGGACTGACACCGCGTGATGATTTGTGATACGACAACAATATCTTCCAATGCGCTGGTTTCAAGAATTTCTAATTGCAACTGATTGGGTTGAATGTGAGGGAAGCGCGCCAGTAGCAATATTAACTTATCCATAAAGTCAGGCTGCATCAGTTGGTGTGGGGCGATGTTAACGCTGACTTGTGTGACAAATCCTTTTTTTTGCCATTCCGTTAGCTGTTGAAACGTGGCTTCTAATACCCAGTCACCCACATCGACAATCAGACTGTGATTCTCTATGGATGAGATGAAATCATTGGGCATGAGCTTGCCTTGAATTGGGTGCTGCCAGCGGATCAGTGCCTCCAACCCAATAATTTCGCCATTTCGAAAACTCACTTTTGGTTGATAGCACAGGTAAAACTCATTGTTTAACAGACCATAGCCGATTGAGCGCAAATGCTCATTTTGAGTTTTAAGTGCTTGCTCAAGCTCTGCGTCGAAGAAATGATAACGGTGTTTACCATTCAATTTAGCTTGATACATGGCGTAGTCGGCTTGGCGAAGAAGCTTATCAGCATCAACGTCTTCAGCTTGCGGGTAAATCGTAATACCGAAACTGGCGGATACTTGAACTAAATATCCATTAACATCAACAGGGTCTGAGGTTGCAGCAACGAGCCTTGGGAGTAAAGGTGTACAGTTTTTGGGTGAGTTAAGTCCTGCTAACACTGCGACAAATTCATCACCACCAATGCGGGCAATGGTATCGCTATCGCGCATCGCAGCTTGCATTCGTTTTGCAATTTCTTGCAACAATATGTCTCCGACGCTGTGTCCGTAGGTGTCATTAATTGATTTGAAACCGTCAAGATCAAGAAAAATGACTGCAACATACTGCCCATTTCTTTTTGCACTTTTCATGGCATTCTTTAAGCGATCGCCTAGCAAAAATCGATTAGGTAGCTCAGTGAGTGTGTCAAAATGAGCAATTTTCTCTAGGTTACGTTCCTGCTCTTTGTATGAAGTGATATCTGAAAATACAGCGACAAAATTCACGAGTTTAATGTCTTCGTCAAACACGCAACTAATGGTTAGCAGTTCTGGGTATATCTCGCCATTTTTTCGGCAATTCCATAGCTCTCCACTCCAATAGCCGTTGTCGGTTAATGATCGCCACATCGTCTTGTAAAAACCGGCATCTTGACGACCTGAGTGAAGAATGCTTGGCTTTTTACCTCGCACCTCGTCAATGGAATAGCCAGTAATGCGGGTGAAAGCCTCATTGACTTCAATGATACGTGAGTGCTCATCTGCAATGATGATCCCTTCGCGAGAATGGGTGAATACCTTCGCGGCTAGCCGCAATCTGTCCTCGGCCTTTTTGTGAGTAGTAATATCTTGATGAGTGCCGAGTATTTTCAGTGGCTGCCCATTGTTATTCCACTCAACGACATTTGCGCGTCCTAGAGCGTTAATCCAGAACCCAGCGCGATTTTGTAGCCTGACTTCACAGTCATAGTATTCAATTTCTTTGTTAAACAGCTTTTCCAAAAGGGTATCAGACTGGCTTTTATCTTCGGGGTGGATAAAAGTTTTCCAATCTTGATTGGGCGGTCCATTGAGATCAGCGATGTCCCAACCCAGTATTTCTTGCCACGTGCCATTGTAGTCAATATGTCCCGTTTCGATGTTCCACTCCCACGTACCTGTGCGTGTTCCATCAATGACGTTCAGTAAGCGAGAGTGTTCAAGTTTTAGTGATTGATGGGAATGGCGGACAACGTCCAACATGTTATTCATGGTGTGGCTTAGTGACGATAATTCTCGGTTACTGAATTCAGGAATGTGAGAAAGCGGAATACCGCTGGCATCTTGGGTTTCAATAGTTTGTACCATTTGTTCTATGGGGGTGATGAAAAGGCGCTTGGCAAAATAGAGCAGTATCGTAATAAGCAGTATTGCAATAGCAATACTGGTCAATATTAGATGAATTAAATGCTGATTTAGTTCGTCTGTAATGACTTCATCACTCACATAAAGAGTAACGCGTCCTAGTTCTTTACCTTCGGTGGAGTGGATGGGGGAAGAAACGTTGAAAAAACTGGAATTAAGGCGGCTATCGTTGATTCCGTCTTCTTGTCGATAAGCTTGGAGTTGACCGTTTTTTTCTCGGATATAGCCTGTAACATTGGTGGATTTGCCATCAATGTCACCCATTTTATGGTCAACGATGATAATGGCGTGAAACTGATTAAGTTTGGCTTCGGCTAAAATAAGTTTCTCGTATTCGTGAACGGAATGCGAAGACATATAGGGTGTAATAGTACGGGTTAAACGTAACAGGCTTTCTTGAGTACTACCGTCAAGATCTGCAATTAGCCCCTCACGTTGATGGTGATAAACCAGAAATGCCGATAGGGTAAATATGCTCATCACAACAAGCGTCACAGCAATTACAAGGTGTGAGAATATCGTCGGTTTTTGTGTATTAGTCAGCGTCATGATTCCCCGCATATACCAAGCACGTTTCGGCTAATACCTGGGGACCTCGATAGGGGATATTCCAGAAAGGCACGTGAATCGCAGAGAAGAGGTTGGCAATTTTAGCGGGCTGATTATTCATAGCAACCGCATGCGGGTCAGGTAATCTGACAAAAATAAAAGTCGCTAAATATTGGTAAATTCTCTTCATCATCAACATGGCTCGTTACGTATTTAGTCATAAGATTTTGATAAAAAACGCTTAATTACACCTTGTGAGTGTAGTTTCAAATGTGAGAATTTGCAGGGTGTTTGTTTCTAGAGATAAGGCAGTGATGAACATTAAGGGATAGATCGAAAACGGCGCATCTGCGCCGTTTCTAGTTGATGAAGGTGGTCATTGGCTTACGTATGATGCCTGCTTATATGCTAGCTGAGGTAGCGAATAATTTGCGCTTCAATGCCTTTGCTATCAAGTTCCAGCTCTTCGTGAAGCTCTTGCTGAGTACCTTGATGTATAAAGGTATCGGGCAAGCCAATTTGCAACACAGGCTTGATTTGGCGAGACTTCATCAAATATTCCACCACACCAGAGCCAGCACCGCCAGCTATGGCATTTTCTTCAACCGTCACTAACACATCGTGTGTTGAGACAAGATCGTCGATCATGGCTTCATCCAATGGCTTCACAAAGCGCATGTCTGCCACGGTTGCATTGAGATTTTCTGCCGCCTCTAGAGCAGCGGGTAGCATGGTGCCAAAACTCAGTATCGCTACCTTTTCACCTTGACGGCGAAGCACACCTTTGCCAATCGGTAATTGGGTCATGGATGTTTCGACGGTTGCGCCACAGCCTGTGCCACGTGGGTAACGCACGGCGGTAGGACCATTGTGCTTGTGACCGGTGTAAAGCATCTGGCGACATTCATTTTCATCACTTGGTGCCATGATCAACATGTTAGGAATGCATCGCATAAAACTCAGGTCAAACGCACCTTGGTGAGTTTGGCCATCTGCTCCCACTAATCCGCCGCGATCGATAGCGAACATGACAGGCAGGTTCATGGTGGCAACGTCGTGAATCAACTGATCATAACCGCGCTGCAAGAATGTCGAATAAATGGCCACAACAGGGTGATAGCCGCCAATCGCCATACCTGTACCCAATGTCACGGCATGTTGTTCGGCAATCGCGACGTCAAAGTAGCGATCTGGGAATTCTTTGGAAAAGCGCACCATGCCTGAGCCTTCGCGCATCGCTGGCGTGATAGCAAGTAGCTTGTCATCTTCTGCGGCCATGTCGCACAACCAATCCCCAAAAATTTTGGAGAACGTTGGGCCTGAGGCTTGGGCTTTGGGCAGTTTATTGTCAGCTGGGTTGAACTTAGGCACAGCGTGATAACCAATCGGATCTTTTTCCGCGGGCTCGTAGCCTTTGCCTTTTTTGGTCATCACGTGAAGGAATTGCGGGCCTTTCAGTCCACGCATATTTTTCAACGTTTTGACCAACTCTTCCACATCGTGCCCATCAACAGGGCCAATGTAGTTAAAGCCGAGTTCTTCGAACAAGGTGCCTGGTACTACCATGCCTTTGAGGTGTTCTTCTGCACGACGAACCAGTTCTTTGATCGGTGGCGCACCAGAAAGCACCTTCTTTCCGCCTTCACGGATAGAGGTATAGAAGTTACCAGATAGCAATTGGGCTAAATGATTATTGAGTGCACCGACATTTTCAGAAATCGACATCTCATTGTCATTGAGGACAACCAGCATGTCAGGATGAACATCACCGGCATGGTTCATGGCTTCAAACGCCATACCTGCGGTAATTGCACCGTCACCAATCACGCTCACCACTTTTCGCTCACGGCCTTCTTTGGCTGCGGCAATAGCGAGACCTAATGCGGCGCTGATAGAGGTGGAGCTATGGCCGACAGAAAGAACGTCGTATTCACTTTCTTCACGCCATGGGAAAGGGTGTAACCCGTCCTTTTGACGAATGGTTGGCATCTGTTCACGGCGACCAGTTAGGATCTTGTGTGGGTAGGCTTGATGGCCAACATCCCAAATCAAATGATCAAACGGTGTGTTATAGACGAAATGAAGCGCCACCGTCAGTTCAACTGTGCCCAAGCCAGACGCAAAGTGTCCGCTTGAGTGGCTGACGGAGTTCAATAGATAAGTTCTTAGCTCATCACATAGCGTAGGCAGAATGTCACGCGGAAGAGTCCGCAATTCATCGGGCGTATTCGCCAGCGCGAGCGTTGGGTATTTTGCGATATTGAGAGTCATAAATTCGTTTTGGCGCAACGTCATTGCTTTTAATTATTTCGCTCGATGATGTACCGGGCGAACAGCTCCAATTGCTCTGTATTATAGGGGATCGCATGCAGAGCCTGTAGTGCTTCTTGATACAAAAGCGCTGCTTTTTCTTGCGCGCCTTCAAGACCAAGAAGAGCAGGGTAAGTGCTTTTCTCTGCCGCTAGATCTGACCCCTGAGGCTTACCGAGCGTCTCTGTGTCACTGATGATATCCAGAATGTCATCTTGCACTTGAAAGGCAAGGCCGATGGCATTTGAAAAGGTATCAAGTTGTGTAAGACAGGCAACCCCTTTATTACCAGCGGCGTAAGCGCCCAATCTGACTGCACAGCGTATCAGAGCACCCGTTTTGTTGCGATGAATAGTTTCTAAAGCAGTTAAATCGACCTGCCTCCCTTCTGCCGCCAAGTCGAGCGCTTGACCAAGACACATGCCCATGGCACCCGAAGCGGTTGCCAGTTCTTTGACCATATGAATGCGGTAAGTGTCACCTTCAGTCGAAAGCTTGCCGTCTGCCAAAATACTGAACGCCAAGGTTTGCAGTGCATCGCCAGCAAGAATCGCATTGGCTTCATCAAAGGCAATATGGCAGGTCGCTTGGCCGCGACGCAGACTGTCGTCATCCATGGCGGGCAAATCATCGTGGATCAGTGAATAGGCGTGTATACATTCAACGGCAGCAGCAGGCGTATCTAACGCATCGTCAGCCATGCCAAATAACTGGCCAGTGACGTAGGTGAGGTAAGGGCGAACGCGCTTCCCTCCCATTAATGTGCCGTACTTCATGGCCTTAATTAAAGATTGGTCAGTGTTACCTAGCGCATCAATCCAAAGCCCTAATTGCTCATTATTGCGTTGTTGATAATGAAGAAGAGTGGATTTTAAATCGTTGTTACTCATCGCGCGCGTCTTCAAAGGGCTCTAAAGGGGTATTGTCGTCTTGTGCAAGAAGGATGTCGACGCGTTGCTCTGCATCCGACAAGGTTTTTTGACCTTGTCGGGCGAGCGAAATACCGCGTTCGAATTGTTTTAGTGCCACATCTAACGGCAGTTCGCCATTTTCTAGGCCATTAACAATCGTATCTAGTTCCTTGAGGGTTTCCTCATAGGTCATGTTTTCTGGTTTCTTGGTCGCCATGATAATCCTAGATAGTAGGGAATGGCGGAGAAGTTAACTCAGTGCCTGATAGGGGTCAAACTCTTGAACGAATTTCTGTGTATCTAAAAGGGATTTCAAGGTGAATTCGTTGCGTGAGCGAAAAATGAAGAGAAAGAAAGACCGATTTACTCTCGTTCTGCGAGGGTTTTTGCTTAATACTGGAGATTGAGCTTAAAGTTGCGAACGAAATCTGCATATTGAGACGAGTTGGGTATAAAATCATTAATACGCGCTAAATCTATTTTTGTTGCTGCCGATAACTTGGTCAGCGAATAGCGTTATTCATACTTCAACATTCACTCTTTTGTCGAAAATTAAGGGGATCGTTCTGTGGATCTGGCGACACTCATAGGACTTATTGGCGCCTTTGCCTTCATCATAATGGCGATGCTACTCGGTGGTACTTTGAGTATGTTTGCCGACGTACCGTCTGCGCTGATTGTATTTGGCGGTAGTCTTTTCGTTGTGATGATGAAATACCCAATGGGGCAGTTCTTCGGTGCTTTCAAAATTGCGGGCAAGGCTTTTATGTTCAAAGCTGATGACCCGGAAGATCTGATTGCCAAAATAGTTGAAATGGCAGACGCAGCACGTAAAGGCGGTTTTCTTGCATTAGAAGAGATGGAAGTGACTAACTCTTTTATGAAGAAAGGTGTCGACATGCTGGTGGATGGTCACGATGCTGAAGTTGTTAAGATGACACTGCAAAAAGATATCCTCATGACGGATGAACGCCATGATGGAGGGGCTCAATTTTATAGTGCGCTCGCTGACGTTGCACCAGCGATGGGGATGATCGGCACACTGGTTGGTCTGGTCGCCATGCTTTCAAACATGGATGATCCCAAGGCGATCGGTCCCGCAATGGCGGTAGCACTTCTTACTACACTCTATGGTGCGATGCTTGCGAATATGGTCGCGATCCCTATCGCGGACAAACTGCGTTTACGCAAAGATCAGGAAAAGCTGAATCGTCGTTTAATTATGGACGGTTTGCTTGCGATACAAGATGGTCAAAACCCACGTGTTATCGATGGCTACCTGAAAAACTACCTCAACGAGAAAAAACGCGCCGTTGACGTAGACGCATAAGGAGTCTGGTATGGAAGAAGAATGCAAATGTCCCCCCCCAGGCTACCAGCTTGGATGGGTACGTTCGCGGATTTGATGTCGCTATTGATGTGCTTTTTCGTACTGCTCCTTTCGTTTTCGGAAATGGACGTACTGAAGTTCAAGCAAATCGCGGGCTCAATGAAATTTGCGTTTGGTGTGCAAAATCTTCTTGAAGTGAAAGACATACCCAAAGGTACCAGTGTGATTGCGCAAGAATTTCGCCCTGGTCGCCCTGAGCCGACACCCATTGAAGTGATTATGCAGCAGACCATCGACATGACACAGCGGTCATTGGATTTTCAGGATGGTGAATCTGACAGGGCGGGTGGCTCTCAACGTGAGTCCGCCAAACTAGATGGTGGTTCAACCGCGACTGAAGCGTCGATGCAAGAGCAAGAACAAGACACCGAACAGATGTCCAGTACCGCGCAAATGGTCGTGCAGGCATTAGAGCGGGAAGTAGAAGAAGGGGCGGTTGAGGTTGAAAACCTTGGCCAGCAGCTGATTATTCGTATTCGTGAAAATGGTGCTTTCCCTGCGGGCTCCGCGTTCTTACAGCCGAAGTTTAGGCCATTGGTGCGACAAATTGCTGGTTTGGTCAAAGATGTGCCCGGTATTGTCCGAGTTTCCGGCCATACCGATGATACGCCGTTGGATTCAGAGCTCTACCGTTCCAACTGGGATTTGTCCGCGCAGCGCGCTGTGTCGGTGGCTCAGGAGATGGAAAAAGTAGACGGGTTTGACCCGATGCGAATGCGAGTAGAAGGGATGGCGGGTACGACGCCTCGTGTGGCGAATGATACGCCAGAGAATCGCTCACAAAACCGCCGTGTGGAAATTGCTGTTATGCAAGGTAAGCCACGAGAATCTGATGAAATTTCAGCAGATACGCCTGTGCAACCTATTCAGGAAAATTAAGCGCATCGATGCGCTTATGTTACTAAGGCAGTGCGAAGGCACTGCCTTTTTCGTTTTAGTCGGTTATTTCGAATACGTTATGCTTGATGTATAATCCGCGCCTTTAAAGAAGCTGTAGCGAAACCTGATATGAAATTTATCGTAAAAATTCACCCTGAGGTGATGGTTAAAAGTGAATCTGTACGGAAGCGCTTCACGAAAATTCTGGAATCGAACATCAGAACTATTCTTAAGCGAAAGTCAGATGCTGTGGCGGTATTCAACCGTCGTGACCATATCGAGGTTTCGCTGAAAAATGCTTCTGATCGTGATATTGCACTTTCAGTCCTCACGAATACGCCAGGTATTCACCATGTGCTGGAAGTTGAACAAACGCCATTCACTGATTTGCACAACATCTATGAGATCGTCGCTGCAACAGTAAGCCACCAACTGGAAGGTAAATCATTCTGTGTGCGCGCTAAGCGTCGTGGTAATCATCCATTTACCTCTACTGAGGTAGAGCGCTACGTGGGGGGTGGTTTGAATCAAGATGTTGAATCTGCGAGTGTCCGATTAAAGAACCCTGACATCACCGTTCACCTTGATGTGGATAGAGAAAATGTCAACGTTGTGCGCGAGCGCTTTAAAGGCTTGGGCGGCTTCCCGCTAGGTACACAAGAAGAAGTGCTGAGTTTGATCTCGGGTGGCTTTGATTCAGGCGTTTCGAGCTATCTTCACATTAAGCGCGGCAGTAAGGTGCATTACTGCTTCTTTAATCTTGGTGGTGCGGCACACGAAATTGGTGTTCGACAAACGGCTTATTACTTGTGGGAGAAATTTGGTTCTTCTGCAAAGGTGAAATTTGTCTCTATCGATTTTGAACCTGTTGTGGCTGAGATCTTGGAAAAGGTTGAAGATGGTCAGATGGGTGTAGTACTAAAACGTATGTTTATGCGTGCTGCATCGATGATGGCTGAGCGAAACGGTATTCAAGCGTTGGTGACAGGTGAAGCATTAGGGCAGGTCTCTAGCCAGACGCTGACCAACCTTCGTCATATCGACAACGTGACTGACACATTAATCCTGCGTCCTTTGATCAACTGGGACAAAGAAGACATCATCAATATGGCGCGCCATATCGGTACTGAAGATTTTGCTAAAACCATGCCAGAGTACTGTGGTGTGATTTCTCGTAAGCCAACGATCAAGGCCGAGAAAGCGAAGCTAGATATTGAAGAAGCGAACTTTAACTTTGATATTCTCGATCAGGTGGTACGTGATGCACGTACCATTGATATTCGTGAGATTGAAAAGCAAAGTAAAGAAAAAGCGCCAGACGTTGAACTGGTTGATGAAATTGCTCATGGTGCAGTGGTGCTAGATATTCGCAGCCCTGATGAAGAAGATGGTAACCCATTGGTGATTGACGGTGTGGAAGTCACTCACATTCCTTTCTTCAAATTGGCAACCAAGTTTGGCGATTTAGATCAGAGCAAGACCTATTTGCTTTACTGTGACCGTGGCGTAATGAGCCGATTGCAAGCGTTGTATTTGCAAGAAAATGGCTACGCGAATGTGAAGGTATATCGCCCTTAAAGCAGGTCCTAGGAAGCGCAGCTCATAGGGTCGAGAAAACCAAAGCCAGCATGTATGCTGGCTTTTTTTTTATTGTAAGGGCTTGGATTAACTACGCAAACTTCTTGTCATAGTGAAGGCTCGGGATCATCACCATAGGATCGGTGACTTCCTTCGCTTTTTCTTTTCCAGCCAATACCAACACAATCTCAACGGCAAATTCCAACGCAGTGCCCGGACCTTGGCTGGTGATCAGTTTGTGGTCGTGATCGGTAAATACACGCTTAGTGTTCCTCTTTTCCTCGTTAATCTGTTCGATAAACGCAGGGTGACACGCTTTGTGTGCATCAGGGAACAAGCCGTTTTTCTCGAGTACTAACGCAGGGGCTGCGCAGATAGCCGCTACCCATTTTTGATCGCAGTACTGCTGACGGAGCATTTCCAGTACCAACGCGCTTTCGCCCAAACACGTCGCGCCTTCGACTCCACCGGGTACCACAATACAGTCGTACTCTTCGTCAGCGACTTTGACTAATGGTGCGTCGGCAAGGATCTTTACGCCGCGGGAGCAAGTCACGGTAAGGTCTCCATCTTCTGCCGCACTGGCGGTAGTGACGTTAAAACCGGCTCGTACCATAATATCCATCACAGCTACGGCTTCAATTTCTTCCGTGCCCGGAGCGAGGCACACCAATACACTAGGTGTTGTCATAGGATGATTCCAAATTCTTGATAGCCTTGTAGAGCGCCGTATTTTTTGGTGTGGCGATACCGTGTAATGCAGCTCTTTTGATTAAATAGCCCGTAATGAAATCAATCTCTGAGCGTCGCTGGTGGAAGATATCGCGATTCATCGACGAGTAGTTACTTGCGGTCGCTTGAGCAACGTCCAGTGTTTTGTGAAGAACGTCGTCACCGCTGGTCGCTATTCCTTCTGTATTCATTACTTGGGCAATTTCTTTGCTGAGTAAAAGCAGTTGCTCCTGATAACGCGGAAGCAACAGGTCCCCATTCGGTATTTGATCAATGGCGCTCAATGGATTGATCATACAATTGATAGCGAGTTTGTGCCAAAGCGCTTGCTGGATATGCTCATCCCAGCAACATGGGGAGAGTGCGTGATCTAATACGTCCGCGAGAAAATCGCAGCGTTTACCAAGTGCGTTAATGCCACCCACTCGTGTTTCACCAATGCCCGTATGTTTAACTTCGGTAGAGGACAACATCAGGCTGCCGTGAGACGTGGTAGCAAACAGCAAAGGATTGTTGCTCACTAAACGTAGCGCCGTGTCAGTGGTTCCCATGCCGTTGTGCATCAGTACCATAGGCATATCAGGATGCAGGTTAGGAAGTATGCGGTGTATCGCGGCTTCGACATGAAATGCTTTCACGCAGATCACTATGCAATCACTGTCTTTGAGTAAATCTGGCTGGTTGGCAGCAAAATACACTGGCTGAGCCTTCTCAAAACCGCGCTCAAGCGTGGCTTCTTGATGGCGAGAGAGAAGGTGCACTTGGTGGCCTGCTTGTCGTAGCTTTAAGCCCCAAAGCGAACCGATTGCACCGGTGCCAACAATCGTGAAATGCATTTTTTATTCCTCTTTCCTGTTTCGAAAACCAGCATACCATTATTGGTTCTTTCATCGAATGGAAAACAAAAAAGGCAGCCTGAAGGCTGCCTCTTGAAGCGCTTTTATACTTCTATAAATTAGAAGTTGTATTGTACGCGGTAGATCATGATGTCTTGGTAATCTTTACGCGCCAACTTGTTTACGGTGTAACGGTAAAGTACGCCCGTTGACCAGTTTTGGTTGATGTTCCACATTGCATTAACAGAGCCGTTTAGACCCCAGTCATCGCCTTGCACTGCTGCGTATGCTTCTTGGCGACCAAACTCGTATTCAGCCCAAGAAGAGAACGTAAAGTTCTGGCTGCCGATGTTGGTGTTGTAGAAACCTACGAAACCAGCCATACCGCCGTTTGCGCCTTTAATGTCACCAGAGTTGATTTCGTGAACACCGATGAATGGCGTAAATGCCCAACCGTCACCGTTAAGGCCAGTGTAACCTAAACCTAGTACACGGTTTTGTTCGTGAAGCGCACCGCCGCGGCCGTCTTCGTCTTTGTCAGTGTTGTAAATTTGAGCATAAAGGCTTACACCAGCATCAGTCAGGTTGTAGTGGATAGTACCTTTTGCCGATGCACCACGATCGCCAGTTCCGCGATCCACACCTTCGTAGTCGTAGAAGCCGTAGATTTGACCCCAAGTAAAGCCTGCGCCGCCTTCGATACCGACTACAGCTTGGTTACGATCTGAAATGTCGCCACCGAAGTTATCGTTATCGTTACCAATACCATGATCCCAAACTTGGTAGTCAGCATACATGCCACCAAAACCAAATAGGTATTCCGCTTGTGCAGGGACAGCCGCTGCTGCTGCCAGAACGCTCAGTGCTACTACAGATTTACGCATCGTTAGCTCTCTTTACATCGTAAGGATTGGAGTGGCAGAGACACCAAATGGTTGGACCTCGCCGTTGCGAGCGCCATTCTATGGGAAAGTTCAAAAAAGAAAATGCAATGAAACCGCAATCGTTTGCTAAATGTGATTTAGATCTCGTTGAAATGGATTACATGAGAGATAAGTGTTTCAAAAGATGACAGAGGTAAAGGATTCAACAGGTTTTAGGGTGGTAATCCGCGACAGGCGTCGCGGATTAAACACATTTAAGTGAGGTTTTGCTTGTCAGTAAGCGCTTGGAAGTGATGCTTGAGTCCAATAATCATGGCGAGACTTGGTACAACCATGATCGTGGTAAGAATGAAGAAAAATGACCATGGATTGAGCCAAGTGATGTCATGCAGCCACTCAAAGCCCTCTATCCAATCGACAGTGGCGCCGCTAAACGATGACAGTGTCGTTCGCCCTAAGTTACCTAGCGATGCGAGCAGAGCATATTGTGTAGCGGAGAATGCGCGTCCTGTTAAGAAGGTCAAGAAAGAGACAAAAGCAATCGTGGCAAATGCACTCGTGAAGTTATCCACGATAATGGTGGCAAGGAAAAGATCTTCGCTTGGACCCACTTGCGCCATGAGCGCAAACATAAGATTGCTAGCTGCCATGGAAATACCACCAATCAGCAGCCCTTTCACCACGCCGAAACGAACGTTGATAGCACTACCAATCAAGGTGAACACCACCATGGCACCCCAGCCAATAAGTTTGGAATAGTGGCCAATTTGTTCGTTACTGAAACCGACTTCTTTGTAAAAAACGATCGACATTCGACCAAGGAATGCTTCCCCAATTTTGAACAGGAAAACGAATAACAGCAGGGTTAATGCGACTTTCACGCCGTTTCGGCGAAAGAACTCCGCAAAAGGCTCAACGAGGGTGACTGACAACCATAGCAAGACTCTGTTTTCGCCATGTTTAAGTCGTTTTGCATAGCGCGCTTCGGCTTCTGCCTGCAATGCTTCACGCTCAGAATCGGGTTCCCCGACGAAAAGTGTAAATAGGATTAATAGTCCAATAAAGACGGCCATCCCGTAATACACGCCATTCCAACCAATGCTATCAGCATTGATGAAGGCGAAATAACCGGGGAGGCTGTAGCCTGTCCACCATCCAATCACTGCCATGGCAGCAGCTTGAGGCATTTTAGACTTTTCCTGCTCCTTGAAGCTGTCGATACGAAAGGCATCAATGGCGATATCTTGAGTCGATGATGCAAGGGCAATGGTCAGCGCCAGCACCGAGGTGAGCCACAAATTGAATGAAGGGTCGGTGTTTGCAATAAATAAGGTGCACACTAACATGATCGATTGCATGAGCACGATCCAACTGCGACGCTGACCTAGTTTATTGTAAAGATAGGGAAGTTTGATTCGGTCAATGAGCGGCGCCCACATCCAGTTAATGGCATAAACCACAAAGATGGAGCCAAATAAACCAATCGCTGTTCGAGTGAGGCCTGCATCCTTGAGCCAACCTGACATGTTTGACCCAATTAAAAGCCAAGGAAAGCCACTTGCACAGCCAAGAAGAAAAACCCATAAGAGTCGGCGGTCAAGGTAACTGTGAACGGTTTCTCGCCAAGTAGGGGATGGTGCTTGGGACATGTAGTGACGTCCTTGTGAGTAACATAAGTAACGTCATGCTACCGTGCTTCAAGGACGAATGCCACGCGCGTAATCAGGAAATTTTCCCTTGTTCATCAAATAACAAGCACATTCTTTTACGCGCCGATTGGCGAAACGATTACCACGTAATTCATCTTCTCGTCTCGACTCGATTAAGTACAACAAGTACCAATAAACAGATTCATAGTTGTCTTTTGGTGAGCCGCTGGGCATCGAAAGCTTCCACCAATCAATAAACTGCTGACGGCATATATCTTTCAGCTCATCATAAGGCGATTGCCTTAAAATGAAGCGGATGACTTCAGCGGCAAACGCCGGGGCATAAGTGTGAATATGCTCATCGGCGAGTGCTTGATTTATTTCAGGTTCGGGATTGTCTGCAATGAGTTTTAGCATTCCCTGATTCCTACGACTAATTGGTAATGATAATTTTCTCAATTAGTATAGGTTGCTGTGGAACATCTCGCATGCCAGCTTGAGCGATTGTGACCGTTTTCGTGTTCGCTATGTTTTCGATAACGTTGAAACCTGAGATCACTTTACCAAAAACGGTATAACCAAATTTGTTAGTAGAACCATTCAAGTTACTGTTATTTTGTAGATTAATATAGAACTGTCGCGTGGCTGAATCCGGCGTGGATTTACGCGCCATCGCAATGGTGCCGCGGTCATTGTTCAATCCATTCTTTGATTCGTTAACCACTTCACCATAAGTGCTCGGGCGCGGATTAAAAGAAGCATCATAGCCGCCACCTTGAACCACAAACCCCTTTATCACGCGATGAAACTGGGTATCTACGTAACTGCCATCTTCGACATAACGTAAAAAATTCTCAACGGACTTGGGCGCTTTATCTGGATAAAGCTCCAGCTTGAAATTGCCCATGTTGGTTTCTACATCAACAATAGGATTGGCAGCCAGTGTAGGAAGTGCCAACGTCATTGTTGCCGCAACAACGATTGATTTAAACAAAGCTCGCATTAAAAGTTCTCGTTCATAAAGGTCATCAGTTGTTTGTCTTGAGCAATGTCTTGCAACACGGCTTCTAGCAGACTGTTAAGTGCGATTTCCATATCTTCAACTGACGCGCTGGTCGCGCCTTCAGACGTTGATTTACCTGTGTAGCGCTTAACAAATTTGTTTTCACCGGTTTCTGCAACCAGCTGGATCTGCACATTGGTAATCATGTCGTGTGAGAACACTGAGTGCTCCACTTTCACCAATGCGTCGAGCAGATCTAAGCGAAGTTTTCCTTTGCCCTCGGTAATAACACGATAGCCTTGAGAGTTTAGCTGTCGGGTGAGTGCATCTTCCAGAACGACACGCACATTTGATGTGGATTGAATGGGTTGCACATTTTTACGGCCATTATCTACAACTGCGACAAACTGCGCGGTTCGTAAATCACGACTTTCAACCGCAACAGATTTGTTTTGAGCAACGGGTACGGGTGAAATTGTAGGTTGAGGTGCGACAGTCAATTGAGGCTCTTGAGGTGCAGAGCAGGCGCTCAAGCCGATGACAAGTCCGGAAACAAGCAGAAGTTTTTTCATGAGTTAACGCATCCCTTTAGAGTCTGGCTATTTGTAAGCTTCGACAATAACAAACTTACGGTTGGAAGCAATGACTTGTGCATTGCCAAAAAGACGTTTCAATTTAGTATGATAGCCGAGGTGCCTATTACCAATGACCACAATTCTGCCCTTGGGTTCAAGAACTCGCTGAGCGTCACAAAACATTTGCCATGCAATGTGATCCGTCACTGCTTGTAGTTGATGAAACGGCGGATTGCACATCACGACATCTGCGCTTTCAGGTGCAAAGTCATCAAGGCAGTTATTGACGAGGCAATGCGTTCTTGTCGGCTCAATACCATGGGTGGATAAATTCAGCGAGGCAGAAGCGATTGCCATGTGGCTTTCATCTACGGCAGTAACGCGTGCTTGAGGATTTAGCTTCGCCGCTTGAATCGCCAAAACACCGTTTCCACACCCTAGGTCAATAATGTGTTTGATGCTTTCGTCATGTGGCATGTGTTGAAGCATCAAATAGGCGGCAATATCCAAACTTTCTGAAGAAAACACGTTGGCATGATTTGCCAGACACAATTGGTAGTCCGGAACATCAAATGACGTCGTTGCTGGGGGCAATATATTCAACGACTTCTCTTTGTTACAGAAAACTAAACGCGCTTTCTTTTTTGCCAAAGAAGTATGGGTTGACCCCAAGTGTTTTTCGAACAGTTTAAGTGTAGATGTATGAATATCTTTGGTTTTTGCGCCCGTGATCGTGGTGAGTTGGGCGCGTTCAAGTTGTGCAATTTGCTGCAACTGCCAAATTAAAAGGCGGTTGTTCTTTGGCAACTTCATCACAACCAGATCGACATCGTCAGGCAGTGTATCCAGCGATGACAAACACCGAACATGAGAAAGCGCATTTTTATTCAGGTTATGTTGAATACTTTGTTGCGATAACAAAGAATCATTAACTGCAGTGACTTGGTAGCCTTTCAGTGAAGCCCAGCAACTAAGCGCACCGAATCCGTCATTCATGATCAGAATATGTGCACCGGATTCCAAATCTGTCGCTTCGATGTGCTCGATGAGATATTCATCGGCAGCATCCCAAGCTTGTAATGTTTCGCTTTTTTGAAGGGGATAGCGACGCAGTTCTAACGCTATGCCTTCGATTTGTAATGTGGTTTTCATGGGGGTATCAGCGAAGCGCTTGTGAGAATGAGGTATATTGTCGCAGATGACAGGAATACTGCAATTGTCTTGCAGCGATCGAAGAAAGACAATGCAGAAAAAAGCTAATATGTAAAAGAGGGACGTATGATTGTTCAAAAAAATATTGAGCAGAAACTGAACACTGCTTTTTCGCCTATCTTTTTAGAAGTGCTTAATGAAAGTAATATGCACAATGTGCCTGTTGGGTCAGAAAGTCATTTCAAAGTGACGATTGTTAGTGGTGACTTTGAAGGGCAGCGTTTAATCACAAGGCATCGTGCGGTAAACCAAACACTGGCGGATGAGTTGAAAAATGATATCCATGCATTGGCAATTCATACATATACTGAGAGTGAGTGGCATGATTTGAATGGGCATTCACCGAACTCACCACCGTGTCGTGGTGGGTCTTTACACGATAACAAATAATAATATCGCGATGGGCTGTTAAACAAACAACCCAATACTGCGCAGTAATATGTTCGACTAAGATTTCCAGCTGTTCAACATAACGGCTTTGGATTCAGAGTATGGCAATGGTCGTCAGCAGATTGTTAAGAAATGTAGTGTATTAATCAATTCAACATTAAGACAGGCTTTCGTGAGTTATGTTGATTTTGTAACACTTTTTACACACTACGTTTGCATGACATTTTGTGCACCGGCTCATACTTATCACTCTCAATTGGCGATAGTTTGCTCAGTTGTTGAAATTTCAGGGTGCATCACGGTGATTGCCGTGGAATAGCATCTTTGGTTGATGATAGAATCCATCGCTTGAAAACTGACCCCGTCCGCAGAATTGTTGCGGATTGGTGATGAGGAAGTTGCGAAGGCTTGGGGTGGTATCATCCCGCCAAACAGTAGAAAGTCGTGTATCAACTGCGCAATAACAGAATTTTTCCCGTTAATGTAGTGCAAGTGCGTATGATTACAATAAAAAAGGGCTTGGATATCCCAATTTCAGGGACTCCTGCTCAGGTGATAAATGATGGCTCAGCCATCACAAAAGTCGCCTTGCTAGGCGAAGAGTACGTTGGCATGCGTCCAACAATGCATGCTCGTGTTGGGGATGTAGTGAAAAAAGGTCAGATTCTTTTTGAAGATAAAAAGAATGTTGGCGTTAAATTCACTGCACCTGCAGCGGGTACTGTGGTTGAGATTAACCGTGGTGCAAAACGTGTTCTTCAGTCTGTTGTCATCGAAATCGAAGGCAACGAGCAAGTCACTTTCAATAAATATGAAGCCTCTGAAATTGCAGGTCTTGATCGCCAAATGGTTGTTGACCAATTGGTGGAATCGGGTCTGTGGACTGCGCTTCGTACTCGTCCATTTAGCAAAAACCCTGCGGTTGATGCGAAACCTTCTGCTGTGTTCGTCACCGCAATGGATACCAACCCTCTCGCAGCAAACCCTGAGCTGATCATTAATGAGCAGCAAGAAGCGTTTGTAGCAGGCTTGGATGTTCTTTCGCGTCTGACAGACGGCAAAGTTTACGTGTGTAAAGGTGAGTCTAGCCTGCCACGTAGCTCGCAGTCTAACGTTGAAGAGCAAGTGTTTAATGGCCCTCACCCAGCTGGTCTGGTGGGTACTCACATTCACTTCCTTCGCCCTGTTGGTGCAGAGTTGCAGGTTTGGCACCTGAACTACCAAGACGTGATTGCGTTCGGTAAGCTTTTCCTTGAGGGTGAGCTGTATACCGACCGCGTGATTGCTTTGGCAGGTCCAGTGGTTAACAACCCACGCCTTATCCGTACGCAAATCGGTGCGTCAATCAATGAGCTGACAAACAACGAATTGATGCCTGGAGAAATCCGTCTCATTTCTGGCTCCGTACTAAGTGGAACACAAGCTGGTGGTGTTCACGGTTACCTTGGTCGTTTCCACTTACAATTAAGTGCGTTGCGCGAAGGTCGTGAAAAAGAACTGTTTGGCTGGATCACTCCAGGTAAAAACAAATTCTCAGTTACGCGTGCGTATTTGAGTCAGTTCTTTAAAGGTCAGCTGTTTAACATGACGACTACCACTAATGGTAGTGAGCGTTCAATGGTGCCAATTGGTAACTATGAGCGTGTTATGCCACTGGACATCGAGCCAACACTTTTGCTACGAGATATCTGTGCAGGCGATCTGGACAGCATGGCTCAGCTAGGTGCACTTGAACTGGATCCTGAAGATCTTGCTCTGTGTACATTTGTTTGCCCTGGCAAATACGATTTTGGCCCGATGTTACGTGAGTGCCTTGATCAAATTGAGAAGGAAGGGTAACCGATGGGCCTGAAAAAATTTCTTGAAGATATCGAACCGCATTTTGAACCGGGCGGTAAGCACGAGAAATGGTTTGCGCTTTACGAAGCTGCAGCGACACTTTTTTACACCCCTGGTCTAGTGACAAAGCGCGGTGCTCACGTTCGTGACAGCATCGATCTGAAGCGCATTATGATCATGGTATGGCTGGCTGTATTCCCAGCAATGTTCTTCGGTATGTACAACTCGGGTAATCAGGCTGTTATGGCACTGAACTCGATGTACAGCGCTGATCAACTTGCAGCCATTGTGGGTGGTAACTGGCATTACTGGTTAACAGAAATGCTAGGGGGTTCGCTGTCTCCTGATGCAGGTTGGGCAAGCAAAATGCTGCTTGGTGCAACCTACTTCCTACCAATCTACGCGACGGTATTTATCGTCGGTGGTTTCTGGGAAGTGTTGTTCTGTATGGTGCGTAAGCATGAAGTCAACGAAGGTTTCTTTGTCACTTCTATCCTGTTTGCGTTGATCGTTCCGCCTACACTTCCTTTGTGGCAAGCAGCTATAGGTATTACCTTTGGTGTTGTTGTTGCAAAAGAAATCTTTGGTGGTACCGGTCGTAACTTCCTGAACCCTGCTCTTGCTGGCCGTGCATTCCTGTTCTTCGCTTATCCTGCACAAATCTCTGGTGATTTGGTTTGGACTGCGGCTGACGGCTTCTCTGGTGCAACGGCGCTTAGCCAATGGGCTGCAGGCGGTCAAGGCGCACTAGTGAACAACGTTTCTGGTAGCACGATCACTTGGATGGATGCTTTCATCGGTAACATCCCTGGTTCTATCGGTGAAGTATCGACGCTGGCTATCTTGATTGGTGGCGCAATGATTGTTGCAATGCGAATTGCATCATGGCGCATCATTCTGGGTACGTTGATTGGTCTTGTTGCAACGGCAACGCTATTCAATATCGCAGGCTCTAGCACCAACCCGATGTTCAGCATGCCTTGGCACTGGCACTTGGTTTTGGGTGGCTTTGCATTCGGTATGATGTTCATGGCAACCGACCCAGTTTCAGCGTCTTTCACCAATAAAGCGAAGTGGTGGTATGGCATCCTGATTGGTGCGATGGCAGTGATGATTCGTGTGGTTAACCCAGCGTACCCAGAAGGTATGATGCTGGCTATCCTGTTTGCGAACCTGTTTGCCCCGCTGTTCGACAACCTGGTAGTACAGGGTAACATCAAACGGAGACTGGCTCGTGTCAAGCAATAACGATAGCATTAAAAAAACGCTGACCGTAGTTGTCGCGCTGAGCCTAGTTTGTTCAGTCGTGGTTTCTTTTGCAGCGGTGTCTTTGCGTCCACTACAGCAAGAAAATGCAGTACTCGATGTTCAGCGTAACATCCTGTCTGTTGCTGGTATTCCTGTTGGAGCGAGCAAGACCGAAGTTAACCAAGCTTTTGAAAAATTTATCGTTCCTCGCCTTGTTGATCTTTCAACGGGTGAGCTAACGGGTACGGAAGCTGAAGCTGAAGCTTATGACCAACGCGTTGCAGCGTCGGATCCTTCTCAATCAGTCAAGCTTGCTGCAGAGCAGGATTTGGCGAAGATTGGTCGTCGCGCTAATTTAGCGAAAGTCTACTTGGTTAAGAATGACCAAGGCGGGACTGACGAAGTGATCCTGCCTATGCACGGTAATGGTCTGTGGTCAATGATGTACGCTTTTGTTGCTGTTGAGACTGACGGTAACACCGTTGGTGGTATCACATACTACCAGCAAGGCGAAACTCCGGGACTGGGTGGTGAAGTTGAAAACCCACGCTGGCGTTCACAATTCGAAGGCAAAGTGCTGTTTGATGACAAAGGTCAGCCAGCAATTCGCATCGTTAAAGGTGGCGCACAACCGGGTGACATCCATGGTGTAGATGGACTGTCGGGTGCAACACTGACTTCAAACGGTGTTCAGCACACATTCGACTTCTGGCTCGGTAACAATGGCTTTGGCCCGTTCCTGAAGATGGTTCAAAAGGGAGAGCTGAACAATGGCTGATACTAAAGAACTGAAAGAGAATCTATGGGCGCCGATACTTAGCAATAACCCGATTGCCCTTCAGGTTCTAGGTGTGTGTTCTGCATTGGCAGTGACCACCAAGCTAGAAACTGCATTTGTTATGACGATAGCTGTTACGTTTGTAACCGCGTTTTCTAACTTGTTTGTTTCGGCTATTCGTCACCACATTCCTAACTCTGTACGTATCATCGTGCAGATGGCGATCATTGCATCGCTGGTCATCGTGGTTGACCAGATCTTGAAAGCGTACGTTTACGATATCTCTAAACAGCTATCTGTATTCGTTGGCCTGATCATCACCAACTGTATCGTTATGGGACGTGCAGAAGCGTATGCGATGAAGTCTGCGCCACTGCCATCATTTATTGACGGCATTGGTAATGGTCTTGGCTACGGCTTCGTACTGATCACTGTTGGTTTCTTCCGTGAACTGTTGGGTTCTGGCAAATTGTTTGGTGTGTCTATTCTGCCTCTGACTTCAGAAGGCGGTTGGTATCAGCCAAACGGTATGATGTTGCTGGCTCCATCAGCGTTCTTCCTGATCGGCTTTATGATCTGGGTTATACGTGAGTTCAAACCTGAACAAGTAGAAGCGAAGGAGTAAGGACGTAATGGAACATTACATTAGCCTTATGGTTCGTTCGATTTTCATCGAGAACATGGCGCTGTCATTCTTCCTAGGTATGTGTACTTTCTTGGCTGTTTCCAAGAAAGTAAAAACATCGTTTGGCCTAGGTGTCGCAGTTATCGTCGTACTGACCATCGCTGTTCCTGTCAATAATCTGGTTTATAACCTGATTTTGAAAGACGGCGCGTTGGCACCAGGCATTGATCTGAGCTTCCTGAACTTTATCACCTTCATCGGTGTTATCGCGGCGTTGGTTCAGATTCTGGAAATGGTCCTAGACCGCTTTTTCCCGCCACTTTACAACGCACTGGGTATCTTCCTTCCGCTTATCACAGTTAACTGTGCGATCTTCGGTGGTGTATCTTTCATGGTTCAGCGTGACTACAATTTCGCAGAATCAGTGGTATACGGCGCAGGGTCGGGGATCGGCTGGATGCTAGCGATTGTTGCGCTGGCAGGTATTCGTGAAAAGATGAAGTATTCTGATGTTCCTCCTGCTTTACGTGGTTTGGGTATTACCTTTATCACTGTAGGTTTGATGGCGTTGGGCTTTATGTCTTTCTCTGGTGTTCAACTGTAAGTCGGGTAAACCGCGATATAAGGATTAGTCAATGGACATTATTCTTGGTGTAGTGATGTTTACTCTTATCGTACTGGTATTGGTTCTGGTGATCTTGTTCGCCAAATCAAAACTGGTACCTTCAGGTGACATCATCATCTCTGTAAATGGCGATTCAAATCTGGCAATTACCACACAGCCAGGTGGCAAGCTACTGACCGCTCTTGCGGGCGCTGGCGTATTCGTTTCTTCAGCTTGTGGTGGCGGTGGCTCTTGTGGTCAGTGCCGCGTGAAGATCAAATCAGGTGGCGGTGACATTCTGCCGACTGAGCTTGATCACATCAGCAAAGGTGAAGCACGTGAAGGCGAGCGCTTGGCCTGTCAGGTAGCAATGAAAACTGACATGGACATCGAGCTGCCAGAAGAAATTTTTGGTGTGAAAAAGTGGGAATGTGAAGTTATCTCTAACGATAACAAAGCAACCTTCATCAAAGAACTGAAGCTGCAAATTCCAGATGGCGAGTCAGTGCCTTTCCGTGCGGGTGGTTACATCCAAATCGAAGCGCCTGCTCACCACGTTAAGTACGCAGATTACGATGTTCCTAAAGAATATCGTGAAGACTGGGAGAAGTTTAACCTGTTCCGTTACGAGTCCAAGGTTAACGAAGAAACCATTCGTGCGTACTCAATGGCGAACTACCCTGAAGAGTTTGGCATTATCATGCTAAACGTGCGTATTGCTACGCCGCCACCTAACAACCCAACTGTTGCGCCAGGCATTATGTCTTCGTACATTTGGTCGTTGAAAGAAGGCGATAAGTGTACGATTTCAGGACCGTTTGGTGAGTTCTTCGCGAAAGATACTGATGCAGAAATGGTATTTGTGGGCGGTGGTGCAGGTATGGCACCAATGCGTTCTCACATTTTCGACCAGCTCAAGCGTCTGAACTCTACGCGTAAGATGTCTTTCTGGTACGGTGCTCGCTCTAAGCGTGAAATGTTCTATGTAGAAGATTTTGACGGCCTAGCTGCTGAAAACGAAAACTTCGTTTGGCACTGTGCGCTTTCTGATCCACTGCCAGAAGATAACTGGGAAGGCTACACTGGCTTTATCCATAACGTGTTGTTTGAGAACTATCTTAAAGATCACGACGCCCCAGAAGATTGTGAGTTCTACATGTGTGGTCCTCCAATGATGAATGCGGCAGTTATCGGCATGCTGAAAGACCTTGGTGTTGAAGACGAAAACATCCTGCTTGATGATTTCGGTGGCTAAACACCGCTAAGTCGAAAAGACAAATGGCTGGCCTTAGGGTCAGCCATTTTGCATATACATCGATACGAACACATCGATATGAATACACAGATACCAATCTCAGTAGATATTTTCGCGTCTCATCAATTGGCTGTCTCTGCGACTGAGATACGTTGCTATCTCACCGCAAATACATACTGCGATTCGTATTAAGCGGACCTCAATCTCCCATCGTAATCATGGTCTGTGTGTCTAATTTCAACCAACTGGATGAAGTAATGAAAAAATTCCTGTTGTCTCTCGGTCTTATTGTAAGCAGCCTGCTTGTGCTTACAGGATGTGAACAAGCACCAAAACAAGTTCATCTAACAGGTTCTACTATGGGGACCTACTATTCGGTGAAATACATGTCGGATGGTGACGTGCCAAGTCATGATGTTATTCAGACCGAGATCGATATTCGCTTGGAGCGGGTGAACGACCAAATGTCGACGTACCGCAAGGACTCCGAGTTGAGTCGCTTTAATCAGCAAAAAGGCAGTGAGCCATTTTCTGTGTCGGCAGATACCGCATTGGTTGTCGCTGAAGCCATTCGTCTCAATAAGCTGTCTGAGGGTGCGCTGGATGTTACTGTTGGGCCATTAGTGAATCTCTGGGGCTTTGGTCCTGAGGGACGACCTGATCGCGCACCTAGTGATGTTCAAGTGGCTGAACGCAGAGCAATGACCGGCATCGAATTTATCGAGGTTGATGGTCATTTTCTGACGAAAACCAACCCTGATCTTTATGTCGATTTATCGTCGATTGCGAAGGGGTTTGGTGTTGATGTGGTTGCTAACTATTTGGCGGAGTTAGGGATTAAAAACTACTTGGTTGAGATTGGTGGTGAACTTCAACTTCATGGCGTGAATGCCGAAGGTGTGCCTTGGCGTATCGCGATTGAAAAACCAAGCACTGAACAGCAAACTGTCCAAGAAATAATTGCGCCGGGTGATATGGCCGTTGCGACGTCAGGGGATTATCGCAATTATTTTGAAGAAGATGGCATACGTTACTCTCACACCATTGATCCAAAAACAGCCAAGCCGATCAATCATCGTTTGGTGTCGGTGACTGTGCTGGATAAATCATGTATGACGGCTGATGGCTTCTCGACTGCCTTTATGGTGATGGGGCCAGAAAATGCACTAGCGCTTGCTAACAGTGAAAATATTCCAGCATTTTTCATTGTAAAGACCGATAATGGATTTAAAGAAATCGCATCGGACGCATTTAAACAATATCTAACACGTTAAGGGTAATGAGATGTCTGAGTATCTGATAACGTTTTCGGTTTTCTTGCTAGTGATTGCTGGCATGGCGATCGGCTACATTATTCAACGCAAAACCATCAGTGGAAGCTGTGGTGGTCTGGGTTCTGTCGGCATTGAAAAAGAATGTGACTGTCCAGAACCTTGTGATGCAAGGCAAAAGCGCGAAGCGCGTGCTGCCAAAGCAGCTGAGTGGAAGAAGAATCAAATCATTTGATCTATTTGAATCATCTGACTCATGAGGGCCAGTCACAGACTGGCCTTTTTTATCGTTAGTTCCCTGCCTCCAAAGCCCCTAACACCTTTGCTTCGAATATTGACAACCACATCGGTTGCTGTGTATACATACAGTATCTGATTGTCAGGCTCTCTATCCATGAAAAAAATTGTGCACATCGATATGGATTGTTTCTATGCCGCTGTAGAGATGCGTGATAGCCCTGAGTTGCGGGATATTCCTCTTGCCATTGGCGGCTCAGAAACGCGCAGAGGTGTGATATCGACCTGTAATTACCTTGCACGAAAATATGGTGTTCGCTCAGCGATGGCGACGGCACATGCTAAGAAACTTTGCCCCAACCTCACGGTAGTTCGTGGTGACATGAACAAGTACAAAGCCGTATCTCTTCAAATTCGAGCCATTTTTGCTCGGTATACCGACAAAGTAGAGCCCCTATCCCTTGATGAAGCTTATCTTGATGTGAGTGACAGCTCACTATTTAGAGGCTCAGCAACGCTTATCGCTGAAGACATTCGACAAGCGATTAAACGCGAGCTCGGATTAACAGCGTCAGCCGGGGTGGCACCCGTTAAGTTCATCGCCAAAGTGGCATCTGATTTAAACAAGCCTGACGGTATCTATGTGATCACGCCGGATGAAATCGATGCATTTGTGAAGAACTTGCCGTTGGAGAAAATTCCAGGCGTGGGTAAAGTGACCTTGGTGAAACTGCATGAACTTGGCTTATTTAAAGGTGAAGACGTTCAGCAGTTTGATCAAAATCTATTACTTCAGCGATTTGGTAAATTCGGTCATGCGTTATGGAATCGATGTCAGGGCATTGATGAAAGAGACGTTGAAACCGACCGTGTTCGCAAGTCGGTGGGGGTGGAGCGGACTTTGCCAGAAGACATTCGCACCGAAGCGGAGTGCTTGGCCGTTATGGAGTCACTTTATGATGAGATGGAAACGCGTTTAAAGCGAGTGTGTCCTGATATGGACATTGCGCGCCAAGGGGTCAAACTTAAATTTTCCGATTTTCAGTTAACCTCGGTCGAACATCGTCAGTGGTGCTTCGATACGAATGTGTTTCCTGATCTCTTAAAAGAAGCGCTAGCTCGCCAACAAGGAAGAGGTGTGCGTTTGATAGGGTTAAGCGTCGGACTTAAATCGGAAGACAAAGACAAGGCCGCACAGTTGAGTTTTGAATGGTAAAAGAGCGCCAAGTGGCGCTCTCAACATTTCGTTAGCTCACACTAATCATTGTCGTGGTTAATCTGCTCGCATCTAATGCAATTATGCTTTTTCCGGAATGGCACTAAGCATAGCAATCATTTGTTCCCAGAACAGACCAACAGTGGCGATGTTGACTTTCTCATCGGGAGAATGCGGAAATTTGATCGTTGGGCCGAAAGAGATCATGTCCATGTTTGGGTATGGCTCTTTGAACAAACCACATTCCAAACCTGCGTGGATCACCATGATGTCCGGTACGCGGCCATAGATGTCTTCATAGGTTTTGCGGAAGATGTGCATAATTTCTGATTCTGGATCTGGTTTCCAGCCTGGGTAAGCACCTGAGAATGTCACCTCAGCGCCGGCTAGTTCACCCAATGATCGCAGCATGCTTTCAACATAACTGCGACCACTATCCCCCAGTGAGCGGATAAGGCATAGCAGTGTCATGGTATTTTCTTCTGTGGTGATCACACCGAGATTTAACGATGTCTCTACGACGCCGTCAATATCATCACTCATACGGATCACGCCGTTAGGACAGGCATTAATACTGGCAATGATGCGACCTTGTACGTTAGATGTCAGTGCTTGCTCGCTGATCTCGTTATCTAATACTGATAATGCAATAGAGGTTTCAATGGCCGCCAATTCTTCTTTTAGCACTGTTTCAAAATGCATAAAGAGTGACGCTAATTTTTCGGCATTCTCAGCAGGTATAGCGACATGGGCAAAGGCTTCGCGTGGGATTGCATTACGCAATGTACCACCGCGAATAGAGATAAGGCGTAAGCCTAAATCGTCAGCGTGGCCGGCAAGAAAGCGTCCAAGAAGTTTGTTGGCGTTGGCGCGACCAGTGTGAATATCAACACCAGAGTGTCCGCCTTTGAGACCTTTGATTTGCAGTGCTTTACCCACATAGCCTTCTCCTAGTGCTTCTCGCTCTAGGGTGAACGCAATGGAAGTATCGACACCGCCTGCACAGCCCATGTAAATTTCGCCTTCCTGCTCCGAGTCAGTGTTTAGCAAAATGTCACCGTCTAACCAGCCTTCTTTGAGGCCAAATGCGCCAGTCATGCCAGCTTCTTCGTCGATAGTGAGTAGCACTTCGAGAGGACATGAGCAATATCATTGGCGGCAAGTACAGCAAGACAGGTTGCCATGCCCATACCGTTATCTGCGCCAAGCGTTGTGCCGTCTGCCGTTACCCAATCGCCGTCAATGTGCGGACGAATCGGGTCGGTGACGAAGTCATGATCTGTGTTTTCGTTTTTCTGAGGCACCATGTCTATGTGAGCTTGAAGCACCACGCCTTTTCGGTTTTCCATTCCTGGTGTTGCTGGTTTCTTGATGATGACGTTACCCACATCATCTCGACACACCGACAAACCTTCATGGGTTGCCCAGTCCACAATGTATTGTGCGAGCTGGTCTTCATGCTTTGACGGGTGAGGAATGGAACAAATTTTGTCGAAAAACTGCCACACAGGTTGCGGCGACAATTGGCTGATCTCTGACACGGGCGATCTCCAGAAAAACACAGAATGAAAAAAGGCATGCAGTACTGCATGCCAATAAGCTAACAGAATTTGCAGCGGAAAAGTATGCATTGTTAAAAGCATATCGCTACATATCGTATGAAATGCCTGCATTTTAAACTGCCCGATAGCGCTTTTAAGCTGAACGCCAACTGCCGAAAGCGCCAAGCTTTGCTCAGTCAAATCGCGACTTTGTTCTACCGTCTCTTTCCCTTTTTAAAGACCATCAGATTGTTGTAATTCTGAGTGGCAAAGAGGTAGATCGGCAGTAGCATTGCACTTAGTGTGATTGCAACCAGAAAGAATACGCGGTTACTTATATTGATATTTCGAATTACGTCAACAAGCATCAATAACAATCCCTATTTCTATTGTTTTGTTGTTTCGGGATGGATACTTTTTCAACTAACTGGTTACACTGCAAGCATGTGAGCCTAAGTTTTTGGTATGTATAGTATTATTATTTTCGAGACGCTTTTGTTGTGTAGTTTAATTACATAATAGGTTCGAGCTTGGTGATTAATGTGATTTGGATCTCTTTTGTATTGTAATTAAATAACGTAAAGGCTATTATCTCACCGTCTTCTGGATGGGCAGTGAGCCCAAAGACACAGCCATGCGCTAGCATTTGTTTATGGATAAACCCGAAATTATTCGTCTCCACGGAACCGAGCTTTACTAAAGCTGCATTTATTCGATTCGAATTTTTTGAGGTACAAATGATGAAAGGCAACTCTGCGTGTCAATACTGGAATCGTAGTTCCGTATACACCAACAATTTTCGTTATCCGGCGACGTTCGGATACAAAAGCAAGTAACTAATGGCTTGCTGATAGAAGAATTACCCCGCTCTAACAGATATTTCGTTTCCATTTTGGAAATCAGACTTTTATCTGGCGCCACTTTTTAGTGGCGTTTTTTTTGTCTTAAATTCTGAAATATTGGCTTTGTCTCTGATTGAACAGGCACCTTGAGGTAAATGGGGGTATGCTCGTCTCAGATTTACGGTTTGTTCATTTCTTAATCTAAATTCCCCTCTAATATGTATGCCTTAAACTGACTAAATCATCAGGATGATGCTAAGTCGCTTGTTTCGCCACCGATCGGAGTCTAAGTGATGCAATTCACACTGGAAATTTCACGAAGTGGCGGGTAAGATTCGCGTCAAATTTCGACGCAAACGTTTTCGTAAAACGTTCGTGTCTTATTGACTGGCATACACACACTTTCCAAGGAACCGAAAGCCATGCTTGAGCGTCTATTTAAGTTAAAAGAGCAAGGTACAGATATTCGAACCGAAATCATTGCGGGATTGACAACTTTCCTGACAATGGCCTACATCATTTTTGTGAACCCAGCGATCTTGTCTGAAACAGGCATGGACCGTGGAGCGGTATTTGTTGCGACCTGTTTGGCTGCGGCAATTGGCTGTTTCGTGATGGGTTTGGTTGCGAACTATCCTGTTGCCCAAGCACCAGGTATGGGTTTGAACGCCTTCTTTACTTACACGGTCGTATTCCAAATGGGATATTCGTGGCAGGTAGCATTGGGTGCGGTCTTCTTGTCTGGTTTGTGTTTTATCGCTTTGAGCCTGTTTAAGGTTCGAGAGTTGATTATTCACTCCATACCTCTTTCTCTACGAACCGGTATCTCTGCCGGTATCGGTATGTTTTTGGCGCTGATTGCGCTGCAAAACTCCGGCATCGTTGTGGCACACCCAGCAACCTTGGTGTCCATGGGAGATCTGTCCTCATTTGCACCTGCAATGGCAGCACTCGGGTTCTTCCTGACCATTGGCTTGGTGAATCGCGGCGTTAAAGGCGCAGTGATGATTGCTATTCTTGTTGTGACAGGTATTGCTGTTGCGACAGGTAACGTTCAGTACGGTGGCATAATGTCTGCGCCGCCAAGTCTTGCTCCAACCTTCATGCAGATGGACTTGTCCGGTGCATTTGAAGTCGGCATGATTTCTGTTGTGTTTGCATTCCTTTTCGTCGACCTGTTTGATACAGCTGGCACCTTAGTGGGTGTGGCACAAAAAGCGGACCTGATGGACAAAGATGGTAAACTACCACGCTTGAACCGTGCGCTGTTGGCGGACAGTACTGCAACCACTGTGGGTGCAATGCTGGGTACGTCAAATACGACGTCTTACATTGAAAGTGTGTCAGGCGTTGCTGCTGGTGGTCGCACGGGGTTGACCGCTGTTGTGGTCGGTATCTTGTTCCTGCTTGCACTGTTCTTCTCGCCATTGGCAGGTATGGTGCCAGCTTACGCAACAGCAGGTGCTTTGTTCTACGTGGCTATTTTGATGATGTCTGGTTTGGTTAGCGTTAACTGGCGTGACCTAACAGAAGCGGCACCCGTTGTGGTTGTTTGCTTACTGATGCCGTTGACCTACTCAATTGCACACGGTATCGGTTTAGGCTTTATCTCTTACTGCGCAATCAAAGCATTTAGTGGTAAGGGACGTGATGTACCTATCAGTATTTGGGTTCTGGCTGCCCTGTTCTTGCTGAAATTCGTTATGTAAGACACAATATGCCGCAATATTTTTTAGTGAGTTAAAAGGCGACCATCGCCTCCGAGGTTTTCTGAAATGAGCAACAAGTTTGTTATCACCTGGGACAACATGCAAATGTATACCCGCCAATTGGCTGAAAAGCTTCTACCTGCTGAGCAGTGGAAAGGTATTATCGCGGTGAGCCGTGGTGGTTTGGTTCCTGCTGCGATTTTGGCGCGTGAGCTGGGTATTCGTCATGTAGATACGGTTTGTATCGCGAGCTACGACCATGATCATCAGCGTGATATGCAAGTTTTAAAGAAAGCTGACGGCGATGGCGAAGGCTTTATCGTGGTTGACGATCTGGTCGACACTGGCGGTACTGCTGAAGTCATTCGTAACATGTACCCGAAAGCCAAGTTCGTGACGGTATGTGCGAAACCGGCGGGCAAACACTTAGTGGATGACTACGTTGTCGACATTGCTCAAGATTGCTGGATTGAGCAGCCTTGGGATATGGCCGTGACGTTTGTCGAGCCTGTTGCTAAGCGCTAAAATAACGATTTACTGAAAAGCCCCGAAAGGGGCTTTTTTTATGCTCAGAGTTAAGTAAATGTTGTTCGGTATTATTACCCCTCGGTAAGATCATGGTTTTCTGTTTACCATGGTTTACACTGGAGCCAGTTGAAATGAATGCTCTGGAGATATTCCGTGAGAGAAACAGAGTCAGAAAACCTATCCGTTAAGCTTTTCAAACCCACCAAACATGCAAAAGAAACCTCCACCATCGTAGGGAGTGTCAATCAAGCGTCAAACGACATTGATAGCGTATTAGACGGTGACAGTGACAACAGTTGGTATCGCGTGCTGCGTCGTCCGCAATGGACATGGCAAGGTGTTGATCCGATTGAGATGGAAGAAACGCTTGCGCGCATTGCTGCCTCAGACAACGACCGAAGCAATGATAAGCTGCTTGATACCGTAGTGGGTTACCGTTCGGGAAACTGGCCTTATGAATGGACACAGACGGGTATCAGCCACCAGAAAACGGCGCTGTTGAAAGAAGAACAAGGCGATAAAGAGGGTGCGTTTACAGATTGGTTACGTGCGAGCACCTGTTTCAGCATTGCAGGCTATCCTCACCTAAAAGGTGACCCTCTTTCACAGCAAACCGAAATCCTTGCTAACAAAGCGTTTCATTCCGCGATGGAAAAGTCGACGTTCAGAATTGAAAAAGTGGTGACCAAAGTTGACGGTAAGTCGCTAGAAGGGTTTCTTTATATTCCTCATACCGATGAGCCGCTTCCGACTGTTATTGTGAGTGGTAGCTTAGATAGTTTGCAGACCGATCTCTGGCATTTATTCCAAACCTATTTCGCGCCTGCAAACATCGCGATGTTAACTCTTGATATGCCTTCGGTTGGTAGAAGCAGCGCGTGGAAGCTCACTGAAGATAGTAGTCGTTTGCATCAAGCGATGCTCCATGAGTTGGTCTCAGTGCCTTGGGTTGATCAACATCGAGTTGGTTGTTTAGGTATTAGGTTTGGTGCGAATGCCGCAGTGAGAATGGCGTTTGTAGAGCAAAATCTAATTAAGTCTTGCGTTTCTGTTGGCGGTATTCTTCATGCCATGCTGACAGATGCTAAGCGTCTCAAGACTATCCCCCCAATGCACTTAGATACGATTGCTTCTCGTATGGGGAAAAGTAGTGCGTCTGCGTCGCTGCTGACACAACTTCAAGCATTATCACTTCGTCATCAGGGACTGCTCAACGGCAGAAAAACCAAAGTACCGATCTTGGCGCTTGGTCTGGATGGCGATCCAGTGTGCCCAGATTCTGATAATCAACTGGCTGCGCTATACAGTTATGGAGGAAGGGCAAAAACCTTGCCGAGCAAACCTATTCATGACGGATATCACAGAATTATGCTTGAAGCCATTGAATGGTTCACAAGAACATTGTGATCTAGATCTTTTTACTGCCTTGGGATAAAGACAGATTAATCAAAGCTCTCTGCCAAAGGACGAATTTTATCCGGTTGCATGTTATACAGTGATTGTTTGCTGTTTAAGCGTTTCCTCCTTTTGGGGGTGATTAAAAGTACGGAATGGCGGTACAGCCAACTTCTTACGCTAGTAAACATGCGATTGATAATAAAGAGATGGATATTCGCCTTAAGGGAGCTTGCTATGACCGAAGAAACTAAAACCTTATCTCATGGACGCCTGCTGACAAGGTTTGCTCAGCTTGGTCCTTATTTGCGTCAAAAGAAATCGACGGGGGAAAGCTACTTTTTTGATTGCCTTTCTGCTTGTGTTAATGCCAAAAAAACGCCCGAAAGTCGTGAGTTTTGGGGTTGGTGGATGAAGTTAACGCCAAAAGAAGGCGGCTTCGAATATTCCTACACCTTTGGGAAATTTAATACCGAAGGCGAATGGCTGGAAGAAAAATTACCGAAGAAATGTGTGCAGGAAGTGACGGAATCTCTCGATACTTTCTATAAAAAAATTGCGGGCTTTGTTGAAGGGGAGTTGGCGCTAGAAATCACCGCGCTACCATCTTTGAAGAAACCGAAATTGGGCACTGCCGCTTAAAGGCCTTAATTTGTCGATTATCGCGAGACAGTTGCTTTAATCACTTGTTATCTTGGTCTGGGATTGATAAAAGAAAGGCATATTCGCTTTTATGTTGTCAATGTCATGTCAGGCCAAGAAAACGTTTCATCTTTGATTTCTGAATCTGGCGATACACAAGATCGCCAGACCATCGTTGTAAAATTGGGAACCAGTGTGCTTACTGGTGGCTCAACCAAAATCGATCGCGCTCACCTCGTCGAATTGGTGCGTCAATGTGCCAAGCTTATTCGCCTAGGTCATCAGGTTATTGTTGTCACTTCCGGCGCTATTGCGGCGGGTCGACAACACCTCAATCATCCCGATCTCCCCAATACTATCGCCAACAAGCAAATGCTGGCAGCGGTAGGGCAAAGCCGTTTAATTCAAGAATGGGAAAGCCTGTTCGCTATTTATGGCATTAACATTGGCCAGATGCTGCTAACACGCGCAGATTTGGATGATCGCGAGCGCTATCTCAATGCCCGCGATATGCTTCAAGCACTGCTAGATAATCATATCGTTCCCGTTGTGAATGAAAATGATGCGGTTGCGACGGCTGAGATAAAAGTGGGCGATAACGATAATTTGTCGGCGCTTGTGGCGATTCTTGCTGAAGCTGACAAATTACTGCTTCTAACCGATCAGCCTGGCTTGTTTACTGCAGATCCGCGTAACAACCCAGACGCTGAACTGATCCGCGAAGTGCATACGATCGATGAGACCTTACACAAGTTAGCTGGCGGCAGTGTCAGTGGTTTGGGTACGGGTGGCATGGCGACCAAGCTACAGGCCGCTGATGTAGCACGTCGAGCGGGTATTGAAGTGACTATTGCAGCAGGTAGCCGCCCAGAGGTGATTCAACATTTGGTTGAAGGAAAACCTGCAGGCACACGCTTTTTACCGTTGGCATCACCGCTTGAAAGCCGCAAACGTTGGATATTGGCTGGCCCTCCGCCTGCAGGCGACATCATTATCGATCAAGGCGCAGCGAAAGCCGTGGTAGAACGCCATAGCAGCCTATTGTCTAAAGGTATTGTCGGCGTGGAAGGCCGTTTTGATCGTGGCGCAGTGGCGCGTATTTGTGACCAAAACGGTAAGCTATTAGCGCGCGGTATCTGCCGCTACTCAAGTACAGATTTAAGTGCCATCGCAGGTCGACACAGTCAGGATATTCAAGATATTCTGGGCTATGCACACGGCGCCGTTGCAATACATTGCGACGATCTCGTCGTCATTGATTAATTAATTTGGTTAGTGGTACTGCTGCTAACGCTATGGACAAGCAATAGAGGCTGACATGAGTCTGCAAACAACCAGTCTACAAACCAACGGTCTACAGAAGATGGGACGCGCAGCCAAAGACGCTGCATATGTATTGGCAACGGCACCAACAGCGCAGAAGAATAAAGCGTTGGCAGTGATTGCTGATGAATTAGAAGCGAATGCAGCTAGCATCCTTGCTGCGAACGCAAAAGATATCGATGCTGGTCGTGAAGCCGGCTTGCCTGATGCAATGCTAGATCGTCTTCTGCTGAACGACGAGCGTTTGGCTGGTATTGCCGCCGACGTTCGTAACGTGATTTCGCTTTCTGATCCGGTCGGTAGCGAAATGGACTGCAAAGTGCTTGAGAACGGCATGACGTTGAGCCGTCGTCGCGAGCCTATCGGCGTGATTGGCGTGATTTATGAAGCTCGACCTAACGTAACGATTGATATTGCCTCTTTGTGCCTGAAAACGGGTAACGCAAGCATCCTTCGTGGCGGTCGAGAAACCTTCCATTCAAACGTTGAGTTGGTGAAAGTTATCCAAACCGCGCTGGAAAAAGCAGACCTACCCGCGGCCTCTGTGCAGTATATCGAGAAGCCAGATCGCGAATTGGTTGGTGAATTGCTGCGTCTTGATGACTATGTCGACATGATCATTCCTCGCGGCGGTGCGGGCTTGCACAAAATGTGTAAAGAAAACAGCACCATTCCGGTCATCATTGGTGGCTTCGGCATCAGCCATATGTACGTAGACAAAACCGCTGACTTGGACCGTGCATTGGATTTGATTATCAATGCTAAAGCGCAACGTCCGTCTGCCTGTAATGCCCTAGATACCTTGCTAGTGAATCAAGAAATTGCAGAAACACTTCTGCAAAAACTGACGCCATTGTTCAATGACAATAAGCTTAAGATTGTTGCTGAAGCGGCGGCATTGCCATTGTTGGGTGGTGTTGCAGACCTGCAAGAAGCGGGAGAGGGTGATTTTGATACCGAATGGTTGAGCTTTACCCTTGGCGTTGCATTGGTCTCGGATGTATACGCAGCGCTCAAACATATGCGTGACCACAATGCGAGCCACTCTGATGCGATCCTCACCAACGATTTGATGGCGGCAGAAGCGTTTATCAATGGCGCAGGGTCTGCGGCAGTGTATGTGAATGCCTCTACACGCTTCACTGATGGCGCCCAGTTCGGTTTGGGTGCAGAAGTTGCTGTATCTACACAAAAGCTTCATGCTCGCGGCCCTATGGGCTTAGAGGAGCTGACAACCTACAAGTGGGTAGGTAAAGCGGATTATCTGTCTCGCCCATAATCGGTAAGCAGATTTTCGATGAAAAGGCGCTGAATCAGCGCCTTTGTTGTGTCTGGCGTTTGCGTATATCTCAGTCTAATACCAATTGGTATTAGACGGGTTTAAGGCTACGCTATGCCGTGATTGTTTGAATGAAGATGGTCTTCGATGGATTACGCCACACTTTCTCGTATTAGCGTTAAAAACCTCACCGTTATGCATGTGCTATTGATGACGCATAGTGTGACGTCAACGGCCAATATATTATGTGTGACGCCATCGAGCGTCAGCAAAGCGTTGGGACAACTAAGAGCGCAGCTGAACGATGAGCTCTTTTTCCGCAGAGGAAACCAACTCGCACCGACACAATATGCGTTAAGTATTGGCCCCGCAATCCACAATGTTCTGTCGAACATGAATGGTATTTTTCAGCAAGGAGAATTCTTGCCTGAAACCTTTACGGGCATGCTTTCATTGTCGATGAGAGAGAGTACGTTTGAGCTTTTTGCACCTCAGTTGGGGCAAATATCTCAGCGATTGAGTGACCATGCGCAGTTGGTTATTTCCACCAAAGAGCAATTTAGCTTCGAAGCGCTTTTGAATGGAAAAATCGATTTTCTGCTGCTTCCGCATGATATCAGTCAGCCGCCGACACACAGCAAGAGTCTTATTTGGAAAACGATTTTAAGTGATGAAATGGTCTGCTTGATGAACCCGGCACACCCACTTTCCAATGAAGCGCTGACTATTGAAAAGTATTTAAGTTATCGCCACATTCGCGTCATTGATAAGGATTTGGCTGAGCCTTACTTTGAACAGACACTTACGCAACGACATGGCGCGAGAAACATTGCTGCGATGGTCGCAGACTTTGGTTCAGCGGCTTTAATGTGTCAGCACTCGCCGTATTTGTTTACTTGCTCGAAACGCTGGGCAGAAACGGCTTTGCAAGGCAAGGGGCTGGTGGCCAAAGCGCTGCCATTTGATTATGGCCAAGTGGCCTATAGCTTGGTTTGGAACACGGTGAGTTTGAACAATCCAGCGTGTCGCTGGTTGCACGATCAACTGGTTGGTGACACGGCAGAGATTTAGGTATAAACCGTCGGCAATTGCATGGGCCGATTGATCTTCGAAAACAACAATTCGTGGAAGCGATTCATCTCGCTTTCACTGCATTTCTCCCACGTTAACGCTTCACCGATCACACCGTGATGTTGAAACGCGTTAAGGCGGATCTTCACACCTTCAGGCAGGGTCTTTAAGTAATCTCCCACCGCATCGACTTCGGTATCCAAATCGCTTTTCCCTGGGATGTGCAGCAAACGCACTTCGTGCAGCTTGTTCTGCGTAGCCAAGTAATCAATGGTGTCGATGACGCGATGCTTATCTCGACCGACGAGCCACAAATGCGTGTCTGATTGCCAGGCTTTGAGATCGATCATGGCACCATCAAGGTAGGGCGAAACGCGCTCCCATCCCGTGCGGGACAATGAACCATTGCTGTCGATGAAGCAGGTTAAGTGTGCAAGCTCAGGGTCAGATTTTATGGCTTTGAACAATGACAGTATAAAGGGAAGTTGCAGTGTTGCTTCACCGCCAGAAATGGTGATGCCATTGAGGAAGAAATGATGTTTGCGGATCAGCGCAAGCATCTCGTCCACGCCGTAGCGAACAATCTTCGGGTTGGATTTGTCTGGGCACACATCAATGCAACGGTCGCAGTGTGTGCATTTATCAGCATGCCAGATAACACGCTGTTGGTCGTTCTTTTGGGTATGGATGGACAGGGCATCGCTTGGACAGCTTTTCACGCAATCACCACAATGGGTGCAGTGATTGATGGTGTGAGGGTTATGGCAAGTGATGCAATCGAAGTTACATCCTTGCAAAAATACCACCAAGCGGTTGCCCGTCCATCAACACAAGAGAATGTCAGAATACGACTGACCAGTGCTTGGTTTTGCGTTGGCTTCACTGACATTCTCTTGCTCTCGTTGTGTTCGTTATTAACGGACGCTGTGATCGGCAATACTGTTACTTGTAAACAGGGGTTGATTCAAAGCTCACCACGCGTGGCGCACGGTTCAAAATCCCCGTGTTCTTCGATGCTTCTGCACCTAACCACGTGGTGTTCTTGCGTGAACCTTCGTCGTCAAATTTCGCAATATCAGACAGCTTGATCATGTAACCCGTCACGCGAACCAAATCGTTCGACGCGACATTGGCCGTGAATTCACGGTAACCCAGGTTGATAGCGCCTTTACAAAGGTTGTACATGGCTTCAGGGTTCGATTTCACGGTCTCATCAATGGTCAGAATGTCGCTGATGCCTGATGTGTAGTGTTTGTGGTGGCCCGCCGTTGCGTGAACATACGTCACAGGATCAGGTTCAGTACCGTAAGGGATGCGCACGCCTGGGGTAGCGTCCATGTCTAGGCTGATACCACCTTGGGCATGAAGCAGTGCCTTACCGTTGTAGCCGTACTTCACTGGGTTTTCGTCAACCAGTGCAGCCAGCTTTTCAGAAATGGCATGACCCAGCTCGTTGGCGCTGATGTCATGTCCGTATTTGCCTTGCTTGCCATCTTTTTCTAACAGAGCATTCACTGCTTCAGCCATGCCGTAGATGCCAAACATGGGTGCAAAACGGCTCTCTTCAATCAGGCCTTCCGTTGCAAGGAAGTTGGTGAAGAAATTTGAAGATTCGTGAAGGTAAGTGCTACGAACGTCCATCAACTCAACCATCAACTTGCTGTAAGTTGGCAACGTTGTGTTGATGAAGTCTTCTGTGCTTTCTGCTTTGCTCGCGGCTTCTTTTAAGTTCATACGCACTAGGGTGTTTGAACCGCCCGCTAATGGCAGAGAGTTGTAACAGCTCACGATGCCGAAACGTTTGTCACCGTAAGCGCCAGCATGCATTGGGTAGTTGGCAATGTGTGGCTTGCTGCATTCACAGATGTTGCGAGTGGCATGGCGAAGCAAATCGTCTGGTGTGACAGCAGGGTCATACATGAACGTTAGGTTTGGTGCGATTTGTTTTAATTCAGCATCGACGCGCAAGATAGTGCGGCAGATGATGTTGTCAGCAGGACCGATGTTCGCATGCATGAATGCATCTGGCAGAGTGCGATCAAGCATGATCCAGAAACGTTTAATTTTTTGGTAGATATCTTCGTCGCTCAGCGAACCAACGTAAGGCATCAGCACATCATCGAGTTGGCCGACATACACAGGAATGTTGGTCACGGAAGGAACGTGGTGATAGATGATATTCAGCATGTTGAGTGCATCATCAAGGTTTTCTGCTGGCGTCAATTCCAAGTACTCAGAACCTTGCGAAAGAAACTTCGCGTAATCTGGCAGCACGTAACGTGGTTTGAATGGCGCGTGCCCTTCAAACATGTCACAGATAACACCGTCTTTCATTGCTTGCGCTATGTCGTCTTCAATCGACAGGTAAGGCAGGCTTGCCTCCGCTTCCAATGCCAGAAATTGGTTCTTCTGCTTTGGAGAAAGCGTTGGGTTGTTGATGATCTGGTAAAAACGTTGCTGCAGTTCAGAAAGGTTGTTGTTCATGGAAAAGACCCTACTTTAATTTGGGTTTATTTTACGTTGCGGCTAGGAGTTTCCACTATTAACTTTATGGGAAGGTGATATTTCCATTTTGGAAATCCGCCAAGGGCAATCGGATTTTTGGGAAACGACCAACACAAAAACGCCGAGCATGGGCTCGGCGTTTAGCATGATTAAAAGAGCAATGGTGTCTACTTGATTTCCACACCCTGCGCTTGCAGATCAGCATGGTAAGACGAGCGAACAAACGGACCACATGCAGCGTGAGTAAAGCCCAGCTCCAATGCGATATCGCGTAGTTCATCAAATTCTTCTGGCGGCACATAACGCTCAACCGGCAAGTGGTGACGGCTTGGTGCCAGGTATTGGCCGAGTGTCAGCATGGTCACACCATGCTCGCGCAAGTCTTTCAGCACTTGTACGATCTCTTCTTTGGTTTCACCCAAACCCATCATGACACCCGATTTCGTCGGCACGTTAGGGTGCATCTCACCAAATTTCTTCAGCAGTTCGAGCGACCACTTGTAGTTGGCGCCTGGGCGAGCTTTACGGTAAAGACGCGGTGCTGTTTCAAGGTTGTGGTTGAACACATCTGGCGGATTGTCTTTTAGCAATTCCAATGCCGTATCCATACGACCACGGAAATCGGGCACCAGTGTTTCAATGCGGATCTCTGGGTTTAGGGCGCGAATTTCACGGGTACAATCCGCAAAGTGTTGTGCGCCGCCATCACGCAGATCGTCACGGTCTACGGAGGTCACAACAACGTATTTGAGCTTCATGTCGCTGATGGTTTTCGCCAGTTTTGCTGGCTCATTGTCATCTGGTGCATTCGGGCGACCGTGGGCAACGTCGCAGAATGGACATCGTCGAGTACAAATTGCACCCAAAATCATAAACGTAGCAGTACCGTGGTTAAAGCACTCAGCCAAGTTCGGGCAAGACGCTTCTTCACAGACAGAATGCAGATTGTTTTTACGCAATGCAGACTTAATTTCTTGAATACGTTTGCTGTCAGAAGGAAGTTTGATCTTCATCCACTCGGGCTTGCGCAGCACTTCTTTTTTCTCAGTCGGCATGTTCTTGACCGGGATGAGCGCCATTTTGTCTGCATCACGGTATTTAACGCCGCGTTCCATCTGGATCGGTTTGCTCATAATTGATTGCTTTCTGTTAGGGACTCGACCTGATCATAGTTCAGGTGCGATGTCAGTTTATCTACTAACACAGGGTAAAGCTCAGTCAGTGATGCTGGCCCCCTAAATCGACGGTTTGTGTCATTGCCATCCCTGCATAGCCACAAGGGTTAATGCGTAGGAACGGAGACAAATCCATATTGACGTTTAATGCCAATCCGTGGAATGAACAGCCGCGACGGATCCTAAGACCCAGCGAGCAAATTTTGTTATCACCCACATACACACCCGGTGCGTCCGGTCGTGCATTTGATTCAATACCATAGTGAGCAAGCGTATCAATCACTATGTTTTCTATGCTGGTTACCAGCTCTCTTACACCCAATTTCTTGCGTTTCAAGTCAATCAGGATATAAGCAATCTGCTGACCAGGCCCATGATAGGTCACTTGTCCGCCACGGTCACTTTGCACCACAGGAATACCTCCTGTCGCGAGTAAGTGCTCCGCTTTTCCCGCTTGGCCTTGGGTAAACACAGGTTCGTGTTCGACCAGCCAAATCTCATCACAGGTTTCAGCCGTGCGTTCGTCAGTGAAAGCATGCATGGCTTTCCACGTCGGCTCGTAAGGACGCAATCCAAGTTGTCTGATAATGAGGCGGTTCTGTTGCAAAGTACACCTGCTTGGCTAAAAAGGGCTGAGAGATTAAGGGCACCGAGCTCGTCAGTTACGCCATTATAATGACAGACGGCTGAATTAACAGCCGTCTATTTGTAAGGGCATTGTCGTAAAGTATTGTGGTGATCTTGTCTATACGTGATCGCTTACAGAACCATACGAACGATTTCAATATCACCCAGTTCTTTGTACAGCGTTTCAACTTGTTCGATAGACGTCGCTGTAATGGTGACAGACACGGCATTGTAAGTACCTTTGCCGCTGGGTGTCACTCTCGGTGTGTAATCACCCGGAGCGTGACGCTGAATGACTTCCAAAACCAGATCTGTGAGTTCTGGTTTGGCGTAACCCATCACTTTATAAGTGAATGTACATGGGAACTCCAGAAGGTCTTTTAGTTTTGGTTGCTCTTCCATTTTTTACTCCAGAATTGGCGTCGGAAGCATTGTCCGGCGACCTATATTTTGTGCTAATGATCACGCATTGCGTTGGGGGAGAATAGTAATCGTCCTGTTATAAGAAAACAAGATCATGCGCTTGAGGAGGAATATGGGGGCGGGCGAGGCAAATAAAAAGGCAGCCAATAGGCTGCCTTCTAAATTCTTTCTGGGTGCTTAGAACAAGCTCTTGAAGAACATGATGATGTAATCAACCAAGCGACTGAATAAACCACCTTCTTGCACGTTATTAAGCGCAACTAGTGGGTATTCCGCCACATCTTCGCCATCAACTTGATAGTAAAGCTTACCGACCACATCGCCTTTCGCGATAGGGGCTTCAAGTGTTTTTTCTAGCACAAAGCTGGCTTCTAAATCTTTCGCTTTACCGCGAGGCAGTGTGACATAGGTATCTTCGCTCACGCCCAATGCAACTTGGTCGGTATCACCCATCCATACTTTTTCGGTTACGAAAGTTTCATCGGCTTTATGCGGTGCAACGGTTTCGAAAAAGCGGAACCCGTAATTCAGCAGCTTCTTGCTTTCTGCTTTACGTGCGTTAGCGCTGTTTGTACCCATGACAACAGCGATCAAACGCATCTTGCCTTCGGTTGCAGAGCTGACGAGGTTGTAACCGGCTTTGTCTGTGTGGCCTGTCTTAATACCATCAACATTCATGCTCTTATCCCAAAGTAGACCGTTACGGTTGTATTGGGTGATGCCGTTGTAGGTGAACGATTTCTCTTCGTAGATGCGGTATTCTTCTGGCACATCACGGATAAGGGCTTGGCTTAGAAGTGCCAGATCATAAGGCGTTGAGTATAATTCATCATGATCGAGGCCGTGTGAGTTGGCGTAGTTGGTATCTTTCATACCGAGGGTTTTCGCCCAGCCATTCATGAGATCGACAAATGAATCTTCAGAGCCCGCTACGTGTTCAGCCATCGCCACACATGCATCGTTCCCTGATTGAATAATAATACCGCGGTTCAAGTCAGCAACTGAAACAGTGGTACCTACTTCGATAAACATCTTCGAACTACCTGGGAAGTTTTTCGCCCAAGCATTTTTACTGATAACAACTTCGTCTTCGAGGCTGATATTGCCGCGTTCAACTTCCTGACCGATAACATAGCTTGTCATCATTTTGGTTAGGCTAGCTGGGTTTAGACGTTCGTAGGCATTATTCTCGGCCAAGACTTTGCCCGAGTTGTAGTCCATCAATACATAGCCTTTTGCTGCGATTTGAGGCGCATCAGGTACGACAGATGGTGCTGCAATCGTTACAGCGGAAGTGGATACGGCAGTCAACAAGACTAAAGAGCGCAACAAAGAAGGTGATTTTTTCATAGATATAAGTACTTACTTGAATATTTCTCTAGTCAAAAGCAGTCGACACTATATCAGATAGCCCTGATAAGTGTCAGATGGGGTTACAACAACTTACTAATTAATGACACTCTATTTCAGAGTCGGTTCATTACTCATTGGCTCAACAACGATGAAGGCCTCATTTATTTGATGTTCTTGTGCAAGCATTGCAGCATGTTGCGTTTGGTCATAGTCATGAAATGGGCCGAGACGAACACGATACACTTTTCCCGACTGATGAATGTCAGTGGGAAGTTCGAACTGCTGGCTAAAACTCGCAGCCGCTTTTTCTGCTTTGGTTTTATCGGAGATCGCGGCTAATTGCACAAAGTAGCGATTGAGTCGCGCACCTTGCCATTCATCGTTCTCCACGGGTTTGTCGACTTTAAGTAAAGTGACTTTGACGGGAGCCGTACCCGAAGCCAAAACCCCCAGTTTCGATGCTGCTGCGTAACTTAAATCAATGACACGTCCTTCATGGAACGGCCCACGGTCGTTAACACGTACAATGGCTTTTTTGCCATTGGCGGTGTTTTCCACTTCGACATAACTCGGCAGTGGTAATGTTTTGTGGGCTGCTGACATCGAATACATATCATAAATCTCGCCATTCGAGGTTTTATGGCCATGAAATTTCTTGCCATACCAAGAAGCGATACCGGTTTCAGTGGTAAACGTTTCGGGATCTTTGATCACTTCGTAGTCTTGACCAAGAACCGTGTAGTTCTTGTTTCCCGCTCGACTGTAGGGTTCGTAACGAGGATGCGCATCCTCAATATGTTCCAAAGTGGGTGTTGCTTCAGGCGCCTGGTCTTGCGCAATACTGTAGCGTTCGTCGTTCTTAGTGGCACAACCTGACAATACAATCGCAATCAATACGAGAAGTTTTTTCATTACAAAGCCTTTGAAAGCATTTTTCTGTGAGTGTGGATAGACATCAAAATCCCGAAGCCTGCCATTAGCGTCACCATGGATGTACCGCCGTAACTGACCAATGGAAGTGGGACGCCAACGACGGGTAAAATACCACTGACCATGCCAATATTAACAAATACATACACAAAGAAACTTAGCACAATACTGCCGGCCATCATGCGACCAAAGGCCGTTTGTGCTCGGCTTGCCAGCATTAAACCTCGCGCGATAATGAACAAATACAACATGAGCAAGCAAGCGACGCCGACCATTCCCCATTCTTCAGCAATCACGGCAAAGATAAAGTCGGTATGGCGTTCTGGCAAGAACTCCAGTTGTGATTGTGTGCCTTGCAGCCACCCCTTGCCTGAAATACCCCCGGATCCAATCGCTATTTTGGATTGAATAATATGGTAACCGGCGCCAAGCGGGTCTGATTCTGGATCGAAAAGTGTCCGCACACGGACGCGCTGGTATTCGCGCATGAGGAAAAACCAAAGCACTGGAATAAATGCCGCGACCAAAGCCCCTGCGCCAAGAATGATGCGCCATCGGATACCAGAGAGAAACAAAACGAAGATCCCTGATGCCGCAATGAGTATCGACGTTCCCAGATCCGGTTGCTTGGCGATGAGGATGGTAGGCACAAAGACCATCACCAAGCCAATAATCAGGTTTCTAAAGCGAGGCGGAAGAGGTTCTTTACCAATGAAACGTGCCACCATCAGAGGCACGGCAAGTTTGATTAACTCAGAGGGCTGAAAGGTGAGGATACCGAGATCCAGCCACCGCTGTGCCCCTTTGGCTGTTTCGCCAAAAAATAGCACGGCAATCAGCATGATTATGCCAGTGACATAGAGATACGGCGCCCAGAACTCGTAATGTCGCGGCGATATTTGCGCTAGCACGAACATCACTCCGAGAGCCAGCAGCATGCGGAAAACCTGACGCTCCATCATGGCAACGCTTTGTCCGCTGGCGCTCCATATCACCATTAAACCAAAACCCATCAGTAAAATAATGCCGAGCAACAGGGGAGCATCGAGGTGCAAGCGCTCAAAAATGGTCTTTTTTTGGCCTGTGGACGCGAACATACTCATTGAACCTGCTCCTCGTTATTTTTATCTTTCCCGAGCAACATATGGTCAAAAATACGACGGGCGATCGGAGCACCATTGGTGGACCCACCCCCAGCATTTTCTAACACCATAGAAACCACGACTTGAGGATCATCGAAAGGTGCAAAGCCAGTATACAAGGCGTGGTCACGCAGATGCTCCGCAATTTCATCTGCTTTATATTCTTCGTCTTCTGCCAATCCGAATACCTGTGCGGTGCCCGATTTTCCACCCGTGACATAAGGGGCATTGGCAAATGCACGTCGTGCAGTTCCTTTTTTGCCATGGTTAACCAAACGCATACCTTCAAGTGCTGCATTCCAGTACTTGTCGTTAACATCAGCAATGGGCGGGTACGGCGCGATCGGTGCGATTTCCACTTCACCTTCTGATTCTGTGCGCATTAAAAGGTGCGGTGGATGGACGATGCCTTTGTTGACCAATACGGTGGTCGCCTTAGCGATTTGCATCGGTGTTGATGTCCAGTAACCCTGACCAATCCCGACCGGTATTGTGTCACCTTTGTACCAAGGCTGTCGGTAACGTGCCATTTTCCATTCTCTGGTTGGCATGTTGGCTTTGCTTTCTTCGTGGATATCGATGCCTGTGTAATCACCAAAACCAAACTTGCTCATCCATTCAGACAGCTTGTCTATCCCTAAATCGTAGGCGATTTGGTAGAAGAACGTATCCACTGACTCTTCAATCGATTGAACGATATTTACTCTGCCATGACCCCATGCTAGCCAATCTCGAAATGGTCGAGAGGTTGAATTAGGTAAATGCCAATAACCGGGATCATTACGTGTGGTATTAAGAGTGAGCGTTTTCTCTTGAAGCGCAGCGACAGCAATAAACGGTTTTATTGTTGAGGCTGGTGGATAAATACCGAGTGTCGCACGGTTGACCAAAGGTCGGTTTTTGTCTTCAAGTAATCCGCGATATTCTGGGCTAGATATGCCATGAACAAATAGGTTCGGGTCATAACTTGGCGATGAGACCATAGCTAAAACGGACGAATCTTCAGGGTCAAGTACGACAACAGCACCACGGCGCTCACCCAAAATGGAACGGATGTAGAGCTGAAGATCCACATCAAGGTTGAGTACAAGATCTTTACCTGGCTCAGGGGGGACGTATTTCAAGGTGCGAATGATACGTCCTCGGCTGTTCACCTCAACTTCTTGATAGCCCGCGGTTCCATGAAGATCTCTTTCGTAAAAGCGTTCAATGCCGAGCTTGCCAATATCGCGAGTCGCTCTGTAGTTGGTGCTCATTTCGTCGCGCTCAAGACGCGCAACGTCTTTGTCATTGATTTTGGCCACGTAACCCAATACGTGTGTCAGTGCATCGCCGTAAGGGTAATAACGCTTGAGGTAGCCTTTAATCTCAACACCTGGGAATTTGTGTTGGTTGGCTGAAAATATCGCGACTTCCTCTTCGGAAAGCTGATTTTTGACGGCAACCGCATTAAAGCGACGAGAGCGTTTTTTGTCTCGTTCAAACGCGGCGATTTCACGATCAGAAATATCGATCAATGCCTGTAAACGCGCAATGGTTCCAGGAATATCTTTGACCTGCTCAGACGTAATTTCGAGTGCGTAAACGGGGCGGTTTTCGGCTAATAGTTTACCGTTTCTATCAAAAATGAGGCCGCGATTAGGCGCAACCGGCACCACTTTGATGCGATTGTCGTTTGAGCGGGTGATGTAATCATCATGGTCATCAACCTGAATGGTGTACAGATTGAGTAAAAGCAGGCCGACTAAAATAACAATGCCGCCGAAAGCCACAATGGCTCGGCGGATAAACAAAGAAGATTCGGCCTGATGATCGCGTATTGGGCTACGCCTGTATCTCATGAACTATTCCCGATGATAAGGGTGATTCGCGGTAATGCTCCAGGCGCGATAAAGACTTTCAGCCATCACTACACGGACCAATGGGTGAGGAAGTGTCAATGGTGACAGAGACCAACTCTGCTCTGCGGCCGCTTTGCATGCAGGTGACAGTCCCTCTGGGCCGCCAATCAAGATGGAAACATCTCGAGCATCCAGTTTCCAACTTTCCAATTGCTCAGCCAGCTGCTCTGTGTCCCAGCGCTTACCCGGAATATCCAGTGTCACAATGCGGTTTCCTTTTGGAACCGCCGCCAGCATCGCTTCGCCTTCTTTTTGCAAGATGCGCGCAATGTCAGCATTTTTCCCGCGTTTACCTGCCGTAATTTCGATCAGCTCAAGGGGCATATCTTTTGGGAAGCGGCGACTATATTCTTTGTAGCCTTCTTCGACCCATTTCGGCATTTTGGTGCCAACCGCGATCAGTTGTAATTTCATCGGATCAGTTCCACAGCTTTTCAAGCTCGTACAACTGACGTTGGTCGTCTTGCATGACATGTAACATGACGTCACCAAGGTCTAGCACAACCCATTCGCCTTCGTTTTGTCCTTCCATACCCAATGAGCGAACGTTGGCAGCCAGTGCTTCATCAGCAACATGCTCGGCAATGGAGGAAACGTGACGTTTAGAGTTGCCGGTGCACAGCACCATAAAATCAGTGATGCTGCTTTTGTTTCTGACATCAAGAGTCACGATGTCTGCCGCTTTCATATCATCAGCTTTGTCGGCAACGAAATGTTGAAGTTGGTCCGGAAGCAATGTTTTCCCCTTAATGGTGGCTATTGGTCAGTGAGATCTCATCGAGAAAATTATAACACTGGCTGTTGCGATTAAAATACGGTGGTGTCGCGTTGATACTCAGCGAATGGGCTCAAGGTGCACAGGGTGGCCACACATATCAAGACAAAACGCGGACAGCGCAGGCCAAGGCTGGCTATCAAAGTCAGTTTTTACCATCATTTCGATGTTGGCAAGGCTGTTGACCAAGTGCATTAATCTTGACAGTGGCAGTCGGTGCAAGGCTGAGGTTAGCGGTGCTCGGCGAGCTTGCCATACGCAATAATGGTCAAATATCTTATTTATCCCCATGCCCGACGCGCCATATTCCTGCATCTTGCAAAGTTGTATTAACTCTTTTTGGATCACGCGAAGCAATATGGTGATCTCGACACCTTCCGCTTCCAATTGGCGCGTAATTCTCACGGCACGTTTGGCTTTGCCATCAATCAACGCATCGGTGAGCTGAAAGGGCGTGTAGTGATTGTTTCGTGACAGGGCGTCTTGCAAACGTGGCAAAGTGAGTGCGCCATCGGGATACAACAACTGCAGCTTCATCAGGCTTTGCGACAGAGCGAGAAGGTTCCCTTCGTGCCATTGTGCGAGCAATTGGACGGATTCATGATCTGGCTTTAAGCCAAGTGCATGACAGCGCGTTTCGACGAAGCGAGGCAATTGGCGTGCATCGGGTGTATTACATGGCACATAAAGGCCATTTTTTTGAAACAGCGTGAACCATTTCGCTGATTCTTGTTTTTTGTTAAGACGCGGGCCTTCCAGAATCAACACCAGATCTTGGTGTAGCAACGGCTCGAGTTCTTTTAATGCATTGGCTTGAGCAGTTGTCAGCGCGTTTTCAGGCAACGTCAGGACAATGACCTGGCGGCTGGAAAACAAACTCAGTGCCTGACAAGTATCGTATATGTCTTGCCAGTTGAGCTGGTTGTCGACCGTATAGCGGTGCTTTTCATCAAAACCTTGGCGCGCCGCTTCTGCAATGACACTTTGTTGGGCTTCTTGTTTAAGCAGTGGTTCATTGCCGAACAGAAGGTAAGTCTGACACAAACCTTGAGATAGGCGTTGTGTCAGTTGTTCTGGGTAGATCCTCATTCGACGTTTTCACCGTCAGTGGTGTAGCTGGACAGAGGTTTACCGCGGTTTTCCTCTTCCTTGCCGTTAAAACGCGTTTCAATAGTGAGGTCAGGGTTGGTGCTATCGACGCCCTGATAAAGCTCACGTAAGGCTTTCTCTTCGGCTTCTTTGCGCTCAAAGGCTTCGATATGCGCATTCAAACGCGCGAGTTGTCGCATGATTTGCTTTGTCGCTTCAACTCGCATCTCTTGCGCAAGCATTTCCTCCTCCACTGACTTTGCTAGTGCGGTCAATGGGTTATCAAGGTAGGTGCGGCTAAGAGACGTAGAGAATCCGTAGTTTCCTTTACCAGGCACCGTCACGGAATAGCTCACAGTGTAAGCAAATTGCTTTTCTGCAACGCGGCTATTTTGGTAAAGAGAAAGCGTACTTTCACCATAGCTCTCACCATTCAAACGTAGATTTGAGATAGTTTCAGCCGGTGGTACGAGATCAATATCGTAAAGACGAAGCTGGGATTTCATCTCACGGGTCAGTTTGCCGTATTGGTCAAAACTCGTGATAGAAAGCTTCTGAATTTCATCAGGCAGGTTGTAGCTGCCACGAAGTTGGAATCCGCAAGACGCGGTGGCCAAAGCGGCCACCACGACAAGCAGGGTTCGGAGAGAGCGAAAGATCGATGTCACCGAATTCTCCCTGTTGTTGTTGGCAAAGATGCGAACAAATTAGTTAGCAACAATGTTAACCAGTTTGCCTGGTACGTAGATCACTTTACGAACGGTTTTCCCTTCGGTGAACTTCACTACGTGCTCATCGTTTTGTGCCATGGCTTCAACGTCAGCTTTCGCTGCGTCAGCCGCAACGGTGATTTTTGCGCGAAGCTTGCCGTTCACTTGAACGATGATTAGCTTCTCGTCTTCAATCATGGCATCGCTGTCTGCGATAGGCCATTGCGCGTTGTCGACATCACTTTCACCCAGAGCAATCCACAATTCATTGCTGATGTGCGGCGTGATTGGGTAAAGCATAGAAACCACGGCTTTAAGTGCTTCATCAAGGATCGCGCGATCCGTGTCGGTTTCCTGCGGCGCTTTCGTTAGGCGGTTCATCAATTCCATCACGGCAGCAATCGCTGTGTTGAAGGTTTGACGGCGGCCAATATCATCGCTTACTTTCGCGATGGTTTTGTGTACTTCACGGCGCAGCGTTTTCTGATCGGCGGTTAACGCAGAGGCATCCAATGCAGAAACCGACCCTTTTGCGGTGTGCTCGAAGACCAGTTTCCAGATACGTTTCAGGAAGCGGTTTGCGCCTTCAACGCCAGACTCTTGCCATTCCAGCGTCATATCCGCTGGCGACGCAAACATCATGAACAAACGCACGGTATCAGCACCGTATTTGTCCACCATCTCTTGAGGGTCGATACCGTTGTTTTTCGACTTAGACATTTTGGTCATGCCTGAGTGAACAACCTCGTTGCCTTCGTTATCAACTGCCTTAGTGATGCGGCCTTTGTCATCACGCTCAACGGTCACGTCAGTTGGAGAAACCCATACTTTCGTGCCTTTTTCGTTGTTGTAGTAATAAGCATCCGCCAACACCATGCCTTGGCACAGCAGTTGTTTGTATGGCTCATCACTTTCCACCATGCCAGCATCACGCAGCAGTTTGTGGAAGAAGCGAGAATACAGAAGGTGCATACAAGCGTGTTCAATACCCCCCACATATTGGTCAACTGGCAGCCAGTAGTTGGCCGCATCTGAATCCAACATTTGGTCAGCTTTTGGTGAACAGTAACGCGCGTAATACCAAGAAGACTCCATGAAGGTGTCAAACGTATCGGTTTCACGCAGCGCAGGTTGACCGTTATAGGTGGTTTCTGCCCATGTTTTGTCTGCTTTGATAGGGCTAGTCACGCCATCCATCACTACGTCTTCTGGCAGAAGAACGGGTAGCTGATCTGCTGGGACAGGGTGTACTTGACCGTCTTCTGTGGTGACCATTGGAATTGGTGCACCCCAGTAACGTTGACGAGAAACGCCCCAGTCACGTAGACGGAAGTTGACTGTCTTGTGGCCTTTGCCTTCTGACTCAAGTTTTGCCGCAATCGCGTCAAACGCTTGCTCGAAAGCCAAACCGTCGAATTCGCCAGAGTTAAACAGAACACCTTTTTCGGTGTACGCAGCTTCTGAAATATCTAGCTCGCTGCCATCTTCTGGTTTGATAACACCGATGATTTCGATGCCATATTTGGTGGCAAATTCGTAGTCGCGCTGGTCGTGACCAGGAACCGCCATGACAGCGCCTGTGCCGTAATCCATCAGAACAAAGTTAGCCACATAGATTGGCACTTCACGGCCATTCAAAGGGTGGATAGCGGTCAAGCCCGTATCCATGCCTTTCTTCTCCATGGTCGCAAGCTCTGCTTCTGCAACCTTGGTGTTGCGGCACTCTTCGATGAATGCTGCTAGTTCTGGGTTGTTCTCTGCAGCTTTCGCGGCCAGAGGGTGACCTGCGGCGATACCCACGTAGGTGACGCCCATCAGGGTGTCAGGACGTGTGGTGTAAACTTCTAGGTCTGAATTGCCAGCAACGGTGAACGACAATTCAACACCTTCAGAGCGACCAATCCAGTTGCGCTGCATGGTTTTCACCATGTCAGGCCAGCCTTCTAGGGTGTCCAGATCGTCCAGCAGCTCTTGCGCATAAGCGGTGATTTTGATGAACCACTGTGGGATTTCTTTTTGCTCTACAGGCGTATCACAACGCCAGCAACAGCCATCTTCAACTTGTTCGTTAGCCAGTACGGTTTGGTCGTTCGGGCACCAGTTAACTGAAGACGTCTTCTTGTATACCAAGCCTTGAGTGTACAGCTTGGTGAAGAACTCTTGTTCCCAACGATAGTATTCAGGCGTACAGGTCGCGAATTCGCGATCCCAGTCATAGCCAAAGCCCAGCAGTTTTAGCTGGTTCTTCATGTATTCGATGTTTTCGTAAGTCCAAGGTGCTGGTGCAGTCTTGTTCTTCACCGCGGCGTTCTCCGCCGGCAGGCCAAATGCGTCCCAGCCGATAGGCTGCATCACATTTTTTCCTTGCAGGCGCTGATAGCGAGCAATCACATCACCGATGGTGTAGTTACGAACGTGACCCATGTGCAGGCGACCACTTGGGTATGGGAACATTGATAGGCAGTAGAACTTTTCTTTGCTAGGGTCTTCTTGAGCAACAAAAGTTTTGTTCTTGTCCCAATCGGCCTGAACCTTAGGCTCTATGTCCTGTGGACGGTATTGTTCTTGCATCGATGACATCCGGGAAATTTGTGAGATAGGTATGAAATGTACCAAAATAATCGACATAGAATAACTAAAGGTAGATGGCGCAACAACAGTTGAATGCAGAGGTGCCCAATGTCAGAGCAAAAAACGGAATATAAGTTGCTAACTCAACGAATTAGCAACGCGTTAAAGAACAGCCCTGAAGAGCTCCAACGCTGGGTTGACTTGTCTGAGCGATATTTTGCTGCTGCGGCAGACATGACCAAAGATGAACTCGCCTTGATTGAAGCATACTTCAAGCGCGATGTTCAGGCGTTCAGTGAGCGTTACAATGAGCCAGAGACAGGCGCAGATGATGGTCAGTTATTCCGCAGTTTGATTGCCAATTCTATCTGGCAGCAATTGGCCGAAATCACAGACAAGACCCAACTGGAATGGCGTGAAGTGCTGCAAGATATTCAGCATCATGGTGTGTATTCTGCCGGCGAAGTGGTTGGTTTGGGGATTCTGGTTTGCGAGAAGTGCGCGAATCAGACCGAGCATACCCATGTTGGCGTGTTGATCCCGTGCATCAAATGCGGCAACAAACAGTTTAGCCGTAAGCCATTTCCGGCGTAAATGTGGGGAAGACAGGGCTTAGGAAAAAAGGATCCTAGGAAGAGCGAAAGCTTGATTCAGGTCGTCGCCTAATCAAAAGCTCCCAGGACCCAGCTTGCGGCTTATTTTAGCGGCTCAATGTTAAATTTCTGCCCAGCGAGTGCTGCTTCCACCATTAGCCCGCCTTTGGCTTGGGTGAAAATGGCGGTGCCGTTTATGTAATAAGCCTTGGATTGCACGTTGCCTGCGCTGGCTGATGTGCCCGTGGTACCCACATGTGCCGCAGCACCTTCAGTGAGCGCCGTAGCGGAAGCTTGTGCGCCTAGTTCAAAGCTGCCCGCCATAAAACTGTCGAAAGTCTCTTTGTCTTCAAAAAACAGTATTTCGCTGAATGCTTGCCCACCAAACGTAAGCCCAATCGACACTTGAATAAGCTCGGCTTGTGCGACGGTATTATTGCCTTGAAAGACTAAGCCTTTTCCATATGCACCGCCTATCCAGAACCCGCCTTTTCCGACAGATGGAAACACGGCGTAGCCATAAGCCTTTTCGAAAAACGGCTTTACTTGATTAAAACGGTGGTAATTGGCAAGGGCTGCACGGGTGTCGGCAAATAATTCCGGATCAGGTTCGGCCGAGGCGGGTGTGATAAAAAGCGAAGAAGAAAGGATCACTGTTAGTGACAAAAGTCGTGCTAAGGCGCGCATTTGAATCTCCCTATGAAGCAAATAAAAACAAGGCTGAGACGAGATGCTCAGCCTTGTTTAAGACACAGGGGGTTAGCGAATGTTCGCTCTTATTATTGCGACTTGCTGTCAGATGATGATGTTTGACCGCGTGTTAACACAATCAGTGCAATCCCTGACATAAGAATCCACAGATAAAGCGGCCAGTCACCAAAACGGGTATAGGGCGTTTGTCCTTGTGTTGTCGGCACATCGGCGCGCAATACGATGGTTTCAAACTGCGGGATTTGTGCGATCACGTCACCTTGATAGCCAATAGCAGCAGTGAGCCCTGTATTGGTTGAACGCAGGACAGGCTTGCCATTTTCCAGCGCGCGCATTCGTGCTATTTCAAGATGCTGATGCGGGCCGATAGACGTACCAAACCAGGTATCGTTAGACAGGGTTAAAATGAAATCAGATTCGGGTGTTAGGCTTTGGCGGACTTGATCGCTAAATGCAATTTCATAGCAAATCGCAGGGGCGAGTTGATAGCCTTTTGCACTAATGTTCGGCTGCGTATAGTCACCGCGACTAAATGATGACATGGGCAGATTAAACAGTGGCGCTAACGGACGCAAAATGTCAGCAAACGGCACAAACTCACCAAATACCAGCAGATGGTGCTTACTGTAGCTTTGCTGCGCCGGATAATCGTATCCTTCCATGCCATTATCACCGAGGGTGATCACGTTGTTATAGAATTGTCCTTCTTGGTTTTGATCAAGGACGCCCGTAATAATAGCAGTGTCGTTGTTGATCGCCGCCGAATCGAGACGGGCAAGGAAGTCGGGTATATCGCGCTCCAGTGCGGGTATGGCAGCTTCTGGCCAGATAACAATATCAGCGTCCCAGTTTTGACGTGTCATGTCCTGATAGCTCAGTAACGTCGGCCAGCGCTGGCTCGGTAGCCATTTCAGCTCTTGAGGAACGTTACCTTGCACCATGGCGACATCAACGCTTTCGCCTGTTTCCTGTACCCACGGAATTTGACTGGATACCGCGGCAACAATCGCCACCACAAGTGCCGGCAATAGCGCCGAGACTTTACGAACAATGAGCGTGTGCGCAATCGATGCTGAAATAATCAGTAGCGCAAGCGTAATGCCCTGTACGCCCAGCAAAGGGGCAAAGGCAGAAAGAGGGCCATCAATTTGACTGTAACCAGGCCACAGCCAAGGGAAGCCCGTTAAGAACCAGCCGCGGAACCAATCAATTAAAAGCCAAAGCGAGGGGGCGAATAACAAATACGATAGCGCGAGTGGCAGTCGAGTGCGTCTTAGGATGAATGCAAACAGCGCAGGGTAGAGCGCTAAGAACATCACCAACAAGCCGATGAGACAAAGCCCTATCGCCGTTGGTAAGCCACCGAATTTCTCAATAACCACATACACCCAACCAACGCCGGTACCAAATTGGCCCAGACCCCAGCTAAAGCCGATTAACGCGGCGCTCTTAGGTGATTGCTGGTGGATAAGTAGGAGAAGTGCGATCAAAGAGACCAGCATGGCTGGCCAGAAGGCGTAAGGCGCGAACGCCAGAGTAGCAAGTGCACCAGAAAAAGCGGCCCCGAAGATCCGCATGAATTCTTGGGGCCGCTTTGAAGTTTCAATATTTAGCATTTGACGATTAAGCCGTTTCCTCTGCAGTCGTATCGGGGATAGTAACCTGCAATTGGATAACGCGTCGACTGTCAGCTGCGGTGACTTTGAAATGGAAGTTTTCGATGTCCACTTCTTCGCCGCGGGTTGGAAGGTGACCAAAGCTGGTCATGACCAATCCACCAATGGTGTCGATATCGTCATCATTGAACTGAGAACCAAATTTCTCGTTAAAATCTTCCAGCGTGGTCAGCGCTTTCACCGCAAAGGTGTGCTTGCTGAGCTGGCGGATTTCCTGCTCTTCTTCGTCGTCGTATTCGTCTTCAATATCGCCAACGATTTCTTCAAGAATATCTTCGATAGTCACCACGCCGGATACGCCGCCGAATTCATCGACAACAATCGCCATGTGATAGCGTTCTTCCTGAAATTCTTTCAGCAAGCGGTCAACACGTTTGCTTTCCGGCACGACAACAGCGCGGCGGATTACTTTATCAATGTCGAACGGTTCGCTGTCGGCCATCAGGTAGCGTAGCAAGTCTTTTGCTAGCAGAATGCCTTCAACATGGTCTTTGTCATCGCTGATCACCGGATAGCGCGAATGCTGGGCGTCGTTGATAACCGTGATAATCTCTTCGAGAGGTTGTGAGCGTTCGATGGTTACCATCTGCGAACGCGGAATCATGATGTCTCGAATGCGCATTTCAGAAATCTGCATGACGCCTTCGAGCATATCCCGTGTATCGTGATCGATCAGATCGTTCTGTTCTGAATCACGGAATACATCTACCAGTTCCTGACGATCTTTGGGTTCACCCTGAAAAATCTGTCCTAAACGTTCGAAGAAGGTCTTTCTACTCGGACCTTCAGAGCTTTGTGAGTTGTCTTCGTTCATTGTCTCAATATTTACAACGTTAATTTAGATAAAGTCGGCCGCGTAAGGGTTGTCGAACCCAAGCGCATTCATGATAGAAATCTCGAGAGATTCCATTTCTTCTGCTTCTTCATCATCAATATGATCATAACCTAGCAGATGGAGACTGCCGTGTACAACCATGTGTGCCCAATGGGCAAAGAGGTCTTTATTCTGTTCTTTTGCTTCTTTTTCGACTACCTGACGACAGATAATTAAGTCGCCTAGTAGGTCTAACTCTACACCAGGAGGCGCTTCAAACGGAAATGACAATACGTTTGTTGGCTTGTCTTTACCGCGATAATCACGGTTAAGAGTTTGGCTTTCAAACTCATCCACTATGCGAATGGTCACTTCTGCTTGTTCGCAAAAAGATTTTACTGCTTGTTCAAACCAGTGTTGAAACTGCTCTTCACTTGGCAGGTTTTCGGTGTTTTGTGTCGCGATTTGAAGATCGACAAAATACTGCATGTTACGGTTGGTTCTCTTCTGATTGCGGCGTCGAGAATGTGGCTTCGCGTTCTTGACGGCGACGTTCTTCTGCGTGTTTTCGAGCTTTGGCGTCTTCTGCTTCCCATGCTTCATAAGCAAGGACAATGCGTGCAACCACAGGATGGCGCACAACATCGTCTGCTTGGAAGAAGTTGAAGCTGATTTCATTGACATCCGCTAACACTTCAATGGCATGACGCAGGCCAGATTTTGCATTGCGCGGTAAATCTATTTGCGTGACATCACCGGTTATCACCGCGCGGCTGTTAAAGCCAATACGGGTCAGGAACATTTTCATTTGCTCAACGGTGGTGTTTTGGCTTTCATCAAGAATAATGAAGGCATCATTCAGTGTGCGACCACGCATGTAAGCAAGCGGCGCGACTTCAATCACGTTACGTTCGATCAGCTTTTCGACACGCTCGAAACCCAGCATTTCAAAAAGGGCATCGTAAAGTGGGCGTAAGTAAGGGTCGACTTTTTGGCTAAGATCGCCGGGTAAGAAACCCAGTTTCTCACCCGCTTCTACTGCGGGACGCGTCAGCAGAATTCGGCGAATTTCTTGGCGCTCAAGTGCATCAACAGCAGCAGCAACAGCGAGGTAAGTTTTACCTGTACCTGCAGGCCCGACACCAAACGTAATATCATGCGTCACCATATTGGTGATGTACTGCGCCTGATTGGGTGTACGTGGCTTGATCACGCCTTTCTTGGTTTTGATGTTGATCTCTTTCCCGTAGGGGATAGAAGATTCTACCTGCTGCTCAAGTACACCGCTTTCTTTGATGGCGAGGTGAACTTGCTCTGGTTCCAAATCGGGAAAGCGATTCTTAACAGGGGCAGTTTCTACATAAAGCGTTTTGAGAATTTCGATTGCCGCAGTGGCAGTGTGTGGCTTACCCACAACGGAGAAGTGATGGCTGCGGTGGTTGATTTCCACTCCCAAACGGCGTTCGAGTTGCTTGATATTGTCATCGAAAGGGCCGCATAGGCTGGCTAGGCGTGAGTTATCAGCTGGTTCCAGTGATACTTCTAAGGTAATTATCTTGTTCAATACTGTCCTCGCAAACCTGTCCTCACAAACATCACCGGTGCCTGAATAGCACACCGGTAACCATTGATTCTCCCCGTCGAAACGGGGCTTGGCACGGCGATGTGATTCCGTACTATTACGGAGTATACACGCCTACGCCTAGATCATCTTCTTTGCGTGTTTTTGCAATCATCTCGGCTGGAGATATTGCGATACGCAGGTTCATTTCCTTCTCAGTACGAACCAGTTCGCCGCGCAATGAGTTTGCATGCACGTCGGTGATTTTCACGTCAACGAATTGACCAATCAAATCCATCGATCCCGCGAAGTTAACCACACGATTATTCTCTGTACGGCCGCGCAGTTCCATCAGGTTTTTGCGAGATGGCCCTTCAACAAGAATACGTTGTTCTGTCTCTAGCATCTGACGCGCAAAGATCATGGTCTGCGCAGTGATTTGCTGTTGAAGTTCAGACAAACGGTCTTTCTTCACTTGCTCTGGGGTGTCATCCGGCATGTCTGCCGCCGGTGTCCCCGGGCGTGGTGAGTAGACAAAACTAAAGCTCATATCGAAATTGATGTCACGGATCAACTTCATCGTGGCTTGGAAGTCAGCCTCTGTTTCGCCAGGGAAGCCAATAATAAAATCAGAGCTCATGGCGATATCAGGACGCACTTCGCGCAGCTTGCGGATTTTTGACTTGTATTCAATCGCCGTGTGCGGGCGTTTCATCATCGTCAAAATACGATCTGAACCACTTTGAACAGGCAAGTGTAGGTGGCTAACAAGCTCTGGCGTGTCGCGATACACTTCGATGATGTCGTCAGTGAATTCTATCGGGTGGCTGGTGGTGTAACGAATGCGGTCGATACCATCTAGCGCAGCCACATAGCGCAGCAGTTCTGCAAACGTGCAAATATCACCATCGTGCATTTCGCCGCGGTATGCGTTGACGTTTTGACCCAACAGGTTAACTTCACGCACGCCTTGCTCTGCCAGTTGTGCGATCTCGTACAGTACGTCATCCATTGGACGGCTGACTTCTTCACCGCGTGTGTATGGCACAACGCAGAACGTACAGTACTTTGAGCAGCCTTCCATAATCGAAACAAAGGCTGTTGCACCTTCAGCTCGTGGCTCTGGCAAGTTATCGAATTTCTCGATCTCTGGGAAAGAAATATCCATGACAGGACCGTGGTCTTCACGAGACTGTTTGATCATCTGTGGTAAACGGTGCAACGTTTGCGGACCGAAAATTACGTCAACATAAGGAGCGCGTTCACGAATGTGGTCGCCTTCTTGGGTTGCCACGCAGCCGCCTACGCCAATCACGAGATCGGGCTTCTGATCTTTCAAGTTTTTCCAGCGTCCTAGCTGGTGGAACACTTTTTCCTGGGCTTTTTCGCGAATAGAGCACGTGTTGAGAAGCAGTACATCGGCTTCTTCAGGTACTTCGGTTAGCTCGTAGCCGCCAGCCGCATTAAGAAGATCCGCCATTTTAGATGAATCGTATTCGTTCATCTGGCAGCCCCAGGTTTTGATCAAAAGTTTTTTAGCCATGTAACTTATTGCTCATAGTAATGTTTTACGTGTTTCGGCTGAAAGGTGATGTGTGGTAACGCTGTGTTATAACTGCAACCTCAGCCGAAAAGCATTGTCCAGTTGTTGCCAAACCGTGAGAATTTCAACGAGGTTTGGACATTGGGGGCGTATTGTACTGCTTTAGCCAAACTGTGACCAGATCACCTTCTCCCCAATTTTTTGCAGGATTTATGTGGTGCAGAGGTCAGAGGGAGTCGCAATTGGTGGCGTGAAGGGTAAAATGCCCTCAGGACTTAAAGAGATTGTGTTATGAAACAATTCGATATTATCGTCGTCGGTGGCGGTATGGTGGGGGCGGCGACAGCGCTTGGTCTTGCCAGACAAGGAAAACGCGTGGCAATGGTGGAGCGTATTGCGCCACAGGCTTTTTCGCCAGAGCAGCCAATGGACTTACGTGTGTCGGCTATTTCGCCAGCATCTGTATCACTGCTTACTTCGCTCAAGGTATGGGATTCGGTGCTCAAAATGCGCCTGTGTCCGTATCGTCGCCTTGAAACCTGGGAGCATCCTGAGTGCCGTATCCGCTTTGATGCGCAAAGTATGGATTTGTCTGAACTAGGGTTTATCGTTGAAAATCGTGTGCTTCAACTGGCGCTTTGGAAGGCCTGTGAAGCGCAAGAAAATCTGGATTTGCTGTGTCCTGCCAATATTGTTGCCATGCAGCCTGATGGTGATGGACACCGCGTAGAATTGGAAAGCGGCGAGGTGCTTCATGGGCGCTGGTTAGTTGGCGCTGATGGTGCGAATTCCCGCGTTCGAGATTATGCCAACATTGGTGTGACTGCTTGGGATTATCGCCAACACTGTATGTTGATTAATGTGAAAACCGAATTGCCTCAGCAAGATGTCACATGGCAATGGTTTACGCCGGATGGACCGCGCTCATTCCTGCCTCTTACTGGTCATCAAGGTTCGTTGGTGTGGTATGACTCACCCTCACGCATTAAACAACTTGGTGCTATGACACCTGCAGCGCTGAAACAAGAAATCTTGAGCCACTTCCCTAAAGAGCTAGGTGATATTGAGGTGCTTCAACACGGTGCGTTTCCGCTTACCAGACGCCATGCGCAGTCTTATTATCGCAATAATGTGGTGGTGCTCGGTGATGCTGCGCATACCATCAACCCACTGGCGGGTCAGGGTGTTAATCTCGGATTTAAAGACGTGGACGCGTTATTGGATGTGGCTGCTGATGCTGGCGTGGAATGGCTCAATGACTCAGTGCTGGCAGCCTACGAGCGTAAACGTAAACCCGATAACCTCATCATGCAGGCGGGCATGGATCTCTTCTATGCTGGATTTAGCAATGAAATTGCGCCGCTGAAATTGCTACGCAATGTTGGACTAAAGCTGGCGGAGAAAAGCGGCCCAATAAAGAAGCAGGTTTTGAAATACGCAATGGGGCTTTGAGCCCCATTTTTGTTTTCGAATATACTTTCAATGTTTGGTTAAGTTAAGTCCCGCAGAAGGTTCTAAGCACGCGCTCGTTAGGTGCCGGCGCGGCTTGTAAATCTTGGTTTTCTTCACTCACGGTATACGGTGTTTTCAACGCCTCATTCAAACGATGGAATAGAGCAAAATCGTCACGCTCTGTCGCATCTTGAATCGCCTGCTCTACCTGATGATTTCTTGCGACAAGCGTGGGATTCGCCGTTCGCATCGCACTCACTGTCTCGGTTGAGTGTTCCCTAATTTCCTGCCAACTGCTCAACCACTGCTCGCCTTTTTCTTGGTTGGAGAACAAAGCCAGAACGTCACTGTTAGGCGAACCCTGTGCTACGCGTGTAAGCGCATCAAAAAATTGAGTAAAGTCCATACCCTCAGCGGCAACCACCGGCAGTGCATGGTTAACAAAGTCTTCCGCATCTGGTGTTGATACCGTTACGCCTAATTTTCGTTTGAGCCCTTGCTCAAAGGCGTGCTGGAATGTGTTGATGTAGGTGGTCAGTGGTGCTTGCACCTTCTCTACGGCTTTGTCCGAATCGCTGTCTAACAGTGGCAAGAAAGTTTCAGCGAGACGCTGTAAATTCCAATAGCCAATATTGGCCTGTTGGTCCCAAGCATAACGACTCTCACGGTCGATAGAACTAAACACTTTGTTTGTTTTGAATTCATCCATAAATGCGCATGGACCAAAATCGATGGTTTCACCCACCAGTGACATATTGTCTGTGTTCATCACACCATGAATGAAGCCGACTAACATCCACTGTGCAATAAGGTTTGCCTGACGCACACAAATCGCTTCAAACAACGCGAGGTATTTATCGTCACTTTCAGCAATATCGGAAAAATGATGCTCAATAAGAAAGTCCGCCAGTGCTTTTACGCCGCTCTCACCCAGTTTGGCATAAGCATACTGGAAAGAGCCGACGCGAATATGGCTGGTTGCGGTGCGTACTTGAATGGCACCAGGCACCATTTGGTAGTCGCGCATCACTTGATCGCCCGTTGATATCATGGCCAATGTTCGTGTAGTGGGGATGCCTAACCCAGCCATGGCTTCGCTGATGAGGTACTCTCGGATCACTGCGCCTCGCGTGGCACGACCATCACCACCTCGGGAATAGGGTGTGCGTCCCGAGCCTTTGAGTTGTACATCGATTAATTGGCCGTTAGCGTCTTTAAACTGCCCCAGCATATGAGCCCGTCCATCACCTAACTGCGGAGAGTAGTGACCAAACTGATGACCGGCATAGCCCATAGCAATAGGATGCTGCTCGGCATAGTCATGATTACCGGCAAGAAAGTTAATGCCCTCTGCGCTTTCAAACCATGATGAGGTGAGGCCGTATTGTGAAAGCAGATCGTGATTGAGAGCGAGTAGCGAAGGCTGCTCGACGCGCACCGGCGGGACGTCGCTGTACACATCATCAGGAAGAGCGTGATACACCTGATGTTGAATAGGATTGCTGAGGTTGTCATTTTTGTTCATGTTTTACTGCGCCCCTGTCGTACAAACTGTTTGATACGCGATCGAAAGCGATCCGATCAGCACATGATCACCATAAGCCTACAGGGATTCAATACCAATTCAACCATACAGACGCCAAGGAAAATGTTACGGGTACAGGCAGAAATAAAGAGGGGGAAGGAGTACAAAAAGAAGGAAATCAGAAACAAAAAAAGCTCGCTGAGAGCGAGCTTTTCAATGTTGTGGCTGGGATACCTGGATTCGAACCAGGGAATGGCGGCATCAAAAGCCGCTGCCTTACCGCTTGGCGATATCCCAACAGAGTTCACGCAATGAAGCATGAGTCTTAAAGTATGGTGCGGAAGGAGAGACTTGAACTCTCACACCTTGCGGCGCCAGAACCTAAATCTGGTGCGTCTACCAATTTCGCCACTTCCGCATTTTTGATCAGTTTTCTATCTTGTCTGACCGTCTCTACTATGCATTAAAGCACAAATAAAGAACAAGAGGATTGGTGCGGAAGGAGAGACTTGAACTCTCACACCTCGCGGCGCCAGAACCTAAATCTGGTGCGTCTACCAATTTCGCCACTTCCGCAATCCTAGTCGTTTCAGTTTTTTAGTCTTGTCTGAAACCTTCTATTCAACGTTAAACGTTGAGAGAAACAAGATATATGGTGCGGAAGGAGAGACTTGAACTCTCACACCTTGCGGCGCCAGAACCTAAATCTGGTGCGTCTACCAATTTCGCCACTTCCGCAAATTTTTCAGACTAAAGCTAATGCTTTTGAACACGTGACAGTGTCAGTCTGTTTTGAAAGCCCAAGGCCTTCGAATAAATGGTGGCTACGACGGGATTCGAACCTGTGACCCCATCATTATGAGTGATGTGCTCTAACCAACTGAGCTACGTAGCCAACCTGAAAAATGGCTGGGATACCTGGATTCGAACCAGGGAATGGCGGCATCAAAAGCCGCTGCCTTACCGCTTGGCGATATCCCAACAGTCATCACGCTCTAGAGCATGACCTTTTCAATTCTTTTGCTCTTCACAAGAGCAATGGTGCGGAAGGAGAGACTTGAACTCTCACACCTTGCGGCGCCAGAACCTAAATCTGGTGCGTCTACCAATTTCGCCACTTCCGCTTTGTATTGCTTGGCACTGAAAAAAGAATGGTGGCTACAACGGGATTCGAACCTGTGACCCCATCATTATGAGTGATGTGCTCTAACCAACTGAGCTACGTAGCCATCTTATTTTCGTCAGGGTCTCCCCTGAGTGCGGGGCGCATTATGCGAAGAAGCTAAGACCCCGTCAACCTTTTTCCCGCGGTTTTTTCAGTGATTTGGTGTCTTCGCTTGGATTTTGAGCAGGGAGGACCGTTTTTTGATCGAATCAAGCGGTTTTAGACAAAAACAGGCGCTGAAAAATAAAAAAGCTGGCAAAAGCCAGCTTTTATAATTTCATCAATGAAGCCAAATTACACGTTAAAGCGGAAGTGAATAACATCACCGTCTTTAACGATATATTCTTTGCCTTCCAAACGCCATTTGCCCGCAACTTTCGCGCCAGCTTCACCGTTGTTAGTGATGAAATCGTCGTAACCGATGATTTCGGCGCGAATAAAGCCTTTTTCGAAGTCAGTGTGGATCTTACCGGCAGCTTGTGGCGCGGTTGAACCAACAGCAACCGTCCATGCACGCACTTCTTTTACGCCAGCGGTGAAGTAGGTTTGCAATGTTAGCAGGTCGTAGCCAGCACGAATCACACGGTTTAGACCTGGTTCTTCCAAGCCCATTTCTTCAAGAAATACTGCCGCTTCGTCTGTTTCTAGTTCAGACAGCTCGCCTTCGATTTCAGCACAAACAGCAACAACGGTAGCACCTTCTTTTTCAGCGATCGCCTGCACGATGTCGAGGTATGGGTTGTTTTCAAAACCGTCATCGTTAACGTTCGCGATGTACATGGTTGGTTTCATGGTCAGGAAGTTGAGGTAATCAACCGCAGCTTTTTCTTCTTTGGTCAGCTCTACTGAACGCAGCATGTTGCCTTCTTCCAGCACAGGAAGAAGCTTTTCAAGCACAGCGATCTCGATTTTCGCGTCGCGATCACCGCCTTTTGCTTTCTTCGCTTGACGCTGAATAGCGCGCTCACATGCTTCCAAATCTGACAGTGCCAGTTCCGTGTTGATCACTTCGATGTCGTCAGCAGGGTCAACTTTGCCAGCGACGTGGATGATGTTGTCGTTTTCGAAACAACGAACAACGTGACCGATCGCGTCAGTTTCGCGGATGTTTGCAAGGAATTTGTTACCCAGACCTTCACCTTTTGACGCACCAGCAACCAAGCCCGCGATGTCTACGAATTCCATCGTGGTTGGCAAAATACGTTGTGGGTTAACGATTTTCGCAAGCGCATCCAGACGCAGATCAGGCACAGGTACCACACCCGTGTTTGGCTCGATAGTACAGAACGGGAAGTTTGCCGCTTCGATACCGGCTTTGGTCAGAGCGTTGAACAGTGTTGATTTACCTACGTTTGGCAGGCCAACGATACCGCATTTAAAACCCATGAGATGGTAACCTTTCGTTAAAAATATTATTGCGCCTTGAATGTATGAAGGCGGTTCTGCGCCTTAGCTAAATCATCTTTCAGCAGAATGTCGATACAGCGAACGGCTTCGTCGACAGCTTCTTCGATTTGGCTTTGTTCATTAGCAGGGGCTTTCGTTAATACAAAACCCGCTACTTTGTCTTTGTGGCCGGGATGTCCGATCCCGATGCGAAGACGATAAAACTCTTTGTTGTTGCCCATCTTGCTGATGATGTCACGCAGACCATTATGACCGCCATGCCCACCACCTTTTTTGAACTTGGCAACACCTGGCGGCAAGTCTAGCTCATCGTGAGCTACCATGATCTCTTCCGGTTTTATTTGGAAGAAATTGGCCAGTGAAGCCACAGATTTACCGGACAGATTCATGAATGTTGTTGGGATCAATAAACGTAGATCTTCACCACCCATGCTAATTCTGGCCGTTAAACCGAAATATTTTTTGTCTTCTTTCAGTTGCACATTATGAATACGTGCTAACTCTTCAACGACCCAAGCCCCCGCATTGTGACGGGTTTTTGAATATTCTGGTCCAGGATTCGCCAGACCCACTAAAAGACGAATTTGGTCGCTCACGGTGAGATTCTCGTTGTTATGGTTGTCATCGGTTAGGCGCTAAAGATCAGATGACGTCACCCGACCAACGCCAAAGGCGGCATATCCTAACACTATACGTAAGCGACCTCAAAATGATGGCGTAAAGAGTTCGCTTGAGTAAGTACTGTGCAAAACAAAACGCCCCGCAAAAGCGAGGCGTTTTACTCTAACAAGGTGTCGATTAAGAATCGAACATTGCAGAGATTGATTCTTCATTGCTGATGCGGCGAATTGCTTCAGCCAGCATGCCTGACAAGGTCAGCTGAGACACTTTACCCGTCGCTTGCATTTCTGCACTCAACGGGATTGAGTCGGTGACAATCACTTCGTCAATCACAGAATCTTTGATGTTTTGAGGCGCGTTACCTGAGAATACCGCGTGTGTTGCGTAAGCGAATACACGCTTCGCACCACGGTTTTTCAGCGCTTCTGCTGCTTTGCACAGAGTGCCACCGGTGTCGATCATGTCGTCAACGATGATGCAGTCACGGCCTTCAACGTCACCAATCAGGTGCATAACCTGAGACACGTTTGCACGTGGGCGGCGTTTATCGATGATAGCGATGTCAGTGTCGTCCAGCAGCTTTGCTGTTGCACGAGCACGCACAACACCACCGATGTCTGGAGAAACGACCACTGGATCTTCCAGTTTCTTCGCTAGCATATCTTCAAGCAGTACCGGTGTACCGAAGATGTTATCTACGGGTACATCGAAGAAGCCTTGGATTTGCTCTGCGTGCAGGTCAACCGTCAAAACGCGGTCAACACCGACGTTAGATAGGAAGTCTGCAATCACTTTCGCAGTGATTGGAACACGCGCAGAACGCACACGGCGGTCTTGGCGAGCGTAACCAAAGTAAGGAATAACTGCGGTGATGCGACCAGCAGATGCGCGACGCAGTGCATCGATCATCACAACCAATTCCATTAGGTTGTCATTGGTAGGTGCACACGTCGACTGGATAACGAATACGTCGCTACCCCGTACGTTTTCGTTGATTTGTACACACACTTCGCCGTCAGAAAAACGGCTAACGGTAGCGTCACCTAGTGACATATATAGGCGATTCGCAATGCGTTGGGCGAGCACAGGCGTTGCATTACCAGCAAACAGCTTCATATCAGGCACGGTGGAAAACCTCGGGGTTGTATCCATTGAGTTTTGTCTGTCTCATTGTTTCTGCGCTTTTAGCGTGGTTAAGAGCGGTGAAGTGTTCACACCACAAGCTACAAAACCAGTGAGCCAGTCGGGCAATTTGTTAAATGTTAAACGAGCGTCGTCCTCATTCTCGAACTCCGCGAAAATACAGGCACCCGTTCCAGTCAATCTTGACGGCGCGTATTCTACCAGCCACGAAATGGCCTTATCAACCTTTGGAAACAACTCTCTGACTATCTTTTCGCAATCGTTTTCGTAATTTCCCGCCAATAGCACATTTAATGCGCGTTTTGGCGTGTCTCGTGGCAGGTTAGGATGACCAAAAATTTTTGCTGTTGCGATACTAACATCAGGTTTTGCGACCAGATACCATTTTTCTTCAGCGTAGGCGGGTTGGAGTACTTCGCCAACACCTTCTGCAAATGCTGTCACACCGCGCACAAATACCGGGACATCTGCGCCCAGTGCTAGCCCAAGGTCTGCCAGTTCATCGCTTGATAGTGCAGTGTTCCAAAGGTGATTGAGTGCGACCAATGTGGTGGCTGCATTGGAAGAGCCCCCACCAAGCCCGCCACCCATTGGTAGAATTTTTTCAATGTGAATATGCGCGCCTTGCTTGCTGCCTGATTGGGCTTTTAGCGTCATTGCTGCGCGATAAATGAGATTATCTTCAACCGCTACCCCTTCGATGTCTGGTGATAGGGTGATTTTGTCTGTTTCATTGGGCGTGATATGTAACGTGTCGCCATAATCGAGAAATTGAAACAGCGTTTGTAAGTCGTGGTAGCCGTTTTCGCGCTGACCTGTGACATATAAAAAAAGATTCAGCTTGGCGGGGGAGGGCCAAGTGGTGGTGTCCGAGTATTGTTCTATTGCGGATTGTGTCATTGCGGGTAGATCCATTCGGAAATCACCAGATTCACTTTTTGCGTGTTCTGGTTCATTTTGATTTTGGCCGGAAGCAAACTGTCGGTGTTGGCATCATAGGTGCTGTATTCCAATTGCCAACCTGGCTGATTGGACTCGGCGCTGTTTTCGCTTAAAAAAGCCAGCCGATTATCGGCACCTAAGGTGAAATCGTTTTGCTCCGTTGGCAATCCTTTGATCCATTGCGTCATGTCGTCCACGGGTAAAGCAATACCGGTTAATTTTTCTAACAGGCTGGCGGCATCTCGCCCGACGTAACGCTGGCCTTCGTTATCCACCAAAATAGCGATGTCAGGCGTAGCCTCTAGCGTTAATAACGTCGTGCCAAGGAAATTAGTGAGCCTTAAAGAGAGTTCATCGTCTTTTTGTTGCCAGAGGAAGTTGGCGGAAACACGTTGTTCTGGACTGATCAGGGCCACTTTGCCTTTTGCGGTGAAGTTTGTAATACCAGCGAGCGCCTCTTGGTGGGTTTGCCACTCAGTAGAAGGTGCAGGTACTGAAGTGCATCCCGAAAGAGCGAGAAAACCAAGCATGAAGGTCAGAGCAAGCTTGATAGAGCGAGACATGATGAAACTCCGTTTATATAGCGGTCGCGAACAATTATACAGATAATTATCGGCAATCATCAGTGGCTTATCCGCGACAGATCAAGAAAATTCACACAAACAGACAAATGAAACAGAAAGTTGGGCGACATCTTGAAATATAATCAATGATTAGTTGTTGAAAAAATGGACGAAAATTTCGCATTGAGTGCGAAATAGTCACACTTCTGGTTGTTAGCGGGAACAGGAAACTAATGTTATCTTTTATTCGACGAGCCCATAACGTAAAATCCACGGTTCGGATTTCATCTGGTGCTGTCGGTAACCCTGCTTAATGAGCTTGCTAGTTCTCGGAATTAATCATAAGACCGCTACGGTCGACTTGCGTGAAAAGGTCGCCTTTTCACAGCAACAACTTCGCGATGCACTACACCAGCTAAAAGAAAAGCAGGTCGTGCAGAGTGGGGTTATTGTATCTACCTGTAACCGAACCGAGATCTATTGTGAATTAGACCAACCTAGCCCAGGTGCAGTCGTGGATTGGCTTCGTGATTTCCACAGCCTGGACAGTGATGCCTTACTTCCTTGCTTATACACCCATCATGATCAAGCTGCTGCACAACACTTAATGCGTGTTGCCTGTGGGTTAGATTCGCTTGTGTTGGGAGAGCCTCAGATCCTTGGGCAAGTCAAACAAGCCTATGCGGAATCTGTTGAGCTCAATGCGATTAACGGCCCGTTAGAGCGTTTATTTCATAAAACCTTTACGGTTGCCAAGCGTGTTCGTACCGAAACTGATATTGGCGGCAACGCCGTTTCTGTTGCGTTTGCGGCTTGTTCCTTGGCGCGGCAGATCTTCGAATCTTTGGAAGCCTCAACCGCATTGCTAGTGGGAGCGGGTGAAACTATTGAACTGGTTGCCAAGCATTTGTATGAGCACGAATGTAAAAACATCATCGTAGCAAACCGAACGCGTGAAAGAGCCAAGCCGTTTGAAGATGCCTTTGGGGCAAAAGTGATCTCGTTGGAAGAAATTCCCGAGCACATGCACAAGGCCGATATCGTGATCAGCTCGACCGCCGCGCCATTGCCGATTATCGGTAAAGGGATGGTGGAAAAAGCCTTGAAAGCACGCCGGCATCAGCCCATGCTGCTGATCGACATTGCCGTGCCTCGTGATATTGAAGAAGAAGTGGGCGAGCTTAATGACGCCTATTTGTATACCGTCGATGATTTACACTCGATTGTCGAACGCAATCGAGAGCAACGAAAAGCCGCAGCCGTTCAGGCTGAAGCCATCGTTGAAGAAGAAAGCCATGGGTTTATGACCTGGATGCGCTCACGCGACGCCGTGGACAGCATTAAACAATATCGTGCAGATTCTGAAGCACTAAAAAATGAATTGCTCAGTAAAAGCCTACAGGCGCTGGCTAGCGGTGCAGACCCACAAAAAGTGCTGGCTGAACTGAGCAATAAACTGACCAATAAATTGATCCATGCGCCGACTCAGGCCATGCAGGAAGCTGCCAGAAATGGTGATGAGCGTACACTCGACACGCTGCGTCAGAGCTTAGGTTTGGATCCCCTAAAATAGTTGTAAAACTTACTATGAAACCATCTATTCTCGCCAAATTAGAAGCGCTCGCTGAGCGTTATGAAGAAGTACAACATCTACTGGGTGACCCTGGTGTTATCGGTGATCAGAACAGATTCCGCGCCTTGTCGAAAGAATACAGTCAGCTAGAAGAAGTGACCAAGTGCTTTGTCCTTTATCAGCAAGCTGAAGAAGACCTAGCCGCCGCAAAAGAAATGGCGGACGAAGACGATCCTGAAATGCGCGAAATGGCGCAAGAAGAAATCAAAACCACGAAAGTGGAAATCGAACGCCTAGAAGAAGAACTTCAAGTTCTGCTGCTGCCAAAAGACCCGAACGATGACCGCAACTGTTTCTTGGAAATTCGTGCCGGTGCAGGCGGTGATGAAGCGGGTATATTTGCAGGTGACTTGTTCCGCATGTACAGCCGTTTTGCAGAATCAAAAGGCTGGCGTGTTGAAGTCATTAACGCCAATAGCTCTGAGCAGGGCGGTTACAAAGAAATGGTTGCCAAGATCTCAGGTGATGGTGCTTACGGTGTGATGAAGTTTGAATCAGGTGGTCACCGAGTCCAGCGTGTGCCAGCAACAGAATCGCAAGGTCGTGTTCATACTTCTGCATGTACCGTCGCGATTTTGCCTGAGGTTCCAGAAGCGGAAGTTCCAGATATTAATCCATCTGATTTGAAAATCGACACCTTCCGTTCATCGGGCGCGGGTGGTCAGCACGTCAACACCACCGATTCTGCTATTCGTATTACTCACTTGCCAACGGGCACCGTGGTCGAATGTCAGGACGAACGTTCACAGCACAAAAACAAAGCCAAAGCGATGTCTGTGCTGGCCGCGCGTTTGATTAAAGCGCAAGAAGAGAAGCTGGCGGCAGAGCAGGCAAGCACACGACGTAACCTGTTGGGTTCTGGTGACCGTTCGGATCGTATCCGTACCTATAACTACCCGCAGAGCCGTGTGTCTGATCACCGTATCAACCTGACGGTATACCGCTTGGATGAAGTGATGGAAGGCAATATGAATTGCTTGATTGAGCCAATCGCTCTTGAGTTCCAAGCAGATCAACTGGCGGCGCTGGCTGAACAGCACTAATGCCAACCGTTATCGAACATGCGCTGCGTGATGCAGCGCTTTTGTTAGCCGATCACCAAAGCCCGTCACCGAGGATTGATGCCTCGGTGTTGCTTTGTCATGTGCTTGATAAACCGAGCAGCTACTTGTACACCTGGTCGGACAAAGTCTTGTCTGAGCAAGAAAGCAAAGATTTTGATGCGCTGATTGAACGTCGAAAATTGGGCGAGCCTGTTGCGTACATTATTGGCTATCGTGATTTTTGGTCGTTGCGACTGAGTGTCGAACCCAGCACATTGATCCCACGTCCTGATACCGAACGATTGGTTGAATTGGCGTTGGCGCGTTTACCTGCGGGTGAAGGGAATGTGTTAGATCTTGGCACAGGAACGGGTGCTATTGCGCTGTCTATGGCCAGTGAGCGTCGTGACATCCAAGTCACGGGTGTGGATTTGCGGCCTGAAGCAGTGGCACTTGCTCAACGCAATCAACGCGAAAATCACATTACCAATGCCCAATTTGTTCAAAGTAGCTGGTTTGATAAAATTCCGGCACAAACCTTTACCATGATTGTCAGTAACCCCCCGTATATCGACCCCGAAGACCCGCACCTTGCTCAAGGTGATGTGCGCTTTGAACCGAAAACGGCATTAATTGCAGATGAACATGGGTTGGCGGATATTCGCCACATTTGTCAGCAAAGCCCTCAGTATCTCAGTCGCGATGGCTGGCTATTGATTGAACATGGCTTTGATCAAGGTGATGCCGTCAGGGCACTGTTTACAGAGGCTGGATTTTACGATGTTGAAACCCAGCAAGACTATGCAGGACATGATCGTGTTACGCTAGGTCGTTCGACGCGCTAATACCTATTACCCCAAATATCTGCCGACAAGTAAAGTTGCCGATAGATACGACTATCAATAACGAAATAGAGAATTACGGATTATGTACGCTGCATTGAAGCACTCCCACTTTTTGTTTATCGCCTTGAGTGTAAGCCTTTTTATCCTTCGTTTTGCGTGGCTGATGATGGGCAGCAAAATGTTGGAGAAAAAGTGGGTTAAAGTCGTTCCACACATTATTGATACTGGATTGTTAGCAACGGGGATCGCGCTGATCGCCATCACTGGCTTTATTCCCTTCACGCCAAGCGCCGTTTGGATGACAGAGAAATTGACCTGTGTACTGGCTTATATCGCGCTGGGATACGTGGCTCTGCATTACAGCCAGGGCACACTGTTTAGACTCTTTGCCTTTTTTGGTGCTTTAGGTTGGGTATTTGCGGCCGCTAACTTAGCGATCACCAAAACACCGCAGTTGTTGGGGTAAATATGATCGAGTTTACTGATCAGGAATTAGATGCGCTAACGATGGTCGAGGGTGCATTAGCACTCAATGCCGCCGTTGATCCCGCCACATCCATGCATTGGGTGCGTGCGGAGCTAGAAGTGCTTGCCAAGGATGCTGAACATCTTTTGGCGGGAGAAACCAATGATGAGCTTCGGCTGGAAGGCTTAATCCGCCTATTCTACAAAGAATGGGGATTCAAAGGAGACTTCGAACAATACTTTTCATCCGACAATGCCTTTGTCGAAAAAGTATTGAAGCGTCGCAAAGGTATCCCGGTAAGTCTGGGCGCCATTTTCCTTTTCTTTGCTGATCGCTTGGATTTACCGCTAGAACCTGTTGGTTTTCCCACTCAGCTAATCTTGAAAGTGGATTGGCATCATCGCGAAGCGCAGTATATTAACCCGTTTGATGGCGAGTTTTTATCACCACGTGTGTTGCGCGGTTGGTTAGTGGGCAAAGAAGGTTCAATGGCACAGCTACAACCCGAACACCTTGAAGGAACGGATAACCCGACCTTGATTGGCCGTTGGTTGGCAGTGATTAAAAGCGCATTGCTTCGCGAAGAAAATTACGCCATGGCGTTACGCTGCAGTGAGCTAGCATTGTCCTTTAGCCCTGATGATCCATATGAAATTCGAGACCGTGGCTATATCTTCCAGCAGCTAAAATGTGACTGGGTTGCGGCAGAAGACTACGAATACTTTATTGCTCAGTGTCCCAATGATCCGGCCGCTGAGCTTTTGAAACTGCAGGTCAAAGTGTTGACCGCAGAAGCCCCTATTTTCCATTAATCAGGAATGTAGCATGACAGCACAAAAAACAGTTCAGATTGGCGATATTAACGTTGCTAACGACAAGCCATTTGTTCTTTTTGCCGGAATGAATGTGTTGGAGTCTCGCGATCTTGCGATGCAGATTTGTGAGCATTACGCGGAAGTGACGCAAAAACTGGGTATTCCATACGTTTTTAAAGCGTCTTTCGACAAAGCTAACCGCTCATCAGTGCATTCTTATCGTGGTCCAGGCCTCGATGAAGGCATGAAAATCTTTCAAGAGCTGAAAGAAACGTTCGGCGTGAAAGTGATCACCGACGTTCATGAAATTTGGCAAGCACAGCCAGTTTCTGAAGTGGTTGATGTGATTCAACTACCGGCATTCCTTGCACGTCAAACCGACCTGGTGGAAGCGTTTGCGAAAACCAATGCTGTTATCAACGTGAAAAAACCTCAGTTCATGAGCCCAGGTCAGGTTGGCAACATCGTCGACAAGTTTGCTGAGTGCGGAAACGAAAAAATCATTCTGTGTGAGCGTGGCTCATGCATGGGCTATGACAACTTGGTTGTTGATATGCTGGGCTTTGACGTAATGAAAAAAGCCAGCAATGGCAGCCCAATCATCTTTGATGTGACGCATTCCCTGCAATGCCGTGACCCTCTGGGTGCAGCATCGGGTGGTCGTCGTTCACAAACTGTGGATTTGGCGCGTGCAGGTTTAGGCACCAAGATTGCGGGTCTGTTTATTGAAGCACACCCAGATCCAGACAACGCGCGTTGTGACGGACCTTCTGCCTTGCCACTGGATAAGCTAGAGCCATTCCTAAAGCAAATGAAAGCACTGGACGATCTGGTGAAAAGCTTTGATGAATTAGATATTCGCTAAGGCGTTTATTGCGTTAGTTTATCAGGCAAACTGATAAAAAATAGAAGCCGGCTTACGCCGGCTTTTTTACGTTTTGTTGTCGTCATTACCTTGATGCGTTGGCATCAGTTTTTACTACAAGTGGAAGCGAGAGATTTCAGCATTCAGTTGTTTGGACAATTGGGAAAGCTCACTTGCTTGTTGGGATGCGTCGTTGGCTTCTTGTGCCAATTCATCTGACGCACTGCGCACAGCTTCTGTATTGCGTGTTATTTCTGCTGTTACCAGAGATTGCTCTTCTGCAGCGGAAGCAATTTGTGTGGCCATGTCACTGATGGTGGAAACCGAGGTCGTGATTTGTGACAAGCTGTCGGTGGCGCTATTCGCATCTTCAACGCTGGTGGTCGCAAGGTGGCGGCTGCCTTCCATGATTTTAACTGCAGAATGGGTGGTGCTTTGCAGTGTTTCAATGGTGGACTGAATTTCGCGGGTTGAATCATGTGTGCGCTGACTGAGCACACGAACTTCATCTGCAACTACCGCAAAGCCACGACCTTGCTCACCTGCGCGGTCGCTTCAATGGCCGCATTCAACGCCAATAGGTTAGTTTGCTCTGCTATGTCCTGAATGGTCGACAAGATAGAGTTGATGCTTTGGGTGTGCGATTGCAGCTCCGCAATAACCGAGGTTGCTGACTCCACCTCTACGGACAGATTGCCGATAGATTGTTGACTCTGCATAACCTGGGATGCGCCTGATTCAGAAGACCCAACAGCCTCTTTTGACAGTTGTGCGGTATTTTCTGCGCTGCCTGCGATTTCTTGTGTCGCTGCTGCCATTTGATTAATGGCGGTGGCAACCATGCTGATTTCATCTTGCTGACCACGAATACGCGCGCTGCGAATACCTGCTTGGTCGGCTGCGTTATTCGCTTGCACTGACAGTGACTCACCTACATCTTTTAGGTGCGAGACCATCGTGTGCATATTGGTAACAAAGGTATTGAAGTTATGGGCAAGTTGACCCACTTCATCATTGCTGTGAGGGGTGAGACGCTGTGTTAAATCCGCATCACCACTGGCAATTTCTGCCATTGCAGTAGCCACACGGTTCAGATCGCGAAACAGTACATTCACCAGCCAAACTGATAGCACTAAAACCACCAGTGTCACGGCAAGACTGGTTAAAATCAGAGTGGTCACAGCACTGTGATGTTCCGCCAGTTCCGTTTCCATATCCAACTCAATACCGATAAACCATTGGGCTAGTGGTAATTCAGTAAAGAAGTAGGCTTTGTTGCTGCCATTGAGCGTGGTTTGTACCAATTCGCTGTTCTGCGTGGCTTGACGAACAACAGAAAGGTTTAGCGCGGGATTGTATTGGGTGACAGGCCTGCTATTTAGGGCTGGATCTCTATGTGCGATTAGCGTGCCACTGTCACTAAACAGCATGCCGAATGCATTTTCACCAAAATTAAACTGAGACAAATCACTGACGACTTTGCGAAGACTGATATCTCCGCCGACAACGCCGGTCAGCTGACCATTTTGATACACGGGTGTGGCAACAGTAACCATGGTTTCGCCTGTTAGCGCATCACGGTATGGGTCGGTACAAATAGTCTTGCCTTCTTTGATTGCTTCAAGGTACCAAGGACGCTGACGAGGGTCGATGTCTACGCTTGCGCCGTTCGCCAATACAAGTGTGCCATCGGTTTGCGCATAAAACGTCATCGCAAACTTGCCTGATAATTGCAGCATTTCCAGGGCGTTGACTTCATCATTGTGGGGCATGGTTTGAATGAAGCCAGACATCGCCACCGAGTGCGCCTCTAACCAATCAGTGAAGCCCACTTTAGCGACTTCAGACATACTTTTTACGCGATACTCTAGGCTCTGTTGAGTTTGCGTAGACAGTTGATTGGCTGCCAGTAATGAGAGAACAGTTGCCATTGCCATCACGGCAACAAGGCAAGTGCCTATGAGTTTTTGTTTGAGTGTGAGTGTCATCTTACGTTCCTTGCAGCTTACTCGAGAATTCAAAGGAAAGGCGCCAAAGGGGCCAATCGCCATGTTGTTATGGTCAATATTGTTATTGGTATGACGTGTGGTATCGGCACGGATAGTGAATGCTTTAGCAAAAAGACATCATAGTGTGAGCTTGTTTCAAACCAAGAAGTGTGGGCAATGAAGATAAATATATGCGGACGTTTAGACGTCTATTTATTGACGTAATGGGCGTTTCCTTTTACTCTGCGTCCAACCTCACAAAATATATGCAACATGACATGACACAGAAGCAATCAGACATGACTCCCTCAGCGCTCGCGCTGCTGCCCTTTGGACTATTCCTGTGCCTGTTCATTGGTACGGGCGTATATTTCTCCACCCAGAATATTGAATTCGCGTTTTATCAGCTCCCAGCACCGATAGCGGTATTGCCTGCCATCATGCTGGCGGTGTTGATGAGCAAAGATAAATTGAACACAGCGATTGGCCAGTTTATTGAAGGTGTGTCGCACCGTGACATAACGGCAATGTGTCTGATTTATCTGTTGGCCGGTGCATTCTCTGCGGTCGCAAAAGCGACGGGCGGGGTGGATGCGACCGTTAATTTAGGCTTGGCGATACTCCCTTCTAGTTTCATTCTGCCAGGCTTATTCCTCATTTCTGCCTTCATTGCGACATCAATGGGGACGTCCATGGGCACCATCGCCGCCGTTGCGCCTGTTGCGCTGGGAATAGCCGATAGCACGGGTATAGATGCCGCGTTGATGGCAGGTGTGGTATTGAGCGGCGCGATGTTTGGTGACAATCTTTCGATCATTTCAGACACCACCATTGCGGCAACGCGTTCGCAAGGGTGTCACATGAAAGACAAATTTCGAGAGAACGTAAAAATTGCGGTCCCTGCAGCGTTGGTGACATTGTTGATTTTCTTCTTTGCCAATGAAGTCACGCAAGCCCCAGTGGCAGGTGAGATTGATTGGTTAGCCGTGTTGCCATATTTAACTATTCTGGCCTTGGCGGTATACGGCATTAATGTGTTTGTGGTGCTGACTATCGGCATTGTATTCGCAGGAGTTGTGGGCTTGGCGCAAACCGATGGCTACAGCGTGATGACATTCAGTCAGGATGTTTACGCGGGCTTTGGCAACATGCAGGAGATCTTCCTGTTGTCTTTGCTTATCGGAGGTCTGGCTGAGTTGATGCGTCAGCAGGGCGGGCTTGCTTTTGTCACTGAGAAACTAAGCAAACTTATCTTGTCACGTGCTGACAAGTCGGCTGAAAAAGGCTCACCGCGTGCAAGTGAAGCGGGTATCGCGCTTCTTGTTAGCTTGACGAATTTCTGCACTGCCAATAACACGGTGGCGATCATTGTGGCTGGTGGTGTGGCGAAAGAGTTGTCAACGCAACATGATGTGGCACCAAAACGCAGTGCAAGTTTGTTGGATATATTCTCCTGTGTCATCCAAGGCATGTTGCCTTATGGCGCTCAAGCATTGCTATTGGGTTCTATTTTTGAATTGTCGCCACTTTCCGTGGTTGGACAGTCTTATTACTGTTTCCTTTTGGCGATATCTGCAGGTTTTGCCATCGCGCGCTCAAAGCGACAACTCGCGGCGAAATAACCACCACAAACACCCTGTAGCAGGCATTAGATGTCTACCTACAGGGTGTTTTTCAGTGATCTGGGCGGCAGTTTGTTGAAAGAACAATGTGATGATTAACGGATATATTTAGACTGTTTCGTGAAAATGACGAAAATCTTCGTTAATCAATCTAGAAGCTAGACATACGCTAGCTTTAAAGTTCTCAACAAATATAGGTACACCCATGAAGGATCGCCTTTCTCTGAAAGTAGCCATTAGCGCTGCATTGCTGGCCTCATTGGCTGGCTGTTCAACCACCACTGAAACAACGGAAGTTGTGCAAGGTTGGCAACCAGATACCACCTATAACGTCACTATTCTTCATACCAATGATAACCATGGTCGCTTTTGGCATAATCGCCATGGCGAGTACGGTATGGCAGCACGTAAGACGCTAATCGACCACTTACGCACCGAAGCTGAAGCGCAGGGTGCCTCGGTGCTGTTGCTGTCTGGCGGTGACATAAATACAGGTGTTCCAGAGTCTGATTTACTTGACGCAGAACCAGATTTCAAGGGTATGACCATGATTGGTTATGACGCGATGGCTCTGGGCAACCACGAATTTGATAACACGCTCGACGTGCTAGAAAAGCAAATGCAGTGGGCTGACTTCCCAATGCTGTCAGCGAATATTTACGACAAAGCGACGGGTGAACGTAAATACCAGGCCTACGAAATTTTCGAAAAGAATGGCCTACGTATTGCGGTTATCGGTTTGACTACTGAAGACACAGCAAAAATCGGTAACCCAGAATACATTGGCGAGCTAGATTTTCGTGATCCAAAAGAAGAAGCGAAAAAGCTGATTGCTGAGCTAGAGAAAACCGAAAAGCCTGACATCATCATTGCGACCACACACATGGGTCACTATGAAGATGGTAATCGTGGCGTGAACGCGCCGGGTGACGTGGCGCTTGCGCGTTATCTTGACGGTGGTTCGCTGGATATGATTGTGGGTGGTCACTCACAAGAGCCAGTGTGTATGGAAGGTCCAAACGTATACAGCAAGTCGTTCAAACCGGGTGATGAGTGTAAGCCAGACAACCAAAACGGCACTTGGATTGTTCAAGCGCACGAATGGGGTAAGTACGTTGGTAAGGCAGACTTTGAATTCCGCAACGGCGAATTGAACTTAGTGTCTTACGACCTGATTCCCGTAAACCTGAAGAAAAAAATAAAGGTTAACGGCGAGAAGAAGCGAGTCTTTATCGAGAGCGAGATTCCTAAAGACAAAGAGATTTATGACTTCCTTAAACCTTACCAAGACAAAGGCCAAGATCAGCTAAACATCAAGATCGCGGAAACCAACGGAAAACTGGAAGGTGATCGCAACGTGGTGCGTTTCCAGCAAACTAATCTGGGCCGTATGATTGCCGCTGCACACCAAGAACGTGCGAAAGCAGATTTTGCCGTGATGAACTCAGGCGGCGTGCGTGATTCTATCGAAGGCGGTGACGTGACTTACAAAGACGTCCTGACCGTTCAGCCGTTTGGAAATATGCTGACTTACACCGACATGAGCGGTGCTGAAGTATTGGACTATCTGAATGTGGTTGCGACAAAATCCGTTGATTCTGGTGCCTATGCGCAATTTTATGGTATTGCGATGAGTGTTTCTCCAGAAGGCGTGAGTGACGTTGTGATTGGTGGTGAGCCACTGGATCCAAATAAAACGTACCGTTTCACCGTGCCAAGCTATAACGCAGCAGGCGGTGATGGCTATCCAAAAATTGCCGATCATCCTGGCAACGTCAACACGGGTTTTGTAGATGCGGAAGTGCTTAAAGACTTCTTAGAGAAAAACTCGCCAATTGATGTGAACAAGTATGAGCCAACTGGCGATATCGTTTACAAGTAAAGACTTGTGAATTGAAGTGCAAGTAAACGCTTGCGCTATCACGCTCTGGCTAAAAAGGCACTGGTGACAGTGCCTTTTTTTATGTCATTATCGCAACAGTATTAGTCAGGTCATTGGCTGTAACATGTTAACTGGCCTTCGCCACGCTCGAGAGAAATTATTATGACACCGGCCATTACCCTCGCAGAGAAGTCAGGCATCGCATTCCACGTGCATAGCTATGAGCATGACCCTAACAACACTAATTTCGGCCTAGAAGCGGCATCTGTGCTTGGGCAAGATCCTACGCGTGTGTTCAAGACCCTGCTGTTTGCCATGAATGGCGACCCTAAAAAGCTCGGCGTGGCGATTGTTCCCGTTGTGGGGCAATTGGATTTAAAAGCGACTGCAAAAGCGGCGGGTGCCAAAAAGGCGGAAATGGCGAACCCCGACATCGCAGAAAAAACCACGGGTTATGTCGTGGGAGGGATCAGTCCGCTAGGTCAGAAAAAGCGTTTGCCGACACTGCTTGATGCCAGCGCTGCACACTTTAAGACGATTTATGTCAGTGCGGGTCGTCGTGGACTAGAGATCGAGCTATCACCAGCGGATTTGGTGGCGTTAACCCAAGGGAAGATGGCTTCAATTGGAAAGGAGAGCAAATGATGCACAAAGGGTTACCCGCATTCATGCTAGTGTGCTTACCTTTTTCTGCCGCGGCGGAGAAACCAGAATCAGCACTTTTGACGTGTTACAAAGCACACGAAACCCATGTTGAGGTGACCGCTTGCCTTGATAATCATTGGCAGGTTGCGCGGGTCGAATTGGACAGAACTACGGCTGCACTCAATGTGCACTTTGTAGAATTAGATCAAATTTCGTCGGGCTCTAACGCGGTTGCTGCAGAAAACAAAGCTGTTGCGAGTTTTGACGTGTGGCGAGAAGAGCAATGCGAAATGGTGGAGGTTAGCTACGCGTCTGGTTCCGGCAGTGGACAAGGTTATCTTAGTTGTATGATTGAACTCACTAATGAGCAGGTAGCTCGTTTAAATGGATTGATGGGCGCAAAGAGGAATACAGAGTGAGTTTGTCTGTTTGGTTAAGTCTGGTATTGGTATGCCTGTTAGGGGCGATGTCCCCAGGACCTAGCTTGGTTGTTATGGTGCGTCACAGCCTTGCTGGTGGGCGTTTGCACGGTATTGTCGCAGCATGGGCACATGCCTTGGGTGTGGGCTTTTACGCGTTGCTTACCTTGCTTGGGTTGGCTGTGATTTTAAAAGAATCGCCGATGGTATTTACGTTTATTACCTATGCAGGTGCTGCTTACCTTGCTTGGCTAGGGATTAAGTCGCTGCGTGCAAAAGGTGGCGTTGCGGCGAAACTTGAAAAAGGCGAGAAAACGACGTTATTGGAAGCGGCACGAGATGGCGCAATGATTTCGGTGCTTAATCCAAAACTGGCGTTGTTCTTTTTAGCGTTGTTCAGCCAGTTTGTCGCCATTGGTTCGGATACCTTTAGCCGATCTGTCATTGTGATCACGCCGTTCTTGATTGATGGGCTTTGGTATACGCTCGTCGCACTGGCTCTGTCATCCAGCCGTATGTTAGAAACGCTAAAACAAAATGCGGTATTGATTGATAAGCTATGCGGGTTAGTGCTGCTCGGGTTAGCCGCTCGTGTGATTGTGACCCTATAGGCTAGCAATCGTGTCAGTCGATTTGGCTGCGTATCAAACAACAAAAAAGGAGCGATGTATTCGCTCCTTTTTACGTTATTCGTGTCATTTTTTATCAGTGATGACGGACGCTAACTGCGGCGGTTCAAGTGGCGATCGCGCGTTTCTAGCTTCTTTTCTTGGCTCTTTTTAATCAAAACGTACACTGCACCTGCACCGCCCTGATGGCGTAGTGCTGAGTGGAAACATTGCACATCACTGATCTGTTCAAGCCACTGACAGACATAACTCTTCATTTGAGCCTGTGGTGTTGAACGTTCACCTTTTCCATGTACAACGATGACAGTGCGAATGTCCATACGTTGGCATTGTTTCAGGAATTTGAGGATCTCTTCACGCGCGTCTTTCAAAGTGAACTTGTGAAGATCCAGTCGCGCTTGGATATCATACTTGCCTAAACGCAGTTTTTTGAACACACCATCTTGTACACCTGCGCGCTTGTAACCAACGGTATCTTCCGGCTTAAGCATCTTGGCATAATCAAGAGAAAGGTACTGAGGATCGCCGTCAGAGAGTCGCTGCGCAGCAAGTTGACGAGCAAGCTGTGCGTCAGAGGGTTTGTGCGGATGGCTGGTTCTTTCCACCGTATCGTGATCAATCGGCGCTACATCAGCCATCATTTCCCGAAAAATATCGGACTCATTATTACCGTTCATAGTCGTTACGGATTGGTGAAGCATCGCTGGAGTATAATTGTAATTTGCGCGTAGGTCTTGTAGATCGTGCTGCGGAAAATGCAGGAATGGGAGAAATTGCGGCAAACTTCTTTTCTTATAATGAGAAAAAAAGGCCAGAGCGCCTTGTATACTCTGGCGTAAGCAACCAAATTTTTCAGTTAGCAGCTTCAATGAAATTAGTGCGTTTCAGGCTCTTGAAGCGCTTTGTAAACAAAGAAACCACCCATAAACGTGATCATGCCAATAGCAACAAAAATGACGATCATTGAGGAGAGGCCAATTGCGTTTCCGAAAAGTAGGTCTAACCAGAAGTCCATTTTTGTGATTCCTATGTCTGTGAAAGTTAAGACTAGGTTGCCAATTGGTGAACGATTCATCGATGATCCAGATCAAGTGAGCAGCGTGTTAGTGCCACGTGATAATTCAACTGTGTTCAAGGTCGCAATTTGCCTCGGATTGGTGATCCTTTGAGCGAACGGTCCGTAACGAGTAAAAATCATGATAAAATACTTGAGTCTCGTACAAGGATGAGTATTATAGCGACCTCTGAGACGCACTGCGTAAACAGCGATTGTCGGTGAGTAACGTGGTTTTTCTAACGCACTCGACACAAAGAAATACAGCAACACGTTCGGTGAATAGCGCAGCTTGGTAGCGCATCTGGTTTGGGACCAGAGGGTCGGGGGTTCGAATCCCTCTTCACCGACCACTATTTAAAGTGGTGAGATATCAATGAACGAGTTTCAAGATGGTCTTATCATTAGTTAGCATAACGGCTGACAAAGAACAACGTTCGGTGAATAGCGCAGCTTAGTAGCGCATCCGGATCTTGGGAATAGCGGAGCAGAGGGTGACCCTCTGAAAGCATCTCAAAAAAACGCAAAATCTCGGTGAATAGCGCAGCTTGGTAGCGCATCTGGTTTGGGACCAGAGGGTCGGGGGTTCGAATCCCTCTTCACCGACCACTTTCAGGTAGACAGCCGCCTCTGATGATTCAGAAAGAGTTGTATCGGTTCGGTGAATAGCGCAGCTTGGTAGCGCATCTGGTTTGGGACCAGAGGGTCGGGGGTTCGAATCCCTCTTCACCGACCAACCATTCGAAAGCCTCGCAGAAATGCGAGGCTTTTTTGCATCTGACGTAGAGTGAAACGCTGCACGTGAATAGCGTAGTTTGGTAGCGCATCTCTGCTTCTGAATAAAAGCGGACCAGAGGGTCGAGCGTGGAAGGCCGTCCCGCTTGATGGCAGGTCCTCGGAATGCCGAACCAATCGAATCCCTCTTCACCGACCAACCATTCGAAAGCCTCGCAGAAATGCGAGGCTTTTTTGCATTTGACGTAGAGTGAAACGCTGCACGTGAATAGCGTAGTTTGGTAGCGCATCTCTGCTTCTGAATAAATGCAGACCAGAGGGTCGGGCGTGGAAGGCCGCCCCGCTTGATGGCAAGTCCTCGGAATGCCGAACCAATCGAATCCCTCTTCACCGACCAACCATTCGAAAGCCTCGCAGAAATGCGAGGCTTTTTTGCATCTGACGTAGAGTAAAACGCTGCACGTGAATAGCGTAGTTTGGTAGCGCATCTCTGCTTCTGAATAAAAGCGGACCAGAGGGTCGGGTACGGAAGGTCGCCCCGTCCGAATCCATCTTCACCGACCAACCATTCGAAAGCCTCGCAGAAATGCTGAGGCTTTTTCGTTTTTTGGCTGCTGAGTGTGTAACAAAATCAGAATTGTCGCTGCGTTGGAGGGGGTGTTTACGTTAAACTGAATTCACTTTCAGCGCGTACCGCGCCCACGTTGTAAGGACATCTCATGCGCAAGTCATTCATCATCTGGTTCATTCTGCTTTTCGTGGTTTCTATGCTTGTCACAAATGTGGTGGTTAGCGGCTAAGTTTTACGACACACCTTCTCGCGACAGGAGCGCCGAAATGTCGCAATCGGCTTTTCGGCTTTCAGTTAACGATTCGATGGTAAACCCTTTGCTTTCGAGCAAAGCAAGTAAGCCCTCTTCGCCATAAAAATGAAGTGCACCGACAACAACCGTGTAAGTGCCATCAGTAAAGCGACCCGTATTACTTAATTGCTGTACCCAATTTTCATTTCTGTCTGTGAATATGACGTGTTCCAGCACACCCGCCTCTTGCATCATGTCATCAACGATTGCCGTCATGGTTTGGCTGTCGCCGCTTTCCCAAGCGCTGAACATGCAAGGTAGTAGTGCTTTCGAGTCTTCCCAGTAGTTCAGGGTATCTGCGAGTAGCGGTAGGCCGTCTTTTCCCATTGAAGCAATCATATCCAGTTGTTCTTGAACCGTTTCAAACGCAATGATTGGGATATCTTTTTTTTGCGCCAGAGAGAGAAAGTGCAGATCGACCCCAAGGGTTGCGTCGAGCTCAAACTGCTCACTTTGCGCCTGTTGAATGGCCATAGCTGCTTGCCATGGCGGCATGTTGTATAAGGCGATTTCGGGTACGCCAATCTCTTTGGCTATCTCCGTCAGACGGCGAAGTTCTTGTTTGTTCAAAAGAGATTTTGTCGTTGCTCCCTGCGGAATCTCAAACTGGGTATCTTTGTTTAGATCAGCTTCGACGACTAACCCTGTTGTGTGTGGGAAAGGGTCGAGAATACTGCTAGGAAGGGGATAGAAATCAGGTTTGCCCATATGGACAGACCCCATCAACACAAAAGTCAGTTGCCCTTTTTTTGCCTGCCAAACAGTGGGTTCTGCGGCTGTATAAGTGCAATAAAACAGTGAGATAAGAATTGTAATAACTTTTAACATTGAGCCTCCATGCTGATGAAATCAAAGTATGGAGACCCATTGCCAATAAGTCACTATGCGTTGTTAATTGTGGCTGTTAAAGACCATCGTCATGCCATTTTTTGAAAAGCCAATCACGTTATAGGCATCTTTTTGATCACCATATTCCATGCCAGGTGAGCCCATCGGCATGCCGGGAACCGCAAGGCCGGCTAGCTTAGGTTTTTCAGCAAGGAAGTTCTTAACGTCACTAGCGGGAATATGACCTTCAAATACGTAGCCATCAATCACAGCAGTATGGCAAGAAGCGAGCTGCGGTTTGATGCCAAACTTTTGTTTGATGGGGTTCATGTTCACATGGTCTTCAGCGGTCATCTCAAAGCCATTGTCTTCCATGTGCTTTACCCACTCTTTACAGCAACCGCAATAAGGGGATTTATACGTGATGCCTGCTGCCGCAAAAGTGCTTGCTGAAAGAAGAGCGAGGGAAAAGGCGGCAAGTTTAGGTAGAGTTTTCATGATTATCTCCTCAGTGTTTTTAAGATCTTTATCACCACGCGCACCTGTAAGGGCGCCTGGCTAAATGTTTAATTTTATTGTTTATCTTTCTTGCCAGATAGCCAGAACCACCAAATGATTAAAGCAATCAGGCCAATACCTATCAGATTAACCAACATGATTGCCTCCTTTGCGAGGTTTAAACCAGCGCAGTCGATTTGCGTTACTCACCACGGTGATGGATGACAACGCCATGGCTGCGCCTGCTACCACGGGGCTAAGCAATGCACCGGTGAGGGGATATAGCACACCCGCTGCAATGGGAATACCCAAAGAATTGTAAATAAATGCGCCAAACAGGTTCTCTTTCATATTGCGTAGCGTTGCTTTGGACAATTCTAACCCGTCTGTCGCTGCATCAATGGAGTGACGCATCAGGGTCATTTGCGCACTTTCAATCGCAACATCGCTACCGCTGCCAATAGCGATGCCTACTTCGGCTTTCGCAAGCGCAGGCGCGTCGTTAATCCCATCACCTATCATGGCGACTTTACGGCCTTGAGCTTGTAGCGTGATAATGGCGTCGGCTTTGCCATCAGGCAGCACCCCTGCAATCACGTCATCAATGCCTGCAAGTGCCGCGATGGCGTTGGCGGTGTCAGGGTGATCGCCCGTTAACATCACGACCTTGTAGCCCAAACTCTTCATGCGTGCGACGGCACTGACCGAATCATGTCGTAGTGGATCGCTGATGCCAATTAGACCGATCAACCTCGTACCTTGGGCGAGATAAACCGCCGTTTCACCGCGTTTTGCTTGTTTCGCTGCAGCGTCGCTTGCGCTGCTCACGTCCACGCTTTTTTCTTCCATCAGACGCGCATTACCTAACAGGTAAGTGTCACCGTCGATGACAGCTTGAAGCCCTTTGCCAGGAATACCTTCAAATTGGTCGATATTCGACAATGTCAGTGATTTGCTCTTGGCCGCATCGAGTACTGCTTTTGCTAGCGGGTGCTCTGAGCCTTGCTCTAAGCTTGCGGCGAGTTGCAGGACAACATTATCGTCGAGTCCAAAATTTACCAATGACGTGACTTGAGGTTTACCCTCTGTCAGCGTGCCAGTTTTATCCAAAACAACCGTATCGACGCCTGCCGCATGTTGAAGCGCTTCTGCATCACGGATTAACACGCCGAGCTCAGCAGCACGCCCAACGCCTGTGGTGACGGACATGGGCGTTGCTAACCCAAGTGCGCAAGGGCAGGCGATAATCAGCACCGTGGTCGCTGTGACCAGCATGAAGCTGAGTTTTGGGTCAGGGCCGAAGTTGTACCAACCCAGCGCAGTGAGAATCGCAATGATCATCACGGTTGGGACGAAAATCGACGATACCGTGTCAGCCATTCTTGCTAGAGCGGGCTTACTACTTTGCGCCTGACGAACAAGATTGATGATGCGTGACAACATGGTGTCGCTGCCAATGCCAGTGGCTTTAAACAACATGCTGCCGTTTTGGTTGACGGTACCCGCATGCAAAGTATCACCGAGCGTTTTTCTTACTGCCAATGGCTCGCCTGTGAGCATGGATTCATCGACAAAGCTTTCACCGCTTTCTACGACGCCATCGACAGGAATTTTTGAACCCGGCTTGATGCGAAGCACCATGCCAGCGGTGACGGCAGCCAATGGCACTTCACGCTCTTGACCGTTTTCCACAACCAACGCGTTTTGCGGTTGCAAATCGAGCAGTCGATCCAATGCTTTAGAGGTTGAAGCACGTGCTTTGGCTTCAATGGCATGACCAAGAGTCACCAAGCCAAGGATCATGGCTGTGGCTTCGAAGTAAACATGCCGAGCTTGCTCAGGGAACAGTGTTGGTACGACAACAACAGCAGTCGAATAAAGCCAAGCAGACCCTGTGCCTAGCGCCACCAAGGTGTCCATGGTGGCCCTATGATGACGCGCTGATTTATACGCATCGACAAAGAAATGTTTGCCTGCTGTGCACAGCAAGGCGAACGTCATGACAGCAACAATGCCCCATGCAATTTGGCTGGTGGTGCTGTCAACGGTCATTGAACCACCGAACAGACCCCATGCCATTAGCGGTGCGCCTAATCCTAACGCCAACCACGTATTGCGTTTGTGTTGAGTAAACTGCTGCGCATACAAGGTGGCTTGGCGCTCGCGACGTGTTGTTTCATCTTCACTAAGTTCTGCGCCATATCCTGCGTCTTCAACCGCGTGAATCAGTGCTGCGGCAGGGGCGTGACCGGACACCAGCGCGGTACGCTCAGCCAAATTGACGTTCACGCTATCAACGCCAGCAACGCCTTTTAGTGCGCCCTCAACCGAAGAGACACAGCTTGCGCAGCTCATGCCTGACAAAATGAATTGTTGTGTCACGCTGTCAGTTGTTTGGTTCGTGGTCACGGTATCTTTTACTGACTCAGCATCGATAGGCAGTGATGCTGATTGATCCACTGATTCAGTTTGTGTCTCAGCGTTAGCGTTAATGCCTGCGATCACTTCGTCTTGCAGATCTGGCACCTGATAGCCCGTTTTTTCGACAATAGCAACAATGCCCGCTCTGTCGATCGTGCCTGTCACTGTCGCCTCTGTTTTGCTCACAACGGCATCAAAAATGGTGTCGCTTTGCTCGAAGGCGCTGGTGAGTTTTGCAATGCAGCGTCCACAGCTCAACCCTGACAATGGCACGGTTAGGGTTTCACCTGCTTGATAGCCTAATGACTCGACAGCTTTGATAACCTCTTGAATAGGTGCATCGGCATTGATGGTCAGGGAGGCTTTATCTGCAGTGACAGAATGAACACCTTCAATAGGTTCAACCGCCGCCATGACTTTTCGGGCGCAGTTCATGCAGCTTAGCCCTGATAGGGGCAGAGTGATCAGCGCTTGTGCCTTTTGTGGCGTGGTTGCGTTTGTCATTTCAATGTCAGCCATAGCGGTAACCTTGTTGTGCATTTGCATGACTTGCAGTCAGGCAGGCTAATTGTTCATAATACAGAGCATAAACCTTCCATCAACTGTAAGGTCAAGCGTGAATTTGAGATCGGGAGTCATTGATGAAAATAAATGAGGTTTCTCGTTTAACGGGGCTGACAGCGAAGACTATTCGTTTCTATGAGCAAAAAGGGGTCATCAGTGAACCTGAGCGAAGTGAGAATGGATATCGCGCCTATAACGAATGTCATATCAATGAATTGCAAATGATCAAGCGTTCGAGATTGGTCGGGTTTAGTTTGGATGAATGCCAAATTTTACTGGATATGTCACGTAATCCAAACCGCCGCAGCGCTGATGTAAAACAAAAAGCGTTAGAAAAAATCGCTGAGATTGACGACAAAATCAAAGAACTTCAGGCGATGAAAACGTCGCTGAAATCCTTAGCGAGTGCATGTCCTGGAGATGAAAGTGCTTGCTGTCCCATCATCGAAGCTCTGTCTTCGAACAGTGAAAACGCATCGATGAGAACTGAAGACTGACGACCAATTAGTGTGCTGGCTAGCCACTTTCTCGTGCATCTGCTATCAGTATGGTTGGAACGACAATTACTCAACTGATGTTTAACACTTGTCGTGATTTGATACACAAAGACTTATGTATGCCCTTAACTGGGGAAGGTGCGTTGAAACCAAATTTGGGGCAACGGGTGGGTGGTTGAATCACTGACTCACAGAAAGAATAAAGACCGCTATCAAAGCGGCCTTTTTACATGTCGGTGCTAGTTTACACTCAGGCTTGTCGGAGCTTAAATTGATCCACAATTCCCTTCAGAGTGCTTGCTAATTGCGAGAGCTCATCAGTGGACTTAACCGTGGTTTCTACACCATCCGCACTTTTCTTCGAGATGATGCTGACTTCCTGAACATTATTATTTATTTCATTGGTTGCTGCGCTTTGCTCTTCACAGGCTGTGGCATTTAATGTGCTGAACTGTTGAATTTCACTGATGGCTTGAGTGATCGTATCGAACGCATCTCCTGACTTGCTAGCATCAGCCACACTAGATTGAACAATAGTGCTGCTCTTTTCCATACTCGTGACCACTTCACGTGTTCCTTGTTGCAGCCTTTCAATCAGTGACTGTATCTCTGATGTGGAATTTTGCGTTCTCTGTGCCAATCCTCTTACTTCATCGGCCACAACGGCAAACCCTCGGCCTTGTTCACCTGCACGGGCAGCTTCAATGGCCGCATTGAGGGCGAGTAGATTGGTTTGATCGGCAATACCTAATATCACATCTAGAATGCCGCCGATATTGTCTGTCTCCTGGGCGAGCTCATTAAGGCGATTGGCTGTTGTTTTCACTTCCCCTTCAAGCTGCTGGATACTGCTGATGGTACCTTGTACCACCTTCATGCCTGACTGAGCATGACCGTGAGCTTCATCGGCAAGACGCGCCACTGACTCGGCGTTAGCAGATACTTCCCCAACAACACTGGCCATTTCCTGCATACCAACAGCAACTTGGTCGGTCATTTTTAACTGGTTTTGCGCCCCTTGGCTGGTTGCGTGGGTGGTTTCCCCCAGCTCGTTTGACGCGTTTGTTAATCGGTCGCTGGCTTTAGCCATGTTACTGATAATGTTACTGAGGCTTTCTGATGTTGCAATCAGCGCATTTTGCAGCTCACCAACTTCGTTCTTGTGACCTTTATCAAGATTGAAGGTCAGGTCGCCTTTTGCGAGCTGCCCTGCTGCGATCACCACTTTGTTGATGGGCTTGGTGATGGAGTTAGAAACGAAAATACCAAAAGAAATCGCCACGATAATGGTAAGCAGCCCACCGAAAATGATTACGTTTGATGCGACGGTTGATGCTTGGTGGGCAGCAACGTAGCGTTGATCTTTTAAGCTCTCTTCCACCGCAACAATAGCTGAGACTTTTTCTCTCAGGCCATCCATAAAAGCTTTACCTTCTTTTTTAGATAGCTTGTTGAACAAGTCTGATGTTGTTGCATATTGATTGGCCTCGCGAACCGTTGCGATGGCTTTTTCGGCATAGTCGTCAATCCAGCCATTTGCATCTGCCGCGAGTTTTGTGCCCTGAAGCGTTTTTAGAATGTTGTTTACCGTTTCTTTGCCTCCCAGGTACGGCTCCAAATATTCCTCCTGGCGGTTGAGCATAAAGCCACGTAAGCCAGTTTCCATGTTCACCATAGCTTCAAGAAGGCGAGTGCCAGCGAGACCAAAATTTCCTGTGGCAATTTCTGCGCGAAGGCCATCAAATTTTTCCTTACCAATACCGGAAGCAATAAGTTCTTTGAGTTGGATATTGGCTTTTTCACCTTCACGAATATCTTTTCGCAAAGTGATAACACCCTCTGCATAGGCATCCCATGCAGCGGCATCTTTGGCCACATCGTCGAATCGTATTTGCTGAGCGGGATTATCACTGGTAAGTTTTTTGACTGTTTTCAGCCTTTCATCAAACGCGGTGATCCCAGCGTAATAAGGCTCTAAATAGTCATCACCGCCACCGATAGCAAATCCTCTTAAACCCGTTTCTTTGTCTACCATCGCGTTGACAAGGCCATTGGAGTTATCGATGACTTTGTAAGTGTGGCTCACCATGTCAGCGGTTTTATCCATGGTGTTGATCCCACTCCACGCAATACTACAAAGCACCACGAGTAACGAAGCTGTGATCAAATTACCGACGAGTAGTTTTGATTTGATGGTTAACTTTTTTATTAACAAGGCTTTTCCTCCACTGGCGTACTTTGTCGAGCAGGATTGATACTCATTAGCTGCAAGTTCAAGGTTTAGTGTGGTTCAAAAGTGAGACTTTTGCTGTGTGTTTTTGTGGGCAGTGATGATTTTAAAGAGGAATAACCCCTATAGATAAGGGGCTATATAATAATGAGGCAATGATGATTTATTTCAGTGGTGTGTCAATTAGTAGAGCAGTGAGTAGAGCTGGCGACGATAACGGCTTGCTATCTCATTGCCTTGCCCCAGTGCAGCGAGAAGATCCATCATGGTCTTTTTCGCGTCGCCGTTGGCACAGTTAAGATCTTTACGTAATAGACCAATCAAGATCTCCAACGCTTCTTCTTGTCGGCTAACTTGGCTGTACTGAACAGCGAGTTCATAGGCGACTTCAGCATTGCTTGGGTCTGCTTCATATGCTTTCTCAAGCTCGCGAATTTCCGGTGTGTCAGCAGCTTGCTTGTGCAGTTCAACTTTGGCAACGAGCGCCTTGTATTGCGCATCCTGATCTTGCATTAACACGGTCGCAAGAATCGCTTCTGCCGCATCATATTGCTGGGTTTCGACATGACATTCCGCCAAGGCCAACTTATAGGCTCCCGCCTCACTCAGCGTGGCTTCTAGTGCCTTCAATTGCAGCAGTGCTTCTGCGTGGTTACCTTCAGCAATTTGTGCCAGTGCTTGCTTGAATGCCATTTCATCTTGGCTAGGCAGATGACGCGTCAGCATTTCACGAATAGTGTCTTCGGTTTGTGGGCCCGCAATACCATCGACAGGTTGCCCATTGCTGAACAGGGCAATGGTTGGTAAAGCGCGCACGCCAAACTGTTGCGCCAACATTTGTTGCTGCTCACAATCGAGCAATGCCAGTGTGAACGCCCCTGCGTATTCATGTGCCAGTTTTTCGATTGCAGGAATGATTTCCGTACTTTCAGGACTCATCTGAGCCCAAAAGTGGATCAGGACGGGTGTTGTTACTGAGTTTTCCAGCACTTGCTGAAAGTTTTGCTCGGTAAGTTCAACAATGTAATTAGGTTGCATGTTATCGCCTGATTAAAGGAGTAATGCTGTAAAGGTGGGGGGAGAGCACCGAAAATTCAAGGCATTAGCGCACGAAATTAGTGCTTGATGGCAAAGATGAGAGTTTTCATGGCTATCACTGGCGAGAAATGAAAAAGGCCACTGATAATCAGTGGCCTTCCTCTTGGCGTTTGTCGATATGAAACGCTGACTTAGAACACAAGCAAAATAGCCAGCGTTACACTCAAACAGAGCCAGTTCAATTGGCTTAAGGACATAGTCCGGCTCCTTGAGGGGAATTATTGTTTTTGTTTTCGTCCCCGTTTACGGCCTGATCCGACTCACATCACGTTGAAGTTGAAGGGTGGGGCAGGTGTTTCACGGTACAGGGTTAAGCCTACCGATCATTTATGACAAAAATATGAACCTGATAAGATTGTTTTTCAGCGGTTTTTGGGAACCAATCGACAGTTACTGCCTTTAGCCTCCTTTCGCCAACAGACGGTCAAGCATGCTTGCGGGGAGCAGTCTTTTACATATCGCCATATAGTGGGTCGGTTTTGTCACACGGTAACGGATTTTTGCGTTTGGCGCGGTTAGTGCGTGTAACAAAGGTGCAATGATCGCTTCTGATGGCAAAGTATATTTGTTGGTGGAATGCTCGCTTTCGAGGCGTGATTGTTGGGCGAGATAATCTTTTTTAAAGCGGCTGGTATTGAGATTGATAGCCCGAAGAAACGCATCAAGCGCGTTGGCGCGAAAGCGACTGTCGATCGGACCCGGTTCAATCAAACTGATTTGAATGGGGGTGCCTTTTAGTTCCAGTCTGAGTGTGTCAGTCCAGCCTTCCACCGCAAATTTGCTGGCGTTGTATGCGCCGCGAAACTTCAGCGCAATAAAACCCAGCACAGAGCTGTTTTGCACGATACGGCCTTTGCCATTTGCCATCATCATCGGGATAACGGCTTGAGTAAGCGTGTGCCACCCAAAGAAATTGGTTTCAAATTGTTTCCGAAGTGCATCGGTGGGGAGGTCTTCTAATGCACCGGGTTGGCCGTAAGCGCCATTGTTAAATAAACCATATAGCTTTCCGCCAGTGTGTGTTCTGACTTCTTCAACCGCAGCAAGAATGCTGTCTGTGTCCGCTAAATCGAGCTGAATGCAATTCAGTCCTTCGGCATTTAGTCTTGCCACATCTTCTTTTTTTCGACATGACGCAATGACATCAAAGCCCTTCTTTGCCAATGCGTGGGCGCAAGCGTAACCAATTCCCGTTGAACATCCAGTTATCAAAACGGTATTTGTCATTGTTTTTACTATCCTTGTTTGTTCAGATGAGGGAGAAGTTGTTCGGTCATAAATTCGGCAATCCAAGGTTGAGCAATTTCGTTTGGGTGGAGGCCGTCAGACATCATCCATCCTTCGGTCAATACCACCTTCTCCATAAAAAACGGAATAAGTGGGATTTGCATTTCTTTACTCAATGTCAGATAGATATCAGCAAAGGCCTTGCTGTATCGTTGACCATAGTTTGGTGGGATCTGGATCTGCATGATAGCGACATTTGCGCCACTTTCCTGACTGAGGGTGATCAATTTGGCGAGGTTGTTGCGTACTTGCTTGGGTGGAAAGCCTCGCAGCCCGTCATTTGCGCCTAACTCTATGAATACCCAATCGGGAGAATGCTGTTCAAGTAAGGCGGGTAAACGGTGGAGGCCATTGCCACTGGTGTCTCCCGAAATACTGGCATTAATGACGCGTTCGATAGGGCTAGCGGAAACAACGTTAGGCTCTAAGAGGCTTGGCCAACTTTTTTCAATGGGCATCTGGTATCCAGCACTTAGGCTGTCACCCAATACAAGCAGCGTCTGCGCCGCAGCGCTTTGACTCAGAATTAAAAGACAAAAAGAAAGGATGCGAATCATGACAACTCCAGTGATCAGGGCGAAAAATGTTTCAAAAAAAGTAACAACGAATACGCAGTCTCTGACCATATTGCAGGATGTTTCGCTTCAGGTCGAGCAAGGGGAAAGTATTGCTTTGGTGGGCGTTTCTGGTGCAGGCAAGTCAACACTAATGACACTGCTTGCCGGATTGGATACACCAAGTACCGGAGAAATCGAATTATTGGGCAAGCCTCTTAGCCAGCTTGATGACGATCAGCGTGCTGCACTGCGGGCTGAATCTATCGGGTTTGTTTTCCAAAGCTTCCTGCTTGTGCCTTCTTTGACTGCCCTGGAAAACGTACTGCTTCCTTGCACGATTCGCGGTGAGGATGAAGACGAAGAACGCGCCATGGAATTGCTTGCCTCAGTTGGGCTCAATGGCCGTGAAACCCATTTGCCTTCGCAGCTTTCTGGCGGTGAGCAACAGCGCGTAGCCATTGCACGAGCGTTTATGACCAAGCCTCGTGTGCTGTTTGCGGACGAACCGACAGGCAACCTTGACCAGCACACCGCAGCAACCGTGATTGACCTGCTTTTCTCTCTCAACCGCGACCACGGAACAACACTGATCTTGGTGACTCACGATCCTGCTTTGGCTGATCGTTGCCACCGAACCTTGCATCTTAATGCGGGTGAAATGGTGGGGGCGGCATGAGGAAGAATTTGGTTTGGCGCTGGGCGTGGCGTGAATTGTTTCATGGTCAGCTTTGGCCTGTTGTTGCGGCGCTTGCACTTATTATTGCTTGTGTCTTTGCGCTGTCGGCATTGGCGGGGCGTATTGAGTCTGTTTTAACCCAGCAAGGCCGCTCGATGCTGGCGGCGGACTTGGTGCTTCGCAGTAACCAGCCTTTGGCACCAGAGGTACTGACTGCACTTGACGCTTCCGGCGCGGAAGGCTCCGATCAAACGCGCTTTGGCACCATGGCATTCAGTGACAACAACATGCAACTCATCACCGTGAAGGCGGTAGAGAGCAACTATCCGCTACGTGGGGCGTTGGAGCTACAAAGTGACGCCGAGATGCATGACAAGGTTCAGCCGGGCGAGTTGTGGCTGGAAGAGCGCCTTTTCTCACTGCTGGACGTGAAACGCGGGGATCAGGTTGATGTGGGAGATTTAACCCTCACGGTGTCCGGGATGATCGTTTCAGAGCCTGAGTTATCTTTCAATCCGTTTAGCCAAATGCCAGCGGCATTGATGCACCAAAGCGATGTTGAAGCCGCCGGTGTTGTGCGCCCTGGCAGTCGAGTCAGCTACCGTTATTTCTTTCGTGGCAGCGACAATGAATTAGCCGCTGTAAAATCTGTATACACCCTCACTGACGGTCAGCGTTGGATTGACGAAAACGACGGGGATCGCACCGGTGACATGCTTGAGCGCAGTCGCGGGTATTTGTCGTTAACCGTCGTGTTGGTCATCATCATGGCAGCGGCGACCTTGTTGCTGACTTGCCAACATTACGCGGACAGTCGCACCCAAACATTAGCCATGGTCAAAAGCCTTGGGGCACAACGAAGTTGGGTTCGTCGCTGGCTAGCAAGGCAGTTGCTGATGTTGATGGTCATGGCGACCGTGCTGGGCTTGGGCATTGGCGCAGCGCTGGAATACTTACTGCGCCTGCCTTTGGCTGATGTGTTGCCCTCGCCACTGCCAAGTTATGGCATGTTGCCGTGGATCTTAGGCCCATTAGTGGCTTTGCTGGTGGCATTACCTGCGCTGGGTATTCCGCTGATCCGTTTAATTGAAGCCCCAGCAATGAGTGTGCTGCAAGAACAAAGCAAAGTGCGAGCAAGAAAGAATCCCTGGAGCTGGGCGCTTGCCTCTGTGCCAATCTTAGCGCTGATTGCTTGGTCCTACGACAATCGCTTGCTGTGGCTGGTGTTGGCGGCACTGGTGCTTATGCTTAGCCTGCTGGCAGGGCTTGGCGTTATGGTGCTTCGCTTTGCACAAAAACGCGTAAAACGACCTGCATTCAAACTGGCCTTGAGCCGGATTACCCGTAATCCTGCTTCGAGCGGTGCACAACTGGGTGCATTGGCAACCTCCTTCATGCTGCTGTCGATTATCTGGCTGCTAAGAACGGACCTGTTAGAAGATTGGCAACAGACCTTGCCGGTTGATGCACCCAATGTGTTTGCCCTGAACATCGCTAAACAAGAGTTGGATGATTACCTGTCTCGTGTTGATGAAAACAACATTGAACGATCGGAAGCGTACCCGATTATTCGCGGCAGATTGATAGGTAAAAACGGCGACAACTATGCGGATCTTGAGCCTAATCGTGAGGAGCGTGATGAAGCGTTACGTCGCGAGCTGAACTTCACATGGCGAGACACATTGCCGAGCCACAATGAGGTATTGCAAGGTACTTGGCCAAGTGAAGGCGGTGTATCTGTCGAAAGCGGCATTGCTGAACGTCTTGGTTTACGTTTGGGCGACGAGCTAACTTTTAGCGTCAGTAGTCAGGAGTTTACTGCCACCGTGAACTCAATTCGCGATGTGGAATGGCGAAACATGAAGCCAAATTTCTACTTCATATTTGACCCTGCGCTCGTGGAGACACTGCCAGCGAACTGGCTGATAAGTTTTCGTTTGGAGCAAGAGCAAAGCGATGTTCTCAATCAGTTAGGCCGTGATTACCCCACCATAACCTTGCTCGATTTGCGCACCATGAGTGGCAGAATCCAAGTGATTTTGAAGCAAATCAGTTTGTCGTTGTCGGTACTGGCTGGCTTGGCGGTGGTGAGTGGTTTATTGCTGTTGCTGACCTTGCTGCGCATTACCTTGTCAGAACGACAACGTGAAATCATGCTGTATCGTACCTTGGGCGCGAGTAAGAAGCGTATCAATACTACCTTGTGGGCGGAATACGGCATCATGGCCTTTGTTTCGGGTTGCATGGCGGTGGGGGGGGCAGAATTGGCGATGGCAGCGCTGTTGAAGTGGGGCGTCGAATTGCCTGTTCGCTTACACCCAGAAGTTTGGCTTAGCTTGCCCACGCTCGCGGTTGGATTGGTTTTCTTAACCGTCGCATGGATGATAAGAGGGTTGCTACAGCCGCTTAGACAATAATGTGTTGAAAATACGAAAACCAAAAAGGCACGTGAAAACGTGCCTTTCTTTTTCTCTCTTTTGTTTCTTTTGAAAATTCGCGGTCTTGCTGTATTTATGATTAGGCTGATTGGTGGCTCACGTAGCAGGTTGCTAACTCAACAGATCGTCCAATGCCGGCGGCAAGTCAGGATACTCGAAACCAAACCCGAGATTTTCTAGTGCTCGAGGCATCGCGCGTTGCCCTTCTAACAGCAGTTGACCCGCTTCGCCTAACATCAAGGATATCGCCACTTTTGGCGTGAAAAGCAGGTGAGGACGTTTCAGGGTTGCAGCCAGTGTTTTGCTGAAGGCTTTATTGGTGACGGGATGCGGGGCTGTGAGGTTAAAGGGCCCGCGTGCTTCTGCATGCTCAAGCAGAAAGATAATGCCCGATACCATGTCATTAATGTGGATCCACGGAAAATACTGGCTGCCATCACCAATGGAGCCGCCCAGTCCGAATTGATAGGGCAATAACATTTTCTTGAGAGCGCCGCCTTCTTTGCTCAGCACAATCCCCGTGCGCAGCAGGCAAACGCGGGTATGGTCTGAATCGGCTTTCATCGCGATTTTTTCCCAGTTTGCACAAACTGAGTGAGCAAAATCAGTCGCATCAACCTTCAGTGATTCATCGACGATTTTATCGCCTTGATCGCCATAATAGCCAACGGCAGAGCCACTGATAAAGGTATGAGGAGGCGTTTCAGCCGCAAGGATATGATTCACCAGTTTTTCAGTGATCCCCCAACGACTGGTGCAAATAATGCCTTTTTGTTGTTCCGTCCATCGTTTGTCAACAATAGGTTCGCCTGCCAGATTAATGACCGCGTCAATGCCATTGAAGTCTGATAGCGCATCCAGCTCTTTAATCAGGTGAACTCTGCTGGGTAACTTTTTCTTGGTCATCTCTGGTGAGCGGGTAAGAACAGTGACCTGATGATGTTCCAGTTGAGCGATGAGCGCACGACCAATTAAGCCCGTTCCCCCAGTGACAAGAATGTGCATGGGAATAATCCTTTCGATGAACGATAAGATTAGTATGCATTCAATCGGTTAAATGATCACTATCTCGCCAAATACAGAAATGACCACGATAGCGATTTTAAAGAAAACCTTGTTACCTTTATCACCCTATAGACATTGTGGGATGGCAAATACCTGTACAGTGGCTCAGGGTTATAAAGACAGCATATACTCAAGCATCTTGAGGTTGTTTGAGTATATCGTCTTTATTATTGGTTTGCCGTTCGTACTCGGGAAGCGCTAGTGACTTGAGTATATTCAAATGGAATGAGTGTGAAGGGATTTACTGCATTGCTCACCGCGATGTTAGGAAGCTTTAAAGATTTGTTGCCTATCATCTTGGTCATTGGTTTTTTTCAGGTCGTCGTCTTGCAGCAGCCGTTGCCAGACTGGATTTCAATTGTCATCGGCCTAGTTCTCGTCGTGATGGGGCTAACGTTCTTTGTTTTTGGTTTGGAGATGGGCTTGTTCCCCATCGGTGAATCCATGGCTCACGCGCTGGCGAAAAAAGGCAGTGTATTTTGGCTAATGGTGTTCGCGTTTCTGCTGGGTTTTGGTACCACGATTGCCGAACCTGCACTCACTGCTGTCGCAGCAGAGGCCGCAGAAGTGGCTGCTGAAGGGGGGATGATCCCTCTCACCGAAGAAGCGCAGTCTTCCTATGCTAATGGCCTTAGGCTCACGGTCGCCTTTTCGGTTGGCTTTGCCATTATGTTGGGTGTGTTGCGCATACTCAAAGGCTGGCCTATCCACCGTATTATCATTGGTGGCTACATGCTGGTGGTGGCGATGACCATGGTTGCGCCGCGCTATATTATTGGCATCGCCTACGATTCAGGCGGTGTGACTACATCCACCATTACCGTGCCGCTTGTGACCGCATTAGGCGTTGGTTTAGCCACTGTGATTAAAGGGCGCAACCCGATGATTGATGGCTTTGGTTTGATTGCCTTTGCCTCCCTGTCCCCGATGATATTCGTCATGGTTTACGGGATGGTGGCGGTATGACCCTATTCCTTTCCCTTATCCCAACCTTTTTCGACACCTTACTTTCGACGGTCAGAGACGTATTTCCTATCGTCTGTATCATTTTTGGCTTTCAGTTTGCGGTTTTACGCAAACCTGTGGTGAACCTAAAGAAAATCATTTTCGGTTTCGCCTACGTTATTTTAGGGCTGTCTTTGTTTTTGATGGGGCTCGAAATGGCCTTGTTCCCACTTGGCGAGTCGATGGCAATTCAGCTAACTGCACCGGAATTTCTATACGGTGAAGGCGCGGTCATGCCCGCTGTGGTGGATTGGCAGCATTACTATTGGGTGTACATTTTTGCTGCGGCCATAGGCTTTAGCACCACAGTGGCAGAACCTTCCTTGATCGCTGTGGCAATAAAGGCGGCGCAGGTGTCGGGGGGCGCGATCAGTGTAAACGGGTTGCGATTTTCAGTGGCGCTCGGGGTATCGTTCGGTATCTCGTTGGGCTGTTATCGTATTGTCGCCGGCGATCCTATCCATTACTACATTATTGCTGGCTACGTATTGGTGGTTATTCAAACCTTTTATGCGCCCAAATTTATTGTCCCGCTAGCATATGACTCAGGCGGGGTAACAACATCTACGGTAACGGTGCCGTTAGTGACTGCACTAGGCCTTGGCCTTGCCTCCACGGTTCCAGGGAGAAGCCCATTAATTGATGGTTTTGGTTTGATTGCCTTTGCCAGCTTATTCCCAATGATCACCGTCATGGGATATGCACAGTTAACCGAGTGGTCAGCAAAACGCGGATCGGCTCAAAAAGAAACGAGGGAACCATAATGCGATTCAAACTGATTGTCGCTTTCATTGAAGATTCAAAAACCGATGCGGTGCTTGATGCCGCAAGGAAGGCAGGAGCGACGGGTGCGACCGTCATTAACAATGCGCGAGGTGAAGGGCTCACCAAGCAGAAAACCTTTTTTGGTTTGACCCTTGATGTGCAGCGTGACGTACTGCTTTTTGTGGTGGAAGAGCACCTCGCTCGCAGTATTTTGGAGACCATTAATCAAGTTGGCGAGTTTGATGCGACGTCTGGAAAAGGGATTGCCGTACAGTTAGATATCGAAGATGCGGTCGGTGTGGCGCATCAAGTGCAAGAATTGAGTAGCGTGATTGGGGATGAATTATGAAAGTAACGAAACGCGTTGGTGACGTCATGAAAGATGATTTTGCCGTAGTAGACGGATTAATTACCGTTGCTGAGGCAATTCGCATTGCACGAGATAAGCATATCAAAGCACTTGTGGTAGATAAGCGTGATGAAAATGACGAATACGGTTTGGTGCTGATGAATGACATCGCCAAAAAGGTACTGTCACAAAATCGCTCGCCTGAACGCGTTAATATTTATGAGATCATGACCAAGCCCGCATTGGGTGTGTCGGCAAACATGAACGTAAAGTATTGCGCTCGACTGTTTGAGCGTTTTGGTATTAGCCGAGCGCCAGTGATCGATAATGGCGAAGTCTTGGGTGTCGTGAGTTACAACAGTATCGTCATGTATGGGATGTTGTCGGACTAGGCTATGTGTTGAGATCACTGCGCGTTGGGTTGGAAAAGCCTTAGCGGTCGTTATGTCCCAAATCACGATCAGGATCGAACACATCGCGGACGCGTTGTTTCAGCACCTTGGCTTCGGGAAAGCCGCCATCGCGTTTGCGCTCCCAAATGATCACCCCATTGCAGTGGACTTCAAAACGTCCGCCGGTATCAGGGTGAAGTGTAAGGCCGCCAATTTCCTCACTGAAGGTAGAAAGCAGTTCTTGCGCCATCCACGACGATCGTAACATCCAGTTGCATTGACGGCAGTAGTAAATATCGATATTCATTTTGTCCATGATGTTCCTTACCATGCGCTCCAAAGCAGTTTTAGTCCGATAGCGAACGTGAGCCACTCAAAGGCGACTTTTATCAGCTGATTGCTGTACTTGTCAGCCATGTAAGCGCCCAAGTAACCGCCGAGTAACGACCCAACCAGTAGTGCGGGTATCCAAGGCCAGTAGATATCGGCGCCGGCGACAGCAAGTGTTATCGCCCCTAATCCATTCCAAAAGATACCGACGCTGACCAATGTAAGCGCAACGGCCTGTTTGTAATCTAAACCGAACCATCGTACCAAAAACAGCGTCACGAAAAGCCCTGTCCCCGCGGTTAAAGAGCCATTGAGTATGCCAATCACACTTAACCCGATGCAGCCTATTACCAAGCCCAAGGTGTCACGATGTTTCGGCTCTGCATCTTGTCCCAAGCTTTTTCGCATTCGGGAATAGAGACCGAGCGCAATGATCAGCGCTCCCAGCAGTGCTTCTGCCAAAGGACCGGGTACAAACAAGATAAGATTCGCACCTGTTATCACGCCCGCAGCACCAGCTAAAACCACATAAAGCGTGAGTGTGGGGTCGAGGTTACCGCTTCTCCAGTGTTTCAGTGCTGCACCCAAACCAAGGGCAACAGACGCCACTTTGTGGGTCGCAAGCGCGATAGAAAATGTCAGACCAAGGAATAACAACAGGGGAAGTTGAAGTAAGCCAGCGCCGCCGCCAGCGAGAGAGGCGAGGGTATTTGAGATCAGTGAGCCGACAAATAGGCCAAAGGTTGCGAGAATATCCATATTCGCTCAGTTAACAAGAGATTGGTTGGCAGTCGTTATGCTGCGATTGAGTGTTGATACCACGGCGAGAGAATGGTTACCAGTAACACAGAAAAGAAAAAGCCTGTGACGAGCACAGGCTTTAGTTCGAAATGAAAGGTAAGTGATTACCAGCCTTTCACTGCGCCACCGTCAAAGATGTCCATTGCAGCACTGAATACCGCATCAGATTGGTAAGCCTGAACGAATTGCTGAACGTTCTGCGCTTGAACATTGTCAGTACGAGCAACAATCAGGTTCACGTACGGAGACTCTTTATCTTCAACAAAGACACCGTCTTTTTCTTGTGAAAGACCAATAGTCGCTGCATACGTGCTGTTGATGATTGCGAGGGTCACATCGTCCAGTGAGCGTGGAAGTTGCGCCGCTTCTAGCTCAACAATATCCAAGTTCTTTGGGTTGCCTACGATATCCAGTACCGTTGCTTGAAGGCCTACGCCCTCTTTCAACGTCAGCAAGCCTTGCTCTTCAAGAAGAATCAAAGAACGGCCTAGGTTTGTTGGGTCATTAGGTACCGCGATTTGAGCGCCGTCTTGGATTTGCTCAACAGACGTCACTGTGTTTGAGTAACCCGCAATTGGGTAAACCAAGGTGTTACCTGCAATAGTGAATTTGTAACCACGGTCGCTGATCTGCTGGTCCAAGTATGGCTTGTGCTGGAAAGCATTGGCATCAATGGCGCCTTCTTCCAGTGCTGCATTCGGCGAAACGTAATCCGTAAACGTCACCAGTTCCACGTCTAAGTCATATTTTTCTTTTGCCACTTTTGCTGCGATTTCGGCAACTTGCTCTTCTGCACCCGCCATCACACCGATTTTCACTTTGGTCAGATCGACCGCTTTTTCTTCACCGCAGCCGGTAAGTACTAGTGCTGACGCTAAACCTAGAGCGGTGGCGATTTTTTTAAGATTGAAAGTCATTTGCGCATCTCCTATGAGCTTAAATTTCCATTATTTTTGATTTTCTATATTTATCTGTGGTCGACCCGTTTTACGAAGTAATCACCGGCCGATTGAATCATTTGCACCAGTATGACGAGCATGACAATGGTGATCATCATGACGGTGCCATCAAAGCGTTGGTATCCGTAGCGAATGCCGACATCGCCCAAGCCACCGCCGCCAACAGCTCCCGCCATCGCGGAATAGCTCACCAGCGTGACCAAGGTGATCGTTACGCTGTTCACGATGCCAGGCAGGGCTTCTGGTAACAAAACCTTACGGATGATTTGCAGCGGTGTGGCACCCATTGCTTGCGCCGCTTCAACAAGACCTGAAGGCACTTCGATGAGCGCCCCTTCAACAAGGCGAGCAATGAAAGGAATAGCGCCAACAATCAAAGGCACGATGGCTGCGGCTGTGCCGATCGAGCTACCCACCACAAGGCGAGTAAACGGAATGATGGCAACCAGCAAAATGATGAAGGGGATAGAGCGACCAATGTTCACTATGGCCCCTAAGCTGCGATTAAGTAGCTTGTTTTCCAGCAAACCACGTGGTTTGGACAGATGAAGCAAGACACCTAAAGGAATACCAAACACAAAGCCGATGAAACCTGAAACAAACACCATGGTGAGGGTTTGGCCGAGTGCATCAATCAATAAGCCTACAAGTCGTTCGTTTTCAGCGAACCAGCCAGAAATGGCAGCAATATTAAGCGACATAACCAAGCACCTCGATGTTGACGTTGTGTTCTTTTAAGTATTCCAATGCGCGTGTGACATCTGGTGCATCACCGAAAAACTCTGCCAGCATTAGGCCGAATTTCACGCCGCCGGCGTAATCCATGTCTGCACTTAGGATGCTCACATCGATATTGAATTTGCGCGAAACTTGGCTCACCAATGGGGCATCCACGCTGGTGCCAGTAAATTCAAGACGCACCAAGGGCGGCAGTGAGCCGGTATTTTCAACTTGCAGACGCGCTGCGTAATCTTGAGGAATCGACAGATTTAGGGTGGCACGAATAAAGTCGCGGGCAAGCTCGGTTTTTGGATGGGCGAAAATATCGCCGACCGTGCCTTTTTCTACCAATTTTCCGTCACCGATAATTGCCACTTCATGACAGATGCGCTTTACCACATCCATTTCATGGGTGATCAGCAAGATAGTTAAACCTAACTTTTGATTAATCGTTTGCAGCAGATTCAAAATTGAATGGGTGGTGGCAGGGTCCAAGGCGCTGGTGGCCTCGTCGCATAGCAGGACTTTTGGGTCACTGGCGAGTGCGCGCGCAATCGCCACGCGTTGCTTTTGACCGCCGCTCAGATTCGCCGGATAAGTATCGTGCTTGTCTTCAAGGCCGACCAGTTCGAGTAGCTCGGTCACTTTCTTTTGGATATTTGCCTGTTCTTTGCCTGCTAGTTCGAGTGGCAACGCCACGTTATCAAATACAGTGCGGGAAGAGAGCAAATTAAAGTGCTGGAAGATCATGCCGATCTTTTGGCGTTCTCGCGTCAGCTCTGACGCTGAAAGGCGGGTGAGTTCAACACCATCGACGCTCACACTTCCGCTTGTTGGGCGTTCCAACAAGTTAACAATACGAATCAAGGTGCTTTTACCTGCGCCAGATGCGCCGATAACCCCAAAAATTCTGCCCTGTGGAATGTGAAGGTCAATATCACGCAAAGCATGAATTGTTTTCACGCCCTGCTTGAATTCTTTATTAACCTGACTAATTTCGATCATAATCCATCCTGGACAAAATTGTGTTAAATAATCGTTAAAATGTAGTGATAATCGTTGCTTTTGTTCTTCACTCTGGAATTTGATGCTATTTATAGTCGAACGACAAGTCAATAGATATTTTTACGGCTAGACGTCTATACGTTTATTTGAGGTTTTTTTGACGTGTTTTGAGGGAAGTACAAAGACTGTATTTTAAGAAAAGTCCAGTAAGGCAGGATGCTTACGGGGAAGTGCTCTATAGAAATACCCAAACCTGAACGGTTTGTAATTAAATTTCTGTTGTTCGTGAACCAACTGCTTAGTTTTTGCACTGAAGCACGTTTCTAATGTCGATTTACACTAAGGTCTTTCGTCAATTCTATTCGCTTAATGAATATGGACCTACTCGACTCTTCCGCACGCAACATGCTTCAAAACCGTTGATATTTTCTCGCTCGCCTTGCGTTGAGGGCATTATCGCCATCGGAAAAATCGGGTTGTGGAACGTCATTGTTTGCAGCATCGTTTTCAGGATATTGCGTTTCCAATGGCTTGGGTCGTCAAGGTGACTTTGAGGGTCATTGATGCGTTGATTTGCCGATATATGGTGACATTTAAAGATGCGTTAAGTTAACGCGAAAACGTTTTTTTTTCGCCAAAAAACACGACGACATGCCTTCCTGTGGGAAGGCATTTTCGTCTCTACCAAAAAATGTAAACACAACGCGCAGGGATAAGGTTGACGCGGCGTAGCACGTAATTGGTCGCTCACAGAGCGTGTTATCTATCATATGTTTATATTTCTAGTGATCATTGTTTGACCAACTTCAAACAACCTTGCCCTTTTACTACTTGCTGGTCGCGATAATAGGTAAAGTTATCGTAACAAACCATTAACTCATCGGTGTGATTGATGAGTGTCGTGTTAGTAAGGCAGTACCTACTTTTTGATGTAAACCTTCAGTACTGCTAAACCTTTCGCCTTTCCCAAGCAAGGAGATAACTCTCATGTACAAACGTCGTTCGTTTCTTGCCGCAACAGCAGTCGCACTGAGTGTGCTGCTATCTGGTTGTGGTGAAGAAAAGCAGGAAGCAAGTGCGCAGGCTCAGCCAGCAGCACAGGAAAAAATCAGTTGGAAAATGGTAACGACTTGGCCGAAAAACTTCCCAGGGCTAGGTACAGGTGCAAATAACCTTGCTGAGCTAATCACCGAGATGAGTGATGGGCGTTTGGACGTGAAAGTATACGGCGCAGGGGAACTTGTTGGTGCACTCGACGTGTTTGATGCAGTTTCGCGCGGAACCGCGGAACTGGGTCACGGTGCAGGTTACTACTGGAAAGGCAAAGCGCCTGCAGGTCAGTTCTTTGCAGCGGTTCCTTTTGGCCTGACAGCACAAGAAATGAACGGTTGGATCTACAACGGTGGTGGTCTTGAGCTTTGGGCTGAAGCCTATGAACCTTTCGGTATCATCCCTATGCCTGCGGGTAACACCGGTGTGCAAATGGGTGGTTGGTTTAACAAGGAAATTAATACCATTGGCGATCTAGAAGGTCTAAAAATGCGTATTCCAGGCCTTGGCGGTGAAGTGTTGAAACGTGCGGGTGGTACACCAGTATTGCTGCCCGGTGGTGAGATATTCCCGTCACTGCAATCTGGCGCGATTGATGCGACTGAGTGGGTTGGCCCATACAATGATCTGGCCTTTGGTCTGCACAAAGCCGCAAAATACTACTACTACCCAGGTTGGCATGAGCCAGGTACAACGCTAGAAGCGCTGATCAACAAAGAAGCGTTTAATAAGCTACCTAAAGATCTTCAATCTATCGTTCTTGCGGCGACGCGCGTAGCGAATGCTGACATGTTGGCTGAGTTCACTGCCCGTAACAACGCAGCATTGGAAAGCCTGATTGGTGAGCACAAAGTCGAACTTCGTCCTTACCCAGCAGAAGTGCTGAGTGAACTGCAAGTTTTGGCGGATCAAGTGGTTGCCGAGCAAGCTGAAGTGGATGAAGTGAGTAAGAAAGTGTACAACTCTTACAAATCATTCCGTGACCAAGCGATTGATTGGCATGCTATTTCTGAGCAAGCTATGTTGAATGCCCGTAATCCGCAATAACCTTTAAGAGGCTGTCTATGGCAGCCTCTTTTTCTTTTCCATTGAGCCAACAGGCTGAAGTTAGAGTAGTAGTATGGATACCGCCTCTCCTCGTCTTATTGCCCTCATTAAGGGCATTAATCGTTTTAGTGACTGGACAGGACGTTTTGTTTCTTGGTTCGTGTTAGCCATTGTGCTGATTACCTTTTTGGTCGTCGTTATGCGCTATTTGTTTAACTCGGGATCTGTTTTTCTGCAAGAATCCGTCCTTTATTTTCACAACTACGTCATCATGCTTGGCGCTGCTTACGCGCTGTTAAAAGGCGCCCATGTTCGCGTTGATATTTTTTATCGCCCCGCGTCTGAAAAGAAAAAAGCCTGGGTCGACCTGCTTGGCTTTTTGTTCTTATTACTTCCGACATGCGCGTTCATTTTCTATATCGCATGGGATTACGTCGCAGTCTCATGGCAAATCATGGAAGGCTCGCAAGAAGCGGGTGGCGTCGATGCCAAATACCTTTTTAAAACCAGTATTTTATTGATGCCTGCTTTGATGATTTTACAAGGTATTGCTGAAGCCCTTAAATCAGTGCTCACGATTACAGGACATCAAGACATTGCTAAACAACTCGAAGACCACGACGAGGAGCACGCGTTATGAGTGAGTTCCTCGCTTTATTTCTTTTTCTGTTTACCTTTGGCGTCCTCCTTGTGGGTTATCCCGTCGCGTTTACGCTTGGCGGTTCTGCGCTCTTGTTCGCGTTTATTGGGACAGTCACGGGAACGTTTGACCCAGCTTTTCTCGAAGCGATACCCAACCGTATTCAAGGCACCTTGGCCAATGAGTTGCTTGTTGCGATTCCGTTGTTCGTTTTTATGGGGGTCATGCTAGAGAAATCTCGCATTGCGGAAGACTTGCTGGACACCATGGGACAAGTGTTTGGGGGCTTGGCGGGTGGTTTAGGTATTTCCGTGACTATCGTTGGGATGCTGCTTGCCGCCAGTACCGGTATTGTGGGCGCAACCGTGGTCACCATGGGTCTGCTCTCGTTGCCATCGATGATGAAACGCGGTTATTGCCCCAAGCTGTCAACGGGCATTATTTGCGCCTCGGGAACGCTGGGACAAATCATTCCACCCTCAATTGTTTTGGTATTGCTGGGGGATGTCATTTCCTCTGCGTATCAACAAGCGCAACTAGACCAAGGGATTTTTTCGCCAGACAGCGTCACTGTTGGTGATTTGTTCTTGGGCGCGCTGATCCCAGGCTTCATGCTGGTGGGTATGTACATTCTTTACCTTATTTTTGTTGCCATTACGCAACCTGAGCGTGTGCCGCCGATCCCAGTGGAAGAGCGCAAAGTGAGCAAAGAGCTTTGGATGCAGGTGTTGACCGTATTGTTCCCACCTGTGATGTTGATTGTTCTGGTGTTGGGTTCAATCTTAGGCGGCGTAGCAACACCGACAGAAGCCGCGTCTGTCGGCTCTGTGGGTGCAATCATTTTGGCAATGAGCAAGGGCATGTTTAACCTGTCAATACTTCGTCATGTGCTGCGTAGCACCACTGAAGTGACGGCGATGGTGTTCTTGATCCTCATTGGTGCGTCACTCTTTGCTTTGGTATTTCGTGGTTTTGGTGGCGATGACATTGTTAGAGACTTTCTGACAAGCCTGCCTGGTGGCGTATTTGGTGCGATGGCACTGGTGATGTTGGTGTTGTTCTTATTGGGCTTCTTCCTCGATTTTATCGAGATCACTTTTGTGGTTGTTCCGATTGTAGCGCCGATTCTGCTGACCATGGGTGTTGACCCTGTGTGGCTGGGTATCATGATTGCGTTGAATCTGCAGACATCATTTCTAACCCCGCCGTTTGGTTTCTCGTTGTTCTACCTGAGAGGTGTTGCGCCTGATTCCATATCAACGTCTGATATTTATCGTGGCGTTGTACCATTCATTTTCATTCAGCTTCTAATGCTGGGCTTGCTTGCCTATTGGCCAACACTCGCGACATGGCTGCCTGAATTGGTATACGGATAAATTTTGATGAGTTTAAAGCCTCTTTTGGAGGCTTTTTTTTCTCATTAATTACACTTGACGAAATGACCCTGCTCAGTTTCTACTAAGCGACTTTTTGTTTGCTTTTGTCTGGAGATAACGTGACATCTGCTGTTGATATCGCCATGTTAGCGGTGTTTATTCCCACATTTTTCTTTGTTTCAGTGACCCCTGGAATGTGTATGACTTTTGCCATGACGCTCGGCATGAGTATTGGCGTAAGAAAAAGTCTGCATATGATGTGGGGTGAGCTGATTGGCGTTGGGCTGGTCTCGTTGGCGTCAGTGGTCGGTGTCGCTGCGATCATGCTCAATTATCCGAGCTTGTTCATGGTGCTCAAGTACGTTGGTGGTGCCTACTTGTTTTATCTGGGCATTCAGATGTGGCTATCTCGCGGAAAAATGGCCATTCCAGATGACTTATCAGTGAATGGAAATACCTCTCCACTATCGTTGGCAACGCAAGGGTTTGTTACTGCTATTGCCAACCCTAAAGGCTGGGCATTTATGGTGTCCTTGCTACCACCATTTATTAACCCTCAAGCTGCACTTCCTCCTCAGCTAGCGGTACTGATCGGCATAATCTTGATGACAGAGTTTAGCTGTTTGATGCTGTATGCGAGTGGTGGGCGCACGTTACGCCATTTCCTACAAAAAAGTGGAAATGTGCGGATGATGAACCGTATTGCAGGTACATTAATGATGGCTGTCGGTGTTTGGTTGGCGGTTGGTTAGTCTTTGTAGGTGTCTGCAATTTTAATAAAATCGTTTTTCATATCAAACATCAAATCGACCAGCATGGGATCAAAATGGGTCCCTTTGCCTTCACGAATGATCTCAAACGCTTCATCGTGCGACATGGCTGATTTGTAAACGCGTTTACTCACCAACGCATCAAATACATCGGCAACAGCCATGAGTCGCGCACTGAGCGGAATGTCTTCTCCGATCAGACCTTGCGGATAGCCCGAACCATCCCATTTCTCGTGGTGCCCATAAGAAATCTCTTTTGCCGCGCTCAAGAAGGGATAATGCGCGTCCACTTCTTTTTCGGCTTTTACGATGGCGTCATAACCCAGCTTGGCATGGGTTTTCATTATCTCGAATTCCTCTGCTGTGAGTTTGCCTGGCTTGAGCAAGATCGCATCAGGGATCCCTACCTTGCCAATGTCATGCAGCGGCGCGGTTTTAAAGACCATGGTGATGTACTCTGCAGTCACAAGTTCTGGATATTTACCTCGCAGGTAGAGCTGGTCGGCCAAAATCTTCACGTAATATTGTGTACGTACAATGTGATTGCCTGTTTCCTGATCACGGGTTTCAGCAAGACTTGCCAACGCATTGATGGTGACATCTTGAATGACACTGAGCTCTTTCACCCGACGTTGAACTTCGGCTTCAAGGTATTCGTTTTGATCGTGTAGGAAATCTTGCGATGCTTTGTTTTCCAAGTGGATCTTGATGCGAGCCATCGTGATGGGGGGACTTAATGGCTTTTTAATGTAATCCGCAGCACCAACGGTAAAGCCAAACTCTTGGTCTTCAGCTTTTGATTTTGAGGTGAGAAAAATCACGGGTATGTCGCATGCACTCTTTTTCGCTTTAATTTGGCGACACACTTCATAGCCATCCATGCCAGGCATGACGACATCCAGCAGAATAAGGTCGATAGAAAACTTCTCGACGATAGCTAGCGCAGTTTGGCCGTTCGTTGCTGCTTTTACTTCATAACTGTCTTTCAGCATTTCACTGACGAACACGAGATTCTCTGGAGTATCGTCAACGACCAGGATGGTTGCGCGTTTTTTCTGTTTGCTTTCCGGTGACTCCATCAACGGGATCCTGATTCACTTTTCACTAATTCAATCCTAGGTCTACTCTTACTATTGTTCCAATTATGAATCACATTAATTTAATTTGAGACATGCATTTAGCGTCAAAACCAGATGCTTGATGTACCAACGAAAGCCTTGTTGGTTTGTTGACAGTTCGCCCATGATGTATTTCAGCGAAAAAGGTAGGTGCCCGTTTTGATTTCGACCCGGGCGGATTGCAATTCGACATAATGGAAATGTGCTGTTTGAGATAGCACTTTACGCTGACTATGACCCAACTAGTAAAATTGTTTGGTGTGTTTACATTGACTTCTCCTTTGACTGTTTTGGGCAAAGAAGAGCATGGATATTTGTCGGGAACGAACCTTCCTCCGATTGATCAAAGCGTTGTGGCTGATGCCACGAGTATCATCACATTACTGGTTATCCTTCTTCTTGCTCTCGCTGGCGCGTTAGTCTTCAACAGTGTCATGAATAAGCGCGCGCAAGAAGAGTTGCGAGAACAACGACAAGCGTTAATGCAAAAAGAAAAGGAACTGCAAATCGCAAAGAAAGCTGCGCAGGTATCGCATCAGGCTAAGCGCGATTTTCTTTCCAATATGTCTCATGAATTTAGAACACCGCTCAATGCGATTTTGGGTATGTCTCAACTTGCCCTAGATAGCGGCCTAGAGTCCAAGCAACAGCGCTACATACGGCGTGTTGTTACCTCTGCGCATTCGTTGTTGGAAGCGGTCAATGCCACCTTAGATTTTACCAATGTTAAAGCGGGCAACCTCGAGATTGAATGGGTGGAATGTAATGTTGAAACCATTCTTTCACCGGTAGCTAAGACATTGGGTGAGCGCGCTGATGAAAAAGGCCTCTTGTTGTGTGTCAATGTCGACATGAACATACCAAAGGTGATCGATGCGGATACCGTTCGCATGATGCAGGTATTGATGGCGCTCGGCGATAATGCGATCAAATTCACTGACGAGGGCGAAGTAACAATCTCTGTTTCGCTTGAGTCTCGTCGCGAAGACGACGTGAAGATCCGATTTGCGGTCAATGACACTGGGATAGGTATTAAGCGCAAAGATCTCGATCTGTTGTTTCAGCCATTTTCTCAAGCCGATTCATCGACGTCTCGCTCCAAGGGGGGGAAAGGGCTCGGTTTGTCGTTGGCGAAAGAGTTGGTGGCGCTGATGGGCGGCAATATTCAAGTGGAAAGTCGGCTTGGTGAAGGAACGATGCTTTCTTTCACGCTGCCTTGTCAGTCTGGCGTGAGGGGAAATACGCGATTGGGTGGTGCATGGTCGCGCGCATTAACGACAAAAAGTGTGTTGGTGATAGCAACCAATACGACCCTGCAAGGCAACATTTGTGACCCACTTGTCTATGCCGGAGCAAACGTCAGTCAATGTCGTGATTTTGCTGAATTAGAAGAGTGTCAAAAAGGAATAGAAAGAGGGAACTACGCACATATTGTCGTCGATTGGGCAGGTATTAGTGCAGAAATGACGTCGTTATTGACCTCAGTTCTGGGGGGATTAAAGACATCGCCATCAGTATTGCTGCTTTCTGGCCCCGATCACTGTTTGGATGTGCCGGAAACTCGCCCATCCTTTACGTTTAAATGGCTAGCCCTGCCGACACTTCCTTCTGCATTGCTTCGTGCTATTACCGATGAGCGCCACTCTGTCGCCCCAATCAGGCATAGCGCTTATGATCGCGACTCAGAGTTAGAGCTTGAAGATATCCCTGAGTGGGAGTTGGTGATACGCGATCGCATGGTGCTGCTGGTTGAAGACAACTTGATCAATCAAGAAGTCGCTATTGGTGCCATGGAGTGTTTACCCATCAATGTATTGGTGGCAAATAATGGTGATGAGGCGATTCAAATACTGAAAGAATACGCCGTCGATTTAGTGTTGATGGACATGCAAATGCCCGTGATAGATGGCGTGACAGCCACAAAAATTATCCGCCGAGAAATGGGAATGACAGCGCTACCGATTCTAGCCATGACGGCAAATACGGATGCCCATGATGTGGCGGCCTGTCGGGAAGCGGGCATGAATGAGCATATCGCGAAACCCATCAATTTTGAACTTTTGAAAGATCGCTTAATTCATTGGCTAACCAAAGGTGACCCTGCGGCACCTCCAATCGAGTCTGTTACATCAGAAACCGATGTTTCCCCTTCGGCCATAGAATCCCATGCGGCTTCTTTGGATGAAAAGCGCCAAGTCGACAGTGAGGCAGTGTTAATGGCTAAAACGTTGTCTCATGCGCCAGAGCCAGAGCCAGAAGTTAAGGCTGAGGTGCAAGCTGAGACGCAAAAAGAAGCTGAATTAGTACCAGAATCAAAACCTGAACCAGAGCCAGAGCCAGAGCCAGAGCCAGAGCCAGAGCCAGAGCCAGAAATTGTACTCACATCGCAACCGCAACAACAAGGTGATGAGGCAGGAAAAAACCGAAGGAGAGCAACAATGGAATACACCGAAACCATGTTCGACCTGATGGTGGATAATGTCCCTGGTATCAATCTTGCTGACGGCGTTAAACGCTTGGGGGGCAACAAAGCAAAATATCTCAAAATACTGTCGCTTTTTCTCAATTCTCAGGTGAGTTCTGTCGAGCAATTGCTGACGTCGGATGACAACAGCGAGAAAGGCATTTTGGCGCACTCGTGTAAAGGTGCCGGCAGCAACATAGGCGCGGATGAAATGGCCGATGTCGCCTCTGCGTTGGAAGACAAATATAACGCGGGCGAGCCAGTATCAGAAAGTGAAGTGCTAGTGCTGAAATCGATGATTATCGCTGCGATTGAAAAGTTTGATGAAATAGCCGCTAGCGCGGAAGAAACGCCTGAGCCGCAAGTTGACGAAGAAATCAAACCGCTTGATGCTTATCTTGTTGAGCAGCTTAATGCGTTGCAAGTCAGTTTGCAGGAGTTTGATATTGAGGTGCAGGATAAGGTGACTGTTTTGGCGAAAGCCCTGCCGCAATGGTGCAACCAGCTTGAGGAATTCCAGCGTTTGCAAGAGGCGATAGGCCAATTTGATTTTCTGACTGCAGAAGACCACCTTAAAGAGCTCAAGAAAAAGACCGGCTGATACAGCGGGTAATCTCAAGACAAAAAAAAACCGATGCATCAGCATCGGCTTTTTTTATCAATAAGCGCGTGGCTTATTCTGCCGCCGCTTCCGCGTCGTCAGCTTGTTTCGCTTGAATCGCAGTCAGTGCCACGGTGTAAACGATATCGTCTACCAGTGCGCCACGAGACAGGTCATTTACCGGCTTACGCATGCCTTGCAGCATAGGACCGATAGAAACCAAATCAGCAGAACGCTGTACCGCTTTGTACGTGGTGTTACCGGTGTTCAAGTCTGGGAAGACGAACACGGTAGCTTTACCCGCAACAGGAGAGTTAGGCGCTTTAGAAGCGGCTACGTTTTCCATGATTGCTGCATCGTACTGAAGCGGACCGTCGATGATCAAATCAGGGCGTTTCGCTTGTGCCAGTTTTGTTGCTTCACGCACTTTATCAACGTCTGCGCCTTTACCAGATTCACCGGTAGAGTATGAGATCATTGCAACGCGAGGGTCGATACCAAATGCCGCTGCAGAATCAGCAGATTGAATAGCGATTTCAGCAAGTTGCTCAGCCGTTGGATCTGGGTTGATCGCACAGTCACCGTATACAAGCACTTGATCAGGCAGAAGCATGAAGAAGATTGAAGATACGATAGATGCATCAGGGGCTGTTTTGATGATTTGGAACGGAGGAACGATGGTGTTTGCTGTGGTATGAACCGCACCAGAAACCAGACCGTCAACTTCACCCGCTTCAAGCATCATGGTGCCAAGGAATACTGAATCTTTTAGCTTCTCGCGAGCCACAACTTCCGTCATGCCTTTCGAACCACGTAGCTCAACCAAACGCGCGACGTAATTTTCACGCACTTCGTCAGCGTTGATGATGGTGACGCCAGCGCCAAGTTCAACACCTTGTTGAGCGGCTACGCGACGGATTTCATCAGGGTTACCCAGAAGCACACACTCAGCGATTTTACGCTCAGCACAAATTGATGCTGCTTTCACTGTACGTGGCTCGTCGCCTTCAGGCAGAACGATACGTTTAGCGGCTTTACGAGCAAGCTCAGTAAGCTGGTAACGGAACGCTGGTGGGCTCAGACGACGCGCACGAACAGAACCTTCAGAAAGCGATTCAATCCAGTTGCCGTCGATGTGGCTTGCTACGTGCTCGTTAACGAACTCAACGCGCTCTTTGTCGTCAGCAGGCACTTCTAGGCTGAAGCTCTGAAGATTCAGAGATGTCTGCCAAGTGTTACCTTTGGTGGTGAATACAGGCAAGCCAGATTCAAACGCACGCGCACAAAGACCTTGAAGCTGTTCTGGGATGTTGTAACCGCCAGTTAGCAGCAGGGCGCCGATTTCAAGACCATTCATCGCAGACAGACATGCCGCTACGATAACGTCAGGACGGTCTGCTGAAGTCACCAGCAGTGAACCCGGACGGAAGTGCTCGATCATGTTTGGAATAGAGCGTGCGCAGAACGTGATGCTCTTAATACGACGCGTATTAATGTCACCTGCGTTTACGATCTCAGCTTTCAAGTGCGCTGCTAAATCGCTTGCACGTGTTGCAATAAGATCGATGCTCCAAGGCACACAACCAAGAACGCGGATAGGGCTAGAGTTGAAAATCTCCATCACTTCTACGTTGGTTGGTTTCGCCGCGTTTGACTCGTCAAAGATGTCAGACAGGTCAGGGCGAGTGCGGCCTTCTTCGTCAACAGGCGCATTGTGCTTGTTGATGATCAAACCAGAGATGTTTTTGTTCTTCGAACCACCGAAGTTAGATACCGCAACCTCAATTCGCTCACGAAGCTGCGATGGGTTATCCGTACCCGGCGTCGCCACGAACACGATTTCCGCATCCAGTGTTTTCGCGATCTCGTAGTTCACTTGGTTAGCGAACGGGTGGTTACGTGTCGGTACTAGACCTTCAATCAGCGCGACTTCTGTATCAGCAGTGGCTTCTTTGAAACGTGCGATGATTTCTTCCATCAACACATCATTTTGGTCAGTACGGATCAGCGCTTCAGCTTTTGCCATGCTGAGTGGCACAGCCACTTTCATGCTGCTGTTAGCTTCGATAATTGTGGTGGTCAGGTCAGGCTGATTGTCGCCATGGCGAGGTTGCGCGATTGGCTTGAAAAACGAAACGCGAACGCCCTTGTGTTCCATCGCACGCAATACGCCTAAGCTAATGCTTGTTAGGCCAACGCCAGCGCCGATTGGAATGAGCATAATAGTACGGGACACGGTTAATTCCTCTTTACTACGTCAGGAGCAAAGCCCGCGCGAGGCAGGCTTTGTTAATGTGTTCAATGTGGCCTATTACTATGCCAAATTGAAACGACTGATCGCATTGACCAGTCGCAAGTTCACGTCAAATACTGATTAAATACCCGTCAGACGTGCAGTATCTTGAGCGATAACCAGTTCTTCGTTGGTAGAGATAACCATCGCAGGAACACGGCTGCTATCTGTAGTGATAACGCCTTCGCCGCCGAAACGTGCTTTCAGGTTGCGTGCTTGGTCAACTTCAACACCCAGCAGAGCCAGACGGTTCAGAACCAATTCACGGATCGGGCCAGAGTTCTCGCCGATACCGCCAGTGAATACGATTGCGTCAAGACGACCGTCAAGACATGCAGTGTAACCGGCTACGTATTTAGCAAGACGGTGACAGAATACGTCCATCGCACGGGTTGCTTCTTCTTTCTGACCGTAGTTGTCTTCAACGAAACGGCAATCAGAAGTCACTTCAGTCAGACCCGCAAGGCCAGACTCTTTGGTTAGCATGTTGTTGATTTGCTCAACGCTGTAACCCAGTGCATCGTGCAGGTGGAAAATGATAGCAGGATCAAGATCACCAGAACGCGTACCCATGACCAGACCTTCAAGCGGCGTCATACCCATTGAAGTGTCTACAGATTTACCGTTTTTGATTGCACATACAGATGCGCCGTTACCTAGGTGACAGTTGATGATGTTGAGTTCTTCAACTGGCTTGCCAAGTAGGTTTGCTGCTTCTTGCGCGATGAAGAAGTGAGAAGTACCGTGCATGCCGTAACGACGGATACCGTTCTCTTTGTACAGCTTGTATGGCAGCGCGTATAGGTACGCTTCTTCCGGCATAGTTTGGTGGAACGCTGTGTCAAATACTGCAACGTTTTTCAGCTCTGGGAATGCAGCTTTAGCCGCTTCAATACCAACAAGGTGTGCTGGGTTGTGAAGCGGTGCGAAGCTAGACGCATCTTGAATGCCTTTCAGAACGCTGTCACAGATAAGTGCAGATTGCGTGAACTGCTCGCCACCGTGAACAACACGGTGACCAATTGCGCCCAAGTTTTCTGCCAGTTCAGGCTTAGAAGCCAGAATGGTTTCAACGATGAAGCTCAGTGCTTCTTTGTGTGCAGCACCTTCGCCCAATTGAGCTTCGTGTTTGCCGTCCAATTTCCACTTAATGCGAGCTTCTGGCAGGTGTAGACACTCAGCCAGACCAGACAGGTGCTCATCACCTGTTTGTGCGTCAATGATAGCGAATTTCAGCGATGAGCTGCCGCAGTTAAGAACAAGAACCAGCTTAGACATTTAATACTACCTATTCGATGTAAAATAGAGTTTGTTAACTAATCGGAGAAGGATAGTAGATAAAAAAGTCACTATTCTTCTCACAAAAGCAATAAGCAAAAAATTTGTCGCGGAATAGATGCATCGCTCATCGGTCCCTGATATGCAACGAAAAACGCCAGACAGACTAACCTACAGGCTCACCATCGTTGGTGATTTGTTGCGCTGCCGGTCATCCATTTGGCGTTTCTGTGGTTGCGAGATAATCAAATCCGAGCAACAATTGATTTAGGTCGGCTAAGGATAGCGATACTTGCGGCAGATAACAAAAATTTTTAAGTCATTATTGATTTGAATTAATGTTTATAAACTTTATTTTAAAGCTTGCAGCAGGATTTTAGCTGACAATACAGAGACATCGCTGAGAGGTATGCACCGTATGAGCAATAAATCGATGTGGAACAGTTTTCGTGATGGTCAAAAATACATGACGGAATGGCCAATCCGAAAAGAATTGGCCCCTATGTTCCCAGAAAACCGGGTGATTCGAGCAACACAGTTTGCTACCAAAGTGATGCCTGCTGTCGCAGTGATGAGTGTGTTGATGCAAATGGCCTTTAATAATTACTCAGGCTTGCCTCAAGCAATGATCATGGCGTTGTTCGCATTGAGTATGCCACTACAGGGTATGTGGTGGCTGGGAAGACGTCGTGACACGCAACTTCCGCCGGCATTGGCGGGTTGGTATCGCGAGCTGCACGAGAAAATTGTGAGTGAAGGTGGGGCAGTACAACCCATCAAAAGTCGCCCTCGTTACAAAGAACTGGCGCAAACCTTGAATCGCGCGTTCAAGCAATTAGATAAATCGTCACTGGAACGCTGGTTCTAACTGCCTAGGCATTTATTAAGCGATCCGTAGAATGAAGAAACGCCTCGATTATGAATCGAGGCGTTTTTGTTTTCAGCCCTAAACCGCCAACGTCAGGTGATGGAGTCCCTGTACTTACGCTGCCTGAAGTGATTTAACACTAAGTTTCATGTCTAAAACTCAGTTTGCCAAAACCCAATACACCTGCGATTCCTTGGCGGTTTGTTCATCGGTGGAGGTGCGGAGCTAAGCGCTACTATCTGGATGCTCGATAAAACAGTCAGTTAATAAACAAAAAGAACAATCCATTTATCATCAGGTTTCGTACCCATTCCAAACGCACTGATGCGTCGGACTGAGTGAGCACCCAATGAATGCAACCTGTTCTCGATTACGTTTGATTCTTGGAGACCAGCTTAACGCCAGTCACTCTTGGTTTACGGAGCAAGATGATGACACCTTGTATGTCATCGCCGAGCTTCACCAAGAATCCAGCTATGTGCCTCATCATGTACAAAAGGTCTGTGCCTTTTTCGCCGCCATGTCTGCATTCGCACGGGCATTGCAACACGCAGGGCACAGAGTCTTGCACCTCACCTTGGACGACACCGCGCCATTCCCGGATTTACCGGCCTTGCTTACCCACCTCATTGAGCAACATGGCGTGAGTGCATTCGAATACCAATTGCCGGATGAGTATCGTCTGAGGAAACAACTGTCGGTATTTGCATCCTCGTTGTCTATTGCTTCCAATGTGGTTGAGTCAGAGCATTTCTACCTTTCTGACCAAGAACTTCCCCGCGACTTTAAACAAGGTAAGCGACACCGCATGGAAGCCTTCTACCGCAAGATGCGTGTGCGCTTCAATGTGTTGATGGACGGCGAAAAACCTGAAGGCGGACAATGGAACTACGATGCTGATAATCGAAACAAACTCAAAGCGAAAGACATCGACGATGTACCAGAGCCACTGCTGTTTGGTCATGATGTCACTGACATTCTCGCGCGCATTGAGCGCCACGAAATCAAGGTGATCGGAAAACCTGACTCAAATCTACTGTGGCCGATAACACGCACGCAAGCGAACGAATTACTGACTTTTTTCTGCCAGCATTGCTTACCTAACTTTGGACGCTTCCAAGATGCGATGACTGGGCAGATCGATGAGGAAGGCAAGCACAAACAATGGAGCCTGTATCACTCTAGGCTGTCGTTTGCGCTAAACAGCAAAATCTTGAGCCCTCAGCATGTGGTGGACGCGGCGATTCATCACTATCACACACGACCCGATGAAATCACCTTGGCACAAGTGGAAGGCTTTGTTCGCCAGATCATTGGTTGGCGCGAGTTCATTCGTGGCATCTATTGGGTGAACATGCCGGAGTACGCCACGCTGAATAGTTTGTCTGCTACGCGCGATTTGCCGTCATGGTTTTGGACGGGCAACACCAAAATGGCCTGCATGAAACACGCGATCGAACAGTCACTCGATTACGCCTACGCGCACCATATTCAACGTTTGATGATCACCGGTAACTTTTGCCTGATTTCGGGCATTGCCCCTGAGCAAGTTGACGAGTGGTATCTCGGGATTTATATCGATGCGATTGAGTGGGTGGAGCTTCCCAATACACGCGGCATGAGCCAGTTTGCTGATGGCGGTATCGTGGGGTCGAAAGCGTACGCAGCAAGCGGTAATTATGTGAAGAAAATGAGCGACTACTGCACGAACTGCCACTACAAGGTCGCGAAAACCACCGAAGATGACGCTTGCCCATTGAACGCGCTTTATTGGCATTTTATGGATAAACACCAAGACGATTTTGGCGGCAACCCAAGAACCAAAATGGTGTATGCGAACTGGAATAAGAAGACTGACGAGCAAAAACAAGCGGTGTTAGACAAAGCGGCTCGAAGCCTACAAGCCATTGAGCAGTTATAGCGGGCGAGCCTGATGGGTTTGCACGCAGGCTCGCTGTTTAGCATCTAGGAGCAGCTAGGTGCGTTCCCACCGTTGTGTCGCATGCTCCCGATAGCATCCTGCATTTCTTTCTCTGATAGCCATTGCTCAGGCAGTGGGTTGACGACTAATCGATAATCTTTAACCTCGTTGGGCAGCGGCGCACCTTGGGTTTGCGGCGAAACAATGGCGATCTTGAGGCTGGGGTTTCGCGCCAAAATGCGGCTTGCAATACCTAAGCCATTTTCAACATGGAACGCGCCTGCAATGTGCATCACCTTGTTATTCGGGTTTTCTGCCAAAAATTCGACCATGCTTTCGGCCATGGTGTCGTCCCACGCGATTTGTGCCAGATACTGGTTATTGGTTTTCTCTTCGTTGCCGTGGAACATCACGGACAAGAATTTCTCTTTGTACGGCGAGGGCTCGCTCGAGAGGGTTTGTGCCACGTAGCGACGTTTCTCCGAAGGTAATGTATCAAGGTAGCCTTCCCCTTTAGCGGCGAGGCAACGCACGATCTCTTGCGTGGTATTCGCCGCGATAACAGGCATGGCATTGGTTTTGGCTATTTCAATCAAAGGGCGATAATCACTGGCATAGTTCGGCCATTTACCACTTTGGCTCAATAGCGCACTTTCCCCAAAATCACCTTGAAGATAGCCGTCAATCAGGCTTTGGTCTGGGCGTGAAAATTGCTCCATAGACAGCGCAGTGGCGGGATAACGCGCGGCGAGAGTAGAAAGCAATTGCGCTTGAAATAAGTGAATACCAGGATGGGTGTGCCATTCCCCCACCAATATGACGTCAGCGTCACTCAGTGCATTGGCAAGTTCGTTGAGCGAATAGGGCACGCCATTGGGAGATTCAATGCGGTAGTCGTAAAGCGTGCCCTTGGGGGCTGGGGTTTCTTTCGGCGTAAGTGGGTGACTGCAACCTAAAAGCGTCGCGAGAATGAATGCGGCGGAAAATGCGCGTATCGACATGAATTCGTGTCCTTGAATATCAGGAGATACGCACCAGTATGACGGAAAACGTGGGTGATTGCTTTGTTGCGTTATTCCCGCGTTTTTCTGCTTTTTAGGCTTTCTTGCGATAAACGCGCAGGGTGAAATCTGCTTCGCAGTCAAACTGCTCAGTCTCTTTTAATGTCTGCCACAACGCGTCAGGTGCTCGCCATGCAAACGGCGTCATTTGAAGCAATGTGGTTGCGTCTTCACTGTTGAGCGTCATTGGATAGGCAACGCTGTGCTCGGTTTCCAGTTCAAACCCTGGCAGATCTTCTACAGGGACATCATGAAGCTTTACGCCATCATAAATACCCTCTTTGAGCTGATACAGGTGACGAGGGCCTGGTGTCACAGTCACGACCACGCCATTGTCTTTAATAGTGCGCTGAAGCTCTTCACCGTTACAAGGTGCGTAGATGCGTACTACCGCGCTCAGTTGCGCGTCGGCAAAGGGGAGGCGTTGGCTTGAGGCGACCAAGAAATCGCATTCTGGGTAGCGTTTGGCTGCATGGCGGATCATGACTTTGGAAATGTCGAGGCCAAGCACCTTGGTGTCAGGCAATGCCTGCGCAAAATGGCTGGTGTAATACCCTTCGCCACAACCTATGTCCAAAAGCTGGGTGTATGACTGATCGGCCAATAAGTCAGAAAGCAACTCACACACCGCATCGCGCATTGGCTGGTAGTGACCGCCGTTAAGAAACTGACGGCGAGCCTGCATCATTTCTTTGTTATCACCGGGATCTTTTGAACGCTTATGCTGAACCGGAAGAAGGTTCACATACCCTTCTTTCGCCACATCAAACTGGTGGTTATTGGTGCATTTGTAAGTGCGTTCAATGCGCTTAAGCGGAAGCTGACACAGTGGGCAAAGATAAGATGACATAGTGATGTTTCGACAAGAATGGATGAGCGGCAAGGATACGGTGTAGGCGCTGGGGGTTCAAGCAAGGTGAGGAGAATAGAAGAAGAAAATTCATAGAGACAATTGTCAATGATGCGAAAGGCTATGCGGCTGCATTTATCACGGAGCAATATACACCACGATCTGCGTCTTACTGCTCTAAGCAAGTTTCTCTTGAAGAGTTGAAATCACGGGTAGGTGCTATCTTTGGGTCTATCTAAAGCTATTTAACACTATGGGTATAATGCGTAGTGGGGCGGCTGAAAAGGGTTAGAACCTAGTGTCCACTCCCCATTTATTGAGACAACTCATAATTAGAGGTTTCCAGCTTTCTCCGGTATTCCGCCGGAGGAATATTTCCTAAACTTTCGTGGGTTCGCTCTTCGTTATAATCACACATCCATACCCATGCCATATCTCGAACCTGAACCAGTGAATCAAACAAATATGCATCCAAAAACTCTCGCCGGAATGAACCATTAAAACGTTCAACAAAACCGTTTTGCTGAGGCTTGCCAGGCTGGATATACACAAGGTCAATATCGTGTGCTTTACACCAGTCGGTTAATTGCTCAGAGATAAGCTCTGGTCCGTTATCCATACGAAGCTGTTTTGGTAGGCCGCGTTCTTGTTCCAACTGTTCGAGGGCACGTACCACTCGTCCCGCTGGTAAGCTGGTATCGACTTCTATGGCTAAACATTCGCGTGTTGCCTCATCGAGAATATTGAGCGTCCGAAAGCGTTTACCGCAATACAGAGCGTCATGGACAAAGTCGAGTGCCCATTGGTGGTTTGGTGTATCCACCACATCCAGCGGCATAGCAATTCGTGGCGGTAGTACGCGCTTTTGACGCCGTTTTAGGTTTAATCCCATACGGCAGTAAACTCGGTATACCCGCTTATGGTTGAAACCTTTATGTTTTCGCTTTATTCGCCAGAAACACTTCCAGAAACCTGCATTAGGGGCTTTTTCAAGTACCGCATTAATGGCATCAATAACCTCAATATCGGCAATACGCCAATCCTTCGGCTCTCGATAGTAACTCGCGCGCCCCAGTGCCGTGAGCCGGCATGCACGAAGAACACTCAGACCAGCGGCAACTAACGTGCGTGTACAATCTCGTTTCTCACACACTACCAACCCTTTTTTGCGAACAGCTCCTTCATGGCATGGTTTTCCAAACTGACGTCGGCAAACATTTTTTTGAGCTTGGCATTTTCTGCCTCTAGTTCCTTGATACGCTTCAGTTCAGACGCATCAAGCCCACCATACTTGGCTTTCCAATTGTAATAAGTTGCGCTACTGATGCCATGTTGACGGCAAATATCGTCAACTTTCATGCCTGCGTCGGCTTCTTTGAGGATCGTGACAATCTGTGATTCAGTAAACCGTGACTTCTTCATGGTGCTCTCCTGCTTTTTCTGTGGCAGAAAACTCCAGTTTAGACTGTCTCAGCATAGGGGAAGTAGACAGTTTGAATAGTTTCCCTTAGTAGTTTTCTCGGCATCGACAACTGCTGTAATGCTAAATGGGCTGGTAGACAGTTTTTGGCTCTCTGTCAGTGACAAGCAAAGACCATTAGTGGTTTTTCATACAAGTCATAGGTCACTTGCCCGCACTGACATGCTCCTATAAGTGGATATTCCATTTATTACTCCTCACAACATGAGTCGCAGCTAACTACGAATTAAGTAACGAGCAACACTACCGTCTAACCTAAGTCATTACATCGTAAACATAAAGCTCAACTTGAATTGAAAATCCGAGAAGTGTGTCCCTCCCTCTAATTGTACGAGGAGTTTACCAAGGCCATAACACCTAACAGTATAAAAATACTACCAGACCACCTTGAGAAAACATCAACCCAGTTACTTCTTGCTTGGAACTTTTTCTGTAGATGACTCGCCATCAAAACACTTAACAGATCAGCACTACTAAACAATAAATTCGTAACAACTCCCAAAATAAGCAGTTGGAGCCAAACAGCAACACTTCCTGCTTCATTCACAAACTGTGGGAGAAAAGCAAGATAGAAAATTGCGGCTTTAGGGTTCAGAATATCTACAATGATACTATCAATAAACGTTCTTTTAGGAGAGGTAAGATTGCTTTCACAAGAAGTAATACGTAATTTTTTTGATAGATAGATACGTTGGAAACCCAACCAAACAAGATAGAGAGCTCCTAACATTTGAATAGCAGAATAGAGAGAAGGATTAGCTAAAAGCACAGAAGACAAACCTAATACAGCTAAAATTACATGAAAATAACCTCCTATATGAAGGCCAAAAGCTGCCATAATTCCTACTTTCTTCCCTCCTGACACTGCTTGAGCAATACTGTAAAGCATTGCAGGACCGGGCATAAACGCATATAGCAACGTAACAAATAAGTAGGTAAACAGTTCTGTAATTGAAATCATTGTCCACCCTCCAAGCTATATTTAAAGCCAGAAAATGTTGAGGCTAACTCACTTACTACATTACGCGCCTCCTTCAAATTGTAATTACCTTGTAGAACGCCTGCGATTACCTCAGCTAAAACAACTATTTGACTTTGTGTAACCCCTAATCGAGTAATTTCTGTTGCACCAAAACGTATCCCAGATAACAACTCTCTATCTTCAGGAAGTGGGACTGCATTAGCAAAAACCCCAACATCAGCTAGACGGTAGCATGCTAAACGCGCACCTTCTTCTCGAGTCCATTTCACAACAACTTGATGAGTTTCAGTAAAGCCTTCATCAGAACAGAGCACCTCCAACCCGTGCGCCTGTAAATTACTAGCAAGTTGCCTAGCATTAAGTATCCCTTGAGCCATATATTCAAGGCCATATTCCTTTAATTCTAAGCATGAGACCGTCAGGGCAGCAATTCGATTAAGTTGATGTGAACCAGTTAGCTTTGGGAATATAGTCGTGCTAATCGGAGAAGAAAACTTTTCCGAATTCCAACAAATTACTCCTCCCTGAGGACCACTAAACGTCTTTCCTGTCGATGCAGTGTAGATATCAGCTCCCAAAGACAGAGGGTTTGGATAAACTCCACCAGCAATCAACCCTGCTTGGTGTGAGCCATCAAAAAGTAACATCCCTCCCCAACGAGAAATAATGTCTTTTATCTCTTTTACAGGAAAGGGAAAAAGGTTGAGGCCTGCCCCTAAACTCACTAATTTCGGTTGTCTAAACTTAGCCATGTCTTCAAAGGCGTTTAAGTCAATTTCGAGGGTATTCGGATCCACAGGAAGATCTGAAATGGAATAGTTCAAGATCCCCGGGGGGCCTAAACTATGGTTACTTGAGTTACCACCATAAAATGTATTGAGGGTGGACATATCTGATACGTTGAAATGGTTTTTGAGAACTGAGTAGACAACCGTATTAGCATGAAGCCCTCCTAAAAGCCTAGAGTCTGCATGATTGCATTCAAATAATTCCTTAAGTAATACTATGCAAAGTGCTTCTATTTCGTCAGCTTGATCAAGCCCCGTAAAAAAACGGTTATTTCGCCCAATAGAACCGCCTGAGGCTCTAGATCCCAAGTCACAACTTAGTAGTCCCCGAGCTTGTAAACTCATAGGGCCTTCTGCTGCCACAAGGTTTACTCCTGTCTTCACTCTCACAGTATCGTGTCGCTCTATTAAAGATCTTAATTTTTGATAGAGCTCTTTAGAAGTCGAACGCCCAAGTAAGGCAGAAGCATCATTCAGAATATTCATGTCATGCATTTGTTTGTTGATAATCACTTTCTAACCTCCCTTCTCACGTATAACTGTTACGTGTGTTAGACAGATCCTTACCACAGAGCAGTAAGCTCGAATGTTTTGTGATATCTATGTTTGAGCCATCAATAAAGTCGCCCAAATGTCGAAATGGATAAATTTCCGTATCCGTTGCCGTTACTCTAAAATTAATGCCAAACCGGTCATTAGAAGATGTATTAGTAAGAGAACCATGCATGGTTCTTTCCGTGAAAATAACAAATTCCCCTTTTTTCATAGGGATCGTCACTATATCTTCTTGGCTCTCGTCTACACCCAATGTTTTTTTTGCAGGTAATTTTGCAAGTTCAGCTCGAACATAGGCTTTAACATCCTCGAATGATTTCCCACTAATTTGATAATTTTCAAAAATCCCACTGGTATCAACGTCCAATACTAGTGTGTAATTATTCGCCCTTTCGACAACGTCTTCGATTGTTTTACAGTCAATAAATGGATCATGCCAAAACTCAGATTCTGTCATCGGAACCATGGTTTTAGGATATTGTTTTTTATGTGAACCACGAATGAAACGTAACGGAGCGCAATCAAGCTCAACATCAGTAAGAGCAACCCAAACAGTTAAATTCCACCAACGATCTCGCCTTTCTTGTTTTGGCCTTAAACTAGGCTTATTATTACCAATCTCTTCACCATCGAAATCCCCCCACTCTTGATGCCAACCTGTACCATTCTCTCCAGGTTTCTTGTGAAAAATTTTTGAGCGCCAAAGAGCTAAATCGCCTCCAATTAGAGACTGTAGCTGTGGGATCAAAGCTGAATCTGTCATCAACTCTTTAATTTCCGTCGATACTAAATGCCAATCCCGGACAGAATAACGACCATACAGGGGATGCGGCTCTGGGCTTTGAGCTATCTCCTTAACTTCCGTTAAAACATCTTGAATTAATTCGACATTTGCGAACCTCGGTAATGGTCCTAAATAACCATCTCGGCGAAAACACCTTATTTGCTCTCTCGTCAATCCTTTGCTCTTGTCCATTGATTAGCTGTCCACCCTATGATGTTACTGTGATATTACTATGATGTTAAATGAAGGGTGTCGAACCTATCAGTCTTTATTTTAGTGGTCAACTATACCCGTGATCATTGAAGATGCTTGATTTTTTAAACGTTCAGGATTGTTTACAGACCATGAAAATATCTCTAACCGATAATCAGAAAAAAGAACTCGAAATACAACATGATAAAACTCGTGATGGTCGAGTGCGTGACCGCATTAAAGCGGTACTTCTTGCATCTGAAGGTTGGAGTGCCGCAATGATTTCACAAGCTCTGCGTATCCACGAAACAACTGTGCATCGCCACCTTGTTGATTACACATTATCGGCAAAACTAACGCCTTTAAATGGCGGTTCATCAGGCTATCTAACGGTGATTCAAACCATGGCGTTGATAGGGGCTTGTTGCAAAAAATCCCTCGTGATCCAACATATTCATATCGCCTTAGCGGATGGGTAGTCAATGACCAACAACGAATTCAAATGGAAACACTTCGCGCCTGAAATCATTCTTTGGTCGCTACGTTGGTATGGCTCAACACCCATGAGTTATGCCAACGTCAGTGATATGTTGGCGGAAAGAGGGATTTCAGTGAACCGCTCAACGATTTATCGGTGGTTTATTGAATACTTGCTGGGACATATATGGACGCTCCCCGAACGTCAAGCCAAAATGCTCTTGTCGTTTCGCGTAGCGAGACGAATTTCAGGTTGTTTTTGCCACTGTGTTCAGTGTTGATGTTCAGGTTTTCATTCCCTTTAAGGGAAGGTCAGTACTGACATATATCCAGGCTCGTTTCTTTGACAAGAATGAGGCGGTTTTTTCGCCTGCCTCGGCCTCTAATGAGTTCCGTACCTGACCGCCTTCAACAGACACTCGGGCTTAGCGCCCTTGTCCCAGACAGGCTTGAATCAGGTAGGGAAAACCTTTGTTCATCAACCATGACTGACCACGGTGGGTGAAACTGATTGTATTATCCGCCGCCACGCCATCTTGTTGCATTGCTTTTTGTATAAAAATGGTGTGATTGTGAAGGCAGACTCGTCGTTCTTTGTGTGTTCATCCTTGGCATGCCTCCAAGGCTGGCTGCGGTTGGTAGCATTCATTCCGCTGGAGCAATATCCACATCAGTCGTGCCAGGCGATGGGCGAAGGCCACAACGGCTTTGTTGTAACCACGCCGATGTACCAACTGATTGCCCCACACACTTAATGCGTCTGTTTTGTTTCTCGCACGACTCAACGCCGCCCGAGCTCCATGCACCAATAGTGTTCTCAGATATCGGTCGCCTCGCTTCGTAATGCCTCCCATGCGACGTGTATCGCCCGAGGCATAAAGCTGAGGCGTCAGGCCTAGCCACACCGCAAATTCTCTCGGGGAATGAAAAGCTTGCCCTTTATCTATGGAAGCAAGAAACGCCGACGCATTGATGAGCCCAACACCAGGAAGGCTCATGACAATGTCACCGCAAGGATGTTCGTCAAGGAAGGCCTTAAGCCTTTGTTCAATGTCTTCAATACGCTGCTCCGTATCAAGCAACTCTATGTAGGCGTTAGCCACAATGTTACGTAGCCCTTGAGAGCACGAGGTATCCCCGATAATGTCGGCAAGCTTGGCTCTGAGGTGCTTAACGCCAACAGGTGCAATGACACCAAATTCACTCAATATGCCTCGGGTTTGGTTAACCAAAGATGTACGATTTCGCTGTAGTCGCTCACGTACACGGTGCAGAGACAGTATTTCTTGTTGGTACTCGGTTTTTACGGGCACAAAACGGACATGAGGCCGTTGGCAGGCTTCAACAATGGCTAAGGCATCATTGTGGTCATTTTTGTTTCCTCGCACGAAGGGCGTGACATGTTGTGCGGGAATAAGCTTTGTTTGATGACCAAGTTTAGCCAGTTCACGCCCCCAATAGTGGGCGGAGTAGCAGGCCTCCATCACCACGGTTGTCGGTGGTTGTTGGACAAAAAACTGCACCAGTTGGCTGCGCTTCAATTTACGGTTAAAAATCGGCGTGGAATGTTCGCCTACGCCACAGACTTGAAAGGTGTTCTTAGCCAGATCGAGGCCAATGGTTTTACACTGCATAACGGACGCTCCTGATTAACTGATTTCGCAATCTCAGTTTGGTGCATGACGCCGTATTTGGGAGCGTCCATCTCATCAGGCACTTTTAGAAAGGAAAAGAAGTGTTAGCTATCGGGCAAATACAATCCTGACGCCCTTTGGCAAGATGTGGTATTGCTACCAACCTCTCGTTTGTTATTAGAAAATCTATCGAAACCACTTGGGGCGAGGCTGATGTATTTTAACGTTGGCAACACGGAATGGGGCATAAACGATCTTGAGCGAACAAACAGCTTTCAACCCACTAGCACATACAAAAACACCCGCCTAAGCGGGTGTTTTTCGTTAGCGAGTTACTATCACTTCGCCTTACGGTTCGCCGCCCACACGTGAAGCAGGTCGGTCGCAATCGTCGCGGCTGCTAGAGACGTTAGCTCCGCGTGGTCATACGCGGGAGCGACTTCTACCACATCCATGCCAATCAGGTTAATGCCCTGAAGCCCACGGATAACTTTTAGGATCTTGTCTGTGCTCAAACCGCCGCACACTGGTGTGCCTGTGCCCGGTGCGTAAGCGGGGTCAAGACAGTCGATGTCAAACGTTAGGTAAACCGGACGATCGCCAACGCGCGTTTTGATCGCTTCGATGATTTGATCAGCAGACCAATCATTCGCGGTTGCTGCATCCACCACTTGGTAGCCAAGTTTGTGGCTGTGCTCGGTGCGAATACCGATTTGGATTGAGCTTAGTGGGTCAATCAAACCTTCGTTGGGCGCATGGTAGAACATGGTGCCGTGGTCGTATTGGCTGCCCATGTCATAGGTGTCTGTGTGGGCGTCAAAGTGTACCAGCGCCATTTCACCAAACTGTTTGGCGTGAGCACGTAGCAGCGGCAGGGTAACAAAGTGATCGCCACCAAAAGTGAGCAGCGTTTTGCCTTCAGCCAGCAAGCTGGTGGCGTGCGCTTCTAGGCGCTCACACATTTGCGCTGCGTCGCCGCAATCAAAAACGAGATCGCCGCAATCGGCCATTTTGATTTCTTTGGTCAGTGAAAAGTCCCACGGCCAGCGTTTACCTTCCCAAGCCAGATTGATCGAAGCCTGACGAATGGCCCCTGGCCCCATGCGGCTGCCTGAACGCCCCGTGGTCGCCATATCAAATGGCACACCTGTGATGATAACGTCAGCGTCGCAACCGTGTGGTTGGAAAACCAATGGCTGACGAAGGAAACCGAACGCATTGGAATACAGCGAATAATCTGGGTAGTTGGCCAGTGTTGCCATGAAATAACTCCCTATCAAATACGAATTGCCCGCTGGAGCGGGCAATCAAAAATTAACGGTTTGAACGAATGTCTTCGAGGTAGGTGTAGCCATTTAGGCCCTCTGACAATTCAGCCAGAATTGCATCGTGCTCTTCTTCGGGCAAATGCTCTTTTACCATCTCTTCGTATTGCAGCAAGAACTGTGATGGGTCGAGATGCACATAGCGCAAAACGTCGCCAACACTGTCACCACGTTCAATGGCTTCAATGTCGAAACCGCCTTCACTGCGGCTACGCACCACGGCGGTATCCGTATCGCCAAACAGGTTGTGCATGTCGCCCAGAATTTCTTGATAAGCACCCACAAGGAAGAAACCCATGCGGTAAGGCTCTTCGTCACTCCATGCTGGAACAGCAAGGGTACTTTCGATGCCTTGTCCTTCCACGTACTGATCAACGGCACCATCAGAGTCACAGGTGATATCGAGCATGACTGCACGGCGCTCTGGCGCTTTGTCCAGATTGCTCAGCGGCAAAATTGGGAAGACTTGGTCGATGCCCCATGCGTCAGGTAACGACTGGAACAAAGAGAAGTTCACGAAGAACTTGTCCGCCAAACGTTCGTTCAGTTCGTCCAACACAGGACGGTGCGCGCGGTTCTTTGACGACATTTTGCGTGACAACTCGTAGCAAATACGCAGGCTGATTTGTTCTGCCCACGCGCGCTCGGCAAAGCTGACCATACCCATGGCAAACTGCATGTGCACTTCGGACAGATCGCTTTGGTTGTCATGGTGAATCTCGACCAATGAACGCTGATCGCCTGATTGGCTCAAATCTTTAAACGAATGCCACATGTTGTGCAAATTCTGTGGTGCGCTTTCAGCTGGCGCAAACACCTCTTCGCGCTGATAGCGTTCCACACCGACGACATCGGTGACCAACACAGCATGGTGTGCGGTCAGATTTCGGCCAGATTCTGAGATAATACGCGGCATTTTTATGTCGTATTCTTTGCAGACATCGCCGATGGTATAAACCACATTGTTGGCGTATTCGCGCAAGCTGTAGTTCATTGAACAGCTACTTTGGCTGCGTGTTCCTTCGTAATCGATGGCGAGACCGCCGCCCACGTCGACAGTGGTAATGCCTGCGCCAAGTTTGTGAAGTTCTGCATACACACGGGCAGCTTCGCTCACGCCGGAGCGTACATCGCGAATATTGGCGATTTGCGAACCGAGGTGGAAGTGAAGCAGTTGCAGTGAATCCAACATGTTGTGTTCACGCAGCTTGTCCATCACGGTCAGAACTTGCGAAGCAGACAGACCAAATTTAGACTTTTCACCGCCACTTGCTTGCCATTTGCCTTTGCCTTGAGAGGCAAGACGCGCACGCAGGCCAAGACGTGGTTTCACGCCTAAGGCTTTGGCTTCTTCAAGCACCAGATCAAGTTCGGAAAGCTTTTCGAGCACGATGTACACTTCGTGGCCGAGTTTTTCACCAATGAGTGCCAGACGCACGTATTCGCGGTCTTTATAACCGTTACACACAATCACAGAGCTTGCTTGACGCGCCATGGCTAGCACCGCCATAAGTTCAGGCTTGCTGCCTGCTTCTAAGCCGAGCTGACGCTGTTGACGCGCATATTGGCTTTTGAGAATTTCGCTCACAACGGCTTCTTGTTGGTTAACTTTGATGGGGTAAACCAACAGGTATTCGCCGAGGTAGCCATAGTCAGCAATCGCATCATTAAAGTTCGCACACAGGCTGTCTACGCGATGATGCAAGATCTCTGGGAAACGCACCAATACCGGGAGCGATGCGCCTTGCGCGATCAGCTCATCGGCCAGTGTCGATAGCCCGACAGTGTTCTCTGGACGTTTTACATCAGGACGAACAATCACTTCACCCTGAGCATTAATATCAAAGTACCCCTGACCCCAATACGGTGTGTTGTAGACATCACGGGCGTCATTAATAGACCAATCACTCATGTTCATTCCTCGGCGGTGATTGGGCACAAGCAAGTTCGCAGACCGCGGATAACGTCACGCGATCAACGGTAGCTTGTACCAAAGAAAATTATTGGATTGCGTTTAACGCAGGCAGACCTTATTCAGGCATCTGTAGCGAAAGATCAAGAAGCACGGCGTCAGCGCTTCGTGTTCGCCTTAACGATGCCCTTTTCCTGCGCGTATGAGTCGACAGGGTCTGGGGGCTGTTTTGCGGATGAAGAGTTACTGCGGTGTCGCAAACGGGGGTCAGGCTAGTCGCCAGAACATGCGGTTTTGCGAAAGATTTCATTGCCATTCCTAAAAAGGCCGTGCTGCAGACAGGCACGGTATGACAGGGAACACGGCTCTTTTATTGTCAGCATTCATTCATTGGGAAATGCTGTTCAAAGCCCGGATACACCTCATTGGCATCATCTAAACCAGAACGGGTGCGTGGCGATTAGACAACCGTTTTACGCTCGGTGCAAATAAATTAATTTGCACGTGACGAGTGATTTGTTTCATCGAGTGGGTGGCCGAAGAGGCAGGGCAGATAGGGGGCGGATTCTCGTATCATCACCTTCTTCTTCACAGCCTATTTGACTGTGGTGCAGACACAATAATTGATACAAAAAAGCCGTTCAGGAGAACGGCTTTGAGCGAAAGCTTGTGAGAGTTATGCGTTCACGATTTGGCAAAGTTCATTGCCACAGAGGTGATACTGACGCGGACAGTTGCGCCATACAGTTAACATACGCTGATACTTCTCAAGCATCGGCATTTGGCTGTTGAAATGGTGCGAGCCTTTATCGAATTGAGGGTATAAACGCCTTCAATGTCGGTAAGGAAACGAACATAGTTAACTAGATGTGCTTCTGTTGCTGCATCGAAGCCCCAGAACTGAAGGCGACGCTCATCGACATCGCATTCGCATCGTGTGCCAGCTTCTAACATGCGGAATGATTCTTGAAGTGCGTGGTGCATTTCCATGATATCAACCACCTGACGGCAGAGATCTTCAGACATATCGCCGAAGTCTTTATCAAGTTCACGCATTTGCAGCGCGTAACCACGTTCTACAATGGTTTGTAGACGACGGTACTTTTCCGCGTTTTGTGGTTCAAGTTGCGACATCAGCGAGTACTGATTAGATAGGATAAGACGCTGAGCGTGGGTCATTTCCATGGTATAGCCTCAAAAGATTAAAATTCGTTATCCAAACAGTCTCTTAATTGTCGTTAGTCGTGAGCATATTTGGCATTTCATGTGCCACAGATTAGCAGTTAGCACCGTGTGTTTTTTTGATCTCAACACAGGTTAGTTACGGTTTTTTAACTTGAAGCCTGTGTGGTGAATACTGCTTAAAATTTCGACCACAGCGGAACGTGTGATGGAGCACTCATGGTTTATTGGCAAGGATTGGGGTGGGCGTGTTTATTGGTGGCGCTTTGGTTTTGTTGGACGCCAGTCGCGTGGCAGAAAATGCATCAAAACAAAGGGTATCAGCATTTGGTGTTTGCGAGTGCCATGGTGTTGTTTTGCTTATGGGCGTTGAAAGCTGGGATCAGTGAGGGGCTCGATATTCATTTCCTCGGCATGACAGTGCTGACGCTGTGCCATGGCCCTAGGATTGCCGTTTGGATCAGTGTGTTCCCTTTGGCGTTAATGGTGGGGTTTGGCTTGTTGCCTTGGCAAGACGTTGGCCTGTATGCCTTCACCACAGCGGTGATCCCTGCTTTTGTTAGCTATGCGATATTCTGGCTTTCCTACCAGTATCTAAGCCACCATTTGTTTATCTATATTTTTGTCGCTGGGTTCTTAAATGCAGCGTTCACCCTTGTTTTTCATCTTTGTGTTGTATCGGCAGGGTATTGGATTTCAGGGCTGCATCCATGGGGAACCATTGTTGATAATTATCTGATCTTGGCCCTGTTGATGTGGTTCCCAGAAGGCTTGTTAAATGGAATGGCCGTGACTTTGCTGGCGGTGTACCGACCACATTGGCTGCGCACGTTTTATGACAAGGAGTATCTCTCTCCAGAGCGTTAGATGAGACATTAACAATACCTGAAAGGGTAAACATCTGAGGTTGCAGAGACAAAAAAACGGCCAAAATGGCCGTTTTTTAATCGGTTATCTAAAGCGGGCATGTCATGGACGGCAGGCTTAGTACATCACCTTGTGGCCATAACTTTCCAAAATTGCTTTCAGCTTTTCCATGGTTTCTTTCGTTGGTGGTTTCACGTCTTTGAGGTCGTATTCGTAACCCAACGCTTCCCATTTATGCTCGCCCAATTGATGGTAAGGCAGCATCTCGATCTTTTCGATATTGTCCATGTCTTTGATGAACTCGCCGAGACGATGAACCGAATCTTCATCGTCGGTATAACCCGGAACGACCACATAGCGAATCCAGGTCTTTTGGCCGCGCTGATGCAGATAACGAGCAAAATCGAGTGTGCGGCGATTTGAAACACCAACCAGATCTTTATGGATTTCATCGTTAAGTTGCTTGAGATCCAGCATCACCAAATCGGTTGTGTCGAGTACTTCGTCAATCACGTCAGTGTGTTTACGAATATAACCATTGGTATCAAGACAGGTATGAATGTTTTCTGCTTTTGCTGCACGGAAAAAGTCACGTACAAATTCAGGTTGAAGCATGGCTTCACCGCCTGAAGCGGTAACGCCGCCGCCAGATGCATTGATGAAATGACGATAAGAGACCACTTCTTTCATGATTTCTTCAACAGACACTTCACGGCCATCATCCAGATCCCATGTATCGCGGTTGTGGCAGTATTTGCAGCGCATCAAGCAACCTTGCAAAAACACGATAAAGCGAATGCCAGGACCATCAACGGTTCCACAAGACTCAAAAGAGTGAATACGGCCCATCACCGACATGAGATTCTCCAAAACTACTGTAAAAAGTAAGGGGTTATATTATACCGAAACCCCTTTCAGATACAGGGATTCAGCCTGTTTGGCATAGACATTATTCGGAGAGGAAGAGCGAGTTAATCGCGATGAATTTGAGGCAGGGGTAATCAGGTGCCCTTCGTTAAAAATGACAAAGTGTGCAAGCTAAAAACGCGTTAAGTGACGTTAAATGGTATTAAGCACTGAAGGGGGGCAGAGGGACCGGTGATTTTTGAGCGATAACCATAACGTATGCCAATTTTCTAGGTCTTCAATAGGCATGGGCTTGGCGATAAAAAATCCCTGAGCGTAGTCGCAGCCCATATCTCGAACGCCGTGCCATGTTTCAATGCATTCAACCCCTTCGGCGACCGAAGCGACACCGATGCGCCTTGCTATCAGGATACTCGCTTCTACCAATGCACTCGCTGTTCGGCTGCTTAGCATGGGGAGAACCAAAGACAAGCCCACTTTGAGCGAGTCTAGCGGCAAAAATTCCACTTCTTGCAGTGAAGTATGCCCCGCACCAAAATCATCGATGGCAATGCGAAAGCCATTGAGCAGCAAACGCGATGCTGCCTCTTGAACTTGTCCAATATGGACGAAATGGTCGGGTTCCATCAGTTCAAAATACATGGCTTCACACAGTGTAGGGTGCGCTTTACCGATCTCGATAATTTGGTCAATGAAGTTAAGTTCAATGAGGTTGTTCATCGAGATATTCACGCCGACTGGCCGTCCTTTCAGGTCAACCTGATTGGCAATGATCTTGTCTATGACTGACAACGTGAGTTCGGACTCCATATTCAGCGCCGAAAGTTGTCCTAAAAAATGTCGAGGTATTAGCGTGCCGCGTGTTGGGTGGTGCAAACGTTGAAGGGCTTCGCAGGCGATCCACTCTCCGTCACTTAAGCGAACGATAGGCTGAAACCACGTTTCAAACAGTTGCGCTTTCCATGCTTCAAGCACCTCATCTTCCGACAATGGAACAAGATCTAGTGGGAAATTGGTGTCATGCTCATGGGTGAGGTTGATGTAGTATTTCAGCAAAGGGATAGTGGCAGGCTTCGGGAGTATGCCTAGCACATTCAGGTGAAGGTTTTCACACATACTTTTTACCGTATCCAGCACCTTTTGCGATGCTGCGCTGGTGATGACGATACAGCCTGAAAAGCCTCTTTCTGCCATGTTGCTTAAGAGCTTGATACCGTCAATGTCAGGCAGGTGTAAATCGCAAAAGACCAAATCGGGTTTATGAGCAAGCACATGTTCAAGTGCTTCGGCACCACTTCCAGCTGTCAGAAGCATCTCATCCCCAGACAATAGCTGCATCAATTGTCCTGCTACCATGTCCCTTTGAAACGGATGATCTTCGACAAGCAATATCTTCATGTTTCCCCACAAATCCTTGTAATAGGTTGCGCTATTTAGTTGATGGGCAAGCTTTTCCCTACAGTATGGTCAGGTTTTTAGCAGACGTCGACAGAACGTCGTACGGTAGATGGGCTGGGAATTCACCAATACGGGGATCGTGGGATATTTGGTATCAAAGATGGATAAGAGAAAGGTAAGAGACGGGAAATTGGTGTGGATATAGTGGAAAAAGGACATAAAAAAACACCTCCGCATGGGAGGTGTTTTCTGATTCAAACTGACTCTAAAAAATTATAGAGATTCAGTGAAAGTACGTGCGATAACGTCTTTTTGCTGTTCAGCAGTCAGAGAGTTGAAACGCACAGCGTAACCCGATACACGGATAGTCAACTGTGGGTAGTTCTCTGGGTGCTTAACAGCGTCTTCCAGTGTTTCACGGTTCAGAACGTTCACGTTCAGGTGTTGACCACCCTCGATGCCTGATTCGTGGTGGAAGTAACCGTCCATTAGACCAGCAAGGTTCGCTTTCTGCGTGTCGCCATCTTTACCCAGTGCGTTAGGCACGATAGAGAAGGTGTAAGAGATACCGTCTTTTGCGTGAGCAAATGGCAGTTTACCTACAGACGTCAGAGATGCGACAGCACCTTTTTCGTCACGACCGTGCATTGGGTTTGCACCCGGTGCGAATGGTGCGCCTGCACGACGACCGTCTGGCGTGTTACCCGTTTTCTTGCCGTACACCACGTTTGACGTGATAGTCAGGATAGACTGAGTAGGCACAGCGTTACGGTACGTTTTCATCTTACGAATTTTGGTCATGAAGCTTTCAACCAGTTCACATGCGATGTCATCAACACGTGAATCGTTGTTACCAAATTTCGGATAGTCGCCGTCGATGTCGAAGTCGATCGCGATGCCGTCTTCGTCACGGATAGGCTTAACCGTTGCGTATTTAATAGCAGACAGTGAGTCAGCTGCAACAGAAAGACCTGCGATACCACACGCCATGGTGCGATAAACGTCACGGTCGTGAAGTGCCATCAAAGACGCTTCGTAGCTGTACTTGTCATGCGAGTAGTGGATAGCGTTCAGTGCGGTCACGTACTGAGTTGCTAGCCAATCCATGAAGTTGTCTAGGTCAGCCCAAACTTTATCAAAGTCCAGAACGTCGTCAGTCATAGGCGCTTGCTTAGGACCCACTTGCAGCTTCATTTTCTCGTCAACACCGCCGTTGATTACATACAGCAGAGTTTTCGCAAGGTTTGCACGCGCGCCAAAGAACTGCATGTGCTTACCGATAACCATTGGTGATACACAACAAGCGATAGCGTAGTCATCGTTGTCGAAATCAGGGCGCATCAGGTCATCATTTTCGTACTGGATAGAAGACGTATCGATAGATACCTTCGCACAGAACTTCTTGAAGCCGATTGGCAGTTGCTCAGACCACAAAACAGTGATGTTTGGCTCTGGGCTTGGACCCATGGTGTAAAGCGTGTTCAGGAAGCGGAAGTTAGTACGGCTTACCAGAGTACGACCGTCAACACCCATACCACCCATTGATTCTGTTGCCCAAATTGGGTCACCAGAGAACAGCTCATCGTACTCAGGCGTACGTAGGAAGCGAACCATACGCAGCTTCATGACGAAGTGGTCGATCATTTCCTGTGCTTCAACTTCCGTGATCTTGCCTTCAGCAATATCACGCTCGATGTACACGTCTAGGAACGTAGAAGTACGACCCAAAGACATTGCTGCACCGTTTTGAGATTTAACAGCGGCTAGGTAGCCGAAGTAAACCCACTGAACAGCTTCTTGTGCAGTCAATGCAGGACCAGAGATGTCACAGCCGTATTTTGCAGCCATTTCTTTCATCTGGATCAATGCACGGTACTGCTCTTGAATTTCTTCACGCAGTTGCATGGTCATTTGAAGATCGTCGCCAGCTTCCAGTTTCGCTTGTAGCGAATGGAATTGCTTAGCTTTGTCCTTCATCAGGTAGTCGATACCGTAAAGTGCTACGCGACGGTAGTCACCGATGATGCGGCCACGGCCGTATGCATCAGGCAGACCAGTCAGAACACCAGACTTACGGCAGTTTAGGATGTCAGGGGTATAGACATCGAAAACGCCTTGGTTATGCGTCTTACGGTATTCTGAATAAATTTTTGAAACCATTGGGTCCAGCTCACGGCCGTAAGCCTTGCAAGAACCCTCGATCATACGCACACCACCGTTAGGGATAAGTGCGCGTTTCAATGGTGCTTCAGTTTGCAGACCAACAATCTTTTCCAGATCTTGGATGATGTAACCTGCATCGTGAGCGGTAATGGTAGAAACAACAGAAGTATCGAAGTCTACAGGGGCGTGAGTTGAGTTCTCAAGCTTGATGCCTTCCATGACTTTGTCCCAAAGCGCGTTAGTCGCTTCAGTACCTTCAGTCACTAGGAATGATTCATCGCCCTCATAAGGGGTGTAGTTCTTCTGGATGAAGTCACGAACGTTAACTTCGTTCTGCCATTCGCCTTCAGCGAAACCTTCCCATGCTTTAGCAAATTGCTCAGACATGATGTACCTACCTTTTTAGTAGAAGAAAACAAGTACTTAGCGGTTTGAATGCCGCTCCACTGTGGAGACAGTGGTCAGTACGCGATCATTAAAAACTGTAAAAGCAAAAACGCTTTATTAAACGAGCTTGATTTTACGCTTTCTTAGCCTTGTATGGATAGTAATTTGGGCAGCCAAAGCGGCTGCCCAAATCAATAATTACATCAGTGCTGGAATACCGAACTGATCTTCGAGCATACCAACCGCCAGCATAGCAACCAGACAGATAACTAATACTGAACCAGGAATCACGATACGGTCTACAAAAGACAGTTTCTTCGCACGCTCTTTGTCACCGATGAGACCGTTGTTGTCCAACAGCATTGCTAGTGCCCATGCTAGTACTGGGTTCGCAACCATGGCAGCGAAGATACAGATACCGGCTGATTGTGAATCTTTGGTTTCACGAATCATCTGAACGCCAGCTTCAAGCAATGGCAGGAATACACCAACCAGTAGCGCGATACGCATCACTGGTGGCCATACTGCAACGTCCATAGGGAAGCCAAGGATGGCAATAATGATGCACAGTGAGCCAAGCAAAATGGCACCCGCTGGAATTGGGCGTTTCGCAATAGCTGCTGGGATCATGTAAGTACCCCAAGATGAAGTGATGTTACCGCCACCTACCGCTGTACCTACGATTTGACGTAGTGAACAAGTGGTCATGGTGTCATCTACGTCCATCAGTACTTTTTCGGTTTTTCTCGGGTAGTTCAACTCTTGGAAGATACGGTGACCCAAGAAGTCTGGTGACCACATAGCAACAGCAAGAATGGCAAATGGCAATGATGCAATAAAGTGCTGCAGATTCGGCAGACCCAGCATCCAACCTTGCTCAGTGCTTCCCCACCAATAAACAGGGTTCAGGTTAGGCAGACCCATTTCGGTTGTGAACGTCAGGTCAAAGCCTGCGCCCATGGCCAATGCAGTAATTAAGCCTAATACCGCACAAGCAGGAATCGCTAACCAACGTTTACCGATACGCGCTAGGAATGCGTAAAGGATGACGTTCACGGCAAGGACAACCAGACCGATATAGCCCATGCTGCCTTTAGCCACTGACGCTGATTCCAAGCCCTTGGCCCAAGATTGAATGTCACTGATTTGGCTCATTGCACCGGTAAAACCAAGGAAGACAAGCAGACCACCTGCTACACCTTCACTGGTGAGGTTGACCAGTTTTGAACCGCCCTTGAAGTAACTCAACGTCAGGCCAAACACACCAAGAAGTAATGCTAAAGCGAGGGGGTGAGCGCCTGCCAGCGCAATGGTTCCGATCAACGGGATCATTGGGCCGTGGTTACCAGCAAGGTTTGCACGAGGGTTAATAAAGCCAGATGCCAAGATACAGAAAAGCAGCGCTGGGATAAGCATCTCAACACGTGCGACTTCGATGGCGAATTCTTTACCGAGGTTGATGTGGTCCCAAGCTTGTGTCAGGCCATCAGCCCAAGACATCATTACCGCTGAGTACATTGCGATAATGCCGATAGTACCTGCAAGAGCCGGAACTAAATCTTCGAGTTCGAAACGGAAATCACGGCCAGGAAGGTTAAGTTTCCAACGGCGTGGGTTCATGATTTGAAGTTCGTGGTCCAGGTAATCTGAACGCGTTGCGAACTCCGAAGCGGGACGGTGCTTAGCTTGATACTCGCTTTGCGCCTGATCACCGATTTGCTCTGATGGGGCTTGGGTTGACATAAAGTCCTCTACGTACAAAAGCAAACAGAACTGGTTACGCTCTCGCCTTGTTCAGCAAATGTTTCACCCTTCAAATAAGGTGTGAAACGGGCAAAAGCCGGGAGCCAAAATTCGTAACATGAATACTAACAAACCTCTTCTCGGCTAACTTGATTTAGATCATTTTCGTGAAAATAAATTACACGTCAGGCAAGAGAGGATTGGTCAAATAGCAATCAAATGGTCGTATTTACGACTAAATCTGTCTATTTGGATGCGAAACTGAAATAAAATTACCAAAGGCGGAGTGTGATGCGTGCTACAGAAATGTGTAATTCAAGGTGTTTTTACAGAGAAACATCGGGGGCAACCAGCCTCAATGAATGAATTTCGGACGCATATCATTTTTTCTCAAAAACCAAACGTCTTAAGCTGTTCCTTTCTTTAAAGGAGGATCATTTATAAGCTGATGACATCAACAATCCAACAATCGATGCTCACCGACAACCATATTGCAAAAAAACGCCCACATGACGAATCACCATGTGGGCATGTAACCGTCTATTGGGTGTTAGTCTTGCGCGGCAGCTTTTGCTTTTTGCAGCTTGTGGTAAGAACCCAGCAACTTCTGATGCGCACCAAATTCGGTAAGCGACGCTTCCGGCGCGGTCAAGCCATAAAAGCGAATATCGCCAGTGATGGACTGCCAAACGGCTTCGGTCACGCTGTCACCATAGGTGAAGCCAAATGCGCGTCGATATTCAACAGGGTCGCGGTCTTTGTCTTGTGCAAGTTCTAGGCTTGCAATCAAACAGCGCATAAACACTGAGCGTTCTTGGCTGTAAATCGTGGCGTTGTAATCCAAGCTCCATACGGCGAAGTCTTGTGTTGATTCCAAATCGCCCATCGCCAATGCCAATAAGCATTTCAGTTCGCCAATGGTGAGTGATTTCCAAATGGTGCCTGCGTCCGGCGCAATACCCATCAGCTCACATACCATGTAGCTGTCGTCGAAATCCGCCATTTCTAGCACATCGAACAAGAATTCACAGGCGTCATCGCTGTATTCCGTCGCTAGCAGCATGCCTAAAGCATCACGCAAATCGGTGCCACGGTTGTTGTTGCAAAGCTGCACTTCTTCCGGTGGGTAGATTTCAGACCAGCCCGGTACGATGATGCGACAGCAGTTCACGCCCAAGTGGTCGTAATCGGCAATATAAGCGTCGGCGTCTTCAGCGTGCAGTTTTGCTAGCAACCAATCCACTTCTTCTTGTGAGGTTCCCTCAAAGTTCCATTCTGCAAATGCGTAATCTGGCGAGTCTTTAAACATGTCCCAAGACACAGTGCCTGATGAGTCAATAAAATGCGTTTCCAGGTTGTGGTGATCAGCCACATCTTCATCGTGGAAAGATGGCGCTTCGAACACATCGAGATCTTTCAGGCTGCGGCCTTGCAATAGCTCTGTCACAGTGCGCTCTAGTGCCACTTGGAAGCGAGGGTGTGCCCCCCATGACGTGAAACAAGTGCCGTTATGCGGGTTAAACAGCGTGACGCAAACAACGGGGTAGTTGCCGCCCATGGACGCGTCGTACACAACGATAGGGAAGCCTTCGGCAACCATCGCATCAATAGACGCTTGAATAGACGGGTATTGAGCCAGTACTTCAGCAGGGATCTCCGGCATGCTCAGACGCTGCGAAATAATACGGTTTTTAATGGCACGTTCGAAGACTTCGGACAATGCTTGGCTGCGCGCTTCTGTTTGCGTGTTACCTGCTGACATGCCATTTGACACGTACAAGTTGCCGATGATGTTCATGGGTACATAAACGGTTTGTTGATCTTTCTGACGTGCGAACGGCAATGCGCAGATACCGCGATCTTCATTGGCCGATTGAAGATCAATGAGATCTGAACAAGTTAGCATTTGGTCTGGATCATAGAACGCAGACATCGGTTGATCTAACAGACCTTCTGGTAGGCTGTCGTCGTCAGTGAGCGGGAACCATTTCTCGTTCGGGTAGTGAACAAACGAAGAGTCAGCGATCTCTTTGCCAAGATAGAAATCGGCATAGAAATAGTTGCACGATAAACGCTCGAAATATTCACCCAGCGCAGACGCTAACGCGGCTTTTTTGCTGGCACCTTTGCCGTTAGTAAAGTTCATTGGTGCGTCAACGTCACGAATATGAACAGACCAAACGTTAGGGACAGGGTTTAGCCAGGAAACAGGTTCAACGTTAAATCCCGCAGCTGTTAGCTTGGATTCAAAACGATTGATCGACTCTTCCAGTGCGGCATCTTTACCAGGGATATAGGTTTTCATGGGGTTCTCAATCTCACAGAGGGGCTGGGAGTATATACTCATAATGTCAAAATATTGCTACGTACTTGCAAAAAATAGACGCTCAGTTAGCCAGCAGTTGTCCAAATTACGTTATAGTCGAGATATCAAATCGTTAATGGCTGAGGGATATGAAATTATTTGGCGCCGGCATCCTCCTATTCAGTGTGATTTTTCCAGTACAGGCCAGCGATCCTGACTTCTCCAATCACCTGAACCGCATTGAACAGTTATTGTCTCAAGATAATTTCAGTGATGCCGCAGATCTCGCAAAAGCCATTGTGGCTGATAACGAGGAACAAGAAGCGCTTCATCAACGTCTGCTTGGTTTTATCTATTTACATGAAGGCAATTATGACCGCGCCTATATGGCATATACAAAAGCCATTGAGTACCGAAAGTTACCTGCCAGTTTGCGACAGGATACATTAGGTGCATTAGTGTCTTTGTCGATGAAAAGGGATAGGTCAGACATGGCTGTCAGCTATGGTCGTACCTATCTCGACGAATTTCCGCCGTTTCAGCCCGTTGCACAGTTATACACGCGAGCCTTATTCACACAGAAAAACTACCGTGAAGCCTTAAAACAAAGCAACGCGATTATTGCGCGTTATGCTGATGTGCCTGAGTTTATCTGGCAGATCAAAGCGCTCAGTGAGGAACAGCTTAAGCAACACCGTGCTTTGGTGAATACAACGCGAATTATTCAGCAGAAGTTTGGTGACGAATTTCGTTGGCAGCAAAAACAGGCCATGGCCTATGCCAGTTTGGGTGAGGTGCGTCAGGCACTTTCAATCTTGAAATCTGAGCAAAAGAAAGGGTCAGCGCTGAGTGGGGCGGATTATCTCGATATGGCGCAATTTGCCAGCATGCTCGGTGAGCCGGTGCAAGCAATGGGCTTTCTCAATCAAGGCATTCAAAAAGAGCAGGTCGGTACTAGTCGAGATGTATTAAAGCGTAAACTGCAATATCACATGCAGGCTGGACAATGGTCACAAGCATGGGAAGTGGCGTCAGTACTTAATAAAGAAGAGCCGGAACTTTATCTGCTTAAAGCACAATCTCGTGTCGCCTCGGAACTACAACGTTGGTCAGATGCTGCCATGTTGTCGCAACAGGCGATTGATATGGGGGGGTATCGAGATGCTTTTTTATGGGAAATTCTAGGCTATAGCGCGATGAAATCCAACCAATTGTCATTGGCTCGTTCGGCTTATGAAACCCTGCGAGAACTTGACCCCGCAAGCGACGCTGATGTTTGGCTAAAAACGTTAGATTTAATGACGAACGAGTCAACGACGGAGTAGTTTGCTACTCGCCGTCAACTGGTTCGAGTGCCAATAGCTGAATCAGACGCAGCCTTTCTGTATACCAAATAGGTGGAACGTTGGGTGTACCATCGGCATGCCTGCGCCACCCGTTAAATCGGGTTTTTGTAAATTCCACCGTCTCCAACTTGTAATAAAGAGGCACGGTCACCTGTTGTTCTGAGATGAGCAAGTGGAGGCGGTTAATCACTTTTCGTTGCCCTTCTTGCGTGGTTTCCAGCAAAAATGCATCGAGCAGTTGGTTGATTTCTTCATCACGAAAGTAGTGCTGCGCAAAGCGGGGATCTAACGGCGTTTGGTAGCGACTGTTGAACGCAGAATTGAGATAGCGAAAAGGCGTCATGCCTGAAAAGTAGTTCGTTATGCTCATGTCATAACGGGCTTCTGCCATTTGCTCCGTGTATTTTGAAAAAGGCAGTGCTTGGCTATCGATTTTTATACCAATGGCATTCAACATTTCTGCCGTGATATTGGCGGCAGAGGTGAAGTCACTCCAACCTGATGGTGCGATAAGACTCAGTGAGAGTGGGGCGCCAGAGGGCAGCTCACGAAATCCATCGTCATTGGTGTCTTTGAGGCCCATTTCATCAAGAAGACGTGCAGCGGTATTCGGGTGAAAGCGAATGTAGTACAGGTGCTGTTCTGCCGCTGAGTTCACAATCCAATCGTCAAATTTAGACTCTAACCCACTGGCAAATGCCGCCTTTTCGCCTTGACCAAATACCGCAATATCGATGATCAGGTCGCGCGCGAGACTCATGGAGATGGCGCGACGAAATCTGACATCTTGAATAACTTGGCGTGTTTCAGGATCGGGGTGGTTAAAATTAAAAAGCAGGCTGACAATAGTCGACGGCTTATGGTGGTAGTGATAGTCAGGAGAATACGACGAGTAATTTCGCTCGATATCAGGAATAAACGCACTTGCCCAATCAAACTCACCATTACTTAAGCGAGAGATCAGTTCGTCATTGGTACGCACCAATGGATACCGAATACAGTCGATCTTAAGCGCATCTTGTTGCCAATAATTGGGATTGCGGCACTGCACGACGTTGTTACTGCTAAATGCACGAATATCGGTAAAAGGGCCACTACCCACAGGCATGGCATTGAGGTAGTAGCGTTTGTCCCTAATATCCTTCCATTGGTGCTCCGGAACGATAATCGCCTCTTGCAGACGCAGCGCAATTTGCGCGTTTGGGCGAGTTAACGAGACGTATACCTCATTTTTACCACGTTTTTCGACACGTTCGATCCACTCGCCGAGTGAATTGTAATCCAGTTCTGGTTCGTTTTTGAGCAGTGACAAACTGAAGACAACATCATCCGCAGAGAAGGAAACACCATCAGACCACTGAATACCGTCTCTTAGGGTCAATGTAATCCCCTTTAAGTCAGGTGACAGGGCGTAGCTTTTGGCCAAGCGATAGTGAGTGACATCGTCTTCGAATACCATCAAAGGTTCAAAGATGAAATCCCGTGTCGTCGCCAGTTTATCGGGGCGAAAAGGGTTGTAGTTACGCACGAAACCGTTTGATAGCTCGGGGATGATCGTTAGTGTGTGAGGCGCGGCGATACCTGCAAAAGAGACAAGCGCAAAACACAGTGTCAGCAAGCGGGAAAGCATATTTCTCTCGATATTGAAATATAAGAGTATTTTCTCAAAACACACCCTACACTAACCTTAACTAACCATCAATGAAATCGATGGCATAGCAATCATTCACTCTGTTTATTTATGCATTTAAAATGACTTATTTTTTACCAACTTAAAGGTTAACAAATTGTTGCTGTTGGAACTGATGGGTGTTATTTTCACAGAAACGAGCTTAAGCAGTGAATTATGTTGTAGCACGGGTGAAAATTACAGGATTGTCAATTGAATCGCCGAGCTTCACTATTTTGGTCATTATTACTGAGTTCAAATTACTTTTGAACTCAGTGTTTATGCGGCTGAGAACTAGATTCAACGAAAAGCGACGTGCTAACAGAATGACAGGAGTCAAGCGCATGACGGAAGCAGTAGCGCTGCAGATTAAAGACCTACATAAAACGTTCGGTCAACACGAAGTTTTAAAAGGAATTTCACTGGATGCACATCGCGGCGATGTGATTTCAATTATCGGTTCTTCCGGTTCAGGTAAGAGTACCTTTCTTCGCTGCATCAACCTACTTGAAACGCCGACCAGCGGAGAAATCTGGGTCAATGGTGAACTGATCGAGATGAAGAATGGACGCGGTGGTGACGCCATTCCTGTCAGTGAAAAACAAGTGCAACGTATTCGCTCTCGCCTCGCCATGGTTTTCCAAGGTTTCAACCTCTGGTCCCACATGACCGTCATGGAAAACGTCATCGAAGCCCCTATCCATGTTCTTGGTGTATCGAAAGCAGAAGCCATAGAGCGCGCAGAAGCTTACCTTCAGCGTGTTGGCCTTTATGAGCGCCGAGATTATTACCCCGGTCATTTGTCAGGCGGTCAGCAGCAACGTGCCGCAATAGCTCGCGCACTCGCTGTTGAGCCAGAAGCGCTATTATTTGATGAACCGACGTCAGCACTCGACCCCGAATTGGTCGGTGAAGTACTAAATGTGATGAAAATTCTCGCAGAAGAAGGGCGCACCATGCTGGTGGTTACCCACGAAATGGCGTTTGCTCGCGATGTATCCAATCACGTGATGTTCTTGCATCAAGGACGAGTAGAAGAGCAGGGGCATCCTGAAAAGCTCTTTACCTCGCCTGAGTCAGAGCGTTTAAAACAATTTATTTCTTCAATTTACTAACGCGTATTTACGCATATTCGACAGATGGCAAAGGAATATCCCCATCTGGTTCAAATATCCATAAGGAGACAGAAAGATGAAAAAATGGTTAGTTGCTGTAGCAGTCACTGCTGCACTTGGCGCGACAGCTGTTCAAGCGAAAGAGTGGAAAGACGTACGCATCGCTGTGGATGTACCTTATGAACCGTTCGAATACAAAGCACCCGATGGCACGTTGACAGGTTTTGAAGTAGACCTAGGTAATGCAGTGTGTGAAAACGCAAAACTAAACTGTAGCTGGGTTGTGCAAGCATGGGATGGCATCATTCCTGGCTTGAAAGCACGTAAGTACGACGTGATCTTCTCTTCTATGTCGATCACTGAAGAACGTGCGAAGCAAGTTGCGTTTTCAGAACCTTACTACAACACCCCAAGTGGCTACTTCGCACCAAAAGCGTCTACTTTGAACCCAAGTGATGTTGCATCACTGGCTGGCAAGCGTATTGGTGTTCAACGTGGCACGATCCAAGATAACCACGCGACTGACACATTTGGCAAAACTGCTGAAATCAAGCGCTACACAACCGGTGATGATCTGGTTTTGGACCTGCAAGGCGGTCGTCTTGACGTGGTACTGATTGACTTCCCTGTTGGTGAAGCTGCGATTTTGGGTGCGTCTGATGGTGCTAACTTCAAAACCGTTGGTGAGAATATTCAACTCGGTAATGGTGTTGCTGCAGCGTTCCGTCAGCGCGACAAAGGCTTGGTTGAGATCTTCAATGCATCGTTGGCTGAAGTAAAAGCAAACGGTACATATGATGAGATCATGAACAAGTACTTTAAGTACGACATCAAAATGTAATTGATCGTCCTTGAGGGTGAGTATTCCGTGTTGAATGCTGCCCTCAAGTTAGAGCAACACCCTGTATACCGTTAACGGACAGAGCTAACGATACACAGAGCGTTCCAAAGGGCGCCGGATATGCTCCCTTGCGACCGATGACAATCGACGTCGGTTTTTTTACGTGCAGGAGGTAAAGGATGTTAGATCTGCATGGTTATGGCCCTTCCATATTTATGGGCGCTATTCTGACCGTCGAATTGGCGGTGCTTTCAGCGATTATTGCTTTGTTACTTGGATTGGTAACCGCAATGGCTCGCGTCTCCAAAAACCGCTTCGCGCGTGGCGTGGCGACAGTGTATTCCACGGTTGTTCGTGGCGTGCCTGACCTGGTGCTGATGCTGCTGATCTTCTTCGGCGTTCAGATCATGCTCAACAACTTTTCTGACTGGCTCTATGACACCTACGAATACGATGTTTTCTTTAACGTCGATGAATTCACCGCAGGCGTTTCGACCATCGGCTTTATATTCGGCGCATACATGGCTGAAACCTTTCGTGGCGCGTTTCTCGCGGTTGATCGAGGTCAACTTGAAGCGGGCACCGCTTACGGCATGAGTGACTGGATGGTGTTTCGTCGCATTATGTTCCCGCAAATGATGCGTCACGCTCTGCCGGGTATCGGCAACAACTGGTTGGTTTTGGTGAAAACCACGGCGCTGGTTTCCGTGATTGGCTTGGCTGATATGACGCGCTTGGCAAAAGAAGCCGCGGGCGCGGTGAACGAACCGTTTAAATTCTTTATTCCGGTAGCGATTGTCTACCTGATGATCACGTCCGTTTCTGAGCTAGGCCTTAAAAGACTGGAACGTAAATTCAGTGCTGGTGTGGTAAGAGGCTAAGGAGAGTCGGAATGTTAGAATCACTGTATGCTTTTCTCGATCAAAACGAGATTTTCACCTCAACGACCATTGTTCATTACTGGAGTGGCTTAACCACTACGGTTCAGTTAGTGGTACTGTCACTGATCCTCGGCCTTATTTTGTCTGTGCCGTTGGCTGTCGCAAGAACGTCAAAGAACCCATGGATTAACCGTCCTGTTTGGATTTACGTGTATGTGTTCCGTGGAACGCCACTCTTGATCCAGCTTTATCTGATTTACTATGGTGTGGCGAAAATTGAAGGCATTCAACAATCCATGTTTTGGGCGATTGTTGAAGATGCGTTCTACCCATGCTTATTTGCTTTCGTGCTGAATACCGCGGCTTATACGACTGAGATTTTGCGTGGCGCCATGATGGCGACGCCGAATGGCGAAATTGAAGCGGGCAAGGCGTATGGCATGTCTCGCTTTACGATTCTTCGTCGCATTATTTTGCCGTCTTCATTTCGTCGTGCATTGCCGGCTTACAGCAACGAAGTTATCTTCATGCTACATGCCAGTTCGATTGCATCCGTCGTCACCATTATTGACCTGACAGGCGCAGCACGAGACATCTACGCACGTTTCTACGCACCGTTTGATGCGTTCTTGTTTGTCGCGGCTATTTATCTGTGCTTAACGTTCAGCATTGTTTATGGCTTTAAGCGATTAGAGCATCGCTGGCATAGGCATTTGAGACCGTTGGAAAGCTAAGAGCAGGGCCTAGGTACACATAGGGTACTAGGTGCTAGGAAAAGCAGGTCCTAGGAAGAGCAAAAGAACAAAACCCCAAAGCAAAAAAAACCGCCATATATCGGCGGTTTTTTTGTGGGCGTTGTAACCTAATGCTCTTCCTAGGACTTTCTCTTCCGCGCTTACTCGAAGGTTGCCCAAATTGGCGCGTGATCGGACGGCTTCTCAATGCCTCGAAGCTCGTAATCAATGCCAGTATCTACGCATTTCGCCGCGAGAGAGGGGGTTGCGAGAACCACATCAATGCGTAGGCCACGGTTGTCGTCAAAGCCACGTGAGCGGTAATCGAACCATGAGTACTTGTCGTCGGCATCTGGGAACTGCTGGCGGAAGGTATCCACAAAACCCCAGTTCATCAGTGTTGCCAGCATTTCACGTTCTTCTGGCTGGAACGAACATTTGCCGGTTTTCAACCAGCGCTTGCGGTTCACTTCACCAATGCCGATATCTAAATCCATTGGGCTGATATTGATGTCGCCCATCACGATCACGTTTTCTTCGTTGGTGTGCGCGTCATTGAGGTAAGTCATCAAGTCGCTGTAAAATTTTATCTTTGCAGGGTACTTGGTTTCGTGCGCAATGTTTTCACCCTGCGGGAAGTAACCGTTGAGTACCGTCACTTCACTGCCATCGGCCTGTTTGAAGGTGGCCATAATCATTCGGCGCTGAGCATCTTCTTCGTCAGTCGGGAATCCTTTTTGGACCTTGATGGGTTCTTCTTTACACAGCATTGCCACGCCATAGTGTGCTTTTTGACCGTGAAAATAGACCTTGTAACCCATGGCTTCGACATCTTCGAGAGGGAAGGCTTCGTCGTGAACTTTGATTTCTTGCAAGCCAATCACATCCGGTTGATGTTTCTCGATCAGTGCTTGAAGTTGGTGAAGACGTGCTCGTAGGCCATTGATATTAAATGAGATGACTTTCATGTCTTTGTTCTACTCTTTATTTGGTGAAATACGTTGAGCGCAGCCTATTGTAACTGATTACGGTTCAGAGTGGTTGTGTAAAGCGCCTTGGAAAAAACACAATCCAATGTGTCATAGCGCAGAGTCTTACATTTGCAACTATGCTGTAGTAAAACAATATTATTGGCAATCAAGGTGTTGTTTGTCTTATACCCATGGTAAGAGGTCATTAAATGAAAATGTGCATGCTGATAAAAACAGCGATGGTCTCATCGGCTCTTATTCTCGTTGCAGGGTGCAGCGAGTACGGTGATTTCACCACAGAGCAGATTTGCAAGGCGAGCCTAGCTGCCATCAAGGGAAAAAGCCCAACCATGATGATGACGGACAAGGTTGTTAAGGAAGAAGAGACGGAACTCGATGTTTTCTACATCTCCTATGCACGACCTGATGATAACAATAAGTGGCATGTGCGCTGCAAAATAAACAAGAAGCGCGCCATTTGGGCTCAAAACGAGGGTCGATGGCGAGATCAGGCTCAAGATCCGACAATACGATTTGTCATTAATGATGATGAAATTGAAATCAATGAAATGTACCCAGACGGTAGTGCGGCAAAAAATGTGACCTTTAACATCAGCATGCTGGGTGGTCGTACTTAATCCGTTTATATCCACACGCTTTCTAAATTAAGCCCCTCATTCGAGGGGTTTTTTTCTGATGTTCAGTTTTTTCGAATAAGTCTGCCAACTTCCTGCTACCGACATTGTTGCGTTTGCTTAATACACTGATTGCAGATGAGTTGAGGAGAGAGATGATGGGAAAGTTAGTTGAAGGTGTCTGGCATGACGTGTGGTACGACACAAAAGCGTCCAACGGCAAATTCGTCCGTGAAGATGCAGGTTTCCGATCTTGGGTAACGCCGGACGGCGAAGCGGGGCCAACGGGCGAGTCAGGCTTCAAAGCCGAATCAGGTCGTTATCACCTTTACGTGTCGTTAGCCTGTCCTTGGGCGCATCGCACATTGATTTTCCGCAAGCTCAAAGGCTTAGACGCGCACATTGATGTGTCCATAGTCAGCCCGGATATGCTGGAAAGCGGGTGGGTGTTTGATTCACCTGAGCCATTGTTCGGCTTCAACTTCATGCATCAAATCTACACCAAGGCAAAATCGTTTTACACTGGACGCGTGACTGTCCCCGTTCTTTGGGACAAGAAAACCCAAACCATTGTCAGTAACGAATCGTCAGAAATCATCCGCATGTTCAATTCGGCGTTTAACGAGCTAACAGGCAATACTGACGATGACTACCCAGAAGCACTTCGTGACACGATTGATGAGTGGAACGATTATATCTACCCAAATATCAATAACGGCGTGTATCGCAGCGGGTTTGCCACCACGCAAGAAGCCTACGAAGATGCGTTTGATAATTTGTTTGCAGCGCTAGATAAAGTCGATGTACATTTGGCGAGCCATCGCTATCTGGCTGGCGATCATATCACCGAAGCAGATTGGCGCTTATTCACCACACTGGTTCGCTTTGATCCTGTGTATGTGAGTCACTTTAAATGCAACCGTCAGCAGATCGCTCAGTATCCTAACTTGTTTGGTTATATGAAAGAGCTGTACCAGGTGCAAGGGGTGGCAGACACGGTCAACATGCATCATATCAAGCGTCACTACTATTTCAGTCACGCTAACATCAATCCGACACGTATTGTGCCTAAAGGGCCAGAGCAGGATTTGTGGGCGCCTCATGGCAGAGGCGTCATCGGTAAATAGCGCAATGCGCGGTCAATAAAGAAGTGCAGCCATCAAGTACAAACGAAAAAAGCCAGCTCAATGAGCTGGCTTTTTAAATGATGGTGGTGGGAGAAGGATTCGAACCTTCGAAGGCGGAGCCGTCAGATTTACAGTCTGATCCCTTTGGCCACTCGGGAATCCCACCACGAGTTTTTCTTTTACTTTTTATATTGCGTTGCGTTCTTAATGTTGCCCATCAAGCCACAAGGCGAATGATGGTGGTGGGAGAAGGATTCGAACCTTCGAAGGCGGAGCCGTCAGATTTACAGTCTGATCCCTTTGGCCACTCGGGAATCCCACCACGAGTTTTTCTATTACTTTTTTATATTGCGTTGCGTTCTTAATGTTATCCATCAAGCCACAAGGCGAATGATGGTGGTGGGAGAAGGATTCGAACCTTCGAAGGCGGAGCCGTCAGATTTACAGTCTGATCCCTTTGGCCACTCGGGAATCCCACCACGAGTTTTTCTTTTACATTTTCTATCTTGCGTTGCGTTCCAATGTTTCCATCAATCCACAAAGCGAATAATGGTGGTGGGAGAAGGATTCGAACCTTCGAAGGCGGAGCCGTCAGATTTACAGTCTGATCCCTTTGGCCACTCGGGAATCCCACCACAAGTGCGGGGCGCATATTATCAAACGAAGGGAAGCTGTAAAGCCTTTTTAACGAAAACAACGCGCGTTTGCTGGTTTTTTCGGCGTTGATACGCCGTGTTGGAGCAATTTGGGGGATTTTGCGTGATTAGCGTAAACTTTTCTCGGATTTACATTTCTTTACCGCACGCAAGATAGGCATGGAGTAGACTATGGCGAGTTGTTATTTACGGTTAATAAAATGAAAAACAAACTCCTTTTCACTGCTGCCATTGTCCTTGGCGGCGTGAGCTACTTCGCTTGGCAAAGTAAAACAGAAGCGGCAGATAGCCCCTCTGGGCATCCTGCTCGTGCGGCGATTGCCGTTGCAACCGCGCAGGTGGAAGAATATCCCGTTGCACGCAACCTATCGCTGATTGGTAACCTCAAATCTGAAAACTCTGTGATCATCTCCCCTGAGATTGGCGGTAAAATTGATGCGATTCATGTTCGCGCGGGTCAACAAGTCAAAGAAGGCACGCCACTACTGACATTAGAAACGGCCAAGGCACAAGCGTCAGTAGCCGAAGCGCAAGCCTTCCATAAAGACGAAATGCGCAAATTGGGTGAGTTTGCCAAACTGCACAAGCGCGGCGCTTTAACCAAAACTGAACTCGATGCCCAACAGTCAAGTGTCGACATCGCTAGAGCGCGTCTGGATGCGGCACAAGCCGATCTGGATGACCTTCACATCAAAGCGCCGTTCGCGGGCACTGTGGGCTTGGTGGATATCACCCGTGGCCAACTGGTATCTGCGGGCGAAGCGCTTCTGAACCTGGATGATCTGGCCTTGATGCAATTAGACATCAACGTGCCTGAGCAATACCTGAGTGAACTGAGCAAAGACATTAACGTGACTGCTCGTACCAAAGCGTGGAAAGACAAAACCTTTGATGGGGAACTAACGGCTGTCGATTCACGCATAAACAATGACACGCTTAACCTGCGTGCGCGTATCGACATTGATAACGGTGATCGTTTGCTGCGCCCAGGGATGATGATGGAAGCCACGCTGGGCTTTGCTCCGCAGGTGACCACAGTGATACCGGTTCAAGCGATCGAATACTCTGGCACGAAACGCTTTGTTTATCTGGTCGATGACCAAGGTATTGCGCATCGCACCGAAGTGAAGTTGGGCGCGCGCGTTGAAAACAAAGTCACCGTCGAAAGCGGCCTTGAACTTGGTGACCGCATCGTGGTGCAAGGTCTCGTGAGCATGCGTGATGGCACTAAAGTTAACGATCTGACCGCAGCCAAAGCCGCGAAAAACGAGGGCGAATAAATGTGGCTCTCGGATGTCTCTGTTAAGCGACCGGTTGTCGCGATTGTACTGAGCCTGCTGCTGTGTGTTTTCGGTATCGTTTCTTTTAGTAATCTTTCTGTACGCGAATACCCAGATATCGACAGCCCTGTGGTGTCGGTGATGACCCGTTATGCGGGGGCGTCAGCCAGCATCATGGAAAGTCAGATCACCCAGGTATTGGAAGATGAGCTTTCTGGTATCAGTGGCATTGAGGAAATTACCTCTGTCAGCCGTAACGGCATGTCTCGTATCACGGTTGAATTTGATATCGACTGGGATTTAACAGAAGGCGTGAGTGATGTGCGTGACGCCGTCGCGCGAGCACAACGTGGTCTCCCTGACGAAGCTGATGAACCGGTCGTGTCCAAATCCAACGGCTCGGGTGAAGCGTCAATCTACATCAACCTTGCTTCGCCTGAAATGGACAGAACACAGCTGACAGAATACGCGCAGCGCGTGCTGGAAGATAAATTCAGCCTGCTATCTGGTGTGAGTTCTGTTGAGCTATATGGTGCATTGTACAAAGTCATGTACGTGCGACTCGACCCTGTTTTGATGGCGGGTCGCGGTGTCACCACGGAAGACATTACCTCAACACTTCGTCGTGAAAACCTCGAAAGTCCAGGTGGTGAAATTCGTAACGACATCACCAAGATGACGGTACGTACCGAGCGTTTGTATCAAACACCAGAAGATTTTCAATATCTGGTGGTCCGCACAGCAAAAGATGGCAGCCCGATTTATCTAAAAGATGTGGCTGACGTTTATATTGGCTCCCAAAACGAAAATGCCACGTACAAAAACAACGGCATCAACAACCTCAGCTTAGGGATCGTACCGCAATCTGATGCGAACCCGTTGGATGTCGCTGTCGGCGTGCGAGCGCTGGTTGACGAGTTCCAGCAGTTCCTGCCCGCAGGGGCAAGCCTTTGGGTGGACTATGACTCGACTATCTTTATCGAACGTTCCATTGATGAGGTTTACAGCACTCTGTTTGTAACAGGGGCACTGGTAGTGCTAGTGCTGTACATCTTCATTGGGCAGGTTCGCGCGACATTGATCCCTGCGATCACAGTACCTGTGTCGCTGATCTCTGCATTTATTGCCGCGTACTTCTTTGGTTTCTCTATCAACCTACTGACCTTGATGGCGCTTATTCTTTCCATTGGTCTGGTGGTTGATGACGCCATCGTGGTGGTCGAGAACATGTTCCACCATATCGAAAAAGGCGAAACGCCGTTGGTGGCAGCCTTCAACGGCACGCGAGAAGTGGGCTTTGCGGTCGTGGCGACAACGGCTGTACTGGTGATGGTGTTCCTGCCGATCTCCTTTATGGATGGCATGGTCGGAAAACTGTTTACCGAGTTCTCCGTACTGCTCGCGATGTCTGTGATTTTCTCCTCTATCGTGGCATTAACACTAACGCCAGTGCTGGGCAGTAAAATCCTCAAAGCCAACGTGAAGCGTGGCGCGTTCAATCGCATGGTCGATAACTTCTTCGAGAAATTCGAAAATGGATATCGCAGCATGGTAACCGTTGCTGTTGCCGCGCGATTCGTCGCGCCGCTGGTGATTATTGCCTGTATTGGTGGTAGCGCCTTTTTGATGAAAAACTTGCCAGCACAGCTCGTGCCGCAAGAAGATCGCGGCGTGCTGATGGCCTTTGTTAAAGGCGCAGAAGGCACAGCGTACAACCGTATGGTTGGCAACATGGAAGAAGTTGAGCGACGCCTGATGCCATTGGTGGAAGAAGGCCTGCTGACATCTATCAGTTTGCAAGCACCAGCATTTGGCGGCATGGCCGGCGATCAAACAGGCTTTGTGATCATGCAGTTGGAAGACTGGGATAACCGAGATGAAACCGCAGGCCAAGCCCTAGGGCGTGTTCGCCAAGCCTTAGCCGGTATTCCTGATATTTTTGTGCGCGCCTTTATGCCGGGTTTCCGTGGGGGTTCAAGCGAGCCTGTGCAATTGGTGCTTGGTGGTCCTGACTATCAAGAGCTCAACAAATGGGCACAATTGCTCGTGGACGAAGCCAATAACAGCCCAATGCTGCAAGGGGTGGATCTCGATTACGCAGAAACCACGCCAGAACTTGTTGTGAAAATTGACCGTCAACGTGCGGCGGAGCTGGGTATCAGTGTCGATGAAGTGTCTAACACCATGGAAGTCATGTTGGGCGGACGCACTGAGACCACGTTTGTGGATCGTGGTGAAGAGTTCGATGTGTATCTTCGTGGTGATGAATCGCGCTTCAACAGCAAAGATGATATCAGCCAGATTTACATGCGCACCCGCAATGGCGATCTGGTGAGTTTGGATACGCTAGCAGAAGTGGAAGAAGTCGCGTCCGCGCAGACATTGCGTCACTTCAATAAGCAAAAAGCCATCACTCTGAAAGCCAACTTGGGTGACGGTTACACCTTAGGCGATGCACTTGATTTTCTGGATGCCAAAGTCATCGAATTGCTGCCAGCCGATATTTCGGTCAGTTATTCTGGTGAATCTGCAGAGTTTAAAGACAACCAAAGCAGCATCTTAATTGTGTTTAGCTTGGCGTTGCTAGTGGCTTACTTGGTGCTTGCTGCTCAGTTTGAAAGCTTCGTGAATCCGTTGGTGGTCATGCTGACTGTTCCAATGGGGATTTTCGGTGGCTTTGCTGGTCTATGGCTGACCAATCAAGGGCTCAATATCTACTCACAAATCGGCATGATCATGTTGATTGGTATGGTGACCAAAAACGGTATCTTGATCGTGGAGTTCGCGAACCAGCTTCGTGACCGTGGTGTGGTGTTTGAACAAGCGATTGTTGATGCGTCTGTGCGTCGTCTGCGCCCAATCATGATGACGGCATTCACCACGATCATTGGTGCGATTCCGTTGATTATTTCGACGGGAGCAGGCTATGAAAGCCGTGTTGCCGTGGGTACGGTGATTTTTGCGGGCATGACGTTCGCAACAGCGGTGACCTTGTTCGTTATTCCAGCTATGTATCGTCTGCTTTCAGTCAAAACCCATTCTCCGGGTTATGTTGAAGCGCAGTTGAATGCCGAGCTTGAAGCTGCCAAGCCGCATCGCGCGGCACATGGCGAATTCGACGCGCGCTAATTATCTGAGACAGCACAATAAAAATGCCAGCCTTGCTAAGAGGCTGGCATTTTTTTATTTGGTTTTCCGTGCTGAGCATTGGTAAGGTTGAACGATAACGAATTCAATAAGCATCAACGGGAAAAAAGTCATGTCTGATAAATTGACGCAAGAACAACAAGATCAACTGGATGCCGCCACGTTCCGTCGCTTCCTATCGCATCTGGACAACAACAAAGATGTTCAGAATATCGACCTAATGATTCTGGCGGATTTTTGTCGTAACTGCCTGAGCAAGTGGTACAAAGCTGAAGCTGATAACAACGGCATTGATGTGAGTGACGACGAAGCGCGCGAGCGAGTTTACGGCATGTCTTATGGTGAGTGGAAAGCGTATCACCAACTGCCAGCCACGGATGAGCAAATGGCAGCATACAACGAACGTAAGAAGGTCAGAGAAGCGAAGTAGTGATCAGAGACTAATCACTATAACCTTCGGTTGGCGGCAGCACACTGTCGCGCATAAACGTGATATCTAAGAAAGCGCCGGTTGGCGCTTTTCTTTTTCGCGCATAGCGCCAATGCTCGCGCTTAAGTACTGCACGACTCGGGGTTTGATTTGGGTAGGAAACCTTATCGCCAACGTTTTGAGTTTTGGCAATATGGTGTTTTGGCTAAAGGGTTTATCTGTTTGACGCCAAAAGTAGTTCTGCTGTGCATAGGGGGTAGGATAAAAAGCGATAAATCGTTTTGCTTGCGTGATCACTGGCACCGAATAGGCTTTCGCCGCCAGACTAATAGCAAACTGACACTGACCGATTTTGTTGTTATCTAAGGGATAAATCGCACTGGGATACTTATCACGCGCGCTGTGATTGGCCGTGCAAGCGTGAGTCGCAAGGTGCGCGCAAATCACTTCTTCGAGACGAATGCGAGACTCGTCGATGCAAAATAGTGCAGCTTCAACAAACCGCCCATCATCAGATGCCACAAAGCCTTGCTCAACGTTGGAAACACCGCGTAATGAACTGAATACCGCTTCCATACACCAGTAACAGGTGCCACTTACTGCAAGATACATGCATCCTCCTTTGAATTTCGCTATCAATAGAAACCGGAGATGCAGGAATAACTTTCATTAAATGATAAAAAAGGCAGACTGTGCTGCCTTGTTTTCTGGTTTTCCTGACTTTTAGAGCTTGAAAGCGAAGTTAGGCTTTTTCGTTCAACGATGCCATCACTGCATCTTTGTCATCAAGATAGCTATCTAGCCCTTTTTGGCGCAAATCACAGGCAGGGCAATCGCCACAGCCTTTGCCAATCACGCCGTTGTAGCAAGTTAGGGTGTTATCGCGAACATACTCAAGGTTACTGAACTTGTCTGCCAGCGCCCAGGTTTCCGCTTTGTTTAGCCACATCAAAGGCGTTCGAATTTCCAGTTCACGATCCATTCCCAGCACCAATGACTTGTTCATTGCCTGAACAAAATCATTGCGACAATCTGGGTAGCCAGAGAAATCGGTCTCACACACACCCGTGATCACGGTTTGTGCGCCCAACTGATACGCGTAAATCCCTGCCAGTGTCAGGAATAAAATATTACGACCCGGTACAAATGAGTTTGGTAGGCCGTTTTCTTGCAGTTCGTGTGAAACAGGAATGTTGTCACGGGTCAGCGAGCTTATCGCCAACTCATTCAGCAGACCGACATCCATTACCTTGTGTGATGTCGCGCCGAGCGTTTCAGCCACATCACGAGCCACTTCAATTTCTTGCTTGTGGCGTTGACCATAATCGAAGGTAATACAATGCACTTCGTCAAATTCAGACAGCGCCTGAATCAGGCAGGTTGTTGAATCCTGACCGCCACTAAAGACGACAACCGCTTTTTTCATGGGTAAACCTTTAACCGTTTGTAGATAGTTTCTTAGGTGCGGAGTTTAGCGCAGAAGGGTGAGGAGCTCTATGCAAGAGCTGTATAAATCGATTTGACAAGTAGGATGTTTAGCGCGTTATCGGTTAGGTATTGCTTGGTTGAAGATACCCTTAAGCGGAGCCAGATCTAAATGTACACCAGCAATATTTGCTTCAACCCACTGCTGTTGGTTAATCTCCGGCCAAGTGATGTCATACCCAATATCAAAAAGCATTTCTTCGAAAAAAAACCTTAGCGTTCGTCCATTTCCTTCTCTGAATGGATGCAAAAGATTAAGCTCACAAAAAAGATCTGCAACCGCGTCAATGAGTTGTTCACGGTGTGTGATTGTTTGTAACGAAGGGATTTTGATAAAAAGTTTGTTTGTTTGCTTCTGGCACTATTCGAGTGAAGGTGCAAAACCTTGTATTTCCTTTGGAGATATCTACATCTCTTAGTTGACCTGCCCATTTGTACACATCTTGGAACAGGTGATAGTGGAGGTGGCTCAGGTGGGCGAGATCAAACCTTTCTATCGGTTTTTTTTTACTTTGATAGGTTCGATAGCGTTCAGCAGTGAATTCAGATTCAGCTTCTGCCAAGTCGTCAAAATCTCTGATGTTAAGTAGGTTTATCAGAACATCAGAATCTGCGTAGCAATATTTGTCTTGTGCTACGCCATATTTATCTCGCATACGCTTGTTTCAATTCTTCAATTGAACGATTCTTGTTAGTTTTATTAAGTGATAAGCCTTCATAAGCAAGGCTGGTTTTAAAGTTTTCAATTTTTGGTTTGAATTGCGTTTGATTTTCAGATGGTGCTTTCGAACACGTTTTCGTCATGTAGCCTCCCACTTTGCAATTAGGTCAATTATAAAGCAAAAAAGCACAGTCTGTCATCAATGTGGCTTTGATGCAGACTATGCACATATTGGGTTATCTAGTTAGCGCAATACAGGGAAACAATAAGCCTATTACCCGCCAAACTTCTGCAAATACGCCAGCGTTGGCGCAACATCACCGATATTGGCTTCTACCCATGCTTCATCGAAATAGGTATCAAGATAGCGATCGCCGCTGTCGCACAGCAGGGTGACGATTGAGCCTTTCTCGCCGCGCGCTTGCATCTCTTCAGCCAGTTTCAACGCGCCGAACAGGTTAGTGCCTGTGGATGCGCCTGCTTTGCGGCCCAAAATGCCTTCCAGCCAGTGAACGGTTGCCACACTGTCTGCGTCAGCAATGGTTTCCATGCGATCAATCACGCCGGGAATAAAGCTCGGCTCAACGCGCGGGCGACCAATGCCTTCGATTTTTCCACCGCGATCAAGCGTCAGGGAACAATCTCCGGTTTTGTAGAATTCGTGGAATACCGAGTTTTCAGGGTCAACCGCCAGCAGTTGGGTTTCATGACAACGGTAGCGAATGAAACGACCAATGGTTGCCGATGTGCCGCCTGTGCCTGGGCTCATCACAATCCAGCTAGGCACGGGGTAACGCTCGAACTTCATCTGACCGAAAATACTGTTAGCGATGTTGTTATTACTGCGCCAGTCGGTTGCGCGTTCGGCGTAGGTGAACTGATCCATGTAATGGCCGTTCAACTCTTTTGCCAAGCGACGAGATTCAGCATAAATCGCATCAGAACGATCAACGAAATGCGCTTCGCCGCCGTAGAATTGGATTTGCTCGATTTTCTTTTTCGCGGTGGTGCACGGCACAACCGCAATAAAGCGGAGGCCAAGCAAGCGGGCGAAGTAGGCTTCAGAAATGGCCGTGCTGCCAGATGACGACTCAATGACCGTGGTGCCTTCTTTAATCCAACCATTACACAAACCGTAGAGAAAAAGTGAGCGTGCAAGGCGGTGTTTCAGGCTACCTGTTGGATGGGTACTTTCATCTTTGAGGTAAATATCAATATCGCTGAAATAGGGTAAATCCAGCTTAATCAAGTGGGTGTCCGCTGAACGTTGGAAATCCGCTTCTATTTTACGAATTGCCTCGCAAACCCAGTGAGACGAAGTGTTAGTGCTAACGGTGTCGGTCATCATTGGTCAAACTCTTACTGCATAGTTGATACCTAAACTATAAGCGGTTGTTAAGAGTAATGTTTTGCCATTTATCGTTTATAAATCGCCATGCATGGAAAATAATTCTAAAATAAACAGAATTATAGGAATAATTTCTCTTGTAGGCTGGTTGGAGGAATGATTCATCGTGTTTCGCGCAAAAATGGTAAACCGTTAATGGCTATTTCCTTAGATAATATTGATCGTCAACTCTTGGATTGGTTGCAATGTGATGCGTCGCTATCGCTGTCTGATTTGGCCGAGAAGGTCAACCTCACTACTACGCCTTGTTGGAAGCGGTTAAAGCGCCTTGAAGAATGTGGCGTGTTGCGAAAGCGCGTGGCGCTGTTAGATCCTCAAGCGCTTGGGTTGTCGTTCACGGCATTTGTACACATAAAAACGGCCGATCATTCAGAGAGCTGGTATCGCAAGTTTGTGGATGCGGTGACGCCATTTCCAGAAGTGATGGAGTGCTACCGCATGGCGGGGGAATACGACTACATGATGAAGGTACAAGTGGCAGACATGGCCGCTTATGATCAGTTTTACAAAAAGCTGGTGAACAGCTTAGAGGGTCTGACCAATGTGACCTCAACCTTTGCGATGGAACCGCTGAAGTACACCACGGCATTGCCTCTTTGATGCTTCATCTTGTTAGATGTTTCACCTGATAAAATATAAAAAATTATTAGAACTAAAAGTCATCGCGCACAGGAGGATGAATGCGCATTTTCGTCGAGCTAGGTTGGTATTTTCGACAGGCGTGGAAGCGCTATGTCGGTGCCATTGTCATATTTGTTTTCGTCGCGACGTTTGAACTTATCCCACCAAAAGCGATCGGTTGGTTGGTGGACGGCGTCATGGCAGGCGACATTACCCGAGAGCATATGCTGATGGCGCTTGGCGCTATCGTGCTGCTTTGGTTTGTTGTCTATGCGCTACGTATTATCTGGCGAGTCTGGTTATTTGGCGCAGCGGCGGGGCTTGGCACTGTGCTGCGTGATAAGTTATATCGCCATTTCACTACCCATTCGCCTCGCTTCTTTGAACGCTATCGCACTGGCGATCTCATGGCGCGTTCTACCAATGATGTGAAAGCGGTGGTGATGACCGCAGGTGAAGGTGTGCTCACGTTGGCGGACTCGGTGATCACAGGCTTGGCCGTGCTGATCGTGATGACCACGACCATTAGCTGGGAACTGACTCTTTTGGCGCTTGCGCCTATGCCTGTTATGGCGTTTATGGTGAACCGATTTGGCACGCAGTTGCATCATCGTTTCTCCGCATCACAAGCCGCGTTTTCTGATCTGTCTGATGAAACCCAATCGTCGCTCAATGGCATTCGCATGATCCGCGCGTTTGGCTTGGAATCTCAGCAAATTGCGCGTTTTAACAAGGTCGCCGATGACACGGGCGAGAAAAACATGGCGGTGGCGAAAGTCGATGCCATGTTCGATCCGGTGATTTTCGTCACCATCGGCACCTCGTTCTTCTGTTCTATCACAGGCGGCGGTTATATGGTCGCCATTGGCACGCTGACGCTCGGTGAGCTGACGGCATTCACCTTGTATCAAGGCTTGATGATTTGGCCAATGTTGGCGGTTGCGTGGCTATTTAACATCATTGAACGTGGTGCGGCAGCGTGGAAGCGTATCAAAGAAGTGTTGGATGAAACCTCAGAGCTTCAAGACGGTGAGATGCCGTTACCGGAAAATCCGCAGACGCTTGCCATTACCCTCGATCAGTTTACGTGGCGTGGTCATGATATTCCCGCATTGCGCGATATTGCCATCGAGCTTCCGGCGGGAAAAATGCTCGGCATTGCTGGCCCCGTTGGCAGCGGAAAATCGACCCTGCTTTCCTTGATGCTGCGTTTTGAAGATCCGGTTCAAGGCGCCGTGAAATATGGCGATGTCAGTTTGAAAGAATTTAAGATCGGCGAGTGGCGCAGCAAATTGGCCGTGGTCACCCAAACGCCATTTTTGTTCTCGCGTTCCATTGCGGAAAACATCGCGCTGGGCAGACCGGACGCGACACACGAGCAGATACGCGCCGCGGCCAAACTCGCATGTGTCGATGACGACATTCTCCAGTTCCGCGAAGGCTATGAAACCCTCGTCGGCGAGAAAGGCATTACCCTATCTGGCGGTCAAAAACAGCGCATTTCGATTGCACGTGCTTTGTTACTCGATGCGGAAGTTCTGGTATTGGATGATGCCTTGTCAGCCGTTGATGGTCGCACTGAGCACCATATTCTGAAAAACCTTCACGACCGCGCACAGCACCAAACCACGGTGGTGATTGCTCACCGACTTTCAGCACTGGAAGCGGCCGATGAGATCATCGTGTTGCAAAAAGGGCATATCGAAGAGCGCGGCACACATACCGCACTGGTAGCAGCTAACGGATGGTACTCAGAAATGCAGCATTATCAGCAACTCGAACAAGCGCTGGAGGAGTCGCTATGAGTAAACGTGACGTCTTAGCGCGATTGCTGCGTTACTTGCTGGATGACAAAAAAGGCTTCGCGATTGCCGCCGCATTGTTGCTGGTTGCCGCGGTTGCGGATGTCAGCGGCCCTTGGTTGATACGCATTTTCCTTGATGATTACCTGGCGAAATCGTATTTCCCGCCCATGGTGTTGTGGGGGTTGGCGATAGGGTACATCTCGGCGACCGTGCTTTCTGCTGCGCTGCACTACAGCTATGGCTTGCGCTTTAGTCGCATTGCGATTGGCATCGTGCAGACCATTCGCAAGAAGGTGTATGCCAGCATCATCAATCAGCCTCTATCGGCGTTTGATTACGTGCCTGCGGGTAAACTTGTCTCTCGGGTGACGAACGACACAGAATCGCTCAAAGAGCTGTACGTGCAGGTTGTCGCCAGCTTTTTGAACAGTGTGGCGCTTATCACCGCCATGTTGATTGCCATGTACCTGCTCAGTCCAACGCTGACCCTTGTTGTCGCTATTTTGCTGCCGTCCGTGGTGTTTGTGATGTACTACTACCAGCATCGTTCTACGCCTGCGTATCGAGATTCGCGCGATCTACTCACCGACATTAACAGCGTGATGAGCGAGTCGATTCAGGGCATGAGCTTGATCCAGTTGATGGGGCAAGAGCAGCGATTTTCGGAACGCTTTGCGTCGCTAACCGATCAGCACCTGACCACAGAAGTGAAGATCGTCAAAGTGAACGGCATCTTTCTGCGTCCACTGATTGATCTCATGTCCGGCATTGCACTGATCTCATTGACTGCGATTTTTGGCTGGCAGGGAAGTGAAGTGATTGGTGTCGGCGTGCTGTATGCCTTTATCAGTTACCTCGGACGCGTGACAGAACCCTTGATTGAACTGATGCAGCGTTTGTCGCTGTTGCAGCAAGCGATCATGGCGGGCGAGCGATTGTTTGAATTGATGGACGCTAAACCGAATCAATACGGCAGCGATGATGCGCCGATTGAAAATGGCGCCATCGAGATTTCCAATCTCACTTTTAGCTACGACGGCAAAACACCGGTGCTGACTGACATCAATGCGTCGGTAAAAGAAGGTGGGTTCCTCGCGCTAGTCGGACACACGGGCAGCGGAAAGAGCACATTAGCGTCGCTGATGATGGGTTTTTACCCTTTGCAAGCGGGCGAGTTAAAACTCGGTGGCCGCGCTATTTCATCGCTCACGCAAAACGCGATGCGCACAGGTATTGCCATGGTGCAGCAAGACCCGCATGTGTTGTCAGCCACGTTTCGTGAAAACGTCACGCTAGGGCGCAAGATATCTGATGATGATATTTGGCAGGCGCTGGAGCAAGTCGATTTGGCGGATTATGTTCAGCATCTTCCTACCAAGCTTGATACGCCGATTGGTACCGGCGATGTCACTTTGTCCGCGGGTCAAAAACAGTTGTTGGCGCTAGCGCGTGTGCTGGTGGAACGTCCACGTATTTTGATCTTGGATGAGGCCACAGCGAACATTGATTCGGGGACGGAAGAGCGGGTGCAACGCGCGTTGTTGTCCCTTCGTCATACCATGACCATTGTTGTGATTGCGCACCGACTCTCGACCATTGCCGATGCAGATAAGATTCTGGTGCTGCATCGCGGGCATGTCGAAGAGCAGGGTAGCCATCAGCAGTTGCTGGCTAACAAGGGTCGATATTGGCAGATGTATCAGCTACAACAGACGAAAGCCCATCTGGTGGAACTGGAGCAAATTGCCAGTGGTGAAGCGGAAAGCGCGGAATAACGTGATTCTCGCTAGTCATAAAAGATAAGCTTAAAAGTGGCACACCGTTAGCGTGTACAGAGAACTATACCGTATGTGATCGGTTATAAACCTCGTTATCGGAGTGCCACTTATGAACACAAAACTTGCCTTGTTGTTGATGGCGCTGCCACTGGTTGTTTTTTCGGCAGCAGATGCGGCGGAAAATTTAGATGAAATGAACAACCCAGATGCTATTCCCCCCATGAGTCTTCAATCTGACCCCATGCCACAACCTGCGTTAGAGCCTGGTAATTCTCAACTGCCACAAGCTGTATCGGATTATCAACTTCAGCAGTACACGAAGCAGCCGTACCTGCATGAGCAAGAACTTAACAACTTGAAAAACCGAGATGGCAGTGAGATGTCGGACTATCAAAAAGAAAACCTGTCACTTGAATAGCACGACACGCGAATAACAGACTCTTCAACTTGGGGCTTTGGCGGTACACCGTCAGCCCCTTGGCTTTTTCTCGGCTCTCGTTGTTAATCTCTTTCTTTCCCCTTATTTTTCCTCTTCTCCTCTTCTCCTCTTTTTTCTCTTTTTTTCGTCCAACACAACTGAAATTTATCAATACGTTGCGCCATTTTGCGAGCCATGTTTACGGTCATCAAACTGCAATATGACTCGCCATGAAATGTCACCGTTTAGTCACCCAAGCTTCATTTTCAACGTCTACCTTGGCCTTCTCGAAAATGAGATGGCAGAAAGCCCAATATTTAAAAGGACGTTAGAAAATGAAAAAGGCAGCACTCGCTTCAGCAATTCTTTGTGCGTTGGTATCAGCCCCTTCAATGGCTGCAACGGTATACGATGCAGACGGTACAACACTCAAAGTAGGCGGTCGTGCGGAAGCGCGTTTCAACATTTCTGATAACAACGAAAGCACTGAAAATAGCTCTTTCAAAGACAAATCTCGTGCTCGTGTAAACCTGAAAGGTAAAACTGAAATTTCAGATGAACTGTATGGTTTTGGTAAGTACGAAGCAGAATTTTCAGATGCTGATAGCTTGAAAAACCGTTATTTCTACGCAGGCCTAGGCTTCTCAGCAGGCGAGCTTTCTTACGGTAAGCAAGATTCTGCGCAAGTTCAATTGACGGATATCACTGATGTCATGGCAACGTTTGGTGGTGACGCTGCAGACGTGGTTTCAGGCAACAAAGATAAGCGCGAAAACAACTTTTTATACGCTGGTGAGTTTGACAGTTTGAGCATTCAAGCGAACTACATCGCAGCGGATGAGAAAGATGCAGACAGCGTGGGCATTTCAGCACTTTACAGCTTCGGTGCATTCGCCGTTGGTGCAGGTTATGTTTCTCAAGATGCGGGGACTGACAGCGACGACCAAATCAACCTTGCTGCACAGTTCAAGCAAGATGCGATTACCTTGGGCGCACTTTACACCATGGCGTCTAAAAGCAACGTAGATTACACAGGCTACGAACTGTCAGCGCAATATAAAGCGACCAAGCAACTTGCTGTCGTGGGTGTATATAACTTTGGTGAGTTTGATAACACCACCACGGAAGAAGCCAACAACATCGCACTTGAAGCGGTGTACAAATTCAACGGTCACTTACGCACTTACGCGGGTTACAAGTTTGAAGGTATCTCTGGCAAAGACGACCAACTGCAAGCCGGTATTCGTTACGATTTCTAATCGTCCCGTTTGCTAAGCGCAATTTTCTCTTGAGAGTTGCGTCTTCTTAGGCGCTATTTCTTCCAAAGAACTGCCCTACAACTGCCCTAAAAAAATAGCAAAGGCCAGCATCACTGCTGGCCTTTTTCTGTGCGTTTATCGTGCTTAACGGAACTTAGTTTTTGCGCTTACGCAGCAAGCCCTCTTGTACCGCTGATGCCACTAATTCACCTTTCTGGTTGTAGAAACTGCCACGAACCAAGGCACGTGAACCACTGGCAGAAGGGCTGTCGATAGCAAACAGTAGCCATTCATCCATACGGAATTCGCGGTGAAACCACATGGCATGATCAATCGTCGCCACTTTCATGCCCGGTGTCATCAGCGTAACGCCATGCGGTTGCATGGCAGTGACTAAGAAACCCCAATCAGAGGCGTAGCCCAGCAGATATTGGTGAATGCGCAAATCGTCCACCATTTTACCGTTCGCGCGGATCCACAAATACTGCTTCGCGTCCTGCTTTTCCGGCGCTAGCGGATTAACCACAACCACAGGACGAACTTCAATTGGGCGGTCACCACCGAAGGTATCACTGATGTGCTTGGGTAAATGCTGTGCAATAGAAGCAACAAGCTCTTTTTCCGACATCAAACCTTCAGGGCCAGCGACGTTCGGCATGGTGAACTGATGCTCAAGGCCGGGCTCATGCAAATGATAAGACGCCGTTAGATAGAAAATCGGCTTGCCTTTTTGTACTGCCTTTACGCGACGTGTCGAAAAGCTTTGTCCGTCTCTGAGATTTTCGACGTCATAAATAATCGGCTTTTCTGGGTCACCAGGGCGCAAGAAATAGCTATGGAACGAATGCACGAAACGGTCACTTTCGACAGTGCCTTTTGCAGCGGAGAGCGCTTGTCCTATCACTTGACCGCCGTAAACTTGCGGCAAGCCCAAGTCTTCGCTTTGCCCTCGGTATAAGCCCTCATCAAGCTGTTCAAGGTTCAGAAGTGATAAAAGTGCGTCAAGTTGTGTGCTCATAGTGCTCCTAGCCAAACATAACGGAATGATTTCAAATGAGTTGACAGAAAACTGACAAAATTCTCTCAATCCCCGTATATTACCGAACTTTTTATGGGTTTATGCTTCTAATCAATAGCAAAATAATATTTCAGATTGTGATCTTAAATCCACAATTGTAGGGAGGAATACGCCCCTGCAGTGTTAAACTCTTGTTATTGTTATCAATAATATGGTCGCCTTGGAGTACAAGTAATGAAAAAAGCGTTTTATGGTTTCTTCTTGGCGCTGGTCGCTGTGGTTTTTACCGCGTGCAGTGGCTTCACAAAGGAACCCGTCATGGCGACAGTCAACGGTGATGTTTATTACTTACAGCGCATTGCACTTCCTGATAACGCCAAGCTAACCGTCACACTTGCGGACGTGTCTCTCGCAGATGCACCGATGGAAGTGATTAGCAGCCAATCTTACATGACGGAAGGCCAACAAGTTCCTCTGCCATTTAGCTTAAGCTATTCGCCATCAGAAATTAAACCGGGTCATACCTACACAGTGAGCGCGCGCATCGAATTTGATGGGCAATTGCTGTTTATCAGCGACACGGCCAACCCCGTGATCAACGACCCCGCGAAAACGCAGAACATCAGCATTCAGGTTGTTAGCGCAGCTAGATAGCCTCTACAAAAAGCGTTGCTCAATGACGACGCAATCTAAATAACAGAGGGGAGCTAAGCTCCCCTTTTTTGATCGGTTGATGCATGTTTTGTCTTTAATTTCTTAAGGCTCAAGGCTCAAGCCAGCCTGCAACGGTTTGGATGGGATCGCCCCCGCCTTGCGGCGTTAGCCATACCGCGATCGCAGACGGTGTTTCGATGGTGTCTTCATCCAATACAAACTGCCAATGACGCTGACCTGCTTTGGCGTCAAAATCCACCACCACAAATTCGTGCTCAAGGGTTTTACCTCGATTTTCGCCCCGTTTCACTTCCGTGGTTAATCCCATCGCCAACAGTGCAAAATTCGCGTTTAGCCGCTCATTGCCTGCATAGTCAACCCGCAATGTATTGCCGTTCACCGAGGCTTTTAGCACCGATGCGGCAGGGCCATTGGCATAAGGCACTGACTGACGGGCGAAAAAGCCGCGCCATTCTTGATCGTTAATAAACCAGCCGGGGGTATAAACGCCGCTGGCACTACTTTGCGACACTTTCTGGCGCTGACGCTGACTAAAATCAGGTTTGGAAAAGCGATCCGGCCAGCCGATGTCATTCCAGTAATCAACATGAAACGCCATGGGGATCACCTGTGTCCACAATCCATCGCTTTCTTTTAATTGATTGAGAGCCGCTTCTGCAGAAGGGCAACTGCTGCATCCTTCTGAGGTGAAAAGCTCCACCACAGTGGCAGGTGAGCCGCTGTTTTCAAAGCTTTGGGCAAGCGCAGGCAATGTTGTGCCCATGGAGACGGATAAGAGCAATAAGAGCGCGATTCGCATAACAGCATCCTGCATCTTGAGGTTACTCGGCGTGAGTGGGGGTATATTCAAAGACCTTACTAACGTCTTTTTGCTTTCATCAAGACGTGAAAGATTGGCCGAACAAAGCACACACGCGCAGAGAGGGTATGCCATGACAGCATCAGAAGACGCCTACATTGTCGTGTTAACCACGTTTGCCAACGAGCACATTGGCAAGCGCATCATTGAGTCGTTATTAGAGAAAAAGCTAGCGGCCTGTATACAGGTCATGCCTATTCAAAGTTATTACCATTGGCAGGGCAAAATCGCAGAAGATGCCGAAAAGCAGGTGATGATCAAAACGAAAAAGTCATTGTATAGAACAATAGAGTTAGAGATATGCCGTTTGCATGATTACGACGTGCCAGAGATCATCCAACTGCCAATTGAGCAAGGGCTAGATGCGTATCTAGGATGGATAAGCGAGAGTTGCGATCAGGAGAAGAAGCAAGAACCATAAGCTTCCAATCACCGAAGCCGCTTGTTTATCAAACTGGAAAACCGTCCCAGCGGAAACGTCGCAACGAGACCGTGCCGTTATCTTTTACCTCAACGCCGTCATCCCGCAGTTTTTCGCGTTGACGATCGAAGCGTTCACCAATCATCGAAATCTTGCCTTGCCCATTGATTACCCGAAACCAAGGTAGACGACTATCTTTGGGTAAGGAGCCTAATAACTTGCCAACATGCCGCGCATGTCTCGGGAAGCCTGCCATTTTTGCGACATCACCGTAAGTTGTTACTTTTCCTTGGGGTATCTGTATCAAGACCGCGTAGATCTGATCGTCAAAATTAGGCATATTGATATTGAGCACAATGAAAAAAGAAAAGGGTTATTGCTCGCTATCATATCAATTGTGAACAGTAATTGTGGATAGGAAAGCAGCAGATTCTCTTCGCTGCGAAGACAACCCTCAAGGATAAGCAGAAACAAAGACAACCCACCAAGAAGATATTGGTTCGATGTCAGCATAAGGCGCAAGGAGGTGCGGTTATGTGGTATGCGACAATGTTAATGGTCACCGCTGCCGTCATGGTTGTTGGGGCCGCACTCTCGGCTGCTATTGCCGATGGAAATATCCCGCTGATTGCCTTCGCAATCCCCGCGCTGTTTTTTATTGGCTCAGGCGGCGTTGCTGTCTGGCTGCTCGCCATCGGGCTTATTGGCTTCGGCGCACTCATGCCATACCAACCCATCGCCATCTCGTTAAGCCTTTGGATGATCCTCCCAGCTTTAGTACTGATCACTGGAGAACGTCGTAACTGGCAGGTTTCATTGCTCGTGATTTCCGTGGTGATTGCCATGGAATGCGGCGTGTTGGCATTGCAAGGGGATGAAAAGCTCGGTGGCGCCATGAGCTATACCTTGCTGCAAATCTTCTGTGTGATCACCGTGTGGGTTTCCGCCTATTTCTGGAAGCCAATAAAAAACCTCAGCTGGTGGCCTGCGCTATTCATTCTCGCACTCTTGGCGGGTGGTTGGACACAAGCCGCCTTGCTCGCGTTCTGCGGCAGTGTGTTAGTGATAACATTGCAAGAATTACAATGTATTGGCGGCGAAGCACGGGGCGACAAGCTCAGCGTGATTTTACCGGCCATCGCGTTCGCAACCATCGTCGTGTTCCCGCAATTTAGCGTGCCCAACCCCGTGTTTGTCGCGTGGTTACTGTCACTCACCATTGCATGGTTAGGCGATTACTTGCTCAATGCAGAAAACGAAGAAGAGTAGGGCGGATAAAAACTCACCAGTTAGACAGTGATAGCCAGATAACCCCTTGCAATGGGCTTAGGGTTCACACATAATGCGCTCGAACCAACGGTTTCTTTCATAAGAAATTGTTCGGTAAAAGAATCTATGGAGGCCTCCTTGGTCCTCCCGCAACACTATCTTGTGTATTGGGTCAGATCCGGAAGGAAGCAGCCCCCGCTTGGGACGTGTGTGCCGGGATGTGGCTGGGGAGGCTTCCACCCTTCTAGCGTTTCAAAAATTCCCTTTCTACATTTTCACTCTCCTTTGTTTACCCACACACTCAAAGAAACGCGAAAAAACAACGTGATCTGACACTAACTCCCATGTTAACCACCAAAACCCTGCCTCAACACGCCTGTAAACTTTTCCTATAATCATATGCAGAAAGCTTCATTCCTAGATTTATTAGGAAGGGCGTTGCGTACTTTGAATACACACAAATAGGATATCAAGATGACAGACGGACAATGGGTGTTTATTGGGTTTGGGCTTCTACTGGTGGCAATAGCGGCGTTATTGCTGGTGCGTGCGGTGAAGCGGGATGATTCGGGGAGGGCATGATTTGACCAGAGTGAGTTGGGGTAGCTTGTTTTTGCCCCAAAGTGAGTTAGCATCATTTTTGATGAGGTATTTAAAAGTCTCCTATTCGCCCTACTTTTTGTAATCCGAACACTGGTTTTTAAGTATGCCTGTCCTTAGTTTGCTTAACTTGTATGTTAAGATCAGTAATTTAATAAAATATAAACCTTGTTGCTTATCCTCGATAGAGCTTATCATTTGCCCCAAGCTAGTATCGGTAGATTTCAAGGTAGTTGACCAGATTTTCTAATTAAGCGGCTCTTTTTTGACCGCCATGTTCGTTATTGTCTGTGCTTTTGGGGTTGAGTGTTACCGAACCAACGGGTGACCAGTCGCGAGTCTCCCTTGCCCAACGTTCAGGATGCTTGGCTTTCGCCTGCTGATACACGGCATGCCGCTTCGCCAGCACTGTTGTATCTAAGTTTCTGTGTCTTTCTGCTGGAGTGACGAACTTAATCGCACTGTGGTGATGCTCGTTGTTGTACCAGTTTACAAAATTCAGCATCCATTCACGTGCCTCTGCCAGCGTTTCGAAGCCATGCTCCGGATAGTTAGGCCGGTACTTGGCTGTACGGAACAATGACTCTGAATAGGCATTGTCATTACTAACGCCCGGACGATTGAAGGATGTTCGGATGCCCATTTCATCAAGCTTTGCACGCAAGGTGAGTGACCTCATTGGGGCCCCGTTGTCAGAATGTAAATAATGAGGCTTCACGAAGCAGCGTTCACTGAAGGTGGCTCGCTCAATCAGCTGAGAAGCAAGGGTTCCGCATTCGCAGTCATGGACTTCCCAACCCACAATTTTGCGACTGTAGATATCAATGACCATATAAAGATACCAGTACAGACCACGAACCTTCGCGGGCAGATAACTGATATCCCAAGTCCAGATCTCATTGGGCTTTGTCGCCACATGAGAAGCGGGCTCCGTCGTAGGCTGTGGCGGTTTCGCCCGTCCTCGATGGTGCAGTTGGTCGTTAGCTTTCAGCACACGATATATGCTTGACTCACTGGCCATATATTCTCCCTGATCGGCCAGTTTCGGCACGATTTGACTGGGCGGTAAATTGGCATAGTCAGCCTCATTGCAGACATTCAGAATATGTTGGCGCTCTTGCTCTGACAGCTTGTTTTTCGGCTCTGGTCTGATAGCCAGAGGACGAAGATCGGGCAACACATGACCCTGTGACGTACGCCAGCGGCGCAACGTTCGCTGTGGAACTTGCATGAGGTCTGCAGCCTTGTACTGAGGCGCGCCATTAGCAACCGCTTCATCAAAAAGCGCCAGCAATGTCTCGCGCATATCGAGAGGAGTCAGTCCTCCTCGCTGTCGCTCCCGTACAAGGCGTTGAGCTTTTTTGACAGCACCAATAGCGCCGCCGTTTCTGCCAGGGCTTTGTCTTTACGATGCAGCTCTGCTTCCAATTTTCGGATACGCTTTTTATCCGCTCTACGCTCTGTCTGCTCTGCTTTCTTAGATTGCTCTGCTTGACCCGCACCGCTGATACAAGCGAGTTTCCACGCTTTAACTTGTTCAGGGTACAAACCTTTCTGGCGACAATACTGGCTAAGCTCAGTTTCTGACAAACTGGCGGTTTCGATGACGGTGGCGAACTTGGCTTCAGCTGACCAATGTTCAGAATTTTTTTGATTACCTGGCACAGGTTTACCTTCGGAGCGGAGTTTATTACGCCAATTGTATAACGTTGCTTCGCTGATGTGATCCTCCGCAGCAACTTCTGGAATGGTTTTGTTATGCGGTGGCAGTAGCTTCTTCAAGATGGCAGCTTTTCTTTCTTCGGAATATCTCGGCATAGTGTCCTTCGTTAGCCCTCCATTGCTGGATTTTTGGGCGTTCTAAGATCTGGACAACTATCCTGACACCGGGGGATAACGCCGGGCTAGAAGCGGTTCGTAACCAGATTAATCAGCAACTTTCCGACCTGTCTGAAAAGGCCTCTACAGGGCTGGATGAGATTCGAAAACTCGATAAAAAAGCCAACAAACATTTGGAGTGAAGATAATGAGCATGCTTGAACGCGCAAGGCGCACTGCCGACAAGACTGACCGTGATTTGTCCGAAAAAGAAGCCAGCCTGTTGCTTGATACCGACCTAGACGTATCCCGACTCAGCCCTGAGATCACAGAACATGCTGCTTACCCAGCGCTTATTTCAGCGATTCAAGAGGCTTCGGCGGATAATCGCAACGTAGCATTATTAACGTCGCGCATCGAAGCGTTGAAAGAGGAAGGCGGCGAACTGCTAAAAAAGGTGTTAGACGCCATTCGTTGAGAGGGCAATGCAATGTAAATGGATATGCGCTGTTACGACACTTAGGTAATGGCGCGTAAAGCAGGACTCACCCAAGAGGTTGCGCGTGTTATTGCATTAAGGATGATGTTGTGCCTGAGGAGCCTATTGCAGGAACCATACATTTTGAAGTCGGCTCTGCGGAGGTTCAAGGAAATACCATCAGAAGAGAAGATGATGAGTTAGTGATTCATCTCCTCTCCTTTCTCCTTTGCGCTTTTTCTTCAAATCAGGAACGTTATCAGATCCCCATTCGCGCTATAGTCTCTTGATGATGAAATGCGGGTTGCGCCTCACGTCGCCCCAAAGGGCAGGATGCCCCAAAAGACCAGTAAACAAGGATGTAAGTATCAATGCCAGCCGATCAAAGTTTTGTTGAAAGCCTCAATGCCGTTTGGGCGACACCTTATGGCGTAGCGGCGAAATTCATCTTTATGGGGGGTGTCTTGTTGTTGTTTGTATTGATGGTCACGCGACAGAAGATGACGATTCTTGATGCACTACTGGCGATTGTGGGTTTCAAGCCTGTTCAACATCGCGATAAATTTTTCAACGTTTTACACTTGTCCGTGATTGGTATCCCTCTCGCCTTGTTTGCGCTTGCGATGTAAATAAGCGACTTACTTCCAATAATCCTCTGCGCACTGCCTGTGTGATAGCCAGCTTAGTGGCTATCGATGCCACCGATGCCGAATAAAGCGAATGAGATAGGTATCGGGGTATTTGGGCCAACATTTCCATTTCCCACTGCAAGCAATAGTGATATTTTCCTTGCTTGGCATAAAAATCTGTATTTTATGCTGTAGATGATATTTTAAATTGTTAATGGAAAGTGATATGGATAATCAAATCCGACTACGTGCTCTTGAGCAAACCGACCTTCGCTTTATTCATCAGTTGAACAATAACCGTTCAATCATGTCCTATTGGTTCGAAGAGCCGTATGAGTCGTACTATGAGCTGGAAGAGCTGTTTCGCAAGCATATCCACGACAGCAACGAACGTCGCTTTATTGCCGAAAATAACGAAAAGCAGTCCGTCGGCCTGGTGGAACTCGTTGAAATAAATACGATTCACCGTAATGCTGAATTCCAAATCATTATCGCGCCTGACTACCAAGGTTGTGGCTACGCGCGAACGCTGATCAAAAAAGCCCTGAATTACGCCTTTACCATCTTGAACCTGCACAAGGTGTACCTGAGCGTTGCGGTCAACAATGAAAAAGCGATTCACTTGTATGAAAAGAGTGGCTTTATCGAGGAAGGACATTTGGTCAAAGAGATATTCGTTAACGGCGAGTATTGCGACATCAAGCGTATGTACATTCTTCAAGAAACCTATCTACAAAATCGTCATCAGCAATAATGCAGTGACTGCCGCGATCGCGCTTTGATTAGCGGTATGGTGGTCGCGGCGTCAAAACACCTCGTCTAGATGGAAAGTAAAACGCTTGCATAGATACGTTCATCACTTGATTGCGGGTGGGTCGCATTTGTGAACACAGCCTTTGTGATGTGCTACCTATAATTATCTGCTGTATGTAAAGCCCAATACACTGCATGTTGCAGTGGGCTTTTAAGGCAGCCTTATGAACCGTCGGCGGATTCATTATCGCCACATCGTGTTGGTTTTCTTCCTCTCCCTGATTGGTGCTGGGTGCGGCACTTCGACCGAGCCTCTTTCTAACAGTGAGCCATCCCCGAGTGCAGTCTCGCCGCCGCCAATCTCTTCACAAACGACTAAGCCCTCAGAATCTCCAGAATCAACCACAGTGACTGACGTCATCGTCGTGTCAGAACCCATAGACAATGTTGATCCGCCTTTACCTGTTGAAGCATTGACTGTTGAAGAGGGAGTGGAGGCAGTGAGTGTTCCGCCTGATGTGCCTGCTCCACCAATAACAACGGACACCACACCCGTGCCGTTCGACGAATATTTAGGGCCGCCAGACCTGCTTTGTGGTGAAGAAGGTGCTCCGCCGTGTGGGGATGAAATCAAGATAGATGCCATCTTGGTGGGGGATGCGACCAATTGGGGCTGCAAAGGGAAGAACCTCTATTTCACCCCAAAAGATGGCGGAGAGTGTTGGAGCTGCCCAGACGGGTATCGCCGAACATGGAAAGCCATTCATAAAGACGCAAGCTGCAAAGAACGAGGTGTAGGTTTTAACAAAGACAAGGTGGACGCCACGTTTGTACGGTTGGCTTATGGCTGCGAAGAAGGGCAGTTTGAAAAAGGCGGCGAGTGCTATCGTTGCCCGACAGGGTCTTCAAAAGTCAGCTTCTTGTGGGCGTTTAATCCCAGCGCCGAATGTAAAACGAAATTCTATTGTGATGAAGACTTATCGCTGATGCCTGTACCTGCAGCGGTACTGCAAAATTTCGGCCCCCCTTATGATCGCGTATGCGGTACGCCGCTGGATATGGCAACCGTGGTTACCGATTTAGCGAGAACCAAACTTGAAGAAGATCTTACCTTGAGCCAAGCCGCCGCAGAGTTTGTCGCCGAAGTGGCGAAGCACAATGAATTACGACGCGCCATATCAGACAAAGACGGAGAAGAAGTGTATCGGCTGATTTCACAAATGCCGAGTTACCTTGCACTGCGTGATGCGGCGATCGCCAATGGCTATCAATCTCTCACGTTAGGCGCTGCACCAGAACTTGAAATCGGCGTGGGCGTGACCACGGAATACGGCATTGCACTGGATTGGCAGGGCAACACGCGACCTTATGGCGTTATGGCAATTTATTCAAAAGGGGCGTCTTTAAGCGTCGGGCTCGGTGTGAGTATCGGTGTGTGGAAAGATGGCATTAAGAGTGGTTCAGCAAACATCGGTGGCTATGCCCACGGCGCGAGCATCAGTGTGCCGCTAGGGGTTGCCGATGTGGGCAGCGGCGCATGGTTCAGCTACTACCCAATCCGCTATCTCGGGCTTTCATTTAGCGCCAGCGGGGGCATCGGCCTTGAAACGGTGAATTATAACCAAGCGGTGACTATGTTGTATTGAGGGTGCCCCCATTAGTGGGTGATCATCGGCGGTTCAATGTTACTGAGACTGAATGGATAAATGAATTAAATCAGTGGATTAAAAAAGGCCAATCTAAGCAGTTGGCCCTTTCTGTTGGAAGTGATTACTTATTTTTATTGCTGCCTATTACTCATTACTCATAGTCTGAGGCGTAAGTTTCTTCATACGTGTGCGAGTAAAGCTCAAACAGGTTACCGAACGGGTCTTCGAGGTAAACCATTTTGGCTTGTTTGCTGTCATCTTCTGGGTGATAACGCATGATGTCCATTCTTACCTTGCCGCCAAACTGCTCGGTGCGTTCAATCACGCCCTTAAAGTCGTCAGTTTGTAAGCAGAAATGGAAAATGCCGAGTCGGGTAAAATCCACTTCGTGTCGCTCTGCGCGCTCTTTCATTTCAAACAGCTCAACACCAATGCCATCAGATGTCACCAAGTGGGCAATGTTGAAGCCTTTAAAGCCTTCACCAAATACGGCAATACACATTCTGCCAATGGCGGTCTCACGCTCTTCTTCGACTTTGGTGTTTCCCATGACAATGTTGAGGCCAAGCGCTTTGGTGTAAAACGCTACGGCTTTGTCCATGTTGCCAACCATGATACCCACGTGATTCATTTTCATAATGTGCTCTCAATTCGTTTGATTAAGGTGTTTCTTGTTTCGATGGGATGAGTATATGTTGGCTGAGGTGTGGGTAAAAATTATCAATAATTATTAAATCAATAATGAAAATTTATACATGAAGGATGAAAGATGAATAGAACGGAGAAACAGAGAAACAGAGAAACAGAGAAACAGAGAAGGGAGACTGAGAGCGGAGAGGCTCTCAGTATGTGTATGGCGTTTTTCGGTTTGTTACGCGATGGCGCTTTCTAAGATCTCGCGGCTTTTCTCTAGAGTGATGGCCTGATTTTCACCCAGCGCGGTCATGCCGTGTTTGGCAAGCTGTTCCATGACGGCGTTAATGGCCGTTTCTTTGTCTGTGCCGTGCGCGGTGAATTGGGTTTCTAAACCAAGCTGACGATAGAAAGCTTCAATGGCATCAATGGTGCGTTCTGCCAAATCTTCGCTGTCGGTGAGGCCAAATACGTTGCGGCCCATTTGTTCGAGCTTGGCGCGTTTGCATTCGATTTGGTTACGCAGCAACGAAGGCTGAACAATAGTCAGCGAGCGGGCATGGTCGACATTCCATAGCGCGGTGAACTCATGGCCTATCATGTGCGTTGCCCAATCATGCAATACACCGCTACCAATTAAGCCAAACAGTGCTTGGTTGGCACTAAACATCAGGTTTTCACGCCATGCGTCGTTGTCACGATCGTCAAATTGCTCACCCAAGGTTTTCAGTGTGCGTAGCAGAGTTTCTGCGTAGCCATCTTGCACCATGGTGCCGGTAGGGCGTGTGATGTATTGCTCACAGGTGTGAACCCATGCATCTGCAATACCGTTCGCAAGCTGGCGCTCTGGCAGGGTTTTCATCACGTCAGGGTCGAGTACGGCAAATTGCGGGCGCACGCTTGGGTGCATGAAGGGCAGTTTGTCTTGTGTTGCCGCTTTGGTGATGACCGCCGCTGAATTGGACTCAGAGCCTGTTGCTGGCAGTGTCAGAATCGCACCAATCGGCAGGGCACTTTCGATGGTGTGTTTACCGATAAGAATGTCCCAACCGTCGCCATCATATTTTGTTGCGGCTGCCACGTATTTCGAGCCATCAACGACAGACCCACCACCCACGGCCAATATGTAATCCACCTTTTCTTGTTTGGCGATAGCGATGGCTTTGTCCAAGGTTTCTTTGGTTGGGTTTGGCTCTACGCCTGAGAATTCCAGCCAAGTGTGACCGTTAAGGGCATCGCTGACTTGGTCGTAAACACCATTTTTCTTAATCGACCCGCCGCCGTAAATGACCAGCACTTTGCTCTGTGTTGGGATTGCGCTTGTGATAGCCGCAATTTGGCCTTGGCCGAAGAAGATTTGTGTTGGGTTGGAGTAAGTAAATTGCATTTGAACCTCATGCTTTTTGTGGCGTGTCGCCAGATCGTTATCCTGCGAAGATAATAGTCTCGTCCCGCCTTGTTACGATAGAAAATTCCTCGCTATTGTTTGCCTATTTGTATGTGTGTTGCATGAGGAACGCCAAACTCATTGAGCGAGCTAGGGATAATTCGGGAAACGCGAGAATGGCGAATGGTATTTGCAAGTGGCTTTGGTGAGTGGCATTGGCGATAAGGGTGAGATCTACTGTAGATAGAGAAGATAGAGAAGATACAAGGGCTACTTAGTAGCCCATGTATTTATCAATCAAGGTTTCTAGCTGACCCTCGAACAAGGCTTCAAAATCATCCAAGCTCTGATCTAAGCGTTCTAGGTATTTTGCAGCTTGGGAACGACTCATTATTTTTCCCATCACAGTGAACTGGATCTCTGGCAAGCTTTTGTCATTTCTTGGCACGACATTTAGCGTCACGCTGTCACTGTTCAACGCCAGCATGTCTTGCTCAATGTATTGGCAAAAATCGTCAATTTTGCTCGCCCCTTGTGGCCCTAAACAGCCTGGTTCGAGTCGACAAATCACGTTCAATTTCATCTCTTCTGGTAGCAAAGCGGCATTTCCCATGCAAAAAGCTCCTCGACACATTTTAAAAAAGAATAACTCACAATTTGAATATGCGCCTAATTGAGTGTGTTGTCAGGCGGTAGGCGAAGTGATGTTATCCATTGGTATCTCGAGCTTTCTTGCTGGCAGGAAGCGCCGAGCCTGTAGTTTTTGGGGCACGACGGGGAGCGTATGCTTGACGGTATTAATGCTTCGCTCAGTAACTATCAATTGGGGAGAAGTGTGATATCTGTTACACTTCTGGCCTCTCCAGTAAGTCGTGTTGATTACACTGGACTACCTAAGACTAGGATTTTGCTTTGACTAATAATGATATTCTGCGTCGCATTCGTTATGCCTTCGATTTTAAAGATAAAGCAGTGATCGAAATTTTCGCTCTTGCTGAAGTCGTTGTAACGAAAGAACAAGTGATAGCTTGGCTGAAAAAAGATGAAGATGAAGCGTTCGTGCAAATGAACAGCGTTGAACTCTCTTCATTCTTGAATGGTTTGATCAACCTGAAGCGCGGCAAACGTGAAGGCGAGCAGCCTAAACCAGAAGCCCGTTTAAGCAACAACATGGTTTTCCAAAAGCTGCGCATTGCGTTGAATTTAAAAGCTGAAGATATTTTAGACATCTTGGCGCTGGTGAACTTCAACATTAGTAAGCATGAACTGAGTGCGTTTTTCCGCAAGCCGGACAACAAGCATTACCGTGAATGTAAAGACCAGATTCTGCGCAATTTCTTGACGGGTGTTCAGCGTCAGCTGCGTCCAGACGACGTGACCGAATACCAAGAGTAATCGCTTCACCTCGTATGTGCTGAACCACACCTGTTAAACAACATGTGATGATATTCAGCTGAAAACAAAGCCCGACTTGCTCGGGCTTTGTTGTCTCTGGGATTTGGTTTTTCTTGCCGTACTGACCGAGTTAGCCGCCTAGCGCGATGGCTTCTCTTGGTTAGCTTTGGGCTTAAACTGTTTGATGCTGCGTTTCGTATTGCTGCGGCGGTTGGCTTTCTTATCGCGAGGGGCGCGTTTGCGCTCTTTTGATGAAACACCGTCAGAAGGTTTGTCGGTGACAGGGAAACCGTCCAACTCGACAAGTGCCAATGCGCGACCAGTGAGGGTGCGAATCGCGTTCAATGCTTCTTGCTCGCCATGACACACTAGCGACAGCGCTAGGCCGTTTTCGCCAGCGCGTGCGGTGCGCCCGACACGGTGAACATAAACCGGGGCATTGGGTGGCAAGTCGGCGTTGATCACCACGGGTAACGCATCAATGTGAATACCGCGAGAGAGTAAGTCCGTCGACACCAGCACGTTGATATTTCCCGCTTTAAACTCTGCCAGCGTGTTTTCACGCGCGGCCTGATCTTTGTCGCCGTGTAAGGCCGCGACTGAAACACCGGCTTTTGCTAATTTCTTTGCCAGCGCATCGGCGGCGTTGCGTTCACTCACGAACACCAAGACTTGTTGCCAGCCATGCTGTTTCAACAGGGCGATCAGCGCTTGCGCTTTGCTGCCTTTGTTCACCAAATACAGGCACTCTTCAATGTCTTCGACCACGCTGTTTTTTTCATGGGCTTCAATACGCACAGGTTTGAAAAGCAGCGCCAAGGCGGCAGATTCCAATTCAGCAGGTAAGGTGGCAGAGAACAGCAAGGTCTGACGTTTGGCGGGCATAGAGGCAATTAAGCGCTGAACATCCGGCCAAAAGCCCATCTCCAACAAACGGTCGGCTTCATCCAATACCAGCTGGTTTACGCCTTTTAGGCTAACGATGTTCTGATTGAGGAAATCGAGCAGGCGACCAGGAGTGGCGACCAAAAGTTGCGGGGCGTTTTCTAGCTCGGCAATTTGTAATGCAGGCGCTACGCCGCCGCATAACATGACGATGTTAATACCCATTGGCGAAGCGATTTCTTGTAGCGCCGTGCTGACTTGCGCGGCAAGTTCACGAGTTGGTACAAGCACAACACCTTGAATACCGCCGTTGTCTTTCTCCACGCGCTGAAGCAGGGGCAAACCAAACGCGAGCGTTTTGCCGCTGCCCGTTTGTGCCATGGCAAGCAAATCGTTTCCAGCCAACGCGGCGGGGATCGCTTGGGTTTGGATCCGCGTTGGTGAAGAAAGGCGGCTTGGCAGCGCATTGAGCACGGCAGGGGTAAGGTTCAGCGCAGTAAAAGTCATGGGCATTCACGGTTAGAGGTTCAAGGCGCGAAGTCTATCAGCCTGTAAGCAGAAGTCTATCTGCCGGCATGGAGAAATGTTATTAGAAAGCGATTCATGAATTCGGCACGAACGCAGCAATATTGCGGCATTTGGGCGCAGTAGCTTGTTTATTCGATACCTTCTTGTTTGTGTTCGTTGTTCGGTTTGGTGTGTATTGTTGAAAACATAAATTGATTAAAAAAATAGCCCTTGAAAAACGCAGGGAAAGGAGAGATTATCCGCGCCCTTCGTGTTTCTTACTCAGTGTTATCAGCTATGAACTTTACTCAGTTTGATTCGTTACCCCCTCCTCAGATTGCTGAAAGAGCGGCGGAAATTGGTGTTGCTAAGGCAACGAAAGATCCGGCCAAATCTTTCCTTCTGGCTATTTCAGCCGGTATTCATATCGGTATCGCATTTATCTTCTATACCACAGTCACAACGGGTGCAGGCGACTTGCCTTGGGGCATGGTGCGCTTTGTCGGTGGGCTGGCATTTAGTTTGGGTCTTATCCTAGTGATCATTACCGGTGGCGAGCTTTTCACAAGTTCGGTACTCACTTTAGTGGCGCGAGCCAGTGGTAAGATTACCTGGAAAGCCTTATTCAAAAACTGGGCGGTGGTGTACGCCGGAAACCTCGTTGGTGCCGCGTTGTTGGTAGTGTGTATGTTGATTGCTCAACAGTACATGTTCGACAACGGGCAAGTGGGTATTAATGCCATGAAGATTGCAGAGCATAAGCTCCATCATGGCTTCTTCCAAGCAGTTGCGCTCGGCATTATGTGTAATGTGCTGGTGTGTATTGCGGTGTGGATGACCTATAGCGGTCGCACACTAACCGATAAAATCATGGTGATGATTTTGCCTGTCGCGATGTTTGTGTCAGCGGGGTTTGAGCACTGTATCGCTAACATGTTTCAGGTACCCATGGCGATTGGGATTAAATTCTTCGCGCCAGAATCTTTCTGGCAGATGACGGGCACGACAGCGGCACAATTCTCTGACCTGAGTATGATGACCTTCATTGTGAACAACCTTGTGCCTGTCACGTTGGGTAATATTATCGGCGGTGGTTTGTTTGTGGGCATGTGGTATTGGATGATTTACTTGCGCGATTAATGCGCGAAGGCGCTAAACAGATAAAACGGGAAGGTCAATGGCAAATGCCACTGGCCTTTTTTTGTTGCTCGAAGGTCGAGGTCGAAGCGACAAAATTGAAGATAGGAGGTTCTTTAGTTAGTTGAACCGCTATCGTCTTTCTGCATTTGGCACTCTGGCGCTTCTGACCCTTCTGGACAAGTTTCCGTTTTGGTGTCAGTGGCTAACGCCATGCCTGAAAATAAAACCGCCATTGCTAACATCATTGTTTTGAACATATTCATGGGTTGTTCTCCTTTCCTTTAGAGTCTTGGGTTAAAAGTGTTTTGCTGCAGCCAATACACTGTGGTTCAAACTCTTGTTGGTAATGTTAGGGTTCGGTGATGGTTGTGTTAGGCGGAATATGAGTCCAATAAAATAGACATTCGTTGATAAGCTGTTCGAAGTGAAACGCTCTGGTTCAAGGCATAATTTGGAAGCGGTGATCTAAATCAGGGAGGGCAGAGCACGGTGATCGGCATTTGTTTTCAAACAGAAATTTTCAGACAGAGACGATCAAAGTGAGAAGTACATTGCCTCTAAGTCAACGAGGCAATTTAGGGGGGATGTCTGTTAGCGTGGATTGCAGGTTAATCAGGTCTCAATAGAAACATCTTTGATCGGGGTGCTACAGCAGCTGAGAATATAGCCTTCTTCCATTTCCTCGTCGCTGATCCCGCCGTTGTGCTCCATGTTCACTTCACCAGAAAGCAATCGAACCTTGCACGAGCCGCAAATCCCCATACCACAGGCTTTCGGTACGTGAATGCCCAACTTTGCACTGGCAGCATGAATGGTTTCGTTCTCGCTCAAGGTGACAGACATGCCTTCATCGACAAACTCAACGGCAAAGCCATTCGCGGGAAGTTCATCAGCAATTTGTGCTAACTCCGCGGATTCTTCTGCATCTTCGATCGCATCTGCAGGTGTCTCACCAAAGCTCTCTTCATGGTATCGGCTCATGTCATAGCCAAGATCAGTCAGCATGGCGCGAACGGCTCTCATGTACGGCTCAGGGCCACAACAGTAGACTTCCCGTTGCAATACGTCAGAGGCGATGAGCTGTAAGAGTTCTTTGGTTAAAAAACCGCGATAGCCGTACCAGCTTTCGCCGATGTCATACCGTTCACAGATGATGCTGACTTCGAAGTTATCAATGCGCGAGGCAATGAGCTCCAGTTCTTTCAAAAAGATGATGTCTTTGGGGGTTTGGGCGCTGTGAACGAATTTCATGTCTACTGCGCCGTTGGTGTCGTACCACCATCGCGCCATCGACATGACGGGGGTAATGCCAACGCCGCCAGAAAGAAACAAGGCTTTGTCGGTAGGGTGATCAATACAGTTAAAGTTGCCAATAGGCCCATGCACGGCGAGTTCATCATCCACCCGCAAGTTATCATGTAGCCAGTTAGATACTTGGCCGTTTTTGACGCGTTTGACGGTAATGGAAAAGCTGTAAGGCACTGAAGGGGAAGATGACATGGTGTAGCTGCGCATGACTTGCTCAGTACCGATGTTTAGTTCAAGCGTGACAAACTGACCCGGTTTGAAGAAATACAGTATGGGCGTTTGGCTCACAAAGCAGAATGTCTTCACGTCATGGGTTTCTTGAATCACTTTTACACAACGAACAAGGTGGCGCCCATTGACCCACGTTTGTGTGTTTACCGGGTTGAGACTGTTTTCAGCGCCAGCGTCCAGTTCACTCATGCCTTTATCCCTAATCAATTAACACAAATTAATGTCTCTAAGTTATAGGGGATTTTGTTGTGCTTTCCCGTTTGTGAGTTACGCAAACACGACACTGACATACCTGAAACCACACGGGCTACCCTAAGTTTTCTTCTAGCCGCTCGCAGTACCAATTCACGAAATTGATGACGCCAAACTCAAAGGTTTTGGAGTAAGGGCCAGGTTGGTAGGCCACGGAGTTCACGCCGCGCTGGTTATTTTCTGCCAGCGATCTGTCCTGTGCATTGGTGGCTGTCCAGACTTTGGCGAGGTTTTCAGGGTCGTAATCGACACCTTCAACGGCGTCCTTGTGAACCAGCCAGCGTGTAACAACGCGGGTTTCCTGTGGGCTGATGGGGATGATCTGAAATGCGATCAAGTTGTCGCCCATGCCATGGTTCCATGAGTTGGGTAAATGCAGAATACGCAATGCGCCGAGATCTGGTGAGCTAATGCGTCCCATGAGTTTTGTGCTGGCCACTTTGCCGTCTAACGTCATGGAGTGGGTGCCAGCTTTTAAGGGGGTACGAACAAGGCGGTTTCGGTTGTTGTACGCCCCTTTGAAGAGGTAAGGAATATCGAGCGTATCCCATAGCGCTTGTTTCTCGGCAACCAGCGCTTTGAATTCTGGTGTCGAGCGAGGGTCGTTGTTATCGTCCCATTCCAGCAGTGAAGCGAGCAGTTCGGGGTGTGAGCCGTCGCAGTGGTAGCACTCGCGGTTGTTCTCGACCACCAGTTTCCAGTTGGCTTTTTCTATGATTTCACTTTGTACCGCAATTTTGGTGTCTTCCATACCATGCGGTTCAAGGTATAGGTTCATGTCATCAAGAAACTCTTGGATGGGCGGTGGGTTGTCTGCCAAACACACAAAGATATAGCCGCCTGCGGATTCGCAGTGCACTGGGTGAAGCGAAAACTGTTGTTTATCAAAATCGTCGCCCATATCGGATCCGGCATAAACCAGTGTCCCATCCAGATCGTAAGCCCATTGGTGATACGAGCAAACCAGCTTGGGGGATTTCCCGCGTTGCGTGAGGCAAAGCTTAGAACCACGATGGCGGCACACGTTATGAAAGGCGGTGATTTCATTGTTGTTGTCGCGAAGAATGACGATGGGATTGTCGCCCAGCTCTAAGGTGATGAAGCTGCCTTTTTTGGGTAATTCACAGGTCATGCCTGCAAAAATCCACTCTTTGCCAAAAATCTCTTCCATGTCGATGCGGAACAGTTCAGGACTGGTATAGAAGGGCTGTTCTAGTGTGTAGTCGGGAATGCGCCGCTCAAGCATGGTTTTCACCATCTCTCTGTTGATTGGCATGGTGTCGATGTTCTTCACAGGCAGATGACTCATGGCCCTTTCCTTACTTCCAACCGTATCAAAACGTTCAGCCGTCTCAAACTGCGGTCGACCTTCTTTGGTCAAACCATAGTGAGGGGGATATTCTTCAGATAATGCCGTGATTCCAATAGGGGTATTTATGTAATTACGACGTGATTCGCGCCGTTTTACGACGGAGAAGCAGAAAAAATCAGGCAAAAATGCAAGGTATGTTCAGGGTGGCAACAAGATGAACAGCTCAGAAAAACTGTGAGCGTTATTCATAAATTAAAGATGGTTGGGGCGGGTATAGTAAATAATGAAATAAGTTTCAGTGAGTGTTTTCTAGATATAAATATTTCAGTCAATAATGTCGCATTTATACAATCTCTGTCTTCAAATACCTCGATTTGTACTTTGATAATTTCCTTGTTAAGCGAATGGGATCAAGATCAATGTTAATCAATTGTTATATTTTAATCTCTCATCTAGGCTGTTCGAAACCAATAAAAAAGGATGGTTTGAAATGAAGAGATTCATCGCAATGCTCTCACTCGCTGCTGCAACGTTTTCCGTTTCTACTTTTGCCGCGATTGGCCAGCATCCCGTCGTTCTTGTGCATGGGCTGCAACCCGCACAATTACAGGCAAGACCAGATGCGACAGAGGTTCGTGCTGATGGAGAAGTCTATTGGCAGGAGTACTGGCTCACCCATGCTGATGTGCGGATCGATTGGCCTTCCCATGAAAGGATTGCGGGTAAAATTGCCAGTGATTATGCGTGGCCGAAATTAAAACAACTGGCACAAAGTAATACCTGTGTGAACGGTTGTATTTTTGTTACACATTCAACGGGAGATCTCGTCACCCGTTATATTTTAGATAATCAAGAAAACTGGCTTTTAAACGGAGGTTTAACACCATTAAATATTATTTCCACGTTTGATTTCGCAGGCGCGGGTGGTGGTTCAGAGCTTGCAGATTTGGCGGTAAATATTGCCGAAGGTGGGGGTGTTTTAAACGCCTCGCTGAGATTGGCTATCTCACTTTGGCTTGGGGACATACCCAATAGCAGCAATGTCGGTGTGTTGAATGATCTGAAAGTATCGAATGCTCGCCAGATCGCACCGTTTCCTGATGGGCGTGTGCCAAGAGTCCGTTTTGTCGGCGATGATTCTGAGTACTTTGGTTTAACGTCGCCTTTCTTACCCGGTCATGATGATGGTGTTGTGTCGTCGCATTCAACCTGTGGTGCAAGCCGCGCGGGCAGCTTTGGCAGTTGTTCTACGTCGGTGGCGTTTGATGGCAAGGTGGCATATCAATCTAATGGCGTTTCTAGCTTTATGCCGCGCCATTACCCGATGTTAATGGGGAGCGGTTATGGTCACGGTGAGTTAATTGGCGATCGCCATCAAGGAAAAGTGACGACAGCACGCAAAAGTGCGGTATTAGCTAACGGTCAGTCGATTTCTGTCGCTACGCAGGATAAATGGTCGTGGTGGAAATGGGCGACGTATCGTCATGTGAATGGCTCCGACGATCACACCATGTCAGAACTGGTTGCTGATTTGCTTTGACCACGTGCTGACTTAGCTTTAAAGCATGAGTACAACGAAGATACAGCTTGAAAAGGGGAGTCTGACTCCCCTTATTTGTATGAACAAGGATTGTCGATGAAGCGGTTGTGGATGGTGGTTGCGCTAGTTAGTGTTGGGTTAGGCGTTTTTTGGTTTGCAGGTACGCAAGATAACGCCCCTCAAAGCATGGATTTGCTGCCAGCAAACAGTGAAGAAAAGCGCTCAACCATGGTGTTGGCTACGACGGGAATCGCCAATGTTAAGCGCGATGTTTCGCCTAGGGTTGAGACAGCACCTACCGAAGAGAAAGTGGTGGTGTCGGAAGCCATGTCAGCGCAGTTTTCCCGCATTGCTCAAACATTTGAAAGTGAGTTGAATTACCCGCCGTATTCTCAGCCCATTGTGGATTTAGCGAGCCCTTATCTTACGCCTAACCATTTTGCGGTGGTTGAAATGCCCGTTCTAGACGGTAAACACTCTGCGGCGCTGGTGGTCGATAAATATCGCTATTTTTTCCCTGAACCCATCGCGTTTAGGGTGAAAAGTGGCCTGCCTGTCACGGGCATGAAGTTTGACTTGATTGATATCGATACACGCGAAGTGGTGGCCTCCGGTAACAGTGAGAACGCACAAGGGAAACTAACAGCAAAAGAGAATTGGCCTGCCAATGTGCGCCTTCGCGTTAAGGTGCAGTTTACTGGTGGTGGGGATGTATTAACGGCCGATGTGAATTATCAAAACCCAGTGGCTTACCTACTCGGTGCGCAACCCGCGTATGTGCAAGGGGCTGACTGGACGATCCCGCTGGATATTGATGCTAAAAAAGCCGGCTTATATCGCGTGCGCGCCAATCTTTACAGAGTCGATGGTACGCCTGTCGCGGTGCTAACCAGTAAGCAAAGGTTAGCCGAAGGGGAGAGTGTGATGGATGTGAAAGCCCATCAATCCGTATTTGGTGGTGAAAGTGGTGAGTACCAGCTTCGTGACATTCAAGTGGAGCGTATGTCTGGTTCTCCGGGAGAAAAAACGCGCTATGGTGTGTCGAATGTCTCGGTGATTGAGTTGGGTCCATTCAATGCCAATAGCCTGTCAGAAGAGTCTTATCAGCCATCGGAGCAAGAGCGCCAGCAGCTTCTTTTCTTGAAAAGTTTATCGGGGGAAGTCTAACAATCTCGCCTCGCCAAGCATCTTGATGCCATTTGCAGATAGTTGCTTGAAACAACCATTTGAGCCACTAAAGCTCAAACCTCGCTACTTTTGTGTGATCCATTGCATCTGTCCGCAAATCTTTCCAGTCTATTTGGTCGTTACATCGTTTGTTTCATGGCGATTTCATTTTAAGAGTGATATATATCGCGCTCTTTTTATTTTGCCCATTTTTTTTGACCAATAAATCTGTAACTAGCTGCTCTATTACATGTTCTCAATGTTGAGGGATGATTGATAAGTTAGACAGCTTGCTGGTCATTTCGCTGGGTACATCTGCTATTTTGAAGGTTTGCCGAATCAATGAAGTTCGATAAACAGGGCGTAGTGTATTACCTCGTTTTGCTTTGTGTGCCGTTGTTTTTTTCTGTGGCGTTTGGCTTGTATTTGTCCAAATTGGCGATAGACCAAAATGCCGAGGAATTTGGGTCCTTCTATCTGCAAGCCGTAGAGCGCAAAGCCACGTTGCTGTCCACTCAGGTCAGCATGGCGTTGAGTGAGCCCGAAAATTGTTTAGTGATCAAAGACAGGATGGCGCTTTTGCCCAATGTTGAGCATTACATCACGGTCAAAGATGGAGAAATACTCTGTCAATCTAATCCGTTTTTTGACTGGGTTGATCTGGCACTGCTTGAGAAAAAGATCGAGCCAGGTATACACAGCTACGGGAAAATTAATGCGGACAAAAGCAGTGACAAAGTGCTTATCGTTTCGACCCAAAAAACGCAAAACGGTCGAGGGTTTGTAGTACTGACCAAGTACGCATTTCATGAGCACTTAAATTTGGCGTCTTCTGCGCGCTATTCCAAACTAACCATTTGGATCGGTAGTGCGATTTTGGTTGGCAAACGCTACGCCGATGAGGTCATTGAAAATTCGGTAAGCTCCGACAAATACCACATCAGAATTGGTGTATCAGCATCGGATAGTAATGTGAACAAGACGATGGCTATGTTTGTACTATCGAGCGTGCCGATTGCGTTGTTGCTTTCCCTATTGGCGCATCTGCTGATCCGTTTTTTTACGCCTCGTTTTTCGCTCGCAGAAGAAATTAGACGGGGCATGGAGCGAAAAGAGTTCCATCTGCAGTATCAGCCCATTTATGGCAAAGATAATCGATTGCACGGTTTTGAGGCGTTGGCGCGTTGGCAGCACCCAACAATGGGGAGCGTCAGTCCTGAAATATTTATTCCTGAAATCGAAAATCAGCAACTGAGTATGCCGTTTACGCGTTATGTATTTAAAACTGTCGTCGAAGACATGGCATCGCTTAACTTTAATCAGCGTTATCACTTAGGCGTTAACGTGCCGCCGGAGTTCATGTGCAGTGATGACCTTGAAGACACGTTGAAAGCAACGTTAAAAGAATTCGATCGTGTGAATCTGTCGTTAACGTTAGAAGTGACTGAGCGACAATTACTTGATGAAAAAGCGATCTTACAGATTGATGCTGTGCGTGATTTAGGTGTTCGCGTGGCGATTGATGATTTCGGTGTGGGGCATACTTCGCTGTCTATGTTGCAACGGCTTAAGTTTGATTACCTCAAAATCGACAAATGCTTTGTTGATACAGTGGGGGTGGACTCCATTAATGCGCCAGTGCTGGAATCGATCATCGAACTGGCTCATCGTTTAAACATCGACATTGTCGCTGAAGGGGTAGAAAACGAAGAACAAGCGACGTTTTTGGCTGACCGGGGCTGCGAATATCAACAAGGCTATTTCCACGATAAGCCCATGTCGATTGAGGCAGTGAGAAACCGCCATTTGATGCACTAAGTCGCTTGATGATGGTGTATGAGGCGCCAACGATTGTCACTTTTCCGGCTAAATAGGTAAAGAGGCCTTTTTAGAGTGATGGAATGTGCTACTGAACTTCATGTTATTCGCAAATATAAACTATTCTTTTTTAATGATATTAACAGTCAGAGAGAGAGCAGCGTTTGGAGGCGATTAAGCAGACTGAATCAATTTGCATGAAGCGCCACTGGCGAGCGGGGTTGATCGGGACCGAAATGTTCTGGGCAGATCTGCTTGTAGACGAACGATTTTCTGATGAATCTGGCAGTCTTAGTCAGTATGTGGTTGATTACCGAGTGAATTTAAAAAGCCACATGAGCCATACGCTTTCTCAGCCCAGAGTCTTTTTACTTGGGCTTAGAGAGAAGGTTCGCTTTAATTATTTTAGACATCCAAGTTATAACTTCTTCACCAAGAAGATGAAATTCTATTTGCTGGTGGGGGCTGAATCGAAGCAGATTTCGATTACCGTTAAACTGGCTGATTTTTTCTTCAAAGATTTGCCTAAGCCGAAAGTCATCCTTGAACCTCATTTTGTGACCTTGCTTAAAAGCGAGTCTGAAAACGTCACACTGTCAGTCCACGATTTTCTTTCCACTGTGGGGGCAAACCTTGGCTTCTGCTGTGATGTGGTTGCGACGGGATCTTGCCCGTCACCGTATTGGGGGGAGGAGATCGAAGAGGTCGAAGCGTTAGTTGCGTTCACCGCAGAGGCAAAGCAACACATCACCAAAGGGAAAGATTTGGTGGTGTATCTGAATGAGTATCAGCTTGACGCTGACTATGTCGCGGGCGTGAATCTTGTGTCGGATCTTTCTCTCGATAATATCGCCAATGTTGATCGGGGGGGCGCGGAAACTGAAGTACGAGATGATAAAACGGATAACGCTATAGAAGAGGTCGCTGGGGATGTGACACCGACAATCGAACTGAACCAATCTCAGTTATTGATGCTTGCTCGCTGTTTTACGTTGTACTTTTTTGGCTCAGATAAGCAAAAAGCGGTCTCGATAAAAAATGCAGACAACAACCTTTCTCGGTTCATGCAGCGCGCATCGATGACTCGCATATGGGTCGACCATGGCTATGAGTCTGACGGCGAGTATTTGCGTTTGGGATCAGAGGAAGTGACACACTCACCAAACCATGTGTTTTCAATTACGCAAGAGGATGGTGAGTTATCGGTTGATCGTTCTAATCGCTGACAATTAACACAGCGAATAGCCGTTAGACGAACTGCGGCTGATATTCCTGCAATGCTTTTTCCAACATCGCCACACCTCGAGGCAGGTTAGCCTCTCCATCCAACCCTTGAATTGTCGAACCTAACGCGTGAATCGTGCGGAAAATATTGTGCACGCGACACTGTTCGCCCATTTGTCCGATACGGACAATATCTAACCCAAATGAACCTGAGATTTCGACTTTAAAATCGTTCGAAATGCGTGCAAGAATTGTTTTTTGATCAATCCCCTTCGGAACATGAATACCCACTACAGAGTTCAAGCGTGATGCTTTGTCGGCATACAACGACAGTCCTAATCCTTCAATGCCTGCTTGCAGTGCTAATGAGCAGCGTAAATGACGGTCGAAACGGCCTGGCAAGGTTTCTTCACAGACCAGACGCAGTGCTTCATGAATCGCCATGATGCCGGAAACCGGCGCTGTGTAGTGATAAGAACTTTGATACCAGAATTTGTCCGCCAGTTTAGCGTCCAAACACCAATGGCGCAGCGTGTCTTGGCGCGAGGTTATTTTGTCCCACGCGTGCTCAGAAAATGCCACTAGGGATACGCCTGGAATACAGCTTAGCCCTTTTTGCCCACCCGTAATGACAGCATCGACACCCCATTCATCCATATAAAGCGGCATGGTGCTTAGGGTGCAAACGGCATCCACAATGACCAAACAACCTGCCGCTTTCGCCGCGCGGCAAATATCCGGCAGCGCACCGTTGCACACAGTGTTTGATGTTTCACCTTGCACAATGGTGAGCACTTTGGGTGAGTATTTGGCGATAGCTTGTTCAACCAATAAGGGATCAGCCGCTTTGCCTTCTTCAATGACAAAACGCGTGACATTGCCTTCTACACGTTCAGACATTTCCGATAAACGGGTACTGAAAAATCCATTACACACAGACAAGACGTTATCACCTGGTGCAACCAAGTTGGCAACCGCCATTTCCATCGCGGCAGAGCCGGGGCCTGCCACGCCCAAAATGTGTGAAGACTCGGTTTGGAATACGTAGCGCGACATGGCTTTGACCTGCTCGATAATGCGAGACATGGTTTCACCAAGGTGGTTGATCACGATGCCATTGGCGGCGGCCACTTTGGCAGGAATTGGCACTGGGCCCGCACCCATCATTAAAAGAGGTTCGTCTGGCAAGATGCTGTCTAATGATTCTACGATTGGGGCGGAAATGCGCACGCAATAACTCCTGTAAGGTGGTGACGTCCAATGTCTTTCTGTTCAGGCATCTTAAAACAGCGGTGTTGTGATTACCACGCGAAGCATGCCTTAAAGTGGGGAAAGATCGGCCTGCTGCATTGAAATGGATAAAACGGGCAACAATCGAGATACCCATAAAAAATGCAGGTCTCGATTCACTTTTCGTGACGGTCTATGCGGGCAGACGTTACCACGTAGGCGTCCAATGTTCGTTCTTAATCACGTTCGGGTGTTATGGGATTGGTTGCATTCTCTTTGATAGAACACGTGTCAAAAGAGGGGGGAGATTACACTTAGCTAAATAAACCAATACGCGGTTGAAAAGCGGTGGGAGGCCAGATGTTTGAGCTTTGGTTGGATGTGGCATTAGGTGCGTTTTGGGGCTTGTGGCTCGTCATGTACCTGGATAGGTTTTACAACAAACAAGTGGCCGCTATTTATCTTTGCGTGTTTGTTTTTGTGCAAAAGAGCTTCAAAGCGAATCGTGCACTGGCCTCTTTCATTAACCTTTTACTGCTTTGCCTTTTCCTCATGATTGCGTCTGCGCTGATTGGCGGAGTGGTGCAGCACTGGGGATTGTTCGTTTTGGGTTGGTGTTTGGGGGGCGGCGTTTACTCTGTTTGTTTTTCTTTGCCTAAGCCGGAAGTCCGCCGTAGAGCTTGATGCAGCGAAGTCATTTCTCAATTTTCATCCCTCTGGGTACATAAGTCGTCCAAATGGCAATGAAAGTTGGCAATTTATGGCTTTTCACCTTGACCGAGACTAGCTTTTGCACGATAACGCAAGTAGATGATATTACCTTGATATAGCGCTGATATGGATACTGATTTACTACGCACCTTTTTGGAAGTCAATAAGACCCGTCATTTTGGTAAAGCCGCGACAAACTTGTATTTGACGCAGTCTGCGGTGAGTTTTCGCATCCGTCAGCTTGAAATCAAACTCGGCACCCCCGTTTTTACCCGTAAACGTGGTGATTTGCGTTTAACTGCCGCTGGTGAGCGTTTTGTGCCGTATGCGGAGAATATCCTCCAAACATGGGGGCGTGCCCGCCAAGACGTGGCGCTAACTGATTCATATCAGCAACAATTGACCGTAGGGGCAACGTCGCTGATCTGGGAGTTGGAAAGCAGCAGTGATTGGCTTGAGCATGTGCAAACGGTGCAACCTGAGTGGGCACTGCGCACTGAATCGTTAAACCGCCAGCAAATTTCTAATGCGTTGTTGGAAAAACTGGTGGATGTGGTGCTGACCAGTGAGCCGCCAAAATTGGCTGATCTGCAACAATTCCGCTTGACCAGTTTTGAGTTAGTGTTGGTGTCGAGCGAACCGGATCAGGACATGGAAAGCATCGCGGAATTACCGCTGGTGTATTTAGATTGGGGAACACGTTTTGGTGTTGAACACAGCCGTATTCCTTCGCTACAGCGCACTCCTGTTCTGCATAGCCATGGTTGTCAGCCTGCTCTGAAGTTTCTGCTCAGTCGTGGAGGGGTGGGTTTTCTTCCTTTATCTGTGGCTCAATATTGGATTGAAGCGGGTGAATTACATTTGGTGAAAGACAGCCCCTCAACGGCGAGCGAGCTATTTATGGTGTGGTTGTCGAGCAATGACAAGAATGCTGATATCGAAGAGCTTGTCACGGCCTTATCTGCGAATTGATCCGCACTCATTTTCAAACCTTGCGTATGTTAAATAAAGTCATATAGATATGTACGCAAGGCTTTCCCGATTTTCCTCAAACACTTCCTTTCTGGCGATTGCCTCATCTACTTTTTGTCTTTAGAACTGGGCGATGTAATGTTCTTTAATCTTTCTACTGGCTGTGCTAATAACGAGCTATTTGTGGTCGTTCTTCCATCTACACCAGGTTTGTTTTCATGTTTTTTTGACACTTCCGGCGGCTATTTGACGCGTGTTATTAATAGTGAAATTAAGTGTTGCGAAATACGAATTTGAGGTGGAGTTTTAGTGAGTTAAATCACATAATGCCGCGGATTTTGATACCTCGGCACACGAAAAACTTCAGGTTTAAACGACATATGTCACTTAACAATATTTCTATTCGATACCAAATTCTGATCCCCATTTGTATTCTGGTTCTCAGCGTTTTCTCGGTTCTCATTTTCGCCAAAAGCGAAATGGAATCTTCCATGCACATGACCAGCAATACGGCGCGTCAAGCGGCAGCAGACAAAGATGATGTATCCAGACTTGCAGACATTGCCTGGGGCATGCGTGTAGAAGCGATCTATGGCATCTACGATCAAGCAAGAACGAAGGAAATGGCGAGCAATGTTTCGCGACTAGGTCAAGACGCGCTCGATATTACTCGTAACATGGCGCAAACAGCGGTATTACGTGAATTGGCGCAGCAAGTCGAAAAAAGCATTGGCGATTATGTTCGCTATACCAGTGCCACCGCGGCACCGACGATTGGGGCATTTTTCGAGAACAGTGTCGATAACTCACGTTATAACGCCATGGTGAACGAATACCGTTACATGGGCACCGACATGATGAACGCGATTGCTGAACTCTCCGCTTTCATTAATCCGTTAGTCGAACGCGACTTACAGTTGGCTGATCAAAATACGGAGCAGGCGATCATGACGACGGGCGGTATGCTCGCGGCGTCAATACTGATTGCGATGATGATCGGTTGGTGGTTATCAGGTGTGATTGTTAGACCACTTGCTGTTTTGCAAGATGTGATGCGTAGATTGGCCGCGGGGGATTTGAACGCAAGAGCCAGTGATGAAGGTTCAAATGAGCTCGCACGTCTTGGCCAAGATTCCAATAAAACCATTGATCAACTACGTCATACCGTGACAACCCTTTTTAGCATCAGCGATCAAGTCGCAGCAGCATCAACACAGTTGGCGACAGTCATGACGCAATCAACGGCGAATGCACAGCAAGAACAAGCCGAAATTGAACAAGTTGCCTCTGCGGTAACAGAGCTTTCAAGCACGGCTGACAATGTGTCTGACAATGCCGTGAATGCTGATCATGCGGCGCGTCAAACGGATGAGCTAGCGTCACAAGGTTTGGCGATCTTCGAACAAAGCGCGCAAGCTGCGGTGCAAATGGCTGAATCGATAGAAAATACGGCGACCATGGTGTCTACTTTGCGTGAGCAATCAAACCGTATCAGCCTTGTTGTTGAAGTGATCCGTGGTATTTCAGAGCAAACTAACTTGCTGGCACTGAACGCGGCAATTGAAGCGGCGCGTGCTGGTCATTCAGGGCGCGGTTTTGCGGTGGTTGCAGATGAAGTGCGTATGCTTGCGGCGCGAACGGAAGAGTCGACTAAAGAAATCCAAAAAATCATTGAAGGGTTACAAGGTCAGGCTTCTAAAGCAGGCGATAGCATGGGCATGTGTATGGATGTACTCGGACGCACCCAGGAACTTAGCCTACAAGCGAATGATGCATTGAATGGCATTACGCAGTCGGTAGCGCAGATCACGGATATGAACACATTGGTCGCGACAGCGGCAGAGCAACAGTCAGCCGTGACGCAGGACATCAACCGTAATATCACTAACGTGTCGACCCTTATTACGCAGAATGTTACTGGTATCAGTCAAAGTGCGCAGGCGAGCCATGAGCTGTCTCAATTGGCTGAAAACCAAAAACAAGAACTGGCATTCTTCCGTCTGTAACGACGCAATGACTCGCGAGTAAAGTGCTCAAGAATAGCCGTCCTACAAGGGCGGCTTTTTTATGCAACGGCTTTTTTGATGAGTTCAATGACGGTTTGGTAGCGCTGAGGTAAATTCCGGTAACGCTTTTGGGCTAGATAAACGGGCTGATAAACAGGATGAGTTAAAGGAAGGCAAGAAAGTTTGCTGCTCTCAGTAAAGCTGTCAATCACACCTTCTGGCAATACAGTAAAACCTAGTCCTTGTGATACTGGCAATAATATCTGTGCCAGTTGATTCACGTAGCCTCGGTCACGAAATCCGTCTAGCCCGCGATAGTGCTTGGGGTAGTTTTTGGAAAGCACCAGATCGGCATAATGGCTCGCATCGGGATGCTGAATATAGCCGAGTCGGCAAAGGGCGTCGTAATCTTGCGCGTCGACTTTGCTTTGTGATGGCACGACCAAACATAGCGATTCTTTACCTACCAGTGTTTCTTCAATCGAGGGGTGGGCGATGGGTTGTGTGCTGATGCCAATATCGATCGAATTATCCATGAGCAATGCGTGAATGCGGGAGGCGGGTGCGGCTTCGAGATGAACGGATAATTCAGGGTGCTGCTGCTGATGGGCGAGTAAAAGCGGGTAGAGTTTCATCGCCATTGCGCCAGAGCAAGCAATGCGAATGGGCCCTTGATTGGGGCTGTCTTCTTTTAGCTGGGCAAGAAAGGTCTCTTTGAGCTGTTTTTGTGACGCAATGTACTCCGTGAGCATTATCCCTGCTTGGCTTAGTTCAAACTGTTTTCCTTCGCGATAGATCAGCGTTTCCCCGAGCGCATCTTCCAGCTTTTTAATGTGCTGACTGACGCCGGGCTGAGTCATAAACAGGCATTCGGCTGTTTTGGTAAAGCTCTGGGTTGTGGCCAACATATCAAATGTGGTTAGCCATTTTGGGTTCAGCATGATTTTTCATAAATTATGATTATTAATATGATGATAATCGATAATATCCCCTCGTCAAACTGTCGCGAGATAATCGTCTCAGGTGACTTTTTGTTAACGATTTTTTGGGGAGAAACGCAAGAAATTACGCCTTATATACCGATTTCATCATTCCCTCCCAAGCTGTGCTGAACAATAAATAAACGAATAAATAGCCACATTGTTCTTTTTCTGTGATTGCAATGTTGCTGTCATTATTTAAATGTGTGATCTGTCGCATGTTTGACGATTTATCCCGTATTGGGGACGTATCTCAAATTGTAGATCCGCTGTTAATCTCTTTGCGCTTTGTATGTGACAAGCACGTAAATCAAGAAATGGAGTATTCAATGATGAATGCAGAAAAAAACAAGATGTCCCTGACCACGCGCGTTTTGGTGGGTATGGTCATGGGTATTGCGACCGGATTTGCGATTCGCTTTCTTTTTGCTGACGAAGGATTTGTTAATGAGTATATCGTTAACGGTCTTTTTGATGTCGGCGGACAAATATTTGTAGCCAGCTTAAAGATGCTGGTTGTGCCTTTGGTGTTCGTCTCGCTGGTATGTGGCACGAGTGCGCTGAAAGACATTGCGACCTTGGGACGTTTGGGCGGTAAAACGCTGATGTTCTACCTTGGCACCACCGCGCTAGCCATTACGCTGGCGATGAGCCTTGCTTTGCTGTTTGGCCCAGGTAAAGGAGCTGACTTAACTGCAGCATCAAGCTTTAGTGCTGCAGAAGCGCCAACCTTGGGTCAGGTGATTGTGGGCATGTTCCCAACCAACCCAATCAGTTCGATGGCTGAAGGCAATACGCTGCAAATCATCATTTTCGCTGTGTTGTTTGGTATTGCGATCAGTGCTTCTGGTGCGCCGGGTGAGCGTGTTGCGTCATTTTTCCGTGATATGAATGAAGTGATCCTTAAGCTGGTTGCGCTTTTGATGAACCTTGCACCTTATGGTGTGTTCTGTTTGATGGCGAAGCTGTTTACCACGTTAGGGTTGTCAGCCATCATGAGTTTGGCTGAGTACTTCTTGGTGTTGTCGGGCGCACTGATCCTGCATGCCTTGGTGACTTACACCACGCTACTGAAAGTATTTTCGGGGCTTAGTCCAATCATCTTCCTCAAGAAGATGGAAGACGCGATTATGTTTGCGTTCTCAACGGCATCTTCTAACGCCACCATTCCTGTGTCGATGGAAACCGCGACGCGCCGTATGGGTGCAGACAACAAAATAGCGTCATTCACGATCCCGCTGGGTGCGACCATTAACATGGACGGCACGGCGATGATGCAGGGTGTGGCGACGGTATTTATCGCGCAGGCGTTTAACGTTGATTTGACTATGATGGATTACCTGACAGTGATCTTGACGGCGACGTTGGCATCGATTGGTACGGCAGGCGTACCGGGTGTAGGCCTAGTCATGTTGGCGATGGTATTGAATCAGGTGGGTCTGCCACTAGAAGGTATTGCATTGATCATGGGTGTTGACCGTCTGCTGGATATGATCCGCACTGCGGTAAATATTACCGGTGACTGTGCGGTGACGTGTATTGTGGCGAAAAGTGAAGATTCCTTGGATCTGGCGCGCTACAACGACATGAAAGCGGGAGAAGAAGACGAGAAAATCGTGTTTAAGCCCTCAATGCAGTAAGCCTCTATTGTGAATAAAATACTCCAGCGAAAGCTGGCTTATTATTTTTAGAAGAAAGCGTCAGGGTTTTATGTGGATCGATAATGGAGGGAGCCAAGAGGTTTCTTGTGAGCGCTCTGTGTCTCTATATTTCTCCTTTCTTGAATTCATTCAATAGTCGATAAACCGTCACCTTGTCGTATTTAAGGTCTGACAACGACTTTTGTTCCAAGGCTTTGACTTTCTCTGCTCGGCACAAACCCATTGACCAATTGGGAAAATAACGACGCTCAATGGGCTCTTTAAAGATAGCTTCGACGCTTTTGTGCCTGAAATCATTTTTTATGTGTTGAAACGCATTATTTACGTCTTCTTCTTTACCTTCTAACACTTGAATGAATTCTCGGTCACGATACAAAAGTAGGCCGGTAATACCATGCTTTTTATTGTTAACACGGCTTTGGACCATAAGCGCTTTCAGTGTTTCCATATCAAAGTCAAATTTAGACTCGCTAGTGTAAACAATCGCAAATAACATCCGGAGTCCTTTTGCTCAATTCAATCGTCGGCGATGGATTTTTAACCACTGTTTCTAATCAGTGTAGCACTTGATTTCCCAAAGTTATTTCGATTGTCACCATCACATATTTTCACTTTACTCCTTGTTTAATAAGGTGGATATTTTGCGATCATTTTGAAGCGCCCTTTTTGTGCTTTTGTTGTAATTTTGAATAAAAAATGGAGTTGTCGTTGTGAGTGATAAAAGCCACGATGAATTGATGTCGCCGGACGGTGCTGTGACACCTATCGATACGGATTATCAGGTAGGTCAGGATAACATTGCATTGAATATCGGCCCGTTTGGTTTGGATATTCATAACCGCGTGTTCGTGATTTCCGGTTCTATGGTGGCATTGTTTGTTGCCATCACCCTTTTGTTTCGACAGTCAGTCGGTCCACTTTTTAGTGAAATGCGAAACACACTAACCGCTCAACTGGATTGGTTCTTCATTGGTGCAGGTAACGTATTCGTTATTCTGTGTCTGATCCTGGTTGTTAGCCCGCTTGGCAAAGTGCGTCTTGGCGGTACGAAAGCAAAACCTGATTACACCTATGTGGGCTGGTTCTCGATGCTGTTTGCAGCAGGCATGGGTATCGGCTTGATGTTCTATGGTGTGTCTGAGCCACTATCTCATTACGCGGCGTCAATGGGTGGGGTTGTTGAAGGCGCCAATGGTTTGCGTACTGACTGGTCACCGTTAGGTGGCGCAATGGGTAACGCAGAAGCGGCGAAAGATCTGGGTATGGCAGCGACGATTTACCACTGGGGTCTACACCCATGGGCGATTTACGCACTGCTTGCTTTGTCTCTTGCACTGTTCTCATTCAACAAAGGTTTGCCACTGACCATGCGTTCAGTGTTTTACCCCATCTTTGGTGAGCGCATTTGGGGCTGGCCTGGCCACATTATTGATATCACTGCGGTGGTTGCGACCCTGTTTGGTTTGGCAACGTCGTTAGGCTTTGGTGCTTCGCAAGCGGCAGCGGGCTTGAACTACCTGTTTGGTATTCCAGACGGCACGCCAACGCAAATTGCGTTGATCATCGGTATTACCGGTCTTGCGTTGAGTTCAGTGGTTGCGGGTTTGGATGCGGGCGTGAAACGTCTGTCTGAATTCAACATGCTGATGGCCACGTTACTGATGGTATTCGTGATTGCGGTCGGCCCAACGTTGTCGATCTTTAGCAACCTTGTTTCAAACATGGGTGCTTATTTCGAGAATCTGCCAGCACTGTCGATGCCATTTGGTCGTGAAGACGCTAACTATTCTCAGGGTTGGACTGCCTTCTACTGGGCGTGGTGGATGTCTTGGTCACCATTCGTGGGTATGTTTATCGCGCGTGTATCGCGTGGTCGTACCGTGCGTGAGTTCATCATTTGTGTGTTGTTGATCCCAACCTCTGTTTGTGTGATGTGGATGACTGCATTTGGCACAACAGCGATTGAACAGCTTCAAGGTGGCTACACGGCAGTTGTTGATGCTGAGTTGCCTTTGCAATTGTTCAGCATGCTAGATGGCTTGCCGTTGTCTAGCATTACCTCTCTGCTTGGTATCATTCTGGTTGTGGTGTTCTTTGTGACTTCGTCAGATTCCGGTTCATTGGTTATCGACACCATCTCTGCGGGTGGCAAAGTGGATTCACCAGTACCACAGCGTATTTTCTGGTGCTCATTTGTGGGCCTAGTTGCGATTTCACTGTTGCTGGGTGGCGGTCTGTCCGCGCTACAAGCCATGGTGGTCTCGACCGGTCTACCGTTTGGTATTGTTCTGTTGCTCTGTGCCTTCTCTTTGGTGAAGGGACTCATGTCAGAACCACGTTCATAACACCTCTAAAATCCGGGCGGAAACGCCCGGATTTTTTGTATCTCGCACTGAGTCACCTCAAGATCCTTTTTTAGCAAGATTTCACAGGCTATAGAGGCCTAACAGAACAAGCATGTTGAGGTCATTTAATTGGCAACACCTGATCATTTTCAATATGACACATTGGCTGATTTAAGATCGTCAGAGACGCATTTACATAACTTGCTTGGCAGGCGAAAAGATAAAACTATTGTTCGAACTAGATGTATCAAATGCTTAGGGTTCAATGGTTATATTCGTCTGTGAACTGCCTGATAGTTGCTACACATGGCTAGAAATGAAGCAGAAAGCGGCGATTGCTTCGACGCAGATCTTACTATTGAAGCATTGAACACTAAGGATATGTTACAGTGCTCGGTCTGCCAGTGAGCGTTCAATATGTATGATGTCGACAGATGTTGTAATTGGCTCTTCTTCCCGCATATTCAACGCCATTGACATTACTCGCTAAACGGACAAAGGAGTTTACTGTGAGCGATAAAAGTCATGAAGAGTTAATGAAACCTGATGGTGACGTTAACCCCATCGATACCGACTATCAGGTGGGTCAAGACAACATAGCACTTAAAATTGGCCCACTCGGGCTAGACATTCACAACCGCGTATTCCTTATCTCAGGGCTTTTCATCGCGTTGTTTGTCTTTGTTACCCTTGCCTTTCAAAAAGAAGTCGCGCCAGTATTTGGCGATATTCGCGGCTGGCTAACCTCAAACCTTGACTGGTTCTTCATTACTGCGGGCGACATTTTTGTCATTGTCTGCTTGTTTTTGATTGTCAGCCCTTTGGGTAAGGTTCGTCTTGGTGGTACTGAAGCGACGCCGGATTACACCTATCCAGGTTGGTTCTCCATGCTGTTTGCAGCAGGTATGGGCATCGGTTTGATGTTCTATGGTGTGTCGGAGCCGCTTTCTCACTATGCGTCATCGTTTGGTGGCATATCGGTTGAAGATGGCGTGAGGACGGACTGGGCGCCGCTAGGTGGTGCTGCGGGTGATGCAAGTGCAGCAGCAGATTTGGCCATGGCTGCCACTATCTATCACTGGGGTCTTCATCCTTGGGCGATTTACGCCATTCTGGCATTAGGTTTGGCACTGTTCTCCTTTAACAAGGGCTTACCACTCACCATGCGTTCTGTGTTTTACCCACTTTTCGGTGAGCGTGTTTGGGGTTGGACGGGTCATATCATTGATATATTGGCAGTGGTCGCAACGCTGTTCGGTTTGGCCACGTCCCTTGGTTTTGGTGCTTCTCAGGCCGCGGCGGGGTTAAACTTCCTATTCGGTATTCCATTGGGGACAACCACAGAAATCCTTCTGGTGGTATTTATCACGGGACTGGCACTGGTGTCGGTTGCCGCTGGGCTTGATGCGGGCGTGAAGCGCTTGTCTGAAATCAATATGATGTTGGCTATCGCGTTGTTGTCTTTCGTGATTTTGATGGGCCCAACCGTCGGTATTCTTACGGGTTTCTTCGGTAATCTAGTGTCCTATATTGAATATCTCCCTGCGCTTTCTATGCCGTTTGGTCGAGAAGATGCCAACTTCTCGCAAGGTTGGACTGCATTCTATTGGGCGTGGTGGATTTCCTGGTCGCCATTTGTCGGCATGTTCATCGCGCGTGTATCGCGTGGCCGTACCGTGCGTGAATTCATCGTTTGTGTTTTGCTGATCCCATCTACCGCTTGTGTACTTTGGATGACAGCATTTGGTGGCACGGCGATCAGCCAAGTGGTCCACGATGGCTACATGGCAGTAACGGAATCGGCGTTGCCATTGCAATTGTTCACTATGCTTGATGCGTTGCCACTGGCACAGGTCACTTCTTTCATCGGTATTATTCTGGTGGTGGTGTTCTTTGTGACGTCTTCGGATTCCGGTTCGCTGGTGATTGATACTATTTCAGCAGGCGGTAAAGTGGATGCTCCTATGCCACAGCGCGTGTTCTGGTGTACGTTTGAAGGTCTGGTCGCGATTGTGCTTCTGCTCGGGGGCGGTTTGGTTGCCTTGCAGGCCATGGCGGTGTCAACGGGCTTTCCGTTCACCATTGTTTTATTGGTTGCCTGTGTTTCAACGATAAAGGGCTTGATGTCTGAGCCCCGAGGTTAGTCACACTGGTGAGTGTAAGCAACGGGGCAGGCGATGAGTCTGCCCCGTTTCGTCTGGCTAAATGGGAACCGAATTCGGCCCCAAGAGATTGAGAATTAATGGAAGCGGAACAAATAGAAATCGCAGCGTTTCTCAAACAACATGCACCGTTTAATCATTTGCCGGAAGAGGTGGTCGACGAGGTCGCCAAGCAGGTGGAAATATCCTACTTTCGTGCAGATACGCAGCTTTTTGAATACGGCGCACCTATCCATGATTTGTGTGTGGTGAGAAGCGGTGTACTCGAAATATACCGTCGAAACGGTGAGCTGTTTAATCGCTTGTCTGAAGGCGGGATCTTCGGTCAATGGGGGTTATTGATGAACCGTCGGGTTCGTTATGCCGCTAAGGCCATTGAAGACAGCTTGGTGTATTTCATTCCTGATACGGTATTTGACGATCTCTTTGAGCGTTTCGAAGTGTTCTCTGACTTCATGGAAACGGAAGACACCACGCGTTTGCGTCAGGCAGTTGAAAGCCAGAGTGACAGCAATGACCTGACAACCTCGAAAGTCAGCTCCCTGATTCTTCGTGATCCGGTGACCGTGGAATGTGAAGCGACGATTCAACAAGCCGCGAAAATCATGACGGATGAAGGTGTCTCTTCGTTGTTGGTCATGACCACGGAAACAGACGAAGACGATCAGGAAACGACGCGCGTGGTAGGTATTATCACTGATCGCGATTTGCGTTCTCGTGTCATCGCCTTGGGTTTGCCTTATGAAACGCAGGTTTCAGAGATCTTAACACCGCAGTTGATCACCCTTGATCACAATGCCTATGTGTTTGAAGCCATGTTGGCGATGCTGAGAAACAACCTGCATCATTTGCCTATTCTCCGCCACCAAAAACCAGTGGGCGTGATTGCGTTGTCTGACATTGTTCGCTACGAGTCTCAAAGCAGTTTGGTGATCGTCAGCAGCATTTATCGTCAGCAAACCATTGATGATTTGGAAGCCATTGCCAAAGGCGTGCCAGCTTGCTTCTCGCGCATGGTGTCTGAAGATGCCAACTCGCACATGATTGGCTCCGCGATGGCGGTTATCGGGCGCAGCTTCAAACAGCGCTTGCTGGAGTTGGGCGAAGAAGAATTTGGCCCGCCACCAGTGCCGTATTGTTTCTTGGCTCTGGGCTCTATGGCGCGTGATGAGCAGTTAATTGTGACTGACCAAGACAATGCCATGATCTTGGATGACAAATACGACCCCGCTGAGCACGATGAGTATTTTGCTCACTTAGCCAAGTTTGTCAGTGATGGGCTTGCACGCTGCGGTTACAGCTATTGTACCGGTAACATTATGGCGACAAACCCCGAATGGCGTAAAACCCGCACGGAATGGGAAGCGTGTTTTGCTGACTGGATTGACCAACCCAATCCTAAGTCTTTGCTTAACAGTAGTATCTTCTTCGATCTTGATGGGGTTTATGGCGCGACGAACTGGGCGGAAACGCTGAAAGCTTTCATTGGCCGTCGTGCTCGCCGTAATAACCGCTTCTTGGCGTGCATGGCTCGCAATGCGTTGAACCGCACGCCGCCATTGGGTTTCTTTAAAAACTTCGTGATGGAACAAGACGGTCGCCACAAGAACTCGATGAACCTGAAGCGACGCGGCACTGCGCCACTGGCGGATTTGATCCGAGTCCATGCACTGGCAGTGGACTCTCGTTCTCAGAACTCCTTTGAGCGCCTTGATGACATCATTGAAGCTGGGATTTTGCCAAAAGGTCGTGGTGAAGATATTCGCGATGCGATGGAGTTTATTTCCACCGTGCGTATTCGCCATCAGGCATTAGATGTCGAAGCGGATATTGAACCGGATAACAACATCGAACCGGATAACTTGTCTGAGTTTGAGCGCCGTAACCTGAAGGATGCGTTCCAAATCCTAAGTAATGCGCAGAAGTTTTTGAAATATCGCTATCAACCGAATCGCAGTAACTAGGGGGTTATCATGTTGTATCTTGCTCCTCCTAAACAAGCAACACCCGCGAATGCAGGCCCTGATTGGCCAACGTTGATTGAGCGATTAAAACAAAAAGCAAAAGTCCCTTTGCTGAAACGCTTTTATGAAGTGACCAATACCAACGGAGACACGCCGCTTTCTGAGCTGGAATTTGTCGCCCTTGATCTTGAAACCACAGGGCTTGATCCGCTGAAAAGCGAGATCATCAGTGTTGGGTTGGTGCCTTTTACCTTGTCACGTATTCATTGCCGTGACGCGAAACATTGGATAGTGAAACCGCGTAAAGCCTTGCATGAAGATTCGGTCGTGTTTCATGGTATTACCCATTCCGATGTCTGTGATGCACCCGATTTACGCCGTATTCTCGAAGAAGTATTGGCGGCCTTGGAAGGCAAAATCGTGGTGGTGCATTATCGTCGCATCGAGCGTGAATTCATTGATTCGGCGATTAAGCAGCGATTGGGTGAAGGGTTACTGTTCCCTGTGATTGATACACTGGAAATTGAGTCATGGTTTTACCGTAAACCCAGGCACAAATTTTGGTCATGTGTATTGCGTAAGCCGTTGACTTCAATTCGTTTAGCCGACAGTCGACGCCGCTACAATTTGCCATTCTATCAAGGGCATAATGCATTGATAGATGCCATTGCGACGGCTGAATTGTTGCAAGCGCAAGTGGCACACCGTTTTAGCCCTGATTGTCCGTTGAAGGCACTTTGGCGATAAACGAAGATTCAACAATACGGCGAATGTTGCATGCTTTCGTGCACAGATAGGCCTAAGTTCACGTTTTTTCGAATTTAATCTCACGGATTTAGGCCTTCAATACGAGTGTCACTTTCCCTGTGTTAGAGTCAACGTATCCCTCCACTGTGGGGAGTCGGTATCTGTCAATTCAGATGCACATATTCGCTGCCGACAAAGGATGGCAAGATGATTGAAGATAACAAAGTTGTAAAAATCGATTACACGGTAAAAGACGAATCAGGCCAAGTGATTGATTCATCAGAAGGCAAAGAGCCGTTAGCGTATCTGCATGGCACGGGCAACATTATTCCAGGTTTGGAAAATGCATTGACCGGGAAAGCGGTAGGCGATGCATTTAGTGCAGTCGTACAACCTGACGATGCTTACGGCCCACGTAATGAATCGATGATCCAAACGGTAGAAAAAAGTGTTTTCCAAGGTGTTGAAGAGATTGAAGTGGGTATGGTCTTCAATGCGCAAGGTCCTCAAGGTGATATCCAAGTGACTATCGCAGAGATAGATGGCGAGCAAGTCACGATTGACGGCAACCATCCTTTAGCGGGTTTGGTGCTGCATTTTGAAGGCGAAGTCCGCGAAGTCCGTGACGCGACGCCAGAAGAAATTGAACACGGCCACGTGCACTAATCAGCGCGGTTGGCGATTCACCTTTATGGGTGAGAAAAAGCGAGCTTAAACAGCTCGCTTTTTTGTTTTCTGGGCTTCAGACTTTTCATCTTTCATCTTTCATCTTTCATCTTTCATCTTTCATCTTCAAGTCTTTCCAACAAGCCATCAAATATAAACGCCTCATCAAAATGACGTTCACCGATAAAAGCAATGGCATGTTGACCTTGTTGACGCATGGCGCCGGGTGAGCGAACCCCAAACGGCCATAAGAACCATTCTTCTCCTCTTGCGCTTTCCGTGATGACACCGTGGCGATTGAACGGACTCATCATACTTCCCGTTTTTGTTTTCAACGTCATTAATGTGGCTAGCGGACTAGCTTCAAGCCTAATCGTGGCGGGGATGTTATCGGTAAAACTCACCTGATTGACCATGTGCTCGCCACCGGTCAATGACACATGAAGACGAGAAGATGGGCTAGGTTGAGGAAGGTGGTTCTCAATCGGTCGTTCATCATCGCTTTGCTTGAATTGCAGTGTCGGCTTGAGGGCATACACCATATGGAAGCAACCACATTGATGGATAGAATCGAAGATCAGTGGCGAGCCGTCCGTGTCTAAAGTCAGGCGAAGGTTTATCGCATCCAATGCGCCCGAATAGGGGTCAAAGGTCCCTTTGGCGGTTCTAGCGGGAAACCAAAGCACGTAATTAAGTTGAGGCAAAATATCACCATCAAATCGCGTATAGCTGATGCCTCGGTAGATCACGGGAACTTGGGTGTTTACGAAGGGCGTGTTTGCGTCATCAAATTGGAACGCGCCGATTAGGTCATCCTGCGTCAAGGTTTCAACGGTCACTATGGGTGTGTAATGGTTCAAGAGTTGTCGTGTTTGCGTTTCATTGAACATTGGCCAACCCAGTGAAGAAGAGCGGCGGGTGCTTCTCATCATGTGTTCAATCTGCTCTTGTGACAAAGGCTGTGACAATATCTTTGAGGCTTCGCTGTAATGGTACGGATAGGCCAATGAGCGGCCAAATTCACTTCTGATGTGGTCTTGTTCTTGTTCGATTCTTGATTGTGCCACTTTGCTGGCGATGGGATAAGCACCCAACACGCGCTTCCAATGCTGATACGCGGTGGGCAGCATGGGTACGCTATCACGAATGGCTTGCCAGAAATCGTCGTTGTCTGCGCTTACGGTAGTGAGTGCCTGCTGACATTGGGTTAATACTGCTTGTTGTTCAGGTTCGATATTCGTTGATAAAGCCAAAGCCGTGGTGAGCTGTTGCTGACCAAGACCTGAGACATAGCCGAGCCATTCGGTGCGCGAAGCGTGACTGTCGAGTTGGTTTGCAAAAGAAGCACTGATTCGATCAAAAGCAAGGTGCGGAAATCGCGGGTCTAGATGATAGGGCAACAGGTAGTCGCGTGTAGAATCCACGTTTTGATAGAAACGGTACAGTGTTTGTTCACAATCCGTCGCTCCTTTCGAAAGCAGTGGCAAAGGTGATGAGGCGCAGCCTGTCAAACCGAGCAGTAAAAATAAGAAGGCAGACAAGGGTCTCAGCATTGGATCTCCAGGTTGAGGTAATGTTTTCTTTCTTATCAGTAAGTGTGCGCAATTAAGCGAGAAAAATGAAAACAGAAAAGCAAAAAATGCTAAGTGGCGAGCTTTATCTTGCCAGTGACCCAGAGCTGGTGGCGGATAAAATGCGCTGCCGAGAAGCCATGCGTCGGTTTAATCAGAGCTTACCAGAAAGCGACGAGTGGAAATCGGCTAAGCGTGACCTCTTGCCGAATGCAGCAGAAAACGTGTATATCGAGCCGCCATTTTTCTGTGATTACGGCATTCACACTGAAATTGGTGAGAATGTGTTTATGAATTTTAATTGCACAATTTTAGATGTTGCACCTGTTCGCATCGGCAACCGTGTGATGATGGCAAATAACGTGCAATTGCTTACTGCGACACATCCTCTTGATGTGGGGCGTAGGGTCATTGATCTGGAAGAGTACGGATTGCCTATCACCATTGGTGACAATGTCTGGCTTGGCGGCAGTGTGATTGTATTACCGGGCGTGACCATTGGTAAGAACTGTGTGATTGGGGCGGGCAGCGTGGTGACGAAAGACATACCTGCCAACCATGTTGCGGTGGGGAACCCAGCGCGTGTGGTGCGTGAACTTACTGAAGAAGAAGTGGCAGAACGTCATTAAGATTAAGTCAGTGCTTCTAACTCGGTGAGTACATCAATCGCGAATTGATTGCTTCCACCGCAAATGTCTCGGTCGGCTTTGAATTGGCTGCACACAGCAGGGCGATCTGGTTGGCCGAATATCTTGCACAGATTATTGTCATCAAGCTGAATACAGCGTTCACCCGCTGGCTTTCCATTTGGCATTCCCGGAATGGCCGATGAAATGCTAGGTGCAATACAACACGCCCCACAGCCTAAACGGCAACTCATTTCTTGCTCTTTCATCCGATGCGCCCAACACTCAGTGACAATAAGGCGCGCACATTATCATTCAACGCATATTTAGGCAAAGGCGGCTTATAACTGCCTGATAATTGGTTTTCCTTTGTTCGATACGCAGCGAGAGAGGGGATAGTCCTTGAACTTTTTGGGCTGGGTGGTATAACGGGCGCCTCTTGGTTTTATCTCAATATCAACGGTACACATAAACATGACGACACCTTTCTGGGAACAAAAATCACTGACTGACATGACTGATGCGGAGTGGGAATCACTGTGCGACGGTTGCGGAAAGTGCTGTCTTCATAAACTGATTGATGAAGACACCGAAGAGCTTTACTACACCAATATCGCGTGTAGCTTGCTGAACGACAAAACGTGCTCATGCAAAGACTATGAAAATCGTTTTAGCTATGACGAAGACTGCTTGAAATTGTCACGTGACAAGATCGAGGAATTTTACTGGTTGCCAGATACCTGCGCGTATCGCTTGCTTGCCGAAGATAAGCCGTTGCCAGCGTGGCACCCGTTAATCACGGGATCGAAAGATGCCATGCATGCCGCCGATGAGTCTGTGCGAGAGAAAGTGGTTTACGAAATCGACGTGATTGATTGGGAAGACCACATTCTGAATCACCCGAGACGAGGCAAGTAAGCGTGAAGCTTGTTCTTGGTCCAATGGAAGGCGTGCTTGATGCCTTGATGCGTCAAATGCTCACCGAAATTAACGGTTACGACCTGTGCGTGACTGAGTTTGTGCGTATTGTTGATGCCTTGCTTCCGCCGCGTGTCTATCACCGTATGTGTCCTGAGCTTGAAGCGGGCGGTAAAACGCCATCAGGAACTCCCGTACGCGTGCAATTGCTGGGTCAATCGCCACAGTTTATGGCTGAGAACGCTGCGCAAGTGATTGAGCTCGGTTCTGCGGGGGTCGATATTAACTTTGGGTGTCCTTCCAAAACGGTCAATGGCAGTAAAGGCGGAGCTGCTTTGCTTAAAGAGCCTGAGTTGCTGTTCCAAGTGGTGAAAGCCGTGCGTAATGCCGTTCCTGCGGGCAACGTGGTCAGCGCCAAAGTGCGTTTAGGGTTTGATGATTGTTCATCGTATCGAGAGATTGTCGACGCGGTTCAATTGGCTGGCGCGGATGAAATTGTGGTGCATGGTCGCAGCAAAGCGGATGCCTATAAGCCGGGCACAGTACGCTGGGATTTGATTGGTGACATCACCAAGCGTTTACGCATTCCTGTCACTGCCAATGGGGATATTTGGAATCAGGAAGACGCGTTACGCTGCCAGGCCGTAACGGGTTGTGACACCTTGATGGTGTGCCGAGGTGCGTTGAACGTGCCAAATTTAGGCGCGCATATCAAGCGTGGTGAGGCGCCCATGTCTTGGCACGCCGTGTTAGCGCTTTTGGTTCGCTACTCTGAATTTGAAATTCGTGGTGACAAGGGGTTGTACTACCCGAACCGAGTGAAGCAATGGTTCCGTTATTTACAAGTGCCATACCCGCAAGCCAATGCGTTATTTGCAGAGATTCGCCAGCTAAAAGATAAGCAGCAAATTCTGAACATCATCACCAACGCGTTGCACGATGTTGAAAAACACATCGAACACCATGGTGAAGAGAGCGTGTTCGCCTAATTCACAGCTTTTCGTCGCGTTGGGTCTATAAGATTCAGATGCAAAAAGGCAGACGAGACGTCTGCCTTTTTGCATTTATATGCAGCTTACTTTGTCTTGTCTTGTTCTGTGTTGCCCAATAACGGTATCAGTACTGGTTGAGGATGCGACCAGGAAGCGTGCGCCTATCGATTCGACCCGGCCAGTTTTCTTCTGACAAGGCGGTGATCATCGCGCGTGCTACTCGAACCGCTTCTACGGGCTCCAAATCAGCCAAAGGGCCAGCGAGGAAAGGCGAAAGTGCAGGCATAAAGCGTTGCAGCATTTGTTCATCTTTTCTCGGAGATTCGCGCTCACCAAGCAATGGACCAGGACGCGCAATCAAAAAACGTTCAAACCCCATTTCAGATACCGCACGCTCCATTTTGCCTTTGCAACGCAAGTAGTGGGAGGGTGACCAAGGGTGGCTAAACAGGCTAGATACGACGGCGAGATGTTTTACGCCCATTACCGCCATCATTCGTGCGACTTTTACGACCAGTTGATAATCAACCGCTTCCAATGCTTTTTTTGAGCCCGCTTGCTGCTTGGTTGTTCCCAAGGAAATGTAGCCTTGCAACGGCACAGGCCACTGGGGTTGCCAGTGCGTCACTGATAAGTCTGGACTTTGATGAACGATAATTTTGTCCGACACGAGGGCTATAGGTCTACGTGTAACCACATGAATATGCGTCACGTTTTGATCACCCAGCAGTTGATGGAGTAGTTCGTCACCGACCAAGCCTGTGGCTCCGGCCAGAATGACACTTCGAGACGATGGCAAAAGAATTTCCTTCCGTATTCTATCGCGGATAAGGCTACCACGGTTTGTGCTGAATGATTCAATATGTTAAACGCAATATTTAATGAAACGCGAACCGTTGCACGTTTAAAATAGACCCCAACTGGTGCCATTAGCTTGGGTTTTCAGGTTTGGGTCTATGATTTCACACCTAGACTTCGCTGATTCATGGCGTGATAGAAATCTGCATATCTGCAGCGTTTCGGTATATTATTCCCCCTTTCAATTTTCGAGAACCGCAATGACAACATTGGTTGAACTGCAAGACAGCTGGGATGGCATGCCTGCTACCTTTATTGAAGGTGCGCTGCTTGCAGCAAACCTGTCTCCGGCACCCTTAGATCCTTGTGTATGGCTGCCTATCTTGCAAACAGGCGGTGTCGATGAACACAATATAGAGCCTCTCACTACTGAGCAAAAACGAAGCATCATGCTGCGCTTTGAGCAGCAGTACGTTGCGTTGATGAAGCATGAATATGCATTGCCTGATTCACTGTCTTTAGACGAAGCACGTAATGATGAGTATCAAGCATTTGCTGAAGGCTTCCTTGCGGTCTGGCCTCACATTGAACCAGCATGGCGCGAAGTGACGGTGTCAGACGGCAGTCGTCGTATGCTGTCAGCGTTGATGACTACCATGTTGTTCCTGCACGATGAAAAAGGAACACTGGCGCAAATGGAAGAAGCCGGTCTTGCTTCACTTCCTTCGCCAGAAAAATACTACCAGCAACTGCCACTGATGATTAACGAAGTCGCGCTTGCAGCTGACGAAGTTCAGCAAGGTTCAGGAGCACGTGCAGTTAACCCATATAAGTCTGTTGGACGTAACGACCCTTGCCCTTGTGGCAGTGGTAAAAAATTCAAGAAGTGTTGCGGCAACAAATGATGGAAGAAAGCGCGCCAATCCTTGTCGTTGCTGGCGTGATCGCTGATGGTCAACGCGTATTGATCACTCAACGTTATGATCAAGATAGCGAAGCTGGTCTTTGGGAATTTCCCGGAGGAAAAGTCGAAGAGGGTGAAACAGACCAAGAAGCGCTGGCAAGGGAGCTGATTGAGGAGTTGAGTGTGGAGGTTAAGGTGGGCGATTTTCTGCTGGAAACCCTTCACCATTACCCGAATAAGTCGATTCTACTGCGTAGTTATTTTTGTGAAGTACTCAAAGGCGATGTGACGTTGCACTGTCATCAGGCCATGGCGTGGGTGTCACCAGAAGCACTTAGCCGCTATACGTTTAGTGGTGCAGATAAGCCGTTGGTGAGACAACTTCAGCAGCAGTAACGTTGAATGTCAGCTCAGAAGATTTAAAGAATAATCCCAGCGAAAAGCTGGGATTATTCTGATTGGTATAACTGCTTATTGCGCCGAATCCGTTAGAACAGACGGCGCTCACGGCGTTTCCCGAAGAATTGAGAAAGTATCACGACAACAAACACCACCAATATCGCGGCAAAAATAATGACCAACCACTGAGGCATGGTTAATGTCATGAACTCCCAAACGATTTTGCTGCAATCACCACTGGCTTCAAACATCCACGGAACCCACTGATTCAGCGGCGCCCAAGAAGGGAAGGACACAAAGATATCGCACGTTGCACCAAACAGATCGTTTGGATCGGGGAATTGGTAACCGACGTGTTCAATCGACAACTTCAGACCCCATCCTGCTGAAACACCCCAAGCCGTGAGAGCCAACCAGCGAAACAGTCCGTTTTGTGGTGCAACAATGCCAATGAGACCAGCCCCAACAATACCCATCATGGCGACACGTTCATAAATACACATGACGCAGGGAGCAAGTTTCATGATGTGCTGAAAATAGAGAGCACAGGCTTCAAATGCCAGCGCAGACAACATCAGCAGCAGCCACGCGCCACGCCCGCGAGATATTTCATTGAAGAAGGACAACATAGGTTAAGAATCCGTTTTAAAACACAAAGCCCCACGTGTTTGTGGGACGTTGGTATTCAAAGGTTTATTTGACTGAAAATCAATTTTTAATGACCAGTACTTATTGCGCCAACCGCATCAGCCGTGCCTAGCGAGATCCAACCTGCATGGTGGAACCAATCGGTCATTGGTACTAAGAAGAACTCAATGCCTGCAAGGCCAACCAATCCCATCACTACGGTGTACGGCAGTGCCATGTACACCATTTTGCCGTATGACAAGCGAAGTAACGGAGCCAGTGTTGATGTCAATAAGAACAAGAATGCCGCTTGACCATTTGGTGTTGCTACCGAAGGCAAGTTAGTCCCTGTGTTGATAGCCACAGCCAACAGTTCAAACTGTTCGCGAGAAATCATGCCGTCCATCAGCGCCGCTTTCACTTCGTTAATATAAACGGTTCCCACGAATACATTATCTGACACCATAGAAAGCAAACCGTTCGCGATATAGAACATGGTTAGCTGTGAGCCACCTTCCATTTCTAGTACGGCAGCAATAACTGGGGTAAAGAGTTCCTGATCAACGATGACAGCAACGACCGCAAAGAACACGGCAAGTAACGCGGTAAAGGGCAGCGCTTCTTCAAAGGCTTTACCGATGTGGTGCTCGTCAATAACGCCGGTGAAAGACGTCGCTAAAATGATAACGGTCAAACCGATAAGGCCAACTGCCGCAAGGTGCATAGCGAGTGCGATCACCAAGAAAACGGCGATTAGTGCTTGTGAAACAAGCTTGGCAACATCGATGTTGGTACGTTTTGCGCGCTCCGCGGCATCAAATTCCAACAGAATGTTACGAACGTTTTCTGGCAGTTTTGTACCGTAATCAAAGATGCGAAATTTCTCGACAAGAAAGCACGTTGCAAGACCACACACCAGAACGGGGAGGGTGACTGGCAACATACGGATGATGAATTCACCGAATTGCCACCCGGCTTTTTCTGCAATGATAAGGTTTTGCGGTTCGCCAACCATGGTCATTACACCACCAAGTGCGGTACCGACACCGGCATGCATTAACAGACTGCGCAGAAATGCGCGGTATTGTTCAAGGTCATCACGGCTCAAATCATCGCCAAGGTGATCATCTGAGGTATGGTCATTATCCGGTGAACCACCTGATGCGACACGGTGATAAATAGAGTAAAAGCCGACGGCTACGCTGATAATAACAGCAATAACAGTCAGGGCATCCAAGAACGCAGACAGTAGCGCAGCTGCTGCACAGAAAGCGAGAGATAGCAGGGACTTCGACCGAATACCAAGCAGTATTTTGGTAAACATAAACAGCAGTAGCTGCTTCATGAAGTAGATGCCCGCGACCATGAAGATCAGAAGGAGTAGCACTTCAAAGTTGGCTACCAGTTCATGTTTTACTGTCTCGGCGCTTGTCATCCCTATGGCTACGGCTTCAATCGCCAGTAAACCACCGGGCTGAAGCGGGTAGCATTTCAAAGCCATTGCTAATGTGAAAATAAATTCAACAACCAGCAACCAACCAGCAACAAACGGGTCAATTGCGAAAACAATGGGGTTGATAATCAAAAACGCGATGATCGCCGCTTTGTACCAATCGGGCGCTTTACCGAGAAAGTTCTTGATAAAAGCGTTCCTGAGCGTAATGGCCATGTTTTTGTCTCTGTTCTTATAGAAAAAGCAAATATTCTTGGGGGCTTGAAATGAAGGTGTAAACGAGCAGTTGCATTGGGTGATGGTTAGGTAACTTTTTCCGTTTTTGTGGGTGACATGAAGTCAAACAACAAAATAATTATTACTCGGTAAAAAATACTATTGAAACCCATCGCATAGGCAAACTCGAGCACACAATACAGCGACTTTCCAAACAGTCAACAATCCTTTGCATGTTAATTAAATTACTGGAGTATGTTACGAAAAAACGCGACGCGACCCCGTATGGCTTGAAATATTTGGTAACATTTTGGCGCGATTATTTTATGCGTGAGTCCGGTTGTATACAGTGATGCGGATCAAGATTAATCAGTACTTTGCGGATAAGCGCGCATTTAATCAGTTGTTTAGACAACACAGATACAAAGAGACAACAACAATGAAAGAAAACCTATAACAAACACGTCATGTGGGCAGTGCAAATAGTCTTATACCAACCCAGATTGGTGCATTTGCCCGACACCCTTATGGAATGTGGTTAACTGTGATGTATGCCGTCAATTCGCAGCCAAAAGAGGGAAAACGACAACATTGATAGGTTTCTAGGTTGTGACCATCAGTGGTATGATGAGTTATTAATCAAGATAAGAAGCAACTTGGAAACAACAACAAATGGTTATTAAGGCGGACAGTCCGGCAACGTTTGCTGAGAAATATATTATCGAGAGCATTTGGAATAATCATTTTCCGCAAGGCTCAATTCTTCCCGCAGAACGCGAGCTGTCAGAGCTGATTGGCGTTACCCGCACCACACTTCGTGAAGTACTTCAGCGTTTGGCCCGTGATGGTTGGTTGACGATTCAACACGGCAAACCGACGCGTGTTAATGACTACATGAACACATCTGGCTTAAGCATCTTGGATACCTTGGTGACTCTTGAAGGTGAAGATGTTCATGGTGTGCTAGAAAACCTCCTGTCAGCACGTACCGACATCAGCGGCGTTTACATGCGCTATGCGGTGAAAAGTGATTCCGAGGCATGCACAGCGTTAGTTGAAAAGGTGATTAGCCGCTGTGAAGCGTTGCTAGCGAGCGAGAGCTTTGCAAGCTTTGTTGAAACCGTGGAAGAAAAAGCCGCCATTCAACAAGACGTGAAAAAAATCTTCGACTCCTTCGGTAAAGTTGACACCGAAGTCTGTGAAGCAGTGTGCCGTGGTCGTGCATTTAACTATTTTGACTACATGTTGTTCCAAGGCATGGCGCAGCTTTCTGGCAACAAAGTGTACGTACTCACGATGAATGGTATGCGTAAGATTTACTCGCGCGTTGGTGGTTACTACTTCATGGACAAGCGTGCTTGCGAACTTGCCCTTCAGTTTTACCGTGATCTGCTGAGTATCACCGTTGAAGGTCGTCATGGCGATGTTGCTGAACGCATCAAACAATATGGCCGCGAAAGTGGCGCGATGTGGTTCGTTAACCGCGATACCATTGCGAAACTGATGGAGCAAGAAGAGGCGTAACACGCCGAATTCAGCGTCCAATTTCGAGTGAAAGAATCAAAAAAACCGCCGAACTGGCGGTTTTTTATTTTGTTGAGAATATCGGAGTAGTTAGCGCCTATTTTGGGCTTAGCTTCCCGGAATGAAATCAGGATCGAACTGTGGTCTTTTCGGGCACGTTGCGATGATTTTACCTTTTCCGTCTGCCAACTCTTCCTCAAGCACCACTTCAAAACCCCATAGACGGTGCACGTGCTTTAATACTTCCTCATGTGAGTTACCGAGAGGGATTCTATTGTGAGGCACGTAGCGAAGCGTTAGTGCGCGATTTCCGCGTAAATCCACATCCCATACCTGAATGTTGGGTTCGTGATTGCTGAGGTTGTATTGCGCAGACAGTTTCTCGCGCAGTTGTCTGTAGCCTTCCTCGTTGTGAATGCTGGTCACTTCAATGAAATTCTGTCTGTCATCATCGTTGACGGAGAAAAACTTCATGTCGCGCATCACTTTGGGTGATAGGAACTGACTGATGAAGCTTTCGTCCTTAAAGTTATGCATGGCGAAGTGCATGGTTTCTAGCCATTCAGAACCTGCAATTTCAGGGAACCAATATTTGTCTTCTTCTGTGGGCTCTTCACAGATACGGCGAATGTCTTTGAACATGGCGAAGCCAAGTGCATACGGGTTAATGCCGCTGTAGTAGTTGCTGTTGTAAGGCGGTTGTGCCACCACGTTTGTGTGGCTGTGAAGAAATTCCATGATAAAGCGATCGGAGACCAAGCCTTCATCATAGAGATGATTCAATATGGTGTAGTGCCAGTATGTTGCCCACCCTTCATTCATGACCTGCGTTTGTTTTTGCGGGTAGAAATATTGGCTAACTTTACGCACGATACGCACAATTTCACGTTGCCACGGCTCAAGCAGAGGCGAGTGCTTTTCAAAGAAATAGAGGATGTTCTCTTGTGGCTCGGACGGAAAGCGCTCTACGGTCTTCTCGAGCACTTTCTCGCTGATCGGAATCGTTCGCCAAAGGGCATTCACTTGCGTTTGCAAGTAATCTTCACGCGCTTTTTGGCGGGCTTTTTCTTCTGCCATTGAGATTTTTTGAGGGCGCTTATAGCGATCGACGCCATAATTCATCAACGCATGGCAGGAGTCGAGGAGTTTTTCAACATCATCCACACCGTATTTTTCTTCGCACTCACTGATGTACTTTTTGGCAAACAACAAGTAATCAATGATAGAACCTGCATCCGTCCAAGTTTGGAACAGATAGTTACCTTTGAAGAATGAGTTATGGCCATAACAGGCATGTGCCATAACCAGAACCTGCATGGTGATGGTGTTTTCTTCCATCAAATACGCAATACAAGGGTCGGAGTTGATCACTATCTCGTAAGCCAAACCCATGTGACCATGTTTATAACCACGTTCTGTTTCGATGAATTTTTTACCAAATGACCAATGGCTGTAGTTAATTGGCATGCCCACACTTGAGTACGCATCCATCATTTGTTCGGCAGTGATGATTTCTATCTGGTTGACGTAGGTGTCTAACTTGTAGTGTTCAGCCACCCGTTTGATTTCTGTGTGATATTGGTCCAGCAGATCAAATGTCCAGTCTGGACCATCGCTGAGTGTCTTCTTTTTGTTTTTAGCTGCGACTGCCATGGAAGTCCTCCTTGGATCTCAAACTGAAAGAGAAGAGAGGTAAGCGTTAACTTACCTGTTTCTTAAATAGCTCCCGGAAGACGGGGAAAATGTCGTCTGCAGTGCGAATGTTTTGCATGGCGAAATTCTCGTAAGTTTCGTTTAGAGCTTCATATTCACGCCACAAGGTTTGGTGTGCACGACGTGTAATTTCGATATAGGCGTAATACCGCGTGACAGGAAGCAGTTGCGTTTGCAATAGCTCGCGACAACCTGGTGAATCGTCAGCCCAGTTATCTCCATCTGAAGCTTGTGCGGCATACACATTCCATTCATTGGATGGGTAACGTTCTTTCACGATATCGTTCATCAAACGCAGTGCACTTGAAACAATAGTGCCACCGGTTTCTTGAGAGTAGAAAAACTCATGCTCGTCTACTTCTTTTGCTTGTGTGTGGTGGCGAATAAATACCACTTCCACGTTTTTGTAGGTACGTGTGAGAAAGAGATAAAGCAAGATGTAGAATCGCTTGGCAATATCTTTGGTTGCTTGATCCATTGAGCCAGACACATCCATCAAACAGAACATAACGGCTTGGCTGCTGGGCTGTGGTCGCTTCTCGTAATTTTTAAACCTAAGGTCAAACGTATCGATGAATGGAACCGCCGCAATTTTGCCTTTGAGTGCGTCGATTTCTTCTTGAATACGCGTTTCTTCCAACGGTTGAGCAGGCTCTGTGTGTTGCAGTGCTTCGAGCTCTGCTTCAAGTTCACGTAGTTGTCTGCGTTTTCCTGCACTCATTGCTGTACGGCGTGCAAGAGAGTTCTGCAACGAGCGCACAATGGCGATGTTGGCAGGTACGCCACTGGATTTAAAACCAGAGCGGTGTGATTTGTATTTTACCAGTTGCGTCATCTGATTTTTCTTCAAATTCGGCAACTCAAGATCTTCAAATAAAAGGTCTAGATATTCGTCTTTAGAAATTTGAAATACAAAATCGTCCTGACCTTCGCCATCAGGGCTTGCTTGCCCTTCACCAGCGCCGCCACCTCCGCCGCCACCAGGTGGGCGTTCGATGCGGTCGCCAGGGATAAATTGGTCGTTGCCAGGGTGGACAGCATCACGCTGTCCCCCTTTGCCTTGTCGGAAAGTTGGCTCTCGGATGTCACGAGAAGGGATAGTGATGCTCTCACCACTGTCCACATCAGTGATTGAGCGTTGATTAACGGCATCAGCAATCGACTCTTTGATTTGTCGCTTGTGACGCCTTAAAAAACGCTGGCGATTCACTGTACTCTTGTTCTTTCCGTTGAGCCTTCGATCAATGAAATGCCCCATAAGCCCCCCGTATTTCGTTACTTCACTGTCAGCCTGATTACGAAGATTTACGCACGCGCAGGTACCATTCAGACAAGAGTCGTACTTGTTTGCGGGTATACCCTTTTTCCATCATGCGAGCCACAAAGTCGTCGTGTTTCTTCTGCTCTTCGTTTGAGGTTTTCGCATTAAAGGAAATGACCGGGAGCAGCTCTTCCGTGTTGGAGAACATTTTCTTCTCGATAACGGTACGAAGCTTCTCGTAGCTGGTCCATCCTGGGTTCCTACCTTCGTTATTTGCGCGTGCACGAAGGACGAAGTTAACGATTTCATTTCGGAAATCTTTTGGATTACTGATGCCCGCGGGTTTTTCGATTTTTTCCAATTCGCTGTTCAGCGCTGAGCGATCGAACAACTGGCCAGTATCAGGGTCACGATACTCCTGATCTTGAATCCAGAAGTCTGCATAGGTGACATATCGGTCAAAAATGTTTTGGCCGTATTCTGAGTAAGACTCAAGGTAGGCAGTCTGGATCTCCTTGCCGATGAATTCGACATATTTAGGGATCAGATATCCTTTGAGGTGCTCCAGATACTTCTCGGCAATATCTTGCGGGAATTGCTCACGTTCAATTTGCTGTTCCAGTACGTAGAACAGATGAACGGGGTTCGCTGCAACTTCAGAATGGTCAAAGTTAAAGACGCGAGAAAGGATCTTAAACGCGAATCGCGTCGATAGACCATTCATGCCTTCGTCTACGCCAGCATAGTCACGATACTCTTGATAAGACTTGGCTTTTGGATCTGTGTCTTTCAGTGTCTCGCCATCATAAACACGCATTTTCGAGAAGATGCTGGAGTTTTCTGGCTCTTTCAAGCGTGAGAGAACAGTGAATCTAGCCAGGATATCCAGTGTGCTCGGTGAACACGGTGCCGCTGACAACTCACTGTTTTGCAGTAGTTTGTCGTAGATCTTCATTTCTTCCGATACGCGTAAGCAATATGGCACTTTCACGATGTAAACACGGTCAAGGAAGGCTTCATTGTTTTTGTTGTTACGGAATGTCTGCCACTCAGATTCATTGGAGTGAGCGAGGATCATGCCGTCAAATGGCAATGCAGAAAGGCCTTCAGTACCGTTGTAGTTGCCCTCTTGCGTGGCAGTTAGGAGCGGGTGAAGTACTTTAATCGGTGCTTTAAACATCTCTACGAATTCCATTAAGCCTTGGTTGGCTTTACACAATGCACCGGAATAACTGTATGCATCGGGGTCATCTTGAGAGAAATGTTCAAGTTGGCGGATGTCCACTTTACCAACCAGTGATGAAATGTCTTGGTTATTCTCATCACCGGGTTCCGTTTTCGCGATGCCGACTTGGTCGAGAATTGATGGACGAACCTTTACCACTCTAAACTTGCTGATGTCACCGCCAAATTCGTGCAGGCGCTTTGCAGCCCAAGGCGACATGATAGAGCGCAGGCAACGTTGTGATATGCCATACTCACTTTCGAGTAATGCACCATCTTCGACAACATCGAATAAACAGAACGGGTGGTCATTGACAGGGCTACGCTCGCCATTTGCGGTCAATATATAGATAGGTACTTTCTGCATCAGGCTTTTTAGTTTTTCTGCCAGTGATGATTTACCACCGCCAACAGGGCCTAACAGATACAGGATCTGCTTGCGTTCTTCTAGCCCTTGGGCTGCGTGTTTGAGGTAGGAGACGATTTGTTCAATCGCTTCTTCCATCCCGTAGAAATCTTCGAATGTTTTATATCGAGAGATGATGCGGTTAGAGAAAAGTCTGCTCAAACGAGGATCGTGAGCGGTATCGATCATTTCTGGCTCGCCAATGGCCGTTAACAAACGCTCTGCCGCATTGGAATAGACACCGCGATCTTCCCGGCAAAGGTCCAGAAACTCGTGAAGGCTCAGCTCTTCGTCTTTAGATTCTTCGTATCGCTGACGATAGTGGTCGAAAATACTCATGGTCCTGCCCCCTAAATCTTGCTGTTATCAATAAGAAAGGATATTGGCGCAGTCGCTTTCATATCCTCACCTTTTTAAGACTAGTAGCAACTGATCAATTTGCTTGGTTGAATTACTTGTTTTTTCGATATTTTTCCCTTTTGTGATAAGGCTTTGTATTCAGACTGTAACTTTCTTATAGCGATGAACTTTTCATTACAGAGTGAATCACGCTTTGGATTGAAACATCAAAGGATGTCTACCTCAGCGAGCTTAGTATTTAGGGATAGCTGACTTCATTGCGTTCAATACACGCTGGGAATTGATGGGAGGAGGGAGGGGGAGTCGCTGGGGCCATGGAGGCAAAAACCGGAACTTGGGAAAGCTCCGGCCTGACGTTACCCTGATTGAGCGGCTTGTTATTGACTTGAAATCAAGGTTGATAGCGTATGGTTTTCGCCAGCTTCTAGTTTGACACTTCGGTCATATACTGCCGATTCGACACATACCATGGTTTCGTAGCTGTCGTCTGCCATATCACCCATGCTGGCAGAAAGAGCTTTCCAAGGATTCCAAACAACCACGGCATTGTTGCCTTGGTTTGTGACAGCTAAGCGACGTTGAAAACGTGGGTCTTCTACCATTACTGTTTCATTGGCGTGCGTATAAATGCGATCAACTTCTTGATCGAATCCGGTATTGCCTGAACTTGGCTTGCGGATACCGCCTTCGATGTATTCGTTGCCCAATTGCGACACAGTGGTCTCGGTAACATCACCAATATTCAGGTAAGTATGAAGAGCGCCTCCGATCTGCATCGGCGCATCTCCGGTATTGGTGCTGATCAGGCTGACTTTGAGTGTGTCAGTGACTTCCATCAGCAATTCAGCGCGAAAAGCATGCGGCCAGATTGCACGAGTCTCAGCAGTGTCGGTCAGAGTGAGGCTGATGATGACGCCTTCTTCATTTTCTCTGTGCTCATTCAAAGCCCATTCACTGGAACGCGCGAAACCGTGTGATGGCTCCGCAGCTTTGCCAAACCAAGGCCAACAGACTGGAATACCACCGCGAATGGCTTTCGTGCCGCTCAGATCTGCATTTTCGCTCATCCAGATGGTTTCTTTCTTACCTGTTGGCTGAAAGCTAAGTACATGCGCGCCGAAGAGAGAGATTGCTGCGGTGGCTTTTGGGTGGATAACGCGAACCACTTTGATGCCGTCAAGTTCGCAAATGGTGACATAGTCAGAGAGTACAGCAGTAGTTGGGAGCTGTTTAACGTCCATGAAATGTGCCTTCTGAATGTGAAATTTAGATACAAAAAAGGCGGCCAATAAGCCGCCTTTTGTCACTCATGCCCTAATAGGCAATCCGGAATGATTACTTAGAGATGTGAGCAACCAGATCCAGAACTTTGTTTGAGTAACCGATTTCGTTGTCGTACCAAGATACAACTTTAACGAATTTGTCAGTCAGAGCAACACCAGCTTTCGCATCGAATACTGAAGTTTGAACTTCACCGATGAAGTCTTGTGAAACAACTTCGTCTTCAGTGTAACCAAGAACGCCAGCCATTTCGCCTTCTGAAGCGGCTTTCATAGCTGCACAGATTTCAGCGTAAGTTGCTGCATTTTTCAGGTTAACAGTTAGGTCAACAACAGAAACGTTTGCAGTTGGTACGCGGAAAGCCATACCAGTCAGTTTGCCGTTTAGTTCTGGAAGAACTACGCCTACTGCTTTAGCTGCGCCAGTTGATGATGGGATGATGTTCTGAGAAGCACCACGACCGCCACGCCAGTCTTTCGCAGAAGGACCGTCAACAGTCTTCTGAGTCGCTGTAGTTGCGTGAACAGTAGTCATCAGGCCAGATTCGATACCGAAGTTGTCGTTCAGTACTTTAGCGATTGGCGCTAGGCAGTTAGTCGTACAAGAAGCGTTAGAAACGATGTCTTGGCCTGCGTAAGTGTCTTGGTTAACGCCCATTACGAACATTGGGGTCGCATCTTTAGAAGGACCAGTCAAAACAACTTTCTTCGCGCCTGCAGTGATGTGCTGACGAGCAGTTTCATCAGTCAGGAAGATACCTGTAGCTTCAGCTACAACATCAACGCCTACTGCGTCCCACTGAAGTTCGGTTGGGTTACGTTCTGCAGTTACGCGAACTGTTTTACCGTTAACAACCAAGTTACCGTCTACAACTTCTACAGTACCGTTGAAACGGCCGTGAGTTGAGTCGTACTTCAACATGTACGCCATGTATTCTACGTCGATCAGGTCATTGATCGCGACAACTTCGATGTCGTTACGCTCAACAGATGCACGGAAAACAAAACGGCCGATACGGCCAAAACCGTTAATACCTACTTTGATAGTCATTACGTTGCTCCACAACTTTGATATCTAGTGAAAAATGAAACTGGTAGTAAAATTACAGAATCGGTATCACCCATGCAAGCAAAAAACCCACCTAAATTGCTTAAAATCAAAAAATAGTACGGATTATTTTTACATCACCTAAACAATTCTTTGGTGTTTTACACGGAATGTTGAAAATAATGTGCCACTTACTGTTAGCTACGTTTGTGTACAGGGATGTCTTGTATTGTTTATGGCTAACGAAAAAGTATGGAAAGAAAGTGTGTTTCATTGCGTGCGAATTTTGAGAATTGGGCGCAGTTTCAGCGGCTATGTAGTTATGTGATTAAAAGTTAAGTAAAACTGATCAAAAAGAAACGAAAAGCGCATGTTGCTCTGGATGTTTCTTGTGACATGTCATTTCCGTGACGCTTGCAGCACCAGTGTGCGGAAGTTGTGATGCAGTCAGCGATGCTTAGGGTTCAAACTGGTACTGAGCACAATTAAAAGGTAATAAAAGAGCGAATATTCCAGTAAGCATCAAAATAGAGCCTCATACAGCTGCTTATTGAGTCGTAGACACCAAACTCCCAGACTAGAGGACGTAATGACAACGCATTCTGATGAAAAGTGGAAAGAAAACCTTTCTGACGAGGCCTACAAGGTCTGCCGCTTGGGCCACACAGAGCCTCCGTTTAGTGGGACCTTGTTGCACAATCACAAAAACGGTTCGTATCATTGTGTGTGTTGTGATGCTTTGTTATTTGATTCGAGCACTAAGTTCGACTCTGGCTGTGGTTGGCCGAGTTTTGAGCAGGCGGTTGAAGGGGCGGTTAAGTACGTTGAAGATAATAGCCATGGCATGTTACGAACGGAAGTAAGATGTGTAAATTGCGACAGTCATCTTGGGCATGTGTTTAATGATGGCCCCACGGAAACAGGGCTACGTTATTGTGTCAACTCAGTGTCTATGGCATTTGAAGAGTCAGAACGTTGATGGATAGGTCTCGAAATGAGTGACTGACTCTAAACAAAAAAGCGTGCTCGCAGCACGCTTTTTTGTTTTATCAATGCCGGCGATTTATTGCGTTGTCGACAGTGGAGGCAGTCCGGAAAGTTGTATCAACATGTTCTTATCGAAATTACCGCTTTCAATAGACGAGGCGATGTCATCTGAAATGTCAGCGATCAGTGCGCGTCTTTCGTCGATCATTGGATATAGCAATTTAATTTGCGCTTCTTTAGCAATAGCTAGACCTAACTCGCTCCCGACTAAAGCCCACATATACGCCTCATCGAGTTTACCCAGTGAGTGATTGGCCGTCGCAAGCGACTTCACGACGTCTGGAATTGTTTTCTCCATTGTCATGCTGCTACGACCATCATAAAGCGTCAAAGATTTCATCAGAAGGTTAATGGTGTGAACCTTGTCTTTATCGACATAATAGCTTGCAAGGCCGAGTTGCATTTCGGGGGAATCGAGATATTCGGTTTCTTCTAGCTTTAAAAATTGCTCGAGAGCCTCTTGGTCGCCTTGGGTCCAGCGGTAGTAGATGATTGAAGGCTGGTAGGAGCTTTTCAATTCAAGCTCTAGTTGGTCAATTACGTCGTAGGCGTGGAAAAGCGCTTCAGTCCGCAGGGTTTTTTTAGATTTCAACGTCGTGCTTTCAATCTGTGCGGCAAGCGACATACATTTGGCGTATTTCTTCGTGAGCTGTAGTTCGTCAAATTTATTCAAATCTGAAGGATTTTTAATCACGTCAAAACGCAGCCAAATGAGGTCAGTGCGCTCATGTCGACACTGGCCATCTTCAGTATTTAGTTTGTTACAGATCTGAGGGTAGTTCTCGCAAAGCTGCGCGGTGCTGCGGTTGCTTTCAAAACATCCAGCAAGCAGTAAGGTGCTTATCGCCGTAATGACAACTTTATATGGAAATGAAATAGGGCCTTTATTCATGACGGTCGTGGCTCTTTAGTTTTTGTCTCTCACTCGATGCGAGTGACTTATAACATAAACATCTTCTTTCAGTTTATCTTCATTTCCTGAGTTTTGCGTCAGTCCACAGAGATAAAAAAGACCAGCATGATGGCTGGCCTATCTTTTTCTCTGAAAGTTTGCTCGTGTATATGTGTTTTACACAATATCGGTGCCCAAATAGGTGATCGATTCCGCATCCGTCCATACGGTGATCTGATCATTGCTATAGAGGTCATTGAACACGTAGGCTTGCAGATCAGCGACTTGTGCCGCTGATAGCCCCATTTTGGCCACCATCGCGGGTGTGATGTCTGCGTTTGATGTTGCTGCTGCATCATACTGCCAATCAACACCTGTGAGGTTAAGCGTATCGTCGCCATTACCTAACCATGCAATGAAGCCTTGCCAATCATCACCTGCAGTATTGTCTGACTGAGCATCGATTTCATGTGTGTTAATGGTCAGTGTTTGATCCGCACTATCACCAATCACGGCTTCAACCCCTGCGACGACATTGCCTTTTACATTCGGGTCGGTTTGATAACTGGTGCCAGTAAAATCAGCGTTTTGTGCACCGGTGATCAGCAAGGTGTCAAACCCAGACGAAGCATCATAAATATGCTTATTGATTTGAGTGCCATTTGAAAAGGTTTTGACTTGTCCTTGAAAATCATTCTCATCGAATATCAAGGTATCTGATCCAATACTGCCGATTAAGATATCTTCACCAGCTTGTCCGTCAAGATAGTTGTCAGCACTGAACCAGCCTGCAAATAGGTAGTCGTTTCCGTCACCACCAAGCATGGTGTTGGTGCCAAGGTTACCGTATATCTCGTCGTTGCCATCTCCGCCATCGAGGTAGTCATTGCCGGCTTGTCCTCTGAGAATGTCGTTTCCTTGCTCGCCGTAGATTTTATCGTTCCCAGCGTTGCCGCGAAGATCATCATTGTCGTCGCCGCCATAAATTTCATCATCACCGGCACCGCCAAAAACAAGGTCTTCACCGTCTTCAGCATTGATGTAGTCATTCCCTTGGTCGCCACGAATATTGTCGTTGCCAGCTCCGCCCCAGACTTCATCATCACCGTCGCCTGCTTGTACGGTGTCGTTCCCATCTTGTCCTTCGATGTAATCTGCGCCGCTACCTGCTAGTAAGGTGTCGTCATCACGCCCACCCCACAGTTCATCGTCACCTGCGCCACCTTCTAGTTTGTCTTTGCCATTCTGACCATAAAGCTTGTCGTCGCCCTTACCGCCGTGAAGGTGGTCGTCTCCATTGTCTCCCCACGCCGAGTCGTCGCCATCACCGCCAGAAATGATGTCATGTCCATCGCCGCCGACGATGCGATCGTCGCCACCTTCACCGAACAGTTGGTCGTCGCCGTCATAACCGTACAAGGCATCATCACCGTGTGTAGCGCTGTCACTGTTGATTTCTTTTACGGTAATGGTGACATGAGACGTCGCGATATTCGTATCGACGTTATTAAGGTCTAGAGGCGTCCATTCGAAGTTGGGTAGTTCGCTCGATGGAATCGTAAAAAATACTAATTTGGCACCGCCAGCGACATTGATGTCGATAGCTGATCCTCGTTCAGCGATGTTTACGTAATCAACAATAATGTTTTTGCTAATGACGTCTCCATTGGCATCGAGAATGGCGTAGCCCAAACTTTTCTCGTCTGTGACAGGAAAGTTGAATTGAGACAAAGAAACAGACACAAACGTGTCGCTTTGAAGTGTATAGCTGCCGTCTCCGTTTGAGGAAAGATCTTGAATTTCGGACGCAGAAGAATCGCCGTAAATCGTATCATCTCCGGCATAACCGCGAAGTGTGTCTTCGCCTAGCAGGCCGTAGATGCTGTCATCGTCAGCCGTGCCGATGAGGTTATCGGACGAATTACTGCCAGTGATAGAGGCCATGTTCTTTACCTTAGTTTTAGCTCTTGGGATAGAAATTGCTGCGCAAAAATTGTGGAGGAAATATCCCCACAAATATAGTTGGACTAGTAGTATTGGTATTGGGAAGAGCTCACTGCAACCCGTCGCACTTCACCTGTATCTGTCACACAAGGTGGCAAAAACTGTGGATTTGCTCAAGCAAGCAAGTGCGTATTCATTATAAAATCATTACTATTGGACTGGCTGTATTGCTTAACCCAGTACCAAAGCATGATAAAGGCATGTATCAATACATGATAAAAGACTGGTATTGATTTTGTCGTTATTATTGCCTAATTGTTTTGAACGCCCACGATATAGTACAAGTTGGCATACAAATGAAGCCAGATATCGAGGCATGTAACCCAGGGAATAGACATGGATATTGAACAGATGTTGTCCAGCATTACGCCTGAAGCTTATGATCGTTTGAGCTTTGCGGTTGAAACAGGGAAGTGGCCTGAAGGTACGCCTTTGTCGCAAGAGCAACGTGACCATGCGATGCAAGTTGTCATGCTTTATCAATCGCGGCATAACACCGAGCCACAACATATGACGGTGGCGGCTGGCGGTGACATTACGTTGAAATCGAAATCGGCGCTTCAGCGCGAATTCGCAAAAAATCAGGAAACGATTGTTCAGAAAAATGTAAACGACGAGTAATTGGATTCTGAATAAAATAAAAAAAACGGCATGAATGCCGTTTTTTTATTTTATCAATGTCACTGTCCATTTACTTATCGCAATACTTTGGCTTAGAGCGTGAGTTCACCACGTAAGTCTTGCTGAAGTAAGTTGCGAACCTGTTCAATTGGCAAATCTTGACTGAGCAAATAATGAAGCTTTGCCAATGCTGCTTCTGGCGTCATGTCGTAACCACTCAATACACCGGCTTCTGCAAGAGCACAGCCTGTCGCATACCCGCCCATATTGACCTTTCCAGCGAGACATTGGGTAAGGTTAAGCACAACAACACCGCGATTGGTTGCTTCTCTCAATAATCCTAACAGTTCTTTGTTTTGCGGTGCGTTACCCACACCAAAGGTCAGTAAGATCATCGCATTCACTGGCTGCTTCAGTGCATTTCGGACTACGTCAGGAGAAATGCCTGGGTACATCATAATGATGGCAACAGGTTGCTCTGTAATCGTATGTACTTTGAAAGCCCCTTCCGGCTTTTTATCAATCTCAGCACCATGCAATTGGATGTTGATTCCCGCATCCACAAGTGGTGGTAGGTTCGGCGACGTGAATGCATTGAAGCCATCTGCGTGAGATTTGGTGCTTCTATTGCCTCGCAACAATTGATTGTTGAAGAACAAGGTGACTTCGTTGATTGGGTAATTGGCTGCGATGTGCAGGGCGTTTAGCAAGTTCGCTTGCCCATCCGAACGTAGTTCGGCCAATGGGATCTGTGACCCCGTGACAATAACTGGCTTATCCAGATTCTCCAGCATGAAAGACAATGCCGAGGCGGTATAAGCCATGGTGTCAGTGCCATGCAAAATAACAAAGCCGTCATAGTTGTCGTAATTGTCGCGTATATCGTCAGCAATGCGTTGCCACTCAGCGGGCGTCATGTCAGCAGAATCAATGAGCGGGATATACTCATGAATGGTGAATTCTGGCATCTCAGGACGATGGAATTCCGGCATCTGCTTGAGCTGTTGTTGCATGAAGCCGGAAACGGGGATGTAACCCTGCTCGGATTTCAGCATGCCGATAGTGCCGCCAGTGTAGGCGATATATATGTGTTTTCTTTCCATCATCACAAATTCATTGTTGCCAAGGTCGTGGGCGCATTATACGTATCGAATTCATTAAAAAAACCCCGGCGCTTGCCGGGGAGTTCTCAGTTGTCGTAATAACTGCAATTTGGGCAAAGAGCATATTGTCCATTTGGATCATTGAAGTTATTAAGGTGATTTATTTCAGTCGCTGTAGTGTTGGCAAACTGTTGTACTGCTGCTGGTAGTTTGATGTTTGTGCTCAAATCAAGCTTCACTATGGCTTGATTGACAATGTCATAGATAAACTGCTGAGCGGGTGTTAGTGGTTCTTCGAGCCAGTTCAACGAGTAGTCGTCAATGTTAGCCAGTTCAGCGGCAACGGCAACGGCGTCATCAAAGTCACCCAGTTGATCAACTAAGCCTCGCTTCATTGCGTCGTAGCCTGTCCACACTCGACCTTGCGCGATCTGATCAACGTCTTCGATAGAAAGGTTGCGTTGGCTTGCGACCAGGCCAATGAAGCGCTGATAGCCGTTTTCAATGCCAAGTTGCATAATGTCCGCAACCCCTTCAGGCAATGCGCGCGTCACGCCGACACCGGCAAACGGTGTGGTGCCAATGCCATCGTTGTATACGCCGTATTTTGCTAACGCGTCTTCAAAGGTGGTCAGGATACCAAAGATACCGATTGACCCTGTGATTGTGGTCGGTTGTGCCAGGATGCGATTCGCACTGGCGGCAATCCAATATCCGCCAGATGCTGCGACGCTGGACATCGACACCACAACAGGCTTACCCGCTTCTTTGAGCGCCTCTACTTCATTGCGGATGACTTCGGACGCAAATGCACTGCCTCCAGGACTGTCTATGCGAAGCACCACGGCTTTCACTGCGTCGTTAAGGCGAGCATCGCGAAGCAATGCTGCGGTGGTGTCACCGCCGACAGTGCCTTCAGATTCAAAGCCATCAACGATGGCTCCACTGGCAACAACGACCGCGATTTGGTCTGCTTTTGGTAAGCGGAACTGGAGCGATGAGTAGTCATAAACGCTGACATAATTGAAGCTGTCTTCTCCATTGCTACCAAACGTTTCTGCAAGCTTAGTGCGAATCTGTTGTCGTGTTAGAAGCTCATCGACCAGACCCAGGCGTTTTGAAAGCTGCGCAAAATCACCGTTCACTGCTTTGAGTTCATCAAGTAACGTTTGCGTATCAGGCGACAGTTGCTCAACACTCAATTCGCGATTTAACGCCACGTCTTCGACATAGGCGCCCCAAAGCTGGTTGAGCCAAACAGAGCTAGCTTCTCGCGCTTCTTGTGACATTTCCGTTCGCGTATACGGCTCAACAAACGACTTGTATGTCCCCACGCGAAACACATGCGTAGTGATATCGAGCTTATCGAGTAGATCTTTGAAATACAGATTGAACGAACCGTAGCCACGCAGCAGTACCGCACCATCGGGTGCCATGTAGATCTCGTCAGCGTAGCTGGCTAGATAGTACTGGCTTTGGTTGTAGTGGCCACCAATCGCAACAACGGGTTTACCGGTTGCTTTGAACTCATTGATGGCTTTCGCGATGTAACGCAACTTGGTGAGGCTGGTTTCAGACATGTCTGACAGGCTCAGTACCATGCCGTTAATGTTATCGTCTTTTGCGGCCGTGCGAATTTGCTCAACAATATCGAAGAGGACATTTTCAAATTCAACCTGCTGGCCAAAAAGGTTGCGAGTAGCAAAATCATAAGGATCAATTCTGCGTTGCTTCTCGACGATAGGTCCCGATATATCAAGCAATAGCGCTTGAATCGGTTGTTCTGTTGGTTCTTGCGAGATGACATCATCGTCTGTCACGACGTAATAGACCAACACAATGGCGGCGATGAAAAACAGATTCAACACCAATTGACGAGCGAAACCTAGAATCTTCCAGCACCATTTCAATAAGGTGCCAAAGAATTTAAAAAGCGTTTTCATTTGTTTACCCAGCTTCTTTTCATATCTGTAATCGTAACTAATCCTGTTTAGATAACCTAGCTTTGATTTATGTTGTAAAAATGTAAACAAACGTTTGAAACTTCTGTTTGACGGGTTTATGGTTGTGTAATCAGAATAACAATACGATGGAAGCGTAGAATGAACTTGCCGTACCCTCACTTACTCGCGCCACTGGATCTTGGTTTTACGCAGTTGAAAAACCGTGTACTGATGGGATCAATGCATACTGGTCTAGAAGAATCGAACGATGGTTTTAAAAAGCTAGCAGCCTTCTATGCTGAACGAGCTAAAGGTGGCGTTGGCTTGATTGTGACGGGCGGTTTCTCACCGAATTTCCGTGGACGTTTGCATCCTCTCAGTGCGCAGTTTAGCAGTGGGCGAGCAGCACGCGCACACCGGACTATCACCGAAGCGGTGCATGAACATGGTGGAAAAATTGCGCTCCAATTGTTGCATGCAGGTCGTTATGCCATGCATCCTTTTTCGCTTAGTGCTTCCGAGATCAAAGCCCCTATTTCTAAGTTTACGCCGTCTGCCATGAGTGAGCGTCAAATCCTGAATACCATTAAGGATTTTTCAAAGAGTGCAGAATTGGCCAGAGAAGCGGGCTATGACGGTATCGAAATCATGGGCTCGGAAGGTTATCTGATTAACCAGTTCATTTGCGCCCGCTCAAATACACGTTATGACGGCTGGGGCGGCAGTTACCAAAACCGCATTCGTTTCCCTATCGAGATTGTTAAAGCTGTTCGTGAGCGGGTAGGGCATGATTTCATCATTATTTTCCGTCTTTCTATGCTCGATCTTGTCGAGCAAGGTAGCACCCATGATGAAGTGGTTGAGCTAGCCAAGGCACTTGAAGCGGCGGGCGTGACCATTATTAATACAGGTGTTGGTTGGCACGAAGCGCGTATCCCGACCATCGCCACTCAGGTGCCACGCGCGGCCTTTAGCTGGGTGACAGAACGCCTAAAAGGTGAAGTATCTATCCCATTGGTAACTTGCAACCGCATTAACACCCCTGAGGTCGCTGAAAATATTTTGGCAAGCGGTCAAGCAGACATGGTCTCGATGGCCCGTCCGTTTTTGGCTGATGCAGAATTTGTTGTCAAAGCTGAGCAAGATAAAGCCGACGACATCAATACTTGTATCGCGTGTAATCAGGCGTGTCTTGACCACGTATTCAAAGGCAAGCGCGCTAGCTGTCTCGTTAATCCGCAAGCGTGCTACGAAACTGAGCTGGTGATTTCTCCCGCTGTCAACAAACGACGCGTCGCGGTTGTTGGTGGTGGCATGGCGGGGATGTCATGCGCGGTGACAGCAGCAGAGCGCGGTTTTGATGTGGTGCTATTTGAAAAGAGTGACAGGCTAGGCGGCCAGTTCAATTTGGCGATGCAAATTCCTGGCAAAGAAGAATTTAAAGAATCTATTCGTTACTTCACTCGCAAAGTGGCGCAATTCAATATTGAAGTCAGGCTCAATCAGCTCGTTGATGCACAGATGCTCAAAGCGTTTGATGAAGTGGTGATTGCAACGGGCGTGAAGCCACGTATTCCCGCTATTCAGGGCATTGATCACCCGAAAGCGATTGATTACCAGACGCTCATTCGAGACAAGCCCACACTGGGTTCTCGTGTCGCTGTTGTTGGCGCGGGTGGTATTGGTATTGATGTGGCAACCATGATCACCGAGCCTGAAGAGCACAAGCTGGAAGATTGGCTAAAAGATTGGGGCATTGATCAAACCATGTCTCATGAGGGAGGGTTGCTGCCACAGCCTCATTATGTTGCTCAGCGCCAAGTCTGGTTGCTGCAACGTAAGCCGGGCAAAGTAGGCAAAGGGCCCGGTAAAACGACAGGTTGGATACATCGTCGAACACTTGAGAAACGTGGTGTCGAGCTACTGGGTGGTGTCAGCTACGAAAAAATAGATGATGCCGGTCTGCACATTACGTTGGAAGGGCAGTTACATATTTTGCCCGCCGATCATGTCATCATCTGCGCCGGGCAAGAGTCAGTGAATGATTTGGCCGATCAGTTGGAAAGCCAAGGTCAGAAGCCTCATATCATTGGCGGTGCAGAAAAGGCCGGTGAGCTTGATGCGAAGCGAGCCATTCGTCAAGGTGTTGAACTCGCGATAGCCCTTTAAGAACATCGACGATTAATCCACAAAACCCGGAGGGAGTTGTTCTTTCGGGTTTGTGTTATTTTTAGAGGCAATAACAGCGATTTTATTTACTAGTCATTGGGATCTTCATGGACGCATTACATTTACTCACCCAACGTCGTTCTATTCCTCGTTTGTCTGCGCCAGCCCCTCAGGGTGATGCGCTTGAAAATATGCTGGCGGCAGGTCTTCGTGCTCCTGATCATGGCGCGTTAACGCCGTGGGAGTTTGTGGTTGCGACAGGCGAAGGTTTAGATAAGCTTTCTTCCATCCTTAAACGCGCTGCTCAAGCTGATAATGAAGAAGATGCCGTGGTGGAAAAAGCCGCGAATTCGCCTTTTCGCGCACCCATGGTGATCACCGTAATAGCGCGTACTAAGCACCACGATAAGGTACCTGTGATTGAGCAGCATATCTCTGCGGGTTGTGCTGCGCAGGCAATGCAAATGGCAGCCGTTGCACAGGGCTATCAAGGCTTTTGGCGCACAGGGAAATGGGCTTATCATCCTGTCGTGCGTGAAGCGTTTGGTGTGTCGGGGGATGATGAAATTGTCGGCTTCCTTTACATCGGGACGCCAGATTGCACACCTGCTAATGCCCCCAAACGTGATACCAGCAAATACGTTTCTTACCTCTAAGGCTACACCTCATGCCACCTCACAATTAACTGGATAAATATCCAGTTAATTGTTGTTAAGCCCTTTTAATTTCGCTAAATTGTCGACAATTGCTCTGTTTGATGGTTTCCCATGGCCCGACTCTTTGTTGCAGAAAAGCCCAGTCTTGGTCGCGCAATCGCTGCCGCTTTACCCAAGCCCCATAAAAATCACGATGGTTATGTCCAGGCTGCCAATGGCGACGCGGTAACCTGGTGTATTGGTCATCTGCTTGAACAAGCAGAGCCTGACGCTTACGACGAAAAATACAAAGTATGGCGTTTAGACGATCTTCCAATATTGCCTGAACCATGGATTCTGAAACCACGAAAATCTGCGGCTAAACAGCTTTCAGTGGTAAAAAAACTGCTCCGCCAATTTGACGATATTATCCACGCGGGTGACCCTGATCGAGAGGGGCAGCTGTTGGTGGATGAAGTGTTTAGTTATGCCAAATTGGCGGACAAGAAAAAACAGCGCATACAACGTTTGCTGATAAACGACCTTAACGTATCTGCCGTGAAAAAAGCGTTATCAGCCATGCGCAGTAACCTCGATTTTGTCCCGCTTTCTGTCTCGGCGCTGGCTCGCTCTCGTGCCGATTGGCTGTATGGCATGAATATGTCTCGCGCATACACATTGCTGGGTAAGCAGGCAGGGTATCAGGGTGTGTTGTCGGTAGGGCGCGTACAAACCCCAGTGCTTGGTTTGGTCGTGCGTCGTGACAGAGAAATCGCCGCATTTATGCCGAAACCTTTTTACCAGCTTGATGCGGTCATTCCTTACCAAGGCAGTGATATTTTGGCGCGTTGGCAGCCGAGCGAATCGTGCCAGCCATGGCAAGATGAAGAAGGTAGGGTACTCTCGCGTAAATTGGTGGAAAATGTCGCCCAGCGTATTGTTAATCAACCTGCTACGGTTGTCGTGTCTGAACGCAAAGGTACAAAGCAAGCCCCACCTCTGCCTTACAGCCTGTCTGCACTTCAAATTGATGCCGCCAAACGCTTCACCATGAGTGCGGTTGATGTATTAGCGTGTTGTCAGTCGTTGTACGAAAAACATAAAGTCATCACCTATCCGCGTTCGGACAGTCGCTATTTACCGAAAGAGCATTTGAAAGAAGCGTCTACCGTAACAGCAGCAATTGGCAACACGGTGTCTTCGCTCAGTGATGCAGTGAAAAACGCTAACTTGTCGTTGAAATCCAAAGCGTGGAACGACAGCAAAGTAGAAGCGCACCATGCGATTATTCCAACAGGGAAGAGCAGCAATGCGTTAAGTGGCAGAGAGCGTGATGTTTATGAGCTGATCGCCCGCCAATACCTGATGCAGTTTTACCCTGCGGCTGAATATGTAGAAGCAAAGCTCGATTTCGATATTGCGGGAGGCATCTTCATTGCCAAAGGCAAACAGTTGACTCTGCCCGGATGGCGGGCATTGTTAACGCGAGATAACGCAGCGCAAAAAGAAGATATAGAAAGTCAGGTGCCACCGTTAAATAAAGGCACTGTGCTGACGTGCGCACGAGGTGAAATTAAAGATTGTATGACTGAGCCACCAAGGCATTTTACTGAAGCGACGTTGTTGCAAGCGATGACTGGCATTGCACGATTTGTGAAAGAAGCGTCGTTAAAAAAAATACTGAGGGATACAGACGGATTAGGCACAGAAGCGACCCGCGCTGGCATTCTGGAATTGTTGTTTAAACGTCGTTTACTCTCGCGTGAAGGTAAGCAAATAAGAGCTACTGCATCGGCGTGTGGTCTTATTGACGCGTTACCAGAAAAAGCGGCATACCCTGACATGACAGCGCATTGGGAGCGCCAACTGCAAGATATGGCCGAAAAGAAGGGAGCCTATCAGCCGTTCATGTCGGCGTTGGAATCGGAATTGTTGGACTTAATGAACGCAGTAAGGAAAGGGCCAGTACCCGAGAGCCTGCGTTCGCTGCCGTCTCAGCCTAATCCATTCAAGAAGAAAAGAGGAAACGGCGGCGCTGGTCGTCAACGCTATAAAACGAAGGCCTGATTTTTTCCGCAGCTTTTCGCTTCATAAAGCGCAACATCGGCATCAATAAACAATTGCTGCTGGCTGTTAGGTTTGTCTGGAATACAGGTTTTCCCACCGATGCTGACAGTCACATAAGGGCAAATAGGTGAATCATCATGTGGGATCTGTAGCGCTGTTATTGCGTCCAATGCGCGGTCAGCAACGGATTTTGCATTTTCGCTGTTGCTGCCTGGTAGCAAAAAGACAAACTCTTCACCCCCAAATCGCGCAAGGATTGCGCCAGCTCTGCGTTCGACCTGGCTTAGCGTCTCAGCCACTTGAGCGAGGCATTTGTCACCTAAGGCGTGACCATATAAATCGTTGTACTGTTTGAAGTGATCAATATCGACGATCAAAATAGAAAGCGGCGTTTGATAACGGATGGCTCTACGCCACTCTTCTTCCATTTTCTCATCAAGCATACGGCGATTAGGAACCTTGGTCAGGCTGTCTTCGCGCGAAATTCGGTTTAGGCGCTTATTCACTTCTTCTAGCTGTGCAGTGCGATCGGCAACCCGCTGTTCGAGTGATAGGTTAAGCAGCTTCAATTCGTCTTGGGAGCGACGCTGAATAAGGTGTTGTGACATGGTCACACCCAATAGTTTCAGCAACTCGCTATGGTAACTCTTTAGAGGCGTATGTGTGATCAGGTTATCGCAGGCTATCCAGCCGATTGGCTCGTCACCATCCCAAAGCGAAATGGTCGCGTTCCACCCTTTACCCACTTCGACGTTGTCATGAAAAAGGGCTGTACCTTCGTTGATGTTGATGTGCTGTTTCTTATCAAGTGTCGTCTTGGCGTGATAGTGCTCATACATGGCAGTGCAATACCATTGCTCATTGGTGACCGTGCCATTGATGTCGGTACCGTAGGTGCCGCGCATTAGTCCGGTATGGCTATTAAGAAGAAATATCGCCATTCGGTCGAAATCGAGCGCATGAATGCATTCGTAGACTGCCGTGTGAAGCATATTGTCGAGAGAGTGCGAGTGCCAAAGACGTAGAGAGATCTTGTGCAGAATATGTAGCTGCTCGAGTAGCCCTTTTTGAGAACAGACTTCTTGAACTCGCTTTTCTTCGGTTTTTTGATGATGAGATCTTTCTAACAGAAATGCATGGTGTTGAAGGTGGCTATCTAATGCACCGGAAATCAAGAGAGACAGCATCTCAAGGGCATGACGGTCGACATGATATTTATGCGGTGTCTTTAATAGCAGATAGCCATAACTGCTTCCTCTGATTTTTAGAGGGATCAGTTGATTAAACACATCGTTATAAAGATGATCGCTTTCTGCTGTTAATAGACGGGTTAACAATAAATCGTCATGTTCACTGATGGGTATCATGGGCGAGAACAGCTGAAAGTGTCGTGGCCTAATGTCAGCCAACTGTTGCCAACCAGCATGATTTTCGTCGTTGATGAGTAATTGGCTGCGCGCATCCGTGAATTGCTTCGTAAATGCGAGACCAAGAGCCAGACAGAAATCGTTAAGATCCTTCTGTGGACAAATAGCTTCTCCTACCTTGAGGCAGAATGCGTAATCCAGAGCAATCATGCCCTATGACTCCCTTAGTGACTGACGAAAAGTGTGATTTTGCTTCTAATATTTTTCAGCAAGTATGACAGCAATTAGTATCATAATTTGCGGATTGTCCATCATCTTCGACTGACGTCACAGCTGAGATTTGTAGGTTGTGATGTAAGTAAATGTTTTTGATATCAGCTAGTAGCCACTTGAATTTTAAATGAAAAATATGTGGCTGACGTCACGATGTGTACGCGAAAATACAACCCACTAAAGTCATTAGAAACAAGAACCATTTTAAGGTGCTGGCATTGGCTTTGATGGCAAATTTCACTGCCAACCATGCCCCTGCCATGGAGCCAATAGCGAGCAGTACACCGGGTAGCCATAAGATGAGATCTTGCCAGATAAAGATGATGAGAGAGACAGAAGTGAAAGCGAGAGTACAGACGAGCTTGAGTGCATTGCCGCGCACGAGATCATAGCGCAAGGTTCCACATAGTGCTGCCAGCAACACGAAACCGACGCCTGCTTGCACGAAGCCGCCGTAAAATCCGGCGATGCCCAGCCCAACCCATGAGGCTGGGGTGTCTTTCATCATCCGAAAGGGTTCGTTAGCATCGGGGCTGACCATGCTGGGTTTCACAAGCATGATGAAGGCCATAAGTAGCATGGTCCCGAGTAGGACTGGCTTGATAATGCTTGAAGGCAGCCACGCTGCTGCTGAGGCTCCTGCAACACCCCCTATCAAAGTAGGAATGAGTATTGGGATAAGATCGGTTTGCTCAAGTCGTTTGTGGTGACGAAAACCCGCTACGCCTGCAACACTTTGCATCAGGACACCTACACGGTTGGTTGCATTTGCGATTTCAGCGGGCATGCCTAAGACAATCAGTGCTGGAATGGTCAGGTTCGAACCGCCGCCTGCCAGTGTGTTAATAATCCCGGCGATAAACCCGAGAACGACCAGCAGTACGCCAAATTCAATCGAGACTTCCATATCTTCAATCCAAAGTAATAACTTTAAGGGAAACGCTTTAGCAACCACATTTTGATACTAACCGATGCATGGCTGAGTTTCTAAAACGGAAAAAGCCCGCAGCGAAATGCTGCGGGCTTTTTAAAAATAATGGTCGGTCTGAGAGGATTTGAACCTCCGACCCCTGACACCCCATGACAGTGCGCTACCAAGCTGCGCTACAGACCGACTCCACGAAAGTCATGTTACGAACACATGATTTGAGTGTCAATCGACTTTCTTCATTTAGTTTGCGTATTTCAATCATTTGGACAAAAAAACAAGGCAGCCACTTAGGCTGCCTATGCATCAGTTTTTGCATTAGCTTTCGTCTGGATGATAAAACCGCTTGAGTTCGTGCATCACCTGCATGAGTACAGATAGCTGAGGTTTACCTTCAGGTTGTAACTTGTAATTACTGTCATAGATGCGGTAATTACCAAATTTGTCTACCACGGTTGTCTTGTCTGGCTGAACCACGACAATGTCGCGGCTATCACCTGCAATCACCCATCGACGTGGCTTATCAGCAAGCTCGAACAGATTGCGACCGCTGGTATAAAGCTCCGCAGGGCTGTCTGCAGCCAGCATGGACTCCATTAGCGTCGGTACGATGTCCAAGTGTGAACTGTAAGCGTCGACTTCTCGTGGGCTTTGATTTGGCCAATGAACGACCAAAGGCACTTGCAACTGGTATTGGCTGTAGTTGGTATTGGCGCCCCAACTGTTTGAACCGGTTTCATTGAATTCTGTGCCATGGTTTGCGGTAACCATCACCACGGTGTTATCAAGCTGACCATTCTGTTCAAGTGTGTCAAAAAGTTCACCCAACAAGCCATCAACGTAATATGCCGCATTGTTGTAGCTGTTTTTCAGTACGAGTGCGGTGTGATCGCCAACGTTGGCAAGCTCATTGTCTAGAGAAGGTTGGAATGGGCGGTCATAGTCGCCACCTTGTTCATACTCGGTGACGCTTTTTAGCTCAAGATAGGCAAACCAAGGTTTTTTGCTATCGCCTTGTTTGATCCACTTGTCCAAATTGTCGGCGGCCATATGGTCAGCAACCCAAGCCTCGTTTGAGTTAACTTTCGTCGTGTTTTCTAGGTTTTTGCCGAAAATACTCTGGTAGTAAATTGGGTTGTCAAAGCTGTCGGCACTAAATAAGCCAAAGCGATAGCCTTTTTTATCGAGTGTGTCGATAAGTACAGGGCTTAGGCCTTCAGTGCGAGCACTTTGTGCATAGCTGCCAGGCAGGCCATAAAACAATCCGAAAATACCCGCCATTGCATCATTGCTGGAGCTGTAATGATGGGAAAACGTCATGTTATCTTTGCCGAACTGGCTGAGGTTTGGCATGACGACTGGGTCGAGCATATCTGCACGAAGACCATCAACCATCACAATCAGTAAATTCTGTTTGTAGCTTGATGCATCTGCGGCGAATGAAATTTTTTCCAGCGGATAGCGAATGACTTCGCTTTCTTGGTTGCCGAGTTCGTCACGACGACGTTGATATTCCTGACGATCAAGCAAGCCATATTTTTCCATGAAGGTTTTGGCCGTCATAGGATAAGAAATGGGGAAATTAGAGCGCTGTGCGGTCACCGGGCTATACAAGAATGCATCTGCCCAGATGTGAATGAGGTGACTTCCAAGAAAGCAGACGGCGAACACAGCGGCAATTGGCACGCCAACACGCTTGCGAGAAAGCTTACGGAGTTTGCGCCAAACCCATTCAGACATGGCTATTTCAAGAAGGAAAATAGCAGGTACGACAACAAATAAATATTGCCAGTGGGCGTTCATGTCAGTTTTTTCGCCGCTTAATAGCAGCTCCCACACCAATGGATTGAGGTGGAGGTGTAAAGTTTCGAAGGCGTAAATATCCAACAGCAGTATTGTCATGCCTGCTGTGGCAACGAGAACGGCAAACAGCCTCATGAGTCGTTGAGACGGAATGAGGAAGCTTGCCGGGAAAATCACCAGAATGTAGACAGCGAAAACAATAAAACCGAAGTGACCAACCCAAGTCAGCAACTGATAAGTTTGTCCGATCAATGTCTCGGGCCAACCGGATTGCGCTATGTAGCGCGTCCCCAGCAACATGGCTGCGATAATATTGAAAAAGCTAAACCAGTGTCCCCAGCTTATCAGCTGTGACACCTTGTCCCTGTATGTATTTCCGCTGTCTACCATAAAGGCCAATTATTCTCTTTGTTTTACTGTGCGCGTAAATTTCCGACGCGGTCTTATTACTCTGTATCGATTGAAGACAGCAGAGCTTGAGCAAATTTTTCCGCAATCACTTTTCGCTGCGCAGCTGGCAGGTTGTTATTCATCAGATTAGTAGCAATGTTGCCCACCACCATCAGTGAAAGGTCAGTCGAAGCTTTGTGCTTTTCAAGAACATTGACCACATCGTTGAGGATCTGTTCAACGTTTTTATCTTGATATTTAGAAGTAACAGGCATAGAAACTCTTGTCTTGTGTCAGCAGAAGCCGCGTATAATACCTCACACTCTAGTCTGACGAAAAATGTTTTCAATTATGAGCCTCACGCTTTCAAACGTTATTCTTCATCAACTTAAAAAAGATAGTGAAGATTCATTGGTCGTGCACCTGAGAGATCAGATGCTAACTCATTCACCTTCAACGGAAAATTTGATCAGCGAAGTCCATCGTGTGTACAACGCCAAAGCGGCAAAAGGTTTTGGCCAGTTTGCCGAAGAAAGCGATGTTGCCAGCTGGTTGAAAGCATGCCGTAAGCAAGAACTCGATTTTCTATCATTTTCATCTCAATCGGCAGAGCGATTAAAAACGGAGTTATCCAAATATCCTTTTGCTGATGAAGGGGTGTTAGTGATCGCGGAATACCGTTCACTTGCAACGGAATATCTGTTCATTGGTTTGTTAGAATCGAAAGCCAGCATGAAAGTCACGGATGATCTGGAGATCAGCTCGACCGACTACCTTGATGTGGCCAAAATGGACATTGCTGCGCGTATTGATTTATCAACATGGGAAACCGATGCGCAATCAAACCGCTATTTGACCTTCATCAAAGGGCGTGTCGGCCGCAAAGTGGCAGATTTCTTCCTCGATTTCATGCAAGCCGAAGTTGGCATGGATACGAAGCAGCAAAACCTTGTTCTGATGCAGGCCGTCGAGGATTACTGTGCGGATTCGCGCTTGGAGAAAGAAGAAAAGCAAGAATATCGTAAACAAGTTTATGACTACTGCAACGGTCAGCTTCAGGCTGGTGACGAAGTGATCGTCAAAGAGCTTGCGAGTGAGTTGCCAAAAAATGATCAGGGTGTTGATTTCTATCAGTTCGCCTCTGAGCAAGGTTATGAGCTGGAAGAGAGTTTCCCCGCCGACAGAACATCCATGCGAAAGCTGACTAAATTTGTGGGCGGCGGCGGTGGTTTGTCGATTAATTTTGACAGCATGTTGCTTGGAGAGCGTGTTTTTTACGATCCAGCGACTGATACGCTGACCATCAAAGGCACCCCGCCAAATCTGCGAGACCAATTAACACGCCGCTTAAACGTCGAAGAGTAACACTTGTGTGCATACGCCTTGTTTGTCATGTCCTTTGCGAACAATGCGTATGCGCAATCATACAAGTTTTCCCCAATGTGTTTGCAAAATAAGACAAATTACCTAATTTTAAGTAAGTGTTGTAAAACTATTACTTTGTCTCGCAGACCGTGCGTGATAAATGTGTAGGCATCTGAACTCATTAGGGTTGAATTCAAAAAACAAGGACCGCCAGTGACACCGCTTCCTCTATTGTCTCAATTAAACCAAAAGCTCACCTTAAACGCACGCCGACGCACGCTGACGCATTGGTTGTCCCTGTTGCTGTGGGGAGGGTTTATTGTGTCTTTTTGCTATGCACTATTTGCGTATACAGATATGAAGCATACGAAAGATCACACGACGCACATTGTTAAATTGAACAATGCCGCACAACAGTTGCGCCAAACGGTGTCGGCTTCCATGTTGAACCAAGACAAAGAGCGTAAGAACCTTGAGCAAGAAGTTCAGCACTTTCGTTATCTGTTACTGCGTACCAAATCGCACACTATCGAAGACAATTGGGATGATATTCAGCAAACGTTGTTAGATGCGGATGCCTTTGTTGAAGATGTCGATAATCTACTTGCATCAATTTACGCCGTATCGAGAGTCACTGAGCAGCTTAAGCATCTCTTGGATTCTCGCTCTTCTCCAGAGCTTACGGCACTGTATCAATCCGTCAGTAGTTATCTTTTATTCGAGCTGCATGGTTTTAATCATGGCACCGAGACTGATCGTGTTGAGCGCTTTAACCGCTATATTTCCGAGATTGAAGGTGAGCTGACAAGATTGGAATCCAACGTTGAACACGTGCAACTTTATACCTTGTATACGAGTTTGGAGCGTATTAATCGACAGTTTGAAAGTGTCGATGCTGTGATCAACCATAAATTTGTTCGTTCAATGACTCAGCAACAAACCTATTGGACAACACAAGTATTGGCGCTCCTTGATAACACGATTTCAGCACTGTTTGTGGCTTTTGCAATGTTGATTGCTCAGGTAATACTGAGGTATAGCTTTGTTAGTACTCAGACAGATAACGTGCAAATTAACAGCGTGAAAAAGGAAATGAGTGACATCAATACGGTTAAGGTCATTCCAATCTATCGATCTTTCTGAACCACTTTTTGATGGCACCATTTTGCAAGAGCAACTAGAAGATGACATGTCAGCTGTTGAATCGGTATTAACCATGTTTGTTGCGGAACACCAAGGTGACGGTCACGCTCTCGAAAAACACGTAGAAATGGGTGAAATTGCTCGAGCCCGTTCGTTAATGCATAACTTAAAGGGTGTTTCCGGCAATATCGGAGCGACTGCGTTACAAGCGTATTGCACGAGCGCTGAAGCGACGCTTAGAGAAGGAATGCCAATCGACCTTGCCTCTGTCAAACAATTTCAAAAGTTGTTGAGCCTCACCATCCAAGCTGTTTTGAAAGATATGGAACAGTCTCATAAAACCACCGTGTCTTGAGGGTTGAACGTGCTTGCGAAGGATCTACCCTGGTATAAAACCATGGGGGTTAAAGCCCTTTGGATAGTGGCTTTGATGCTGACTGTTGTTGTTATCACTATTGTTTATGTGCTGGAAACAACCGGTGACAGCATGGTGAGAGACAGTGCTAACCAACGCGTTGAGGCACAGGTTGAAACCGTGGCTCAAAGCTTAGGGCAGCTATCAAATAACGTTGAGACCATCGCATTGTCACTGGCCAATACCTTGCTCCTTGATGACAACGAAGCAGAGATAGAAAAAAAGCTGTCGGCTATGCTCAGCAACAAGAACATCAAACGCATTGTTGCCAGTGGCGGGTTCTGGCCTGAACCTTACCTTTACGATGCTGAGCGATCAAAAGCCTCTGTGTTCATCGCATTTAATGAAGACGGAACGTATTCACGTATAGAGGATTACAATCAACCTTCCTCTGCGCCTTACCATGTTGCGGAGTGGTATGCGCCTGCGCGACTGTCTCAAGAAGAAGCCTATTGGTCGAGAGCGTATATTGACCCTTACACCAATGAGCCGATGGTGACTTGCAGCGTACCAATATATCATCAGAGTAAATTTGCTGGGGTGGTTACCATTGATGTTCGGTTGGCCGAATTGCAGGCATTCCTGTCTCGAAGTGGGCAGAAATTGGGCGGATATATGGTGATGTTCGACCGAAGTGGCCGCATCATGTCATATCCTGATGCGCTTTCTGGTGATCGCCTAACACCGTTGCCGAGTGTACGCGAGATTGCGAATACCCAACCCGATTTTTCGGAGTTGGCATTAGTCATTAGTCTTGCCACGCAAGGTGAGCGTCTGGTGATCCAAAGCAACCCCAACTTACAAAAGATGGCTAAGTCTATTGTTGCCTCTTCCCCTGATATTGATTTGGGGTATGCACTCTCCGTTGCTGCTGAACTAACCCCCAATCCGACGGTTTTTCAGCCTACAGAGCGTCTGTTCATCCATCGTCTCGAACGAGATCCTATCTTACATGAAGCAACGTTAGTTTTCGGGCGGACGCTGCCGGATACCGATTGGTTGCTGGTTGGGGCATTGCCAGAGCGGTTGTTACTGGTTGAAGCGACAAAACTGAAAAACGATCTCTTTTTCGCCATGGTGCTGGTGGTCATCTTGCTGGTGGCAATGGCATACATTGCCATTCATTCGCAAATCGTTCGTCCTATGGCTCGTGTACGAAGCGCCCTTGTTAGTCAGCGTGGTGATGTGCCTTTTTCCCCAATTGATTATCCGGAACAAGATGAATTAGGCATGTTGGTTCGGGAATTTAATCAGCTCAGTACCAATTTGGTAGAAACCCGCGAACGTGCGGTAGAAGCTGCGCGGGCGAAGCAGTTGTTTCTTGCAAATATAAGTCACGAAATACGAACGCCAATGAACGGCATACTCGGTGCTACCTCATTGATGCAAGATGAGCCCATGTCTGGTAAGCAAGCGGAATATCTGTCTGTTATTTCACATTCTTCGCGCGGGTTAATGTCGCTTATTAACAATATTTTAGATTTCAGCAAGATGGAGTCCAATCACCTGAAACTGGAAGAAGCGCCATTCGATCTTGAACAGGTAGGTAGCTACATTCGAGACCTGATGTTGCCAACCATTATCAATAAACCTCAATTGGTCTTTGATTTCTTCTACGAAGCGGAGTGCCCTCGGCGCTTCTTAGGTGATGCTCACCGCATCGAGCAAATTATGCTTAATCTGGTATCAAATGCGCTGAAATTTACTGAAACAGGGCTGGTAAGCCTCAAGGTGACGGTTGATAAGCAAGGGGGTCGATACACTGGCGTTAATATTCGAGTGTCGGATACGGGCGTCGGTATTCCTAAGGAAAAATACAGCCTTATTTTTGATGAATTTCAACAAGCGGATACGTCCACGACTCGCCGTTATGGGGGATCGGGGCTTGGGCTGGCCATCACTAAGCAATTGATTGATCTAATGGGTGGGGAAATATCTGTCACCAGTGAAGTTGGGAGAGGCAGTCAGTTTAGTGTCATGTTGCCACTCCAAATTGAAAAAGACAGTGTCGAACTAAAAGGTCGAGAGCTGATCAAGCAACACAATGATGCTTTCTCCGGCAAGCATTGCTTGCTGGTTGAAGACAATGCGATCAATCTTATGATTGCCGAAAAGATGCTGATGAAGTTTGGCTTTTCTGTGGACAGGGCAACAGATGGGCTTGCAGCACTAGAAAAGACCAAGACGCAAGGTTATGACATCATCTTTATGGATATACAAATGCCGTTGATGGATGGCTTAGAAGCCACGAGGCAAATTCGATCCTCTGACAGTTTTAATCGCCAAACCCCCATTGTGGCAATGACAGCAAATGTGCTGAAAGATGATATTTGGCGCTGTATCAGCAATGGTATGCAAGGTCATATCGGTAAGCCACTTCGAGAAAATGACATCTATATTGCTTGCATCAAAGCACTGTCTACTGAGGTCGAAGTATAAAACGCCTTGATTGACGTGAGTTTCAACGGGCTTACCCACTAAATGTTGATCAGCGTCAAAGGTTTTTGTAAGCACCTAGGGAAAATAGCGCGCCTATGAAAACTGTATCGATAACGCCAGTGAAACGTCGCCAACCTGTTTGGCTTGTTCGCGCAATGGCGACCCTATATTGCAAACGTATACACCGTGGCAGTCAGTTATGTCCGCAGTGTACTGCCTTAATCGCATTTGAAGAACAGCGTGTTATGCAATGCTGTAATGAGGGAAGCGGCTCGTCGTGCAGAGAATGTAATCGACAGTGCTACCCAGATGCTACTCGTTTGGAGATCAATCACATTGTGCGCTGGGCTGAGCCTAAAATGCGCTTGCGTAGGCCACTGATGGTGGCACGATATTACCTATCTGCACTCTTCAGCTAACTGCTTTTATTTTCCTTTTTCTGCTTTTGATTAATGAATGGGTGGAATCACACCCATTTCTTCTTTTGCATCTCTCAGTTTTGTTTTCTTTCTGTTAATTAATTGTTTCAAGTTGTGTGCTTGTTTGTTTCCTCCACTAAACATATAGGGAGTTAATAAATCGCGTGCCGCATTGGCACGGCTGACACAAGGAAAGAGGACACGGTATGAAAAAGCTAAAAACGATGTTTTCAGCGTTAGCGCTTTGTGCAGGAATGACTGCATTTGCGCATGCAGCACCTGAAACCATCAAATTTTCACATGTGGTTGCTGAAAATACGCCTAAAGGACAAATGGCGCTGAAGTTCCGCGACTTAGTTGCAGAGCGCATTGGCGACAAATACGTGGTGGAGGTTTATCCGAACTCACAGCTTTTTGGCGATGGGAAAGAAATGGAAGCCCTGTTGCTTGGAGACGTTCATTTTATTGCACCTTCTTTGTCTAAATTCTCCAAGTACACCAAAAAACTGCAAGTTTATGATCTCCCATTTTTGTTCAAAGACATGGAAGCCGTAGATCGATTCCAGCAGAGTGAAGCTGGTCAGCAACTGCTGGAGTCAGTCAAAAGCAAAGGTTTGATTGGACTTGGTTATTTACACAATGGTTTGAAGCAATTGTCAGCTAATGATCCGCTCCATGTGCCTGGTGATGCCGACGGTAAAAAATTCCGCATTATGAGTTCAGATGTCTTGGCTGCTCAGTTTGAAGCTGTTGATGCTGTGCCACTGAAAAAGCCCTTCTCTGAAGTATTTACTCTCCTGCAAACGCGCGCCATCGATGGGCAGGAAAATACCTGGTCAAACATCTACTCGAAGAAATTCTTTGAAGTGCAGCCATACATCACTGAATCAAACCACGGTGTGCTGGATTACATGGTCACAACCTCGACCGAGTTTTGGATGACGATGCCTGACGAAGACCGCGCTGTATTGAAAAAAGCGCTCGCTGAAGCGGTTGCTCACGGTAATGCCATTGCCAATGAGAAATCGATGAAAGATCGCCAGAAAATTCTGGAATCAGGTCGCAGCAAGATCATCACTTTGTCCGACGACGAGCGTCAGCAATGGGTTGAGGTCATGAGACCTGTCTGGGGTGAGTTTCAAGGTGAAATCGGTGAGGACATTATCCAAGCCGCAGTGGCATCTAACCAGTAAGTGATAAAGCCCAGGGCTTGTAATGGCGCTGGGCGTTTATCTTCGGAGTAGGAAATGGTTCGGTTATTACACCGTTTTGAAGAGGCAGGCATCGGCCTCTTATTGGTGACAATGACACTGTTAGTGTTTTTCGAAGTGATATTGCGCTTCTTTTTCAATGAAGGTTTGCTTTGGGCGCAAGAGTTAACGCTCTACCTTTCAGCATGGCTAGTGCTTATGGGGGCTTCTTGGGGGCTTCGTGAAGGCGCACATATTGGCGTGGATGCCGCCATTAAATTGCTATCACCCTCGATGCAAAAAGCCGTGACCTTGCTAGCGCTTGCGCTGTGTTTGGTTTACTGCGGTTTGTTTCTTTATGGATCTTGGATTTACCTCAGCAAAATGCAAATGATCGGTATCGAAATGGAAGATCTGCCGATCGAGAAATGGAAAGCAATGTCTTGTCTGGTTCTCGGATTTTGTATGTTGGCGCTTCGGGTTTGCACGATTGGCTATGAAGTATGGACAGGAAATCGTCAAGGTTTCGGTTTGTTTGACGAGGCCAAAGAAAGCATGCATTTGGCCGAGGAACTGGCGGGTGAAATGGAAGATGAATACAAAGACAAAGAGGAGCGCAAGAAATGACCATCGCTGCATTATTTGGCATGCTCTTTCTATGCATGTTCATGGGGATGCCCATTGCTATTGCACTGGGTTTGTCGAGCGTTTCCACTATTCTTCTGTTTTCCAATGACTCGCTGGCGTCGATAGCGCTTAAGCTGTTTGAAGCCACCAGTGAACACTACACCTTATTGGCTATCCCATTTTTTATTCTTTCTTCTGCCTTTTTGTCTACGGGTGGCGTTGCCCGTCGATTGATCAACTTCGCCATTGATTGCGTGGGTCACATACGTGGTGGCCTCGCCATGGCATCTGTCATGGCGTGTATGCTCTTTGCCGCCGTATCAGGTAGTTCACCTGCAACGGTTGCGGCCATTGGCTCTATCGTCATTGTGGGCATGGTTAAAGCGGGCTACCCCAAAGCATTCGCGGCTGGGGTTATCGCTAATGCAGGCACATTGGGCATTTTGATCCCTCCCTCTATTGTCATGTTGGTTTACGCTGCGGCAACGGAAGTGTCTGCTTCTCGTATGTTTATGGCGGGCTTCATTCCTGGCTTGATGATGGGCGGTATTTTGATGGTGGCAATCTACATTGTTGCCGTTGTGAAAGGGTTACCTTCTCAGCCATTTCCGGGTGTGATGTCATTGGTTCATTCAGGGCTTCGTGCGCTGGGTGGTTTAATGCTGATTATTATTGTGTTGGGGTCCATCTATGGCGGTGTTGCCAGCCCAACAGAGGCCGCCTCTGTGGCTGCGGTGTATGCATGGCTTGTCAGTGTGTGGGGCTATCGTGATATAGGGCCGTTAAAAGCCAAGCCTTGGCGTAACGAGGGTGAGGGGACAATCAGCATGTTGCTGCGTAACTTCGCGCTACTGCCTTTGGTCATGGTACGTTCTTTCACAGACAAAGAAGTGAGCAATGTGGTGCGTGATGCGTCGAAAGTTAGCATCATGTTGTTGTTCATTATTGCCAACGCCATGCTGTTTGCACATGTACTCACAACGGAACGTATTCCACACAGCATCGCGGAAACCATTGTTGCATGGGGGCTGCCAGCGTGGGGTTTCTTGATCGTGGTGAATATTCTGCTGTTGATCGCGGGGAATTTCATGGAGCCATCAGCCATCTTGCTGATCATGGCGCCTATATTGTTCCCGATTGCCATGCAGTTAGGTATCGATCCTATTCACCTTGGCATCATCATGGTGGTGAACATGGAGATCGGGATGCTCACGCCCCCCGTGGGGTTAAATCTCTTTGTGACGGCGGGGATCACGGGAGAGAGCATGGGGTGGGCCATTAAAGCGGCATTGCCGTGGCTAAGCTTGCTGCTATTCTTCCTGATATTGATCACTTACATTCCAGATATATCCCTGTTCTTGCCGAACTATCTCGACTCGTTGCGAGGATATAAATCCTAGTTAGGCTGACAAAAATAGAAAGGGCGCTGATGAATAGCGCCCTTTTTTTATCTTTAATTTTAGTCTGTTATTGACGATATTTGATCGGCAAGCCAGTTTGGTGAGCAACGCCGAGCTTTCAGGCCGTGAAGGCCATCAAGGCTCAGCGTGATAGAAAGGGGTTAAACAAGAATGTTCATGACTAGCATTGCACCCAGTGCGTTAATCACTGAAATAAAGATCATGACAGGAATGTATCGACCTTCGGTGCCAATAGGGCCGAGGATGCGACCAAGATATTGCACTTGTGAGCCCATCAGGTAGATAGCCGGTGCCAAAATGGCGATGTGTTCACCATTAAGGATACCTTGGTCAAACAGGCTAATCACCACGCCTACAGCGCCGCCCATGGACATCCATGCACCGATAAGAACGGCTGCAGCTTCACCTGGCAGCCCAAATACGGCCATGATCGGTGAAAACAGCGTGCCCATCAGGTCAAGCGCCCCCGTGATCTGAAGGGCTTTAATGATTACGAATGCCATCAGTACGTTCGGTACTGTCGAGGTCGTTGCGATGGTCCAGCCTTTCTTTGCACCTTCAACGAAAATGTCGGTAATCATTGGGTTTTTAGCTGTGCTCATTATGCTTTCTCCTCGGTCATCGTCGGCGTTGTGGTCTTGTCTTCTTTACCTTCGGTGATGTTTAGGTAAACACGGAATAAATTTGCACCGACGAACTTAAACACAAACATCACGGCGACAGCCAAGCCGATAGAAGACGTGACTGCGAGTGAACCATCCATGAGTACCAACGTGAACAGCACTGCGCCAGACGAGAAGAAGTTGACGATGGTCGCGCCTGCAGAAAACTGGAACATGGTGAAGATATCGGTTTCGCGTTTTGTCAGATGGCCTTCATCTTTTAGCTGTCGTGTCATCGCGGCACCTGCATCGGTACTCTGCAGAGACGCAATCAGTGCCAAACCTGTGTTACCTGGAATGTTCATAAGAGGGCGAAGTAGCGGCGTAAGCAGTTTACGAGCCGCATCAAGCGCACCATAGTGCTCAAGCACGTTGATCATGCCCAAGGCGAACATCACGGTAGGGATCAGTGTCAACGCAAACAGGAAGCCATCACGAGCGCCGCTGCCGCCTTTACCGCGCATAGAAGTTGTGGCGGCTTGAATGCCGTCAGCAGTTTCATTGACGCCGTAAACAACACTACCGAATGATCCGTTCAATGTGGTGAAGTCAAAAACGCCATACCATTCGTTAGATTGAAGTAGTCCAGAAAAGAAAACGACAGCAAAGGCGAGGGCAATGTAACTGCCTATTGTAACTTTGCGGTCCTGCGGGTCAGGTTGCGACATGATGGTTCCCTAAAATGAAAAATTAGTCACCCTGATTGTGCTTAAGTGCGGGCAAGGGAAATTGATTGGCATCAACCCGAATGGAATAAATGAACCGGAAAGCTTTCTTTTGCATGAATGTGAGGTATTGGTCTGCTTTTACGTTAATAGATATGGAGTTAGTCGTTACGAGTAGATTGGAATTCTGAGTTTGTTGGATTAACAGTTCAATTATTTGGTGTGAATGACGTGTAACAATGAAGATGTGTGATCTGGGAAGAAGCTTGATTGTCGGTAATCGGAAAGAAAACAGGTAGAAGACAAAAGAAAGGAAAGTGGATCAAGAAAGGAAAACAAAGAAGGTGCGAAAAGGACCTTCTTTGTGTTGAGTGAGGTGGGCTCTACGTCAATAGTTCGTGACTAGCTGGTTGAAGAAACCGTCGCTAGACGCTCGTCACTTTCAGTGTTTGTCTGAGTCGGCTGCTTTTCGCAAGGGTCAACAAACCAGCCCATGTACGAGGTCAATATGGTGACGAAAATACAGACAAAACTTAGCCACATAAACGGCGCGTAAGATAGCGTCGCAACACCCAAGATACTGGCCATGTAGATGCCGTTGTCACTCCAAGGAACCATGCCAGACGTCAAAGTGCCGCCGAACTCAGCGTTCCGCGACAGGTTCTTACGTTGGTAACCTAAGCGATCATAATTCTTCGCACAGATTTTTGGTGTCAGGATCAGCGATACATACATGGCGGAGCCAAACACGTTACCCAGAAACGCGGTGCCGATGGTTGATGTAGCCAAACTGCCAGCCGAGTTCACTTTGCTTTCAAACACTTTTGCAATGGTTTCAAGCACACCGACTTTGTCCAGCAGCCCGCCAAATCCAAGGCCGAATATAATTACCGCCACAGAACCAAGCATGGATTCCATGCCACCACGATTAAGAATTGCATCGATAAAGCTGACCCCAGATTCAATGGAAAACGGTGCCCATGCCGTATTGATGGCCTTCAGCGGTGCCATGTCTTGAACCACTATCGCCCATACGATACCCAGAACAGACCCTAGTGAAATAACGGGGAAAGACGGTAAACGTAAAGCGAGCAATACCAAGACAATGGCGACAGGGACGAAGCTTAGTGGGGTGATAACAAATTGTTTTTCCATTGCAATGATGACGTCATTGACCTGAGCCATATCGACATTGCCGGCATAATGAAGACCCAGAGCGGTAAACAGAATCCCTGTGATAACGTAACTGATCAGAGCGATTGGCAACATGCCCTTGATATGCTCAACGACTTCAACGCCAGACATGGATGATGCAAGGATCACTGAATCTGAAAGCGGAGACAATTTGTCGCCAAAATAGCAGCCAGAAAGCACCGCACCTGCGGTGACAGGCGCTGGAACGCCCAGCCCTTGTCCTATCCCCATCATTGCGATACCAGCTGTACCCGCGGCTCCCCAAGACGTGCCTGTTGCCAATGCGGTCAACGAACAAATGACCATGGTAGCGGCAAGGAAGATCGACGGATGAATAGCATTCAAGCCGTAATAAATGATGGTGGGGACAATGCCGCCTGCAATCCAAGTACCAACGAGCGCGCCTACCGCGAGCAAGATCAGCACAGCGCCAAGGCCGTTAGATATGCCTTGTGTGGCTGCTTTTTCGAGGTCTTTGTAATCGTGTCCTAGCTTAATACCAAGGCCGATAACGATGAACCAGCCGATATAAAGCGCTAACTGAATAGGCAAATCCAGCTTTGCTGTGAAAGAGAATGCCAGTAAGAGAAACAGACCAAGCGCAGTGAATACTTGGAATAACGAAGGGAGTTGCGCCGAGTGTTTTTGCATATTTCAAACCTTCTATGTCGGGCCCAATGGCTCCTGCCGGTGAAATATCCATATAGGGGCTGTCGGTACTGCCTTCCTGGCGGCGACGCATACTTTATAGAAACTGGGATGAAGAGGTGAACAAGTATTTCGTTTTATGTGACCTTTGAGTCAGGTGCGTTATTTTTCATGATTTACTGTGTCTAATTGACGGTTTATTTGTTGATTTAAGTGTTTTAAATGTGTTTCTTGGCTGTTTTGTTAATGTGTAAATTTTTGTTTCGAACTCACAGCTTGCTCTGAGTAATCGGCAATTTTTGTTTTTTTAATCCTTCATATGACAATTACCAGTGATAAATACTTTTATTGATGTGGTTGGAGTTTTGAGGTTTTTCAAAAACTTTAAAAAACAGAGAGTAATCCCCTATATTTCACTCAACGAGGGGTAATGTCACTAATTCCTTGGATGTCGGCATGATTGCCTTGATTTGCCTCGCTGAGTTAGGCAAAAAGATGCAGTTTTTGCTTGTTATTTGTGTCGTTAATTTTCAAGATAGGGCGAGAAGATTATAACAAGGAGTGTGAGAGCGAATGAAAAGAGTAGGTTTAGTCGGCTGGCGCGGTATGGTTGGTTCTGTACTGATGCAGCGCATGGTAGAAGAGCGTGATTTCGATGTTATCGAGCCTGTTTTCTACAGCACCTCTCAAATTGGCATTCCAGCGCCGAATTACGGAAAAGACGCGGGTTTGTTAGAAGATGCATTTGATATTGATAGCCTGAAAAAACTCGATATCGTGATTACCTGCCAAGGTGGTAGCTATACCGAGGCTGTATATCCAAAACTGCTGGCAGCAGGATGGAAAGGTTACTGGATTGACGCAGCATCAACACTGCGCATGAAAGAAGACAGCATCATTACGCTTGATCCCGTTAACTTTAAGCAAATTCAAGAAGGCATCCACAAAGGCACGAAAGCCTATGTAGGTGGTAACTGTACCGTCAGTCTGATGCTGATGGCCGTTGGTGGTCTGTACCAAGAAGGTTTGGTTGAGTGGATGACCGCGCAAACGTATCAGGCAGCGTCTGGTGCAGGTGCTAAAAACATGCGCGAATTGATCAGCCAGATGGGTGTGGTTAACGACTCAGTGGGTCTTGAGTTGGCAAACCCTTCGACGTCTATTTTAGATATCGACCGTAAAGTGGCAGAAACACTGCGTTCTTCTAGCTTCCCAACATCTGAGTTTGGTGCGCCACTTGCGGGCTCATTGATTCCATGGATCGACGTGAAGCGTGAAAACGGTCAGAGCAAAGAAGAGTGGAAAGGTACGGTTGAAACCAACAAGATCCTTGGCATTCAAGATAACCCAGTACCGATTGATGGCACTTGTGTGCGTATCGGTGCCATGCGTTGTCACAGCCAAGCACTGACGTTGAAACTGAAGAAAAATGTGCCGATGGACGAGATTGAAAGCATCATCGCATCACATAACGATTGGGTGAAAGTCATCCCGAACGAACGTGATATCACGGTTCAAGAACTGTCACCAGCGAAAGTCACGGGCACATTGTCTGTTCCTGTTGGTCGTCTGCGTAAGATGACCATGGGTGATGATTTCCTCAACGCGTTCACCGTGGGTGATCAGCTGTTGTGGGGGGCAGCAGAACCGCTTCGCCGTACACTGCGCATTATTTTGTCAGAAGTGGCTTAAGCGCATCTCGCAAAAATAACAGGTTTGTAAATAATTAAAACAAAGCCGCTGTTCGTCAGCGGCTTTTTTGTATCTGTTATTTGGGATAGAAACAATCACGTTGAATTTTGGGCAAAAAAATACCCCGCCGAGGCGAGGTATTATCATCTTTCACACAAGGTGAACGGAAAATTAAGCAGCCAGGTTCTGTGCTACGAATTCCCAGTTAACCAGTGCCCAGAATGCATTCATGTAGTCTGGACGCAGGTTGCGGTAATCGATGTAGTAAGCGTGTTCCCACAGGTCAACCGTCAGCAGAGGAGTCACACCTTCTTCAGTAAGAGGGGTCGCTGCGTTTGACGTGTTAACGATATCCAAAGAACCGTCTTCTTTCTTCACCAACCAAGTCCAAGAAGAACCGAAGTTGTTGATTGCAGAATCAGTGAATTTCGCTTTGAATTCTTCAAAAGAACCGAATGACTTAGCGATTGCATCAGCAACATCACCCGTTGGCTCACCGCCGCCATTTGGGCTTAGGCAGTGCCAGTAGAAGGTGTGGTTCCAGATTTGTGCCGCGTTGTTGAAAACACCACCGGTAGAGGTCTTGATGATCTCTTCCAGAGATTTGCTCTCAAGCTCAGTACCTTCAACTAGGCCATTTAGCTTAACAACGTAAGTGTTGTGGTGTTTACCGTGGTGGTATTCCAGAGTCTCTTGAGAAATATGTGGTTCTAGCGCGTTTTTCTCGTAAGGAAGAGCTGGTAGTTGAAATGCCATTACTCGATTCTCCATGATGGCGGGGTTTCCCCCTGACATTATTGCTTCCTGTAGATTTGTCTTACACTGTAGGAGTGTTACCTATAGGTGACGTATCTACTTATAGACTGACTGCGAAACAGTTTAGCAAGGTTTTACTTTATTAAAAGAATAATTTTTTAAAAAAGCGGCTGAATTTGACCCTAAAGATTTTAGGCGTTTTTTTCCAACCCTTTCCCAGTTAGAATCAAGGTAATCATCACACTTGGTGTTCGAGGAAGTAATGGAAACGATTGATAAAATTAAACAGCAGATTGAAGAAAATACGATCCTGCTATACATGAAAGGCTCACCTAAGCTACCTAGCTGTGGCTTTTCTTCTCAAGCTAGCCAAGCGCTGATGGCGTGTGGCGAGAAATTCGCTTACGTAGACATTCTGCAAAACCCAGATATCCGCGCTGAGCTGCCAATTTATGCACAGTGGCCAACTTTCCCACAACTGTGGATTGAAGGCGAGTTGGTTGGTGGTTGTGACATCATCCTGGAAATGTTCCAGAAAGGTGAACTTCAGCCATTGATCAAAAACGCGACAGCACGTCGTGACACTGAAGAAAACAGCTAGTCCGTTTTGTCAGTCTGTGACGCTATAATGTTAAAAAGCCGCTGATTCAGCGGCTTTTTTGTGTCTGTTTGCTAGAAGCACTGTTTGAATGCTATAGGGTCATGGCCGCTATCCAACCAAAGGCAATCAATGGCAGGTTGTAGTGAATAAAGGTCGGCACAACCGTATCCCAAATGTGTTCATGCTGACCATCTGCATTGAGACCAGATGTTGGACCCAAGGTCGAATCTGACGCTGGAGAACCCGCATCACCCAGTGCTGCTGCGGTGCCAACCAAAGCAATGGTTGCCATTGGTGAGAAGCCGAATGCCAGCGCAAGTGGCACGTAAATGGTGGCAATGATGGGAATGGTGGAAAACGACGAACCAATACCCATGGTCACCAGCAAACCAACAACCAACATCAGCAGCGCCGCCAGCGGTTTGTTGTCACCAATCGCGTCAGACAGCGACGCCACTAAGGTCTCAACCCCGCCAGTGGCTTTCATCACTGCGGCAAAGCCTGCGGCGGAAATCATAATGAAACCAATCATCGCCATCATATGCACACCGCGGGTAAACACGTCTTGGGTGTCTTTCCATTTAATGACGCCACCAAAGGTAAACACCATAAAGCCGGCTAAAGCACCGACAATCATGGAGCCAGTATAAAGCTGCACACTCAGCGCGGCGGCAATAGCAAAAACGGCGACAACGATATTCTGAGGTTTGAATTCGGTTTTTTCAGGCTCTGCTGCGAGGATCTTCTCTTCAGAATACTGGCGTGGTTTACGGTAACTGATGAAGGTTGCAACCAGCACACCAAACAACATGCCTGCAGCGGGCAACAGCATGGCCTGTGGCACCTGGCTACCGACGACATCTAACCCATTGTCGTGAAGGTTTTTGAGCAAAATATTGTTGAGGAAAATCCCGCCAAAACCAATAGGCAACACCATGTATGGCGTGATCAAACCAAAGGTGAGAACACAAGCAACAAGGCGGCGATCCATATTCAGTTTGGCAAACACATGCAGCAACGGCGGGATAACAATTGGGATAAAGGCGATGTGAACCGGAATGACGTTCTGCGACGAAATAGCTAGCAATGCAAGTGCGACCAGTACCATATATTTGAGTGCACTCGATGCGGCGGCATTGTCTTTACCATGCAGTTTTCGGATTATGCCATGAGCGAGTAAATCCGTAATGCCAGAGCGGCTCAACGCGACGGCAAATGCGCCCAGCATGGCATAGCTGAGTGCAATTGTCGCACCACCGCCCAACCCGCCTTCAAAGGCTGAAATGGTATCGGTGAGTGACAAACCACTGACCATGCCGCCAAGAACGGCGCTAAAAGTTAACGCGACAACGACATTCACGCGCATCAGCGCTAATGCCAGCATCACGCAAACGGAAATGACAACTGGATTCATGATTTCTTATCCCTACTTCCAGCCCAAATGCGGGCCAATATTTATCCCAAAAAGACGAAGGTCACAGTTTGCGGAAATTTTTGAGGTTGTCGAGGGGAAATTGGACGGCTAGGGAAATAAAAAAAAAGGCCAGCGGGTGCTGGCCTTTTGGGGTAAAGGACAAGGCTACTGGCTTAGCGACAGCACTGAATTGTCAGTGACGTTGAGCACTGTGCCGTCACCTGCAATCAATGAGGCAATCTGAGATTGCATTTCAGCGTTAGTAGCACCGCTTTCAGTATCACTCAGCAACGAGCTGTGCCCACCTTCGGTAAAGAGAAAAGCACTCTTCACAACTGACCCGCTTTTTGATTCGGTCGCAGGTGTCAGGTCAAGAAAATCTGATCCGACGAGCGGCAACGTTCCACCAAATGGGGAGTAGGGCTGCAAGATGGTAGTCGTTGAGACGGTGTCTTTTGGATCTAGTTTGTTTGGAATGGTGGCGTCATTTACTACTGATGAAAGATACACAGGTAAATCAGCACCGATTAAACCAGCATGGTTAATAGGGTCCACTGGATCCAAAATACTTTGAGCGGCATAAGCATATTGGTTGAAGTTGGAGTACATCTCCTTCAAGGATTTGATGCTTTCATCCGAACCATCGAGCACAAGCTGTTGCTGTACAGCACCAAAACAGGCTTCTACGTTACCGGAAAATGGCGATGCATCACAGGTGGCTTTGAATGTATCATCACTACCATACACTAAGCTTCCTTTGACAAAATTGCCAAATGAGCCGGAGTTTAACAGTAGGTAAGGGATACCTGCCCCAGGGTTAGCTAACGCGAGTGTGTTGACGTTGAAGAACAGCGCATCGGCTTGAGGATCACCCACGGAACGGTTGGCGATGTTGCCGACATTGACGCCTGTCATCGCACCAAGCGAGTGGCCAACAAAAGCAACACCTTTGCTAGGGTCTAGATTGTTTAGAGGAGCACCCGGATCTCCACCTTGTGAAAGGAGGAAGAAAATACGACCTATAGCAGCACGAAGATTAATGACATCGACGGTGCTTTGTCTGAGATTATCACGCGCTACGGGGAGCGCTGCCAAGTTTAAATAGTATGCAGCATTGCCAGTATCGTTTGGATCGGTGTCGTCCACTGTTGCTGTAATTGCACCACCTGCGAGTGCGCGGTCACCATGCAGAGGATGATCGATTGCAAAAATGGCAACACAATTTCCATTGATGAGTCCATCAGCGACTTTACCGCCGCCTGCAGTTAATACCGCTTTGCTGGTCGTGATGCCGTGCTGGAAAATCACCGTTCGGAGTTTTTCATTATTCGCACACGTGAGAGGTGCGATCAGCGTCAATGGCACATCCTCAACAGACTGCAATTTCGGCACAGGACTATAGCGAGTGATTAATCGTTCTGCATCAAGTTGAGAACCGTCTGCCTTGGTGAGTGTTTGGCCAAACAGCTTAGGGATAACTTCTGCTTGTTTTGCTGTATCTGTTGCGACCACAGCCAGATCTTCCTGCGTGATACCTAATGCCGTTAGCTGGGTCATTACAGCGACTTTATCAGCATCGGAACCATTTGACAGGACGCTGCTTATCACAGCGAGGCTCGGCATGCCGCTCTGCCACGGCGTGCTTGCGAAAGTAGCTGGCTGATTATTTAAGTAATACGGCAGTTTTACGTTAAGAGAGATAACTGCATTGCCACCTGTAGTCAACGTTGTTGGAGTTGCACCCGGTGTAATTGAGAGTACTTGGTCGATATCAGCGGTAGCTAAGCTGCTATTGACTGCAGAGCCTTGCCAAACCATCGACGCAGATCCACCTTGTGCTTGGGCATTTAACACTTGCGCAGTTGCAAGCTTGGCGCCGTACAATACGTCACCGACTGACGAGGTGGTAAACCATGTTGAGAACATGATACCACTTGGGTCAACACCTGCCGTTTCAAATTCAGCCTCGATAGCATGGGTAATCGTTTGTGCAGGTATTAGTGCGTCAGAAGGGGGCTTCGCCGTGTCTTTGAGTGTTGCGTATGAACCGGTTGTTCCGACACTTTCACCAGTAACATCTTTAAGGTCGTTGGTGATAGCAAACATATAGTTTGACGCAGGGCTGAGAGGCTTTGTAAGAAATACAGTTAAAGTTTTGCCTGATGCCGTTGCGATGAAGTCTTGACCAGCAACTAACGCCCTAGCAGTGCGTGTTGATGATAGAGATTGCTGACTTGCGCTTGTTGTAGGGTTGCTACTTTCGATTAAATGAAAGCCTTGATTTGCTGTACTAGGGTCTAAATCATTTCCCGTAAACGCAACCTGAAACGGTACTGAAGTACCCCATCCGTCATTTTTCCCCAAAGCGATTCCTGGGTCAGAAATATCTGATGAATATTCGCTGCTACCTACTGAGCCGTCAGATGAAACAGTGCCATCTACAGAGTCCATAGCGATAAAGCTGGGTGTGATGATTTTTCTGTCATCGCCTGTGCTGAATAGATCAAATTCAACTTTTGTTGGCGCACTCAAGCTTGCGGCGAGATCTGGGTCGACCGTTAGATCACCAGAAAGGCTTGAGTCATTACATGCCGTCAGCAATGCAGCGGATATCATCATTGTTAGGAATTTGGTTTTCATAGTTATGCCTCTTAACTGCTTAATCGTCCGATGAAAAACTAAAATGTATAGTTCGCCTGCATGGCATAAATGAATGCGTTCCCCGTAGCACTAAAGTTTTCCCCATCTTCAGTAAAGTCACCTGAGGCACTATTTATGAAAGTGAAACCAGCATCGAATGAAAGCTGGGTGTTGTATTGGTAAGTTGCACCTGCTGAATACCAGTAGCGATCCGTATCTGGAATACTCAGCGTGGCTTTACCCGCTTGCTCATCGAAAGCAAAGCCAGCGCGCAGCAACCATTCGTCATTAAGTTTATGGGTTGCACCTAGCGACCAGCGAAGAGTGTTTTCGTAATCTTCGTCTTTTAAGAAACAAACTCCTGCGCCATCGGAGGAATTACATTGGCTGTTGGTAGCGCGAAGTTCTTTGAATTTGCTCCACTCTGTCCAAAGTACGCTGTAATGTACTGCCCATGCGTTATTAAGTTGATGAAATCCAGAAGCTTCAAACGTGGCGGGCAATATAACTTCGAGATCACCTTTAACAACAGTCCCTGGTGTTAAACTTGCTGCTGCCCCTGTGTGGTCAGTGAAGTCCCCAGTGAAATCCAGAGTGACTTCAGAACGGTAACCGAGTCCCCATCGAGTGTTGTTGTCTAACTCGAAAAGTGCACCGACATTCCAGCCATAACCGACTGTGTCACCTTCCATAGTTATTAGCTTGTCAGATGCTTTTCCGGCTAGCTGTTTAACGAGTTTACCTTTATGGCGGTTCAATTCGGCCAAGCCATATACAGCACTTACGCCAAGCCCCAAGCTAAGCTGCTCGTTCGCTTTCCAAGCTAAACTAGGGTTGAGTGTTACACTGACCAATGATGTATCACCAGCGGAGCTGCCTTCACTAAAATCATCTGGATAGTCTGTGGCTACGCCGTAAGTGGTGAAAAGTGCTATGCCCCAAGCGAATTTGTCGTTTATTGGCGAAATATAATAACTTGCAGGAACAATGGCGTAAGGCGCAACGTCTTTCGCTGCTTGATTTGAGGATGGGCCAGTATGTGTTATGTCGACATTCGGATCGATGAAGCTCAATGCGGCAGAAGTTGTTGCGCTATCAAATACGGTCATCGCTGCAGGATTTCGAGCCAAAACGGATGCGTTGTCTGCAACTGCAGCTTCCCCAGCGAATGCTCTGCCTAATCCACTTGCTGAATGCTCAGCCACCTGATACCCCGCACTCCAAGCACTAGGGGCAGCGAGAGCGACAGCCAGCGCTATCGCGATTTTTGATAATTTTTTTGACATACAGCCTCTCATCCAAATTGAGCGTTTTGATTGCTTTTCAATCAAAGTCCATTTTTTCAATGACTTGAAATTCTTGAAGCTTAAAACAAGCCTCTATTCAAGCTGGTCGGATCTTTTGAATGGTCAATATGTCATGTTGCACAGGAATGTTAAATACCTGTTAAAGGCAATGCTTCTGTATGGAATATCAGGTATCGGTGCCTAGCTTTAAAACTTGCGTTTTAAGTAAAAACACTAAAATGGTATTGATTGTCATGAACGCTTTATTATTAGGGGGTTACTGTTTGAAATGGCTTGCGTGTTAAGTGAACGTTTGTTTGAAAGGTGGCTTGTTGACCCAAATAACATAGTGACGGGAGGGAAGAGAAGATTTCACTTTTGTGATAGGTAACAAAAAAAAGCCGATTAAAAAATCGGCTTTTCTCATATTTAAAACAATCGGTTAGAAGGTGTAATTGGCACCAAGCGCGAAGATATAAGCGTCTCCACCTGCTTCAAATGTGAAGCCATCTTCAGATCCCGTTACGCTATCACCGCTCAGGTATGCAAAACCAGCATCAATAGTCAAATCGTCTGAACTCGCATAGGTTGCCCCAATGCTATACCAAGTACGATCAGAATCAGGAATGCTGAGAGTTCGGTATTCTTCTTTTACCGGGCTCTCATCATATGCAATACCAGCCCTAAGCGTCCATTGACTGTCTAGGTAATGTGTCGCACCAACAGCGTAGCGCCAGCTATCTTCCCACTTTTCATCTTTTTGCAGACAGACACCATCGAAATTGCCCGCTGAGCTGCCACAGTTTGTATTAGCACTTGTTGCCTTTAATTCTTGAAATGAGCTCCAACCTGTCATCATCGCACTGTAATGAATTGCCCATTTTGGTACTACTTCATGATAGCCAGATAACTCCAACACATCGGGTAAATTTAGTTCAAGTTCACCAGGCACTGATGCCCCAGTTTTTCCAACATAAGCTGTGTTAACGCCACGGTAATCCCCTTCTAAGGTAGCGTCGACTTTAGAACGGTACGCTACCCCTAAGCGGTTTTTGTCGTTAATTTGCCATAGAGCACCAATGTTCCAGCCGAACCCCCAGCCATCTCCTGCAAGATGACTTACTTCATCGGTAGGTTGTGTTACCCCAATTGCAGCCAATGTAGGCGCTGATGCGCCATATACTGCAGCACCAGCATTTCTTGTTAGCGATGCATCCGCATAAATAGCATTCAGGCCAGCACCTAAACTTAGTTGTTCTGAAACTTTGTGCGCGAAATTGAGATTGAAATCAATGGTAAGCAATTCGGTTTGGCCTGCAATAGGACCAGCGGAGGAGTTAGATGGATAGTCTGTTGCGAGGCCAAAGTTAGAGAAGGTAGAAAATCCAATCGCAGATTTATCATTGATGGGCCTGACATAGTGGAAATAAGGGACGATCGCATCAGGAGCAACATCACTGTGATCTGATGAAACTGTAGATGGCAATGTACTCGCTGGCGTAGTGCCGACAGTTTTAACAGTCGCATCTACATCCGGCTGAATAAATGATAAACCACCAGAAACCTGTGCGGAGTCAAACATGGTCATGGCGGCAGGGTTTCGAACTGCGACGGCGGCGTTATCTGCAATTGCGGCTTCTCCGGCAAATGCTCTGCCTAGCCCACTTGCTGAATGTTCGCTAATTTGGAAGCCTGCACCGTGTGCTTGAAATGCTGCTAAAGCAACGGCGGTAGATAGTAGGGTACGTTTTGCTATTGGTTTCATCTAATTTTGCCTCTTTGTCACTGCCTTGTATGGTTCTCGCTTCTTTTTTGCGTTATTTCTCAAAAATGGTAGAGCGAGTTAGTCCAAAAAAGTATAGGCACAAGATTAAAAATGTAGATGTTTTGTTATCAATAGTTTGCGCGAGATCTGATTGCTATTTGGGGTGGATTTTTGAGGAATTCAAACTTTTGTTTGAATTTGGTGTTTGATATTTTGGTAAGGAAGGCGGACTGTCTTATATTTCAATCAGTTCCGCCATTTATTTAGATGTGTCTAATCTGTTTGTTCATCAGCGGCTTGTTCGGAATCGCTCTCGACTTCAAGAACAGGCCAACCGCCTAATGTCTTCCATCTGTTAACAATCTCACAAAACAGCTCTGCGGTACGCTCTGTATCATAAAGTGCTGAGTGCGCTTCGCGGTTGTCAAAGGCGATGCCTGCGGTTTTACAGGCTTTTGCGAGCACTGTTTGTCCTAGTGCCAGTCCACTTAATGCCGCCGTGTCAAACGTCGCAAACGGGTGGAATGGATTGCGCTTGAGGAGAGAGCGTCGAGTGGCTTCCATCACGAAGCTGTGATCGAAGTTCGCGTTGTGCGCGACAATGATTGAACGCTGACACCCTGATGCTTTTTGTTCTTTACGGACAAGCTTAAAGATTTCCTTTAGCGCGTGTTCTTCGCTAACCGCGCCGCGAAGCGGGCTGAAGGGGTCGCGAATGCCATTGAACTCAAGTGCTTCTTTGACAAGGTTTGCACCTTCGAATGGAGCAACATGAAAATGAATTGTTTTATCAGGAGACAACCAACCATCGTCGTCCATTTTTAAGGTTACGGCACATATTTCCAGCAAAGCGTCTGTATTTGAGTTAAACCCTGCGGTTTCGACGTCGATAACAACAGGAAAGTATCCGCGGAATCGTGCTCTTAGCGTGTTAAGGTTGGTTTCTTGAGTCATGTCTCTTGCAACTAATAAAAATCAGGCGAGTATTATGGCAGAAGCGCGGGGTATTTTCATTTCTACTTTAGGCTCTACGGATTAAAATAAACCCTAAAGATATGGCGTCACTTACCGATATGGTAAACAGCACCATTCCACTTCGAGCCACCACGAGAAACAGGAAACTGCCCTGCCATGAAGAGATCAAACACCTCTCCACTGCTGACATTTCTCATCGCTGCAAGCATGTTGCCGCTGTCGGCTAATGCGAGCAAATTCTATGGTGCGAAGCCGCTGGAATCTCAATGGCAAGTCACGGTTGATACGCCTATTGAGTGCCGTGTAGAGCACATGATCCCAAACTACGGCATGGCGACATTTACTTCACGTGCAAGCAAGAAAATCAATTTGGATTTTGAGCTGGAAATGCGCCGTCCGATGGGACAGACAGAAAATGTGGCTTTGGTCTCTATGCCTGCAGTTTGGCGGCCGGGCGACGCTGCAGAATACATTGACCGACTGCGATTTTTTAAGCAGTTTGACGGCTATGTTGATGGTCAAACGGCATGGAGTATGTTGGCCGAACTAGAAGATGGGCGCTTTCCTACTTTTAGTTTTCAAGAATGGCAGAGCCGTGGGAAGCGAGTAGAGGTCGCGCTTTCAGCCGTGTCTTTCCAGCAACCTTATAATGAATTCAGCAACTGTATCTCTGGTTTATTGCCCTATTCGTTTGAAGATATCGCATTTACGGTGCTTCATTACAATGATAATGGTGATGAACTGAATAAGCCGTCTATGGCGAAATTAGCACAAATTGCTGAATTCGTTCGATACAGCCCAGATATCGACTTGGTGTTGATGGCGACATATACCGATGGTCGTGGCGCAAAGGCGGCGAATCAGCGTATGTCTGAAGTAAGAGCCAAGAATCTGGAAGAATATTTCATGTCGCTGGGCTTGCCAAAAGATCGCATTCAAGTCGAGGCATTTGGTGAGCGCAGGCCGATTGCGGATAATGATAGCCCGATCGGGCGAAACAAGAACCGACGTGTTGTTATCTCGCTGGGGCGTTCCATTATCTAACTTGTGACAATGTTAAATTCATACTGAAAGCCCCGCGTGAAAACGTCGGGGCTTTTTGCATATTGAGGGCGACTATGTCGAGTGCTCATTTACGTTACGGCGGCGGGTTCAGCATTTTCTTTAGGGGTAATCATCGCAAGTAATGCTTGTTCGTCAACGGTATCTTGTTGTGATTGTGGCAAGAAAGATTCTGCATAACGCAGATAGATTTTCTGTTCGATAAATAGACGGAATAACTTCGGGTCTATATGCTTGTCTTTCGCCATGAAAGCTAAGATTTTCATCGCTTCACTGAGTGTTTTGGCTTTCTTGTAGGGTCTGTCACTGGCGGTCAGTGCTTCAAAAATATCTGCAATGGCCATGATACGCGCATCGACAGATAGGTTGGTTTCATCTAAGCCGTACGGGTAACCTTTGCCATCGAGTTTCTCGTGGTGACCGCCGGCTATCTCAGGTACGCGTTGAAGGTGTGAAGGATAGGGGAGCTTCCTGAGCATTTTAATGGTCTGAATAATATGGTCGTTAATAATGAAGCGTTCTTCATTAGTCAACGTTCCACGTTGAATAGACAGGTTATGTAACTCGCCGCGGTTGTATTGAAGCTCAGGAATGGGCAGCTTGAACTCCCAGTTTTTAAAAGTCTCAAGCTGCTGGGGTAGCCATGGAATTTGATGGTCCAGCTTATTGGTGATGACATGTTCTTTGCAGGGTAATGTCTGCTCTTGTCTGAGCTGACGGCGATCTTCTTCTTCCCACGACAGACCCTGCATGTCATCAATGGTGCGATACCAAGTTCTTGATGCAATCTCTTCTAAACGTGTGATGTTTTGATTGTCCATAAACTCGCTGCCGAGGTTATGTTTAGCAATAAATGCAAAATCTGCATCCAGGGCTTTGTGCTCTTCACTGAGCCAGCGATCTAAGTCAGCAACATTCTCGCCCTCAATCCGTTTTTTCCAGTAGCGAATTTCAGCATCGCGTTTTAAGACTTCAAAGCGTGTTCGAATTTCATGAATGCGGTTGTAAATAGTTTCTAGTTTGGTGGCTTTATCGACGACATACTCTGGTGTTGTCACTTTACCGCAGTCGTGCAGCCAAGCTGCAAAATACAAGGCTTCTTGGCTTTGTTCATCCAGCGTAAAATCGGGAAAATCCTTGGTGTCATTACTCGCCGCATTGGCAAGCATGAATGTGAGTTCTGGTACGCGTTGGCAATGCCCACCTGTGTATGGCGATTTGGTATCGATAGCAGATGCCATCAGTTCGACAAAAGACTTAAACAGTAGCTTTTGAGCCGCAACACGATCCCAGTTTTCTTTGATTAGGGAGGCAAAGCCTAAAAATTGCGTAATGAAATGAATTTTTTCTTCTTGGTGATCGGGGACGTTTCGATTGAAACCGACTAACACGTATCCCACGCTTTCATTTTCACGGTTGTTAAGCGGCAAAATCCAAGCACGTTTGAGATCCGCGGGAAAAAAGCCTCGCTGAATATCTGTTGATGAAGGGGTAAAGCTGAAGAACTGCTGGCATTCAAGTGCATTGGAAATCTCGGGCGACTCCGCGATGAGCATGCCGATATCAATTGTATTGTCATCGGCATTTTGAGGATAACAAGCAGTCAAAGATAAAGCGTTGCTATCTTCAGATGATGTCGTCCACATCAGCACATAATCGGCCCCTGATGCGTGGTGGCAATGAGAGACTATATCGTTGAGCAATGAATCGAAATTAGAGCTGTTTGACACACGATGTAACGTGTCTAAAAAGCCACTGATGGTATCGGCCATGACGCCAATGGACTCGGATAAGGTTTTGACCTCTGCAATGGAGGATGTTGGAAGAGAGATGTTTGAAAAATCCAGATTGCGAATTTTCTGGGTTTCTTTTCCGAGTAATTGTAGAGGCTTAGCGATCTGGGCTGATGCCCAAAGCACCATAAGAGTCCCTAAGAGGAGTACCAAGGCGCTGATGGCAACTTGATTATTCCTCGCATTCAGTGCGCTACCGATCAGTTGCTGTTCAGGAATGGCTTTTGCGAGCCACAATCCTTTGCCACCCGCAAACTTGATGTGGACGAGGCTGAGCATCCACGTTTGATCAATATGCTCGACATTGCGGGTTAACTCCGTCAGTTCAGAAGCAGCATAGAGTTGGTTCAGTGGTGAGCGAGCCATCGATGACAGTCGTTCATTTGGTGATGCGGCATCAGCATGGGACAGAAAGCCATTGTGAGCAATAATATTTTTGTTTTCATCAAGTAGCAGCAATTGCGTGTCTGGTGAGTCAGTGAGTGTGGCGAGGAAATTTGATAGCGAAGCCAACGTAATGTCTGCCGCTATAACGCCTAAGTTGTCTGGAAGTTGACGTGAGAGCGTAATCCCCATGCGTTGTATGAAAAAATAAAAATAGGGGTCGGTAATGTGAATGCCACCGTCACTGGGTGCGACTTGGTACCAAGGCCTTGTTGTTGGCAGATAATCAATCTTATTCACATCGCTGCCAATGTAGCTTAGGTTTGCATCGTAATAGGTACGTTCTTGGTGACCGTTGGCTGTATTGATATCGACCATAATATGGCTATTGACCGGCGTCGAAAATTGCTGGCGCATAAACGCGGCACTGGTCGAACGTACAAAAGCAGATTGCTCGTCGGGGTAGCCAAGATAAATTGATAAAACATCAGGGTTCTTTGCCATGATGGCATTGATGGTTGCTAGCCATGTTGTGTTGGTTGAACTGCTAGGGTCTTGACCATAACCCGATACGGCTAACGCATCTAAAGAGGTGGTAACTGGCGCTATAAGCCTTTGAAATGATAGTTTTACCTGCTCGACATTCTGCTCTGTTCGCTCGGTCGCCAGTTGATGATTAAGCGCTTTTGAGTTTTGGTAACTCAATACGATGAGAAGAATGGAAAGTATAGAAACAACGACAAAGAAAATGCCGGCAATATGTATCTGAAGCGTATAGCGGCGCTCAATCATAGGGTGGTGTCTTGAAAGTGAGATATAGACAAAGCGTATCAGAACATTTTTCGCTTAGAGTAATTTCATTTAATCGTTTGAATTGCATCACGTAATGATGAAATTGAAATGATGCTTTGTCGTGATGGTGAAGATGCCTTCTATGCACTGAAAAGGAGACAGGAGGAATAGCGGAGAGCGGGGAAGCTGGGAGGAGAGAAGCAGGGCCACATCCACAAGATGCTTGAGGCATGGCCCATTACAAAAGAACGAGGCTAGTCGCCTAAACCCGCTGATGCACTTTTGTTTTGGATTAATTCAATTTTGTAGCCATCTGGGTCTTCAACAAACGCGATTTCTGTTGAACCGCCTTTTACAGGGCCAGGCTCGCGCGTGATGTTTGCGCCTGCTGCACGCAGTGCATCACAGGTCGCGTAGATGTCATCGACGCCAATCGCGATATGACCAAATGCCGAACCATGTTCGTACTGGGTAGTTCCCCAGTTGTAGGTCAGTTCAATCACTGCGCCTGTTGACTCATCGCCATATCCAACGAAAGCCAATGTGTATTCGTACTGCTCATTTTCATTTTTACGCAGTAGTTGCATGCCCATGACGTCGGTGTAGAAAGCGATCGAACGATCCAAGTCGCCAACGCGGATCATGGTATGAAGAATACGACCGTTGCTCATGTTGCTCTCCTTAAATTTAAATGCACGATAGTGTATCAGCTTGATTTGCCTGAAACAGTATATTGATGTGTCTTATGCGGCGTAAATTCTAGCGTATACATTGGTTTTCTAACGACGTTATTCGTCGGGATAAACCTTGTCTTTGAACTCGCATAAGTCTTCAATAATGCAGCTGCCACAGCGGGGTTTTCTGGCTACGCAGGTATAGCGACCATGCAGAATAAGCCAATGATGCACATCGACTTTGAACTCTTTTGGGACAACCTTGAGTAGTTTTTCTTCTACTTGGTCGACATTCTTACCCACGGCGAATTTGGTGCGGTTGGACACTCGGAAAATATGGGTATCTACTGCAATGGTCGGCCAGCCAAAAGCGGTGTTAAGCACAACATTTGCAGTTTTTCGACCAACCCCGGGCAGGGCTTCAAGCGCTTCACGATCTTCTGGTATTTCACCGCCGTGTTGCTCTAACAAAATCTTGCAGGTTTTGATGACGTTTTCTGCTTTGGAATTGAATAACCCAATCGTTTTGATGTACTCCTTCACGCCATCGACGCCCAGATCCAATATCGTCTGGGGGGTGTTAGCGACCGGATAAAGTTTATCCGTGGCCTTATTTACACTCACATCCGTCGCTTGCGCCGAGAGTAAGACTGCAATCAAAAGTTCAAACGGCGAACGCCATTTTAATTCTGTCTCTGGATGCGGGTTTTCTGCGCGAAGGCGTTCTAGTATCTCAACACGTTTTTGGTTATTCATGCTTCATCCGTTGAAATCGGGTTGTTAGTCGGCAGACGTAATGCGTACACGTTCGATAACTGCTTTTTCTTTCGGTTGTTTTTTTGCTTGGCGAGCATCTATTACATTCTTAGCAGCGATCAGGAAGCCAACAGTTAAGAACGCACCCGGTGGCAGCATGGCAAGCAAGAAAGGGCTATCAAAGTGGAACACTTCAATACGAAGCCCTGCGGCCCAATCGCCAAGTAGGCGGTCTGCACCGTCAAACAAGGTGCCATTGCCCATTAGCTCACGGATTGCACCCAGAACGACGAGCGCAGCGGTCATGCCCATGCCCATCCAGAAACCATCTAGCACCGAAGGGAGAGGCGCATTTTTTGATGCAAAAGCTTCCGCTCGTCCAATGATGATGCAGTTGGTGACGATGAGGGGAATAAAGATACCCAGCGACTGATACAGGCCGAAAGCGTAGGCGTTCATGAGTAGTTGAACGCAAGTTACCAAGGAGGCAATAATCATCACGAAGATAGGAATACGGACTTCTTTGGGCACCCACTCGCGCACTAAGGAGACGATAAGATTCGAGCCGACCATGACCAACAATGTGGCAATCCCCAGCCCCAGTGCATTGGTGACTGTGGCAGAAACGGCCAGCAGCGGACAAAGCCCAAGCAGTTGAACGATGGCCGGGTTGTTTAGCCATAATCCATTTTTCATTAGTTCGCGGTTTTGACTCATTTTGCATCTCCACAATCAAGCGGCTGACGAGCAATGGTGTCTATGTTTTGCATGGCATACCACGCAGCCTTTCTCGCTGCGTTAACCACAGCACGGGGAGTAATTGTCGCTCCAGTGAATTGATCAAACTGGCCGCCATCTTTGTAAACGGCCCAACGTTTGTCGTCTGCACCTTCAAGGGGTTTATCACTGAAAGACAGTACCCAATCAGACACGTTGAGATCAATCTTGTCGCCCAGCCCCGGTGTTTCTGCGTGCTTAAGTACGCGAACACCCAGCACGGTGTTGTTGGTATCAATACCCACCAATACTTTGATTGCGCCGTTATACCCATCAGGCGCAATGGCTTCGATGGCTAAAGCGGTTGGCTGACCATCTTTAGTAGCAACGTACACTGGCATCGGCGCATCCGTTCCTAGAACGGGACTCGTCACGAGAGTACATTGTCGTGCCAAGGCGTTGTCATGCAGATCTTTAGGGATCACTTGATTCAGCACTTGTAACAGTTGTAGACGTTCTTGTTCCGCAATGGTGTCTTTCGTCAGTGTGTTTGTTATGGCGACCAAGCCCGTTGAAAGCAAAGCCGCTAGAGCGAGAATCGCTCCGTTGTTTCGCATTGCGCGGATCATTTGCTTTCCTTTTTATAGCCATAGGCGGTTGGCTTGGTGTAGTAGTCAATCAAAGGCACGCACATGTTTGCGATCAAAACGGCGAATGCGACACCATCAGGAAAGCCACCGAAGGTGCGAATCAAATACACCAGTGCGCCAATCATTGCGCCAAATACCAAGCGACCTTTTGGGGTGGTGGACGCGGAAACAGGATCGGTGGCGATGAAAAACGCCCCTAACATGGTTGCGCCGGAAAACAGATGTAATAGCGGTGATACGACAGCGTCGGGACTGATGGCATAACCAATAACACTGAAAACCAACAAGGTGGTTAGCATTGCCGTTGGGATTTGCCATTGAATCACTTTCAGCTTTAGCAGCGCTAATCCACCGAGGAGGAATGCTACATTCACCCAACCCCAACCAAGTCCTGCAAAGGTACCAAAAACAGGATCTAACACCGCTTCTGATACGGTTTTTCCTGCGAGCAACGCCGTTTTAATCGTATCTAGTGGCGTTGCCATGGTCATACCATCTACGGCGACACGCAGTTGGTTGACGCTGAAACCATCGGTGCTTAAGCCCGTGAAAATGCTTGATGCACTGTCCAAGAAGCCAAGAGGCTGTGCTAAAAGCGAAGAGGGTGGCAGCCAAGTTGTCATTTGAACCGGGAAAGAGATCAGTAGGACGACATATGCAACCATTGCTGGGTTGAAAAGGTTTTGTCCCAACCCGCCGTAGAGATGTTTTGCAATAACAATGGCAAACAGACTGCCAATAACCGCAATCCACCAAGGCGCGAAGGGCGGGATGGAAACGCCGATTAACATACCAGTGAGTAACGCGGAGTTATCCTGTAAATAGCGTTTAACGGGGCGTTGTCGAAGCGCGACAATGGCGGCTTCTGCAAGGGTGGCGGTAACAGACGCAATAGCAACCTGAAACAGAACACCCCAACCAAAGAAATAACAAAGCGCAGCAATGCCGGGAACGGCACACAAAAACACCATCATCATAATATCGCTGGTGCTTTTGCGGTTGTGGCTATGTGGACTACTGGCAATAAAAAAGGCCACTGTTACTTATCCTCGTCATTAGTTTTTTTCTGCGCTGCTTTGCGCGCTTTGGCGCGAGCAATAGCAGCAGCAACGGCAGCTTTCTTCGGATCGACGTCAGCGGCTGGTGTTGGTGAAGGAGCTTCAGCGTCCACTTTTTCTTGTGAATGGCTTTCTGTTGAACTTTGCGTTTGCTGTTCAGCTTTCCTCGCTTTGGCACGAGCAATAGCAGCGGCAACAGCGGCTTTCTTCGAGTCCGCTTCAGCAACGATTTCGTTATCCACTGCGGTGTCTTGAGCCCGCGCATCAGAGTCAGTTTGTTGTGCGGCCTTGCGCGCTTTTGCACGAGCGATGGCTGCTGCAACCGCAGCTTTCTTCGGGTCGACGTCAGCAGCCGTTTCGTTTTCTACAGCTGCGTCTTGAGCAGGTGCTTCAATGTCAGTTTGTTGTGCGGCCTTGCGCGCTTTTGCACGAGCGATGGCTGCTGCAACCGCAGCTTTCTTCGGGTCGACGTCAGCAGCCGTTTCGCTTTCTACAGATGTGTTTTGAGCCGGTGCTTCAGAGTCGGTTTGTTGTGCGGCCTTGCGCGCTTTAGCGCGAGCAATAGCAGCGGCAACAGCATCTTTCTTTTCAGAACCCGCAGAGGTGTCGTCAGCGCCTTTTTCTGGGCCAATACTCTCCATTTGCGCTTTGCGTTCACGCGCCTGACGTTTACGCTCTTCACGCAATAGCTTCATTTCGCTGTTGTCAGGTTCACTTTGACCTTGCGACGCAGCTTCCGCTTGTTTGGCTTTTGCTCTTGCAATTGCTGCGGCCACAGCAGGTTTAACGGCGGTCTCGGTGCTGCTTTGTTCGGACTTGGCCTTCACACGTGCAATGGCAGCAGCAATGGCATCGCCGTCACCGGATTTCTCCATCGCTTTTCGGCGATTATCTGCTGCGAGTTTATGGCGTGCTTCGCGTTGTTGTTTTTCTCGCTCCATGCGTACTTTTTTGGCTTCGAAGCGCTCTCGAGCGCGTTCGGCAGCCACTTTTTCCGCATCACGAGTACGAATTTCAGCTTTGGCCTGTCGGTAATATTGAACTAAGGGTATTTCGCTTGGGCAAACGTAGGCACAGGCGCCACATTCAATACAATCAAACAGATCGTACTCCTGGCACTTGTCGAAATCTTGGTCTTTGGCGTACCACTGCAATTGCTGTGGCAGCAAAGATGCTGGGCAAACCTCGGCACAAGCACTGCAACGAATACAAGCCATTTCACCCTGTGAGGGAGCTATTTCACGTCGGCTTGGCACCAGAACACAGTTAGTGACTTTGGTAACGGGAACATCTGCATGCGGTACGGTATATCCCATCATCGGGCCGCCGATGATCAGACGTTCCAATTTTTTCTCTGGTTCGTAACCGTGTTTATCCAGCAAGAAGCGGACGGGTGTACCAAGCAGCGCCCATCGGTTTCGCTGTTCACGTAACGTATTGCCTGTCAGTGTTACGACACGCTCGATCAGTGGCTCACCGTCTATCACTGCGCGTTTAATCGCGAAGACAGTTCCTACGTTTTGCATCATCACGCCAATAGCCGCGGGAATTGACTTGGCTGGAACTTCTTTTCCGGTGATCAGTTTGATTAATTGCTTTTCACCGCCGGACGGATATTTGGTCGGTACGACCTGCACAAGGATATCCGGCTTACCAGCGACAGCAGCCTTCAGCGCAGTAATGGCTTCTGGTTTATTATCTTCCAGCGCAATCACCGTCAATTTCGGGCTGACGATACGTTGAAGTACTTCAACGCCTTGGATTATTTCTTTTGCATATTCTTGCATCAGACGGTCATCTGCCGTGATGTAAGGTTCGCACTCTGCACCGTTGATGATCAGCACTTCTGTGCGTGCGAGCGCGGTTTGCAGTTTTCTGGCGGATGGGAAACCCGCGCCACCCATGCCAGCAATGCCCATCATGCGAATATGGTCGATCAATATTTCTGGCAAGGCTGTGTGGAAGTCAGACATGCTGACTTTGTCGCACCACTTATCATCAAAATCTGGGCGAATCACGATACAGGCTTCTGACAAACCTGAGGCATGCGCGATAGTGCGAGGTTCAATCGCAATAACGTCTCCTGACGTAGGCGCGTGAACGGGGCAGCATTGCAGTATGTCAGATTTGGTCAGTGGCTGACCTTTTAGCACCTTTTCGCCAATAGCCACCAATAGTTGACCTGTTGTGCCGATGTGTTGTTTAAGCGGCAAAACGATCTCGTTTGGGATCTCTGCGGGCAGGATGCTGAACCCACTCGACTGGCGTTTGTTTTCTGGTGGATGAATGCCACCATGGAAATCCCAGATTTGACCTTGTTTTATTTCTTCGATAAGGGCGATCATGCTTGCTTAACCCCCTTGTCGTTTTTGTTAGTCTCGCTTGGGAGTTGAACAACTGGGATTTGTTCTAACTGCCATTTCCATGTTTCAGGCGTTGTTTTTAAAGGGATCATTACAATACAGTCAGTCGGGCAGGGGGCAACACACAAGTCACAGCCAGTGCACTCATCTTTAATCACAGTATGCATGGCTTTTGTGCTGCCAATAATGGCATCAACAGGGCAGGCTTGAATGCACTTGGTACAGCCTATGCAGTCGTCTTCGATAATGAAAGCGACGGTTTTGACATTCTCTTCTTCGTGGGCGGATTCTGTTACTTCCACGCCCATCAAATCGGCGAGCTTTTCGATGGTTGCCTGACCACCAGGAGGACATTTGTTGATGGTGTCGCCGTTAGCAATCGCCTCTGCATAAGGGCGACAACCCGGATAGCCACATTGACCACACTGTGTTTGGGGCAAGATGGCATCGATCTGTTCAACGATAGGGTCGGATTCCACTTTAAAGCGAATGGATGCGAACCCGAGTAAAATACCAAATATAGCGGCGAGAACGGCGATAGCCAGTACCGCAATAAAAATTCCGGTCATTACAGTTTCACCAACCCAGTAAAGCCCATAAACGCTAGCGACATCAGGCCAGCGGTGATCATTGCAATGGAAGCACCACGAAATGGGCTTGGCACATCGGCTGCAGCAATGCGTTCACGCATGGCAGCGAACAAAATCAACACTAATGAGAACCCTGCGGCAGCACCAAAGCCATAAATGATCGACTCAATAAAGTTATGTCTTTCATTGATGTTTAGCAGAGCAACACCCAGAACGGCACAGTTGGTTGTGATCAGAGGCAGGAAAATGCCCAGCAAACGATAGAGCGTTGGGCTGGTTTTATGTACGACCATTTCTGTGAATTGTACAACAACGGCGATAACAAGAATAAAGCTAAGGGTACGCAGGTACTCTAAGCCTAACGGCGCCAATATATAGGTCTCGACCAAATAGGCGCTTACTGACGCGAGAGTCAGTACAAAGGTGGTCGCAAGCCCCATCCCAATTGCGGTTTCAAGTTTCTTTGACACACCCATAAAAGGGCACAAGCCAAGAAACTTAACCAACACAAAGTTGTTCACAAGGACAGTGCCGACAAGAAGCAACAAATACTCAGTCATGCCATTCTTCGAAAATTTATAAAGATCTTTGTATTATCGGCGTTTGACGCCGCTATAACAACAGATAGGCAGAAGGGTTTTTCATCAAAAGGGGAGTAATGAACGATCTTTGTGCGAAATGCCCCTTTGTTTTACATGCAAGTAAACGATTAATAACAGTTAGGTAGGGGATTTTTAAAACCCAAACGAAAAAGGCCTCGTCTTTCGACAAGGCCTTCGTAATGTGGCTCCCCCTGCAAGACTTGAACTTGCGACATACGGATTAACAGTCCGCCGTTCTACCAACTGAACTAAGGGGGAACAGATTTTGTGGTTCATTGCCTAGACAATAAATCCAACATGGCTTGCGACAAATCGCGTAGCGATATTCTCAAACCAATGATTCGTTCTACGAACCAATCATTTAAAAGTGGCTCCCCCTGCAAAACTTAACGGGGCCGCCTAGGCTTGCGACAAATCGCGTAGCGATTATCCCAGCCTAATAACATCTCATCATTCGACAAGACATTTAAAAGTGGCTCCCCCTGCAAGACTTGAACTTGCGACATACGGATTAACAGTCCGCCGTTCTACCAACTGAACTAAGGGGGAACAGATTGTGTGGTTCACTGCCTAGACAATAAATCCAACATGGTTTGCGACATATCGCGAAGCGATATTCTCAAACCAATGATTCGTTCTACGAACCAATCATTTAAAAGTGGCTCCCCCGGCAAGACTTAACGGGGCCGCCTAGGCTTGCGACAAATCGCGTAGCGATTATCCCAGCCTAATAACATCTCATCCTTAGATAAGACATTAGAAAGTGGCTCCCCCTGCAAGACTTGAACTTGCGACATACGGATTAACAGTCCGCCGTTCTACCAACTGAACTAAGGGGGAACAGATTTTGTGGTTCACTGCCTAGACAATAAATCCAACATGGCTTGTGACAAATCGCATAGCAATTATCTCAACCCATTAATATCTCATCTTTCGACAAGACATTAGAACGTGGCTACCCCTGCAAGACTTAACGGGGCCGCCTAGGCTTGCGACAAATCGCGAAGCGATTATCCCAACCTAATAACATCTCATCTTTCGACAAGACATTAGAAATTTGGCTCCCCCTGCAAGACTTGAACTTGCGACATACGGATTAACAGTCCGCCGTTCTACCAACTGAACTAAGGGGGAATCTCTCAAAGCGGGGCGAATCTTAGCTATCGTCTCGTAGGCTGTCAACCTCTCAAACACTACAAAATGACGATTTTAAATCATCTGTTTAATGTGCGATCAAAGTTGGCTGCTTTTTTGTTCTGTTGGATGAATATGCGTCAGATTTAAGCTTAGATCAGTGTTGGCTTAAGAAATTCTCTGATTGTATTAGCGAACATTACTTTCGATTGAAGAATGCTGTTTCCAGCGGTGCAGAAAATCGCCGTGACTTAGATTGGTTAAAAAGTAACCGCGACAGTGTCAGTTGAGCGTTTATGGGTATCTATATTGAGCCAACTATCGCTTTGGACAGGTTCAAAAACTTTGTGATGTAGCTCTCATTGGCGCTTTTGATGTGGGATCGGTCTATTAAGGGAGTATTTAATGAAAAATACATTGACATTCCTAAGTGCTTTTAGTGATTGGTTCGACAAAGGTTACCCACAAAATCTGTGGATAAGTGTGTTAATCAAGACTTTTATCCCCATTTAAAGATCCTCTTTGGGATGGAAATGTGGAGTAATATGAATATTGTTGGCGAAAATCAAGTAAACAACAGTGTGTTGAGGTGTTTTTTGATGATATTTTCAATTGTCAGCGATAAATTGAGTTGTACACACTTTTACGTTTTAAAAACGTGCGCAGTTTTCAGTGTCTTGTTTGCGATGACCCAGTAAATAAGACAAGCTGAGAAGAGCAAGAACTATCAAAAGGAAGAGATTGTGGATGCTTTACCCAAATTGGACTTAAAAGGGAAAGTTAGCGACATCGAGTGGCAACGCCGTGTCGATCTGGCTGCTTGTTATCGTTTGGTTGCTCATATGGGATGGGATGACCTCATTTATACCCACCTCTCTCTTCGTATCCCAGAGACTGATAACTACTTAGTCAATGCTTTCGGCGTCGCTTTTGATGAAGTGACTGCATCGAACCTCGTTAAGGTCGATTTAGACAGCAACATTCTCGATGACTCGCCATTTACTATTAACCCTGCGGGGTTCACGATTCACAGCGCGATTCACGAAGTGCGTCACGATGCCCATTGCGTTATTCACCTGCACACTAACGAAACCATCGCGGTGGCGACGCAAAAGGAAGGCTTGCAGTCACTGAGCCAGTATTCGATGTTTTCACTTCCTTCATTGTCCTATCACGGCTATGAAGGGCTTGCGGTCAATGATGCAGAACGTAAACGCCTTCAAAGTGACCTTGGAAATACCAATCACATGCTGCTGGTTAATCACGGTGGTTTAACACTTGGGGCGACGGTGGGTGATGCCTTCATGCGTTTTTATGATATGCAGCGTGCTTGTGAAGTACAGCTCATGTTGCAGGCAGCAGGTAAAGACACCATCGCGGTGCCTAAATCAATTCAAGACAATATCTTCGCTCAAGCGAACGTGGTGCATTCCGGCGCGACGGGTGGCCAAAAGGCTTGGCCTTCATTATTGCGTAAAGCATGGCGACTCGACCCGAGTTTTATGGATTAAACGCCTCTCCCCGAGTGGAAGGTAGAAAGCGATAACCCTATTGGAGAACAAGGATGAAAGTAACATCAGTTGAAGTGTTTGATATTCATTGCCCGGATCGTACAACGTGGAATCCGGTGTTTGTGCGAATTCACACGGATGAAGGGATCAGCGGTGTCGGTGAAGCGGGTCTTGCTTACGACTTAGGTCATAGCGCTGCCGCGCACATGGTGAAAGAAATGGCAGAAGCCTTTCTGATTGGCCATGATCCTTTCCAAACTGAAAAGCTATGGTCGCGTATGTTGCGTGAAAGCTTTTGGGGTTTAGGTGGCGGCCCTGTGGTGTATGCCGCGATGAGTGCGATTGATACGGCGCTTTGGGACATTAAAGGCAAGGCGCTTAATGTGCCTGTTTACCAATTGCTGGGTGGCAAGGTCAACGACACGTTGCGTACTTACGCTTCTCAGTTACAGTTTGACTGGGACAAAGATTTCAAGGCACTTTCTCAGCCTGAGGAATATGCGGAAGCGGCGTTAAAAGCCATCGCGGAAGGATATGATGCCGTGAAGGTTGATCCCATCATGTATGACAAAGATGGCAACACCTATTACGAGCGCACCAAAATTATCTCCCGCGGTGAAATGAAGTTGTATCGCGCGCGTATGAAAGCGATTCGTGAAGCGGTTGGTGATGAAGTTGATATCATTTTTGAATGCCATAGCCTACCGGGTGCGACAACGGCTATTCAACTTGGTGAGATTGCCGAAGAATTTGACTGCATGTATTACGAAGAGCCCGTCAACTATCTCAATCACTCTTTGCACGCTAAAGTGGCGGACAAAGTGAAGGTGCCCATTGCTGGTGGTGAGCGTTTGTATAACCGCTGGGGTGTGAGACCGTATCTGGAAGACCAAAGCATTGATGTTTTGCAGCCGGATATTGGCTTATGCGGCGGTTTTACTGAAACCAAAAAGGTGTGTGATTATGCGGATATCTTTGATGTGCGTATTCAAGCGCATGTTTGCGGTGGTCCTGTTGCGACTGCTGCCTCATTGCATTTAGAAACGGCGATTCCTAATTTCTTGATCCACGAGCATCATACTTACGCGATCAAAGCGTGGAACCGTGAATTGTGTCTTCAAGATCCACAGCCTGTTAATGGCTTCTTCCAAGTGTCAGAAGAGCCTGGTCTCGGCATTGAACTGAATGATGAAGTGGTGAAGCGTTCACCGCATATGATCATCAAGTAAAATTTGCTTCGCATGATAAAAGTAAAACAACCCGCTTAAATGCGGGTTGTTTGTTTTTGCAGGAAAATCGCTGAAAGTAATTTGCCGGGGGATATCAAAAGCCATAGAAGCGACGAGCATTCTCATTGCAGAGCTTTGCTAGCAAGGCCTCCGAGTAAGGAAGCGATAGGTAAGCGTGCCATAGCTCGTCATAACTTGCTCTAAACAGCGTCAGTGGGAAATTGCTCGCCAGCATGATTCTGTCTTCGCCAAATAGCGTGACTAACGAAGTTAGCCGATCTTGTATCGTGGAGAGGGGATAGCGTCGATCTGACATTTCCCAACCAGACGCCTTGACCGACAGTGAAGGCAATACGGCCAAGGCCTTCATGTTTTTGTCCCACTCCCAATGTTTTTCCGGTGGTGGAAAACCAGCATGGTTTAACGCCAAGCGCAGGGTAGGTAAGGCATTGGACATTCGAATGAATGCGTTAACGGCTCCTGTATCTTGCGCCTCGAATTGCGTCTCGAAAATCAGCTTCGCGTCAGCAATCTGCTTCAAGTTAGTATGTACTGTGTTCATGGCGAGCAAAGTGACAGCATCGCTGTCCAAAATATGCCGAACACCGACCAAGCTTTGGTATTGCCCCAGTTTAGCTAACTGCTTTGCAAAGGCGCTTGGTGGCAAGGTTATATCGACACATCCAATGCTCTTAAATGGCAACGCGCAGGTGCTTTCTAACCATGCAATTTCTCTCCACGGCGCGTCATTATCAAACCCGGCTTCAACATGAACGAATCCGCAGAGTTGATGAGGCTCAGATAGCGTCAAATCAGCGTCAGAAAAATCACGCTGGATCGTCGCTTTATCACGCCAATGCGGAGCATTACCTGAACGAAGCCAATCATATTGTCCAAGCGAAAGATCGAACAGATGCAAGTGAGGATCAATAATCTGCATCGTTATTGCGCCGCGTAGCCGCCATCGACGGCATGCAAACTGCCTGTAATGAAACTGGCTTTGTCGCCGGCAAGAAACACCACAAGGTTTGCGATTTCTTCAGGTTGGGCGATACGACCAAGCGGCTGAAGGTTTCCTTCTTCTCTATGTACTTCGTCTTTATTAGCGCCAGAGCGGGCACAATAGCTGTCGATGGCCTTGTGATAAAGCGGCGTTTCCGTTGTGCCTGCGCAGACAGCATTAGCACGAATGTTATATTTGGCGTAATCCAGCGCGGTGGTTTTTGCCATAGAAGCGATAGCGTGTTTGCTGAGGTTATAAGCAAAGGAATTTTTCTTTGCGATAGTGCACTGATCAGAGCCCAGCAACACAATGCTGCCTTTGTTGGTCGCTTTCATGATTGGCAAGCAGGCGCGAATGGCATGGTATGCGCCTTTTACATTGATAGAGAAGACACGATCTAAGTCCGCTTCGCTGGTAGCTTCTATGTTTGAACTAAAATGAATGCCTGCATTGCATACCAGAGCATCAATGGTGGCTTCTTTTGCCAACACTGTCTCAACGGCTCGGTTCACGGCGTCAGGGTCGGTAACATCACATGCCACCCAGTTTCCTGATGCGCCTTGTTGAAGATCCAAGCTATAGGCGGTGTAACCTTCTTCGATGAATCCCTCAACCACGGCAAGACCAATACCGGCTGAACCCCCTGTCACTACTGCTACCTTATTCATTTTATTCCTCAATGCTTGAGTGGAAACCATTACGCATTGTTTCCATTACTTATGACAGTGATGATCAGCGGCTTACTCAAGGATGTCAACTGACTCAATGTCTTGCTACGGGTAAAAGAAAATGAGGGAATTGGGTTTGTCAGCGCTTTGTCAGTTGACTTAGTTCAGCCAGAGCGGAAAATGAACGGTTCGAGTTATTAGCCACGGACGAATCATGGGTAAAGCCTTTAACTTACATTCGCCATTCAAACCTGCGGGCGATCAGCCTGCTGCCATCAGTCAGTTACTTGAAGGTTTGGACTCGGGGATTGCGCACCAAACTCTGCTTGGTGTGACGGGATCAGGAAAAACTTACACCATGGCCAATGTGATCGCCCAAACGGGGCGGCCTACCATGATATTGGCGCCCAACAAAACGCTGGCGGCTCAACTCTATGGGGAAATGAGAGAGTTCTTCCCTGAGAATGCCGTTGAGTATTTCGTTTCTTATTACGACTACTATCAGCCTGAGGCTTACGTTCCGTCGACGGATACTTTTATCGAAAAAGATGCGTCGATTAACGAACACGTTGAACAAATGCGCCTGTCTGCCACCAAAGCGTTGTTGGAAAGGCGAGATGTGGTGATCGTGGCGTCAGTGTCAGCGATTTATGGTCTTGGTGACCCTAACTCTTACCTCAAAATGATGCTTCATCTACGTCGCGGCGACATGATTGATCAGCGCGCCATGCTGCGACGTCTTGCAGAAATCCAATATAGCCGAAACGACCAGGCGTTTACCCGCGGTACGTTCCGTGTACGCGGGGAAGTGATTGATGTTTACCCTGCGGAATCTGATCGCGACGCAATTCGCGTTGAATTGTTTGATGGTGAAGTGGAATGCATCAGCGTGTTCGATCCATTGACAGGTGCAATTTCTGAACGCGATTTGCCGCGTTGTACGATTTATCCTAAGACGCATTACGTCACCCCTCGTGAGCGTATTATTGAAGCCATTGAACACATCAAAGTGGAATTGGTTGATCGCAAAAAAGTACTGCTTGAGAACAATAAGCTGATTGAAGAGCAGCGAATTTCGCAGCGCACTTTGTTTGATCTCGAAATGATGCAAGAACTCGGTTATTGCTCTGGCATCGAAAACTACTCGCGTTATCTCAGTGGTCGCAATAATGGCGAGCCGCCTCCGACTTTGTTTGATTACTTGCCGGCTGACGGTTTGCTAATTATCGATGAGTCTCACGTCACCGTGCCGCAGATCGGTGCCATGTATAAAGGTGACCGCTCGCGTAAAGAGAACCTTGTTGAATACGGTTTTCGATTGCCATCTGCCCTTGATAACCGTCCGATGAAATTTGACGAGTTTGAGTCTATCGCACCACAGACCGTGTATGTTTCAGCGACACCAAGCGCGTATGAAATTGATAAGTCAGCGGGAGAAATCGCTGAACAAGTAGTGCGGCCTACAGGCTTGCTGGATCCTGAAATCGAGGTTCGCCCTGTCGCGACACAAGTTGATGACCTTCTCTCAGAAATTCGGATAAGAGAAGCCATACAAGAACGTGTGTTAGTGACAACACTGACCAAACGCATGGCGGAAGATTTAACGGAATACCTTGAAGAACATGGGGTGCGTGTGCGTTATTTGCACTCGGATATTGATACCGTGGAGCGTATCGAGATTATTCGCGATCTTAGACTTGGCAAGTTCGATGTATTAGTCGGTATTAACTTGTTACGTGAAGGCTTAGATATACCAGAAGTGTCGCTGGTGGCCATATTGGATGCAGATAAAGAGGGCTTTTTGCGTTCTGAGCGGTCGCTTATTCAAACGATTGGTCGTGCAGCACGTAATTTAAATGGTAAAGCGATACTCTATGGCGATAAGATCACAGGTTCTATGCGTCGTGCTATCGATGAAACTGAACGACGTCGCGAAAAACAGCAAGCCTACAATGTAGAACATGACATTGTGCCGCAAAAGCTCAACAAGAAAGTTTCCGACATCATGGAGATGGGTGGAAAGCGCAAACCAAGGGTATCGTCTTCACTGAAAGCGGTTGCAGAGGAAGATGCGGCTTACATGAGCAAATCACCACAGCAAATTGAGGCGCGTATTCAGAAGCTAGAAGCGCAAATGTATGAGGCAGCTCAAAACCTAGAGTTTGAAACAGCAGCGGGCCTGCGTGACGAAATATCAACACTACGAACGCTGTTTATCCAAAATAGCTAAAAAAAAAGCCAACCGGAAAATGTCGGTTGGCTGTCTTGTTTCAGTGAACGAAGTGCTCACAAACAACGTCAGTTGGCTAGGTGACCCAGAAGGGTCATATTATTAAATGCATTTACCATGCCAATTTTTGTTGTTGCATGATAGCGAATGATTTCTTGATTCAGCGTTAGGTAATCGCAATTTCTTTTGCATTTTGCAATGCAAAACGCATACGTTTTAGCCTTATTATTGAAATTCAGCGTTATACTTGGTACAGGCTTTTTAATACAAAGATAGTTTTTGGGAATTAATGGCGAGGGTTCAATGCTAGATTCTGGCGCCAAAAAACAAATACTGATGGTGGAAGATACCGCATCAGTAGCTGCACTGTATAAATCCTATCTCAACCCGTTAGATGTTGATGTTGAGATAGCGAGTACGGGTCAACAAGCGCTTGATTGTTTTTCTTCAGGCCACACATTTTCACTGATATTACTTGATCTGCGTTTGCCGGATATCTCTGGTTTTGATGTGCTTTCAGAGATCAGAAAACATCAACCTGAGATCCCTGTTGTTATTATGACAGCGCATGGCTCAATTGATGCTGCGGTTGAAGCTTTGCGTTATGGCGCGAGTGATTTCCTTATCAAGCCATGTGAAGCTGACTTACTACGAGTGACTGTCAATAACGCTCTGAAACCAAAGAGTAAAATGAGCGGGCAGACACCGGAAGGCTCATATTATGGGTTCATCGGTCACAGTGTACCGATGCAAGCGGTATATCGTGTTATCGACTCTGCGGCACCGAGTAAAGCGACTGTTTTTATAACCGGTGAAAGTGGAACAGGCAAAGAGGTTTGTGCCGAGGCTGTCCATGCTGCTAGCTCACGTGCGAAAAAGCCATTCGTTGCGATTAACTGTGCAGCGATCCCCAAAGATTTGATCGAGAGTGAACTGTTTGGTCATATGAAAGGGGCCTTTACTGGTGCGGCTTCAGAGCGTGAAGGTGCGGCGGAAATGGCAGATGGCGGCACCTTATTTCTTGATGAAATTTGTGAGATGGATTTAGATCTTCAATCCAAATTGCTGCGTTTTATTCAGACTGGCACCTTCCAAAAAGTGGGTTCTTCCAAAGTTAAACAAGTTGATGTCCGGTTTATCTGTGCAACGAATCGCGATCCTTGGGTAGAGGTGAACAAAGGTAATTTCAGAGAGGATCTCTATTACCGCTTACATGTTATTCCACTCGGGCTACCGCCGTTGCGTGAGCGTGGTGACGACGTTGTAGACATTGCACAGTCACTATTGCTTATGTTTGCAATGGAAGAAGGTAAGGATTTTCGTTCGTTTAGCGAAGGCGTAATTCAGCGTCTGCTTAGCTATGAATGGCCTGGCAATGTCCGACAGCTACAGAATGTCATTCGCAACATTGTTGTGTTGCACAACGGACGTGAAGTGACTGAACAAATGCTTCCGCCACCGCTTTCTCTCGTTTCTGGTGTCAAACTTGCATCTAGTCCTGCAATAAGCAGTACTCATGCAAAAATCGATCAAGTGCGTGATAGTGGATTCTCCGCTGCAACAGTGATGTTGAAGCAAGGAGTAATAAGTAAAGCTGATATCGAACCCTTGTGGTTGGTTGAGAAAAGAGCAATTCAAATTGCGATTGATGCCTGCGATGGCAACATCCCTCAAGCCGCTGGTTTACTCGAAGTTAGCCCATCTACCATTTATCGTAAGCTGCAGAGTTGGCAAGAATCACAATAAAAGGAAAATGTTTATGGCGTCCACGGTGAACCATGAAACGCTGCGACGGCTGGCAGTTGAAGTGGGTGAAGAGACGGTATCTTCTCTTCTTGTGGTGTTTAGCGATGAACTGAGTCGTTATTCAGATGAGTTGTCCGAAACGCCTAGTGTGTTGCAGGTGCGCGAAATTAGTCATGCAATCAAAAGCAGTGCAGCGAGCTTTGGCGCAGATGAACTCGCAGAACTTGCACGTGAATGCGAATCACGTGTCAAGTTAGGTCAAGAGTCATGGGTTCATGCGCAGCTTCCGCGCTTAACCTCGATGCTCGATGGCACCGCTTCACAATATAAAGCGTTAGCCGGCCAACAAAATCTTTTTGATAGCTAGGGACAGCTTGTCTCTATCATGTCTCCACTGGTGGTTGGCGGACGCCATGTCCTCCACCACCTGTTGATAGTTTTCTTCGACGTCGTCATCAATATCTGGGCCAAGTACCAGGTCTATGGCTCGCCCACCCATTGAACGTTCACACCATGTCAACATTGTCTGTAGAGACATTGACCCAGCCGTTCGCTTCTTTTCCAAGATTACGTACAAACACCACTTTTGCTTCTGTTTGCTTAAGCGCTCTACTGATTTCAGGGAGTAAAAGCGGCGGCATCACACTGGTTAAAAAGCTGCCAGGACCAAGTATGACAAGATCGGCGTCATGGATGGCTAGAACCGCTTCTTTGGTTGCCGGCACGACAGGCTCTAGCATCAATCTGGCGGGTGGCTCAGAAAGGTCGTCGACATCCGTTTCACCAGAGATCATTTGCCCTGATCTCGTTTGCGCGGCGAGATCGGCGGGATGCTCAGACATGGGGACAATGTTGGTGGATACTTTCAACATGTCACGAATGAGATTTATCGCTTCAAGTGGTCGTATGGACAAATTATCCAATGCCGTCAGCATCAGGTTTCCCAGATTATGACCGTCTAACTCACCGTTTCCTTTGAATCGATATTCGAAAATCATCGAGCCAATAGAAGGCTCAGTGATCAGCTGATTAATACAGTTTCGTGTGTCTCCCCAAGCAATACCACCCTGACAAGCTCGTATTCTGCCCGTCGAGCCACCATTGTCCGTGGTTGTGACGATACCTGTGACATCTTCACCGTACTCTCCGAGCGCAGATAACATGCGCCCTAGACCATGCCCACCACCGATAGCTACGATTATTGGTTTTCTATTTTTATTCGTCATCGTTTGTAATTTATTTTTATTGTCTACAGCAATAATAAGGCATGGATCGTAAAAGGGTCACATTCTTCTGTGTTTCATTGATTATTTTGATTTTTTGATCACGTAACGTGAAAAAAAGACCAGATGCGTCTGGTCTTTTTCTTTTGAGAAATGGATGTTGAGTCTTAGTGAGGATCTTTCATTAGGCTGAGCAAGTATTCAGCGGTGTCGCTACATGAATTAGCAGCCATTAACACCTGTTTTTCACTGGCAGGTATAGGCAAAAGTTCTAGCCAACGTTGGCACAACCAGCTTAGGTTTTCGAAATTAGGTGCTTTGTGCAAAGAACTCAATTCTGGGTAGCGTTCAAACATAATTTGCAAACGCTCGGCCAATGGCGCTGCATCGTTGCTGACTGCTCGCTCTGGCCACTTTGGCAATGTTTGACATTGAGCTTCTAAAATTCCGACATCGTTTTCCTTGATACTGTCGATCACAAAGCTTTCATGACCACAGACAGTAATGGTTAGTGCGCCGTCTTCGTTAGCCATATTAAAATCTTCAATCGTGACTCTTGTGCCGATACCTGCCCCGATAGGGCTGGTTTCATCCATGCACACGCCAATATCCAATCCGTTTTGCATGGCATATTTTACAGTATTCAATTGCTCCCCTGGCACCACACGAAGTGGAAGGCGGCCAGAAGGTAAGATATGACGGTTGTTAAACAGGATTGGTAGTGTAATTGCCATCGTGAGCTCCCGGTCATATTCTGCGCGCTTTTTTGTTTGGGCGTTATGCCTCTGCGCTGCTCATTATTTTTAATATCGGAACTGCTTAGATACCCGTGTCTTTCAATCCATACTGCAATTTCAATGCCCACACGACAAACACTGTTTTTAGGCAACGCGTATGAAAGAAATTGCAAATTGCATTTCAAAATTGCGAATTTTGGAAATCAAAATGCTAACGACTTTCTGATGCCATACTCTATAGAGTGTATGCTCACTTTCACGACAATGAGCGATAAAGTGGCTATCTCTCTTGAAGAGCCATGAAAATTGTCATTGTATAGATTGAGAACAGATTGTGCTTTATGGTTGTGTGTTGGGTCTGTTTGTGTTTTGAGACGGTAAGCATTTAGTTACCAAGTTATCGCCTCAAAGCAAAAGTGGATGTCATTCCTTGTTACTGAATGACATAGTTTGCTAAATTAACGAGTAATGCTTGAGGTCGCGTGAAAAAGCGCCTCACACGTAAATAACTCCGAAGCCTAGTTCGCTAAGTTCTCCTGAATAAGGGGATTAGGCCGTGACATTATGTCACCAGGGCGGCCATAGAAATGTGTCCGTCTCCCGTATTTGGAAAGGTGTTTTGTGGCTGTTCAATTTCAAGATTCTTTCGATCGCAAATTTTACTATTTGCGATTGTCTATTACTGATGTCTGTAACTTTCGGTGCACCTACTGTTTGCCGGATGGTTATCGACCCTCCCAGAAGAATTCAAGCTTTCTTTCCCTTGATGAGTTGCGTCGAGTGGTTGCGGCGTTTGCTGATTGTGGAACGTCTAAAGTCCGTATAACCGGGGGCGAGCCGTCTCTGCGCAAGGACTTTACTGACATTATTTCTATGATTGCTGAGCAAGACGGCATCAAAAAGGTGGCGATGACGACGAACGGCTACCGTTTGGCGAAAAATGCTCAGGAATGGCGTGATGCAGGGCTGACTAACATCAATGTCAGTATTGATAGCTTAGATCCTCGCATGTTTCATCAAATCACCGGTGAGAATAAATTTCATCAAGTGATGAAAGGGCTCGATGCTGCCTTTGACGCGGGCTTTGAACAAGTAAAAGTCAACGCGGTTTTGCTCAAAGACTTAAATAGCGGAGAATTGCCAGCTTTCTTACGCTGGATAAAAGACAAGCCAATTCAGCTGCGATTTATCGAATTGATGCAAACTGGAGATATGAACTCTCTGTTCGAACGTCATCATCAATCTGGCATTTCCATTCGCAACCATCTGATAGCGAATGGCTGGATAATGAAAGTGCGTGAACAAAGCGATGGTCCCGCTGAAGTCTATTGCCACCCAGATTATGTGGGTGAGATAGGCCTTATCATGCCTTACAAAAAAGATTTCTGTCATTCATGCAATCGTCTGCGTGTATCTGCGGTAGGCAAACTTCATATGTGCCTTTTTGGAGATTACGGCGTGGAATTGCGTGATTTGTTGCAAGACAACACACAGGAACCTGAATTGATTGCGCGTATCCAAGGCCAACTCGCCAATAAGAAACAAAGCCATTTTCTTGACCAGGGACACACGGGTATGACCCCACACCTGGCATCCATCGGCGGCTAACGCTGTCTTAGAATTATTTCGTTGAGGTTCAAATTTTATGGGTCACGCTGTTACTGAATTTACACCGGCTAAGATTGCGGTTCTGACTGTTTCAGATACTCGTACCGAGGAAAACGACACATCGGGCCAATTCCTGGTGGATGCATTGAAAGATGCAGGACACACATTGGCTGACAAGCAAATCGTGATTGATGATGTCTACAAGATCCGTGCAGTCGTTTCACAATGGATTGCTGATGAGAACGTTCAAGCTGTGATGATCACTGGCGGTACAGGCTTTACATCTCGCGACAGCACGCCAGAAGCATTGAAACCGCTCTTTGATAAAGAAGTCGAAGGGTTTGGTGAGTTGTTCCGTGCTATTTCTTATGAAGAAATCGGTACATCGACGATTCAGTCTCGCGCCATTGCGGGTTTTGCTAATCATACGGTGATCTTTGCGATGCCGGGTTCAACCGGCGCATGTCGCACAGGTTGGACGGGTATCATTAAGCAACAGCTTGATGCGAGTCATCGCCCATGTAACTTCATGCCGCATTTAGGTCAATAATCCATGACTGGGTTTACTCATATAAATGCGTCGGGCGAAGCAAACATGGTGGATGTGTCTGGTAAAACTGAGACCGTACGTGAAGCACGAGCTGAAGCTTATGTCGATATGGCACCAGGGACCCTCGAATTGATTGTTTCCGGAAAGCACCACAAAGGTGATGTATTTGCGACGGCTCGCATTGCAGGCATTCAAGCCGCGAAACGCACATGGGATCTGATCCCGTTGTGTCACCCTCTGATGCTTTCTAAAGTGGAGGTATCACTTCAAGCGTTACCGGAAACATCACAGGTACGTATTGAATCGCTTTGTAAACTCACCGGAAAGACAGGCGTAGAAATGGAGGCGTTAACTGCGGCGTCTGTGGCTGCGCTAACCATTTACGATATGTGTAAAGCGGTGCAAAAGGACATGGTGATTGGGCAAGTACGTTTGCTTGAGAAAACCGGCGGAAAATCAGGACATTTTAAGGTGGAACAATGATCCAAGTGCTTTTCTTTGCTCAGGTTAAAGAGCTGGTGGGAACCGGATCTTTGGCTCTTGATGCGAAATTCACTTCTGCTGAAGATATTCGCCAACACCTTGCGGCGAAAGGAGACAAGTGGTCATTAGCGTTAGAGTCTGGAAAGTTGCTGGTGGCAATTAATCAAACCATTTCTGAACTGTCATCGCCGGTAAAAGATGGTGATGAGGTGGCTTTTTTCCCACCGGTTACAGGGGGCTAAGCGTGATATCTGTTCAGCACGAAGATTTTTCCCTCGCCGAGGAATACCAGCGTCTAAATGATAGCGACAGTGATGGCGCTATCGTGACTTTTATTGGCAAAGTACGTGACATGAACCTCGGTGACAATGTGACTGGATTGACGCTTGAGCATTATCCGGGAATGACAGAAAAGTCGCTGAACGAGATTGTGCTTCAAGCGAAGCAACGTTGGCCCTTGACTCATATTCGTGTTATCCACCGTGTTGGTGCGTTGAACATTGGTGATCAGATAGTGTTTGTTGGCGTAACCAGTGCTCACCGCAATGCGGCATTTGAAGCCTGTGAGTTCATTATGGATTACCTAAAAACTCGCGCACCTTTTTGGAAGAAAGAGCGTCTAAATGATGACGAGCGGTGGGTGGAAGCGCGTGAAAGTGATGATACGGCAGCTAATCGTTGGTAAAGCCTCAACGGTGGTAAACCAGAGCAACACGATAAAAAAAAGGGATGCGTAAGCATCCCTTTTACGTTTGAACCGTTAGCTCAGTAGGTTAAATAGAAGGACTATTCGCAGACTGCTGCGCCAAGTTCTTTCCATACACCCCATTGTCCTGTGGTTCCAGGTTCTTCGTTGGTTGTCCACCACTTGGCTGAGTACTCTTTGCCATTTTGAGTGACAACATCACCCGAGTTGTAAACTACGCCTTCCTTCCACCCATTTGGACAATTCACAACCGGTGCGTCTTTTGCTACGACAACCGACGCGCTCACACTGTCAGTCAGTTTCCCATCAGACACTGTCACTGAGAACGTCAGCGTTGTATCGACAGTGTAACTGTCTGCTGTGAATGTCAGGCTAGCACCGTTTGGCGTAGCTTGAACACCCGCTGGAATGTTCCACGTGTATGTGAGCGTATCGCTGTCCGGATCGCTTGAACCACTTGCGTTAACCAATACAATATCACCCGCATTGGCTGTTGCTTGCACTGTCAATGCGGCAACAGGGGCTTGGTTCGTTGGAACAGTTCCACCTTGTGCTTTTGCCGTGATAGAAACAGCATCAACCGCAGTAGCGCCTTTGTCATCTGTCACAGTTAGTATGAATACAAACTGGGTATCGACTGTAACGGCAGGAATGTCAGCAGAAGCAGAAGAAGTATCTGCACTCGCAAGGGTCACTGCTGGACCGCTGGTTTGTTTCCAGCTATACGCAACGACTTGGCCATCTACGTCAGAAGATGCCGAGCCATCTAATGCGACTAAGCCAGCAATGTTAACCGTAACATCTACGCCAGCGTTAGCGACGGGATCTTTGTTACGTGGTGGTTGTGTGACATCACTTGCGAGGGATTCTTGCATTGCGTTCAAGATATCACCGTTGTCTGCATCGATTTCCCAAGCAAATAGCCCTGCAAAGTTGTTTTGACGAACATATGCCCCTTTCGCCATCACTGAGCGTTTGTTGTCATAAGTGATTAAATCACCGTTTGATGGGTCCCAAGCCCAAGGTGCTTCAGCTTGTTCATCATAGCCAAGAACCACACCAGCCTTGTTTTCGAACTGAGTGACAACGTCCTTGTAATCAAGGATCCCTGCTTCCCAAGAACCCGCGACTTTTCCGTTACCCACACCCGTCATCGGATTAGTAGGATCACTCATGCTCGCCTCTGTTACACCCGTCCAACCACGTGCATACATGGCTGCACCAACAACGAGTTTCTCTGCTGGAACGCCTTTATCCAATAAAAGATTAATACCATTTACAGTTGAATAAGCTGGGCCTTTACGTGGTTTTCCTTCGTCATCAAGGCCTTTACCTGCGCATTCATCCGCCGAAAGATGGCTACCGCAATTGAGTGCTGTTTGATGCCCAACAACGTTGTTCCAACCACCATAGTAGTCGTACGTCATTGCGAAGATGTAGTCCATGTGTGGCACAGCATCTGCGTAGTTTACGTCTTCGATTTTGTCGTAACCAACACCAACCGCTGACGTGAGTTCATAGGTACGACTTGTTTCTGCCGACAGTTCGTCCAGCATGGTACGTAACTCTTGCATGAGCAAAGCATAAGTATTGCCGTCATTTACAGAGTCGCCGAGATCCGGATTCGCACCTTGACCTCCTGGGTACTCCCAATCAATGTCGACACCATCGTAGAATTTCCACGTTTGTAGGAAACTCTTCACTGAGGTAACGAACACATCACGGTTGGCTTTTACACCGAAATCATAAAAAGGGTCAGAAAGTGTCCAGCCCCCGATAGAAGGAAGTATTTTCAGGTCAGGATAGCGTTGTTTAAGCGCCATGATTTGACCATAGGTGCCTTTATAAGAAGAAGAGTGGCTCTGACCAGACTGTGGATGTGGCATTTGAACTGCGGCCCAAGGGTCGTGGATAACAACTTCGTAGTCCGGGGTTCCAACACAAGCACGCTTCAAAGCAGCAAGAGGTCCGTCATCAAGAGATGGGTTGTTGCCACAAATAGGCACAAAACCATAGATAATGTGAGTCAAGTTTTGTGCTGGGATTTTGTCAACGGCAAACTTACGGCCATAAACACCCCATTCTACAAAGTATGCACCGACGACTGTATCCGTTGGTGTCGTGTAATTACCGTTGTTAGGGTCAACGTTCATAGGAAGTGGGTCTAAATGACTTCCATCTGTATCAGCCACAACGATGTCTTTTGGTGCGCTAGGCGTGCACGTCTGTGTCGCGCCTTCACCACTACACAGTTCAACAACCATGCTGTACTTACCGCCTTTAGCGACCTCCAGGATGGCCGATTCTTTTTGGCTAGCAGACGGTGTCACGTTAGCTTGATACACAACGTCGCCGTTGAGAAGAACACGCCAAGAATCGGCGGGTTCACCAGACCAGCGATCCCAAGTCACTGGGACTTCTGCATACGGTTTCACTGTGACCAAGTCTTTGTATGCGGTGGCAGCGTCATTCACTTCAATAATGGAGAAATTCGTTTCCATCCATGAAATGACGGGCGCACCGGGCGCAGCGAAGGCGGGTGTAGATAGCGCCCCCGCGACAGAGGCGGCAAGGAGCCCCTTTAGAAAAGCCGATTTGTTCATCTTAATATACCTCGAAAATTTATTGCGAGAATTAACTATTCAGCGCATGAATGTGAGTCAATCTTCGTTAACCCTATTCAGATATTTGTTCTTAAAGGTAAATTAGGCAAAATTGAGAGGGAATGTTTTAGAGGTAGAAGAGGTAATGCAGTAACACTTACGTTACATTACGGTTATTTTTTAGATAGCATGTCACAAAAAGTTGCACTTATTCTTCTTTGGAAACTAAGTGATAAATATTTCAATGGAAATTGAAATGGTTATAGATAAAAAAATGGCCTCTCAAATGAAAGGCCATTTATTTATGCAATAAACTGTGGTTTAACGGCGTTCTTGTGCTTTTTCTTCGTTTGCTGGTTTTTGTTTTCCAGCCGGAATAAAGCCATGTCGGACGCGAGAGCACAGAGGTCTAGATTGTGAGCCAGCGGGTCTCATTGATGATCGTCTCTTTAATTGTTTGTTGGACATAAATTGGTTTGTTGCGTAGCTGTTTGCACCTCAGCGCCGAAAAACAACGAATCATTACATCGGTACAGAGACATAGTGCGCAATATTTATGACTTTCACAATTGAATCTCTGTCACATTTACAGTCAGAATGAATAAATTCTAACCAGCATTTTTTTTATTCCATATTGTTATTAAAACACGCCAATAGATTGTTTCTTGGTGAGAAAAAGGGACTAGGGGTGGTTGGTGTCTCATTGTGTCAAAACTGCGTCGGGTGGCCTCTAAAGCTTTGCTACACTTTTAAGTGAAATCACAAAGCTCAATGAAACGTCAGATACGATCATTTCGTATATGCACAAGCTGTATCTGTGCCTGAGCGGTAATATCAATCAGGAGGATTCCAATGGGACATAGACGTATTAGCAATAAAAAAATGAAGCAAATGATGCACGACATCATGCCGGACGACGCGCAGCAGTCCAAAAATGATTCGCTCGTGGAAGGGAAAACGCCTAAAGGTAGTGCTGAGGCTCCCCTTAAACTTGAAAACGAGCAAAAATAACGCGAACGTTTTACACCCAAGCAACCTCAGATGCTTTAGAGCGAGAGTTTGTTGATTATCAGGCATGGTGGTTCTTTTTAACCGATGCTGAATAATAGTGTGAATTAAAAGCCAGCTTTGATATCGCTGGCTTTTTTGTGTTCGCGTATTAATCGTTGATGGATGATTTAATTACATAAAAGAGCGCAATGAAAAGCTTAAGTAAATGTAAATTGTCGCATTAACTGCCCGTACAGTGCCTGAGAACAAAGGCATGCATTAAATGACCCCTTTCAAATTGTGGCTACCTATGCACTTTCAGTGAGTTATTACGCAGTCATATATCTCTAATCTAACGTTTTTAATCGATTTATATGATGAAAGTTACCCATAACTTCCAATTTAAATGCTTAAAAATTGCCCTTTTAGGGTTTTTTATACAATTTTTCACTTTTTATTGAGTCTGCGTTGAAGTATCCGTTCAACTTATCTCATAGGGTTGGTTGAACATGCTAGTTTTCTACTATTTGTTAGATACATGTGACTTTTTCTGTCGATTTTGTGGCAAATTACTTTGATGCTTGGTAATGTTCCAAGCAATTCTCCGTCGTCCACTCAAGTTTTTAGATGAAATACGACTTAGTTTTCTTCTCGATTTAAGAGTGCCGGAGAGTGTCATGGATGCAAGCACAGGATAAATTGGAGTATCTGCATGTATAAGAACAAAATCACTCAGGCCCTGTTGTTGGGCGCAGGAATGGCCGTATCGGCAACGTCTTTCACTTCTGTGGCAGCAGAAGTCCCCGCGGATGTAAAACTCGCACCGGTTCAAGAGTTGGTTCGTGGTAACGGCACTGAAGTTGCTTCGCTTGACCCGCACAAAGTCGAAGGTGTGCCAGAGGCTCATGTTCTGCGTGATCTGATGGAAGGTCTGGTTATTCAAGACGCATTGGGTAATACCATTCCAGGTGCCGCAGAGTCTTGGACAACAGAAGATAATCAAACTTTCACGTTTAAAATTCGCAAAGATGCCAAGTGGTCGAACGGTGACCCGGTAACGGCTCAGGATTTTGAGTACAGCTTCAAGCGTGCAGCCGATCCTGCAACAGCGTCGCCATATGCTTGGTATATTGAATACACCAAGCTTAAAAACGCAAAAGATGTCATTGCTGGTAAGAAGTCAGTAGATGAGTTAGCGGTTAAAGCTGTCGACGATCACACCCTCGTACTAGAAACCGAAGTGGCATTGCCGTACTTCGTGAAAATGTTAGCGCACACTACTATGTATCCGGTTCACAAGGCTTCAGTTGAGAAGCATGGTGACTCATGGACTAAGCCTGATAATTTTATCGGCAACGGTGCATATAAACTGAGTGACTGGGTGGTGAACGAGAAGATCGTTCTAGAGCGAAATGGAAGCTATTGGGATAACGAAGACACAGTGATCGACAAGGTGAGTTTCTTGCCTATCGAAAACCAGAATGCCGAAATGAACCGTTTCTTATCTGGTGAAATCGACATCACGTATGAAGTGCCTAATGAGCAATTCCGTCGTCTTGAGAAACAATATCCTGATAACGTTGTTGTTTCACCAAACCTTTGTACTTACTACTATGGTTTCAACACGCAGCGCGCACCGTTTGATGACAACCGGGTTCGCAGTGCACTGTCTTACACCATCGACCGCGATATCATCGCCAAGGCTATCTTGGGTCAAGGTCAAAAACCAGCGTATGCACTCACTCACAGCGGCATTACTGGCTTTAACCCTGAGACACCTGAATATGCAACGATGAATCAAAAAGAGCGCATTGCAGAAGCGAAGGTATTGCTCACAGAAGCAGGCTTCGGTAAAGGCAATCCGCTTGATTTTACGCTGCTTTATAACACCAATGAAAACCACAAGAAAATTGCAGTTGCGATTCAGTCAATGTGGAAAAAATCACTGGGTGACTTCGTCAATGTGACCTTGGAAAACCAAGAGTGGAAGACCTATCTGGATAGCAGTAAGCAAGGCGACTTTGATGTTCGTCGTGCAGGCTGGTGTGCAGACTACAACGAAGCGTCTACGTTCTTGGCGATTGCGATGACAGAGAATGGTTCTAACGACCAGAAGTACTCGAGTGCAATCTTTGATAAAGCGATGAACGATGCAGTGACCGTTGCAAAAACGGAAGCTGAGCGTAATAGCTACTACGCAATTGCTGAAGCGCAACTTGCCAAAGACATGCCAATTGCTCCTATCTATCAGTATGTCCAACCACGTCTGGTTGCGACATCCGTAGGCGGCTACCCAGATAAAAACCCTCAAGACAATATCTACACCAAAGATATGTTCATTATCGCAGAATAATAACAGGGTCACTCCATGCGCCCGTGGCTTGGCTGCGAGCGCATGTTTTTTTGAGCATATGTGAGATGCTTTATGTTTAGATTGATTTTTACTCGAACACTGGAAGCAATACCAACATTGTTGGTATTGATCACCATCTCCTTTTTCTTGATGCGTTTCGCACCGGGAAATCCATTCTCTTCTGAAAAAACACTGCCTCCTCAGGTAATGGAAAACATCAATGCGAAATATGGTCTTGATAAGCCCGTATTCGAACAGTACACAACGTATCTAGGTAATATTCTGCAAGGCGATTTCGGACCGTCATTCAAATACAAAGACTATACAGTGAATGAGCTGGTTGCTACGGCCTTGCCTGTTTCGGCAAAAGTGGGTTTCTACGCCTTTATTCTGACGGTGATTGTAGGTGTCACTATCGGCACCATTGCTGCGTTGCGGCAAAACAGTTGGGTCGACTATCTCATTATGTCTACGTCCATGTTCGGGGTGGTGCTGCCTTCCTTTGTTTTGGCGCCGGTACTGATTTATGTCTTCTCCATCGGCTTGGGATGGCTGCCTGCGGGCGGTTGGAATGGCGGCGCAATTGAATTTATGGTCCTGCCAATCCTTGCCATGTCTTTCCTTTATATCGCGACATTTGCCCGTATTACGCGTGGCAGCATGATTGAAACGTTGAACAGCAATTTCATCCGTACCGCGAAAGCGAAAGGGTTGAGCATGAGCTACATCGTAGTGAAGCATGCGCTTCGTCCTGCAATGCTGCCGGTAGTGTCCTACATGGGCCCAGCGTTTGTCGGCATTATTACCGGCTCAGTGGTTATCGAAACAATATTCGGCCTTCCTGGGATTGGTAAGCTTTTCGTTAACGCCGCTTTCAACCGTGATTACTCATTGGTCATGGGTGTCACCATCTTGATTGGTACGCTGTTCATTATTTTTAACGCCGTTGTGGATATTTTGCTGGCGTGGCTTGATCCAAAGATTCGTTATTGAGGTTTGAAATATGCTATTAAAAAAAGAAGAAAATAACGAAGCTCTCGAGAATTTTTCGGCACAACTTGAAGTAGAAGGTCGCAGCTTGTGGCAAGACGCGCGCATTCGTTTTATGCGTAATAAAGCCGCAATGACGAGTCTAGCCATTTTGCTCTGTATCACCTTGTGGGTGATAGTCGGTCCATTGTTCGCGACTTATGCGTTTGATGATACGGATTGGTATGCCATGCATGCGGCTCCTTCATTGGGTGCAGAAGGACACATTTTTGGTACTGACGCACTAGGCCGAGACATTTATGTTCGTACCTTGGTTGGTGGCCAAATCTCGCTGATGGTTGGCCTAATGGGCGCCTTTGTTGCAGTACTGATTGGCACAGTTTACGGGGCTGCATCTGGTTACATTGGTGGTCGTACAGACCGTGTCATGATGCGTATTCTGGAAATATTGAACGCAATTCCATTCATGTTCTTAGTGATTGTATTGGTGACCTTCTTCGGACGAAATATCGTGCTGATCTTCGTCGCTATCGGCGCGATTGCTTGGCTCGATATGGCACGTATTGTGCGCGGTCAAACGTTGAGTTTACGAAACAAGGAGTTCATCGAAGCTGCCCACGTGAGTGGTGTCAGTACACGAAACATTATCCTCCGTCATATCATTCCGAACGTGCTAGGTATCGTTGCCGTTTATTCAACGCTGCTTATCCCAAGTATGATTTTGATTGAATCCTTCCTCAGCTTCTTGGGCTTGGGTGTACAAGAGCCAATGACAAGTTGGGGAGCATTGCTGCAAGAAGGTTCTCAAACCATGGAACTGGCTATTTGGCAGTTGGCATTCCCAACCCTGTTCATGGTAACCACATTGTTGTGTTTCAACTATGTGGGTGATGGTCTGCGTGACGCGCTAGATCCTAAGGATCGATAAGGAGGAAGTATGAGCCTATTAGATGTTAAAGATCTACGTGTAGAATTCAAAACCCAAGATGGTTCTGTTACCGCAGTTAACGACCTGAACTTTTCACTCGAGCGTGGCGAAACGCTGGGCATTGTGGGTGAATCTGGGTCTGGTAAAAGTCAGACTGTGTTTGCGATCATGGGTCTGCTTGCGAAAAACGGTGTTATTAAAGGCAGCGCAAAATTTGAAGGAAATGAAATTCTTAATCTGCCAGAAAAAGCACTGAACAAGATTCGTGCTGAGCAGATTGCGATGATTTTCCAAGATCCCATGACGTCGCTTAATCCGTATATGAAAGTCAGCGATCAGCTGATGGAAGTATTGATGCACCATAAGGGCATGGGTAAAACAGAAGCATTTGAAGAATCTGTTCGCATGCTGGAAGCGGTGAAAATCCCTGAAGCACGCAAGCGCATTACCATGTACCCGCACGAGTTTTCAGGCGGTATGCGCCAACGTGTGATGATTGCAATGGCGCTGTTGTGTCGTCCAAAGCTCTTGATTGCTGATGAGCCAACAACGGCATTGGACGTGACGGTTCAGGCGCAGATCATGGATCTGCTGAACGAACTGAAATCAGAATTCAACACCGCCATTATCATGATCACGCACGATCTGGGTGTGGTTGCAGGTTCGTGTGACAAAGTGCTGGTAATGTACGCAGGCCGTACGATGGAATACGGCAATGTGGATGATATCTTTTACAAACCTAGCCACCCCTACACTGAGGGCTTGCTAAGAGCCATTCCTCGCTTGGATGTGGAAGGCGATGTGTTACCAACCATTCCGGGTAATCCACCGAACTTGTTGAAGCTACCACCGGGCTGTCCATATCAAGATCGTTGCCATCGTGTTTCTGTCCGCTGTAAGAGCGAGTCACCGATTCTGACGCCATTTTCTGACGGTCGTCTTCGTGCGTGTTTTTCTGATCAGGGGACGTGGTAATGGGTGCAATGAACAAGAACTTACTGCTGGATATTGAAGATCTAAAAGTCTATTTCAATATCGCATCGAAATCACTGCTACCGTGGGCAAAACCTTCGGTACTCAAAGCGGTTGATGGTGTGAACATCAAACTGTACGAAGGGGAAACCCTTGGTGTCGTTGGTGAATCAGGATGCGGAAAATCGACCTTTGCTCGCGCTGTGATTGGTTTGGTGGAAGCAACAGAAGGCCAAGTTGTGTGGTTGGGTCAAGATCTCACAAAACTGGGCGTCAATGATTTGCGAGAGAAACGCAAAGAAATCCAGATGATTTTTCAGGATCCGCTGGCATCGCTTAATCCGCGTATGACCATTGGCGATATCATTGCTGAACCGCTGAAAACTTTCTATCCCGAGCTATCTAAGGATGAAGTGAAGCAGCAGGTGCAAACCATGATGACGCGTGTTGGTTTATTGCCTAATGTGATTAACCGTTATCCGCATGAATTTTCCGGTGGTCAGTGTCAGCGTATTGGTATTGCGCGTGCGCTTATCTTAAAGCCAAAGCTGGTGATTTGTGATGAGCCTGTATCGGCACTGGACGTGTCTATTCAAGCGCAGGTAGTGAATCTACTAAAAGAACTGCAACAAGAGATGGGCCTAAGCCTCATCTTCATTGCGCATGACTTGTCCGTGGTAAAACACATCTCTGATCGGGTATTGGTGATGTATCTAGGGAATGCGGTTGAATTGGCCGAAGGGAAAGCACTGTTTGATAACCCACAGCACCCATATACGCGTGCGTTGATGTCAGCAGTGCCGGTTCCTGATCCGATCAAAGAACGTAACAAGAAGATCCAGTTGTTGGAAGGTGAATTACCCTCGCCAATGAATCCACCATCAGGTTGTGTATTCCGTACGCGTTGCCCTCAGGCAACAGAAGCGTGTGCGCAGAAAAAGCCAATGCTAGAAGGCACGGATTACCACTCAGCGGCTTGTTTGCAAGTTCATCTATAACCGTAGAACTTAACCAACCAGAACGAATCCACAAAAAAGCCTTCCAATCGGAAGGCTTTCATTTTTAATCTGGTTTTTTGTTGCGATTAGGCTTGAGGGTACCAGTAACCTTGGTTACACAGATCAAGCAGAAGCGCGAGCAGCGCAGGATTGCTAGCCATCTCACCCAAGTCTTCACCAGTAAACGCTTCCTGATCGCAAAGGAGTCTCGCTGCAGCCTCGCAGCCTTCGGGTAATTCAATCGCTTCGCCGTTGACGTAAATGACGGATAAATCATTCTCGTGATACAGCGCTTTCATACCAGACACTTTTTCCAGCACCATGTTATCTTCGACGAATTGGAATAATTCATCTGCCTGCCATGGTGGCTCTGCTGCCATGATGTCCAGTTCGTGACGAGACTGACTCAATTGCTCACCTAACCAGCGAGCTTTGATTTTCGGATCGTTGACTAGTTTCATTAGCATGTCATTGAGCGCCTCGGATTCAGACGTTGGGATCATGCCGTGCTCATCACGAGTTTGTAGGTTAGGGTCATAGAAGTGAACGTCACCCAGCTCATTGGTCAACACATAATCCGCAAGAGTACTTAGCAGTTCTTGCTTCTTCGGTGAACGGTAGCCAATTGAGTAGCTCATCGATACGTCGATGGTATTCCCTTCGTGCGGGAAACCAGGTGGGATATAAAGAATATCTCCCGGTTCTAAAACGTCATCGATGATAGGGTCAAAGCCTTCGATTTGGCGCAGACCTGAGTCATGGTTGGCGTCTTTGTATTCGCCTTTTTCACCCACACGCCAGCGACGCTTACCCATGCCTTGAATGATGAATACATCGTATTGGTCAATATGAGGGCCTACGCCGCCATTAGGCATTGAAAGGCAAATCATCACATCGTCAAACAACCAATTTGGCAGAACACGGAAAGGTTGAGCCAATTCGCGAAGCCCTGGGTGCCAATGGTTAGCCGCTTGAACGATTAACTGAGAATGTGTGTCGGGAAATTCGTCAAAGCTTTCGAATGGACCGTGCTGCGCCTTCCAATTGCCATCCAGATTCGTCACAAAGCGAGAATCGATTTCCTCTTCCATTGCCAGACCTGCAAGTTCATCTGGGCTAATCGGATCTTCAAAGTCGACAAAGCCTTTTTTGATCACAACCGGCTGTTTGTGCCAGTAGGTGGTAAGGAATTCGTTTAAGTCAAAATTTAGCTGATACATAGGAGATGCACGGTTTCTTTAAGTGAGGGGGCGATTATATACCCATGAGCCATAGAGGGGCAGGATTGCAAGAAATAAAAAGCCCGCCTAGTCAGCGGGCTTCTTTCTCAGGGTGTTTGCTTACAGCTGATCAGTCAGCTTGATCGCTTCACCAATGTAGTTAGCTGGGGTCATTTTCTTCAGACGTACTTTTTCTTCTTCAGGAAGAGCCAGACCATCGATGAAGACGCGCATGCCTTCGCCGTCAACACGCTTACCACGCGTTAGCTCTTTTAGCTTTTCGTATGGCTTTTCAATGCCATAACGACGCATAACAGTTTGTACAGGTTCTGCCAATACTTCCCAGTTTTTGTCTAACTCAGCTTCAAGCGCAGCTTGGTTTATTTCTAATTTGCTGATGCCTTTTAGCGTCGACGTGTATGCAATGATCGCATAGCCACAACCCACACCGAGGTTACGCAAAACCGTAGAATCGGTTAGGTCACGCTGCCAGCGAGATACCGGCAATTTTTGTGCTAGGTGGCTAAAGATAGCGTTAGCAAGACCTAGGTTACCTTCTGAGTTTTCAAAGTCGATTGGGTTAACTTTATGCGGCATGGTTGAAGAACCAATTTCGCCTGCAATCGTTTTTTGTTTGAAGTGACCCAGTGCGATGTAGCCCCAAACGTCACGATCGAAATCAAGAAGGATGGTGTTGAATCGTGCAATCGCATCGAATAACTCAGCAATGTAGTCATGCGGTTCGATTTGCGTGGTATACGGGTTCCACGTCACGCCCAGTGATTCAGTAATGAATTCTTCGCTGAATGCGTGCCAGTCGATTTCTGGGTAAGCAGAGAGGTGAGCGTTGTAGTTGCCTACAGCACCATTGATTTTCGCCAGAATTTCAACGTTTTCGATTTGCTTGTACTGACGCTCCATACGGTATGCAACGTTAGCCATCTCTTTACCCATGGTAGAAGGAGAGGCGGGTTGGCCGTGGGTGCGAGACAGAAGAGGGACATCGCGATATTCAGCCGCCAGTGATTTAATTGCATCAATAACGTTGCGAATTTCTGGCAACAGCACTTGCTCGCGCGCTTCTTGAAGCATCAGAGCATGAGACGTGTTGTTGATATCTTCTGAAGTACAGGCGAAGTGAATAAACTCATTCACTGCATGCAATTCGGCATTGTCAGCCACTTTTTCTTTCAGGAAATACTCAACCGCCTTAACGTCGTGGTTGGTCGTGCGCTCAATGTCTTTAATGCGCATCGCGTCGGCTTCGCTAAATTCGGCTGCGATTTTGTCCAGAATGGCGTTTGCTTCTGGGCTGAATGCCGGTACTTCCTTGATAGCATCTGTTGCTGCCAGTTTTTGTAACCAACGAACTTCGACGATTGTGCGGTACTTCAATAAGCCAAACTCACTGAAGATTGAACGCAACGCAATCGTTTTCGCTCCGTAACGGCCATCCACCGGTGAAACAGCTGTCAGCGCTGACAGTTCCATGGTCTCTCTCCTGAATTATTATTACGAATTTCGGGCTAAGATGATTTTGGCCTGCTCAATCATTTGTTTGCGGCCAAAGATAAGATGACGGCGCTTGCCGCCGACCTGACGCCATAATACGGCGCTGCGGATCCCAGATAGCAGTAAGGCACGGACTTTATGTTGCACGCCCGTTTGCTGCAATTGAGCTGGGTTACCAGTGACCTGAATTCGAGGACCTAACGGACTAATCGTATCCAAATATACACTGGCAAGGTTGCTGATCATTTGATCATCAAGCAGGTCAAAATGTTGCACCTGACGCTGGACGTTTTCCAGGCGATCAGACAATTGCGCGAGGCTATCACGACGGCCTGAAAGCTTACGTTCCAGTGCGAGCAGGTTAATGAGATAACGCGTAAGTTCGCTGCCACCAGGGCTGTTATCTAGTTCGCTAATGAGCGTGTTTAAACCCACTGTGAGGTTTTCTTCATTGCCGAAAACCTCCAGTGTGGAAGCAGGGTTAGTGACAATAATACTCTTCAAGCTGGCGCTGAGTGCATCTGGGTCGCAGCTGCCTGTACGTGATATTTCCTGCACCAGTTTGACGGATTGACAGATACTTGCGAACGCGATGGTTCGATCAAATAAAGTATTAGCCACTGACGATTGCTCCTTAAATTCGCTGCTCAATGATGCCACCGCCTAGGCAAACATCACCGGAATAAAATACCGCTGATTGACCTGGAGTTACCGCCGCTTGCGGCTCATCAAAGATGACTTTGATTTGGTCTCCATCAATGGGCTCGATGGTACATGATATGTCTTGTTGGCGGTATCGCGTTTTTACGGTGCACTTCAATGGTTCGGTCATCGTATGACGATCGACCCAATGCAGTTGACCAGCAATCAACCCATCTGAAAATAGACGTGGGTGATCATGACCTTGTGCAACAATAAGCACGTTACGCTCGACATCTTTATCAACGACATACCAAGCCGCTTCTAGACCACCACCGCCTTTTTGCCCGCCAATATGCAAGCCTTTACGTTGACCCAATGTGTGGTACATCAAGCCTTGGTGCTCGCCTATTGCTTGACCTTCAGTGGTTTCGATAACACCCGGTTGTGCGGGTAAATATTTCGCCAAAAAGTCAGTGAATTTGCGCTCACCGATAAAGCAGATACCGGTTGAATCTTTCTTCTTCGCGGTGATCAGATCTTGCTCTTCTGCAATACGGCGTACTTCCGGTTTCTCTAGCTCGCCAACAGGAAACAGGCTGCGTGCAACTTGCTCGTGGCTCAGCGTATACAAGAAGTAGCTCTGGTCTTTGTTGTTATCGACGCCGCGAAGCATCTGTGCCGTTTCACCTTCCTGTGTAGGGAAGGTGCGGCGGACATAGTGACCCATTGCAATGTAATCAGCTTCTAGCACTTCGTCGGCAAATTCCAAGAAGGCTTTGAACTTGATTTCTTTGTTACAAAGAATGTCTGGGTTTGGCGTGCGCCCGGCTTTGTATTCAGTCAGGAAGTGCTCGAAGACGTTATCCCAGTATTCAGCTGCAAAGTTGATGGTGTGCATCTCAATACCAAGCTTGTCACAAACGGCTTGTGCATCGGCCAGATCTTCCGCTGCCGAGCAGTACTCGTCGTTATCGTCTTCTTCCCAGTTTTTCATGAAAAGGCCTTCTACCTGATAGCCTTGTTGCTTCAGTAAATAGGCGGACACTGAGGAGTCGACGCCGCCGGACATACCGACAATAACTTTTTTGCTGCTGTTATCTGACATGACGAAATTTCTAGCTCCAATTAAATCGGTGGCAGAGTTTACCAGAATCCTTTACGCGGTTACAGATGGGATGTTAGTCACAGTTTCACTCGCGCGAAGGCGGTGAAACTTCTCGCCATTCACCAGGTTGCAGACCTTCAACGGTCCATCCTGCCATTTGATAACGCACCAAACGTAACGTCGGGTGTCCAATGGCTGCGGTCATTCGACGAACCTGACGGTTTCGTCCTTCTTCTAACGTGATAGCAAGCCAAGTGGTTGGCACGGAAGGGCGGTGACGAATGGGCGGGTTTCGAGGCCACAATTCAGGCTCTTCCATCACTTCAACGCCTGCTGGCAACGTCCAACCGTCATTCAGTTCCACGCCTTCACGAAGCTGTGTTATTGCTTCATCTGAAGGAATGCCTTCAACTTGTACCCAGTAGACTTTGGGTGACTTGGATTTTGGCTGAGTAAGACGTGCTTGCAAAATGCCGTCATTAGTAAGCACAAGTAGCCCTTCGCTGTCTTTGTCCAAGCGGCCGGCTGCATACACATCTTTGACAGAAATATAGTCTGCCAACGTCGAATCACTAGGCTCGCCGGTGAATTGTGTCAGGGTGTTGAAAGGTTTATTGAATATGATGACCTTTGTTGGCCCTTTTGGCCTTGCAGGTTTATCGGACCGACGACGTGAAGTGCGTCGGAAATCAGGGTTTGAAGCGGGCTTATTCACGCTTCTTTTCGATGTAGTTTTAAACGTCATGAAGTACTGTCAATCAGGTCTGGTAACAAATGAGACCTTGGTATTATACATGGAATAATGTGATTGGCGTGTTGCATGATTTACAGTATTCTTTTGCTCGCATGTTATACCAAACAGAACAATTACCTGACGTGCTACATCAGACTGTTAGCTCAATCTCAGCCTGTTGGGAAAATCGCAGCACGACGGCAAATTGTTCTGTTTGGTAAGCGCTAAATAGAAAATGGACGCTAGGAGAATTAAATGGAAAGCAAAGTAGTCGTACCAGCAGGTGAGAAAATTGCAGTTGAAAACGGCAAATTAGTCGTTCCTAACAATCCAATCATCCCTTACATCGAGGGTGACGGTATTGGTATTGATGTTAGCCCTGCAATGATCAAAGTTGTTGATGCGGCAGTAGAAAAAGCTTACGGCGGTGACCGTAAGATCTCCTGGATGGAAATCTACACCGGTGAGAAATCAACGCAGGTGTACGGTGAAGACCAGTGGTTGCCTACTGAAACACTGGATTTTGTTCGTGAATATAAAGTATCAATCAAAGGCCCTCTGACTACGCCAGTAGGCGGCGGCATTCGTTCTTTGAACGTGGCACTGCGCCAAGAGCTTGATCTGTACATTTGTGTTCGTCCAGTTCGTTACTTCTCTGGTGTACCAAGTCCAGTGAAGCAACCTGAACTGACTGACATGGTTATTTACCGTGAGAACTCAGAAGACATCTACGCAGGTGTTGAGTTTAAAGCAGGCACTGCAGAAGCCGATAAAGTTATCAAATTCCTGAAAGAAGAAATGGGTGCAACGAAAATCCGTTTTGACGAAGAATGTGGTATCGGTATCAAGCCTGTTTCTGAGCAAGGCACTAAGCGTTTGGTTCGCGCGGCGATTCAATACACGATTGACAACGATCGTGATTCAATGACGCTAGTTCACAAAGGCAACATCATGAAGTTCACCGAAGGTGCCTTCAAAGATTGGGGCTATGAAGTAGCAAAAGAAGAGTTTGGTGCAGAGTTGTTGGACGGTGGTCCATGGATGACGCTGAAAAACCCAAACACTGGCAAAGAAATTATCATTAAAGATGTCATTGCTGATGCGTTCCTACAGCAAATCCTTCTGCGCCCTGCAGAGTATGATGTCATTGCAACCATGAACCTAAACGGCGATTACATCTCTGATGCATTGGCTGCTCAAGTTGGTGGTATCGGTATTGCACCTGGTGCAAACATCGGTGACGGCATTGCATTGTTCGAAGCAACGCACGGTACGGCTCCTAAGTATGCAGGCCAGGACAAAGTAAACCCTGGTTCTTTGATCCTTTCTGCTGAAATGATGCTTCGCCACATGGGTTGGACAGAAGCGGCTGACCTCATCATCAGTTCAATGGAAAAAGCGATCAGCAACAAGACTGTGACTTATGACTTTGAGCGTTTGATGGACGGTGCAACACTGCGTAAGTGTTCTGAGTTCGCACAAGACATGGTCGATCAAATGTAATCCATCATTCATTCATTCATTCATTCATTTATTGAGTGAGCGTTTTGATTGAACAAACCCAGCCTCGGCTGGGTTTTTTTGTCTCTGTGTACTCGCCAACTAAAGATTGTTTGTTCAACCAGTATTTGTTGGCTTTTAAATAGGTGCGTGAAAGCGTGTCGCTGCCCTAAAACATCATGATTTATATACGTTGAAAATCATCAACAAAACAGGAAAGTAATACTATCTCTTGTAAGCAGACTGACTTTGAAGACTAGATTGAAGGTTACTCTGGGATATGCAGACTCATATGAAGCGCTAGGCGTGCAGCGTGGGAGTCTTGGGTATAGATGTGGGTGATGAGAGATCAATGGCGAGAGAGTCGTTTTAGGGGGCTTTGAAAGTAAAAAGAGCGAACTTGAGTTCGCTCTTTAAATGTCGACCTTCGGGCAGCAAAAAGATTGTAGCAACACTATTTTATTTTAGGGCTTCGTTTTCTACTGGAACAATTTCACTTGCGTGATAGCCTTTGGGGCCCTCTTGCACTTCATAGTTCACTGTTTGACCAGCTTTCAAAGTGCGATATCCATCCATCTGGATTGTTGAGTAGTGCGCGAAGATATCACCGTCACCCTCATCAGGGCAGATAAAACCAAACCCTTTAGCATTGTTAAACCATTTAACCGTACCAGTTGCCATGCGAAACATCCCTCTTGCATTCAAATTGCATAACTATGAGTAAAACCAACATTTGCAATCATGTTACTCAATCGTAATTGATGCTGTATGTTTTTACTTCAATTCCCACTCTAGTAGAAAGATTTAGACAGTCAAGCGTCTGAACGTCTATATAACAACATTTTAATAAAAATAACCAGTGATGTGACGGAAGGATGATATGAGTATCATTTTGGTAGGATTTGTTTCATTAATACGACCACGTTTTACATATAATACTTTGTTCTAGGGGTATAATTTACAAACCCATCAGTTGAAAACACTACCATGACGACATCTATGCTCTTGAGGGGTATAGTTAATGGCATGAAAAATATAAATTTAAACTTGGAAGTGTGCTTTAGTGGCTTAATGACTAAATACACCAGTTCAGATATATTCCTAGGGCGAATAACTCATGCTGAAACATTAATTCCGAAAATTAACTTTATATTTATCGAGACATTTTATCATTTTTGAGGCATTGAGATGTAATGTGTTTTTGTATGGAATTTTTGACATGCCAGGTGAGTTCGCTTTGTAGTGCTGCCGTGGCTTACATACGAATTGCAAAATTTGCAATGCGAGTGGTGTCGCTTCATATTGGGTGAGACAAGGTGAATTTCAGTGAGAGGGTTCGAGCAACATGGCATTGTTATGGTTGCTGGAATACAATCTGTGGATTACGTTTTAAGTAGTGGTAGCAAATCTTGTGTTTGATATCTCAATCTACAAACCTGACGTATAAAACCTTGTTTTGTAAAGAACACTTGAGCTACCTTAAAGATTGTAAGCAGTTATGAGCAAAAAGTACGAATGGATAGTTCCGGATTCTGATGTAAAAGAAGCGGAAGAAACGAAAGTAAAGCCGCCATCCTTATATAAAGTGATGTTGAATAATGATGATTACACCCCCATGGAGTTTGTTGTAGAGATTTTGCAGCGTTTTTTCACCATGGACATAGAGAAAGCAACGCAAGTGATGTTAGCAGTTCATTACGAAGGAAAGGCTGTTTGTGGCGTTTACAGTGCGGAAGTTGCCGAGATGAAAGTCGCCCAGGTAATGATGTACGCAAAAGAACATCAACACCCATTGTTGTGCACAATGGAGAAAGCCTAAGAAGGAGAACTTGGTTTTCTCCGGCACACCATAATGTGGTTTTTGAGGGAGGTGCCTTATGCTAAATAAAGAACTCGAAGCAAGCCTGAACGGGGCTTTTGCTAGAGCACGTGAAAAACGTCATGAGTTTATGACAGTGGAACATTTGCTATTGGCGCTTCTGGAAAATGTGGCTGCTCGCGAAGCTTTGCTTGCGTGCCGCGCTGACCTTGATGCTTTGCGTAAAGAGCTAGAAGCATTTATTGAACAAACAACACCGCTCATCCCTGTCGATGACGACAATCGCGAGACTCAGCCAACCCTGAGTTTCCAGCGCGTGCTTCAGCGTGCTGTCTTCCATGTTCAATCTTCAGGCCGCAGCGAAGTAAGTGGTGCTAACGTGTTGGTTGCTATCTTTAGCGAACAAGAGTCCCATGCGGCCTATTTGCTGAAGAAAAACGATATTAGCCGACTCGATGTTGTTAACTACATTTCCCATGGCACGACAAAATCTTCTAGCAGTGATGATGAATTGCCTGGTGCTGATTTGTCATCAGAAGAAGCGGCTGTTGAAGGTGGTGAAGAGCGTCTTGAAAATTTCGCGACTAATCTAAACCAACTTGCCCGTGTCGGTGGCATTGATCCTTTGATTGGTCGAGACAAAGAACTTGAGCGAACAATTCAAGTACTTTGTCGTCGCCGTAAAAACAACCCGCTACTCGTCGGTGAAGCTGGCGTCGGTAAGACGGCGATTGCTGAGGGGCTAGCATGGCGGATTGTTGAAGGCCAAGTGCCGGAGATTATTCAAAACTGCGTCATTTACTCGCTCGATATAGGCTCTTTGTTGGCGGGTACTAAGTACCGTGGCGACTTCGAAAAGCGTTTCAAAGGCATTTTGAAGCAGCTTGAAAAAGAAGAGCATGCGGTACTATTTATTGATGAAATTCATACCATCATTGGTGCTGGCGCAGCATCAGGTGGTCAGGTAGACGCCGCTAACCTAATTAAGCCACTGCTTTCTAGCGGCAAACTTCGTTGCATCGGTTCGACCACTTATCAGGAATACAGCAGTATTTTTGAAAAAGAGCGAGCACTTGCGCGTCGCTTCCAAAAGATTGATGTGATTGAGCCTTCGATTGATGACACCACTAAAATTTTGATGGGTCTGAAATCGAAATACGAAGCTCACCACGAAGTGCGTTATACCAACAAAGCGATTCGCGCTGCAGTTGAGCTATCAGCGAAATACATTAATGACCGTCATTTGCCGGATAAAGCCATTGATGTGATTGATGAAGCGGGAGCTCGCTGCCGTTTGGCGCCTGCAAACAAGCGTAAGAAGACGGTAGGTGTGGGTGATATTGAATCCATGATCGCCAGAATGGCGCGTATCCCTGAGAAGTCTATTTCTTCATCGGATCGCGAAGTGCTTCAATCGCTTGAGCATAAATTGAAAATGCTGGTGTTTGGGCAAGACGATGCCATTGGTGCGCTGTGTGAAGCTATTAAGCTAAGCAGAGCCGGTCTGGGTGCAGAAAACAAACCAGTAGGTTCATTTTTGTTTGCGGGCCCGACAGGGGTAGGTAAAACCGAAGTGACGGTGCAACTGGCTCGCGCCATGGGCATTGAGCTTCAGCGTTTTGATATGTCTGAGTACATGGAGCGTCATACTGTCAGTCGTTTGATTGGTGCGCCCCCTGGCTATGTTGGCTACGATCAAGGCGGCTTATTGACCGATGCTGTGATCAAACACCCTCACAGTGTTGTGCTGCTTGATGAAATCGAGAAAGCGCACCCTGATGTGTTTAACTTGCTTTTGCAGGTGATGGATAACGGTACGCTGACGGACAACAATGGCCGAAAAGCAGATTTCCGAAATGTGATCCTTGTGATGACGACGAATGCGGGCGTAACCGAAACGGTTCGTAAATCGATTGGTCTGATTCAGCAAGATCATAGCCTTGATGCTATGGCTGAGATCAAGAAAATGTTCTCACCAGAGTTCCGTAACCGTCTCGATAACATCATCTGGTTCAATCATCTTGATAAAGAAGTCATTCTTCAAGTGGTTGATAAATTTGTGGTCGAACTGCAAGCTCAGCTGGATGTTCGCGGCGTGTCTTTGGAAGTCACAGACAAAGCGAAATTCTGGTTAGCAGAGAAGGGCTATGACAAGTCTATGGGCGCACGTCCAATGGCTCGTGTGATGCAAGAACACGTTAAGAAAAATCTGGCCAACGAGTTGTTGTTTGGGTGTCTGGTCAATGGTGGCACGGTGAAAGTGGACGTGAAAAGCGATGCACTGACATTTAGCTTCAGCGATGAGATGGAACCTGCCTGATACAACTAGGTAGATTTACAGATTATAAATATGACAAAACCCGGCCTGAAAGCCGGGTTTTTCGTGTTCGCGAGACGTGATGATTAGCGCGCGCGGAAGATAATGCGTCCCTTCGACAGATCGTAAGGCGTCATTTCAACGGTAACTTTGTCACCGGTAAGGATACGGATGTAGTTTTTGCGCATCTTACCAGAGATGTGAGCAGTTACTACGTGGCCGTTCTCTAGTTCTACGCGAAACATGGTGTTTGGCAGGGTGTCCAGTACGGTACCTTGCAATTCAATTACGTCTTCTTTTGCCATTTAATCCTCTTAGGCTATCAATCAGCCAATTTTTGACTGGCAGATAATGCCTTGATTCGTTAAGTCTGTAAAGTTCAAGGCCGAAATTTTACTCTTTTGCTCTCTGGCTGACCAGTAAAAATCGGCTATCGGTTGCGGTTTGGGCTAAATACTTCATTCTGTGAAAGCCAAAGTGGGCATTCTGGCCGATTGACGTTGGGGTGATGTTTACTTTAAACCCTAGGGAGTTTGTTGCCATTGTCCCGCGACAAAACGCTGATGGGGTTTGAATTTTTGTTTATAACGCATTGCATCGCATTCATCTATTTGAAAACCTAAATAAAGCCAAGGCGTTTTGTTTTCTATGGCCACTTTTATTTGCGCTAACACGCACAGTGAGCCAAGTGACCAAGGGTGGTCTGGGTCAAAAAAGCTGTAGATAGCGCTGTATCCTTGCTCCAGAACATCCGTGACGGCAATCGCTATTAATTTCCCTTGGTCAAAAAGGTGAAGGAATTTTGAGTCTTGCCAGTCACTTTGCACAAAAGAAAGAAAATCATGTTTGTTTGCAGGATACATAGAGCCCTGCTGATGACGCTTGTTGATGTAGCGTTCGTACAATGAGAACCATTCATCATCTAACGTGTCTTGAAGACGAACATCAAGGCGAGAGAGCTGGTTAATTTGACGTTTCTGGCTTTTGGACGGTGTGAAACCAAACGTGTCTACGCGCAGTGAATGGCATGCACTGCATTCACCGCAGTGAGGACGATAGATGTTGCTGCCACTGCGGCGAAAGCCGGACTGAATGAGGGCATTGTAGCCATCCATGTTGTGAAGTTCGGGATCTAGCACAACCGCGATGGACTCTTGCCTGTCCGGCAGATAGGAACACGACGACGGCGCCATGACTCCAACACGAAACGATCGTTTCACCATGGTGTTATTGTCCATTGAGATCACCACTAATCCACTGAGACTGAAAAAGCGTGGCATCAGTAATGCGATGTTTCAGCTGGTTAAGTCGTTGGATAAAATCAGCACGTGGCAGAGGTTGTGCGCCTAAAGAGGCGAGGTGCTCAGTCATCATTTGGCAGTCGATCAATCGGCCGCCATGTTGTTTGAAGTGTTCGCAGAAACGCCAAAGTGCTGTTTTAGATGCGTTGGTTTGTAGGGAGAACATAGATTCTCCGCAAAACAGTCCTCCTATTCCCACACCGTATAAGCCGCCCACCAATGTGTCACATTGCCAAACTTCGACACTGTGTGCACCACCAAGTCGATGGAGTTTTTTGTAGGCTTCGCGCATTTCGTGCGTGATCCAAACTTGATGGGCTCCACGGATCAGCGCGCATTGCTCGATAACGTCGTCAAATCGATGATTGATCGAAACACGAAAGCCTTGCTTACGAGCAAACTTCCTCAGGCTTTTGCTAGGGACGAACGTTGTCGGGTCGATGACTGCCCGCTCAGACGGTGACCACCAAAGATAAGGTTCTTCATTGCCAAACCATGGAAAGATTCCATGCTCATAAGCCGCCCTAAGGCGCTGTGGTGACAGATCACCACCAATGGCAAGAAGTCCATCAGGATCATCCAACGCGCTGCTCACAGGCGGAAATAGCTCTGGGTCGTTGTCATCCAGTGGCGGTAAATATATGGTCATAACTAGTATGGGTTCCTGTTCCCGGTTGCAAAAAAGGGAGCCGAGGCTCCCTTAATTATACAAACTCATGCCGATTACTGAATACGTTGAAGCAGGTTAGTGTAACGCCCACCGGCAGCCTTCAAGCTTTGATGGTCACCTTGCTCAATAATTCGGCCTTCATCCATTAAACACACAGTGTCCATTTCTTTGAGGTCAACTAAGCGATGGGTGATAAACAGAACTGTTTTGCCTTTTGCATGCTCAAGAAGCAAAGACAGAATCTGCTGCTCGGTTTTGACATCAAGCCCTTCGGTTGGCTCGTCCAGCAGCAAGATAGGTGCATCACGTAATAGTGCACGCGCAATCCCTAAGCGGCGGCGTTCTCCCCCTGATAATTGTCGACCGCCGTCGCCAAGCCAAACGTCCAAGCCAGGACCATCCAAAAGATCGGAAAGTCCGACTTGCTCAATCACAGAGATCAATTCTTCGTCTGTTGCAGTTGGCTTTGCCATAGAGAGGTTGTTACGCAATGCACCATTAAAGATGTCGACACGTTGGCTAACAACAGCGATGGACGCTCTAAGCGCCGACTCACGCCACGCAGTTAGAGGTTGACCATCTATGCTAACCGTTCCTTGTGAGGGGTCCCAAGAGCGTGTGAGGAGCTGCAGCAGGGTTGACTTACCACACCCGGTGCGACCAAGCAGCGCCACTTTCTCACCGACTTTGATGGTAAGCGATACGGAATCAACCGCAGGCTTATCTGCGCCATGGTAAGAATAGCTTACGTCTTGGAACTCAATTTTCCCCTTAGCCGTATTGTTGTAACCCATTGGGTCGAATTGAGTTTCAGGCGTTGCTTCGATGATCTCGTTCAATCGTTTAGCAGAGGTCATTGTTTGGCTTAAATACTGGAATGCACCGGCAACGGGCATCATCAACTCAAAGCTTGCCATCGTCGTAAACGCCACCATCGCCACCATCGGGTTCGGGAAGTTCCCGCCTACACCATCAGCAGCTATCCAAAGCATCAACACCAAGGTTAATCCATTTGCGGCGAGCAATATCCCATTCGCTAAACCCGTCACGCCTGCCATTTGACGTTGCGCGCCAAGTAGCCGCTTTTCAGCATCATGCGCGCGTTCGCGGAACCTATCTGCTGCACCAAAGATTTGCAGTTCAGCGTGCCCTTGGAGCCAATCAACGAGTGAAATTCGAAGCTCAGACTTTGCACGTGTAATTTCTTCCCCATGTGGGCCACCAAGACGGTAAAACACCACGGGCAGTATTAACATGAGCGACAGAAGAATCACACCGAGCGTGAGTCCCAGTTTTGGATCGAACCAATATAGGAAGCCGCTAACACAAAATATGCCGAGCACGCCGACAAACAATGGGCTGATAAGGCGAAGATAGACATGGTCCATCGCATCCACATCGGCAACCAATCGATTGAGAATATCGGCATCACGTAAGTTACCCACTTTGCCAGGGATCAGCGGTGTGAGTTTGTCGAAGAAGAAAATACGAAGATCTGCGAGCAGTTTAAATGTGGCGTTGTGGCTGACAACGCGTTCGCCCCATCGCCCAGCAGTACGTGCAATCGAAAAACCACGAACACCCGCAGCGGGTAACATGTAATTAAAATTGCTCGCCGCCGCAAGTCCCGCTACCGCCGACGCGGCAATAAACCAACCGGACAGAGTGAGTAGACTGATCGCAGAGGCCAGGGTCGCAAACGAAAGTAGCATGCCTAACAGCAAACCAAACCAATGCTTTTTGTAGAGTTTAAGAAAAGGAATGAGATCACGCATCAAGGTCACTCCTGTCAACCGCTTGGATCATTTCAGCAAATGTACCTTCGTGTTTAAGCGCTTCAAATGGGCCTTGTTGTACCAACTTACCTTTGCTCATCACCAAAATGTTATCTGTGGTACCAAGCTGATCGATACGATGGCTCACGAGCAATGTGGTGGTGTCTTTCGTGGCTTTGTTCAGACTGTCCATCACTAATCGCTCGCTCGACGCATCAAGACTCGCTGTCGGTTCATCTAATAACCAGAACTGACTATCTTGTAGCAGCGCACGTGCCACCGCAATACGTTGCGCTTGGCCGACGGACAAACCACTTGCGCGATCGCCCACGTGGTGCAAGTAGCCTTGGTCGAGGTGTTGAATGAACTCATCAGCATAGGCGGCTTTCGTTGCACGTTGGATCTGATCATCGGTCGCCAATGGTGCAGGAAGACAGATATTGTCCTTGATACTGCCATGGAAAAGTTGAGGGTTTTGACCGACCCAGCTGACTTGTTTACGCCAATGCGCTAAATCAGCCTGATTAAGTTCTATACCGTTGATTTTCAGGCTACCACGATAAGGCAAAAAGCCAAGTAGGGCGTTAATAAGGCTGGTTTTACCGGCACCGCTTTGGCCAACTAAAGCCACGCGCTCGCCAGCTTTGATGTCAAAGCTAAGCGGGCCGGCCAATATCACGCCATCAGGACTGAGTACTTCAAGATCTGTTGCTTTGATTGCGACGATATTTGCGGGGATTTTTGCTGTACCTGATGCTTGATGCTCTGGCTCGGCGTCGAGGAAATTAACAATAGATTCTGCTGCACCAATAGCTTGCGCTTTCGCGTGGTAATACGTACCGAGATCGCGCAAAGGCTGGTAAAACTCAGGGGCGAGAACCAGAACGAAAACACCAACAAACAGTGAAATGCCTAAGCCATAGTGACCGAAATTCAGCTCGCCAATGTAACTAAAACCAAAGTAAACAGCCGTGATAGCAATGGACAGTGATGTAAAGAACTCTAGTACTGCTGATGAGAGAAACGCCAAGCGCAATACTTCCATTGTGCGTTTGCGAAAATCTTCAGAGGCGACCTTGAGATAGTTACTTTCAGCTTCAGCCTGATCAAATAGTCTGATGGTAGCGAGACCTCGTAGACGATCATAAAAGTGGCCAGAAAGGCGTTGTAGTGCCTTAAAGTTGCGTCGGTTTGCGTCAGCAGCCCCCATACCAACCAGTGCCATGAAAAACGGCACTAATGGCGCTGTAAGCATGAAGATAAGCCCAGCGGCCCAGTTAAGTGGGAAGACGACGAGCAGGATGACAAAAGGTATGAGACCTGCGATTGCCATTTGCGGTAAATAACGCGCAAAGAAATCTTGCATATCTTCGACTTGCTCTAGCACCAAGCTTGCCCAAGAACCGGCAGGTTTACCTTGGATAGTTGCAGGTCCCAGTGTTTGGAGCTTATCGAGAATAAGGTGACGAACGTGAAGACGCACGGCTTCCCCTGCGCGATAGCCGGCTTGTTCTTTCCCCCAACTGCAAACTGCACGAAGACAAACAATGATCGCCAATCCGACGAAAGAAAGCCAAATATCGGATTTGTCGGTTTTCTCTATGATGAGTTCGTGAAGAATATTGGCAAGTAATGCGGCTTGGGCGATCAAAAAAAGACCAGACAGAAATGCCAAGCCAATCGCTGCGATGAGCCAGGTTTTGCCAAGCTTACTTTGCCCTTTGAGCCACTGGACAAGCGAGCGTTGTTTCTTTTTATCCATAGTACTTCTTGGTTTTATTATTCCATGGCGCGCTGGCATTGCTAAGGTGATGCAACATCAATAGTCACCGCGGAGTATAGGAAGGCTAAATTGGCAAAAATATAGGCCCATAAATGAGCCTAGAAACGCGAATTACTTATTGCTTTCTAACGCATCAAGGAAGCGTTCTGCATCCAGTGCAGCCATGCAACCTGTACCTGCAGAGGTGATGGCTTGGCGATAGATGTGATCCATGACGTCACCCGACGCAAAAACACCGTCAACGCTAGTTTGAGTCGCGTTGCCTTCAAGGCCTGATTGCACTTTGATGTAACCATTGTGCATGTCCAGTTGGCCTTCAAAGATGCTGGTATTTGGTTTATGACCAATGGCCACGAACAAGCCCATGACTTCCAGATCTTGTGTTACGTCAGATTGGGTTTCTTTGATTCGAACGCCAGTCACGCCCATGTCGTCACCCAAGACTTCGTCAAGGACACGATCGGTGTGAAGAGTAATGTTACCGTTCTCGACTTTATCCATCAGGCGACTAACCAAGATCTTTTCGGCACGGAAAGTGTCACGACGGTGAATAAGGTGTACTTCAGAAGCAATATTAGACAAGTACAGTGCTTCTTCAACGGCCGTGTTACCACCACCGATGACCGCGACTTTTTGATTGCGATAAAAGAAGCCATCACACGTTGCGCACGCTGAAACGCCGCGACCTTTGAATTTTTCCTCAGACTCCATACCCAAGTATTGAGCAGAAGCGCCGGTTGCAATGATTAGTGCATCACAGGTGTATTCGGCACTGTCGCCTTTTAGGCGAAAAGGACGCTGAGTCAGATCGGTTTCATTGATGTGATCGAAAATGATTTCGGTATCAAATTTTTCCGCATGCTCTTTCATGCGCTCCATCAGAGCGGGACCAGTTAACCCTTCAGCATCCCCTGGCCAGTTCTCGACCTCTGTGGTGGTCGTTAGCTGACCGCCCTGTTGCATCCCTGTCACCATGACTGGCGTAAGGTTAGCGCGCGCAGCATAGACTGCAGCGGTGTAACCTGCAGGACCTGAACCTAAGATAAGAAGGCTTGAATGCTTTACGTTGCTCATTATTTCTCCGGATGGATTGAGTGTTATGTAATGAGAGAGATTGTAGGGAAAATGTGTTGCTAAAGAAAGAGCACCTTGCGGTGCCCTTCATGGAATTGTGTTATCTGTTATTACTTAAAGATTATGCGAGCGCAGCTCTTGGATCGAGGTAATCGAGATCAAAGGCTTCTGCAACTTCTTGGATGGTGACGTTGCCGTTAATCACATTTAGACCTTTCAGCAGACCTTCATCACTAAGCAGTGCATCTCGATATCCCATATTTGCCAGTTTCACAATGTAGGGCAAGGTAGCGTTATTCAATGCAAAGGTAGAAGTTCGTGCTACAGCTCCTGGCATGTTTGCTACGCAATAATGAACGACATCGTCCACGATATATGTCGGATCCGCGTGGGTTGTTGCATGCGAAGTCTCGAAACAACCACCTTGGTCAATCGCAACGTCGACAACGGCAGAGCCCGGTTTCATTCTTGCGATGTGATCGGCCGTCACCAATTTTGGTGCTGCTGCACCGGGAATTAGTACTGCTCCGATGACCAAATCTGCGGCGAGAACGTGTTTTTCAAGAATTTCTTCTGTGGAATAGAGTACTTTCGCGCGTCCCTGAAACTCTTCATCTAATGATCTTAGCGTATCAATGTTGCGATCTAAGATGGAAACATCAGCGCGCATACCCACCGCCATACGCGCTGCATTGGAGCCAACAACGCCACCACCCAAGACCACAATTTTCGCGGGTTCTACGCCTGGTACGCCGCCTAGAAGCATTCCTGCGCCCCCACGAGATTTTTCTAGTGCCTGTGCACCTGCCTGAATCGACATGCGACCAGCAACTTCTGACATCGGCGCCAAAAGTGGTAGTCGACCTTTAGAATCTGTTACGGTTTCATAGGCTATACAGACAGCTTTGCTCTTGATAAGGTCTTGTGTCTGTGGAAAATCTGGTGCAAGGTGCAAATAGGTAAACAAAATTTGCCCTTCGCGAAGTAAGGCTCGCTCAACGGCCTGCGGCTCTTTAACTTTGACAATCATTTCAGCAGTGGCAAACACTTCTTCTGCGCTTGGAAGAATAGAAGCACCAGCATTGATGTAATCGTCATCGCTAAAGCCAATGCCCATGCCTGCCTGTGACTGGACGTACACAGCGTGGCCACGGGAAACAAGCTCGCGTACGCTGGCAGGAACCATGCCGACTCGATACTCGTGGTTCTTAATCTCTTTAGGTACACCAATGATCATCCTGATTCCTCGCTTCTTTATAGAGTTATTAGCTGTTGTTTTGTAGTATTATTGTATTTAGAGCTAGTATAGTTCGCGGAAAGCCAGATTTGATGCTAAAAATATAAGTTATGTTAATGAAAATGGCATTTTACATTGCAAGGACGTAAGAAGGTGGAATAAAAAATGGTTGACGCCAAAAAGAAACCCTCCAAGGAATTGGATCGCATTGACAGAAATATCCTTAATGAGCTTCAAAAAGATGGTCGCGTATCAAACGTTGAACTGTCTAAGCGAGTAGGACTGTCGCCAACACCCTGTCTTGAGCGCGTTCGTCGCCTAGAAAGACAAGGTTATATCAGTGGTTACACTGCGTTGTTGAACCCTCAGTTCCTCGATGCATCACTGTTGGTATTTGTAGAAATCACACTTAACCGTGGTGCACCGGATGTGTTCGAACAGTTTAACAAGGCCGTTCAGCAGCTCGAAGATATCCAGGAGTGTCATTTGGTATCGGGCGATTTCGACTATTTGCTTAAAACCCGCGTATCGGACATGTCGGCGTATCGTAAACTTTTGGGTGAGACGTTACTTCGTCTGCCAGGTGTGAACGACACTCGTACGTATGTCGTCATGGAAGAAGTGAAGCAAACTAACCATTTGGTCATCAAAACGCGTTAAAAAGCTCACATCCCTCAAACAAAGAGGGCTGACATTAGTGTTATATTCGATAAACCGAGTAGCTTGCTGCTCGGTTTGTTTTTTTGTTTGGTGTACACTTTTGCAAGTAAAGGGCGTTGAAAGAGGAAATAAGGCTATTTCTTCCTTCGTGTCTTCGGCAAATAATGAATAATTACAAAGCTATCGCGTCCATTTTGGGGCTTAAATTTAGAAAGATAGGTGATAATGGAGTTCTTCTTGCGTCAGGAGCAGAAACAGACAGACACCTCACGTCGTTTAAACGGGAAACAACGTTTAAAAGAAAGCGCACTTATTCTCGCGCTCTTGTCTGCTGTGTTCATGTTAGTGTCCCTTCTTAGTTACGACTCCTCCGATCCTTCATGGTCACAGACCGCTTGGGATGGACCTGTGCAAAACGCAGCAGGCAGTACAGGCGCATGGGTTGCAGACACTTTTTTCTTTGCACTGGGTACGTTGGCGTATCCCATGCCATTCTTGCTTCTTCTTGGTGGTTGGGTTGTATTTCGTCGTCGTGGCGAATCGGAGCCACTGAACTACACCATCTTGGCCACCAAAATCTTGGGTGTTGCTCTGCTTCTATTAACGAGTACCGCGTTGGCAGATCTGAATTTCGATGACTTCTGGTATTTTTCTTCCGGTGGCGTTGTGGGTGATGTACTGACGGCACTCTCTTTGCCGTTGTTTAACCTACTAGGTTCCACACTGATTTTGATGTTTCTGTGGGCGGCCGGTTTTACCTTGTTTACAGGTATATCATGGTTAACCATCGTCGATACGCTGGGGGAGAAAACCCTCTGTTCTATCACATGGGTTGTGAATCGTATTCGCGGTGATAAACCTCAAACATTGGGTGCCACGGTAGATACAACAAATGTCGACGTGTCTGATCCACTGTTTGCTGATCCAACGATAGATGGCGACCAGCGTGAGCTGGTAGACATTGCAGCGCTGAGCAAAGTCCAGCGTGTGAATGAACCGGTTGATTCAAGTGCGCGCAGTGGCATGCCAGTAATCCATTCACCAGCACCAGTGATTGTCGAACGTAAAGAACCAAGCATGACGATGGAATCCAGCCCTGAGGTTGTGATTGCCCCGTCACCAGCTCCGGTCTTTGAAAGCGTTGTTGATAATAACGTTGACGTTGAAGTTAGTCATGACGACATCAGCAATGATGACGTGGAGACATCTGTTCAGCCTAGCGGAGACATCGATGCCTTGATGATGGATGCACCTACGCCTTCTGAATCGATAGTTGAAACACCGCCTTTTGATCTTGGTGAGAGTGCTATTGAAGCCGAGACAGTGAAAGGAACGTCGATGAATGTCGATGTTGTCGAACTTAACGACGAGTCTCGTCCTGACGTTGCTATTGGCAACACAGATGGTCTATCAGAACTAGATAGGGCACAAGCCATGTCCGTGATCCCTGATGATGAAGACCCATTCCAGCAGACTATCCGTGAAGCTCAGAAGAATGCCGCTGGTGCGTTACACCCATTCTTGGTCAAAGATGAGCCGAACGTACCCAGACCTAAAGAACCTCTGCCAACCCTTGATTTGTTGGACCCGCCGCGTAACACCGCGACACGTGCAACAGACGAAGAACTTCAGTACCAAGCGCGTCTTATCGAAACGCGATTGGAAGAGTACAAGATTAAAGTGACCGTGATGGGTATATTCCCTGGCCCAGTTATCACACGTTTCGAATTAGAACTTGCACCAGGCGTCAAAGTCAGCCGCATCATGGGACTATCAAAAGACATCGCCCGCTCTCTTTCGACGAGCGCCGTGCGTGTTGTCGATGTGATCCCAGGCAAACCCTATATCGGTCTAGAGTTACCGAACACCAGTCGTGAAACTGTGTTTATGTCAGATGTGGTGGCGAGCGAGCGCTTCCAATCGTCGAAATCACCGCTTTCTGTGGTATTGGGTAAAGATATTGCAGGCGAAGCGATTGTGACTGACCTTGCCAAAGCGCCTCACATGCTGGTGGCAGGTACCACAGGTTCAGGTAAATCGGTCGGTGTGAATGTCATGATCGTCAGCATGTTGTACAAAGCGGGCCCAGAAGATGTCCGCTTTATCATGATTGACCCGAAAATGCTCGAATTGTCCGTCTATGAAGGTATCCCGCATCTGCTAACCGAAGTGGTTACTGACATGAAAGACGCGGGCAACGCGTTACGTTGGTGTGTGGCCGAGATGGAACGCCGCTACAAACTCATGTCTATGCTCGGTGTGAGAAACATCGGTGGTTTCAACGAAAAAGTGAAAGAAGCTGCTGATGCCAATCATCCTATTCCCGATCCACTGTGGAGTCCGGGTGACAGCATGGACGAGACGGCGCCTTCACTGGAAAAACTGCCTTATATCGTTGTAATTGTCGATGAGTTCGCTGATCTGATGATGGTCGTGGGCAAGAAGGTTGAAGAGCTGATTGCTCGTCTGGCGCAAAAAGCGCGTGCCGCAGGTATCCACCTTGTGTTGGCTACGCAGCGCCCGTCAGTGGATGTGATCACGGGTCTTATCAAAGCCAATATTCCAACACGTGTGGCCTTTACGGTATCAACCAAAACTGACTCACGCACCATTCTTGACCAAGGTGGCGCTGAATCATTACTGGGTATGGGTGACATGCTCTTTATGCCAAACGGCTCGAACCATCCAGCGCGTGTCCATGGTGCTTTCGTCAATGATGATGAAGTTCACCGTGTTGTGAGTAACTGGAAAGCACGGGGTAAACCGCAATACATTACCGACATTACCAATGGTGACCAAGGCTCAGAAGGCTTGTTACCGGGCGAAGCTGCCGAAGGTGGTGAAGAGTTGGATCAACTGTTCGATCAGGTGGTTGAATTTGTGACTGAATCTCGCCGTGCGTCAGTCTCTGGCGTACAGCGTCGCTTTAAAATTGGTTACAACCGTGCTGCACGAATCGTAGAACAACTGGAAGTGCAGGGCATTGTCAGCGCACCAGGCCATAACTCAAATCGAGAGGTGTTGGCTCCGCCACCACCGCCAAGAGATTGATTGGAAAAATAGAATGAGAAAGATGTTGATGTCCTTACTGCTGGCAGCGCCAGCAGTATTTGCAACACCCCAGCAAGAATTGAACACTCGCTTAGGTAAATTAAACAACTTTACGGCTAGCTTCGAGCAGAAAGTGACGAGCCCTGAAGGAGAGCTGATCAGTGAAGGCGAAGGCAAACTTGCCATGAAACGTCCTAACTTGTTCAACTGGGAAACGGTGCTACCGGATGAAAACATCCTTGTTTCAGACGGTAAAACCTTGTGGTATTACAGCCCGTTTATTGAGCAAGTCACTGCCATGTGGTTGGAAGATGCAACGTCGCAAACACCGTTTGTTCTGCTAACGCGTAATGACCCGAAAGACTGGAACAATTACAACGTGAAGCAAGACGGAGATACTTTCGTTTTGTCGCCAAAGCAAGCCAGTAATCTGGGTGAGTTTATCGTCGATGTGCGCACAGATGGGCGTATCACAGAGTTTGCTGTTGTAGAACAAGATGGCCAAACCAGTCGTTTTGAACTTGAAAATATCAAGAATGTGTCGCCAAGTGCTTCACTTTTCAGCTTTACTGTTCCTGAAGGGGTAGAGCTGGACGATCAACGTCAATAATCTCGACAGGCGCTGGTCCTCTTAGCGCCTTTTGCACCCAATCGCATTTTTATTATTGAGTGAGGTGTTTGCCTTAGCCATGCTAAGTTAACACCTTGCACCCCCTAACCGAGAGTCCTGTTTGTGAGTAATTTCAGTCTGGAATTTGCGGACGATTTTCGCCCCCTCGCTGCCCGTATGCGACCAACCAACCTTTCCGAATACATTGGTCAAAAACACCTTTTAAGCGAAGGTAAGCCGTTGCGTCGCGCACTCGAAAGCGGTCAACTGCATTCTATGATTTTATGGGGACCGCCAGGTACCGGAAAAACCACGTTAGCGGAAGTCGCTGCGGGTTATGCCGATGCGGAAATCGAGCGTGTTTCGGCTGTGACCTCTGGGGTCAAAGACATACGTATTGCGATTGATAAGGCCAAAGAAAGCAGGCTGGTCGGGCGCAGGACCATACTGTTTGTTGATGAGGTGCATCGCTTTAACAAAAGCCAGCAAGATGCATTTCTGCCACATATAGAAGATGGCACCGTCACCTTTATTGGTGCAACAACGGAAAACCCTTCGTTTGAACTGAATAATGCACTGCTTTCGCGTGCACGGGTTTACAAACTCAAGTCGCTCGACAAAGAAGATATTCTTGATGTCATTGAACAAGCCCTGACGGACAAAACCCGTGGCTTGGGCAATGAAAAATTGAGTTTTCCGTCAGATGTTAAAGAACAGTTGGCCAACTTTACCTCGGGTGATGCGCGGATGACGCTCAACTACCTTGAAATGTTGTCTGACATGGCGGAGGTCGATGCCAAAGGCGACAAGCTCATTACGTTAGAACTACTGGCGGAAGTGGCCGGAGAGAAAGTTGCAAGGTTCGATAACAAAGGCGATCTTTGGTACGACTTGATTTCGGCGTTTCATAAATCTGTTCGAGGCTCTGATCCTGACGCTGCATTGTATTGGTATGCGCGAATTATTACTGCAGGTGGTGATCCTCTATACGTGGCAAGACGTTTGCTCGCGATAGCCTCGGAAGACATAGGGAATGCCGACCCAAGAGCGATGCAAATTGCCATCAGTGCGTGGGATTGTTTCACGCGCGTGGGCCCGTCGGAAGGCGAGCGAGCCATTGCACAAGCGACGGTTTATTTGGCCTGCGCGCCGAAAAGTAATGCGGTATATACCGCGTGGAAACAAGCGCTTCGCGATGCGAAAATGCACCCTGATTTTGAAGTGCCTGACCATTTACGTAATGCACCGACGGAACTGATGAAAGGTTTGGGCTATGGCGAAGGGTATCGCTACGCCCATGATGAGCCAAATGCTTACGCAGCTGGTGAGAGCTATTTCCCTCAAGAGATGAAAGGCACGCGATACTACCAACCCGTAAATCGTGGGCTTGAAATTAAAATCGCCGAAAAGTTGGCATTTCTTGACCAGTTAGATGCAAATAGCCCGCAAAAACGCTAGGAAAAAGAGGGTATTTTGGGTATTGTTTAAGCCAATTAATACCCTCTGTTTTCGATAGTAATATCATCCAATAGCGGGCTAAGCACCTTTCATATTGGCGCTGTCATAGTAGTGCGTGGCAGCGTTAAATTTTTTCAGGCACTGTTAGATAACGATTCACAGGATTAACATGCTGGATTCTAAACTACTTCGTACCGAGTTGGACGCAACCGCTGAAAAGCTAGCGCGTCGTGGCTTTAAGCTTGACGTTGACACACTTCGCGACTTAGAAGAAAAGCGTAAATCGCTACAAGTTCGCACTGAAGAGCTGCAGGCTGAGCGTAATTCGCGTTCTAAGTCCATTGGTCAGGCGAAGGCGAAAGGCGAAGATATCCAGCCTTTGCTGGCGGAAGTTGAAAACCTAGGCGATGAGCTAAACAAAGCAAAAGCGGAATTGTCTGAGCTTCAAAATGAACTGAATACGATTGTACAAATGGTACCAAACGTTGCAGATGATGCTGTGCCTGTTGGTAAAGATGAGTCTGAAAACGTTGAGATTTCTGTTTGGGGCGAACCTAAAACTTACGATTTTGAAGTGAAAGATCACGTTGATCTAGGCGAAATGTCTGGTGGCCTTGATTTCGCAAGTGCCGTGAAACTGTCAGGATCTCGCTTTATCGTCATGAAAGGCCAAATGGCACGTTTGCACCGTGCCATCGCGCAATTCATGCTTGATCTTCATACTACTGAGCACGGCTACACAGAAATGTATGTGCCGTATTTGGTGAATGCAGATAGCTTGTTCGGTACGGGTCAGCTACCTAAGTTTGGTGAAGACCTGTTCCATACTCAGCCTGCGACAGAAGAAGGCGTTGGCATGTCGCTGATCCCGACTGCTGAAGTGCCGCTGACTAACATGGTACGCGATACGATTGTTGACGAAGCAGATTTGCCAATTCGAATGACAGCACATACACCTTGTTTCCGTTCTGAAGCAGGATCTTATGGTCGTGATACACGCGGTTTGATCCGCATGCACCAATTCGACAAAGTTGAGTTGGTTCAAATCGTGAAGCCAGAAGATTCAATGGCAGCACTGGAAGAACTGACCGGTCATGCTGAGAAAGTTCTTCAGCTTCTGAACTTGCCTTACCGTAAAGTGATCCTGTGTACAGGTGATATGGGCTTTGGTGCTGCGAAAACATATGACTTAGAAGTCTGGGTTCCTGCTCAAAACACGTATCGCGAGATTTCATCATGTTCAAACATGACTGACTTCCAAGCTCGCCGCATGCAAGCGCGTTTCCGTCGCAAAGCAGAGAAGAAGCCAGAACTGCTTCATACGTTGAATGGTTCAGGTTTGGCGGTTGGTCGCACCATGGTTGCGATTCTAGAGAATTATCAGTTAGAAGATGGTCGAATTGAAGTACCAGAAGTGCTGCGCCCATATATGGGTGGTTTGACTCAGATTGGCTGATTAATAAATCCACTTAAAAAAACCGGCATATCATTGCCGGTTTTTTTATACCTCCATTTTGTTATTCAATAGAATGCCTTTTGGGTTGGGCACTATTTTCTTATTTTTCCATGCAATCACATGTTCTATGGAATTGATGTAAACAAACTTTCCGGACATGGCATTTTTTAAATGATTGAAAAATAAACACTATCACTTCAAGTACGACGTAAGTCATCAATTAGGCGCAACCTTATCATTTCATTCCAAATTATTGGACTAATATTACTTATTAGAGATATGTATCACTCACAAAAAAGGTAGCGTTGTATGCGAGTCAACAATCCGGTAACAGACAAGGAAATACGCTTTCCTGCTGATTACAACCTGCTCTCTACCACCGACACGCGCGGTATCATTAAATATGTAAGTAAAGAGTTCTGCGAAGTCGCTGGATATACTCAAGAAGAGTTGATTGGGCAACCCCATAATAAGGTTCGCCATCCATCAATGCCCCCAGCTGCATTCCAGAACATGTGGGACTTCATAAAAAATGGTCAGTCGTGGATGGGCATGGTGAAAAACCGTTCCCAAAATGGTGATCACTATTGGGTCAACGCGTTTGCTTCCCCCATCAAACAAAACGGCCAGATTGTCGAATTCCAGTCTGTGCGTATGGTACCTGATCGGATAGCTGTTGATCGCGCAGAAAAAGTTTACCCACTTCTCCTAGCCGGGAAGACACCATCGGCATTGAAAATGCCACGTACTCGCCTTTGGCAGCGAGCCGCCATGTGGTTTATTCCCGGGGCTATTTTAGCGGGGGCTGCGGGTTTCTTTGCTGGTTTCGCCGCGTCAGTTGCCGTGCAATTGGTCTTTTCGATGGTGGCGATTTACATGCTGACTCGCCGATTAGAAAGGGTTACCAAGTTGGCGAGAGAAGCCTATGACAACCCATTGATGGAATATATCTACAATGGGGCGATTGATGATGTGTCAGAAGTAGAGCTTGCATTGAAGATGCGTGCAGCTGAATTGAATGCTGTGGTCGGTCGAATCATGGACGGTAGTGATCAGGTTCTTGATGCTGCTAATACAGCAAAAGGCAATGGTCAAAGAACGGCGGATAATCTTGACAAGCAAAATGCTGAGACCGATCAAATAGCCGCGGCGATCAATGAAATGTCAGCGACTGCGAATGACATGTCTGGTAACACGCAAAGTGCCTCTGATGCAGCGACCGAAGCTCAAGACGCGACGTTAGCAGGTATGGAAACTGTTGGTAAAACTGTTGATGCGATTCAAAATCTTGCGAAGCAGCTGAGCTCTGCATCCAGTGTTATTTCTGAACTTGAAGAGCACGGCAAGCGAATCGGTGCAGTATCGGACGTGATTCAAGGAATTGCAGAACAGACCAACTTGTTGGCATTGAACGCTGCGATCGAAGCGGCACGTGCCGGTGAGCAAGGTCGGGGCTTTGCGGTGGTTGCTGATGAAGTGCGGGCACTGGCTCAGCGTACGCAAGAATCGACATCAGAGATCCAAGATGTTATCTCGAAAATCCAAAACGGTACGCAACTGGCTGTTGATGCGATGGCACGAGGAACAACCTTGTCAGAAGATTGTGTCGCTAGCGCAGAGCAAGCGGGGGATGTACTTCGTCGTTCACAAGAGCTAGTCACAGACATTAATGACCGAAACCATCAAATCGCGACTGCGGTGCAAGAACAGGCTGCTGTGTCTAACGAAATGAATGGTAACATTCAGTCGGTCTCAGAGCTGTCGCAGGAAACCATTAATATTGCGCGAGAATCTGTGGTGGAAGCGCAAAATTTGTTTGATGCGCTGGGTGATCAGAAGCGATTAGTGATGCAGTTCCGTCGTACATCTTAGCGGGACTTTTGTTAAAGAATATATAGGCCAGCATTGCTGGCCTTTTTTTGTTTCTGTTGATTCAGTCGTCGCCGCCAAACGATAGTGAGAATTACGCAGTTTGGCGAGGGCTTGGTAATGGATGTATTGTGTTCTTCGCTTCGTGCATCTTTTCTACCAAGGCATCGTCGGTGCGTATCGTCAGTTCGCGATCAAAAAGGTGGAGCAATACAACACTAAGATCCTGGGAGATTTTGACCAAAGAAGACGCTGGAATATCCCCATTTTCAGAACCAATCACCGAGTCAAAACGGCTGTCGATACGGTCAAAAGCAAGCGACGCTTCAGCGCTCGATATCAGCGACAGTTGATACAGGCGCTTTTGCAGAATTCGACTATGTAAGCTGACAGATTGCCATGCCGCGGTTTTACCTTCGACCAAGCGCATAGTGGCTTGCTCAAAGCGCAGTTGAGACTCTTTCGTATCAATCCATGTTTGCCAAAATGCCTGATACTCTTCATACATTGCATCATGTTTGCTCTCTGCAATGTATGAACGAGCAATTTCATCGATGATATAAATAAGGTGGTCAGAAGTGCGGTGATGTATCGCATACCAACCTGCCTTTGATTGGCTGGGCAGTGACGAAAGAGCCTGCTCCACCCGAGCACTCAGAACGCGAAAAAGAGGGCGCTGTGGGTTATTGCAAGACGCTTGCAGTTCTTCACAAAATTCGCGGATCTCATCTCTCGCTTTTGATGCTTGCGGCGACTGAGGGCAGCGAACATAGCGCGTATTGTGCTCATGAAGCATCCACAATAAAGAGCGAAGACTATTGATCTGAGAACGGTAATGTTCGCGACGTGTATCTTTTGTGCTAGAGACACTTTTGCCGAGCTGTATTAACCAAGTTGGAGTGATTGTGCGTAATAGAGACATATCTTTTTCCTCACATTGAGAGCCTGTACAGATAGTGCAGGGGATATGCCAATTATTAGCATCAATAAAAACAACGAGTTATTTTTGGTGCGGTTGTTTTCTGAACATCGCTGATGCATCATTGAACCAATACAGTGCAATAAATGTGTGAAAAAATAGGCAAATCGCCTTGTGAGATTATACCAATAGAAAGAAGTATTCAGCCATTCTTGCTGGTCAAAATCGACAATAGCTCCGTCAGAGATTTTATAAGTAGAATAACCAGTTACTGCAATTTCTTCCTTGTTCTTGACGATTTTTCCCGTGAAAATTTATGACCGCTTGCTTAATCTGATTGGAATTACTCGGGTATAGAGGGCTTGGTTCTTATTACCGAATCAAGCGATATGACAGATAAAAAGAGGGAGCCAAACGGGCTCCCTCTTTGTTTTTGTATTCGTGACAAATGACGGTGTGATTACATCACACGCATGCCAGCTTGTGCACCTTCATGTGGTTCAAGTAACCACAAGTCTTTACCACCAGGGCCAGCAGCCAGAATCATACCTTCGGACATACCGAACTTCATTTTGCGTGGCTTGAGGTTAGCAACGACGACGGTGTATTTACCGACCAAATCTTCAGGGTTATAAGCAGATTTGATGCCAGAGAATACTTGGCGTGTCTCACCACCGAGGTCCAGTTGGAATTTCAGCAACTTATCTGCTTTAGGCACAGATTCACACGAGATGATTTTCGCGATGCGAAGGTCTACTTTGGCAAAGTCATCAAACTCGATTTCAGCTGCGATAGGCTCATCTGCTAGCGGACTTTTTGTTTTTGCAGCCTCTGCTTTTTCCGCGAGCGCTTTCTCTGCTGCAGCATCTTCTTTTGATGCTTCAACCATTGCCTCTACATGCTTTGGATCGATACGACTGAACAGCGCTTTGAACGGGCTGACGGTATGGTCAGTCAGCGGCTGTGCGATGCCTTCCCATGTCAGTGTTTCATTCAAGAACGCTTCAGTACGCAACGCCAGCTCAGGCATCACAGGTTTCAAGTATGCCATCAGCACACGGAACAAGTTAATGCCCATAGAGCAGATCGCTTGAAGCTCGGCATCTTTGCCTTCTTCTTTCGCGACAACCCATGGCGCTTTTTCATCAACGTACTGATTCGCTTTGTCAGCCAGCGCCATGATTTCACGGACTGCACGGCTAAACTCACGTTTCTCGTACATGTCACCGATGCGTTCTACCGCACCAGCAAACTCAGCGTAAAGCTCAGGCTCTGCGCATTCTGCTGATAACTTACCGTCGAAACGTTTAGCGATGAAGCCCGCGTTACGTGAAGCAAGGTTAACCACTTTGTTCACGATGTCTGAGTTTACGCGCTGAACGAAATCGTCCAGATTCAAATCTAGGTCATCAATACGGTTATTGAGTTTTGCCGTGTAGTAGTAGCGCAGACACTCTGGATCCAAATGCTTCAAATAGGTGCTCGCTTTCACGAACGTTCCTTTTGATTTAGACATTTTGGCGCCATTCACGGTGACGTAACCATGAACGAACACATTGGTTGGTTTACGGAAACCTGAGCCTTCAAGCATCGCTGGCCAGAAAAGGCTGTGGAAATAGACAATGTCTTTACCGATGAAGTGATACAGCTCCGTGGTGCTGTCTTTCTTCCAATATTCGTTAAAGTCCACGTTGCTATTTTTGTCACAGTAGTTCTTGAACGAACCCATGTAACCAATTGGTGCGTCTAGCCAAACGTAGAAATATTTACCAGGTTCACCTGGGATCTCGAAACCGAAGTAAGGGGCATCACGTGAGATATCCCACTGTTGTAAGCCCGTTTCAAACCACTCAGCCATTTTGTTGGCGGTTTCGTCTTGTAGCGCACCAGAAGTAGTCCATGCTTTCAACATGTCTGCGAATTGCGGTAAATCGAAGAAGAAATGTACCGAGTCTTTCATGACTGGAGTCGCGCCGCTAACCGCCGATTTAGGATTGATCAAATCGGTTGGGCTGTAGGTTTCACCGCAGTTATCACAGTTGTCACCGTACTGATCTTCAGCGCCACATTTCGGGCAAGTGCCTTTAACGAAACGGTCAGGCAGGAACATTTCTTTTTCAGGGTCGAACAGTTGCGAAATGGTGCGACTGTTGATGAAGCCTTTGTTTTTCAGCTCAGTATAGATGTACGAAGCCAGCTCACGGTTTTCGTCACTGTGAGTGCTATGGTAGTTGTCAAAACTGATGTCAAAGCCTGCGAAGTCTGTTTCATGCTCTTTCTGCATTGCCGCAATCATGGCTTCCGGTTCAATACCCAATTGCTGTGCTTTCAGCATGATCGGAGTACCGTGTGCATCGTCGGCACAAATGAAGTTGACAATGTTGCCACGTAGGCGCTGATAACGCACCCATACGTCTGCCTGAATATGCTCAAGCATATGACCTAAATGGATAGAGCCATTCGCGTAAGGCAGGGCACAGGTAACCAGAATTTTACGTTGGTTTGCAGCCATAATTTAGTTAGTTCGCTTTTGATAAATGAATCGAAAGAATGGCGCAAATATTACCTGATACACGTTGGAATGCCTAGCGCACATTAAGTTTGCCGCTTCTATAGAGGCGGTTTGAATGCGGCAGATCGACAGTAGGTTTAAGCAACGAAAACCGTGCGATTTGGTTTGAATTTCATTAGGCTAACAACGAACACGAATGAATTACGCTTCGAACACGGAGAACGCGACTGCCTTGAGTGGGGGTCGTAACAATATATAGAGGGATTGATATGTCTGACGTCATTGCTTTGCTTAACCAGTTTCAACACCCCGCATTGATCCCCGACTGGGCTAGCCACACCGGTATTGTGACCGAATCAAAACAGGGAGAGATGACGCTGACTTTCCCCTTTGCTGCCAAAGAACTGATTGCCGAATTAGACGCTTGGTTAGAGGCGCAAAAAGCCAATGGGCATGTGATTCCTCCTATCTCGATTCAACAGCGCGTTGTTCCACTGAAGGCCGGTGATAAATCCCCGATAAAGGGTGTGAAGAACGTGATTGTTGTCAGTTCTGCAAAAGGCGGGGTGGGGAAATCGACGACTTCAGTGAACCTTGCATTGGCACTGAGCGCACAGGGTGCAAAAGTCGGCATCTTGGATGCAGATATTTACGGCCCATCCGTACCGATAATGCTGGGGACAAAAGGCAAGCAGCCCGTGACGCTTGACGGCAAAAACATGGAGCCGGTTGAATCGCACGGTCTGTTTAGCAATTCTATTGGCTATCTCGTGCCCGACGAAAATGCCATGGTCTGGCGCGGCCCTATGGCGTCTAAAGCCTTTGCCCAATTGGTCAATGAAACGCGATGGCCAGATTTGGATTATCTCGTCGTAGATATGCCTCCAGGCACAGGGGACATTGCATTGAGCATGGCGCAACAATTCCCAATCACTGCCGCAGTGGTGGTGACAACGCCTCAGGATTTAGCGTTAGCTGATGCGATCAAAGGTGTGACCATGTTTGATAAAGTGGCGGTTCCGGTGCTCGGTGTAATAGAAAATATGAGTTATCACATCTGCAGCCAATGTGGACACCATGAAGCAATATTTGGTCAGGGTGGTGCAGAAAAGATGGCGAAGAACCTCGACTTGTCGATACTCGCACAAGTGCCACTACACATGAGTATTCGCGAAGACATCGATGCAGGGTGCCCGACAGTCGTTTCTAAACCGGAAAGCGAACACGCTGAGGTATATCGTCAACTTGCACTAAGAATCGCGTGCCATCTTTACTGGAGCGGTGAGCCCATCGCAGAGCAGATCTCGATTACCACCTTGAAGGATTAGGGCTGTAAATAAAGAGTGAATTGATGCGCAAATCACTTGAGAGTTGATGAAACATTGTACGGATTACTTTTAATTGAGATGTTCATCACATATTTAGATGGCATCCGTGCATCCAACTCCCTATAATCAGGCGGTTTATTTCTCGCCAAACTTCCGGGTATTCATATATGAGTGACAACAACCAATGTGTCATTATCGGTATTGCAGGCGCATCTGCATCCGGTAAAAGTCTGATCGCCAGCACCATTTATCAGGAATTAAAGGAAAAAGTCGGCGATCATCAGATCGGTGTTATCACGGAAGACCGCTACTATCGCGATCAAAGCCATCTAAGCATGGAAGATCGTGTTAAAACAAACTACGACCATCCACAAGCGCTTGACCATGATTTGCTTTGTAAGCACCTTCAAACCCTCATGGAAGGCAAAGCGGTAGAAGTGCCACAATATAGTTATGGTGAGCATACCCGACTGAACGAGACCACCACATTGACGCCAAAGAAGGTGATCATTTTGGAAGGGATTTTGTTGCTGACAGACCCTCGTCTTCGCGAGTTGATGCATGCAAGCATCTTTATGGATACCCCATTAGATATTTGTTTGCTGCGTCGTGTTAAGCGTGATGTGGCAGAAAGAGGCCGTACCATGGAATCTGTGCTGGCTCAGTATCAGAAGACAGTACGTCCAATGTTCATGCAGTTCATTGAGCCCTCCAAACAGTATGCGGACATTATTGTCCCACGCGGCGGTAAGAACCGCATTGCCATTGATGTGCTGAAAGCACACATTGCGAAACTGCTAAAATCATAATCAAGAAGCCGGCGAAGTCCGGCTTTTTGCTATCTGTTACTGAGATAAACGTAATGACACGACTCTGTGTCAACGCGCCGGAAAAATGTGACTTTAAGCGAATCGTTTGGGTATTCAACGGATAGAATGCATCGAGTTTTAAATCCTGCTCTCCCGCAGTGCCTCTCCAATCGTAAATGACAAAAGTGAACCACTAAGATCAGCTGGGCTCTGTGGCTTAATGGCTTCAATAAGATTGATTTTATGCGTTTTGTAATGCGAAAAAGCGGAAACGAGAGTATGTGATGCAGCATTTTGCTTCATAATTCGTTAGGCTTTTACTGTTATCTAAAATGCATCTCACAAGGAACTGATTGTCATCATGAAAAAGCTTCTCTACATCCTTTTAGGACTGGTGCTGTTGGTGGTAGTAGCGATAGGCGTGCTTGTTGCTGTTATTAACCCCAATGATTTTAAGCCGCTGATTGCTGATGAAGTCAAAAAAGCAACGGGTCGCGAACTGGTGATCGACGGTGATATTAGCTGGCGCTTCTGGCCAAGTCTGGGTTTATCAGTTGAAAAGCTGGCATTTAAGAACCCACAAGGTTTCGCCGAGCCCGATATGCTCAAGCTTGATCGCGCCGATATGTCAGTCGCCGTGATGCCCCTTATGTCCGACACCCTCGATATTGGTGTGGTCAGTCTGTATGGCGCGCATGTATTCATTCAAACGTTGCCGAATGGCAAAAGTAACCTCGACGGTTTATCGGGTGACGCACAACCCGCGCAAAAAGACACGGACACGGCTGCTCAAGAGCCTGCTTCTTCTTCTGCTTCTGAACCAATAAAAGACACTGGAACAGCAACCGCATGGACGATCGCAATTGGTGGTGTAGATTTGGTCGATGCCAGCGCTATTGTGCGCGATGACCAAACTCATGCAGTGAGTGAAATCAGTAAGCTGAGTCTGAATATTGGGAAGCTTGAAACGGGCCTTTGGGTACCCGTAGAATTTAATGTTGAGGGTAAGCAAAACGCGATGGCGTTCACGGCCAAGGGCAGTACCGAAGCCATGCTGGACAAAGTGGTGATGGACTCTCAGCTTCGCAAGCTTTCGCTCTCGGCGTCGTTAGATGATGCGAGCATGAAACTGGAAAGCGTTTCGCTTACTGCGGATCAAGTGGCTTTGGCGATGCCAGCGGCTATTGAATTCTCAGCCAAAGGTCAGGCGAGTGACTTGGCGTTTGATACGTCAGGCAAGGTGACTGTGACGGTTGATAAAGCCATCGAAATTATCCGTGCCTCTGGTATTGATGTTGCCACGACGCTGGCAGGTTCAACACTGCCACGTCCAGAGATGAAAGTAGGGTTAAAAGGTGATGCTGTCTTTGATAACAAGGCACAAAAACTGACGTTAAGTCAGCTTGTTGCCAACCTTGATGAGCTGGTGGTCGATGGCAGTGCGTCGGTTGCTTTGGCCGATATTCCTGCCGTGCGTTTTGAACTGCATAGTCCAATCATTAATGTCGATGCATTTCTTGGTAACAAACAAGCGGTGGCTAAACCTACAGATTCAACACCGAGCAAGCCTTCAGAATCTGGTTCAGCTGAGCAAGCTCCAACCGGACAGAAAGCCCCATTGAGTGATGTAGAGCCGGATTTGTCAGCCTTGAAAGGACTGGATGTAGCAGGCAAAATTGCGATTGACCAATTTGTGGCCAACAACGTCAAAGTCAGCGATGTGATCACAACGTTTGCAGTGAATCGCGGCAAAGTGACGCTGAGTCAATTTGATGCCAAGCTTTATGGCGGCACGATAGCGGCACAGGGTTCATTGGATGCAACCGTGTCACCTGCGCGTTATAACGTCACAAAAGGTATTAAGAACATCAATGTTCAACCATTGCTGATGGATGCCGCCAATGAAGACATGTTATCTGGTCGAGGCAGTATTGATGTTAACGTCAATGGTGTTGGCTTGTCAGAAAAACGTCTTCGCACGGGCATTGCCGGTACGGTTGCTATCGACTTTGCTGATGGCTCAGTTGACGGCATCAACATCCCAGAAATGATCCGTGAAGCCAAAGCAGCATTAAAAGGTAAACGTGCAGACTACGTTGAAGAAACTCGTAAAACAGATTTCAGCGGATTAACCGCCACGTTCAACCTCGGCAAAGGCATTGCTTCGACCCGCAATATGAAGATGGAAGCACCAGCATTGCGTATCCGCAGTGAAGGTCAAACAAACTTGGTCAAAGAAGATCTGGATTTTGACGTGTTTGTTTCTGTTGTCGGTACCAGTAAAGGACAAGGTGGTAAAGATATCGATGAGCTAAAAGATGTCACCATTCCTGTCGAAATTGGTGGCACTTGGCAAGCGCCTAGCTATAACCTTGACGTTAAAGCATTGCTGACCAACAACAAGGTATTAGAAGACAAAGTGCGCAAAGAAGCTCAACGTGGTTTGGAAAAACTGTTGGGTGATAAAGCAGGAGACGACAAAGTGAAGCAGGCGGCAGACAAACTGTTAAAGGGTCTGTTTAACTGATATTACTTTCTATAATAATCGATTCGAATCCAAAGCCGCCTCGTGCGGCTTTTTCATGCTTCTTTGACTTGATGTCCACATGGGTGTTGACGCAATCTCCTTGAAAGCCGCTTCTTTGAAATCAACAGTGGATTTATCCTTCGGTGTTAGTACCTTCAACTATACTCCATTGAAATAACAAAAATTATCGAGAACTCCTTGTTTAAAATTGTTTTTTTGAAGCATTAGTTTTTAACTTCCTCGATGTTTAGAGTACCAATTTATCATTTTTAGGGTCGAATAAATGAAAAAGTACTTCATTTTTTTGTTGTGTTGTTTGTCGATAAACACGGCAAATGCACGTGATAGTTTTAATGTCTGCTGGAGTCATTATGTGGGGTGGGAGCCTTGGCATTATGCCGATACTAGCGGTATTTTGGATCGCTGGGCAGGCAAGTACGGCATTGATATTAGTCTTCAAAGAGTGGATGGCTATGTTGATTCCATTGAACGATTTACCGCTGGCGAGTTCGATGCTTGTACCATGACGCAAATGGACGCATTAACCATTCCTGCCGCTCAAGGCGTGGACACCAGCATCATTATTATCGGCGATTACAGTAACGGTAATGATGGGATTGTCAGCAGTGAAGTGAAAAGCGTACAAGACCTAAAAGGTAAAGACGTACTTCTTGTAAAATACTCAGTGTCCCATTATTTATTGGCAAGAGCGCTTGATAACGTAGGCCTCTCTGAAAAGGACATACGTATTATCGATACGCCAGATACCATTATTTATAACGAATTTTCTGCTTTATCCCAAGGAAATATCGTCACTTGGAATCCAATACTTCAAGATGTTATTAAGCAACCCAACACCAAGGTGCTGTTTAATTCATCTGAGTTGCAAGGTGAAATTCTTGATGTGATGGTGACACAAACTGAATCAGATATACGATTGAAGAAAGCACTAACAGGCGCATGGTATGAAGTGATGGCTATGCTAACAAAAGACGACCCGAAACTTTTAGCTAACATGGCAGAAAGTGCGGGAACATCGCGCGTTTCTATTCTCAAGCAACTTTCGACCACACAAATGTTCCATAATCCCAGAAGAGCCGCCAAAATTACACGCAGTAAATCGTTAACTATTGCGATGGAGAAAATGCTGGGCTTCTGCCAACAGCACGGCTTAATTGGTGATGTGGAAAGTAAGAGTACGGTTGGTATTGCTTTTCCTGATGGGAAGGTGATGGGAGACGCTGATAATGTGAAGCTTCGTTTTGACAGCAGATATATGGAAATGGCAGCTAACAAAACGCTATAACCGCCACTGGTTTACCTTTATTACTCAATCCCGACTCACACACGACGTGACTTGCCTGAGTCCTCGTCATTTAGGCTCGTTGTTTCTTGCCACTTTTTTCTTTTTTGAGCATGTCTTGAAGTGCTTCAAGCAGGTCAACAGCAGAAAGGATACCCACTAGCTCGTCGGTTTTATCTAAAACAGGCAGCGCACCCACATTGTGATCTAACAATGCTTGATTGGCTTTCGACAACGTTTCATACGTTCTGCACGTAATGACGTCTTTAATCATCACATCACCGACGGTCAGGTCGTCTGACAGAAGGTAGGGGTGTTCAATATCGGGTGCCTCATCGGCCCAGTTTGGACGACGTAACTGCCTATCGCTGATAATACCGACCAGTTGCTTATTTTGAGTGACAGGTAAATGGCGAATGTCGCTATCTCGCATAAGAAAGTATGCTTCACGCACGCCCATCTCTGCGCTGACGGTGATCAGCTTTCGCGTCATGTAATCCGAAACTTTTCCTGGCATCGTATTGAATCCTCCATAGGGTGATTTAAGGTGACACCAATATAAACCTACAGAATGTATAGTGATGATGTTGAGAGCCGTAACGCAGAACTTATACCTGAGCATCTTGAGGTTGCTCGGGTATATGTGGCGGAAACAATAATTAACGGTTTCATCGCACGGAATGACTTTCACTCTCGTCAGGGATCGCTAGAATCGTGGGTTCTGTTCCCGAAAACCAAAACAACAAGGAATATCAGCGGAAATGGATTCAATCTCTCAAGCAGCTTTAGGCGCTGCAGTTGCAGGCTTAGTCGCTGGCAAGCGGTGTACACCGAAAGTACTGATAGCAGGGGCAGCTTTGGGCACACTTCCTGATCTGGATGTGCTGCTGGACTATGGTGACCCTGTTTCCAATATGATCAAACATCGTGGCTTTAGCCACTCTTTGTTTGTGCTTTTCCCATTTGCGCTGCTGCTTACTCTGGTTTGGAAGCGATTCTTTGTCCCGTCATGGCCTTTTGTACAATTGCTGACGCTCATCTCAGCGGCGTTGATTACCCATCCTCTCTTGGATTCTTTTACCTCTTACGGTACGCAACTATTCTGGCCGTTAGATGTGGCACCTGTTGCGATTTCCAGTATGTTCATCATCGATCCCCTTTATACCTTGCCACTGCTTGTTCCGGTGTTGGCCGCGTTTATCTGGCGAAGCCGTGCAGCCAAGCTGTGTGGGGCAGGTTTGGCGCTATCAAGCCTTTATTTGATGTGGTCGTTAGTTGCGCTTGGGCAAATCCAAGATCGCGTCGAAGAGAACGTGGCGGGCACGCATCTGGAAGGTCAACCTGTGTTTATTTCACCTACCCCGTTTAATACTGTCTTGTGGCGTGTGGTGGTGCTTGATGATGATAAATATTGGGAAGGATTAGCGTCATTACATGATGAAGACCCAACCATTGATTGGATGCCAATGGTTCGAGGAGAATGGCCGTTTCCGAGTGAGCCCGAGCTGCTGTCACAATTCAATGCCTTTAGTCGTGGTTTTGTTCAGTTCAAACAAGAGGGGGATAAACTGACGGTGACCGACCTTCGTTTGGGCATGGCGATGTATCATCCCTTCCGTTTTGTGATGGCGGAAAAGAGTGCTCAACAGGTTTGGCAGTTAGTTGAGCCAGAGCAGCTAGACCCCGGCCCATTGCTACCAAGACAGATTCCTGCCCTTTGGATGCGACTGTTAGGCGGGCAGCACATTGATGCTTTGCTTTGCAATGAATTCGACTGTTATCATGATGAATTGGTTGATATGACGAAATCATGATCAACAGTTAGTGGCTAACGAACCCGCTAAACAGGTTTGGATTCACATGAAAACGCCCCGCATTTGCGGGGCGTTTTTTTAGTGATTTGTTTGTGTTACCAGTCGATGCCTTTGCGCACTTTAACGCCTGAATCGAAAGCGTGTTTCACGTTTCGAACTTCTGATACGGTATCTGCCATATCAGTTAGCGTTCGGTGCGCTGCTCGGCCTGTGATAACCACAGACTGCTCGCTTGGGCGGTTTTCCAATGCCGTCACGACCTCATCAAGGTCGATATAGCCATACGTCACCATGTAAGTCATTTCGTCAAGCAAGACCACATCGTAGCTTGGGTCAGCCAGCATGCGTTTGCACTCAGCCCAAATTTCTTGAGCAACGCGGGTGTCGTTTTCTTTATCTTGTGTATCCCAGGTAAATCCAGTTGCCATTACATGGAACTCAACGCCACATTTTTGCAGCAGATTACGTTCGCCGCATTCCCATGTGCCTTTGATAAATTGCGCCACGCCACATTTCTGACCGTGGCCTGTTGCGCGAGTGATCATGCCAAAACCTGAGGTCGATTTTCCTTTTCCGTTACCTGTGATAACGAGGAACAAGCCTTTTTCAATTTGTGCAGCAGCAACACGCTCGTCCACTTTCTCTTTCACTTTTTGTTGTCGGGCTTTATAGCGCTCGTCGCTCATTTCACATTCCTTTCTTAAATCGCCGGTTTTTTATTTGGCTCAAACAGTATGAGTACCCTCGAAATTTGGATCACAACATAACAAACCTCACCGTATTTGGAAGTGTTGAAATGCTGTCGGTTGCAAATGATGTCTCATGTAACTGAACGGTTTGCTTTTCTGCATCGTACAGAAGCTGAACGACTACGATTGAGATAGGCACGCATGGAGGATCAAGAGATGAAACGACTAGCACTGGTGATATTGGGATTATCGTTCAATGCGTTTGCAGGTCAAAGTATTGACTATCAATCTGATGGCATGGATCTGGAGGGCTATTACGCGAAAGCACAGGGCACACCGAAAGGTTCGGTGATCCTGATTCACGATTGGGATGGTTTGACAGAATACGAGCTAAAGCGCGTAAACATGCTGTCCGAAATGGGCTACAACGCGTTTGCGGTTGATCTATACGGCAAAGGTAATCGCCCTGTTGATACCAACGCTAAGAAAGCCGAAACAGGAAAGCTCTACAAAGATAGGGAAAAAATGCGCACGCTCATTTTAGCGGGCTTAGACAAAGCACGTGAAATGGGTGTCGAAGAGGTGGTGGTGGCGGGCTATTGCTTTGGTGGGGCAGCAACACTAGAACTCGCTCGTTCTGGCAAAGCTGCAGGTGTTAATGGGTATGCGACATTTCACGGTGGGCTAAAAACGCCAGCCCAGCAAAGTTATCCTGAAAATACGGCACCGATTTTTATAGCGCACGGTGGTGCAGATACGGGAATCCCAATGACGGATGTGGCCGATCTTTCTGTGCAACTCGAAACCGCAAAAGTGCCTTACCTGATAGAAGTCTACTCTGGTGCACCTCATGCATTTACCGTGTTTGAGTCACCGCGTTATCGTGAGGCAGCAGACTCACGCTCATGGGCAACATTTGGCACATTCTTAGATCAAAATTTCTGATATCAAGTCATGACCTGCTTTGCTCTCCGTTCCTTCATTCGTTACAGTGTTTGCAATGTGATGAAGGAATGGGTCGCTAATGTCTGTAAGCAATGATAATAAACCGGAAATTCTCGTCGTCTGTATGGGCAATATTTGTCGTTCGCCCACTGGAGAAGCTGTTTTAAGGGCTAAAGCGACGGCTCGTGGTTTAGATGTGATTGTCGATTCGGCTGGGACTATTGGATACCACACTGGCGCAAAGCCAGATCCTCGCAGTCGTGAAGCTGGGGAGGCGAGGGGATATGACTTTTCGGGTATTTCATCACGCCAGGTTGAAGTCGCAGATTTTGAACGCTTTGATCTGATCCTTGCCGCCGATAAAGCGAATCTGGCTGATTTAATCGATATTTGTCCGCCTGAGTATCGTCATAAAGTATCTCTGTTTCTCAGTCATGGTGAGTGCGAATTAAATGAAATTCCTGATCCTTACTTTGGCGGTAAGCGCGGTTTTGAACATGCGCTGGATTTAATTGAGCAAGCGAGTGACTGCATTCTCGACAACTTTGAATAAAACCATCGACACTTTTTGTTACTAACAGATTTGAAGCCCGTGAAATACGGGCTTTTTTATGCCTGATCTAGTCAAGAAAAGCGAAATATTTGCCATAAATAGATCATTTTTAGGGGATGCTGCTTGTTTAAAATAGGCGGCTCTTATAAATTTAAGATCTAAAGCGAATGTCTTTGTGTGAGGTAAGGGATTGAAACTTCAACAGCTCAAATATCTAAAAGCGATAAAGGACAACAATTTAAACGTGTCCGCTGCATCGCAGTCGATGTTCACGACGCAACCGGGTGTGAGTAAACAAGTCGGGTTGTTAGAAAAAGAATTGGGTGTTCGGATTTTTGAGCGACGTGGTAAAAACTTAAGTGGTGTGACACCTATAGGTGAGCGAATTCTCGAGCAAGTTGAGCGCATGCTGGCACTTGAGCAAAAAATAAAGGCGCTGGCGAATGAGCATCTTGATCCCAGTGTTGGCACACTGAATATTTACACCACGCATACGATAGCTCGATATTTACTGCCAAACAGTGTTTCTTACTTCACGCAAAAGTACCCAAATATCAATTTCCATCTGCATCCGACTCTGCCTTTGCAAACCAAAGGGATTATCAGTAAAGGGCATTCTGACTTTTCAATTGTTGCCCACGATGTGGGTGCGGATAACGATTTGATTGTGTTGCCAGCGTACCTTTGGACGTTGGGGCTGGTGGTGCCGGATGAGCACCCTCTGGCGCATGTACGCAAGCCAACATTAAAGCAATTGGCGGAATATCCTATCTTGAGTTATGAACCGGGCTCAACAGGGCGCAGAACGCAAGATGAAGCCTTTGGCCGTCTTGGTATTTCTCCGAACTACTTTATGACGGTGATGGATGCCGATGTCATCAAACGATATGTCCAGCTCGGTTTTGGTATTGGTATCGTTTCTACGTTAGCGGCTCGAGACATCGAAAATACCGGGCTGACATACATCAACCTTGATCATTTGTTTGAGCCATCGAGCGCATGGATCTGCTTTTCTAAAGATATTTTGCTGCAAAACTATATGTATGATTTCTTGTTGTCGTTCTCGCCGCACTTAACCAAGATATTAATGGAAAGTGTGTTGATGCAAAACAGTAGCGAGAAGGTCGATAAGTTGTTTGAAGGCCTTGAATTGCCCGTTTACTGATAACGAAACCTAGCCGCGAAAGGCTAGCGAGTTGTTACTGTTAGCGAGCAGAAACATCGATAGTGAAAAGCCATACAAGAAACAAAAACGCCAGCGGTTAGACGCTGGCGTTTTTTATTAGATAGTCATCTAGTGACCATAGCGCGTAAAACGTTAGTTATTCGAGCTATCACCTGAGTTTGAATCCGTAGAACCGCTGTCTGGCGGGGTACGGATGATCCTTCCCTGATTGTTGTTCAGTTCCGGATGGTCGACGAGCAAATGCTTGGTGATCTTAGGTGGAACCGGCTCATTTTCAGGATGATGGTGATGAAAGATCGGGGTGCGAGGCCGATAAACATGCGGCGGTCGCTCGCCTTCTATTACGGTATCAGGAATTCGTTTTCCAATGATAACTTCGATTGCCGTCATTGGGCCGGATTCCACTTCAACCACTTCGCTCACATCCACTTCTTCAGCTGCGTGCGCTGAAAAAACGCCACCCATCAGAAATAACGACAGGCTCAATAATGCCAATCGTGTACTGGTTTTAGTGAGGTTTGCCATGTCATTCATAATGCACCTCCTAGGCGACTGAACCATCTTTGGTGTCGCGCGCGGCAATAAAGCCATAGAAAATGTAACCAATCAGCGTCAATATTGCGCCATAGAATACGGCAGATTGACCACAGGCATACACACCGTAGATGCTGTAGATGACAGCGAAAGTCCCGATAGCAGCCCCAGTTTTGTATTCTTTAGCACTTAAATTTTGCTTGCGCAGAATGACTTCAAGCCCAGTGAGCGACAAGATGTAAGGCACCATATTAATAAACACGGCCAGATTTAGCAGGATATTGAATTGACTGACCAAGTTTGGCGAAATCGTCATGATGGCGAGTACGAGCTCTAAACCCAGCATGATCAACATGCCTTTGATTGGGGCATTTGATTTGCTTACTTCACCAAAGATTTTAGGGAAAAGACGAATATCTGCTGCAGCCTTTGACACTTGGGCATTGGTAAATTGCCAACCAAGCAATGAACCAATACATGCGATCACCGCAAGGGCAGTAATAACTTGTCCAACTGTTTCATTAAACATGTAGGTGTAGACAAGCCCAAACGGGGCGTCAGATTTTGCCAATTCTTCATTGGGAATAATGCCCTGAATAACCGACGTTGATGCAATGTAAACGATGGCTGTAAAGCTGGTGGCGAGCATACAGGCTAAGGGGACATTCTTTTTGGGGTTTTCTACCGCCCCAGAGTTTGCCCCTGCTGATTCAATGCCCAAAAAGGCCCAGAGTGTTAACGCTATACCGGAAGATATCGCGGTGACCGTCGTATCTTGGTGAGGGTTCCACGCTTCTGCAAACACCTTAGGCTCAAACCAAAACCAACCTGCGACAGACAGACCTACCACTGGGATGATAATCCCCCAGACCGTTACGGCTGAGATTTGACCGGTGAGCTTTGGACCCCAAAAATTAGCAACCATAGTGACAACAAGGATGCCCACGACAGCAATAAAAGTGTGATAGGGGGTGGTTTTGATCCAAGGAAAGAAGGGCACCAAATAACCTGCCGCAGACACGGCAATTGCTACTGCACTGATAACCAAACAGACGTAGTAAGTGTATGACGCAATGAAGAATGCTGACTTTCCATGTGCTTCATCAGCATATGCAGACATCCCTCCATCTCTATTGCAGTACATGCCGCATTTAGCAAAAGCATAGGCAATACACATTGCGCCTATTGCAGTCACAATCCACGACAACAGCGATATGGCCCCAGTTTGGGCCAGACTGGCAGGCAGCATGATGATGCCTGACCCCATCATATTGACGGTCACGATTGTTGTGAGACCAACCAATCCCATTTTATTTTTTTCAGATGCCATGCTAATTCTCCACCTCGTGATTTTTGGTGCGAAATACGGTAACACTCTATTTTCTAATCATTTTCCGGACGGTCATAGCATTGCTACGTTAACGAGAACTGAGTTAGAAACCATGTGAAAACGTGATTACCGTCGAATTGAAAGTAGATGTTGTCATCATGACAAATTGATTCTTTTACAAGACAGATCAGCGATAAAACGATTGGGAGGACAATTTATCCTCGGATCGTTCAGGTTCCATCGCGTGCTAGATTTCTGAACTGACCATGCCCAAAAAGCTGTTATTCACCTTTTTACTTAAAATGTCTATTTTGCGACTTTGTCTTATCCCGCGCTCTTCTATGTTGAAGATGTCTTATCGACAATTGAGTCAACTCTTCTTCAAGTACAGTGCCGGAGCAGGGCTATGAAAACCTATGGAAAGAAATTTAACGTATTGATCCTAGAAGAGGCCCATAGAGAGGGTGTCGTCGGCAACGCTATTGAAAGGCTGATTGCTGAACTCGAAAACAGTGGTGCCCGAGTCATGGTCGCAAACAGTTTCGATGATTGTTATTCCATGATTAATTCCAACACAGCGCTAGATTGCCTCATGCTGACATCGGCCATGAGCGGTTCACAAAGTGAAGAAAACGAACGTTTCTATGTGCTGATTGAAAAACTCAATAAAAGACAGGAAAACGTCCCTGTTTTCTTGCTGGCGGAGCGTAAAAAAATCACCCTTCATGTCACTCGTGAGATGATGGAGAATGTTGATGAATTCGCATGGATACTTGAAGATACGCCCGATTTCATTGCAGGTCGTGCAGTGGCCGCAATCACTCGCTATCGTGCACAGCTTCTGCCGCCACTGATGGCAGCATTGATGAATTATGATGATATTCATGAGTATTCGTGGGCAGCCCCTGGGCACCAAGGTGGCGTGGGGTTCACTAAAACGCCAGCAGGTCAGCGGTTTTATAATTACTACGGAGAGGGTCTGTTTCGTACAGACATGGGGATCGAGCGCGGCAGTTTAGGCTCTTTGCTAGACCATACGGGTGCATTCGGTGAAAGTGAGCGTTATGCAGCTCGCGTGTTTGGCGCACACCAATCTTACTCCTTAGTCACGGGTACATCGGGTTCTAATCGCACCATTATGTCAGCTTGTATGAAAGCGGATGACTTGGTCATTTGTGATCGTAACTGTCACAAATCTATCGAGCAGGGACTCATGATTTCCGGTGCTAGACCTGTTTATCTGGTGCCAACGCGTAACCGTTACGGCATCATAGGACCTATTTACCCGGATCAATTGTCGAAGAGTGTGTTGCAGCAACGCGCAAAAGCGGAACCACTGACCAAAGATTATGCCGACCAACGCGCGGTGTATGCGGTATTGACCAACTGTACCTACGATGGGCTTTGCTACAACGCCAAAAAAGCACAGGACATTCTTGCAGAGAGCAGTGATCGTATTCACTTTGATGAAGCATGGTATGGTTATGCGCGCTTCAATCCTATCTACGAAGATCACTTCGCCATGCGTGGCGACCCGGTGGAAGATCCTGATGGACCAACGGTGTTTGCAACGCACTCAACCCACAAACTCTTGAATGCGTTGTCTCAGGCTTCCTTCCTGCATGTTCGAAATGGTAAGAATTCGATTAACTTCGAACGATTTAATCAAGCCTACATGCTGCATGCTACGACCTCTCCGCTATATGCAATATGCGCCTCGAATGACATTGCTGTATCTATGATGGATGGTAACCGTGGGCATTCTCTGACGCTGGAAGTGATTCGTGAGGCGGTGGATTTCCGCCAAGCGATGGGTCGACTCAATCGTGAATTTAATCAAGGCGGTGATTGGTTCTTCAAACCGTGGAATGCGGAAACGGTTAAAGATCCGAAGTCCGGTCAGAGCTACGCATTTGAAGATGCGCCAGCGGACCTACTGTGCGAAAACCAAGACGCATGGGTCATGCACCCCAATGACAATTGGCACGGCTTCAAAGATATGCCAGCCGATTGGTGTATGCTCGATCCGATCAAGGTTAGCATTCTAGCTCCAGGTATGGGCGACGATGGTCATCTTCTCGATACAGGGGTTCCGGCAGCCTTGGTGACCTTGTACCTTGGTCGCTTTGGTATCGTGCCAACGCGTACCACAGACTTCCAAGTGATGTTCCTGTTCTCCATGGGTATCACTAAAGGTAAGTGGGCAACCTTGGTGAACACCTTGATGGCATTTAAGCGCCATTACGACGATGACACACCGCTTGAAGAAGCATTGCCAGATCTCGTTGCGGATTTCCCAGAGGTATACGGAAATATGGGTTTGAAAGAGCTTGGAGACAAGATATTTGGCTACCTGAAACAACATAACCCAGGTGAAGTGCTTAATGCCGCGTATGAAACCCTACCTGAAGCGATCATGACTCCCCATGCTGCATTTGAAGCGATTGTTGCTGATAACGTGGAAATGGTCCCATCCTCTCAATTGGTTGGACGTGTAGCAGCAAATGCGGTCATTCCGTATCCACCGGGTATCCCAATGTTGATGTCTGGAGAAAGCTTTGGCGACGAGACAAGTCCGCAGATCAAGTACCTTAAGAGTCTAGAAGTGTGGGATGAAGAGTTCCCTGGCTTCGAGAAGGAGACGGAAGGTACCGAGTTGCACGACGGCATTTACCACGTCATGTGTGTTAAGAACGTTTGAGCCTTTGCTGAGATTTAGACAGCCTTAGTGGGTGCAAAAAATGAAGAAGACGTCTGATGGAGACATCAGGCCTTCTTTTTTATTTGTGTTTCTTTGTATCAGCGAAACCTTTCTTTACGCAGCCAATACCATAACGATTTTGGTGTTATGAACAGGCGATACGAATAAAGATCTGAGCACCTACAAGAAGGAAATCATCATCAACATAGTAAGGGTTCGAATGCAGGTAGTTACAGATACCCGCATCTTTGTTACCGCTTCCTAGGAAGAACATTGCACCTTTTTGGTTTTCAGCCGCGTTTACCATCAAGCTGAAATCCTCTGAACCCGTCATTGGATTGCCGTTTGGATCTAGGCGGTCTGCAGGCACGGTGTCACGCGCTGCATCGATAACACGCTGATACGCATCGGCGTGGTTAATCACCGCAGGATAGCCTTCACAAACCATGGTGGTTTTGAAGCCACGGATTTCGCTTTCTTTCACGATGCTGCCAAAGCTGTCTTTCAGGATCTGATCGGTTTCTGCATCCATGGCACGAATGGTGCCTCGTGCTTGCACATAGTCAGGGATAGCGTTAGGAATACTGCCGCCATTGAACATGCCACAACCAAATACCGCAGGGCTGAATGGATTGGTACGTTTCGCAACGATGTAATCCATGTCCATAATGATGCGGCTCGCTTCGCGGATCGCATCTAGGCCTTTCTGCGGGGTTGAACCATGTGCAGAGACGCCGTGAACATCCAGTGTCCACGCAGAACCGTAAGACGACATAATGCCGTTGTTGATTTTCACCATGCCATATTCCAGTGCCGCGTCGTTATGCAGGGCATACACTTCTGCAACACCTTCCATGCAACCAAGCTCTACCATTTTACTGGCGCCTGGAACACGCATGTCTTCTTCCGCCATTTGGAACACAAAGCGAACGTTGTGTTTCAGTGAATCCTTGTTTTCTGACAAGTACTTAGCGGTGGTCAGAATGATTGCCATGTGGGTGTCGTGACCACAGTTGTGTGAACGGCCTTCATGCTGAGAGCGGTAGTCGTTCTCTGTCATGTCGTCCATTTCCAGTGCATCCATGTCAGCACGGAAAGCCACTCGACCCAAGCTCTCGTCGATAGCTAGGTCCGCGATAAAGCCGGTAAAACCTTCGTAAGTGGTAAGTGCGTAGCCGAGCTCAGTCATCAACGCTTGGCAGTATGCGGTGGTTTTAAATTCTTGGCCTGATGCTTCTGGGATCTGGTGCAAATCACGGCGAGTGTTCACGCTGAAAGCATGTAGTTCGAGCAGTTTGCTGTCTAGATTAAATTGGCTGTATTTCGCTGACATTAGATGATTCCTTTCATTTCAAAGCCGATCTGCGCAATCATCGACGCGCCAAAGAAGCAGCTCGTCGCAACGATAAGGAAGATAACGATAACCTTCCAAGACATTTTCTTCAGTTCTTCCATTTGGCCGCCAACAGACAGACCTGCAAATGCTAGCAGTGGCACACACACTGATAGGAATTGGATCTTACCGACTGACTCAAGGAAGTAAGTACGGATAACGGTGTCAGGCAGACAGATTAAAATGCCGATAATGGTTGCGTAGGCAAACGTGGGTAGCGACGACGGAATAAACTTCTTTGCCACGAGTGATAAGAAAACAATCACAGACATGGCAATAAAGCTGTTTACCATTTCTAGTGGTGCTGTGCCGTTAGTCAGGAACTGGGTAAAACCGGCTAGTACAATCGCGAGAGAGACCAGCTTCATATCATTCAGAATGACTTTCATGGCTTATTTACCTTTGTTGCAGATTTTGTAAACGAACTCAGCAAGCGGCAGACCCAAGAAGGTCAGTGACAGTGCGCCAAGTACAGAAGAAAGTAGGTTCGATGCAGCAGCAATACTCAGTACTTGCTTCGCCATTTCAGGCTCCAAGCCCGAAACCAATGCGCCAGATGCAGCACTCAGCATTGAGCCACTACCCACGCCTGACCCCGCAGCCAGTGCGAGTGGGTGAAGACCTGTAAGTGGGGCAATACTGCCTAGTACGCTGAACCACAAGGTACCGATAACCGAACCACACAAGTAAATCGCCAATACGCCAACGTACTCAGGACTACCTGTGCCAAATTTACCTTGAACCACCGCAATAGAAGGCTCGCGGCTGATTGATGAACATGCGCCAATGGTTTTGCGGCCAAAGCCGAACTTAACAGCGAGCGGAACGGCAATGAGGATAGGAAGTAGGTTGCCCAACTCTTGGAAAAGGAGAGGTACGCCAGCATCGATGATCATGTCCAGGTTAGGAATGATCATTCCCGCATATTGGGTGCCAAGAACCAGCAGGCAGTAACCCACCATTTTGCCGCAGAAACCTTCTTCTTTAGCAGTAAAGACCTTGCCCCATGCTTTGATTTTTGTTTTGGTCCAATTCACTGATAGAGCCATACCAAGCATGACGGCAAACAGCATAGGGAGTATGGAAATGGTGGCGAATCCCATATCAATTTTTTGGGTGCCAATAATAAACTGAGAAATGAAAATCAGCGCCGATACAGCGATAACACTTGTCATTACAACGCGAGCTTGGCCGCTCTTGTTTTCTTCTGTGTTCATAGGTCATCATCATTAAAAGTTGAAATCGAGGCTGATTATAGAGAGGCCCGAAAAACGAAACGTGCATGAGATCAACTGTTGCTGTGAGTCATTAGATGAAAACTAAATATCTTATTCCCTTACGGAATTAAGGGTTATTTTTAGGTAAAAAGACGATGACTTTGGTGTGTATTGTGTTGGTCTTTAGCGCCTAGGCGCAACAGTGGTAACCCGCTGACACCTAACTGCAACAAGTGCCAGTCAGTGCAATGCTTACCTGCTGGATACGAAAAACCCGACGCGAGGTCGGGTTTGAGGTACGAGCTACTTTGGTTTGATTGAACGTTATTGAATCACTGGCGAGCAGTTACATGCAGCATTAGACACAGACTTGGTGCTGTTTCTTTGCGGCAAATACCAGCTTTCTAGGCCTTTTTGCAATTGATTGGCAGCCTGTGCGGGTGACATTTGTCCCGCCATGACGCCGACCGACGTTTCCCAAATCTCCAGCTCCAAGTTTGGCTCACCACGGGATAGCACTTGTGCAGAATTACGAATGGTAGAATCACACTGATCGCGCCAAGAGATCATCTCTTGCGCAATAGGGTCTTTCACATCGAAAAAGTGGTTAGAAAGCGAGAAGAATCCTGAAATTTCATTGGTCAGAAGCTCGGCAAACTCTGCCGTGGTCATCCATTTCAGGAATAGTTCTGCGGCCTCAGGATTTTTGGATTTCGAATAAATACCCATGCCCAAATCTGTGTGATCACTGAAGTAGCAAGCATCACCTTTCTTTTCAACAGGCGGCGGAAACACTCCCATGTCAATTTTGCCGGCGAAGGTCATGATGTCCCACGACCCTGCAGGGTAGATAGCAGCTTTACCGTTAGCAAATGCCGAAATTGAGTCAGCGTAGCTGCGCTGTTCAAAATCTTCACCCATGTACTTCGACCACTTGGCTAGCTCACTCAGGGTTTGGCGATAGGGTTTGCTATCCATACGCTCTTTGCCTGTAAGCAGGGCGTCTCGGCCATCTTCACCTTTCCAATAGGTAGGGCCGATATTCTGGAAGCCCATGGTTGCGGCTTCCCATTTGTCTTTTGTTCCCATTGCCAGTGGCAAATATCCAGCACGCTTGGCTTTCTCTAATGCCCAGTAAAAATCCGCATTGGTTACAGGTTCGTTCACCCCTAATTCTTTGAAAATATCTTTGTTATAGAAAAATCCATGAATGACGGAGGCCATCGGCAGGCAGAAAGTTTGTGCACCAGAGTCGGTTTGCCACGGAGCAAGGGCAAAACTCGGGAAGTTTTCCATCCCTTCCATTTCAGTAACTTCTTTGAGCAAGCCTCGTTGGAAAAGTGCTTGCGACCCATCAAACGGGCGGCAAGCTATCAAGTCACCCGAGGAACCTTGCTCGAAGCGTTGCTCCATATCGCTGTTCCACGTTGATGCATCCATATCTGAAGGTGAGCGGTATTCAACCTTGATGTTCGGATAATGCTTGTTGAAAGCAGGGATGATTTTCTCGTTCCATACCGCGTCGTCGCTGCGCCAAGAATCAATCACCAGTGTCGTTTGAGCATGTGCAAATGATGTGACGGTAAGCGCTAAGGCCGCGAGAGATAGTTTGACTATATGTTTCATTCTCAATTCCTTAAACGCGGAAGTTTGATATTAGGTTTTGCTGATCTTGAGCCAGATTGGCCAAAGACTCGCTGCTTGATGCTGACTCACGGGCATCTTTTTCTGCTTGATAAGCAACGTGGGCAATGCCATTAATGTGTTCTGCTACTTCATGGCTGACTTTGATCTGTTCTTCGGTTGCTTGGGCGACATGCACGGCCATATCTTGTATCGCTTCCATACGCGCCACAATGTCTTGCAAAGTTTCATCGGTTAACCGCGTTTGGAGTAAACAATCATCCATTTGCTTCTGGCTAGCACTCATGGTTTCAGCCATACGTGATGCGTTGCCTTGCAGGTTATTGATCATCTGCTGAATTTCTTCAGTGGACTGCTGTGTGCGTGTTGCCAGTGCGCGTACTTCATCGGCAACCACGGCAAAACCGCGACCGTGAGAGCCTGCGCGTGCAGCTTCAATGGCGGCATTTAGGGCAAGCAAGTTAGTTTGCTCGGCAATATCTTGAATGACATGCAAAATTGAGCCGATATTGTTGGAATATTGGTTCAACTGCTGAGTATTAGATACGGCTTCGCCGATATTACTCGAAAGCTGCTCAGTCAGTTGACGGCTAAGAGACACTTGCGCACGCCCACTGTTCGCTGTTTGGTTGGTGTTTTCGACTTCTGCGACGGTAAGTTCTGTCGAACGAGAAATTTCTTTGGCACTGACTTCCATTTCTGAAATCGCCGCGGCCACTTGGTCGGTACGGGATTTCTGGTCTTCAACTCGGGTCATGGCGCTGTCACTGACGAGGGCTGCACGGCTCGCTTCACTAAGCAAATGCTTCGCTCCATCACCAAATTTCGCCAAGGTGCGTGACATGGTGTCTGCCAGCATATCGATAGAGCGACTTAGCTCGCCGAATTCATCGTTGGCGTGATAGTTAGCGCGTGTACGCATGTCACCGTCGGTCATTTTGTGTAAGACGTTGGTGATAAGTGCGAGCGGCTTTTGAATGCTGCGCGTTGTGCTAACGCCAACCCACAAGCTAATGGCCGCGGCGACAGAGGTCATCACAATGATGTAAAGCAAGGCTTCACTCACTGCGGTTTCAGCGTCATCTCGGCTGGTCTGCGCCAATTGTTGTGCATAGTCTGCGTAAGCTTGCAGGCGAGATTGAATGTCGTTCATCTGCTTGTCTGTCTGCATGCTTTCACGCTGAAGCTGGGCGTTAACTTGCTGTTGGCGGCTCATCACATCCAATACGCCACTTTCAGCTAAAGTCAGCTGCTCTACCTTTTTCAGATTCCGCGAATAACGCGCTTTAACATCGTCTTCAACCGAAATGCGCTCAAGACGTTTGAATGCAATCTCGATATCTTTCGCCAATGCTGACCTCAGTTGGTTGAGGTCAGTATCTTGCTCGGCACGACGCAACATTTTCATGTCTCGTGCGATACCACTGGTAATGAGTTCGGCGCGGTTATGCAGTGAACGTTTTACTGCGGCTTTTTGTAGTAAAAGATTCGCTGCCCACTGATAAGTGTCTTCAAGGCGAAGAAATTGCAGATCCAGCGTTTGACGTTGAGCAATCAGTGTATCTGATTGCTTTTGTAGGTTGATAAGCGTGCGGGCTTGTTCAAAGTATCGGGTTGAAGCCTGATGGATAGCATTAACTTGTCTACGTTCGTCGTCGTGCTGTGCGTTTTGTTGAGCCTGGCTTAACGTTTGAAAGAAGCTTTGCTTTTGACGATCAAATTGTTGGTCAACACGGTTAGCGTTTGTCGGATCGTTTTGAAACGTGCGAATAAGAAGGCTGGTTCGCATCAATTGGGTGATCAAATCACCCGAGGCGACGACCATTGGTGTGGATTGGTTGGTAATTTGTTCTACTTTTCCTTGCAGTGTTTTGGCATTGAACAAACTGATACTGCTAAGTATTGCCATTAACACAAACATCAAGGCAAAACCGGCGATTGTTCTCTGAACGACGGACAACTTCATTGTTCTCTCACTCTACAACAGTCTTGAAAGATAAAGACTAAAAGTCTTGCTGGGCTCTAATTTCACGCTTGAAAATAACTATTTAAAAAGCGGCGAAAAATGCCAGAGATTGTGACATCAATCAGGGGTATCGGCACCCATAAGTCATTTCTTTAATGAAAAATTGATTATCCACACTAATATTTTACATGACGAATTAAATGCGGAACGAATGTCACACTGTTTCAAATGGGCATTGGGCGTTGAGTGAGGGGGGTAATGAAGGATGCTTTTTTGGCATAAAAAAAGCCCCAGAAGGGGCTTTACAGAATGTGTGAAATTACCATTTCTTCTTCGGTGCAAACAGCTCGTCTAGCTCTTTGTTTTCATCATTTTTAGGCCTGTTGGCTTCGTGACCTTTGCTCAGTGATGTGTTGACTTCTTCAAGCATGGCAGAAAGATTTTCTTTTGCAGATTGGCAATACGGGTCACTTTTACTGCTAACCACATCTAATGCCTTTTTCAGCAATTGTTGAGCTGTACCCATCTGGCCTTTGATCTTCGCATCGTTAACGCGTTTGAGAACGTTTTCGATATTGATCTTCATCTGCATCTGTTCCAAGCGCGAATTTTCAGACACAAATGCTTGTGTAGGCAAACGACCTTTGGTGTGCTCAGCTTTGATTACTGCTCTCAAACGTTTTACCAATTTAAGCATTGAGATGGCTTCACGATCGCTGTCAGGGACACGAAAAGACGTCGATTCTTTGTTTTGGTAAGTTTGTTTGATTTGATTGATCTGTGCTTGCACGTCCGAAATTCGCTGTGGAAGTGAGCGATCAGTCTTATCAATATCATGCATTGTCTTCAATGCATCTAGAATTTTCTGGTTAAGACATACCAGCAGGGTGCCGCTATAAGGCAGGTTGTGTGCATTACCGATCAGCTCTTCAGTGGCATCAATAACTGCAATATATTTTGCCATTTCCTGGCGCTTTGATGACTCTACACGTTGACGCTGCTGAGCCATAATGTTGTAGCCAACAATGAGACCGAGCAGGATGACGCATAAGCCAACCACTAAGACGATATTCATAAGCGAGCGTCGATAATCCCTGTTAAAACTAAGACGGCCTAAGATACACGATCTGCAAGTATGGTCATAGTTTGTTAGTACTATTTTCGATCTTAGCTAAATTCTGGCGTGTCGTATTGCTTTTCTATGATTTAGTGCGTTTCACTGCACGTTTATTTGCGAAGTTATGATGGCATTATTTGGTGTGTCAGCCTGGATTAATATCAGCAACACTGCAGCCAGTTTGGCGGTATTTTGGGCGCTGTGTAATGGTTATGCATCTCAGCACTTCGTCCGCTTGCCAATACACGATATAACATATGTATAATCATTCACGATTACTACAACCTTATGAAATTACAACAACTTAAATACATCGTTGAAGTGGTCAATCACGACCTCAATGTTTCTTCGACGGCGGAAAGTCTTTACACCTCGCAGCCGGGGATCAGTAAGCAAGTTCGCGCGTTGGAAGACGAACTGGGGGTGCAAATATTTGGTCGCAGTGGAAAACACTTAACCAAGCTGACACCCGCAGGAGAACAAATTGTTGATATTGCTAGAGATATCTTATCTCGTGTGGATAGTATCAAGTCAGTAGCTTACGAATACACCACACCCGATAAAGGTAAACTCAACATCGCAACAACCCATACTCAAGCAAGGTATGCGTTGCCTGATGTCATATCTCGTTTTGTGAAGCGCTATCCGAATGTTTCTTTGCACATGCATCAGGGCGCGCCAAGTCAGATCGCCGATTTGGTTCTGAAAGGAAAGTCCGATTTTGCTATCGCGACAGAGGCGTCCCATCTCTATGAAGATTTGGTCATGCTGCCTTGCTATCACTGGACACGGTCTCTGATTGTGAGAAAAGACCATCCTTTGGCGCGACGTTCTGCCGTGACCATTCATGATATCGCGCGTTTTCCATTGGTTACTTATGTCTTTGGCTTTACTGGACGCTCTTGTCTTGACAGTGCGTTCAATAACGCCAAGCTAAAGCCGAATATTGTGTTTACAGCAACAGATGCAGACGTTATCAAAACGTATGTTCGCCTTGGCATCGGTATTGGGGTGATGGCGAGCATGGCCTATGATAAAGACTTGGATGAAGATTTGGTCGCTATTGATGCCAGCCACATCTTTGATGCAAGCACGACACGCATTGGTTTTAGGCGTGGCACGGTGCTGCGTAATTACATGTATGACTTTATCGAGAGTTTTGCGCCGCACCTTGATAGGAATACCATTGATACCGCCATGCAGATTAAAGATCCCAGCGAGTTAGATAGCTTCTTTACACCGTTTAAGCTCCCTATTAGATAGCGTTAGACGCGGTGTACCATATTGTAAGTGCTCTGCTATTCGTGCAGATTTAGGTGTTTTTGCCGCTTTTACGGTGCTATATACTCGGGTATACACCGTTTGTGTCGGCTGATAGTTGGAATTCACCTTGTCTCAATCCTTCCTCGTTCAAAAAGAGCGTTTTCTGCAAATTGATGCCTTACTGCAGCGTCATGTTTCGCTATGGCAAGGAATGCCTTTTGATTGTCTTGATCTGCCGTGGAGAGCTTCTCATCCTGAGCTATGCCAATGGTTAGATTTGCTGTGTCTAAAAGAACTGCAAGCGTATAAGGAATCGCCAGAGCGGTTAGCAGAGACGGTGAAAGCGTGGCTGCCTGAGGCGGCTAAGTTGGTATCATTATGTGGCACTGAAGTAGAACCCCAAAATGGGCCAGAGATACATTGCGACAGCCATATTGCTACAGGTATCCCAGGTCGAAAGTGGTCGCAGATAACTGCTTTCAACAGTGCGATACCACTATCTAGCAAGGGTGCCTGGTTGGAGTGGTGCGCAGGGAAAGGGTATTTAGGGCGTGTCATTTCGGCTACACGTCAGGTTGGTGTCACCAGTCTAGAATGGCAGGAAGCGCTGTGCCAAGACGGCCAGGCTTATGCCAATCAACATCAGTTACCGATGCATTTTGTCCAAGGTGATGCATTTTCCCCCGAGAGTGAATTACTGGTCAGTCATTGTGATCATGCGGTAGCGTTGCATGCCTGTGGTGACTTGCACGTGACACTGTTACGCCATAGTGTGAAAGCCAAACCGCAAAGTCTTTCTGTCTCACCTTGTTGTTATCATCTGATCAATGAAGTCTACTATCAGCCATTGTCCATTGTGGCGACGGGCTCTTTACTGTCCTTGAGTCGTCATGATCTAAAGCTGCCACTGCAAGAAACCGTCACCGCAGGGAAAACGGTGCGAAACAAGCGTATTGTTGAAGTGAGTTTTCGCTTGGGCTTTGATAGCTTGCAGCGTGCTCTAGGCCATAGTGACAGTTATCTGCCTGTACCCAATATACAAAAGTCTTTGTTAAATGAAGGCTTTGAGGCATTTTGCCGATGGGCTGCTGATAAAAAAGGTATTTCCATTCCAGATAACACAGACTTTGCAGCTTTTCTCTCGCAGGGAGAGCAAAGGTTTTCGATCGTTGAAAAAATGGAAACCATACGTACGCTGTTTCGCCGACCATTAGAGATGTGGCTGGTTCTCGATAGAGCGCTGTTTCTGAGCGAAAACGGTTTTGATGTCGACGTAACTACATTCTGTGCGCGTGAGTTGACGCCGAGAAATCTTCTTATTCAAGCCACAAGGAAGGGCTAAATGGAACTGAGCTATGAACAGCTCATCATGGTGATGTTGGCATTGGGTTTGGGCTCGTTTGTTCAAAGCATTATTGGCTTTGGGCTGGCGATTGTTGGCGCACCCCTCCTTATGATGATCGAACCTTCGCTGGTACCAGCGACCGTCACGTTGGTAACCTTGTTTCTTGCCATGGTGAATACGTGGCAATATCGCCGTCAACTGTCATTGCGCGGTATTGGTTGGGCTTTTGTTGGCCGTATCCCTGGCACCTTTGTTGCTGGCGCATTGCTGTTGTATCTCTCAATCAATGCGTTAGAAATTATCATGGGGCTAGCTGTTTTGTTTGCGGTTGTCGCTAGTGTGTTCAAGTTTTCTGTGGAGCCGAGCAATAAGAATATGTTTTGGGCGGGCTTTGCTGCTGCGGTTATGGGCACAACAACCAGTATTGGTGGTCCACCAATGGCATTGGTTTTGCAGAAAATGGACATTGTTAAGCTAAGAGCAAACTTGGCGGGTTACTTTATTTTTAGCTGTGCCATATCTCTTGTTGTGCAGGGAATGACTGGCTATTTCGAATGGTGGCATGTCAAAGTCGGTGTTATGTCGTTGCCTGTTGTATTTCTTTGTTCGTGGGTAGCGTTTAAAGTGGCACCGCGTGTTCGTGCTGAATGGGTAAGACACGGCTTGCTGATTCTATGCTCGTTTGCTGGTGTGACAACATTCGTACGTGGTTTTTCCTGAATCAAAAAAAAGCCGACATACATCATGTCGGCTTTTTCTTACCAGCACATATCAGTGTGCAGTATCAAACTATTCGTTATTAAAACGTCAAGCTGGTCGTTATTAAAACTTCAAGCTGACTTGCATACTAATAAACTGGCTGTCGTAAGGTGCGCCCGCATCTGCTGCATACCGTGCGGCTTCTTGGTTGTTGAACCAAGGGTCATAATTCATGCGCACGTCAGTGTTACCCTGCCACATGTCGGTTATCCAGTGGTGGATATGTCCGACAGGGTTAAGGAAGAACAAGCTGACGCCACCCATTGTGTCTGAGCCCATGACTTCGCCGCCGTTAGCGACAATATCTTGCTCAGTGAGGTACATCCATTCACCGACAGCTGCACCAAATAATGGTGTCACGATGATATCTTGGATAGACGGCACTTCAGCGAAACTTTCTACACCGTATTCCCAGAAAAATGTCGACATGGTGAATGAGTACAAGAAAGACTCAAACTCATTGAAACCAGAGTGACGCGCAGCCGTATAGTAAACACCGCCAAAGTAAGGGTGCATCACGTAGTTCAGGTAATGGTCGTCCTGATCCCAGACTGGGCCCGCAGACACATTGTCCCACCATTTGCTGGAAAGGTTACTAAAGTCGCGATCTTCTGCTGTCCAGTTAGTGACGCTTTCAGGCAGTAATGTCATCAAGCCGACGGTCGCGACACTTAAACCCAAAATGGTATAGGTTTGACCCATCAGGTAGTCCCAGTCTTTTTCTGGGGCCGTAGACAAATATTTTGGTAGACGGTGCGCTGGAGCTTCGTTAAAACGAAGCGCATTGTCTTGGGGTTGTGTTTGCGCCTGGTTCAATGCAAGCGTGTCGAAGCCATAGTTGCTCGAATAGTTATAAGCTTGCTGCTCGAAATCGAGGGTAGATGCATCAAAAGCAAAGGCCGATTGAGCACAGAACAGAGCGGCCGCAGCCACGGTTGAGCGATAGCGCACGTAGGATCTCCCACACAACAAAATGCCAAACCATTCAGCAATGTGTTGTGCTGGTGAGGCCTGGCAAAAAAAGTGTTTAGTAATAAGGTGTTATTCAGTCGGTGTTCAGCGAAATACATCCATGATAACAACACCGATACGGAGGGCACATAACCGATACCGCGTACCAATTGTGAGGCAGTCACAATTAAGCCGCTAATCATAGCAATGGAAAGGCCTATATTTCCACCAAAAACTTGAGCCGCATCCCACTTTCATTTTTACCATTAGCACTTATTACTCTTTAAGTGGGAAGTCTGACGAGAAAATCAACCTAAACCCAGTTCGCCTAGCGGGTTCGAAGCATGAAGTTTCCTAAGGAAAAAACGGCATACTACGATTCATGCTAATAAAAGATATCGCGGGTTGCGATAGCGGTAAGTGTCTGGGCATAATGGATTTACGTCATGGCATACAAGGAGATATCGGTGGGACAGAGCAAACTTCGGGTCGCAATGTTAAGTACTGGCGAGGAAGTGCTGCACGGTGATATCACCGATACCAATGCAGCTTGGTTATCGAGACGCTGTTTTGAGGAAGGCTTTGCTTTGCATCGTCGCGTCACTGTCGGTGATGCGGTAGATGATATTGCCATTGAATTGGTGAGATGCAGTCAAGTTTCCGATGTGGTGATCGTGAATGGTGGGCTTGGGCCAACCACAGATGATCTGACCACTGAAGCCATGGCGATGGCCATGAACGTTGACCTTGAATTAAATAATCACTGGCTAACCGAGCTCAAAGAGCGGTTTGAAAAAAACGGTAAAGCCATGCCGAAAAGCAACATTAAGCAGGCAATGCTCCCTGAAGGTGCCGAACTAGTGGATAATCCAGTGGGCAGTGCGTGTGGATTTGCCGCGACCCTTAATAATTGTCTGTTCTTCTTCACGCCGGGTGTACCAAGTGAATTCAAGCACATGTTTGAGAATGAAATTGTGTCACGTCTTCAAACACGATTTCCTAATACGAAAAAGCAAGAAATTCAACGTCTGTACACCTTCGGTTTTTCCGAGTCCCTTCTTAACGACAAGTTAGAAGCGCTCGCACTGCCAGATGATTTTGAACTGGGATACCGTTCGTCGTTACCTTTTATTGAGGTAAAGTTGTTCTCTCCGCGTCAACACTCCGATATTTCGTTGATCACCGATGCGATACGAAATGTGTTGGGTGATCGCTTAGTGGGTGATGGTGTGCCGATGCTTGAAACTGTCGGTGGGTTGCTGTCGCAGGAAAATACAACCATTGCAGTGGCTGAAAAATTCTCTGGCGGGTATTTGGCTAATTGGCTAAATCAGGCAGAGGAAACGAAAGAGGCGTTCGTTCAAGGGTGGGTGCTCAGTGACTCGACACTGATTACGGATAGTGAGTATAACCCGCTCGCGGCGGTCTTAGCGATGGCAACAGCGTCTCGCGAAAATGCAGGTGTAAACATCGGATTGGCATGTGGAAACATGGAGGCAGGGCGTGTTGCTCTTGGGCTTTCTGCTGCAGATGGTGATTGGGGTATTATAGTGAAGCCTCGTCGTTCTCAGTCCAACGAGAACTTTCGCTGTTACACGGCGACCATGTTGCTTGATATGTTAAGGCGTTATCTTTCTGGGTACACGATGTTCCCAGATATCGCTTCGTTGGTGACGCTAGAATCGCTGCACATTCCTGTCGAATCTGACGATGCGAATTGATACCCACTGAAGTATTTAGAGAAAAACGCCTGACATTGTCAGGCGTTTTTTTGATTCGCTAAAAGCCGTTACGAAGCATACAAGTTGAGATTCAGTGTTTTAGCAACATGAGAAATCATCCGTTGCGCGCGAACACTATTGCCGGACTCATCCAAGGGTGGGGAGAAGGCTGCAATACCCAGCTTGCCAGGGGCGACCGCCAACACACCACCACCCACCCCGCTTTTACCGGGCATGCCGACTTCAAATGCCCAATCCCCTGAGTAGTCATACAGACCTTCCATCGTCATTTCTGCCAGTATTGGGGCAATATTGCCCGCTGAAATGACTTGCTCTCCAGAGATAGGATTCTTGCCGCGATTCGATAATGTTGCACTCAGCACCGCGAGATCTTTGCACGTGACCAGGGTTGAGCATTGCCGCGTGTAGACATCAACAGCTTCCATTGGGTCGCAGAAACAGTTGCCCGCCGCATACAGAATCCATGCAATACCGCGATTGTGAAAGTTGGTGGTTTGCTCAGAGTCATTGATGTCATTAGAAAGCACAATATTCCCTGCGGTGATCCGTTGCTGCATGTCTAGAATACGTGCCCATCGTGTTTCAGGATCAGAGGCGGTGAGCAAGCTGACACTCGCCATCGCCCCCGCGTTAACGAGAGGTGACAATGGTTTGTCCTGATGTTCACAAAGTGCCACAACAGAATTGAAAGGCAACCCGGTAGGCTCTGCGCCAATTTTTTCACGCACCATTTCTGGGCCAACATCCTCCATCAGTAAAGCCAATGTCGGCACCTTCGAGATGGATTCAATCGCGAAACCATAACTGCTATCGCCTGCCTGATAAATGTCACCATCTGCAGTGACAATCACCAATGCCGCAAGATCGGAAGGCACAGAAGCGAGGTATGGGATATAGCTTGCGTTTTCACCCCCTGGTAATGCTCGAAATTGAGCATAAGTTTCATCCACTAACATTTGCAGGGCTTCGGGAGACGGTAATGCACTCATGATGCTTCTCCTTTACCTTCACGATGAATCGCCGTTACGGCTTCAGTGTGTGTGACAGATTCGTTTTTAAGGCCAGGGTGAACGCCTTCAATTTGCCAAGTAAACGGCGCAAAATCTGAGTTCTCGTCTCGCCAATGCGGTTTGCGAATGGCATAGATAACAAAGGGAATCGTGATAAAGACAAGGCTTAACCCTACCAGTATTGACATGAACACGGTTGGGCTGCCAACAGCAATCTGGCTTGGTGGGATAAAGCTAAAAGCAAAGGCAATGGCAGAGCTTGTGAAACCAACGCCAGCAAAAAGATATAAGCCTTTTTTCCCACCGGGAACATTGTACGGGCGCGGACGATTAGGCTGACTAAAGCGCAGATAAATCGCGGCTGAAAACATCAGCATATATAGGGTTAGGTAAATCACCGCGGCCAGTTGACTCAGAATTTGGTAAGCCGCTTCAACGGAGGGCAGTACGACAAAGGTTACCGCGAGAAAGCTTACGATGATGCCTTGCACCAAAAGGATATGGGTCGCCATTCCGTTTTTGTTGGTCTCTTGCCAAAACCGCGGCATATAACCCGCTTTTGCCACTTCAAGTAAACCGGTCGAGGGACCCGCTACCCAAGTCACAATACCGGCGAGCACGCCAATGGCGAGGCAAATAGCCATAATAGGCCCGAGAAAACTCAGGCCCGCCCAGCGGAACATATCAAAATAGGCCACAAGCAGACTTTGTGTGAGATTGATGTCGGTACTGGGTATAACAAAGGCGATGGCAAGTGTACCGAGCACAAAGATCACGACGGTACCTAGCGCAGCAATACCTATGGCGATCGGGTAGGAGCGCGTTGGATTATCTAGGTCTTTCACGTGAATCGCATTCATTTCCATCCCCGCATAAAACAGGAAAATACTGGCCGCGAGTACCACGTTATTGAAGTTAGAAAAGTCGGGGATAACGTCTTTCCACGCCATCTCTATTTGGATTTTCTCGCCGCTGAACAGAAAAGCAAAACCAAGCAAAATAAGGATGATAGCGGGGATGATGGTGCCGATGATCCCACCCCATTTGGACAGCAAAGTAAATGCTGAAACACCACGAAAAGCGATGAAAGTGGCAAACCAATAGATAGCCAGTACAATGGCCAGTACAAAGAATTTATTTTGTGACAGGGCTGCATCAAAGGTTTGGTCGGGGCCAATGAAGGCCAGCGATACAGCACCAAACGTCAGTGCTGTGGGAAACCATACACACACTTGAACGAACAGCAGGAACATGGCCATAAAGGCTAACCTTGGACCAAAGGCTTCTCCGACCCAACGGAAGATCCCTCCTTTTTCTGGCCACCCAGTAGCAAGTTCCGCAGCCACCAGTGAAACCGGCACGAGGAAAAATACGGCGGCAAACGCATAATAAAATACAGAGCTGAGCCCGTATTCTGCTTCAGCGGGTAAGCCACGCAGACTCACCACGGCCACAACATTCATAATGGCAAAGGTGAAAACGCTGATTTTGCCGACTGATGAGGCACTGATTTTCTTATCCATCTTTTAATCCTTAGATATGAAGGCCACGGTTTGTTTGTGGCCTTTGGACTAAATTGAACGATTCATCGACGCTGTGATGCTCAGTATCAGCCGTGATGGAACGAAGAAGTGGTACCGGATTTTGTTTGCGGGTATTGCTTGAAGTAGTCGATACACCGCTTAAGGTCCTCTAACAGCATCGCAACCATGTCTAAGCTAACGCCATGACGGATCATGATGCGCTGTATGACGGTGTCTTGGCGGTTGCTTGGTAGGGGATAAGAAGCGATTTGCCATCCTCGCATTCGCATCCGATCGGATAAGTCATACAGAGTGAAGCCCCAATCGCCTTCTTTTAGGCTGTAGCTGAGTGCAGGAAGTCCACCACGGCCATCGTAGAAGAGATCGAAAGGACCAATTTTGGCAATTTCATCTGCTAGCCATTGTGCTGTGCTGAAACACGATTCGTGAATGCCTTTGTAGCCTTCAAAACCAAGACGCAGAAAGTTGTAGTATTGCGCGACGATTTGACCGCCGGGACGAGAAAAATTGAGTGCGAATGTTGGCATATGCCCGCCGAGGTAATCGACATCAAACACGAGTTCCTCGGGCAGATGCGCTTTATCTCGCCATACTATCCAGCCCACGCCAAGAGGCGCCAGTCCGTACTTATGACCAGAACTGTTGATGGAGACAACGCGAGGTAGCCGGAAATCCCACTTCAATTCCGGGGTAACAAACGGCGCAATAAAGCCGCCCGAAGCACCATCAACGTGAATGGGCACATCGAGTCCGGTTTGTGCTTGAAGCTCATCGAGTTTTTGTGAAATGGTTTCAACGGGTTCGTACACGCAGGTGTAGGTCACACCTAAGGTAGGCACGACGCCTATCGTATTTTCATCTACGTATTGAGAGAGCTTGTCTGGGTTCATTCCCACTTCATCGCCGTCGAGTGGGATTTCACGCATTTCTACATCGAAGTAGCGGGCGAACTTATGCCAGCAGATTTGTACAGGGCCGCAGACAATATTGGGCTTATCAGTCGCAAGGCCTAAGGCTTCGCGTTTTTTGCGCCAGTTCCACTTCATAGCAAGGCCACCGAGCATGGCAGCTTCTGACGAACCCGTGGTTGAGCAGCCGACGGTGGTGTCACTTTCCGGGCTATTCCAAAGTTTGGCGAGAATATGTACGCAGCGAGATTCAATTTCCGCAGTCTGCGGATACTCGTCTTTATCAATCATGTTCTTGTCGATACACGCGTCCATCAACTCGTGAACACTCGGCTCCATCCATGTTGAACAAAATGTGGCGAGATTTTGTCTGGCGTTTCCATCCATCAACAATTCATCACGTAACAACTGAGCAATCAACTCTGGAGATTGGCTATTGGCTGGTATGGCATGCTTAGGTAATTGAGTGCGGGAAAGAGCCTCTTCATAGAAATCTTCATTTTGAGGGTCTTGTTGTTTGGTGAAATGCAATCCCATTTTGTGTCTCCTGACGCGCTGGAAATGGTTGAGAAAAAGTGTTCTCTGACGAATGATTTCGTCCAGCTATCAGTATTGGAAAGGCAGAGAAAAAGAAGTGATCAATAAATGAGATGATAACAGTAAAAAAGACGGTTTTTTGGACATCGCAATGCGGGGTGTGAGTTTCTATCAATGTAATAGCACGAAGAGTCGAGATATTAGCGAGAGATCAGTGGATAAAATTGCAGGCAATGTATCTTGACGATGGGAGTGAAAAAAACGCCGCAGAACCTGAATAAGCGTTTTGCGGCTTTTTTTGGCAACAAGATATGCGATGGCATCTTGTTGAAACGATGAATCAATTAAAAAAGGTTTGGTAAGAACATCACCAGCCCTTCCCAGTAAGTCAGAATCATTAATACAGTCAGTAGTGCTGCCAGTAACGGCGCTACTTCTCGCACAAAATCAACCATCCTTACCCGAAGAATGGAGCAAACGGTAAACATCATTGAACCAAACGGTGGAGTGACACCACCAATCATGATATTGACGATGATAATGATACCGAAGTGAACTGGGTTGACGCCGAGATTGAGTACGGCGGGCAACAGCAGTGGTGTCAGGATAATCATCGCTGCGCCACCCTCAATGAACATACCAACAACGATCAGAAGAATATTGATGATGAGCAGCAACACGGCTTTGTCATCCGTCAGGCTAATTAGCATTGACGCAACGTCTTGAGGTATTTGCTCCAACGTCATGTAATACCCAAAGACCATTGCACCAATAATGATGAACATGACGCTGCTGGTGCCCTGAATGGTTTCGCGCAAAATGGCCGCAAAATGATGGATCTTTAACTCGCGATAGATAGCAAAACCAATGATGGTACAGAGCAATACGGCAATAGCGCCAGCTTCCGTCGGGGTAAAGAGACCAAAGCGCATGCCTAATATGATGCCAAACGGGATCAGCAACGCAGGTATCGCTTTGCCGAAGTAGCCGAGCCTTTCTTTTCCGCTCGCAGGGTGCTCCCGTGAAGGCTTGTATTTACGTTTTTTGGAAATGAAAGCAATAGTGATCATCAAGGCTGCAGCCATCATAAACGCAGGGACATACCCAGCGATAAACATGGAATGCACGGACACATTGGCAAGCAAAGCGAAAATGATCAGGTTGATACCCGGTGGTATGACAGGACTGATGCTTGACGACGCCGCAGTGACAGCGGCGGTGAAAGGCAAGTCGTAGCCGCGTTTTGTCATCTCTGGTGCGAGTATCTTTGACTGCATGGCAGCATCCGCATTCGCAGACCCAGAAATTCCGCCCATCAAGGTACTGAGCAACACATTCACATGTGCTAATCCACCGACTTTATGTCCGATGAGTGAGTCTGCAAATGCCAGTAGATTTCGGCTTATTCCCGCGTAGTTCATGATTGAGCCAACCATGATAAAGAAAGGGATAGCAAGAAGTGGGAAGGAAGAAACCGTAGAGATAAACCGCTGCATGACCAAACTTACTGGGATAGAGTCATTGATGAATAGGAAGTAAAACATCGATGAAGCGATCAAGGAAAAAGCAATGGGTATGTTGAGAAGGAACAACACAAATAAAAGAATAATAGGTATATAGATATCCACAGCAGCCACCTATTGCGCTTTGTTGAGCGTGTCGTTATCTGACGGCTTCAAATCATCGATGATGAATCTGATGGTGTGAAACGCCATCAAAGAAAAGCAGACAACAAGAACGCTGTTAATTGGAAAGTAAGACATGCCCATCACTGGGGTGACCTTTGTCGAAAGCATGGTGTAGCTGACGCTGAGGTAGACCATCGTAACGTTGAGTACCAATAGGAAAAACGAGATGAAAAGTCTGAAATATCGCTGTCCACTCTGGGGGATGAAGCTCAAGATGACATCGACACCCATATGCAGCTTATGCTTGTAGCAAGAGCTAATGCCGAAGTAGACGGACCATGTAAAACAGATCACTGAAAGCTCTTCACTCCAAGGCACAACAAACCCAAAGCAATAGCGGAGAAATACATTAATGATAACCACCACGACTGTGATGGAAATGGCGATTGAGGCCAAGATTTCTTCGAAGTTAGCTAGAAACCGCATGGTGACTCCAAGACAGTAAGGCTGAAAAGATCTAGCCCCAGCATCAGATGCGCTGGGGCAGAGGCTTACTTAGTAGCGCGGATTTTTTCCAATTCTGCGTTGATGGTGCCGTGAACACCTTCGCTCCATGCAGGGAATTGATTATAGACATCAGCGGTTAGCTTGTTGAACGCGGCGGTATCCACGTCGTTGAACGTCACACCCTGTTCTTTAAGCTTTTGCTCGTACTCAGCGTCAAGCTTCACCAATTGTTCGGTGTTTGATACTGCACCGGCATTGATTTCTTCCATCACGATTTTTTGTTGTTCTGCGGTCAGTTTGTCCCAAACACTCGGAGAGATGTAAAGGCCAACGGTGCCGAGGAAGTGGCCCGTTTTAGACATGTTCTTCGCCACTTCATAAATTTTGGTCGAATACATGGTCAGGATTGAACCTTCCAGCCCATCAACCACGCCTTGCTGAACGCCTGCGTAGGTTTCTGGGAACGGCAATGCGGCTGGAGATGCGCCCATTGAAGACAGTGTATTGATGAAGAGTTGGCTACCTGGTACGCGAATACGCATTCCGTCCATGTCTTCTGGTGTCTTGATTTCTTTATTGGTGATCATGTGGCGGAAACCAAAGATGTAATCCGCGCTCAGAACTTTGATGCCTTTCTTCTCGACTTGCTCAGTCAGATTAGCCACATAGTCAGAATCCATCATCGCCAGATATTCATCATAAGAGGTGTAAAGCATTGGGCCTGCTAATGCGGCGAAATCAGGGACGTAATCGCCGAGGTAGCTTAAATCTTCTACCGCAATCCAGTTTGCGCCGTTAACAACTTGTTCAAGGTTATCTTTGTATACTGGGAGTTGGCCACCAGGGAAAACTTTGATGTTTACGCCGCCGTCAGTGCGTTCTTTGATCTTATCAGCAACTTTAATCAACTCTTGAGTGAGGAGTTCATTTTGGGTGAAAACGAGACTCATGTTGATTTTCACTGGGTCGGTATCACTGGCGAGCGCTGCAGTCGACGCCATACCAAACCCAAACAAGGTTGTGGCAGAAAGTACGGTTCCTAGTAATAGCTTTTTCATTTCAATCGTTCCCTTCTTTATTGGTGAAAGTCCACTTTCTCTCATTGATTTTATATGCAACCGCGATGTTTGTTGCGAAAATGTAACGAACCATGGTGCAAGATATAGCAATTGGAGTGGCTTTCACATGAACATATAAATGTTCATTCGAATGCTGTGATCTCCGTAACAAAGCCAAATGGAAAGCGCTTCCCTTGTTGAAGAAGCAACGTGTATCAAGGCTTGATAAGGCGATTTTAGATGTCTCAATTTATTTTCAAATGAACATATTTGAAACGGATAAGGTGATTTTTTTCGTAAATGTGTTGCGGCGGAAGCACCTGTAAATACATGTTCAGGCATTTTTAAGTCAATAGTATGTAGTTTTGTGCGTGGAGATTGTTGTTCTAGAGAGTGTGAAGAAGTAGTGATTGTCGTTGATGGTGTGGGGCGATTTCGCTATCTGCTTGAATGTTAAGTTTTTAAGGTTAATGAAGTGGTGCCGCGAAGGCGGGTTTATAGATTCGCGGCTTTTTTAGCGACCAACGAAACGTGGTAATCAAACTCTAGCTCCACGCTTTCGAGCGGCGTTGAACGACATGTCAGAATTTCACCTGCCGCAAGGTAAGCCATGGCATCTTCTTGAGCAACCTCACCTTTGTCCAACTTGCAACGACACGCGCCACAAACACCATTTCTGCATTGAAACTCAGGTTGCAACCCAGCCTGCTCGATTTGCTCAAGCAGAGGCTGGTGGGTATTTCCCACCAGCGCTTGTCCGTTCACTGTGATAGTGATTCGACTCATAGTTCGAAGTCACCCAGATCGTCCATATCAACATCGTTGTCGATTTGGCCAACCAGATAAGAGCTGATTTCAGCTTCTTGCGGTGCGACTTGCACGTTGTCAGAAGAAAGCCACGCATTAATCCAAGGAATTGGGTTTTGCGATGCACCCGGATAGGCTGATTTTAGGCCGACCGCTGCCATGCGCAGATTGGTAATGTACTCGACGTACTGACAAAGAATGTCTTTGTTCAAACCAATCATAGAGCCATCTTTGAATAGGTATTCTGCCCATTCTTTTTCTTGCTCGGCGGCTTCTTTGAACAGCGCAAAACACTCCTGCTCGCATTCTTTTGCGATTTCAGCCATTTCTGGGTCGTCATCGCCGCTGCGAAGAATGTTCAGCATGTGCTGTGTGCTTGTCAGGTGCAAAGACTCATCACGTGCGATTAGCTTGATGATTTTTGCGTTGCCTTCCATCAACTCACGCTCTGCGAACGCAAATGAACAAGCAAAGCTGACATAAAAGCGAATGGCTTCAAGCGCATTAACTGACATCAGGCACACATAAAGCTTTTTCTTCAGTTCACGTAACGACACAACCACGGTTTCGCCGTTTACTGTGTGTTCACCTTCGCCTAAACGGTGATAGTCACTGGTGGCCAGGATTAAGTCGTCATAATACTTAGCAATGTCATTCGCACGCTTGATGATCTGCTCGTTGGCAACGATGTCATCAAACACCACGGATGGATTGTTGACGATATTACGAATGATATGCGTGTAAGAACGAGAGTGAATGGTTTCAGAAAAAGACCATGTTTCAATCCACGTTTCTAGTTCAGGAATAGACACCAATGGCAGCAGAGCGACATTCGGGCTTCGGCCTTGAATGGAGTCCAACAGTGTTTGATATTTCAAGTTACTGATGAAAATATGCTTTTCATGTTCTGGTAGCTTGTTGTAGTCGATGCGATCGCCTGATACATCAACTTCTTCGGGACGCCAGAAAAAGCTAAGTTGCTTTTCGATCAGTCTTTCGAAAATTTCATATTTCTGTTGGTCGTATCGCGCGACGTTAACAGATTGACCAAAGAACATTGGTTCTTTGAGTGCATTGTTGTTTTCTTTTGAAAAAGTGCTGTAAGCCATTGCTTTCAATATACCGTGTAGAATGAAACCTCAAAGAGGAAGCGTGTGCTCCCTCCCGTTTGGGTATTAGATTTTACAAGCGCCGCCTGCGCAGTCATCGTCTTGTACTGCTAGATCTTGCTGCGCATCATCCGCACCGTCTCGGGTGTTGTGATAATACAAGGTTTTCACACCCAGCTTGTACGCTGAAAGCAAATCTTTCAACAGCAGTTTCATCGGCGTTTTACCGCCAGCTTGTTTGCTTGGGTCATAGTTGGTGTTTGCTGAGATCGCTTGGTCTACAAACTTCTGCATGATACCGACTAACTGTAGGTATCCATCATTAGATCCGATGTTCCATAGCAGTTCGTAGTTTTCTTTGTACTTGTCGTACTCAGGAACAACCTGCTTCAGAATGCCGTCTTTCGATGCTTTGACTGAAACAAAACCACGCGGTGGCTCGATGCCATTGGTTGCGTTCGAGATTTGTGACGACGTTTCTGACGGCATTAATGCAGACAGCGTCGAGTTGCGAAGGCCATGCTCAACGATTTCACCACGTAAGGTTTCCCAATCGTAGTGAAGTGGCTCTTCACAAACCTTGTCTAAATCGCGCTTATAAGTGTCGATAGGCAGCACACCTTGCGAGTAGGTTGTTTCGTTGAACGACGGGCAAGCGCCTTTTTCTTTTGCTAAACCCAAAGAGGCTTTCAGCAGGTAATACTGAATCGCTTCGAAGGTGCGGTGTGTTAGGCCATTCGCGCTTCCGTCAGAGTAGCGCACACCATTTTTCGCCAGATAGTAAGCGAAGTTGATCACGCCCACACCTAGAGTACGGCGGTTCATCGTCGCTTTGCGTGCCGCTGGCAGCGGGTAGTCTTGGTAATCAAGTAGAGAATCCAATGCGCGGATAGTCAGGTCGGCCAAGTCTTCCAGTTCATCCAACTCTTTAATTGCACCCAAGTTAAATGCAGACAGGGTACAAAGCGCAATTTCGCCATTGTCGTCTTCAACATTGGTCAGCGGTTTGGTCGGCAATGCGATTTCCAAACATAGATTTGACTGACGAATTGGCGCAACTTTTGGGTCGAACGGGCTGTGTGTGTTGCAATGGTCAACGTTCTGAATATAGATACGACCTGTTGATGCTCGCTCTTGCATCATCAAAGAGAACAGCTCAACAGCTTTCACTGTTTCACGTTGGATTGATGCATCTTGTTCATACTGAACGTAAAGACGTTCGAACTCTTCTTGATCAGCAAAGAATGAGTCATAGAGACCTGGGACATCCGATGGAGAGAACAAAGAGATGTTTCCACCCTTGATGAGTCGGGTGTACATCAGTTTGTTGATTTGCACACCGTAGTCCATGTGACGGACGCGGTTCTCTTCAACACCACGGTTGTTCTTCAGGACCAGTAGGTTCTCTACTTCGCGGTGCCACATTGGGTAGAACAATGTCGCTGCGCCACCGCGTACACCGCCTTGGGAACAGCACTTAACGGCTGTTTGGAAGTACTTATAAAACGGGATACAACCGGTGTGGAAAGCTTCGCCGCCACGAATTGGGCTACCAAGTGCGCGAATGCGACCTGCATTGATGCCGATACCAGCACGCTGGCTAACATAGCGCACTATAGCGCTGGCCGTTGCGTTGATAGAGTCTAGGCTGTCATCACATTCGATCAGTACACACGAGCTGAATTGTCGAGTCGGCGTACGAACACCAGACATGATTGGCGTTGGCAGTGAGATTTTGAATTGTGACACTGCATCGTAGAAACGGCGAATATAAGCCAGGCGCGTTTCTTTGGGATAGTTAGCAAACAGACAAGCAGCAACCATGATGTACAAAAACTGTGCACTTTCGTAGATTTCACCAGTAACACGGTTCTGTACCAAGTATTTGCCTTCTAACTGCTTAACGGCAGCGTAAGAAAAATTCATATCACGCCAGTGGTCGATATAACCGTCGAGAATGTTTAACTCTTCTTCTGTGTAGTCTTCCAATATGTGTTTGTCGTACTTACCCATGTCGACCATTTTGCGGATATGTTCAACCAGTTTTGGTGGCTCAAACTGTCCATAGGCTTTCTTGCGCAAGTGAAAGATGGCAAGACGTGCCGATAGGTATTGGTAGTCAGGCGTCTGTTCAGATATTAGATCGGCAGCCGCTTTGATGATGGTCTCGTGGATGTCTTCAGTTTTAATACCGTCGTAAAATTGGATGTGAGAGCGGAGTTCGACTTGTGATACTGAGACATTATCTAGATCTTTAGCTGCCCACTCGATAACGCGGTGGATTTTGTCTAGATCAATGTTTTCCTTCGCGCCACTGCGCTTTTGGACGGTAAGTTGTTGGTTCATTTATCTCGTTCCCGGTATTTCCTTGCTTGAAGACGTGTTTTTGAAACATTTCACAAATTGCAAGGAAGATTTGTGATCAATATTAAACTAATGGCGTACACACTCAAACACTATATGTAGGGGGTAGGCCTTACTTGAGTAACAAGATAGTGGTGCACTGATGATATTGCAAGTTGAGTAAATTGTGACTTCTGTGGATATCTTGGGGATGAAGATTGCCATGTTAGTGCTTACTAACTGTTTTGTCCCATAAGATGCAATGGCATAGAGAAATGCAACGATTTTTAGGGTACGGAATCAAATAAAAAAAAATATTATCCTTGCCTAGGAATGCAAACAGTGTTTCAAGTTAACTAACTGAAAAGTGGTTATTTTATGTTCTCCATGCTTGTGACGAGGATCAGAATAATGACAGAATTCCTACAGCTTTGTTAAAAATAAGATCTGCATCCCACTCGATAGGATTTTGCTCCGCGCCGATGTAACCCCAAGCAGCAACAGCAGAATGCATATCCGCAGCTTTAGCGGCGACAATGTCGTTTTTGATATCACCGACATATAAACACTCTGATGGCAGCATAGACAGTAAGCCTGCAGCGAAGATAAGTGGGTCAGGATGCGGCTTCGCTCGGCTGAGCGTGTCGGCACACACGAGTGCTTGTGTTTGTTCGAGTTCGGGAAAGTAGGGGAGTAACATTTCAGTAAGAAAGCCAGGCTTATTAGTGACAATACCCCATGGGATATTGCGCGCTGAGAGTTGCGCAATGAGATCGGTAACGCCCTCGTAAAACTTGGTGTCAGTGCAGATGTTTTTCTCATAGTGGTCAAGAAATGACAGCCGGAGAGAATCAATGTCTCTACCCTCTAGAGATTCTCCAAACCCTGCACGTAATAGGCCGCGCGCCCCGTGACTGGTGTTAGCTTGAATTTGTGCGTCATTTAAAGGAGGAAGACCGTAGTCACGCAGGACACAGTTAGCGGCATTTGCCATATCGGGCGCGGTATCAAGTAGTGTGCCATCCAAATCAAACAACACAGCTTTGATCGTTCCTTTCATCGATTCATCCTTTAATCGTTGATCGCTACTTACAAATTAGGGAAGTCAATTCCCGAACAAAAAAACGCCCGGTTATTCCGGGCTATGAGTATGTACGATGTAATTGACGTCTACATTACGAGGCGAGAGCCAGTATTTGTCTGTCAGCGGGTTGTAGTGGAGGCCTGTCATGTGCTGCTCAGTAAGCGGTGTGGCATCAATCAACTTTAACAATTCTGATGGTCGAATGAATTTATTGTGGTCATGGGTACCCTTAGGAACAATCTTCATCAGGTGCTCTGCGCCGACAATGGCAAACAACCAAGATTTTGTGTTGCGATTTAGTGTCGAGAAAAAGACATGACCGCCAGGCTTCACCATTTTTGCGCAAGCGGCAATCACTGATGCTGGGTCAGGAACATGCTCAAGCATTTCCATGCAGGTGACAATGTCATAGTAATTGGCATGGGTTTCTGCATGTTCTTCAGCGGTAGACTGAATGTAAGATAAAGTAGTGCCTGTTTCCAAGGCATGTAATCGCGCGACAGTAAGAGGCTCTTTACCCATGTCGAGGCCAGTCACTTCAGCACCTTCGCGTGCCATGCTTTCTGCCAGAATGCCTCCGCCACAACCGACATCCAGTACTTTTTTACCGAAGACACCGGCGCTGCGTTCAATCACATAATTCAGACGAAGAGGATTTATCTGGTGAAGCGGTTTAAATTCGCCGTCGAAATCCCACCAACGAGAGGCCATGTCTTCAAATTTTTTTATTTCGGCTGGATCGACATTGAGTTGGGTCGTCATTGCGCAGTTATCCCTAAATTTTTTTTCATTATAACCGCTTTATAAAGATTAAAAACATCAACAAAGAAATGGAGCAGATATTAGAAATTAGGGGAGAGGGCAACTTGAAAGCCGGAGGCGTTGACCCCCGGAGTGAATGTTGAAGCTACATGATTTCTCGGTAAGAAAGTTAAGCTGCGTTGGTCACGGCAACGGCTGCCAGTAGGGCCAATAAAGTGTATTTACCGATAATTATTGCCATACCCACCGCATTGATTGCTTGATGTAACATAGCGCCTCCTTGCAAACACTTGATTGTGTTAGCCCCTATCTTTCCTTACTAAGAGAAGGGATATTGAGAGACGCTTCCCACTCTGATTTTCTTTCTTTTATTACATGACAAATCGTGAGCTAACGAATGTTGATCGTGCTCGATCCTTAAATATCCAGATGACAGTAAAATATACGCCTACGCTTCTGTGAGCGATTCTGACAATTTTTTCTAGCTCCACCTTGTCACCGAGCATTTTTTCGCCCTGTCGTGCGTTAGAGCGCCAGATTAAGAGTAATTCGTGATTTATCTCGGGTTTAGGCTGTGACTCTTGGACTGTTTTTGTGGTATTCTCACCGTCTTGCACGTAGTCATTTTTGACATACTTACCTGAGGGATATTGGCTCCATGAGCGATCTTGCTAAAGAGATCACGCCCGTCAACATTGAAGATGAGCTGAAAAGCTCATATCTCGACTATGCGATGTCCGTTATCGTTGGTCGTGCTCTTCCTGACGTGCGTGATGGTCTGAAGCCAGTACACCGTCGCGTTCTTTTCGCGATGAATGTATTAGGCAACGACTGGAACAAAGCATATAAAAAATCTGCCCGTGTTGTCGGCGATGTGATCGGTAAATACCACCCACACGGTGACAGCGCTGTTTATGACACCATCGTTCGTATGGCACAGCCTTTCTCGCTGCGTTACATGCTGGTTGATGGACAAGGCAACTTCGGTTCTATTGACGGCGATTCAGCGGCGGCAATGCGTTATACCGAAGTTCGCATGTCAAAAATCGCCCACGAACTGCTGGCTGATTTGGATAAAGATACTGTCGATTACGTTCCAAACTACGACGGTACTGAACAAATTCCAGACGTGATGCCAACGCGTATTCCAAACTTGCTTGTGAACGGTTCGTCCGGTATCGCAGTAGGTATGGCGACCAATATTCCTCCGCATAACCTGACTGAAGTGGTTAACGGTTGTTTGGCATACATTGAGAATGAAGAAATCAGCATTGAAGAGCTGATGACACACATTCCAGGTCCTGACTTCCCGACGTCAGCAATGATCAATGGCCGTAAAGGCATTGAAGATGCTTACCGTACTGGTCGCGGCAAGATTTATCTGCGCTCTCGCGCGGCAATCGAAGTCGAGAAGAACGGTAAAGAAACCATCATTGTTTCTGAAATCCCTTATCAAGTTAACAAAGCACGTTTGATCGAGAAGATTGCCGAGCTGGTTAAAGATAAGAAGATCGAAGGCATCAGTGCGCTACGTGATGAGTCTGATAAAGACGGCATGCGTATCGTGATTGAATGTAAACGTGATGCGGTCGGCGAGGTTATTCTCAACAACCTTTACTCACAAACGCAACTGCAAACCTCTTTTGGTATCAACATGGTCGCGCTGGACAATAACCAGCCACGCCTGTTCGGCCTGAAAGATATGCTGAAGTGCTTCGTGAATCACCGCCGTGAGGTGGTAACACGTCGTACTATTTACGAACTGCGCAAAGCGCGTGATCGTGCACATATCTTGGAAGGTTTGGCGATTGCCCTTGCGAACATCGATGAAATCATCGAAATGGTTCGTAACGCACAAACGCCAGCTATTGCCCGCGAACAACTGCAACTACGTGGTTGGGATTTGGGTACAGTAGCGGTAATGCTTGAAGCGACTGGTGTTGACTCGGCTCGTCCTGAATGGCTTGAAGATGAGTTTGGTGTTCGTGATGGAATGTACTTCCTGACAGAACAACAAGCCCAAGCAATTCTAGATCTGCGTCTGCACAAATTGACTGGTCTAGAGCATGGAAAGATCCTGGATGAATACAAAGAGCTGCTGACATTGATTGGCGAGCTAATGTATATCCTGTCTAATCCAGATCGTTTGATGGAAGTCATTCGTGAAGAGCTTGAAGCGGTACGTGATGAATATGGTGACGAGCGTCGCACTGAAATCACTGCAGCAAGCCATGACATCGATATTGAAGATCTGATCAATCAAGAAGATGTTGTTGTCACACTTTCTCATGCGGGCTATGTGAAGTATCAGGTTCTGTCTGATTACGAAGCGCAGCGTCGTGGTGGTAAAGGTAAGTCAGCAACACGCATGAAAGAAGAAGACTACATTGAACGTCTTCTCGTCGCGAATACTCATGACACCATTTTGTGCTTCTCAAGCCGTGGTCGCATGTACTGGTTGAAGGTTTATCAGCTTCCATTGGCATCACGTACTGCACGTGGCAAGCCAATTGTTAACCTACTTCCTCTTGAGCCGAATGAACGCATTACTGCGATTCTGCCTGTTAAAGAGTACTCAGAAGACAAGTTTGTCTTCATGGCAACCGGTGACGGTACTGTGAAGAAAACGCCGTTGACTGATTTCAGCCGTCCACGTAGCGCAGGTATCATTGCTGTTAACCTTCGTGAAGGTGATTCGCTAATTGGTGTTGATATCACCGATGGCACGCGTGACATCATGTTGTTCTCTTCGTATGGCAAGGTTGTTCGTTTCTACGAAAGCCCTGTTTATGATGAAGAAGGCAATGCGAAAGGTGGTGTTCGTGGCATGGGCCGTACAGCGGCTGGTGTTCGCGGTATTAAGTTGGCTGAAGGCGATAAAGTGGTTTCACTTATCGTTCCGAAAAACGAAGGCGATGTACTGACTGTGACCGAAAACGGTTACGGCAAGCGTACTGAACTTGGCCAATACCCAGCGAAGAGCCGTGCGACTCAAGGCGTTGTGTCTATCAAGGTTTCTGAGCGAAATGGTTGTGTGGTTGGCGCTGTCCAAGCGACCGACGGTGATGAGTTTATGATGATCACCAACGCAGGTACGCTAGTTCGTACTCGTGTTGCTGAAGTCAGCCAAGTGGGTCGAAATACCCAAGGTGTCACTCTGATCCGCACCAGCGAAGACGAGAAAGTGGTTGGTCTCCAACGCATCGATGAGCCAGAAGAAGAACTAATTCTGGATGAAAACGGCGAAGTTGTAGAGCAAGCACCTGCTGAAGCATCAGAAGAAACATCTGACGATGCGACAGTAGAAACACCTACAGACAAGCCTGAAGACGAAGGAACTGAAGAGGAATAATCTTTCCTTTCATCCTCTGTCATAGAAAAACGCAGCTTAGGCTGCGTTTTTTTTATCTTCTTTCTAAAGGACAAAGAAAGTCGAGCATATTTCCCGTTCCAATCCCTTAAAAAAGGTGATAAAACAAAACCAATACGAATTTTTTTTGGCTTTCTTTCTCACCTGATACAGGGCGCTGTCGGCAAAAAAATCATCCGACTCACAGGTCGAAAGTCACTATTAAGCGATTAAACGCAGGAGCATTGATAAATCATGGAAAAGGTACATAACTTCTCAGCGGGTCCCGCGATGTTACCGGAAGCTGTTCTAGCAAAAGTTCAGGCTGAACTGATTGACTGGAACGGCACTGGTTCTTCGGTCATGGAGATCTCTCATCGCAGCAAAGCGTTTCTAGCGGTTGTGGATGAGGCTGAGAAAAACCTCCGTGAATTGCTATCCATCCCAGATAACTATCATGTCCTTTACTGTCAGGGTGGCGCTCGCGCTCAGTTTGCCGCTGTACCGATGAATCTATTGGGCAATAAAACGATTGCTGACTACGTCGATGGAGGCTATTGGGCGACGAGTGCGGTGAAAGAAGCAAAGAAATATTGCACACCAAACGTCGTCAATGTATTGACTGATATTGATGGTAAGCGCGCCGTACAGCCTGCAAAAAATTGGAAGCTGAGCGGTGACGCGGCATTTGTGCATTTTTGCCCGAACGAAACGATAGATGGTATCGAAATTCGCGATCTTCCAGAAACGGACAAACCTATTGTGGCTGATATGTCATCTACGATTTTGTCACGTCCTATCGATGTGTCGAAATACGGTGTCATCTATGCGGGTGCACAGAAAAATATTGGCCCTGCTGGGATCACCTTGGTGATTGTTCGTGACGATTTGTTGGGGCGTGCAAAAGAATTTTTGCCAAACGTACTTAATTACACAACCTTGGTGGAAAAAGACTCCATGTTCAACACACCGCCAACGTTTGGTTGGTATCTGGCGGGTGAAGTCTACAAGTGGCTAAAAGAGCAGGGTGGGCTTGAAGTGATGCAAGCGAAGAATGAAGAAAAAGCCGCATTGCTATACGGCTTCATTGATTCGTCTGACTTCTACGTGAACCAAATTCATGCTGACAACCGTTCATTGATGAATGTGCCATTCCAACTGGTTAACCCAGAACTAGACGACGCATTTCTTACTGAATCTGATGCACTAGGCTTGAAAGCACTAAAGGGACACCGTGATGTCGGTGGCATGCGCGCTTCCATTTACAATGCAATGCCATTGGAAGGTGTTCAAGCGCTGGTTACTTTCATGAAAGAGTTTGAAGCGAAAAACACCTAATATGTTGTTTTCACCGATTGAAGAAACCGCCCAATGTGGCGGTTTTTTTTATTTAAAATATCGCGAGTTGTCTTTCGTTACCATCTGTTTTGTTTGCAACTTGTTAAATGTGCTCACTCTGTAGCCATACAGTTCAACCGCATTGCGCAAACGTTTGCTTTTCATTTTTCGCTGTATAAAATGGCGCGCAAATCACCCCCCCACAACAGCCACTTAGCTACCTGATTGCTCTGAGTAACAGCAATCACAGAACATGTATTCAGGTAACTTCTTCACCCATTCAGCGTGATGAAGTAAGTGCATTTAACGTAGGTAGTACGCAATGAGTCTTTCTTCAAATTCGGATACTGTTCGTCCATCAGAGTTGATTTATCGCCTTGATGATCGCCCGCCCCTTCCGCAGACGCTTTTTGCTGCGCTACAACATTTGCTCGCGATGTTTGTTGCGGTAGTGACCCCTTCATTGATCATTTGTCAGGCTCTGGGCTTACCTGCCAGTGACACGAATACCATTGTCAGTATGTCTCTCTTTGCTTCTGGCCTGGCATCTCTTATTCAAATTCGAACCATTGGGCCATTAGGGTCGGGTTTACTCTCAATTCAGGGAACCAGCTTCAACTTCTTGGGGCCAATTATCGGTGCGGGTCTTGCGATGAAAGCGGGCGGTGCAGATACCGAAACCATGATGGCAGCGATATTTGGTACCATCATGATTGCTTCACTAACGGAAGTATTCCTATCTCGTGTGCTGGAGCATGCTCAACGTGTGATCACGCCATTGGTGTCGGGGATTGTTGTGACACTCATTGGTTTGACGCTGATCCAAGTGGGTCTGACTTCTATGGGGGGCGGCTATGCGGCGATTGAGAACGGTACGTTTGGTGAATTAAAGAATCTATTACTCGCGGGCTCCGTACTCGTGGTCATCGTGTTGCTTAATCGTATCAATAACCCTTATTTACGTATGTCCTCGATTGTTATCGCCATGACCGTGGGGACACTGCTTGCCTATGTGCTCGGTATGATAAATACAGCACCAGCACAAGATATTGAGTGGGTTGCTATCCCTCAGCCGATGCAATATGGCTTGTCGTTCGATTTCACCTTACTTGTGCCTCTTGTGATTGTCTTCTTAGTCACGTCATTGGAAGCCATTGGGGACATTACTGCAACGTCTGAAACCTCAGAGCAACCAGTATCAGGTCCTATCTACATGAAACGCATTAAAGGTGGCGTGTTGGCGGATGGTGTTAACTCTGCTTTGGCTGCGGTTTTGAATAGCTTTCCGAATTCAACGTTTAGTCAAAACAACGGCGTCATTCAATTAACGGGTGTGGCGAGTCGTTACATTGGTTACTTCGTCGCGGGAATGTTGGTCATTCTTGGCTTACTTCCGGGCGTTGCAACTTTGGTTCAATTGATTCCGGAGCCTGTGTTGGGCGGCGCAACGATTGTTATGTTTGGCACGATTGCAGCTTCAGGCATTCGCATTATCTCGCGTTGTGATTTGAACCGCCGAGCTATTCTCATCATGGCACTGTCCTTCTCCATGGGGTTGGGTATTGCGCAAAAACCAGAGATCCTGCAATTCATGCCAGATTGGATCAGAAATATCCTTTCTTCAGGTATGGCGGCGGGTGGCTTGACGGCAATCATTCTGAATCTTGTGCTGCCAATAGAAGACAAGCGCGAAGAAAAACACGAAGAGAGACAAGAAGCGAAATAACACGCTTTGTTAAGAACAGAGGGTAGCGACTACATAGGATCACGGTCGCTACCTTACCTCTTTACCTCTTTACCTCTTACCTCTTTGGATCCTTTTTCTCTTTCGCCCTCCCTCTACGTCACTACCTCTATGAAAAATAACCGTCTCTCACTTTTTCATTTCAGTCTCTATACTGAGAAATTGGAGGTGCCGTTATGTCAAATAGCTCTGAGTCCGCGCACATTGAAGGCGCAGATACTGTTTCCGAATCATCCTCATCAATCGTTAACGACGACATTCAGCAAGCCATTTGCCGATACTGTGATCCCGATGGCGAGAAACATAGTTGCCATGAGCCAGCGGAAGAGTCAGGTTTTTGTTACTGGCATGACGAGAATCTTTCGAAAGAAGTTCCTGGTGTTAAAGAGAAGCTCGAAGCCTATGCCAAAAGCGGCGGCCAGTTGAGAGGTATCATCGTCAAGCGTGGGGACCTTAAAGACGTGAACCTCGTTAGGCATGGCTCAGGTGGTGGTTATGATCTCAGCCATGCTAATTTCTATCGCTCAAACATGACCTGCGCTCACCTTTTCAATGCCAAATTCGATCACGGCAGCTTGATGAAAGCAGACTTACATGACGCCAATATTCACTGCGCCAGCTTTATCAACTGTAACTTGTTGGGTGTGAAGTTAACTGACACCAAAATTGACAACATTAAGATAGGCCACACGCTGCAACAAGAAGCGGAGGGGCGTATCGCAGAAAAGCATCGTGACATGGAAAAAGCGTTAGACCTGTATGAGCAGTCTGAAGAAATATATCGAGATTTACGTAAGGCGTCGGAAGCGAATGGCATTTTCACCATGGCAGGCTATTTCTTACAAAAAGAACTGACGATGCGCCGTTATCAAATGCCTCTATTTTCCACTCAACGAGCCATGTCAAAAACGGTGGATCTTTTTTGCGGCTATGGCGAAAGCCCGATTCGGGTTGTTTTTTTCTCACTTGCGCTCATCGTCATCAGTGCGATGCTATATTTTTTCACCGGGATACAGTTTTCAGGTGAACCTGTGGGATATTCAGAGAGTCAGGGGATTGGGGGGAATGCTCAAGCGTTTGCAGAGTGCCTTTATTACAGTGTGGTGACGTTTACCACGCTTGGTTATGGTGACTACATACCGATCGGAATGTCGAGATTAGTGGCTGCGACAGAAGCATTCACTGGTAGTTTCACCATTGCCCTATTTGTTGTTGTATTTGTGAAGAAAATGACACGTTAACACTCTGAATATCAAAAAACGGGCTAAAAAACATCAAAGCAGCGGGGGACTAGCCGAACCGCTGCTTTTTCGTTACTCTCGGGGTACGAAAAATTAAGGATCCCAAGTAGTTCAGATGGAGCAATTGACGTTACAACCTATTTCCAAAATTAACGGTGAAGTGAACCTCCCTGGTTCAAAAAGCGTGTCAAATCGTGCTTTGCTGTTAGCCGCGCTGGCAAAAGGCACAACTCGCTTAACCAACTTGCTAGATAGTGATGACATTCGCCACATGCTCAATGCACTCGCGAAACTGGGTGTTACCTATCGTTTGTCAGACGACAAAACGGTCTGCGAAGTTGAAGGTCTTGGCGGTGCGTTTCAAACATCTGAACCGACAGAACTCTTCCTTGGGAATGCAGGCACAGCAATGCGACCGTTGGCTGCTGCATTGTGTTTGGGCAAAGGAGAATACGTACTCACCGGTGAGCCACGTATGAAAGAGCGCCCGATCGGCCATTTGGTGGACGCGCTTCGTGATGTGGGTGCAGATGTCACCTATCTTGAGAATCAAGATTATCCGCCGCTAAAAATCATTAGCGCTGATATCGCGGGTGGTTCGGTAGAAATCGATGGCACGATTTCGAGCCAGTTCTTGACGGCATTTTTGATGACCGCACCGCTGTTTAGCGGTGACACAGAAATCCGCATCAAGGGTGATTTGGTGTCTAAGCCTTACATTGATATCACGCTGCACATCATGTCGCAGTTTGGTATCTCGGTTGAGCACGACAATTACCAAGTCTTCTTTGTGAAAGGGAACCAAACCTACACAGCACCAGGTGACTTCCTGGTGGAAGGTGATGCTTCTTCAGCATCATACTTCCTTGCCGCTGCCGCGATTAAAGGCGGAGAAGTGAAAGTGACGGGTATTGGCAAGAAAAGCATTCAAGGTGATGTACAGTTTGCTGATGCGTTGGCAGCAATGGGAGCGGAAATCGAGTGGGGTGATGATTACGTCATTGCTCGACGTGGTGAGTTAAACGCAGTCGATCTCGACTTCAACCATATTCCTGATGCTGCGATGACCATCGCCACAACTGCATTGTTTGCAAAAGGCACGACTTCCATTCGCAACGTGTACAACTGGCGTGTGAAGGAAACAGATCGCCTGTCAGCCATGGCCACTGAATTGCGAAAAGTCGGTGCAGAAGTCGAAGAAGGTGAAGATTACATCACCATTACACCGACGGCGAACCTTAAGCATGCCGCCATTGATACGTATGACGATCACCGTATGGCAATGTGCTTTTCATTGATTGCGCTGAGCGATACGCCCGTCACCATCAATGACCCTAAATGCACATCGAAAACATTCCCAGACTATTTCGATAAACTGGACGCACTAGCGGAAAGATAACGCCACAACACGCATACAAGATATCGACATAACAAAAATAGGTCTGCACATCGCCGGCCTATTTTTTTTGGTCGAAATTCCCTATAATACGTCCCCGATTCCTCAGAGTGCCTAAACGTTTGGTGATTCACCAATCGTCTGCCTTTAATGGTGCTCTGATCGTAAACGATTTGGAGAAGTATATGTCTACGCTCGCGCCCGTAATTACTGTTGATGGCCCAAGTGGTGCCGGAAAAGGGACCCTTTGCATGCTAATAGCTGCAAGGCTGGGCTGGCATTTGCTCGACTCTGGCGCGATTTATCGTGTTCTTGCGCTAGCAGCCATTCATCACGGTGTTGATCCTGAATCTGAGGATGCGTTAGTTCCGCTCGCTGCACACCTTGATGTGCAGTTCAAAGCTGAAGGCGAGTTGGTTAAAGTGATTCTGGAAGGCGAAGATGTTTCCAGTGAGCTGCGTAAAGAAGAAACGGGTATGGCGGCATCTAAAGTTGCGGCATTGCCTCGAGTGCGTGAAGCATTATTGCGTCGACAACGCGCATTTGCCGAGGCGCCAGGATTGGTTGCTGACGGTCGAGACATGGGCACGGTTGTTTTTCCAAAAGCAGAAGTGAAAATCTTCCTAGACGCAAGCGCTGAAGAGCGCGCCAATCGCCGCATGAACCAGTTGCAACTAAAGGGGTTAGATGTTAACTTTGACCGCCTTTTGAACGAAATTCAGGAACGTGATGATCGAGATCGCAACCGCGCAGTCGCGCCATTACGTCCCGCGGACGATGCACTATTGCTAGATTCAACTTCTCTTAACATTGAGCAGGTGCTCGAGCTAGCATTGTCCTATATTGAAAGCAAATTTACCGTTACTTCTTGAAGTAGCGGCAAAGCCGTTGGTCGCAAGGATGATGACCGACATTAATATCAACCCCACGTGGTAGGATACCCGTGGACGTTTAAATAATTGAAGATCAAATTAATGACTGAATCTTTTGCTTCACTCTTTGAAGAATCGCTAAAAACGATTGAAACTCGCCCAGGTGCCATCGTTAAAGGTACTGTTGTAGCTATCGCGAACGGTTACGTTCTTGTTGATGCTGGCCTGAAATCAGAGTCTTCTATCCCTGCTGAGCAATTCAAAAACGCAGCTGGCGAACTAGAAGTTGAAGTTGGCGCTGAAGTTGACGTAGCGCTAGACGCTATCGAAGACGGCTTCGGTGAGACTCAACTGTCTCGTGAAAAAGCAAAACGTCACGAAGCTTGGATCCAACTTGAGAAAGCTTACGAAGAAGCTGAAACTGTTATCGGTGTTATCAACGGTAAAGTTAAAGGCGGCTTCACTGTTGAGCTGAACGGCATCCGTGCGTTCCTACCTGGTTCACTGGTTGACGTTCGTCCAGTACGTGACACTGCTCACCTGGAAGGCAAAGAGCTGGAGTTCAAAGTTATCAAGCTAGACCAGAAGCGCAACAACGTTGTTGTTTCTCGTCGTGCTGTTATCGAATCTGAAAACAGCGTTGAGCGTGATGAACTGCTTGCTTCTCTGCAAGAAGGTATGGAAGTTAAAGGTATCGTTAAGAACCTGACTGACTACGGTGCATTCGTAGATCTAGGCGGTGTTGACGGCCTGCTTCACATCACTGACATGGCTTGGAAACGCGTTAAACACCCATCAGAAATCGTTAACGTTGGTGACGAGATCCTGGTTAAAGTTCTTAAGTTCGACCGTGACCGCACTCGCGTATCACTAGGCCTTAAGCAGCTTGGCGAAGATCCATGGGTAGCAATCGCTAACCGTTACCCAGAAGGTCACAAACTGACTGGTCGTGTAACTAACCTAACTGATTACGGCTGCTTCGTAGAAATCGAAGAAGGCGTTGAAGGTCTAGTACACGTTTCTGAAATGGACTGGACTAACAAAAACATTCACCCATCTAAAGTTGTTAACGTGGGTGACGAAGTTGAAGTTATGGTTCTGGACATCGACGAAGAGCGTCGCCGTATCAGCCTGGGTCTGAAGCAATGTAAGAACAACCCATGGCAAGTATTTGCAGAAATGCAAAACAAAGGCGATCGCGTAACTGGTAAGATCAAGTCTATTACTGACTTCGGTATCTTTATCGGTCTTGACGGCGGTATCGACGGCCTAGTTCACCTGTCTGACATTTCTTGGAATGTTGCAGGCGAAGACGCTGTTCGCGACTTCAAGAAAGGCGACGAGATCTCTGCAGTAGTTCTTCAGGTTGATGCTGAGCGTGAGCGTATCTCACTTGGCGTTAAGCAAATGGAAGAAGACCCGTTCAACAACTACCTGGCTGACTTCAAGAAAGGTACTATTGTTAAGGGTAAAGTAACTGCAGTTGACGCTAAAGGCGCAACCGTTGAGCTGATCGAAGGCGTTGAAGGTTACCTACGTGCTTCTGAAGCATCACGTGACCGCGTTGAAGATGCAACTCTTGTTCTTGCTGTTGGCGACGAAGTTGAAGCGAAGTACACCGGTGTTGACCGTAAGAACCGCGTAATCAACTTGTCTGTTCGTGCGAAAGACGAAGCTGATGAGCAAGAAGCTATGGCAACTCTGAACAAAGCTGAAGAAGGCGCGTTCGGTAATGCAATGGCAGATGCTTTCAAAGCTGCGAAAAGCGAATAATTAATGTGAACTGAGGGGGAAAATTTCCCCCTCTACAGTTATACTGTTGAGAAACATACTAAAAGCGGGGTGTACATGACCAAGTCTGAGCTAATCGAAAGGCTATGCAGTCAACAAACCCATCTTTCTGCCAAACAGGTAGAAGATGCCATCAAGGAAATCCTTGAACACATGGCCACTACACTCGAGGATGGCGACAGAATCGAGATTCGTGGTTTTGGTAGTTTCTCTTTGCATTATCGCGCTCCTCGCGTTGGACGCAATCCAAAGACAGGCGATAAGGTTGAGTTGGACGGTAAATACGTTCCTCACTTTAAACCGGGCAAGGAGCTTCGCGACCGAGTTAATCTTTAAGATTGATTCGCTTTCGAACAAAAAACGGCATGCGTTAAGTGTGCCGTTTTTTTTATGTCTATTACAATGGTCTGACAAGCCAAATTACTGCATAATCACAGGTATACCCAAGCCACTTCTGATGGTCAGATTTTGAGGCGGCTTAGGTATAATTAGTCCAACAACTGAATCTGGACGTTAGACGTCTATTCTTATCTTCCGTTGGAAATAATAGAGAGGGAGTGACTGTGAAGATTATTGGTATCGTTTTACTCGTCTTGTGTTTTCTAATCACACTCGCCCTTGGTGCGCAAAATCAGGAAGTGGTTCACTTCAACTATCTGGTAGCACAAGGTGAGTTTAGATTGTCGTTACTTCTGGGCGTTGTATTTGGCACCGGGTTTGCCCTCGGCTGGCTAATTTGCGGTATGCTTTACCTGAAAGCCAGAATGTCTGCCGCCATGCTGAAAAAGCAAGTCAACAAACAGCGTCAGGAGTTAGATAAACTGCGAATCGACCCAGTTAAGGAATAATCGTACATGCTTGAGCTGTTGTTTCTGTTGCTGCCAATCGCCGCTGGTTACGGTTGGTATATGGGCAATAGGAATGCTCGTCATCGCAAACAGGATCAGTCTCATCATCTATCGAGACAATATGTCGCGGACCTGAACCTTCTTTTGTCTGACCAATCAGATAAAGCCGTCGACCTATTTATAGAACTGTTGCAAGTCGATAACGAGACGATTGATACACACTTAGCACTCGGCAACCTTTTCCGCTCTCGCGGGGAAGTAGACCGAGCGATTCGCATTCACCAAAATCTCATCGCCCGTCCTAATCTCACGCTCGATCAACGTAACCTCGCACTGCAACAACTCGCCAAAGATTATATGGTGGCAGGCTTTTTTGACCGCGCAGAGAAAATCTTCCATCAGTTGATTGATGAACCTGATTACAAACAATTCGCCCTGCAACAGTTACTCGCCATTTATCAGCAAACCCGCGAATGGGATAAAGCTATCGACATCGCCAGTCGTCTGGTTAAATCGGGGAAAACGAAGCTAAAACGTGATATTTCCCACTTTTACTGCGAGCTTGCTACGCAATCGTTGGCCGAGAGTGACGAGAAAACCACCAGGCAACTGCTGCGTAAAGCGCTATCGATTGATAAAGGATGTGTGCGCGCTTCCCTGATGCTGGCGCGTATTGATATTCAAAACCAAGATTACAAAGATGCCACCAAAGGGCTTGAGCAGGTGCTTGAACAAGATCCTGACTTTGTCAGTGAAGCATTACCTTTATTAGAGCAGTGCTACCAACACATGGACAAAGAGATGTCGTTGGTGCGCTTTCTAAAGCATTGCATTGAGAAAAATACTGGCGCGTCGGCAGAGTTGATGATGTCAGATATAATCAGCGACCACGAAAACCCCGCTATGGCGCAAAGTTTCTTAACACGCCAATTGACCAAGAATCCGACCATGAAAGGCTTCCACAAACTCATGGAGCTTCATGTCGAACAAGCTGAAGAAGGGAGGGCGAAAATGAGCCTGACAACCCTGAAGCACTTGGTTGCAGAACAACTAAAAGTGAAGCCGCATTACCGTTGCAGGAAGTGCGGTTTCTCCACCCATTCTTTGTATTGGCATTGTCCATCATGCAAAGGATGGGGTTCGATAAAACCCATCAGAGGCCTAGACGGAGAATAATTGGAAATGCAGGATCCAAAAGTTATTGTTGCATTAGATTACCCAAACATTGATCAAGCGCTTGCGTTTGTTGATCGTATCGAGCCAGGCAGTTGTCACTTGAAAGTGGGTAAAGAGATGTTCACCCTTTACGGTCCTGACTATGTACGCAAGCTTAATGAACGTGGTCATACCGTTTTTCTGGATCTGAAATTTCACGATATTCCAAATACTTGTGCGCGAGCAGTTGCAGCGGCAGCTGAGCTTGGCGTGTGGATGGTGAACGTTCACGCCAGCGGCGGTGAGCGAATGATGGTTGCTGCGCGTGAAGCGTTGGAACCGTATGGCAAAGACAAGCCATTGTTGATTGGTGTGACTGTGCTGACCAGTATGGATCAGAGTGATCTGGCAGGTGTTGGCATTAGCCGTGAACCACAAGGGCATGTTTTATCGCTGGCGACGCTAACCCGTAACAGTGGTCTAGATGGCGTAGTGTGTTCGGCACACGAATCAAGCATGCTAAAAACATCCCTTGGTCAGGATTTCAAACTGGTCACCCCTGGCATTCGCCCTGCAGGCAGTGATGCTGGCGACCAGCGCCGTATCATGACCCCAGTGGAAGCGGTGAGTGCAGGATCCGATTATTTGGTGATTGGTCGTCCTATCACGCAAGCTGCCAACCCGTCAGCTGTGCTGGCTGAGATCAACGCATCGTTGGCGTAATAGCCTGTAGATATAATGTTTAGATTCACTATTCGCGCTTGGGTAGACACCCATCTAACGCGTTGAAAACAGACGTTGAAGACAAAGAAATAGAGCGACCATCTTGGTCGCTCTATTTCTTTTAAGCCATGTTGTAGCGAGAGCGCCTGTCGAGCGTTGGCGCCGTGAAATGGCTTTCAATCAAGCGCTGTGTCAGTGCGTGTTTGGGTTCAGAGAAAACAGTTTGTGTACTGCCTGACTCTACGACCTCACCGTTTTGCATCACCATCACTTTGTCGGCCACGTGCTTGACCACCCCCATGTGCTGAGACACATAGATATAAGACAACCCCATCAGCTCCTGCAGTTCGAGAAGAAGATTTAGGATTTGAGAGCGCATGGACATATCCAATCCATTCAAAGCTTCATCGGCAACAATCACACAAGGTTGTAGGATCAATGCGCGAGCTAACGAAATGCGTTGTTTTTGCCCCGTGGCTAACATCTGCGGATAGAAATAGGCATGCTCTGGAAGCAAACCGACCTGACGCAGCGTATCTATCACTCGGCGTTCACGCTCTTGCGGCGTCATATTGGTGTTTCTTTTTAGGGGACTTTCCAAAATCTGGCCAATCTGATTACGTGGATTGAGCGAGGTATTGGGGTCTTGAAAAATCATGCGGATCAGTTTGCAACGCGTTTTGTAATCGTTCGGTCTCAGCACTTCACCATTAACACGCACATCTCCACCTGATGGCATGACGACGCCAGCCAACATTTTAGCAAGCGTAGACTTACCTGAACCGTTTTCGCCAATCAGCGCTAATGTTTCACCCGCATCCAATGAAAAAGAAACGGGCTTAACCGCCTCAATCACACGTTTGGTAAAGAGCCCGGTGCGATATTGATAGTCTTTTCTTAAGCCTTCAACTTCAAGCAGTGCGGTCATGCTTTTTGACTTCCATATTGAGAGGGAAATGACACGCAAACTTGTGATTTTTCACCTTGCGAGTACGCGGTACTTCTACGCATTTACGTTGTGCATAAGGGCAACGTGGTCCCAGTCGGCAACCGATCGGCAAATGCTGCAATGGGGGAATAGAGCCGGGCAGTGCGGCGAGCTTGCTCTTGTGCGGTATATTTTTGCTAAAGTCTGGCATCGCGCGAAGCAAGGCATCAGTATAAGGGTGATGCGGCGCCTCTATAATTTGCTTTCGCCCCGCAGATTCAACGGATTGGCCACAATACATGACCGTGATACGGTCAGCCCATTGTGTCACGGTTGTTAGGTCGTGACTGATCAACAAAATGGTAGTGTTGGCGATCTGATTCGTTCGACTGAGCAGTCGGAAGATCTGAGCCTGAGTGATCGGATCCAAATCGGCAGTCGGTTCATCAGCAATCAAAAGGCGAGGGCGATTCGCGATCGCCATTGCGATCATCACTTTTTGGCATTCGCCGTCGGTTAATTCATAGGGGTAGCTTTTCATTACACGCTTGTGATCTTTAATCCCTACTTTGTGTAACAGCGCGACGGATTGCTGCTTACGCCAAGATAGACGCTGCCACCAACTGCCGCTAAATGAGCTAGAAGGAATCGCCTCTTCAAGTTGATACCCCACCTCTTCTGATGGATCGAGACACGTCGAAGGTTCTTGGAAAATCATCGCAATGTCTTTGCCAACTAAATGGCGGCGTTCGCGCGCCGGTAGCGAGAGCAAATCAATATTGCCTAAGCGCATACGGTCAGCGCTGACTCGCCAATTGTCTTTGGTGACGCCACAAATGGCTTTCGCCACCAAGCTTTTCCCTGAACCTGATTCGCCTACCAGACCGCGAATTTCGCCTTCATTGATAGTCAGACTCATTCGGTCTACCGCTTTAACGGGGCCTTGAGGCGTATCAATTTCAATGGTCAGGTGTCTAATATCTAACAGCGGCATTATTCTGTCCCCGCGTTTATTGCCTGACTGACGCCATCACCCACAAGGTTGACCACCAGTACGCTTATCATGATAGCCAGCCCTGGCAGTGTGACCGTCCACGGTGCTGTAAATACCAACTCAATGGAATCACCCAACATGGCTCCCCATTCTGGGGAAGGCGCTTGTGCGCCCAACCCGAGAAACCCCAGAGCTGCAATGTCCAGAATAGCCACAGAAATCGCGCGCGTCAGTTCTGTATTCAACACAACAAGGATGTTTGGTAGCACAGAGTGATAAAGAAGATAGAAGCTGTTAGCGCCATCAAGGCGTGCTGCCAGAATGTATTCTTTTTCCATTTCGGCGTGAACGGCGGTGTAAACCGCCCTAATGAAACGAGGGATCAGTGCTAGCCATACAGCCAGCAAGATATTCATTTCCCCGGGGCCTTTAAATGCGACCACGACGATAGCCAGCAACAGCGATGGAATCGACAGTATGGTATCAAGCAAGTGATTAAGAAAACTGGATTTTAGGCCTGATGTCATGCCTGCCAAAATACCAATCAACACGCCCAAGACACCCGCCGCCAGTGCCACTAGAATCGCATAACCGAAGGTTAAGCGGGAACCAGCAATAAGGCGAGATAACATGTCTCGTGTTAAATCATCGGTTCCTAAGAAATAATCAACGGTACCTTTGTTATCCCATGAAGGGGGCTGCAGAAGATGCCCCGTTTGAAATTGCGGATCATAAGGTGATATCCAAGGCGCCAGTAATGTGATGAGCACGAGCAAGCAAAGGCACCAGAAGCCAAACACGGCCAAAGTGTTCTCACGAAAAGCACTCCAAGAGCGCTCCAGCTGCGTAGGAATATGCTGTTCAACGTAAACGCTATTTGAGGGCATACCATTCCTTCCTTGCTAGAGGGCTTATTGCAGCACCTGCTAAGTCGGAAAATATGTTGGCAAGCAATACAACGCTGCCAACCGCCAGCACACCTGCTTGAACTGTCACATAATCTTGGAAGCTGAGTGCATCCAGCAACCACGTGCCGATACCTGGCCAGTTAAATATTGATTCGGTAATAATAGCGAATGTCATCATGGTAGAAATTTGAATGCCAAATTTTGGAATAATTGGAGGTAGCGCATTTTTAAGCACATGGCGCATGACGATTTCAGACTTTGATAAGCCTTTCGTCGCGGCCGCCTTGATGTAATTTTGGCTCATCACGTCTGCCACAGAATCGCGCAATAGCTTGATAATTTCTGTAGTGGGGGCAACGGCCAACACCAAGGTTGGCATGATAAGGTGTCGAATTATGTCTTCAATAGCTTGGCTTCGCTGAGGGTGATTAGATAGCAATACATCCACTAACGCGAAACCGGTGACCGTTGGGATCTCAAACAACAAGTTATACCGGCCTGAAACCGGCAGCCAACCAAGGTACAACGAAAACACCATGATCATTAGTATTGCCATCCAGAAGATGGGCATGGAAAACGTTAGCAATGTAATAGAAGAAATCATCACGTCAGCGACAGAGCCGCGGCGAATTCCAGCAAGCGTGCCAAACGGAATACCGATGATCAGCGCCAGTAAAAAGGCGAAGAAACATAACTCCATGGTAGCGGGAAACACTAAGGAGAGAGATTCGGTCACCGGAAGGCCGTTGGCTGCAACCCCCAGGTTACCTTGCATCAATTGACGTAAATATTGCACCCATCCAGCCCAAAACTCTTGTTGGTTATAGATGGAAAAATCGTCGAGACGAACAATGTTGTAGCCGATCAAAGTCAGGATGAGCAAAGTGATGATGAAGAGATTGAGCCGGCGTATTACATAGATCAACATAGATCACTGGCTCCTAGAAACATTGGCAAAAGATTTGTCTCCGAAAGGACTAAGAGTAATGCCCTGCAATTTGGCATTTCGAGCTTGATAATGAACGCCATGCGCGAGAGGGATAAGTGGCATGCGATCTTGAAGAATAGCTTGAGCTTGTAAGTAAATTTCTCTGCGATCTTCACGAACATCGGTTGCGATAGCGCTATCTAAATGGCGGTCAAAATAGCGGTTACACCAATTAGATAGATTCCAGCCCGTAAATTTCGCATTGCAAGAAAGAAGTGGGCGAAGGAAGTTGTCGGGGTCACCGTTATCAGCAATCCAACCGGTTAGGACCATATCTAAATTACTCGGGTCTTGCTTTAGCTGCTTACGGTTAATGTCCTCTTGAGCAACGATATTAACGGTAATGCCAATTGCAGCAAGGTTCGATTGAATAAGCTCCGCGGCTTTTCTCGGGCTTGGGTTATAGGACTTGGGCGTCAGCGGCACCAAAAGTTCTACCGTAAAGCCATGTCGATAGCCTGCTTTAGCCATCAGTCCAAGCGCAAGTTGAGGATCAAACGCCGTGGTGCTTTCACTGTCGTAAGCCCAAGACATGGGAGGAAGCATGCCTGTTGCGCTTGTGCCAGTGCCGTAGTAAACCGATTGAATGAGCGCATCGCGGTTGATAGCCAAGCTAATGGCTTGACGCACTTCAAGTTCTGATAACGCAGGGTGGCGAGTATTCAACGCAAGAAAGGCGACGTTCATACCGGTTTGTGACGCGAGAACAAAATCAGGGTTTTTCTCGATGACAGATAACTGACTGGCGATAGGCGACGACAACACGTCACACTCACGTGTGATCAGCTTGGTAAATGTCCCCGTTCCGCGTGTACTGATGTCAAAGATAACTTGCTCCATTGGCGCTGCACCATTCCAATACCCCCAATGGCGTTTCAATCGGATATAGCGGTGAGGTTGGTACTCATCCAAATAGAATGCGCCGGAACCCACGGGATGCGTATCAATACGTCCCGGTGTGCCTGATGTGAGTAGATGCTTGGCGTACTCCGCAGAATGAACAACAGCATAAGTTGTGGCGAGTGTAGAAAGGAACGACACATCAGGTCGAGACAAAGTGAATCTCACCTGATATTTACCGATGGCGGCGACATTATCGACAAGACCTCGGAAATCCATGCTGTCAAACCAAGGGTATTCGCCGCCGGACACCTTATGAAAAGGATGGTCAGGATCAATCAGTCGCTCGAAACTGAACACCACATCTTCTGCCGTCAATCCGCGGTGTGGAATAAACCAATCTGTCACTTGAAACGTCGCGCTTTTTCTCAGATTGAAGGTGTATTCCTTGCCATCTGGGCTGACTTCCCAACTCTGCGCAAGCATCGGCTTGGGCTGATAGGTATTGGGGTCCAACTGCAATAGGCGATCGAATAATTGGCTAGAAAGGGCGTCAGCGGTTAAGCCGCCGTCGGTTAGCTGCGGATTGAATGTATTTGGCTGACCCGGTCCACAATAGATAAACCCGCGATTTCGCGCAGAGTTGTCTGAGAACGGATCTTCACATCCTGCCAGAAGGAGAATGGTTACGCTTGCAATCAGCAAGCGGCTTAACGCGCTCATAAGCCAATGATTAGGTAATAAAGTTAAGATGTTAATTTACCACTGAAGCAACAAAGTCACCAAGTCACGGTGTAAATAAGAGGGTAATTTCAGAATAACAAACTGAAAACTCAGTCTGAATCGATGTTTTCATCACCAACCAGATTGTATTTTCGCAATAACCCTCTTACTTGATGGTAGCTTAACCCCAACAGCTCTGCGGCGCGTCTTTGATTGAACTTGGCATGTGTCATCGCAAATTCAACGATTTCTTTTTCTTGGTCTTGTTGCCACTGCCGCAAATCCATAGGCAGCACAAACTGAGGTGTTGCTTTCACTTCTGACGTTGGCATTGCTGCCCAAGGTGCTTTGTAAGGGTCTAACAGTATGGCATCGACAGGGCTGTCCTCGTCTGCATGACGATAGATTGCACGTTCAACCACGTTCTTTAATTCGCGCACATTGCCTGGCCAATGATAGTCGTTAAGGGCTTGTATTGCGCCAGAGGTAAAACCAGAGAAATAGTGATACCCAAGCTCTCGGCACATCTTCAATGCGTAGTATTCCGCCAGCAGCAAAATATCCCCGTGACGTTCGCGAAGCGGGGGAAGATGAATCACATCAAACGCGAGGCGATCGAGCAGATCTGCGCGAAATTCACCGTCAGCAGCCAGTTGTGGCAAGTTTTCGTTGGTGGCACAAATGAGCCGGACATCAGCGCTTAACATATCGCTGCCACCGACGCGTTCATACTCGCCATATTCAATCACGCGAAGCAGCTTTTCTTGTACACCTAGTGGTGACGTCGCCAGTTCATCCAAAAACAGTGTTCCGCCTTCGGCCCGCTCGAAGCGTCCTTTGTGGCGGCCTTTGGCACCGCTGAATGACCCCGCTTCATGACCAAATAGCTCTGAATCAATTAAGCCTTCGCTAAGGGCTGCGCAGTTTAGGCTCACCAAGGGGCCATCCCAACGTCGTGACAAATAATGAAGCCGTTTCGCAATCAGCTCCTTACCCGTTCCTCGTTCGCCAAGCAGCAGCACGGGTCTGTTTAATGGCGCGATTCGGGAGACATGATCGAGTACCGAGAGAAAGTGGTCAGACTCGCCGATAAGGTTGTCAGGCTTTTGCATGGCTAAATTTACCAACTGTTAGTTTATTTTATCATACGCTTATCACCCTACAATTCACTAAATTATTTAACCTATTGATATGTATTGATAATAAAAGTTGGCACGTTGCTTGATATAGACATTACCAAATGAGGTATTCCCTCAATCGGTAGGCGCACAGAGCGCATTCGGCATAAGGAGCATCACAATGGGTATTTTCTCTCGCTTTGCAGACATCGTTAACGCTAATGTCAACTCACTGTTGGACAAAGCAGAAGATCCACAAAAAATGGTTCGCTTGATCATTCAAGAGATGGAAGACACGTTAGTCGAAGTGCGCACTTCATCTGCCCGTGCACTGGCTGACAAAAAAGAATTGGCGCGTAAGATTGACGGCATCGAACGTCAAATGACAGATTGGCAGGAAAAAGCGACGCTGGCGTTGCAAAAATCTCGCGAAGATCTGGCTCGCGCCGCGTTAATTGAAAAGCAGAAAGTGCACGATATCTTGCTGACGCTAAAAGAAGAGTTCCATTTGGTAGAAGAAACCATTGGTAAGCTTGGCAATGAAGTCGCTGAACTGGAAACCAAATTAGCGGAAACCCGCGCACGTCAACAAGCGTTGGTGATCCGCCGTGAAACCGCAGGCAAGCGTCGTGACGTACGTCGTCAGCTAGACACCGGCCGCACCGATGAAGCGTTGGCTAAGTTTGAGCAGTACGAGCGCCGCATCGATGAACTTGAAGCGGAAGCAGACAGCTACAGCATTGGCAAAGGAAAGCATCTCGAAGACGAATTTGCCGATCTTCAAGCGCAAGATGAAATTGAAAAAGAACTCGCTCGTATGAAAGCGGAACTCAAGGACAAAGAATAAAACCTAACAAGGTAAGGAGTTGGCATGTCAATGGCGTTTTTATCCATCCCGTTGGTGGTGTTTCTCGTTTTCGTCGCACCCCTGTGGCTGTGGCTTCATTACCGCAGCAAGCGTCAAGTGGGTCAAGGCTTGAGTGGTGATGAGTACGAGCAGTTGCAAACACTGGCAGATCGCGCAGAAGCGCTGCAAGACCGTATTCATTCATTAGAGAGAATTCTTGATGAAGAAGCACCAAATTGGAGACATAAAGAATGAGCAAAACGTTGTATCGTGATCCTGTAAATGGGAAGCTCGGCGGCGTTTGTGCAGGTATCGCCGATTACTTGGGTGTAGAAATTTGGTTGGTAAGGATCATTACCGTGTCGGCTTTTCTGATTGGTCTGGGCTTTTTCGTGATTGTGGCATACATTGCTGCGACGTTGATTCTCGAAAAAATGCCGCCGGAAGAAGCAAAGAAAACTAACCATTTCCGAGAACATCAGGTCAAACAAAAACCTTGGCAACAAGGTAAATCAGCGAGTAACTTACTGGCCAATATTGATCAGGAAATGATGCAGATGGAGCAAGGGGTTGCCAAAATGGAAGCCTATGTGACCTCGAGCGAATTCGATCTTAATCGCCAGTTTAAAAAGCTATAATTTTTTAAGCTGTTATCCTCATCCCTCGCTCAAATAGCGGGGGATTTCTTGTTATAAGAGGAGCTGCTGCCGTCCATGAAATCTGTGAAAAGTCATGTTAATAAATGGGTAAGCCGCGGGCTTGACCGTCATGTTCGCCTTGCCGTAACAGGGTTATCCAGAGCCGGTAAAACGGCTTTTATCACGTCGCTCATCAATCAACTTCTTCATAGCGCCACAAATCCGCGGATGCCGCTTTTTCAGCCCGTGCGAGAAGGGCGCGTGCTAGGCGCACGTCGGGTTCAACAAACGCAGTTACACATTCCAGCGTTTGATTACGATCAGGGCATACAAGCATTGCGTTCGCAGCCACCTCGCTGGCCGTCGCCAACACGCGATGTGAGCGAAATTCGATTAGCCATTCGTTATCGTCCTGATAGCGGCGCAATGAAATTGCTGCAAGAAACGGCAACCTTGTATGTGGATATTGTGGATTACCCAGGCGAGTGGTTATTGGATTTACCGCTGCTTTCCATGAGTTTTGATGAGTGGTCGAGAAAACAATCCGGTATTTTAATCGGCAAACGTAAAGCGCTCGCAGAAGATTGGCTTGCGTCTTTAGAAACGTTTGACCCGCTGGCGGAAGCAGACGAAGTGCGCATTGCGGAATTGTCTGAAAAATTCACCGCCTATTTGCATGCCTGCAAAGACGAAGCGGGCTTGCACTGGGTTCAGCCAGGGAGATTCGTGTTACCCGGTGAATATGCTGGCGCTCCGGTGCTGCAATTCTTCCCTTTAGTGAATGAAAAGTATGGTGAGAGCCAGTTGGCGCAAGCCTCGCCTAGCAGCAACTATGCAATACTCAAACAGCGCTACGACTATTACTGTCAGCACATCATAAAAGGCTTCTATCAAGATCACTTTTCAAAAGTGGATAGACAAATTGTGCTGGTGGATACCTTACAGCCCTTAAACGCAGGGCCAGAGTCATTCAATGACATGCGTTTGGCCTTAGAGCAATTGATGCAAAGCTTTCGGTATGGCAAAAGTGGCTTGTTGCGTCGTCTCTTTGCACCGAGTATCGACAAAATATTGTTTGCTGCCACCAAAGCGGATCACGTGACGCCCGATCAGCATCCAAACCTTGTTTCCTTGTTGCAGCAGCTTATTCACGAAGCTTGGCAAACTGCCGCGTTTGAAGGTATTGATATGGAGTGCATCAGTTTGGCATCCATTCAGGCGACAGAACCGGGAATGGTTGATCACAAAGGCGAGTCAGTTTCGGCGCTTCGCGGCACACTCGAAACGGGTGAGCCAATGTTGATGTATCCGGGAGACGTGCCTCCGCGACTACCGAATGATGCATTCTGGCAAAACAGCCACTTTGAATTTCGACAGTTCAGACCCATGCCCAACGATGTTGATGAGCCATTGCCTCACATTCGGGTGGATAAAGCACTGCAGTATTTGCTGGGTGACAAACTCAGATAAAGGTACGACATGAGTGATTATAAAAAAGCGATTGTGTTTGAAGACACTGAAAAACCAGAAGAAGCGCCAAAGTTGACGGCACAGCGCCAGTTTGATGCTGGCGCGGCAACCTTCTCCGTTGCTCAAATTGAAGAAGAAACTGACGCCGAGCAAAGGCTTGAAGCTGCGCTGAAGCCAAAGAAAAAGCGTTGGGGTATGCGTGCGTTAGCCGCAGCAGGCATTGGCTTGGTGTGCTGGCAAACCGTCGACAGTGTTTGGACAGCCGTACAAGGCGGTGATTGGCTGACGGTGGGCTGGAGTGGCTTTGTCGCCGGTATTGCCGCATTAGGCGTGGCTGCTATTGGCCGGGAATTCATGGCATTACGTCGCTTAAAAGGGCGGCAAGATGAGCGCGATCAGGTATTAGCGATCATAGATGCTGACGGCATTGGTAAAGCCAAAGGCGTGTGTGAAAAGCTTGCGAAACAAGCGGGCACGCAAATGACGGCGGGTTATGACAAGTGGCAAACCTCGTTGGCTGCTACACACAACGACAAAGAAGTGTTTGAGTTGTATGACCATATGGTGGTGACCGAACAAGATGTTCGTGCGAAGAAAATGGTCACTAAATACGCGTCTGAAGCAGCCTTAATGGTGACATTGAGTCCTTTAGCGATTGCCGACATGTTGCTGGTGGCATGGCGTAACTTCCGTCTGCTCGAGCAAATATCTACTGTGTATGGCGTCAAACTCGGGTATTGGTCTCGTATTCGTTTGCTGCGCTTGGTGCTGGCTAATATGGCATTTGCGGGCGCCAGTGAAGCGCTCACCGACATTGGCACCGATCTACTTTCTGTTGATTTGGCGGGTAAACTGTCTGCGCGTGCTGCGCAGGGTCTAGGTGTCGGTTTGCTGACAGCGAGACTTGGTTACAGAGCCATGGCGGTGATGCGACCGCTGCCTTATGTCGGGACTAAAGCACCGAAATTGTCAGATATGCGTAAGCAACTGCTCGGCAGGCTGACGTCAGGCAACAAGAGCGCTGACAATAACCGAAGCTAAACGTTTTGCAGTTAAAAGACGACGAATCATAGATGTTGGCTCGTCATAGATAAGGGGCAGGGGATATCAACTGCTCCTTTTTTTCATCCCGCTCATCTCTTTTCATTCTCACGTTTTACACTGTGCTGCTTGACTCATACAGGCTTCGGGCGCAAACTTCGAAAACTGTCAACAATTCATGACACTTGGTGTGCGGATTTAATCTGGCGCACTGTGACCTCGAATTAACGCACCCTTCACATCAACATGGTCGGCATCGGTACATAGAAATATTGGACGATATCGACCTTATTGCTAGCAGGACATCACCGTGAGACTACAGGTCTTTTGCGAAGATCGACTTGGCTTAACCCGCGAGTTACTCGATATTCTGGCCAGACGCAGTATCGACTTGCGTGGCATCGAGATCGACCAAGTCGGGATTATTTACCTCAACTGCCCCGAAATAGAGTTCGACGAATTTCGACAATTAATGTCGGAAATTCGTCTGATAAGCGGCGTAACTGACGTACGGAAAATCCAATTTCTCCCTGCAGAGCGAGAGCACCGCGAACTTCGCGCGCTACTTGAAACCCTAAGCGATCCCGTTTTTTCCGTTAACCTTAACGGCAAAGTCGATATGGCAAATAAAGCCGCGTTTCGCCTGATGGATTGTAAAGAGGCTGATGTTATTGGTGAAATCGCGAACAACCTGTTCCCAGACTTCAACTTTACCCATTGGTTAGAGCGCGATAACGCCGGACAAATGTGTCGTCAAGTTGTTCTTTCAGGTATGGACTACCTGATGGAAGTGATGCCCGTGTATGTCACAGACAACGAAGACAAAGACGTACTTGCCAGTGCGGTGATTCAGTTGAAACAAGTGTCGATGAGTCACTTGCCGACCACGCTGTATCGTACGGCAGGCGAGCATGGTTTCGAGCACTTGGTGGGTCAGTCGAGCAAGTTCCGTGCACTGGTTAATCAGGCCAAGAAATTTGCGATGTTGGATGCTCCTTTGCTTATTCAAGGCGAAACGGGCACAGGTAAAGAGCTGTTAGCGAAAGCCTGTCACCAGCGCTCGCATCGTGCAGAGCAACCATTTTTGTTGGTTAACTGCGTGTCGATGCCAGATGATGCCGCTGAAACCGAACTGTTTGGTTGTGCGCCGGGTTTGGACCATGATGGCAAAAAAGGGCAATTTGAGCAGGCCGATGGCGGTACCGTTTTCCTTTACGAAGTGGGAGAAATGAGTCCGCATTTGCAAATTAAGCTGCTGCGCTTTATGCAAGACGGCACATTCCGCCGCGTTGGGGAAGAGCGTGAAATCAAAGTCGATGTTCGCGTGATCTGCTCAACACAAAAGAACTTGGCAGAGCGTGTCGCTGCGGGACAGTTTAGAGAAGATTTGTTCTATCGACTCAACGTATTGTCGCTAACCGTGCCGCCACTTCGTGAGCGTCCATCCGACGTGCAGCCTTTGGCTGAGTTGTTCCTCAATCAGTTCTCGGCAGAGTTGGGACAGGAAAAGCCAGCGCTTCAGCAAGGCATTCCTGAGTTTCTTTCCCAATATTCTTGGCCGGGGAACATTCGCCAATTGCGCAATGTACTGTTCCGTGCGATGACCCAGATTGAAGAGGGTTGCTTGACCAAAGACGACATCCAATTGCCAGAAACTGAGCAAGCGGCGTTTTTGACAGAAGAGACAATGGAAGGCTCGTTAGATGACATTATGAAGCGTTACGAGTCGGGTATTTTGTCGAACTTATATCGTAGTTATCCGTCGACACGTAAGCTAGCAAAACGCCTGAGCGTGTCGCATACAGCGATAGCGAACAAATTGCGTGAATACGCGATTGGCAAAAAAGCTTAACGAAAAAGTGACGAAAAGCGGCTAGTTTGCCGCTTTTTCTTCAAGAGTTAGCAGCCTCTGTTTGATCTCCAGCCCATAACGATAACCTGTTAGCTTACCGTCACTGCCAATCACGCGATGGCAAGGTACGATAAGCGGAATGGGATTGACATTATTCGCCATTCCCACCGCACGATATGCTTGAGGGTTACCAATGTCTTCGGCAATCTGGCTGTAGGTTCTCGTTTCACCATAAGGAATACGGGCCAACGCCTGCCAGACTTGGCGCTGAAATTCTGTGCCTTCCGGGGCTAATGGAATATCGAATTGAGTGCGTTTACCGGAGAGAAATTCGAGCAGCTGTTTTTTATACGGCGCGATCTGCGAGGGAGAGTGTTTCCACTCAAGGCTTTGCTCGAAGGGATGATAAAGACATAGCGAAAGTTGCCTAAGTCCGGATTCATCCGCCAACATGTGGATTTTCCCTAATGGGGAATCAAAGCTATCGTAGTACATAGGTCCAACACAAAAAATTAGACAGGAGGCGAGTTGTCAGTCGAAATTATAAACCCTTTCCCTAGTTTAAGCGTTGATAATCTAGTCATCCGCGCGATACAAAAAGCCGATGTCGCAAGAGTGGTTCGATATTTTCAGGTGAATCGCACATTTCTGTCGCCCTGGGAACCGCTGAGACCAGATGGCTTTTTCACCTATGAAGGATGGGAAAGACGCGTTGTTCAGCTCGCCGAATTGCAACGTCATGGGCTGGCGTACTACTTTCTGATCTTTGAAAAAGGCAGTGATGATGTCGCGGGTGTGATCACCTACAACAATATTATGCAGTTCCCTTTTCACGCCTGTAACGTTGGATACTCTCTGGCGGAATCATCACAGGGAAAAGGGCTGATGCGTCGGTCATTAAAAATCACCAACCAATGGCTGTTTGATAATCTTAACTTACACCGCATTATGGCGTCCTACATGCCGAGGAACACGCGAAGTGAAGCGGTATTACTGGAGGCGGGTTTTACCAAAGAAGGTGAAGCCAAAGATTATTTGCTGATCAACGGTCAGTGGGAAGACCACATTTTGACGTCCGTGATTAACCCCGATTGGGTGGCATCGATTAACGAGTAGTCAGTGTCAGTCGAACGATTAGCAGTAAGTCGTATGCCGCAAGTGTGAAATAGAAAAACTGAGTCACTTCCCTCAATAAAGAGCCCCGCCATGCAGCGGGGCTTTTTATTTCTAGCTTCTAGCGCTTAGGTCACAGTAATCATTCGCATGGTGTTGGTTGTACCCACATAACCCATGACATCACCTTGTGTGAAAATCACCACATCCCAAGGCTGCAGAAAGCCTTGCTCTTTCAATAGTGTGATTGCCTTGTGTGCCACATCAGGTCCTGCGCCTGTATCACTTTGGAAATAGATAGGTGTGACACCACGATAAAGCGCAGCGCGACGCAGTGTCGCTTCATGTTGAGACAAAGCAAAAATCGGTTTGCCAGAACTGATACGAGACATCATCAATGCGGTTTTGCCTGATTCGGTCAGCGATACCATCGCTTTTACCTTTGGCATATGGTTGGCAGCATACATACTTGCCATCGATACCGTTTCTTCAATCAACTCGAACTCTTTATTGAGTCGGTGATTGGACACGTTGATAGACGGCATTTTCTCCGCACCAATGCACACTTCTGCCATGGCTTTAACGGTTTCAAGCGGGTAATCCCCCGCGGCGGTCTCTGCCGATAGCATCACCGCATCGGTACCATCAAGAACGGCATTCGCCACGTCCATGACTTCTGCGCGTGTTGGCATCGGCGCTTTTATCATTGACTCCATCATTTGTGTCGCAGTAATCACGCAGCGGTTGAGAGCACGTGCACGGCGGATCAATTTTTTCTGTACGCCGACCAATTCAGGGTCACCAATTTCTACCCCGAGGTCACCACGTGCCACCATGACGACATCGGACGCTTCGATAATGTCATCGATATTTTCGTCAGTCGCGACCGTTTCCGCTCGTTCCACTTTGGCCACCAAGCGAGCGTCCAAACCCGCATCGCGCGCTAAAGAGCGGGCAAGGCGCATATCTTCGCCGTTACGAGGGAAGGAGATAGCAAGGTAATCCACGCCAATTTTCGCCGCGGTTAAAATGTCTTGTTTGTCTTTGTCTGTCAGTGCGGGAGCTGAAAGGCCTCCCCCTTTTTTGTTGATGCCTTTGTTGTTAGAAAGTGGGCCACCGACCGTTACGTCGGTATGTACACAGGTGCCCTCAACAGAAACAACTTTGAGTTGCACACGACCATCATCAAGAAGCAACAAATCTCCAGGGCCCACATCTTTTGGCAAATCTTTATAATCAAGACCCACGCGCGCTTTATCGCCTTTGCCCGCAGGTAAATCGCTGTCGAGGATAAAACGATCGCCAATCGCGAGATTTATCTTTCCGTCTGCAAACGTCGAAACGCGAATTTTGGGGCCTTGCAAGTCACCGAGAATACCAATGTGTGTGCCGAGTTTTGCCGCAATGGCACGAACTTGGTTGGCACGCTCAATATGGTCTTCTGCACTGCCGTGCGAGAAGTTCATTCGTACGACATTAGCGCCGCTCGCGATAAGCGCTTCTAACACGCCCTCTTTGTCAGTCGCAGGTCCTAACGTTGTTACGATTTTTGTCCGTCGCATTGGGTCAGTCATGAAAGTCCCCTGAAGATAAGATAGTTATTATTGATATGGGCAAGAGCTATTGATAATTGAATCTATAAGACAAGTGTAGCCGAGAGAGTGGCAGAGAAAGAAAAAGGGCAGACATTCTGTCTACCCTTTCAATTGCCTACGCTGTTTTATGTCAGCGCTTCTTTGTTGAATCGCGAATCTTTAATGGCTTCTTTCACGCGTTTTAAGTTTTCTCTAAACCCTGGGCCACGGCGCAGCGTAAAGCCCGTCGCCAGAACATCAATCACGGTCATTTGCACGACACGACTTGCCATTGGCATATAGATGTCCGTGTCTTCTGGCACATCTAGCGTGATGGTCAGGGAGCAGACTCTGTCTAGCGGTGAATTCTTTTCGGTGATACCGATAACGGTCGCACCGTTTTCTTTTGCCAATGTTGCTACGTCAACCAATGACTTGGTGCGTCCCGTGTGGGAAATAACAACAACAACATCACCGTCGCTGCAGTTAATGCAACTCATACGCTGCATAACAATGTCATTGAAGCAAACAATGGGAATATTGAAGCGGAAGAATTTATTCTGTGCATCGTGTGCCACAGAGGCAGATGCACCTAGGCCAAAGAAGGAAATTTTCTTAGCTTGCGTCAGCAAATCGACCGCACGATTGATTTGGAGGGTATCAATGCTATTTTTCGCCACATCTAAGCACGCCATGGTCGATTCGAAAATCTTGGCGGTGTAGGCATCAGCGCTGTCGTGTTCTTCGACGTTGCGGTTAACGTATGGAGTGCCATTGGCAAGGCTTTGCGCAAGGTGAAGTTTAAAGTCGGGAAAGCCCTTGGTATCGAGACGACGACAAAAGCGATTGACCGTCGGTTCGCTGACATCCGCCAGTTTTGCCAAAGTAGCAATACTTGAGTGGATAGCCGTTTGGGGCGAAGCGATAATAACTTCTGCCACCTTTCGTTCCGACTTACTAAAATGTTCAATATTTTTTTGTATTTTTTCTAGCGTGTTCATTCAGATTACCGCGTGGCTTCCGCTGTCTAAATTATCAGCAAGTGTTGTCGACATGATGAGTCGGTCGTCGCTGACCTCTTGGGTGAAATAAATCTAAGTTCAACAATGTTATAGTTGAGTCTAACGGGTACATTCACTGAAAGACATTTTAACCAAGAATTGACGTTAAAAAATTTGTATTCATTCACGCTTTTAGTTGCTTAATTACACAAAAGCGGTGTTTTTTTTCATCGTTCATGCGTTGCATTCCGATCTTGTGGCACGTGTTCGCTGGTTTTTTCGTATAAGTGAAAATGGATTACAGGGGGCTTTCGATGCCGAAACCATATAAAACAGTGTCAGTATGCGGATGCGGGTGGCTGGGTTTAGCGCTGGCAGAAAATCTAGTCAAAGATGGCATTGATGTACAAGGAACCAAGCGCTCGAAAGAAGCCGCTTTTGATCTGTCAAAAAAGGGCATTCACGGTGTGGTTTTTGATATCTATGATCAAAACCGACATAGTGGGGAGATCAGCGAAGCGAACAGTTCGTCGCTTTTTGGTAGCGATGTCTTTGTCGCCAACATTCCACCAGGCAGACGCACATTCGATCGCACTGAATTTGTCGTTGCCATGAAATCCTTGGTTGATCGCGCAAAAGCAGGCGGCACGCAACAGTTTATCTTCATCAGTACGACATCGGTATATGGGCAAGCCCAAGGCAAAATTTCTGAAGATAGCGTGTGCCATCCGAATACAGAATCGGGCATTGCTCATCGAGAAATAGAACGCTATATCCTAGAGGCGTTTCCGAACGGTGGTGTGGTGTTGAGGCTTTCAGGACTAGTGGGCGCATCCAGACACCCGGCAAAGCACATGGCAGGCCGAACCGGTATTACAGGTGGCAAAGACCCCGTGAACTTGATTCATCGTGATGATTGCATTCGCGCTATTTCAGCCATCATGAAACAACATCTTGGCGGTGAAACGCTGCACTTGAGTGCGCTAGACCATCCAACTCGCAGTGATTTTTATCGATGGGCGGCACAGGCAATGGGGCTACCCCAGCCAGAATTTATTGAAGATGGTGGAGAAGGGAAGTGGATATCATCAGATGTTACCCTTCAGCGCTTAGGTTTGACGCTGCGTTATCCATCGCCATATGACATGCCGCTGCCTGCATTAGACAGCTAGAACACCCTGCACAAGCCAGCCTTTTTGTCACCTTGTTTACTGATCTTGTTTGCTCACCAAATAGTACAGATAAAAAAAGCCCGCTTCAGAAGAAGCGGGCAACAAAAATGTTTGTAATTAGGAGTAAGAAAAAGCAGCAGTATTTAGTGATAAGTTGAAATTCATGTGTGGCGGCCAGCGATACATTTAAAGGCACTTATCATTTATCTACAGTTATTCAGACGCTGTGTATTTCAATAAGTTCAAAAAAAGTGAAATTTTTCTCTTTCTGATTTTCGTTGCGCTTCATTGACCCCTCGATCGGCACACTTCTCTTGTCTCCAGACGAAAAAAAGCCCGCTCTCAATATCTGATGCGGGCACTAGAAGATCAATAATTCTAAAAAAAAGCAGTGGCATTATATGTGACCTGAGTAACCAGACTTTGTTCCCGAAAAACGTGATTTTTTTCTCAAAAATGAGCGTTTTTATCTTTTGAATTCTCTTAATGTCTTATTAAACAGTTGGTTATTAATCGCTCTTTTTTTCATGTCGGAGAGAAAAATCGCCGATAAATGTTTTAGGGTTGTTATTAATGCTAACGAGATGTAAAGTTAAACGGTTGTTTAATACAGGTGAGTGAATATGGCAGGGAAAGGCGAAACCAAAGGCAAAATCCTTGATGCCGCAGAGCAACTTTTTGCAGAACATGGGTTTAAAGACACCTCTCTTCGCACGATCACGAGCAAAGCTGGGGTGAATCTCGCATCGGTTAACTATCACTTTGGCGACAAAAAATCCTTGGTGCGTGCGGTGTTAGCGCGTTATCTCGAAGAGTTCATGCCATTGCTTGAGCAAGAGCTGAAGTTACTGATGGTGAAAGACGATATTTCGATGGAAGACGTGTTCGCGTGCACCAAAAAACCGTTGCTGGGTTTAGATACGTTCCGTCGTCACGGTGCGTCTGTCTTCATGCAGCTTATCGGTCGAGGCTACACCGATGTTCAAGGTCACTTGCGTTGGTTCATCACAACCCGTTACGACAGTGTACTCAAGCTGTTCACGCAAGCGGTGATTAAAGCGAACCCATCGCTAAAACCAGAACATGTGTTTTGGCGTCTGCACTTTACCTTGGGTGCGGTCATTTTCACCATGGCTTCTAACGTTGCTTTGAGTGAAATAGCCGAAAACGATTTTGGCCACAATGTGTCAACAGAAGACATTGTGGACAGACTGATCCCTTACTTGGCTGCAGGCGTAGATGCACCAGCAGGTAAGGAATTATCACTTGTGCCGAGCGATTCATCGCGCAGTGCAGGGTAAGAAAACAATAAGAATAAAAAAACATTAACGTCTGACGAAACAAAAGGATCTGAATCATGAGCTCTCAACCATCACTAAGAAGACGCTACATCAGCGACCCTGCATTTAAGTTTTTTAAGAAAGTTCTGCCACCGCTTTCGATCACGGAACGAGAAGCCATGGAAGCGGGTAGTGTTTGGTGGGACGGCGAGTTGTTTGCAGGCAATCCAGATTGGAGCACGTTGCTGCATTACCCGAAACCACGTCTCTCGTCAGACGAGCAAGACTTTCTTGATAACCAGTTAGAAACCCTACTGGGTATGCTGGACGATTTCGACATTGTTCAAGAGCGCAAAGACTTACCACCTGAAGTGTGGGAATTCATGAAAAGAGAGAAATTCTTTTCACTCATTATTCCTAAAGAATTCGGCGGTTTGGCGTTTTCTGCTTACGCAAACTCAACCATCGTTTCTCGCATCGCAACGCGCAGCTTGAGTGCGGCAGTAACGGTCATGGTTCCTAACTCTTTGGGCCCTGGCGAGCTGCTGACTCACTACGGCACAGAAGATCAGAAAAACTACTGGTTGCCACGTTTGGCAAACGGCGACGATGTCCCTTGTTTCGCACTGACAGGTCCGGAAGCGGGCTCTGATGCAGGCTCTATCCCAGATATGGGTGTGGTTTGCATGGGAGAGTTTGAAGGCAAAGAAGTGCTGGGCATTAGCCTCACGTGGAACAAGCGTTATATCACCTTGGCGCCCGTCGCCACGGTATTGGGCTTGGCGTTCAAACTGCAAGATCCCGACGGCTTACTGGGTGAAGAGTCGCCACTAGGTATTACCTGTGCGCTGATCCCTGCGGATCACAAAGGGGTTGAAATTGGCGAACGCCATAACCCACTCGGGCTTTCATTTATGAATGGGCCAACTCGTGGCCAAGATGTGTTTATCCCAATGGATTGGGTCATCGGTGGACAAGACTATGTTGGCAAAGGCTGGCGTATGCTGGTGGAATGTTTGTCAGCCGGGCGTGGTATCTCATTGCCTGCACTAGGCACGGCTGTGGGCCACTTAACCGCTCGCACCACAGGCGCTTATGCTTACGTGCGCAAACAGTTCGGTATGCATATTGGTAAATTTGAAGGTGTCGCAGAGGCCATGGGACGTATTGGTGGTTACACCTACATGCTCGAAGCGGCGCGTACACTGACAACCACGTCATTAGATATGAAAGAAAAACCGGGCATTGTCACGGCTATTGCGAAATATCACATGACAGAGCTGGCACGAACCATCTTGAATGATTCAATGGATATTCATGCCGGGCGCGCGATCCAATTGGGGCCAATGAACTATATCGGCCACCACTACTTCGGGATGCCTGTTGCCATCACGGTAGAAGGCGCAAATATCCTCACGCGCAACTTGATGATCTTCGGTCAGGGCGCGACACGATGCCACCCTTATGTCCTTCAGGAAATGGAAGCGGCGGCTAACCCTGATTCAGCGAAAGGCGCAGAAGAGTTTGATGGCTTATTGATGAAGCACATCGGCTTCGCAACCAAAAACGTGATGATGGCGGTGACCAATGCGTTTACCCGTTCACGTTTTAATGGCTCACCAGTGTCTGGTGAAACCGCTGACTATTATCGTCAACTATCACGCATGAGCCGTGCGCTGGCTGTTACCGCAGACGTATCCATGCTGTCGCTTGGTGGCGAACTAAAACGCCGCGAAATGCTATCAGCGCGTTTAGGTGATGTGCTCAGCCATCTGTATTTGGCGTCCGCAGTATTGAAGCGATTTGAAGATGAAGGCCGTCAGCAAGCTGATTTGCCGTTTGTTCACTACTCGCTGCAACATTGCTTGCACCAGTGTGCTAACGCATTTGATGGCGCGTTTAACAACTTCCCTCGCAAAGGCGTGGGTCGCACGCTAAGAACCTTATTGTTCCCCATTGGCATGCACTACGATGCGCCGTCAGATGTTGTGGCAAATCAAATTGCAGACCTACTGATGACGCCGGGCGCACATCGTGAACGCTTAACGCACCTTTGTTATGTGGGCACGAAAGAAAGCGACCCAATCGCGATTATGGAAAGGGCATTTGACGCCATGCAAGGCATTAAACCGCTTGAGAAGAAACTGGCTGTCGCTGCGAAAAAAGGTCAGTTGCCTGCGAAGGGCATTCTGGCAGAGCGACTCGAGAAAGCACTGGAACTTAATGTGCTGACCAAAGACGAAGTCGAGCAAATCAAACAGGCTGATGCACTGCGCTCCAAAGCCATACAGGTTGATAACTTTGACCCGTCTTGGTTTGCCGATACGACGAAATCTGCGGCGTCTCGTAGCAAAAAAGGAAAAGCGGCTTAACATCGCGATCTTATCGACAAAAACGCCGCAATTGCGGCGTTTTTTTTCGTCAACACCTCCAACCACTGGCTGAATCCCGCCTTTTGCGACAAAAACGAGTGCTAAAACAAGATGAAGTATTTATCCTAAGCCCATCTTTGAAAGGAACATTGAATATGATCATCAAACCGAAAATTCGCGGATTTATCTGTACGACCACTCATCCAGTAGGATGTGAGGCCAACGTAAAAGAGCAAATCGAATACACCAAGGCTCAGGGTCCCATTGCAAATGCACCAAAGCGTGTACTGGTAGTCGGTTCATCTAGTGGCTATGGCCTGTCATCGCGCATCACTGCAGCGTTTGGCGGCGGTGCAGCGACCATCGGTGTGTTTTTCGAGAAGCCGGGCACAGAGAAAAAGCCAGGCACAGCAGGTTGGTACAACACTGCCGCATTCGACAAATTCGCTAAAGAAGAAGGCCTGTACTCGAAGAGTTTGAACGGTGATGCCTTCTCTGATGAAGCTAAAAAGAAAGCCATCGAGCTAATTAAAGAAGACCTCGGTCAGATTGATATGGTGGTTTACTCACTGGCATCGCCAGTCCGTAAGTTGCCAAAAACGGGTGAAGTGGTGCGCTCTTCACTGAAGCCAATCGGTGAGGTGTACACCTCAACAGCGGTTGATACCAACAAAGATGAAATCATCTCTGCCAGTGTTGATCCAGCCACCGAAGAAGAAATCAAAGACACCATCACCGTGATGGGCGGCGAAGATTGGGAACTATGGATCAAAGCATTGGGTGATGCTGGCGTATTGGCAGACGGCTGTAAAACCGTTGCTTATAGCTACATCGGTACTGAGCTAACTTGGCCAATCTACTGGGACGGCGCGCTAGGCCGCGCGAAGATGGATCTTGATCGTGCTGCGACTGCGCTGAATGAGAAACTGTCTGCGACCGGTGGCAGCGCGAACGTTGCTGTACTGAAAAGTGTCGTGACACAAGCATCTTCAGCGATCCCAGTGATGCCACTGTACATCGCGATGGTGTTTAAGAAAATGCGTGAAGAAGGCGTGCACGAAGGCTGTATTGAGCAAATCAACCGCATGTTCAACCAACGCCTGTACAAAGCAGATGGCACGGCACCAGAAGTGGACAGCGAAAACCGCTTACGTTTAGACGATTGGGAACTGCGTGATGACATTCAACAGTACTGTCGTGAGCTGTGGCCTCAAATCACCTCAGAGAACTTGAAAGAACTCACCGACTACGTTGAGTACAAAGAAGAGTTCCTGAAACTGTTTGGTTTCGGTATCGACGGTGTGGATTACGACGTAGACGTCAACACAGAAATTGAATTTAACGTTCAAGCTATCTAACGAGCGACGGATCTCCCGTTAGTTTGTTATTGAAAAGCCAGCAAAACCTTGCTGGCTTTTTTGTATCTCAAATCTTGAGACCACGTCCTATATGGGCTGTGACGAAAATTACCAGAAAAAATTGCTAAAAATTTGATCAATGTGGCTGATATTTATCATATTTGGTTGATAAAGAAGCAAACGAACTAAAACCCCTAAATTTATGCGTGACAGCCTCAAAAAGTTATGTAGAATGCCAACCCATACCGCAGCGGGAATCAATTCCTAGAAGCGGATGGAAACAAAGGCGCGTTGGCAGAGTGGCTATGCAGCGGATTGCAAATCCGTGTACCTCGGTTCGACTCCGGGACGCGCCTCCATATTTGCGACACTAGCTCAGCTGGTAGAGCGCAACCTTGCCAAGGTTGAGGTCATCGGTTCGAACCCGATGTGTCGCTCCAAATTTTCATTGTCGATATTATCGAGAGTGAAGCCATGTTAGACATGGCAAGTTGACATCGTACTTTGAACGATTAATCGGACGCGGGATGGAGCAGTCTGGTAGCTCGTCGGGCTCATAACCCGAAGGTCGTTGGTTCAAATCCGGCTCCCGCAACCACATTTTATTAATCGTTGAAAAACGGTTAATACTGCGACACTAGCTCAGCTGGTAGAGCGCAACCTTGCCAAGGTTGAGGTCATCGGTTCGAACCCGATGTGTCGCTCCAAATTTTGACTTTCGATTCGTCGAAAGTAAGTATGTAGAAATACATACGAAGATGGTGCCTATCATCGCAATCAAGAATTGCGTGCCCTGGTGGTGGAATTGGTAGACACAAGGGATTTAAAATCCCTCGACGTTCGCGTTGTGCCGGTTCAAGTCCGGCCCGGGGCACCATCCATAACAACGGCTTACAAGCTTACGCTTGTGAGCCGTTTTTATTTGCGTAATATTATTTGGTAATAATCGGCAGTCCCGAACGCTCTGGTTGTCAGCATCCAGACTGATGACCGACTCTCAATCCTGCTAAGTGCATGCTGATAGCCGTTGATGAAAGCGCGGCAGGCATAGTTCCCAGTACATCTGAGTGGCTTACCCACGGGTAGGGAAGTTTAGCGAGCCAATCAAACAGTGTGGATTCTACGTCGTTGGGTAACACACTCATGTCGTGAATCTCTATAGTTAATTGCTTAGCCCCGCCAGGGGTATTGTTGTCAAAACACCAAGCGTAATCACCAAAGCCCACTTTTATCTGCCCTGACGTTTTGTTTTTCATGCCCACTAACCAGCCGCAATGCAGTGAGTCTTTTGTCTGTTTCAGTGTGTCGGTCAGGCAAAAGGTGTAGATGTTTTCATTGTTGGCGTTGAAATCGCGACATAGCGTGTCCGTTATTTTTTCTAAGCCCTCTGTGCGAGGAGGAAAGGCGATGTTGCTCGAGTCGACCTTCATCGATAAAACGGCCTCTTCTGTGAATACGTTTCTCATCAAATGTGGTTTGTTGTTGTCTTTGGCGAGCACATACATGGTGACGGCGTTTTGCTGCTTGCTGATCATTTTCGCGTTTCCTTATGCGGGTCATCCGTGGCGTTTTAATGTTGCAGAGCGGCGTGTTTTCGTCCAATTCCTTCTTTTTACGCGTAGCGATAAATAAAACTGATGTGAACTGTCGCGTCCTTGAGAAACGCTAATTAAATGCTGTCTTACGCGAATTAGCTGAATCTAGCGGCACTTCTCTATCGTCCCGACTAAGTGTTTCCCCAAACACGAAACCAGAAATTTGGAATTTCCCGCTTAGAAACCTTTGTCGATGGTCTGGTTTTCGAACGATATACGTGGGCGTTTACGTGCTCCAAGGGCTGGGTTAATCAATAGGACGATAATATGAAGTACATAATTGCTGCGGCGACCTTGGTAGCACTCGTGGCGTGCCATGATGACAATCATGCAGTAACACCGACTCCTCCTTCCCCTGAATTTACTGCCACTAAAACCTATGTGTTAGCGCTCAACGGACGCCAAGCGGTGCCCATGAATGACTCTATACGCACGGCAAGTTCAACGGTGCAGCTGGATGAAAACACCCAACAACTGCAAGCAACCCTCGACACCGCTAATTTGCCAGAATTCACCGCAGCGCATATTCATGCCGGTGATATTGGTGAAACAGGCGGCGTTGTCTTTCCATTTAATACGCCGGATTCAAATGGGTTAGCCAGTATTGATGTGAGCGACCTGACCGATGAGCAGCTTCAAACCCTGCTAAGTGGTGATTGGTATATCAATCTGCATACAACGCTTGTTCCATCGGGCGAAGTGCGAGCGCAAATTGTGCCGAATACCACCACGATTTACACCTTCGAGGTGGATAGCGAACAGGAGGTTCCAGCTGTGACGAGTGCGGCGACGGGCGATGGTTATGCGGAATATGACAGCGAGAGCAAGGTGTTGAATTTGCGTGTTAACACAGATGGAATTGACGATGCGACAGCCGCGCACATTCACACTGGCGATGTCGGGAGCAATGGCGGTGTGCTGGTCGTTCTCGATCAAGATGCGGAAGACAGCAGCGTGTGGACAGCACCTGAAAACACGGAAATTGATGCCGCTACCTTGGCCGTGTTGAACGCGGGTGGTTATTACACCAACTTCCACACACCAGCGAACCCTGGGGGTGAAATCCGTGGGCAAGTGCTGGCAGACAACCACGTGTTATTGACGTTCCCATTGTCAGGCAGCCAAGAAGTACCTGCCGTGACGATAGCGGCTAAAGGTGATGGTTATGCGTTGGTTGATAAAAACAGCGGTGCGTTGACCTTAAAGGTGATAACGACAGGTGTTGCGGATGCTACCGCCGCGCATGTTCACTCTGGTGCGAGCGGTTCAAACGGTGGTGTGTTGGTTGCATTAGAACAAGAGACGGGTGATGCAAATATCTGGAATGCTCCGGCGAACACGGAGTTAAATGCGTCGGCATTGACCACGTTTGTGTCCGGTGGGAACTATGTGAATGTCCATACCCCTGCAAATGCGGGAGGCGAGATCCGAGGACAAATTGACTAAATATTTTCCCTCAAGATAACGTCTATACCAGCCGATGAACAACGCTAACGGATTAAGTGTTGTTCACGGCGAGCAAAGTTAAAACGGCCTAATAGGGCCGTTGTTCACGCTTGGCATATTTAAAAAGAGAATTGATTGAAAAACGTTACTTTTGAGGGTTTTTGAGCAGTTTCTTTTTTCCCACGTGATTAAATATTCAGCATCAGTTAATCAATGGAGAGAGACAATGAGCGTAAGAGTCACCCTTAATTGCAACGTTAAAGCAGGTCAGCATGAAACGTTATTGCCTTTTCTAGATAAGAACTTACCGAATGTGAGGGGGTTTGATGGCTGCTTGAGTGTGGACGTCTATTTTGATGAAAAAGGCGAGGAAATGCTGTTAGAAGAAGAGTGGTTAAGCATTGAAAAGCATCAAGCATACATAGGTTACATTCAGCAAAATGGCGTACTAGGTGAGTTGGCAGCATTCTTTTCGTCGGCACCTGTCACTAAGTATTTTCACAAAGAAAGTGTTTAGTTAAGCCATATAAAACAGTCAGCTAACACGTTAACCAAATGGCGGACCAGTTAGCTATCAGGCAGCATTTGAATGACTGGCAAAACTTAGCTCAGAAAAATTCGCTAACGAAATATCTGAGTCGATTCAATTCAACAGACTTGATCGAGCATTCAGGCCATAGTCGGTCGCTTTACCTGACCGAGGAAATCGATTTTCTTTTGCACAGAAAACACATAAAAACGGCTCACACGCTTATGCCTGTGAGCCGTTTTTATTTGCGGATTATTTACGGAAAAGCCTATTGCAGATAAACGGACTCGTTGGCTTTATCCACTTCGGTTAAAAACAAATTCAACAGTTCTGTGCCTTTCTCGCCATGGGTTTCTTTAATGTACTCAATCACGCCAGGCTGCGTGGCGTCGCTCATTTTCTGACGTGCTGTCGCGGTGAGGGCGTTGATCTTCATTTTCGATTTCAGACCTTCAATGCCACGGTCGCTAGACGCTTCGATCAGACGGGACAAGCCACGGTTTGAGCTTAATGCGATTTCGACGGCATCAGAGACAATTTTCTGTTGTTCAGCGGTAAGGCCGTCATAAAAGTCTTTGTTGATCATGAAGGTGTAAGGTGCAAACAAGTGATTTGTCAGCGTTAGGTAACCTTGCACTTCATTAAATTTGGCAAACGAAACCGTCGGGATTGGGTTCATTTGTCCGTCGATCACGCCCGTTTGCAGTGACGAGTAAACTTCACCCCAAGACAAAGGGTACGCCTCAGCACCCAGAGATTGAATGATCTTCTGATGAGTTGGCAGTGTCATGGTACGAATGCGTAGCCCTTTAAAATCATCAAGCGATTCAAGCGGGCGCTTGGAGTTGGTGACGGAGAAAAAGCCGCCTGTATCGGGGAAGCCCAACACTTTGACATCTTTTAGCTCGCTCTCAATATCTCGTGCTAATGCCTGACCAAATTTCCCATCCAGGACTTCATAAGTGGACGCGTTGCTGGTGAAAGCAAAAGGGACATCCAGTACACCGATTCGTGGGTAATAACCTGCAAGTGGGCCGACAGGTGCCAATGTTCCCTGCAACTGACCATCACGAACCATTTGGATGTGTTCTTTCGCCGTACCAAGTTGGTTGCTCGGGAAAACCTGTACTTTAATTTCGCCGTTAGTGGCCACTTCGACAATATTTTTGAATACACCCGTGAACGCGTGCGCCGGGTTTTCCATCATGTCCGCTTTGTTGTCATGACCGATACGAAGCACTTTCTCAGCCATAGCAAAAGGTGCTGACAATAAGGTAGTGGCGAGCGCTGCTGCGATCAGGGATTTGTTGATGGTTTTCATAATCACTCCATTGTTATGCTTGCTTCCAATAGCGCTCGCGTGGTGCGTCGCGCTTTGTGAAGCCTATAGGGGTTAGAGAACAAACGTAAACGTGTTGATTAGTAGCCAAGCAGACGAGGGATGAAGAGCACCACGTCTGGTGTGTAAGCGATAAAGAACAGCAACAGGAGTTGGCCGATCAAAAACGGCATGAGTTCTTTAGCGATCCCTTCAATTTTTGCGCCAGTGACGGAAGAAAGCACAAAGAGGCAGGCACCAATGGGAGGCGTCATCAGGGATATATTGAGTGCCAGCACAAAAACAATGCCTGCATGCAGTGGGTCCATGCCAATTTCGACCGTGAGTGGGATCAAGATAGGGGCGAGGATGATCAACATAACGTTGATATCCATCAGCATGCCAACGGTCAGCAGTAATACGATGATCAGTGCGAGAATGACGTGTGGGTTATCTGAAAAAGACACAAACACATCCGCGATCATTTGTGGGATCTGATTGAAACTCAGCCACCAACCCAATATCGATGCCGAGCCAATGATGAGGTAAATCACCCCTGAGATTTGCGCAGTACGCACAATCATGTGGTACAAGGCACTCAAGCTAAGGTTGCGGTAAACAAAGGTACCGATGATTAATGCGTAAGCGACAGCAATCGAGGCTGCTTCTGTCGGTGTAACAATACCGAAGACAATGCCACCTAAGATGATGATGGGCATAAGCAACGCAAGGCTGGATTTGCGGAACAAATGCAACACCTGCATTAACGAAGCGTGTTGTTGGCTCTTGGGTAGGTTCTTACGTTTTCCCGTTGCTGCAATGATGGCCATACAAACAAAACACACCAAGAGCCCGGGCAAAATACCTGTGGCAAATAAGCCTCCAATAGATACACCCATTAACGAGCCGTAGACCACCATAATGCCTGAGGGCGGTATCGTTGGCCCTATGATGGAACCTGCGGCGGTAACGGCACATGCATAGTCTTTGGTGTAGCCTTCTTTTTCCATTGCTGGCACTAAGGTACGGCCAAAGGCAGCTGCGTCAGCGGTAGCAGATCCGGTGATCCCTGAGAAAAAGACCGACGCCAACATGTTTGAATGGGCAGAACGCCACCTCGAAAATGCCCGACTAAGGCTTGTGCCAAATGAACCAAGCGGCTAGTGATGCCGGTGTGATTCATTATTTCACCGGCGAGAATGAAAAACGGCATGGCAAGAAATGGAAAGATGTTTAGCCCGTTAAAAATTTTACTGGGCGCCAATGACGTAAAATGCGTACCGCCGATTTCGTACATGCCCAGTAGCCCAGCAACGCCTAAAGCGATGGCAATGGGTGCACCTATTAGCATCAAGATAAAGAATAATGCACCAACCATCAGATGTTCTCCTCTTGCGGGGCGAGTGGGTTTTTATCAGGACCGTTGGAAAGCGAAAGTGCATCGTCCAATAAGTTCAGGAATGCTTGTACAGCGGATAGTCCGAATGTCACAGGAATGGCGGCATAGGCGTAAGCCATTGGCATGCCAAACACGGTTGAAAGTTGGCTCGCACCTTTTTCGGTAAAGGCGATGCCGAGGTAGGCGATATAAGCAAAGAAACTGACCGTGAGGACACCGATCAGGAGTTTGAGGGCGCTTTTCACTTTTTCGGGGAAGTGCTTGGTAACAAACTCTAATCCCATGTGCTCTCGATTGGCGGTGCAGCAAGGCACTGCCATGAGAATGGCCCATATCATGATGTAACGCGCCATCTCTTCTACCCAGACCAATTGCAGCCTGAGCCAATAGCGATCCAGTACGCCTAGCCAGACATCCAATATCAGCAGCGTCATGAGAATAGCGACCACGATTTGGTTGACCTTGTTCAATGAGCGCTTTATCGCTTTGATGTTTTTTAATAAGACGTCGGTACTGTTCATGATGTATCCCAATTCATGATTTAAGGCGTCAGTTTTTGACTGTTTAATGAGCAAAACCTTAATCCTGTGGCACAGAATTAACCGTGATCCCGATCGCGAATCGCCCAATGTGTGATAGTTTCTAACATTAGCAAAAGAGAAATTTCAATAAGCTGTTGTTTTATTGTGGTTATTTAATTTTCACTGTGTTGGCAGGGGGCAAAGGGTGTTTGAAAAGTAACATACGTGGAATGCCAGAAAGCATGGTGAAGACAAGATGTTTAGGGGCTTGTGTAGATAGAAAGTAACACCGTGTAGGCGGTGATATTTGTGCAGGAAGTGTGATTGCGATCAATCAGGCTAAGAGGGTGTGAAGGGTTGCTTGGCGGCAATTTGGTGTCAATGTGGGGGCGATGGCATCGCGACATTCAACCAAAGAAAAGGGCGCGTTGCGCCCTTTGAAATCTGATTCGCTGGTTAGTGAAAAGCTAAACCGACATTAACGGTCAAGCAAAAACTAGAACCAAGCAAATACTAAAACCAAGCAAATACTAAAACCAAGCTAATACTAAAAATAGGTATCTAGCCATTTGGTGACAAAGCCCGTTTCTTCTTCAACCCCAATATAGCGCCATTTGTCGAACGTCAGGCAAGGGTGCGACGTTGAAAAGGCGATGACATCACCAACTTTTAACGCGCCTGCCTGTTCAAACTCGACAAAAAGGTGTTGGTCCATGATGTTAGTGCTGACTAGCGACGGAAGCGGATGTTGTTCACCATCTCGGTAAAGCCTGACTGCGCGAGGTAGCCCTGCATCAAAAGCGGCGTCACGTTTACCTAGACCAATGATGGCCTTGCCGGTTTCTGGAACAGAAATAACGTGGGCATAAAGCACTAATGCTGAAATTAAATCACCGCCAATACGGCAGGCCGTGCTTGTATCCCGTTGAGATCTCGCCATGACCGCGTTTTGCGCGTCTTGGTATATGCCGTCGTCATGAATGAGGTAGCAACCCGGTCGGATAATGGTTGTCAGATCCTGGGTGTTGGCAAACTCTTCTGCCACCACGTCGTACCATGCGGAGCCTGCACCCGTGACAATCGGTTTATCGAGCTCAGATAAATCTATCAACGACTCGGCAAGCGCGACAGCACCTTTCACAAACGTTCTGACTAGGTGTTCAGCGTTATCTTCTCCGTGGTCGCCATGAATCACACCTTCATAAAACTCAACACCCGCAAAGCGTAAGTGGGTCGCCTTGGCGATGTCTTCTGCCAACGCTTTTACTTGCTGGTGACTACGACAACCGCAGCGGCCTCCAGCGATGCCCAGTTCAACCAAAAGCGGGACGGTCAATTGCCGACGTGATGCCGCCTCTTGCCATTGTTCGACCAAATATTGGCTATCCACACAGGGGTAGATGTCTACGCCTTTGTGTTCAATGAGATCCAATACGGCGTTGATGTTCACTAATCCCACGATTTGGTTAGGAATGATAATGCGTTTTGCGCCCGCTTCTACAGCAACCTGAGCTTGTGCGGGGCTTGCTACAGATATTCCCCAAGCACCTTGTTCTAACTGCATGTTGAACAACTGCGGTGACATGGTGGTTTTGCCGTGGGGGCAAAGGTTCACGCCGCTCTGATCGGAGAAGTTTTGCATCCATTGCGCGTTATGAATCAACGCTGATTCAGACACGACAGCGGCAGGCAGTGGTAAGTCAGATAGTAAGGAATATCGACCGTTTGGTTTGAGTGTCAATGGCACACCTTTCGCCCCCTGTTCAAATGGTAGGGAGTCCGTTGGGTGATAATAACTATCAAATTTCACTTCTTTGTCCGACATGAGTTGACGCTCCTAACATGCAATGGATTGCGCGTGGAATAGGGTTTTAGAATAATATACAATGCTTACCATGTTGGAAACTATCAAACAATTAAAGTCTAAATGTGCGCGTTATCACTTTATCGCCACACTCGACTCGCTACGATAATGCCAGAGGTAATCGGAATGACGATGGAAGTAGATATCCTTTCTCAAATCTCACAACGGTTTGATGCTTTGCGAGACGCTGAGAAGAAAGTCGCTAAATGTGTCATGGACAATTTAGCGGGCGCGGCAAGTTCAAGCATTACTGAGCTTGCGGAAGAAGCGCAAGTGAGTGAAGCGACGATTACACGTTTTGCCAAAGCCGTCGGCTGTAAAAACGTGCGCGATTTGAAAATGAAATTAGCGCAATCTTTGGCGGTCGGGCAACGATTTATCAATGAACCTGTTGAGCAGACAGGCGTTCACGGCGTGTATGAATCCATCAAACAATCCATGGATTTGAACCGAAAGCTGTTGGATGAAAAAGACATTGAAACTGCCGTCAATTGGCTACACAACGCTCGGCAGATCATCGGTATTGGCATGGGCGGCGGCTCTACCATGGTTGCGCAAGAATTGCAGTTTCGTTTGTTCCGTTTAGGTTACGCCGTGTCGACGTACCACGATGGGTTGTTGACACGCATGGTAGCCGCAACCGCAGACAGCAGCGATGTCATGGTTATTTTGTCGGTGACCGGTTACACCCCTGGCGTTTTGGATGTCGCGCAATTAGCCAAACAATATGGTTTGAAGGTGATTGCAATAACCCAAGCACAATCGCCGTTGGCTGAAATCAGTGATTTGACCTTGCCGATAGCCACGCAGGAAACCGATTTTATTTATAAACCTTCCGCATCCCGCTACGCGATGTTGGCCTTGGTTGATGTATTAGCGATGCAATTGGCAGTGACACATAAGCGCCGTTCTCGTGACCGATTAAGAAGATTAAAACTTGCTTTGGATTCTTACCGAGGCGGGGGCGACAGACAGCCTCTGGGAGATTAACCGTCAACAATGAGATCGTTATGAGATACGACATGCTAATTGCTGGAGCCACCGTCATTGATGGTCTAGATAGCGAGCCTTTCCAAGCTGACGTGGCAGTGATTGATGATGTCATCGTCGCGGTGGGTCAATTGAATGCGTCCGACGCTGACACTGTCGTCGATGCAAAAGGTTTAGTGCTGAGTCCCGGCTTTATTGATGTTCATACTCATGATGATACCAATGTCATCAGAATGCCCGAATGCCTGCCGAAGATATCTCAAGGCGTGACAACCACCATTGTTGGCAATTGCGGTATTAGCGCGTCACCTGCGGTGCTTCATAACGCACCACCTGATCCGATGAATCTGCTCGGTGAGCAACAAGATTTTCAATACCCTACCTTCGCAAGCTATGCGGCCGCGGTGCGAGAAGCGCAGCCAGCGGTCAATGTTGCCGCGTTGGTGGGTCATACGACATTGCGAAACAATGTTATGGACGACCTGTATCGCACGGCTACGCAAGACGAAATTGCCGTGATGCGAGCACAGCTAACACAAGCACTCGATGATGGCGCGTTAGGCTTAAGCACCGGCTTGGCATACGCCAGTGCAAAATCGTGTGATGAAGCGGAAGTTCTGTCATTAAGCGAAGCACTCACCCAAGCCAATGCCATCTATACCACGCACATGCGAACAGAGTTTGAAGGTATTTTGGATGCCATGGATGAAGCATTTCGGGTGGGGCAGCGCGCGAAAGTCCCTGTGGTTATCTCCCATTTAAAATGTGCGGGAGCAGGCAACTGGGGAAGGACGACGGAAGTGCTGGAAAAGATGGATCACACCCGAAAGTTACAAGACATTGGCTGTGATTGCTACCCCTACACGGCAAGCTCTTCCACATTAGATTTGAACCAGGTCACCGATGAATTTCCGATTTTCATCACCTGGTCGACACACCATCCCACACTTGCCGGACGCATGCTCTCTGACATCGCTGACGAGCTTAACGTGAGCCTCATGGAAGCGGCAAAGTCCCTTCAACCTGCGGGGGCGGTATACCACAATATGGATGCGCAGGATGTTGAGCGAGTGCTTCAATATCCGCTCACCATGATAGGGTCTGACGGATTGCCGAACGACCCACATCCCCATCCTCGCTTGTGGGGAGCATTTCCGCGAGTCTTGGGCTATTACAGCCGTGACCGGGGTTTATTTCCTCTCAAGACAGCGATTTACAAGATGACAGGGTTATCGGCAAAGCGTTTCAATTTGGCGAGACGAGGCGAAATCAAAGTCGGTCACTATGCCGACCTGGTGCTGTTTAATCCAGAAACTGTCAATGACAGCGCCAGCTTTCAAAAGCCGATTCAGGCCGCCACCGGCATTCACACCGTGTGGGTCAACGGGAAAATCAGTTATCAGCAATCTATCGGTGTTCAGGGAAGGCATGGTCGATTTTTATCAAGAAATGACGCCAAACTGCCCGATGATAACGCCGACACTCATTCAGTAATGGAGACAAACTCATGACAATCAAACGATATGGTGCCGAAGGCGGTACGGGTACTGGCGGACAACATTTACCTTTTTCTCGTGCAACTGAAGCCGGCGGCTTTTTGTATGTGTCGGGTCAAACGCCAATGATTGACGGAGAAGTGGTTGAAGGTGGCGTAGTTGAACAGTCACGTTTGGCGATTCAAAACTGCGTCGACATCATGGAAGAAGCAGGATACGGCCTTGCTGACGTGGTGCATGTGAAAGTGGTACTGACAGATTCGCGCTACTTCCAGTCGTTCAATAAAGTCTTTAAAGAGTACTTTGGCGAACACCCACCTGCCCGTATTTGTATGGTGTGTGATTTGGTGGTGGATGTGAAAGTAGAAGTCGACGTGACGTGTTATCGCGCAGATCGCGTTTAACGTTCATTTGGCATGACAGAGTGAATTGAGACGAAAATGGATACCTATCAGGTCGCTTTAGTGGGTGAATGCATGGTGGAACTCAGTGGGCTTCCGTTGACGCGAACCTATGGTGGCGACACCCTTAACACCGCGCTTTACCTCAGCCGATTACTCGCTGAGTCAAATGTGAACATTCGCTATGCGACGGGTTTGGGGGATGATTCGATCAGCGAGGAAATGCTCGCGCATTGGCAAAACGAAGGCATTAATACGCAGCTGGTCTCGCGTATTTCTGGAAAAATGCCGGGGTTATATTTGGTCGAAACTGATGCCGACGGTGAGCGAACGTTTCACTATTGGCGTAATGACAGCGCAGCGAAACATTACTTTGATGCGGTTTCTCCTCTCGAGCATTTTGTCCAAGAAACGGGTTTGGATCTCTTGTACTTCAGCGGCATCAGCATCGCTATTTTGCCCGCAGAGAACCGTCGGAAATTACTCACCCTGGTCCAAAAAGCGAAACAGCAAGGCACCACGATAGTCTTCGATAACAACTACAGACCGCGTTTGTGGCCTGATGGCGACGCAAAAGCGTGGTACGCAGATTGTTTGCGCCTAACCGACCTTGCCTTGATGACCGAAGATGACGACTTGGCCGTATGGGGCGACATCGATATTGAACAGCGTTGTCGTGAGTTTGGCTGCCAAGAGGTGGTGATTAAACGGGGGTCGCAGCCGTGTACGGTGATCAGCGGTTTACAACAAACCCAAGCCGAGCATTTTCTTGTTGCGGGAGAACGGGTCGCGAATGTTGTGGATACCTGCGCCGCGGGGGATTCTTTCGCTGCGGGCTATCTCGCTGGGTATATCAATCAATGGCCTGTTGAAGCACGCGTGGCATTGGCCCATAAGCTTGCCTCGACCGTCATCCAATACCCTGGGGCGGTGATCCCGAAAACGGTGATGCCCAAATTACAGCTGTTCTGCCCAAAATGAAGCCGCCAGCGACAACCTAATAGCGGCCACATTGATTTAACGTTAACTGGAATGATTTAGGAGCCTCCCATGAGCCAACCGTCGAGCGAGAATATTTTTAGCCAAGTGGCGAAACACAAAATTGTGCCCGTGATTCAAATTGATGACATTCATCATGCGAAGCCGTTGGCAGATGCCTTGGTGGAAAATGGACTGCCGGTCGCAGAAGTGACGTTTCGCACGGATGTCGCCGCGCAAGCCATTAAGATCATGAGAGAAAGCCAACCCGATCTGCTGGTGGGTGCGGGAACCGTGTTAACCACAAAGCAAGCCGACGCAGCATTGGCAGCAGGGGCGATGTTTGCCGTGGCGCCGGGGCTAAACCCGAACATCGTCAAGTATTGTCAGAAAATCGGTTTGCCGATGGTGTCAGGGATAAACAACCCGAGCCAAATTGAACAAGCGTTAGAGCTTGGCATGACCTTTGTGAAGTTTTTCCCCGCCGAGGCTTCAGGTGGTATCGCCATGGTAAAAGCGCTTTTGGCGCCTTACCGAGATATTCAAATGATGCCAACTGGGGGGATAAGCCCTGCGAATGTGAAGGACTATTTGAGTCTTGATCGCGTTGCATGTTGCGGCGGTACGTGGATGGTGCCTGGCCAGCTCATGAAGCAAGGTGATTGGGCGGCGCTGAGTCACTTGATCCGCGAAGCCGTAGCACTTGTTGAATAACGCTTAAACAGAAAACGGACACGGACATTCGCCATGGAAAGGCTCATGGCGAATCGGATGCTCGAAAAACAAATCACTGGCGTGCAATTGCAAACGGTCCGCCAGTTGTTCACTCGACTCACTGCTATAGAGGTCGCAGCCAAGAATGGGGTGTCCCATATACTGGCTGTGAATGCGTAACTGATGCGTGCGCCCTGTCAGGGGAGTGTATTGCACTAAGCTTCGACGCGGGTGCTCAAATCGTTGCAACACTGAGTACTCACTGGTGGAAGCTTTGCCAGTGATAGGACAAATCTTCACGCAAGGGAATAGCACCTTGTCTTTCGCGATTGGCGCAGTCACTTGCCCATGATCGTCAGCCACCCAACCTTCTAGCATGGCGATATAGCGCTTTTGAATCGTGCGCGCTTGAAACTGCTTATTGAGATGCTGCCCCGCAGAAGCGTGTAACCCCACAACCATAATGCCTGATGTGCCGAAATCTAATCGATGTGGGAGCATTGCTTCTGGAAATGCGGGCGTTTTTCCCTCCTGACCATTCACCAAACGGTAGTGAACCGAATCCCAATTAAGCGGGTTTTTTCCCGATAAGCTGAATAGGCCGCTAGGTTTGTTGATCAGCAAGATATCGTCATCTTGATACAAGATCTCTATGAAGCCTTCGCAAACAGGGGCAACAAAGTTATCGACGATAGTGTGGTTTTGGTTTTGGTTTTGATTTTCGGTGTCGGCACGAGACATATAAAACTTTCCGATATTGATACGCGAGTGACATACCCAAGCAACCTCAAGAGGCTGGGGTATAGTACCTTTTACCTCTGGTACTAGCATCATAAGAAACGTCCGATCTTGTGAATTTTCAGCGTTTGTCGAGTACTGGAAATTAGACATTTCTTCTCTCTTTCTATCCACTCACCATTCGCAGGAAAGGCCTGTCGTACCCGCTTTCAAATGCACTTTGTTTCAATTGTGTTTAACTTTTTATTGCCGAGACAAAAAATTCACTTGTGTTCAAAAAGTAGCTTTGTTATTTTTCGCAACAATCTCGAACATCGCGCTTTTCGAGACACACGCGACACGGTGATTAACGCCTTGGTTTGATACCCATTTCACACGTAGTTGTCGCAAGTAGGTATTGGAGAATAGTTCTCCAATAGAAGGGCATTAATAGTGCTGTCCGGCCTGAAAAAGGCTTGGGGCATATTGAGGAACCCAACTGTGATTAAGTCATATACTCATTTCAGCTTTGTCTTACCCAACTGCAGTATTATTACTGAGCCTTGATCTTTCCGATCGATTGAGACGCATTCTTATCGTTTGAGTGGTTCCCCACGGCATGACCGTGCTGCTCGGCGTACCTGAACTCGCGTTTCAACACACACTTTGGTTTCCGATGACGACGCATGATGCGTTGATCACGGGTATTTCCCGAATTTTTCGGGGGTGTGCGCGACCTACATTCTGACGTTTGCTTTCCTCATCGCTTACAAAAAGTACTTGGGAACCGTGTACGTCGATTAAACAGAATGCAGGGAGTGGAACATGGAAGATCAAGAAAAATGATTAGCTTCACCACTGACATCCAAGACACAAAAGCAACCCAAAACGTGCCCGTTTTAGACGGTTTACATGATCTTACGCCTGATGAGCTTTTGCTGAGTCAGGAACATTATGAATCCGAGGTTCGCTCTTACCCGCGTCGATTACCTCTCGCCATTGCGAAAGCATCAGGCGTGATGGTGGAAGACAGCCGCGGTCAGGTCTATCTCGACTGCCTCGCTGGTGCGGGTACGTTAGCATTGGGGTATAACCACCCTGAAATCAATCAAGCACTGATTGAACAGCTCAATGCCGGTATTCCTTACCAAACGCTCGATATCACGACGCCTGCTAAAGATCATTTCATCCGTGAGTTGATGGCATTCTTGCCACAAGATTTCGCTGAAAACGCCAAAATTCAATTCTGTGGTCCTTCGGGTGCAGATGCCGTTGAAGCGGCGATTAAATTGGCGAAGCAAACCACGGGTCGCAATACCATGGCTGCGTTTCATGGTGCATACCATGGCATGACAAACGGCACCATGGCGCTAATGGGCAACCTCGGTACCAAAGAGCGCCGTCAAGGTCTGATGGCAGACGTGCACTTCTTGCCTTTCCCTTACAGTTTGCGCTGCCCGTTTGGTTTGCATGGCGAGCAGGGTGCTCGACAAGGTTTGCGCTATATCGAACGCATGTTGGCAGATGATGAAAGCGGCGTTCAGAAACCAGCAGCCATCATTGTTGAGCCTGTTCAAGGCGAAGGCGGTGTCATTCCAGCCCCTGCATTCTGGCTACAAGAATTACGTCGTATCACGGAAGAACACGGCATCCTGCTGATTTTTGATGAAATTCAGTGTGGTATCGGTAAAACGGGCACGCATTTCGCGTTTGAAGAAGCGGGCGTCACACCGGATATTTTGTGTCTATCGAAAGCGGTCGGTGGTGGTTTGCCGATGTCTTTATTGGTGTTCAACAAATCTATCGATACGTGGAGGCCGGGCGAGCACACGGGCACATTCCGTGGCAATCAATTAGCCATGGTTTCTGGCGCGAAAGCGATGGAAATTATTCGTCGCGACAATTTGGCACACAAAGCGGCAGTGACAGGTGAATACCTGCGCCGTGGCCTGGAAAAAATCGCTGAGAAAACCAGCTGTATCGCCGAAGTGCGAGGGCAAGGCCTGATGTTGGGTGCTGAGATTTGTGACCCTGAAGGCAATAAGAACGCATTCGGTGAACCGCTAGCTGCACCTGAGCTCACCATTGCTATCCAACGTGCAGCCCTTGAGCGTGGCTTGATCATCGAAAAAGGTGGACGAGAAGGGTCGGTGTTGCGATTCCTGCCGCCAATCATCATTACTTTTGAGCAAATCGACTTTGTATTGAAAGCGCTGCAAGACGCGATTGAATCTTTGGTTGAGCCGAAACCTGTGGTGCAGCCTGCGGATACGCTGCAAGCAAACTGGCGTGATCACTTTATCCACGTGGGTAAAGATGGTGCAGACGGCTTCGAAGCTGCGATGAACCAAAGCACGCAAGCGTTGAAGAAGCTGTTTGAATCGACTGAGTCTCCGTATTCAGGTCTCGATCCTACCGTGCTGCATTCACAAATTCGTCGTGCGCAGCTAGGCGAGAACCCTCAGCCTCTTGCTAACGTGATTGAAGAAACCAGCGAGCTGATTGGTAAGAACTCAATCATTGTTCAGCATCCTCATTGTATTGCGCACCTTCATACCCCGCCCATGTTACCAGCCGTGGCGGCAGAAGCGTTTATCACCGCGTTGAACCAGTCAATGGACTCGTGGGATCAAGCCAGTGCTGCAACCTTTGTTGAGCAAGAAGTGACGGATTGGCTTTGCCAACGCTTTGGTTTTGATGACAAAGCCGATGGCGTGTTCACCAGTGGCGGCACACAAAGCAACTTGATGGGCTTGTTGATGGCGCGTGACCACATTATCAATACCATCAGTGGTCATAACGTGCAGAAAGACGGCTTGCCAGATTATGCTGATAAGCTGCGTGTTGTGTGCTCGAAAAACTCTCATTTTACCATGCAAAAATCAGCGTCTTTACTTGGCTTGGGTGAGCACGCGGTTGTCTGTGTCGAGACCTACAGCGATGGCACGATCAGCATTGAATCTGCTGAAGAAGCGATTACTGCGCTGAAAGCGGAAGGTCTGATCCCATTTGCGATCACCGGAACTGCGGGAACCACCGATCACGGTGCGGTTGACGATTTGGATGACGTTGCTGACTTGGCACAAAAACATGGCATGTGGATGCACGTTGACGCTGCCTATGGCGGCGCGTTGATGCTTAGCCGTCACCATGCACGTTTGGAAGGCATCGAGCGTGCGGATTCTGTGACAATCGATTTCCACAAAATGTTCTTCCAGCCAATCAGTTGTGGCGCAGTGATACTCAAAGATAAAAACCACTTTGGCTTCATTCGTCACCATGCGGACTATCTCAACCGTGAAGAAGACGTGTTGCCTAACCTGGTCGATAAATCCATTGCGACCACGCGCCGCTTCGATGCGCTGAAAGTGTGGATGACGCTGCAGAACGTCGGTCCTCAGGCTATCGGCTCTATGGTTGATCACCTGTTGAACCAAACGCAGCGTGTTGCGGATATGCTCAACAATCGCTCCAACTTTGAGTTGTTGGCAGCGCCATGTTTGTCGACCGTGTTGTTCCGCTACAAGGGTTCAAACAAACGGATGGATTTGGATGCGCTGAATAAGCAAATCCGTCTAGATGCCCTAGTGCAAGGGAAAGCCGTTGTGGGTGAAACCGTTGTGGATGGACACGTCGCACTGAAATTTACGCTGCTTAATCCGTGCCTGTCTTTGGCAGATCTCGAGCAGTTACTGACTGAATTAGAAAGTCTTGCAGACGAAATCGTTAAGCAGGCTGGTGTTTAATTTTACGTTCAATGTTGCTTTAGAGCGTATTGTTTTCGAAAGGATTTAAAATGGCTATTTTACAAATTGGTGCAGGCGGCGTTGGTTGGGTTATTGCACACAAAGCGGCACAAAATAACGATGTATTGGGTGATATTACTATCGCATCTCGCACAGTGAGCAAGTGCGACGCCATCATTGCGTCCATAAAAGGCCGTAACAACCTTAAAGACGAGAGCCGTAAACTAGAATCTCGCGCGGTAAATGCAGATGACGTTGAGGCGCTGGTGGCGCTGATCAAAGACGTTCAACCTGATCTGGTGATTAACGCGGGTCCTCCGTGGGTAAACGTGGCGATCATGGAAGCCTGCTACCAAGCAAAAGTCTCTTATCTTGATACGTCTGTTGCCGTAGATCTTTGCTCTGAAGGGCAAGAAGTGCCAGAAGCGTATGACCCACAATGGGCATTTCGTGAAAAATTCGAACAAGCGGGCATCACAGGTATTCTTGGTGCGGGTTTTGATCCGGGCGTGGTCAGTGTTTTCGCGGCTTATGCAGTGAAGCATTTGTTCGATGAGATCGACACCATTGATGTGATGGATGTGAACGCTGGCGATCACGGTAAGAAGTTCGCGACCAACTTTGACCCTGAAACCAACATGCTCGAGATTCAGGGCGATTCGTTCTACTGGGAAAGCGATGAGTGGAAAAAAGTACCTTGTCACACCCGTATGATGGAGTTCGACTTCCCGCTAGTAGGTAGCCATAAAGTCTACTCAATGGCCCATGATGAAGTGCGTTCGATGAAAGAGTTCATCCCTGCAAAGCGCATTGAGTTTTGGATGGGCTTTGGGGATGCCTACCTGAATTACTTCAACTGTATGCGTGACATTGGCCTACTGAGCCCAAACCCGATCACCTTGCAAGATGGCACTGTGGTTGAACCGCTGAAAGTGCTTAAAGCACTGTTGCCTGATCCAACATCACTTGCACCGGGTTACACAGGAAAAACGTGTATCGCCACGTGGGTGCAAGGTAATAAAGACGGCAAAGCACGTAGCGTATTGATTTATAACAATGCGGATCATGAAGTGGCGTACAAAGATGTTGAGCATCAAGCGATTGCTTACACCACGGGCGTGCCTGCTATCACCGCTGCGCTGCTTTACTTTAAGGGTGCATGGAAAGGTGAAGGCGTGTTCAACATGGAGCAACTTGACCCAGACCCGTTCCTCGAATTGATGCCGTCAATTGGCCTTGATTGGGGCGTGGAAGAGCTAACCCCGTCTGAGCCTGTTATTAATATCTTGAAGTAATCTCTGCCATTGGGCTCGCTTGTCACTGACAGGCGAGCTTTTCTATCGACGAGCTTGTTCTATCGAGTAGTGACATGAATTCTGCGCAATTAAAAACTCCGTATTTTCTGATTGATGAAAACAAACTGATCGAAAACCTCGAGAAAGCAAAACAACTAAAAACATTGTCTGGCGTGAAGCTGGTACTGGCGCTGAAATGTTTCTCGACGTGGGGCGTTTTCGACATCATCAAACCTTACCTTGATGGCACCACCAGTAGCGGCCCGTTTGAGGTGAAACTCGGTCATGAAAAATTTGGCGGCGAGACGCACGCTTATAGCGTGGGTTATAGCGAAGATGATGTGCGTGAAGTGGCGGATATCTGCGACAAAATGATCTTCAACAGCCAATCTCAACTGACGGCTTATCGTCACCTTGTCGAAGGGAAAGCGTCGTTGGGGCTGCGTTTAAATCCGGGAGTGAGTTACGCCGGACAAGACTTGGCGAATCCGGCGCGTAAATTTTCTCGCTTAGGTGTGCATGCTGACAAAATCGATCCCGAGGTATTTGCATCACTCAATGGCGTGATGTTCCACATGAATTGTGAGAACAAAGATGTCGATGCCTTTGTTGCGTTGCTGGATGCTATCTCTGACAAATTCGGCAGTTACCTTGATGCGCTGGAATGGGTGAGCTTAGGCGGTGGCGTGTTCTTTACATGGCCGGGCTATGACATTGAAAAGTTAGCCGCTGCGTTAAAAGCCTTTGGTGAGCGTCACGATGTGCAGTTGTATTTAGAGCCGGGTGAAGCAATTATCACCCAAACCACGGATTTGGTGGTGACTGTGGTCGATATCGTTGAAAACGATATGAAAACCGCCATCGTTGATAGTGCGACCGAAGCGCACCGCTTAGATACGTTGATATACAACGAGCCTGCATCTATCGGGGAAGCGAGCGATAACGGTGAACACACGTATGTGATTGGTAGCTGCTCGTGTTTGGCGGGTGACCAGTTTTGTGTGGCTAACTTTGACGAGCCATTGAAGATCGGACAGCGTCTGCACATTCTCGACAGTGCAGGGTACACCATGGTCAAACTGAACTGGTTCAATGGCCTTCGCATGCCGTCTGTGTATTGCCAACGTAGTGGCGGTGATATTCAGCTTCTGAATGAATTTGATTATCAAGATTTCAAACGCACCTTGTCACAGTGGTCTGTGCATTGATTGGCCTGCTTGTTAGCAGGCAGACAAATAAGCTAATGAGCCACTAACAGAAAGAAGGAGCGATTATCGTTCCTTCTTTTTTTTGAAGTTAGTCAGAGTGTTATCACGTGCTCTTGGAGTTTCCTTCCACATTCAAATATAAGTGTATAGCCAGGCATCTTTAGGTTGCTTGGCTATATCGGTATCGCAGAGACTTAAAAATATCAGGATGAGGATAGAAACATGGATGCGTTGCTATTTGTCACTGTCGTTGTGGCAGTTGTCGTTGGTGCAAAAACACTGAAAAGTTATTTGGCCTACAAAGCACAATTGCGTGAATTCGAAATTAACCACAGTAAAAGCAATCAAAGCGATTTGGCTGTAGAAGTTGCAGCCTTAAAATCACGCGTTGAAGTGCTAGAAAAAATCGTGACTGATAAAAGCTACACAATAGAAAGAGAAATCAGCGCTTTATGACACTGAAGACTATGACCTACCATGAAATCTTATATAACTGTTTGAGCTAATTCTCAGTTTTTAATATTGCCGAATTGTATGAAAACTAGGGCATCATGGTGGTTTTCTTTGCATTAGCTTGTTTCACTTCAAAAAATAACTCTACAACGTATTACTCCTTATCAAAATTTAGCTAACTCACGTCCAGTCTTACATCTCTGCAAATGATATATGTCGAGTTGATATTCAACTCGTGCATATAGTTGGGTTGGCTGCGTTGAATATAAAAAGCACTCACGCGTTATTTTCGATACGTATTTCGAGATAACAGCGGTAAAAAAACAAAGAGTGCACCTAATGTCGTTGTAGCTCGCAAAGAGCACGCTTCGATAGCGACAGCCTTACCAATAATTTTGATAAGGAAATTCAGAGATGAAACACACGGCTTTATTTACCGCATTGTTTGGCGCGAGCTTTTTTGCTCACAGCGCTATTACAATGACCCCACAACCGGACCCAGATAATGCGGCCGGATACATCGTCTCGCAGTCGGAAATAGCGGCGGCCGAGGCAGCACAAACCTCTGACCCTATGTACGCCATTTGGTCTCAGGCGCTTGAAACTCGCCCTAATGCGACCGTTGAAGCCATCGACGAAGGAATCGCAACCAACCCGATTAACGTCAAACGCGTAGAGCGTGTATTCCCGCGATCTGATTGGGATTTCTTAACCCATATGGCTGCACCTGAATACACTTACACACGTTTTCTCCGCGCCATTGGTAAGTTCCCCGCTTTCTGTGGAGACTACACCGATGGACGGGATTCCGATGCGATTTGTAAAAAATCCATCATCACCGCGTTTGCCCATTTTTCGCAAGAAACAGGCGGGCACATTTCCAAAGACAACATTTCGGATAACCCATTAGCACTGGAAGAATGGCAACAGGCCTTGGTGCACGTGCGTGAAATGGGCTGGATTGAAGGTCAAGAAGGTTACACCACAGGGTGTGGTCAGGATGACTGGCAGAACAAACGCTGGCCATGTTCAGCAGGGCAAGGCTATTTCGGTCGCGGTGCAAAACAGCTTTCTTATCACTTTAACTACGGTGCGTTTTCGGAGGTGATGTATGCGGGTGATGCCACTAAGCTGTTGAATGAACCGGCGTTGGTTGCAGACTCATGGCTCAACTTGGCGTCTGCTATTTGGTTCTTCCTCACCCCTCAAGCGCCGAAACCTGCAATGCTTCATGTGATTGATCGCACGTGGAAACCTTCACAGCGCGAACTTGATGCGGGTATCGGTTATGGCTTTGGTACCACAATCAACATCATCAATGGTGGCATTGAATGTGGCGAACAAAACAAAACCAAAGGTCAGCCCGTTAACCGTATTCGCTATTGGGAAGGGCTTGCTGCTCATTATGAAATCCCGATTGAAGCAGACGAAGTCAACACCTGTTGGCAGCAATTGCCTTTTGGTAGTTTGAACCTTCAAGGTGCGACAGATGTGCTGTATACCAACTGGGATGGAAACTGGAAGTATTACTCAGACCGTCCAGGTGGCTATTCGTTTGAGTGTGAATTGGTCGGTTACCAAACGGCTTACTCTGCGCTTGAAAAAGGTGACTATGAGAAATGTGTGACTAATTTCTACGGTTCACATGCGGGCTGGCCAACGGTGCGTGTTGTTCCTGATGCTGATATCACGAACCCGGATGGCGGCACAGACAATGGAAATGGCGAAACACCTACAGAACCAAACGGCTGGAGCGAAACCAAGGTCTATAACACGGGTGACCAAGTTGTCGTGAATGGCGTCACTTATGAAGCTAAGTATTGGAATCAAGCTGTTAACCCCGTAACTGCAGGGGAGTGGGGCGCATGGACCGTTGTATCAGGTCAAGTGACACCACCAGTAACAGAGCCGACGCCACCAGTGACGGAGCCGACGCCACCAGTGACGGAGTCGACGCCGCCAGTAACGGAGCCGACGCCGCCAGTGACGGAGCCAACGCCTGATACGGGATCGTCTACGTGGCTAGCTGACAAAGCATATACAGCGGGCGAACAAGTTATTATTGACGGTGTTCGTTACCAGGCAAAGTACTGGACGCAGGGTGATGATCCAGCGGCTAACAAGCAATGGGGGCCTTGGAAGAAGGCATAAACGCTAAAATACAATAGAATCAAAGCCGTGCATCCTACGAGGATGTGCGGTTTTTTTGTTATTTATCTGAGGCTTAGTGGTGTGGTGGTGAAGTGTTGATACGTGTGGAAAGTGAGTTTTCGAGGGTGTAATCTTGCAAAAGGTATCATAAAAAAATTACTAATATCAGTCTTGTTAATAATATTTCTACTCCTATAATGCTGAAAACCGGAGCGTCTGCAAACGCTCCGGTTTTTTTGTGCCTGCTCATCGGTGAATGTTTGCGCTATCTGCAAATAGTGCGCATTCATGAGCAATGTCCGAAAGGGCATCGTCTTAATCAGTAAGGAAAAGACACATGCGTATCGAACAAGACTTGAAGTTGGGTTTCAAAGATGTACTGTTTCGCCCGAAACGTTCTAACCTTAAAAGCCGCTCTCAAGTTGAATTAACCCGCGATTTTACATTCAAGCACAGTGGTCGTCAATGGTCTGGTGTACCAGTCATCGCAGCGAACATGGATTCAGTTGGCTCATTCAAAATGGGCAAGGTGCTTGCTGAGCATGGTTGTCTGACGGCAATTCACAAGCATTACACCGTGGCTGATTGGGCGGCATTCGTTGCTGAATCAGAGACTAAGACACTGAACAATGTGATGGTGTCTACCGGTACATCTGATGCTGATTTCCAAAAAACGCAAGACATCATGGCATTGTCTGATGAATTGGTATTTATCTGTATCGACATTGCTAATGGTTACTCAGAGCACCTTGTTGAGTATGTTCAGCGTGTACGTGCTGCATTCCCAGACAAAGTGATCAGTGCGGGCAACGTGGTTACTGGGGACATGGTTGAAGAGCTTATCCTTGCTGGTGCGGATATCGTGAAAGTGGGTATCGGCCCAGGTTCAGTATGTACCACTCGCGTGAAAACTGGCGTGGGTTACCCGCAACTTTCTGCGATTATCGAATGCGCGGATGCCGCACATGGCCTAGGCGGACGTATTATTGGTGACGGTGGTTGTTCTTGTGCTGGTGACGTATCAAAAGCTTTCGGTGGCGGCGCTGATTTCGTGATGCTTGGCGGTATGCTGGCGGGTCACACAGAAAGCGGTGGTGAAGTGATTGAGCAAGACGGCAAACAGTTCATGAAGTTCTACGGCATGTCTTCTGAAAGCGCGATGGCGAAACACTCTGGTGGTGTTGCAAAATACCGCGCGGCAGAAGGTAAAACCGTACTGCTGCCATTCCGTGGCACAGTAAACGACACCATTTCAGACATTCTTGGCGGCGTACGTTCAACATGTACATACGTTGGCGCGGCTCAGCTAAAAGAACTGACAAAACGCACCACGTTTATTCGTGTACAAGAACAAGAAAACAACGTGTTCGGTAAAGAATAAAATTCAATATAACATATAAAAATGCCACCCATTTGGGTGGTTTTTTTTGCCTACAATTCATTACGCTCTGAACAAATTGAACTTGTTTTTTGTCCGAAATGTTTGCACTGATTTAAAGTATCGAGGCGATAGGGGCACAATTTGAAAGCGTAATTTCTGAATGATTTGGCGAAGTCAATTCTCAATTTTTGTATTTTCTTCCAACTATATCGCAGTGTTTAATACGCCATTTAGATATTGTTTAGTGGCATTGGGTGGCCCCCCTTTTTTGTTAACGCGCTGACAGAGACGTTGATAAATACGGCTGTATAAGAAGCTGTTAGACAGCAGGGATGATGCGTTTAACTGATCGGGAAGTCATGAGCGATAGGATTTCAAATCTCAAATGGATCATTGTGTTAGCCCTATTTAACCCACTGAATTTTTTTCACGCATGCTGCTATACAAAACCTTCCTTTGGTTGGCCTGCTGGAAAACGGAAATCCTATGGATTGGGGATTGATATCCTATCTTTACTCGCTGTGGCCTGGATTTTTCCTGTTTTTTATTGCGCACCTATGCCTTAGTTTTGCCAAAAAAGAAAAATGCACAGGGAAAACCCTCGCTGGCCATTATTTTGTCTCAATATTCTTAGTTGCTCTTAGCATCCCTGTTTTCTTTGCGGTTTTCTCTTTGTTCATTTAAAACTCATCAGACATAAAGCAAACTGAACTGTCTTTTTGGTAGGACTATCTGCATCAAATCATTTTGATTCTGAGGGGATTTTCAGAACACCCCGACTACATACTCTTTTGTCGTAGTACTAACGCCATGTTTGCTCCTGCGACGGCGATAGCACTGGAAAAGCCAACGCGGTTACGGTTTACTGTTCAGTGGTTTCAAGGAGGAAACATGGCTGAATGTGATCAAGTGGTTCAAACGTTAAAAAAGCAGCTCAAAGCACGTGGAGTGAATTATCAAGATGTCGCGAGTGCATTGTCTCTCAGTGAGGGCTCGGTAAAGCGGCTTTTTGCGAATGGCGGAAGCTTGAGTTTAGAGCGCTTGTCGGCGGTATGTCAGCTAATTGATATGGAAATGGGGGAGTTGTTTAAGCTCTCATCTGAAAGCTGCAATCAGATTACGGAATTAACGTGGCAGCAAGAAGAAGAATTGGTGGCTGACAAAGCTTTGCTGCTGGTGGCTGTGTGTATCACGAATGGGTATCGCTTTGACCAAATCCTTGAGCAATACAACATACCTGAGACCGTATTGATCCAGAAAATGGCGCATTTAGACCGCTTGAATCTGATTGAGCTTCAACCCGAAAATCGCATTAAACTCAAAATTTCGCCCTCATTTTCATGGGTTGCTGGTGGGCCTATCCAGCAGTTCTTCCAACAACAAGTGATCAGTGCGTTCTTCCAATCTCGCTTTGCGGGCGATGAAGAGAAACTGGTCATGTCTACGGGGCTGATGTCATTGCCGACCAACTACAAGTTTCAGCAGCGTATTCAACGTCTGGTGAGTGAGTTTTACGATGCATGTAACCAAGATACGGATCTGACGATGCAAGAGCGCCATGGTACGTCGATGGTTGTTGCGATGCGTCGCTGGACGTTCCCGCTTTTCGATGAATACGAATAGTGAATAGCGAGTAGCGAAACAGACATCACGCCACTCATCGTTCTAAGCTACATATCAATTAAAACTTGGGACGCTTAATCGCGATGGCGCTACCCGCATTGGTCGGTGTTTCCAGTAAGTGATGAGCCGCTTGTATTTCGTCAACCAATGCTTGGGTCTGCGCTAAGAAAGGCGCAGCCTTATGTGCTTGCATATCCATATGTAACAATAAGGTCTCCATCGTTGCTAGTTCATCATGCGTTTGCGCGTGATACATCGTCATAAACAGTCTTAGCTTCTTGTTATCACTTTCTAGCAATTGCCCTTGGATACTAATAGGCTCATCTTCTGCGACTTCTTTTCGGTAAGTCACCATGCTCTGTAGGGTATAGAGGGAAACGCATTGCGCTTCTCTAAATGTCTCATCCAGTCCAATATGCAGCATAAAGGCGTCAATCGCCTGACTGAAAGCGACCACATAATAGGCATCATTCATGTGCCCGTTATAATCAATCCATTCAGGTAAAACGGGGCTTTCGATTAACTGAATCCGATCCGCGTGGTTTGGCATTTTTACTCCTCGTTCAGGCAAAACTGATGCTCGGCTTCTATGCTAGGCATAAAATACCGATGCTATTGATTAAAATCGTATATAACTTGATTATTTTCGACGCGTCCCTGCGGTGAGGAGATGAAAGGTGTTTGGTGATCCTTCAAGGTCGAAAGTTCAAAAGATTCACTTTCTGTTGTTACCTGGCTTCTCTTTATTTGGGTTAACGGCCATGTTAGACCCTTTGCGCCATGCCAATCGCACGCAAGGTGAAGAGTTATATGAGTGGCAGCTTATTTCAGAAAACGGGGGGTTGATCTCAAGTAGCGACAGTATTGAGATAATGACGCATACCCACCTTAACGCGGTTGAAAAATGTGAAACATTAATTATTTGCACTGGCAGTGATCCTGATTTGGTGAACACGCCGGCGCTGTTAGGCTTTATTCGTCAGCAGAGTCACTTTGGTGCCGATATAGGGTGTCAGGATACGGGGGCATATATTGCAGCAGCTGCGGGTATCTTGGATGGTTATCGTGCAACTATGCACTGGGAAAATCATGAAACGACGCAGGAGGCTTTCCCGAATGTCACGCTCGTTCAAGAGTTGCTGGTCATCGACAGAAAACGTTTTTCTTGCCCAGGGGCTTTATCTGGCTTGGATATGATGCTCTATCTGATCAGAACACAGCATGGGCAGGAGCTGGCAACCCTCGTGGCTGATGAACTTGTTTATACCCACCAAAGAGAACACAGTGAACCTCAGCGTCGCTCCTTACAAATCCGCTTAGATAGCCGTAATCCCCATCTGATTGAAGCCGTTCAATTAATGGAGAAAAATATAGAAGAGCCGCTGTTAATTGCAGAGTTGTCTGCGTTTATAGGTATTTCAGATAGGGAGTTGGAGCGTCTATTTAAACGACACTTGGCGCAAACCCCTAAAGCGTTTTATCGTCAACTTAGGCTAGAAAAAGCCCGTTGGATGCTGCAACAAACCAACGACAGCGTCACCTCGGTGGCGACAGCTTGTGGCTTTGTTTCCCTTTCCCATTTCACCCGTTGTTATCAAGAACAATTCTCCAAACGTCCCAGTCGAGAAAGGTAGTTTCTAGGCAAGATACGTTAATCAACATGTCGTAAGAAAAGAGACCCATTTTGCGACACCCCTTCATTTGTGTCTTTTTTAGATTATTAAGCATCGACTTTAGGCAAAAACATCCATTTCTAATGTGTAACTTTGATAGTGCGCGATAAAGAGAACGGGGCATGCGAACGTGTCTCTTGTTTTTATTTAATCTATAAAAAGAGCCCTTACGATGAATCAAGACGTCATTATTACTTGCGCCATTAATGGTGCAGGGGATACCGCGGATAAAAATCCAAATGTGCCGATCACACCAGAACAAATTGCCAACTCAGCGATAGAAGCATGGAATGCGGGAGCGGCAATTGCCCATATTCATGTTCGAGACCCTGAGACAAAACAAGGCTCTAGACGCGTCGAATTGTACGCAGAAGTCTGTGAGCGTTTGCGCGCGTCTAATTGTGATGTTGTCATTAACCTGACGGCGGGCATGGGGGGCGATCTCTATATCGGGCCGGAAGAAAACCCAACGGAATTTTGTCCAGAAACGGATCTCGTGGGTGGGCTTGAGCGTCTTGTTCATATTGAAGCACTCAAACCTGAAATTTGTACCCTCGATTGCGGCTCAGTAAATTTCGGCGATAACAATCTTGTTTATGTCTCAACGCCAGACATGCTCAGGCGTGGCGCTGCGCGTATTCAAGAACTTGGTGTCACGGTTGAGTTAGAGATTTTTGATACGGGTAATCTTTGGTTTGCTCTGCAAATGATGAAAGAAGGTTTGCTTGATGACAATGCAATGTTTCAGCTGTGTCAGGGCATTCCTTGGGGGACGCCACCAGACTTTACGCTATTGAAAGGCATGGTGGACATGTTGCCAAATCATAGCCAATGGACAGCGTTTGCTTTAGGTCGTAACCAGTTGCCTTGGGCGGCGCAGTCAGCCTTGTTAGGCGGCCATGTGCGGGTTGGCTTAGAAGACAACTTATACCTTGGTAAAGGGGTATTGGCGACCAACGGGCAATTGGTCGAACGCGCCGTCAATATTATCGAAAACATGGGGGCGTGTATTTTGAGCCCAGCTCAAGCCCGTGAAAAATTGCGCCTACGTGGCACCCAATAGGAGAAAGATGATGGCACGTCCTAATCCGGAACAAGTTTCAAAGGTGGGTGTGATCGGCACAGGTGTTATTGGTGGTGCTTGGGCTCTGCATTTCCTTCGTATGGGTATGGATGTGGTCGCCTACGACCCCGGCCCCAACGCAAAAGAAAAGCTTCTGACCATGGTCGACAATATTTGGCCCACCATTGAAAAGCTGGGCTTGAGAGAAGGCGCAAGCAAAGACAAATTGCGTTTTGTTGATTCCCTAGATGCCTTGGCTAATCAGGTCGAGGTCATCCAAGAAAGCACACCCGAGCGAATGGATGCCAAGCGAGGTTTGTTTGCGGAACTTGACCGCATCGTACCCGCTGATGTGGTGATTATTTCCAGTACATCAGGGTTTGCCATGACAGACATGGCTCGTGAGCTTGAGTCTCAGCCTGATAGGTTTGTGGTTGGTCATCCGTTTAATCCGCCTTATCTCGTGCCTTTTTGTGAAGTCTGTGGCGGAGAAAGAACCAGCCAAGAGGTGGTTGATTGGACCGCTGCCTTTTATGAAGCAACGGAAAAGCAAGTCGCCAAAATGGACAAAGAACTGCCGGGCTTTATCGGTAATCGTTTACAAGAAGCGCTATGGCGGGAAGCCCTCCATATGGTGGCGAACAAAGAATGCTCCGTCGAAGATATCGACAAAGCGATTGCTTATGGGCCGGGTTTGCGCTGGGCCATCATGGGGCACTGCTTAACCTTCCATTTAGGCGGCGGGCAAGGGGGGATGGCGCATTTATTGGATCACTTTGAGGATGCGTTAGAAGAACCTTGGACACGTCTAAAAGCGCCAAAACTCACGCAAGAATTGAAAGATGACATGGTGTCAGGTTGCTTGACGCAAGCCAATGGCGCGTCCATTGATGAGCTTGTACAAGAGCGCGATGATTGCCTTATTCGTATTATGCAAACGCTTAACGAGTATCGCGAAGAAAAAGGGATAAAACGCTGAATGTTTGAAACCTAAGCGTTCGGGATGACTGTTTTGGCATGGGTCTAAAAGAGGTGGAAATGAAAGTGTAAAAGCGAGAAAGAAAGCTCACTCACTCAAAATCATAGCAATGGAGAATGTACTGATGTCATCAACTCCTCGGGAAGGCTTCGAAGCCGCAGAATCGACGGTGTTTAAAGCTGAAAAGCTTGCCCAGTCAGGGCTGTTTAAAGGTATGCACAAAGGCATGACGATAGCTTCGTCACTCTTGGTGCTCGTGTTCGTGTTATTCACAGGGGCGAATACAGAGCTAGCAGGAGAGCTATTTGGCAGCATTCGCACCTGGATTGAAGTGACGTTTGGTTGGTATTACATGGTCACCATTGTCTTCTTAATCGCGGTATGTACTTTTATCGTTTTTAGTCGGTTCGGTAGCGTGCGTTTAGGTGATGACGATAGCCGGCCTGATTTTACTAATTTCGCTTGGTTCTCGATGCTTTTTTCAGCGGGTATCGGTATTGGGATCTTGTTCTTTGGTGTTGCTGAGCCTATTTTCTACCTTGATAACAGCGGTGCATTTGGTTACCCGAATAACCCTTACGCCGACATGGCGGGTGCAGGAGCCATTGGTTACGAGCGTGCCGTAGACGCACTGAGAGTGACTTTCTTCCATTGGGGTTTTCATGGCTGGGCCGTCTATGTGATTGTCGGCATGTCATTGGCCTATTTTGCTTACCGTAAAAAACTCCCACTCGCGCTCCGTTCTGCGTTATATCCTTTTATTGGTGATCGTATTTATGGGCCTATTGGGCACATTGTCGATATTTTCGGTGTGTTAGGTTGTGTTTTTGGTGTGGCAACCTCGCTAGGGTTGGGCGTCAGTCAGATGTCTGTCGGGCTTGAACGACTTATTGGTGTTGATTCTGGTGTGCCAACGCAAATTACCCTGATTGTGTTAATTACGATTGTTTCTGTTTTATCAGCATTATCTGGGGTTGGCCGCGGTATTCGGATCATTTCCCAATGGAATATTATTGTTTCAATTGTCGTGGTGGCTCTGTTTTTGTTTGGTGGGCCCACAACCTGGGTGTTAAGCATTTTTGGTGTCGCAGTAGGGGATTATCTCGCAAATTTTGTTCAAATGGGGCTTTGGTTTCCGGAAGAAGATGGCCCTGCTAAATGGCAAAATGGCTGGACTGTGTTCTATTGGGGCTGGTGGTTAGGTTGGGCGCCTTTTGTTGGATTATTTATCGCGCGTATTTCTCGTGGTCGAACCTTAAGAGAGTTTGTGGTTGGCGTTCTGCTCGTGCCGACGACCATCATCTTTGTGTGGTTGGGTATCTTTGGTGGCACGGCACTTTTTCAAGAGTTGACAGCCAGTGGTGGGGTAGGCAGTGCTGGGCTCATTGAACTTGTTAACGCTTGGAACTTGCCAGAGGCTTTGTTCGCCAGTGCCGATGGTATCTTTGGAACCGGCGCCCTAGGTTGGGTCGTTTCTGCCATGATGGTATTTCTACTCATGAGTTGGTTTGTCACGTCTTCGGATTCAGGCATCGTGGTATTAACAACTATCCTATCTTTAGGGAATGAAGAACCGCCAAAAACATTCCGTGTCTTTTGGGGGGTTGTTATCGGGCTAGTCGCGTCAGCCTTGTTAGTTGCGGGCGGTTTGAGCGCTTTGCAAACAGCCAATATCGCAGCGGCTTTGCCCCTAAGCCTGATTATTATTGTGATGACGTTAGGGGTGCTCAAATCACTCTTTAGCGAAGTGAGTGGCTCAGGAGTGGGAACTGGAGGCGATAGTGATAAGCGAGAGGTAAAAGACTAATCATCTTTAGCTTATTGGCAAAAACCAAGAAGATACGGCTGAATAACAAAGGTCGTATCTTTTTTAGGAGATTCGATGCAAACCACGCCACTCAAACTCTCATCCCGAAAGGCGCAAAAGCCATTAATTGCAGACGATGATGGTGTTTTCACTTTATCTTTTTTTCTGTTACCTGAATACGCGATGGTGTCACTGCTTTCTGCGATCGAGCCGTTAAGAATAGCGAACCGTTTGGCAGGCAAAACCTTATTTCGATGGCAATGTTTGAGTGAAGATGGAGAGCCTGTTTTAGCCAGTAATGGTCTAGCGCTGCAAGACGCTCTATCGATACATGCTAGTGAAAAACCTCGTAACCTTTTTGTGAATGCGAGTTTCCGTCCAGAAAAATACATGTCAGAAACATCGATAAAATGGCTGCGTGAGTTGCATCGGCTCGGCTTCATGGTCGGTGCGCTCGATACGGGCTGTTATTTGCTAGCCAAAGCCCAGTTATTAGAAGGCTATCAAGTCACCTTGCATTGGGAAGCGAAGCCTTCCTTTCAAGAGCGTTACCCTGAACTTGAAATCAGTGACGAACTATTTGAAATTCAGGGTAAACGCATCACCTGTGCCGGTGGCACTGCGGCAACCGACATGATGTTGTATTTAATCGACGCCTATTTTGAGCCAGAACTCGCGATACTTGTGTGTGAGCAATTAATCAAGAGTACGGCGAGAAACCAAACTGACCATCAAAGAGCCAGCCAAGCCGAAAAGCTCAAATTACACCACCCTAAAATGGTAAAAGCCCTAGCGTTAATGGCCTCTCACATTGAAACGCCTTTAGCCACATCGGATCTGGCAGACAGGCTGTCAATTTCCGTAAGGCAACTGGAAAGGTTGTTCTTACAGCATTTGGCCTGTTCTCCTTCCACTTATTATGTGCAATTGAGAGTGGAGCATGCACGGTATCTTTTGTCAGATTCTGGACTCAGTATTGCCGATATAGCCCTAGCGTGTGGCTTTAGCTCTACCGCGCATTTTAGCCGTCGCTATCGTGCGCTTTATGGCACGACTGCCAGCCAATATCGTTCTGGTATTCAATAGCGACCACAATAGGTCTAAGTGGCTGCCTAACAGTCGCTAAATATTGGTTTAACTAAAGCGCGTCTCTTTCGAGCACTCTTATTCGAGATAAGAGTTCATCTCTGTCGATATAACAGCCTTGTAAGTGTCTTGAGCCTGTTTTTAGGTCAAACGCATTGCGTGCGTGTAAGACGCGGCGATTATCAAAGACGATCAGTTCTCCGCCATTAAGGCGATGAAAAAACTGAAACCTTTCTTCTCTCGTTAATCGAATAAAACAGCGATACGCTTTGTATAGCGCGAGGGTCTGATGCGCTGGTACATCAATGGGGCCCCTGAGAAAGTTAGCGAGGCGAACTTCAACAACCTGGTTGTTTTCATCAACCACAATGGCTTTGCCACGAAAGCGATAGTCACTGTGTTTGTCCTTGTTGTAAAAGGCCATCGGTATGCTGGATAAGCTTTTAAACTCTTCGGGGTAATGCCCGCGCATGTGTTCGGCGATTTTAAATCCATCGACCAAAATAGATTCTCCCCCCGTGGCATCATTGACCAAACAATGCAAAAACTGCAGGCCGGGTTGGAGTTCTCGTGTGGGTAAATCGGTATGCAGAGGTAATCGTAAATCGGTATACGCCGAGCTGTTTGCATCCGCTTTAGCCTGCACATTAAAAATGGTGCCAAAGTTTGTTTCTCTGATAAAAGAGATGCGATTCGCGACGTTAATCAGCGTATTTGGGTCTGTATTGACGTCTTTAATCAGCGCGATTCCATAGTCCCTTAAATCCTTTAGCCACGCTAAAAGGTGTTGATCACTTTGCATGATGTTTTGGTAGGTGTTTGTTGGCAGGACTTGGTTTATGGCCTCTTTATCCCACACTTTCGCATGCCATTGTTTGGCTGAAAGTGCGCTTTCGCTGTAACAATGGCTGAACAACCAACCGGGATGATATTGGCCACAGTGATCAGCGTGATCCCACTCGATGACAAGTCTATTGTCTTCAGACAGATAGGCTTCTTGCGGTTTAATCGTTTCGGGGACATCACAAATCTCAAAGACTTGTTCCCGAGTGAGCGTGGCGATACATTCCGCACAATGACAGTTATCTCTTAGCCACAGGTAATGGTATTCACTCTCATGCCCGTTATCCCATTCAATCACAAGCGACTCGCTGCCCAAGTCGACTCGAACGGGAATATGTTTGATCGGATACGGTGTAAAGGATGCAATTTCTGTATGCGTGTCGGCGACTGTCATCGTGCTTTCCTCGTAAATATCCCAATAAAAGAGGGTGATGCTTTGAGTCATCTTATAATGAGAATCAACGATTTTCGTGACACCCAGCCGACATGATTTTGCACCATTCCGACATGTTTTCATGGGCAGTTTTATCGTTGATAACGTTCGGCCAATCTATAAGCCAATAAAGTCTGCTAAAAAGTATCAGCCAACGTATGCCGATGCGTCATTTCGGCGTAAAGGTGTCACCTCATGCGACCTACCGTTACGTATATTGTCACTTCGGACATTGTGCTTTTGACTGGCACTGTCTTGTTGCAAGCTTCTGAAAACGCAGAGAGTTAAAGGCGCGATTAACGCTAACCTCCGCTCCCTGCACATGAGAGAACGAATCTCAATGAAGCAACGCAATGGAGGCACACGATGCTAAACCAACAGCAAATGACGCAAAGATTCACGACGTGGGGAATGGTATTTCTCACGTTGGTATTAGGCTGGTTTGCACCCACCGCAATGGCGAGCGGTTTGTTGAAACCGACAAACGGCCAACATCAAGACCTCACCATCGAAACCCACCGTGTGGATGTCGTTATCGAAGACGGCTACGCCACAACGTCCATCGAACAAGAATTCTTCAACCCAAACAATGATGCACTTGAAGCGCACTATTCTTTCCCTGTTCCCCAGCAGGCGGTTGTGGGGGAGTTTATCTATTGGATAGATGGCAAACCGGTGATTGCAGAAGCGGTTGCCAAAGATAAAGCCAGAGAGATCTATCAAGATCAGAAAGTTCAGGGTCGCGCTGCGGCAATCACAGAAAAAGACGAATACAAAACGTTCGAAATGCGGGTATTCCCGGTGTTACCTCAGCAAAGTGTCAAAGTAAAACTGGTGTATCTGCAAGATGCGTTGCTCGATCATGGCGTTGGACGGTATGTGTACCCGATGGAAGAGGGCGGTGTTGACGAGGAAAAAGCCTCCTTTTGGACGCGTAATGATGCGGTCGAGCAAGATTTCTCGTTTAACGTCACGCTGAAATCCGCGTATCCCGTTGACGGTGTGCGTTTGCCTTCGCATCCCAATGCCGCACTCACACAAGAAGCGTTAGGTGAGCACACGATTTGGAAGGCGCAAGTAGCCAATCAATCTGCAGCCGTGCTCGAAGAGGAAGGCACTGCATCATCACAAACTGCGCCAGTTTACCGTTTGGAACAAGACATCGTGTTTTACTGGCGTTTACAAGATGGCTTGCCGGGTCGATTGGACTTGGCGGCGCACCGCGACCCTGCTTCATCTCAGCGCGGTACCGTAAAGCTAACTTTCACGCCAGGAGATGATTTAGTCCCTGTTACTCAGGGGCGAGATTGGGTGTTTGTGTTAGATAAGTCTGGCTCGATGAGCGGGAAGTACTCAACGTTGGTAGAGGGTGTACGCCAAGGGCTTGATAGGTTGCCACAAGAAGATCGCTTCCGCGTATTGATGTTTGACAACACAACCCATGATATCACCAAAGGTTTTGTGTCAGCGACAAAAGCCAATGCAGAACAGGCTCTAAAAGCGATTGAGAGGGTTGAACCTGACAATGGAACCAATCTTTATGAAGGTTTGCATGCAGCGTTGAAAAGTCTGGATAAAGATCGTCCCACTGGTGTCGTGCTGGTGACTGATGGCGTGGCTAACGTAGGCGTGACGGAAAAGCGTCAGTTCTTTACGTTGATGGAAAAACATGATGTTCGACTGTTCACTTTCATTATGGGAAACAGCGCCAATACGCCGCTGCTTGTGCCGATGACAAAGCTATCGAATGGCATTGCCACCTCGGTGTCGAATGCTGACGACATTATCGGCCATCTAATGAGTGTCACCAGTAAGTTGACACATCAGGCTTACCGTAATATTGAGTTGGATATTGACGGGGTAAAGGTTAGTGACATCACGCCAGAGCAGATCAGTAGCCTGTACCGAGGTGAGCAGTTGGTAGTGTTCGGCCACTACTTTAAGGCAGGCACGGCGAAAGTGACATTGAGCATGGATGTTGGTGGTGAAACGCGACGTTATATCACTAAGGTTACATTGCCAGAGACGGCGTTACGCAATCCTGAACTGGAAAGAATGTGGGCGTTCTCTGCCATTCGTGATTTGCAGGCGCAGATGGATTATCTAGAGCAAAAAGATGGCGATAAAGAACAAGCCATTGAAGACATCGCGGTGGAATATGGATTGCTGACCGACTACACCTCGCTGCTGGTGGTTGAAGAGCAAGCTTTCCAAGAGCTAGGCATTGACCGAAACAATCGCGCCCGTGTTACCGCTGAGCAGCTGGCTCGTGAAAAGCGTAGCGCTGAGTATGTTCAACCGACAAGGGCAGATTCTAGTCAGCCTATGTTTAGCCAACCGACACCGACACACTCTGGTGGTGGAAGCGGTGGCAGTGGCGGTGGTAGTGTGAATTGGCTGGTATTTGTCGTGCTGGCGTTCGTGTTTGGAGGCAGACATGTGATGGTGAAGAAAGAACACTAGTGTCGCTAATTAATTGAAAATAAGAGACAAGGCTGATGGGATCTGCCTTGTCGCTTTTGCCTTTGGCATGAAAAATACCACGCAAAAACAAAGGCGGGTGCGTCACTTAGTCATCTGATTTCCGACGATATGACGGCTGTATCTACAGGGACGCAAATTTTTCATGCAAAAAAATTCAAAATAAGTCTTTACAATAGCTCTGACTAGAGTAATATTGGCCTCGCTCTGTAAGTCAGAGTTATTAATAAAGCGTAAAGTAAAAGTAAAACCTCAGATTTCGTCACTAGTTGTAGTTCTCTGTGTTTCCCTTAGCTTCATCGTCACATTAAATAATTCCAGCACAGTGCGTCGCATTAATGCGAATATTTTATGAATTCAAATATAAGGGACACAAAATGTCTAACAAAACAACTGGTCTAGTAAAGTGGTTTAACGAAGATAAAGGTTTCGGTTTCATCACTCAAGACAACGGCGGCGCTGACGTATTCGTTCACTTCCGTGCAATCGCTTCTGAAGGCTTCAAGACTTTGTCTGAAGGCCAAAAAGTATCTTTCGAAGTTGAGCAAGGCCAAAAAGGCCCACAAGCTGCTAACGTAGTAGCTCTGTAATTTCGAAAGACAGCGCAGATGGCCATGCCATTTGCGCTACTTTTTTATCTGCACTACCAAAAATCTTCGAAATACCCTCCTGTAAATATCTTGTTCCAATCCTTCTATCTCCAAACTAAATCCTAAATTTTCTTTGTTTTAACATCCGATTTTCATCATTTGTTCATCAAGCCTGTTTCTATTTTTTATAAAAAACATTGGCTTGTGTTTCACGTATTTACACGGCCGAACCATGCCTTGTTAGGTTAAGCTCAAGCCACCATCCATCACCAAAGTGTGACCAACAACATAACTTGCTTGTTCTGAACTGAGCCAAAATATCGCTTTAGCGATTTCTTCTGGAATGGCGAATCTTCCGTTTGGCACTTGCTTGGAAACCGTTTCTCTCAATGCCGCACCCATGTCGGCCTGATGTTCTTCCCATCGCGGTGTCCAAGTCACACCAGGTGCAACGGCATTCACGCGAATACCACTTCTAATTGCTTCCACTGCGACTGAGCGAGTGAGGCCTTCAATACCGTGTTTGGTGGCAGAGTACATCGCTGCATTTGGGGTCGGGCGAACACCATTAACAGAACTCACATTGATGATTGCGCTACCTTCGGGCATCAAGTTGAGCTCATAGCGCAAGCACACTGCGTGCAACCAAAAATCACCAATCATGGTGCTATATAGCGCATCAATGGGCACGTTAGCAAAGTCACCACGAGATTCTAGCTTTGGTGAGGCATTGTTGACGGCAACATCTAAGTGACCGTAATTTTCTCTGATGTAGCCAAAGAAACGATCGACTTGCTGAACGTCTTTTAGATCAACGGGCAGGTAGTCGATTGACGATAGTTGAGGATGACGAGCCAATACCTTGTTCCACTTATCTTCGTTACGTGAGCAGGTAATGACTTTAAAGCCAGCTTGGTGAAAGGCGAGAACTGTGTGGAGGCCAATACCACTGCTGCCTCCGGTGACAAGGACTATTTTCATGCGCGCTCCGGTTGGAGTAAGAGGGCGCTTGGCTAGCGGTGCGTGAAAATATCATCCAGCATTAACTTCTTTGTTCCGCGGACTTTTCTCTGTTCTTCGTGTTCATCGTAAAATTGCTGCTCGCCAAGCATTGAAATAATATCGAAGAAGTAGTTAATGCTACCTCTTTGATTATTCATTGTTTTAAGCATAGCATCGCAGAAAATTTCCGGGTCGGTATGGGTCAAGTTAGACGCAATTTTGCCAACTTGCTGGCAAGAATATACGGTTCGAGGTTTGTCTAATGCGTGTGCAAGATTGATGCATTCTGTCCATTGTTCGCCTCGAAGCGCAGTCCAAATGCGGTTTGCAACTTGTAAGCGTTCCTCCAGTGGCGTATTGGCGAGCGTTTTTACGAAAAAACGTTGTTTTTCTAGCACAATTTTCCGGTTCATTCGTTCGGACGCAATGTAAGCACTGGTGAGCATGGGCATAGAGACGAGATAAAGCAGCAGTGTGACGCTAAGTGTGGCAATAAAAAAGGTGTCGTCCGTTAATCCGAAGTAGTAACACGAGGCGGTGGTGATCGCGGCAAACAGCAGGAAGGCCATAGAGATCCCTAACCGCGCATACCACTTAGATGTCGCTACAAAGTCAGGTGTTTGTTGGTTGAGCGTGTGAAATGAAACGCCTATAAATTCCATGTCTGGATATTCAGGGACAGGGAATTGTTCCTGATGCATAACAACTCTCCTTCAATGTGCTCGTGATACGTTACACGATACCCATTTTTGTAAGAAAGTTGTTATTTCATATCAATAAAACGAAAAATAATCGCGTGTTTTTTGTGAGCAATAGAAATGCCTTATGCATTCTATCGCTATTATTTTCTGGGCAATAGTGAGCAAGTTTGCTTGCCATGTTGCTATGCCTCAATCATTTCCGCTTTGATTTACCCAGCCTTGTTCAAACGCGTATTTGACTAACCCTGCGGTTGATGTGACCCCAAGTTTCTTTTTGACGCGAAGACGGTGGGTTTCAACCGTTCGAACACTGATGTCTAATTCTCGGGCAATGGTTTTGTTGCAGGCACCATTGGCGATGAGGATCAGTACATCTTTTTCTCGGGGGGTAGGAAGGATGTCATCGTGATCTTTATTCTCTAATTCGCTCATGCTTTCCATGAGAGTTTCTGACACTCCAGCACTAAAATAAGAACCGCCATTGGCGATAATATCGAGAGCTTGTACCAGCTCCTGTGAGGATACGTCTTTCAATACATAACCTTTTGCGCCACCACGCATTGCGGTCATGATGTACTCTTTGTTGTTGTGCATGCTGAGGATCACCACTTTGATCTCAGGCGCTTTGTCTCTCAATACGGAGAGCACTTCCAGTCCTGATTTATGGGGCATGGAAATATCCGTGAGGAGTATGTCTGGCTTGAGAGAGAGGGCTTTATCAATGGCACTATCGCCGTCGTTAGCTGCCCCGAGTATGCTGAACTGAGGTTGCTTGGACAGGCGTTCTATCAGTCCATCCTGAAGCAGCACATGATCATCTGCGAGTAAAAGCGTGGTCATTGGTTCTCTCCTTGTTGATTTGCCATCTTTTCTTCCTTAGCAATCCTTGCGAGCGCCTCTAATGTGCAATGGGAAGAATGGCTCTGACTTCAGTACCTTGATGGATTAGGCTGCTGATAGAAAAAATCCCATCCAAATTCTCAATACGTTCGCGCATATTTTTCAATCCCATTGATTGCGCATTATGGCTCACCTTGATGTCTTCAAAGCCAACACCGTCATCTGCAATGGTCAATACAATTTCACCTTCCTCTTGTTGAAGGATAATGTCGACGGCTTTTGCGTGTGCATGCTTTTCGGCATTGTGCAGTGCTTCCTGAGCCACACGATAGAGGGTGATTTCGGTAGACTTTGACACCTCGTCCATATTGAGATGATGTTCAAAAATCACATGCATTCCTGAACGTTCAGTCACTTCTTTGGCCAGATCGTCCAAAGCCGCGAGTAAGCCCAAGTCGTCCAACAGGGCGGGGCGTAAATCTTTTGAGATGCGTCTGAGTTCTCTGACGGCTTCATTGAGCGTGGCTTGGTCCAGCGCGACATTTTGATTTCGTTCTTCATTGGTTTTCGCATCTTTAATGCTGTCTAGACGGTATTTCACTGAGACCAGAATTTGGTTGATGCCATCATGCAGTTCGCGGGCAACCCGTGTTCTTTCCTCTTCTTGAGATTCAATCAGTTGCCGATTCAAAGCTTGTAGCTTTTGGTCCGCCAATTCGCGCGCACTAATATGAATACTGGTGGCAAGGCTGGCCACAATACCGATGGTGATAATCAGCGCAATACCGAGACCAATGAAGGTCTTGCTGATGGTTTCGTCTATTTTTCCATGTACCGATGTGACCTGGGTGTCGATATCATCAATGTATACACCCGTGCCAACCATCCAGCCCCACTTATCCAGCCCAATCGCATAACTCAGCTTTTTGACTTGTTCTTTTCTTGATGGCTTATGCCAGTAGTACTCGACAAAACCACCCCCTTGTTGGGCGCTGAGTATTAAGGCTTGTAGCAATTTGAAACCGCGATTGTCTTCCACATCCCAGATGTTTTGACCCACCATTTCAGGTTGATAAGGCAACACAAGGTTGGTGCCATCATAGGTGTAAGCGAAGAAGTACCCGTCTTCTCCGAAAGTGAGATTATTCAATATATCGATGACAGCTTGCTTGGCGTTGTCATCATTTTCGTTAGCGCTGTCATAAATTGGTGCAATAGAAGCACGAGCCAGTTCGACGTATTTGAGCAGTTCTTGTTTCTTAGACAATAAGGTTTCAGAACGGATTAAATTCGCCTGATTTTTAGACAGGGTGTCAGATTGGATCACCACTAATCCAATAATTAGCCCAAACATCAATAGCAACGGCAGCATCGCCAGAATCAATATTTTGATCCGAATGGGCATGCTCATGCCTGATAACGTCGTCAACATAATTCCGTTTGTTGTTAGGTTTTCACTCGGCTACGTGAAACTACGTAGCCCTATTACGCAATCCTATGGACAGTAAGTCCGTTTTCTAACTGATATTTTTTTCTAAGTTGCAGGGATAGTCTAGACGGTAACAAATTATTAACAGTCTCAATGTGCTGTAAACCTCAACCAGAAAAGCAGCAACACAATACATCCTAAACAGTGATGCTGCGCACCAAGGAGTGGACAATGAATAGGCCAATCTCGACGACTTTAAAAGCTATTGCCATCGCGACACTTTGCGTTTCAGGTTCTGCATTGGCAGACAAAATATTGCTGAAAACCCCGATTGCGTTTGGTACGCATTTGCCGGCACTCGGTACGCCGATCAAATGGGTGTCTGAACGTATTCAGCCTGTCACTGGAAACACCATCAAGATGAAAGTGTATGAGCCGGGTAAACTGGTTGCACCGCTAGAAATTCTTGATGCAGTTTCCAGTGGTAAAGTGAATTCTGGGTATGCGACCGCTGGCTATTGGCAAGGAAAAATGCCGGCGGCAGCGTTGTTTTCTGCAGTGCCTTTTGGTCCTGAAGCACCGGAATATATGGCGTGGTTGTTTTACGGTAATGGCTTGAAGCTCTATCAAGGCATGTATGACGAAGCAGGCTATAACGTGAAAGTGCTGCCGTGCGCCATTATCTCGCCAGAGACCTCGGGCTGGTTCAAAAAGCCAATCGACAAACCGGAAGATCTAAAAGGGTTAACCATGCGTTTCTTTGGTCTTGGCGGTCAAGTCATGGAGAAACTGGGTGTAGGTACGGTGCAGTTGCCGGGCGGTGAGATCTTTGGTGCGTTAGAGAAAGGAGCCATTGATGCCAGCGAGTTTTCTCAGCCAGCCATTGACCAACGTCTAGGCTTTCATAAAATCGTCAAATATAACTATTTCCCCGGTTGGCACCAGCAAGCCACTGTCTTTGAGCTTCTGATCAACAAAGATACGTGGAATAAGATGGATGAAGACCAACAAGCCGGGATTGAAACGTTGTGCCTAGCATCGATGACCAACTCCATTGCTGAAGGTGAGTCAATGCAGTTTGAAGCGATGCAAAAAGCCCAAGAGCAGGGCGTTGAACTTCGCTATTGGAATGACGACATGCTGGACCTGTTCCAAACCACATGGCTAGACGTGGTAGAGGAGCAAAAAGCGGATCCTTACTTCAACAAGGTGTGGAAAGATATGTCTGACTTCCGCCAGAACTACCAAATCTGGGCATCAAAAGGTTTCCTTCCTCGCAATTAAGACCCCTGTGGTTTCGGGCAGCAGGACGCTGCCCGTTTATTCGTTTTAACCTGGGTGAAGGAGCACATCATGACCCAGCCTTCTCACTCGCTTCCTGCTTCACCGCTTGCAGACAGCATTGAGCAAGTCGTTCGTATCGTCGGGCGCACTTTTGCTTGGAGCTATCTGTTATTGATTGCGGTTATCATCACGCAGGTAGTGCTTCGTAAGGTCTTTAATAACGGCCAGATTGCCTTAGAAGAACTGCAATGGCATCTCTACGCCATTGGCGTTTTATTCGGGTTGTCTTACGCCGAAATCACCGGCACTCATGTGAGGGTCGATATCTTCTATCACCGCTTTTCGGCAAGAAAGAAAGCGTGGGTTGAAATCATCACCGTTCTGTTTTTTGTTTGGTCATTCGCCTACGTGATTTTCATTCCTTCACTCGACTTTGTTTATGAAGCATGGCGTGTCGATGAACGATCTAATGCACCGTCAGGATTACCGTGGCGCTGGCTAATCAAATCTGCCATTCCATTTAGTGTTGCGCTGTTGGCATTCGCCAGTTTTGCTCGGCTACTTCGCGCTGTCGCCTTGTTGCGTCAGGGAGGCTCGCATGGAAGCAAATGAAATTCTTATTCTGGCGATGTTCGGTAGTTTTATTTTGCTCCTTTTTATCGGTATTCCTGTTGCTTGGGTCTTGGGCGGGGTAGGCGTCGCATTTGCCATCATTGGTTACTACAGTGACCTGTATTTTGATACATGGACGGGCTTAGATTTCACCACGCTGGGTTTGGTGGTTAACCGTTTATTCAAAATCATGGATAACTGGATATTGGTGGCGCTACCCATGTTTATCTTTATGGGGAATATGCTCGACAGATCCGGTGTCGCAGACCGATTGATGCAAGCGATGCAAGCATTGTTTGGTCGTGTCCGAGGTGGGTTGGCGATTTCCGTGATGGCGATTGGTATTATCCTTGCGGCTTCAACAGGGATCATCGGTGCGTCGGTCGTATTGCTGGCGACCATGTCTTTACCGGCCATGATCAAGCAAGGTTACAGTTTGCCTTTGGCACTGGGTACGGTTGCTTCTGCGGGAACTCTGGGGATCTTGTTACCTCCATCGATCATGTTAGTGATCATGGCAGATCAGCTTGGCTTGTCTGTGGGTGATTTGTTCATGGGCGCGATGTTCCCAGGTCTGATGCTGGGTGCAATCTACATTGTCTATTTGCTCCTGATTGGTGTGTTGAAACCGCAATCTGCGCCACTGCCAGAAAACGCAAAACGCGCTGATTGGGAGGTGATCAAAGATGTGGCCAAAGCGATTGTGCCAACCTTTGCACTGATCATTGCAGTACTGGGGTCGATTTTCGCAGGTATTGCGACGCCGACAGAAGCGTCTGGTGTTGGGGCGTTTGGTGCGATTTTACTCGCGATGTATTACAAGCGTTTCTCGCTGGCTGTGCTGAAAGATGTTTTGCTGGATAGCTACAAAACCACGGCTTACATTTTTGCGATATTTATCGGTGCAACGTGTTTTGCACTGGTGCTTCGTGAATTGGGTGGGGATGAATTTATCGAGCAAGCGTTTGAGGCCTTACCCTTTGGCCCCTATGGCATTGTCGCTTTCATTCTATTGGTCATTTTCCTGCTCGGCTTCTTTCTCGATTGGATTGAAATCACCTTGATTGTGTTGCCATTACTGGCACCTGTCGTGATGGGTCTCGATCTGGATATCGGTACGTATCCGGGGTTGGATAATGCTGAGCTGGTATGGTTCGTGATGTTGGTTGCGATGGCATTGCAAACCAGCTTTCTGACACCGCCCGTTGGGTTTGCTTTGTTTTACCTAAAAGGGGTGTGTCCGCCGGAAGTGAAGCTGATGGATATCTATAAAGGCGTCGTACCTTTTATCATTCTTCAGCTAATTGCCTTGGTGGTCTTGGTGATGTGGCCCAATTTGATACTTTGGTTACCATCAATTGCCTATGGGTAATCACACTGTGCTGACGACAATATAGGTAGGTGGATAATCCAATAAAAGAGGCCGACATGATGTCGGCCTCTTTTTCGGTTAGCGTTTAGCTATTTTAATGACAGCGTTGAGCTAGTCATCACTTCGTAGTGCTTCGAGTTGTTTGAACGCTTCGTGAAGCACGGTACCTGATTTGAACTTGCCTTTTGGATCTAACTTACCTGCGGGCATCCCCGTGAACAATTCGATGGCTTCACTCACATGTTCAATGACATAGATGTGGAACTGGCCTTTTTCGACGGCATGGATGATGTCTTTACGTAGCATTAAGTTATGCGCGTTAGAGCGAGGAATGATCACACCTTGAGTGGCTTTCGGGCCTTTGAGGGTGCAAACATCGAAGAAGCCTTCGATTTTCTCGTTCACGCCACCGATGGGCTGCGATTGACCAAATTGGTTCATGGAACCGGTAATGGATAAATCCTGTCGTAATGGCACGCCAGAAATGGCAGAAACCACGGCACAGAACTCCGCCATTGATGCACTGTCACCATCGACACCACCATAAGATTGCTCAAACGTGATTCGCGTAGTCAGTGGGATTTTTGCTGTTTTACCTAATAATGACGAAAGATAAGCGGTGAGGATCATGACCCCTTTGGAGTGAATATTGCCACCTAGCTTCACGCTTCGCTCTATGTCCAGTACGTCACCCTCGCCAAACGATGTCGTTGCCGTAATGCGGTTCGGTGCGCCAAAACTGAAATCGTTGGTAGTGAGCACCGACAGTGCATTCACTTGGCCGACTTTCGACCCGTGGGTGTCTATCAGGGTTGTGCCTGTCGTAAAGCCTTCCATCACGTAATCGCGCAGACGACTAACACGCATATCGCGGCTCGCCAGTGCTTTTTCGACATGAGATGCACGGATAAGGTTGGATTTACCGCTGCGTGCTTGGTAGTTAGATTCACGCAGTAAGTTGGCAATGTCTGATGAGTGCAGAGACAGTTTGTCCTGATCGCCAGATTGACGAGAACTGTGCTCGATAATGCGACCAATCGCGCCCTGATCGCAATGCAGGAGGCTATTATCGTGGCATATGCTGGAGATGAACTTTGCGTATTTTAGTTCGCTGTCATCGTTTCGCGGCATGTCGTCTTCAAAGTCTGCCGTCACACGGAACAGTTCGCTGAATTCCGGGTCGTAATGTTGTAGTAGCGCGTACGTTTTGTAATCGCCAAACAGAATGATTTTGACGTTCAGTGGAATCGGCTCTGGTTCGAGAGAGATGGTGCCACTGAGGGTGATTTCTCGTTCCAGTGAGCTCAGGCTGACTTTACGCGAGCTTAAAGCACGCTTTAAGCCGTCCCACACATAAGGGCGTTCCAACACTTTTACGGCATCGATAAGTAAAACACCGCCATTCGCGCGATGGATACTTCCCGGGCGAATTAAGGAGAAGTCAGTAAACACTGTGCCTTTGTAAGTGGCATTTTCCACGTAACCGAAAATATTGTGATACGTAGGGCTGTCTTCAACGATAATAGGAGGCACATCTTCATCTTGATCGACCAACACGTTGACTTGGTAGCGACGGGGAAGCTTTTTATCCAGTGCGGCATAAGCCAACCCTGCTTGCTCTTCACTTTCTTGCAGGAAAATATCGAGATTTTCGACGATATCACCTTGCATTGCCTTGAGGTATTTTTTCACCTGAGGCAAATCTTGATAGACATCGACAATTTTCTTAAACACGTGAGAAACGACGTCTGTGGCGACTTCTTCATCCAGTTTGAGCTGCTTCTCGGCGTATTGCTCTTCCCATTCGGTCAGCTTACGCACTAACCCACGAAGCTGTACTTCCAGCTCACGGATCACGGTATCGAACTGCGCTTGCTCTTTTTCTGGCAAGGCATCAAAGGTTTCTTCGGTATGCGGCTCTTCACCGTCTAATGCAATGAACTGATAGTCACCTGTGGCCGTGATAGAAAGGCTAATGTTTTGCGTTTTTGCACTTTCGCTCAGTTCTTCCAACGCGCCTTCTTGCTGCTCGGCTAAGCGATTTTTTAGGATGTCGGCGCGTGAGTAGTACATCTCATTGTCGAAGGCCATTGGCAGGGAGTTACTCAGCCTTGCCATGAGCTTCTCAATGTCTTTCTTGAGCTTCAAGCCCCTGCCTGCAGGTAATTGCAGTACGCTTGGCATGCGTGAATCCTGAAAGTTGGCGACATAACACCAATCGTAAACAGGGTGGCTATATTGCCAATGGCGACCAAGATAACGCATCACCATGGTGCGTTTGCCAAGGCCATTCTGACCTACCGCATAGATGTTGTAGCCCTTTTCTTGAATCGACATCGCGAACTCAACGGCTTGACGTGCCCGATCTTGGCCAACGATTTCGTCCAATGGCTCAAGATGCTTAGTAGAAGAAACGTTGAGTCGGTTGAGCTGTGAAGTGCGATAGAGCTTGTCACTGGTTAGTGGTGAGTGTGTCATAGCGCTCTCCTTACACTGATTTCTTTGTATAGAACCAGTGTAGCGCTGTTAACTTACTGATTTTGAGATAAAGAAGGGAGGACGTGTTGGCAATGTGGGCTGGCGCACTTTATTCACCTGTATAAGGTGAACAAGTGCGCAAAAAACGTTCTTGCTGATGGCGTTTGGATAGTTAGGTTGTGCGTTTTTTGTTATCGAAAGTTAATGCGCCGTCCATCCACCGTCGATAGCAATGGCTTGTGCTGTGATGTTTTTGGCACTTGGTGAGCTGAGGAAAAGAGCGGTATCGGTTAACTCGCGAAGGGCAATAAATGCTTTTTTGGGCATGGGCTTAAGCATGATGGTATTAATGACGTCTTCTTCGCTGATTTGGTGAGTCTGTGCCTGTGCGAGGATTTGGTTTTCAACCAAGGGTGTTTTGACATAAGAAGGGCAAAGCGTATTGATAGTAACGTCACGCTCTGCGCTTTCAAGAGCGATGGTTTTTGAAAAGCCCAGCAGGCCATGTTTAGCCGACACATACGCGGATTTATAGGGGGAGGCGACTAAGCTGTGAATGGAACCTACGTTGATAATCCGTCCAAAATTTTGCTCGTACATTTGCGGTAGAAAAGCCTTGGTTAACATCGCAGGACCCGTGAGTAATATGTCGATAATCAGTCGCCATTTATCTTCTGGAAATGTCTCCAATGCCGATACAAACTGAATGCCTGCATTGTTGATCAGTATGTCGACAGGCTCACCCGCACGATCGGGTGCGCTCGCAATGTGCTTGGGATCGGTGACATCGAGTGTAATGCCGTGCACGGGCGCATCAAAATCGCGCTTGAGCGTATCAACCGCTTCGCTTAGTGCGCTGGTGTTGATATCAGAGAGGGTGACGCGGTAACCCGCCTGTGCAAAACCTTGCGCCATACCAAAGCCAATACCGCTTGCGCCACCGGTGATAAAAACATGTTTTGCTGCCATCCGTGTTCTCCATAACGTTAGATAATCTATTTAAACTAAGCGCGAGTCACGACAGCGTCAATCCGCAGTATTACGCAATGGCTGCAGGAAATTGGAGATTTTGCTGATTTTTTAATGGGCTTTACTGGGTTTTAGTTTGCCGATCAGCGAAACAATACCCACCACGATCACACCTGCGATTAACCCGATAAGGCCATGAAGTAACGTTGGCAGCACCGCGGAAATGATATTGCCTAATGAAGGGATTAACGCGGTTTCCTGCGCGGCATCACCGATCCATTCAGACAGTAAATGCACGCCATGTGTCAGAATGCCACCACCCACCAAAAACATCGCAATAGTGCCCACTATAGAGAGGCCCTTCATTAATATTGGAGCGAATCCTAACAAGCCACGGCCAATCGCTTGGATAATTGCGCCGCTTTTTTTGCTCAGATATAAACCCGCGTCGTCGATTTTGACGATGATCGCCACCAAACCATAGACGCCAATCGTGATGATAAAGGCGATGCCAAACAGTGTGATCACTTGGGTAGGGAAATCACTGCCGGAAACGACGCCTAAGGTGATGACGATAATTTCGGCTGATAAGATAAAATCAGTGCGAATGGCACCTTTGACCTTTTGTGCTTCGTACTCGGCGGCGTTTAATGTGGCAGTGTTAAAATCGGTATCTTCAGGTGGCGTTGTGTGTGCTTTATCTTTGTCCTTCTTATGGAAAAAGGTGTGAATAATCTTTTCTGCGCCTTCAAAGCAAAGAAACAATCCACCTAGCATCAATAGCGGAGTGATAAGCCACGGGGCGATCGCACTGATTGCGAGGGCAGCAGGTACCAAAATAAGTTTATTGAGAAGGGACCCTTTGGCGACCGCCCAAACCACAGGCAATTCTCGGTCTGCTTTTACCCCCGAGACTTGCTCTGCATTCAATGCCAAGTCGTCACCCAAGACACCCGCCGTTTTCTTTACGGCCATTTTGCTCATGAGTGCGACATCATCAAGGATGGTCGCAATGTCATCGAGCAATGTAAGCAGGCTAGCTCCAGCCATGGGATGTCTCCTCATCACATATGATTAGAGGCGGAAAACCGCCTCTAGTTTGTTGTCACTTGTTTGGGTATACATTGTTACCGCATCAAGAGCGTTACAATTGCTGCTCGATGGCTGATAGCAGTTTGTCGATATCTGCTTTTGTTACGTCTTTATGCGTAACAAAACGCATCGCTTTGTGCGCTGGCGACACCAAGATACCGTGTTCTTTCAGTTGGCTCGCAATGGCATGAATATCAATGTGAGACGCAACATCAGCATAGACAATGTTCGTTTGCACGGGATAGATAAAGGTATTGAAACCCTGAATTGCCCCTAGATTCTCCGACAGGTATCGCGCGTTGTCATGGTCATCTTTGAGACGTTCAACGTTTTCGGTCAATGCAATCATGCCCGCCGCCGCAAGAATACCCGCTTGTCGCATACCGCCACCGACCATTTTACGCAGACGACGCGCGCGCTGAATGTAATCCGCATCACCTAGAAGAAGCGAGCCGATTGGCGCACCTAAGCCTTTAGAGAGGCAGATGGTCATAGAATCGAAATGTTGACTGATTTCTTTGATATCGACTTCAAGCGCAACAGAGGCGTTATAAACACGGGCACCATCCAAATGCAGCTTAAGCTTGTGCTGGTTGGCAAACTCACGTGCTTGTGCCAAATAGCTCATCGGGAGAACTTTTCCGCCGATGGTGTTTTCAAGACTCAACAATGTTGTGCGTGCAAAGTGGACATCGTCCGGTTTGACGGCTGATGCCAGTTTTTCAAAGCAAAGAGTGCCATCTTTGTTGTTTTCGATAGGCTGAGGCTGGACAGAACCAAGCACAGCTGCACCACCTGCTTCATATTTGTAATTGTGTGCTTGTTGCCCGCACAGGTATTCGTCACCACGATCACAGTGTGCAAGAATACCGAGCAAGTTTGCTTGTGTGCCAGAAGACGTAAAAACCGCAGACTCGAAACCGTGTCGTTCTGCTGCCCAACGTTCTAATTCGTTGACTGTTGGGTCATCACCATAAACGTCGTCACCCACTGGCGCATTCGCCATGGCATCACGCATTTTTTGGTCCGGTTGGGTTACTGTATCTGAGCGAAAATCAATCATTCCAAACTATCCTGATTACTACTATGATCGAACGACAAGACTACTCCTGATCGCTCAAAAAGTAATTACAAAACATAGCGAATTTCGCCCACGTCTATATGTTGAGCCATTCAATATTTGATGTTGATTGGCATAACGGAAGGCATTAAAAGGAACAACAATGGAGATGTCGTGGCTATTTATCTCGCTCGCGTGTTTGGTGACAGGTTTTTCTAAATTTTCCATAGGTGGGCTTGGCCTGATTATTCTTCCTCTCATGATGCTGGCCTTCCCTGGGCCTGAAGCACTTGGGGTGATCGTCCCGCTATATCTTCTCACTGACTTCGTTGCTGTGATGACTTACCGCAAAAATATCAATTGGGGTGTGCTGGCGAAATTACTGCCTTTTGGCGCCATTGGTGTGATGCTTGGTACCTATGTATTGGGGAGCATTGATTCGAGCACCTTTATGACCATGCTTGGCGTGCTCATATTTTCTTTGCTTGGTCTGTCACTTTGGCTTGATTACCATCCTTTACCGATATTCTCCCATCGATATGCCGCAGGTGTTGCTGGTGGCCTTTGTGGATTTGTCGGTGTGCTTGCCAATGCAGCTGGGCCATTGATGGGGTTGTTTTTGCTCGAGCAGAAAATGGAAAAACACGCTTACGTTGCCACCCGTGTTTGGGCGTTTTTGACGCTGAATATACTTAAGATGGTGGGTTTGATCAGCCTTGGGCTTGTGAACATGGAAACGCTCGAAGCCAGTGCAGTGGGTTTGCCTGCATTATTTGTGGGCATGTTTATTGGCTACAAAGTTTTTGCGAAGATTTCAGCGGATCAACTTAAAGTCATCGTTCGGTGTGCAATATCACTTAGCGCGGCACATCTGCTTTTTTTCAAGTCTCAATAAGCAGTAACTCGAAGCAGACAAACAGATACAGATAAACAAAAACCGCAGCCTAAACTGCGGTTTTTATTCGTGCATGCTTTGAGCTTCACTATTTACGTAACCAGACGTCACTGACGCCAGGGGATTAGCTTTTTAGCTGTTGCCAGTAGCGGTTGTAAATGCGTACGGCATCGCCAACGTCATTGGTGAATTCACCTTTCTCCACATCACTATCCGTTGGGAAGATAACATTGTTCTCTGTGTATTCAGCGGACAGTTTTTCTTTCGCGCGTTTACTTGGAGCAGGGTAGCCAAGTTCTTCGACCATGGCTGCTTGGTTCTCTGGACGATACAGAAAATCAATAAACTGATGAGCCAGATCTATCTTCTCCGCGCCTTTTGGAATAATGAAGTTATCCATCCACAAAATTGACCCTTCTTCAGGATACACAAACTCGATGTTATCCATTTCAGCTTGGGCCATGTAGGCATTGCCGTTCCATTGCTGACCAATGCCCACTTCGCCCGTGACAAACGGCACGTGAGGCGCATCTGAATTGTAAACAACGACGCTTGGACGAAGGTCTTTTAGCATCTCGAAAGCTTCTTTGATTTCAGCTTCGTTGGTGGTGTTGATGCTGTAACCTTTGGCTTTCAAAGCCATGCCAAACACGTCACGTACATCATCAAGCAGCATGATTTGACCGGAAAACTCAGGCTTCCACAAATCCGTCCATTTAGTGACGTTGCTGCCATCAACAATGTCACCGTTGTAGCTGATACCCGTGACGCCCCAAATATATGGCAGTGAATAATCGTTGTTCTTATCGAAAGGCTGACCCATTAAGCCAGGAATGATGTCTATAACATGCGGGATTTTAGATTTGTCGATTTTTGCCAGCATGCCTTCGTTGCTCATGCGCTCGATAAAGTACGTCGACGCAAATGCGAGATCGTAGCCTTTACCGTTAAGCAATTTTAGCTTGGTATACATGGATTCATTGTTTTCAAACGTTGAATAGTTAACCCTAACACCGTATTCCTTTTCAAAAGCCGCAATGACTTCCATGGGCATGTATTCTGCCCAGTTGTAGATGTTAAGTACTTCGTTGTTTGCTGAAACGCCGAAAGATACAGTTGCGGTAAGTGCGATGCTCGCCGCTTTCACCCCTTTAAGATTTAGGTTCATTGTGTTTCCCTGTAAGGCTATACCAAGCCGAAATTTGAACGCGCATCATCAAAAGTATTGCCACCAGTGTCAATCAGAAATCAGTTTAAAAAGTAACAATTTCTGTTTCTTACCAACGGCAGCAAATCTCCTTGCTAGTGCTGTGGAGGAGTGCGACTATTCGCCGTCTTTTTTTTCTACTCATGCAGGATTGAGTCACAAGATGGCAACAGAAAACGGGTATATCGACAGCTACTACCAAGCGACGGCAAATGTATTGCCTGAACAGCCAACATTGACTAACGATATCCAAGCGGATGTTTGCATTATTGGCGGAGGGCTGACAGGCACGAATGCGGCGATCGAACTTCGTAAGAAGGGAATGAGCGTCGTTGTGCTAGAAGGGCAACGCATTGCATTTGGCGGTTCTGGGCGTAATGGTGGACAGGCGCTTGTTGGCTATTGCCTTGGTCTGCGTGAAGTTGATGAAACTTATGGCCCAGAATGGGGTAAGCAGCTGTGGGATCTTTCCGTTGAATCCATCGATATCATTCGTGAGCGTATCCAAGAGTTCAACATTGATTGTGACTTTCAACAAGGTTACATCGAACTGGCGCTGAACAAAGGCCAAGAAGAAGAACTGAAATCGTGGCATGCGCTGAAACATGGACGCTATAACTATCCTGTCGCTCAGTGGTGGGATACGGACAAAATCGAACAAGTGGCGAACACGCGTCGATATCTTGGTGGTTTGTTCGATCCAAATAGTGGGCATGTTCACACCCTGAATTACACCCTTGGCCTTGCACAAGCGGCAATTTCTTCAGGTGCGGAAATTTACGAAAATAGCCCTGTCATCAAGATTGAAAAAGGGGCGGGAATCAACACAGTTAAAACCGCCACGGGTAGTGTAAAAGCCAAACAGGTTTTGCTTGCCTGTAATGCCTACCTCAATGGTTTGAACCGCAAAGCGCAATCTAAAGTCTTACCGGTTGCCTCTTATATAGCCGTGACTGAACCGCTTGGAGACCGTCAACCTATTGCTAATCAGATGGCGATGTCGGATCTGAATAATTGTTTGGACTACCTCCGACCGACTGCGGATGGACGAATTTTGTTTGGTGGTGTTAATCATCCGTTCAATGGTGAGTATTCGGATAGTCAGGAACGTTTGCGTCAACGCATGCTCAAAGTGTTCCCGCAATTGTCTGATGTGAAAATGGAATACCATTGGGGCGGATTGTTCGCTGTGACGCGCAGCTACATGCCCGAAATCACACATCTGGGTAACGATATATATACCGCCCATGGTTACACTGGCCACGGCGTAGGCTTAACTAACATTGCTGGACGTGTTGTTGCAGAAGCAATGGCGGGTCAAGCAGGGCGCTTCGACGTGTTTTCACGTATCAAACAAGGTTGGATTCCGACGCCAGAAGTCTTGCGTAAACCTGCGCTAGCGCTTGCGATTTGGAAATCACAACTGGAAGACGCTCTGGCGAAATAACTTTAGTTTTGCGTGTTATTTTGTGTGTCATAGAGAAGGGGGAGCGTTGCTTCCCTTTTTAATGGCAAAGCTTTAGTGGCTTCGCGTTAGTATCACCATGCACAATAAATGATATGTCCTTTTGATGAGTGCCTTGGAACCGTGCGAACAGACGTGGCTGTTTCTGCTTCTTTTCGCTACAGTATTGATGAACTGCAGGGCGAGTGTTGAGCGAAATGCATCAGAACGATCTTTTTGAACAGACGGGTTGGATTTCATTGCCTGATGGCAAACTTTACTGGCAGCCTGATTTCGTGGATGAATCAGAAGCAAGTACACTCTTTGATGCGTTACTTTCAACATTGCCGTGGCAACAACTCCCAATCAAAATGTATGGGCGTGAAGTGCTACAACCGCGTTTACAGGCGTGGTTTGGTGACTGCGGTTATACCTATTCCGGCCTTGCGCTTTCCCCAGCTCGATTTCCCCCTCTTATCGAACAACTAAAATCCAGATGTGAGCGCGTTTCTGGCACCGTGTTTAATTCGGTATTGGCAAATCTCTATCGCGATGGTCAAGACTATATGGGATGGCATCAGGACAATGAACCTGAATTAGGGGTTGAACCAAGTATTGCTTCACTCACGTTCGGAGAGGCTCGCCGTTTTGTGTTGAAGCATATTCATACCGGAGAAAAGCGAGAGTTTGAATTAGGATCAGGCTCCTTACTCATAATGGCAGGTAAAACTCAGAGTTATTGGCAGCATACGCTCCCGAAAACCGCGAAAATGAAAGGCCCCAGAGTTAATCTCACCTTCCGCAATATTATTTAGTCGGCCAAATTCAGCCTAATAAAGGCTCGAAATGGTTGATTTATGTCGTCTTTGCCGTGATTTTGAGCGAACGAACTTTTTTTTATCAAATAGTGTTGACTAGATCACGTGAATCCGTAGAATGCCCACCCATACCGCAGCAGGAAGAAATTTCCAGATGCGAATGGACAAAGGCGCGTTGGCAGAGTGGCTATGCAGCGGATTGCAAATCCGTGTACCTCGGTTCGACTCCGGGACGCGCCTCCATATTGCGACACTAGCTCAGCTGGTAGAGCGCAACCTTGCCAAGGTTGAGGTCATCGGTTCGAACCCGATGTGTCGCTCCAAATTTTGTCTTCTGATACGTCGGAAGATAATACTCTGAAGAAGAGTAAGTCTACGCCGTACTTTGAACGGTTAATCGGACGCGGGATGGAGCAGTCTGGTAGCTCGTCGGGCTCATAACCCGAAGGTCGTTGGTTCAAATCCAGCTCCCGCAACCACATTTTATTAGTCGTTGAAAAACGGTTGATATTGCGACACTAGCTCAGCTGGTAGAGCGCAACCTTGCCAAGGTTGAGGTCATCGGTTCGAACCCGATGTGTCGCTCCAAATTTTCATTGTCGATATTATCGAAAGTGAAGCCATATTAGATATGGCAAGTTGACATCGTACTTTGAACGATTAATCGGACGCGGGATGGAGCAGTCTGGTAGCTCGTCGGGCTCATAACCCGAAGGTCGTTGGTTCAAATCCAGCTCCCGCAACCACATTTTATTAGTCGTTGAAAAACGGTTGATATTGCGACACTAGCTCAGCTGGTAGAGCGCAACCTTGCCAAGGTTGAGGTCATCGGTTCGAACCCGATGTGTCGCTCCAAATTTTCATTGTCGATATTATCGAAAGTGAAGCCATGTTAGACATGGCAAGTTGACATCGTACTTTGAACGATTAATCGGACGCGGGATGGAGCAGTCTGGTAGCTCGTCGGGCTCATAACCCGAAGGTCGTTGGTTCAAATCCAGCTCCCGCAACCACATTTTATTAGTCGTTGAAAAACGGTTGATATTGCGACACTAGCTCAGCTGGTAGAGCGCAACCTTGCCAAGGTTGAGGTCATCGGTTCGAACCCGATGTGTCGCTCCAAATTTTCATTATCGATATTATCGAAAGTGAAGCCATGTTAGACATGGCAAGTTGACATCGTACTTTGAACGATTAATCGGACGCGGGATGGAGCAGTCTGGTAGCTCGTCGGGCTCATAACCCGAAGGTCGTTGGTTCAAATCCAGCTCCCGCAACCACATTTTATTAATCGTTGAAAAACGGTTGATATTGCGACACTAGCTCAGCTGGTAGAGCGCAACCTTGCCAAGGTTGAGGTCATCGGTTCGAACCCGATGTGTCGCTCCAAATTTTCATTGTCGATATTATCGAAAGTGAAGCCATGTTAGACATGGCAAGTTGACATCGTACTTTGAACGATTAATCGGACGCGGGATGGAGCAGTCTGGTAGCTCGTCGGGCTCATAACCCGAAGGTCGTTGGTTCAAATCCAGCTCCCGCAACCAAATTTAAGCTCGGTGGTTATAGCAAGTTTTTGTCATAACCCTCAGGCCGTTGCAAAGGGTTTGCCCGTTCAAACCCAGTTCTCGCAACCAAATTCGAAAGCCCAGTCATTTGACTGGGCTTTTTTGTATCTACTAGATTTCAGCAATACTTTGTCAATTGTTGTAAAAGCGTTATGCTGCAGTGAAAACGCCTAATAGTTAGAGCACAGATAGGTAATTTCTCGCACAAGGACGTTGTAGCATGGCAGTTTCTAATGTGGTCTCGTTAGACCGCACCGACATCGAAATCCTCCGTATTCTTCAGACAAACGGTCGCTTGCCTGTTGTGGAACTCGCGAAGCGTGTAAACCTTACAACTACACCGTGTTCCGAACGCGTCAAACGGCTTGAAAGAGAGGGCTATATCTCCGGCTATCATGCGGATATTTCCGCAGAAAAGCTTGGCTTAGATGTTGTTGTGTTTATTCATATGCGTTTGGACCAGACCAACCTGTCTATCTTTGATAAGTTCGCTAAATCGGCATTGTTAATTCCAGAGATCGAAGAGTGTTATTCCTTGTCTGGTGACTTTGATGCCATGGTCAAAGTGCGTGTTAAGAATATCAAAGCCTATCAGCAATTTATGTCTACTCGAATCATCCAGCTCCCTGGTGTGATTCAAACGCGAAGTGAAATTGTTATTGCCGAGTACAAGCGAAGTGCAGGGATTAACCCTGAGTTGATTTCTTTGTCTTGAACTCGAAACGTTAAGACAAAGTAACGGGCAATGTCTGTGCCTCATGGTTATTATTTCGGTATATCGACTTTTTTAGAGGTAATACCCCCAGCAGAGACGAGAATTATCGTCTCATTTAGGTAACTTCCCCACGATTCCCTGACTAAAATGAACCTCATAACAATAATGTTAATAAAATGTTGAGGTGTTCTTATGATCGCACCCATTCTGAGAGATACGATCCACTCTCAAAACCAAGCGGTACATACAACCAATGCCGTTGTGATGGTGCCACCCGTTGATTTTAAATTTAATACTGAAACCAGTGCTGATAATGAATTCCAAAAATCATTGGCATTGTCGGATGTTCAGGTGCGTGGAAAAGCTTTGCAGGAATTCAATCAAATGGTTGAGCTGCTGAGAGGTCATGGCGTTAACGTTACTGTGATGAACTATTCGCCAAGCGAAGGTGAAACACCCGATGCCGTTTTTCCGAATAACTGGTTTTCAACCCTGCCAAATGGAGATTTGTACTTATTTCCGATGGCTTGTGAAAATCGCCGTAGAGAAATCCGCCCAGAAACGCTGACGGAAGCACTTGTTACTTCCGGTTTTAATGCGCCAGTGGTACTCGAAATTGGCAGTCTGAGTTCGCCTGATGCATTTTTAGAGAGTACTGGCGTGATGATCATGGATCATACCAACGGCACGGTTTACGCAGCCCTTTCAGTTCGCTGCGACCGTAAACTGCTTCAAGAGTATGCCGATAGAGCAGGTTTTCGCGATGTTATTTTCTTTGATACCCAAATGTCATCTGGTGCGCCTGTTTATCACACAAATGTGATGATGGCGGTAGGTGAAGGTTTTGCAGTGATCTGTGATGAAATCATTGAAGAGTTTGAACGTCGCCGAGTGCTTGGCTCGCTGCAAAAGACCAAAGATGTGGTCTCGATTACTGAAGAACAAATGGGACATTTTTGCGGTAACATACTTCAGCTGCAAAGCGATAAAGGTGAACGATTGATCGCGATGTCACTGTCTGCCTATAACGCGTTTACGTTGGAACAAAAGCGAGTACTGCGTAAGCACGGAAAACTGGTGCCAATAGACGTGTCCACCATCGAAACCATCGGAGGAGGCAGCGTTAGGTGCATGCTCGCCGAGAATTTCCTTCCTCAATAGAAGCCGCGATGCGGCTTTTTTTCTTTTCCTCCAATCATCTGCGTGAATAACATCCTCCTCACAAGTTGCACAATTGGGTATTCGTCTTATTCTTAAGAGAGTGTTAAACAAAGAACAAATACGATTTAGTGAAAAGGGGTTTGCCCAATCTCTTTACAGGAGCAATGTTATGTCCGAAAGACGATACCGTCTTATCACCCGAAGTGATTTCGACGGGTTAGTGTGTGCGGTACTTCTCAAACACATTGATCTGATTGATGAGATAAAGTTTGTGCACCCAAAAGATATGCAAGATGGCGTGGTTGAAATTAATGAATATGACATCACCACAAATCTACCCTATAACGCCAATGCACATCTTTGCATCGACCACCATGCATCAGAGTTAATTCGCAATCAGGATCTCAATGCCAATTACATCATTGACGCTGATGCACCATCTGCAGCACGTGTTGTGTGGAAGCATTTTGGCGGTGAAAACACCTTCCCAAATGAATGGGACGAGATGATGGAAGAGGTGGATAAAGGTGATTCTGCCCAATACACAAAAGATGAAGTGTTGTACCCAAAAGCGTGGGGTCTCCTAAACTTCATTATGGATGCACGCACGGGGTTGGGACGTTTTCGAGAGTTTCGGATATCGAATTACGAGCTGATGATGGATTTGATCGAACATTGCCGAGATAAGTCTATCGCAGAGATCATGGAGCTTCCAGACGTTAAAGAGCGTGTCGACGTATACTTTAGTCATAGAGAAAAGTTTCAGGAACAACTTCGACGCTGCGCGTCGGTATGTGGCAATCTTGTCATTCTTGACCTTCGCCATGAAGATCCGATTTGGGCAGGTAATCGATTCGAAATATACGCAGTGTTCCCACAATGCAACATCTCAGTCCATGTGCTTTGGGGGCTGAAAAAGCAAAACACTGTGTTTGCCTGTGGAAAATCAATATTTGATCGTACGTCGACAACGAACATCGGCGAATTAATGCTGAGCTATAATGGTGGCGGACATGAGAATGCGGGGACTTGCCAAGTGCCTAATGAAAATGCAGCGCGGGTGCAAGATGAGCTTATTGTAAGAATCAATCAAGATGGGTAATACTCAAGCTTGAGAGTTTGACGACACAGCCTCGTACTGAAAGAGCCTGTGTCGTTATTCATTGAAGCAACGCAAAAGTGATTAAGTCGCTGAAAGACTATGCCACAGAATCTGTTACAGGCTCGAAAATTTTGGCGTTAATGGTAACCGATCAAAAGAAACGCCCTTCCATCCGCTCACCACAAAATTCCGAATATTCTGGTGATCACTGCCACCAGGGTGACCGAGAACATCCTCTCTATAGTAGCGACCGAAACAAGCAACCACTGACCGTTCATCAAGCCCATGTAACTTCCCAAAAGCGAGAATCTTACACGACCCAGAGTTCTGCCCAGCTTTGTTGGTTAAGTTCCCATTGACGAATTGGCTCGGGGAAAAGTCGTACAAGCCATCAATCACCGCCATGGTATCTTCAAATTCGATAAGCTCAGGTGTGTTGGTGAGTTTTAGCAAAAAGTTGTTAAGTTGCATTTCTATCCTAATTATCATTAAGCGTCACGGGTTCGGATACGCATAATTAAAGCCATATTTTCACTGTGATATTGGGTCATTTGCGCGAAAAACTGTACGTGGCGTGTCCATTATTATTACTTCTATCAGGATGAGGCGAGAAAGGGAAGGGCTGTCACCGATATTACTGTGGTTTCGTAAGTTCTGAGTCAATCAGAGTGATAAAAAAAAGAAGTGAAATATTACTTCTGAATGGTACATGAGAAGCGTTTTTGCTGAGATAATCATCAAAGTGCTTTTAAAAACAACGAACAAGCAAAGTAATCCAAAAAAATGTTTACAGGTGCCGAGGAGGTCGTTAATATTCGCGGCAACAACGGAGAGATGGCTGAGTGGTTTAAAGCACCGGTCTTGAAAACCGGCGAGGGTTTATAGCCCTCCTAGGGTTCAAATCCCTATTTCTCCGCCAAATTAGATTAAGCCCGCTCAGTGAGCGGGCTTTTTCGTATCTGGAATAAGCATTTATAAATAGGGATGCAGAATCCTAGGCTTGGGTTCAGCCGAGCGAAGCGAGACAACGTTGCCTCGACGAAGTCGGAAAGGCGACGGCCCGAAGGGCAAGGGAGCGCAGCGACCGAGTAAATCCCTATTTCTCCGCCAAATTAGATTAAGCCCGCTCAGTGAGCGGGCTTTTTCGTATCTGGAATAAGCATTTATAAATAGGGATGCAGAATCCTAGGAGGGGGGGACGCCTAGTCTTCAGCCGAGCGAAGCGAGACAACGTTGCCTCGACGAAGTCGGAAAGGCGACGGCCCGAAGGGCAAGGGAGCGCAGCGACCGAGTAAATCCCTATTTCTCCGCCAAATTAGTTTAAGCCCGCTCAGTGAGCGGGCTTTTTCGTATCTCCACTTCGGCATTCTCCTTCCAGCCTCTCTCTACACGCTATAGCGACACCAGCGGTGGCAGAGCCGCAAAATCAATCAGCGGCCTTTTAGCCAAACGTGCTTCGCCCGCGAACAACAGCATTGGTTCGAAATGTTCGTTATCAAGTGCTTTCACATTCACCAGTTCATTCAACCCATAAAATCGGCTCACGTACTGAGTGGTTTCTTTAGGTAATTTGAGCGATGAAAATACGTTTGTTCCAGCGCGCTTTATTGCCCGGGAAATCCGTCCTTCTCCTGCGTTATACGCGGCGAGTGTGAGGGCTAAATCACCATCAAACTTGTGATGCAAAAATTTCAGATATTTGATGGCCGCATCGGTACTGGCATAGGCGTCAAATCGCTCGTCTTTGTCGCTTTCAACCGTTAATCCAAATCGCTTTGCGGTGGCAGGCATTAACTGCCACAGGCCACTTGCACTCGCTGAGGAAACGGCGGAAGGGTTGTATGAGGATTCCAGCATTGGGATGAGAACAAACGCGCTAGGTAAACCTTGGGAACGGAGTTCACCGAGAATGTGGTTCACCAATGGAGAATATGAATCAAACTGGCTGAGAATTTGCGTTTTATAAGGGGCGAGAACGCGGAATTCTTGTTCTATTTGGCTTTGCGTTGGAGCGGCGCTAAGTGGAAGAGAAACAACCAAAGAACACGCAAAGATAAGGGTTATGCGTGCTGTAGCGTACGTCAGCGTGGAGCGTATCACGGTTGACTAATCTGCTCGTGATAGGTGTGGTTTTCCGATTGATTTAACTGGTTCAACATTTCATGGAAACTGGCGGAAGTCTGGCCGTTTTCCGCATTGTATTGCTGACATTGCGTGATCAAGTCTTTCAGTATCATCCACTGCTTTCTTGCTTGCGGAGCAATGCTGGGCGGAAGAGCGTTCAGCAATTTTTTTGTACCTGCATCGTCTGCCGTTACGCCAATATTTGCCAGGCACTGCGAGCGCTCAATGGCAGTGCACTTTACCTGCTCAATGATGGGTAACTGTTTGCGAATGTTGGTTTGAAGCGCTGGCGCATCAAACTGTAAATAAAGGCCACGTTGCGCGATGATCAAAGGCAGTAATTGGTTGTATTGTTTTATGTCACTGCTAATGGTACGCAGAAATCGTTGAATATGTTGGGTGGCAGTCGATGCCATGTCCGTCCCCTCAAATAAGGTGTGTTATTCGTGGCCTGTGTGAAACTGCATGACGGCCTGTGATAGCGCCTGCATGTCTAAACTCAATTCGCCACGCTGAAGGGCAGTACGAATTTGTTCTACCTTTGCCATGTCAATATTCGGCATAGAGGCCAATTCTTGCTGGGCTTTATTGATTGCCGCCGTATTGGTGTTGAGTTGTGTTTCAACAACTGATGAGCGAACAGGCGTTTCAGCCGATTTGGTGGCCGTTTGATTCAGTGAGCTTTGCTGAATGTGGCCGCCCGCAACTTTATCGATTTTCATGTTTAATGTCCTTGTTCATCACTTATAGGATAAATGCGACCATCTTGATGACAGGATTAAATACGAAACGCATTTTTGATGAAAAGTGATGGTTTGTTGGAGAGAGTTACTCGGGTCACTGGTGATTTCGAGCTTTTTAACCGAGATTTGCCAAGCTCAGTCCAATTTTTTCGTTAATTTGATGAATTTGTCGCCAATCGAAAGTGGTCGAAAACGTTACAGCGTTTGCACATATTGCTTTGGCGTTACTCCAAACACATCCTTGAAACGACTGGCGAAACGGACTTCAGATTGGTAGCCACAAGCGAGTGCGATATTGAGCTGAGTACGTGATTTTTGCATCAAAGAAAGGGCATATACCATTCTGATGTTAGTGAGCACTTGCCTAAAAGAGGTCTCTTCAGAGGCAAGCTTACGTTTCAGTGTCGCTGGGCTCATGGAAAAGTGCGTGGCAACCGTATCGATGCTGTGCGCATCGCCGGGATTGAGGCTGAGATAACTCGCGAGTTGTTCTTTCAACGCCCCTTCTTTGCTTGGAAACAAAAGATGCAGAGACCCCGCGGCTTTTAGTTCAGCATAAAACCCGTGAAGGAACTGACGCTGCGTGTCAGCAGCCAAGTTTTTCTCTGCCATCTCGTAGAGTGTGTCGAAACAGTAAGCGAGTTGTGGCGTCACGCTGACGCGCGGTTCGCTATTGACAGCGTTTGATGCTGAAGCTGCGCTGCTCGATAAATCTTCTAGCCATTCAGAGGGCGGTGGTTCTAGGAAGGTGAGGGTACGGGAATAAAATGTTGTCTGTGACGGTTCATTCACAAACGTAAGATAATGACTGGCGGGCACAACCAGCCAGTCTTCTTGCGTGTAATGACGAGGATCATCTTGCCACCAAAGCTTTTTGTAGCCTCGGTTCACCCAGATAATAGTTGGTGCGTAAATCAACACATTGCGAAGCGGCTGCGAAGTCACACCGCGAAACTGCCCTGCCTGCACCAAAGTCTTCGTCATCCGTACCCTCCGTTTTTGCTTTTACTTATTCGCTCACATAGGTTGCAGTGAGTGTCGCTTTGTCCAGTGCCGATGCATTTAGCATGTAGCCAATCAGGGCGTTGGACGGGTTATCTGGCAGTTCAAGCTTTTCAGTTGGTAATGCCCAAATGGTAAACTGATAACGGTGCATGCCATGACCTTTTGGTGGGCAAGCACCGCCAAAGCCAATTGCGCCATAATCGTTGCCCATTTCTCGGGCGTCTTTCAGTTTGCCCGATATGCCGCGTTCAACGCTTTGTTGCGATGATGGAATATCTAACGCGACCCAGTGCCACCATCCGCTGCCTGTCGGGGCGTCGGGATCATAGGCAGTAATGGCAAAGCTTTTTGTCCCTTTCGGTGCATCCTTCCAGCTCAGTTGTGGTGACAGGTTATCACCTGTGCAACCAAAGCCTTGAAAGGCGAAGGTCTCAGCCATGCGAGTCCCTTCTTGAATATCTTGGCTGGTTAACGTCAGTGCTTGGCTACCAAAAGACACGGCGGCGATGAATGGGACTAAAAATATGGTTTTCATGGTGGCTCTCCTTTGCAATCTGTGAGAACGAGAATATCAACCACCGCTTGAGCATTCGCTACAGAATGGCTCAATGTGAAACCAAATGGCACATGAAATGAGCTTTTTGGTGAAAAATTCAATTAAAACTGTGTATGAACCTGATTTAAACCTGTCACCAGTGCACGAACTACTTTCTCTGATGACAGATTTTGCACATCAATTTGCTGGCCCTTCTTCCCATTTTCTAGCGCCACCCCTTTGGTGCTGGCGGTAAAGCCATTTTTGCTGGCAATTACCACGACTTCATTGCCTTTTTTCACTAATGGAATCGCGCTTAATTTAGCGGGGTTTAAGACATAACCCGCGCGAACACGGCGTTGAGTTTGATGATCCGTGGCATCGGCTATGGATGTGAAAAAGGCATCGTCTCGGGTCAGTGTTCGAGCTTCCAATTTCAACGCTTTTGCAATCACCGTGTCGCCCCGCTGAAGGGCCGTTAGGGTGACCACTACTGGCAGGGTGATCGCGCCTTTGATCGACACGTTCATTCTCCACGGGTTGTTGAGATCTTCGCAACGCACGGAACGTTTGAGATGACCAATCGGCAGTGATTGATGGTCGCGACCTTCAATCACAAGCGAAGACTGACATGGCGGCAGGTGGCTGACGGCACGCGGCACGCGAATATCAAATGTCAGGGTGTAATCAGGCCAGTGACGAGACTGAGCGATGTGTGCCACTTCGTCTTGATAAGAACGACCCACTACGTCTGTGATCGTGGCTTCTGACAACATGATTTCTGACTGCGACTTCTCCTTTGCAAACGCTGTTGAAACGCCTAGTGCGCTCAAAACGAACAGGGAAAAAAACACAGAACGAACGACAGGAACCATGGACTTCCCTTTGCTAAGTAATACTTCCGATAGGCGGAAGTTGGCTTTCCCTTTGTTTTTATATCTCATTGATTTTCAATAATTATATTTCTGGCATGCATCTTGTAACTACCTGTGGGTATTCGAAATGAATTTAAGGAGAGAGGCATGGCAATCACGTTTGAACAAGCCTTGGGTGTGCACCCGGACGCGCTGAATTTTCGCGTTCAGCGTACCAAAGTCCTTGCGAGTAACCTAGCGAATGTTGATACGCCGGGATACCTCGCAAAAGACCTGAGCTTTACCACTGTGATGAGTCAAATGTCGTCGGGAAGTGTCACTAAACAAATCCCAAGCATGAAAATTGGCGCTCAGTACGCGATCCCTTATCAGAACAGCAAAGACGGAAACACTGTCGAGCTTGGGGTAGAGCAAGCCAAATTCACTCAAAACAACATGGATTTTCAAACCAGCCTGACCTTTCTGAACATGAAGTTTTCCGGCTTGGCAAAAGTGATTGAAGGACGCTAACCATGTCATTTACCGATATTTACACCATTGCAGGCTCGGCGATGAATGCGCAAACCGTGCGCTTGAATACCGTGGCCAGCAACCTCGCTAACGCCGATTCAGTGTCGGCCAATCCGGATGATGCTTACAAAGCGCTTAAGCCGGTTTTCGCGACGGTGTACAGCAACACCCAATTGGTCGCGGGCGAAAACATGTATCCGAATGCGGAAGTGCGCATTGTCGATGTGGTGCAAGCGCAAAATCAGGCTGAAAAACGCTTCGAGCCGAACAGTCCGCTCGCAAACGATGAAGGTTATGTCTACTACCCAGGTATTGATGTGGTGTCAGAAATGGCCGACATGATGTCTGCGACGCGTAGCTTCGAAACGAACGTCGAAGTGATGGCGAATGTGAAAAGCATGCAGCAGGGTCTGCTGAAATTGGGACAAGGTAGCTAAATGAGTATTGCACACTACACCGCCATGTCTGCGGACGCACCAATCACCGCGAGAAGCGAAGATGCCACTGTATCTAGTAACCCTCTTGATACAAATAGCGCCAGCTCGTTGGAAAACGAATTCATCACCTTGATGGTGGCGCAAATCCAGAATCAGGATCCGCTTAACCCGCTTGATGGCACCGAATATGTCAGTCAGCTTGCACAGTTCTCACAAGTACAAAGCATGGAAAATATGTCGGGAACCATGCAAAACAGCATGGTGCTGCTCGACAACATGCAGGTGCTTTCAACCGCGGGCTTGGTTGGTCAAACCGTGTATGTATCAGGCAATGAGTTTGAGCTTGGTGAGGGCATTCAGAACGGAAAAGTGGAGCTTGCCCACGCATCCAATCAAGTCACCTTGGTGGTAAAAGATGCCTACGGACAGAAAACAGAAGTGCCGTTGGGTGCGCACCAAGCTGGCGATGTTGATTTCTCTATCGACCCAGAAAAGCTCGGATTGAAAGCGGGTGAATACACCGTATCAGTCAACGTTCAAGACGGACAAGCTAGCCCTAACGTCTTGTTGGCCGGGCAAGTTGAACAAGTTCGCATTCCAAGCACTGGCGGCGCAGCACTGGTCAACATTACCGGTGTCGGCAGTGTTCCTTTCTATCAAATCACGCAGTTTGGCGCATAACCAAGCCATGACCATCAAACAAGGATAAGAGGATAACCATGAGTTTTAATATTGCATTGAGTGGTCTGGACGCGACCAACGCAGAACTGAACACCATCAGCCATAACATTGCCAACGCTTCAACGTATGGATTCAAAGGGGCGCGTACTGAGTTTTCTGCGGTGTACAACGGCATGCAACCGGGCGGTGTGGAAGTGGCGTCAATCTCGCAAAACTTTGATAAGAACGGCTCAGTGACAGGTACGGGTCGCGCCATGGATTTGGCGATCAACGGCTCGGGTTTCTTTGTCACCAAAGACAGCGCAGGCCAGAATTTATATACCCGCTCAGGCGTATTTGGCACGGACAAAGATAACTATGTCGTGTCCAATGCAGGTGCCAAGCTTCAAGGCTACAGTGTCGATGGCGCCGGAAATTTGCTTTCGGGATCGGTAGGGGATGTGCAAATTTCGACATCATCTCTGGCTGCCCAAGCCACAAATAAACTCGATTTCGTGGCTAACTTTGATGCCAGTGCAAAGGACATCAACGTGGTGTCGAAAGGGCACATATCCCTGGAAAAAGAAATTCCGGATCCTGATAACCCGGGGGAGATGAAACCTAATCCGGATTACGATGATACTGCTGTTGCGTTTGACCCCAGCAACCCAAACAGTTTTCACTCTTCTTACACCTCCAAGGCCTACGATTCGCTGGGTAACGCCCACACCGTCACCCAGTACTTCACTAAAACCGCCGATAACCAGTGGCAGGTCAACGTACAAGTCGATGGCAGCACCGCCCCAGTTCAAACCGTCGCGGTAGATTTTAATGAAGACGGCACGCTGGCTTCACCAACGGGCACGTTTAACGTTGCATTCCCTGCGGCGGGCGCGAATCCGGTCAGCATTGATATTAGCCTTGCTGGTAGCACTCAGTTTGGTGCGGCGTTCGGTGTCAGCACCAACAATCCGAACGGTTACACCTCCGGTGAATTGGCGGGCGTGCGTGTGGAAGACAACGGCATGATCTACGCGACTTACACCAATGGTCAGTCGCAGCTTCAAGGTCAGGTTGTGTTAGCAGATTTTGCTAACCCACAAGGTTTGGCAACGGTGAGCGGTACAGCGTGGACGCAAAGCTATGGCTCAGGCGCTCCGATCATCGGCGTTCCGGGCTCAGGCACCTTGGGCGGGTTAACACCGGGTGCACTTGAAGGCTCGAACGTCGATCTGACGACAGAATTGGTGAGCTTGATGACCGCTCAGCGCAATTATCAGGCGAACGCGAAAACGATTTCGACCAACGACAAACTGACCCAAGCGCTGTTTAACGCGATTTAACGGAGCGCAGCATGGATAGTTTGCTATTTACCGCAACCTCAGGCGCAAGCCGTGTGTTGAAAGCGCAGCAGGTTCGCTCTAACAACTTGTCGAATGCCGATACCGCAGGCTTTCGCGCTGACATGGAGCGTATGCAAAGTGTCGAAGTAAAAGGCGCGGGATTTGATGGTCGCACCTTGGCGGTCACTAACTCCGCCATGACGCGCTTTGATTCTGGAGATGTAACCAAAACCGGACGTTCGCTCGACGTGGCGATCATGGGTGATGGCTTTATGGCGGTGCAAACGCCAGCAGGTAACGAAGCCTATACCCGCGCGGGCAACATTAAGGTCGATAACTTTGGCGCATTGAGCGTTAACGGTTGTCCGGTGCTGGATGCGGGGGGCGGCGCATTGGTATTGCCGGATTATCAGAAAGTTCAGATCAGTGAGCGCGGTTTGGTCTCAGTCGTGCCGCCGGGTGGCGGTGCGGAGATTCAAGTGGGCGCACTGAAACTGGTCAACCCTGATATCAGACAGATTCAAAAAGAAAGCGACAGCTTGTTGCACAGCATTGATGGTGCGCCGTTTGATGTTGACCCAAGGGTGCAAGTGGCATCTGAACACATCGAAGGCAGTAACGTGTCTGCCATTGATGAACTGGTTGGGGTTATGTCGCTGACGCGTAACTTCGAGATGCAAATACGCATGATGAAAACCGCAGAAACATTGGCGCAGGCTGGCAACAAATTGATGGCGGCGCGTTAACTCACGCCGCGATAGGAGAGAAAGCAATGCACTCATCATTATGGGTAAGTAAAACGGGGATGGCGGCGCAGGACACCAAGATGACTGCCATTTCTAACAACTTGGCAAACGTCAATACGGTCGGCTTTAAGCGTGATCGCGTGGTGTTTGAAGATCTGTTCTACAGCATTCAACGTCAGCCCGGCGCGCAAGTGGACGACATTAACCAACTGCCGACAGGTGTGCAGTTGGGCAGCGGTGTGCGCGTGGTGGGGACGCAAAAAGTCTTCACTCAAGGCAACACACAAAACACCAGTCAGGAACTGGATTTGGCTGTGATGGGTCAAGGGTTTTTCCAGATTGAAAACTCAGACGGCCAGATCACGTATTCCCGAAACGGCCAGTTTCACGTTAATTCTGAAGGTTTGATGGTGAACAGTCAGGGTTTGCCATTAGAACCACAAGTACAGATCCCAGATAACGCGGTCTCTGTATCCGTCGGTGTCGATGGCAACGTGTCAGTCACCACCGCGGGCGATCCTGCGCCACAAAATATCGGTCAAATCACGTTGGCCAAATTCATTAACCCAGCCGGTCTAGAAGCAGTCGGCGGCAACTTGTTTCGTGAAACCGAAGCCAGTGGTTTAGCGGAAGAACTGATCGCGGGTGAAGACGGCGCGGGCAGCATCAAGCAAGGCGCACTGGAAGGTTCAAACGTGCAAGTGGTGGAAGAGATGGTCGACATGATCACGACGCAACGTGCATATGAGATGAACGCCAAAGTGGTGTCGGCCGCAGACGACATGCTCAAGTTTGTTGCGCAGTCGATTTAGTCAGTTAGGACAGCAATCTCACTAGCTATTACGTTAACAAGCGCATTAGCAATCGCGTCAATAAAAGAAAAGCGCGCGAACGGTGAAACAGAAAGAGTGGTGATGATGAAGGATAGCGCAATGAAATGGCTTTCTATGAGTGGGTTGCTGGTGATGATATTGCTGACAGGTTGTGCAGGCCGTCAGGAATTCACGCCACCAAAACCGGATGCGGAAGAGTACGCCCCGCCAGTATTGGATTACTCGTTACCCGAAGCGAAAGACGGCAGCCTTTATCGTCATCAATACAGCATGACGCTGTTTCAGGATCGCCGCGCTTATCGCGTCGGCGACATCTTGACTGTCTTGCTGTCGGAAGAAACCGAGTCGCGCAAAAAAGCCGACACCAGCTTCGGAAAAAGCGCGGGTGTGGGTTTTGCTGCGCCTATCTTTGGCTCTAATACTCTCGATGGTGCGGCGGTGAATATTGATGCAGACCGAAACTTTGATGGCAGTGCATCGAGTTCTCAAGGCAATAAATTGCAAGGAGCGATCACGGTGACGGTGCATGAGGTCATGCCCAACGGTGTACTTCGCATTAATGGCGAAAAGTGGCTGCGCTTAAATCAAGGCGACGAGTTTATTCGCCTGACGGGCATTGTTCGTGTGGATGATATCAACCGCAGCAATCAGATTTCCTCCCTGCGAATCGGTGATGCTCGCATTACCTATGCGGGACGTGGTGCATTGGCTGATAGCAATGCTTCTGGCTGGATGACGCAATTCTTCAACTCGCCATGGGTGCCGTTCTAATGAATCAACGCAATACGATATTTTCGTCTCTGCTACTGTTTTTGTCTCTGGGCATCTCGGCAATGACCTTTGCTCAAGATGTTAAGTTTGCTCAAAACGGCAATACAGAAGGCGGAAAAACGGAAATCAAAACCCCGATCATGGATTTGGTCGATATTCAGGGCATTCGTCAAAACCAATTGGTTGGTTATGGCTTAGTGGTGGGCTTAGACGGGCAGGGTGACCGTAACCAGGTCAAATTCACGTCTCAATCCATTACTAACATGCTGCGCCAGTTTGGTGTGCAAATTGATGCCAATACCGATCCGAAACTGCGCAATGTGGCCTCAGTGAGTGTCACTGCCGTCGTCGACCCAAATGTAGGCTCAGGTCAGGCGATCAACATTGTCGTCTCCTCAATTGGCGATGCCAAAAGCCTTCGTGGTGGCACCTTGCTTCTCACGCCATTGCGTGGCGTTGATGGCGAGGTGTACGCCGTGGCACAAGGCAACGTGGTGGTGGGAGGCGTGACAGCAGAAGGGCGCAGCGGTTCGAAAACCACGGTTAATACCCCAACCACTGGCCGTATTCCAAACGGCGCCACCATGGAACGTGAAATACCGTCTGATTTTAACGAACGTGAAAAAGTGACGTTGAACCTGCGCAAAGCAAGCTTCACCACGGCTAAAAATATCGCTCGAGAAATCAACACCACGTTTGGTCCAGATGTGGCGATGGCCATCAACAATGCACGCGTGGAAATGCGTGCGCCCAAAGACACGCAGCAGCGCGTGATCATGCTGTCCATGCTAGAGGAAATGAGCGTGGCACAAGGTCGCAAGCCCGCACGCGTGGTATTCAACTCTCGCACGGGCACAGTGGTGATCGGTCAAAACGTGAAAGTTGGCGAAGCGGCGGTGAGTCACGGCAACCTGACGGTGACCATTTCAGAAACCCAACAGGTAAGCCAGCCCAATGCTTTTGCCGATGGCGAAACGGTCACGGTGGATAACTCTGAAATTGATATCAATGAAGATCAGGCGCAAATGGTGATTTGGCCGCCAGGCACGGATCTCAATACCATCGTGGGTGCTGTGAACAGTCTCGGCGCGACCCCGACTGATCTGATGTCCATTCTGCAAGCATTGCACGAAGCGGGTGCGCTCAGTGCTGAACTGGTCGTGATTTAAGGAGCCGATAATGAAAGTAGAAGGGTTGCACGATCAGACACGAATGAGCGCAATGCTTTATCACGACAACAGTGCCTTGGCGAAAATCAAACACAGTGCCGATCAGCAAGGGGCACTAAAAGAAGTGGCAGGGCAGTTTGAAGCTATGTTCTTGCAACTGGTGTTACGCCAGATGCGCAGCAGTAGCGATGTATTGGCAGACGAAGACAGCCCATTTTCGAGCCAGCAATACGGCGTGTTTCGCGATATGTACGACGGTCAGCTCGCGATTGAAATGTCGAGAAAACAAAGTGCCGGTATCGCGGACATGTTAGTCAAACAGCTTGGCCCTGCTGCCATGCAAGCCAATGGTGTTTCGTTGCAAGGCAGTGTTGAACAACGAGCTGCTAAGACGAAGGCAGATGCCAACGTGATAGCGTTATCAAAGAGCGGCATTAATAGCGACGGCATGAAAGAAACACACAATTTGGCCGCCAACGACGAGTTTTGTGTCATCAGGGCGGAAGCAAGATCACAAGCTCACATTGCGCCCAATTTTAATCGCTGTAACAGCCTTAACAATGCTGATGTAAACGTCGCCTCAGTTAACCAACAGCGCAACGACGTGGGCACAACCACCGCGTTTTCACAGCCGCTAATAAGAAAAATGGAGCTGTAGATGAACCTCATTAATATCGCGATGACGGGTCTGAATGCCAACCGAGTGGCGTTGGAAGTGACGGCGCAAAACGTGGCTAACATCAACACACCGGGATATAGCCGTCAGCAAGCACTGACCGCATCAATCGGCGGTGCTAAACAAGATTCGCTAAGTGCGGGCATGGGCGTGGAAGTCACCAGCATTCGCCGTGTCACAGACGGATTTTTGGTCAAACAGCTTTGGTCAACCAACAGCTCCGCGTCTTATGCAGCAGGTTACACCACGAGCATGGGGCATCTGGAGAACACGTTAGGTGCAGATGGCTTTAGTCTGTCGACGGGCTTGGATTCGATGTTCGCGGCACTGAATGACGCTACCACCAAACCAGAATCTCAGCCCTTGCGTCAGCAAATCATCAACGAAGCTGAAGCCTTATCTCGACGCTTCAATGCACTCAACGATGCCCAGCATAATCAACACAAAGACATGAGTGACCAGCGCACCGCCGCGGTTTCGCATGCCAACAGCTTGCTCGGTAATATTGCTGCGGTTAATCAGCAAATCATGGAAATGAAAGGTGCGGGCGGTAATTCCGCGCAGTTACTGGATACCCGAGATCTGCTGATTGGTGAGCTTTCTACCGTCATGGAAGTGAAAACCACCGAACAAGGAGATGGCACGGTTCAAGTGACATTAGCATCAGGCCAACCTTTGGTGATGGGAGGTGAGGCGGGTCAGCTAAAAGCGATCCCCGATCCGAATGACAGCTACATGGCCAGTTTGCAGGTTGAATTTGGTAAGCAGAGCTTTGCTATCAGTGGCTCAGTAGGTGGCCAGCTCGGCGCACTCAATGATTACCAAACCGAGGTACTTAAACCCAATCAAGTTGCCATCAACGACATGGCGCGCGCATTGGCTGATGAATTCAATACTGTGCTAGCAACTGGCACGGATTTAAATGGCGATGCAGGGACACCGCTATTTAGTTACGACCCGTCTAATCCTGCCGCGAGTCTCACGATCACCGATATCACCTCGAGTGAATTGGCGCTGTCTAGCGACGGCACGCCGGGTAACAGTGATGTGTTGAAGCGTTTGATTGAAATCAGCAATAAGCCTGTTGATGTGACGGGATTTGGCAATGTGTCCTTGAACGATGCATTCACCGCCATGGTGGGTGAAACCGCGATAAAAGCACGTCAGGCGCATTCGGATTATGAAGCCAAATTAGACATGAACCAGCAAGCACTGGCGCAACGCAACAACCTCAGCGCAGTCAGTAGCGATGAAGAAGCGGGCAACGTGATGACGTTCGCCAATGCCCATAACGCCAACATGAAAGTGATCAGCACCGCCAACGAGCTGTTCAATTCAGTCTTGCAGTTGTTCTAACGGTTTAGGTTTAGGAGAAGAGTATGAGAGTCAGTGATACCCAATTCAGTCAAATGATGCTTCAGAGCCTGCAAATGAACAATGCAGGGCTAGGCACTGTACTTCAACAAATGGCAACGTCAGACCGCCTTACCAAATTGTCCGACGATCCAATGGCCTCGATCAAACTGCTGAACCTTGAACGTGAAGGTGCGGCGATTTCTCAGTATCAGACCAATATTGCCAACGTGAAAACCACGCTTTCCAGTCAGGAAGTGTATTTGGATTCGGTGAATGAAAGCATGAAAAGCATGCGTGACCTGGTGCTTTGGGGCGCGAATGGTACGCTGACTGACGAAGATCGCGCAGGCATGATCACCGAATTGGAGAGCCTACGTGATTCTGTGGCATCGTCGTTCAACGCACAGGACGAGGAAGGCCACTACCTGTTCTCGGGCACACAGACGGATACAGCCGCCATTTCCACTGCCACGGGCGATTATGTGGTGGAAGGTAACAGCGACAAACGCGTCGTCACGGTCGCCAAAGGTGTCATCATGGAATCAAACATGACCGCCAAAGACATCATGGATGTGGGCGGCACCAATGTATTAAATCAAATCGATTCCCTGATTGAAGAGTTCAAAAACCCAACCGCAGATTTCAGAAATCAGGTTGAAGCGACCATCAGCACCATTGATGCAACGTCTGGTAACGTCTTAGGCGCAATGACCGAGATAGGTGGTCGTCTGAATAACCTTGATTTGATGGACCGCACTCACGGCGAAAATAAGCTCTTCGTTGATAAGGTGAACAGTGACATTTCTGCGCTGGATTACGGCGAAGCCTCGGTACGCCTGAGTAACTACATGGCAGCACTTCAAGCCACACAAGCAAGCTATGTGAAGATCAACGATCTCAACTTGTTTGATCGCATCTAACGCTAGGAAAACGATTTATGGCAATGAGTACGGTAGAGGTGAGACCTCATGGTATACGGCTAACCGGCCATGAGCAGGCATCCATCACCCCGTCACGCTCGCCAGACCAAGGCAGTATTCAACCCCAGCAATATCCAAACACCAAGGCTGACACTACGTCAGCCTATTCCGTTTCTACAATGCGCTTGGCGCAAGGCCAACAGCATGCCACGTCGGTGCAGATTGCATCTAAATCGTTGCAACAGGTGGGCAAAGAACTCAGCAAGATGAAAAGCGGTCTGACACAGGCCATGACACACGGCGTGCAAAATACACCAACCCTGAAAGACACGCTCGCGCAAAGCAAAAAGAGTATCGAAAATACGCTCCAGCAAGCCCGTTTTGACGGCAAACGCGTGGTGGACAATGAACTGCGCGTGAAGCTTGATAGCGCGGACATTCGCCGCTTTTCAATCCCAGGGCTGAATGTGAACCGCCTCAGCGAGCGCGCAGAACAAATTCGTCTCGATTTTCCGCAAGGTCAATCTGTGATGATCCCATTTGATGGGGTGTCAGACGGCAACAAAACCATCAAAATATTGGATCGCAGCCTGATCCCAATGGGCATGCGAGCGTCACTGGCCAACGACGGAACCATCTTGTTTGAAGCGCAAGAATCGGCCTACAGCCAGATGCAACAAAAAGTCATGGTGACAGGGCAGGGCTATCGTTTTCCGGCGGGGCAACCGAATACGCTTACATTGAAACCTGACCCAGAAGGCATCGCAGAACTGAGCTTTGATTTAAGTGGACGTGACGGCATCAAAAAGACCATCGCGCGTGTGAATCAGCACATTCGACAGGTCCACGCGGGCCTAGAAGACGCGCGCACCTTTCACAACGAACTCTCCACCCAAATGAACGCCCTACGCCAACAAGAACCCGCGATAAAAATCGACGATGTGAACCAAAAACTCGCCCAGCTTCACGCATCGTCAGGTCAATTTACCAAAACTTTTGAAGCACTGAATGCCCAAGCTAACGTGAAACGACATAGTGTGGTGGCGTTGTTGAAATAACGAGCATTACAACCAACCCTTCTTCTTGAAATAAAACAGTGGCGCGAAACCTGACGCAACCATCAACCCGAGCGCGAAGGGATAGCCGTAGTGCCAGGAGAGTAAGGGCATGTTTTCGAAGTTCATGCCGTAGATACTTGCGATTACTGTAGGGGGGAGGAAGACGACGGCGGCGATTGAGAAGATCTTGATGATCTGGTTTTGTTCAATGTTGATAAAGCCTTGCGTCGAGTCCATCAAGAAGTTGATCTTGTCGAACAAAAAGGTGGTGTGAGAGAGCAGGGCGTCGATGTCTCGCACGATTTCATTCAAATCTTCACGATGTTCACCACGAGACTGTAAATGACGCAGTAAAAAAGAAATAGCACGCTGGGTGTCCATTAAGCACAAGCGTACCTTACCGTTACTGTCTTCCTGTCTGGCCAATTTGCTAATGCATTCTTCCAGATCTGAATCATCGTCTTCCAGTACGGCGTGACTGATTTTCTCCAACTCGCGATGAAGGTCCTCCAGCATGTCAGCGTGGTTTTCAACTTTCTGTTCCAAGATAGTCAGCAACAGGGTTTCGATGTCTTTGCAGTGAACCTGACCACGACGTGCGCGGAGTCGCAGTAGGCGGAAGTCTGCAATGTCTCCATCACGAATCGTGATCAAGCGTTGGCTTTGCAAAATGCTGGCGACAGAAACTGTGTTGTACTTGCCTTCACTTTTCGCCAAAAACAATGAGTGAACATGTAGGCCGCGTCTGTCGACGAAAAAGCGAGCTGAGGACTCAATTTCTTCCACATCATCAGATTCAGGCAATTCAATCTTCAATAGCGAACTGACCACGTCACGTTCGTGATCGGAAGGGTCGTGTGCATCAATCCATGACGCTTTGGCGATAAGGTGGTTGATGTCTTCATAGTCATAGGCGTGAATCTCAATGATCACCCCTGATTCGATGGTGAAGAAGCGCAGCATATCGACCCCTTAACTGTTCCGAAAAACGGCAACACCGAACTAAATGTGCGGCCGCAGAAAAAGAATGCGTACTTCAGTGTGTGTTTATAACGTCGAGAGTTTCAAGATAGACAGGTGATTGTTGTCAGCGCGTCACACTAGAAAGAAAACACCCAAACAAGCACAGACGCTGTGTCGCATGCCAATTCGCAGCAACACGAGCGCCGCTGTTGTGTCTATTTCAGGTTGTTTTTCTGCATTAGTTCGTTTTGCACACCCTTGAGCACCATCTCATCCATGATGAAATTGACAGTGTTGAGCAAGCGTTGCTCGCCTTCAGGAATGAGGTAGCCAAACTGGCTGCGAGTGAAAGGTTCATCGCAGCGAGAAGCCTCTAGGCGATCATCCGTCACTTCATAGAAAATACCTTCAGGCGTTTCTGTCACCATCACATCAATATCACCGCCAGCAACGGCTTTTGGTACATCGAGGTTGTTCTCGAACTTAGCAAACGTCGCGTTGGGTAGATGCTTCTCGGCGAATTTTTCGTTGGTTCCGCCAATGTTCACGCCGACGCGCACTGAAGGCTTATTCACCTCTTCCAAGGTATCGAATTTATCGACGTTCCCTTTTGCAACGAGGAAGCACTTGCCGAATATCATGTATCCCTGCGTTTGTTCTGCCGACAGTTGGCGAGACATTCGGCGCGTGATGCCGCCCATCGCAATATCGTATTTATCTTCTTGTAGATGACTGACCAGCCCTTTCCACGTGGTGGGAACGATTTCGAGTTTTACCCCTAACTGATCAGCGACATGTTGTGCCACATCGATGTCATACCCGGAATAGTTGGTGCCATCAAAGAACGAAAAAGGCTTATAGTCGCCCGTGGTTCCGACGCGAATGACACCCGCTTTCTCAATGTCTTCCAACTGATCTGCTTGCGCGAACGCAGACAGCGCCATGGTGGCAACAAGTAACATTTTCTTCATCGCGTTTCCCTTGCAGTGATTGATGTGACTTTGAGCGTAACAGCAATGCGGATTGGGATAGGTCAAACTATTGAGATAACGAACAAAATAGCGATGGTGGTGAACGAAATAGAGCTGAAAACAGCGTGTTTAGATGAGAAAGAAGAAATACAAAAAGCAGACAAATGCCAGCAAAGTCGCCGACAAGGTGGGGTAGATGATGTAGCCATCTTGATGTGAGGTTCGTTGAAAGCAAAGCACCGAAAGCAACAAGTTGTAGAGCATCAAAAGCGTACTGATCAAGGTACCACCATTGAGCGTTAAATTGGGTAGCAGAAACAAAAACAGCGTCAACAGCACGTAATCAAGCACAACCAGCCAAAGTAAGGCTTTTTTCAGAGGGTCTTTGTGTGGCGCGTCAGCGTGAGTATGCATAGTGGGCTCATCAATGCAGTAAAGCGGAAAATGATCGAATTAACGTATGGGTAAATATCGGCAATCAAGGTAGAAAAAAAATGTCGGGACGTGGTCTAGATAAACAGAAAAGACCAGACTCGTCTCCCGACATTAAACGGTTACAAATCGCGGAGCGACGTGTCTTCGTTTTCATCATCAACCGAGTAGTTGATCATGTCATGGCGGATAACCGGTTGGTTAAATCTGGCTTTCTCACGCGCTTGCTCCAACTCGTTACCTGTTTGGCTACCGAACAAGGTTTCCAACACTTCAGCCGCAGGCGTGGTGAGGATGAAAAGCTCAATACGCCTATTTTCAGACGATTCAGGATCGTCATGATTAAGTAAGGCGCGATCTGACATGCCTGTTACTTGCCACACGCGAGTGTCGGGCATTCCGCCTGCCACCAAAGTTTTGCGTGCCTGATTTGCGCGGTTGGCGGAGAGTTCCCAGTTAGACGTGGTTCCAAAACCACTGCGAAAACGAGTCGCGTCCGTATGACCGCTGATGATCAGTGGGTTTTCAACGCGGTCAAAAACCGGGGATAGAGCCAGCAAAAGATCTTCAAAAAACGGTGTGAGATCCGCTCCGCCTCGGCTGAACATGTGTTGTCTGAAATCATCTTGCAACACAATCCTTAGCCCTTGTGGTGTGACGGTCACATTCACATTGCCTGATGCTTTCACCTGACGCGCCATTTCTTCAACCACCTGGGCCAGCGCCAACAAGCGTTCTTGAGTGTCGAACGTGCCGCGGATCAAGGAATCCGTTTCAGGGCCATCGCCGTCGCCTTGAAAGAAAGAACTCACGGTCTGGTTGGCGTTGTGTTGACTTGGCACCGAAGAATCTGATGCCAAATCAATTGGGGAAAGGCTTTGTGAAGAATCGAAGGGATTACCAAAGCTTTTGTCGAACACGCTGGCGGAATGCAGATTCGCCATAATGGCTTTGCGCTCTTCTTTATCTGCCACCTGCATAACCCAGAGCACGAGGAACAGTGCCATCAGTGCAATCATGAAGTCAGCAAACGCCACCTTCCATGCACCGCCATGGGATTCTTCATGCGATTTATTTTTTGCTCGCTTGAATACCACGTGTTCTTGTCTTTGCATTATCCCTCCTGTTCAGCCAGCCACTTCTCCATTTGGTTAAAGGTGGGTTTGATGTCTAGCTGAATATGTTTGCGGCCGGCGTCAATCGCGAGCAGTGTTGGCTTTTTAGCGACGTAAGCCACCAAGGTGGCACGTACACATTCATAAGCGGTCATCTCGCGTTTTACGCGCTGAGCCATGGCGTTACTGGCGGGATCTAAGAAGCAATAACAACCGAAGATCCCCAAAAATGTTCCGACGAGGGCAGCCGCAACGTGATAGCCAATCATGGCGATGGAACCGTCAATGGCACTCATGGTAATGATGATGCCGCCAACTGCCGCCAAAATACCGAATCCGGGCAAGGCTTCTGCTGTGCGTTGCAATGAACGCGAAGGCAAAAGCAAATCGGTTTCAATGGCATCGATTTCTTGTTCGAGTAATCCCTCTAATTCATGAGGCGACATTTGACCCATTGCCATTAAACGCAAATTGTCAGTAATGAAGGAAACAAGGCGATAATCTTTCGCAACCAGTGGGTAACGCGCAAAAAGTGTGCTTTCGGCAGGGTTTTCAATGTGTTTGTCGAGGGATTTAAAGCCGCCGCTGCGCACGGTTTCGAGAAGCATCTGCAATAGTGCCATCAGCTCCATGTAGTGTTCTTTTTCGTGACGCGGACGACGCAGGACGCGCATGAACTGCAAGCGCATTTCTTTGAGCACTTGAGGTGGGTTACCGACGATCAAGGAACCGACTGCTGCACCGATGATGATCAGAAATTCCGCGGGCTGCCATATTGCGCCAAGCTTGCCACCTGCCATCATGTAGCCGCCAAATACACCCACCAAAATAATGATGGCGCCGAGTAATTTTTGCATCTGAGACTCCTAGGATGACAAATAGTGATTGAGTTGTTTGAGCGCCTGTTTATGAAGCTGACAGATGCGTGGTGGTGTCAGATCCAACACAAGCGCGATTTCATGCAGGTTTAAATCGTGTTGATAAAACAGCGTCAGTAACAGCTGGTCGCGTTTGGAAAGCTGACTGAGCGCGGTTTCAAGGCTCATACGCATTTGCTCGTGGATTGTTCCGTCGTAGTGCCCGTCGAACTGACTTTCAGCGCCGTTTTCAAGTAGTTGATCGAGGCTCTGCATTTCCCCAGCAAGCGTTGCACTTAACCGCGTGTGGTAGTCGCGCTCGTCAGTACCGAGTGCTTTGATGATTTCCGTATCTGTGGGTTGTCGGCCAAGGGCACGGGTTAAATCACGGGTGATATCGTTAAGCTCATGGGCTTGTTGGCGAGTTTTGCGTGAGCGCCAATCCAGTCTGCGCAGTTCATCGAGAATGGAGCCGCGAATACGGCAAACGGCAAAGGCCGGAAATTGAGGGTCGTCGACATTGCCATAGCGGCGTCCTGCTTCTAGCAAGCCAATCAAACCGATCTGCTGCATATCTTCGATGCTGCAATGTTGATTAGCATGTACCCGCAGTTGATTGACGACGCGTTTGACTAAGATTTGATGTTGCGCCAATAAGCGGTTTTCATCGATAGGCTGGGAGGGAGCTGTGCTCACTTCCGTATCGACGTAACCGTCTTGGAAATTCATGTCCAACATGAAGCCACTCCTTATTGCACCACATATTTGGTCAGCAATACGTCATCGATGTCGCGGACAATGTCGGTTTTCGCAAAGGCCAGCAGTAGGGTTTGTTTAACTTCTTCCTGCAAGGTTTCAACTGCGCCGTCTTTTTGCAGATCGTCGTAGTGCTTGTTGGCGAACAATTTGAGTAAGGCGTTTTGCACCATCGGCATGTATTCATCAATGGCTTCGATGCGTTCGGGATGACGGGTTTCAACCGCGAGTTCCAGCATCACAAAATGGGTTTGACGATTACCCTTGACGGACAAGACGATTTTCTCAAGCGCGTGAAAGCTCGGGCCATTTTTTATGGTTTCTTGTTCAAACAAAAATGGCAGGGAGAAGCCCTCGAATGATGGGGTTTCTGCTGCCGATATCTTTTGCGCGTTCTGCATGTACCAAAGCCCACCCAAGGTGACGCCCGCAGACACTAACGCGCTGGTGATGATCATGGCGCCAGAGAAGACGAGTAGTTGTTTTTTGTTCATTGTTTTTCCTCGTGGGTTTATCAGGCTTGTGTGCTCAGCCAGTGCTCGGCGTGAGACGATGATGGCGTCGCGTCATCGTGAAAATCACGGGCGGCAAACACAGAGAAGTCATCATTATCTTGCTTCGCGTGCCGCTCTTTCCCTGCGTGATCCGAGCCTACATTCACATCGACATGCAGGAAGTTTTGGTCTTGAAGCTCGGCGCGTAGGCGCTCAGACACTTGCATCAAGGCTTCACGGGTCGCCGCGGAATTGGCATTGATTTGCACACTTAAGCGATCGCCTTCAACGCGTACCAGTAAATCCAGCTTGCCAAGATCAGGGGGGTCGAGACGAATGCGGGCTTCTTGCACGTTTTGCTGTGCTTGCAATGTCACTCTGTCTTGCAGCACTTGCATCATTTGCTCACCCCATTTTCCTGCGCTGGTATCGACGCGCACGGCAGCCCATTCCGGACCGTGTGACGCAGTTAACGCTGCGGCAGCGGGGAGTTGCGCGGGCGGTTGAGTCGCTGGGCCTGCGCCCGTTGAAATACCGTTTAATGCGACTTGCAGCAGTTGAGACGTGTTAAGTTGAGAGATGTTTAGCTGAGAGGATTCAAGCGAACTGGACGTCAACAGAGAGGGGCGAGTGATATCGCTGGTGGCTGTCCCTTGAGTGCCTTCTCCTTGAGTAAATTGTCCTTGGGTAAGCTGTCCGTGGGTCAGCAAAGACGCCATGTTTACGGCAGCGTCTTGCTTGGCATTGGCATTGGCATTGGCATTGGCATTGCCGACCGACAGCGTGGGTAGCGTGAATCCTGCTTGCTGCGTTTGTGGCGTGTCAGTGCTGGCGTTTAGCGTTGTAAAAGGCAGCGTCGTCGCGTCAGAAGGCAAGTCCTGTTCAATTTGGTTCAGTTGACGCGAACCTTCTTTCAGCGAACCCAGCTGAAACGGCTGGGCATTTTCAGGCTTATCACCAAACCCAACCGCAGGTTGAATCGTGCCGCCGGATTCGCGGGGAATTGCACCGTTGTTCGAAGATGCTTTCGCAGCGCTTGTCTGTGTCAATGACGTCGAAATCATCATCAGTACTCCATCGTCATTGCGAGTTGATAGGCCATTGCACGTTCATTTTGTGCTTGCATCACATCCAACTCGGTTTCCATTTCGGTGAGCGACTCGCTAAGGGCGAGCACCGCGACCTGATGTGTGGCTTTAAGCTGAGAAATCGCGGCAGCACAGGCCGCGCTTTTCAGGCATTCAGGGTGGCGTAGCAACAGTTCTCTCACTTTAAGATCGAGCGCTTTCAGCGTCTGCCAGTCACGGGATGCCGTCGCTTGTTGAATACGCTGTGCCAGTTGATTCAGCAACGTCGGGGTCACGTTAAGCCTGTTGACCAAAACTTACCCATCCTTCACGAATGTTGCTCATCACGCCGGCCACATTGGAGAGTTTTTCGACGTCGTTATGCAGGCTTGCTTGATACAGTTCCATCTGACAAAAGTCATAAAGCTGATGGAGATTCTCTGCGATTTCACCGCCATTTTTTTCGTCTAAGGCACTGTCTAAGCCAATCAGAATATTCATGGATTTGCTGATGCTTGCGCCTTTTTGCGCCAATCGACCAGCCTCGATGTGTCCGCGTGCACGTTCTACTTCATCAAGAAGGCCATCAATGAGCATGACCACCAATTGGTGAGGGGATGCCGCCGCGGCCTGAGCATCCAAATCCACTTGCTGATACGAGTCGTAGCCTGAGTCCATAAGCATAAAAATATCTCCTAACCAAACATCGACATGGTTTGGTTCATCTGAGCCATGATTTGATTCATTTGAGTAAATTGTTTGAGGTAGCGGTCGTATGACATTTCATATTTGCGCTCAAGCTGCGTTTGCTTGTCGTCAATGCGTTCAATGTTCTGTTGTAAGGAGTCTTTGCGGCTAGTGAGCAAACCAGACGAAAACTTGAGGTAGGGTTCCATCATGCCGTCGATTGAATCGAGCAGATTGCCCTCGCCGTTAAACATTTGCTCCAGAGCAGCACCATTGCTTTTTTGTGCCTCAGCAAATTTGTCGGCATCCAGTTTCATCTTGCCTTCACGGTCAATGGAAATACCGGCTTCGCTTAGGTTCATACCGCCAAAATCTGCGCGCAAAATACTCGAAAGTTGGCTTTCGATTGAGCGAAGTGTCGGATCGTTTGCAAGCACACCACGAGACACGCCATCACCACCGATTGAGGTGTGCGCATCTAATGCGCCAACCAGCGAGTTGTAGGCATCAATAAACTTGGTGACTTGCTCTTTGGTTGATTCGCTGTCAGCACCCACATCCATGCCAATAGCCGCATCACCAGCGTCTTGCGCTTTGGTGACAGTGATGTCCACGCCATCAATCACGCCTTCAAAGGTGTTGCTACTGTTGGTGAGTTTTAGGCCGGAATCTTTCGCACCGAGCCAAATCACGGCGTCTTTCGGCGCGGTGATTTCATTGAGGTTGGTAAAGCCATCTTCAAACCAGGCTGCCCCCGTTCCAGATGCACTGACCTGAACACGGTTTGCTTCACCCGTTTCTGTGCTGGAAAGCATGAGATGGGTTTGACCATTGGAACGCACCAGCGTGGCATTCACGCCTGGGTTAGTGCTGTCACCATTGATGGATTTGACCAAATCAGACATGGTGGCTTTGCCGTCACCGTCCGTGTCGACGTTGGACAAATCAATGTCCATCTTCTCGCCGTTAACGGTAAACGACAGTGTGCCCGTGGTTGGGATTTGCGTGTTGGCATCAAGGTCTGCTGGCATACCCGCAGAGGCCTGATGCGCTGTCGCGACCTGTTCAACAAAAACCTGATAGCTACCCGCAAGCGCATTGGCGTTGGCATTGGCTGTGAAGAAACCGTCTTGCGATACCGTCGCGGTGTTTTTAATGACGCTGCTGTTGCTGCCGTTCATTTCGTTCACAGCGGTGCGAAAATCACGCAGGGCGCTTTCTACTTTTCCAAGCGCAGTGATTTGGCCTTGGTACTTGTCGGCTTGCATTTGGTAGCGGATCTGAAAAGGCTGAACATCATACGTCGCCAGTTGCGTTGCCATCGTTATTGGGTCTAACGAACTCATTGGTTTGCTCCCTGTCCATCAGGTCGATTTGGTTGTGTCGATACCATTATTTGTTTGCATCGACATGAATAAATCGCAAGATGTGTGCCATTGATTGGCGCTAATAAAAACAAGGGATTAGCGCCATTATATTAATGAAGCGGAAGAGACGTTTCCTTTAGAGACCTTCCGTTATTTCCTGCTTAATGCGCAGGCTTCCTAAGAAATAAAGGCGACGTAAAAGAGTGGGAGATTAAGGAGATATTGGTAACGAAAGGTGATCTTGAGTCAAACCAGCAAATCATCAAGCTGAGTGGTATTGAAGGTAGGCGTGTATTTAACGGAAACGATGAGTGACAGGCATCAACAACCCCATTTCTTTATTGGGGATAGAAACCTGTATTTGAATTTTTCACTCAGCGCGGCTTGGCGTTGTTGACACCTGTTGGACTAGGTCGGCGCTTCGCTTGAAATCGCTTTGGCCGTGTTCAGCAGGCTGGTTTTTGCGGCCTCAAATTGATGCTGTTTATCCATGATTTGCTCCGCCCCCGATATATTGATGGCCGCAATGATGTTGCCCAAATAATCCGTGATGGGTACCGCGATGGCCGTTGCATTGTCTGACCGATTAAACGCAAACCCCTGCTTTCTCTCAGTAGCGATGCGATGCTTCAGTTCTGGTAGCGTTTGCGGGTGTGGTTTGGAATACATATCAAGCTGGATTGTTTGGTATACCGCGCTAAGTTCGATGTCACTTAGCTGTTGCAGCAAAATTCTCCCCATCGCATTGGTATGACACGGCAACCTCGTTCCTAGTGGGATATTGACCGATAGCCGTTGAGACGCTTGGGCACGATAGATGTATAAGGTTTCGAGTCTGTCCCTTACCGCTAAATGGCACGAAATACTGGTTTCATCTCTTAAGCGCTGCAAGTGCGGGGCGGCGACATCCACCAGATGTTGACCCGCAAGATAGGAGAACCCGCGAGAAACAACTTGTGGGCCAATGGCATAGGCATTTCGTGCGACTTTTCGAAGGTAATTTTTATCGAGTAAGGTTTGTACAATTCGATAAATAGAAGATTGGCTGACACCCAACTGGTCAGCAAAGTCATTCGTACTGAGAATACGATGCTCCGCGTCATACATTTCGATGATTTCCAGCCCTCTTGCTAACGATTGAACCTGATAGTCTGCCTTGCTCATGATTTACTCATCTGTAAATGTAAAATTCATATGTGAATAAAATATGTGTTTATTTTGTGTTCATGTCCATCTTGAATGTTAATTCTTTGTGATTTCGCTTATTAAAGTGAAAAGCATCAACAACAACCAACAGGAAGGAACATGCCAGATTCAAAGGAATTTATTCTCAAAGCAACATGCGATGCATCAAGCGGGATTCTTGCAGCGGTCACTTCCTATCTGGCTGGCTTGAGTTGCTACATCTCTGAGTTGCACCAATTCGATGACGAAGAGAATGAAAATTTCTTCATGCGAGCGGTGTGTCGCATTGAGTCTCCCGATGTGGACCTAGACACCATCAAAGCGGGTTTTGAAGCGCAAGTGAGTCGTTTCAATATGGATTGGCAATTTTTTGATTCCCGCGCACCTATGCGCGTATTGATCATGGTGAGCAAGTTCGATCACTGCCTAAAAGATTTGTTGTACCGCCATGAAAATGGCGAGCTGCCAATGGACATCACCGCCGTGGTGTCCAACCACAAAGATTTGAGACCCATGGTTGAACGCGCTGGCATCCGCTTTATTTGGTTGCCAATGACCGTGCAAAACAAACCTCAGCAGGAAGCTGCACTCCTCGATGTGATGGCAGAAACACAAACGGAGTTGGTTGTTTTAGCCCGTTATATGCAGATTCTTTCCGATGATTTATGTCAAAAATTGCACGGCAAAGCGATCAATATTCATCACTCATTTTTGCCGAGCTTCAAAGGCGCAAAGCCCTATCACCAAGCCCATGCTCGTGGCGTGAAACTCATTGGTGCGACTGCGCACTACGTCACATCAGATCTCGATGAAGGGCCTATTATTCAACAGAGTGTGCAACCCGTCGGTCACACTTATTCGTCAGAAAGGTTGGTCGCCGTTGGGCGTGACACGGAAACCATCGCCCTTGCGCAAGCAGTCAGGCTTCATTTGGAGCACAGAGTCTTTATGTACGGAAATAAAACCGTCGTATTTCAATAATTAACAGAGGTAAGGATGCCAGTAAATATTATCGATGGTCGGCAACTATCCGATCTGTTGATTGAAGAGATGGCGCAAGAAGTTAAGGTAAGAATGGCGCAAGGGCATCAACAGCCTGGGCTTGCTGTGGTCTTGGTGGGTGAAGATCCAGCCAGCACCATTTATGTTCGCAACAAAATACGCTGCGCTGAAAAAGCGGGGCTATTTTCAGTGGTCACGCGCCTCGATGAAACGTGCACTCAGCAAGAATTAGAAGACGTGGTGAACGAACTGAATGAGCGTGATGACATTCATGGCATTTTGGTTCAGCTGCCTTTGCCTGAGCATCTGTCTGAAGAACGCATTATTAATCTTATTAAACCAAGTAAAGATGTGGATGGTTTTCACCCTGTCAATGTGGGTCTACTGTCATCAGGTCAAGCCTCGCTCATTCCTTGCACACCATTGGGTTGCCTTGAAATCCTCAAAAGAGAAATGGGGGATCTCTCAGGCAAACATGCCGTTGTTGTTGGGCGATCCAATATCGTCGGGAAACCGATGGCGAACCTTTTACTCCAAGCTCACTGCACCGTGAGTGTCGTTCATTCAAAATCCGTTGATGCTGCCAAGTTGTGTCAACAAGCCGATATTCTGGTCGTCGCTGTTGGCGTTCCTGAATTAGTGGATAGGCACTGGGTGAAACCGGGGGCAGTGGTGATTGATGTGGGCATCAATGCGACTGAATGTGATGGCAAGCGCAAGTTAGTCGGTGATGTCAATTTCGATGATGTTTTCGATAAATGTCAGGCGATCACACCCGTGCCTGGTGGTGTCGGTCCCATGACGATTGCCTGCTTAATCAAAAATACCTTAGTTGCGGCAAAGCAAAACTGAGGTGAAAAACGAGGCTAAGCAAAGCTTCTCTAAAGCATGCAACGGTCAGTAAAAAGCTGTTTTAAACAAAGCAAAACCATTGATTCACTATTGTAACGCGGGGAACGTACTGTGCCTTTTTCACTTTTAAAATATGGTCTGACGAATGACTATCCCTTTGAGAACGACATGGATTTGCCGATCCCTCGCGATCTCAAACGCAATTACGATGTTGTCATTATCGGTGGCGGTGGACACGGTGTTGCCACGGCGTATTACCTTGCCAAATACCACGGCATCACCAATGTGGCGATTTTGGAAAAAGGGTACCTTGGCGGGGGCAACACGGCGCGAAATACCGCGGTTATTCGTTCGAATTATTTAACGTCTGAGGGCGTTAAGTTTTACAGCGAATCCGTCAAATTATTCCAAAATCTATCGAACGAATTTGATTTCAATATCATGTATTCCTCGCGAGGTCAGCTGACGCTTGCGCATACGGATGCCGCTGTTCGCTCTTTTCGTCAACGCACCGAAGTGAATAAACATTTTGGTGGGCGCACAGAGCTGATTGACCCGCAGCAAATACGAGAACTGGTTCCTACCCTCAACATGAATCCTGCCGACATGCCAATTCTCGCTGGCCTTTGGCATATGGATGGCGCAACGGCAAGGCATGACGCCGTGGCTTGGGGTTACGCAAAAGGCGCAACACAGCGCGGCGTAGAGCTCCATCAATTGACGGAAGTCACCAACGTTAATATCGAGAACGGAAAGGTCGTGTCCGTCGAGACCAATCGTGGCACTGTCGGCTGTGGCGCGGTAGTGCAAGCGGTGGCCGGCCATAGCTCGATTGTTGCTGCCATGGCGGGATTTCGAATGCCACTCACCAGTTACCCGTTGCAAGCCATGGTCACCACCCCCGTTAAACCTTTCCTCGATCCGCTCGTCAGTTCGTCTGCGCTTCATTGTTACGTGCAGCAAACCGGTCGAGGAGAAATCGTCTTTGGTGGTGGGTCAGACCCTTACCCGCTCTACAACACACGTTCGACGCTTGATCTCAAAGAAAGCCTCATTGCCAGCGCAATCGAAATGTTCCCTTTCATGGCCAATTTCAAATTACTGCGCCAATGGGCAGGGACCACAGACATGACCAGCGACTACAGCCCAATCATGGGACTCAGCCCCGTTGACAATTACTATTTGGATGCAGGCTGGGGCACATGGGGCTTCAAGGCAACGCCCATTTGCGGCAAAACAATGGCTGCACTGGTGGCATCTGGCGGACACGTCCCAGATCTTATCGCCCCATTTTCGATGGACAGGTTTGATGCGTTCCGACAAGTCAATGAGATGGGCGCCACAGCCGCGAGCCATTAGGAGTATTGATATGAAGATAATGCGTTGTCCCTTGAATGGCCCAAGAAACATCAATGAGTTTGTCTACGGTGGTGAAGTGAAAGCCATGCCCGATCATAAAAACTGCACTGACAAAGAATGGGCTGACTATGTCTTTTACTCAGACAACACCGTCAAAGTGGTTCAAGAATGGTGGTTTCACAGTGCATCTAGCTATTGGTTTATCGCGGAAAGGCACACGGCCTCAGATGAGATTATTCGAACTTATGATCCCAGCGAAATATTTACGCAGAAAGTCTCTTTCGATGCTGACGCCGACGAAGGAAAAGGAGCGCAACCATGAGTGATGAGAAACGATTATCACCGCCGATGGGTTCTTTGATTTATCGAGATAAGACAATCAGCTTTGAATTTGAAGGAACGCGCTACAGGGGTTTTGAAGGCGATACCGTCGCCAGCGCCCTTATTGCCAATCAGCAGTGGCTGATGTCACGCTCCTTCAAATATCACCGCCCTCGTGGCCCGCTAACGATGGCAGGTCAAGATGCTAATACCCTCGTTCAATTGCCAGACGAAGCCAATGTATTAGCGGATCGCATTGATATTTCACAAGCCCCAATGGTGATGGGGCAAAATTACAATGGCTCGCTGGAAAACGACAAAGATGCGTTGTTAGAAAAAGTCGGACGGTTTATGCCCGTCGGTTTCTATTATCGCGCATTTTATAAGCCCAAGGGCGTCTGGGATAAGTGGGAGCCGCTGATTCGCAAAAAAGCGGGATTGGGGAAAGCCAACCTAGATTTTGACCCCACGTATCATGACAAAGCTTATCTGTTTTGTGATGTGATGGTGGTCGGCGCGGGGCCAGCAGGACTGAATGCGGCCATTACCGCCGCGCAACACGGTGCAAACGTACTGTTAGTTGACGAAAACAAGCAACTCGGTGGCGCACTGACTTATCATCGATTCGATATCAAGGGTGATGTGGCAGATGACGTACTCGCCAAACTCAGATCTAGCGTCTCCAATCACCCCAAGATCCGCGTCTTAACCGATGCGGTTTGTAATGCGTGGTTCACCGATAATTACCTGCCCGTGCTCACCGCCAATCGCATGTATAAGGTCAGGGCTAAACAGTGCATTGTTGCGTCAGGCGAATTCGAGCAGCACGTCGTATTTAGAAACAATGACATTCCCGGCATCGTTTTATGCAGCGCCGCAATGCGACTAATGAAACACTACGCCATCAAACCGGGCAAAAAATCGGTGGTACTAACGGGCAATGACGATGGCTATTTAACCGCCATCGAACTGACTAAACAGGGCATAGATGTTGTTTCCGTCGTCGACATGCGTATAAGCCAGAGGCGCGCTGATCTGGTCGATGCGGTTCAAACCCTGGGTATCCCCGTCATATTTGGGGCGACGGTTTATGAAGCGCAAGCACGCAACCACCACCTTTCATCGGTCGAGATCTATTCTATCGACGACCAATACAAGGTCACACAAAAAATCTCGTCAATTCCCTGCGATCTGCTTTGTGTGTCAGCCGGTTATATGCCGACTTATCAGTTGTTATGTCAAGCTGGTGCGCAACTCAGCTATGACGACAGCAACGCACGTTTTACGCTTAAAAACCTACCCGACAATCTGCACATTGCGGGCTCTGTTAATGGCATTCATGACCTTGATAAAGTGCTGGCAGATGGACAAAACGCGGCGCAAACCTGTTTAACTACACTCGGGCTGTCTGATGTTGTCAGTGACAGGGTTGAGTGCGATCTTTCAACCAATTTCCCTTGGCCTATCTTTCCTCACCCTAAAGGGAAAGACTTTGTCGATTTTGATGAAGATCTTCAATCAAAAGATATCGTGAATGCCACGCGTTTAGGTTATCGAGACATTCAACTGGTTAAACGTTTTTCGACTGTTGGCATGGGCCCCTCTCAGGGACGCCATTCCGCCTTGGCCAGCGCGAGATTGGTTGCCGAGGCCACAGGCAGAACGGTCAGTGAAACGGGCGTAACCACTGCGCGTCCGCCGTTTATCCCCGAAAAGCTCGCCTATTTAGCGGGTCGAATTTTTAACCCTGTTCGCCTCACGCCCATGCATTCAAGGCATGAAGAGCTGGGCGCACAGTTCATGCCTGCGGGCGCATGGCGTCGTCCCGCTTATTACGGCGACCCTGAACATCGACATGAACGCATTCAGCAAGAAGCGTTAGCTGTGCGACAAAATGTCGGCATCGTTGATGTCAGCACATTGGGTGGTATCGAAGTTTATGGGCCAGATGCGCCAGAGTTTTTGAATCGAATGTATACCTTTGCGTTTGTTAAGCTGCCCGTTGGTAAAACGCGTTATGCCGTGTTGACCAATGAGCAAGGCGTGGTGGTGGATGACGGCGTCGCGTGTCGTATTGCAGACGACCATTATTACGTGACCGCGACAACGAGCGGCGTTGATGCGGTTTATCGTGAAATGAAAAAGTGGAATGCCCAATGGCGATTAGATGTCGATATTGCCAATGTGACCTCCGCATTTTCAGCGGTGAATGTCGCCGGGCCAAACGCGAGGAAAGTCCTCGAGAAAGTGTGTGAAGACGTCGATTTCACCCCGGAGGCGTTCCCCTATTTGGCCTACCGAGAGGGACATATTAGCGGCATGCCAGTTCGATTGATGCGCGTCGGTTTTGTTGGGGAACTCGGGTATGAGATCCACATGCCCACACTGTTCGCGCTCAAGGTTTGGGATTTACTGATATCCGCCGGAGAAGAATTTGAGATGCGTCCCTTTGGCGTAGAAGCACAGCGGCTTCTTCGTCTGGAAAAAGGCCACATTATCGTTGGGCAAGACACCGATGGTATGTCACACCCCGGTGAATTGTCCTTGGGATGGGCCATCGCGAAAGCCAAGCCTTTCTATGTGGGTTCACGCTCTGTTGAGATAGTGATGCGCCGCGAGCAAACCCGAAAACTGGTTGGTTTTACACTCGATAAATCGTCTGCGAAGCCAGAAGAAGGCCACCTTGTGTTGGATAAAGCGGGTCAGGATTCAAGCATCACGGGAAATGTGACGTCTTGTGATTTTTCGGCAACGTTAGATGCCTATATTGGTCTGGCGTTTGTCGGCATTGATCAACAAGAACCCGGTACGTTGTTCCCTATCAGGGTCGACGGCAAAGAAGTATGGCCGGAAGTGGTCAAGTTACCTTTTTATGATCCGGAAGGTGCGCGACAGGAGGTCATTTAGCATGTTTTCATTTTTAGTCAGCACACAGCCAGCATTGAGATACAGCGATATTGAGCAAACATATTGTCTGTCTTCAATTTCGTTTTTTGATGCAACCACCTCAAACCGTGTTGGGTTCAGAGGTCAACACGCTGCTTCTTTTATAGAGCAGCAGGGGCTTGAAATACCGCCCCAGCCTAACAACGCCGTCGAAATGCGCAACGGTTTATGGGTGCTAAGGCTTAGTCTCACGGAGTTTTGGGTTCTTGATGTGGAACATCAACACACTGAAGCCATTCTGGAACTGGAAAAAGCCGCGCTTAACGCCAGCCAAGTGACTCGATTATATTGCCAACACAGTTCGGCGATGTTTGTTGTCACGGGCGATGCTTGCCCGCAGATGTTTGCGAAAGTGTGTGCGGTTGATTTTCAACCCGATGTATTTACGCCCGGTTATATCGCCCAAACATCCGTGGCGCGTGTTTCTTCTGTCGTCGTCAACACATCACAGTCCGCTTTTAAACAAACCCGTTTCTTCATTTTGAGTGATATTTCAAGTGCGGACTATTTATGGCATGCGCTTGAAGATGCCGCTTTGGAGTTTCAACAGACAACCGACAAAGAGAGATTCTCAGACAATTAATAACACCTGATTTTAGTGACAAATTCTAAAGGAGTATGTATGCCAGTTATTGCCATTTCCGAGATTCATGAGGTGTGTAAAACAGCGTTAGAAAAACATGGCGCTTTACCGTGGATCGCAGAATCTGTCGCGCTTGCTGTCGCAAAAAACGAGTCCAGACAAAACCGAATCTGCGGCTTGTACTATTTACAAAGTTATTGCGAGCAACTTGTGTCAGGGCGTGTATCAAAAGACGCCGAACCGTTAATCACGACACCCAAGCCTGGTGTTGTTCAAGTCGATGCCAAATTCGGGTTTGCACAAGCGGCTTTTGTTCGCGCTTTTCCATCCGCGTTAACTGCCGCCTCTGAGAATGGTCTCGCTGCATTAGCGATTGGTCATAGTCATACGTGTACGTCATTAGGATATTTCACCGAACAGTTTGCCCGTCGTGGCTTTATCGCTCTCGGTTTTACGAACTCTTCTCCTATTGTCGCGCCGCCCGGCGGGAAAATCCGCACCATTGGCACTAACCCAGTGGCCTTTTCTGTCCCAGATGGTGAAGGCGGCATAGCCATGCAGTTTGATCAATCCACCACGGTTGTCGCCCTTGGAAAAATCACGATGGCGAAAGAAGCAGGTGAAAGCATTCCTGAAGGCTGGGCGCTTGATGAACTTGGCAATCCAACCACTGACCCACACAAAGCACTAGCCGGTTCATTGGTCTCTGCTGGTGGGTACAAAGGCTGGGGGTTTGGCTTAATGGCGGAGTTGTTGACGGCAGGGTTAACAGGGGGAATTGCATCGCAGTTCGTCAAACCCCTAAAAGCGACACAGGGCGACCCTCATGATTTGGGTCAATATTTCTTGGTGATTGACCCTGCCAATTCCGAATCATTTTATGAACGCTGTAAACAAGTTGGCGATCTGGTTTCTCAAGACGAGGGAACGCGTTTACCGGGCCAGTTTATCAACGAGTTGACGGAGGTCGATGTTCCTGAATCCTTGTGGGACTTGGCATTAACATTATCCGATGGCCCTCATTAGCATTTCGATAGACCTTCTCGCTTGTTAGCGGCCAGATATAGACCTCTCGATGGATAATTCGTGGATGTTAAGGTCTGAAAAAATATCCCCAAAAAAACTGAGCTTTCGGTGTGTTTGGGAATAAAACCGCCTCTCGGAATTTCCACAAAAAAACCTCCCGAAGGAGGTTGAGAAAAATATCCAAGGGAGGATAAAGGAGAAATGGTGTGGCGATTAACGCAGCAGTGACATCGCCATGCCAGGCAGCTGGTTAGTCTGAGACAGAACGGTGGTGCCTGCTTGCATCAGCATTTGGTTTTTCGTCATGTTTGATGATTCAACGGCAAAGTCTGCATCCGTGATACGGCCTTTCGCTGCAGCAGTGTTTTCTGACATGTTGCCCAAGTTAACAACGGTATGGTCTAGACGGTTAATTGTCGCACCCAAACCGGCACGCGCGGCACCCACTTCATCCAGCGCCGTCGCCAGAGCGTCCATTGCAGCACCTGAATCACCCGCAGAACCAATATCTAGCGCTGGGACAGTGGCTGAAAGCGCAGTGTGTGCGGCGATAACATCAGTATCAACCGTTGTTGCTAGGTCAAGCGTTTCAGCAGAAGAAGCGCCGATTTGCAGCGTTAGACCGCCTGTTTTAATACCATCGGCGGTGATAAGTGCATCACCCGCGTATTTGGTATTGGTCATGATGTTGGTAAGCTCTGCACCTAGCTCACTGAATTCTTTTTGCAGTGCGTCTTTGTCTGCATCGGTGTTGGTGCCGTTCGATGCTTGTGTCGCTAGGTCGTTCATGCGGTAAAGAATGTTGGTCGACTCGTCAAACGCACCTTCCGCGGTTTGCAGCATTGACATACCATCTTGTGCGTTACGCATTGCTACTGACATGCCGCGTGTTTGTGCTTCCAGACGATTAGAAATTTGTAGGCCAGCTGCATCGTCCGCCGCAGAGTTAATGCGGTAACCGGTGCTCAAGCGCTCCATTGCAGTGTTCAAAAGGTTGCTGGTGCCATTCAGTGTATTCTGAGTAACAAGCGACGCGTAGTTAGTGTGCATTGATAAAGCCATCTTAAACTCCTTGGTTCACAGTCATTGGTTGCGAGGGATGCTCCCTGCTCACTAACTAGAGGCGGACGCTTGTTGCACAGAATTAATCTCAGAATGAAAAAAATCCGCGAAATCGCGGATTTATAAGCATTTTGGTGATCTCTATTCCACGTTTTGGCGGATGTCAGGGTTGTCGAAGCCCTTAAAGGATAAAGACATTGGAATGTCGCTGACATAGCCAAAGTAGTGTGATGCGCCCAGTAGGCGAAACTGATTCAGCTCACTTTGGCTGGAAATACGTCCTGCCACCCAAGGCAATCGATGAGATCGAAAAAAGCGAATCAAGGGCAATAAGCCGCTACGATCCTGTTTACTGGCTAAAGTAATGGCCAATTTCACCCTGTCTGGACGGTGACGTTTCATTAATTCAATGTGGTGACAGGGAATGGATATATCAAACCAAAGTGCAGCTGATCGCGCGCGTAATGTCGCCAGCAAGCTAACAAGACGGGGCTGTGCCTCGTCACTGACATTGATCTGCAACGAAGGAATAAGAAACGAAAAGGCGGCTTTGTCCAGTTGCAGCATCTGGGTGAGAGCATGCTGCCCCGTTGACCAGATCAGCGCATTGGCATCAACGGGCACCACGACATCGCTGACCAAATCAGGGTGAAAGGTATCAATTTGAAAGCGGCTTTGGCGTAGCGCCAAATACAAGCTGTAAAGGTCAAGACTAAAACGCATACCGTCAGACAAATCAAAGCTGTAAACGCTTTGCTCTCCACGACTGCCAAAGCGCAGTGTCACATGTTGATAAACCACCACACCAGAACGTACATCACGAATGGCCTGACACACATGGCGAATATCGTTTTGTAAAAAAGCGGCGAGGATCAGCGCATCGTCATCCGTAACGACATGCTGCTCGATGAGGTGACGTAAAGTTTGATGCATCACCTGGTGAAACGTAAAATTAGCCAAGGTTTCCTACCACGTTAATTTGCTTATTCTCGGGCACTTCGTTGTATGACAACACCGCCAATCCTTGGGTAAAGGTGCGTGCATAACGTGCAAGTAGCGGCCGTAACTGTGGCATCACTAGCAGGATGGGTACCATGCCTTGTTGCTTAAGCTGTTGTCGAATTAATGGCAGGTTCTGTTGGAACTGCCCCAAAATATTCGGCTCAATGGGGAAGCTATCAAGCATCACTGGGCCACTGGCTTGTGCTTGCTGTAACGACGTTAGCAACATCTTTTCCAATTCGTCGGAAAGGGCGTACACATTCAACTCGTTCTTTTGTCCGGCGATGAGGTTAAACAGCGTGCGTCGCAAGGTACAGCGAACATCGGCGGCCAGCAATATCGGGTCTTTGCTGTTTTCGGATGAATCCAACATGGTGTTGGCAATGGTGCGAATGTCTTTTAGTGGCACTTGATCAAGCAGCAATTGACGGTAAACCTTCAGCTGTTGTGCAGGTGTCAGGGCTGCGCCCAATGCTTGCGCGAGCTTTGGTGCTTGCTGTGTCAAACGTTGGTTCATGGCTTCTACGTCGTCGTGGGTAAACAACTCCGCCAGATTCGATTTGATGATTTTGCTGATGTGGGTCGCGATCACGGTACTGTCATCCACCACCTGATAGCCCATGTTGAGTGCTTTGGCTTTGTCCGTGTGTTCAATCCATACCGCAGGCAATTGGTAGGCAGGGTCGCTTCCCAAAATACCGTCGATTTCGCCGTAGGTTTCACCCACCGCAATAGCCATCAAGCGATCTGGTTCGATAAAGCCTTGCTCAATCACTTCGCCATTTAGCGACAAGGTGTACTGGTTAGGTTTCAGGCTTAAATTGTCGCGAATACGCACTTCAGGGAGCAAAAAACCGATCTGCTCAGACAGATTGCGGCGAACGCCACGAATACGTTGTGTGAGTGGTGCGCCTTGCTCTTTGTTGACCAAATGCACGAGACGATAGCCTAGCGCGAGTGACAGCGTGTGAACGTGGGGAATATCATCCCAAGACAACGGCGATTCCTCATGCTGCATCACATGAGAAATAGCCTCAACGTCGTCCAATTGCGAATCATTGTCTGGCGCTTTGCTCTGTCGCCAGCCCGCAAAAGCCAAGGCGCCCGCAAAGCTGAAAAAAGCCAGATGCGGCATGCCGGGAACAATACCAATCACCACCATGATGCCCGCAACGGTATAGAGCGTTGCTGGGGTGGCGAGCATTTGCTTGCGCATGGTTTCCGCCATGCCGCTGTCTGAGTCATTAATGCGGGTAACAATGATCGCTGCTGCGGTTGCCAGCAATAGCGACGGAATTTGCGCCACCAAACCATCACCAATGGTCAGTAGGGCATAGGTTTTTAGTGCTTCTGAACCGGTTAGGCCATGGTCAAACACACCAATGCTGATACCACCAATTAAGTTGATAAACAGGATTAGCATGCTTGCGATGGCATCGCCGCGTACAAACTTAGACGCGCCGTCCATTGAGCCGTGGAAATCCGCTTCATTGGCGACTTCTTTACGGCGTAATCGAGCCGTTTCTTGGTCGATTAATCCCGCGTTGAGATCCGCATCAATCGCCATTTGTTTGCCCGGCAGGGCATCCAAGGTAAAGCGGGCGGAGACCTCGGATATCCGCTCGCCACCTTTGGTGATGACCACAAAGTTAATGATCATCAATATGACGAACACCACCATACCAATTAGGTAGTTACCGCCAATTACCACCTCACCAAAGGCTTGAATGACCTTACCGGCGGCATCGCCTCCGTTGTGACCTTCAAGCAATACAATACGGGTAGATGCCACGTTTAGCGCAAGGCGAAGAAGGGTGGCGATCAGCAATATCGTTGGGAAAATGGAGAAATCGAGCGGCCGTTTTGCGCTAGTGCTGACCAGCAACACCAAGATTGCCAACACGATATTGAAAGTAAACAGAGCATCGAGCAGTAGCGGTGGCAATGGCAAAATCACCATTGCGAGCAGCATCAGCAACACGACAGGAATACCAATTCGCCCCTTCGCTGATTGTTGAAAATCTCTTAACCGATTAAGCATAGTGTCTGTTCCTTGGTGTGACAGCGGTGAGTGCAAGCTTGTACGAATGCGTGAAATAAGTTTGATGACAGAGATCTTGATGACACAGAGCTGAATGCCATAGTGTTAATGCTGCAAATGATTCGGGATCGAAAAATGAGGCAACGACATAGGCTTGTCGCCACGCCCTTCGCGAAAGGCTTTCACCTGTAACACGTACGTCAGAATATGCGCCACCGCGATATAAAGCTGACTGGGTACAGCCTGTTCAATCGCCGTGGTGTGATAAATCGATCGGGTCAGTGGCGCGGAATGGATAATTTCGACATTGTTTTCTCGCGCAATACGCTGAATGTGCATGGCGGTTTCATCCACGCCTTTTGCGACGACAAACGGTGCATCAGACAGCGAGGTATCGTATTTTAGCGCCACGGCATAGTGGGTTGGATTCACGATGACCACATCGGCACTGGGCACGGTTTTGTCGATACGCCGACGCGAAAATTGCTGTTGAATTTGACGAATACGCTGCTTCACTTCGGGACGGCCTTCGTTGTTCTTGTACTCTTCTTTTTGCTCCTGTTTAGTCATGCGAAGCTCTTTCATGTGCTCCCAGCGCTGATAAGGGATATCAATGACCCCGAACAGCAGCAGCGCAAAACCCATAAGCAACATGCCTTCAAACAAGATGTTCATGATCATCACCACACCCTGGTTCAACGGCAGGTTTTGCATACCCAGCAAAGGTTGAAGTTTGTTATCCAAAAAGCCGTAAAGTACGCTGGCAATCACTGCCACTTTCAAGGTGGATTTGATCAGCTCGACAAGCGAGCGGGTTGAGAACATGCGCCCAATCCCTTTGATCGGGTCGAGCTTACTGAGCTTGGGCAAGACATTGGCAGGTCGAAACATCCAGCCACCTAAGATCAGCGAACTTAAAACGGTGGTGACAATGATCAACAGGAACATGGGCAGTAGCAGTTCAATCAAAATACCAAGGCTGTGACCGACGTGTTCAATCGCTTGTAAGGGGTTTTCAAGATCGGCTTTGGTCAGCGACATATTGAAGCGAAACACACCCGAAATGGCTTCCCAAATTGCGGGTAATTGGCTGTAGAAATACGCTGAAACCGCAAGAAAGATAACCGCCGTGGTGAATTCTTTGGCGCGGGGGATTTGGCCTTCGCCCCTTGCCTTTTTGATCTTCTGGTCGGAAGCCTGTTCGGATTTGTCTTGTGACGATTGTTCGCTCATGCGCCCCCCACCATAAAGGTATTCAGATGGTGAAGGGTGTCATGCACGAGTTCAGTGTATTTATCGGGCACCCCGGAAATAGACAGTAAAACACTGAATAGGCCAAGTAACATGGTCATGGGAAAACCAAGGGCGTACACATTCAATGACGGCGCGGCGCGGTTCATCACACCAAAACTGATGTTTGCCAGCAACATAGAAACAATGGCAGGCAAGGCCAATGCGAGACCAGATGCAAACATCCAACCGAAGATATTGACCACGCCTTGCAGTGACATCCCGGTTAGACCAGAGCCCACAGGCCAAATGACAAAGCTTTGGATCAGAATATCGATGATCAACAAATGTCCTTCGAGGGATAAAAATAGCAAGGTGCAGAACAGCAAAAAAATTCTCGCCAATACCGCCACAGATTGACCGTTAACAGGGTCATTCATCACCGCCATACCAAGTCCCATCTGCAATGAGACGATTTGGCCTAACATGGTAAAAATGCCAAAGAACATGTGCAGGATTAAACCAAAGAACAACCCCCACATGGCTTGCTCAAAAGCCAGAAACAAAGAGGTCATGGAAAAAAGTTCAACAGCGGGCATAGCGGGCATTAAAGGCGCGGTGATCACAACAATTGAGAGCGCCAACAGGCTACGCACCCAAACGGGGATTAATGCATCACCGAAAAATGGCATGGATATAAATACGGCGCCAACACGGAAAAACGGCCACCAAAGTTGACCGAGCATGACGGAGAGTTCCGCGAAGGTGATCGCCATTAGCCGATCATGCCGGGAATGTTGTGGAACAGATAATCGAACAGATCCATGATCTTTCGCAGCATCCAGTGTCCAGCGAAAATCACCATCAACAGGGTGGTCATTAAGCGGGGCAGAAAACTCAGTGTCTGTTCATTGATTTGTGTGGCGGCTTGAAAAATCGCAATACCAAGGCCAACAATCAGCCCCGGCACGACAAGCACAGCAACCATTAAGATGATCAGCCAGACCGCGTTGGAAAAGAGGGTAACAACAAGTTCAGGTGTCATGCTGGGCTACCCAAAACTGGCGGATAAGGTGCCAACGGTCATGGCCCAACCGTCGACCAATACGAACACCACGAGCTTGAATGGCAATGAGATGATGAGGGGGGAAAGCATCATCATACCCATTGCCATCAAGACACTGGCGACCACCAAATCGATGACCAAAAAAGGGATAAACAACATAAATCCGATCTGAAATGCCGTTTTCAGTTCGCTGATCACAAAGGCAGGTAGCACCACGGCAAATGAAATGTCGTCCACGTTTTGGTTCAGTGGTTCATTGGCAATGCGTAGCATTTGCTCCAAGGCGCTTTGATGCGTTTGCGCCAACATGAAGTTTCGAACTGGCGTTTCTGCCACCGTGAACGCTTGCATCAGGGTGATGTCACCTGCGTCATAAGGCTTGAAAGCATTCTCGTAAACATCCGTCCAAACGGGGCGCATGATCAAAATGGTCAGTGACAACGCAATCCCGACGAGCACGCGGTTTGGCGGGCTTTGTTGAAGACCAAGTGCCTGACGCAAAATCGCCAACACCACGATAATGCGAGTGAAGCTCGTTCCCATCAAAATGAAGGCAGGCAGAAAACCTAGCGCTGTCATCAACAGCAGGATTTGCAGTTTTACGCTGTATTCCTGCTGGGTATCGCCATCGGTGACAGAGAGGAAAGTCAGCCCGTTGTCGGCAGCCAATGCGGGCATTGCAAACAGAGCAATGGCGGCAATCAGTCCAGGCAAACAGGATTTGAGAGAACGAAACATCAACATTGAGGATATTGCCTTTTGCTCTTGTAATCAGTCACAGAGTCAGCGACTTATTGGGTAACGCCTGCCAGTGCAGAGTCCAGCACATCAATCAGGCGCAGGCCATATTTGTCGTTGACAACAACCACTTCGGCATGGCCCATCAAGGAACCGTTTACTTTTACATCTAAGGGTTCGCCATTGAGCTTATCTAACTCGATCACACTGCCTTCGCCGGCTTTCATCAGATCGCCTAGCGCGATTTCTTTGCTGGCGACTTCCAAAGTGACCGTCACAGGGATCTTTTTGAAAAAGCTCAGATCACGCTCAGGCATGGCTAAAGGCTCAGCGATGGTTGGGGTATCGAAATCTTCCAGTTGAAAGTCGTCGAAATTCAAGTCTTCACCATTGAAGGTGGCGGTATCAGGGGATGCACTCACGTTGGAATTCCTTATTCGTGGTTCAAAATCAGTACGAGTTGTCCGTCTTGCTCGGCGACACGGCCAGTAAAGAGTTGTTGATTGCCAATGCTGACAGGCACGGTCGCAAGCAATTCAATCGGCAGAATGTCGTTTGGGGCAAGGCTAAGCACATCGCTTAATGGGAGGGTTTTCTTACTCAGAAGCACGTTTAACCGAACAGGCGTTGCAGTCAGTGACTGCGCAAACGAAGCTGACAGATCTTGGGTACGGTGCAGCCCCAATTGTTCGATCAGCGTTTGGATAAGGTTGCCTTCAATATCAAGGCTCAGCGTGCCAACCGTGTCGCCGAAATGGATTTCAAACACGGAACGAAGCCCCATGCCTTGACCTAACTCGACCTCGCACGGCGACCACATGTCGTCGGGCGCAATCCAAGCCGCGACCAATTTTGCGATACGCTCTTGTAAGCGCACATCGCTGCTGGTTAGCGTCGGTATTGTGCGTTCAATGGCCGCGCTGTAGAAACGGTCTGCCAACTTCACCAGCATCGGTGCATCAATCGTCATGTATGCCAACCCGCCATCTTGATGACGGAGGGTGGTGGTCGCGTTTTTATCGATGTCACTTAAACGTAGGGTGTGAAGGTCGATACACTCCAATTTGACATCGATCTGATTGGTTTTGAGCCAGCTTTGCAGTGCGTTGCTTAAGGTGTGGCAGGACGATTGAAGGATGTGTTGCAAATTATCACGTACCGCGTGGATGGGCTTTCCCAGCAATTCGACACTGACAGCCGGCAATTCTGAATTCGGCTTAGGCGCTGTCGTTTTCATTTATTTTTACCGCATATAAATACATCGGAGCGTGTCGCTCATCATTCCCGCTAGTCTACACAGACTTTTTTATTACGCTTTAGTTTGATTTTTAAACTATGTGACTTTCGTTCACATGTTGGATTTTAATTTATATGTCTTATTTAAAAGAATAGAGAATAAAGGTAGTTTGCATTTCTAATAAAAGTGAGTGGTTAAAAATTAATCTAATAAATATATTAATATAGATTTGTATGTTTTTTAACTTGCTCGATTAAATATTGTCCACTGACATGCAGTGCGACACTTTCTCAAGATTATGTCGTTGAATTTACGTTTGCTTCTGTCACTTACTGTTCGGTTTTTGAACTGGGGTTTTTAATGATAATCCCTTTTTTAAATGGGATTATTTCTTAGAGTGTCTAGTGGTAAAAGTGATCATCGTTCCATGGTTTGGGAAGTTTTAATTGGCTAATAGGTTATCTATGTTGAAGGGAATTCACGATTATATTTACCGCTGTAAGGTGAATGTAAATACATCCTTTTCATTAATTTTTACATTGCTTATTTCAGGTTCTGCATTCGCAAAGAATGAGGTTGTAGTTCCTATGGATTTATCATATTGGAAATATCAAGGTGGTAAATTTGAGTGCCAATTAATTCATGCGAAAGTGCCGCAGGGGAAGTTTTACTTCCGTGCACTGCCGGGTGAGCAATTAAGTTTTGAATCAGAATGGAATGGAAATAATACCGGACTCAACGTGGCGACGTTGTATCAGGTCGCGCCGCCATGGTTGCCTGATGCCCGTGAACGCAAACTGGAAGACGTCAACATTACGGCAAACAGCATCGTACGTTTCCAACACCAGATCCCTGAACTGCTCAAAGCGATGGCTGCCAGCCAGTGGGTCAATGTGGCCTACAGCGGAAGCGCACCTTCCGCCACGAAAAGCATCACGCTTCCCACGATCCGAATTCAACCAAGTCTGACCGCATTTAACCGTTGTCGCGCCAATCTACCAGGCATGAGCGTTGAAGAAGCGCGAACATTGGAGCTTCCCTTCGCGTTTGGGCAACGGTCACTGACTTTCGCACAACAGAACAAGCTAAAAGCGCTATCGAGTTATCTTGCGGTTGACGCGTCTATTTCCCGAATTTTGATTGACGGCCACACTGACAATATCGGTTCATCGGTGGTTAATCTCAACACATCGCGCCAACGCGCAGAGAACGTCGCGAGTGCGCTGCAAACGCTTGGCGTGGCCGACACACGTATTGATATTCGCGCCCACGGCGAACGTTACCCGATTGCCGACAACGTCACGCAAAAAGGGCAGGCGAAAAATCGCCGTGTCACGGTGAGATTGGTTCGAGACAGTGAACGCGTTGTGCCCTTACTCTTGCCTGCACAACAGTTAGAAGAGAAACAAGCACCAAGTAGCAATAACCAAAACACCACCCAAAGCGGCACGAAAACTGCCCCGAAAGTATTCAGCGAAGCCAGCCCTGAAACAACCAAGGTTCAATCATGAAGAATATGGAAATTTTGTTGGTCGAGCCAAATGAAACGGTTGCGCTCCCCGTCATCGATGTGTTGAAAGACGCTGGTTACAAGGTCAGACACGCAAGAACAGGGCGCAGTGCGTTACTCAACGAGCCTGCCGCGGTCACCTTGGTCAGCTCGAGTCTGTCTGATATGGGCATTCGCGAATGGGTCGCCTGTCATCAAAAACAACGTCATGGTGGCGTGGCGATTGCCATTGTTGAGCAAGATGAAGGCATTCTGGCCGCTGAAACCATGAAAGCGGGCGCCACGGATTACCTGCTTCGTCCTTTTGAATCAAAGCAATTGCTTAACCTGCTGCGCCGTGTTGAAGCGCTGGGCAAACCCATGGCGAATATCGTCGCAGAGTCTTGGCGTAGCAAGCAGGTGCTGCAACTGGCGCATCGCGCAGCCTGCACCAGTGCCAGTGTGTTAATTACGGGTGAATCTGGCACAGGTAAAGAAGTGCTGGCGCGTTACGTTCACGAACATTCTTCTCGTACCGACGAAGCGTTTGTGGCGGTTAACTGTGCAGCGATTCCCGAATCTATGCTCGAAGCGGTGTTATTTGGTCATGTGAAAGGGGCATTTACTGGCGCGCTGCAATCGCAAAGCGGCAAGTTTGAAGAAGCGAACGGCGGCACGATTTTGTTGGATGAAATCGGTGAAATGTCCCCTGCGGTGCAAGCCAAATTACTGCGTGTGCTACAAGAGCGTGAAGTCGAACGAGTGGGCAGCCACAAGACGATCAAACTTGATATCCGCGTGATAGCAGCCACTAACAAAGATTTACGTGAAGAAGTGCAAAAGGGTAATTTTCGCGAAGATTTGTACTACCGCCTCGACGTATTACCCCTTCACTGGCCACCATTGCGTGAGCGCAGTGAAGACATTCTACCTATCAGTCATTTCTTTATCGGGAAGTATCAAGACAGCAGTCAATGCCGCCTGTCCGCCGATGCCATTTCCGCTCTTAGCCAATACCAATGGCCGGGCAATATTCGAGAGCTTGAGAACGTGATTCAACGTGCGCTGGTAATGCGCCACGGTGATTACATTACCGCGCAAGATCTGATGCTGCCTGTTGAGCTAAATAGCGTGAATATTCCCATGATGCAAACAGAGCGTTTCGGCCATGTGGAAGCGAAAAAGCACGCAGAATTTCAGTTCATTCTCGACAAATTACGACAGTTTGGTGGCAACCGAACGAAAACAGCAGATGCCCTTGGCGTCTCAACCCGCGCGTTGCGTTACAAGTTGGCTGCAATGCGTGAACAAGGCATTGATTTACAGTCGTTACTTGGCTCGGCTGCTTAATCTCAATCTGCTTAACCCTATTAAAGGTGAAACATGGCTAATCACTCAATCAACCCATCGATGAACAGCGCAATGAGCGCCGAACAGCTCATGCTGACCAAAATGGATGCCATGCGTGTACAGGCGCAGCCGGATTTTATTGTTAGCGCTAACCCCTTGGATGTGAACGCGGTTAACGCCACCACCAATCAGCCGATGTCTTTTTCACAAGCCATCACCAACGTCCTCGATACGGTGAACCAGCATCAATCGACAGCGAGTCAGAAAATTACGGCTGTTGAGCTTGGGAAAAGTGATGATTTAGTGGGAGCAATGGTCGCAAGCCAAAAAGCGAGCTTATCGTTTAATGCCTTGATGCAAGTGCGCAATAAGGTCGTCAGTTCGTTTGATGACATCATGAAGATGCCGGTGTAACCATGTCTGATATATCTACTCAATTGGCCGGCGGGACAACAGTCAATGCGGGTCGCACGGCTTCGTCTAATGGCATTGCTTCTTCTGGCGGCATGGATGAATTAAGCCACAAAGTGAAACAACTGTGGTCGAGCAGCCAGCGCAATCTGGTGTTATCTGCCGTGATGGCTGCCATCGTCGCCGCCATTATTGTGGTCGCGCTGTGGAGTTCTTCTCAAACATTTCGTCCGCTTTACAGCCAGCAAGAACGTTTTGATATTGGCGAGATTGTGTCTGTGCTTGAAACCGAAGGCATTGCCTATCGTCTGCAAGAACAAAACGGCCAAGTGCTCGTGCCCGAAGGTGAAGTGGCCAAAATCCGTATGTTGCTTGCGGCAAAAGGCGTAAAAGCGCAGCTACCTACCGGATTAGACTCACTGAAAAACGATAGCTCACTCGGCACAAGCCAGTTTATGGAAACGGCCCGTTATCGTCATGGTTTAGAAGGGGAGTTAGTCCGCACTATCATTTCTCTTAACGCCGTGTCTAACGCACGCGTTCACTTAGCCATTCCGCGCCAAACCTTGTTTGTTCGTCAGAACGCAGAAAATCCGTCGGCGTCTGTGATGCTTGAACTCAAAGCAGGCGAAGATCTGAAACCGGAGCAAGTAGAAGCGATCATTAACCTGATCGTGGGCAGTGTGACAGGCATGAAGTCTGAACAAGTGTCGGTGATTGACCAATATGGTCGCCTGTTGAGTGCCGATGTTGCTTCGACCGAATCGGGTAAGGTGAATGCCAAATACCTCGACTATCAAAAAAACGTCGAGAAGCAGATTATTCAGCGCGCGTCCGACATGCTGACACCGATTGTGGGGCCAAGTAACTTCCGCGTTCAAGTCGCCGCCAACATGAACTTTAGCCAAGTGGAAGAAACGCAGGAAATTCTTGATGCAAATCCTGTCGTGCGCAACGAACACACCATTCAAAACAACTCCATCGATCAAATCGCGTTGGGCATGCCGGGCGCGTTGAGTAACCAACCGCCTGTGACTGGTGAAGTCCCAACCGAAGACAGCACCAACGCCAATGCGCGCTCTGAAATTAACCGCCAGTACGCAGTGGGCAGCAGTGTGCGTCGCACCCAATACCAGCAAGGTCAGATCCAAAACTTGAGCGTATCCGTGTTGCTTAACACAGGCGCAGCGCCAAACGGCACCGCGTGGACAGACGCTGAGAAAACGCAGATCTCCACCATGGTGATGGATGCTGTTGGCATTTCAGAAACCCGTGGCGACAGCTTGAGTTTGATGAGCTTTAACTTCACGCCAATTGAAATCAGCGCACCGCCAGCTTTGCCATGGTGGCAAGATTCGGCAGTGCAGCAACCGCTTCGTTACGTGATTGGCGGCATGTTGGGCATGGCGATGATCTTCTTTGTGCTACGACCTCTGATCATGCACCTGACAGGCGCAGATCGCCGTGCACAAGAACTGGAATTTGCGGATCCGCAAGAAGAGATGACCTACGACAACCTGCAAACGCGAGAAGAGCGCGAGCGCGAAGAAGTGCTCAACCGTCGTCTGTCTGAAAAAGGTATTGCAGTGAGTTCAGGGCTGGATGTTGGCAATGAAATGCTACCCCCACCGGGATCGCCGCTAGAAATTCAATTGAAGCACTTGCAGCTGATTGCTAACGAAGAACCAGCGCGCGTGGCAGAAATTTTGAAACAATGGATAAACGTGAATGAATACAGCACAGTCAAAGCAGAAACAACCGCTTAATCATGTCGAGCAGACCGCATTGGTACTGCTTGGCATGGGTGAAGATGCCGCGGCAAAAGTGCTGCAACACTTCAGCCGCGAAGAAACCCAACGCGTGACTCGCGCCATGGCGCATCTTAGCGGCATTCAAAGCGACAGCGCTAAAAGCGTGATTCAACATTTCTTTGAAGATTTTCGTCTGCACAGTGGTATTCGCGGAGCATCGAAAGAGTACTTATCGAATACCTTGCGCAAAGCACTGGGTAACGATTTAGCCAAAGGTTTGTTGAATAACCTTTACGGCGATGAAATTCGCAACAACATGCAGCGTTTGCAATGGGTAGAAGCCGAAGTGCTGGCGCGATTCATCACTAGCGAACACCCACAGATGCAGGCGATTTTCTTGGCTTACCTGCCAGCAGATAGTTCCTCGCTGGTGCTGAAACACTTGCCGGCGGATTACCACGATGAACTGCTTTATCGCATTGCTCGGTTACAGGATATTGACCATCAAGTGGTGCACGATCTCAACGATCTGATTGAACGCTGTATCGCGCAAGTGTCTGTTAACCAATCCGCGCCGCTGTCTGGTGTGAAGCAAGTGGCCGACATCATTAACCGCTTTGAAGGTGATCGCGCCACCTTGATGGAAATGCTCAAACTGCATGACGAAGATATTGCCAATGAGATTGAACAGAACATGTTCGACTTCATGGTACTGAGCCGTCAGCGTGAGGACACATTGGACAAACTGGTGCAGCAAATCCCAGCCGAACTATGGTCTGTGGCATTGAAAGGTGCAGAAATCACCTTGCAGCAAACCATCAAGCGTTCCATGCCACAGCGTATGGCGAAAGCATTGGAAGATGACATGCAACTGCGCGGTGCGGTGCCTTTGAGCCGTGTAGAAAGTGCGCGTGCTGAAATCATGCAGATTGTTCGTGCCCTGAGTGATTCGGGCGAGATTGAACTGGTGCTATACGAAGAAGCCACGGTGGAGTAAACCATGACAGGAAAATTCATGAAAATCCCGCCATCTGGCTACCGTGTTCACCGTTTTCCTCCGCTGGCAAAGCCAGTGGTTATGGTGGAAGACGAATTCGGTGCAGAGCAGAACTGGAATGATGTTCAGGCAGACTTGCAGCAAAAACTCGAAGCGGGTTTTCAGCAAGGATTAGAGCAAGGCCATCAAGAAGGTTTCCGCCAGGGTACAGAGCAGGGCATACAGCAAGGCTTGCTAGACGGTCAAAAAGAGGGCTTTCAGAAAGGCTTTGTGTCTGGCGAACAAGCAGGGCGACAAGCATTTCTTGATGCGGCTAAACCCGTTAACGAGCTGTTCCATACATTGTCGCATTGGCAAAAAGAGCGCGAGCAACAGCAGCGCCATATGATTTGTGAACTGGTTCAGAAAGTCGCGCAGCAAGTTATCCGCGCAGAGCTAACTCTGATGCCACAGCAAATCCTGACGCTGGTGGATGAAACCATCGACGCGTTACCGGGCAAATCAGAAAAAGTCACGGTGCATTTGAACCCTCAAGATCTGGAGCGGATCAAAAACATCAATGCCGATCTTCCTGCAACATGGAAGTTGGTGGCGAACAATGAACTGCCTGTGGGCGGCTGTCATCTGGTGACAGAAGATGCAGAAGCCGACGCCAGCTGCGATTCGCGCCTGCAAACCTGCATGGATAACGTTAAGCAGCATTTGCTTGATGAGGTGACAGTGTCACAACCTTTTAACAAGGAATCAAGCAGTACCACAGACTCACAACAGCTTGAGGCTGTGAATGACTGAAGTCGTGATGAATAGCACCTCTGCGCACGTTTTACTGTCAGAGCGTTTGAGCGATGCAATCGCGTCGCTCGATTCGGTACCGATTGCCCGAGTGACGGGTCGCTTAGTCAAAGTGAACGGGTTGATGCTGCAAGCCGTTGGCTGCCGTTTCAAACTCGAACAGCGTTGCTTGGTCGAAACGGCTGAAGGCGACATGATTGAAGCGCAAGTCGTGGGTTTTGACCACAACGTGGCGTACCTGATGCCCATCCGTCGCCTTGGCGGGTTGTTCGCAGGCGCGAAAGTGATACCGCTGGAAGGCGACAGCACCGTGCAACTTGGCGCGAACTGGCTAGGACGCGTAGTGAACGGGCAGGGCGAAGCCATTGATGATGGCCCAGAGCTGAAAGGCGGCGAGCGTGTTTCCCTCGAACCTAAACCGATCAACCCACTAAAACGCCGCCCGGTAGATACCCCACTCAACATGGGTGTGCGCGCGATTAACGGCTTGTTGACTGTTGGTAAAGGCCAGCGCATTGGCCTTATGGCAGGCAGCGGCGTGGGTAAAAGTGTCTTGATGGGCATGATTTCCCAAAACACCGAAGCTGACGTGATTGTGGTCGGATTGATTGGCGAACGCGGACGTGAAGTACGTGAGTTCATTGAACGTAACCTAACGCCAGAAGCCCGTAAACGCGCCATTGTGGTAGCCGCACCCGCGGATGAATCGCCGCTGATGCGCCTTCGCGCTACCTTGCTTTGTCACCGTGTTGCAGAGTATTTCCGCGACCAAGGCAAAGATGTCTTGCTGCTGATGGATTCACTCACGCGTTATGCCATGGCGCAGCGTGAAATTGCCCTTTCCCTCGGCGAGCCGCCCGCCTCGCGTGGTTATCCGCCATCTGTCTTTAGTTTGTTGCCGCAGTTGCTTGAACGTGCAGGTAACAGTGAAAACCAACATGGCAGCTTAACGGCCATTTATACCGTGTTGGCAGAAGGAGACGATCAACAAGATCCTGTGGTGGATTCCGCTCGCGCGATTTTGGATGGTCACGTCATATTGTCGCGCCAATTGGCCGAACAGGGACATTACCCTGCGATTGATATCAATGCGTCGATTAGCCGTTGCATGTCGGGTTGCACGCAGCCAGCACACACCACCATCGCCAATCAGTTTCGCACCTTGTATTCCAACTACCTGCAAGTAAAAGAACTGCTGCCTTTGGGGGGGTATCAACCGGGGCAAGACCCAGAGCTTGATCGCGCTGTTGCCATGTATCCGCAGCTCAAAGGCTATCTGTTGCAAGGCGCGGATGAATCCGCCGATTACTCAAGCAGTCTGACTGATCTCGCGCAGATGTTTCAGCAGCAGTAGGCGTAGTACTCATCGCATTAACGTTCGCAAGCGCGATCAAGGAGACAGCGTATGGACGCAAAAATCAAAGCGTGTGGCAAACTACAACAAGTAGAAGAAAAGCGCCGCGACCGTGTCGGCCAGCAGCTTGAATCCATGCGCGCGCGCCACGCTCACCTTGAAGGTAAACTCGGGCTATTGTCTGAACTTAAAACCCACGCCAATCAATCTGCCACTCTACAAACCGCTACTCAGCAAGCAACTTTCAACAGCGCCGCGCTGATGAACCTCTCCCGCGTCGATCAAATGCTACAAAAGCTATTGGTTCACTGCGAACATGAGCAAGCGGTATTGCAGGCGCAATGTTCTTCTGTGCAAAAGGAACTGGAACAACGGCACGCCCGTGTTCAAGGGCTAGAAAAAGCGTTAGATCGCTGGAAAGCCAAGCAGCGCTATGAGAAAGCGAGAAAAGAGCAGAGGTTGCTGGAGGAGATGATCAACGCCCGTCTGAAGAGACGGGCGGTTTGAGGGAGGTTGTAGTGATTAGTTACCCTTATTTCAAACTTTTTCTATAACTGACAGGGTTGAAGTTATTGAGAGTTAAGCCAACGGCTTTATTTTCTTCTGCTGCCGACTCATTAAATGAAGACACTGCGCGAAGAATAGTTCCTGCTTGAAAATACTCTTCTACATCAAGTAGCGCTTTTTGTAGTGGATAAACAGTCTGATCTAAAGAAAGGCCTTGGAGTATTTGTAAAAGTACCATTTTTCTATTTGCCTGCATTTGCGACACAATGGCCCCTAATGACGCATCAAAATATGCATTCTTATCTATTGATGCTTTAACGCCAGTGATGGTTGCTGAAGTTGCAGCAAGGATTGCTTGAGTACTTGAAACAGTTGACAATGCGCCTGCTGAACTAAGTAGTAGAATTGCAGAATCTGTTGTTATTCCTAATTTAGAATTTTCCGATGTTATTGATTTCAAAAACTGATTGAAATGAAGATCTATTGCTCGAATCCTCCCATAGGTTATTTCATTGCGTAATAGGTGTTTTTTGTTGTTTGGAGTGTTTTCAAAGGTTGTGATAATTTTTGGAGAAAAATATAAATTAAGAGACTTCAACTCATCATCAATATTTCCAGATCGATTTGGAGTGCCTTCAATGACTGAGCATGCACTAAAGGATATCACGAAAAAAACAAGAATAAGTGATTTTAATATATAACTCATTGGATTAACACCTGAAGATTATGTAATGGTTCTATATCCAATTACTTTTGACGAAGGGTAAGATGTTATATTTACTGAATTGCATTGGTTTCCACCAAGCAATAGAACCTGTGAACCTTCTGCGCCGACAAAGAACCCAACATGTCCTTGCCATGGCTTAGTTCCTCTCTTTAAAATTGTTATGCAGCCAATGGTCGGAGTTTCAGTTATTTTGCCCCAGTTTAGCCATGACCGCGCTGCTGCTGAGTTCGTTCCGTCATGCCCGCTATTAATAACGCACCAATTAACGAAACTAGAACACCACGGAGTTTCATCATCAGTGGCAGAAAGAGTGGTTGTTTTGTGGTACTCAATTATTCGTGGGTTATGCTCACTACCTTCCCATTCGTTTATAATTGACTCCATCTCCTCCTGGGCAATGAGATACCATGATGGTAGTTCATTTCTTGTGGGTGTTTTTAGTAAGCTGGATTCTTCAGTTCTAAATGGGATATTTATTGGTTCTGACCTAAATGCAAAGTCTCTGCTTTCAATTTGTTTGTTTATTTTTAATAGTTCTTTGTGGTCTATTCCTAGGTTCTCGGATATAGACTTCAGTTTCATTTCTTCATTTGATCTATAAATTGTATACATGACCATTTTACTGCCTTCTTATTCGTCATGTTCATAGTGTATTATAGCGTCGAGACGGATGGTTGTTTTTTATTTAAGACATTTTTTGGTTTTAAAAATAAAAATTTGATTATTAAGTTATTTTACATAATTTGTTTTTAGATTGCTTTATCTAGACAAAACAACGCCTATCCTGCACAGTCATGACCATACCAATAACCAGAAAGGAAGAGAGATGTTTAGTCATGTAATGATTGGTTCCAATGACATGGAAAAATCAAAAGCTTTCTATGATGCAACGTTGGCAGTGTTGGGTTACTCAGAAGGGATGATTGATGAAAAAGGTCGCTGTTTCTATCTAACCCAAGATGGGGTGCTTGGGATTACTAAACCGATCAATGGCGAGTCAGCGTCACACGGTAACGGTATGACCATTGGTTTTAAGGCGAGTAGCCCTGAGCAGGCGAAGGCATGGCATGAAGCGGGTATCGCGAATGGTGGCACTCCATGTGAAGAACCGCCGGGTGTTCGCGCAAATAGCAGAATGAGCCTGTATTTGGCTTACTTACTTGATCCATCGGGCAATAAAATATGCGCAATGTACGTGATGCCAGCTGAAAGTTAATTGTCAGTGTCTTATTCACCCTGTGATTGAGTGACTCAAAGAGGGCTAGCATGCGAACATGCTGGCCCTTTATCATTTCATGTTCTAAATTTTCAGCCACATTGCTTGTCGTTCAGGCTTTTTGTCTTTATCTCGGCTGATGGTCAAAGTTACCCCGAGCGTAATGATGATGGAAGAGACCAGCAGCTTTAACCCCGCGTTGTGTGGATGAAGAATGCTCTGAATGATCTCCGCCCAGACCCCGTAAGTGATATCCAACCCCATGGCTATTGTCGCCCCGATTTTGTGGATGGACACATAGTAAAGCCACGTCGAAAACGCGCCCAATGACGCCGATAAGGCATTGATACGTGATACCACGCTCGATTCGTCTAAGCACTGGATTGAACACATCAAAGAAGACCATGGCAGGTTCGCTATCGCGTCGCCTGCATTGAGGAGCAAAAACCGAAAAATAATTGAGTGGTGAAAGAACGAGATGTTCCATATGAGTTTTATCTTATAGATTTATTTGTGGAATTATTCCCCTTACTTAGTGCATTCATCTGTGTTGAAGCCGGAGGGATCTAGGATTCCATTACATTGATGCATCTTTTTTTTAAGATGTATGGCTGTTTTAGGGGTTAATAGGCCTTGTTGATCAAATCGTTAAGCTAACGAATTGATCCTATTTGATTTTAACGGCCTAACCAGTTGGTTTTCTAACAGGCATACCGAGTCTTATGACTTTGTTCATTGCCTTGACGTTCGCTAACGCTTCTCCGACTTGTGCGTTGTAATCTCTTAACGTCAATTTTGGACTGAGTAACTGCTTATAGCGGTACATCGCCGTTTCTGACAATGACCGTTTGTGATAACCACTTTCTTGTTTCCACGTGGCGAGATCACCCGATTTTAAGGCGCTTACAGCTATGTTTCGAGGATGCCCTTCCTCCCAAAAACCTGCGTTACTTCTCGGAGGAATGGTGGGTGTTATCCCCTTATTTTTCAATACACGATGGCACGCTTTAGTATCATAAGCACCGTCAGCGCTCACTTGTTGAATCTTTCGACGAAGCGGATTCAACAACGTCGGTAAGACTTCATTATCACCAACACTATCCAAGCTCACTTCAGCAGCAATGGTCTCGTGCGTAGCGGCATCAATAGCGAGGTGCAACTTACGCCATACTCGGCGTTTTTCTTTACCATGCTTACGCATTTTCCATTCACCTTCCCCATACACTTTTAGACCAGTGGCATCGATGACGACATGAGCGATAGGCCCACGGCTTGGAGAACGATAGTGAACTTCGACGGTCTTTGCTCGCTTGCTAATACAGCTATAAGAAGGAGACGTCAGTGGAACATCCATGAGCACAAACAGCGAGTTAATGAATCCTTCGAGTGCTCGCAAAGGGAGCTTGAAAACTCCTTTGATCATCAATGCCGTCTCAATCGATGCATCACTAAATTGGAAACCCCGACCACGCTTCCCATGGTGTTTATTGCAGCGCCAAGATTTGATGGCAGCAGCATCAATCCAAAAGGTGACCGAGCCACGATTTTTCAGGGCTTGGTTGTATTCTTTCCAGTTGCTGATCTTGTGCTTGGATTTGCCCATCATCATCTACCTGTTTGAGGTCCTGATGATCTGATCGCGGCTATTGATATTAGTTCAATGATTTAGGAAACAACGCCGGGTTAATACCTAAAGCCACTCTTTAGCCGCACTAATATCCTCAATGAGCGGTTCTTCAACGCGCTTATCTAGTCTCTAGCGGAACGCGGATTTACCGGGCTAAAACTCGTATCAAATGGAACCATTGAGGAAGTATTGATGAAAAAACTAATCGTAGTGTTATCCCTTTTCCTTCTATCTGCTTGCGGATTTGAGGCGACCAAAACCTACAAAGTTACGTTGAGTAGTCAACAGGCTGTGCCTTTGAATGCCTCTGAGCAAACAGCCAATGCGAAAGTGGAGCTTGATGAAAAACGCAAAAGACTGAGAGCGAGGCTTTACGTTAATGATGTTGATGGATATTTGTTCTCACACATACATTTAGGCGGCATTGGGCAAACTGGGCCTGTTGAGTTCACCTTCGAAGAGCCCAAAAGGAGACCATGGGAGTCAAAGACGGATTCAAAGCATAAAAAGTATCTTGTTGTTGAAGTTAACCACCTAAGTTATTCGGACATGGAAGCGCTGCGCAATGGCGATTGGTATGTCAATGTACATACACAAGCCTACCCTTCGGGAGAACTGCGCGCGCAAGTGGTGCCGAAAACCACCACGATCCTTTCATTTATGGTTGATGGGAGTCAGGAAGTCCCTGTTGTCACAACAGATGCAAGTGGGCAAGGGTACCTAAAATATGACAGCGTCGAGAAAGCGCTAAATATGCGAGTCAATACACAGGGGATTGATGATGCGATCGCCGCGCACATCCACAGCGGCCGTGTCGGCACAACGGGCGGTGTGCTGGTGGCGCTAGATCAGGATGGCGAAGATCCTAACGTTTGGACAGCGCCTGTGGACACTGCAGTAGACAGCGACACGTTTGAAGACATGCTTTCTGGCGGGTATTACGCTAATTTCCACACGCCTGCGAATACAGGCGGGGAGATCCGTGGGCAAGTATTCTCGGCGGATTATTCTTTGTTTACCTTCCCATTGAGTGGCAGTCAGGAAGTGCCAACCGTCACCACTTCTGCCTCGGGTAATGGTTATGCCTTACTGAACACAAAAAGCGGCTCACTGGATCTAAAAGTCGTGACGTCCGGCGTGGATGATGCCGTTGCTGCGCATATTCACAAAGGCGAAGCGGGTGCCAATGGTGGCGTTGTTATTGGGCTAGAACAAAGCGCTGACAACGTGGCTGCTTGGATGACACCAGACAGCACGACACTTGATGACAATCAGAAAGAGGATTTCGTGTCGGCGGGTAACTATGTCAATGTGCATACGCCAGCCAACCCTTCTGGTGAAATTCGCGGGCAAATTGTGCCGTAATCTCGCTTATTACCTTAATCACCTCGGCGTGCACAACACGAAATTGAGTTACTGTTAGGGTAAACAAAGGCACTCGGTTTAGGTTGTTATAAAAGATTGCGGGCTCGGAATGAGTCCGCAATTTTTTTTCGCCTCGCCAATTTTTTTGTTGCAGCGGAGTTTCCTAAAAAAAGCGTTTACGAGACCTATTCTAAATTGACTGGAGTGCTGCCCCTAAAAACTGATGTACGACATTATGTGATACCAGCGTATGTATTTTAAGCTATTGATCTTGTTCTCAGTAGCTTGTTAAGTGAAGTCTGAATCGTCGGAGGAAAAAGCATTGCGGCATCTTTTCGTGTTCAAGACATTTAACCTTGGCTCCGTCGACTTCGCTTGAAAAGACTGTTAGCACGGAGCCGACGCTTAACGTTGAATCAAATCAATTCCAAAATCTTAGATATTCAATCCCTCCATCCAGTGGAATAATGTCCACGCCTTTTTCTGTTCCTTTTTTGTTGGTGTTTAATGTTGGTCGAAAGACGTGCTTCTTTGATTTTACTTGTTGCTACTGTGTTGGCTGCCTGGGGATGGATTTTCTCGAAAGAGGCGATTCAGGGTATGCCGCCGTTTGGGTTTATCGGCCTGCGCTTCATTTTGGCATCCTTGTGTATCCTGCCGTTTTGCTTTGGCAAACTGAAAGTCGTTGATAGGGGCGATTTGACGCGAGCAGCAGGAGTGGGCTGCGTGCTGGCATGTGCGATTTTGTTCTGGATTTTCGCCATGTCTGTCAGCACCTCGCTGGGGGAAGGCGCGTTTATCATGAGCCTTTCCATGCTGATTGTGCCGCCCGTCGCGTGGTTGCTGTATAAGCAAGCGCCGCCGAGGATATTCTGGTTTTCGATGCCGATTGCCGTGGTGGGTTTGGCGTTGCTCTCACTGGGTGGTGTGGGCTGGCAGCTCTCGCCAAGTCAGATTTGGTTCTTGCTGGCGGCGTTGTTTCTCGCTGTTCACTTTAATTTGAACAACCGCTATGCACAGCGTATTCCGACCTTGGTGCTGACTTGTGTGCAACTGTTCTCTACGGGTGTGGTTGCGACCATCGCTTCGTTGCTGACCGAAACATGGCCCGACACCATACCTCCGACAGTGTGGGGCTGGTTTACGCTGAGTGTGCTGGTGGCAACAAGTTTGCGTTACTTAATGCAGACGCTTGGCCAGAAGGGAGCAAGCGCTGCAAATGCGGCCATTATTATGATCCTTGAACCTGTTTGGACGGTGATCCTGAGCGTGGTGTGGTATCACGAATCAATGCCTGCGCATAAAATTGCAGGCTGTGCGTTGATTTTATTGTCGCTGTTGGTTTATCGCGGAACCCAACCGCTGCGTGATTTTATGCGGAAAAAATCACGGTAGTGTGCGAATCAATCACGAAGCAGGCGAGACATGAGTCTCGCCTTCTTTTTGCCTAGCAGTTTGTCTAAGTTGTATAAGGATTGCTCTACGCGAGACCGTGTACATAAGATGCTCGCTATTGCGATTTCTCACTGAGTCTACGACCTAATCCAACAGCATAAGACGAGCTTCGCGTTTGCAGTAGGGGATCATTAGACGGCTCGATACCGTCGCTGAGCATGGTCGGGTCAAAGGTGATATCTTCGCATTTCCCTTCGGGGGTAATAGATTCAATGACCAAACGTGCCGCGTTGAACGTAACATGCTCACCTTCCCAGCGCTTTGCCGCGTCGTCGACCATGTCTTGTGGGTTGGCAATCGTGACGACCATGTTCCAACTCACTTCTCCGCTTTCTAGGCTTTTTTGCAGATTCTCAAAGTAGAAATCGCTTCCTGTTTCTACCGATATGTCGTGTTTGCTGGTCGGCACAAAGGCAAACCTGAACGCGACTTTTTCTCCTTGGTCGTTCACCAAGTAGAAGCTGTTCACACTGTTGTAGCTCATGTCTTCATAAGGCTTTAGTGTGTTGTCTCTTTTTGCCATGTGCGCCTTGAACGCTTTTATTTCTGGGTACTTCTCTTTGACGGCGGCGAGTGCCTCTTTGCCTTTGAGCGTTGCTTGATTGAGTTCCAGAAAGGCTTCAGGTGTTGAAACAGGGAAGAAATCTAGCGTGTTTACCGCCATTCGAGTGATCCCACCGTTTACGTCTTGCATAGACAGTCCGAGACCATAATCGCTAGGTACATCGTCAGGCGCATCGATATTGCCGCCTTTGTGCGAAAGTCGACCTATCACTTTCGTTGATGCTTGGAACAATGGGCTGTTGGTGTAACGGGTGATGTTTGTGGCGATAGGTTCAAATCGCCCTTCAAAACAAAAACCTTTGGTATGGTTTCTGCGTTTTCCTTCGGTAATACCAAATATTGATTCAAACACATCCACGCTATCCACGGCGAGGTTTGGGTTGGTTGAAGCAATAGTGGGTGACGCGACGAGTCCAAGCGCTGCGGCGCATAGAATAGACTTATTCATTGATCTCTCCTTGCTGAATAACCAGACAAATTATTTTCAATAAACAGTTCGTTAGTTAATAGTTTGCGTGCGAACAATTGCGTTAATATGTTGGTCTGACTTGTAGAAAAAATCAACGATTGGCAGTCTCTATCCTGAGAGTTTTAACAATGTCATAAAATAGATTTTCTATATCAGATAGATATGGCTAAGGCTTATTGCTTGATTCATAAAATGAAGGTGGCCAAACTGTTAGTGCACAAATTGTTTGGGTTGATGATAGTGGCCGGTTTTGCCATAGTGACGAAATAATAAAGATAAAAAGGACAAGGATTAGCCCATGGGACCCAAGCATATCGATCAAATTTGCTTCAACTTATATTCGACGTCCAGCATGATCACTCAGGCTTACAAGCCATTGCTTGAACCCTTTAAACTCACTTATCCGCAGTTTGTTGTGATGATGTCATTGTGGCAAGAACAGGATGTATCGGTGACCGGACTTGCACAATCTGTTGGTTTATCCAAGGCGACCGTCACACCTATTATTAAGCGCTTACAGAGCGTTGGTTATGTCACGAAGACGCTTGTTGAGGGCAATGAAAGGCAAAAATCGGTCGCGTTAACCGACGAAGGCAAGAAACTCGCTAGGGCGGGAAAGAAGGTGGCGAAACAGGCACTTTGTGCAACGGGGCTGACAGAAAGTGAAGCTGATACCATGATTTCTTTAAGTCAAAAAATCCGTCAGCATTTGGCTTCATAGCTCATAGCTCATAGCTCATAGCTTCTTTGCCAACGTGCCTTGCTAGGTGCTAGGTGCTAGGTGCTAGGTGCTTGGTTGCGAAAAGGTTTACAGCCCTAGTCGGTTACTTGGACTCTGTGCGTCGAGCCTTTTTCACTGGCCTGTATCACAAGGCATACCATGATTAGCCCCATGCCAACCCAACCTTGCATAGGGATAATTTCGCCAACAATCCAAACCGCAAAACAGGCCGCGACCACAGGTTCAAACAGAGTGAGTAGTGTCGCTTTGCTGGCGTTCACATGTCTAAGCCCAAAACCAAAAATCAAGTAACCCAAAAACATCGGGATCAATGCCATATAGGTAACAACGAGAGTGTTACTGAGGCTTGAAAATAGATGTTCGCCGGTGAACATCAGGGTAGGGAGTAGCAGCATGGCACCCAAGCCGAAAATGCCCCCCATCGCCGATTCAGACTGCACGCCGTTTTCAATTAAACGTTTTGCAACCCATGCATAAATGGCGTAGGTCAGCGCGGCAAGTAGCCCAAGCATGACGCCAAAAAGCTTGTCAGATTGTTGCGTTGCGGTTTGCGCATGTGATGACTCTGCAAAGGTAAGCATGACAATTCCAATTGTCCCCAGAACAACACTAAGTAACCAACGCGGCGTAATCGCACTAGCTTTGCCAAAAAGACGCTCAATGATAACGGCCATGAAAGGGGCGCAGGCAATAGAAACCACCGTGCCGACGGCGACGCCCGCCAAACGCATTGAGGAGTAAAACGCCAACGGATATACCGCAAGTGCAATGGCTCCAATGAGCAATGTCGTGCGGTGTTGCAGCAGCAACTGCCCATCTTTTCGTAGCGATTTACGTGCAGTGATGGCCAGTAATAGGCCGCCAATACCTGTGGCGAAAGCGCCAATCGCCAGTGAACTAATTTGTGGGGCGAAGTTCGCTACCGTACCCGTTGTTCCCCAAAGCACGGAGGACAACAGGATGACCAAGCTGGCTTGCAATGCGGAGTCCATGTTCAAGAAGGTGCGTTTCATCGTGCTGCGTGCCCTGTCTAATCCTTTAAGCTGACAATAATCCTAACGGAAATAGCTGAAGAAGACTTTGCAGAAAGGACGCATTACTACGCCGAGAGGGCGCTTTTCTATTCATCCAGTATGTCGATGATAAATTGTGTGTGGTGATGTATTAGCGAGAAAAATCTCTGGGAGAGAGGCCAAAACTGGCGGAGAAGCGACGGCTAAACGCAGAGACATCAGTGTAGCCAACGCGTTCAGCGACTAATTGAACAGGCAAGTCGGTGTGTATGAGCAAAGCCTTGGCTTTTTCCATTCTCTGCTCGGTAATGTATTGATAGGCACTGACGCCCAAGGCTTCTTTGAATCGCTTCTTAAATTGGGTTGGGCTGAGGCAGGCGACTTTCGCTAGACTTTCAATGGTCAGGTTAGTTTCTAGATGTTCAATAATGCATGTTTGCGCCGCGCGAATACGCGGGTCGACAAGTGGGTTGCCGCTTTGCTGTTGCAGTAACAACATAAAGACATCGACTAGCGATTTTTCAAGCTTATCATCCAGCTGAAACTCTAATTGTTTTTCGACAAAGTAGAGAAAACTAAGGAGCGGTGGCGTGATGGAAAATACCGCGAGGTTAGATGTATGAAGATTGTCTGGTAGCGATGAAAGATCAGCAATGATAAAACGCGCTGCTTCGTCAGCTGTAAAGTGATGTTGCACGCCAGATTCGATCACCACGCATTCGCCCACCCCGACGCCACCGTTGTAATCGGTCAGTTCGATATGAATCGTGCCTTGTATTGGCAAGACCAACTGGTGATAGTCATGCGCGTGACTTTGCCGCTGGCGGGTGTATGAACGAATGCTTAGGCTGTTTTCCATGTATAGAGACAATTCCTTTTTTGCTATTAGAACTTACCGCCATTGGTCCATTCATGTTTTGGCGGTACGATTTCTTCATTGATCCACAGCTCGACAATTTTTCCGCTTTCCAATCGGAACATGTCGAAACGCGCGGTTTCGATACCGCCTTTCATGACTCGGCTGTAGGTCACCACAACGTTGCCTTGCCCGATCAGTTTAAAGACTTGATCGTAACTGCCAATGCACTGTTCAAGTGATGCAACATCTGAGCCCTGGTGAGTCACTAAAGAAGCGGTGTCGACGAAGGCGTGCAGTTTGTCAGCTTGTCCCAATACCATGACGTCGCACATGAATTCGCGAACACGCGCTTTGTTAGCTTCTGTGGCGTCTTCATCTTCAATACCAATGTGACCATTGAGCTGATTAACATCGTCGGATTCGTTACCTTCATAGGCGGAGATGACATCCCAATGCTCGATGATTTTATCGTTGCTGTCGGTATCGAACAGATCCGTTGTCACCCATTTTGCTTCACCGTTATTGATGTCTTGGAACACCTGAGCAAAAACATATTGTCCGTCGACGACAGAGCGGATAACACGAATGTCTCTGACAGGGCAACGTAGAAGGAAAGATTCAAAAAATTCAACGAAACCTTCAATGCCATTTTTGACACCCGTGCTGTGCTGAATGTAACGGTCGCCGGTGTATTGAGTGACGGCTTGGCGAGCATTGCCATCACGAATGCCTTCCATGTACAAATTCGTCGCGTTTTGTAGTTTTGGGTTCATGTTGCATTCCTTCTTTGGATCTACGCGCAACCACAGGCGAAGCGCCGAGTTCATGGGGGAGAACGAGAACAGTCAAACAGAGAGATTTGACTCTATCATTTGTGGCAACGCATTCGTTCTCAAATGATAGACGAGACATGAAGCAAATCGGTGGGGGCAGGAGGCGACCGGACCCTATGAGTCACCGCGCTCCTTTACGAATGGTGGTCAGCTCCAGCGGTCTTGGCGTTTAACTTCATCGCTGAAGTTCGAGGAGAAGGCTTTCATTTTTCCTTTGAGTAGCCTTTTTCTGCCATCCGGTGTGCGGGTATATATCAGTTCTGACAGGCTGACGTTCTTGCACCAAGATTTGTAGAAAATCATCGCGGTGTCTTTCTTGGCACCAAACCTAAGCGGAACCGCATGATAATCATCTCGCGTCATTCCGAGGAATTTCCCTTCTCGAATCACCAAATATCTTGGGTTACCAATCGGTGCGAGAATTTCGTGTAGGCAGTCTGCAAACAGGGAAGATTCATAGAAGGTGCAACCTGACAGCGACAAGAAGAAAGCGCCTTCATGGGTTTTTATGACGTTGACTTTCATTTGCCGAATCGATGTTTCGACAAAGCCAGCCTGACAAAGTGCTTCGGCCAACGCAACGCCAATTTGTTTCAACGCACCGTCAACAGGCAGGTAACGGAGTACGACTTTAAGCGTAAAAATTGTTTTCGGCAGCTTATAAATCAAAGTACCAGCGATAACCAAGGCCAAAACCGGCAGTATGGTTGAGGGGGAATGTTTCAAGGTGCTCATCGCAGCCAGTACGCCGCTAGTGATTGCGCCAGCGAGTTGAATCGCCAAATAGCCGAAAGAGCGCTTGAGTAGATAGCCACGAATGGCAGGCAGCTTGTTGGTTTTGACTGATGGAACCACTCGGGCGGTTTCTTCCAAAGAAAGCGCCTGATGCCAGCGCGTCGCAACAATCCTTATTTTGTGAAAACGACGCGTCATTTGGCGGTTATTGGCGGTAATCGGCGAAGCCATTTCGACATTCATAGGCGAATCAATGGCTGTTGCTTTCATGCGGTCAAAACCGCTTTCAATGGTCAGCGTTTTTTCGGAGAGTCCGACAAAGGTTTCAAAGCGTTGTTTGAGGCTGTAAAAATCGGACCAGCCAGCAAAAGATTTGGCATTGATGGCAGCCAAATGCCATATAGCGCTAATTTTGTCTTTGTTGGCGGGGTCAATGCGAATGGCGCGTCCACGCATTTGGTTGGTGAGCATGAATGAGCCCACTGAGCTTGCGAGGATCAGTGAATTTATGGCGGGGGCATCCCAGCCTTCACCAAGCAGTGATCGCGTGCCAATCAGCACGTTGATGTCACCGTTCATCAACAAGGCAGTAAAAGCCCCCGTTAATTGATTGAGTGGCGCAGAGACTTTTTGGTATTGCTGTTGGCTTCCCATTGGTTCAGTTTTGACGTTGTTGCTACTGATATGGGTGAGCAAAGCGGGTAGCAAGGCCGTTGGAATAATACTTAAACGGCCTGTTAATAATGCAATTTGACCAGATACGGGAGATGACGTGGTGATGGCTTTGAATATTGGCCATGCCCCGAGGTTCACTTCGCCAGTGTCCATTCCTGATGCAAGGGCTTCGTCTCGGATGTAATCCGTTAAAATCACTTGGCGAAGGTCATTGCCGCGTTGTTTGAGCTCGAGCTGGTGGATCTCGCAGCAACCTTCAATTTTTGAGGCGCTTAATGACAGAGATCGTTCAATTCTTCTTGAACGCTCTAACGAAAGTTCACGTTTGTTGAGCAACTCAGAGGTATTCAGTTGTTTCTTTAATTGCTCAACAAACAGCAGGTGTTCGTTTTCGTGCGGGTAGGTTTTTGAAAACAGCAGCGCCGCAATCAACACTTGCCAACGATGTCTCCCTAGCTCGGGAATGTCGTCATGCCTGAGGTCGAGCAACTGCATGAGTTTTTGATTATCAGGACGTTGCTTTGCTTTCATAAAGCTGAGGATCGCAATGGCGATTTCGGGCTCTTTGATCAACGCTTGTTCAATGTCGTCTTGGTGTAACCAAGGGTGAGATAAAACCGCGCTTTCAAAAGCCTCACTCGCCATCAAGGTATGGCAGAGTGTGGATACGCGCTGGTCATATTCCTCAACTTGTTGCTGTTCTGATGACGTGGCGTTACATGCCCACAGGTAATCTTGATGCGCGCATAACGTGCCCGCTTTGACGAGTTCGGGGACGGAAATTTCTTCATCAATTGGGCCGCAAAGCTTCTCATATCTCGCCCACTCATGGCCTTGCGAATCGTAAGGCGGGGTGGCGGTGAGTGACACCAATGTGATGTTGGGGAAATGCTCGCAGACTTTTTCTAATGCTCGCCACCATTCGTTTCTTAAGTGGTGGGCTTCATCAAGGATAAGCACTTCAATGTTGTGCTGCTCAAGCAGTTGAATGAAGCTGTTTAGCTCATCGTCTTTCAATCCGTTGTCATTGTCTAGTCGCTCGGCTTCGTCGTTCTCTTCGCCAGTTAACGCATCCGTTCCCAGCGCGTCAGCAACTTTGGCGTGTAGCGCTTGATAGGTGATGGATGTAAGGGTTTTGGGATGGTGAATCGAACGACTCACCCAATCGAGGGACTGCGCATCATCAGTGGCGCAAAAATCTTTCAGCCTGTCTATCCACTGATCGCGAATGATGCGTGTTGGTGAAAGCACCAATGTCGGTTTTCTGAGGATGCGAAAGACTTCGAGACCGAGCGTCGTTTTTCCTGCACCGGGAGCGGCGACGATATGCAGACGTTTGTCACTGAGGTGTTCATGCACCGCGTTAAGTACGCGGTGTTGATAGGGACGCCACGGATAGCAAAACGTCATGGTATCAAATGGCATGTATCATCCTTTTTATCTGCATCCTGTCCTTCGCAAAGCGATGCTTTAACAAAAGCCTCGTTTTCGTGAGTACCACGTTTTGATCTGTCGCATTCAGCCGAATGAGCTCAAAGCAATGCGTGAAATGTTACCTGAATGCCGTTGATTTCTCAGCTCTCATCCTCTCAAAAGCAGCGTTCACTCTCTGGTAACTTGTACCGCCGCACAGTTAAGATCTGCCAGACAAAGAAAAGGCGACCATGATATCGGCCGCCTTTGCGTGTTGGTAAAACATAAACCGTTGCGTTATCGCGTCGGTATTACATCTCCAGCTTGATATTTCTCACTCGGTAAACAACACCCGCTTGGGAAGCATCCCATTCCGCGAGTGTGGCGAAGGGTTTGTTCACTTTGGTGATGTCTAACGCGCCCGTATTGAGTTCCGACACTGGCACAGAGACTTGATGCCATTGGCCTGTTGCTAGGTTGCCAATGGGGTAATCGTTACCCGAACCCGTAGGGGATTCCATCTTCACGACCACGTTTTCACTTTGCGTTTCACCGGGACTCGCAGGTGAACCATAGCTTTCGATATAGATCTCGAAGGTCAGGTTGCCAGACGTGAAGTTAATCAAGTTCTGCGTTTTCCCCTGCACTAAGGCTACGCCTTTGAAAAACTCTGGGCTGGCAGCGTCATAAGTCACAGTGAATTCATGGGTGTCATCAGACGGGTCATTCCCCGTGAGAACAAGGTGATCTTCAATGTTTGCCCATGTATCTGTTCTGGCTTGCCATGTGACAAGGTTTGGCTCCCAGATCTCCCACACATCGACGGTGTCACCTAACAATGGTGGCAGTGTCGGCGCTTTAAGTGCATCGCAACTGATGGCATCGTCGGCAGGGTCCACACTGTGCGGCACATAGCGGATCTCACCGAGGTTAAATTCCACGGCTTCATCGGCGTAGATCAGGAATGACGTATTCAGAATAGAGAATGCCATGCCTTCGTCGGCGAAACACTGAAGCGGAATTTTGATTGTGGTCCACTGGGTTTCATCTTGCGCTGTTGGCGCAGGAAGCACTTTGTTGATTGCCACTTGCCCTAAACATGGCCATTCACAATGCGTCGCGAGCACCATGCTTTGTGGCGCTTGTGATTTCATGTCGATATCAAACTGCAAGGTCGCATCAGCATTGAGGTAGCCTTGCTTATCGACAACCTGTTGCTGCGGTGTTTGCATATACACCTGTGCAGGTGCTTCGCCGGTGAATTTCACATTGATCGCATCTTGTTGATGCAGGTGATCAATCGGTGTTGTAGTGATCGAACCAATGCTGGTGGGTGTGCCGTTGGAGATAGTGACACCCACCCAACCGTTAGATGAACCGGCAATGCGCGGCACAAATTCATCGGACGCGGAACGACCGTAAATTTCGAGGTTAGTGGTTGCCATACCGTCGTCTGGTGCATCAAGGCCGCAGCCATATTCACGCGGGTCGAGCGGCAAGTTGTCGAGATCAGTCTTGAGCTTGCTGCTTTTTTTCTTGTTGTAGGACAGGCCATAACCGTAAGCAAACAAGGGCGCATGTTCGCCTTCAATGTCTTGCTCCATGTCTGGTGTTTCATAGTCCATCAGGTTAGGGGCTTTACGGTTGATTGTTGTGGCGCACTTTGTGCCCGGCCAAGAGAACGAAAGACGACCGCGAAAATCTGATTTTCCTTCGCCAAACAACACATCTGTGATGCCGCCAGCTTCCGTACCCGGCAGCCATGCCGCGATGAAGGCATCAGAATGATTGATCTCTTCGTTCACATACAATGGACGGCCAGAATAGAATACGGAAACCACTTTGAAGCCTTTTTCTTTTAACGATTTGATCAAACGAAGATCAGCGCCATAAGACGATTTCAAGGTGGCGTATTCGAGTGTTTTGGTGGGATTGATGTCACCAAACATTTCGGCATACGGGTCTTCACCCATGACGACCACGGCAATCGCGTTTTCAGGCGCGGCATTCGCGTCGGTATACACGTTTTCCTCACCCACGTGTTGTTGCATCGCCATTAGCATGGTCGTTGCACCGGGGAAGTCATCTTCAAGGGTGTTTTCTGTGCCTTGCCACGTGAGTGACCAGCCACCTGTTTGCTTCTGAATATTGTGTGCGGCGCTACCAACCACGAGATAAGGTTGGTCGCTAGACAGAGGAAGTACCTTGTCGTTGTTTTTCAGTAGTACCAAGGATTGGCTAACGGCATCTCGTGCTAATTCGCGATGAGCATCAGAGCCAAGAACGTCTTGTTTGCCCGCAAGGCGTCGCAGCGATGGCTGAGGTTTATCCCATAAGTTTGCACGCATTTTGACGCGAAGAATACGGGTGACCGCATCGTCGATACGAGACATAGGGATGGTGCCATCGTTAACTTGTGCAATGACATTGTTATAGAACGCTTGCCAGTCTTTGCGCGCGGTGACCATAAAGATGTCATTGCCTGCCAACACGGCTTGTGGGCAGTTGCCAGCAGTACAGCCATTGATCTCGCTGTGACCGTTCCAGTCTGTGACCACTAAGCCATCAAAGCCCATTTTGTCTTTCAGTACGTCATTAACAATGTACTTACTGCCATGAAGCTTCTTGTTGTAGTTATCTGTGCCCATCACGTCGTAGTTGGCATCATCGTTCCACGAGTTGAATGAGGTCATGACGACTTGTGCGCCCGCATCGAGGCCAGAAAAGTAACCCGTTGCGTGAATATTTCGCAGGTATTCTTCGGTGTACTGATTCTTACCGCGGTCAACGCCTAGGCTGGTGCCGCCATCGCCAAGCCAGTGCTTCACGTTAGAAATGACATGGCTTTCGCTTTTCAGGCCACTTGCGCCACCTTGTAAGCCTTCCACCATTTTGCCAGCGTACTGATAGATGATTTCTGGATCTTCAGAGTAGCCTTCATACACACGTCCCCAGCGGTAGTCGCGGGGTGCGGCAACGGTCGGGGCGAATGTCCAATCAAGGCCAGTGGCGGCAACTTCAAGGGCAGTCGCACTACCAATCTGTTTGATCAGTTTCGGATTGTTTGCCGCACCGAGGCCGATGTTATGCGGAAAGACTGTTGCACGGAACACATTGTTGTGACCATGAACAGCATCGGTCGCCCACATAAATGGAATGCGAAAACCGCGATCGGCATAAGCATCTTCGAGAGCGAGATAGTATTTGTCGGCCTCGTCTACCCAATCTTGTGCACTGGCGTATTTGTTGCCATTAGGCCATGCGCCGCCACCATTGAGAATCGAGCCGATCTTATATTCTGCGGCTTCTTGCGGTGTCACGCTGCGAAGATCGGGCTGGATCATTTGTCCGACTTTTTCTTCTAGCGTCATTTGCGCAAGAATTTCCGAGACACGGCTTTCAATTTCCGGATCTTTGGGAATCGCACTGTTTATTTGTGGCCAGTCTGGGAAGTAAGGCACTTTTGATTCTAAAAAGCAGCCAGACAGAATTGCCAGCGAAGTCATTCCTGACACGATGATTTTTCCTTTGAGCATATTGCCCCTCCGAGGGTTCTCATTTGTCTTGCAACCGTGTACTCAATATTCAGCCAAATACGAAAGCGCTTTCTTATTGGCCTGAATATATCCCTCGAGTACGTCGTTTGTTCGGCTACGTATGCGTTTTACGGCCACACGCCAGAACTCTGGACAAAGAGTAGGGGCAAATTCATACATTAAATATAGTAAAAGTGCGAAACATCTTAGCGTATATGTTCCGCGCAACACTTTCTCAATAAAGGGAATACGGGTGTTAAATTAAACACCCAAAGCATAAGGTAAATATGAACTCAAACCGGGATGGCGTTTTTCTTGTCGTAAACAAAAAGGACACAAGGGCAGGGTGATGACTGGGTGACGAAGGGAGAGACACCAATGAGAAACGGGTATGACGAGAGACCAAAAATAAAGAAGCCCAGCCTAAACCGGAGCTTCTTTAGCACTTAAGGTGTTGGGTTGGCCTGCTTAGAGGGAGTAAGCAGACCGATATTCATCACGATGAGCTATTCAGTTAAATGCGCGAGCAAATGTGCCGCTGCATGTCACTGCGTAATCACCCACGAACGCAGGAATAAACACAGATTCACCTTTTTGCAGCGTTACGGCCTCGCCACTGGCGTGTGAAACGGTCAATGGGGCGTCAATCGCGAACAAAATTTCTGCGCTGGTGGTCTGGAGTGTTTCGTTCTCGGTGTCTTGATAAACGCCGAAGTTAAAATCAGGCACTGGAATAGGGTAAAGCAGTGCTTTGCCGCTGATTTCTGGCGCAAGAAGAATGGTGTCTTTCGGCATTGGCACGCAGCGGGTACAAGAAATCAACTCGGCCACGTCCATATGTTTAGGGGTTAAACCTGCGCGTAATACATTGTCTGAGTTCGCCATGATCTCAAGCCCTGTGCCTTTGATGTATGCGTGTGGCGTACAAGCATGCAGGAACATGGCTTCACCTGGCGCTAAGGTCAGGGTGTTCAGAATCAACGGAGAGAACAAGCCAATGTCGCCTGGGTATTGTTCTGCCAAAGTCAGTAGTAACGCGAACAATTCATCGGATTGGTACTCTGAAGCAAATGCGAGCAACTTGGTCACCGCTGCGTCTTTTTGCTCTCCTTCCAACGAAAGCAGCGCTTCAAAGAATGCGCTTAAGCCTTGCTCATTTTGGTTAGCATCCAGTGCCGCAACCAATATAGAAAGCTCATCAATATTCAGTTTGTGGAAGAAGGCTAAGATCTCCGCATAATCACGAAAACCATTCATCGCCGTGTATGACGTTAGCGCATAAACCAGTTCAGGCTTGTGGTTGGGATCTTTGTAATTACGAATGCCAGCAGAAAGAGGAATACCGGCCGCTTCTTCTTTGGCAAAGCCCGTTTCTGCTTGTGCTTTGCTTGGGTGAACTTGCACTGAGAGTGCTTTTTCTGCGCACAGTACCTTGAACAAATAAGGCAGTTCGCCAAATGTTTCTGCAGTTTCAGCACCAATGACGGCTGACATGTCTTTGTTGATGAAATCAGAAAGCAGGGTTTCTTTTCCATCGACAGTGATCTTGGCGCAGCCGTTTGAATGTGCGCCCATCCAGATTTCTGCTTGCGGTTTGTTGTCTGGGTTTGCAATGCCAAAAAGCGTATTCAGCGAGGTATAGCTACCCCAAGCGTAGTCTTGGATCACGTTATTCAATGGATAAAAGTATGCAGTCATTTTTCTTCTTCGAGCCTTCATTCAACTGGCGGAAAGTTTACCAGAAGTGAAACGGGGATTGATGCGTCAGCGCAAAAAAATCGCTCCCTGAATAAGAGGGAGCGAGAGATTCTTTGATTATGCAGCAGCAACCGTCACACCGTCTTTCTGTGCTTTTGCTTGACGCATCTTCTTCAGTGAAACGGCAACCAGAGCAGTCACAATGGCACCTGCGGCCATACAGGCAAGGGCAAGTACGGGTTTGTTCATCGCACCGAGCAGAGCAACAACTGGGCCACCGTGAGCAACACTGTTGGTAATGCCGAAGGAGAATGCCATCACTGCAGCAACCATTGAGCCGACTACGTTCGCTGGGATAACAGACATTGGGTCTTGCGCCGCGAATGGAATCGCACCTTCAGAGATACCCACCAGACCCATCGCGCCCGACGCTTTACCTGCTTCAATTTCAGAGTCTTCAAAGATGTTGAACTTGCGACCAATCACAGTGGCTAGCGCCATACCGAGAGGTGCAACAGGGATAGCACAAGCCATAGCACCCATAAATTGTGTTTGACCGCTGGCAATCATGCCAACAGAGAACAGGAAGGCCACTTTGTTGAATGGGCCACCCATATCAAAGCCTGCCATGCCACCAAGAACGATACCAAGTAGGATCACGTTGCCTGAACTCATGTTAGTCAGCATGGTGTTCAAGCCTTCCATTAGACCCGCAATAGGCGCGCCGATAACGAAGATGAACAAACTCGCAATAAACAAGCTACCTGCAATAGGGGCAATCATAATCGGTACGAGAGGTTGAACGAACTTGTGATAGTTGCGTGTGGCAATCCATTTCACGAAGTAACCCACCAACAAACCCGCAACGATTGCACCAATAAAGCCAGTACCGGCTTCTGCACCGTAGAATGAGCCGTTGTTCGCAATCCAACCACCAATCAAGCCTGGCGCCAAACCAGGGCGGTCAGCAATGGCATACGCGATGTAACCGGACAAGATAGGGATCATCAAGGTGAAGGCAACCACACCGACATCGAGCACTTTGTTCCAAAGGCTGCCCGCGGGTATCGCCATGCCTGCTTCGGTCGGTTGTCCGCCAATAGCCAGTGCCAGAGCAATCAACAGACCACCTGTCACCACGAACGGGATCATGTGAGACACGCCATTCATCAGGTAGCGGTACAAATCAGAACGGGCTTGAGAGGCTTTGCTCTCGCCTGAGTTCGCACTGGTATCGTCAGCAGATGCGACATATTTTGGCGCTTCTAGTGCTTGGTTGATCAAGCCCTTGGCGTCTTTAATTGGGGCTTTTACACCCGTCTTGATCAGACGTTTACCCGCAAAGCGTGCCATGTCGACTTGCTTGTCACAGCTGACAATAATCGCTTCGGCGCGGGCAATCTCTTCATCGGTAGGGCTGTTTTTTACGCCAATCGAACCGTTGGTTTCTACTTTCATTTCAAAGCCAAGTGCCGCCGCGCCTTTTTCCAGCGCTTCCGCCGCAAGGTAGGTGTGTGCGACGCCAGCAGGGCAGCCTGTCACGCCAATTAACAGGCCTTTGTTCGCTTCTGGTGAGTCTTCTTGGGCTTTTTTCTCTAGCAGCAAGGCCAGTGCTTGTTGTGAGCTTTCTGTTTGCATGAACTGATCGATAAAACCGTCTTCAATCAGTTTCGAAGAAAGTTCCGCCAGCACTTCAATGTGGTGATTTGCGCCGCCATCAGGTGATGCAATCATGAAAAAGAGTTTGGATGGCTGACCGTCTTCTGCACCGTATTCAATGCCTTGACGACTGATGCCGATGGCAACAGCTGGCTCGATAACAGAAGCGCTTTTCGCGTGAGGGAGCGCAACGCCGTCTTCAAATCCTGTGTTACCCAACTCTTCACGTGCATAGATATCGGCAAGAAATTGCTGCTTGTCGTTGACTCTGCCTTGAGCATGAAGCAGTTCGATCATCTCGATGAACACTGCGTCTTTGGTTGTCGCACTCAGGTTCAGGCAAATCAAATTTTCATTGATTAGCTTAGTAATCATGAAGTCACCCCTAAATGAATTGTTCGTATGATGGCGTTAGCCGATGAGACTATTTTCTGATGAATCACTGTTTGTCAGATAGAGGAAAGAAAAGGCATTTGCTGGATATTTGTAACATAGAATGCAGGCTGTGATCTTATTCTCATTAAGAGATGATGTGGATTATGTGAGTTATTTTTACATTAAATATGTAAATACAATAAGTTATTGATAGTTTTCAATGTCCGCATTAGTCAGTAAATTCCTGCGATGAGTGATTTTGCTAGAAATAAGTAACGCTTGATCTAACGTGGTGACGCGTTTTTTGTTGAGCTGGTTCACGCTATTGAGTCGTGACTTAGGGAATGGTTAGCGGCACTGACAGTGAGGCAGCATAATCGCCGCGTTATTGGTGTGGGAACGAGGGGAAAAGATGAGCCAGGTTTTTCATCTGCTTTTGGAAAATTTGTTATCAGAGCGTGAGCACTTCAATCGAATTTGGTTTGCGAGTGATCAAGTCACTCCGCCGCCATTCAGCTATCAGGTGAATTTCCCACGTTTAGAGTTAGTGATCAGTGGGGAATACCCCAACCAACTTGAAAACCCAGACAAGACCATTGGGGAAGTGAAACTGTTGGCGGGTGATGCGTTATTTGTGCCACCCAATAGCTGGAACAAGCCAAATTGGGACACGGATTGCTCTGTGTTGAGCTTACTGTTTGGTCAGCGACAACTCGGTTTTAGCCTGGTCAGTAAAGCTAAAAATCAGCCCGGCTTTTATGATGTGCAGAAATTCAGTATTCAAACCCGTACCGGACACGCCATCGATCATATCCTCAGTGCGTTAAATACACTGGCGACAGAGCCTGTTCGCAAGCCGATGGATGAACACTTGCTGCATGCTTTGTTGAGTTATTGTCAGTTAATGTTGGCCTCGCCCGTGGCGGGAACACGCAACCGCGTGGAAGATCTCTATCAAGGTATTTGTATCTACATTCAGGAAAACTTTCACCGTCAGGTCACCCGAGAATCCATTGCGCAGCGCTTTAACATGACGCCAAACCATCTATCACGTTTGTTTCGTCAACAAGGGCATATGCGTATGGCGGATTACATTACGTGGGTGAGGATTGATCGCGCTAAGTTTATGCTTAAGCGTTACGATTTTCGCTTGAACGAGGTGGCTACGCGTTGCGGCTTTCAGGATGTGAATTATTTCTATCGCGTCTTTAAATCGAAAACGGGCATGACGCCGTCAGAGTATCGCGGGGCGAATTAGTGATTCAATGGGCTAGCGAAACGGAACGTTAAGGGCGTTTAAGATCAAGAGTTCAAGAATATCAGCGCTGTTGTTTTCGGTCAGATACGCGCAGAAATCTGCCTCAAGAAGTTGCTGAGAAAAGCCAGAGAAGGCCACTATAGATTCACGTACGGGCGGTGTTGGCAGCATCAATCCAATCACACAAGAGACAGTCCCCCGTTGAGACGCCCAATTTAAGGGAGCGTGCGTAGTCGCTATCAGCAAATGCGCGTGTTTCACCTCGGGGGTCATTATATGAGGTAAAGCAACGCCATTTCCCATGCTCGTCGAAGAAACACTTTCCCGCTTATACAAGGCATCAAATAAGGTTTCTTGATTGCAGTTCTCATGCTTGGCGACCATCAAAGCAAACTGTGCCAGTAGGCCATGTTTGTCGAGTTCAGTGTCTCGTAGCCGATGGGTGACAAAATCAAAGGGCAGTGACTGATGATCGGATGGTGTGATTGGCGCGGATGACTTTCCGCCGGATATCAGCGAGGCATGTTCGTCAATAAAATCGGTCAATACCATGGAAGCAAGTTCGGCATCGTTACCTTCAATTTGTAGCTGGCACAAATCACTGGGTAATGCACTTAGGCTGAGGATGTGCATTGGCTGTTCGGCGTTGGCGGATTTACGTTGCGACAAGTTGACAAAAATAGTGACCGATCGAAAATGCCCCGCCAAGGTTCTCAAGCGGTTCAGCCTCCATGCTGGCAGTCCTTCTTCACCAATAAAGAAGGTGATCCGTCGGGTGATCATAAACGTTTGCAGCGCTCCAACACAGAGATTGGGTCAGTCAGCACTTCTTCAATCGTCACACAGTGGATTTTGCTTCCTGAAAATCGGGCGCGATCTTCAATCTCGATGTCTGATGCGATCAGCACGACATCGGCGCGGGCAATATCTTGAATACTGAGTGGGTTCTCAATGCCCATGGCGCCTTGAGTCTCCACATTGATATGAATACTCGATTGCAGCGCGGCTTTTTTTAGCTCAGCGGCGGCCATGTAAGTGTGGGCAATGCCTGTCGGGCAGGCGGTGACAGCGACTATCTTCATTATGATTATTTCGGCGTTTTTTGAGTGAAAAGTGAATAAAGCAAAAGGACGCGAATTGTCGTCGAAGAAATCCTTTCCGTCAGTGACTTAGCCCACGTTGTTATAACGATCTTCATGGTTGATAGGCGATTCGGACGATTTGCCGAATGGACAATGCCGACAGCCATTGCCACAGCAGGTTCCGCGCTTTAAGTGGTACCAAGCGGAAAACACCATAAAGCCGTTTTCCATCGTGTAGTCGAGTTCTTCGATGAGATTAGGGCTATTTGCGTAAGGTTTGGCTAGTCGAATGAGTTCGTTAGTGCTGTAGGTTTGATATATCTCACCGAGCTGGGTGTTTATTTTCTTCGCCAGACAAGCAGCGCAAAGGCAAGACAGATCAGCGGTATTGCTAACCGGAACGATGTTGGGGTATTGCATACACCAGCAGCTGCCGGAGTTAGCAGTGCAAGAAAGTGCGTCTCCGCACTTAGGACAATGGCTCATGACGACTATGCAGTTTGGAAAAGAGAGCCATTGTAACGCAATAAACCGTAATCATCTTGTCCCATCGCGGCATTAGTTGTTTCATATTTGGGCTGAGTTTTGATGGGATACATAGACCTGATTTAACCTTTCATTAACAAAATATGTCGAATGAATCAATATTGAGACAACGTCGTTTTTCAATTCAGGATATATATATTGCCTGTTATGAAAGGTCCTGACATTAGTCTCTATATTTGGTTAATTTTTAAGCTGATCTCGCCTCTTTGTTATGTAGTGAATGGAATATCGCTCCATAGTGACTAATTATTCAAAGGTCGGCTCGTTAGCAAACGCTTATTGCCATTAGTAAGACAAAAGAAAGGGGTTTCATGACTGGAATTTATACATAGTCATGGAGGCAATATGGTAAATGCAACAACAAATGGTGATGGCAAAATGAGCCTGACTGCCAAGGTTGTTATCGGCTTGGTCGCCGGTATTATTCTTGGTTTGGCAATTAATATTCTAGGGCTGAATCCTGCTGGTGGGTTCGTCGATACCTATATTACAAACGGTTTGTTCCACGTTGTGGGCAAAATGTTTGTGAACGCGTTAAAAATGATGGTAGTTCCGCTCGTCCTTTTCTCTTTGATTTGTGGTGTGTGCGGGATTGGCGACATAAAAATGCTTGGCCGTGTGGGGAGTAAGTCCTTCGGTCTCTACCTGCTAACAACTGCCATCGCAATTGCACTTGCGATTGGTGTGTCTGCACTCAGTGGTATCGGCTCTGGCATGAACATGGTTGCTGACGTTGCCTTTACGGGTAAAGATGCGCCACCGCTTTCACAAGTCCTGATCGATATCATTCCAAATAACCCAATCAGTGCGTTGTCAGAAGGTGAAATGCTTCAAATCATCTTCTTCGCTATATTGATGGGCGTTTGTATTTTGATGGTCGGTAAGCCGGCTAAAAAAGTCGTCGAACTTATCGAAGTTTTGAACGAAGTGATGATGAAGATGGTTACCGTCATCATGGAAATCGCGCCTTACGCAGTTTTCTGTTTGATCGCAAAAGCCATGGCAAGCCTAGGTTTGGCACTCTTCGCTGAATTGATTGGTTATGTTGTTGTGCTGATCGGCGTACTGATGATTCACCTCTTTGTTGTTCTGCCGACTTTCCTCAAAATATTCACTGGTCTGAACATCATGACCTTCATGAAGAAAGTGCGCAGCATGCAAGTGTTCGCATTCAGTACCGCGAGTTCTAACGCCACGATTCCTGTGACACTGCGTACAGTGACTCAGCGTTTAGGTGTGAAGAACTCTGTAGGGTCATTTACCGTTCCTTTCGGCGCCACCATTAACATGGATGGCACGGCGATCATGCAAGGTGTTGCAACCGTGTTCATTGCGAACATTTATGGCGTTGACCTTGGTATTGCAGGTTACCTCACTGTGATCGTGATGGCAGTATTGGCCTCAATCGGTACGGCGGGTGTGCCGGGCGTTGGCTTGATTATGCTTTCGATGGTATTCGCCCAAGTGGGTCTACCTCTGGAAGGTATTGGTTTGATCCTTGGTGTTGACCGTCTGCTCGATATGGTTCGTACTGCGGTGAACGTCACCGGTGATGCGACCGTGAGCTGTATTGTCGCGAAAAGCGAAGGCAAGCTTGACGAGTCTATCTTCAACGATCCAAACGCAGGCGCTGTTTTCGACGTTGAAATTGATCATGACGCTGAGAAAGAGCTAGCATCTGCTGCTAAAGACTAACGTAAACACGTTTTAATCAAAGAGCGCCCATAGGCGCTCTTTTTTTTGTGCTTAATTGGCGGAGAATTTGAATTAAATCGTCTCTCACTTTCCTTGTATCGCTCCCCATTTGGGCACTGCCCAACCTAGCCAAATCGCCAACAAGGCAGTACTGAGTGTGTATGAGGCCAATATTTCTATACTGGAGTTGGATATCTGACCCACCCCTAAAATGATTGCTGCCAACGCTGACATACCCGCAAGCGTCAGGAGAAAGCCTTTTATACCCATCGGCGCAGTGAGACGCTCTTGTTGGTGTCTGGCAAGACAAAGTACTGCTGAAAACGTGAATGAAAAAGCAGCGCAATAAAGAAACGTTGGCTGAATTTGGGTTAAAGCAAAAGGAATGATGATTGCGCCTAACCCAAACCAAAGTCGAACTGAGAGTATACGAAGTGCAAGATGCTGCGCGACAAGTACCACCAATACGCCAATAACCGCCCCAGCGATAACGTCGGTGACATAGTGCACACCAAGATAAACACGGCTTAAGGCAACGAGAACGGCGGGTACGAGCCAAATCACGAGTGTTGTTTTTCGTGCTCGATTAAGCCATGTGGACACCAAACCCCATACAGCAAAGGCAGTGGCAGTATGCCCACTAGGAAAAGCGAAACCGGATGCAGCGCCTAATTGTAATTCAGGGAAGACATAAAACGGACGTGGGACGCCAAAGAACAGTTTGCCGAATGACACCACGACGGTGACAAGTATTGTCACCAGTAACACTTCGGCGACACGCTTTAATCCGCCTGTTGCCATCGCGATGGGGATCAACACAAAGAACAAGACGCCATTGCCAAGTGCGGAAGTGTAATCGAGCAGCGTGGCCATTGTTTTGGTGATTGGCTTGGGTAACGCGTGAATGGCATTTTGAAAACGTTGGTTGATGCCTGCATTCCACACATCAAAAGGTGAGGCGAGGGCGCTAAAATCATCGAACTCTTGAATAGGGCTGTGCGTGGCGCTTTTCAGTAAAGCAGGGAACATTTCGACTTGTTCCGGGAAGCGAGCATTGTCTAGCATTTCTTGATTGGGCTTCATCAAGAAGACCGAGCGAACTTCGCGGGCGAAGTGTTCAGCCTGCCAAGCTGCCACTGCGGCTTTTTCTGCTTCAGCTGTTGTGTTGAGTACAGGAATGGGGGAGGTCGCGCGGCAATCAAACAATACGGCTTTACCCATTCTGGCGATTTCACCAATGGCTTCGACTTCTATTCCCGTTTCTTCTAGGGTTTCCCGAATGGCAGCATCAGCGGGGTTGTCACTGTCCACATAGCCTCCTGGAATAGCAATGCGATTATTCAGAATATCTCGGGTGACCAACACGCGCCCTTGGTCATCAGAGACTAGGCAAGCCGCCCCTTTTATCGTTTTATCCGTTTCTTGGGCAAACGAGGTGGAAAGCGTCAAAAGTGACAGTAAAGCGACAAGAAGGTAATGATGCATCTGAATGCTCTTAAAGGGTTCCCGAGGTGGCTATTGTAGCGGAGTCATGAAATCGATGCCTGAACAGATTTTCATTCTGATCAATTCGTTAATTTTTTATCTTTAAGATGTTGGTTTTTGGCACATATAGAGAGAAGTGACGTGGTTTTGCTGGCTTTTTGAGCGGTTGAGTTATTTGTAGTAGAAAAGGGGTTTACACACCCTGTGTTGGCCGTTAATATTCGCGGCAACAACGGAGAGATGGCTGAGTGGTTTAAAGCACCGGTCTTGAAAACCGGCGAGGGTTTATAGCCCTCCTAGGGTTCAAATCCCTATTTCTCCGCCAAATTCTTTCTTAAAAAGCCTTTGAATTTCAAAGGCTTTTTTTGTATCCCTGCCAAGAAATGTCGCACCCACACAAAGAGGTGAGACATATGTACCTGCAAAAAATGCCTTCGGGCGTCTTCCATTTCCGTAAAGCCATGCCTCGGGATTTGACAGGGATCGGTTACCCCTGCCATATCAAAATCAGCCTGTTGACCAAAGATCGGTCGCTTGCCATTACCCGCAATTTGGATATTGCCAAAGTCGTTCATGACTTGCTTATGCAATGCTCCAACACTCAGTTTCCAACCTTTAAAATTGAACTCGACAGCCGGGTGGATGCTCTTCGCCGAGACTATTGTGCATCGGGGTTAGTGCGTGTGACCGCTCCAGTAAGCGGTCAGGTGCATGCAACCTACAGCAGGCTCTGCTCAATGCAGGATGCGCTGGATCGTTTTATCGACGATAAATCTCAGGCAGGACTGCGCACGCTCACAGTGACGCAACTGTCGCAGCGCATCGGCCACTTTGTGGCTTTCAGTGACAATAATGTGCTGGCGAGCATTACGCGGTCACATCTGCATGCCTATGTCAGTGAACTCGTCCGTGAGGGGCGCAGTGCCAAGACCAACAAAGAATACGTGGCGGCGGTCAAGCAGTGGCTCAGTTGGTGTACAGAGAGGGCGCTGCTCAAAGTGAATCCTGCGTCTGGACTCTCAGTACAGTTCAAGGCGGAAAAGTTAGCGCGTGACAGCCGCGAACGTTGGACGGCGCCCCAACTTGCGTTGCTTCTTGGCAGTGAGGTCTGGGCATCGGAAAGCGATGCCTTTCGATGGGTGTCATTGCTGGTGGTATTGATGGGGATGCGTCCGGCCGAAGCGTGTCAGTTGCGCCCTCAGGATATCGTCGAAAAGGAGGGGATCGCCTTTGTGCGGGTGACAGATGCTGGGATGTACATGCGCGTGAAATCGCCCCATGCGGTGCGCGACATTCCTCTCCATACTGCTTTGCTGGAGCAAGGTTTTGTTGACTGGATGCAGAGTGCAAAGCGGACACACCTTTATCACGAAGTACCTCAAGGGGAAGTTGACTGGTCAAGACCTTTTCTGGTGCGATTTGGTCAGCTACTCGACACCCTGGGCTTTCAGGCAGGCGCGAGACCCACGGCCTACGGGCTTCGACACACCTTTGTGGATTGTCTCAAACAAGCGGGTATCAGTGAGGCCGTCGTCGCCGATATTGTGGGTCATTCAGTGCCGTCGCTGACCTACGGAAGATATGGAAAACGCACGCCATTAGCCCAGATGCAGGCTGCAATCAACACCATGACGCTGTCGTCAGCAGGAGGTGCGTATGCCAGCGCTTAACCTGTTGATGCTGTGTGATTTGCTTGAAGTCTTTGAGCAGATTGCACTGGGGCATGATACATCCGAAGACACGTTGCGCCGCTTTCAGGTCAATGGACTGGAGATGAACGACATTCAGGATATCTACACGATCTGGGATGCCATCATAAGTGGTGAGGGACTGACGGTTGAGGAGTTGGAATCCTACAACATTTCCCATGCAGCACAAGTCCGCTGGTTTGGCTCTCTGGATAACTTCAAGTGTCTTATCGCGTGCCGTGAGGCAAGTCAAAGGTACCAGTGGGCAGGGAAGGGGGATACCCAACAGCCTGACACATTCGCCCGAGCGTTGACGGCGATGCATCGGGGACTGGCACCGTTAGGTTTTGTTCTTTCGAACATGCACGGACAGGCCTTGCTGGAATTCCACCATCCCCAAAGCCGCCAGCACCTGATTTTACATATCAAGCAGATGAAGGATGACATGCACTAATCGCCGGGGACTTTGCGCCCCGTCACGCCGGATTTTCTGGCTGACCGGTGTGTGGACTCTGAAGCTGTTCGAGCCTTTCCAGCCTCTCGTTCATGCCCTGCATCAATGTGAAGAGATGCGGCGTGTGCGGATTCTGCAATTCGTTGAACGATGTCAGTGTCTCTTTGAAGATGTTGACCAAATTGTTTAAGTCGGTCTCTGCAATGCCGGATAGCGTCGACAATGCGGTCTCCAGCTTCTTCATCTGCTGCTCGATGCTGTCGAGACGGCGTTGCATGTGTTGGTTCGCTTGCTGGTGGTTTAACGCCTGTTGCTCGAGCTGCGCTTCGAGTGCCTTGATGTGTTTGTGATAGCGAAGTAGCTGTGCGTGAACCGCCTGAATGGTGTGCATGTGGTTGCTCCTTGTTGAAATGAAAATTGATGGCCTCGAGTCGCTCCAGGTACGCCTTGACGTCCTTGTCTATTGCCCGACGTTGCAAGGCGGCCAGCACTTCGAGAAGAGTGAGGAATGCCTGTTCGAATTCAGCGTGTGTCATGTTGTCGGAGAATTTTGGTATGACGATTGGCGTATCTATCGTCACTGACAGCATCTGACTGAGCATGTGGGAAATCGATGCGGGGCTAACCTCTGCTTCGGGAGGTGGTTTGCGATAGCGAAACGTTGGCTTGTTGTGTTTTTCATTCGGGTAACAACGCTGGCGCTGCGTGTAGGCGCGTTGCATCAGCATATTCCGTATTTCCCATTGCATCTCGCGCAGTACCCGCATGGTCGTCTCTTTATCATACCTGGCGTCCTGCACTCGGCTGGTAAACAGTGTGTCCGAGGTAAAGCGACGACTGAATGCAAACCCTTTGAGTCTTATCGGTTTGTTATCTGCGTTCAGCAAAGTGACGTATGCACCATGACGGCTCGACCCCAGGGACCATCGCTGGCCAGGCGCAAGACGAAGTCCAGTGTTCTTCGTAAATGCGTCTGAGCCCATTGTTCGGTAGACATCCTCAAAACACGTAATGTCAAAGGACTGGATCTTCGCGTACAGATAATCAATGGCCTTACTGCGCGCTTCAGGCTTACCCTTGAAGGGAGGCACAGGAAGGAAGAATTTGGACTTTTGTGGGACAAAGGCCCGTTTACGCCCTTCTTTCAGATATCTTTGGTCGTCTGGGCTGTTGAGGCCAAACTCGAGGTTAAAGTGGTCTCGGATGAGGTTGAATTCATACTCTTTGCCGGGATGCAGCGGATTCCAGTGATGGCCGCTCGACGGGCAAATCTGAGGAATAACATAGTTGTACTCCAGTCGGCCTTTGTCGGTATGTTGCACCCAATAGATCAACTGGTCTTCAAGACTCATGCCCGCGAACACGTATGCTTCAAACCGCGCCATCAGCTCACTGGCGAGGTGCGGATTTTCAGTAAGTATCGGGTTTTCCTCGATGCTCCAGCACAGCGCTCCGGTGATATATTTATGTCGATGTGGGGAGGTGTTGATAGCACTCCTTACCAGCTCACGCATGTGAGGGTTCAATATCAATGGCGGCATTGCGCGTTTGCGGCGCACTACACCGGCGCCATCTGACTCGATGTCATCCTCGCTGAGCAAGGCTTTGCGATCCCTCAGGCCCCGCTCTTTGATCAGCGCTTTCACTTGCATTTTTGACAAACGCGGATTGTCACCCTCCAGGTATTCCAGAAGGCGCCGCGAAAAATCCGGTCCGCGGTGGCTTTTTCCGCTGTCTCCCATAAGGATATTAATGGTCATCGGCGCCTCCGAAGGTAACGTCCATCTGCGCCAGAATGTCATCAGGAGATAGTGTTGCCGATGTGTCATCGGCGCTTTTATCACCATAGGTTTCGGCCAGCTCAAGGGTAAGTGCACGCAGCGCAGCTTCAAATGTCAGAAGGGAGTACAGCAACCCCTCTTGTGTTAAGCCTGGATTTTGTCTGTTGACTGCCCGCACGAGTTGATTGAAGTTGTTGCCATATCGCGACAAGGTTCGTTGGACCGCGCGGTAATCAATGTCCTGACGGCGATATCTCGCCAGCTTTTCGACATTCAGAGAGCGGCCAAATGCGCGCTTTATCACAATGTCACTCTCTGATTCGCCAGACAGTATTGATGCGACTTTTAGCGTCAGCCGGTCTTTCAGTGTCAGCCGGATACTCATCCGTTCAGTGAGCTTTTTGCTGTGAAAGCGGGCATTAATCCATTCCAATGAGGCGCCAGTTCTCGGCCCGCTAAATAACTTGGCAAGTCGCTTCTTGGCGGCGATCTGTGGATGGCGGCGATAGACATTCGCGACTTTTTCGGCGAGTACATTGAGCGCCGCCGCAGGTAGAGGTTTGTCTTCCCGGACTTGGTCTTTTCTGACTCGGACTGGCTTTTTGCTATTTTGCTTTCTCATTACCAGTCCTCCACGTTAGGTTGTGGCATACAAAGGCGCGTTAATAACACACCGATAGGACGCTTGTGGTGATACCACGGTTTACGCTTTTTGGGTTTTGCCTGCTCAATGTGCGCATCAAAACTGCGCTGATAGTGAGGTGCATCGGCCGGAATATACTGGAAATAGTGCCGGTCAATCATTTCCGTGGTGGCATGGCCAAGGTCTTGTGCAACGTGGATTTTATTGACACCCGCCAGCAGGCTTTGCGAAGTAAACGTCTGACGCAAGGTTTTTGGCGGGCGGTACTTCACGCAACATTCAGCCAGATAACATTTGAAGGCCTTACTGAGCTGACGGTCATCGGCGTAAGGCTTGTCTGTGCCGGGGCGTCGGAATACAAACCGACATTGTTTTTCGATAGGGTGCTGACCGTTATCGGTATAAAGCAGGACCGGTACGGCAGGGGCGTTGCCAGTAAGAGTGAAGAGCTTCTGCATTGCCTTCATCGCCGTGTCATTCAGTGCAATCACACGCTCACTGCCATCGTTTTTGGTGTACTTGTACCCGCGTCGGAAACGCGAGATATAGACCGTCATCCTGCGGTTTTTAAAATCCACCTGCTCCCACGCCAGCCCAAGCAACTCACCCACCCTGAGGCCCGTCGAGATCCCGACGATGAAAATCAGACGCATCATCGGACAGACCTTGGGCGTACTGGTTACCTGCTTTATCTCAGCAAGCGTGAAGGGATCAGGTTTGTCGGATTTTGGACGAGAGAGCTTTACCTTCCTGGCAAAGTTAATGTCAATCACACCTTCATCGACAGCCCGTTCAAAGACGTTAATGACAAGGGTCCGGTAGTCGATAACCGTTTTGAGTTTTAAATTTTCCAGAAGTGACTGGAAGAACTCTTCCAGCATCGCACGACTGGTACTCTCGATGTGCCAGTGCCCGATAAGTTGGTTAATTTTATTGAGGCGGGCCAACAATGTTGGTTTTGTGTTGTGGCCTGCGGTTGCTGCGTAGTGTTTCTTTGACTGTTCAATAAACACTCGTAATTCTGTGCCGTATTTTTCCATACGGTTTCTCCCTTAATCAGGCCTGACGGGAGCCGTACGGTGTCGTCAGACCATAATAAAATACCTGTGAATAAACATATTCACTCCTATCGGTTTATTATTATTTTTGCGACTCGGTTATTATTATCGAGGCAAAGGTCGGAAGTCTAGCGATCTAGATCACGTTAACTGTATTTTTATACAGTATTTATTTTCTCTTCGTCAGAGTGGTGGTGTGGGCAGATAAGTAGACAGTGTCAACGAGACCCCAGTGCATATCAGGAAGCTGTGAACTGACACTTTGATGCTAAAAGTGTGTTAGGTCAGCTTGGCCAGTGACAATGAACCGTCATCGTTTTTGAACCATTGCAGTTCATCACCTTCTTGCCAGCCCAGTTCTTTGAGCCACTCATCGGGTATGTCGATGAAAGGTTCGCCGCCTTTATCGGTCTTAACTTGCACTCTCATCGCGTTCCTCCCGTTTTGCGAAATGACCCCAGGCAGTATGGCGGCTGCCTAATCAACTAAGAACTGAATGTTAGTCAGTATAGGCGCACCTTTTTGACTAAATCTCAGGTTATTCGAGTCCTTCAATTTGGAGTTCGAGATGAACTTTTGTCTCTACTCGTGTCAGGTCGAACGGTTGTGGCCCGGGTATGTCTAAAAGCATCTTAGACCCGATATGATGTTGTTACCGCGTCACCACTATCTGCATTTTCTGAGTGAGGGGTCGCAGGGCACAGCCCTGGATTTAACGCGGCGGACTTGTACGTACAAGCGTGAATCTCGCTATGCAGTTAACAGGTCGGTGCGACTTCAGTTGTTTTGGTGCTATTCGTTTTACTGCGTGCCATGCAAGGCAACAAATCGTCGTTTCAGAGAAGCAGAACGGGAAATACACTCCAACTTTACGGAGCAAGCAGTATAGCTTTTATATTGTCACGCGTCGTATCGTACCGGCTTTCAAGTATTTGCTTTTGATTCTTTGTCAGAATCATTTCCATAGCGCGTAGCTTGCTTGATCTTTGCGCAGTTTAAACCCACTTCTCTTCTTTCATAATAACTCATACCAAGCATGCACTAAGTTTGATATATTTGTGGAAATTACTTGTGTGTTTTCATGAAGATGAGCTTATTTCAAGAGTATTTTTCTTATTGGGGGAAAGCGAGCCAGCGAACTGAAGCTCACTCAAGCTATCACCTTCTTCCATATCACAGCTTAGATGTGGCAGCTGTCGGCAAGCTCTTACTTGAACCGCATAAACCGATCACTAAGGATTTGAGCGAATTTTTAGAAGTATCACCAATGCAGCTAAACAGCATGTTTGTTTTCATGTTGGCTCTGCATGATTTAGGCAAGTTCTCCTCTGCGTTTCAAGGGCTATACCGATCACATAGCAGTGAACTTATTACACCTAGTAGCCGGGTATACGATGGCGCAAAATATCGCCATGACAGAATGGGATTGTTTTTTTGGCAAGACATCGAGCCCCAATTTTATGAGCAGCTAGCCATTCAACACGGGTGTTCAGTCAAAGAAGTAAGGGCATTCAAAAAATCAGTGATGGTGTTAATGCACTGCGTGCTTGGCCATCACGGTCAGCCAATTGACACGAAAGATGTAAAGGGAATAAAACCCTATACCGAGTCGCGCAATTTAGAGGCTGCTAGACAATTCCTAAACGATGTCTATGAACTGGTAAAGCCCGTCTTTCCGTTGGCGAAATTTTGTGACAAAAACTGGCGAAGTCGATTAGAGCAAGTGAGCTGGCAATTTGCGGGTTTGGCGGTGTTGTCTGACTGGATAGGGTCGAATCAGGATTTTTTCCCCTATCAAAGCCAGCACCAAACGTTAAGGGACTATTGGCTGACTGCACAAGTTCAAGCGAAAAAAGCACTTCAAGCTGCTGATCTAGGCCAGGTCCCCTTAGTCGCTTCTTTTGTGTCAGTAAAACATCACTTTGGTTTCGAACCCACTCCACTGCAAGCGTGGGCTGAAAAGGTTGAAGTAAACGATTCGCCTCAATTATTTATCCTTGAAGATGTCACCGGAGCTGGGAAAACAGAGGCTGCGTTGACATTGACGCATCGTTTAATGGCTGCGGGAGCAGCGGAAGGATTTTATTTCGGTTTGCCGACCATGGCGACATCGAATGCCATGTTTGCTCGCATAGCAGATCACTATCAAAAAATGCTGATCGGAAAGGGAGAATTCCAGCCAAGTATTGTGCTGGCTCATGGTGCGAGAGAGATGAATGATCGTTTTCGGCAAGCCAAGTTAGACTCCGGCCCACAAGATAGGCGATATGCCAAATCAGATACCACAGCCACCGCACAGTGTAACGAATGGCTGGGGGATTCTCGTAAAAAAGCATTGCTAGCTCCGGTGGGTGTAGGCACGTTAGATCAAGCCTTGTTAGCCGTGCTTCCACGCCGACATCAATCGTTAAGGTTGCTGGGTTTAAACCGTAAAGTACTTATTTTTGATGAAGTGCATGCAGCCGATGAATACATGTTCGAGTTGCTTGAACACTTGTTGAAATTACACCTACATCAAGGCGGTTCTGTGATTTTACTTACCGCCACCTTGTCGCAAAAGCAGCGTCAGCGTTTATCTAATATTTGGCTTAATGCTGCCGCAATCCCTTCTGTCACTCTTCAAGAAACCGCGTTTCCTTTAGCGACACACATTACCGTCGATCCGGCACAACCCTTAAAAGAAACGCCGTTGGCCAGTCGCGCTGATGTCAGCCGTGAGGTCGAAGTTTCGGTTATCCACAGTGAACAGGCCTGTCTTGAAACGGTTTTGAAAGCCGTAGAAAAAGGGAAGTGCGTGGTGTGGATACGTAACACGGTCAATGATGCACTTGCAGCCTACACCTTGGTGAAAAATGCGCTTGGCGATCCGGATGATTGTTTGTTGTTCCACAGTCGCTTTGTTTTGGCTGATCGCAAGCGCATTGAAAACCGAGTGCTCGATACGTTTGGCAAGACGTGTTCAGGCGATCAGCGCAGAGGAAAAGTACTTATTGCAACGCAGGTTTTTCAAGAAAGCCTAGATGCCGATGCCGATGTAATGATTTCAGATATTTGTCCTATTGACGATTTGATCCAGCGAGCGGGCCGCTTGCACCGCCATACGCGCAATGCGGAAGGGAGTTATCAAGCAGGGCTAAAAGACCAACGATCAGCACCCGTACTTTATGTGCATGCCCCTAAATGGGAAGAAAACCCAAAAGCCGATTGGTTAAGCCGCCAATTCCAACAAACCGAATATGTCTACCGCTCGCCGGGTCGATTATGGCTTGGGTTGCGCGAATTGCTGAAGCTCGGTGCTATTCGAATGCCGACAGAAGCGCGACAACTCATTGAAGCGGTATATAGCGATGAAGCATATGAAAAAATACCCGCTCCTTTGATGGATAAAGAGAATGGCTTGATTGGCGAGCAACGCGCCAAAGCCGCGAAAGCCGCCTCTCAACTATTGCAGTTCGATAAGGGCTATAGCGACAAAAGCTCAAAATACTGGGCCGAAGACCACACCGACATCAGTACCCGTTATAGCGACATCGAAACAGTGAGCGTTATGTTGCTGAAACAGAATGACGCTGGGGTTTACGTTCCGTGGGTTGATGCCCCGGAATTTGCTGTGGCACTAAGTACAGTGAAAGTATCGAAAAACAAATACGCCGACAAGCTCGCAGCGCTAACCGAAACTCAAACAGACACCGTGCATCGGGCCTATCCGCAGTCGATATATCTGCAATTATGGTTACCCGAGCAAGACCCGCTATTTACTTACGACACAACAACAGGCTTTTGTGAGCAGCAAAAGCAGGAGGTGTGATGAATATTGTTCAAGAACCTTGGCTCCCGTTTCGCATGAAAGATGGCAGTGAGAAAGTGTTGCCTCTGGCCAACATCTGCAACCGTGATGTTTTGGATTTCTCTCTTCCCCGCGCCGATTTTCAGGGGGCGGCTTACCAGTTTGCCATTGGTTTGTTGCAAACCGTTTTTGCGCCAGAAGACGACGAAGAGTGGGGTGAAACGTATCACACGCCGCCGGAAGTTGATGAACTGCAACAGGCGTTTGACACCGTCGCACATGCGTTCAATACCGTGGGTGACGGCCCCTTGTTTATGCAGGATTTTGAACCGCTGGACGATCAAAAACCAACGACCGTTGCAGGGTTGCTGATTGAAGCGCCCGGTGCAAATGGCATTAAACAGAACACTGACCACTTTATTAAGCGAGGTGTTGGTGATGTGATGTCGCTTGAAATGGCGGTGCTGGCCTTGTTTACCATGCAAAGTAATGCACCTGCAGGTGGTGCGGGTCACCGTGTTGGATTGCGCGGGGGAGGGCCTCTGACCACCTTGGTGATGCCGCTATCTGATACTGCAAGCTTGTGGCAAAAGCTATGGCTGAATGTGATGAATCGGGAGTCACTGGATAGCCAATGGGAGATCACAACCGAGGATCTAGCTAATGGAAGTATTTTTCCTTGGCTTGCCGCTACAAAAGAAAGCGCAAAAAAAGGCACCGAAATTTATCAAAAAGATGTCCATCCACTTCATATGTATTGGGCAATGCCTCGCCGAATCAGGCTCTTGGTCGAAGACACTGAAGATGAGTGCAAAATCAGTGGCATGGTTGCAAGTCAAACAGTCAAAAGTTACCTAACCAAAAATTATGGTGGTAACTATAGCGGCACATGGGCACATCCATTGACTCCTTATAAATGGGACCCAAAGAAGCAAGAAGAGCACCTTTCCATCAAGGGACAGCCTGGTGGCATAAATTATAAAACGTGGGATGTGCTTACCTTCACCAGTACAGAAAATGGTCAGTACTGTGCCAGTGTGATTGAGCATTACCAAAACGTTTTCAATGAAATTGGCGACACAGAGCAGCCGCGTTTATGGGCGTTCGGTTACGATATGGATAACATGAAAGCCCGTGGCTGGTACTCAACCACCATGCCAATCTTCCACGTTGATGCAGATTGTAACGATCAAACTGTCAGTGAAGTGAAGCGGTTACAGCACCTAGCTAACAATGCCCTGTGGCATACCCGCTCACAAATTAAGGCCGCGTGGTTCGATAAACCCGGCGATGCCAAAGGGGATACCTCATTCATTGACTTGGCGTTTTGGCAACGCAGTGAAGCGGCCTTTTTTAAGGCGGTAGAGTACATCACCACCCAAACCAAACAAGATTGCTATTTGAACCCGCAGCAAGCAGCTGAATGGCTAAATGCACTTCGCGGGGTTTGTACTGATCTCTTCGATGAATATGCCTTGTCTGAACTTGGCGACCCACGCTCAATGACCAAACGGATCAAGGCGCGACAAGCCCTGACGGGATGGCTATTTGGCGGGAAAGACATCAAGAACTTCTCAAGCGACTACAAAATACCCGACAAGAAGGATGTGGCGTAATGGAACAAAGCAACCACGGTTCAACGACGATACGTAACAGTGAAACAGTGAAATCCTCACTGCGCCGCTGGTGGCAAAGCATGATGCTATCGGCAGAAGAGCTGAAAGAGGAAAACATCCCACCGGCATCAAGTGGCATGAAAGCGCAGTTGAAACGCTGCGATTCGGTAGATGCCGCCATGATGACAGAAGGGTTTCGAGCTTTGTGGCAAAGCCTGCCGAACGAACTGACCGAGCAAGCAAAACCACAAGATGTAGAACGATGGGCAGCGATAGCCGCCGCACTGGTATACGTGCAGCAAGTGAGTGATGTAAAAATGGCTTTCGCCGCTGGCTCAAAAGAGGGTGGCGATAAATCTGTGGTGAGTGAAATGCGCTTTGCCCAGCTTCAGAATGCAAAAACGCCGGATGAATTCCTGCGCCGTTTACGCCGGATCTTGCTGCAAGTGAAGGGCAAAGTGGCTGTCGTCACGTTGGCTCAAGATATAGAACAGTGGTTTTTAGAGCAAAACGCATTTCGACCCCGCAAAGCCGACAATCGGATTTGCGTAAAGTGGGCAATGGATTATTACCGTGCTGCGGCAGCCAAAAAACAATAATTTTATACTCATCATTTGTATTAATACTGAATTTAATTTTTAAGGAAACGTTAACCATGAGCCAGTTTATTCAGCTTCACCTACTCACCTCTTATGCACCGTCTAACTTGAACCGCGACGATTTGGGCCGCCCGAAAACTGCGAAAATGGGCGGCTTTGAGCGCCTGCGTGTCAGCTCCCAAAGCCTAAAACGCCACTGGCGCACCTCCGAACTTTTTGAAGAAGCGATGGCAGGTAAGCTGGGCTGCCGAACTAAGCGTTTTGGCCAAACTCTATTTGATGCCTTGGTTGAAGCCGGAGTAAAAGAGAAGTCAGCCCAAAAGTGGGCGGTAGAGATGGCAGGGGAATATGGCAAACTGAAAAAAGGTAGCCTCGATATCGAACAATTGGCACACATCAGCCCTGCGGAAAAAGATGTCGCCCTTTCATTGGTCGCAGTGCTGGCGAGTGAAGATCGCGCCCCGACTGCCGACGAATTAAAGCAGCTAAAGTGCCAACAAACGGGCGTTGATATAGCCTTGTTTGGGCGGATGTTAGCTTCTTCACCTGAGTTCAACGTTGAAGCTGCATGCCAAGTTGCTCATGCAATCAGTGTTCATAGCGTGGTGGTTGAAGATGACTATTTCACAGCAGTAGATGATTTGAATGACGGTAAAACAGATGCCGGCTCGGCACACATTGGCGAAGCCGGTTTTGCTGCCGCTCTTTTTTATAGCTACATCTGCATTAACAAAACCCAACTGGTTGAAAGCCTTGATGGTGATGAAGTCTTGGCAAATAAAGCTATTCAGGCACTGACTGAAGCGGCAGTAAAAGTGTCGCCAACGGGCAAGCAAAATAGCTTTGGATCTCGTGCTTATGCCAGTTATGTGATGGCAGAGAAAGGCAGCCAACAACCCCGTTCGCTTTCGGTTGCCTATCTTAAACCAATACAAGATACCGATATGGGTGATGCCGCAATCAGTGCGTTGGAAAATCAAGCTGGGAATTTCGACAAAGTATATGGCCCGTGTGTCGATAGCCGTTACAGCTTGAACGCAATGGCCGGAGTAGGGTCATTTTCTGAATTGATGCAGTTTGTAGCCGAATAAGGGTAGGACATGAAACCGTATTTGGTATTCCGTTTATATGGGCCCATGGCGAGTTGGGGCCTTCCCGCGGTGGGAGGAGACAGGCAAACCGCCGTCCAGCCATCGCGTTCCGCACTACTCGGTTTGTTAGGCGCAGCGATAGGGATCAAACGTGACAATGAAAAGGGGTTAGCCGCCTTACAACAAAGCGTGAAATTTGCAGTAAAGCAGATGACCCCGAGTTCCTTGATCCGCGATTATCACACAACCCAAGTGCCTTCTAGCAGTAACAAAGTTGTTCACCACAGCCGTAAAAGTGAGCTTTCAGAGCCTAACAAGCTCAACACGATTTTATCGAGCCGGGATTACCGCTGCGACGGGCTTTGGATCATTGCCGTATCGTTAACGGACAACGCCAGCTTAACGCTTGAGACGTTGCATTCTGCATTGCTAGCGCCGGTGTACCCGTTAAGCCTCGGCCGTAAATCGTGTCCGTTGGCTGCACCGTTAATGCCAAAACTGTTGTCGCCATGCGATCTTAAATCGGCATTAGATACCGCTTTCCCCGCATTAATGGGTGATGAAAGAACGGGCAGCGAAAAAAATGACGGGTTCTGGTTGGGCAGTGATGGTTGGGTAACGTACTACTGGCAGGGTGATAAAAATGAACTGGGTGTACAAAACGTATTAACTACTCACCCGTGGGATGAGCCTGAAAACCGTGCGCGATGGCAGTTTAAACAAAGGCCGATGCACCAAGTAACAATGTGCGTCCGTTCGACTCAGGGAGGTGAATAATGTACCTGTCTAAAATCACGATTGCGCCCAGTGCAAATATGGCAGAGATCTTGTTGAAACTGGATCGTAACGGGGCGTATTCATCGCACCAAATGTTGTGGCAACTGTTTACCGAAGAAAGCGAGCGAACATTCATTTTCCGCCAAGAAACGTCCCCGAATGGGCTGCCTGTTTTTTTTGTGTTATCCGCCAATGAACCAGATAAACAGAGCGAGATGTTTCAGATACAAACCAAAGTATTTGAACCCGCATTGCAAGAAGGCCAGCGGTTAGCGTTCAAGCTCAGGGTAAACCCGACGATTTGCGTCACTGATGAAAACAGCAAAAGCAAAAGGCATGATGTATTAATGCACGCCAAACGCCAATTGAAAGGCGATAGTCTTTCTGACGTTGATATTAAACGCTGCATGGATCAAGCCGCCCACCAATGGATTTGTGATGAAAAGCGTCTGGCGTCTTGGGGGGTGAAACTTGACAGTCTACCGGATATCGAAGCGTATACCCAGCATCGCAGTAAGAAAAAATCGGGCCATCAGGTACAGTTTTCGAGCGTGGATTTTCAGGGAGTACTCACTATTGCCGATCCGGCTAAATTCTTGGCGCAATATGTCACCGGCTTCGGTCGAGCAAAAGCGTTAGGTTGCGGGTTAATGTTGATAAGGCCAGTGTAATGGCCTTTATTCCGCTTAAACCCATCCCGATCAAACACAGAAATTCGATGATTTTTGTCGCCATGGGACGGATAGACGTTCGTGATGGCGCATTCGTGGTGATAGATGAAGTTAACGGCGAACGTATGCATATCCCGGTAGGGTCCGTTGCGTGCATTTTACTTGAACCCGGCACAAGGATTAGCCATGCAGCCGTCAAACTGGCATCCACAACAGGAACGTTACTTATCTGGGTGGGGGAGGCTGGAGTACGCTTATATTCAGTGGGTCAACCCGGCGGGGCACGTTCAGACCGGTTACTTTATCAAGCCAAATTAGCCTTAGATGAAGAACTCCGCTTGAAAGTGGTTAGAAAAATGTTCGAACTGCGTTTTGGCGAAGCAGCCCCACAACGGCGTAGTGTTGATCAGCTTCGAGGGATCGAAGGAGCCAGAGTAAGAAAAACCTACCAAATGCTGGCGAAACAATATGATGTCGAATGGCATGGTAGACGTTATGACCCGAAAGATTGGGATAAAGGGGATGTCGTTAACCAGTGCATAAGTGCCGCAACAGCTTGTTTATATGGAGTAACCGAAGCCGCTATTTTGGCGGCAGGTTATGCGCCAGCCATAGGTTTTTTGCATACAGGCAAACCATTATCATTTGTTTACGACATCGCAGACATCATTAAATTTGACACTGTCATCCCGGTTGCTTTCAAAGTCGCGTCTTATCGTCCAACGTCCCCAGACAGAAAAGTCAGGCAAGCGTGCAGGGAAGAGTTTCGAAAAAGCCAAACACTCAAGAAGTTGATTCCGCTAATTGAGGAAGTGCTTTCAGCGGGCGATATTTCACCGCCAGAGCCACCTGCGGATTCTCAGCCTCCTGCCATCCCTGAGCCAACATCATTTGGTGATTCAGGGCATAGGAGTAAATAGCCATGAGTATGCTGGTTGTTGTCACCGAAGCTGTACCTCCTCGCCTTCGCGGACGGTTAGCCATTTGGTTATTGGAAGTACGGGCAGGTGTTTATGTTGGCGAAGTATCAAGAAAAATCCGAGAAATGATTTGGACTCAAATAGATGCGTTAGCAGAAGATGGCAACGTCGTCATGGCATGGGCAACAAACACCGAATCAGGTTTTGATTTTCAAACCTACGGAGAAAACAGGCGAGAACCGGTTGATTTCGATGGATTAAGGCTAGTGAAATTCAAGTCGGAATCTACAGGGGATTAGGTGTTTACGGCTCTTTAAAAAGTTGGTAGATTGCACCGCGCCTATTTAGTTCCTATAAATCAATAGGATCCATTTAGAGTGTTCCCCGTGCCCACGGGGATGAACCGATGAAATGGATTTTTTGACAACAGACGAAGTAGTGTTCCCCGTGCCCACGGGGATGAACCGTGGATTTGATCACCTGCAGTGATGTGTTCTAGCGTGTTCCCCGTGCCCACGGGGATGAACCGTCGCTGGATTCCCTCTGTGTGATCGCCCTGCTGTGTTCCCCGTGCCCACGGGGATGAACCGTGACTGCGCGCATCAACAAGCGCATTGCGGCCGTGTTCCCCGTGCCCACGGGGATGAACCGTTGATGTGTTTCCTTGCTGCGAGAAGCCAGATGTGTTCCCCGTGCCCACGGGGATGAACCGATTTCATGAACCAAGTGGTTGACCGTTTAACCGTGTTCCCCGTGCCCACGGGGATGAACCGTCATCACTCGACATGCGGGTGACATTGTAAATGTGTTCCCCGTGCCCACGGGGATGAACCGCGTGCGGGGCTAAGCGACAAGGCCGCAGCATGGTGTTCCCCGTGCCCACGGGGATGAACCGCGCAGGGTTTTGATGTAAATCGGCACCCAAAAGTGTTCCCCGTGCCCACGGGGATGAACCGCATTTGCGCTCCGGGTGAGGGGTAGCTCTATGGTGTTCCCCGTGCCCACGGGGATGAACCGCGCACCGGATTGGTCCAAACCCATACTTGATTGTGTTCCCCGTGCCCACGGGGATGAACCGTTGTGACACGTCACGGGGTTTATTTCGCGCGCGTGTTCCCCGTGCCCACGGGGATGAACCGGAGACACCAAGAAATGAAAATATTGTTTGTATGTGTTCCCCGTGCCCACGGGGATGAACCGGGCTGTCACGTATCGATCCACCGGATGCGTTGGTGTTCCCCGTGCCCACGGGGATGAACCGAATCACAAATTGCTGGCTGAGAAGTTGAGCAAGTGTTCCCCGTGCCCACGGGGATGAACCGTTTGAACACCATGCTTTCTATATGTTCAACCCGTGTTCCCCGTGCCCACGGGGATGAACCGCACAGGCACAGCTTGCGGGCAATCACGCCAAGGTGTTCCCCGTGCCCACGGGGATGAACCGCAATTGCAAAGGCATTGTGACGCGCCGATTGGGTGTTCCCCGTGCCCACGGGGATGAACCGGTTCATGCCGTTTTTAAAATGCTTAAACGTTAGTGTTCCCCGTGCCCACGGGGATGAACCGCTGGCGATGTGTGTTGATTTCAGATTGTACGTGTGTTCCCCGTGCCCACGGGGATGAACCGACGTTGATCTGATGGCGATGAATGATTACCTGGTGTTCCCCGTGCCCACGGGGATGAACCGGAGAATGGGTCACGGCTAACGTGCATTACTGCGTGTTCCCCGTGCCCACGGGGATGAACCGCGAGAGTGGAAAGAGCCATCAACTGAAAAAACGTGTTCCCCGTGCCCACGGGGATGAACCGCTAAACCTCATTGTCGATCTGACTATCCCAGAGTGTTCCCCGTGCCCACGGGGATGAACCGTGAGTACGCCCGAACAGACTCAACTAAATCAAGTGTTCCCCGTGCCCACGGGGATGAACCGCGACCGGAAGAGGTTAACAAAACCCGACTTGCGTGTTCCCCGTGCCCACGGGGATGAACCGTGATTTAACGCCAGTCGGATCGTGTGACATTCGTGTTCCCCGTGCCCACGGGGATGAACCGGCTACCTATGACAGTCTCGCGGCAGCAAAAGAGTGTTCCCCGTGCCCACGGGGATGAACCGCGTGTTTTGGTTTTCATTGAAGACAACCGAGCGTGTTCCCCGTGCCCACGGGGATGAACCGCACTACAACTCAATGATGAAGACGCCATCACTGTGTTCCCCGTGCCCACGGGGATGAACCGCGCGTCGAGTGTGCATGTACAGCACGTTCTCAGTGTTCCCCGTGCCCACGGGGATGAACCGTATGATCCGCGCCGCTTTGCGGGAGGTAGTTTGTGTTCCCCGTGCCCACGGGGATGAACCGATGGCATTGCATTCATGCGTAGCTTTGACGAGGTGTTCCCCGTGCCCACGGGGATGAACCGGATTACTTGATTACCTTGCCACACTCGATGACGTGTTCCCCGTGCCCACGGGGATGAACCGAGTGTGCAGACATGGTGCGCTGGGCGCGTCGCGTGTTCCCCGTGCCCACGGGGATGAACCGAGCCGGGCGCGGGTTACTGTCATTTCCCGATCGTGTTCCCCGTGCCCACGGGGATGAACCGCTGGTTTAGATAGTCCGGTGAACTGAGTGTGAGTGTTCCCCGTGCCCACGGGGATGAACCGAATACGACGGAGAACGTCGGCGGTGACTTGCTGTGTTCCCCGTGCCCACGGGGATGAACCGCGTTCACGGTCAACCAACAGCGGCACGTCGTGGTGTTCCCCGTGCCCACGGGGATGAACCGCCCAACGCAGCGAGAGCGATAACGCCAGCAACGTGTTCCCCGTGCCCACGGGGATGAACCGCATTTGCATCGAACAAACCGACCCGACATCATGTGTTCCCCGTGCCCACGGGGATGAACCGTGAATGAACTGAAAAACACGCTGGGCAAATTGGTGTTCCCCGTGCCCACGGGGATGAACCGCCGCCGCAAGGTGAGTGGTCAGGCGAATGGAGGTGTTCCCCGTGCCCACGGGGATGAACCGGTTGTTGTCGGTGTATCGGGAGGTGGCACTTAGTGTTCCCCGTGCCCACGGGGATGAACCGCAGTACGTGTTTACGTCTCAAACAGACCTAGCGTGTTCCCCGTGCCCACGGGGATGAACCGCCCCCGGCGCTGTAGTTGTCATTTATCGCCGCGTGTTCCCCGTGCCCACGGGGATGAACCGGTTGGTGTTTCAGTGGGCAGCTTTATTCTAAGGTGTTCCCCGTGCCCACGGGGATGAACCGAATGCGCAGCGCACAATCGTATTCAACTTTGAGTGTTCCCCGTGCCCACGGGGATGAACCGATACGACCGCTTACTGGAATAAATCCAACGGAGTGTTCCCCGTGCCCACGGGGATGAACCGCCAGAAATAACGACTACGTGGTGCGGCTGATCGTGTTCCCCGTGCCCACGGGGATGAACCGGGTGCATACCGGAAGATAATCACTGATGTGGTGTGTTCCCCGTGCCCACGGGGATGAACCGTGAGAGATGAGATGACCACATACAACACATACGTGTTCCCCGTGCCCACGGGGATGAACCGGGTGCAACTGAGTTTACCTGTCATGTTACTGAGTGTTCCCCGTGCCCACGGGGATGAACCGTTAGCTTAATATTGTTCGTTATTTGTATCATGGTGTTCCCCGTGCCCACGGGGATGAACCGGCTAACTGGTTTCCTCATTACGACGTTCCAAAGTGTTCCCCGTGCCCACGGGGATGAACCGAATCTGGCGTATGTCTTTCGTGCAGAGTGAGTGTGTTCCCCGTGCCCACGGGGATGAACCGGCAATATTGTGTTTCAACGTGCGGCAGTGAAAGTGTTCCCCGTGCCCACGGGGATGAACCGTGGAACTGACAGGCGTAATGGCCTACTTGAAAGTGTTCCCCGTGCCCACGGGGATGAACCGTTAATGTTTTTCTGCTCTTCCTTATAGCTCGTGTGTTCCCCGTGCCCACGGGGATGAACCGTAATTCGTTTTGTTGGATAATAAAAAGTAACCGTGTTCCCCGTGCCCACGGGGATGAACCGGACAGGCCGCAAAAACGACGTGACCCAACAATGTGTTCCCCGTGCCCACGGGGATGAACCGCCAGTCCGTCATACCCGGTCATGCCGCTATAAGTGTTCCCCGTGCCCACGGGGATGAACCGGCCGCCCGCTTTGAGCGTGGCGATCACGTTGTGTGTTCCCCGTGCCCACGGGGATGAACCGTGATCACCGATCAGGGGGATGAGGTTTTCTATGTGTTCCCCGTGCCCACGGGGATGAACCGGCCAACCCCAACATGGGGGTGTCGGTCGGTGAGTGTTCCCCGTGCCCACGGGGATGAACCGCGCTTAGCGAATTCGCAGCTTAGGCCAATGAAGTGTTCCCCGTGCCCACGGGGATGAACCGGGTCAATACATAAACACTAGCAAAGGAATAAAGTGTTCCCCGTGCCCACGGGGATGAACCGCGCAGGTGAATACATAAACAAGTTCGCTGATGGTGTTCCCCGTGCCCACGGGGATGAACCGTCAAACTGCCAGCGGCTAAGAGTGACACAATGGTGTTCCCCGTGCCCACGGGGATGAACCGTTTGATGGCGGTGGATTATTGTCTGGTCCTGTGTGTTCCCCGTGCCCACGGGGATGAACCGCGCATTCAGAATACCTTCATTTTTGCCAACAAGTGTTCCCCGTGCCCACGGGGATGAACCGGAAAACGCCACCCCGTCAGAGGTGACCGTGGGGTGTTCCCCGAGTCCACGGGGATGAACCGCGAGATGAGTGAGTGCTTATGCTCGCAGCATAGTGTTCCCCGTGTCCACGGGGAACATCGATCAAGGTTTGACAGGGATTTATTCGTCTACTACCGTTAAATATGTAACGGTCAAATGTACCAGCGGCAATTCTTGGTGCGAAGATACCCAGCTGAATTCAAAGATTTTAATGTAGAAGATAATGGTTGTGACAGGGTTCAAATCCCTATTTCTCCGCCAAATTCTAGAAGTTGGGTTGTAAAACCGGATTTCATACAGAATTGGAGCGGTAGTTCAGTTGGTTAGAATACCGGCCTGTCACGCCGGGGGTCGCGGGTTCGAGTCCCGTCCGCTCCGCCAACACAACGAAGCCTCGCTAGAAATAGCGGGGCTTTTTTGTATCTGAAATTTAAGTTGTAGTGGTTTAATGATCCCGGACACCATTTAAGGTGGTAAAGTCACCACTAAAGAAAGAGGTGCTCCATGACAAGACAGCGTCGTTCATTTTCCGCTGAATTCAAACTGGAAGCCGCCTGTTTGGTGCTTGACCAACGGTATTCAATTGCTGAAGCAAGCCTCGATTGAACGGACTGGTATTCCCAATCAGCTTGATCGTCAGTTCACTGTCGACGCCCCAGATCAAGTCTGGTGCGGTGATATTACCTATATATGGGCGGGTCAACGTTGGTGTTACCTTGCTGTTGTCATTGACTTGTACCACAGACGGGTTGTCGGTTGGGCCATGTCTGACAGTCCTGATGCAACATTGGTGACAAAGCGTTGTCGATGACGTATGAGCAACGAGGGAAACCAAGTGACGTGATGTTCCATTCGGATCAGGGGTCTCAATACGGCAGTCGGCAGTTTCGACAACACCTGTGGCGGTATCGGATGACACAAAGCATGAGTCGCCGTGGCAACTGCTGGGACAACGCTCCGATGGAAAGGCTATTTAGAAGTTTAAAATCTGAATGGATACCAGCGACAGGCTACCTATCTTTCGCTGAGGCATCCAAAGATATCAGCCATTACCTGATGAGTTATTACAACGGGAAGAGACCGTATAGTTATAACGGTGGGCTTCCACCTGCGAAAGATGAAAATTGACCTAATTTACTGTCCGGAATGAGTTGACCACCATAAGATAATTCTTACCACAGTTGTATTCTTATTTAATAACACGCCAATCATTGCACCATTCGGATATTAATTTCAATAATTGGATAGATAATAATAAAAATAAAAGTTATTTATAAATTGATGACCGTTGTGTCATTGTAAGTTGCTCTTATGTTAAACCCGCTAATGGTTTTATTGACTGTTAGTTTAAATTGAACAGGTTAATATTAATGACAGGTGATTGACTGTTAATTAAACGGAAGGGAATTATGTTAAAAAGGAGAAATTCATGACGAAAGCAGCGATGTCAGCATTTGCATCAACCCTGAAAAGCGGTGGAATAAAAATTGTTGATCTTACCCAGACATTAAATGAGGAGTTCCCCTCCTTGCAACTTCCAGAGGAGTTTGGTCAGGTTTGGGGGTTTAAAAAAGAAACGATTTCTCAATATGACGAACAGGGGCCTGGCTGGTACTGGAATAACTTTAGCTGTGGTGAACATACGGGTACACATTTCGATGCTCCTGCTCACTGGATCAGCGGTAAAGATCATTCTAACAATACGGTGGATAGTATTCCTGTTGAAACGTTTGTTGCTCCTGCGGTTGTTGTCGATGCCAGTAAAGAAGTTTCAAACGACCCTGATTGGCTGTTAACCGTTGATTTTCTAGAATCATGGGAAAGTGAACACGGAATGATCCCTGAAGGCGCATGGGTGCTCTTTCGCACTGACTGGTCAAAACGTATTTCAGATCCAGCAGCCTTCGTGAACATGAAAGAGGATGGAACACATACGCCGGACCCAATCAAGATGCAGTCGAATGGATGATCAACGAGAGGAATGTGTTGGGTTTTGGCGTTGAGACGATTAACACTGACGCCGGTCAATCGTTTGGTTGGTCAATGCCTTTGCCTTGCCATACTCTGATGCATGGAGCTAATAAATACGGCCTGCAATGCCTAAAAAATCTCGATTATTTACCGCCGACAGGCGCTATGATAATTGCTGCACCACTGAAAATTGAAGGTGGTTCAGGTAGCCCTCTTCGCGTTTTGGCACTGGTCGAATAGCAAGAAATCTCGCCTAGTAAACGACAGTTAAATATTGTTCTTATGATAACCATATTTAAAAGCACTGCCAGAAGCTAATATTTGGTGGTGTTTGTTACTGTTTATTTTTTTGGTGGTGAAAGGCAAGTGATTTTTATTATTATATTTTGATGGATGTTTATCTGTTTTCTAGCTTGATGTTTTTTCTTTATCCGCTCCCTGCAGTGCTTATCCAAAGTCAGCATTTTACCTGTTCCCACCTTCTTATTTCCATTGAATAAGCAGTTCTTCTGCTCTGTAATGGATATTAATCGATCAACAAGGAAAGTCGAGGATAAATATGGCAGAACGTTCTTTTGTCAATGAGATGGGTAAACTCCGCTTAAAAAAAGGAGACACCTTTAATGGTGAGGGGATTCTTGCCGTCACCAAAGCACTGCTGGAGTCTGGTGTGGGTTATGTTGCGGGCTATCAAGGTGCCCCCATCTCGCATTTATTAGATGTATTGGCTGATGCGCAGGACATTTTGACCGAATACGGGGTGCGTTTTGAAAATAGCGCGAGCGAAGCGACTGCAGCCGCAACCTTGTCTGCCTCAGTAAATTATCCGCTCAGAGGTGCCATTACCTTTAAATCTACAGTGGGCACTAATGTTGCCAGTGATGCACTTGCGAACCTGTCATCTGGTGGTGTCACAGGTGGTGCGATGGTCATTGTTGGCGAGGATTATGGCGAAGGCTCATCGATCATGCAGGAGAGAAGTCATGCGTTTGCGATGAAGTCACAGATTTGGCTGCTGGATCCCCGGCCAAACATCCCGTCGATTGTTGATGCGGTAAAAGTGGGTTTTGAGCTATCTGAAGCGAGTAACACGCCAGTTATGCTGCAAATTGGCATTCGTTCCTGCCACCTTCACGGCCAGTTTGAAACGTCAGACAATGTCAGGGCTAAGTTCACCACCAAAGACGCGATAGAAAATCCGTATAGAGATTTAGACCGAATTGTGCTGCCGCCTGCCAGTTTTCTCCATGAAAAAGAAAAAGTCGCTAAGCGCTGGCCTGCTGCCGTTAAGTTCATCAAAGAGAACAAGATTAACGAATTTTTTTCTGCCGATGAAAAAAATGTGGGCCTGATCTTACAGGGTGGCTGCTACAACAATGTGGTCAGAGCGCTGGAAAAACTCGGTGTTAGCGATATTTTTGGCAAGTCAGACATTCCCCTTTATGTTCTCAATGTGACTTATCCGCTCATTGATGACGAGTTGGATCAATTCTGTCAGGACAAAGATGCGGTGCTGGTGATTGAACAAGGTCAGCCAAATTTTATAGAGCAAAACGTGGCCAGTATTTTTAACCAGCAGAGGATCGCCACAAAACTCCACGGCAAAGATCATCTTCCACTGGCTGGTGAGTATGACGCCAATACCCTGATTAAAGGGGTTTCCGCATTCCTCAAGCAATACAAGATTAAACATCAGGTAGCTAAATCTCCCGTCGCTCAGACTATTCCTGTGGTAGAGCTCTATTCGCCGAGCGAGCCAATTGAAGACAATAAACACTATCGAGAGATCGAGGAAATTGCACCGCTAGATACCCTGATCAATCCTCGTCCACCAGGCTTTTGTACGGGGTGTCCAGAGAGGCCAATATTCACAGCTCTCAAGCTGTTAGAAAAAGAAACTGGCGAACAACACCATGTCAGCGCAGATATCGGTTGTCACCTGTTCTCAATATTACCGCCGTTCAATATTGGTAATACCACCATGGGTTATGGGTTGGGTGGCGCTGGCGTTTCGGCGTTTCATACCGAATATTCCAAACGCGCAATTGCCATTATGGGGGACGGTGGTTTCTGGCATAACGGCCTGACAAGCGGTATCGCCAATGCTGTCTTTAATAAAAGCGACCATGTGACGGTTATTGTTGACAATCGTTATACCGCTGCCACGGGGGGGCAGGACATCTTGTCGTCAACGGCAACCAACGACTCAAGAAGTACGGGCCATGATATTGAAAATGCCGTTAAAGGCGTGGGAGTGAAGTGGGTTAAAACCGTTGACCACACTTACGATCTCAAGCGGATGGTTGGCACCCTTCGCGAAGCGCTCACGACCAAACAGACAGGCCCCAAAGTGGTGATTGCGCAGAGTGAGTGCATGCTCAACAAGCAACGCAGAATGAAGCGAAGCGCAAAAAAAGCGTTGGACAGCGGGCAACGGAATGTGAGGGAGCGTTTCGGTATCGATCACGATACCTGTACCGGGGATCATTCCTGTATCCGTCTTTCTGGATGCCCGTCATTAACCATAAAACCTAATCCTGATCCCTTGAGACAAGACCCAGTCGCCAGTGTGCTGAACAGCTGTGTAGGGTGCGGACTGTGTGGTGAAGTGTCCCATGCGGCTGTGCTTTGCCCCTCTTTTTATAAAGCGAGAATCGTCACCCATCCAACTCGATTTGAGTCCTTCATGTATCGGCTGCAGAACAGAATCATCTGTTGGCTACAAGACCTCTATCACCGTAAGACACAACAGCAGATGACATAAAGGCGTGTTATGAATCCGAATAAACCAATAAAAATAGCCATTATGGCTATGGGCGGTGAAGGGGGCGGTGTATTGGCTGACTGGATTGTGCAGTTGGCTGAGTCAAACCACTACATCGCGCAAAGCACATCCGTGCCGGGTGTTGCTCAACGCACAGGTGCCACCATTTATTATGTTGAGCTTTTTTCGGCGCGGGTTGCTGCAGAGAACCATGGCGATCCGGTGCTTGCTCTTATGCCTATACCAGAAGATGTGGACATTGTTCTCACCTCAGAATTGATGGAAGCGGGACGTGCCGTTCAGAGAGGTTTTGTCACGCCAGAGCAGACACTGTTAATCACTTCGACGCACCGGGTTTACACCTATCAGGAACGATCATCTATGGGAGATGGCCGGGTCGACACTACGTCGCTTATCGCCCATGCGGCCAAGTCCTCCAAGCGCCTGATTCATTTTGATATGGCTCAGGTCGCTGCTCGAAATAAAAGCGTGATCAGTTCTGCCTTGTTCGGAGCGCTCAGTGAATCTGGCGTGCTTCCGTTCTCAAGGGATCAGTTTGAGCAAACCATTGTAAGCGGTGGCATTGGTGTCAAAGAAAGTTTGGCAGCGTTTGATGCGGCCTGCCTGCAAGTATCGCAAGCGCCGGATCAGGATGACAAGGCTTCGGATACGTCCCAGACAACAGCGATCCATAAGTTGGCGACGGCTTTTCCTACGTTGTGCCAGGCCACCATTTCCCTCGGTATTAACCGATTGATGGACTATCAAGATAGTCGCTATGCCGAACAATATGTCGACATGCTGAAGGGCCTTGAACTCAATGGTTCTCCGCAACTGCTCGATACCGTTGCCCGTCACCTTGCACTCTGGCTCAGCTTTGAGGATGTCATGCGGGTCGCGGACCTAAAAGTCAGGTCATCTAGGTTTACGCGTGTACAGGAGGAAGTGGGCGCAAGAGAAAACCAACTGCTTCACATTGAGGAGTATTTGCATCCCGGCCTGGATGAAATTTGTGACTCTCTGCCTGCAGGCCTTGGCCGCTTTGTAAAGCGCTCAACCACACTGTCACGGTTTATCCGGAAGCGAACGCAAGATGGAAAGAAGATCTGCACCAGTTCCTTGTCTGGCTTTTTACTGCTTTATTTGCTCGCGAGTTGGCGGTCATACCGACGGGTAACGTTGAGGTACAAAAATGAACATCGTGAAATCGCAAGTTGGATGGCAAGGATAAAACAAACAGCCAGAACCAATTCAGCGATTTCAAAAGAAATTGCTCTTTGCCAGCGTCTTGTTAAGGGCTATGGCGAAACGCATAAGCGAGGGATGCGTAATTTTAGCCAATTGATGTCCATTGCAGATCGTCATTCAGCGGTCATTACACCCAACATTTTAAAAGAGTTTCGTGAGGCGGCGCTGGCAGATGAAAACGGTAACCGCCTCCGTGAGCTTCAAAAGCAATATTCACTGACTGAAGAGGGATCATCATGACGACTATCTTTTCAATGGCTTACAGAGTGCGATTTTCGGACTGTGATCCAGCCGGTATTGTTTTTTACCCCCAGTACTTTGTCATGTTCAATGACTTATTGGAGGCTTGGGTTGATGAGATCCTCGACGGCGGTTTCTCTGGTTACGTTGGTAAATCAAGGTTTGGCATGCCCATTGTGAAGTTGGAGGCCGATTTTGTGGCCGTCAGCAAGATGGGAGATGACGTTCAGCTTGAGTTGGACGTGCAGCGTCTGGGTACCAAATCTATCAGCCTTGAGTATCGATGTGTCGGTCAGGACGATGACCTGAGAATGCGCGTTCAGCAAACATTAGTCACTACGTCTCTCGATTCCCATCAATCCATTGAAATACCCGCAGCGTTGCGGTCTGCCATTGAGCATTTCTTAGCCCCCATTAGCGGGGAACAATCAGGCTATTTGGGGAGTGAAGCATGAAAATTGTATGTATTGGAGGAGGACCGGCGGGGCTCTATTTCGGGTTATTAATGAAACTCGAAAACCCAGAAAATCGAATCATCGTTGTTGAGCGTAACCGACCATATGACACCTTTGGTTGGGGCGTGGTGTTTTCGGATGCGACAAGAGAAAACCTACAAAAAGCAGATCCTGTTTCTTCCGCGGTCATTGAGTCTGAGTTAAGTAAGTGGGACGACATTGACGTTCACTTTAAAGGCCAGTGTGTTCGCAGTTCTGGTCATGGTTTCATTGGTATTGGCCGTAAAAGATTACTGAATATTCTGCAGGCGCGTTGTCAGGAGTTGGACGTAGAGCTGGTGTTTGAAACCAATGTTGATAATGAACGGGATCTCATCAGAGAGTATGACGCGGATTTGATCATCGCCTCCGATGGTCTCAACAGTGCAATCAGAACCAAATACAAGACAGAGTTTAAACCGGACGTTGACGTCAGAAAATGTCGGTTTGTTTGGCTTGGCACAGAAAAGATCTTTGATGCCTTTACTTTCCTTTTTGTCCCGACAGAACACGGTTGGTTTCAGGTTCATGCGTATCAATTTGAAGATGGTCGCTCTACTTTCATTGTCGAAACCACAGATGAAACTTGGCAAAAGTCGGGTATTGACAAAATGAGTCAGGAAGAAGGGATTGCCTATTGTGAGCAGTTGTTCGCCCCTTGGTTGGATGGCAACAAACTGATTTCTAACGCCACCCATCTCCGTGGTAGTGCCATCTGGATCCAATTCCCGCGAGTGATCTGTGAGAACTGGGTGCATTGGGTCACTGGCGATGAAGCGACGGACAAACAGGTCCCGATTGTGTTGATGGGGGATGCTGCGCATACCGCGCACTTCTCAATCGGTTCTGGCACTAAGTTGGCGTTGGAAGATGCGATTGAGTTGGTTCAGTGCCTTAGACAGTCCAACTCTGACCTACGGGAAGGCCTCAAACACTACGAAAAAATGCGCAGTATAGAAGTCCTAAAAATCCAGAATGCTGCGAGAAATTCCACAGAATGGTTTGAGAATATTCAGCGATACTCAGACTTCTCACCGGAGCAATTCACTTATTCTTTGCTGACAAGATCTCAGCGCATTTCTCACGAGAACCTCAGGCTCCGAGATGCAAATTGGATGCAGCAGTATGAGCAATGGTTTAATCAACAAACCCGCGGAACGACAAGTCAGAACTTACCTCTTTTCGCGCCATTAAAGGTGCGAGATGTACAACTGGCAAACCGTGTTGTTGTTTCACCGACGCTATTGTATTGCGCCGAGGATGGCATGCCTAACAGTATGCATATGACGCATGTTGGTGCTCGAGCTATGGGTGGCGCAGGTCTTGTGATGACAGAGATGGTCGCGGTATCCAAGAATGCGAGAGTGACTCCCGGTTGTGCGGGTTTATGGAACGACCAGCAACAACAGGCATGGAAAGACATCGTTAATTTTGTTCATCGTGAATCTGATGCCTGTATCGGCATTCAGTTGGGTCATGCCGGAAGACGTGGTTCTACGCAAGCAACTTGGGAGCATTATGACCAGCCTTTGGAGGATGGAAATTGGATGACTCTTTCCGCCTCCTCGCTACCCTACCATCCCGATATTAGCCCTGTGCCAAGGGAGGTTTCTCGTGAAGACATGGTCATTATTCTTCACGATTTTGCCGATGCGGCGAAGCGATCGGCAGTGGCCGGTTTTGACTGGCTAGAACTACAGGCTGGTCAGGGCTATCTGTTGTCCAGCTTTATCTCGCCACTGACCAACCATCGAACCGATGAATACGGGGGATCGTTATCAAACCGCCTTCGTTTCCCACTCGAAGTGTTCAATGCTATCCGAAATGTCTGGCCACAAGATAAACCTATCTCGGTGAGGATTTCAGCCACTGACTGGCAGGAGGGTGGCACGACAGTGGATGAAGCCGTGGAGCTTTCTTGCCATTTCAAAGAAGCGGGGGCTGACATGATCGTAGTGTCGAGTGGCGAAGTCACACCAGCGCAAAAACCCGTTTATGGAAGGATGTATCAAACACCGATGTCTGATCGGATCCGCAACGAAGCCGGCATTGCTACGATGGCAGTTGGCAATATCACCGAGGGGGATCAAGTGAATGGCATTATTGCTTCTGGTCGCGCGGATCTCTGTGCTTTAGCCCGCCCCTTCATGCTTAATCCGAATTGGTTAATAGAGGAATGCAAGCGAATGCAATGGCCTCTCCCCCTTTCTACGCCCTATCTGGCGGCCCTCCCTAAAGGCAGTTCATTAATTCGTCATACCGAGCAGCCTGTTCAAAAGGATAAGAATGATGCCTGATGAAAACTTCGATGATTATGCTGAGGACGTCATTGGCCGTGCAAATGTCAGTGATACGCCTGAGTTGGTTTCTTATTACAAAGAACTGAAGTCTCTCGACACGGGGGCGCTGTGGACTGTTGCCAACAAAATCGAACCGTGGGAGCCGAAGTCAGAGTCCGTCCCTGTCTTATGGCGCTACAAAGATCTGCGTAGCAAGGTGCTCAAGTCGGTTGAACTTGTGACGCCGGAGCAAGCGGGCAGACGTGTTGTTTATCTGAGCAATCCCGGGCGTCAAGATGTGGCGGCTGCGGTTGGTTGGTTGTATTCAGGATTGCAAGTGATGTTCCCAGGTGAAGCCGCCAGTGCACATGCGCATTCTTCGTCTGCTTTGAGGTTCATTGTGGAGGGGAGAGGGGCTTATACCATCGTTGATGGGCAGAAGATGCTTCTAGGCGAAAATGATTTAGTCCTCACTCCCAATGGGACTTGGCATGAACATGGTATTGAGAAATCCGGTACGCCGTGTATCTGGCAAGATGGTCTGGATATCCCTTTGGTCAATGCCTTTGAGGCTGGGTTTTATAAAGTGCACCCTGACTTAAATCAGGCGATTACCCAGCCGGTAGATACCTGTATTGGTCTCTGGTCCGGACAGGCTCTCAGGCCACAGAACCTTACTTGGAATAAACCCTACTCCCCGTTGTTTAAATACCAATGGGAGCAGACCTATAAAGCCCTGTTAAAAATGGCGGCGGTGTCAGATGGGTCCCCTTACGACGATATTCTGATGCATTACACCAACCCTGTAACGGGGGGCCATGTGATGAAAACCATGGGTGCGAGCATGCAAATGCTTCGCCCCGGTTTCAAGGGCAAGGCACACCGTCACACGGGGAGTTACATCTATCACGTGGCCAAAGGAGAGGGCTACTCAGTGATTAATGGCAAGCGGTTCGATTGGCAAAAGAATGACATTTTCTGTGTTCCATCATGGGCTTTTCATGAACATGTGAATAACTCAACGACCGACGACGCGTGCCTTTTCTGCTTTAGCGACCTGCCAACGATCGAGAGCCTTGGGCTTTACCGAGAAGAAGCGTTGGCAGAAAACAATGGGCATCAACCACAGTAACTAAACACATAATAAGGACAAATTATGAGACTCGTAACTTATAGGCCGACTTTTGATTCTGAATCTCGACTGGGAGCCATTGTAGACGGTAGTGTGATTGATCTTTCAAAGCTTGGCGAGAAAGGAAACACAGCGTTGCCGAGATGTATGCTGGCGTTTATCGATATGGGCCCAGATGCGATCCGTGTTGCCACAGAGCTGCTAGCAGAATACCACCTGAGATGGCCGTCGGGTACATGCCTACCGCTTGACAATGTAAAACTGCTGGCGCCTATTCCTCGCCCCAGAAAGAATATTTTTGGCATAGGTCTTAACTACATGGAGCATGTTGAAGAATCCAGTCGTACTTTGGATACGGCGAAAGAGCTGCCGACACAACCCGTTATTTTTTCTAAACCCCCCACGACGGTGATCGGCCCGGGTGATGCCATAGAGCATAACGCAGCGATCACTCAGCAACTGGACTGGGAAGTTGAACTTGCCGTCATTATTGGCACGAGAGCGAAGAAAGTATCCAAAACCTCGGCGCTAGACTATGTCTTTGGCTACAGCCTGATGATTGATATGAGTGCGCGGGACTGTCGTCGGTCAGGGCAGTGGATCTATTCGAAAGGGCAAGACACTTTTGCGCCATTTGGCCCTTGTATTGTTACTGCTGACGAGCTGATCGACCCTCAGAATCTGGATCTCAGTCTTATGGTCAACAAGGAGGTCAAGCAACATTCTAATACACGTCACATGTTGTTTAAGGTGAATGAGCTTATCGAAGATATCAGTAAGGGGATAACTCTGGAACCTGGCGATATTATTGCAACGGGGACACCTGAAGGTGTGGGGGCGGGTAGAAGCCCGCAAGAGTGGTTATGGCCTGGTGATGTTGTGGAAGCGGTGTTGCAAGATATTGGTTCGCTCAGACATCCTGTTGTCTCAGTGAATTAGGGGGATTTATGCCTTCATTGAAATTGAAAGCCTTTAGAGCAGCGGCGATTCAGGCATCACCTGTTTTTCTGAATACTGATGCGACCATCGATAAGGCCTGTGACTTAATAGAAGAAGCGGCAGCAGAGGGGGCTGAGCTTATTGCTTTTCCAGAAGTCTTTATTCCTGGATATCCCTACTGGAACTGGATAATGACGCCGCCAGAGGGGAGCCGCTGGTTTGAAGAGCTTTGTAAGAGCGCCATTGAAATACCGGGGCCAGAAATTGACAAGATAGCAAAAACCGCAGCACGTCATAAAGTAAATGTGGTGATAGGAGTCAATGAGCGCAGCCCAACAGGCGTTGGGACACTTTTCAACACCGTGGTCATTATAAATGATTCTGGGCACATTATTGGCAGACACAGAAAGCTGGTACCGACTTGGGCAGAAAAATTGACCTGGGCACCGGGGGATGGTTCTCAGCTTAAGGTACACGACACATCAGTTGGGCCTCTCGGCACACTGGCGTGTGGTGAAAACACCAACACATTGGCGCGGTTTGCTCTTCTTGCACAGGGTGAACTTATTCATGTCGCCAACTATATTTCCTTGCCTGTTGCCCCAGCAGATTACAACATGGCAGAAGCCATACAATTACGCTCTGCTGCTCATTCCTTTGAGGGCAAAGTGTTCACCGTGGTGTCTTGTTCAACCATTTCACAGGAAATGATTGATGTATTTAAGGAAAGCCACCCTGAATCGGAGGCACTGCTATCCCGAAAAAGCAGTGCGTTCAGTGGGTTTATTGGCCCTGACGGTCGTGTCATTGGTAAACCGCTGATTGATGAAGAAGGCATTGTTTATGCCGATATCGACTTGAATAAGTGCATCCAGCCCAGACAAATGCACGATATTACGGGACATTATAACCGGTTTGATGTGTTTCAACTGCAGCTTAACCAACGCGCAATTCAGCCTCTGGACATTCGTCCCGGCACAGATTTAGAAAACACTCAGCAAGACAGTGAGTCGACAGTATTACTCTCAGCTCAACAGGAGCTTAATCTATGACAGTATCTACATACTTCCGGATTGGTCAGATTGTCCCTTCTTCAAACATCACAATGGAGACTGAGGTTCCCGCTATTTTTCGGGCAAGAGAGAAGGTGCTTCCGGAGCGTTTCACTTTTCACTCTTCCCGTATGCGAATGAAAAAAGTGACTAAAGAAGAGTTGGAAAAAATGGATGATGATAGCTTACGGTGCGCACTTGAACTGTCCGACGCAAAGGTCGACGTCATGGGGTATGCCTGCTTAGTTGCCATTATGAGCATGGGATTAGGCTATCACAGAGAATCAGAGTGTCGTTTGGGTCAAGTGGCCGCCGACAATGGATCAGCCTGCCCTATCGTAACCAGTGCGGGTGCGCTTGTGGACGCTCTGAAAATAATGGGGGCCAAACGAATATCGCTGCTCGCTCCCTACATGAAACCGCTGACACGTCTTGTTGTGGAGTATATAGAAAGTGAGGGTATCGAAGTTGTCGACAGTATCTCGCTGGAAATTGCCGACAATCTGGAAGTCGGTTCGCAAGATCCCCTCGCGCCTATTGGAATTACTAAGCGGCTGAAAACCGACAATGTTGATGTGGTGGTAGCCTCCGCTTGCGTTCAAATGCCATCACTTCCATCTATACAACCGATAGAGGATAGACTGGGCATCCCCGTTATTTCATCCTCCGTGGCAACTGCTTATAGGATGATGAAAGCGATGAATATTAAGGCTGAAGTTCCCGGGTATGGCAGCTTATTGTCTGGAAAGTACTAGAACGTCTTCAAGTACGAGAGAAATCACAGGAAAACGGGTATTGGCTGGCGTTAAGTTCAGCCAATTTCTTTGGTTATTGAAGGTAACGTATGCTCTCATCAGAGTATTAAGACCAAACAAGACGCTCTAAACGCCATCACCAACGCTTCCTCCTCTTTCAAACGACTCTGTTTGTTAGCCAATCGACGGCTATTACAAACGAGAAACGATCGATGACACGTAAAGCACAGTGACAAAGTCATAATCGCACTGCTCGGATAACCCCACCTCTAACTGGATAGATGATTTTTACCACCTTGATTAAGTTGAAGGTGCGCGTTATGTGCATGAACCCACAGAGTCAGGGAGTAAATAATGGATGGACTAGAAGGAAGAGTCGCTATTGTCACCGGTGGCGTGACAATAATAGGTCAGTCAGTTGTTGAGGTATTGTCCGGTCAAGGCGTCAAGGTGATCGTGTTTGATATCGAACCTTGCCCAGAACAGGACGCTCAATCGGATGTGAATTATGTGCAGCTTGATATTACGGACGACAATGCGCTCAGTCAGGCAATTAATGGCGTGGAAGAGGCTGAAGGTCGGATAGACTTTCTCGTTAATTTAGCGGCTACCTACCTTGATGAGGGAATGGCCTCCTCCAGAGATGACTGGCTGTCAGCCTTAAACGTAAACCTCGTGAGCGCCGTGATGGTGTCAAATATGGTGCGCCCATACCTGATCAAATCGGGTGGCGGTGCCATTGTTAATTTCACCAGTATTTCTTCATCTGTTGCCCAGACAGGTCGATGGCTGTATCCCGCATCAAAGGCGGCGTTATTGCAGGTGACCCGCAGTATGGCGATGGATTTTGCCGCAGATAATATTCGTGTCAACTCAGTGTCTCCCGGTTGGACGTGGTCGCGCATAATGGATGAGCTAACGAACGGAAACCGAGAAAAAACCAATAACGTAGCGGCGAATTTTCATCTGCTAAAACGGGTTGCAAACCCAGAAGAGGTGGCGCAGGTAGTCGCATTTTTGCTGTCTGAACTTTCCAGTTTTGTCACGGGATCAGATTACGCCGTAGATGGTGGTTATTCAGCGATGGGACCTGAGCAGGCCGCGCAAGCTATCTCTCTTTTATTGGAATAAGCAATCGCTCAGCGGGTGGAACCTGAAGGAGGAATGATGGAAAAATACGATTTGGAGGCAGACTTCATCGTTGTTGGCAGTGGCATCAATTCATTAGTTTGCGCAGCGCTGCTGGCGGTCAAAGGAAAATCGGTACTGCTGCTTGAACGAAACTCAGTGTTTGGTGGGTGCATCCGTACTGAGGAGCTATTCCCGGGATATCACCACGATATAATGTCGAGTTGGTATCCCTTATTTGTTGGAAGCCCTGGTTATGCTGAGCTGAAGAGTGAGCTTGATAAAGCCGGTCTGGAGTTTGAGCAAAATGCGTACTCAACCGGCATTGTGTTTCCTGACGGTAACGGGCTGGCTATTAAAAACGATGTAGACGATACCATAGCACGCATGGAGGCTATCCACCCAGGAGACGGTAAGGCTTTCGGACAAATGGCGGCTAAATTATTTAGCGAGGATGCGTCATTAACTTTTGGGCTGTTGGGCATGAACCCTTACAGCTGGCCGTTGGTCAAGTTGCTATACAAAGAATGGCGGGCGCGAGGCATGCAAGGCATGATGTCTTTTGCTGCTGACTCTCTGGAATCCTGCCGAAAATGGGCGAACAGAGAGCTTAAAGAAGACAAAAATAAAGCACTTATTGCTCCTTGGGTACTTCACACTGGCCTTGGCCCAGACGAGGCCTGTTCTGCACTGATAGGAAAACTGACTTTTGCTGCTGTTGTTGCAGGAGGTATGCCAGTGGTCAAAGGTGGCAGCGCCCGTATCGTTGAAGCTCTGCTGAAAGTGATTACAGCGCATGGCGGTAAAGCTCTGTGTGATGCTGACGTCACTGGGATCATCACTAACGAGCAGAAATCCAAGCCGCGGGCACTGGGCGTTAAGACCAATAATGCCTGTTATAGGGCGAAGCGAGACGTTATTTGTAACGTGACACCAGAAAAACTGTACCAAGGGTTGCTTGATAAAGACGTTTCAGTGACAGAGGATTTGCTTACCAAAGCCAAAGGTTATCAATTTGGGCGGGGGGGGATGCAGATTCATTTTGCCCTCTCAAGTCCACCGCCATGGAGAACGCCAGAGCTAGTCAATGTTCCACTCGTTCACCTTACCGAAAGTATGGAGCAGGTTTGCCTATCGGTCACTGAGGCTAATAATGGCTTAATACCCGCTCGACCAACCCTTGGCATAGGGCAACCGACTGCTGTTGATCCCAGCAGGGCACCTGATGGTGGATGGATCCTTTGGATACAGATGCAGGAGCTTCCCTCATTCATCAAGGGTGATGCACTGAATGAGATCCCAATACCTGAAAATGGCAAGTGGAATGACGTTGTCAAAGAGGCAGTCGCTGACCGTGTTCAGTCGCGATTAGAAAACGTGATGCCCGGATTGTCTAAAATAATTGTCGGGAGAAAATCCTATTGCCCTGTTGATTTGGAGCGTCTTAATTGTAATTTGGTAGGAGGTGATCCTTATTCTGGCATTTGTAGCCCTGATCAGTTTTTCTGGCTGCGACCGTTTGCACCCAATAAAAAAACGCGGGCCCACAATACACATATCCCTAACTTACATCATATTGGCGCGAGCACACATCCTGGGCCGGGATTGGGTGCGACCTCTGGGTATTTGGTGGCCAAAAAACTGACAAATTAATACGTCACGACCTTTCTTTTCTTTTCTTTTGTTTGGGTGTGTATCATCTCTTCTTCACCCAAACTTTTTTTAATCACTAAAATTTATTTCAAGATTTTATTGGCAGTGATTCGATGGTGAGAATTTTAATTAACAAGTGTTACTCGATAAATGAATACTGCTAATGTATTGCAGCATGAGGGTAACAAACCTGTATATTATCAATTCAGGAACGTGGTAGCGGCGGATAAATGTTAGAAAGTGAGCGGAAAATAGAAAACCTGAGCTTTGATGAGTTCACGCTTTTATAAACGTTGCAATGTTTCGCGTGGTGTTTCTTCATAACGCTTTTTATATTCACAGCTAAACCGCCCCATATGTGTGAATCCCCACTTCATGGCTACTCCAGTAACACTCTGTGCTTGGTCACTCAATATTTCACTACGAGCTTTATCCATTCGAACATCGCGAAGATATTGCATCGGGCTGATCCCGAGAAAATCCTTAAATCCTGAATAAAGGCTGCGCAGACTAACACCTGCGACGGTTGCGAGTAGTTCAGGCGATAGACTCTCACTAATATGAGCCTCGATATAATCTTGGACAAAACGAACGTGCCGAGGGCGCACGGTGGTTGTTTTCAGCTCAGAACTTTGGGAAGTATAGTTGTGGTGGTGAGCGCTTAACAGACAAGTAGTGATTAGCTGATCGAGTTGTGAAGTAATAAGTTTGTTGTGATTGTCAGTCACTTCGATATTTGAAGCTAAGTTGATGATGCTTGGTAGTATGCTTCCCCATTGAGGTTTACTTTGCCAATCGAAACCGAGATCGAATCTTAACGGGTGCTCTATCTGATACCCTAAAATACCGACCATTGTACGTTCGATAAGTGACTTGGGGATTTTTACCAACAACTGATCCACACTTGTATGCCATTCCATCTTTATTGCTGAGTCAGGGCTCAAGACTGATGCTTGAAGAGGGTCTGAGCAAATTTTCTCATAAGAGTTATCGATGTCAGCTAGCCCACTCAATGGCATTTGTACCAAATAGAAATCATCCAAATTCCCGGGATCTATAGTGACACGTGAACCGTACTGAAGTCGGCTTACCGATACATCTCCAACCTTCAGGTGGTACATCTTAGCGTTGAGAGGAAGAACATTATCAATGACTTGTAGTGAGTGTGGCTTCATGACCCTACCAACCGCTTCGCGAACTTCGTCCGTTTTCTTTGAGGCAAAGATCAGCCTTTTGGGTGTGCCTATTTCTCGTTGTAGTTGCTGGTAAAACATACCGTCTGTTTTTGAGGTATACATCACTTTTATCCTCAATACACTAAAGTGTTCCTACTGAAAATTTCATTCGTGGTTTGAATGAAACCAAATGATATCATTTATATTAACAATACATTAACACTTTGGCGTTGCTATCCATTATCTGCATTTAATGTCCGAAATTGGCAAGAAATCGTGTTCTTTAACGGTTGAGTAGAAAACCTAGCGGCTTATTGCGATGGTGTATTATGCTGGGCTGAATTGGATTCTGACTGTCACTAGGTTTGATAGGGGAAGATATAGGTGGTTTGCTCACTGCGTACCTCCGTGGGTCGGAGCAAGCGGGTGTTCTCAAATCGATAAATACCTGTTACACCTCGACCATGTTGACATGTTCTGGTCGCGGATGTCTTTTCCAAGGCGGAGGAGGTAGATCTCCTTGCCTTGGAAAGATCACGCTTTAAATTTTACTTTATAACCTGTTATATTTTTTTTGTAGCTTGGGTAAAATCGTAGAATAAACACAAGGATGTAGAGCACCCATCCACTGCTTAAAGCGCGTGAAACTGCTGACATTCATATTCATATCGCCAAGAAGTTCGTCTATGTGATGTATTGAGAAAGGGATAATATTGGTGCCTTTGGAGTGTTTTCCATCGGTGCGTTGTTCCATCCAGGCTAAGCGTTCATCGACAATCTTGTTTTGCTCAGCTTCGGTAGGTAAGGAAAAGCCTCCATTCATGTAGTCTGCGAGCCACAAAGCACCAATTTCACAATTTAACTGACTAAAAAATGATGAGTTGTAACCGTTAAATGCCAGCCGCTCTGCACCGATTGGAAGTATTGAACGGTAAAGCCTGAAATTACCGTCTTTATCTGTCACTTTTGAGAGCGTCTGTTCATCTAAAAAAGGGCAAACCTGTTTCCAACCAGTACCACATATAATGAGGTCTACAGGTACGACGTCACCATTTGATAAGGTCGCCTGACGGCCTTTCAGTTCGGTAATGACTGTATTTTTCTTTATTCCTATCTTTCCTTTCTCAATATTTTCGTAAAAGTTATCACTGACTAGACTCACAGTACTTCTAGCGATGCTTTCCAGTGGTTTATTGGGGTGAAGTCCTAGGCGGCGTAGACCAAGTTGCCGTTCAACAACAAACTCGACAGAGTTCAGCATTGATTTTCGGATGGGATTTCCTACGGTGTGAAAGAATTTGTCAACACCTCTAAGGTGGATGTAACGAAAAAGTGCCTCGCTCATTCTGGATAGGAACAGGTGTTTGTAATTTAGCTTGTTAGCGATGAGTTTTGGGATTTTCCAGATCAGGTTACGGGCCACGATATCGGTATTTTTAGTAATATCATGGATAGCACTAGCGACATCGCAGGACGATTTACCATAGCCGATGATCAGTACGTTCTTGCCTCTTGCCATCTCCCTATCGATGAACTCACTGGTATGGCAAAGTGTGCCTCCTGCTTCTTTAAAGCTATCAATTCCTTCATATGTTGGTACTGAAGGAATGGAGAAAATACCATTACCCACAATAAGAAAATCGAACTCACTGGAATGCTGTTTCACAGATCCATCAGCACTTTTTTGTTCGACAGTGACCGTCCATTTTTCTGTATTACTGTTATAGGATGAACTCGTCACGGTCGTGTTAAGATGGATATTATTATTGAGCCCAAAATGGTTGACGTAAGATTGCATGTAATGCTGAACCTGCTCGCCGCTTGGCCACTCAGGATAACTAGAAGGCATTGGAAAATCTGATAGCTCGTAGGTTGTTCGGGTATTTTGAGTGGTTAATCCCGGGTAGCGCCTAGAAGCCGACCAGACGCCGCCAACATCAGCCTCCTTTTCATATAGGGTAACGTTGTAGTTTAGTGCACTAAATACTCTTGCAGATGTTAAACCGGCAAACCCTGCTCCAATAATACATATATACCCAATTAACTTGAAGGTGCAGATTTTAGAGTCTGGAAATTATCATTTATTCGAGACGTTAGTGAGCCAGCGATCTCTGGAAGAGTTACCGCGAAAAATGTCTCAATTGCATCTCTGAATGCCCGTTTATTTTTGAAGTAAACGTTATTCCTTGAATGCTCGTTCATCACCTTCCAAAGCCGTTCTATTGGATTCAGATTGGGGCTATAAGGTGGAAGATAATGCAGTTCAATATTAAGGACAAACGCCGCATCTTTGACTAAGTCACTGCGGTGATATCCCGCACCATCTAAGATGATGTGGAGCTTGTTACTTAATGGATAACGCTCTCTGATTTGGCAGAAGAAACGGACGATACTTTCACTATTTATGGTCTCGTAATCATTAATGATAGTGCCGCCAATATCGGCAAGATTCAAAGCGCCAATCAGGTTGAGACGACTTCGACTTCCCGTTGTTTCAACCGATTTATCTTGCCCTGTTCGTATCCAACCATGAGATATTTTGGTCGCTTGAGTAGGATGAACGGCATCGATAAATAGAATCGACTCATCCTTGCTACAGCTTGCTTTGAGCGCTTCATAAGCCTCAATAAAGGCTTTCTGTTTGGCTTCATCAAACTTATGAGGTACACCTTTGGGCATCTTGTAGCTGAAACCATTGTGATGCAGCCATTTGTTCATTCCAGGAACCGAGTATTGAACACCAAACTGTTTAATAACATAGCCGATGACTTGATGTGTGTGATGGTATGTATGTTCGGTCAGATGCTCTATCAACGCCATGGTTTGAATCACCGTTAGATAGCCTGATGAACCGCCATTTAAAGGCGTTAGTTTTGCCGATAATGTGTAATCAACAAGGTGGCGATGCACAGTTGTTTCGTGGATACGCAGAGCTTGTGAAATCATTGCGGCACTCCAACCTTCAGATGCAAGAAGTACCGCTTTAATGCGGTCACGCACTCGACCATCACGAGTTTTATCATGTTGGATTTCGAGTTCTTTTTTCTGATTATCGGTTAGAGATATTTTCATGGTCTGTAGCATGATCCTGAACGTTTAAAAAATCAAGCATCTTCAATGATCACGGGTATATCCTTAATCATGAATGTACCTAATAAGTGTTAGAGATGATTCACTGACCGTTATAGGCCATGTTTTGAGCGATGATTATATGCTCACTGATGTCTATTTACAGTACATCTTGGGTGTGTATTTAAATATTAATATTTTCGTAATCCCTACGTTTTATGCGGCAACTGGATATTTTACGCGGTGGTTGTATAAAAGGGTGAGGCTGAATGAAAGTCATTACCATGATGATATTTTAAATTGCTATAAAATTTTAAATTTAATTTATTAAAATGGGTTGGATTCTATGTGAAAGTTTATATTTTTAGGTTTAATGCTTTAGAGAGAGTCAATGGCAGTATGAGGTGTTAATCAAGTCAGTGGATCATTAACTTGATATGACACCATAAAAAACAGTTGTCTTGTTGAGCATATTTAGTGAAATGTGATTTAGGAATAGCAGTAAAGGGCCGTTAAATATTTCTTCACTATATTTATTTCTTGTTGTTTTTGTCTTCGCCTTCCCCATACACTTTTAGACCTGTGGCATCGATGACGACATGAGCGATGGATCCGCGACTTGGAGAGCGATAGTGAACCTCAACGGTCTTTGTCGCTTACTAATACAGCTATAAGCAGGCGACGTTAGCGGCACATCCATGAGCATAAAAAGCGGAGTTAATAAATCCTTCGAGGGCTCGTAAAGGGAGCTTGAAATCCCTTTGATCATCAATGCCGTCTCGATCGATGCATCACTGAATTGAAAACTCCGACCGCGCTTCCCATGGTGTTTATTGAAGTGCCAAGATTTGATGGCAGCAGCATCAATCCAGAAGGTGACCGAGCCACGATTTTTCAGGGCTTGGTTGTATTCTTTCCAGTGACTGATCTTGTGTTTGGATTTGCCCATCATCATCTACCTGTTTGAGGCCCTGATGATTTGATCGCGGCTATTGGGATTAGTCCGATGATTTGATCATTACGCAAGAAGGCGCCAACACCGTGGTCATGCTGCCTTCAGTTTATGAACCGACATCAAGTATTACGTTGCTTGATTATCAGGCGGAAAACTAATCGTCAGAACAGTTCACATTCACTGTTCAACAGGGGATTGGAGAGCACATTATAGGGAATGATGAAGACAACCAACTGGTTGGTAGTGACGCATCTGACCTTATAGAAAGTGGCAATGGCAACGATACATTAACGGGTGGAGCAGGCGATGACATTTTCTCCATCAGTGGCGAATCGGGTCACAATGTCATTGAGGATTTCGAGACTGAAAATGATGGTCTAGACATTGTCTACGTGCCTACCAATGGTGCTGATAACAACATCCAACTCTCTATGGATAATGGCAATACTGTTATTCGCGTTGTTTCGGAAAGTTCATCAGATCATGAGGGCGGCGATATTGACGTCATCTCTGGGGGAAGTGGGGCAGACACCTTTGTCTTCGAAATATCAGAGACACCAATGTATGGGGTACTTCAATCGTAAAAGATTTCGATGCAAGTTCTGATGTGATCCATATTGATGTGAGTGAAAACTATCATAACTTTGATGACCTTTTGCTATTCAGAAGTAGGCCTGATGCGACAACCTACATCCAGCACAAGGACACACCTGAAGTAACACTCGCATTTGAAAATACATTTGTGGGTTCGTTTAACGAAGATAACGTCCTATTTATTTAGTTAAAAACCTGAGGCATTCCGTTCACTGAGCGAATGCCGACTAACCAAAAGCCATCTGAAAAGATGGCTTTTTTCGTTCTGTTGCTCACCGTTGATACTTATCGTGCTTTGTTGAGTGTCGATCAGCGAGTGCCGATGATCCGCCTGTCTTGTTATGTTATGTTATAACATAACTAATAATGAGAAAGAGACGCTAGCAATGTCGTCAAGTGTGCAAAATAAGCTGCCAGTCACCGTGTTGTCTGGCTTTCTCGGTGCTGGGAAAACCACCATCCTCAGTCACCTACTCAACAACGTAGACGGAAAGAAAATCGCCGTCATCGTGAATGACATGAGCGAAATCAACATTGATGCCGCGATAGTGAAAGACCAAGTATCGCTGAATCACAGCCAAGAAAAACTCGTTGAAATGAGTAACGGCTGTATCTGTTGTACGCTGCGAGAAGATTTACTGATTGAAGTGTCTGCGCTTGCCAACAGCGGAAAGTTTGATTATCTCGTGATTGAATCCACGGGCATTTCTGAACCCCTTCCTGTTGCTGAAACCTTCACATTCACGGATGACAATGGCGTGTCACTGTCTGATGTCGCAGAACTCGATACCATGGTTACCGTGGTTGATGCCGTCAACTTTTTGAAGGATTTTGACGAAGCGAAAGATCTCACCGAGACAGCAGAATCGCTGGGCGAAGAGGACGAGCGAAGTGTCGCTGACCTCCTCGTTGATCAAGTGGAGTTCGCCGATGTCATTCTGATCAGCAAAACCGATGTGACCTCACCCGATGAGCTGCAGCGCTTAATCGCCATCCTCAAGAGCCTCAATACCGAAGCCAAGATCATCCCGATAGCAGAAGGCAAGGTAGACACAGATGCTATCTTGAACACCCGCCTCTTTGATTTCGATCGCGCCCAACAAGCTCCGGGTTGGTTAAAAGAAATGCGCGGCGAACACATACCGGAAACGGAAGAGTACAACATTGGCAGTTTTAGCTACTTGGCGCGTCGTCCTTTTCACCCTGAAAAATTCCATCAATTCCTGCATCGCACCGAAAAATACGGGAAGTTGCTGCGTTCAAAAGGGTATTTCTGGCTAGCTTCTCACCCTGATTTCGCCTGGCAATGGAGCCAAGCGGGTGGCATGGCGAGATACGGCGCAGTCGGGCTTTTTTGGAAAGCCGTTCCAAAGGAAGAGTGGCCAACAGATAGCGATTACCTTGAATCCATTCAAAAGCAATGGGTAGAACCTTTCGGCGATAAGCGTCAGGAGCTTGTTTTTATCGGCCAAGGGTTAGATCAAACCCAAATGATTGCTGACCTTGATGCGTGCTTATTAAACGACGATGAACTTTCTTTAGGTCACGCACACTGGCAAGGCGTAACCGACCCATTCATCAACGCGGAGTGACCACATGTATTCTGATATTTCCCCTACTCAAACTCGCCACACCGAACATCGCCCAGCTGAGGTTTTGATACGCAGAGAAGCGATAGGATCGGATCCTACCGTGCTAGGTGATATCTACCGAGACGACACAAACATCGCGATTTGGGAGCGAGAGCTTCCTGAAGCTGCGCGAAATGCTGTCAGCGCGTTGATCATGGAAAAGCCCCATTACCGAGCTTCCATGAACGTCACGCCAGAAAACGTGCGTGAAAGCTTGGAAGAGTCGCTCGATCTGGTTGTGCATCACACACTGATCAATGACATTGAATTGCTGGTGAACATGTTTTGCTGCTTGTTCGATCTCAAGCGTGCCGGTTTACGATTAACCGTGATTGATAACGCCATGTGCCCGCGTTTCCACACGGATAAAGTCCCTTGTCGCTTGGTCACCACCTATCAAAACGTGGCGACAGAATGGCTGCCGCACAATGTGGCTGACCAATCTAAGTTAGGCATGGGAAGCGGCGGCAAACCGGACAACGAATCAGGCTTGTACGACTGTGAGGAAGACATTCGTCAGCTCAAGTGCTTTGACGTTGCCTTACTCAAAGGGGAAAGCTGGGAAGGAAACGAAGAAGCGGGCCTTGTACACCGATCCCCCACGCATGATCCAGACCAAAGCCGACTGCTTTTGACGCTCGATTTTGCGGATTGATAGGATCAAATAACGCTGCACGCAGCCCCGTTTGGGGCTGTTGTTTTTTATCGGCGATCAAGCGGCTTTCGCCAAACCAGATAGAGAACAAACACGCCGCCTAATGCAGCAGTGACAATGCCAACAGGCAGTTCTTGAGGCGCTAACACGGTGCGACTGACAACATCACCCAGCAACAAAATCACGGCTCCCCATAGCGCAATTAAGGGAAGTGCCAGCTTGTGCGTCATACCTGAAAAGGGGCGAACAAGGTGAGGCACCATTAACCCGATAAAGCCAATTACTCCCGTCAGTGAAACAATCGAGGCAGTGCAAAAGGCGCAGCACAGAAATACCTCGCTTTGCAGGCGATGCACATTGATGCCGAGAGAGTGGGTGGTTTGTTCGCTCACCAGTAAGGTGTCGAGTTCGCGATACCGTTTCAGCAGCAGTACCACCAAACACAACACCCCAACAGCGGCGAAAACAAGGTTATCCCAACGGGCCAACCCCAAGCCCCCCATTGTCCAGAACAAGATAGAACTTGCCGCGCGCTGGTCGCCGGAATAAATCAGAAAACTGGTGACCGCTCCAAACAAAAAGGATATCGCTAAGCCACACAAAACAAGGTTATTGTCGCCCCGTTTTTTCTGCATCGAAAACAAAAAAAGCACCGCAGATGCGGAGATGATTCCGCCGCAGAAAGCCGCAATCGGTAATGACCACACGCCAAGGGCGTCTCCCACTTGCGTGATCACTAATACCGCCCCCGCTGATGCGCCTGATGACAAACCAAATAAGAACGGATCGGCGAGATCGTTGCGTGTGGCGGTTTGAAGCAGCGCGCCCACCATGGCCAAACCTGCCCCTGCGATCACAGCAAGTAAGGCTCTTGGCAACCTCAAATCAATGAAAATACGGCTTGCCATGCTTATCTCTTGATCATGGAAAGAGAGCAAGCCAACAAGCGCGTCATTAAGCGACAACGGAACAGCACCAAAGCGCACATTCATTGAGAACGCAAACAGCATGGCTGCGATGCCAACCAGCCATGCCATCCGGTATTTTTTGATTTTCATTCGGCGTTAAGCTGCCTTCACGTTACTGCGGAAAGAAAGTATCGGAGAGCGTTTCGATGGCGTCGATGTTGGCCGGCCCTGGTGTTAGTTCTTCGTAACGCAACGTTACATAACGCTCAGAAATCACGGCATTCGTGTGTTTCATGAGCGGATGTTGTTCCAGAAAGCGTTTCAAGGAATCCGCGCCGCTTGCCGTTTGATAATCGAGAAGGATGATCACATCAGGATTGGCGCGCGCCACGTTTTCCCATGATGTTCGCGCCCAGCTTGTCGGCATGTCGTCAGTAACGTTACGCCCGCCTGCCACCTCAATCATGGCATTGGGCATGGCGTATTTACCCGCCGTAAAGGGTTTGTCTTCGCCCGAGTCAAACAAGAAGACGTTCGGCGCAGGGGCACCTGCACGTGCTTGTTTGTTCGCCAAGGTGCGCAATTTTGTTTTCCACTTCGTGACGAGTGCTTCTGCTTTATCCTGCTTATCAAAAATGATCCCCAGTTTTATGACGTCACCATAAAGCAGTTCCATGCTGGCTGGTTCACGTTGATCGCCAGTATGAATGCAGCTTTCCGTTAGCACTAACGTCTCGATGCCATACGGTTTTAGCGTTTGTGGCGTTACGTCTCCCCCCACCTTCATGCCGTAATTCCATCCGGCGAAAAAGAAATCGGTATTGGCGGCGAGAAGCGTTTCCAAAGAGGGATATTTGGGCGCGAGTTCAGGGATATCTCCCAATCGCTGTTCAAAGGCTGGTGACATCTTGTACCAGCCAGAAATACCCGTCACGCCGATCACGTTTTCCTGAAGCCCCAGCGCAAACGCCATTTCTGTCATGTTGATATCGTGAAAAACCGCACGCTCTGGTTTCTTCTCAATGGTCAGTGAAGTGCCGCAGTTATCGACGGTCACGGGGTAATCCGTGCTTGTGGCGTTTGCTGTTGCAAGTGGTGAGAGAAAGAAGAACAGCGTAGAGATGACAGACAACTTCATTGAAGGGTTCCTATTGCGGGTGAATGTATGGGTGAATGAAAACGCGCTTGCGCCGCTTCAAAATGATGAACCGTGCTATTGATTTTCGGGTGATTGATTTGAATAACGTTCAAGCCAAAAACGGGTGTCATGAATGTATTTTGCATGACCACATCGGGTGATGCGCAGGCCACCATCCTTTGATTCGACATGAGAATGACTTTGTCCGCAAACGGTGCGACAAGAGGTAAATCATGCAAGACAGCAATGGAGGCAATGCCTCTTTGTTTCACCAATGTCAGCAGTTCAAGGCGGGCGAGGTGATCCAGGTGGTTTGTAGGCTCATCTAACAGCAAGAGTTTGGGTTCTTGCGCGAATGCCCGAGCGATACTTGCGCGTTGCTGCTCTCCCCCTGACAAGGTGCCAAAAGGTTGGTCGGTTTTGTGTGACAGGCTGACATCTTCAAGTGCTTGCTGAACAGCCCTTTTATGCTCCTTTTTACTGCAGCAAAAGGTATGAGGCACTCGCCCTAGCCAAACGTATTCGCTGACACTTAACCGAGGGTCAACATGTTCATGCTGCGCAACAACAGCCACAGTCTTTGCCATTTGTTGTCTAGGCACTGCATTCACGGTGATGCCCGCGATCGTCAACTCGCCCATTACGGTGCGGTATTCACCTGTAATGGCTTTCAGCAGACTGGATTTACCACTGCCATTGGGGCCAATAATGGCGGCGCACTCACCGTTGAAAACATCAAAGGTCACATCTGTGACGGCTCGCCAGCCGGCAGCGCCATCAGCACATAGCCCTCGAGCAGAAATTATGGGTTGATTCATTTCGTCCATTTACATCAGGGCATTCGTGCCAAAGTGTTATGTTATAACATAACACTTTGACGGTGGCAGTTGTCAATAACGGAGATCACTTGCGCGGATTGGTCAGAGGTCTTTTTCAATAGGACAGAGAAAGCGGAGGGTGGCGCGTGAGGGCGAGGGGGAGGCTAGTTAAGCTGTTTATGCTCCAAAACGTGTTTCACAATACAAATCCCATTAGTCTCATCTCAAGTGTTTTCGATAGACTTTCTTATGCCAAACGAGAGGTGTGTAGGAACATCCCATTTATTCGTATTTTCTCGTTCTCGCTTTTGGTTCACACCATGATAGCCTTATAAAAAATGTGGTTACTCTGGAGGCGGGCATTCATTAGATGCATGGAAAATCCCAAATGGGGAGTGGACAAATACAAGAGAGCTTAGAATCAAGCACTCTCAATCAATGAATATAGAAGTATGAGGAAAATAAATAATATGAGAACTAGTATGTAAGAGCATGACAGAATCGGTTGGTATTTATCCTGTCATGCTCCCTCAGTAATGACACAATAAACTTGGTTGTATCTGAAATTCAGGTAAACAAGATTATCATGCGTTTTTACCCAGCACAGTGACACCAATTCCTGCCAGTAGTAGCACACAGCCAAGTAGCTGCTGGGGAGTGGGGATGACTTTCTGAAAAAATAGCGTCAGAACAATGCCGAACAAAGTAGAAAAACCCGCCGCCATCAGCACCAGTGAAACATACGGGAATTTTTGTGCGCCACTGCCGTAATAAACGGAGAAGCCGACACTGCCGATATACATAAATGGGATGGCGAGAAGACAAATCTTCGCTGCCGACATCAAAACGTTTGATGCATCAAGGTAGCGGACACTGATCATGTTAACCAGCTGGATACAAAGCGTGGCTACTGCGAGTGTGCCGCTAAGTTTAAGAATGTGCATGAAGTATTGCCTGTGCTTGTGTAAACGCAGACAGAAACGGTCTCCTGATGCACTGTCTGAAAGGTCAAGGTAAGTCATGTTACCTAAGAGCCGGCGATTCTATATGAATGGTTAGTTTTTAGCCACATGAATCACACGAGAAAGTGCGGATAATCGATGTAATCGATGTCAAACAGAGGGTTTTAAAAAAAAGCACAAAGTCACTGTCACTTTGTGCTTATTTGGTTCGAGTCTTGCTAAACGTCTAAAGACTCGGGCTCTTAAACACCAGCATTTTGTCTCGTGTCATTTCATGCATGGAGTATTGAATGCCACCTAAGCCGACACCCGATGAATCTCGACCGCCGAAGGGCATCCAATCAACGCGAAACGCCGTGTGGTCGTTCACCATGACTGCCGTCGCTTTGAGCCTTTGCGTGATGTGAAGAGCATTCTCTAAATTGTTGGTGAACACGGCGGCTTGGAATGCAAAGGGCAGAGCGTTAGCGCGTCTTATCGCGTCTTCTTTCTCGCCGTAGGAATAGACGCATATTACCGGGCCGAAGATTTCCATTTGAGAAACGCGCACGTTTTCAGGCGGGTTGAGCAGCACGGTTGGTGCATAGCAGGTGTCTGAGATGCGCTTGCCCCCGCTCAGAAGTTCCGCGCCCGCTTCAATCGCCTCCTGAACCCAATCGTCAACGCGATCGACTTCTCGAGGAAGGATCAACGGGCCAATTTCGGTATTGGGATTGAGTGGGTCGCCAACTTTCATGTTCTCGCCAGCTTCAGCAATCCTCACCGCCAGTTCACGACAAAATGATTGATGCGCATAAACACGTTGGACGGAAACACACACTTGCCCAGCGTGATAAAACCCACCTTTAGCAAGGCTAGGAACCACTTCTTCTATATTGGCGCTGGTATCAACAATCACGGGAGCTGCACCGCCATGCTCAAGCGCACAGCGCGTGCCGGGAGCCAGTTGCGATCGCAGCGCCCAGCCGACCTTCGATGAGCCAATGAAAGACAAAAAGTTGATGCGTGGATCAGTCACCAGCTTACTGGCAGCTTCGTTCTCACACACAATGGCCTGACACCAACCTTTGGGTAATCCCGCTTCGTGCAGGACTTCTACTAAACGAAGACAAGAAAGGGGCGTGGTGAGTGCCGGTTTGATAATGACCGGACAGCCCACCGCCAGTGCGGGGATCACCTGATGCACAATCAAATTGAGCGGATGATTAAAGGCGCTGATAGAAGACACGACGCCGATCGGTTCGCGAATCGTAAAGGCGAGTCGATTCACCGATGCAGCCGTTTGGCCCATCGGGATTTGCTCGCCTTTAATCTGGGGAATATGTTCAACGGCCAGTTTCACGCCGTTGATAGCCCGTAACACTTCAACTTTTGAATCGGTGTAGGGTTTTCCACCTTCCTCTGCGGCAAGGCGAGTGAGCACCTCCACCTGTGACGACATAATCTCGACCACACGCTCGAGGATCTCGATACGTTGATGAGGCGCAAGCCACGCTTGCCTGTCTTCGAACAGGCTATGTGCGGTGGCAATAGCGGTTTCAACGTCATTGGCGCTTTGTAGAGGAATGGAACGGATCAGCCCACCATCAAATGGGCGATAAACATTGAGTTCTGCCATGGAAATCCCGTCTCCGTATTTAACTGATCGAGCGACTTTCTTTGATCAACACATTCAATATCGAGTGGTTGAGCGAATAGTCGACCGGAAGATCAATCACATGAACGCCTTTCGAATTTAATGCCGTTTTGAGTATGGACTGGAACTCATCATGGCTATCTGGACGATGACCAATGGCACCAAAACTGTTGGCATATTTGACGAAATCAGGGTTACCAAAATCTAGCCCGTAGTTGTCAAAGTTCATGCCTTCTTGTTTCCATTTGATCATGCCGTAGGCGCTGTCATTCAAGATGATAACGACCATGTCCAACCCCATACGCACGGCGGTTTCGATCTCTTGCGAGTTCATCATGAAGCCGCCATCCCCATTTACTGAGACCACTTTCTTGTCAGGATTAAGCTGTTTTGCCACCATCGCCGAAGGTAAGCCAGCCCCCATGGTTGCCAGTGCATTATCGAGCAGCAAAGTGTTATTGGAATGGCACAGATAGTTGCGCGCAAACCAGATTTTATAGACGCCGTTATCCAGCGTAACAATGTCTTCATCATCTAACTGATCACGGATAACTTTGACCAGTCTCTGCGGCAACATCGGGAAGCGGCGGTCTTCAAAGTACTTGGTAGTGCGTTCATCCACGTTTTGTTTTACGCGCCCGAAGAAGCTCATGTCTTGTTCGAGTTTGCCGACTTTCTCTGTCAGTCGATTCACAGAGGAACAGATGTCACCCACCACGTTGACTTGCGGGAAATAGACTTCATCGGTACGTGCCGCAAAGAAATTCACATGAATGACTTTGGTGCCGCCTTTCTCCATAAAGAAAGGGGGTTTCTCAATCACGTCATGGCCAACGTTGATGATGAGGTCGGCTTTTTCGATGGCGCAGTGAAGAAAGTCATGGCTAGAAAGTGCGGCTGTGCCAATGAAGCGCTCATGACGCTCGTCGACAACACCTTTACCCATTTGGGTGTTGAAGAAGTAGATACCTGTGTCGTCGATGAATTTTTTCAGTGCCAAGCTAGAACGTTTGCGATTCGCACCTGCGCCGATCAGTAGCAAAGGCATTTTGGCTTTTTTGACCATTTCAGCGGCTTGATCAACACACTGATGATTCGCATCTGGGCGACGGTGATTGACCACATCGAAGATGGAAGCCCCCGAATCTTCATCGGCGATATCTTCTGGCAATTCTAGATAGCCTGCACCAGGGCGTTCTTCTGAACAAAGGCGAAAAGCCTCACGCACCATGGCAGGCACGTTGTTTCCATCGACAATCTGTTCGGAATATTTGGTGATGGGTTTCATGAGATTGACGACATCGACAATCTGAAAACGGCCTTGCTTACTTTTCCTGATGGGTTTCTGCCCACCAAGCATCACCATTGGCATTGCCCCCAACTGCGCATACGCAGCCGACGTCACGAAGTTGGTTGCACCAGGGCCGAGGGTAGAAAGACAGACGCCGGGTTTACCGGTTAAACGGCCATAGGTGGCAGCCATAAACCCAGCAGCTTGCTCGTGCCGAGTTAGGACAAGTTTGATGTCGGAGGCTTTGAGTGAATTGAGGAAATCGAGGTTTTCTTCGCCGGGAATACCGTAGATATATTCCACACCTTCGTTTTCTAGCGCTTTAACAAACAGATCAGATGTTTTCATAAAAGGGTTCTCGTATCTCGTCTCGTTAGCATTGGGGCCAAGCACGCGTAACAAGGATGTCGGCAGATCCAAGAACAGCACTGCAAATAGCAGAAGCGAGAACCGTCGTCCCTAGGTAAACCAAATTGATTTACCTATCAATAGCGCAAGGCTTTTTTATCAGTGTAGTCACATAGTTGAGAAACTGATCAAGAAGCGGAGGGTAATGATTCGCACGAAGCGGTATTTGAGTGGCTAAATCACGAAGAACACCGCTAGATCACTGTGAAATAGATTGTTTTGTTCAAAAAAGCCGCACTTGAACGAGTTGGAGAAGAAAAGGGCTTTACAGAATTTCGTTTCGCCCTTAATATTCGCCCCGCTCACGGAGAGATGGCTGAGTGGTTTAAAGCACCGGTCTTGAAAACCGGCGAGGGTTTATAGCCCTCCTAGGGTTCAAATCCCTATTTCTCCGCCAAATTAGATTAAGCCCGCTCAGTGAGCGGGCTTTTTCGTATCTGGAATAAGCATTTATAAAGAGGGATGCAGAATCCTAGGAGGGGGGGGACGCCTAGTCTTCAGCCGAGCGCAGCGACCGAGTAAATTCCGCTTTTCATCATTTTGATTCCCGCCACATGAGATTAAGCCCGCCTGCTCCTAATATAGAGCGAGCGGGCTTTGTTGTATCACGCTTCAGATTATTGCGTTAGGAAAGTGGCTTGGTTTTCTTAAGCGTACTTTGAGACGAATACAACCGATAAATCGTCAAGATATTGGTGATGATAAAGGCGGATTCGACAATTGTTCCACCAATGGAACCTAGCCACAGGTTGTGTGCTAGCCAGCATGAAGAGTTGAACAAGATCAGAGAGCGCAACACGATGCCACTCTGTGTGAACAATGCCCACGTCGCAACGGTTGATCCAACCACAGCCATCAATTCATAAAAGTGGGCAATATTGCTGAGGGTCATCGCCCACATCAAAGCAATGAAAAACAACATGACGATGCGAGAGCGGGTTTTGGCGGAAGCAAAGCTGCGTAGGCCGTTAATGGCGACACCCGTTGCGGCGACAACTGCGCCCATGAGCGCAAAGTGAAGGCTCATGACGAAGCAAAATGCCATCATCTGATAGCGAAAGCGTAAGTCGTCTTTTTGCCAAAATGCAGAAATACCCACCAGACAGGCGACGCCACCAACCCACTGCGTGAACCACATTTCCATGTTGTTACTCCATCTTGCTGCAAAAAAAACGGCCCTGATATCTAGGGCCGTTTAGTACGCTGAATAGGCTCAGTTCACCAGTGCTGCGGCTTCGCGGGTTAGGCGAGCCAGCTCATCCCAGTTACCTTCTTCGATCAGCTTTTTATCAACCATCCATGTACCGCCGCAGGCCACGACGCGAGGAATAGCGAGGTAGTCATTCACGTTGGCTGGGTTAATGCCGCCTGTAGGCATAAGCTCTACGTGGGTGTAAGGCGCCAGTAGTGATTTCACCATGTTGATACCGCCTGATGCTTCTGCAGGGAAGAACTTGAGCAGGGTGAGGCCCATTTCTAATGCTGCTTCGACGGTGCTTGGGTTGTTCACGCCAGGGACGATATCGATACCAATTTCCTGGCAAGCTCTCACGGTATTTGGGTTAAATCCAGGGGAAACGACGAAGGTAGCACCGGCTTCTTTTGCCGCGATGGCTTGTTCGCGGTTCAACACAGTACCCGCGCCAATCAGCATGTCCGGTTGCGAAGCACGTAGCAGGCGAATTGCTTCGACAGCGGCGTCCGAACGGAAGGTAATTTCAGCAGCAGGCAAGCCATTTTCTGCCAACACTTTACCCAAAGGAATAATGTCTTCAGCGTTGTCGATCGCGATAACAGGGATAACTTTCAGGGCTTTCAGTTGTTCTTTAATGCTAGGCATTGGTAATCCTTAAATGGGCTTGATGACCGATAGAGTAAGATGTTTCGCAATGATGGCGCCACGATGTTGAATGACGACACCCGCCATGGCGTTGCCGCGCTGGCAGGCCGATATAAGGTCGGTATCTGCTAGGTAGGCAGACAGAAATCCACCATTAAATGAGTCGCCTGCAGAAGTGGTATCAACAACTTCAGCGACGGGATGAGTTGGCACGGCCCGTGGAGCCGAAGCCGCGCCGAAATCTTTAATTAAGCAGCCATCTTCGCCCAGTTTGACGATGCACTTAGTGACACCAAGCGATGTGAGGCGCTCAATAGTCTGCTCAGGTGATGTGTCTCCCCAAAGGAGTTGTTCATCATCAAAAGTGACCAATGCAACATCCGTTAGTTGATACATCGATTGGTATGCATTCTTGACTGTGTGATTGTTATCTTGCGGCCACAACGCGGGGCGGAAGTTGCTATCAAAGGCAATTTCGACGCCTTGGGCTTTAAGTTCTGCCAACAAATGCAGCAAGGCAATGCGATCTTCGCGAGGCAAAATAGCTAGCGTAATCCCACTCAAAAACACCATATCAACGTCGATTAACGCGTGTTTGATCGTGTCAAATTTCGGATGTTGAAGCAGGTATCGCGCAGCAGATTGGCTGCGCCAGTACAAGAACGTTCGTTCACCTTGATCATCCAATTGGATCAGGTAAAGCCCCGGCGTACGTGTTTCGTCGTGAAGCACCAATTCAGTGGAGATACCTTCTTGTTGCCATCGGGTGAGCATTCCTTTGCTGATAGCGTCAGTGCCCAATGCCGTCACGTAAGAGACTTTGATGTCATCTGGATTGTTATTGGCTTCGCTGCCACGTCGTAAATACGCAGCTGCATTGAGCGTGTCGCCGCCGAACGTTTGATGCATAGAGCCGAAGGGTTTTCCATTCAGCTCAATCATACATTCACCAATAATGGCGATGTGTTTCATCAGTTAAACCCTCTCTTCAAAATAACGTTTGGCGTTGCCAAAGCAGATGTTTTCAATCATAGGGCCAAGCAGTGACATATCATTTGGTGCTTCGCCATTCTCGACCCAGCGACCGACCATGTCACACAATATGCGGCGGAAATATTCGTGACGGGTGTATGACAAGAAACTGCGTGAGTCTGTCAACATGCCAACAAACTGGCTAAGAAGACCAAGTGAAGAAAGCTGTTCCATTTGACGCTGCATGCCGTCTTTTTGATCGTTGAACCACCAACCCGAACCAAATTGAACTTTGCCTGCGATGCCACCACCTTGGAAGTTACCAATCATGGTGGCCATCATTTCGTTGTCTCGTGGGTTTAGGCAGTAAAGAATCGTGCGCGGCAGTTCGTTACTTTGGTCCATCTCGTCTAATAGGTGAGCTAACTCAAACGCGAAGTTGGCATCGCCAATCGAGTCAAAGCCGGCATCTGCGCCCAAACGTTGGAACATGCGCGTGTTGTTATTGCGTTGTGCACCGATATGAAGCTGCATGACCCAGCCCATTTTTGCGTAACGCTTGCCCAGCCATACTTGAACAGCGGTCGAAAACTGTGCGCATTCTTGTTCTGTTAGCACTTCACCTGCAAGACGACGTGTCAGAAGGGTATTTAAATCAGCTTCGCTCGGGATTGGCGCGTAGCGAACCACTTCGATCCCGTGATCTGCTGCGCGACAGCCGTGTGCCTCAAAGTGAGCCAAGCGCTTATCTAAGGCAGTCAGTAGATCGTCGAAACAACGAATGTTTACATCAGCGACTTCGCCCAGTTTTTGCAGGTAATCAGCAAACGCATCCAGTTCTATTTTGAATGCTTTATCTGGACGCCAGCTTGGTAACACTTGAATATCAAACGTGGTGTCGGCAGAAATTGTTTTGTGGTGTTCTAAGGAATCAATAGGGTCGTCGGTTGTGCCCGCCATCACCACATTCATCTGCTTCATGATGCCGCGAGCAGAGAATTCAGGCGTTGCTAACAGCGCATTGCAGTGATGCCATATTTGGTCAGCCGTGTTTGGGTCAAATAGCGTGCTTGTGATGCCAAACGGACGGCGAAGTTCGAGATGAGTCCAGTGGTATAGGGGATTACCGACGGTCTGAGGAACAGTTTTTGCCCATGCCATAAATTTGTCTTTGTCGCTGGCATCACCAGTGATTAAGCGCTCATCAATCCCCGCCGAGCGCATACCACGCCACTTATAATGATCACCTTCAAGCCAAATTTTACTGATGTTTTCGAATTGGCGGTCTTTTGCAACTTCCGCCGGATTGAGATGGCAGTGAAAGTCATAAATTGGCTGATGGCTCGCGTGTTCGTGGTAAAGACGACGGGCGGTTTCGTTTGAAAGTAGGAAGTCATCACACAGGAAATTCTTCATAGAAAATGTCTCTTACAATGCTGCAACGGTAGCGCGAGCGCCATGATCAATCAGAGATTGATAAGCGGTGCTGACTGCGTCAACCACATATGGATTCTCGCCCAGTTCGGCAGGGAAGATCGCTTCGATGTTAAGCAAAGCGGGCACGACAGAAGGACTTTGACCGTGTTGGTCACAAATAGCGCGCAAGGTTTCAGCCATTGGGTCACGAACATCGATTTCGTTGCCTTGTTCATCCACGCCAGACACATAGCGCATCCAGCCGGCAATGGCCGTTGCTAGCCAAGAGAATGAAGAGCCTTGTGAAAGGTGGAACTGCAAGCTTCCCGCCATACGTTGCGGGATCTTCTGGCTACCATCCATCGCGATTTGCCACGTTTTGTGTTTCAAGCTTGGGTTGGTGAAACGGTTGATAAGTAGCGTGGCGTAGCCCTCTAAATCAGTGTCTTCCGGCATAGTCAGAGACGGTGCTTGAGCCTGCATCATCATGTTGAATGCTGCTTTTCGATAACCTTCGTCGGTCATGGTGTCAGAGATATGTGCATAACCACCGAGGTAACCCAAATAGGCTAAGAAAGAGTGGCTGCCATTGAGCATGCGCAGCTTCATTTCTTCATAAGGCACCACGTCTGCCACGAACTGAGCGCCAGCCATATTCCAATTTGGACGACCTGCAACAAAGTTGTCTTCAATGACCCACTGACGGAACGGTTCACAGGCAATGGCACAAGGGTCTTCACATCCAAGTAGTTCAGAGATTTCAGCCAGCGTTTCTTCAGTCGCGGCGGGAACGATGCGGTCAACCATGGTGCATGGGAACGTTACGTGAGTTTCAATCCAAGCCGCGAGCTCTGGGTCAAGCAATTGAGCGAACTCAAGAATGGCAGCCTTTGCAACATGCCCGTTCTCTTGCACGTTATCGCAAGACATAACAGTGAATGGAGACAAGCCACGCTCACGACGCAGTAGTAGCGCTTGAACGATGTAACCCAGTGCTGATTTTGGCTCTGTAGGGTTTGCAAGGTCGGCAACGACCAGTGGGTTGTTCTTGTCGAGTGTCCCTGTTGCTGGGTCTGCACAGTAGCCTTTCTCTGTGATAGTCATGGATACGATAGCGACTTGAGGCTCTGCCATCTTCTCTAAGACTGCTTGAATACCATCGAGGCTAGGGTGCAGTGATTCGGTTACTGAACCAATCACTTTTACAGTGGTTGAATCTGCCCCTTTTTCCGCCACGGTGTAAAGATGGTCTTGTGCGCGAAGTGATTCGATCAACGCTTCACCGCCAAATAAATTGACCTCACAAATGCCCCAGTCGCAACCGGTTCTATTGAGCATTTCGTTGGTGATTAACGCTTGGTGCGCTCGATGAAAAGCGCCAAAGCCTAAGTGAACAATACGGCTTTTCAGTACAGATCGGTCGTAGTCGGGGAGCTGCACATAGTCGTTGAGCATTGAGTTATAGATGGTTTTCATGATGGTGTCCTATATAACCGATCAGTGATTGTTATTGATTTTACTGAGCCATATTGATGCGAAAATCTGTATTGGTAGACCAATGATTGCGGTTTTATTGCTTCAATTTAGCATCATGTTTCAAGATTAATCGGAGTATAAAACAGGGGGTTGGGCTTGATAGTGAGTATGATCACATTTGCTTTGGTTGACCAATATTGTGCTGTTATCTGTGATTTTGGTCAATCAATTGTAGTCATTCTGATATATGAGTCGAAAGCGACTGTCACTGTGCCTTTACGGATACGTAGCACTAATCGGTGAATGGAATGAAAGAGTATGTAAAAAACTTGTTGTAAAAAAGCAGGTTATGATGTGTTTCTCTTCTGAGTAGGCTAACGATATAGTCGATGAGTGAGAGTATGAATAGACAAAAATCCTAGGGTTTTCATGGCTTAGTGCGTATCTCCACCTCCTTCTAACACCCGTAATTACACGTCGATGTAATTGAAAAACCTCTCTTAATCTCAGATGTTCATCACAGAACAGATGTTGGCAAACCAAAATTAAATTTTATTGTAGGTTTGGTCAACCAATTGATCATTCTCAATTGCCTCAAGTCGATTGATTGATTAAAAACACTCCCATGTTGTCGATTTCAACAAACAAACGCTCTTACAACGAAAAATAAAGAAATAGAGGAAATTATGGAACAAACGTGGCGATGGTATGGGGACTCTGACCCAGTAGGCTTATCTGATATCAAACAAGCTGGCGCGACAGGTATTGTTACGGCTCTTCATCATATTCCCAATGGGCAGACATGGCCGGTTTCTGAAATATTGAAACGCAAAGAAACCATCGAAAACATGGGAATGACTTGGTCTGTTGTTGAAAGCATTCCGGTACATGAAGAAATCAAAACGCGTTCTGGTAACTACAGCGAATGGATTGAGAATTACAAACAAAGCATTATCAATCTAGCGGAATGTGGTATCGACACAGTGTGCTACAACTTCATGCCGGTTTTGGATTGGACGAGAACTGATCTTGAATTTGAAATGAGTGATGGCTCTAAAGCGCTGCGTTTTGATTCTATAGCTTTTGCGGCGTTTGAGATTTTTATATTAAAACGCCCAGGCGCTGAAAAAGAATATAGCGAAGAAGAAATTTCCCAAGCGAGTGATTATTTCAATGCAATGTCAGAAGCTGACTTGAAAAAGCTTACTTCTAATATTATCGCTGGATTACCCGGAGCAGAGGAAGGTTATACGTTAGAAGATTTTCAATCTCAACTCGATCGCTACAACGATATTACCAAAGATATTTTGCGTGAAAATATGGCGTATTTCTTACGAGAGCTAGTGCCTGTTTGTGAGCAATATGGATTGAAACTCGCTGTTCACCCCGATGATCCACCGCGCCCAATTCTTGGCCTCCCTCGAATTGTCTCAACCATTGAAGACATTGATTGGCTGACTAATGCTGTGCCAAGCATGATGAACGGTATCACCATGTGCACGGGCTCTTATGGTGTCCGCGGGGACAACGATCTCGTGAATATGATTAATAAACATGGTGATCGTATTTACTTCACTCACTTGCGTTCAACGCAACGTGAAGAAAACCAATCAAGTTTTCACGAAGCGGCTCACTTAGAAGGTGATGTCGATATGTATGAGGTTGTTAAAGCTCTAATTACTCAAGAAGAGAAACGTATTGCAAAAGGCGATATGCGTTTAATACCTATGAGACCTGATCATGGGCATCAAATGATTGATGACCTAAAGAAAAAAACTAACCCAGGTTATTCCTGCATAGGTCGACTAAAAGGGCTCGCAGAAGTCCGCGGCTTAGAGCTAGGAATAAAACGAGCCATTTTCAATAAGTAATTTTAATTAATATGAGTTTTTTGGTGGTCAAAATGTCTTGGCCACCTAGTCAAATCCAATAGCATGGAATAATAACAATGAAGATGTTAACGCTACGAAACAAAGTGGGTTACATGTTTGGTGATATAGGCAACAATATGTCATTCGCTATGTCATCAACATTCTTGCTCGCATTTTATGTTGATGTAATTGGAATATCTGCAGCTGCAGTAGGTACGCTTTTTTTATTGGCTAGAGTTTGGGATGGGATTAATGACCCTATGATGGGTACGCTTGCTGAGTTTCGGTATGCGAAACTTAACAATCCAACAGCGGACAAATTTAGACCGTTTATTAAATGGGGTTCATTTACTTTAGCGGCCTCTGCAATATTGATGTTCATCGTTCCAGAATCATTGTCAGAAGGGCAGAAACTAGCGTGGGTTTACCTAACGTATATTACCTGGGGAATGTGCTACACGATATGTAATATAAGTTACGGCTCGCTTGCAAGTTCAATGACTCAAGATGCAGCTGAACAAGCTAGTTTGTCAACATTCAGAACATTAGGCGCTATTGTCGGGTCAACAATGGTTAAATTTGTTGTTCCTATTATGTTAACCCTGTTTGCTGACGATATAGGAAAAGGTTACTTGTTCGCGATGGTTGCACTCGGTTTATTTGGCATTACATGTCACATGATTGCGGTGTTCTCTACTAAAGAAAATATTAAACCTGAACCAGCGCCGATGACACCACTTACACAACAGTTAAAATCCCTAGCATCAAACCGTCCCTTAATTGCAGTGAGTCTGGCTGGCCTTTGTTGTTTAACTGCACTTTATGGTGTAGGTGCTACGCTGATTTTTTGGATTAAGAGTAACATGGATAACGCACTCGAGATCCTTGCATACACAGGTATTATCGACCTAGGTGCAATGATTGTGATTCTTCTTGTTACGCCAAAGCTAACCGCCCGTTTTGGGGTGAGAAATATCATCATGCTTTGTTCATTGATGACATTAATACTATGTACGATGGGTTATTTCTTCGTGGAAACCCCAATGCAATACCTTGCTTTCTACACATCTGAAAAACTCTTCAGTATGTTTACTGTCGCGATTATGTGGTGTCTGGTATCCGACTGTATTGAATACAATCAATATAAAAGTGGCAAACGTGAAGCCGGTGTAATATACGCGTCGTATTCCCTTTCTCGTAAAGTGGCTGGCGCTTTAGCGGGTGCGTTAGCAGGTGTCGGTATTGGTGTTATTGGCTATGACCCATCGCTTGCGACTCAGACTATTGAAACGCAAAATGGATTGCATGCAATGATCTTCTTGCTTCCAGCTGTTGCATCAATTGCAATGTTCTTAATCTTCAAGTTCATGTGGAATATCACACCTGAAAAACGTGAAAAAATGGTTTTACACAACCAAGCAATGATGAAGCTTGGTGCCGAAGTTAAATAATAAAAAAATGTAACACCGATGATGTCGTTACTTATAAAAACTTAAAACCATAATGAAAATCGAAAGGATATTCCATGAGAAATAATAAATTCAATTTGGGGTTATTAGTATCTGCTATTACCTTATCGTTATCTGGTGGTGTCACTGCATCTGAAGTTGTTTCAGGTGCCACTTCCGACGAATTTAAACAAGATTTGCGTCTTCGCTTGCGAAATGAACTACGCATGGCCGATCGCCCTAGTGCGTGTGGTAGCGAACCGGATGCTCAAGACTGTAAATACGGAAATGTAGAAGCCTGGGTACAGGGTGCAATGGTTGATTATGAAACATCTAACTTCAGTAAATGGTTCGATGTGGAAGCTTATTCATATTCAATTCATAAATTAATGGACGTGGGTGACAACGCAACGTCACGTGCATACCTTGATGCAAATGATGAGTCATTTAGTTTTCTTGGTGGTTCAGTCAACCTAAAGCCTATCGACGGACTAGAAATCAAATTGGGTCGTTGGGGGACAGATTACGCTTATGGCTCTATGGATCATATCGTTCCACTATTGGAGTACTCATCAGTTCGTACAATGCCATCGATGAAAGAAGGTGGGTTAGTTCATTATGAAGCAACCGATACGCTTAATTTTTATGGTGCGGTGACGACAAAAACAGCGGGTGGTTTTGATACCGCATGGAAAGATGACGCAATCAACGGGAAACATACGCCACGTTATCATGCTGGCGTAGTTTTCGATGCGCCAATGTACGCCGCATCATTTGGTGCGCGCTATCAAGAAGATGACGCTTATCAATTACAAACGAACTTGGATTACGCATTTATTACGGATAATGAATTTTTTGTGAAATTCGATGGTCGTATTTTCTACGGTCAAACTATCGGCTACACGAAAGAAAATCAGTTAAATAATGTAGAAAATACGTATGTCGCATCGACGCAAATAACCGTTGCTAAAGGTAAGGCGTTTGGTGTTGCCAGCTTTGGTCAAGTCGGCGACAAGCTCACAGGATCCTCAATCGATACCGATATTGTGTTCCCATTCGATATGTCAATAGCGCGAAACGGACATAATACTACGTCGTGGCAAGTAGGTGGCGGTTACAATTTTAATGAAAACTGGTCTTCCGGATTATTCTTAGTGAAAACTGATGGTGATTTGGATTCATATGAAGAAACAGTGGTAGACGGGATTGGAGCGAATTTAACCATTTCACACAAATTTACTTCAGGTCAACTTAAAGGATTGAAATCTTCACTGGTTCTTAACAAGGCCGAAGAAGACCAATTTGGCGAAAAAGAAGGAAAGCTGGACTACTACGATATTAAATTCGCTGCTCAGTACGATTTCAATTTCTTTCAGTAGTTTCATTTTGATACCTGTTTGAACGCTTTGTAATCATTAATAGTTACAATTAAGTATTTTATTAATAATGGTGATTCCGGTCACTGAATAGAATTTAAAATAAGCTATTTTAATTAAAAATATTAAATCAAAGGAATAAAAATGTCTGTATTCATGTACCCGCTAGATAACGAAAAACGTCGTGTAATTTCACTTGATGGTATTTGGAAATTTAAGTTTGATACTCAAGGTGTAGGTCGTAACGAAAATTGGAAAGACGGTCTTACCGACACAATCGAAATGGTTGTACCAAGCTCATACAACGACATCTTCACGGAAGCAGCAAAACGAGATTTCTGTGGTGATGTTTGGTATCAAACAGACTTTTATATTCCTTCTGAATTCGAAGTGCTGGATACAATGATTCGCTTTGGCTCAGCGACACATCGCGCAACAGTTTTCGTAAATGGTGTTGAACTAGTGTCACATGAGGGTGGTTTCACGCCTTTCGGTGGCAACCTTAATGATGTTGCTAAATTCGGACAGAAAAACACAGTTGTCGTCGTTGTTAACAACGAGCTATCTAAGGTCACTATCCCTGTTGGCTCCGTGAAGACTCATGATAACGGCGTGAAAGAATGCACTCCTGCATTCGACTTCTTTAACTATGCGGGTATTCATTCATCAGTTCGCTTGGTCGCGGTGCCTAAGACGCGTGTTAATGACATCACTGTAGTGACAGATTTCGAAGGATCGACAGGCAAAGTTGAGTATAAAATTGAGTCAGCGCTAAATGCAGGCCAAGAGGTTAACGTTTCTCTGCTTAACGCCGAAGGAGAAGTTGTCGCAACGGGTAACGGTCTTGATGGAACGTTAACCATTGAAAACGTCATTCTTTGGCAGCCACGCAAAGGGTATTTATACGACCTAGTGGCGACGATCGTTGAAGGTGATGATCTTGTCGATATTTACACTCTACCTGTTGGTGTTCGTACTGTGAAAGTTGAAGGAACTCAGTTCTTAATCAACAACGAACCGTTTTACTTCAAAGGTTTTGGTCACCACATCGACGCGCACACCATTGGTCGTGGTCACAGCGATATTATGAACCTACGCGATCTTGAGTGTTTAGATTGGATTCACGCTAACTCTTTGCGTACATCGCATTACCCTTACCCAGAAGAGTTCATGCAACTTGCTGACCGCCGTGGTTTGGTCATCATCGATGAAGTTTCACACGTTGGTGCTTGGAACATGACAGATGTTTCTCAAGCGGGTATGGGGGGGTCTAATACAGTCCCTGTTAAGCACTTCGATCGTGAAGATGTTCAAACTGTAGGCATGGTTAATCACAAAGATGCTATCACTAAGCTAATCGCGCGTGATAAGAACCACCCTTGTGTTGTTATGTGGTCGCTATCGAACGAGCCTGATTCATCTCAAGAATCATCTGAAGCTTACTTTAAAGAAATCTTTGCGTTTGCTCGTGATGGTCTAGATGTACAAGACCGCCCAATGACAATGGTTAACTTCATGCTGGCTGCTTATGGCAACTGCAAAGCCTCTCAGTTCGCTGATGTTGTGTGTCTAAACCGTTATTACGGTTGGTATGTGACTAACGGTGCTGACCTACCAAATGCTGGCGACCAATTCGCAAAAGAGCTTGCTGGCTGGGCGACTGAAGGTAAACCAATCATCATCACTGAATTTGGTGCAGACACAGTTTCAGGCTTCCATGCCCTGCCATCAACTATGTTCACTGAAGAGTATTATAACGAGTACTTAGATCAGAATTTTGCGGCATTTGATAGCTGTGACGCAGTAGTTGGAGAGCACTGCTGGAACATGCATGATTTCAATACCGGGCAAGGTATCATTCGTGTTAACGGGAACAAGAAAGGTGCATTCACCCGTGACCGTCAGCCGAAGATGGCAGCACACCATTTGCGTGCACGTTGGGCGGAAGTTAAAGACTTTAACCAAAAATAGTTAATTGTCCTTAGATTAAAAAGCGGTCATTTGACCGCTTTTTATATGGAGTATCAATAAGCATTGACTTACGTTGTTATTTTTGGATTGAAATAGCAATCATGCGGATAGAAAGCGCACTCTCATTGCTGAAAACTAGATTTTTGCTTAACAAATCTCATCAATTCAGATGTGATAAGCAAGGTGGTGAGTATGAACTGCATTTCTCAGTTAGAACATAAACAGAGCTTTTAGCCTTCTCTTTTCGATGCAATATTAATCTCTCCTTTCTTTTTGTCTTTTCTTGGGAAATTAATGTGAACGAATTATTTTCACCCCCTCAGATTCTTGGTTATTTGGCATTATCTACCGCGATAATAGCGATGCTACAAACAAATGATATCAAGTTGAAAGTTTGGATGACCATAGGTTATATATTGTTGGCATCTCATTACGTTATGCTACAGTCACTTGTTACTGCATGTACGCTCACTATAGGGGCTGTAAGGAACGTTGTTTCTATTAGGTATAATTCTTTTTGGATCGCATTAATATTTTCAGCTTTCTATTTGGTTGTGGGTGTTCTTGTGATGTCAAATCCGATTGATTTACTTGCAGTGATTGGCGCTGTTATCAATACAATTGCGATCGTTACTCTCAAAGGTATTAAAATGCGCCTCGTATTGATTTTTTCATGTTTCTTCGGAATTTCAAATGCGGTAGTCATCGGCTCAATAGGTGGTGCAGTGCTTGAATGCATTCTGTTGCTTTTAGGTTTAATTACAGTATATCGAATGATTAAATCAGAGCGCTTAGCGTCATTACTTAGCTAAAGGTTGAAGGCAATTTAGACTAAATGGCTAGCAACAAAAAAGCACTTCATGCTTTACTTGCGAAAACTCAAATCATCTAGTGTTGGGTAAGTCTATCTACGAACCGAATGAATTGGTTGAAAGCATTAAAGTGGTGGTGTGGCGTTTTATGACAATTTAGTCCAATAAAAACAATGAATTAATTTTGCGGTATGAATTTAGGTTGACCAATTTATATTGGTCGCTATGATGGGACAAGAAAGCAAACGGACATAGAAATACTATCGTTATGAAATCTTTTGAACCAAAAAGACCCTATCAAGAGATAGGTCTAATACTAAGAAACGAGCTTAGCGATGGCCAATATAAGGTCGGTGATAGGTTGCCTCCTGAGCGTGATATTGCAGAACGTCTCGATGTCAGTCGCACTGTAGTGCGTGAAGCTATCATCATGTTAGAGCTAGAAAACTTAGTTGAAGTTAAGAAAGGCTCTGGCGTGTATATCCTGAATATTCCAAGTGTTTCTAACTTGCGTGATAATGCGGTAAGTGATGAAGCGGGTCCGTTTGAAATGCTACAAGCTCGTCAATTGCTGGAAAGCAATATTGCCGAGTTCGCCGCCACCCAAGTTACTCCCGGTGATATTGTAAAGATGCGTTCTGCGCTTGAGTTAGAGCGTCGTGAATTGTCCAGTGGTGTCACGGGTTATGGTGGCGATGAAGATTTCCATATGTCCATAGCCGCTGCGACGCAAAACTCAGTACTTGTTGATATGCTGAAGCAGTCTTGGGATCGACGTGAGCAAAGCCCAATGTGGAAAAAACTGCATTCACGAATATCGACGCAAGACTATCGGGGGGAATGGCTAGACGACCATGCACGGATTCTTGCAGCCATGCAGAGAAAAGATCCCATCGCTGCAAAGAGTGCTATGTGGCAACACCTTGAAAACGTAAAACAAAGGCTGATTGAACTGTCGGATATTGATGATCCTAACTTTGATGGCTATCTGTTTAGCTCCAACCCCGTCGTGATTATGGGTGGGGAGTAACACTATATCACTACCCAAAACAGTGAATAATGAAGCCGTGCAAACATCTTAATCTTTTCGATGTTTTCGCGGCTTCTTTGTTTTTGGCTGAAAAACGGCAGTGTTTTCTGTTCGCCCTTCTTACCTCTCCTTCCTATTTGTTATTCAATGCTTCGATTTCGGCTTATCGAGACATTTGTGGATAGTTGCGTCATGCCCTAGGAATGAAGCACATTCACGTTGGTCTAGCCATCTATACTGCGTGGGTTATCAACGCATTGAGGGAAAAGTTTGAGCATACTTCGGCAGTTTTGGCGTCGCTTGGTCTCAGTGTGGGTCTATATTCGACATATTCTCGTGGCGATGGTGGTTTTTGCTAACGGCGCATTTATCTTCTTGTCGGTTTGGGGACAGTCTGCTGACGTTCTCAATGTGTTTAATATTAAGACCTTCACTGGTATTAACTGGGTAGATGTCGCCAACGGGCCGTGGTTCTTGTTAGGGATCTTCTTGATGCTCAATGCTATCGGACTGCTCTATCGAGCCCGCATTGCATGGGCGGTAAGTATTATTTTGCTGACGATAGCCTTGGTGTTTACTTGGCACTTTTTCCCTCATCTTAAATTGCATCTTTATTGGTCTGGTGGCGCGCTGTCTTTATTATTGGCGCTCAGCCGTGATTTCCATCGTTCAAGTGCGACAGCAGGCGGGATTGCCGCTCTCATTAGTTTCATTGTTCTACTGTTCTACTCCACGTACGGCGCATTGTATTTTGGCGGCGGTTTTCACCCGCCAATTCACGATTTGATGACGGCATTTTATTTCTCCATGGTCACCATGACCACGGTAGGGTATGGCGACATCATTCCAATGTCAGAAAGTGCTCGGTTGTTTACTGTTTCTGTCATCATCGCCGGTATCACGGTATTTGCTACTTCATTGACCACTGTGTTTGGCCCGCTGATCTGGGGCGGATTGAACAAGCTTGTAAAAGGAACTCCCAAGAAAATGAACAGAAAAAATCACTACATTGTTTGTGGCGTTTCTGTGCTGGCGAGCAGCACAATTTTGCAGCTGAAACAGCGTGGCTTGGATGTCACCGTGTTGACCTCGGAAGACGAAGATAAATTCCCGCTGATTGAGCAAAAAATAGGGGTGAAGCTGGATATTCTCTCGGGAGATTGCACCGATAATACTTTGCTGAAAACCGCAGGTATTGGGCAATGTCATGCCATATTGGCGCTGACTGATGATGATGCGACAAACGCATTTATTGTCTTGTCGGTGAAGGAACTGAACCCCGATGTTCGCACCGTCGTCGCGGTGAATGACGCGAAGAACATGAGCAAGGTGAAGCAGGTAAAAGCGGATGTATTGTTATCACCTCAGCTATTTGGCAGTGAAATATTGGCGAGTATTTTGTCTGGTGAAACGATCGATAATGAAATGCTGCTCAACATGTTACTTCGTTCAGGGCAGGGCTTGGTCAAAAATGACGTATCGAGTGACTCTGACGCCGGTGACAAACCCGATAGTAGCAACGCTGGCAGTGAAACCGACAAGAAAGCTTAACGTCCATTTCTTTAACACGTAAAGCCAATCTAAGTGTGTTTTCGCTGACTTATGATCGTATGACCAGCCAGCGTCACAACAATGATCCCCGCACCGAGCGCGACGGCAGGCGCGGGTGTTTCGCCAATAATGAGCCAGACGAGTAATGGACCAAACAGCACTTCGAGCAGCAATATTAAGCTCGCTTCTGCGGCAGGAAGATAGCGTGGCCCGATGTTGATTAACAGAAACGAACAAGGCAGAACCACGCCGCATAGCAGCACAATGTAGAGGTCTTTAATCGGTGGCAGCGAGAAGGGCTTCGCGCCGGCGAGCAAGGCAACCACTGCGGTGAATATCCCTGAGTAAATCAAGAATACTGTGGCATAGCGGGCGTGTGTTTTACGCAGCATGATCAGATACACCGACATTGAAATCGCTGTCACCATTGCCAATGAATCCCCTTCCAACTCAGCGGGGTTGGGCTGATAGCCAAACACTAGCCATATCCCTCCCACGGAAATAAGTATCGCAATCATGGTTGAGCGACTCAGCTTTTCTCCGAGAAAGAAAAATCCCAGTACAGCAGTGATCAAAGGTGCCGTATTTGTGATCACCAGTGTGCTGGTGACTTCCGTATGATCGAGTGAAAATACAAAACAAATGGTGGACGCGGAGAAAAGGACGGCTGTGAGTAAGGTGCTGATTTTGGGATGAAACAAATGCTCCTCCAATACTTGTCGATCCATTTTCCATTGCACCAAGAAAAACACCACAGCAGGTAGCAGGCCTCGCCAGAAAATCAGTGTCCATTCATCACTGTCAATCAGGCGCACTAACAGGCTGTCAAAGCTTAAAATCATGACCCCAAGCAGTGTGAACAAGCGCCCTCTGGCTTCACCTTGAAATCGACTGAAGGTATTGGAAATTAAATTCATTGTTGCTCACTGTTTGCATTGTCAGGTTGTTGGTTGTCGATATCAGGTGTGCGCCAGCCAATCAGGAGGCTGAAGAGCGCAGCGGCAGCCAACGTGAGACATTCTAACCAGAGCTTTTCAATAATCATTTCGCCGATAAAGGTGACAAATATCGCCGTCATGAAAACAAACCCCATGGAGATAATTAACGGGTTGGCATGGCAATCTTTTCGTCTGCGCCAACAAACAATAAAAACAGCGATATAGCAGGCCAGAAACGTTGCACTGGCGACGTTGGCAATGGAAGACAAATCAAAGAAATTGGTGAGCACAATGACAATGGCGATCAGGCTGTAAAAGCCTCGGGTTCCGCCAGCAAAAGACTGGATACGAAATATCTGCGGCAAGATCCCGCTACTCCCCATTTGCTTAGAGACATTGAGCATGGAGAAAATGTTCGCGACGATAGAAGAAGCGGTAGCAAACAAAGCCGCGAGCGAAACTAAAATGAAGCCCCAATTACCCAAAATCGGCTCCGCAGCTTGTGCCACCGCGGTGTCGGTATATTTCACTAAATCTTCCGGCGCCACATTGCCGAGTACCACCAACGCAAGCACCACATACAGCACCATCACGACGCTAACAGCGATCATGAATGCTCGTGGCATGGTTTTTTCTGGCTTGGTGACATCCGCGGCTGCGGTGACCATCATGCCAAACCCTGAATAGGCAAAGAACGCGAGCCCAATACTTGAAAACATTAACGAGGCTGGCACGTCGTTGTGCACTTCAAGCATGGCGGGCTTCAGGGTAACGGCGCCAACGCCGATAAAGAGAGCGAGGATCGTCAACTTGATTGCCACAAGGAACATTTCGATGCGTCCTACCGCTTTAGATCCCATAAGATTAACGATGGTGAGGAGGATCATAATCCCAGTGGCGTAGAGGTTAACCCAGTCGCTGTGATCTGGCTGATGAACAACACGTGCAGCATAAGCGCCGAAGGCTTTCGCAACGAGTGCGAGGGTGAGCACAAGTGTGATGAGGTACAAACAGGCTAATGCGCGCTCTATTCTTGGTGAGCCCATTCCTAAGGCGAAAAAATCTGTCACTCCGCCACGGGATGGGAATTTAGCACTGAGCCTTGCGTAAGAATATCCGGAGAAAAGCGCTGCGATGCCTGCTAAAACAAAGACAATCCACGTGTCTCCACGCACATTAACAGCAATTTGACCGAGCAGTGCGAATACCCCCGCGCCAACCATAGAGCCAATGCCCAACGCGACAACGCCCCATAGACTGATGTGACGGTGGTGCGAAACGGTGGGGTCTGTCATCGAAGCTCCCTACAGCTAGCCAGCAATAAAAATAAAGCGTAACTAGCACGATAGTTCATCGAAAATGAAGGCGTTGCCGCGTATCTGTGACAAAGGGAAGGAATCTATCCGTTCCCCGTTAGTCCTATCGCTTCTTTGAGTATTTTGAGGTAACGGCGGCTTATCGGGATAGTGAAATCGCTGATAGTCACCACTTCCGCCAGTCCGTTTTCCAGCAGCTTAATTTCGCGAATATGCTGAACATTGACCAAATACTGGCGATGACAACGCAGTAACGGCGTTTTCTCTTCCAGTGTTTTTAACGTCAATTGGGTACTCGCGGTTTGAGTGGACGAACGCACATGTACGCCACTGAGATCGGAATACACGCTCTCCACTAGATGGGTCGGGAGCAGCACGATACGGTTGTGCCCAACGCAAGGAATTTGCGCCAGAGACTCGCTGGCAATCGCGGCGACATTTTGCTGAAGCGTATCCTTTTGTGCATTTCGCACCAGCTTTTGCACGGTTTTGGTTAACCGTTGAGGTTCGACGGGTTTAAGCAAATAATCAAACGCGTTGTCTTCAAATGCTTGAATCGCATATTGATCGTAAGCGGTGACAAAAACCACGTAAGGCATGTTGTCAGGGTCGAGCATAGAAAGCAGATCTAGCCCTGTGACTTGCGGCATTTGAATATCCACGAACACCACATCGGGGCGCAGTTCATTGATTTTTTTCAGCCCAATAATGGCATTTGGCGCTTCCCCAACCACGGTAATATCCCCGGATTCATTGAGAAGATCAGCCAGTTCTTCACGGGCGAATTGTTCGTCGTCAATAACGAGTGCAGCTAACATCCTACTTATGCACCTTTCTTCATTTCAGCGGCCGGGATAATAAACGTCATTCGGGTAAATTGGTTGTGTTCGCTGTCGATTTTTAGCTGTGAATCACGCCCAAATTGGTTTTCTAGCCTTTTCGTGACAATTTCCAATCCCAAACCTTGATGATTGTTGGCGGGAGGCTGATAACAACCCGCATTATCTTCCACGGTGATTGCATGGCCTTGAGGCACTGATTGGCTGTAGACCATAACATTGCCTCCTTCTAACAGAGTCGAAATACCGTGCTTGATGGCATTTTCAACCAGAGGTTGCAAAGTGAAACTGGGGATCTGAATATCAAGCAGGGCGTCATCAATCGAGATGTCGACATGGAGCCTGTCAGTGAAGCGCGCTTTCTCGATGCTGAGGTAAGCGTTAACGTGCGCCAGCTCTTCACGCAAAGAAACGGTGTTGATGTTCTGCTTAAGGTTACTTCGGAAAAACTGCGACAGGTTTTGGATCAGCTCTCTTGCTTTGTTGGGGTCACGACGGACAACCGCGCTAATGGTATTGAGCGCATTAAACAAAAAATGCGGATTCACTTGGGCTTGCAGCAGCTTGATTTCAGCCTGCGTTAACAACGACTTTTGCTGCAAGTAACCACTAAACAGAATTTGGCTGGAAAGCAGTTGGGCAATGCCTTCTGCCATCGACATATTGATGGTGGAAAACAGCTTATGTTTGCGCTCATAAAGCTTAATCGTGCCGACCACATCATCGCCTGAGCGCAGCGGAATGATCAGGGCAGAGCCCAGTTTACAGTCAGGCGACAGGGTGCACTGATAAGGATGTTCTGCACCATCCAGATAAATGATGGTGTCCTTGCTCATGGCATCCAGTGTGCTTTGTGATGAGATCTTCGTTTCTGGCAGATGGTGGTCATCACCAATGCCTACAAACGCGAGGATCTTTTCTTTGTCGCTGATAGCCACTGCACCAACTTGTGTTTCTTCGTAAATGATACGAGCAATTTTTGTCGCACTTTCATTGTTAAAGCCGCTGTGCAAAATGCCCACGCAACGTTTTGCGATGGTGAGTGCGCGTCGTGAAAAGGTGGCGGAGTATTTTTCGAAAATGGTTTTGCGGTCTTGAAGAATGCTCATGAACAAGGCTGCACCCACCGAATTGGCAATGATCATCGGTGCGGCAATAGCGGAAACCAGCGTATAGGCTTGATCGAATGGCTTGGCGACAATCAACAGAATCGTCATTTGCACGATTTCGGCAACGAAAGTGATGCCAAACACCACGGCGGGATTAAACAATTGGCTGACGCGGCGACGCTTCACCAAGTACACATGCAATAGGCCACCAATTAAGCCCTCTGCCGTCGTCGAAATAGCACAGGCGAGGTCGGTAAATCCGCCAAGGGTATACCGGTGAATGCCACCGGTCAGACCAACGAAAAAGCCCACCACAGGCCCGCCAAATAAGCCGCCCATTACTGCGCCAATGGCTCGCGTATTGGCTATCGCATCATTGATCTGTAAACCAAAATACGTGCCGAGAATACAAAAGCCAGAAAAGAGAACGTAACAAATAAGACGATGGCTTAAGCGCGAGGAAATGTTGAGCAAAGGCAAAATGATCGGCGTTTTGCTGAGCATGTAAGCCAGCACCAAATACACACACATTTGCTGCAAGAGCGAAAGAACCAGTTCCATGGTGAGCCTTCTTATTTTGTTTTGTCTGTATTGTACTCAGGCTTGGCTTGCAAACAACAAGAGCCTGACAATGCAGGCTCTTGATTTAACGTTATTTCGGCAGTTCTGTTTAACCGCTTTACGCTGTTTTGGTGACGACGTCGGTTTCTTCTTCGTCAGCTAAGTCAATGTCACCTTTACCTTTCGATTTTTTAATCACATAGCCCGTCACGAACAAGGTAAACACGATGCCTGCGGTCGTGGAGATGTTCATTGGTAAGCCAAAGCCCAGTGCGTTGTTGTTGAGAATGAAAGTCGCACACACTGTGGTCATGAACATGGCTGGCACCGTCGCGATCCAATGCAGTTTGTTATGGCGAAGCAAGTAAGCAGAAGCGGTCCAAAGCATCATTACTGCTGTGGTTTGGTTAGCAAAGCCGAAGTAGCGCCAGATAATCCCAAAATCCACTTGTGTTAGCACGCCACCAAGCACAAACAGAGGCAGCGCCATCAGCAGACGATTACGCAGTGTTTTCTGTTCCATGTTGAAGTATTCAGCCAAAATCAAGCGGCTAGAGCGGAACGCCGTGTCACCAGAAGTGATTGGCAAAATAACCACACCCAGGAAGGCAAGAATACCGCCAAACACACCCAGCAGACCAAAGGATGCACCGTAAACCACATTGCCCGGGCCACCGTTTGCTACCGCGTCTTGCAGTGATTCAAGTGAACCGAAGAACGATAGGGCAATTGCACACCAAATCAGCGCGATGATGCCTTCACCAATCATTGCCCCGTAGAACACAAAGCGGCCGTTCTTTTCGTTTTCCATGCAGCGAGCCATTAGCGGTGACTGGGTAGCATGGAAGCCAGAGATAGCGCCACAGGCGATGGTGATAAATAGCGCAGGCCAAAGCGGCATGTCATTCGGATTTAAGTTGGATAACATGTCTTTGACTTCAAAACCGCCCATCACAGTGTGTTCATCCGACAGGCCAATGGCCGTCATCAAGCCCACAGACATGAAAATCAGCAGCGCACCAAAGAACGGATAGAAGCGACCGATGATTTTATCAACCGGCACAATCGTCGCAATGATGTAGTAAGCAAAGATGATAACAACCATGGTGGTCATGCTAACGGTCAAGCTAGTTTGGTCGTTGATGAGGTTTGTAATCATGCCCGCAGGCGCTGAAACAAAGACCACACCGACCAAAAGCAAAAGAACAATGGCAAAGATGTTCATAAAATGTTTTGCGCCATTGCCCAAGTAGCGGCCTGTGATGGTAGGAACAGACGCGCCACCATTCCGAACAGAAAGCATGCCTGAGAAATAATCGTGTACCGCACCTGCGAAGACACAACCCACCACAATCCACAACATGGCCGCGGGGCCATAAAGCGCACCCATGATAGGGCCGAAGATTGGGCCAACACCTGCAATGTTCAGCAATTGAACAAGGTAAACCTTAGGGGTAGACATAGGAACAAAGTCGACGCCATCGGTTTTTGTGTGGGCGGGGGTTTTACGGTGTTCATTGATACCAAATACTTTTTCAACAAACGCGCCGTAAATGAAGTAGCCACCGATTAACGCGGCGACGCAGGTGAGAAACCAAATCATTGCAATCATCCTTATTGAATTAATTCACGCTGCCAACAATACGGCCACATGTGCAATCGTGCATCGGATGAATAGTTAAGTGGTGCTATGGCGTGCTCAGTGGTCATTAGAAGCAGTGAGTGGTTTTTCTTTTTTGCAGAAACATCGCCGAATCGCTATGTCATCGTTAGATCCCTGTCGGTCAAATTGACAATATTCTCAATAGTGAATCCAGTGTGCTATTTTTAATGTTGGCAGTATATATTTTAAGCGCAATTGCGCCTGCTAATTAGCGATACGCTGAGTTGTAGTTAGGAGATGAAAGTATGTTTGCAGTTTCCCCCGAAGGTGAACTTCGTGTTGTGAGTGAAAGCGATTTTGGAAACGTCGGAGATGTGGTGGTTGCTTTTCATGATGGCAACATGCTCGCTTCGAACATTAGCAGCAATTATATACAGTCGGGCAGTCTAGCAACTGTATTTGTCCTTGAAGAGTCTGGTCCATCCCCCATTTTAACTTCCCCTGCTGAAGAAGCCTTTGATGCGATAGGTTCAACATTTGGTTTTAAAAATGTCGATGAGATGATGGCTAAAACGTCTCCGAGTTCAGGCGAAAATAGTGAACAAATTGCGCCAGACGGGTCGACACGATTTCCTCTTTCCATCATCGAGGGCTGTTTAGAGCGGGGCATGTGGGCATCAGAAATGGCCGGCTTTGACACTTCAGGTAGCGGCGGGCTTTCAGCTGCGCAACTTGCCTTGTTAGAAGGAATGGCCCCGCTGTCCGAAGTGATGGATGAGGACAGCGGCGAAAATACAGTGAGTGAAAACGCCCAAATTGGGGATGAAGTCGGCATTACAGTGGCCAAGGAGTTTGCCGATGGGCACGGCGACGTCACTTTTACGCTGGTGGATGATGCAGGTGGATTGTTTGCGATTGATCCTGACACGGGTGTTGTCACCGTTGCGGGAAATTTGGATTACGAAACTGCCACTGGCTACACCATAGAAGTGGCAGCCACTTCAGAAGATAACCAAGTCACCACCAAAACCTTCACGATTAATATCACCGACAGTTCACCGGAAGAAGGGGACACGGATAATGCCCTCTCTTCCATCAGTGCAGCCGATGGCGGTCAAGGCAGCATTTTCGAGAGCGCAACCAACGGCGAATCCACCGGTTTGTTTGTATCAGCAACCGATGAAGATGGCGATATCGTTACTTACACGCTGACTGACAATGCAAATGGCGCATTTGCCATTGATGGTGAAACCGGTGAGGTTACGGTTGTTGATAGCTCACTGCTTGATTACGAAACCGCGCAATCACAAACCATCGAAGTGACGGCCACATCGACAGATGGCAGCACATCAACGCAGACATTCACCATTGCCCTCACTGATGACAACACGGAATTTAGTATTTCTTCCGTGTCAGACTCGGATACGGCAGCGAATATTCTTTCTGAAAGTTCAGTGATTGGCACATCGGTTGGGATAACGTTCTCAGCAACCGATGGCGATGGTTCAGATACCATTAGCTATGCATTGTCTGACGATGCTGGAGGCTTGTTTACTGTTGATCCGGAGACAGGTGAAGTGACGGTCGCTGGTGCGTTGGATTATGAAAGCGCAACGAATCACAACATTACAGTAATCGCGACGTCCACGGATGGCACGACTTCAAGCCAAACCTTTAATATTGCGCTTACGGATGATACGTCGGAGTTTTCTGCAACCGCGATTACCGACACGGACGCAGCGGCAGACACCGTCTCGGAAAGTGCAGCAATCGGTGACAGCGTGGGGGTGACCTTCAACTCGGTCGATGGTGATGGCTCAGATAGCATCACGTTTACCCTAACTGATAATGCAGGGGGGCTGTTCACCATCGACCCCGACTCGGGCGAAGTCACGGTGGCCGGTGCATTGGATTATGAAACCGCCACGAGCCATAACATCACGGTGCAAGCCACGTCGACTGATGGCAGTAGCACGACCCATACCATGACCATCAATTTGATCGATAACAAAGGTGAGTTTTCGGTCACGGGGATCACCGATACTGACGCCACCAACAGTGTGGTGTCAGAGAGTGTCACTGTTGGCACCACCGTGGGGCTGGACTTAGACGCCACCGACAGTGATGGCAGTGACACGGTGAGTTATTCCTTGAGTAATAACGCAGGCGGCTTGTTTACGATTGATCCCAGCAGCGGCATTGTGACTGTAGCGGCGGCACTGGATTATGAAACCGCCACGAGTCATACGATCTCCGTGGTGGCGACGTCGACAGACGGCTCTACCTCAAACCAGAGCTACATCATCAGTTTGACCGACGACAAGTCGGAGTTCACTGCGACGGCGATCACCGACACGGACGCAGCCGCAGATACTGTCTCTGAAAGTGCAGCGATAGGCGACAGCGTGGGGGTGACCTTCAATTCGGTCGATGGTGATGGTACCGATAGCATCACGTTTACCCTAACTGATAATGCAGGGGGGCTGTTCACCATCGACCCCGACTCGGGCAAAGTGACGGTGGCAGGCGCGTTGGATTACGAAACAGCAACGAGCCATAACATCACGGTGCAAGCCACGTCGACTGATGGCAGTAGCACGACCCATACCATGACCATCAATTTGATCGATAACAAAGGTGAGTTTTCGGTCACGGGGATCACCGATACTGACGCCACCAACAGTGTGGTGTCAGAGAGTGTCACTGTTGGCACCACCGTGGGGCTGGACTTAGACGCCACCGACAGTGATGGCAGTGACACGGTGAGTTATTCCTTGAGTAATAACGCAGGCGGCTTGTTCACGATTGATCCCAGCAGCGGCATTGTGACTGTAGCGGCGGCACTGGATTATGAAACCGCCACGAGTCATACGATCTCCGTGGTGGCGACGTCGACAGACGGCTCTACCTCAAACCAGAGCTACATCATCAGTTTGACCGACGACAAGTCGGAGTTCACTGCGACGGCGATCACCGAGACAGACGCAGCGGCAGATACTGTCTCTGAAAGTGCAGCAATCGGCGACAGCGTGGGGGTGACCTTCAATTCGGTCGATGGTGATGGCTCAGATAGCATCACGTTTACCCTAACTGATAATGCAGGGGGGCTGTTCACTATCGACCCCGACTCGGGCAAAGTGACGGTGGCAGGCGCGTTGGATTACGAAACTGCCACGAGCCATAACATCACGGTGCAAGCCACGTCGACTGATGGCAGTAGCACGACCCATACCATGACCATCAATTTGATCGATAACAAAGGTGAGTTTTCGGTCACGGGGATCACCGATACTGACGCCACCAACAGTGTGGTGTCAGAGAGTGTCACTGTTGGCACCACCGTGGGGCTGGACTTAGACGCCACCGACAGTGATGGCAGTGACACGGTGAGTTATTCCTTGAGTAATAACGCAGGCGGCTTGTTCACGATTGATCCCAGCAGCGGCATTGTGACTGTAGCGGCGGCACTGGATTATGAAACCGCCACGAGTCATACGATCTCCGTGGTGGCGACGTCGACAGACGGCTCTACCTCAAACCAGAGCTACATCATCAGTTTGACCGACGACAAGTCGGAGTTCACTGCGACGGCGATCACCGACACGGACGCAGCGGCAGACACTGTCTCGGAAAGTGCAGCAATCGGCGACAGCGTGGGGGTGACCTTCAACTCGGTCGATGGTGATGGCTCAGATAGCATCACGTTTACCCTAACTGATAATGCAGGGGGTCTGTTCACCATCGACCCCGACTCGGGCAAAGTGACGGTGGCAGGCGCGTTGGATTACGAAACTGCCACGAGCCATAACATCACGGTGCAAGCCACGTCGACTGATGGCAGTAGCACGACCCATACCATGACCATCAATTTGATCGATAACAAAGGTGAGTTTTCGGTCACGGGGATCACCGATACTGACGCCACCAACAGTGTGGTGTCAGAGAGTGTCACTGTTGGCACCACCGTGGGGCTGGACTTAGACGCCACCGACAGTGATGGCAGTGACACGGTGAGTTATTCCTTGAGTAATAACGCAGGCGGCTTGTTCACGATTGATCCCAGCAGCGGCATTGTGACTGTAGCGGCGGCACTGGATTATGAAACCGCCACGAGTCATACGATCTCCGTGGTGGCGACGTCGACAGACGGCTCTACCTCAAACCAGAGCTACATCATCAGTTTGACCGACGACAAGTCGGAGTTCACTGCGACGGCGATCACCGACACGGACGCAGCGGCAGACACTGTCTCGGAAAGTGCAGCGATAGGCGACAGCGTGGGGGTGACCTTCAACTCGGTCGATGGTGATGGCTCAGATAGCATCACGTTTACCCTAACTGATAATGCAGGGGGTCTGTTCACCATCGACCCCGACTCGGGCGAAGTCACGGTGGCCGGTGCATTGGATTATGAAACAGCGACGAGCCATAACATCACGGTGCAAGCCACGTCGAGTGATGGCAGCAGCACAACGCACACAATGACCATTAACCTAACGGATGATAAAAGCGAGTTCTCTGTTACGGCTATTACTGATTCGGATGCCACAAACAGTGAAATATCGGAGAACGCAGGGATTGGTTCAACCGTTGGGTTGACGTTAAATGCAACGGACAGTGATGCCACAGACACCGTCAGTTATTCATTAAGTAACAACGCAAGCGGCTTGTTTACGATTCACCCTACCAGCGGTGTTGTTACCGTTGCGGGGAACTTAGATTACGAAACAGCACAACAACACACCATTGTGGTTCAGGCGACGTCTACCGATGGCAGTGTTAGCAGCCAGTCTTATGTCATTGATGTGCTTAATGCCAATGCCGTAGATGGGGATACAGACGCGAGCGTCGGTAGCATCACTGACACGGATACTGATACGGATCAGGTTTCAGACGTTGCCAACATAGGTTCAACGGTTGGCATCGACCTTTCCGCTATTGATGCGGACGGTGACAACATTGTTTATTCATTAACGGATAATGCTGGTGGACTGTTTACGGTTGATCCATCAACGGGTGTCGTGACCGTCGCGGCAGACCTGAGTGCACTGACGGGTACGACCCAAACCGTCAGCGTACTCGCCACTTCAAGCGATGGCAGTAGCAGCACAAGAGATTTTGACATCAATGTGATTGATGGCGGAATTGGCGAACTCACCGACATTGATAACATGCAAAATCTCACAGGTGATGCCAGTAATGGATATGTGTACCTCAGAGCGCAAGCAGTTGATGGTGATGGTGACACCGTCACTTATAGCTTGAGTGACAACCATGGCGGTGCGTTTAGTATTAACTCATCGACTGGGCAAGTGTCTGTGGCGAATCATAACTTGTTGAATGCGTCGACAGAGCCCCAAGTCACGATTGAAGTGACTGCAACCTCAGCGGACGGCAGTTCAGTCGCCAAAGAATATACCATTGATGTCACTGCGGAAACGGATGGCTCGGGTATAGGCGCAGTCACCGATTCTAACGGAAGTTCCAATTCAGTGAGTGAAAGTGCGGCAAACGGAACCTATGTCGGGTTAACGGCGTACGCCGATCCGGAAGGTATTGGAAGCTGGATTGATAGTACACAGGTTCGTTGGCATGGACATGGTGGCAGCCATGTCACTGGGATTCATGCCAATGGTATACCTTCTGGGGCGACCGTTACATTTTATCTTGGAGGGACAGTGATATCGACCGTCGTGGCCACTGGCGGAACGGTTTATGCCACTGGCTCTAACTATAATCAACCTATATCGAATGGGACGGACGTATGGGCTAAGGTGACCTATGATGGACAAACATCTAATGTATCCAGTGGCCTTCACTTCCAAGATTTTTCGTCTAATTACCCCATTTCATTTTCAACGAATAAAGACTCAGTGTCTTATTCGCTTATTGATGATCACAACGGCGCATTTCAGATAAATTCGACAAACGGCCAAGTGACAATCAGAGATAATTCTAAGCTGGATTTTGAAACCGACCCTTATCCTACTGTCACGGTGCGAGCGGTTGATTCGTCAGGGCATGTTTCAATCAATACGTTTGGTATTACGCTCACGGATGATTTCACGGCGGTGGCGGACACTTACACAGTGAGTGAAGAAAACACACTCACTGTTGATGCCTCTTCAGGTCTGCTTGCGAACGATACGGGAGACACCAACAATTCCATTGACGTGGCGACCGATGCGTCAGGGACGGGGGCGGCAACAGTAAATGGTGCGACCACATTCGTGACAACCCTAGGCGGTTCGGTGACGGTGAATCCCGATGGTTCTTTCACCTACCAAGCGCCTTTGTTAGATCATACGGCGTCTGAAACGCAACAAGACAGCTTCTATTATCGCGTTGGCGATGGCGCTTGGACTCAAGTTGCTCTTGATGTTACCGATCAGAATGTCGACGCCATTGACGACAGCGATAGCGTTGGTGAACTGGGCTTAATTTACGGCAATGTGATTTCTGATACGGGTGGCGAAGATTCGGCAAGCTCCGACGCAAAAGTCACGTCAGTATTGTATGACGGTACCACCTATTTTGTGAGCGGCCCAACCACCATTGCTGCGGCGCTCGGTACATTGATTATTAGCCCTGACGGTAGTTACAGCTTTGAGTCATCTGCATCTGGTGGCGGGCCATTTGCTAACGAGCTGTTTACCTACACGCTCGGTGATGACGATGGTGATTCTGACACTGCGGTACTTTCTATTACACACGATGCCTCAATGACCGCGGTTGCTGATGTCGTCTCTGTTTATGAATCGAGTTTGAGCTACGGCTCAGAATACGGGGCAGACCTTCATTACCGCGTGGGCAACGTGCTGGAGAACGATCTGGGTATTACGGGCGATGCTCAAGTAGATTCTGTCGTGTGGGATGGGTCAACGTATACGCCGAATGCATCAGGGATCATTGCCATTGGCACAGATAATGGTGAATTCACGCTTTATACCGAAGATTTTGGCGTTCACCGTGCAGGCGAATATCAATTTCAACTGACGTCTGCGAGTAATGGTAGCAACGAAACGGAGGTGTTTTCATACACGGTTTCCAACGGTTCAGAATCAGTCAATGCGGTAGTCACCGTCAGCATTGTGGATGATCCAATTATATCGTTCGCGGGTTTGGATACGGACGACAGCTTTACCGGCAGCGTAGCGGATGAGACGATTTTCGGTGGCGGCGGAGCGGACGTTCTGGATGGTGGGCTCGGTGATGATTTACTCGTCGGGGGCAAAGGCGACGACATACTCTCTGGCGGCGGCGGTGCAGATACGTTTAGTTTTCTTCATGCCGACATTGAGGGACAGACGGGCACAAGTATCGATCATATTACTGATTTTGATGTATTGGTTGATGCCATCGATCTGTCTGACCTCCTTCAGGATGAAAGTGAAACGTCATTAGACGCTTACCTCTCGGTGTTGGATGACGGCGCAGGTCACGTGCTGATTAATGTTTCAAGTGAAGGTGATGGAAACATTGACCAGCAGATTGTTATCGACAACCTTAGTGTGTCTGACATGACATCGGCCTATTCATTGGACACTGTGGGTAAAACAGATGGCGAAGTGAGTAACATGCTTTTGGATGCGATGCTGTTGCAATCACAACTCTACATCGACTAAGACTGACGTGATTTGCTGAATAAATGATTGAAGGTTTAACGGTGAGCGGCAAGAGTAAGAGTGCCTGCCGCTTTTTGCTGAATAATGTTTTTACATGTTCATTCCCATGCCTGCGTTGGCTTTCTTTCCGACTTGGTAATACCAAATAGAAAGAGGAATGAAAATGAGGTTCATGATGGTGGTGAAATTCAGGCCGAAACCATCTTGGATCAGTGGTCTGAGTGTTTCACTCGATACCGCAACACCAAATCCAGAAAAGATCGCATCGATGCTCAAACCGGTAAATAAGATACCGACAAAGAGTAGCCCGACCATCCACTTGGTGGGGCGAGTGCCATAGTATTTTTGGTATACCCGCATCATAGGGATGGTCAGCACATCTGCCAAAATAAAGCCGATAACCCCACCGAACGAAATGCCGCCATGCCAAAGCGCCGCCGCCAGCAACAAGTTACCGACAGAGCAGACATACGCGATCATGGCGACGAAAATACCAATAATCACATCAAGGAAGGAATGCAGCCATGCAGGCATATTCACATCGCTGCTGATAAACAAAGCGCGCCAACCGTCAAGCGGCACAATGGCGATAAGCACTGAAGACACCACCACGCCAATCAGAATCTCTTTGCCAATCATGGCCAGATCCATATGAAAAAAGCCTGCCGATTTACTGATTTTCGCCATGGTGGGCGATAACGGGGCGTGGGACGGCATGGAATCCATGTCCATGTCCATATCCATGTGCTTGCGGCCTTCGTGCTTCATGTTAGACATGTCCATGCCGCAGTCGCTTTCTGCATGTTTGTCAGCGGGCTTGTCCATGTCCATGTGTTCATGGCCTTCGTGCTTCATCGCTGACATATCCATGCCACAGTCACTCATGGTTGTTGTTGCTTCGCTGGATTTTGGTTTTTGGTCATCCTCTAATTTCTGACGGAGTTCGGCTTCAACATCTTTGGGGAAAAAGCGCTCAAACAAAAAGGCGACGGTCATAATCAAAATAAGCCCACCGATGATTTCCCCCCAAAAGAATGTCCAACCGAGCAAGGCGACCAAGACAATAAACATTTCCACGATCAAATTGGTGCTCGACACCAGAAAGGCCATTGCATTGGCGATGGTGGACTTTTTTATCATCAAGGTGTGAGAAAGCGAAGCGGCGGCATAAGAGCAAGACGACGAGACGACACCGAGCAAGGTGGTGAAAGCGAGGCTTTTTGCGCTAGTGCTACCCAAGTGCTTGGCGACGGTTTCCACAGGAAGCCAATTGCGTATAAACGAAGAGAGAATCAACCCAAACGCCAACGGCCAGTAGATTTGCCATATCATGTTGAAGAACACATCAATGAAGTGAAAAATAACGTTGGAATGTTCGCCGTCCATCATTGCTTTCCCCGTCTATTGGCTAATTGGAATAAAGGGTAGTGGACGTCTTGATCACCACGTGTATCACAAAAGATTCTTTATCAACAAAAGCAACAGCCCGCCAAATGTGACGGGCTGTGTATCTAGTTTCTCACCTGTTTTGCTACAAGGTTATTCTTCGTCTTCTTCCGAGCCCATCACAATGGTGACAGGGCCATAGTAATGATGGTGGTGGTGTGTGGTGCGGTGATGATGGTGTGTGCCTTTGTGGGTATCAACACCGCCGTGGAGGTGGTGCCCGTGGCTTGGCTCATGATCACGATATTCCATATGGTCTTTATTGTGCTTGTGCTCTACGTCGTCACCATAGGCATGTTCCATGGTTTCATGAGTGGATACTTTGGTTTTTTGTTGCGCCATGGCAGTTCTCCTGAGAAGAAATTCATCAAGAAGTCTGGCATGCATCTGCCATTGTTGAAGGGGTAATCACGTGTCAATGCTGAGATCGGTAAGTGTTATTTAATGAGGCGTGAAAGGCGGATTTCAAAGAGCGTGATATTGGTTCGGCCTTCAACAAGGCGTTACGCGGCGTGAAATACTACGCACTATTTGGCTTAAAACAGCTTAAAACGAGTGAAAGCTGTGTATACCCTTAGCCGAAAGTTTACACTTGGCATTCATCGCCAAGGAGAACGCCTTTTGAGTAAACCAAGTAAAACCAAAACCAGTTTTTATCGCCGTTTACTGGTGTCGCATCTTATTGATCAAGGGGTGAATACGGTACCCGCTATCATCAAAGAAACAGGCATGCCAAGACGCACCGCGCAAGACACGATTGATGCTTTAGCCGAGCTCGATATTGACGCCGAATTTGTAGGTGCGAGCAAAAACGGTGGCTATCGTATTAACAATTGGGGTGCCATTAATCCTGATTGGGTGGTCAAGAATGTTCACGTTATACGTGCTTTGCTTGACTACCCCTGTGCGGAAAACTAGAACTCGTCCCACTCCAAATCGTCCTCTTTACTATTCTTTTTTCGCCGTCTTTTAATGGGCTGTGACACGCCGTCGTGTGAAGCAATCCGCGCGTTTTTGGTGGAGAAAAAGGACAAAAGTGACAACATATATTTCGCCTGAGAGGCCATGGTTGCACTTGCTGTCGCCGTCTGTTCAACCATGGCAGCATTTTGCTGTGTCATGACATCCATTTGCGAAACGGCAGTATTAACCTGCTGAATACCGATTGCCTGTTCACGGGCATTTTCCGAAAGTTGGATGATGATGTTGTTGACATCATTAACGGATTTTTGAATTTCCTCCAATGTTTCGCCTGAGCGGTTGATGAGCTCTGAGCCAGACTCGACATTATGAACACTGTCTTCGATCAGCGTTTTTATTTCTTTCGCGGCAGTGGCACACCTTTGCGAAAGCGAGCGAACTTCACCTGCAACAACGGCAAATCCTCGGCCTTGTTCACCCGCTCTTGCCGCTTCAACTGAGGCGTTTAGGGCGAGGAGGTTGGTCTGAAATGCTAAGATATCAATCACGCTGATGATTTCTGAAATTCTTCGACTAGAACGGTTGATATCTCCCATGGCTTTTATGGCGGCAGCCACCACTTTTCCACCCGCATTGGCTTTTTCATTGGCATTTTGAGCCTGAATGCAGGCATATTCAGCTTTTTCAGAGCTGGCTGATAGCGTTGCCGTGACTTGCTCCATATTGGCTGCCGTTTCTTCAAGGTTTGACGCTTGTTCCTCGGTACGCTTACTGAGATCTTGGTTGGCGATTGCAATTTCTTGAGCACCAGACGAGACACTGTCGGCTGAATCGCGTAAATTGGTCACGACCTGATCCAGCTTTTGGGTGGTTTGGTTGGCATCCTTTTGCAGCTTTTCAAAGGTTCCTTGGTAATTGCCTTCAATTTCGACGTTCAGTTTTCCGTTGGAAAGAGAGTCAAAAACACGCCCCGTTTCTATCAACGCACTGTTGATGATCTCCATGAGTTGATTCAACCCATTGGTGACATAAAGGAAAAAGCCTTCTTTGTCTCCGGTCTCGATAAGGGAACTTAAACCACCGCATTTAGCGTTGTCGATAAGGTGCTTAATTTCTTGCTCAGAAATACGCTCGTTAGTGATATCAAGCCACTCAATCACAGTACCAATACGCTGCATCTCATCGTCGACAACGGGGGTCACCGTGAGATTGATGAATAAGCCCTCTATTTGAATATCGGCCGAGTGAGCCTGTAATAACGACGTTAAAAAGGCGCTTTTGAGGCAATCTGCACTCTGAAATTGGGACACGTTTGTCCCAATTAAATGGTTGGCGTCGAAATCAACAACGGCATTTCTTATTACCATTTCGTTATGTTTAAAAAGCGATTGAGCCGAATTATTGAGATAAATAATTTCATGATTCTGATCTGCCAACATGACATTGGTTTTAACATTGTCTAAGGCTTGCTTGATTTGAGTGAGACGCTTTGCGGCCTCTTTCTCTTCTTCATATTTTACGGTGAGGTCTCTCAATATCCACGCAGCGAAAGATAAGGCGAGAATGACCGCCAAGCTAGATGTCAATATTAACCAAAAAAATTGCTGGTATTGGCGTGCAATGCGTTCGTTGATAACGGTATTAATCCACGGCAGCGAGCTTGATACCAACGTTCGTATATCTGAAATAGCCTTGGTGCCTTGGTCCCAAGCCATCTCTGATGTAATAACTGTTTCGCCACTAGAAAGAAATATCAGCATATTGCTAGAAAACTGATTAATGGATTCTTCTGTGGTGTTGGCGTAATTGCGTAGCGCAATGTCTATTCGTGAATCAGCCAGAAACACTTGCTTTAGTTGGTAAGATACTTCATTCATCCCTATTCCAGCAGCCACCTTGGTCAAGTTATTTCTGGTCTGGTAACTCACGTCTGAGCCGGACTCCAGTTTTGCGAGCATGCCTGATCCTAACCCTCTTGTAATGCCGATGAGTTCTTGTTGATGAAGGGCAAAATTGATTGCAAATGTAATGAGATACGAACTGGTGATTTCAGTATCAAACGACAGATTGGATTTATTTGATAAGCTAGTCAGCAGTTGGCGCAGTTCTTTTACTGCGTCGGTATAACGTTGAAAAACATCATGAGGTTTGCCGGAAAACTCAATACTTTTGAGGTTTTCCCACTGGATGTTGAAAAGGTTTAACTCGTTGGTGATATCCACGTACGGTTTTATGGCTTCTGAATTTGCAAGCTGGATGATGTTGATCAATCGCTTGTCTACGTCACTTTGTGCGGCTCGAATATCAGACAATACGCTTTCATCGCCGTTCAAATAACGGTTGGTATTACCGCGTACTTTTTGTATTGGCGTGATCAATTCGTAAATGGGCCAAATGAGGGTGAGGCCTTTGAGTTCCTTTTCATTATGCTGAATGGTAGCGAACTTCTCTTGTATAGTTGCTACCATCAGGTAAGAAATTGCGCTAATCAACAGCGCAATTACAATGCCAATTTTGGCTTTCATGCTCAGTCGTCTGAACAAAGGTGTAGTGGAGATACTAGACATAGGAACCCTTAACCCGTTCTCCGCTATCGGGAAAACGAAAAAACATAGCGTACTGTTTAAGATGTTGTTATTTAAACGTCATTTTGTGCTCTTTAGAAAATAGCACAAGGAAAAGGATCTAGGTTGTTGTGGGAAATACCGCTAACAGATTGCTAGCGGCACTTGGAATAAAGAGGATTAAGGTGTGAGCGATTTCAACGGGTCGATATCGACTGGCTTATCGTAATCTATGCTCGAAAAACCAAATCCATTCAACTGAAGAAATGCACTTTTCACGCCGTCATAATCACTGATTTGTGTAAAGTTCTCTGGCGTCATGGTTGCGAGAAGTGCGTCGACGTCATCTTGCACATCCGGTTTGAGTTCCCAGTCATCTAAGCGGATTAACCCTTCGCCGTCTCTGTCTGTGTGGTCGTTCCATTTGGAATAGAACAACCGATCCATTTGCTCAATACAACCCTCTTGCAGGCCTTTGGCTTTCATCACTCGGTAAAGCGCCAATAGGTAAGGGGTTAGCCCTGGGATAAACACACTGGCTTTGGTCACGAGCGCCTTGCACACCGCGATATCAGCTTGTCCATTAATGCCTGACAGCAGCGCATCAATGTCATGTCGGGTCTGATGAAGATGCGTTTTGGCTAAACCTAGCGTGCCTTTGTGGTAAATCGCATGCGTGTGTTCTGGGCCAATGTAAGAGTAGGCGACAGTGCGACAACCTTCCGCCAACAAATCGTTCTGACCGAGAAACTGCATCCAGCTTAGCCAGTCTTCACCGCCCATCACTTTCACGGTGTCATTGATCTCTTGCTCACTGGCGGGAGATAACGTGACGCTATTCAGACGGTTTTTTTCGAAATCCATGGCATAACCTTCGACAGTTTCGCCGATAGGTTTGATAGATGAACGCCAAAACTCGCCCGTTTCGGGGTTAGGGCGTATGCCTGTTGCCAATGAGTACACAACCAGATCGACCTTCCCGCCGCTTTGGGTGCGTATGGTGTCAGCCACCATTTGACGGGTTTGATCAGAAAAAGCATCGCCGACGATATTGGACGTGGTGCGGCCTGCTTTGATCGCAGCGTCTTTGACAAAAATATTGTTATACCAACCTGCGCTGCCAATGCCTTTGTCTGACATGCCGCGCTCGAAGGACACGCCAATGGTTGAAGCGTTCGCGGGGCCAAAGGTCAGTGCAATGCGAGAAGCCAACCCAAATCCAGATGACGCACCGAGGATCAGCACGTTCTTGGGCATGTCCGAGGTCGGGGACTGCAACAGTGCCTGCTCAATTTGCTCGTTAATCGCAGCCTGACACCCGTAAGGATGACAATTACGGGCGATGACGCCCTGAATTTGAGGCTGGAGAATCATAGTTACAGTCTTTCCGCTAAATAGGCTTCGTAATCGGGTATATCGACCTGCACTTCTTCGCTCATCATTGGAGACGTGATCAAATAACGGGCGGTGGCACGATTAATGGCGACAGGAATATTCCACACGGCCGCAATACGCAGTAACGCTTTCACATCGGGGTCATGGGGCACTGAGCTGAGTGGGTCCCAAAAGAACACCAAAACGTCGATTTTCTTTTCGCAAATCATGGCACCCAATTGCTGATCACCGCCCATTGGGCCACTCATCAGTGATGTGATATTGAGGCCTGTTTCTCGGCTCAAAATCGTACCTGTGGTTCCCGTCGCGAACAGTTGGTGGTGGGAGAGTGCGTCTTTATTTTCTTCAACCCAGCGTAAAAGGTCGGTTTTGCGGTGATCATGTGCAACGAGTGCGATTTGTTTGCTTTTGCTGACCGTACGATTGGTTGATTTCATTTCTAACTTCTTATTCATTTTATGGACGAAGGCTTATTCTGGTGATTTTGGCTGGTTTGAGCGACACGATAATCATCATTTCCAGACATTGATCGTTAAATATGGAACATCGTCGCGTTCAAACGGGCCTTTGTGATAACTCTCGTTGGGTTAATCGTCTTATTGTGCTAATCCAAGCTGCGTGTTACTTGGCGCGATATGGCAGATATTTTTCTGTGTCAGGAGCATGGCTTAACCAATGTCTGATATAGCAGGCAACCTCATCGGCATTGTTGAGATCCAACGAAGTGATGCTTTCACTTGTCAATGACGCTAATGGTTCATCACATGCGATGGCAATGATGTTGCTGTCATGGCTAAACAGTGTCGGCTTTCCGTGCGCGGGTCGGTGCACTTCGACTTTGGTCAGTACCGCATCGCGGAAACCTTCAACCAGCACAATATCCAGTCGTGAGTGATCCAACTGGTTTAGACATTCTTGCAAAGAAGGTTCTCTGTCTACATTGTCGTGATATTCGAAAAAAAGCATGTGACGTTTTGCCGTCGCGAGAAGTAATTGATCGCTACCTGCGTAACGAAGACGGTAACTGTCTTTACGCGGCGAGTCCGGCTCTATGTCATGATGACTATGTTTGACGAGTCCTACACGGAGGCCAACAGCTTTAAGTTGCGGGATAACTGCTTCAAGTAAGGTTGTTTTTCCTGAGCCACTGAAGCCAGCAAAGCCAAGCACAGGGGTAGGTTGGTTGCATTGCATGATGTTAACGCCTACTTTCTAAAAAGTGATAAAGACAAAAATAAACATGATTACGTACTACATTATTACGTGCACAGTGACGTAGACACACTACAGTTAGCGTTGGCATTCCTGCCGTTGCATATTAAAGCTAAATTTGAAGAGAGTCTGGTTGGCAGCATCACGTGACCAAGCGCAGGGTAAGATAAGGATGTACCCGTTGTGCTGTCGCAGCCAAATAGCCTTCTCTAACTATCGAAAACACTAAATTATCACGGAGCGATAATATGTGGGTTACCCTCGATTTTGAAGCATCTGGCCTTACAGAAGCTTCATACCCGATAGAAGTTGGTTACAGCTTGCCCGATGGCGCAGCTGTTAGCCTACTGATCGACCCAGCGTCTTCTCCTGAATCATGGCAGTATTGGGATGATTATGCGGAAATTGAAATACATGGCGTTAGTCGTGAGTATTTGAAAATAAATGGCTTATCCGTGTTTGATGTCTGTACCCATTTGAACAACACCTTGTGTTATTTCGACGATGTATTGTGTGATAGCCAATGGGATTTGTTCTGGCTTGGGAGATTGTATAAAGCCGCGCACATGCGGCCAACGTTTACTTTGACGGAGGTGGGGCACTGGCTTCACCGTCATGATGGTATCGACAGGCAGGATTTTTTGAGTGCGTTGGCATCGCTTGGGCCTGCTCCACATCGGGCAGAAGCGGACGCGAAACACATTAGAGAAGCCTTATCGATGGTGCTTAATCGTCAAAGCTGTTCGTAAGTGACTCTGAGTGCGTTACCCTTTGCTATCTGATTGTGTAGTGAAGATTGAAATCAAATGGTAACGCCTCAAACCACACTTCGATTTGCGACGTTTAATGTCGCGATGTCTGCTGATCAACCTGATCAGGTATTCAGCTCGCTAAGAAACGCCGACAGTGAGCGATTCAATCGTATTGCTGCCATCATTCAACATTGCCAACCGGATGTGTTGCTTCTGTGCGAGTTCGATCATCACGGTGAAGGGGGTGATGATGGCATGCTGGCGTATTTTCAGTCCCACTACTTAAACCAATCGCAATATGGGCAATGCCCCATCACGTATCCCTTTCAGTACCTTCCTCCTACCAATACAGGGTTACCGCTGTTTGACGGTGAAGAGATTTCTTCCGCGCCTGAACGTGCTCATGGCTTTGGGCGACACCACGGGCAATATGGTTTCATCCTGCTGAGCAAGTATCCGTTGGACATCGATAATGCGCGCAGTTGGCAATCGTTTCTCTGGCAGAGCATGCCCAATACCCGTATGCCACGACATTACTTCGATCATGCCGTGGAACAAAGGCTACGTTTGTCATCCAAAAATCATGTTGCGATCCCAGTGATCGTCGGTGAACATACCGTGCATGTTGTGGCGTGTCATCCCACGCCACCTGTCTTCGACGGTGCAGAAAAGCGAAACCTCAAACGCAATGCTGATGAAATTCGCTTATTGCACGATATCCTGAAAAATGAACCCTATTTGGTTGATGATAAGGGCTTAGTAGGCGGTTTGGCCGAAGGCTCATCATTTGTGGTGATGGGGGATTTGAATGCCGACCCAACAAACGGTGAGGGTGACAAAGCGGTGATTGCCCAATTGATCGGTGATACGCGTATTCAGCCTTTTCCTATCCCCCAAAGTGGCGGAGCGGCGCACTTTGTGCGTGGGCGTCATGTACGAAACAAAAACCAAGCCACTCATCAGCGCGGCTTGCGTTTGGACTACGTGTTGCCATCGAAGGATTTGCAAGTAAAAGAAACGGGGGTGTTCTGGCCTGCGCCAGATGACCAGCTATTGACACTTTTATTGGATGACGTTGGCAAATTTCGTGCTTCTGCCACATCAGATCACCGTCTGGTTTGGGCTGACATTTGCCTGAGTTAGAGAGTGTTGTGCTAGCACTTGGTGAGTTTTCTGCTGAAAACTAAGGCGGTGTGTGAAAGCGTTCAAGATTTCATCGCTTTGCTGAAGATAACGTTCTGCGCATTGTGACTTAAATGTTAACGTGGTCGAGTAACTATGGATCTGTTCAATAGATGGAGTAGCAAGGATGAAAACGATCACCTCACTGGCAGCCGCGATTACCTTAGGCCTGATGTCAGCATCAGCGTCAGCCGCGGCATTTAAGCCTTCTGTGATTTTTGACATGGGTGGTAAGTTCGATAAATCGTTCAACCAAGCCGCCTACACCGGTGCAGAAGCATTTAAAGCGGAAACAGGTGTTAGCTACGGTGAGTTTGAAATCACTAATGAAGCCCAGCGTGAACAAGCGATGCTGCGCATGGCGCAACGTGGCTTTAGCCCAATCGTAGCGGTTGGCTTTCAACAAGCTCCGATCGTAGAAAAAGTGGCGAAGCAATTCCCTAAAACCCAATTTGTCATCATCGATGCTGTGGTTGATCTCCCCAACGTGCGTTCTGTTGTGTTTAAAGAACACGAAGGCTCATTCCTTGTTGGCGCACTGGCGGTGATGAAAAGTGAAAGCGACAAAGTCGGTTTCATTGGCGGTATGGATATCCCGCTGATCCGTAAATTTGCTTGTGGTTATGAGCAAGGCGCGAAATTCCAAGCGGCTGACGCGGACGTTGTTCAGAACATGACGGGCTCAACGCCTGCGGCTTGGAATAACCCAACCAAAGGTGCTGAGCTAGCAAAATCGCAGTTCGATAAAGGCGTAGACGTGGTTTACGCAGCAGCGGGCGGCACCGGTGTTGGTGTTTATCAAGCCGCTGTTGATGAAGGTAAATACGCTGTTGGCGTTGATTCTAACCAAAACTATTTGCACCCAGGTGTGATGCTAACCTCTATGGTCAAGCGTGTTGATGTAGCGGTTCAAGATGCGTTCAACGATGCGCAAAATGGTGAGTTCACCCCTGGCTTGCAAGCACTTGGCTTGAAAGAAGGCGGTGTTGACTGGTCATTGGATGAGTACAACAAAGATCTGGTCACGCCTGAAATGGAAGCGCGTGTTAAGCAGATCCGCGACGATATCATTGCTGGCAAGATCGTGGTTCACGATTACTTCAGCACAGATTCTTGCGAGTATTAATTTAGCGACCTCATTCGCCCCTTGATTTGGCTTATGCCTATCAGGGGGCGTTTTGTATCGCTAGCCTTCGTTGTACCTTCTTTTCCAATCGGATTAAGTAAGCGGTCATAAATTTGCGCAGGAAAAATCGTCAAGAGCAAGGAAGAGAGTGAAGTAAGTAGTTATTCTACCTACAAAATCTCTGACGCCGCCATTGAGGGTTTTAACCAGCAAGAATGACTGAATACTTATTCTGGTTGGTATTAATTGCCAAGGAGCAGGCATGGCAAACCCCGCAATAGAACTGCGTGATATCAACAAACGCTTTGGTGCAGTCCACGCAAACAAAGACATCGACCTCAAAGTGATGCCTGGCACTATTCACGGTATTGTCGGGGAAAATGGGGCGGGAAAATCCACCCTGATGTCTATTCTCTATGGCTTTTATCAAGCCGACTCCGGCACCATCGAAGTGGATGGTTCCATCGTTAAAATCAAAGACTCCCAAAACGCCATTTCTCATGGTATTGGCATGGTGCACCAACATTTTATGTTAGTGGAAACGTTCACCGTGTTAGAAAACGTGATGTTAGGTGCTGAAGGGCACAGCTTACTCAATGTGGCGTCGACCAATGTGCGTGCCGCATTGAAAAAAATCGAAAGTGATTATGGCCTAACCGTTAATCCAGACGCCATTGTTGGCGAGTTGGCGGTGGGCATTCAGCAACGGGTTGAAATCTTGAAAGCGCTGTATCGCGGCGCACGCATTCTTATTCTGGATGAGCCTACGGGTGTGCTGACACCGCAAGAAATCGAACAGTTCTTCGATATCCTCAACACCCTAAAATCTCAGGGTGTGACCATCATTCTGATCACGCACAAACTGAAAGAAATCATGGCGGTCACTGACTCGGTGTCGGTAATGCGTCAAGGTGCGATGGTCGCTCATCGCACCACAGCAGAGACCAGTGTCGACGAATTGGCAGAGCTCATGGTGGGCCGGAAAGTCCTGCTTCGTGTTGATAAAGGCAAGGCCACACCCGGTGAAGAGCGTCTTCGCGTTGAAAGCGTCTCATGGAAAGACAGCCGAGGTGTTAAACGTCTCAAGAACCTAAATTTCAGCCTGCGAGCTGGCGAAATTCTTGGTGTTGCGGGGGTGTCTGGGAATGGTCAGTCGGAACTGTTGTCAGTGTTGTCTGGCGTGACGACGCCACAAGAAGGCGAGATAACGCTAAAAACGGGGAAAGGTGAGCAAACGTTTTCACCTAAAACCAAGCGTAATGCTGGGCTCATGCGTCAACTTAGCGTGGGGCATATACCAGAAGATCGTATTCGCCAAGGGTTAGTGAAAGCCATGCCGGCATCTGAAAGCGCCATATTGGGTTTCCAGCATGATATTGCCTACGGCAAAGGCTTATTGAACCCAGCGGCGATTGAAGCGGCAACACGCAACATGATGGGAAAATACGATGTTCGCCCAGCGGATCCTCATCTGAAATCCGCCAACTTCTCCGGCGGTAACCAACAGAAATTGATTATTGCGCGTGAAATGCTGCGAGAGCCGGATGTGTTGCTTGTCGGGCAGCCAACCCGTGGCGTTGATATTGGTGCGATTGAGTTTATTCACCGCAACCTGATTGCAGCGCGCGATGCGGGTGCAGCGATATTGTTAGTGTCGACAGAACTTGAAGAAATCATGTCTTTGTCTGATCGCATCATTGTATTGGCGGATGGCGAAATCACGGGTGACGTGATTGCCAAAGACACCAATGAACGCCAACTCGGTATTTTGATGGCGAATGCCGCGCAAGAGGAGGGTGCAGCATGAGTGTGGCTCAGCAAAGTGCCCCTGCGTGGGTAAAAGTATTTCTGGTTCCCGCACTGCAACTGACCGTGGCGCTGGTGATCTCTAGCTTAGTGGTACTGATGGTCGGTGAAAGCCCGACAGCCGCGTTCAGTGTGATGATCCAAGGGGCGACAAACTTAGAATATGGTGGCTTAAGCAACACCCTGTATTACGCCACAAACTTTGTGTTTACAGGTTTAGCCGTGGCTGTCGCGTTCCATGCGGGGTTGTTCAATATTGGCGGTGAAGGTCAAGCGTATATCGCAGGGTTAGGCATCGGCATTCTGATGCTGGTGTTGGACGATGTGTTATCCATGTGGCTTATGGCACCACTCGCCATCATTATTGCTGCGGCCTTTGGCGCATTGTGGGGGGCGATTCCAGGCTACCTTCAAGCCAAGCGCGGCTCGCACATCGTGGTAACGACCATCATGTTTAACTTCATTGCTTTCTCGGTAATGGGTTACGCGCTGGTGGAGCACATCGCCAAATATGGCGGTAACTCGACCGATTCACGTTACTTCAATCCTGACGCGGTATTCCCAAAACTTTACGAGTTAGCCGCAAGTTGGGGATATGAACTGCCATTTTCACTTCTTAACCCGTCTATCCTCCTTGCTCTCGTCGTTGCGTATTTGGTGTGGTTGTTGCTGTTCAGAACGCGATTGGGCTATGCCATTCGTGTGGTTGGACAAAACGCCGAAGCGGCAGAATATGCCGGCATTGATGCGAAGAAAATCATTATTATTGCCATGACAATCTCTGGCGCATTAGCCGGATTGATGGCGGTCAATGAGGTCTTTGGCGCTCAAAACCGCCTTATTCTCAACTTCACAGGCGGCTTTGGCTTCATCGGGATCGCTGTTGCGTTGATGGGGCGTAATCACCCGATTGGTATCTTGGTTGCTGCGTTGTTATTTGGCGCGTTATACCAAGGCGGCACGGAGTTGCAGTTCGAAATGCCAAGCCTGAACCCAGAGCTGATCATGGTGATCCAAGGGTTGGTGATTTTCTTCACGGGTGCGTTAGATAGACTCATTCGTAAACCGGTTGAAGGCTTCTTTATGCGCCGCGGCGCGAAAGGTGAGGAGGTTGCCAATGGAACTGTTTAGCTGGATTTTGTCCTCTGCTGACTCCACGCTTCGCTTGGCCGTACCGCTTATTTTCGCTGCAATGGCAGGGATATTCTCTGAGCGTGCTGGTGTGGTGGATATTGGTCTTGAAGGCAAAATGCTGTTTTCAGCCTTTGTGGCTGCAGCGGTATCTTACGTGACGGGCAACCCTTGGTTGGGTTTAACCGCTGCTATTTTGGCATCAATGATGTTGGCGCTGATCCACGGGTACGCCTCAATTACTCAGAAAGGCGATCAGATCATTTCTGGCCTTGCGGTGAATTTCTTCGCCTCGGGGATGACAATCACACTCGGCCATGCGTGGTTTGAGCGTGGCGGTCAAACACCATCGTTAAGTGGAGAACAACGCTTTTTACCGGCTCAACTGCCGGGCGCAGAGTGGATGGGCGATGTTGTGCCCGTGCTAGGTCCGTTTTATCGCGATGTGGTCTCAGGACACAATGTGCTGGTATATCTGGCGTTTGTCGCAGTGATAGTGACCTGGTGGGTATTGTTCAGAACCCGTTTTGGGCTGCGTCTTCGTGCGGTGGGTGAAGAGCCTAACGCCATCGACACCGCGGGTATCTCGGTTGTTTGGCTTCGCTACCGCGCCGTATTAATTGCAGGCTTACTGTGTGGTTTGGCTGGCGCGTATTTGTCGACAGCGCAAAACGCCGCGTTTGGTAAAGAGATGACAGCAGGGCAGGGCTACATCGCGCTGGCGGCGGTTATTTTTGGTAAATGGCAACCAAGAAATGCCTTATTGGCGTGTTTGCTGTTTGGCTTTTTGTCCGCACTGGAAACGCGGATGCAAGGCGTAGACATTCCGTTTGTGGGCGTGTTGCCAACCCAAGTGTTCTCTGCCTTGCCGTATGTGTTAACCGTGGTATTGCTGGCGGGGTTCATTGGTAAAGCGGTTGCACCGAAATCTATTGGGCGGCCTTACGAGAAAGAGCGCTAACGTTTGATTAGCTGGGTTTGATTGGCTTGATTTGATTTGATTTGATTAGCTTTGGTTTGATTAGGTTGGCTTAGGTTAAATTGAAGCAAAAACGCCACCGAAAGGGTGGCGTTGTTTGTTCAGACACCAGCGGTAAAGCGGGTGTGACGACGACAAAGCGAACTTGCGTTATGCGTTGCTGGCGGTCGTGGGTAGAACACGTTTAAGAATATCGGCCAGTGTCACGACACCTACCATTTTTCCATCCTTGCTGACTACCGCCAATTGAACGCTGGCTTCACGCATGCGAGCGAGCGCTTCATATATTGGCATTTTTGAGTCAAGCACATATGCGTTACGCGCAACGTCTCGAGCGGGTTTGTCTGCGGGTTCAAGTAACGTATCACGCACATGAACCACCAGTGGTTTAAGGCCGCTTTTCCCAAACACCAGAATGCGTAAATGCCCTGATTTCATCGCCGCGGCACGCACGTCAGCAACGGTGGCGTTTTTATCGACATGCGCCATCACCTGACCTTCCGTCACCAAGGTTTCAACAGGGATGGAGCTTAGATCAATAAGACCTGACAGTTGTCGCTGAATATTCGGTTTCAGCGTGCCTGTCTTGCCAGAATGTTCAACCAGTTGGCGAATGGTACTTACGTCTTGCCCACCGACAGCTGCGCTTTCAACGGGTTCAACGCCAGACGCTTTGACCAGTCGGTTGGCAATGCTGTTTATCGCTTTTAGTAGCGGACGCAGCGGCCAAACGTAGGCTCTAGCAGCAATACCAATGGCAAGTGCTGATTTTTCTGGGTGTGCAATGGACCAAGATTTCGGCGCCATCTCGCCCACGACTAAGTGCAGGAACGTCACAACAAACAGCGCAAAACCGAAGGCAGCACCATCAGCCGCCCATGCTGGTAAGCCCATGGCGAGAAACACCGGGCCAACCCAATGATCGACCGCAGGCTTTGTCACCGCACCAAGCGCAAATGTACAGAAGGTGATGCCGAGTTGGGCACCTGCCAACATTAGCGTCAGGTCGTTCATACCGCGTAGCGCAGCGCGAGCCGATGCACTTTCTACGGCTACTTCTTCAAGGCGGTGTCGACGCGCCCCCATCAAAGCAAATTCGATAATGACGAAAAAACCACTTAAAACAATAAGGGCAAGTGTCACGATAGTGACGATCAAAGGATCGGTCATTCTTCACCCTCCACGATTTGCTGTTCCACCAGTTTTACGCGCACCTCTGTTGGCACGTGTCGCTCGATACGCAATACCTCGATCTCGAGATGTCGCATGATCGGCTCACCAGACGCGAGCTCGGAAGGATCAATAGGAAGCGCAATATTCACCGTCTCTCCCTCAGCAGGGAGAGCGCCTCGCTCAGCAATCAAGATACCGGCGATGGTTTCTACATCTCCTCGCGGTAAATCATAACCAATCGCACGTTCTACTTCGTCTACGTGAACATCACCTTCCATCAACCAGACATTGTTGCCTTCAGGCACCACAGCATCGGCGCTATCTGCGTCGTGCTCGTCGGTGATTTCGCCCACAATTTCCATCGCCAAATCTTCAATCGTCAACACGCCGGCAAAACCGCCGTATTCGTCGATGACACAGGCCAGTTGGTGGGTAGAGGTTACAAGCTGATCAAGCGCGTTGGGCAGTCGCATCAGCGTTGGCAGCACAGTAGCAGGGCGCATCACTGATTCTGCAGTGTCGTCAGCATGGCCAGCATCGATACGCGCCAGCACATCCGCGAGATGAACCACACCAACCGGAGCGTCATCGTCGTTAACCACTGGATAGCGGGTATGCGCTTGCGCCATCAGCGACACGAGTTCAGTCAATGTGGTTTCTGGTTCAACCCAATCCACTTGCGAACGGGGCACCATAGCGTGTTCCACATCGCGTTCAGGGAAATCAAGGATGCGGTCCATCATCAGTGATAGTTCTACAGGCAAGTCACCGCTATCGCGTGAGTTAGCGATAATATGGTGTAAATCTTCCTCTGATGCGCTGACGTCGAGATCGTGCACGGGCTCAATGCGAACCGCGCGCAGAAGCAAGTTGGCGGACTTGTCGAAGAAGCTGATGAGCAAACCAAACACAGACATGTAAATCAAGGTGGAGCGAGACAACATGCGAGACATTGACTCAGCGTTCGCAATCGCCAGGTTTTTGGGGTAAAGCTCACCCATGATCATTTGAACCACCATCGCAACGACCAAAGTGATAACCGTGCCGATAGCGATGCCAGCCTCAAGCGACAACCCAAAGCCTTGCAATAAGACGCCCATAGATTGGCCGACAAGAGGTTCAGCAGCGAAGCCCAAGACTAAGCCTGTGACCGTGATGCCAAGCTGCGCACCTGACAGCATAAAACTGGTGCGTTTAGTGATTTTTAGCGCGCGTTTTGCGGCTTCATCGCCAGTCGCGGCTAAGGTTGCGAGTCTCGCTCGGTCAACCGCCATGTATGCGAATTCTTGCGCAACGAAATAGCCGTTTGCCGCAATAATTGCCAAAATAAATAAAATGCCGAACAGAAGGGTAATGAGGGGCTCAATCATGCTCGTGTCCTCCCTTGATAACATAAAGCCAGTAAGGGGCGACACAATCGACGAGAGTTGGGGTCCACAAAGTATTCCTAACGTAATAACAGGACGCGCAGTATATTTCCGCGATAACGATTTAGTCTAGTGAATACTCACATTGCACCTTGCAAAGAAAGTGAGACAGGGTGGGCAACCGACCATCACCACCGCATGAATACACCACGTTAGCAGCAAGCAAAGCCTTCCCAACACGCTATTTACCGTTCAACCGCGTTACCGTCTGTTACAAACTATCACTGCACTAAGTGTGGTTTTGAGCCTCCGTAGCAGCAAAAACACCAGTCAAAGGCGACAATCCTTGGCAACAACCGAAGGTAACGACGGGTTTCAGCGGTGCAGTGTGGACTTGCGCAGCAATCTGTATGGAGCGATTTTTGGCGATTGGGATAAAGCGATGATTGATGCAAACCGCCACCGTGTAGGAAGCCGTTTGTGGTGTTGCTTAGATGAGAGTGGAGATCGGTGGTTTGAAAGTGAGCGCAACCCCTTAACCGCTTTTGGGCAATTCCGTGTTAGGGGTAAATTGTAGTGGTTTAATGATCCCGGACACCATTTAAGGTGGTAAAGTCACCACTAAAGAAAGAGGTGTTCCATGACAAGACAACGTCGTTCATTCTCCGCTGAATTTAAACTAGAAGCAGCCTGTTTGGTACTTGACCAAGGGTATTCAATTGCTGAGGCTAGCCGCTCATTAAACGTCGGTGAAACGGGACTCAGACGCTGGGTCACACAACTTGAACAAGAGCGCGGCGGTAGTACGCCAGTTTCCAAAGCCTTAACGCCAGAGCAGCAGAAAATCCAAGAGTTAGAGGCAAGGATCCATCGACTTGAACGAGAAAAATCTATTCTAAAAAAGGCTACTGCTCTCTTGATGTCGGACGAACTCGAACGTACGCGCTGATAGACCAATTGAGAGAGCAAGAACCGGTAGAATTGGTCTGTACTGTGTTCGATATCGCCACGTCGACTTACTATGAGCACTGCCAACGACGCCATGATATTGATGCTGAACGTTTGCATCTTCGTAGCGAGATCAACCGACTGTTTACGCTGAGCAGAAGCTCTGCGGGTAGTCGCACTCTGGTCGGCATGATGTGTGAAATCGGACATAAGATTGGACGATTCAAGGTTCGCCGATTGATGAAAGAGGCACAACTCATCAGCAAGCAACCCGGTTCACATAACTATAAGCAAGCTACGGTTGAACGGCCTGATATTCCCAATCAGCTTGATCGTCAGTTCACTGTCGACGCCCCAAATCAAGTATGGTGCGGCGATATTACCTATATATGGGCGGGTCATCGTTGGTGCTATCTTGCCGTTGTCATTGATCTGTATCGCAGACGGGTTGTCGGTTGGGCCATGTCTGACAGTCCTGATGCGGCATTGGTGACAAAAGCGTTGTCGATGGCGTATGAGCAACGAGGAAAACCAAGTGGCGTGATGTTCCATTCGGATCAAGGCTCCCAATACAGCAGTCGCCAGTTTCGACAACACCTGTGGCGGTATCGGATGACACAAAGCATGAGTCGCCGTGGCAACTGCTGGGACAACGCTCCAATGGAAAGGCTATTTAGAAGTCTAAAATCTGAATGGATACCAGCAACAGGCTATGCATCTTTTGCTGAGGCATCCAAAGATATCAGCCATTACCTGATGAGCTATTACAACTGGAAGAGACCGCATAGTTATAACGGTGGTCTTCCACCTGCGAAAGCTGAAAATCAGCCTAATTTACTGTCCGGAATGAGTTGACCACTACAAATCTCAAAGCAGCTAACTTCGGATGAGTAAACCAAAAACTCGAAGGTTAAAAGTTAAGGAGGGTAGTAGATAGGTTTTTATAATTCATCTACTTCGTGAGTAATGTCGAGGAATCATACATAAATATCACTATGTATTTTGACTGCTAATAAATATGAATTATAGTAAAAACCCATTAATATCAATGGGTAGCAAGGCGAATTTTTGGTTTGTTCGCTGAATAAATTCAATTCGAAAGGATAACGTATCATGGCAGCCTCATTAACTCTTCACCAATTATCCAAAATTCAAGAAATTGCTGATGGTAATAAAGACGTGGCGCACCGTTTGAAAATGGAAGCAGAATCTAAACTGAAAGATATGACCGTTGCATATGTGCTTGGAGCAATATTTGGTGCTTTTGGTGCCCATAGATTGTATGCAGGTCAAACTATGTTGGGTATTCTCCAGTTTGTGTCTGTCATCTTTGTTGTTGGGATTCTTTGGGTTCTAGCTGACGTGGTTTTGACCAAAGGGGTAATTGAGTCTTCAAATGATAAAATAGTCAGCAATGTCATCGACTCATATATTGTTCTCAACGGAAGTAACTGAGTAGAAGCTAAGGCGAAACACTGAATCCACCAGAGTATTGACATCACTATATAAAAAAATGGCACTTTGTGGAAGAAAGTGCCGAATGCAACGGTATTGGACAAAAGTGATTTAGATATATTGCTCAAATAAGTATATATTGAGCTAAGGAAAGTAACTTGAAATCTTAGCTTAGATACTTGTTAGAGCAATGCTCTACTCCGACGACTAGACCTTTTTAAGTACATATCAGTCAGAGCCTTGGCTATTTCACGGAAAACCATTTCATCACGATCCTCATTTAAGACATCTAGGTTATATTTTGCCATTATAGAATTGATAATGCGTTGCTGTTCGCGCTGTATGTCTAATGCACTAATTTGGTCAAACAAAGGTTTTAATTGTTCAATCGCTTTGGATTGAATGCAACCTCGATTGGCAATTACAGATTTTAGATTAAGGTTAGAATCAACATTGCAATCAATTTTTTCTTGCGTGATTGGGTCGATTACGTAGCAGCAAGAAAAACTAGGTCCAGACCCAGGGCAAGATCGCGAACGTTTTTTGGCCATTAAATGATCGATTTGACGATCAGAACTGGTTGTGATCTTATACTCCCTTTTACGGGATAGCCTCATGCACGTTGATCACTTCAAAGACCATTTTCAAATAATTACCGACCAACGCCAAAGTGCCAAGGTCACCTATTGCCTCTTTGAAGTGCTGTTTGGCTCCCTGTGTGCGGTGATTGGCGGCGCTAAAGGTTGGTTTGATATTCGTGAATATATCCTCGGACACCATGACTGGTTTAAACGCAATAAACTTTTCGTGAATCGTGTCCCTGCGGATGACACGATTGCGCGTATCATATCAACGATCGAACCCGAACAATTTCATGAGTGCTTCGTCAGCTGGATGTCATCAATACATACGCTTACAGAAGGCCAAGTAGTTGCTATCGATGGTAAAACACTTCGAGGTTCATACAACCGTGAAGACAGAGCCAGTACCATTCATATGGTCAGTGCCTACGCATCATCGAATAAGCTAGTGCTGGGTCAGCTTAAAACCGAGCAGAAAAGCAATGAAATCACGGCGATCCCTGAGCTAATAAAGATGCTCGATATCAAGGGTGCGCTAGTAACCATTGATGCAATGGCCTGCCAAACTAAGATAGCCAAAGCCATTGTAGAACAAGGCGGAGATTACTTGCTTGCGGTTAAAAATAACCAAGGGAAACTGCGTCAAGCTATAGAAAAAGCTTTCAGCTCCGAGCGTGCAAGTGCAGCGGATAGCATCTCATTCGAAAAGGGTCATGGCCGTATCGAATCTCGCCAGTGCTATGTTTTTGACAGCAAGAAGCTTGAAGGTGATTTTTCACGATGGAAAGCATTAAAAAGCATCGTGATGGTTGAAAATATCCGTTTTATTAAAGAGAAAGGCATCGACTTAGAGTATCGTTATTACATCAGTTCTAAGACGCTTAGCACAGAGCAAGCTGCCATGGCTGTGAGAGAGCACTGGGGCATAGAATCGATGCATTGGGTGCTTGATGTCAGTATGAATGAAGATGCCTGCCAGATATACAAAGCCCACGGTGCAGAGAATTTATCTTGCTTGCGTCATATGAGCTTAAATATGCTTCGAACAGAGCAAACTAAGCTGAGTATTATTGGAAAACAAAAGCGCTGCATGATGAATACATCAATGCTAGAGGGTGTATTAAGGGCTGGCTTGAGCTCGTTGGCGAAAAACTAAACACTCGTGCGGTTGCCCTGGGTCCAGACCATTGTCTGGAAAGCAGTACGGTGAATCTAAATCCACCATATAATTCAACTAAAGATATGGCTAAAGCATCAACTTGAGATGTGTATATAAAGACACGATGATTAATATCTGAAACTTTATATTGTGTTGAAAAAGTGGTGTTTGTATCTGAAAATACTATGTCTTCTATGTTTAAGTCACTTCCATTAATGTATTCAATAACATTGCTAAATTCTCCACTACGTAATCTTTCTGGAGAAACCTTAGTTGCCAGCATTGTTAGGGACATTTTTGCTATTGCTCTTCGATCATTTTCACAAAATGATAATGTCCCACTAATTTCAGCCCCATACTCGGAAACTTCAGTTACTGTTCCCATTTTTAATTTTTTAGTGGATTTGTCATGCGTCTTCAATTTACCTTCAATGATTCTTAATGCCTGCTCTTCGGTATTAGCAACCACACGAAATTTTGTTTCTCCATCTTCTGATTTCCACTGCTTTTCAACTGTACCCATAAGCATTTCACCCGAAGGTAGCAAGTTATAAGACTTACCATTTAACTTAACAACATCCCGTTGCATTGGAGCACTCTTGTTGCGTCCTGTTTTTATATTTAATAAGGTCGAAAGGATGCTGAGTTGTGAAGATAAACCCTCATCGATAGTTTTACCTAAGCGGTTATTACAGGCGGTACAGCAAATATTTTGAGAGATTTTTCGTCCACCTAATGAAGATAAAATTGCATGTTCTTCGGATCCTTTTCCCTGCTCAAATTTTCCATTATTACAATATATATACCCGTGATCATTGAAGATGCTTGATTTTTTAAACGTTCAGGATCATGCTACAGACCATGAAAATATCTCTAACCGATAATCAGAAAAAAGAACTCGAAATCCAACATGATAAAACTCGTGATGGTCGAGTGCGTGACCGCATTAAAGCGGTACTTCTTGCATCTGAAGGTTGGAGTGCCGCAATGATTTCACAAGCTCTGCGTATCCACGAAACAACTGTGCATCGCCACCTTGTTGATTACACATTATCGGCAAAACTAACGCCTTTAAATGGCGGTTCATCAGGCTATCTAACGGTGATTCAAACCATGGCGTTGATAGAGCATCTGACCGAACATACATACCATCACACACATCAAGTCATCGGCTATGTTATTAAACAGTTTGGTGTTCAATACTCGGTTCCTGGAATGAACAAATGGCTGCATCACAATGGTTTCAGCTACAAGATGCCCAAAGGTGTACCTCATAAGTTTGATGAAGCCAAACAGAAAGCCTTTATTGAGGCTTATGAAGCGCTCAAAGCAAGCTGTAGCAAGGATGAGTCGATTCTATTTATCGATGCCGTTCATCCTACTCAAGCGACCAAAATATCTCATGGTTGGATACGAACAGGGCAAGATAAATCGGTTGAAACAACGGGAAGTCGAAGTCGTCTCAACCTGATTGGCGCTTTGAATCTTGCCGATATTGGCGGCACTATCATTAATGATTACGAGACCATAAATAGTGAAAGTATCGTCCGTTTCTTCTGCCAAATCAGAGAGCGTTATCCATTAAGTAACAAGCTCCACATCATCTTAGATGGTGCGGGATATCACCGCAGTGACTTAGTCAAAGATGCGGCGTTTGTCCTTAATATTGAACTGCATTATCTTCCACCTTATAGCCCCAATCTGAATCCAATAGAACGGCTTTGGAAGGTGATGAACGAGCATTCAAGGAATAACGTTTACTTCAAAAATAAACGGGCATTCAGAGATGCAATTGAGACATTTTTCGCGGTAACTCTTCCAGAGATCGCTGGCTCACTAACGTCTCGAATAAATGATAATTTCCAGACTCTAAAATCTGCACCTTCAAGTTAATTGGGTATACAATTTAACATGCTCTCTCTCTTGAATAATGAATAATTAAGCCGTGATCAACGAGCTGACTAATTATTAAATTAATCAACCAAACGCATATTGATTCATTATGAAAACTTGGTCAAGTTCTGATCACTAGAGTAGTGCGGAGTACTGACTCTAAATGACAATGGGGCATAAACGGTTTAGAGTGATCGCCATAAACCGCATTGGGACAAAAGCGAGCTAGCACAAAGGGTATCTGTGCAGCTCGCTTTAGAGTGGACTTGGTTATTTATCTAGTTTCGCAGAGGCTTTTTTTCCAACAAAGTAACCCGCACAGAAGACCGCAACAAAGACGACGGCTCCCAACGCGTAAGCCAGTGCTTCTGGCGCACCTAGCCCAAATGCGAACGCAAAACTGATACCAAGGAATGCTTCTTTTAGCCATTCTGTCGCAGGCGCGTTAGTACTCATGCCTATCATGGCGACAAAGATAAAAAGGGCGATCAAGCCGACTTTCAAGCCGACGAGGGTGGAACGTTGCATAAATGGCTCCCGCTAAAATAACGGGGCCATTATACGATATATTTCACCGCTATAGGCACTGCGCCAGTTGACCTTTTTTGGTGGCGGCAAGCACACATCCGCGCTCGCTGTCAGACGCTGACTTGCACTGACCCATTAATTCTCCCGCTGATGGTGCCATCGCGCCAAGCACTTTTTGCGCATGGCTAACGACTTTGCCGCATTCGCTTTCTGGGACAGGGTCATGGCCTGAACATGCATTCAGACCAAATGCGAGTAGGGCGATAAATGTAGATTTTGCGGCAAGCTTGCTCAATGACATGTGTCCTTCCTTTAATCAGTATGATTTCAAATTAAGGGTAGGAGAGGAGTCTCATAAATGCGAAAGCGTGTGTGCGATAGTTAAAAAAACGGGTGCGATTCGCACCCGTTATCTTGGTTGTTATTGGAGATTGGCAAAGATTAATCGCCAATAAACCCACCCGTTTGATGTCGCCAAAGCTGCGCGTAAATCCCGCCGCTGGCAATCAATTCTTGGTGCGTCCCCTCTTCGGCAATTTCACCGTTATCGAGCACGATGAGTCGGTCCATCGCTGCAATCGTCGACAATCGGTGAGCAATCGCAATCACGGTTTTGCCTTGCATTAGTTCGTAGAGGCTTTCTTGAATCGCGGCTTCAACTTCGGAATCCAACGCTGCAGTGGCTTCGTCCAAAATCAAAATAGGCGCGTCTTTTAACAACACACGAGAAATCGCCACGCGTTGACGTTGACCGCCCGACAGTTTCACACCGCGCTCGCCAACTTGAGAGTCATAGCCATGGTTACCGTGCGTGTCGCTAAGCTGTTCGATGAAATCATGCGCCTGCGCTTTTCTACTCGCATCCAGCATGGCTTCTTCACTTGCATCGGGGTTGCCGTACAAAATGTTGTCTCGAATCGAGCGATGCAGCAGCGAGGTGTCTTGTGTCACCATGCCAATGTTCGCGCGTAATGAATCTTGTGTAACCGCGGAGATAGTCTGACCGTCGATTTTGATTTTACCGCCTTCGACATCATGAAAACGCATCAGCAGGTTCACCATGGTTGACTTGCCCGCACCAGAGCGCCCGACCAGACCAACTTTTTCACCCGGCTTGATGGTGAGGTTCAGCTTCTCAATCACGCCTTTGCCTTCACCATAGTGGAAGCTGACATCACTGAATGAAATCTCACCGTTCGGCACTGTCAGTACGGGTGCATTTGGTGCATCAGTAACTTCTACAGGCTTCGCCAATGTGGTCATGCCATCAACCACTGTCCCTATGTTCTCGAACAGCGCGCCGATCTCCCACATGATCCACTTGGACATGCCATTGATTCGCAGCGCAAGACTGACAGCGATGGCGATGGCACCAATGGAGATGGCTGAATCAAGCCATAGCCATATTGAAATCGCACTGATGGCGAAAACCAAGGCATAGTTAATGATTTCAACGGCGATATTAAAGCCTGTCGCTAAGCGCATTTGGCGATAAACGGTATCAAGGAAGGTATCCATGCCTTCTTCTGCGTACGCGGTTTCTCTGTCTGTGTGTGAGAAGAGTTTAACGGTGGCAATGTTGGTGTAGCTGTCAACAATGCGTCCGGTCATGAGCGAGCGCGCGTCGGCCTGTTCTGTCGAAACGGCTTTCAATCGTGGCACGAAGTACATCTGAATACAGATATACGCCATGAGCCAGATGATAAGCGGGATCATCAAGCGGATGTCTGCTTGTCCCACCATGACGAGCATGGTGGTGAAATACACCGCGATATAAACCGCGACATCGAGTAATTTCATCACGGTTTCACGTATCGACAAGGCGGTTTGCATCACTTTAGTGGCAATGCGTCCTGCGAAGTCATTTTGGTAAAACCCGATACTTTGTTTGAGTAAATAGCGGTGTGCCAGCCAGCGGATAGACATGGGGTAATTGCCAAGCAACGACTGGTGTAAAACAAGCGAGTGTAAGGAGACCAGCAGGGGCATAACAATAAGGACCAAAACACCCATCCAGATCAGCGTATTGCCTTCGTGTGCGAGAAACGTCGCTTTGTCTTGGTGGGTCAGCCAGTCAACCAGTTTGCCCATGAAACCAAATAGAGAGACTTCTGCAATCGCGATTAGCGCAGTCAGAAACGACATTGCGACCAATGGTCTTTCAAAACCCTTGGTGTAGTGACGGCAAAAGGCGAGCAAAGTATTGGGTGGCTGCTCTGGTTGTTCAGGGGGAAATGCCCTAGTGACACGCTCAAAGAGTTTGTAAATCATGGAACCTTCGGAATACAGAGTAATGATCGGCGATAGGAAGTTATCGGCAGAAGTTGACCCCATGATACGACTCTGCGGGGAAGAATAGCACTCTATTTGTATGAAAAATCATTCAGTTTTAGATTCAATTTCCTTAAGTGGACGTCATCTCTCTGTTGTCAGGTTTTTTTATAGCCTTGTAAAGAATGTATGACTTCTTTCACGTATGCAGTGCAGTGCAGTGGAGGACACATCAACTAGAGTTAAGCCAAATTTAGACGGTTGAGATACTTACAGCCTGTCATCAGGAGGCGATGTTAGATTTAAAATACCGTCATCAGTTTTATTCGCTACTTGGCACTAAGCTGCGTTTATATGGCATGGGGCGAGCAGAGATAAGCAGCCCAGTCAAAGCGGGATCTGCGGGGTTTGGTTTGGAGCTAAACACTCAAAAAGTCTGGTTGCCTGAGTTGTATCTCGAAACAGGCGCGACTAACGGCGATCTCAATCCAACCGCAGGGCAAGATAAATTTGGAGCCGGCGTGATGGGCAATGCGGGACTGCGCTTTAGTATCGCTGAGTTAGCGTTTGTTGGGGTGGAATACAATCTGGTCAAAGATCTGGTGAATAACGATCCAGAACTGCATCGTTTGATGTTTAGCGTGGGAATCAGGCTGTTCTAAAAAAGCCGGCTGATTTCAGCCGGCTCTGGTTAGATTAAAACGTTATCTGGCGCTATTGGCGTTAGCCACACACTTTAGACCAGCTACCGTCGCTTCCTGGTGCGGACGCTGTCCACCAGTTGGCTTGGTAGACTTTGCCGTCATTAACGACCTTGTCGCCCGTGTTAGCATGGCTTGGATTACCCTGCCAGTCAGTTTGTGGTAAGTCTGGGTAAACACTCAGACCCGTCGTATCACAAGTGCCTGGGTCTGGGTTGCCTGGATCTGTTGGACCGGTAGAACCGGACAGGTCAGCCAAAGGCAAATCACTGTACTCAAACGCGAACGCGTAATCGACACCGTTGATGTTAACGGTGTAGTTAGCGGGACCAGAGATTGGCAGGTAGTAAACCATATCCAATTCATAGCTATCACCTGCTGGCAGTGCTTTCCATGCTGGTAGCGAGAACGCAGCGCGGTGCATGTTACCCTCAAGGCCACCAATGTTGTTAGACTTGGTGTGACCTGAAACAATCACTTTCAGACCGCCACCAGACTGATCTTTTGCGTTGTCCGGCGAAGAGGTTGGAATGTCGAATTGGAATTCCGTTCCGCCCGGCAAATCAGTGCCAGTGTTGTTGGTGAAGGTGATCTTAGGGTTGATTGGGTAGTTCTGATCGCCCACTTTGAAACCACCGATTGAAACAGTGATATCCACGGCTTCCAATGGCATTGGGTTATCAGACAGCTTGTTTCCATATGGCGTGGCCGCCGCGAACTTGTTGTAGATCGCTTTGGTCATGGTGTTACCCATGTGGAATTCACCGTTGCCCGTCTTACATGCATTTTCTGTGTCATCGACGTTCGTTGTACGGTTACCGTTTGCGTCGAACAGGTAGCAGTTATAGTCACCTGCTAATTCCCAGAACATTACGCCGCCGATACCTTTGTCGATGATGTAGTCAGATTTCACGCCGACAGACGCTTCATCTTCGGTAGACAGGAAGACTTTCTTCTCTGCGTTCCACAACCAAGGTGCAACTGCAACGCTGTCGTAGTTACGCTCGTAGGTGCCTGTCAATACGTCCTGTGGGTCGTTCGCTGGGTCAAGCTTATATGCCGTCGCGTACGAACCAAAGATACCGTTTTCAAGGTTCTTTGCGTGCCACATTGGGTTGGAGCCTGCACCCATTTCGTTGCCTTTAGGATCGGTATCGTGCCACATGTTGTCGATACCTACAGCGCCGTTACCACAATTGTTCTTCTCGCCTTCACCGGTACCCGCTAAACACTCAGCTTGGTTTGGAAGGGCGGCTTTGCCCCACAGACCATTCTCGCCACCGGTGACATCTTGCCAACCACGGGTGTAATACGGCACACCAATGTTGATACGACCAGCAGGCATAGAACCACGGAAGTAGTGGTATGCCCAGTCGGTGTTCAGATAGCCCATGCCGCCATACTGGCTAGTGCCATAGACATTCCATGCAGCGAGTTCTGAATCTTTACCTGTATCGTACAATGCTGAGTTGTGACCAACGTGGTCATTCCACGCACCATGCAAGTCGTAAGACATGATGTTGACGTAATCGAGGTATTTAGTGACATCGAAGGTTTCCATGCCACGCAGCAAGTAACCTGATGACGGCGACGCAATGGTCAACATGTAGTGAATATTGTCATCAACCGATGCCTGATCGAGTTTCTCACGCAGTACGCGCATCAGCTCTTGATAAGACGCCCATAGATACGCACGACGCGGCTCCATGAAGTTTTTGTCATCTGGGTTGCCCGCACCTGCCATAGAGGTTGGGTATTCGTAATCGATATCCACACCGTCAAATTTGTACTTACGGATCATTTCAACGGCTGAGGTAGCGAATTTTTCGATGCCTGCATGGTTGATAGAACCGTCAGCATTGGTGGTCATGGTGTAGAAACCGCCGTCTGCGACACGTTTACCATCGGCGCCAAAGTGACCGCCTGTTTCCGCCCAACCACCGATTGAAATCAGTGTTTTAACGTCATGTTTTTTCTTGTAAGTAGCGAGTGCACCGAAGTGGCCTTTGAAGCCCAGTGCGGGGTCAATTTCAACGCCAGGCCATTCTTTACCAACAGCGGCGTTTGTTGGGTCGTTAACATCACCAATATTCACGTTGCCGTCGGAGCCAATGCTCACGAATGCATAGTTGATATGGGTGAGTTGTTCCCATGGAATATCGTTAACCAGGTAAGAGGCTTGCGGGTCATCACCCGAACGCCAGCTTGTGAAGTAACCAATGATTCGACGAGGGTGGTCGACACCCATATCTTCACGGCCATCTGCGTCATAAATCGTACAGTAAGGAACGTTTAGTCCCGCTGTTTGATAGAGACCTTCAGGGCGACAGTTTGAAACGGTTGGCGTGCCAGTAACGCTGACGCTAATTAGAGCAGAATCGGTTGATGCGCCTTTGTCATCTGTCGCTTTTGCATAGACAGACACTGAACCGGCTTTGTCCGTCATCCAATCAAACGTGTACGGTGCCGTATCAGCCGAACCTTTCAATTGGCCGGCGACGTAGAAATCAACTTTCGCGATTGTGCCATCTGCATCGGCGGCATCCGCAGTGAGTGTGACGACGGCACCTTGGTCAACGGCTGTTGCTGAAGTTGCAACTGAAACAGTTGGTGCTTCATTGCCAGGCTCAACAGTGCCTGCGTTGACAGTCACGCTGAGCGTTGTTGATTCAGTGATGGCACCTTTATCATCGGTTGCTTTAACCGTGATCGTGTGGGCACCTTCAGCGGCAGTCCAGTTTACAGAGTAGGGAGAAGAAGTGTCTGAACCGACTGACGCGCCATCAACGAAGAATTCGACTTTAGTCACAGAGCCATCAGTATCTGCTGCGGCAGCACTTAGCGCGACCACGTCACCGCTAGTGATCTTATCGGTTGCAGTTGGAGAAACCAGCGATGTGGTAGGTGCTTGGTTTTCTGGTGGAGTGACTACGCCGCCAGTGTCGCACTGGTCGATCTTTTTCCATTCTTGATAAGCGCCAGATGAGGTGGCAGGGCTGTTACCCATTGTCCACCAGTTCGCTTTATAGACATGGTTATCTTGCTGAACGGTAGAGCCGCCGCCATAAGCGACATTGTCTTGCCATTTTTGAATATTGGAGCAATCGGTTGCTGCTTGCGCGTTGAAAGCAAACATACACGCGACGGCGGTAGCCGACAGCGCGAAGCCTTTGCTCTTACGTTTCACATCCATGGAATTACCTCGAAAAGTTAACTAGTTATTGATCTATTTGTAATTAGCGCGACTTAAATCGCGTAATAAATAAAGTAGTGGAGTTGCAATTATGAGACACGTCTGTTTTGGTCAGAGTTAGATCTTTAGTCAGTATCTGAAGAAAAAAGCTTTTCGCTTCTGGCGGCGATTCACAGTTTCAACTGACATATATTCATCAAATGCATGAATTATGTGCGGTGAATAATTGAACAGGATTACCGTATGGTAGACCAATGTCTAATCAGGATTGTTGACAATCTTGGTTGATATGTGGGCTGTTTGTGGCTAATAATTAATCTATAGCGAAATGTTGTCGACAATCTGGCGGCTTCTGCGATTCAGTATCCAAAGACATTGTCGACACCAAAGGAATTGCACAATGAAAGATGTCACCAAATCTGAAGGGATGACCGAATGGCTAATCGAAGCCATTGTTAGTGGGAAATTTGCGTCGGGCAGTAAAATTTCAGAACCTGAATTATCCCGTGAATTAGGTGTCAGTCGTGGCCCACTTCGTGAAGCCATGATGCGCTTGGAATCGATGGGGTTGGTAGAGCGCGTGCCACATGTTGGCGCACGTGTTGTGGCGATCAGTGCCGCGCAGCTTTCCGATATTTATGCCGTGCGTGAAGCCTTAGAAGGCATGGCGATTCGTCAGGCCTGCCAACATATTACAACGCAAGAAATCGAGGCATTAAAAAAGTTACTTCATCGTCACCAACAGCATATCGACGATGTTGATGGCGCGACATATTTTCATCAGCAGGGTGATTTTGACTTTCACTATCGCATTATCCAAGCCAGCAGGAATAACAAACTAATCAGCTTGCTGTGCGGTGAGCTCTATCACTTGGTGCGTATGTATCGCACCCAATCAACACGCACTCAGTCTCGCCCAGAGCGCGCGTTAGAGGAGCATGTTCAGATCTTAAGTGCATTAGAAGAAAGAGATGCAGAACTGGCAGAAATATTGATGCGAAGACACATACGACGAAGCGGTGAATTGGCAGCGAAGCAACTTAATTCAGACAGGGAGAAAGCCTCATGAGCGCAGGGAAAAAATTTCGCGACGCAGTAGCAAACAGTAGGCCGTTACAAGTGATGGGGACGATCAATGCCTATACCGCGATGTTAGCGGAGCAAACCGGCCATCAGGCTATTTACCTGTCTGGCGGTGGTGTCGCAAACGCCTCTTTTGGCTTACCCGATTTGGGGATCACCACACTCAACGATGTGCTCGAAGATGCGCGCCGTATTACGGATGCATCAAGCTTGCCATTGCTGGTGGACATCGACACGGGTTTCGGGGGGGCATTCAGCATTGCTCGCACGGTGCGTGAGATGGAACGAGCGGGTGTGGCGGCGGTGCATCTTGAAGATCAGGTTTCACAAAAACGCTGTGGGCATCGACCAAACAAAGCCATTGTGAGCCAAGCTGAAATGATTGACCGCGTCAAAGCGGCAGTAGATGCAAGAACGGACCCGAATTTCGTCATCATGGCGCGTACCGATGCATTGGCGGTTGAGGGGTTAGACTCTGCCTTGGAACGTGCTCAAGCTTGTGTTGAAGCCGGTGCGGACATGATTTTTCCAGAAGCCATTAATACCCTCGAACAGTACAAAATTTTCACGCAAGCGCTTAACGTCCCTGTGCTGGCAAACATTACGGAATTTGGTCAAACGCCTCTGTTCTCGGTCAGTGAATTGGACGAAGTTGGGGTTGATCTCGTGCTGTATCCGCTCTCAGCATTTCGTGCCATGAATCAGGCGGCACTGAACGTTTATCAGCAAGTGAAAGCCGATGGTCATCAACGCAATGTTGTCGACACGATGCAGACGCGTGATGAGTTGTATCACTACCTCGGTTACCACAATTACGAACAGCAGCTCGACAACCTGTTTGCTGAGAAAGAATGAGTTCGCGTTGAAATAGAAACGCTGAAACAGAAAGCTTGAAGCACAAAGATGAAACAAGATATTGAAGCAGAAAAAGCAGTAGGGAAACACATAAAAACAATGAATTAGTCAACGACAAGGAGCATACCATGACGGACAAAAACAAGCCGTTGAGCGGAGAAGGACTACGAGGTCAAAGTGCGGGCAGCACGGCTTTGTGTACGGTCGGAAAATCGGGCACGGGATTAACCTACCGAGGTTACGACATTACGGATCTTGCTAATCACGCTGAGTTTGAGGAAGTCGCGTATCTCCTGTTGAAAGGCAAGCTACCGAACGCGCAAGAATTGAAAGATTACAAGCAAACCTTGGTCCACAAAAGGGGCTTACCTTCGGCTTTGTGTAGCGTACTAGAAAGTATTCCTGCTGATGCTCACCCCATGGATGTGATGCGCACCGGTTGCTCCATGTTGGGTAACCTTGATACCGAATTGGATTTCTCAGAGCAGTCAGACAAATCCGACACCATTCTCGCGCACCTTCCCGCCATGATTTGCTATTGGTATCGCTTCTCACATGATGGCGTACGCATTGATACCGCCGCGAGCGATCAAAACAGCATTGCGGGCTATTTCCTCGACATGTTGTCTGACGACACGCCATCTGATCTGCATATCCGCGTCATGCATTGCTCGTTAGTTTTGTACGCTGAACATGAATTCAATGCGTCCACCTTTGCAGCTCGGGTGTGTGCTTCTACCTTGTCGGATATTCATTCGTGCGTGACTGCCGCCATTGGCACCTTACGTGGGCCGTTGCATGGCGGCGCGAACGAGGCCGCAATGGCGATGATTGAAAACTGGACCACACCCGATCAAGCAGAAACCACGCTAATGGGAATGCTGGCGAACAAAGAAAAAGTGATGGGGTTTGGGCACGCGATTTATCGTGAGTCCGACCCGAGAAACGCGCTGATAAAAGCATGGTCAAAACAGCTGTCTGAGTCTTCGTCTGAAGCGGCATTGTATGACGTATCGGAGCGTGTCGAGCAGGTAATGAAACGTGAAAAAGATCTGTTCCCTAACGCTGATTTCTTCCATGCCTCGGCGTATCACTTCATGGGGATCCCCACCAAGCTATTCACGCCCATATTTGTGATGAGCCGCGTTACAGGCTGGTGTGCTCATGTCTTTGAGCAACGTGCCAACAACCGAATTATTCGACCAAGTGCGGACTACATTGGGCCAGAGCATCAAGACTGGTTGCCAATCGAAAAACGCCAATAAGTGATTAAGGAAAGGAATCTAAACATGTCAATGAATGTCGATGTAAACCAGCGTCCCGAGCCTGATGCACTGCTACAAACCATTGCCGATTATGTGTGCGATAAAGAGATCACTTCTACGGAGGCGTACAACACCGCGCGCAATTGCCTGATCGATACCCTTGGGTGCGGGTTGTTGGCGTTACGCTTTCCAGAGTGCACTAAGCATATGGGACCACTGGTTCCGGGCACAACAGTAAGAAACGGTGCGCGCGTGCCGGGCACTTCCCATGAACTCGATCCGATCACAGCTGCATTTAACATCGGCTGCATGATTCGCTGGCTGGATTTTAACGATACTTGGCTCGCCGCCGAGTGGGGACACCCATCAGATAACCTGGGCGGCATTCTTGCCACCGCAGATTATCTTAGCCGTATTGCTGTGTCAGAAGGTAAACCTGCTTTGACCATGCACGACGTGCTAACGGCGATGATTAAAGCCCATGAAATTCAAGGTGTGTTGGCACTAGAAAACAGCTACAACCGCGTTGGTCTTGATCACGTCCTTTTGGTGCGTGTTGCGTCGACAGGCGTGGTTACACGAATGTTGGGTGGTAACCGCGATCAAGTCATTGATGCATTGTCACAAGCGTGGGTGGATGGTTGTTCGCTGCGTACTTATCGTCATGCTCCGAATGCAGGCTCACGTAAATCTTGGGCAGCGGGCGATGCGACCTCGCGTGCGGTTCGATTGGCCATGATCACCATGAAAGGTGAAATGGGCTTACCGTCTGTACTGACCGCTGAGAAGTGGGGCTTTTATGATGTGCTGTTCAAAGGTGAATCATTCCGCGTGAACCAGCCTTTTGATGCCTATGTGATGGAAAATGTTCTGTTTAAGATTTCATTCCCTGCGGAATTTCATGCACAAACGGCAGTGGAATGTGCCGTGACCTTGCACCCGCAAGTGGCGAGTCGCCTCGATGAGATTGATCGTATTGAAGTGACCACGCATGAGTCTGCGATTCGTATTATCTCCAAAGTGGGCGATTTGGCGAACCCCGCCGATCGCGACCATTGCTTGCAATACATGCTTGCTGTGCCTTTGATTCACGGCGATTTAGTGGCCGAGCATTATGAAGACAGTTTTCACCGAGGCGACAGCCGAATTGATGCGCTGCGCGAGAAAATGACGATTGTTGAAGACACGCGCTACAGCGAAGAATATCTCGACCCAGAGAAACGTTCGATTGCGAATGCGGTACAGGTTTTCTTCACTGATGGGTCGTCGACCGAGAAGGTAGAAGTGGAATATCCGATTGGTCATCGTCGTCGCCGTGAAGAAGGGATTCCCGTGCTTGAGGACAAATTCAAACGTAACCTCCTCACGCGTTTTCCGGCGGCGCAAGCAGATAAGATTTATACGCTTTGTTTAGATCAAGACACCTTGATGAAGACGCCGGTAAATACCTTTATGGAGATGCTTACCATTAATTAGTGTTTCATCAACAAGCCAACATAAGGCTTGAGAAACAGCAGTTACTTGGCAGTAAGCAACGACATCCGTTTGCTGCCAAGCTTTTTTACCTGACTGAGTGCCATTGGCGACTCAACGGTGCTGGTAGAGAAGCAAACCTCAGCAAGAGGCAAGGAGCATGACAATGTCAGCCTATCAAAACGCCTATCAGCAATCCGTCGCCAGCCCAGATACTTTCTGGTTGCAACAAGCAAAGAATATTCAGTGGTTTACACCACCAACTGTCGCACTAGAAAATGATGCCAACGGCATTGAACGTTGGTTTCCTGATGGTGAGCTTAATACATCGTATCTCGCGCTCGATTATCACGTCGAGAACGGACGAGGCGATCAGACGGCGTTGATCTATGACTCGCCAGTCACCGGTAAAAAAGCGCAATACAGCTATGCAGTGCTTCGTGATCAAGTGGCCAAGTGTGCTGGTATGTTGGCAGCCCTTGGTGTGAACAAAGGGGATCGTGTTGTTATCTACATGCCCATGATCCCGCAAGCCGCTATTTCAATGCTGGCCTGTGCGCGACTAGGTGCTATTCATTCGGTGGTATTTGGCGGCTTTGCGCCTAATGAGCTGGCCGTTAGGCTAGAAGATGCGGAACCCAAAGTGTTGCTGACTGCATCGTGTGGCATCGAAGTGTGCAAAGTGATCCCTTATAAGCCGATGGTCGACCAAGCAGTAATGGACAGTCGTTGGAAGCCCGACAAAGTGGTGGTTTATCAACGGCCCGAACAACCTGCTGCACTAGACCATGAGCGTGATGCAGATTGGGCGACCTTATTTGAACGCGCCTTGCCACATGACTGCGTTCCCGTTAATTCAACCGATCCTTTATATATTCTCTATACATCGGGAACTACCGGAAAGCCAAAGGGTGTGGTTCGAGACAATGGCGGTCATGCTGTCGCCATGAAATACAGCATGTCGACCGTGTATAACATGGAACCTGGAGAAGTGTTTTGGGCGGCTTCTGATGTCGGTTGGGTGGTGGGGCATTCCTACATTGTTTACGCGCCGCTGATTCATGGTTGCACCAGCATTATGTTTGAAGGAAAGCCCGTGCGAACGCCAGATCCTGCCGCGTTTTGGCGTGTTTGTGATGAATACAATGTCTCGGTATTGTTTTCTGCACCCACGGCCTTTCGCGCAATCAAAAAAGAAGATCCAGACGGTAAGCTGATTGGTGACTATCCGATGGCATCGCTTCGCACGATTTTCATGGCGGGTGAGCGTTTAGACCCGCCCACGTTGGAATGGGTGGAGCTTCACACTGGACGTCCGGTTATTGATCATTGGTGGCAAACAGAAACGGGCTGGGCGATTTCCTGCAACCCCATTGGTTTGGAAAGCTTCATGACGAAACCTGGGTCATCAACCAAACCAACGCCTGGTTTCAATGTGCAAATTTTGAATGAGCTAGGCCAGCCTGCCGAAACAAATCAACAAGGATTTATTGCCATCAAACGACCATTGCCACCGAGTTGTCTGTCGACGGTATGGCGGAATCATGACCGATTTGAATCAGGCTATTTACAACAGTTTCCCGGTTACTACGTGTCTGGGGATGGCGGTTATGTGGATGAAGACGGCTATTTGTTTGTCATGGGGCGCATTGACGACGTGATTAATGTGTCAGGCCATCGTTTATCCACGGGAGAAATGGAAGAAGTCGTGGGGGCGCATGAAGCCGTTGCTGAGTGCGCTGTTGTGGGTGTTTATGACGAAATCAAAGGGCAACTGCCACTTGGCTTGGTGGTACTCAAAGACGGGTATTACTCGAATGACGGCGATATTGAAAAAGCATTGGTAGCGAAAGTGCGCAGCGAAATTGGCCCTGTTGCTTGTTTTCAACGTGCGATTGTCGTCGACCGATTGCCAAAAACACGCTCTGGAAAAATTCTGCGTCGTATTATCCGTCAGATTGCGGACGGTGAAAGTTATTCGGTGCCTTCAACCATTGATGATCCCGCAAGCCTTGATGATATTAGCCACGTTTTATCCGGACATTCACGCATTAACTGAAAGATTAAGTTAGCGCGGAATGGGGATAAGCAGAAGAAACAAGCAGGCCACCTAAATCGGTGGCCTGTTCTCAATGTTATTGGGTGTTCACGTAGGCTTTAAAGCGTGCTTTTGCTTCTGGGCTCGCTTTCTCGAACCAGTAGTGCAGCTGATAATCTATTTCGTCTATTGATTTGCTACCCACCACGACATGAGAGGTGCGTGACACCGTCGTCGATGGCGCTGCAGTCAGTTGCAATGAAGCTGGTGCATCGGTTTGATTGAAGCGTGAAAGCTCGGCCAAATAGTCACGACTTAACTGAAAGCCGCTTTTCATTAGTTTATTTTGTTCAAACGCAATGGATGAATTTGTTTCATCAACGAGCTTAAAATTTGGGTTGTCGTTAAATGCGCGAGCCTGACGTTTGTTCTTGTGCTTTGGAAACGCAAAGTAAACATCTTTGTCATTGGCATCAAATGTCACAACCAGTACATCAGATTTGATGAAAGAGATGTCTTTACCTTCTTCGAAGCTTTCAACATAGCGAAACGCGACTTGTTGTGTCCCGTTTTCCAGTATTACCGGCTCTTGCTTTCCAAACATAGAAGACTTGTGCGATTGGCCGTTGTAAGTCAAAAGTTCAACATTGTTGTTAGCGTGAAGTGTCACTTCCGCAGCCACTGACAATGGCAGCATCGTTGCAAGTACAGACGCGAGAAACAGGTTTCTTCTCATTGTGATCCCTTAAATCTAAAAATGGGCCCACACAAAAGTGGTGGGCCAAATAGTGGTTATTTTACGTGACAGGCGAAACCTTTCAGATAGAAGCCTTCTGGGTAAGCACTATCGAGAGGGTGATCTGCGGCTTGTTCAAAACGTTCAATAAATTGAACCTGACGTTGAGCATCAAGCGCTGCGTCAGCAAGAATTTTTTGGAACAGCGCGTTGTCCATCAAACCTGAGCAAGAATAGGTAAGCAGCGTGCCACCCGGTTTCAGGATTTGCATCGCCACCATGTTGATGTCTTTGTAACCACGACATGCACCATTTAGCTGAGATTTTGACTCTGCAAACTTAGGTGGGTCCATGATGACAACGTCAAAGCGCTCACCACGGTCACGGTATTCGCGTAGCAATTTAAACACGTCTGCATTCACAAACTGTGCTTTTGACAGGTCATAGCCGTTTATTTCAGCATTGGCTTTCGCAATGTCTAGCGCAGGCTGAGACACGTCAACATTGATAACTTCTGACGCGCCGCCTTTTAGGGCATACAGGCCGAAGCCTCCGGTGTAACAGAAGCAGTTCAGCACGCGTTTACCGTTGATGTATTTCACGGAAGCTTCGCGGCTATCACGTTGGTCAAGGTAGAAGCCTGTTTTGTGTCCACCAACGATATCAACACTGATCTTCACGCCGTTTTCTTCAATCACCAAAGAAGCAGGTGGCATGTCGCCATGCAGCACGCCTGTGCGCTCTTTCAAGCCTTCTTTCTTACGCACTGATACGTCTGAACGTTCGTAGATGCTGCACTCAGGGTGAAGTGCCACGAGTGCATCAACGAGGTTTTGCTTTTGTGCTTCAGCGCCTGCGCTGAGTAACTGGCAAACCATGAAGTCTTGATACCGGTCAATGGTGATGCCTGGGAGGCCATCAGATTCAGCCGCAATCAAACGGTAGCCCGTTAGGCCATCTCGAACGGCGAGTGTGTCACGTAGGCCTTGTGCTTCTTGAAGACGTTTTTTGAAGAATTCGACGTCGATTTCTTCTTGCTCAAACGACCAGACTCGCACGCGGATCTGAGAATTAGGAGAAAATGCGCCACGCGCTAGCCATTGGCCTTGATGATCATAAACATCCACTGTTTGACCGAGAGCGGGTTTGCCCTCTACACGCTGAATACCACGTGAGAAAATCCATGGGTGGCGACGGCGTAGTGACTTTTCACGGCCTTTAACCAGATAAACAGACGGATTCATTGGTTTTTCCTAAATTCAGATGTCTGACTCACTGCAACAGCATACAGCGGCCTATAAATTGGGGGTGTATTGTCAGAGAAGAAGGGCAAGAATGCAAACAGCCGCAGGCTCTGCGGCTGTTTTTTAGCAAAGTTATTCGGTACGCAAGCCGTCAACAAGAGATGTCAGGCTAGTGGATTGCTTTTGTAAGTCAGTCACGTCTTTTGCTGTTTGCTGAATCATCTCGCTAACTTGCCATGCTTGTTGGCGCACACGCTCGACGTCAGACGAAATGGTGCCTGCAACGCTGCCTTGTTGGTTTGCAGCTGTTGCAATTTCAGTGCTTCGGTCTGTAATACGCTGACTACGTTCCGAAATGTGACCAATCTCAAGGTCGATGTTCTTCATCAAGGATTCACTTGCCGCTGCATTATCGACGGTGCCTTGCATGACGCCTCGAAGGTGCGCGGTGTTGCTTTCTAGGTCTTGAATCATTCGCTGGATTTCAACGGTCGCTTGTTGCGTGCGACCTGCCAGTGTGCGGACTTCATCGGCAACAACAGCAAAACCACGACCTTGTTCGCCAGCGCGTGCGGCTTCAATAGCGGCGTTCAATGCAAGCAGATTGGTTTGTTCTGAAATGGCGCTGATAGTCGAAACCATACTACCAATCTCATTGGAATTCTGCTCCAGTGAGGAGACTGCTTTTGAGGCCGCTTCAATTTCGGCACTCAGTGCTTGAATGGCATGCAGGGTTTGGTTGACCTGTTGGCGGCTTTGTTCTGACGCTTCACCAGCAACCATAATTTCCCCTGACGTTTGCTCAGCGTGCGTTGCAACGTCACGGATAGAACCTGCCATTTCTTCAGTCGCACTGGCTAATGAATCAAGGTAAGTACGTTGGTCGGTTGAAAGATTTTCACTTTCAATGCTGCGATGACCCAAATCTGCAGAAAGTTGCCCCATTAGGTTAGATGCATTTTTAATGGCTTTGACTAGGCTTTGTTCGCGATCGGCAACATTGTCGACAGTGGTCGCGATGATGCTAAATTCATCTCTTACGGGGAAGAAATTCATACGACTGGTAAGGTCGCCGTCTAGCATGCGTTGAAGTGCGGTGTTCATGGTGTACATTGCGCCGCCAATGAAGCTAGAGACATAGTGTGATGCCATGAGTCCAAGAATGAACAGGGCGGCCATGATGCCGAGTGAACTTGTACGAATGTGAGACCAAAAGCTGCTGTCTAGCACTTGGTATGTGGTCTGAGAAGACTGGCCCCATTTGTTGTTTGACTGGGTTGCCTTTACGCCAGTGGCGGCGATGATGGAAGCCGCTTCATCAGCGCTGACATCGTAGTGAGACAACACGGCGTTTAACGCTGCGCTATGTTTGTCTTGAACGTCGGCCATTTGCGAGGTTGATGCTGAATGAAATACAACACCAGTGGCAATGGTCAGCGAAAACATGAACACGTAAAGGAAATGAAATTTTCCTTTTAGGCTGAGTCGGATGAGGTATTGGTCAATCCAACGGAACGGCGTTTCTTTCATCTTGAATAAATCCTACAGCTTGAGGTTACTCGGGTAGGGGGATATTACACTGTTGCATACGGTAAAAACCAATCATAGAGGTGTGATACATGTCTCAAATATGTATCAGGGCCAGTGTCTCTGGGCGGGTTCAGGGAGTTGGGTTTCGGTTTCACACTGCCCACGAAGGATTGAAACTGTCTTTATCCGGTTTTGCGCGAAATGAAACTGATGGCACAGTGACCGTGTTAATGTGCGGCGATGAGAAAAATATCAACGCGCTTTTGGTGTGGTTGGAGCATGGTCCTCAGACTGCCAATGTGACTGGACTGACAAAAGAGCAAGTTGATTGGCATGCGATAGACGGTTTTTCGATTCAATAGACGCACCAAAAAAGAAAAAAAGAGGCGCTGATCAGCGCCTCTTTTTTCAAATGCATTTAACAGGCTTAGGAAGACCCGCAAGCTTGGTGGCTTGTTTTGCTGGGCCTTTAGGGAACAGTTTATAAAGATATCTACTGCTGCCTTTTTCGGGGCCGTATTTCTTCTCCATGGATTTCACCAGCATGCGAACAGCAGGAGAAGTGTTGTACTCCTTATAAAACGCTTGCACAAAGTAAACCACTTCCCAGTGCGCTTCAGTCAGCGTAATGTTTTCTTGCTCAGCAAGAAGCGGCACTAGCGCTTCATCCCACTCAGAGAAATTTTTCAAATAACCTTGGGCATCGGTTTCAATTTGCTTGCCGTTTAATTCCAACATGGATTACCTCGTGTTTCGATCGCGCAAAGCATATCGACTTGTGAGAGAGGCTTCAAGATCATGTTATTCGGCAATAGCAAAAAAGAAAAAAGCTCCCGAAGGAGCTTTTCTAAATCATGTTAACACTGTTCGATTAATCGTCGCCGCCGAAGATGCCAAGCAGTTGCAGCAGGCTTAGGAACAGGTTGTAAATTGCCACATACAGACCAACGGTCGCTGAGATGTAGTTGGTTTCACCACCACGAATGATTGACTGAGTCGTCAGCAAAATCACACCAGTAGAGAACAGAACGAACGCACCGCTAATTGCCACTGAAATCATTGGCATTTGCAGGAAGATGTTTGCAATCATACCGACGATGATCACAACAAAACCTGCCATCAACATACCGTTAAGGAACGATAGGTCGCGTTTGGTGGTCAGTGCATAAGCAGAACACGCCATAAAGGTCAGTGCGGTACCGCCCAGTGCCGGTGCAATTGCCCAACCGAGACCAGCGCCTACGTACATGTTTAGGATTGGACCTAAGGTGTAACCCATGAAGCCAGTTAGCGCGAAAGTTAGCACTATGCCCATTGAGTTATTTTTGTTCTTTTCGGTTAGGAAAAGTAAACCGTAGAAACCAACCAAAGTAATGATTATGCCAGGGTATGGCATGTTCATCGCCATTGACACACCAGCAACCAATGCTGACCACACAAGGGTTAGTGACAATAGGAAATAGGTGTTGCGTAACACCTTGTTGGTTGCTAACTGGCTCTCTTGCGAGTACTCGCGAGCAACGAAACGATCATTCATAGCTTTCTCCCGATGGGGTACAGACATTTATTTCTATACGACATTTATTGCGCCTTTGGCTCAACTTTTCAAGTCACAATTGTCGCATTACTGATAATAAAACAGCTTAGCCTTTGAGAATACTAATATATCCCTCCAGCTAAGCCTGTTTGATCTTGTAAGCAAATGTTAACGAGTGGTTAACCCGAAAGCTATTACTTATTTGCACTCACGTACTAGTGATGCAAAATCTGACTCAAGAACAACTGAGTTCGGTCAGATTGCGGATTATTGAAGAATTCCTGTGGGACATTTTCTTCAATGATTTCACCTGCATCCATAAAGATAACGCGATCCGCGACCTCTTTTGCAAAGCCCATTTCGTGCGTTACACACAACATAGTCATGCCTTCTTCAGCTAACTCTACCATTACATCCAGCACTTCGCGCACCATTTCTGGATCGAGTGCAGAGGTTGGTTCATCGAAAAGCATCACATTTGGGTTCATGCATAACGAACGCGCAATTGCTACACGCTGCTGCTGACCGCCTGAAAGCTGACCTGGGTATTTACCCGCTTGCTCTGGAATCTTTACGCGCTCCAGAAACTTCATCGCGACTTCTTCCGCTTCATCCTTGGGCATTTTCTTTACCCAAATCGGTGCTAGCGTACAATTCTCCAACACAGTGAGGTGAGGGAAGAGGTTAAAGTGCTGGAAACACATGCCCACTTCTTTTCTCACCAGTTCAATGTTTTTCAAATCGTCGGTTAGCTCAGTACCGCCAACAATAATGGAACCTTGTTGATGTTCTTCAAGACGGTTGATGCAGCGGATCATGGTTGATTTACCTGAACCGGAAGGGCCGCAAATTACGATCTTTTCGCCTTTTGAAACGGAAAGATTAATGTTTTTAAGCACGTGAAACTGACCGTACCATTTATTCACATCGGTCAGTTGGATAACAGGGGCGTCTTGTTGCGTCATAATACTATCCTTGTTCTCTATCGCTTGTGACCAGTGTGGAGTTTGTTTTCAAGATAAATACTGTAGCGGGACATGCCGAAACAGAAAATCCAGAACACCAATGCCACAAACACATAGCTTTCCGTTGCGAAACCTAGCCAATTCGGGTCGGTATTCGCCGACTGACCAATACCCAGCACGTCAAACATACCAATGATAAGAACGAGACTGGTGTCTTTGAACAGACCAATAAAGGTATTCACAATCGAAGGAATGGTGATTTTCAGTGCCTGAGGCAGAATGATGAATCCCATTTTCTTCCAATAACTGAGGCCTAATGCATCGGCAGCTTCATACTGACCTTTTGGAATCGCCTGCAAACCACCACGCACGACTTCTGCCATGTAGGCAGCCGAGAACATGACGACACCGATCAAAGCGCGAACGAGCTTGTTAGTTTCCGACTCACCAGACATGAACAATGGCAACATAACTGACGCCATGAACAATACGGTAATTAACGGAACACCGCGCCACACTTCGATATACACAGTACATAAACTGCGAATTATCGGCATATCAGAGCGTCGACCCAATGCCAGCATCACGCCAATAGGCAGTGAAACGACAATACCGACAATGGCGATGATCATCGTGATAAGCAGCCCACCCCAAAGGTGAGTTTCCACCTTTGGCAAACCTGCTACGTCACCGAAAATCAAGAACACAGCCATGAGCGGGAAGGCAACGATGAATAACAGCAGAATCCAACCACGCTTTGGTGTGCGTTCATAGATCAACAGACCGGTGATAATGGCCAAAATCGCATAGAACAACTGAGGACGCCAAAGCTCTTCCTGTGGATAGAAGCCGAACATAAACTGGTCAAAACGTACGTTGATAAATACCCAACATGCGCCTTCTCGCGAACAATCGTCGCGTGATGTGCCGATCCAATCTGCATTAAGAAATGCCCACTCAACAACAGCCCACAATCCTTTCATGGCAAGAAATGCCAAAATCACGGTCATGACTGAGTTGAGAGGCGATGAAAACAAGTTTTTGCGCATCCATCCTACCGCACCAACTGTATTTGGTGGTGCCGGCAAATCTGGTTGAAACTCATGTTTTGCCATGGGTTACCTCTCTACCAGTGCGACTTTGGCGTTGTAGATATTCATTAACAGTGAAGTCAATAAACTCAACGTCAGATAAACACCCATCGTCATTGCAATAATCTCAATGGCTTGCCCTGTTTGGTTGAGCGTTGTGCCTGCAAATACAGAGACCAAATCGGGGTAGCCGATAGCCATCGCCAACGAAGAGTTCTTCGTTAGGTTTAGGTATTGACTGGTGAGTGGAGGAATTATGATTCGCATGGCTTGTGGGATCACCACCAAGCGAAGCGTTCTGTTACGAGGAAGCCCCAACGCCATAGCCGCTTCTGTTTGCCCATGGCTGACGGCGTTAATACCCGAACGCACAATCTCTGCGATAAATGACGCAGTATAAATAGACAGTGCGAGCGTGAGTGCCGCGAGCTCAGGAATAATTGAGAAGCCACCCTGGAAGTTGAATCCTTTCAATTGAGGATATTCCAGTGACACTGGCATGCCTGCGACAAAGAAAGCCAGTAGAGGTAAACCAATGATCGCGGTAATCGATATCGCAAATACTGGCGTTTGTTCGCCTGTTTTTTGTTGTTTCTTCTTCGCAAATCGAGCCAAGCCAAAGCTAAACACCAGGGCGATAACAAGGGCGATTGAAATCAATACTGAACCTTCTTCAAAAACGGGGCGAGTGAAAAACAAACCACGAACGTTTAAGAAGACGGATTCACCCAAGCTTAAGCTCTGCCGAGGAGAGGGCAGGGCTTGCAACACGGCGAAGTACCAGAAAAAGATTTGAAGCAGAAGAGGGATATTTCGAAAGATTTCGATATAAATCGCGGCAAAACGATTCAATAACCAGTTTCTTGAAAGTCTCGCAATACCAACCAAAAAACCAATAATGGTTGCTAATACAATCCCTAAAACAGAAACCAACGCCGTATTTAATAGACCGACAAAAAATGTTCGACCATAGGAGTAGGTTTCATCGTAATCAATGAGCGTTAATCCAATACCAAACCCCGCTTCTTGGCTCATAAAGCCAAACCCTGTTGCAATACCGCGAGCGTCTAAGTTGGTGAGTGCATTATCTACAATGTTGTAAACAAACAATACCAAGGCACAAATTGCAATCGCTTGGAAAACTACAGAGCGAAACGTTGGATTGTATATCAGGCTTTGCTTTTTCTCAGGGCGAGGAGCCGATGAGCTAAGCATATTCTCTTTAGATGCCATACAACCGCACCCCTATCCTTTCACGTTGAAATAAGGGGCACAGATGCTGTGCCCCACAAGTGCTATAAGTAGATAACTACTTAACTTAACGGATAGGTGGCGCGTAGAGGATACCGCCGTCATTCCAAAGGGCATTAACGCCGCGTTGAATGTTAAGCGGAGAGTCGCTACCTACAGTACGTTGGAAGCTCTCATCGTAGTTACCAACTTGCTTGACTACTTGGTAACCCCAATCATCATTCAGACCCAGCCCCTTACCTTTAGGACCATCTTGTCCAAGAATACGGCGGATGTTTGGATCTTTAGATTTCAGCATTTCATCAGCATTGGCAGAAGTAATGCCAAACTCTTCAGCATTGATCATGGTGTTCAACGTCCACTTAGCAATGTTGAACCAGTTGTCATCGCCTTGGCGAACAACAGGGCCCAAAGGCTCTTTAGAAATGATTTCTGGCAATACCACAGCACTCTTAGGATCCGCCAGTTTGATGCGTGATGCATACAGGCCAGATTGGTCAGTGGTTAAGGTGTCACAACGACCAGACTCAAAACCTTTAACGGTCGCGTCATACGTATCGTAAACAACTGGCTTGAATGAGATTCCGTTAGCACGGAAGTAGTCAGAAAGGTTCAGCTCAGTCGTTGTACCGGATTGAACACAAACTGAAGCGCCATCAAGCTCTAATGCACTGGTCAGGCCGAGGTCTTTTTTCACCATGAAGCCTTGACCATCGTAATAGTTAACGCCAACGAAGTTCAGACCCAAAGTACCGTCACGTTGCAGTGTCCACGTTGTGTTACGAGAAAGAATATCGATTTCGCCTGATTGCAGGGCAGTGAAGCGCTCTTTCGCTGTCAGCGGAACATATTTGACTTTGTTCTTGTCACCCAGAACGGCAGCAGCCATTGCCTGACAGAACTCAACGTCGATACCTTCCCATTGACCTTCTGCATTTGGGTTAGAGAAGCCAGGAAGCCCGGTGCTGACACCACAGCTAACAACGCCAGCCTTTTTGACTTTATCCAAGGTGCTATCCCCTTCGGCACTTGCACCGGTCGAGAAAAGCAGTGCTGAGACAACTGCAAGTCCAAATGTCGACTTTTTAGAAACCATACCTATTAATCCTTTATTGGTTATAACTGGGTCTTACTCATGGACGAGTTACATCTAAGGCAATTAGCCCAACAGTAATGAGAAACTCGTAAAACCATTTATTAACACTGAAACCGAAATTAACACTCGGTTAACAAATCCAGTATAGGGCCAGATGTCTTGGCTGCAAATTGAACAAGTAAGAGGTGTGACCTAGGCAATGATCTTGGCAAATTTGAGGCATTATTTACTATAAAATGTGAAGGCGAGGTGTTTGTAACACATTGTTTTTATGCGACTCGTACAGCATGTGTATCAATGAATATGCAACCTACCGCCATATTGAGCACTTCGGTTTGTTTCTGCGTGTTTCGCAATGACTAGAATATTATGTGCTTTTTGATTAGATGCTTATGCATATGTAAATCTGGCAAGACTTTAAATTATTGATAAGCGGTCGAATGTAAATCGCCGTTCGAGCGCGATATGCGCATAGTGGCTTAAATGTGTCCGATTGAACAAAAATGCATAATTAGTGGGTTTACAAAGCGACTTCTGAACATTATTATACGTACCACTCACGGAGAGATGGCTGAGTGGTTTAAAGCACCGGTCTTGAAAACCGGCGAGGGTTTATAGCCCTCCTAGGGTTCAAATCCCTATTTCTCCGCCAAATTTGAAAAAGCCCGCTCATTGAGCGGGCTTTTTCGTATCTGGGATCTGCTTATATGGTCTCGGGATTTTGAAATCCCTCTAGACCTCTATCTGGTGCCGCCGAATTAAAAAAGGCTGCTGATAAATCAGCGGCCTTTTTGCATTTCAACAGACTTAGATGAGAGCGAATTTTCGTCAATCAGTTCATTGATCACGCCTTGGAAATAACGATCTCTTCTAGCATTAGACCCGGCTTAACGAAATCAATATCTAGCACGTAGAAGCCCGGTTGAAGCTTAACTTGCAGCCCTTCAACCGCCACACGTTCACCATCTGTGCCATTTGTTGGTAACGTCATACCAAATTCGCCGTTAAGAAATAAGCTACATGCTGATTGCGCGAGCGAATCTCGGTCAAAGTGCATAACACCTTGGAATTGATAACTGGCCGTTTCGTTTACCTCAAGTGTCACTGACGTGTTCAGTTTGGTGTGTAGGCTCAACGTCTGCTCGGCGCGATGAATTGAACCTTCGGGTGCTTGGTCTAAAGCAGCAAAGGATTTAATCGGCTCATAGGCGTCAAGTGGGCGTTCCATCGCCGGTGTTGCCATAAGAAATCGACAGATGTTCATCGCGCTGCGTTGCAACTCACCGAGGGTTAACGTGTTATTTGCTAACGCTTCTAACGTGTCGTCACCCATGATATTTGATTCTGCGCCGTTGTGTTCTACCACCATATACAGATCGTTTTGAGCGCGTATCATGAAAGAAGTGAACGTTTTACTTTCTTGCCCCGCGTTTATCGGGTCGTTCATTTTTGCCCACCAATCTGTCATCACAATGCCTGTGAAGCCCCATTCATTTCGAAGGATGGTTGTGTTCAGATCGTAGTTGGACGCTGCCCAGTGACCATTAACAGGATTGTATGAGGTCATAATGGTTGAGGTCTTGCCTTCCTTGACGGCGATCTCGAAAGGCTTAATGTGGATCTCTCTAAGTGCACGTTCAGAAAGAATGCTATCAACATCTACACGCGCAGTTTCTTGGTCATTGCCAGCAAAATGCTTGATTGTCCCAGAGACGCCAGCATTAGCGAGACCCCGAGTTTGTGCCGCAGCCATGACACCGGTGAGAAGCGGGTCTTCAGAGAAATACTCAAAATTACGACCATTCAGTGGATGTCGATGAATGTTGATACCAGGCCCTAATAAGGTATCAATGTGGTTGGCACGTAGTTCTTTACCAATTAAGTAAAAGAGCTTTTCGTTTAATGCAAGATTCCAAGTGCAGCCAAGTAATGTACCGATAGGCACCTGAGTGGCTTTGTGACCACTATCCATGCGAATGCCAGAAGGACCATCGGCGGCAGCCGCAACGGGAATTCCTAAGTTAAATAAACCATCGGATAGCCCGCCAAACGCAGAGGCCGTGCCCGGTGTGACTTTAGGACTGCACATGCCTTCACCACGTACAATCATGGCGAGTTGTTCAGGTGTCATTTGAGCAACAAAATCGCTTAAGCTCGCTTTTCCCTGTTTAACATCGATTAATTTAATGCCTTGGTCACCCACTATATCAAGAGGTGTTGGCATGTTTTCTTGAATACGCTCGGCTAAAGAGATGGTGCGAACGGGCACCGTTTCAAGGCAAGATTCGTAAACGCCGCTCGGTGTTTTCTTAGCGGGTTTGATGCGTTCAAAAGAATAAGTGGGCGCGCAAGCTTCACTTAGGGACTCAACCAAAACTAACGAGTCTACGTGATAATCCGCAGCGATATGTTTTGCATGGCGAATGCTATCGCCCATGAAAAATTGGTAGTTACCTGACTCAATGACATAGCTGTTGCGGCTACCTGTCACGCCACTATCATCATACGAAGCCAGCATGCTTGCAGGTACGGAAATTCTCACAGAATCACTGTCGCTTGGCTCAATGACCTTTGTCTTAGCGAAACCAATTAACACTTTAACGGGTTTACCCAATCGACCTTGTGGCGCTTCAACATAAAGCTGCACCACTTCTTTACTGGCGTAATGACTGCCAATGTTACTCACTTTGATATCAAAAATTAGCAAGGCTTTTGCGCCTTCACCGTGAAGTGAGAAATCAACGAGCTCACGAGTAAACGCGGTATAGGATAAACCCGCGCCAAACTCAAATTGAACAGAATCGGGTTGGAAGGTTTCAAAATATCGGTAGCCAACATAGATGTCTTCAACGTAAAGGTTACGGTCTTTACGTCCGAAATTGGCGGATGATGGGTAGTCAGAGAGCTGATGTGCAATGGTGTCGGTTAAGCGACCACTTGGGGACTGTTGACCAGAGACGATATCAGCAAGCGCATGACCGCCTTCCATTCCCGCAGCCCAGCTATAAAGCACGGCTTTGAGCGATTGTTTGTGTTCCAGCGTGTTTAACCACGACATGTCCATGATGTTCGTGACATTCATGACCACGATAACGTCCGAAAAGTGACTCGCCACTTTGGTGATCATGTCGATTTCACAATCCGTTAAGCGGTAACTGCCTTGTTCATCGGCGTTGTCTTGATCTTCGCCTGCGGTTCGTCCGATAAACACCATTGCTTTATTCGAGCAGGCCGAAGCACTGGTGACAAGTTCATCTGACAAAGGCATTTCTTGTTGGAACCAAGGTTCGGCAGCCCATGCGCCGCCACCATCATCGAACGGGTTGTTGGCGATCCACTCTTGATACACAGCCACCAAGTCTTCATTGATGGTTATCGCGCTGTTGGCTCTAAATCCTTCTAGAACGCTGATGGCATAGGGAACATTCACCGCACCCCCTGACCCCGTGCCACTTCGATAGGTGTCAATTTGGCAACGCCCAAACAAGGACACCACATCCTTTTCTTTCAAGGGTAAAACCGAGTCAGTGTTTTTTAAGAGTACGACGCCTTCAGCGGCAGCTTGTCGGCTGACTGAGGCGAGGTGTCTTTGTGCATCATTGATTTCTTGTTTGTTCATATACAATCACACAACCGTTGAGTATTGGTATCGACATCATCATTCTGACAAGAAAACTGGATAATGTCGTTGAAAATACGGGTGAAAATTCACGTCATTGAAGAGAAATAGTATACTCGCGTTGCACGTATAACTACCAAAATGGCGAGCAATATAAGGAATCTAGCGACGTGATTGTCGTCTTATCTACTTAGATCACATCAAAAACACAGCCATCTAAAATTCGCTACCTTGATGGGCATCATCATTGTGATTTCGCGGTACATAAGCATGATTTTTCTGAGTTGTTTTTAGTCACGGGCGGGAGTGGGAAGCTTGATGTTCCTGAAGCCAATCGAACTTAGTGCCTAATGTCTGGCAGGTCGCCAACAAACTATCGCTTAACCAGCATCATGTGGGTGCTTAACTGCAACTATGTCTAAGGAGAGACGGTCACAATCACATCAGGAATAGCATTATTCTTTGCAATGGTTCTATCTGCTGCAATTCCCGGCCCAAGCGTTCTCGCCGTGGTCTCTAGATCTATATCCCACGGATGGGCGCAGGGATTACTTGTTGTCATGGGTGTACTACTTGCCGATTATATCTTTATATTTCTAGCGATATCTGGTTTAACGGTAGTGGCGGGTTTGATGGGTGAATTTGCTATCATCATTAAATATGTTGGGGTGACATATCTATTTTGGTTAGCCTACGTGACTTGGACTTCAGATGTGAGTAATTCAATAACCAGTGAGTCCAAAACTGCCTCAAGAACATCAAGCTTAATTTTTGGCCTTTTAATGACAATCTCCAACCCTAAAGCAGTTTTGTTTTATATGGGGTTCTTTCCTGCATTTGTTGATTTAAGTGCTACGACTGCAATTGATGTCGTGAGTATATTGTTTATTTCGACCTTTTCAGTGGGCGGCGTTTTAGCTGTCTATGCCTGTGCGGCATCAAAGGCTAGTTTCGTGTTTACAGGTAGTAATGCGAGAAAACGACTAAACAAACTGTCAGGCGGCTTTTTGGTGACCTGCGGCATCCTAATGGCTGCAAAGACATAACATGGACATCAAAGGAGGGCTTTCGCCGCCCCGTATTTTACATTTTCGTACATACAAATAGATAAAGCGATTGTCACTGATGTCTGGATAACTGATAGCGTTAAAACAACACAATCTATCTACTTTCCAGACTGTCGAAAACGGGCTTATATGTAAGCACAAGACTACCTCAAAGGGTATTAGTGCAAATATGACAACGGCTTATTATCATGACAATATCTGTGTTCAAACAAATAAAACTCAAGTTGCATCGTCAGCATTGTAAGAATTCAGTGCACTAAGTCCATCGCTTCCTAACTCCCCAAACAATTGAATATTTGTGCCTTGGATGTTTGAGTTATTCGTGGCATCGACGCTGACATTACTTATTACTATCTACCGTAACTACTCTGAGCTGTTTGGCTTTTTAACCAACGCGCGCGATAGGCACGAGAAGTCACTTGGGCATATATATCGCCACTCCCACCTAAAAAATGTATAAATATGTCGTTGACCTGTCTATAGCTTCATAGTTTAAAGTGCCGTTATTCACCAATGGAATTGAGTTAAATGATGTATCAAATCTCTGAACTCGCAGTCGAAGTTGGGCTGTCACGCACAGCGCTTCTTTATTATGAAAAGCAGGGGCTTATACAAGGTCGAAGATTGAGTAATGGCTATCGAGTCTACGATGACAATGATCTTCAACGCATTCGTTTGATCCAGCAACTTCAGACTGGAGGGTTAACCCTCAAAGAGTGCAAAGCGTGCCTTGAGGCAAAAATCGATCGTCAGCTTTTACAAAAAAGACTGAATTTATTGGATGAAGAAATAACCCAAAAACAACAATCGAGGCATTTTCTTGCCGCGATACTTGGTGAGGGAAATCTCAAAGAGTGGCATGAGAATGCAAACAAATTAGCACCTGATGCACATTTAGATTGGTTGATGAAGCAGGGCTTCAGCGAAAAAGAAGCGCTGCGATTGAAATGGTTATCAAAAGATATGAACGAACACGAACAATATATGGCTGATTTTATCAAGGTCTTTGCGTCGCTTGAGCGATGGTCCCCAGGCAGCGAGAGTGAAACTTTAAAAGCACTGCTACTTTTGCCAGAGCAACCAAACGCTATTCTTGAAATCGGATGTGGCAAAGGGCTCGCCACCTCGGTGTTGGCGAACAATACCAATGCGTCTATTACCGTTGTGGATAATGAACAATCAGCATTAGCAAGACTCAGCGATCGCCTTGATGATGAAGGCTTAGTTGACCGTCTTACGACTGTCTGTGCCAGTATGACTGAGCTTCCATTTGGCAATGAAAGTTTTGATTTGTTATGGTCTGAAGGTAGTGCCTATATTATGGGTGTGACCAACGCGCTATCACAATGGAAACCGCTGCTCAAAGACGGTGGTGTGTTGATGGTTAGCGATTTGGTTTGGTTGACGGATGCGCCAAGTGAAGAGGCTATCGAATTTTGGCGGCAGGAATACCCTGACATGCAAGCGATTGATACCCGCCTAAAGCAGGTGGAATCTGCTGGTTATGATGTTCTTACCAGCTTTACGCTAAGTCGCAAAGCGTGGGAAAACTATTACGAGCCATTAATAGCGCGCGTTAAAGAACTAGAACCAGAAATGAAAGGTACTCAAGCATTACAAGACATCGCGAGAGAAAGCGATATCTACCGCAACTATCTTGGTCAATTTGGCTATCAGATGTTTCTTTTGAAAAAACGCGGATAATCTCAACGCAATTTGACAGCGGTCTGGCAAGCTGAGGTTGAAAGTTTACGACAGGTTAAAAAAAGCCGACAAACTGTCGGCTTTTTCAATAATTTGACGCTAGCAATTTTGTTAGTCGATAGACACTGGGGCTTGTAGCTCTTTCAGGATCATTTTCTGAATATCGATGCCCAAGGTCATCACGATCAGGCTCCAATTCAGAAATGGCAACGAACCTTGCGAAATACCGTGTGAAAAGTTAGTGGCATTCCAGTGAAAAACCTCTGATAGCTTTTCTGTGGTCAGCGCTTCGTAATTGTCGTTATCGATCAGATTGCTGAATTGCTCGCTGGTCGGACACACGAATTTGTCATTCGGTCTGAAAGCCGTGGGTTTGAAGTAAGAAAGTACCTTTCTCACGTTAACCTCAATCACTTCCCCATCGCTTTGGATGTTCGGCTTTCCAGCGAGTGCAGACAAGAAGCACCAACATGGGTAAGGAATCGTCGAAACATTGTCAGGTTCGTTTTTATAACGCGCCGTCCATGCATTCACATTCTTTTGCTGAATACCCGTCACGCTAACCAATTGATTTGAATCGTATCCGTTGTCTTTCAGTAGGTTAATCACCTCTGCAACTTCTGACACAAAAGGTTTGGTCCATTTACTGTACGGAGCGAGTGTCGTATCTCTTATCATAATCGATTATAAATCTTCTTTTTAAACAGCTGGTTAGGCTATTTTCTTGTAACGTTACCCGAGATCATACGTGTTCAGGTCGATAAGTCTACTGTTATCGGAATGATGGGCACCCCTCAGCACATTCTTATCCAAACTAGCATCAATACAACTATTGATAAGCAAACACTTTCTTGGTGACGACCGTCAGTTGCACAAATTGCCTCGCCATTTCTCGATTGAGCCAAAGATAGCCAAAATAACTGATATCTCGGGTATCGCCTTTTGGGTGGGCAATGGTGTCAGAGGAGAGATTCAAGATACTAATCTGTTCAAGGCTCATGGCAGTGACGTCTTTATTGACTATCTGGTGGGCGAGGTCTTCGAAATGGTTGGAGAGCGCATATTGCGTTTCGATAAGCCCATCCATTTCGCTGATTTCATCTTTACCTTGTTGGGCATCCCACTGGGTGCTGATCAGCGCTTCAAGTTCGGCGTAGAGCCGCTTTTCAATCAGCAATATAGAATTGAGAACATTCTTGTTAATACCAGATTCTTTGAGTGCGTGAGGCAGTATGCTTTGTTGTTTATCTACAAGCTCGTTGAGTTTGTCGGCATGCGAAGGTTCAAAAATGCCTTGTTTCGCGTCTTCAATGTGTTGGGTGTAGTAACGGTTAAACTCTTGAAGGAATTTTTCGAGTAAGAAAATGAATTGATCTGTGGCTCTTGAAGGGAAGATATACAAGCTAACCAAAACAGCCACGACGCCAGCCCACAGCACATTCATGATCCGCCAGCCTGCCGCTTCAAAATCGGCAGGACCACCACCTGCAACGATGACGATGGTAACGGCAGCCATCAATGCAGCATAGGCGTAACGTTCCTGTGTGAAATACATAGCACCTATCAGCAAAGCGAAAAACGCGAAATGATGTATCCAGTGATATTGCGGGGGGATAAGAAACAATGCGAGACCAGCCATACCTCCAGCGATCGTCCCTAATACGCGTTGTTTTGCTTTGGAAAGTACACCACCCACAAAGGGAATGGCTCCCAATATGGTCACTGCGGTGATTAATGCCCAATAGCCGTAGGGCACATCGAAAGCTCGGACGATGAGTAAAATGAAACCCATCACAATGGTGACTCTGACCATGTAGAGCAGACGGGCGTGTTGCAGGGCAAAAGTGGGGTATTGCGTCATGGTAGCGCCAAGCTTGGTTTTTGGTGCTTTAAGCATATATAACGAGTCATGGCGCGTATGACGAAAAGTGCGACAAACAAAAAGCCAACAAGGGTTATAGGTGAAATCGGTCGAAAGCCATGGAGATCTAGCCACTCGCACGCGCAGTGGCGGGGGAGTGGCTTCATTTTCGTTCTTTATTCCAGAATGATATGCGGTAAATAACGCGATAAATCTTGAGTGATCAGCGAAGCATCTTCGCGTATCGAAATGCCAGCGGCTTTGTCGTCAACCAGCCAACTGCCAATCAGCGTATAGTTGTCACCAAATTTTGGTAGCGGATGATACGCCTGAACAATCATACCTTCTTCACCGTATGGGCCATCAACCGCCATGGTTTCTTTGCCATCCTTAAAGATGGATATGTTTGCGCCTTCTCGGGAGAAGAGTGGCTTAACAACGAAGTTACTGAGGCTTTTACGAGCAGGGTCGTCAGCAAAGTAAGACGCGAGCAGGTTAGGGTGATTGGGGAATAACTTCCAAAGCATAGGCAGAAGCGCTTTGTTAGAAATTACGCTCTTCCACATCGGCTCCATCCAGTTAACATTAGCTGTATCTAGGTGCTTCTCATATTCTTCATCGAACATAAACTCCCAAGGATACAGTTTGAACATCCAGTCGATGATTCTATCTTGGCTATCCGTAAACTGTCCTTTTGCATCAACACCAATGTCTTCGATAAAAACGAAGGCTGAAGCAAGCCCCGCCTCTTTCGCGCAATCTTCCATATATTGCACGGTTCCTCGATCTTCTTCTGTGTCACGACAGCAGGAGAAATGCAGGGTTTTTCCTGGGAATCGACGTCCCAGGTCTCTGAAGCGGTTAATCAAAAGGTCTTGTAGCAAGTTGAACTGGTCGGCATCACGGCGGATTTTGCCACTGTTGACCATTTCTTCTAACCAAACCCATTGCCAAAAACCCGTTTCGAATACCGAGGTTGGCGTGTCCGCATTGTTTTCGTATAGCTTGGCGTGACCACTGCCGTTGTAAGCAAGATCAAGCCTTGAATAAAGTGAGGGTTCACGTGCCGTCCAAGAATCCAAGATACCTTGCCAACGTGTTTGTGGGATCTGAAACCGTTTTAGCCAGTATTCGTCTTTGACAACATGATCGACGACGTCCAAACACATTTGGTGCAATTCTTCTGTTGGCGTTTCAAGGTCTTCTTCAATTTGCTTTAAGGTGAACTGGTAGTAAGCGGATTCGTCCCAATACGGTTCGCCATACATGGTGTGAAAGCCGAACCCGTATTCATCTGCGAGCTTTTTCCAATTGGGGCGAGGGGTACTGCTAACTCTAAACATCAACGATATCCATAAGTTCTTGGTGTTGGCTAATACGTGCTTGTGAGAACGCGAAAGAGAAAAAGTGGTGGGAAATCGTGGCCAACAGAATCACTGTGGCCACAGACAGGGAGAAGTTGCGTTAACCGCCCCAACCTTTGCTGCTAGAGCGGCTCCAGCTCGATTTTGCTGCAACCTTAGAACCAAAACCGCCACGAGAGATTGTTTTGCTGACAGCGGGTTTCTGCTTGAGGTGATCTTGAGGGACGTAGACTTTTGATGATCGACTTTTCTTGCCGTAAGAGTAGCCATCCGAAGAGGTCCAGTCACCATAATAACGGCTACCAGGAAAAGTGGAACTGAACATAGGTTGCTGGTAATAAGGGCGGTTATTGATGGCTCGACCGAACATGAAACCGGCCATGGCGGGCATGAACCAATTGTTTTGTGGCGCACGAACACAGTTATCGTAGCCGAATTCACTGGCGCAATCATTGCGAGTGGCGTATTTCGGCGCTGTGCTGGCGGCGTCATCCACAGCATCTTGATAGGCAGCACGGCATTCATTGGTGTAACTTGGGTTCGCGTCAATACAATCCGTGACGTTGGCGTAAATGTCCATTTCTTTGCCGTTGTCACTGCAACCTGACACCAACACAATGGCGGCGACGGTAACGCTCGGTACTGCAGGTCGCCAGCTTTTGCGCAGGCGAGGTTTAATGACCTGTTGGCTTCTTTTCATGTCACCGTCTCCTAGTAAGTCATACAAGCCGCGTTAAGCAGGCCAATGGAGATGGACATCGAACCCATAACAATACCTGCTGGGATCTCATTATTCTGAATACGTTCTACCAGTTTTGGCATGAAGCCGTATCTGACAATCAAGAATGCAAGAATTTGGGCGACAAGTGCAACAACGCCCCAAATGGCAAAATCCAAGAGGTTGACTGAATTACTCGCGGCACTAGCGATGGCTAAGCTGTATCCGATAAATGCACCCGACAGGGTAAGAGCGGCTGCGATATTATTTTCTTCTTTTAGCAACTGCCATTCGTCATAAGGTGTGATGCGGATATAGACGAACTTGAAGATCATCAAAAACAAAATCGACAGGCCAAGATAGAGAGCAAATGAGCCTAGGTTTGCTAATGAAAGTTCGAGTTGAGACATAAGAGTTCCTTTCTGAATGTGATAAATGGCGGTGGGGTTAGCCCGCCACGGTAAAGTCGGTAGGAGAGAGCTGAATACCCGTGCTTAGGACAACGGCATGTTCAGCACGACCACCTGAAATGATTTCTTCGCCAGAGACGAGCAAGGATTCGAAGATATCTTCGCCAGCTTCCCGCTCATAAACCATGATGAACTGGTCGGTTGTTGATGTGCTGCCATCTTCGGCCCAGGTTTTTTCCGTCATCGCTACTGGCTGTGTGTTGTCCCAGACTTTCTCGTAAGTCATGCCGTCGAGTTCCCAATGCGGTTGGACAATTTTATTGTTTATCCAATCATTCCACGCTGCGTCGGTATCGACAGGTTTTGATTCGTAAAAATAAAACAGTTTCACTTCACTCACATCGGCGTCACTGGTGCCGGATTGCAATACCTGAAAGTACCCGTCGTCATCGGTATAGAACCTGAGCAATCGAGTATGGGCGTCCAGTTTTACTTCGCCAACGGCTTTGATTATTTGGGTGCGTGAAGCCTGCTCAATGGTTAATACAGGCTCCATTAATCTAAATTTCAGGTCGTCGAGCTCTATCGCTCCACCTAGCCTCAACCCGAGCACTTCAGGTGCGCTGTCTTCTGGTGGGGGAGTTACTTTGTTCTTCTTCAACCAACTAAACATATACAGTTCCGAGAGTCAGGGTACATAAATGGGTGAGCGTATCACCCATTTAGTGATTGATTGCTACTACTCTGCAAAGCGAGGCTACTGATAGTCATCATTGTATGTAAGCCAAGAGGTGACTGAACTGCTTGGACAGTCACCATCGCAAAAGTAGCCAAAGAGGCATAGCCTTCCTTGGTAAGGGTTATTTTTTCCCTAAAATACGAGCAAGCTCATCTTCGGCAGATGCACTTTGACTTCCCGTGATACCTGCTTGGGACAGTTTCTTATCCAAGCTACTGCCAGATTGTTCTTGTTCGAGTTCTGTCGCGGCTTCGAATTGTGCTTGACGCTCTTGTTGGCGATTTTTGATTCGCTCCAACGATTCAACCGCAGTGTGCATTTTTGCGTTCGCACCTAAGTTTGTATTCGACACTGCCGCTTGGGCACGCTGAACTGATTCATTGGCCTTAACCACATCCACTTGTTGCTCAAGTTGACGCAATTTATCTTTGGCCTGAGCAATGTTGGTTTTTAGCGACTTTTCTGATTGCGTGAACTGTTGCAGATAGGTGTTTTCGGCATCTTGTTCGTTACGAAGTGTGGCGACGCGAGTTGCACATTCGAGCGCCAGATCTTGCTGACCCTTCTCCATGGCAGCGCGTGCATGACCTTCATATTCGGTAATACTGCTTTCAAAGCCTGCGACTTTTTGAGCAGAGAGTTTTCGCTTGGCAATAATGCCGACCAGAGCATTGTCTGAGCGTCGTAACTCTTCTTTTGCATCGCGGATTTCTTGATCTAAGATGCGCAATGCTTGATTGTCTGCAACTGATTCTGCTGCTTCGGTTGCGCCACCTTTAATCGCCGTAAATAACTTTTTCCATACGCTCATCGTGGTGCTTCCTTATAGGTAATCTTGGTACAGTTCGAGAAATGCTTCGATATTACGAAACAGTGTGGCGACTTCAATCACGACAGTCTCTGCTTTTGATTGTGATGAAAGCGAACCAAATGCGGTGTAATAACTGTCTCCGCCGATTTCGTTTATACCGATAGTGCTGAGAGGGAACATTTTGTGGGTACGTAGTATGGTGTCATTTAAACCAGAAACGTCTTTTACTGCGTCTTGTGGAAACAGTAGGGCCTCTACAAGAATTTGCTCTCCGGCAACGGCCAGAAATGCTTCGATACCATCCTCATTGGTTAAACATAAGGACTCTCCAGCTTCAGCGACACTCCAACCATCATGTTCAGCCAGCAGTGTTTGCAGATCATTCAATTGCCAGGTCATAGTGTTCCCTCTAGTTTGGCTCGACGCTGTGCGTCAAAATAATAAAGATGCAAGCCTCCAACTTTTTGTCAGTAAGCCTTTTCTCTAGTTTTCATTCTGTACTACCTGCAGAATGCCGTTAGCATTTCTTTGAGGTAGCATTTGGTCAATACGGTTTACAGATGTTCCGACGTAACATCAATTAGTAACATGTAAGCAGCTAATAATAAACCAAACTAGATTACTAACAAAAGTCACCCTATGAAATGCGCGCTTGGTTTCTCAAAAGGTGAACATGTAACACATTGAAATTACCTTAAAAGTCATCAAGTAATACGAATTCAACATTTGAATTTGAGAGATGTCTGGCAAGCAATGCGATTCACTTAAGGAGGGGGCATTCAAGATGGTCGCGTTTGGATCTAGGCGTCTCAATTGATTGGGGTGGTGTGAACGCTAAATCTGAGCGATACATAGGGCCATAGACACAGAGCGATATTGTTCTCGTCTTTACTTCACTTCAGCATTTGAACGCCAGACTCAATCTCTTTATGTGATCTGGGTGTAACAATGGATTTGCGTGGCAGACGGATGGGTGTGATAAGTATGTAATCATTTTCGCGACAAAGAAGATGTTGGTTAAGCCGCCATGGTTAAATCACGCTAGATAGCCCAGTAGGCTAACCCAGACAAGACATAAAGAGAGGGAACATCAATGACGATCACTTATGACGTTAACCGTGCGATTACTGCGGCTGAATTCATTGAGGTGCTTGCGCACTCAAGCCTTGGTGCTCGTCGTCCGCTTGATGATGTGGAAACAATGGAAGGGATGGTAAAAAACGCGGATTTGACAGTAACAGCATGGGATGGCGACGTGCTGGTGGGGGTGTCTCGCTCGATTACTGATTTTCATTATGCTTGCTATCTCTCCGACTTGGCGGTGAAAGAGACATACCAAGGGATGGGCATTGGCAAAAAGCTGATGCAGTTAACCAATGACCAGCTTGGGCATCATTGCAAACTGCTACTGATTTCAGCGCCAGCGGCGAGTGAATATTATCCTAAGGTAGGCTTCGAGAGGAATGAAAGAGCGTGGGAATTACCGCGTGGTAAGCAAATTGGTTAGACATGATGGCCTAACGAAGATACTCCCTATTCGGGGTGTTTTTAAAGAATAAAAAACTGCACCTCAATCAAAATCATTCACTCAGTCGATTCACAATGATCGTTTTAAGCGTCGTATATGAAGAGAGTGCAGTTTATTTTCGTAAAAGCGGATGATCATTAACTTCTTAGAAGAACCATTTCATACCGATTTCGGCTTTAAGTTCAACATCACCTTCAATAGAGTCTCCTGAAGGTGTTGTTACATCCTCACTACCATATTCCAACTTAGTCATTAGCCAATGGCTTCTGTTTTGTTTCTAAGGCGCGTTAAACATGTATTAAACGGGATGCATACTAAGCGGTAAGTACTAAGCGAGACACACACTCGAAGAAAATCACCATACTAAGCGGGACACACACTCGAAGAAAATCACAATCTACTCAGTTTCAATGTGTTGTGTTTCGAGGCTCAAAAACGTTGCGTAAAGGTGAATGGTTGGAGTTTGGGCGATATGCTTTTTGCATTGTTCAATTATCGACCGTCTTGAATCACGATGACAAAAGCACGTTCATCCCTTATCAGTATCGATGCCACGCCCTATTACCACTGCGTTTCACGTTGCGTTCGTCGCTCGTTTCTTTGTGGTTACGACGAACAGGCTCAACAAAGCTACGAACACCGTCGAGCATGGATTGAAAAGCGGTTGCTAACGTTGGCTGGTTCATTTTGTATTGATCTTTGCGCCTATGCCATCATGAGTAACCATTATCACGTGGTGCTCCATATCAATGCAGATAAAGCTAAAAGCCTGACTGAGCATGATATTGTCGAACGTTGGTTAGCGTTTCATCAAGGGCCTTCACTTATCCAACGCTTCATTCATGGCGATAAACTCTCAGAAGCGGAGAAGGAGCGATGTGGTGAGATAATAGAGGGTTGGCGAGAGCGGTTGACATCAATCAGTTGGTTTATGCGGCTATTGAATCAGCACGTTGCCTCAGAAGCCAACCGAGAAGACAAATGCACTGGTCATTTTTGGGAAGGGCGGTTTAAAAGCCAAGCATTGCTCGATGAAAAAGCCCTCGCGGCGGCGATGGCCTATGTGGATTTGAACCCAGTGAGGGCAGCGATTGCCGTTACCCCAGAAACGTCCGATTTCACGAGTGTCAAAGCGCGAATTAACGCAATCGAAAATGATAAAATCCACGCAGAAGGATTGTTCCCGTTCGTTGGGGACCCGAAAGAAAACATCCCAGAGGGTATTCCTTTTCGGCTGATGGATTATCTAGAACTTGTCGATTGGACAGGCCGCCAATGCCGAGAGGATAAGCGCGGTCATATTGATGGCCGAACGCCTCCAATGCTCAACCGGTTAGGATTTGATTCTACTGAATGGCTTGATGCCTATAAACATGCCGAAAAGGGAACTCTCATTGGCACAGAATCATCCATTAAGAGCGCGTTATCCTTACTAGGGAGAAAGCGACTTTGCGGATTTAGACTCCCTGCTAGCTAGCGCCTCCAAACCGCCCCCCATTTTTGAATAACCACCTTCTCGGTGGCTTTCGCCTTTCTGTAATACAGCAATTCCCAATAATTTCAGCGAGTTTTTCTACTTTTCAGCTCAAAGCTCAAAGCTCAAAGCTCAGGGTGGGGGGCGTTATTGGGTAAAATGGTAGAAAGATTGATGGGGTGGTCTTCTACCATTTTTAGGGTGTGTGTCCCGTTAGTTACTTCTTTCCTGCTCAAGACCTAGGGGATCGGGCGTCGTTGGTGGGGGGAATGGTAGAAGAATGAGTGATGTGTGTAGTGGTTTAATGATCCCGGACACCATTTAAGGTGGTAAAGTCACCACTAAAGAAAGAGGTGTTCCATGACAAGACAACGTCGTTCATTCTCCGCTGAATTTAAACTAGAAGCAGCCTGTTTGGTACTTGACCAAGGGTATTCAATTGCTGAGGCTAGCCGCTCATTAAACGTCGGTGAAACGGGACTCAGACGCTGGGTCACACAACTTGAACAAGAGCGCGGCGGTAGTACGCCAGTTTCCAAAGCCTTAACGCCAGAGCAGCAGAAAATCCAAGAGTTAGAGGCAAGGATCCATCGACTTGAACGAGAAAAATCTATTCTAAAAAAGGCTACTGCTCTCTTGATGTCGGACGAACTCGAACGTACGCGCTGATAGACCAATTGAGAGAGCAAGAACCGGTAGAATTGGTCTGTACTGTGTTCGATATCGCCACGTCGACTTACTATGAGCACTGCCAACGACGCCATGATATTGATGCTGAACGTTTGCATCTTCGTAGCGAGATCAACCGACTGTTTACGCTGAGCAGAAGCTCTGCGGGTAGTCGCACTCTGGTCGGCATGATGTGTGAAATCGGACATAAGATTGGACGATTCAAGGTTCGCCGATTGATGAAAGAGGCACAACTCATCAGCAAGCAACCCGGTTCACATAACTATAAGCAAGCTACGGTTGAACGGCCTGATATTCCCAATCAGCTTGATCGTCAGTTCACTGTCGACGCCCCAAATCAAGTATGGTGCGGCGATATTACCTATATATGGGCGGGTCATCGTTGGTGCTATCTTGCCGTTGTCATTGATCTGTATCGCAGACGGGTTGTCGGTTGGGCCATGTCTGACAGTCCTGATGCGGCATTGGTGACAAAAGCGTTGTCGATGGCGTATGAGCAACGAGGAAAACCAAGTGGCGTGATGTTCCATTCGGATCAAGGCTCCCAATACAGCAGTCGCCAGTTTCGACAACACCTGTGGCGGTATCGGATGACACAAAGCATGAGTCGCCGTGGCAACTGCTGGGACAACGCTCCAATGGAAAGGCTATTTAGAAGTCTAAAATCTGAATGGATACCAGCAACAGGCTATGCATCTTTTGCTGAGGCATCCAAAGATATCAGCCATTACCTGATGAGCTATTACAACTGGAAGAGACCGCATAGTTATAACGGTGGTCTTCCACCTGCGAAAGCTGAAAATCAGCCTAATTTACTGTCCGGAATGAGTTGACCACTACAGTGGTCATCTGTCATTTTAAAAGTGTATGTCCCGTTAGTTGTGCCGTTAGTTGCAAACGTTTAGTCAGATGCCCTAAATGTATATTGGTATCAATTGAAGGATGTAGATCGGTATTCACTCGGTGTTATGCCTGTTATTATCTTAAATGCACGTGTGAAATTTTTGGGGTTTTTATATCCTAATTCAATTGAAATATCTAAGATACTTAGTGAGTCATTCAATAATAGCTCGCAAGCTATTTTCGTCATCGCATGGCCTTTCAATTCACGGAAATTGGTTCCCTCTCTTTCAAGAATTCGTTGAAGTTGCCTATTATTTATTCCAAGTGCGTTGGAAACATTGTCAAAACTTGAATGATTTTCGAACACTTGGCTAGTTATCAGCTCGGAAAGTAGTTCCGAGACATGCCTGCCTGAAGTTTGTCGGTGTAAAGAACGACGAATTAGCGACTGATCGAGGTCTGTTACAAGCAGCTTTTTATCAATGGGTATTGCCCCATAGGGTTTTGAGTATTCAACGTCAGTATTTCCAAAAACGTTTTTCTGGTTAATTGGAGCAGCGGATTGCACATGAATGAAGTCTGGCGCCCAGTTCGCTCCCAAATAGCCTCTTATCACAGAGAGAAAATAGCTTAATACATACTGTTCCATTTGCCATACGCCAACATCAATACCCGGCGTCCCAACGCGACATAAATAGATGTAGCGGTCGGTCTCACTTAACCAGTAGTTTTTGTAATTGGCGTGCTTCAGTAGTTGAGTTACTAGGCAGCCTAACGCCGTAAACAAACTTGGCGACTGAACCATTGCCTGTCCAAGCTCACCAAAACAGGTCTGCTGTTCTATCGAGGCAACAAGAACTCCCAAATCATCAATGCCCTCTTTCTGAGAAACGACGCTGACCATTTTCCAAGCTGCGAACTCGGGAATCATTAAGGAAGGGTCCTCCAAGATTTTGCTAGAAAGACCTACTGATCCCAGTAGCGAGTCGATTGGTGATCCTAAGTATGAAAAGGTATTAATAAATGGTGTCAGTTGACCTGAAGATACTTGGTAAATGGAGTTCAACGTATTTGTCTCTATTAAGTTAAAAAATCACAGTAAAAGGTGTCGCCAAATGATACCCATCTATGCAAATAAATCGTTTGGTGTGATAAATTTTCCTTGTTAAATCGCATTCCAAAGTTCTGATTTTAAGTGGAATGGTATGAAGGTTGTGAATTTTAATTTCGATTTATCTAATGAAAGTTATCAATTGTGCGGGTTATGTCAAAATTAAGATAATCTCTGTCGAATATGACATAGTGTGATCTGTTGATTTCTTCTCGTGTTGATTTTTTCGATATGAGCAGGTGTGAAGATATAGTCATATTTTTTTGATTCGTTTTCTTGCTTTCTTCATTTCATGATGGTGAGTGAATAGTAATGCTTATCAAACTTTCATTTATAACGGATATAGCTCACTAAGATCGTAATTTTTAATCACATACCGTATAGGCACAAAAAAATATCAAGAGGTTAGTATGATAAAAAGGATTTCAATGGCAGCATTGGCTGTTTCTTTGTCAATGGGCGTAGCCAACGCAAGTGTGGAAAGTAAAACTTGGCCAGCTTCCGACAAGGCTAAGTCCTTTGTTCAAGACACCATTGTAATAGGTATGTTGGCAAGCCCGTATGGTGCTGGCTGGACTGATGATAAACAGCTTCTAGATTACTTCCAAGCCGCGCGTGATAACGGAATTACTGGTCACGAATACACAATTACTGCAGCCGATCATAACTTTGATGATTTCCTATTTCATCACCATAAGCATCGTTCAGCTATGGCGAAAGAACCCGATAACTTTATCGTCGCTCATTCGAACAAGGATATCGAGACTGCACATGTAGAAAGAAAAACAGCCGTTCTTTGGAACAGTCAAACTGCCACTATTCTTGATGAAGATGTCACGCGCATGGCACTCCTAAAGGACATGGGCTTAAAGACGATGATACTTGCATACAATGATATTTTCCGTACAGGTTCTGGCCAGTTAGCTGCATATAATGGTCGTGATATAGGTTTAACGCCTTGGGGAGAATCGGTCATTGATGAAATGGTTAAATATGATGTCATATTAGATTTAAGCCATACGGGTTCAAAAACAGCGACTGATGCTATGGAGTATATGGAAAAAAATCACCCAGGCACGCCGTTTATCTACTCTCACTCAGTACCTGCAGGTCTTTACAAGAGCGAACCTGATGCAACATTGAGAGGTTGCTACCGAGCGATTCCTGATGAAGAAGCGATTCGTGCTGCGAAGTCTGGTGGTTATGTTTCTCCGACCTTCACCGAATGGATGATGGATGGTATTTGGCCAGATGATATTTCGCCAAAACAAGCGGCAGATATGATCGATTACTATGTCAAGCTAGTGGGTGTGGATCATGTTGGTATAGCAACTGATGACATGTTCTCAACTGAAGGCGTCCTCGATTTCGCGACTAAGAATGCGGACATGTATAACGATGGCGGTTATATGATCAAAGCTTTTGATAAAGGAGCGACGGGTAACGGAGAGCTATCTAAAATACTGGCAGCAATTACGGATGACCTATGGGCTCGAGGTTACACCAATGAAGATCTGGCGAAGATCTATGGTGGTAACAAAATGCGAGTCTTTGCTCAGGTGTCAGAAGATATCAACCCAGAAGTGTTTCAGAAGGAATATGCGCAACGTTTGGAAAGCCTAACCAAACTGCGTAATGAGAGTCAGTGAAATAACTAGACTTTAGACATGAAGAGGCACCAAATGGTGCCTATTCAACTATCCTTGTTTACAACAGTGTATTAGATCTCAAAATGGTGTGTTTAAACACACCATGTTCTCCCATAACAGCAACCGCCATTCTAACATCGCGTATAACATCATGTTTTATATGATTAAGATCATGCTCGCATAACCTACATTGTTACAAAGTGGCCAATCGGTGGGATTGAAGATTATGCACCGCCACCATTAAACCGATGCACTTAATTCCCCAAGCTACTGCCCTCCAGTTTTCGACACCCTACAGGCTATGTGATTGATAAATTGGTCAGTAAATTAATTACGATGCGAGTGTAAGTGCACATAAACAAGTATGTGTTCTTAGGTGGCGATGGAAAGATGTTTGAAGAGAGTATTTCGAAAGGGAGTCGAGGGATTGAGGTGGAGGATAGGAGCATCACCGCTCTCCCAACCAGAGAGAGCGGCAACAAGCACGCATTAACCAATAATGCTGAGCGTGGCCTGCAAGATAATCAAGTTAACGATATCAATGAAGAACGCGCCGACAATTGGCACTACCATGAAAGCTTGTGGTGATGGACCGAAGCGATTGACCACCGAGCCCATGTTCATCACGGCTGTTGGGGTTGCCCCCAAGCCAAAGCCACAGTGACCACTGGCTATTACGGCGGCGTCGTAGTTACGCCCCATCACTCGGTAAGTCACAAAGTAAGTGAACATCGCCAACATCATAGATTGCACAATCAGGATGATGAGGAAAGGCACAGCCAGATCGAGAATGTTCCAAAGCTTTAGGCTCATCAAGGCCATGGCGAGAAACAGCGCGAGTGACACAGTGCCGAGAATATCCACGGTGTCCACGTCCAGTTTCTTTGCTTTGCTCACTTCAACGAAGTTGGTGATCACCACACCAATGAAGAGTGCATACACAAAATCAGGGATCATCAGCCATTTGATGTCGAAGCTGCTTACCCATTGTTCGAGGTACTTAGCGCCAGTGACACAGATCAGCAAAATGAATAGGGTTTCAATGACCTTTTTCGCCGTCACGTTATCTTCTTCGTTCTCGCTGTAGGTCACCAACTCAGGGAATTGGTCATGGGTTTTGTTGGTCGCGCCGTATTGCGATTGCAGCTTGTTTTTATCAATCAAACGCTGCGCGACAGGGCTGCCGATAATACCTCCCATGATCAAACCGAAGGTGGCAGAGGCCATCGCGATTTCCAGCACGTTATTCATACCATAAACGTCTTGGAAGGTTTGCGCCCACGCAGCGCCAGTACCGTGTCCGCCAGACAGAGTAATAGAACCCGCAATCAGCCCCATTAGCGGGTCAAGGCCAAGCACGGTAGCCAAAGATACGCCAATCCCGTTTTGGATCATGATGTAGAGCGAGGCCACACCCAGGAAGATGAATACCTTTGCACCGCCTTTGATGAGTTGCGTGTAGTTAGCTGCCAAGCCCACAGTGGCGAAAAACATCAGCATAAAGGTGTGTTGTAGGGGCAAGTGGAACTCGAGTTCTATGCCTCTGAAGTGTAAAACCGTGATCGCGCTGGCGACAACTAAACCGCCGACAATCGGCTCTGGGATATTAAATTTTTTGAGTACAGGAATTCGTGCGTTGATGAAGTGGCCGAGAAACAGCACAAAAATGGCGATCAGAAATGATTCAAGCGCACCAACAGAAATTAATTGATTCATAAAGCCTCTTAAGCCTCAACATCCTCCTTAATGTTTGAGCGAAAATTGTTCTTTGATTTTATGGATATGGAGCTAAAAGAGTGACGTCGGCATCCTTCGCCGAGTATGCAGATTGGCTGCAAGGGCGACGTTATCTCATATTGTGCGCGTTAAACACAGTACCTAAGTGAAAATATATTCACTTTCGAGGGCATTTTAACCACTTTTTGTCTGATTTTGACCTGATCCCACTGTGGTTATGTTTCTATGCCACACACCCTGAATCGTTTGGTCGCGTTGAGAAAAGCTTAAGAAGTAATTGATAGGAATGGCTGTCGCGAATTTAACAATGAGGGCGGAAAGGTGACGCAAACGTCAATACGCTTCGTCACCATGAGATTTTTCTCTCGTACTTTGTCGCTATGCGTCGCGGCTATTTGGTTGGAAAGAGTTTGTGTCGGTAAAGAGCTACCGTAAAAGCGATCAGGGGATAAAACCAAATCAAATGGTTAGCGTGAATTTCCTTAAAGGTGACTTCAATGATGATCAACAGCAAGGTAAAGCACACCACCGTTTCTTCAATGGACAAGGTTCTGTTGGCGTTGCGCACCAAAAAGTAGATCAGAGCGCAAAGCTGGGTGAGGGGGAACAGCACATGCAGTACGTCTGGCGTGATGGAGTAGAGGCTGGTGGAATCGAAATTCAGGCTAAAGCGCAGAATGAATACGTTCTCAATCATGCTTTGATGATCCCATGCGAGGAAAATCAGTAAGGGTGATGCACCAATGGCGCAACCAATCAAAAAATTCAGCCGAATATCTTTGCGCAAAAACATCGCGAGCAGGAAGGCGGCAGGAGAGAATTTGGTCGCGAATGAGAGGCCCATTAACACACCCGCGAGCAACCACTTTTCTTTTTGAACACACACCAAACCCACTAATAGCAGCGCGACAGGGTAAATATCGTTCGCGCCGACGTGAAACACTTCGTACCACAGCCTCTCAGGTAGAAATAGCAATACCATCGACGCCAACACAGCGCTTCGAACTTGCCATCCGTTGGTTTCAATCTGGCTGCGTGAAGTTAAACAACCCGCCACCAACGAACACAGCGCAAGGGCTGTAATAGCAAGAAAGGCAACACTCGTTAACTTATAGCCGATGCCCGGGAAGTAGGCTGAGGCGGCGTACCCCAATATCATGCCAGGACCATAGTGAAAGCCGCGGTGTTCAGGCGCGAGTTCAGGGCGAATATTGATACTTTCACTTAGATAGGGGTTTTCACCCTGAAGAAATAGCAGCTTGGCGGCATGTTCAGTGGTGTAGCCAATATCGACCGTGGGTGCAGCAAAGATGAAGTCACCATAAGCGGGCACCATGCGGGCAAAAATCAAGGCCAGCACCGCCATGGCAAAAACAGCTTCAGTAATCAGCATCGTCTTACCGATATCATCAGACTGTGTTCTGTGATTGAAAAGGGTCAGGATCAGCGCAAACAAGCCGCTGAAACAGAGAAACTTGGTGAACGGATGTCCCCAATCGTAGGTTTGGAACAGGCGATAAGCACAGTAGATGAAGACGAGTGAAAATAAGAAAGATGACGAGCATAAGAGTAGATGCCACCCTTTTTGCAAAGACGCAGACTTATCAAATGACGCAGTAAAAAAACGCATAGCGGTCCTCAAACAGTGTTCATGCCGAAGCACGGCGACAAAAGGCCCGGCTATTCAATCCCCTATGAATGAGTGTAGAAGAAATGCAACAGAGCGCATAATGCACTCTGTTGTTTTATAGTGACTAATTTGGCGATTTAACGACTTAGAGATTCAGTGACGGTGCGGAATCAATCCGGCAATCATAAAGGTGTGTGTCGCCAGTGCCTGACATTTTCTGGACGCCGCGCAACTGTTGTCGGCAATAGCGGCTTGCTGGGTATATATCACTTCCCCGTCTTTAATGGTTGAAACCACGGTGATGTCAGCAAGCTCCATTGGGTTAACCTTCAATGGATTGTCAGACAACAAGACCAAATCGGCCACTTTGCCTGTTTCAATCGAGCCTTTGGTCTTCTCTTCAAAGTGCTGATACGCGGCCCAGATGGTCTGTGCTTTCAACGCCGTCATAGATGGCACGCGCTGGTCTTTGCCTAACACGCGTCCACTTCGAGTGATCCGGTTAACGGTGGCGGAATAGACCCGCATCGAATTAGGAAACGCAACGGGCGCATCGTGGTGAGAAGTAAATATCATGTCGCGATCCAATGCCCAGCCAGTGGGTGAAATATTTTCAGCCCGTTCATCGCCGAGTACAGATTGTGCATGCCAATCACCCCAATAGAAGGTGTGCATAGGGAAGAAAGACGGCATAACGTTGAGTTCTTTAAACGACTGCACCTGATCTTCTCGGGCGGTTTGCGCGTGAATGGCGACAAAGCGTCGCTCGCCTTCACCATATTTCTTCGTCGCGTTTTTAACGGCGCGGATATATTGGTCGATGGCAGCATCACCGTTAGCATGTGTGAGTAATTGCCAGCCGTTTTCCATCGCCATACCGACATATTTCTCCGCTTCTTCATCCGGCATAATGGGGTAACCGAGATAGCCTGCTTTCTGGCCTTCAGGGGGGATAAGATAGGGTTTGGTTAGCCATGCGGTTTTGCCTTGTGGCGAACCATCTAGCGTCAGTTTGACGCCGCCGACACGGAAACCATTGTTGTAGCTTTGGCTAAGGTAGGGCGGCTTCATGATGTCTGTGCCGAGCTGAATATCCGTGTAGGCCACCACGTCCAGCAGCAGTTTCTTTTTCTGCGCAATGTCGTACATGGTTTTGACACTGTCAGACATGGTGCGGCCTTCTTGCGCCGTGGTGTAGCCATATTTGGCGTACAACTCCATGCCTGCCTGAAACAGCAATTCGTTCTCGTCGGGACTGATTTGCGTAAATAAAGGGATCAGAGCACCGAAAAACGCGGATTCTTCTAATACCCCATTGGGTACATCACTGTCAGGTAGTCGGCGGATCACGCCACCCGGAGGGTTCTTGCTACTGGCGGTGAAACCCAGCATATCGAGCGCTTTGCTGTTCAATACCGCGAGGTGTCCTGATTGGTGAATGATCAGGATGGGCACGTCAGTGGATACGGCATCTAAGTCATAACGCGTCGGGTGAAGTTGCTCTTTTAGCTGAGAATCGTCATAACCAAAACCGATGATGAAATCCTGTGCTTTGTTGATCGGTTTTTCGGCCCACTGGCGTAGCGCGGTTTGCAAACTGGCGATGTCGGTCACGGGGCCATCTGGCGGTGACAATAAGTTAGCAGACACCGCTTGAAGACCGGTATTCATGACATGGCCATGGGCATCGATAAAGCCCGGAATCATGGTCATGCCTTTCAAATCGACCACGTGGGTACTTTTACTGGCTAACTTAAGTACGTCTTCGTTGTCGCCAACGGCAAGGATTTTGCCATTGAGTATCGCCACAGCGTTGGCGTCAGGTTGTTTATCGTTGACCGTGATGACCTGCGCATTGTGATAAATGGTGTCTGCAAAGGGCATTTTAGGGGGGCTATCTGCAAGCGCAGGAAAGGAAGCGGCGAGTGCCGTCAGCGTCAACAACGAGGCTTTCATAGTGGCTCCTTCAATAAAGAAAAAAGCGGTTCAAGCCCGCTTGTCATCTCTAGTGTATGCCGTGGCTCGCCCAGAAGTCGTCTAGATTTTGAAGCAATTGATGACGTTCATCGTCTGTTAAAAAAGCGGCCTCAATAGCATTTCGTGTGAATTGCACTAATTGTGCTTTGTTAGGGGAAAGTGCCTGATTCAGCGCAAGGAAGTTGTCATTCATGTAGCCGCCAAAAAATGCGGGATCGTCGGAGTTCACTGTCACGCAAAGCCCTTCGTCCAGAAGATTGAGAATGTTGTGATCTTCCATACGGTCGAATACCCGCAGTTTGATATTGGAAAGCGGGCATACCGTCAGTGGCATACGTGTTTCTGCCAGTTCTATCATTAGTGTAGGGTCTTGCACGCATTGAACGCCGTGGTCGATTCGATTCACATAGAGCAAGTGAATCGCATCCCAAATATTGCTTGCTGGGCCTTCTTCGCCTGCGTGTGCGACGGCTTTCAATCCCAGTGCACGTGCTTGAGCGAAGACGCGCGCGAATTTTTCAGGTGGATGCCCAAGCTCGGAAGAATCCAGTCCAACTGCGATAAGACGGTGCAGGTGGGGTTTTGCTTGTTCTAACGTTTCAAACGCCGCTTCTTCAGAAAGGTGGCGTAGGAAACACATAATGAGCTTGCTGGTGATACCGAGTTCTTTCTCTCCCTGACGCAGCGCATGGTATATGCCGTTGATCACGGTATCAAACGCGATACCACGGTCAGTGTGAGTTTGTGGGTCAAAAAAGATCTCCGTGTGCATCACGTTGTCCGCTTTGCAGCGCATCAAATAGGCCCAAGTCAGATCGAAAAAATCTCGCTCAGTGATCAGTACGTTGGCGCCTTGGTAATAGATATCGAGAAAAGACTGAAGATCATTGAAATGGTAAGCCGCGCGCGCCTCCTGAACATTGGCGTAGGGCTGGGTGATACCATTGCGCTCCGCCAACTCGAACATCAGTTCTGGTTCCAATGAGCCTTCAATATGAAGGTGTAGCTCTACTTTGGGTAAGTGTCGGATAAAGTCTTCCATAAGATTCTCCCTTACACGTTGGGTGGTTTCTCGTCACCAGAGAGGTGGTGCTTTCACATTGCCAGTGCGATATGACGATTTGTACGGCGACCGTTGTTGCCACACTGGCCGCAGCCTTGGCGTTCAATGCTGGTTGATGGAAAGAAGATGGCGCATGTATTCCGTATGCATACCTTTATAAAAATTAGTGGTTACTGACCGTTCGGTCAACTTATGCGGCGTTGGGTTTTTCGCTGTCTGCGTTGTGATTTAGAATCACACCTTGTTTACAGCATGTCGCGCGCGATGATACCGAGACTGTTCAGACCAAGTGTTATCACGTTAATTTGTAGGGCTTTTCCCGTTAATCGCGGTCAAATGCAATATTTACTTACATTCTGTATGGCTAATGGCGACCAGAGTCTGAGATACTCAATGTCCATTATTTGATGTGTTTAGGACAAACTGACGCGCTAATGACAATTCTCTATCCTGCTCTGCTGCTGGTTACCCTGTGGGTGTGCTTTTTTGTTCACTTCTCTAGTTCGTTGAACTGGCAGATGGTGAGTGATGTCGGTGTGTATGGTTTGGTCGCCACCGCAGTGGCTTTTCCTGTGTTTCATGGTGAATGGGGCGAGTTTAAGTTCGCGGGGTACATCATCGCGATGGCTTCTGGTATTGGCTTAATCGGTAAATTGCTGATTGATGCTAAACGCCCTGATAAAAGCGGCAATGATAGTTTCCCTTCGAATCACACCGCCAATGCCTTTGCTGCGTCGACCGTGCTTGCCATGAGTTATGGCTGGATCATCGGTTTACTTTCTTACGGATTGGCCATGCTGGTGGGGCTAGGTCGAGTAAAAGCCTTAAAGCACCACTGGCGTGACGTCATCGTAGGGCTGTGCGTCGGCCTTTCCACCGCGATTGCGGCTGTTGCTTGGATCTAGCCCACCGTTATCCTGTTTACTCCGCCCCCCAAAACAAGCTGCTTTTTTACTCGTTACTGTACTTGCTCACTTAGCAATTGTTGTTGGAATTGCTTGGGGGCTTGACCCACATGGCGAGTAAAGAAGCGAGAAAAATAGCCAGGGTCTTTAAAACCGAGTTGATAGCCAATTTCTTTCGATGAGAGTTGGGTGAAAATCAGCAATCGCTTGGCTTCATCGATAATCCGTCCGTGAATAATCTCTAACGCTTGCTGATCAGCGCTGCGCTGGCATGTGCGGTTGAGTTGTCCTTGGCTTAAGCCCAATGCGGCTGCGTATTCACTCACACTCCAGTGCTGGTTGTAATGTTGTTCCACCAAAGCCGTGAATTTTTCGAACAAGATGGTCTTAGCGTCTAACACTTGCGAAGATTCTCTGTGCTTCATCTGTCTATTAAGCAGCACGAACACTATCTTCAAGTACGCGCCAATCATAGATGCTTGCCCCACAGCGCGCCCTTGGTATTCTGCCAATAAGCGTTCGCCTAAGAACTTCAACTCCACAACATTTCGCCCATCTGTAATGGGGAGCACCATGGGTTCACGAAACAGTGAAGAGAGTGCTTGTCGCTCGGTTTCGTTGAATAAGCTCAATATGAAAGGTTGGGAGATCGACAGAATAAACCCTGTCACCCCAGGCTGGTGGATGAAGCCATGCACCTCTTTAGCGGGAATGGAAAGGACACAACCCCCTCGATATTCGGCGCTGCTCTCTCTGATTTGAGCCGTCATTGAGCCAGACTCAAGAATCATCAACTGATGCAAATCATCGTGTCGGTGTGGGTGAATTTCCCAGTTATGTTTTGGCAGAGATTGCTCAAGCCGCGCGATGTGCATGTAATCTGGTGAGTCTTCTGGCTGTTCTTCACCGTAAAGAAAGTAATGGGGGATGTTTGACATCACACTCGCGCTTCAAAAGTTAGTAATGTTAAAAATGTACAACAAAATGTAAAAAAGTTGAATTTATTGCGAGCGACATCATGACTATTCTGATCCTAATTCTCATGCGAAGGTCAGAAAGACATGGTTTCGATCCCTTATATGCAGCTCAGAGGCGGAAGCTCCAAAGGCATCTATTTTCTTGCAAGTGACTTGCCGGACGATGCTGAAGAAAGAAACCAGATCATTCTTGGTGCTGTTGGTCGTGATGCGAGACAAATCGATGGGTTGGGTGGTGCAAACCCGTTAACGAGTAAAGCGGCGGTGGTGTCTGCTTCTGCACATGCTGATTACGATGTTGACTACCTGTTTGTTCAAGTCGTTGTCGGTGACAATCGCGTTGATACCACACCCAATTGCGGAAACATTTTGGCGGGCGTGGGTGCCTTTGCCATTGAATCCGGCCTCGTACAGGCAACCCATCCCAAAACCCTCGTTCGCGTGTTGATGACCAATAGCGGCAATCGCTGTGACTTGGAAATCGAAACACCTAACGGTCACGTGAAATATGACGGCGATGCTGCGATTGATGGCGTGCCCGGCACGGCGTCTCCCGTCATTTGTCATTACCAAGACATTGCAGGCTCGATCACTGGTGCATTACTGCCCACGGGCAATACCCGCGATACGTTTGAAGGCCTCGACGGTCAATACGAAGTCACCAGCATTGATAACGGCATGCCGGTTGTTGTGCTGCGTGCAGAAGATTTCGGTGTGACAGGGTACGAAAGTGCAGATGAACTGAACAACCATGTTGAGTTGAAAGCACGTATCGAAGCGGTGCGTTTAAAAGCGGGTGTTGCGATGAACCTCGGTGATGTGACTGACAAAGTCGTGCCCAAAATGTGCCTGATTGCCCCGCCCGTTGCTGGTGGCAATGTGTCTACTCGCACCTTTATTCCTCATGTTTGTCACTCTGCCATTGGCGTGCTCGGCGCGGTTTCCGTTGCGACGGCGTGCGCCTTATCCGGCTCTATTGCTGAAGGCATTGCCTCCATCCCTGATGGCTTGGTGAAAACTTTGTCCGTTGAACATCCTTCAGGGGAATTCTCCATGACGTTGACGTTTGACCAATCTGGCGCAGTGCAGAGTGCTGGATTGGTCAGGACGGCGCGTTTGCTCGCGAAAGGTGAGCTTTATTTGCCCAAGACAGTCATTTAGCTAGGCGCTGACAGTTAGCGCATCAAAGCCAGCGTTTTAATACATAAGCGCCTTAATTAATAACGAAAACGCAGCTTTTTTAAGTGCTGCACAGGAGTCACGGAATGACCAAACCCAGTTGTATGCCACCGGATAACAACACGCGCACACCGCGATTTGTGGCACCCGCCAATGCCTGCGATGCCCATTGCCATGTGTTCGGCCCTCATGCGCAGTTCCCATATGCAGATACGGCCACGTATTGGCCGCCTGATGCGGGCAAAGATGCGCTGAAACGTGTGCATGACACGCTGGGTATTTCCCGCGCTGTGTTGGTGCAAGCGAGCTGCCACGGGCGTGATAACCGCGCCATGATGGATGCGATTGCGACCAGTAACGGTGCTTACCGTGGCGTGTGCATGGCTGACGATACGTTTACAGAAAATGACTTTCAGGATCTTCATGAAGGCGGCGTTCGCGGTATTCGCTTCAATTTCGTGACCCATCTTGGTGGCGCACCCAACCTTGAAATGATGGAACGTGTGTTGAACCGAGTGAAGCCGTTTGGTTGGCATTTGGTTATTCACGTCAACGCAGAAGACATTATTCGTTACGAGGCGTTCTTCAACCGATTCGACATGGACATCGTGGTTGATCACATGGGGCGCGTGCCAACCTCTGAAGGTGTCGGTCAAAAAGCGTATCAAATTCTTCTCGATTTTATGCAGCGTGATAACTGGTGGGTCAAAGTGTGCGGCTCTGAGCGCATCGCTATCGCGCCGCCTTTTTATGATGCTGTGCCATATGCACAAGGGCTAGTAGAAGTCGCCCCTGATCGCATTCTATGGGGAACGGATTACCCGCACCCGAACATCAAAAAGCACATGCCAAATGATGCGGATTTGTTGGATCTCGTGCCATTGATTGCGCGTGACGAAGCCACGCAGAAGAAGATTTTGGTGGATAACCCAGCACGCCTTTACGGTTTTGACGAGTAAGGAAAGCAGTATGTCTATGAGAACAATCCAAGGCGTCGCCGTTCGACACATTGAACGTGCTGACAACGCGGTATTGGAAGGGCTCGCCGAATGCGGCAGCGCGACTGTGCATGAAGCCCAAGCGCGCACAGGCAACCTTAACCCTAACCTGCGTCCTATTTATTCTGGTGCGCAAATCGCGGGCAGTGCCGTGACGGTGTTGGCACAACCTGGCGACAACTGGATGGTGCACGTAGCGATTGAGTTGTGTCAGCCCGGCGATGTGCTGGTGATCGCAACCACCTCGCCGTGCACAGACGGCTATTTCGGTGATTTGTTAGCAACGTCTGCCCAAGCGCGTGGCGTGCAAGGGCTGATCATTGACGCGGGTGTACGTGACACCAAAGATCTAACAGAAATGAATTTCCCCGTGTGGTCAAAAGCGGTGTCTATCAAAGGCACAGTGAAAGCGACATTGGGGTCGGTGAACGTGCCCGTGGTTTGTGGCAATCAACCGATTTATGCCGGTGATGTGATTGTGGCAGATGACGACGGCGTGTGTGTGGTGCCAAGAGACCATGCAGAAACGGTTCTAGCCGCAGCGAGATCACGTGTGGCGTTAGAAGAAGAAAAACGACAAATGCTTGAGAGCGGCATTTTGGGGTTAGACATGTACAACATGCGCCCTAAGTTGGATCAAGCCGGCTTTCGCTATGTAGATGTACTGGAGGATTTGGAATGAGCAAGGATACGCTGATTATTGATTGTCATGGTCATTACACCACAGCACCGAATGCGCTGGGTGAATACCGTGATCAACAGAAAGCCGAACTGGCAACCGATCCTCTGTTCGACCACGTCAAAGGCGTGGTGAACATTTCCGATGACCAAATCCGTGACAGCCTTGAAGGTGCGCAACTGAAACTACAAAACGAGCGCGGCACGGACGTGACCATTTTCTCGCCGCGTGCAAGTTGGATGGGGCACCACATTGGTAACCAAACCACGAGCAAATATTGGACTGAGCACTGCAATGAACTGATTCATCGTATTGCAGAGCTGTATCCACAGAATTTCATTGGTGCGGCGCAATTGCCACAATCGCCTGAGGCAGACTTAACCGTGAGTGCAGCAGAGCTTGAGCGTTGCGTGAAAGAGTTTGGTTTTGTCGGTTGCAACTTAAGCCCTGACCCATCAGGCGGCTACTGGACCGCGCCGCCGTTGGATGACAAATACTACTACCCCATTTACGAGAAAATGTGCGAGCTGGATGTACCGGCAATGATCCACGTCAGTGGATGCTGTCACCCGTGTTTCCACACCACGGGCTCTCATTACCTTGGTGCTGACACCACGGCATTCCAACAGTTGATGATGTCGAAAACCTTGTTCAAAGATTTCCCTGAGTTGAAGTTCATTGTGCCGCATGGTGGCGGCGCTGTGCCGTATCACTGGGGACGTTTCCGTGGTCTGTGCGACATGTTCGGCTTGCCAGCACTGAATGACATCATGGAAAACAACATCTTCTTTGATACTTGTGTCTACCACCAAGAAGGTATCGATTTGCTGCTTGAAGTCGTGCCAACGGAAAACATTCTGTTTGCCTCTGAGATGATTGGCGCGGTGCGTGGGATAGACTCGCAAACGGGTCACTTCTTTGACGACACCAAACGTTACATCGATGGTTCAACACTGAGCGATGAAGACAAAGCCAAGATTTTCAATGGAAATACGCGCCGAGTATTCTCTCGATTAGATGCCAGACTGAAAGAAGTCGGTTTGATTTAATGTGCGATATTTGAGCGTTATTTGAGCGTTATTTAAGGAGTAAATAATGCGTGAAAAAAGAGATTATGACGACATTCCCGGCACCTACGTGTTTGATGGACAAAAGTCGCGCCAAGGGTATCACCTCAACATGTTTTGCATGTCGCTAAACAAAGCTGAAAATCGCGATGTGTTTCGTGAGAGCGAAGCTGACTACCTCGACAAATACCCCATGACGGAGGCACAGCGCCAAGCGGTATTGGCGCGAGATTGGCTGGGCATGTTGCGTTTGGGTGGCAATATCTATTACACCTTCAAACTCGCCATTTTTGATGGGTTGACCATGCAAGATGCAGGCGCAGGCATGTCGGGAAATGGCATGACAGTGGATGATTTTCGTCAAATGATGCTGTCGGGTGGTCGTTCCATTGAAGGTAATCGCAGTAAAGCGGAATGGGCGGAATATTACGCGCGTCCGGAAAACAAGGATGAAGCAAATGGCTAAAGTGGTTGCAGGGATTGGCACATCGCATATTCCATTGATTGGCGCTGCCATGGATAACGGCAGTATGCATGGCGAATATTGGCAGCGTTTCGTGGGCGGTGTTCAGGTCGCCCGCGATTGGATGGAAACGGTCAAACCCGATGTGTGTTTGATTGTATTTAATGACCATGCGTCTGCCTTTTCGCTTGAATCTGTCGCGACATTCTCGATTGGTGTCGCCCCAGAGTTTCACCCTGCTGATGAAGGTTACGGCCCGCGTCAGGTACCTTCCTGTAAAGGACACAGTGAATTTGCGTGGCACATTGCGGAATCGTTGATCCTTGATGAGTTCGACATGACCATCGTCAATCAGATGGATGTGGATCATGGCCTCACCGTGCCCCTGTCTGTGATGTATGGGCAGCCGAGTGAATGGCCGTGTAAAGTGATCCCGCTGGCGGTCAACGTGGTGCAATATCCTCAACCCACGGGCAACCGCTGTTTCAATCTGGGCAAAGCGATTCGTAAAGCGGTGGAATCCTTTCCTGACGATATCACGGTCGCGATTTTTGGGACGGGCGGGTTATCACATCAGCTGCAAGGCGAACGCGCTGGGCTGATTAATACCGAATATGATTGCAACTGGCTCGACAAAATGGTCGAAGACCCAATGGCGGTGAAAGACATTTCCCACACCGAATATATTCGTGAAGCCGGATCAGAAGGTATCGAGGCCATCATGTGGCTGGTGATGCGCGGCGCGATGGATGAAAAGGTCGATGAAGTGTATCGATTTACTCACGCCCCAGTGTCGAACTCCCATTATGGTTTGACATTGTTAGAAAACAAATGTGACAGGGTCACGTCAGATGTGCTCACATTCAAGGAGTGAAGAATGAAAATAGTCATGGTGGGTGAGGGCGCGTTCGGACACAAGCACCTCGATGCGTTGAAAAATATTGATGATGTGGAAGTGGTCTCTATTGCGGGTGGTGTGGAAGAAAGCACCCGCGAGACCGCAGAGAAATACGGCATTCCGCATTGGACGCTAGACCTTCAAGAAGCCTTGTCGCAACCGGGCGTTGAAGCGGCCATTATCACGTCGCCAACACCGATTCATGCCGCGCAGGCCATTGATGTGATGGAAGCAGGCAAGCATGTGATGATCGAAATCCCAATGGCCGATTCTTTGGCCGATGCAGAATCGATTTGCACGGTACAACGTGCCACCGGGTTGGTCGCGATGGCAGGGCACACTCGCCGTTTCAATCCGAGCCATCAATACTTGAACAAGAAGTTTCGCGCAGGTGAACTGACGATTCAGCAAATGGATGTGCAGACTTATTTCTTCCGCCGCCAGAATCTCAATGCCTTGGGACAACCGCGTAGTTGGACGGATCATCTGTTGTGGCATCACGCGTGTCATACGGTGGACTTATTTGCGTATCAAACGGGCGAAGACATTGTGCAAGTGCAAGCCATGGAAGGGCCAAAGCACCCTGAGCTTGGCATTGCTATGGACATGAGCATTGGGTTGAAAACGGCGTCTGGTGCTTTGTGTACGCTGTCTTTGTCGTTCAACAACGATGGCCCTCTCGGCACGTTCTTTCGTTATATTTGCGATAACGGCACCTACATGGCGCGTTATGACGATTTGGTTGATGGACGTGAGAATCCGATTGATGTCAGCACCGTCGATGTGTCAATGAATGGCATCGAGTTGCAAGACAGAGAGTTCATTGCCGCCATTCGTGAAGGGCGCGAACCTAATGCCAGTGTGCGCCAAGCGTTGGCAGCGATGAAAGTGCTTGATAAAATTGAACAAGTGCTGGGTCACTAGCTTCCTATAGGTCATCATTTTCATTCGTTAGGTACTATTAAGGGGAATGTCATTACATGGAAAAGCGCAACATTGGATCGCTAAGCGTGTCACCGATTGGGTTGGGCTGCATGAGCATGTCTCATGGCTATGGGCCAAGCGATGAAAAAACGTCGATTCAGCTGCTCAATGAAGCGCTCGATGTGGGCTATGACTTCCTCGATACCGCCACCATGTACGGGGGCGGAAGAAACGAAGAACTGCTGGCAAAAGCGCTAAAAACGCGCCGACAGGAATACGTGCTGGCGAGTAAATGCGCCTTGTTTTCCCAAGACGGTAAGCCGACGATTGACGGTAGAGCAGAGACCATCAAAGCGCAGTGTGAAGCGAGCCTGCAACGATTGAAAACAGATGTGATTGATCTTTACTACTTACATCGACTCGACCCAAAAGTGCCGATTGAAGAAAGCGTGGGTGCCTTAGCGAATTTGGTCCGCGAAGGAAAGATCCGTGAAATTGGCTTGTCTGAAGTCTCCGCAGATACTTTGCGTCGCGCGCACGACATTCATCCCATTGCGGCGGTGCAATCTGAATATTCCCTGTGGACACGTCTACCAGAAATTAAAATGCTCGATGTGTGTGAAAGCTTAGGAACCACCTTTGTGCCTTTTTCACCCCTTGGTCGTCAATTTTTGACGGGTAAAGCCCAAGAAGCGTCGTGTTTAACAGAGGGAGATATTCGCACCAGCAATGCGCGTCCGCGGTTTGAAGCAGACGCGTTTGCCCAAAACAGTAAACTGCTCGAACCGCTTAGAGAAGTGGCGCAAGAATTCAACTGCTCGTTGGCACAGCTGGCGTTAGCGTGGATTATTGCGTTACCAAACCGAGCAGGTAAGCAAACGCTCATACCGATTCCTGGCACCAAACATATTGCGTACATGCGTGAAAATATCGCGGCAATGAATGTGAACTTACCGCTTGATGTGGCTGAATATGTGTCGAGCTTGATTGACGATGATAAGGTCATAGGCACGCGTTACAACGACAGGCAAATGAAAGTCATGGACTCTGAGCGAGACAGAAACTAGGGTGTAATGTGTTGGCAGTGGCACAAAAGATTTGACCCTAAAAGCCGTCTGAATGCAGACGGCTTTGTCGTTTTGGTAAGCTTGATTACTGATTACTGATTACTGATTACTGATGACTGAACTTGAAGAGCAACTTGTCAATCTATCAACCTGCTTGCCCATCAACCGATAAATTTACCGACAAAGTTCGTAATATTGCCAAAGCTTGCGCCAGCCATGACCACCACAATCAGTACGCCCATGACCGACAAATACACAGGGTGTTTATAGTCACCCACAATGTCTTTACGGCGTGTTGCAGCAAGCACGAATCCTAATACCACAGGCAGGATAATACTGTTGACCAGACCTGCCAGCATCAGCAGCAAGATAGGCATGTTCATCAACACCGTACCGACGCTGGTGATGATAATGAAAGCAATACACCAGCGTTTTTCGTTACGTGCGACGACAGGGAATAGGGTTTTAATCAGTGAAATCGCCATGTAGGAATTGCCGACCACTGAAGTGATAGAGGCAACAAACAGCACCAGGCCGAAGATGAAGTAGCCGACGTCCCCAGCGCCTTGACGGAAGGCATCCGCAGCAGGGTTTGAAGTATCCAGTACCGCGCCCGCAGCAATCACACCAAACACGGCGAAGAACAGCAGAATACGAATGACCACCGCAATCGAAATACCTGCCCATGCGGCGGTTTTAATCGCGGCTGCGTTTTCTTTGCCTTGCAAGCCGATGTCGACCAAGCGCTGTGCGCCAGTGTAGTAACCGCCAACAGCACCACCGACGATGGTCAGAGTTGGCAGTAGTAAGCTTCCGACGTCACTTGGCATGACAGCAGCGGTGAGGGTTTCGCCGATTGGCGGCAGACTGGTCATGGCTACGTAAGCGATCAACACAATCATGAACAGGCCGAGATAACGCGCCATCTGGTCCATGCGCTTCGAGGCGTTGTGAACCACAAACAACAAACAGCCGACCACGCCAGTGAACAACGCGCCCCATGTTGTATCTACGCCAGTGAGGACATTGATGCCCAATGCCGCGCCGCTGACATTACCAAAGTTAAACGCCACTGCGCCAAGCGCGAGCAAAATGCCGATGAAGTAACCTGCACCCGGTGCAATTTTGTTGGCGATATCTTGAATACGCAGACCAGACACACCCACGATGCGCCAAAGGTTCATCACAATACCGAAGGTGATAAACATCGATGCGAATACAGGAAACGCCATGTCGATTTTATAGATATTGGTGAAAACAGCGGTTTGGGTTAGAAAGCCGGGGCCAACAGACGTTGTCGCCATCAAAAATGCGACGCTAAGAATAGCTTTGTTTTGCCAGGATTGAGTGTTTGAAGCGTGTGTTTGAGTGGTCATGCCGAGTCCCGTTTTTTGTTGTCTCTCTCTTTATAAAAATAGAAAGACAACTGACCGAGATCAGCTGATATAAGGCGACTAAGCCTCTGAAAAGATAGCCCGCAGCGGGACTTCTCTTGCTGGGCGCGGATACTAGAGATTACCTAAAAACAAGTCAATCAATTAATCTCATATTTCCCGTATTATTGATTGTTTGCTGGAAAAGCGAGCAATGTCGCCTATTTATTGATATGCCGTAAAATATTGATAGCAGATGATGAAAAATAGCGCGAAGCCAACCTCGGAATCCCGCCCGTTGATGATTCACCCCGACTAAAATGGGCTCATTGGGGGTTGTGTAATGGCTTGTCTTTATCTTCTTCAGCCTGTTGAGCGGAAATTGACGCAACAAGCTCACTGATCTTTTGCGTTTCTTCAAGCGTTGCGCCATCTAACAGGGCTTTGTGCAATAGGCTGTTTATTCGCTCTTTCCTTAAATTAAACAAGTCATGTAACGAGTAAGCGATTTCCAAACGGCGTTTTGGAAATTGTTCAATCAAGTGAGTCAGCATTTCTCCAGAACGTTTTGGATACGCAAGCACAATGTTCTTTGCTACATCATTCGCATTCAATGCAGAGCCTTGCAACGCCAGCTTGATCAGCAAACCGGGGTCGGTGGGGTTTTGACCCAACGCTGCAAGTAGGAGTTTCAGCTCTGGGTTAGTGGTGTTGGTGTCTTTAAAATCCAGCATGGGGTCAAAATCTGTCGAAGCAATCGGTTGGACACTGACCTTGAACGTGTTGGTCGAGGGTATTTTTTCTGTGCGGACATAAAGCTTCCGGATCATGAGGAACACAAACACAAAAACATGAACCGTGATGATGTAGTAATAGAGCCACACCACGCTAAATTCGCTCATCAAAGAACTGGCGACAATCGGGCCAATCACTCCGCCAGCGCCCAATAATATTTGCATAGTGCTGGTAACGGGCATCGCTTCTTTTGGATCGATGTGGTCAAACACTTGTGTCACTGCTAACGGAAACAATGCCACGCCAGAACCACCGGAAATCCAGAACAGTACCGCCAATAACTCTATTGGGTAGGGATGGAAGTTATCGAATACGATCAAACTGTTGCTGACCACGCCCATCACCATTAGCCCTGATGCGATGACGCGTTTGTCATACCTGTCCGCTAACCATCCGGTGGGAAACTGCGTAAGCAACCCGCCCATTTGATAAGAACCCAAAATAAGCGATAGCCAAATCCCAGAAATACCTTTGCTGTACGCGTACAACGAAATGAGTGACACGCTTGACGCGTTAATCAAACCCGCACAAAAACACAAAAGTGTTCCCGAGGGGGAATAATCCCAGAGTTTTTTTAGCGTAATGGGCGTGCTTCTCGCGGGCAATTCAGGTGCCGGTAAACGGCTCATGGACATGATGATGAGCGAGAAACACAGAAAAACAGAGATCAAACCGAACAAGCGTGGATCTTGCTCGTTGAACATACTGAACAGAAAGGGCGCAGTACCAAAACCAATCGCAAAACAAATCTGATACGTGCCGTAAACGCGTCCTCGATTGCTTCGGTCACTTAAAACGTTGAGCCAGCTTTCCAGCGTGATAAACGAGGTGACATAGCAAAACCCAGCGATCATCCTAAGCGCGCCAGTGAGCCAAATGTCCGTGGTGTAACTGTGGATCACGGACACAATCGACAACGTCGCTGCCATGGATGCAAATGCCCGAATATGACCTGCACGCAGCACGGCACGTGAGCCAAATAGCCCCGCACAAATTGCGCCTACGGCAAACATACTCATGGCGAGACCAATATTTGAGGTCTCATAGCCTGTTTCCTTCATGCGTATAGGGAGCATGATGAAGAAAAGGTTATGGCTGATGGCAAAGCCAAAAATGGTAAAAAGGATGGGGCGTATACGCCAAAATATATTTGTTTTCATATCCGTATGTCGTCAGGCTCTTCCAATTTAAGCGTAGACTTAATTTCTAAACGCAAATGTCATCAATTCAGACAGTTTCAAGCATGCAGAAGTGATAAATAGACACGGTGAGAGCCGTGCTTTCTGCTTTGCAAATTGAACAATGATTGGGGCTGGTTTTTCACCGAAATAGTACCATGAGATGGCACTAAACCTTGGTCTCATCAGGAAGTGATAGCGCTATCTCTTGGCTTTTTGACAGCATTCTTATTAATGGAATAGCAATGACTTGGGTATCAATAGTTTTGCTTTTTCGACCTAGGGTTTGATTTTGGTGGATGAATAGCAAAAATGTACTTTTCTGTGTCTTTGAAATGACTTTTTATTTTAAATTGGATAGGCTCTTACTGTCATGGTTTGCTAGGGTGTATAACATTCCTATTGAATTCTAATGGCAATAACTATTCGTTAAATTAGGAGAGGTTATGGTAAGTCTGGAAAAATTAAAACCTGATCATGAAAATGAAATACGGAAAATCACACTTGGTGATGAACAAGCGAAATATACAGCCCTTCCTGATGCGTTTCTTTCTGGTGATAGAGGAAGCGCCGAACATTTTGTTGTCATGCTTGATGGCGTTGTCGTTGGGTACTTTAAAATTGAACGAGATTTTTCTACTCAACGTAATGCTTGTGATGAGAATACTGTTGGGCTTAGGAAATTTGCGATTGATGTAAATCAGCAAGGGAAAGGATTAGGCAAAGCCGCGGTCTTATTGTTGGGGAAGATGGCGAAGGAGCATTTCCCAGAAGCAGATTGGTTGTACTTGACCGTGAACTGCAAAAATACAGTTGCATATCAGTGTTATCTCAAGGGTGGCTTTGAAGACACACATGAGCGCTATCTTGGTGGACCCAATGGCCCACAGCACATTATGAGGCTTGAGATCTAGCACCAGAAAACGGCGTTGTTTCCTAAATCATTGAACTAATATCAATAGCCGCGATCAGATCATCAGGACCTCAAACAGGTAGATGATGATGGGCAAATCCAAGCACAAGATCAGCAACTGGAAAGAATACAACCAAGCCCTGAAAAATCGTGGCTCGGTCACCTTTTGGATTGATGCTGCTGCCATCAAATCTTGGCGCTGCAATAAACACCATGGGAAGCGTGGTCGGGGTTTCCAATTTAGTGATGCATCGATTGAGACGGCATTGATGATCAAAGGAGTTTTCAAGCTCCCTTTGCGAGCACTCGAAGGATTCATTAACTCGCTGTTTGTGCTCATGGATGTTCCACTGACGTCTCCTTCTTATAGCTGTATTAGCAAGCGAGCAAAGACCGTCGAAGTTCACTATCGTTCTCCAAGCCGTGGGCCTATCGCTCATGTCGTCATCGATGCCACTGGTCTAAAAGTGTATGGGGAAGGTGAATGGAAAATGCGTAAGCATGGTAAAGAAAAACGCCGAGTATGGCGTAAGTTGCACCTCGCTATTGATGCCGCTACGCACGAGACCATTGCTGCTGAAGTGAGCTTGGATAGTGTTGGTGATAATGAAGTCTTACCGACGTTGTTGAATCCGCTTCGTCGAAAGATTCAACAAGTGAGCGCTGACGGTGCTTATGATACTAAAGCGTGCCATCGTGTATTGAAAAATAAGGGGATAACACCCACCATTCCTCCGAGAAGTAACGCAGGTTTTTGGGAGGAAGGGCATCCTCGAAACATAGCTGTAAGCGCCTTAAAATCGGGTGATCTCGCCACGTGGAAACAAGAAAGTGGTTATCACAAACGGTCATTGTCAGAAACGGCGATGTACCGCTATAAGCAGTTACTCAGTCCAAAATTGACGTTAAGAGATTACAACGCACAAGTCGGAGAAGCGTTAGCGAACGTCAAGGCAATGAACAAAGTCATAAGACTCGGTATGCCTGTTAGAAAACCAACTGGTTAGGCCGTTAAAATCAAATAGGATCAATTCGTTAGCTTAACGATTTGATCAACAAGGCCCCAGAAAACACGTAAAGTGAATGCCTATTCAGTCTTATGTTTATATTTTCTGTTGATCATCTGCCTGTGTTGGTTAATATTGGTTTCTTGTATTAATAAATATTCTAAATTTAAAACCCTCTTATTTTCTTTTACATTGGATATTTCGAATTGAGATATCGTCTCTTGGGTGAGTCATTTAATTCCATTTAACACCAAGGATCTTTCCTTTAATAAACTGTGATCCTGTTTCCGTTAACAAATATTTACATTTACATTGTGTGGAAGAATATAGTCCTGAGTGTTTGACTGATCTAGTCAAATAAAAAGGACGACATCTATGAACACATTCAACGTTAGTGGTAGAAAGCTGTTGGTCGTGGCAATGAGTGCCGCATTGCTGACGGGTTTTGCAGGCTGTGAAGATCCAAGGTGGGTTGCAAATAAAGTTAGCAAGGCAATCAAGGAAAAGAATCTTGTTGATCATCTTGAGGCCATGGAGGTAGCGGCCGTGCCAACGCCTGATGGCAGTTCAACAACACGCGCTGCGGGGACTGAAGGTTACGCTAATTCCGCGGATTATATCAAAGCCACGCTTGAAGCGAATGGCTACGATGTCACATTCCAACCTTTCGATTTTAGAAGCTGGTCTGAACAAGATGGCACAACGTTAAGCGTCAATGGGCAAGCGCTTGTTCATGTACGTGATGCAACGGACGATATTCCGGCGGACTATGCTGCCATGTCTTACTCTGGTGGTTCTGATGGCGCGTTGAACGCTGACATTGCCTTTGTGACGCCCGATTTTGATTTTGAATCCCCAGACTACGATGATACTGATGGTTGTGAAGCCGCCGATTTTGATGGCGTAGACGTGACCGGAAAAGTGGCGGTTATCCAGCGTGGTGGCTGTACATTCAATGCGAAAGTCGTGAATGCGGAAAACGCAGGTGCGGTTGGCGCTATTGTGTTTAACCAAGGTAACAATGACGGTCGTAAAGCCGTGGTCAACGGCACCTTGGGCAGTGACAGTGAAGCGGGTATACCTGCGTTTGGTGCTCGCTATGATCTCGGTAAAGCTTGGTATGACCTTGCGCAATCGAATGCGGTCGCTGCGGCGTTGAATATCGGTGTTGAAGACGAAGTTGTTGTGACACAAAACCTCCTAGCAGAAACCAAAAAAGGTAACCCTGATCAGATCGTGATGCTGGGCGCACATTTGGATTCTGTGCAAGAAGGACCGGGCATTAACGATAACGGTTCCGGTAGTGCGGGGATCTTGGAATACGCGATTCGCCTAGAGAAGAAAATGAGGCAACTTCCGGTTAACCAAAAGAACAAAGTTCGTTTCGCTTGGTGGGCGGCAGAAGAAGCTGGCTTGGTCGGTTCTAACTACTACACCGAAGAGGTGTTAGGCGGTTATTACAACGATGCACAAGCACAAATCATGGAAGAGGAAGGTGTCACTGATCCGGCAGACCTCACCGCGGCACAGCGTGAATTGGTCGATGCGCGTTATCTTGAAATTAATCCGATCAAAATGTACCTCAACTTCGACATGATCGGCTCGCCAAACTATGTGTTTGGTGTGATGGATGGTGATTTGTCAGATACCAAAGACAGCCCAGACAATGCATACCCAGGTGACTTTGAGCCACCAGAAGGTACGTCGCACATCGAAGGTCTGTTCAACGAGTTCTTTACTGATAAAGATGAATCCACTGTGCCGCAAGCCTTATCAAAACGTTCGGATTACTCGGGCTTTGCCGATTGGGGAATTGCGTTTGGTGGTCTGTTTACAGGGGCTGAGCAAATCAAATCCGCAGAGGAAGCCGAGCAATTTGGCGGTGACGTAGATGTCGCTTACGACAAGTGCTATCACCAAGCCTGTGATGATCTCAATAACGTGAGCAACAAAGCGTTAAGAGTGAACTCGAAAGCGCTAGCTTACGTGGCGACCTTCTATGCGATGAGTGATGATCTCTATGCGGATGGACGTGAAGATGAGCCTGAACAGCGCACTCTGCTGCGTTCTTTGTCGGTGCAAGAATCTAGCAATCAACATCGTATTGGTCAGAAAATTAAATCAGCATCGCGTGAAGTGTCTGATCATGGTCACTTCCATGGTGATTTCGACCAAGACCGCGAATAGTCAGCAGATAGACTGGATCGCGTTTGTTAGTGCAACAAAGTGAATACAGTAAAGCTGATTAAGTAGTAAAACCTAAAACCTAGAACCTAAAACCAAGGGAGCCAAATGGCTCCCTTTTTGATTTTTTATGTATTTATCCCCAAACGACACTATTTGGCCATTTCTCCTGCTTGCATGGCGAGGCGCATTTGGCTATTTGCCGCACCAAACCCTGTGTATCCATTGCGTTGGACAATCTCAAAACAGAATCTGCCTGCAAACAAAGTGGTATAGAGTTGGTAGAAACTGCCGTTTTCATCTTCGTCATACAAGATATTAAAGCGCTTGAGCTTGGCAATAGTTTCATTTGACAGCGCGAATCGTGCCGCTAAATCGTCGTAGTAATTCACCGTTGCCGGTAAGGTTTTGGTTTGTTGGGCATCCATAAACGCGGCCGTCGCGAAAATATCTTTGGTGGAGAGCGCAATATGGTTCACGCCGGTGCCTGCGTATTGATCGAGGATACGGCTAGATACCGTGCGTGAAGCTTGGCTGCTGTTTAAGGTAAAGCTCACGCCGCGATCAGGCGTTTGCAGGGCTTGGCTTCGAATCAGACCGCCGGGATCGGTGACATTCACGGTTGGCATGGTTCTCATGCTGAACATCGAACGGAACACCAGCACAGAGTGGAGCATTTCTTCGTAGCTCATCGAGAGCGCAATATGATCGACTTTATTCAAAAAAGCCTGCGCCTCAATATCGCTATGCCACTGAAATTCACGCTCCCAATGAGCCGGTTTTTCTGACCCATCCACCATATAAAGCAAGCTTTCACCTGGGCCATAAATGGCAGGAATACCGTGTGTGTCGGTGTTTGGGTTGCCATACACGGGGGTGAATTCCAGTTTCTTGGCGCGCTCCACCATGTCTTTCACGTTATCGCAGGTCATGCCGACCGCACAGACTGAAACACCGTGATGCTGGTGGAAGTTCTGTGCAAAACTATCTGGCTCCATGTTCATCACCAGATTGATATTGCCTTGTCGCCACAACTCAACATGTTTCTTTTTGTGTGTCGCTGCGTGGCTGAAACCCAGTTGAGAAAGCAGCTTGGTGAGACTTTTCTTCTCTGTATCGTTCAGTGCAAACTCAATGAATTCGATGTCACGAGGTGGCGACACGACGGGGATAGACGTTGCGTCCTCGTGGGGTGTTTTTTCCGCAGCGTGGTTGGCGAACACTAATGAACGATATCCATCACGCGCTGTTTTCTCTGCTGATCCCGCACGAAACTGGTCGTTGAATATTTCCAGCGAGAAAGGGCCGTCATAGCCTGTTGCATGCATGTTGGTGACGAACTTATCGAGTGGCAGATCGCCTTGGCCGGGGAAACAACGGTAATGTCGGCTCCAGCTTAGGTGATCCATTGACAAACTTGGCGCATCCGCAACTTGCACGAGAAATATTCTGTCACCGGGAATGTTGAGCATGGTATCAAGCTCAGTTTGGCGTGAGAAGATGTGAAAGGTGTCTAGGCACAGCCCAACGGCATCATGGTTCGCTCGACGCACGATTTCCCACGAGTCGCGATAGTCATAGACGTACTTCCCCCATGCCAGCGCTTCATAAGCAATCCGCATATTACGCTTCGATGCACGCTCGCCTAACTCATGAAAATCATCGGCTGCTCGTTGAATACCACCCAATGCATGCGGTGATGTATTGCTGCAGACCATTAACAGATCCGTACCCAACGCTTCCATTAGGTCGAATTTTCGCTCAGCGCGATCAAAGGCTTTTTGGCGATAAGGAGCAGGTAAACCTTCAAAGTCTCGAAAGGGCTGATAGGTCACCACTTCTAAACCGTGATCGTCCAACATACGGCGGATTTCTTTCACAGAACCGTTGTGGGTGATCAGATCACTTTCGAAAATTTCGATGCCACGAAAGCCGGCTTTTGCGATAGCTTCAATACGTTCACGAAAGGTGCCTGACAAACATACAGTTGCAATGGAGTAGATCATGCCTCGTCTCCGTATGTCGCCATGAGTCCGTCGATGGCCAGTGCATAACCTTTTACGCCAAACCCAACAACAATGCCTGCTGCAACGGGGGAAAGATAAGAATGATGACGAAATTCCTCACGGGCATGGACATTGGAAATGTGAATTTCAATGACAGGGACTTGTGCGCCTTTAATGGCATCTTGTAAGGCCACTGACGTATGGGTGAACGCACCGGCATTAAACACCACGCCGATCATGTCACCGTTTGCGATTTTTCTTCCCGCGTCATGCATAGCATCAATCAGTACACCTTCATGGTTGCTTTGCATAAACTCAATCGTCACGCCGTGTTTTTGGGCGGCGTCGTGACAGAGTGTTTCGACATCCGCGAGCGTTGTGTTGCCGTACAGGCCGGGTTCACGTTGGCCTAACAAGTTGAGATTTGGGCCATTCATTATCAGTATTGATTTCATCATTTACCTCCTTGTCCAATCCGAAAATATTACCCAATATCATCGATATATACGGTTCTTCCCGTTTTCACGGCCTCTAAAACGGCTTCGGTGACACGAAGGTTCTGAAGTCCATCTCGCACTGTTACCAAGGGTTTTTCTTGCTTGCGTATCACTCGACAAAAATGATTAAGCTGCTCAACCAAAGGATCTTTGCGCTCAAGGGTAATGGTTTCGCTGGTAAAGGGTTTCCACCAAGAACGATCAGCTTTTATCGGATAATGTTTAAGGCGCATGGTAGGCACTGAAATAGAGCCGTCAGTGCCTGCAATGTGGTAGCAATTTTCATCAGTGCTCGTAGCGTACGCTTTGTTTTCTTGCGAGGTTTGCTCCCAGCTAGAGCCAGAAGCTGCCGTGTCTGAGAGTAAAAATGTCCCCAACGCGCCATTGGCAAAGCTGAGGTTAATCGACACCGTGTCTTCCACATCAAAATTGCGGCGACGGTTTGATGCCATGGCCTGTACCGCAACAATTTCGCCGCATAAATAGCGAAGGTTGCCAATTTCATGGATTAGATTAATCAGAATAGGGCCGCCGCCTTCTTTGGTGCGCCATGGTGCGGCGTCAAAGTAATCATCGGGTTTACAGAACAGTGCGCAACCTTGTACGGCGACCAAGGCTCCCAGCACGTCGGAGTCAATTAGCTCTCGTGTCCGCTTGATGATGGGGCTGTGCATACGATGGTGTCCAACCAATAGGGTGTCCCAAATACCCGGAGAGCGCATTGCAATGTTGAGTAATTCCGTCGCTTCTGCCACTGAATGTGCCACGGGCTTTTCAATCAAGACGGGAACCTTGTATTCCATGCACACTTTGGTTTGCTCGACATGCATGTTGTTAGGGGTGGCAAGGATAACGCCATCAACACGTAAAGTAGCAAGCATGTCGTTCAGATCAGAGAAGTGCGGGACGCCACATTTTTGTGCGAGTTCAATGCTGGCTTCAAAAGGGTCGACAATGGCTGCAAGCTGACAGACTTCGCTGCTTTGGATGAGCTGAATGTGATTTTTGCCAATCAGACCAGCACCAACGACAGCAAGGTTTAATGGTTCCATGTGGGGCGAATATCCTTATTAGTTAATAGCGATATGCAGGGAGCGTGTCGCAGATGAAGACGAGTTAGCGTTGTTCACCAAACTCACGTAAGCGCTCAACAAATCCACCTAAGTGCGATTCCAATGCGTGAACACAGGCCAGAAGGTCACGATTTAGTGCGGCCTCTAAAATCACCTGATGTTCGTCAATAATATGTGTGCCTCGAAAGCCATTAGTGCGCAGTTCCATCATCACAAACTGTCGGAACTGATCGTAGATCTGTCGATGGTAGTGCATGTGTAATTCCGAATCGCAGGCACCAATCAATGCCGCATGGAACTCGTAATCACAGCGATGCCACATCATGAAGTTGTCTTCAATGTTGTTGCGCATTTTGCTCTCTACATGCTCAAGCTTGTGGTGGGCAGCAACCAGATTGCTTTCCCATTCCATATCGCCATTAACAAAAGATTGCTCTGCGCCATTGGATTCAAGAAGAATGCGCAGCCGCGTCAGCTCTTCCATCTTCTTGGTTGAGAAGCTAGCGACGTGAAACCCTTTTTGCCCTTCAGCAATCACTAAACCATCGCTGGCTAGTCGCGTCAGGCATTCGCGTAATAAGTTCACACCGCTGCCATAGCGTGTTTTTAGCGACTCCATACGCAGACGGCTTCCGGGTTTATAGTCGCCTCTTAATAAATCTGTTCTTAACGTTTCATAGAGGTTCATTGCCTCTGGCCTCAAGCGTTGGATTAACCTACATCCACATTCTCGTCCTAATAAAACGAAGAATATGTCTTATTTTTATGAATTCACTATAAGTCAAATAATGTCCCTCAAAATGAATAATGGGTGATGTTTTAACAAATGAGACACATTTGGGTAACAACGACGTAATCGGATCGTCTACGCTATGTTCATGTTAAACGGTGCGCTGATTTTTTGACCAAGGGGGTCATTAAGCAAACCAAATGCTGGGTACTTGAATCACAAGGGCCCATACAAAGGAGTGGTGTATGAAATTGTTGTCCAGATCCTCGGCAAGCTGGCTGAGCAACGTCACGAAAGCAACAACGTTGGCGATTGCGATGCTTTCTGTAACGGCTGCTAGTGCTGCGGATATGAAGTTGCGCTTATCGGCGCCAAGTTCGGAAACTGACCAACGTGCAATTGCATTAACGGAAGTGTTTGGGCCAGGCGTAGCGAGTTTTGCGGAGTTTGAACCGCACTGGAATGCTTCATTGTTTAAGCAAGGCACAGAACTAGAAGCCATTGCTCGTGGCAACCTTGATATGGCGATGGCATCGGCGCAAGAATTGGCCGAATTCATTCCTGCCTTTTCTATTTTCGCAGCGGGCTACATGCACCGTGATGCGGACCATCAGGTCGCGGTGTTTAATTCTGATGCCATGGACCCTTTGAAAGAAGAAGTGGAAGATCTGCTGGGCGTGAAACTGCTTAGCGTGATTTATCTAGGTCGTCGTCAGTTGAACCTTCGTACTGATGAGGAAGTGAAAACACCGGCAGATTTGGCGGGTGTGAAACTGCGTATGCCAGGTTCAGATTCATGGCAGTTCTTGGGTAAAGCGCTGGGCGCAAACCCAACACCAATGGCCTTTACCGAAGTGTATACCGCTTTGCAAACTGGCGCGGTTGACGGACAAGACAACCCATTGCCAACCGATAAAGATGCCAAGTTCTACGAAGTGACTAAGCAGATTGTATTGACGAATCACTTGGTGGATTTGAACTATTTAGCGGTATCGAAAAAAGTGTGGGATGGCTTAACGCCGGAACAGCAAACCCAAATGCAGAAAGCGGCTGATGATGCTGCGGCTTATGGGCGCAAAAACCAACTGGCATTGGAAGCTGAGTTGGTGGATTTCTTCCGCGAGCAAGGCCTGAAAGTGTATGAGCCTAATCTAGAGGCTTTCCGTTCACACGTTCAAAAAGCGTACCTTGAGTCTGAGTTTTCTGAAAGCTGGCCGGAAGGCATGGTGGAAAACATCAACAACCTGTGAGGTTTAACGCGTGAAAACTATTCTGCTTTGGTTTCAGCGAATAGCAGATGGGGTTGCGGTCATTATGTTGGCCGCAATGTTCCTGATTTTTTGTGCGCAAATATTCTCCCGATATGTCCTTAATGCTCCTATTGGCTGGTCTTCAGAGCTTCTGCTGACACTTTGGCTGTGGGTGATTTTTTGGACGGGCGCATTTTGTTTGCGTAACAAAGATCATATTCGCTTTGATCTTCTCTTTTTAAGTGTTCCGGGAAAGGTACAACGTATTTTTCTTATTTTGTCTGCATTGGGCATCATCATCGGTTTTGGCATTAGCTTTCTGCCGACATGGGACTACATCACTTTCTATAAGATCAAGAAGAGCGCGATCTTAAAATGGCGCCTCGACTATGTATTCAGCATTTACGGGGTATTTCTGGGCGTCATTATTCTCCGCTACGGTATTGCACTGATTCAGTATTTGAATCCGAATTACAAGGTGCAAGACGATGACAAGGACGAGCAGGTGGAAGAATGAGTTTGGCGTTAACACTATGCTTGGTCACTGTGTTGCTTTTGGCGGCATTCGGTACGCCAGTATCATTTTCAATGATCATTGGTGCTATCGTTTATCTCTTGGTGAGCGGTCAAGATTTAGCACTGGCTGGTGAGCAGATTATTCAAGGTTTCTACAACAGCTTTATCCTGTTGGCGGTTCCTCTGTTTATTGCCGCTGCCAATATCATGAATGCGGGCAGTATTACGGATCGACTGCTTCAATTCTGTGTGGCAATGGTGGGGCATTTCCGAGGTGGACTGGGTCACGTGAATATCGTTTCCAGTTTGATTTTTTCGGGTATGTCTGGCTCTGCGGTCGCAGATGCGGCAGGAGTCGGGCGAGTTATCATTAACATGATGACCAAAGATGGACGCTATCCGCCAGCTTATGCCGCTGCGGTGACGGCGGCTTCTGCGACGATAGGTCCTATTATCCCGCCTTCGATCCCGATGGTGATTTATGCCTTGGTGTCGGATACCTCGATTGGCTATTTGTTTATCGCAGGCTTGTTACCGGGTTTATTGATGGGCGCTGTATTGATGGGAATGAACACCTATCTTGCGACCAAAATGAATATTCCTAGAGAGCCTAAAACACCAACGAAAGACATTCCTGGGATCACTTTCCGTGCGTTACCAACACTCTTAATGCCAGGTATTCTGTTGTTTGGTATTTATGGTGGTGTGACGACACCAACGGAAGCAGCAGCAGTTGCAGCAGCGTATGCGTTGATACTTGCGGCGGTAGTTTACCGCTCTATTACGTTGAAGGAACTTTATGCTGCGCTGAAGGAAAGTGCGTTTTCATCAGCATCAGTGGGTTTGGTGATTGGCTCAGCGCTAATCTTCAACTACATCATTGCGACGGAAAATGTACCGACGGCGATTGCAGAGCTGATTAATCAGGCCAATTTGTCACAACTTGAATTCTTGTTGCTGGTGAATCTGATTTATTTGCTGCTTGGCTTCTTGTTGGATGCCACGACTGTGATTCTGGTGATCGTACCCTTGTTTATCCCCGCATGTCGGGAATTAGGGATTGATCTCGTTCACTTTGGTGTTGTGACCATTGTTAACCTAATGATTGGCCTAATCACGCCGCCTTATGGGGTATTGTTGTTTGTGATTAATGGCACAACCAAGATCCCTCTCGCGGGCATTATCAAGCAGGTTATTCCGTTTATCTGCGTGCTGCTGGTGGCACTGTTGATCATGATCCTATTGCCGGATTTGGTGTTGTACTTACCACGTACCATGGGTTACCAAGGTTAGTGATGCAAAGACAAAACTGAAGCCCTAGGGCAAGATTCTGCATAAGCAGTCTCTGGAACAATCATAGAGCAGTGTAAAAATAATAAAGAAGGCAGAGATGCCTTCTTTATTTTTTTCTAATTATTGAATTTTTGTAGATTCAGTCTTTTCTTTTTTGACGAATTTCCGCTGGTGTCATACCTAATTCTCGTACCAGTGCTCGGCTGAGGGTTCTGCCTGAGGTAAAGCCGAATGATAGGGCGATTTTATCCATTGAGTCATTGGTGTAGCGGATTGCATTATAAGCCTTCAGACGACGCCAATGATTCAAGTAAGCGATTGGGCCATCCCAAGTGCATCTTGAAAATGACGAACCAAGGTGGCTTTTGACATGCCAACTTGGTTTCCTAGGTCTTCGAGTGTCCAATCTTTTCCAGGGCTATCATGTATCAATGACAGAGCCTGACGAATGCGTTTGTCATGAATTGCGCGTAAGAAACCGTAGTTTTCAGTATGTTCGCTAACAAAATGAATCAGAATCTTCAAAAACAGAATTTCTGTTAGCTTGTCTACGCTAGGATTCTTGTGGAAACCATTTTCTCTGATCTCCTGATCAATCAGCATAACGAGCCGCCAGATGATGCTGTCGTGACCGATGTTTTGAACATGAATAACCGACGGTAATGCATCCAAAATGGGGTGGGTTAACCCCTCATCAAATTCGACGAGACCGCACATCAATCTGTGTGTGGTTGCCCCTACCTGAAATAGCGGTGAGCCTAGCTCGCAAGCATTAACTGCTTGGTTGCTCGGTAGCATTTTATTCTTTGGGTTATCTGCTATCCAATGACTGTCTCCCTTGGGGAGCATGAATATGTCCATTTCATTGGCTTTGATGTTTTTCGCGTTGTCCGCACCGACATAGCACTCTCCTTTAAGCGCGATGTGGAAGCGTGGATAACTGCGTTTTTCTAATGATATTCCCCACGGTTGACTGAGATCAGAACTGAAGAAAATTGTCCCTCGAAACTTAAGTGTTTCAACGACATCGGTGAAAAAATTGAACGTTTTTAGGTCTTTGATTCCTTTAGACACAGATCTGATTCCCTCAGCGACACCGGTTTTCTTACTTTATCTTAGACTGTATCCGAGCGCTTAAGGTTTGAGCGTTCAAACTGTCAGTGAGGTGAGAAAATGGACAGAAATAAAATTAGCGCCAAGACGTTGGGTCGCTCTGCGCGTGTGGCTTTAATCTTACTTGGTGGAGTGGCTTCATCAACGCTGGCGATAGCGGAAGACTATTTCAAAGTTACAGATGGAGAATTACAGAGACCAACCGGTTACCGAGAGTGGGTTTATGTAGGGACGCCTGTGACACCTAACGATATGAACAATGGGAAAGCTGCATTTCCTGAACATCATAATGTATATATCGACCCCACCAGTTGGGCGGCTTGGAAGGAAACAGGTAAGTTTCGTGATGGCACTATCATCGTTAAAGAATTGGTGAGTGTGGGCAGCAAAGCTGCGGTGAGCGGTAATGGTTATTTCCAAGGGGATTTTATCGGCTTAGAAGCAACCATCAAAAGCGCATCGTTGAACCCTAATGAGCCGGGTAATTGGTCTTACTACAGCTTTTCAACACCGGATCACTCGTCACTAACTGAAACCGCGAAAGCGTTTCCTGCTGCGTCATGTAACGCATGCCACGCGGCGGCGGCTGCCGATGACTTCGTGTTTACACAGTACTACCCTGTACTTCGAGCGGGCAAAGGCTCCGGTAAGCTTGCAACGGGTGGTCATTCTTCAACGTTGAAATAAGGAAATTCATAAGATGAAGAAGTACTCAATCGCGTTGTTGATGATGTCAGCAGTGACAGCAAACATTCACGCGGCATCGGCAAATGAGGATTTATCGCCGTACGTCGATGATAAAGGAACGATCAGCTTCCCTCAGGATTTTCGAACGCAGATGGTACATCTCGGATCTTGGTTTGTTCCAGAAGGGGGCGCAAGCGGTTTTCATGGCGTATACACGGAAAAAGCGACCGTTGATGCTTATCGCAAGACGGGCGAATTCCCAGACGGGGCGACGCTTGTAAAAGCGTTGCGTGCTCACAATAGTGGTGATTACACAACAGGAACAAATGTGAGTCATGAAACGGCGGCGTTAAAGCAGTGGTTTGTGATGGTCAAAGACAGTACCGGTCGTTTCTCTGATAATGGCTCTTGGGGGGACGGCTGGGGTTGGGCGTTATTCAAAACAGACGACTTGACCCAAAATGCGTCTACAAATTATAAAACGGATTGTTTGGGTTGCCACATTCCTGCGAAAGATAAGGATTGGATCTATACCGAGGCGTACCCCATCTTGAGTGATTAACATCCACCTATATGACAAAAACCAGCCACCCTGGCTGGTTTTTTAACTTCCTCGGTATGTGGAATAGCCATATGGCGACACCAGCAAAGGAACATGAAAGTGTTTCGTGGCATCGGATACACCAAATCGGATCACGATGTCGTCCAGAAAAGGAATGGGTTCAAGAGGCGTATTCGTCGAACGAAAATAAGCGGCAGTTGAAAAGACAAGCTGGTAAAGACCTGGGGTACAGTCATCATCGATTAGCAGGGGTGCATCTGTTCTGCCATCATCATTGGTCACGGTTGAAACCAGCGGCTGAAGCCCGTCATCACCGATACGGTAGAGTGAAATTTTGATGCCCTTTGCTGGCACACCTCTCGCGGTATCGAGAACATGTGTCGTCAATTTTCCCATGCGTTATCACCTCTGTTTCTTACTTCGACCGAAATACCGAAATCATCTCAATACGTCTATCTCTGTGTCAAAATTCCCTGAAACGGGCGCAGCACATTTGTTCGCGCCATATTAAAAACTTAGCATTCCGTAAGGCATTTTTCTAACGTGTCGCTGAATAAAATGTAAGCAAAAAAGAGCATAACATGTTCGTTTTTGTGTTTTGCTTGTTGACGCACAGATTGGCAAGTCAGTTTATTACGGGAGGTGTGTTTGAGGCATTAAGTAAGGGGTTGGCACAAATTATAGCCAACCCCTACAGCAGTTACGCTGGTTGCAGCGACGCGCGAACCAACGGTTTGTCGTTGATTGGAAGGTGAAGCAGTGCTGCAGCAAGCGCTAGCACAACCGTTGCCCACCAGATTGGCGTATACGAACCATAGAAGTCGTATATACGGCCACCTGCCCACGCACCCAAGAAGCTGCCAATTTGGTGGGTAAAGAACACCAAACCATAGAGGGTAGACATGTAACGCGGGCCGAAGATTTGTCTGACTAGGCCAGAGGTTAACGGCACTGTGCCTAACCAGCAAAAACCGATAGCCGCGCCAAATACGATCGCGGTTTCTGTTGTCAGTGGCAGTGTCACAAACAAAGAAAGCACAACGGCTCGCATCAGATAAAGGCTCGTCATCACATAGCGCTTGTTGAATCTGTCACCCATCACGCCCCAAAAATAGGAGCCAAAAATATTGAATATTCCCACATAAGCCAATGCCATCGCTGCGGTATTGCCCGGTAACCCTTTATCCGCAATGTAGCTAGGCAAGTGGGTGGCAATAAACATCACCTGAAAACCACATACAAAGAAGCCTGCATGGATAAACCAATAGCCCGGATGGCGAAAAGCTTCTGCCAGCGCTTGACGCAAGGTTTGGGTGTCTGCCGTGGTTTGTGATTGTCCTTCACTTGTTGCACTCTTCATGAATACTGAAAAGGCGATGATCACCGTACAGAGCACGGCGAATACTTGCATGGCCGTTTGCCAATCGTAGTTTGCCAGCATGCTTTGTGCGCCGGGGATCACGGCAAACATGCCGAACGAACCTGCCGCGGTTGTCAGACCAAACGCTTTGGCTGTGTGCTCTGCCGGCACGACTTTCGCCACTGCACCTAATACGATCACATAGCTGGTTGCACTCAGGCCAAGACCGACTAAAACACCGATAGACAAGAACAAAACGCCAGAGCTGGTGGCGATAGATGTGAGATACAGACCCAGAGCGTAGGCAATACCGCCTAAGGCGACAATGCGTTTAGCGCCGAAGCGATCTGCTGCCATACCGATAAAAGGTTGGAACATGCCAAACATGAGGTTTTGCACGGCAATGGCAAGGCTAAAAAATTCACGTCCTGATTGGAACGTGTCGCTGATAGGCATCATGAAAATGCCGAAAGATTGCCTGATCCCTAGGCTGATAATCAAAATCCCTATCCCCAGCCATACCATTAGTGGGAACCGGAAAATGCTCATAGATGTACCTTAAAATTGAGTATAAAAAGTGGGTGTTAATAAAAGTGTTTGATATCAAGGGCGGTTGTTCAGCTTACTCTGGTGATTCCATGTGGTGTCGCTGGTGACAGCCACCATCCACGGCGTAATCTGAGAGCGCACGTTGTAGTGGCGCACAATGATGAACACCGATCAGGGTAATAATCAGCACAGCTAGCCAACGTGTTAACTGGGCGGAAAGTGATTGCGAGTTCATGTCGATCCCAGAGATTGAAAGGCGCGTAGAGTAGTGGCATCAAGACTATGAAGCAAATGAATTGAACGCAAAAAGGTCATGCATAAAATGCATGGCGAATGAACCCATTGAATCAAGAAAAGATGAGGCACGATGAAAATTGGCGAATTTGGTGGTACGAACCTTGGCGTTGTTTAAGACGGTGTGCGTTGAAACATAACCTTGAAACCTGAAATCGCGCGGTTTAGGTGACTTGGTGATAAGCATATTTTTTCATAAACGTTTGCCATGAAGAGAAAAATTACGGCAAATGGAGTCACGATTTTTGTGAATGGTTATTGACTGGATCGTGTTGGCGTCGACGCCAATTCTGGCAGGTTTGAAAGAAAAGAAACCCGTAGAAATCGGCGCTAACTGATTGAATTAACATGAAAGCGTGATGTGCATCACGAATATTCTGGACGCGAGACATCCCCCAGTTTCCCGGATTTCGTCAACTGAATAGTGATTTAGATCACGGGCCAAAAACCATTTTTGCAATGCTAGATTGCATTTTTGGGGGTTTAAAAAAATCGAAATCGGAGAAGAATACGCCTCATCGAATAGAGCTATGTTGTCTAAGAGCAGCTAAGCTGCCTAAGAGTTAAACTGTCTAAACGATTTAATGAATATGCTTTTCTTAAAAAGGGCATATTCATTAATGGATGTATTTGCATGGCATAACACCCATGTAAATATTGCTGTAATAAGAGCACATTCGTTATTTCTGATTATCACCAATATCAAAATGCCGCCCTTAAATGTATTTAACCTGAAATGACTAGGCTGGATACATACAGTCGCCATGGATCTGGCTGCCTGAAATTAATCTATTATTCTTTCTCGTCTGAATTAAGGGTTTAAGTGATGTCTTCAGATGCCAATAGTAAAAAAATGGGATTGGTTGGTTTAACCGTTCTCGTCGCAGTAAATATGATGGGCTCGGGTATTATTATGTTACCTTCGAGCTTGGCACAAGTCGGAACCATCTCGTTACTTTCTTGGGTTATTACTGCCCTAGGTGCAATGTGTATTGCGTATACTTTTGCGAAATGCGGTGCGATTTGTAAACGTTCTGGTGGTATGTCAGCGTATTCAGAAGAAGCGCATGGTAAATCGTCTTTCTTTATCGCGTCTTATACCTACTATGTTTGCCTTGTTATTAGCTGTGTCGCGATCGCAGTTTCAGCAGTGGGTTATCTCAAACCCTTCATGCCATGGCTTGATACCCCAATGCACACCTTCTTCGGTGTTGTCGCCATCCTTATCGTGACCATGCTGGCAAACTTTGGTGGCCCTAAAATTACCGGTCAGATTTCATCTTTGACCGTGTGGGGCATTATCCTCCCAGTATTAGGTTTGTCAGTGCTTGGCTGGTGGTGGTTTGATCCACAAACCTTTATCTCTGCATGGAACCCACACCACGACACCACTATGCACTCAGTATCTTCAGGTATCGCACTGACGTTGTGGGCATTCCTCGGCATTGAATCTGCGGGTGCTAACTCGGATGCGGTTGAAAACCCTGAGCGTAACGTACCGCTGGCCGTGCTGTTTGGTACCGGTTTCGCCGCGGTGGTATACATCCTTTCTACCACAGTGATCCAAGGTATTATTCCTAACGCAGAACTGGCAAATTCAACCGCACCGTTCGGTCTTGTGTTTAGCCATATGTTCAACCCAACCGTCGGTAACATCGTCACCATCGCAGCGGTTATCGCGTGTATTGGTTCACTACTCGGTTGGCAGTTCACCAATGCGCAGGTATCAAAATCTGCCGCTGAAGAAGGCTTGTTCCCTAAAATCTTCGCGAAAACGAACAAAGCGGGTGCGCCAATCTTTGGCATGTTCATTATGTTGGCGGCTGAGTTGGTGCTAGCCCTGATGACCATCTCTCCAAATTTGGTGAGTCAATTCAACGCATTGCTCAACCTTGCAGTGTTCGTGAACATGGTGCCTTACATCCTCTCCATGACAGGATTGGAAGTGATGCTGCGAAAAAACAAAGTCACACCCAGACAATACAAACTGGGGGCGACAGTGGGTACGCTTGGCGTGGTTTACAGCATCTACGGTGTGTATGCCTGTGGTGCGGAAGCCGTATTCGGCGGCACCATATTGACCCTGTTTGGTTATATTTTCTACGGCTTCATCGCAGCACGCGATATTAATACTGACGAGGGCAAAACTAACGTCATTGAAAAAGAAGTCAACGCGTAAAAAAGAATAGCATTGTCAGTGGAACCAAAAAATTAAGCATTAAATAGTTAGCCTCATTTTCTCTCCAGTTATTGGGGTTGGCTATTTTCATTTTTTCATCTAAACGCTATGCCAGCAAATGGCCCTTACTATCGATTTTTTATTAAATTAAACATCATGGTTTTATTTCATTGTTAGTAAGAACGTATTTAAATTAACGTTAACCACTCTGCCTGACTTATTTGTATTGCATACACAAGCCATCCAAAGCGTTGACGCTGAAATACACCTTGTAGATTAGGTAATTATTATGAGCAACTACGTCAGCAAAATGCGCACTCTGGTTGTAGAGCCGCAAAATATTGATCCAAGCAGTTACGCTGCACGCACCACACAATCTTTGATTACAGAACTGCATGCACGCACTGTCGAAATCGTCACAGCAAATTCTTATGAAGATGCCAAGGCCGTTATTCTTGCAACACACATCGACAGCCTTGTGCTGACACTCGATAAATCAGAAGAGCAGATCCTTCATTCAAACGAAGAAATTGAACTGCTAAATACGTTAAAAGACCGTCAGTCAGAAGTGCCTGTTTTCTTGCTCGCAGAGCGTGCCCGTACTTCGATTCTTGCGAACCGTAAACTGATGGAACGTGTGGATGAGTGTTATTCCGTATTGGAAGACACCGCAGACTTCGTTGCAGGCCGTATTGTTGCCGCCATGAAACGCTACCGTTCACATGTCCTGCCACCGCTGATGAAAGCGATGATGCAATACAACGACATTCACGAATACTCGTGGTCTGCGCCTGGTCACCAAGGGGGCATCGGCTTTACTAAAACCCCAGCGGGGAACCAGTTCTACCAATTCTACGGCGAGAACCTGTTCCGCTCTGACATGGGCATTGAGCGTGCCGCGTTAGGTTCATTGTTAGATCACACTGGTGCATTTAAAGACAGTGAAGAAGAAGCATCAAAAATCTTCGGTGCGCACCAATCGTATTCAGGGATTGTGGGTACGTCAGGTTCTAACCGCACGATCATGCAAGCATGTTTGAAAGATGATGACATTGCGATTATCGACCGCAACTGCCACAAATCTATCGAGCAGGGCTTGATCCTAACGGGCGCTCGTCCTGTGTATATGGCACCAAGTCGAAACTGCTACGGCATCATTGGTCCAATCAGCCAAGCCACCATGTCGGCGGCATCCATCAAACAAAAAATTGCAGATGGTAAACTAACGAAAGAGTACGTGGGTAAATCACCACGCTACGCAGTGGTCACCAACTGCACCTATGATGGCCTTTGCTACAATTCAGAACGCGCTGAAGCGTTGCTTTCTGAAAGCTCTCACCGTATTCACATGGATGAAGCGTGGTTTGGTTACGCCCGATTCAACCCCGTTTACAAAGGTCACTTTGCCATGCGTGGTAATGCCAACGAACACCAAGGCCCAACCGTGTTTGCGACCCATTCAACCCACAAACTGTTGAATGCCTTGTCCCAAGCGTCTTACATCCATGTGCGCAATGGCGAAGATGCGATTGACTTCGACCGCTTCAACCAAGCGTACATGATGCACACCTCCACATCACCGCTCTATGCGATCTGTGCGTCTAACGACGTGGCAGCAAACATGATGAAAGGGGAGAGCGGCTTATCACTGACTAACGAAGTGATCCGTGAAGCGGTTATCTTCCGTCAAAGCGTGCGCAAACTGTTTAACGATTACACCACTGATGGCGATTGGTTCTTCAAGCCTTGGAATGCGGAAGTCGTTACCGACACCAACGGCGAGAAAGTAAAGTTTGAAGATGCGTCTGTCGAATCACTCATGACAGTGCAAGACAACTGGGTTCTGCATCCAGAAGACAAATGGCACGGCTTCGAGCATATGGACGACAACTGGTGCATGCTGGATCCAATCAAAGTGAGCTTGTTAACCCCTGGCTTGGATGACAACGGCCAGTTCCTTGAAAAAGGCGTGCCGGCGGCATTGGTAAGCGCTTATCTTGGTCGTTTTGGTATTGTGCCAACCCGTACGACAGATTTCCAAGTGATGTTCTTGTTCTCAATGGGTATCACCAAAGGTAAACGCGATACGCTGATCAACACCTTGTTGTCGTTCAAACGTCACTACGATGCAAACGTGTCTTTGGAAACCATGCTGCCTGAATTGGTAGAAAGTGCGCCAGAGATCTACAAAGGCCTTGGTCTTCGTGATTTGGGTGACCGTATGTTCCAATACCTCGTGCGTCATAACCCAGCACAAGTATTGAACGAAGCGTACTCAAATTTACCGGATGTTGAGCTGAAACCACGCACGGCTTACCACCACATAGTGGCAAACGAAGTGGAATTGGTGCCTTCAGATAAACTAGAAGATCGCGTTGCAGCGAACTCAGTGATCCCTTACCCACCAGGTATCCCAATGCTGATGGGTGGTGAGAACTTCGGTAACGAAAGCAGCCCGCAAATTCAATACCTCAAAGCCCTTGAGGCATGGGATGACGAGTTCCCAGGTTTTGAACATGAAACCGAAGGGGCTGAGAAAGAACACGGTAAATACCACGTGCTTTGCATCAAATCTGATGCGCTGTAATTGAGATCAATGAAAAACGCCTTCCCTAAAAGAGAAGGCGTTTTTGTTTGTTCGATGACTAAATACTCTTGAACGAGGAATCTAGGATGCGGGGCACCAGGTATAAACCGTATTGATGTCGGTTGCGGGCATTTTTAGGACCTTGTTGCTGCCACGGATCTCGTTTTGTTTTAGCGCCGCATCAATCGTTTTGCTGGCGGGCAGTCCTGCATGAGACAAAATCTGCGAGACAGCGTCTTGCGGCTGCTTGACGAAATCTTCGTAATTGATGGTGATTAAATCGAGATCAAGCTCTTGTACTTCCTGCTTGGTGGTTTGCATTAACTTGTTTAATTGAAAAGCAGTGCCTGCGACGGCATGGTCGCGCAGCATGTCGTATTGCGCCAGCTCCTGCAAAGAGTATGCGCCTCGCCACCAGAGTAAATGTCTGCCTAAATACTCCCATTCTTCCGTCGAAATCATTGAGTGCACTGTGGAGGCGGGATCACGCACGATATTGACGAATTTAGCGTCGGGAAAAATGCTGTGCAAAAAGCAGAGTCTGGCGGGGCCGGTAAAACGCAAACCGAGTTGCGCTTTTTGTGAAAGGATTAAGCGTTTCGCCAATACGTCTTTGATGGTTGTAATTTCCATCGGCGTGGCGTGTTTGCCACGCAGAAAACCGCGATCAAAGTCAATGTCGTCACGGGTTGATTCGTCCCAAAAAGAAATCGCTTCAGAAGGCACCGGTGAAAACTCTTTCGCAAGGCTTCCAAGAAGAGAAGATGATTGTGCCGCATGGTTTCGCCAACCCGACGCATGGTGAAAGAGTCGATGTTGCCAATCAGATCGTGGGTGTTTTTCAAAGTTCTTATCGAGCCAGCACAGATCGCGATGATGAAAGATGAGATCAGAAATGAAGGTTACCCCAGATCGAGGTGGGCCAACAAAAATCAGCGGTTTATTTAACGCAGATGTGGTGTCGTTCATTTTGATGCTCCTTCAACGGGTTACCTAAGAAGGAGCAATTTAGATGCCAGTGATCTATGCCAGTAGAATCAAGGATTTGTTACTAGGTGCTGTGCGGCATGGCAACTTGAGTTGCAAATTGAAAACGCAAATGTCGCAGAAATCGATTATTGCTCAAGCGTTTGATGTTCGACAAAAGCAAACATTGACGCGATGACATAGTCACGATCACCGCCGCCATGTTCTTTGATAGAGCGAATGGCATTATCGACAACCTTATCGCCTGCTTTTTCTCTTAATCGCTCAACTAGCTGGATTAAAAAGTCAGGCGTGAATTCCGGATGGCACTGCATCGTTAGAATGTGGTTCTCTTTTGCTGTTATCGCAAACGGGCAAAATGTGGATCCCGCGATGACACTAAAGTCAGGTGCAGGAGATTGCACCTGATCTTGATGGCAAGCGATCAGATTGAGTGCGGCAGGCAGTGCAGACATGGAGCCTTGATCACGGTTCATGCTTTCGATGGGATAAACACCCATCCCCCAGCCTTTGTTCGATTTATCTGCTCGTCCACCAAGTGCTTGGTGAATGAGCTGGTGGCCGAAGCATACGCCGAGCAAAGGGCGTTTTGCTTCATCGCAGCGTCTTACGAAGTCACTGACGGCTTTGATCCACGAATCTGGGTCGTAGACTCCCCATTTACTGCCTGTGACAAGCCAGATATCGCAATCGTCAGGGCTATTTGGATACTCTTCTTCAAAGCAGCGAAAGGTCGAATAGCTATTGATCGCGCTATCCTGAAAAAGACGCTTGAACGCATCGTCGTAGTGACCATAAGTTGGAATGGACTCGGGGTAGTGATCGTCACACAACAAGATGCCAAGTTTCATAACCTTATCCGCGCTCCTTGCTCGTTATGGCATTCCAATGAATAGTACTCACAGTAGACTAAGCATATATTATGTCTTTTGAGTATAAGTCAGTGTACTGATTACTAGATATATACTGATTCACTCAATTAATGGTTTCACATTCTAACTGTTTGTCATTGATGAGTTTTTTATGTTGTATTTTTTGGTGAGACCAATTTTAACGACTTTGCTGGTTAATTTATGACTCATTGGATCCAAAAACATGCTCTCTTGCACATAATCAATCTGTTCGGTCTTTTATTGTTAGGTTAAACTCAAGTAAGATGCAGCACAAAGTCGAGCGTCATACTGACGCATGGCGAACCAAAATCATAGTGGAGAAACAAGCTTGATTAGTGTTTTCCTTGTAGATGATCACGAGCTGGTTCGCACAGGGATACGTCGTCTTCTCGAAGATGAACGTGGTGTAAAAGTGGTAGGGGAAGCCGAAAGCGGTGAGGAAGCAGTCAAGTGGTGTCGTAGTAATCATGCAGACATTATCTTGATGGACATGAACATGCCTGGTATTGGAGGTTTAGAAGCGACACGAAAGCTTCTGCGTTATAACCCCGATGTGAAGATTATTGTTCTTACTATTCATACAGAAAATCCATTTCCGACCAAAGTCATGCAGGCCGGTGCCGCAGGTTACCTGACCAAAGGGGCGGGGGCGAACGAAATGGTGAATGCGATACGCGCGGTGAATAGCGGTCAACGCTATATTTCACCAGAAATCGCACAACAAATGGCGTTGAGTCAATTTACACCGGATGCAGAGAACCCTTTTAAGAATCTTTCTGAGCGCGAGCTGCAGATTATGATGATGATTACGAAAGGGCAGAAGGTGACAGATATTTCTGAGCAATTGAACCTTAGCCCTAAAACAGTTAACAGCTACCGGTACCGCTTGTTCAGCAAGTTAGCGATTAATGGTGATGTTGAACTGACCCATTTGGCAATTCGCCATGGTATGCTAGACACAGAAGCTCTCTAACCAAAACTGTTCGCTGTGTTTGATGCCAAAAATTTCTTAAAAACCGTCTCTGACAAACCGGGCGTCTATCGCATGATGGACGCTTCCGGAGAGATCATTTACGTCGGTAAAGCAAAGTCGCTGAAAAAGCGACTTTCTAGCTACTTTCGCACAAATGTGGTGGGGGAGAAAACGCGTGCATTGGTGAAAAACATCACCAATGTAGAAGTGACGATCACTCACAGCGAAACCGAAGCGCTCATTCTTGAGCATAATCTTATCAAGCAGCACTTACCGCGCTACAACGTATTGCTGCGTGATGATAAGTCATATCCCTATATTTTCCTGTCTGCCAGCAAGCATCCTCGCTTGTCGATTCACCGTGGTGCGAAAAAGCGAAAAGGTGAATATTTTGGTCCGTTCCCTGATGCGGGTGCCGTAAGACAAAGTCTTTATCTTCTCCAGAAAATATTTCCTGTTCGCCAATGTGAAGACTCGGTGTATGCCAACCGTTCACGACCTTGCTTGATGTATCAAATTGGGCGATGTGCAGGACCTTGCGTGAGTGGCATTATTTCCGATGACGACTACGCAGAGTTGGTCAACTTCACGCGCTTATTTTTGCAAGGCAAAGACCAACAGGTTTTCTCTACGCTGGTGGAAAAAATGGAGCTGGCCAGCAAAGAGTTGGCGTTTGAAAAAGCCGCCCAATACCGAGATCAAATTCAGGCGCTTCGTCGTGTTCAGGAACAACAATTTGTTTCTCAAAACAGTGAAGATGACTTGGATGCGATTGGCGTGTCTATTGAGAATGGCATTGCGTGTATCCACGTGTTGTTTTTGCGCCAAGGTAAAGTGCTTGGTAGCCGTAGCTATTTTCCGAAAATGCCCGCCAATACTGATATCAATGAACTGGTGTCGAGTTTCGTTAGTCAGTTTTATTTTAATCAAGCAGAAGGGCGCACTATTCCTACCAGCATTTTGATAGGGCAGGATTTAGGTGACGAGATAGAATCCCTTGCCACTGCCTTGTCGGAGATCGCAGGTCGAAAAGTGCATTTGCAGAGCAAGCCTCGAGGTGCGCGCGCACGTTTTTTGAAGCTAGCACAAACCAATGCCGCCACGGCGTTAACGACTAAGATCAACCAGAAGATGACGATACATAATCGTTTCTCCGTGCTGGCGGATGCGCTAGATCTTGAACCGATCAAACGGATGGAATGTTTTGATATCAGCCACACCATGGGTGAGCAGACAGTGGCATCTTGCGTAGTATTTAATCAAGACGGCCCAGTAAAACCAGAATATCGTCGTTATAACATCACCGGCATCACGGGTGGCGATGATTACGCTGCTATGGCGCAGGTGCTTGAGCGTCGTTACAGTAAGCAAACCGATCCTGACAAAATCCCAGATATCATTCTTATTGATGGTGGTAAAGGGCAACTGAATAAAGCGTGGGAGGTCGTTAGACCGCTTCTAGATGATTGGCCAAGGCATCCGCTACTGTTAGGGGTCGCAAAAGGCACCACACGCCGCCCTGGGCTCGAGACGTTGATAAAAGTTAGCGGCGAAGAGTTTTCTATGCCATCGGATTCGCCCGCACTGCACCTGATTCAGCATATTCGCGACGAAAGTCATAACCATGCGATTTCTGGGCACAGAGCCAAGCGCGCGAAAGTGCGAAAAAGCAGTGTGTTGCAAGAAATCGAAGGTGTTGGGCCGAAGCGTCGACAAGCTTTGCTCAAATACTTGGGCGGAATTCAGGAACTTAAGCGTGCATCTGTTGAAGAAATAGCCAAAGTGCCAGGAATTAGCCGAGTTTTGGCAGAGAAAATTCATTCCTCATTGCAACAGCAGTGACTTTCAAGCACCATAACGCCGACACTCACAAATTATTACAAGTATGCGACTGAATATCCCCATTATCCTGACTCTACTACGCATCGCATTAATTCCCGTTTTTGTTGTCGCGTTTTACTTACCCTATGAGTGGTCGGCGTTTGCTGCTGCACTTATTTTTGTTATCGCGGGCTTCACTGATTGGCTTGATGGCTTTCTGGCGAGAACGCTCAACCAAACCACGCGGTTTGGTGCGTTTCTTGACCCTGTTGCAGACAAGGTGATGGTGGCGATTGCATTGGTCCTTATTGCAGAGCATTACCATTCGTTCTGGGTGACAATTCCTGCTGCGACTATGATTGCGCGAGAAGTGATCATTTCAGCATTGCGAGAATGGATGGCAGAGCTGGGTAAACGCGCTAGCGTTGCAGTTTCGTGGGTGGGTAAATTCAAGACAGCAGCTCAAATGTTTGCGCTGACGATGCTGCTTTGGCATGACAATGAAATCATTACCTATATTGGTTACGCAGCACTGTATGTTGCAACGGGTTTGACGTATTGGTCGATGTATCAGTATTTACTGGCGGCGAAAGATGATCTAGTGAACGCAGATTAACAGCGCATTTAGAACTAAACCGAGATTCAATAAGAAAGGCCGCATGATGATGCGGCCTTTTTTTGTATGAAGCTAGCGACTAGAACCTAGAACGTAAAGCAGACTATCTCGGTCCATATTAATGATGCTTTGGAAACGACAGAGCAAATGCGGCGCCTTGAAGATCTGATGTGCTGACAGTGATTGAGCCTTCGTAGCTTTGGACAATGTCATCACACACGGCAAGACCAATACCTGTGCCTGGATTCAATTGATCAGCACGCACGCCGCGCTGAAAGATGGAATCGCGGAACGCATCAGCTACGCCAGGGCCATCATCTTCGATGATTAGCAGATAACTGTCAGAGGTTTCCATCGTTCGAATACGAACTTGGCTGATGCAATATCGAAATGCATTCTCCAATAAGTTACCCAGTAATTCAGTCAGATCGTCTTTGTTCAGTGGCAGGGAAGGTAACCCTGTAAACTCAGTAGTAACAGTGACAGATTTGTCATTATAGATTTTGATGAACATGCCCGTCAGGCTATCAACTTGAGGTTGTAATAAAGTACTTTCTCGCACGAGACCTTGTTGACCTAACAAGGCACGTTTTAGTTGATACTGCACCATGTCATCCATTTGGCTGACTTGTTCGACGATGCGTTTACTCATCACATCACGCGCTAGTGTAGAGTCATCCAAAAGCGCATTGGTAGCCGCTAGGCGACTTTTTAAACTGTGTGCAAGATCATCCATGGCATGGCGATAACGAAGCGTTTGCTCTTTGCGAAGTGTGATCATTCGGTTTAGCGCTTCAGTGACGTCTTCAAGTTCAGAGGGGTAATCTTGGTTGAGTTTTTCCCGTCGAGACTCTGCAATTTCATTGAGTTCATCAGCGAGTTTACGCAGTGGGCTGAAGCTCCAGTAGGATGCCGCATAAAGTAAACCCGTTGCACCTATAAACAGCAAGGCAACATAAAGCCAAGTTTTACGTTTTAGCGCTGACAAGCTGTTAAGTTGTGTCGAGACTTCCCGCAGTAAAAAGAAGTGTTTGCTGTCGTTGTAGGTTGCATCTGAGATGAAATGGACCACATAAGGCTTGTCGCGATAGGTGATAAGATCGGGCTCACCCATTTCATAAGGGATCTGGGCGCAGATATCGCCCATGCCGTCGCGTTTCGCTTCCGATGACATCCAGAACATGCGTTTGTCTTTTTCGCAGATAAATGCAAGATAATTTGAGTTAGCATCCTTTGCTAACAACGTATCTGATGGATCGTCTTTATCGAGATCTAAAATTCTATCTCGTCGTAATTCACTAAAAATATTAGGGACGGCGGAGACTAAATCGGCGGAATAGATCGCAATATAGCTATTGATGTAGAGCTGATTGAGCAACAATCCAAACGCCACAGAAAACACCAGAATAATAGCGATTGACGTAGAAATGACCCGTTTATGGATCGGTGGTGTTATTTTGGTGGCCATATATCCGAGTATCCTCAATATGTTTGTTTAACACGCGCCGCTTTATGTTGTGTAACGGTTAGTTGACCTGCACTTCAAAAATGTACCCTTGACCACGAATGGTGGAAATGGGGTTGTCTTGTCCTGCTTGTGTTAGCTTCTTGCGCAAACGACTCATCATGACTTCAATGGTATTTGGGTCGCCTTCCTGATCTTGATAAAGCACGTCAAGCAGTCGCTGCTTAGAAACCACTTGACGGTTATGGCGGACAAGATATTCGAGTAAATCATATTCGAAGGCCGTCAAGTCGAGTGGATTGTTGTCGACGGTCACTTTCTTTGCCAGTAGATCCACCACGATTTTATCTGCTTTGATTTCCGGTTTGATAAAGCCTGCGCTGCGACGAACGAGGGCGTTCAAGCGAGCAACCAGTTCTTCTTTTTGGAATGGTTTAACCAAATAGTCGTCACCACCTGCATCCAATGCAGAGACTTTGTCTTGCCAGTTAGCACGAGCGGTGAGCACGAGAATGGGCATACGAATACCTGCATGGCGAATGTCTTTGATGAGACTAACACCATCACGGTCAGGTAAACCTAGGTCGACAATCGCAATATCGTTCGGATAGTCCTTGGCCATATAGAGGCCTTCGGTGGCAGTAGCGGCGCAATGTGCTTGATTGCCAAGCTCTTGCAGTTCTGTTTTCAGGTGATGACTCAACAAGGGGTCATCTTCGACAATCAGGATTCGCATAACGAGGCACCTTTTTTATTCGCGGCAAAACGAAGCATGGCAATGCCGTTCGTCGTTTTGCTCTAGAGCTATATTTGGCAACAGATTAAGGGTCAGCAGGGAAATGCGTGAGAATTGATAGCCGACCCAGCGAACAGTGTAACGCTGTTCGCTGAATCTGAGCTGACTCGCAGGCTGAGAATGCGAGCGAATTAGGTGAGTATGACCAGCAGGGTACCTGCAAATGTCAGTAGAACGTTCGCAATGGCATAAGTTCCAGCATAGCCTAGTGCAGGAATGGTACTGCGAGCATGTTGGTTGATCATGTCCATCGCAGGTGCGCAGGTACGCGCACCGATGATCGCCCCGAACAACAAAGCACGGTTCATTTTTAGGATATAGGCGCCTACAAGATAGGCGAGAATCACTGGAATAACACTGATGGCCAATGCGCCTAACATAATGGTGAAACCCATTTGTTGGAGGTATTCCCAAAGGTTGCCACCCGCGCTTAGGCCCACGCCGACCATGAAGGTCATCAGGCCAAGCTCTTTCACCATGTTGATTGCACCTTGCGGCACATAACCAAAGGTTGGGTGGTTGGCACGAAGGAAGCCAAGCAAAATACCTGCGATAAGTAAGCCTGACGCATTACCCAGACCTAGTGTCATTTGGCCGAAAGTCATCGTGACTAGACCAAAAATCAAACCGAATATGAAAAACGAGCAGAACGCCAGCATGTCCGAAACCTGGCTATGAATAGAGATAAAGCCGATTCGCTCCGCTAAACCCAGTACGCGTCGTTTTTCTCCACTGACCTGCAATACATCACCTTTTGATAGCAAAATATTGTGGTCCATGGGCATTTCAATTTGTGCGCGTACGACACGGTTTAAGAAGCAGCCGTATTCTGACAGATTCAGATCTGACAGGCGCTTGCCGATGATGGCGTCATTTTTCACCACAATCTCTTCTTCCACTACGCGTAGGTCGAGCAAGTCGCGGTCGAATACCTCTTTGCCGTTTCGGAAAGAAGGATCAAGACGTGCGTGGCTATCGGGGTAGCCCACTAGCGCGATTTCGTCACCTTCTTGCAAAATGGCATCACCATCAGGGTTGGCCAATATGCCATTGCGGCGAATGCGTTCGATGTAACAACCTGTTTGGCGGTAAATACCGAGTTCACGCAAGTTACGCCCATCGACCCAGTTAATGAGTTCGGGGCCGACACGGTAGGCGCGAATAATAGGCAAATAGACTTTACGCTGTGACGAGCCCCCCAAACCACGTTCCATGGCGATTTGTTGCGCAGAATGTTCGAGGTTTTCTTTTTGCAATTTCGGCATTAGGTTGGCAAGCACGATGAGGCTAACCAAACCCACCAAATAGGCCAAGGCATAGCCAACACTTAGGTTATCAATCATGGCGGCTATTTCTTGCGGTGAGTAATTTACCCCTGCAAGTCCCGCATTCAGTGCGTCTTTTGCGCCAACTAAAACGGGTGTTGCTGTCAACGCCCCTGCCATCATGCCTGTTGCGATACTGCTGTCTAAACCGAATTGATAACGCATCAATAAGGTGATGCCTACCGACGCGATCAATACCGTCAGAGCGAGGACTAAATAGGATTTACCGTCACGGAAGAAGATCCCGAAAAAGTTCGGCCCCGCTTCAATGCCCACGCAAAAGATAAACAGCATAAAGCCGATATTCAGTGCTTCAGGGCTAAAAGAGAAACCTGCATGCCCAAAGCTAAGTGCGGTGACCAGCACGCCAATAGAGTTTCCAAATTGAAAGCTACCGATTCGGATTTTTCCGATACCAAGGCCAATCGCCAGTACGACGAATAGGAGGAGTATATCGTTTTGAACGAGCAGGTTGTTGACGTCTATGTTCACTGAACCATTATCCGCAGCGGGAGGAAGGGGGATTTCTTGGCGGGCATTATACGCATTTGCCATCAAATGTAATTTAAAGTTGTGAGAAAAATGGCATTTTATTTCAGGTGCTTGTCAGAATTTGAACAGAATAGTGTGAGGTGAAAGATGTGTGTGGCTATTTTGCTGATTTTGAACAACAAAAAGCCAGCGCGTGGCTGGCTTTTGAAAGCGATATAGCGGAGCATTTTGAGGTTGCTCAGCCAGAAGCGTGTCGATTGATTAGTCGTACAAGCCTAGGTTTGCTTTTGCGTAGGCTTCGAACTCAGTAAAGCCGCCGACGTGATCTTGGTCTACGAAAATCTGTGGCACTGTATCAACAGGCTTACCGACGGTTTGCTCTAGGTCGGCCTTGCTGATGCCTTCCGCGTGGATATCAACATAGCGGTAGTTGAAATCATCACGTTCTTCTTTCAATTTGTCTGCCAGATCTTTCGCGCGCACACAGAATGGGCAACCAGGACGACCAAAAATAACTACGAACATAATCTACGATCCTATTATTTATAAACTTTTAGTGATGGTGCCAAACACATCCATGCGGCTTCATCATCTGACTTGTGCAAACTATGCCTGATGCGATTGTAAGATAAAAGAAGGTTTTAACTTTTATTCCAATCGGAGAAAGCTATCAATGAAATTTTGACCGTTCGATGGCGAGAAACACGCAGGTATACGTAAACAAGCATCTTGAGGTTGCGTGTTTGGGTATAGTAAGGACCGAACCGGATTAGAATAATACCGACCCTAATGATAAGGATGAGAACATGAATGCTGCCATAGAGACGCTTTTAGCCCATCGTTCGATTCGTCAATTTGAGAGCACGCCAATTTCAGATGAACAGCGTTGCACGATTATTGACTGTGCGCGTGCAGCATCGACATCGAGTTTCATTCAGTGCACCAGCATCATTCGAGTCGTAGATAAAGAGAAACGTCGCTTGCTTGCTCAGTATGCGGGCAATCAAGCCTATGTGATGGAGGCGGCTGAATTCTTTGTTTTCTGTGCGGATTACAATCGCCACTTACAGATAAAGCCGGATGCCAAAGTCGGATTTGCGGAGCAAATGTTAATCGGGGCGGTGGATGCTGCGCTAATGGCGCAAAATGCATTGGTTGCTGCAGAGTCGATGGGGTTGGGAGGCGTATATATTGGTGGGCTTCGTAATAATCCTGACAAAGTCAGTGATCTTCTTAAACTTCCTGAACAAGTCGTCCCTTTGTTTGGTTTGTGTTTAGGTTATCCGGCGCAAGACCCAGAAGTTAAACCCCGTTTGCCTGTTGATTTGATGGTCCACGAAGATAAATATCAGCCGATGGATAAAACACGCTTAGCCGAATACGACGACGTGGTTCGTGAATACTATTCAACGCGCACTGGTGGCAATAGAACGATGAGCTGGAGTGAACAGATTTCAGCTACGTTGGACAAAGAATCACGCCCATTTATGCGTGATTTTTTACACAGTAAAGGCTTCGCCGTTAAGTAGTCATTTTGCTTGTTACGATACGGTAACTTTATGTGCGAATGGCATTAACATGTGTCAGGGTGTAACAAAATATTTTGCATATTAATTTTATTAAAACAATGGCTTGTGTTTGTTTTGCGCATCGTAGTAAAGCTGTATATGTTACATTTATTGTCTACTTCTTCATCATTCTAAAATCTTTTTTCGCGTTAAATAAAAGTAGATTTTGATCACGTTATGAATCCCTGATAGACTCCGCGCGCTTTGGTTGTTCTCACTCGATTTGAGAAATGCCAAAAATAATTTATGGAATTGAACCATTTTTAGCCGTATGTCTTTATTAGTCATAGCGTTAACACGGTTTGGTTGTTGTTATAGGTGACGCAGTTAGGTCTTGGAACTTGGGTTTTTCCAGCGACACCTTTTAGTCGTGATTTTATTGAGTTGTAACATGAAAAAACTGAACAAAGCTACGGGCGTTCTTGCTGCCGGTTTCTTTATCAATATGTGTATTGGTATTCTGTACGCATGGTCTGTTTTCAAACAGTCTTTGGTAGAGCAGGGTTGGTCAAACGCCGATGCATCAATGCCTTACACCGTTGCAACCATCTGTTTCGCCATTTCTTTGTTGGTAGCGGGTAACCTTCAAGACCGTATGGGTCCACGTAAAGTGTTGATCTTGGGTGTTGTTATGGTTGGTATCGGCATGATCGTTTCTAGCTTTGCTACCACGCCAATGACGCTACTGCTGAGCTTTGGTGTTATCACAGGTTGTGGTATCGGCTTCGGTTACGCGTGTCTTGCTCCTGCTGCAATGAAGTGGTTCCACCCTTCGAAGAAAGGTCTGGTTAATGGCCTGATTGCTGCGGGTTTTGGTTTGGCTGCGGTTTACCTTGCGCCACTGACATCGACTCTGATCACTAACTACGGTGTTAACACCAGTTTCTTGATCCTCGGTGTGGGTATTTTGGTTCTTGCTGTGCCATTGGCTTGCACTATTAACAACCCACCTGCGGATTACACCCCAGAAGCACCTGCTGGCTACGTGGCTAAGAAAGGCGCGGGTGATATGAACGTAGGTTGGCGTGAGATGGTTAAGACGCCACAGTTTTACTCACTGTGGCTGATGTACGCATTGGCGTCTTCTGCGGGTCTGATGGTCATTGGTAACATTACCTCTATCGCGATCAACCAATCTGATTTGACGCAAGTCGCCTTCCTGGTTGTTGTTCTGGCTATCTTTAACTCTGGTGGCCGTGTTGCAGCAGGTATCTTGTCTGACAAAATCGGCGGTCTAAAAACCCTGATGCTGGCGTTCATCATGCAAGGCATCAACATGATGATGTTTGCAACCTACAACACTGAGTTCACCCTGATGGTTGGCGCTGCTGTTGCCGGTGTTGGTTACGGTACGCTTCTGGCGGTATTCCCATCTATCACTGCTGATTACTACGGTTTGAAAAACTACGGTGGTAACTATGGCGTGCTTTACACCGCTTGGGGTGTGAGTGGCTTCATTGGTCCTGTTGTTGCTGCAACTGCAGTAGACATGACCGGTAACTACGTGATGGCTTACACTGTTTGTGCCGTTATGCTGGGTGTTGCGGTTGTTCTGTCAGTTATCACTAAACCAGTGAAAGCGACGGAAACACAAGAACAGCAAGTTGCCGCGTAACGGCAGACGTTAATACGTTTCGAAGAACCCGCTCATTGAGCGGGTTTTTTAATGCCTGAAGAATGTCTCATTGACCAAGAACTTCGCGTCTTTCCCCCTCAACACTTGATTGTCCCCTCTAACCTTTTTCTTATGCTTTCTCCCCATTTCCAGCATTTTGTCAGTATTTAGAAGGGTTGAATTTATGGTCTGACCAGTGTTCGATTCTAATATTGTGTTCCACCCATGAGAATTAATGAGACATGATAAATACCTACATTCTTTAGTGTAATTGAACACCGTTCTATATAGACATCAGTAAGTCACTGAAAATAAAACAGTGTTCATTAAGGGTGGTTAGACCTGTCGGTTTTTTGTATGTTTTTTTAGATACGCCTGAATAGAAAACAGCGTTTGATTGTTGATCCCGCATTGGCTAGGTTGTGTTCACCACCGAATACCAGGAGGGTATTAACATGCATTCAGTGGATTCAACCTGTGTGAACAGTGAGCGTGAACAAATAGACAAGATTCAGGCGGGGCATCCCTTAGCCCGCAATTACTTTGACCAGCTGGTCGCTTGCTATTTGTCACCATTACATCGTCGATGCATGGCTTGGTTGGGGTGTCCTTATGATGCGGATGACGTATTGCAGGAAACCTTAGTGCGGAGTTACCGCTACATCCATGCCTACCGCGGCGAAGCAGCATTCAGAAGCTGGCTATATGCAATTGCAGACAACCAGTGCAGAAGCTATTTAAAAAAGCGCGCTACTCATGCACAGCGCTTTGTCTCCGACGAGACACAAGAAGAAGCGGGCAGTGAAGAAAAATGTCCGGTCACAACAGAAGATGGCATTTCACATACGGTGAAATCGTTAGCGAAAACGGCGCAGGAAATTCTTGTGCTCCGGTTTGAGCATGACTTGTCGTTGGAAGAGATCAGCAATGTATTGGGGCTGGGGTTAAGCGCAACGAAAATGCGTTTATACCGAGCGATTGATGCGGCTGAGAAACATGTGGTGAGAGAAGAGGGGCTGCTCGCGATTGCGTGATAGTAGATTTATACCCGAGTAACCTCAACATGCGGGTGATTCTGTATATCGAGGTCACTCAGGTATATAAAGCGAGAGACATTAAACGTTTACCATTAATAAAAGAAAACCGCCAAATTGGCGGTTTTCTTGTTTCATTCAGCCTAGCAATACGCGCGTTGGCAGATCTGAGAGTGTTAGCAAATCACTTTAATGGCTAGACCGCCTTGAGACGTTTCGCGGTATTTCGCGTTCATGTCTTTGCCGGTTTCCAGCATGGTCTCAATAACCTTGTCCAAAGAAACACGAGGCTCAGACGAACGGCGAAGCGCCATACGCGTTGAGTTGATCGCTTTCATTGCAGCAATGCCGTTGCGCTCGATACAAGGCACTTGTACTTGGCCAGCGACAGGGTCACACGTTAGACCAAGGTTGTGTTCCATGCCGATTTCAGCAGCAATACACACCTGTTGTGCGCTACCGCCCATCAGTTCAGCAAGACCGGCTGCAGCCATAGAACAAGCAACACCCACTTCACCCTGACAACCAACTTCCGCACCTGAAATAGACGCGTTTTGCTTGTAAAGGCCACCAATCGCGCCAGTTACTGCAAAGTAGCGAATATATTCACGTGGGCCAACGTTCTGGATGAACTTGTCGTAGTACGCCAAAACCGCAGGGATGATGCCACATGCGCCGTTTGTTGGTGCTGTGACTACGCGACCGCCCGCTGCGTTTTCTTCGTTAACCGCAAACGCGAACATGTTTACCCAGTCGATCACTGCCATCGGATCGTTTGAGAATTTCTCAGACGAGATAAGCTGTTGACGCAACGCTGCAGCTCGACGTGGAACGCGCAGTGGGCCAGGTAGAACACCTTCGTTGCTCATGCCGCGATCTAAACACTCGCGCATGGTGCGCCAAATGTTACCGAAATAGGTTTGGATCTCTTCTTCAGAGTGCATGGCGTGCATGTTAGCCATGACAACGGCACTGATCGACAATCCGGTTTCTTTACAATGACTCAGCAGTTCTTCAGCGCTGTTGAAATCGTAAGGGACTTTGATTTTGTTGGCGTCTTCTTTGCCGAAGTTTTCTTCATCAACGATGAAACCACCGCCGATAGAGTAATACGTTTTGGTGTAGATTTTCTCTTCGCCGTTCCACGCATGAATTTGCATGCCGTTTTCGTGCAATGGCAAATTGGTGTTGTGGAAGTTCATGCCACCATTACGTGGGAAATCCACCGTATGGCAATGCATGCCAACCGGCATACGTTCGGTTTCTTCAACACGTGCGATAAAGCCCGGAATGCTATCGATATCTACATGTTCAGGGGTGTTACCCGCCAAACCCATGATGATCGCGACATCGGTATGGTGGCCTTTACCTGTAAGAGAGAGTGAGCCATAGACATCAACGGTGATTTTGGTTGTGTCACGGAGCATTTCTTTGCTACGCAAATCGTCGATGAAAGATTTGCCGGCTTTCATTGGGCCGACAGTGTGAGAGCTTGAAGGGCCTACACCTATCTTGAAGATGTCAAAAACGCTGATCATTAGTCATACCTCAGTCAATGCCCGCGTTTTACATAAAGCGAACATTTGGATTTAGTTTTTCGTTTATCCATCCATGGAGGCGACGTAAATCAGTACCGTAGGAGAAGTCTGGGGTTACTGATTTAGAAAGCAAAAAGAGCAAGATGCGTGAAAAGCATCCTGCTCTATAATTCGTGGCTATTCTACACGATTTATTACGATACGAAACTGTACATAATCGCTGAAATTGCTACTAGACCCATGAAGGTGACGAAGATGTTGCTCGCCTTACCACCGTACTTTTGCATCGCGGGTACTTTCTTGATTGCGTACATCGGCATGATGAACAGAATCGTTGCGATGATTGGGCCACCCAGTGACTCGATCATGCCCAGAATGCTTGGGTTGATGGTTGCTACAATCCAGCTAGTGATGATAACGAACGTCACGGTGAACATGTCGATTTTCTTCAAGTTAACTGTTTTGTTGCGTGAACGCAGTTGCTTGATGATGAGACCGTTCAGACCTTCACGTGCACCCATGTAGTGACCGAAGAAAGAAGAGACGATAGCAACGAACGCAACAACAGGACCCAAGTAAGAAATGAATGGGCTGTCGTGCTTGTTCGCAAGGTAAGACAGAACCGCCAAGTTTTGAGCTTTTGCTTCTGCAAGGTCAGCAGGCGTTAGGCTTAGTACGCAAGAGAACACGAACAACATAACGAAGCCAAGCAACATACCAGACGTGCGAATCAGGATTTGTTTCGCTTTACGTTCTGCGTCGTCACCGTAGTTGCGCGTTTGTGCCATAGAGAATGCAGAAATTGCAGGGCTGTGGTTAAACGCGAAGACCAATACAGGAATAGAAATCCAGATGGTGGTCATGAAGTCACCGGCTGAAGGCACTTGCTGCAGTGCAGACATGTTCCAATCAGGGATAAGGTAAACAGACATGAACAGTAGGATGGTCACTAGCGGGTAAACCAAGAACTGAGTCACTTTCAACATCAGTTTCTCACCCGCCAGCATGACAGACATCATGCCAAGGATAAGAACAATTGAAAGTACAGCGCGTGGAAGTGATTCCATGCCTAGCTGGTTAACCATGAAAGAGTCAACGGTGTTGGTAATACCAACGCCGTAAATCAGAACGATTGGGTAAATCGCGAAAAAGTATAGCAAAGTGATGAGTTTACCCGCTGTCGCGCCGAAGTGCTCTTCAACAACTTCAGTAATGTCGCTACCTGGTTTTTTAGATGACAGTACAAAACGTGCCAAACCACGGTGAGCCAGATAAGTCATAGGACCTACCAGAACAGCTAGAGCAACCAGCGGCCAGAATCCGTTTAAGCCTGCATTGATTGGAAGAAAGAGGATACCTGCACCTACAGCTGTTCCGAACAGCGATAGCATCCAAGTTGTGTCTTGCGCTGACCACTTCATTTTGTCTGCGCTGGAAGTTACGGTGGAGTGAGTATTCATCAATTAGTCACCAAAATAATACGGAACGGATCTGAATCTGATGCGTATTATTTACATTTTTGCATACGATAAAGTGATGAAGATCACTTTTTGTAGCAATAATAATTCGTGCAACGAATTTAATTGATCTAACCCCTTCGTCAATTTTTATGGTTTAAAAACTATGTTTAAACACACTAAAAATAATTGATTAAATCAAAATTAGTTTAGAGAAAGTTGCCGACTGAGCGCATGAAGGATTTGTGCGGTGACCCCCCAAATCAGGTGTTCTTGGTAACTCATGGCATAGATATCGTAGGTATTCCCGCGAACGAGGAAGGGTTGCTTGCGAATGGCTTTTCGTCTCAAAAACTGAGCGAGTGGTACTTCAAAGAGCGTATCGACTTCGTTGGAATCGATGACGGGGGTGTAAGAAGGATCAACAAAAGCGATAACCGGTGTGACGAGATACCCACTGACGGTAGGTAATGACGCCAAACAGCCGAGAAGATCATCGCGATTTGTGCAGACACCGATCTCTTCTTCCATTTCTCTGATCGCCGTTTCAACGATGTCTTGGTCTGAATTTTCGACTTTGCCGCCAGGGAAACTAATTTGGCCGGGGTGATGCTTCAAATGCGTGGCGCGCTTGGTTAGCAAGACATGCAATTCACCGTTTCTCTCTGCCAGCGCAATCATCACGGCTGCAGGGCGTAACTCACTCCCTACCTGGCGTTTCATGGCGTCGGTAGCGCGTTGTATCACGCGCTCGTCGTAATTGTGGCTGGGGCTGAGGCTAAAGCGTTGAACCAGCCAGTTTCGAGAAAGGGGGCGCATGGGGCTTTGGCGCGTCTGAGGCGCCAAAATAGCAGATTGATTCAACGTGATTGTGCTGTTCATCCTTGCTGCATTTTCCATGCGTACTTCCTAGGTGCTTGCTAAGACTGTGTTTGCCAATACTGTGTATGAAGGCTACGTATGGGAAGACCATACTGACGAAAGCTATTTTACTTAGACAAGGTCGGCAGGATTTTGCTGAGTTTGTCTAATGTTTCTTGATATTCCGATGCGGCTTCACTGTCTGCAACAACGCCACCGCCTGCCCATGCATAGATACGTTGTTTATGGCAAACAAGCGTGCGAATCGTGATGCTTGTGTCCATCGTGCCGCAACGGCTGATATATCCCATGCTGCCACAATAAATGCTTCGACGGTGAGGTTCGAGTTCTTCAATGATTTCCATTGCTCTGACCTTTGGTGCGCCGGTAATGGAACCGCCAGGGAAGCACGCGCGGAGCAAATCCGTGGCATGTTTTCCTTTCGAGAGCGTTCCCGTTACTGTACTGACCATGTGGTGAACGGCTGGGAATGTCTCAATATTAAAAAGTTTAGGCACATTTACTGAACCTGGCGAGGCAACACGGCCAATATCATTACGAAGCAGGTCGACGATCATCAGGTTTTCTGCGCGATCTTTCTCTGCATGTTGTAAGCAGTGGATGTTATCTGCATCTACTTTTAGGTCGTCGCTTCGAGGACGTGTGCCTTTAATCGGTTTGGTTTCGATGGCTTGGTCATGCAGTTGCAAGAAACGTTCTGGCGACACAGAAAGAATGGTGCAGTCTTCCATGCGCATAAACCCAGAAAATGGCGCCCCATTAATGTGGGCAAGACGCTGATACGCTTCCCATTCGCTGCCAAGATAAGAGGCTTCAAAACGTTGTGCTAAGTTAATTTGATAGCAGTCCCCGGATGTGAGGTATGCCTGTACGCAATTGAACTTCTCGGTATAGCTTTGCGGCGTCATGTTCGCTTGCCATTGCCCTTCAAGCGTAAAGTCTTGTTGCTCAGGCGCACATTGTTTATTCAGCCAAACCAAACGCTGCTCACCTTCAGGCTGAATGACAACCATTTTCTTTTCCTGATGATCAGCAATGATCGCCCAATCATAAATGCCGATTGCTAGATCGGGGATATCGATGTCCCGCATGGCCAATGCTGGCAGTGTTTCGACCTGACGCCCTAAATCGTAACTGAAATACCCTAACGCGCCGCCTAAGAAAGGCCAAGGGGCGATATGGTCAAGTTTCGGAAGCAGTGCTGTTTGCAGTGCGTGAAGTTCTTCAAACGGATCTGTCTCGCTGGCAGATGTTCGTCCATCACGATAGCGAATTAGGTTAATGCCGTTTTCGTTGCACAAAGTGGCAATGGGATCGGCAACGAGAATGTCGAATCGATTGTCGGGGTGTGACTGCGCAGCAGATTGCAGCAGCATGGCCCAAGGCAAATGTTCGATTCGAGAAAATAAGGACGTGAGCGCTGACGGAGAGTACTCAAGAAACTGCAAAGAGATAGGCGTTCGTCTGGATTCTGTCATTTTCGTGTTTTTGTGATCGGCATTGATGCGTCAATTGGCGCTGATTGGGTCGTAAGAGTATCATATTCGCGGGGTTTATACTCAAGCCGCCAACAGGCAGTTTTTGCATTTAGCACAACGTGGAAAGCAAAACACACGAACGGTTTCGGGCATGATGCCTGTCTATCATGTGTTTGACACATACAAAGATACAGTTAGGTCGCTCCCCCAAAAGCGGCCTACGCTTTGACTATAAGAACGCTTTACTGGAAGCTCTGTTTAGCCCGCACCAATAAGCGAGCAGACAGCGCCAAGGAATCATAACAATGAAAGAGGCAACTATGACCGTCATTCGTAAGGAAGACGTTATCGACAGTGTCGCTGACGCCCTGCAGTATATTTCTTACTATCACCCTATCGATTTTGTTCAAGCCCTTGAAAAGGCCTACAACAAAGAGCAAAGCCAAGCAGCTAAAGACGCCATCGCGCAAATTCTAATCAACTCGCGTATGTCCGCTGAAGGAAAACGTCCTATTTGTCAGGACACCGGCATCGTAACGTGTTTCGTGAACATTGGTATGAATGTTCAGTGGGAAGGCGACATGACCGTGCAGCAAATGGTCGATGAAGGTGTACGCCGCGCTTACAACAATTCCGATAACCCTCTGCGTGCGTCTGTGGTTGCTGACCCTGCAGGTAAACGTCTTAATACCAAAGACAATACGCCAGCGGTTGTGCACATCAATATGGTGCCAGGTAACACGGTAGAAATTCAAATTGCAGCCAAGGGCGGCGGTTCAGAAAACAAAACCAAAATGGTAATGCTGAACCCTTCTGACGATGTAGCGGCGTGGGTAGAAAAAACGCTGCCAACCATGGGGGCGGGTTGGTGTCCACCGGGTATGCTGGGTATAGGCATTGGCGGTACGGCTGAGAAAGCGGCAGTAATGGCGAAAGAATCGTTGATGGAACACATCGACATTCAAGAGCTTATCGATCGCGGCCCGCAAAATGCGGAAGAAGAACTTCGTTTAGATATTTTTGACCGTGTAAATCGACTCGGTATTGGCGCACAAGGCCTTGGTGGCTTGACCACCGTGGTTGATGTGAAGATCAAAACCGCCCCGACCCATGCGGCGTCTAAACCCGTTTGTTTGATACCGAACTGTGCGGCAACGCGCCACGTGCATTTCACCCTTGACGGCTCAGGCCCTGCGGAATTGGTGCCACCAAAGCTAGAAGAATGGCCAGAAGTGACGTGGGAAGTGGGCGAAAATGTTCGTCGTGTGAACCTAGACAATATCACCAAAGATGACATCCAAGAGTGGAAAACCGGCGAAACTGTGCTTCTGTCTGGCAAGATCTTAACCGGTCGCGATGCCGCGCATAAACGTATTCAAGAAATGTTGAACAACGGTGAAGGCCTGCCAGAAGGTGTGGACTTCAACGGTCGCTTCATCTATTACGTTGGTCCTGTTGATGCTGTGGGCGACGAAGCGGTAGGCCCTGCAGGCCCAACAACCTCAACGCGCATGGATAAGTTCACCGAGATGATGCTAGGTGACACTGGCCTAATGGGCATGATCGGTAAAGCCGAGCGCGGCCCCGCGACGGTTGAATCTATCAAGCAGCATAAAGCGGTGTATTTGATGGCAGTTGGTGGTGCGGCTTATTTGGTTGCTAAGGCAATCAAAAAAGCGCGCGTAGTCGCGTTTGAAGACTTGGGAATGGAAGCCATTTACGAGTTTGACGTGGAAGACATGCCAGTGACCGTGGCGGTTGATTCGCGCGGAGACAACGCGCACCAAATTGGCCCGGATACATGGAAAGTAAAAATCGCCGAAATGGACGGTTAACGCCATCAATATTTAGTGTCAAAGCCGCAGCGAGTGTTGCGGCTTCTTTCTATAATCATTACCTGTCAATGCAAAGGCTTACTGAGTCAACATTTAACAGTGTGCCTCATATTTAAGACCTCCCCTGCAAAAATACTTCCCTGTGCTCCATTCTTACTCACATGGCGATAACATTATTACATTGTCTAACTACCCATTACTGAAGGTCTATTCAGGGGCGGTAGCGTGGCAAAATATAGGGCTATATACGAGAGAGTGGGCTGGTCACACCCTGCGCACCGTTCTGTAGAATATGCGTATAGATTTGTGTGGTTCGCACATCAGAATGACCTAGTTGGGCTTGGACAGTGCGAATATCTGCCCCTGATTGCAGTAAGTGCGTCGCGAATGAATGCCTTAACGTGTGTGGCGTGACGTGCTTTTGTATGTCGGCCAATTTTGTGGTTGTTCGTACGGCTCGTTGCACCTGCTTTTCGTCAATGTGATGGCGGCGAACGAGACCACTTTCAGGGTCTTCGCTGAGATTTTGGGACGGGAACAGGTATTGCCATGGCAATGCTCGGGATTGGGTTTGGTATTTTTCTCGAAGCCTGTGTGGCATCCATACGCCGGAGAAACGCGGATTGTTATTATCTAGGTTCAACACATAATCGACTTGTTGAATTTGGGCTCGAAGGGCATTGAATAGCTCGGGGGCGAGTGTCACTACTCGGTTTTTACCGCCTTTGCCGTCGATAACCTTGATGCAGCGAAAATCAAAATCAACATGTTTAACACGTAGACGTACGGTTTCCATTAGGCGTAGCCCACTGCCGTACATGAGCGAGCAGGCAAGATGATGCTTTGTCGGGCAGTATTCTAAGAACCTTTTTATTTCACTCTGGGTGAGCACTTCAGGAAGCTTTTGCTTTTTTTGGCTTGATACGAAATTCAGCTTAAGAGATAGCGGACTATCAAGGATGTCTTTGTAAAGAAAGACCAAGGCGTTTAGTGCCAGTGCTTGGGTGTTTGCCGCAACATCTTTTATGTTAACGAGATCATTGAGGAACTCTTCGACTTCTTTATCGCCCATTGTTGAAGGGTGACGCATTTGATGAAACCGGATGTAAGTTGAGATCCAATGAAGGTACGCTTGTATGGTCCGCTTCGCGTAGCGTTGAACATACATTTTCTCGCTTATCATTTGAAGAAAGGGGGACGTCATTGTTGTTTTACTGCCTTTTGGATACTGTGAATGCATCCAGTTTAGCTAATGACGGTGCATAATATTCACCGACGCCGTATTGGGGTGTTTCCTCTTGCGAACTTTGAGATGTGCGCGATAAGGTTTTTGAAAACAATATGTTGCTCACTAAGAAAAAGTGGGCATCCGTTATTATGGGACATGTTGGGGTGTTTAAATGCACCACTTTGATGTCTATTAAAATGTTATATGCTTGAAAGGATTAAAAATTAATAAGGAGATTGACGTGATCATTAATCATATTTCTATTGGTACAAAAGACGTAGTAGCGGCAGTGGCATTTTATGATGCGGTATTTGAAACGCTATCAATAAAACGCTCCCATTATATTGATGGAATTGCAGCAGCTTATGGTGATAGCTTTGAATTTTGGATTGGTTGTCCTTGTGAAAATAGTCCGACTAATGGTAATGGCTCTCATGTCGCCTTTAATGCCTCAAATACTGAAGCCGTCGATAATTTCTATAAGGTAGCAATTGAAAATGGAGCTACTTGTTCTGGTAAGCCTAATTTAAGACCTGAATATGGTGAAGGTTATTATGCAGCCTATGTTCTGGATTTAGATTGCAACAAAATAGAAGCTGTTTTTAATCAATTTTAGAACGCATATAACAAATGCATCAACACGATTTGCTACACTCGGCGTTGTCAGTTTGCCTTTAGTTTCAGTGATTAAGGCAGTAAAATTCAGCTAGGTCTGTATCGTAGCAAACGTGTTATGCAGGCGTTAGCTGCCTGTTCTTTCTTGATGTACTTGGTACGAAATTTGGTAGCTAAACCGGCTTTTCATAGCAGGTGGTTTAAATGAGTCTGACTTTACATTTCAAATCGTCTGTTGGTTAAAGTGTTTGTTTTATCGGTTGAAGCGCAGAATTCAAATCAAAGGGCTTTTTCTTGGTGGTTCGCTTAAGTCATTTGCTTTGTGTTTAAGTCATTTTTCTTGTTCAAAAGGGTGGTTGGCGGCAAGCCGCGCACAATCGAGTCTTGCGCTAACAAGGCTATCAACAGGACGCAATTTCGGTTCGGTGTTTTTCAAAATATCGTGAATACAATGGTTTAAGTGGTATTGGGCGGTTTGATATGCGCCTGTTATCGCGACGTTATACGCTGTAATTTTGCTTACATGTAAGCAGCGACTTTGAGCACCAAACCACAGTGGTTTTCTCAACAAAAAAGCGGTTTGGTTTTGGATCGCCGCTCACCATTGAAAGTGTTGCAAACAAGCCATCAATGACCAGAAAAGACCAAGCATCCCAAGGGCTGCTTGCAAAGTAAGAAGGCGAGGTTCGGCTATTCAAACAGATTGGGTGGCAGCTTTATAACAAAGGTTTTCAAGGCGGACGCAAAACATTCCCGCAAATTTTGTTATATCAATTTATGGCGTTTACGGTGGCTTTTTTGCGTGAAGCTAATGTTTTACGCCGCTTAAAACGACGTTATGCTGAACAAACGATTGGAGTAAATATGTACGTTGAGAATCACTTTCAAATGATGGCTAAGTATAATGACAGAATGAACAATCAAATATTAAGCGTTGTTGAAAGTCTAAATCCCATAGATTTAACTGAAAATAAAGGTGCGTATTTCAAATCTATCATTGGTACGTTAAATCATATTCTTGTCGGTGATATTATCTGGTTATCTCGTTTTAGTCTTCACTCTGAAAGTTACATATCACTTAAATGTGTCACCGAATTACCTAAGCCCCATAGTCTAAGTGATGTTTTATACCCAGATTTACAGTTATATAAAGAAGCTAGGAAAGTGGTGGATTCAGCTGTAATAAATTGGCTAAATATAGATATAGATGTGTCTGACTTTAATCGTAACCTAGAGTATTCAAATACAGCAGGCATTAAAAGTTCGCGTAACTTTGGCGAATTGGTTAGCCATTTATTTAACCATCAAACTCATCATAGAGGCCAAGTTTCAACGTTATTAAATCAAATGGGGTATGACATTGGGGCTACAGATTTTTTGTTTGATATCCCCGAAATGTCAGCATAACAAGCACTTTAAACGGAACAAAAACAGTTGGCTTTGTTTCGTTCCTCAACAAGTATAGCCAACAATTTTTGTCCGCTTAAGTGGGCGTTATACGCTGCAATTTTACTTACACGTAAGCAGCGACTTTGAGCGCCAAACCACAGTGGTTTTCTCAACAAAAAAGCGGTTTGGTTTTGGATCGCCGCTCACCATTGAAAGTGTTGCAAACAAGCCATCAATGGCCAGAAAAGACCAAGCATCCCAAGGGCTGCTTGCAAAGGCAAAAGGCGAGGTTCGGCTATTCAAACAGATTGGGTGGCAGCTTTATAACAAAGGTTTTCAAGGCGGACGCAAAACATCTCCGCAAATTTTGTTATATCAACTTATGGCGTTTACGGTGGCTTTCTTGCATGAAGCTAATGTTTTTCGCCGCTTAAAACGACGTTATACGCTGTAATTTTACTTACATGTAAGCAGCGACTTTGAGCGCCAGACCACAGTGGTTTTCTCAACAAAAAAGCGGTTTGGTTTTGGGATCGCTGCTCACCATTGAAAGTGTTGCAAACAAGCCATCAATGGCCAGAAAAGACCAAGCATCCCAAGGGCTGCTTGCAAAGGAAGAAGGCGAGGTTCGGCTATTCAAACAGATTGGGTGGCAGCTTTATAACAAAGGTTTTCAAGGCGGACGCAAAACATTCCCGCAAATTTTGTTATATCAATTTATGGCGTTTACGGTGGCTTTTTTGCGTGAAGCTAATGTTTTTCGCCGCTTAAAACGACGTTATATGACAAGGAGGTCACACTGAAGATTGAGTATAAGGTTAATCAGCAAATTTCTGCTGAACTATTTATTGACCTGCTTAAGCGAACGACTCTTGGAGAACGTCGCCCAGTAGAAAATACCAACTGTATTAGAGGGATGCTGGATAATAGCAATCTCATCGTCACTGCTTGGGATAGTAGTAAGCTGGTAGGTGTTGCCCGTTCAGTTACAGATTTCCATTATTGTTGCTATTTATCAGATCTAGCGGTTGATGAAAAATATCAAAGGTTAGGTATTGGGAAGCAGTTACAGATTCAAACGCAAGAGCAAATACAGTCTACTTGCAAACTGTTCCTAATCGCCGCACCAACAGCCAATGAATATTACGAGCAGCTTGGTTACACAAGAAATGAGCGTTGCTGGGTGCTCGATCGTGGGCGAAAAATCATTACATAACAAGAGCATGAACGGGACGTTTACTCGTGGCGCATTTTTCAAAAACGGTGATTTAGCCGTTTCAATCAATTTGTGCTAATAAACGCCCGTTATGCTGACGTTATACGCTGTAATTTTACTTACATGTAAGCAGCGACTTTGAGCGCCAAACCACAGTAGTTTTCTCAACAAAAAAGCGGTTTAGTTTTGGATCGCCGCTCACCATTGAAAGTGTTGCAAACAAGCCATCAATGACCAGAAAAGACCAAGCATCCCAAGGGCTGCTTGCAAAGGAAAAAGGCGAGGTGTAGCTAGTCAAACAGCTTGGGTGGCAGCTTTATAACAAAGGTTTTCAAGGCGGACGCAAAACATTCCCGCAAATTTTGTTATATCAACTTATGGCGTTTATGGTGGCTTTCTTGCGTGAAGCTAATGTTTTACGCCCCTTAAAACGACGTTATACGCTGTAATTTTGCTTACATGTAAGCAGCGACTTTTAGCGCCAAACCACAGTGGTTTTCTCAACAAAAAAGCGGTTTGGTTTTTGATCGCCGCTCACCATTGAAAGTGTTGCAAACAAGCCATCAATGGCCAGAAAAGACCAAGCATCCCAAGGGCTGCTTGCAAAGGAAGAAGGCGAGGTTCGGCTATTCAAACAGATTGGGTGGCAGCTTTATAACAAAGGTTTTCAAGGCGGACGCAAAACATTCCCGCAAATTTTTTTATATCAACTTATGGCGTTTATGGTGGCTTTTGTACGTGAAGCTAATGTTTTTCGCCCCTTAAAACGACGTTAGCTGCCTGTTCTTTCTTGATGTACTTGGTACAAAGTTTGGTAGCTAAACCTGCTTTTTATAGCAGGTGGTTTAAATGGGTCTGACTTTAGATTTCAAATCGTCTGTTGGTTAAAGTGTTTGTTTTATCGGTTGAAGCGCAGAATTCAAATCAAAGGGCTTTTTCTTGGTGGTTCACTCAAGTGATTTGGTTTGTGTTTAAGTCATTCTTTTTGTTCAAAAGGGTGGTTGGCGGCAAGCCGCGAACAATCGAATCTTGCGCTAACAAGGCTATCAACAGGACGCAATTTCGGTTCGGTGTTTTTCAAAACATCGTGAATACAACGGTTTAAGCGATATTGGGCGGTTTGATATGCGCCTGTTATCGCGACGTTAGCTGCAAAGGGTATTATGGAGTTAGTCGAAGTTATTGCATCAATTAATTCATTTGATGATGAAGACACAATTTTTGTTGAGAAAATTGGCGGTAAATTTGATCCTGTTTCTCAAGCAGTGGTTTTTGAAATGACTGATGAGGAACTTCAATTACCAACAGCTGAAGTTTGTGAATCTCGTTGCCCTGGAAAGTATTACTTTTTAGAAGTTTTTCTGGTTAAAGAGTTCATTGAGGATTGGGCAACTAATCACAAAGGTTGTCTTCCAACTAATAGTGAAGCTTGTCATAGTTTAATTTTTTATGCTGAAAATGACTCGTATCCTGCGGAGTTTTTCAGCTAACAAGCACTTTAAACGGAACAAAAACAGTTGGCTTTGTTTCGTTCCTCAACAAGTATTGTAGTGGTTTAATGATCCCGGACACCATTTAAGGTGGTAAAGTCACCACTAAAGAAAGAGGTGTTCCATGACAAGACAACGTCGTTCATTCTCCGCTGAATTTAAACTAGAAGCAGCCTGTTTGGTACTTGACCAAGGGTATTCAATTGCTGAGGCTAGCCGCTCATTAAACGTCGGTGAAACGGGACTCAGACGCTGGGTCACACAACTTGAACAAGAGCGCGGCGGTAGTACGCCAGTTTCCAAAGCCTTAACGCCAGAGCAGCAGAAAATCCAAGAGTTAGAGGCAAGGATCCATCGACTTGAACGAGAAAAATCTATTCTAAAAAAGGCTACTGCTCTCTTGATGTCGGACGAACTCGAACGTACGCGCTGATAGACCAATTGAGAGAGCAAGAACCGGTAGAATTGGTCTGTACTGTGTTCGATATCGCCACGTCGACTTACTATGAGCACTGCCAACGACGCCATGATATTGATGCTGAACGTTTGCATCTTCGTAGCGAGATCAACCGACTGTTTACGCTGAGCAGAAGCTCTGCGGGTAGTCGCACTCTGGTCGGCATGATGTGTGAAATCGGACATAAGATTGGACGATTCAAGGTTCGCCGATTGATGAAAGAGGCACAACTCATCAGCAAGCAACCCGGTTCACATAACTATAAGCAAGCTACGGTTGAACGGCCTGATATTCCCAATCAGCTTGATCGTCAGTTCACTGTCGACGCCCCAAATCAAGTATGGTGCGGCGATATTACCTATATATGGGCGGGTCATCGTTGGTGCTATCTTGCCGTTGTCATTGATCTGTATCGCAGACGGGTTGTCGGTTGGGCCATGTCTGACAGTCCTGATGCGGCATTGGTGACAAAAGCGTTGTCGATGGCGTATGAGCAACGAGGAAAACCAAGTGGCGTGATGTTCCATTCGGATCAAGGCTCCCAATACAGCAGTCGCCAGTTTCGACAACACCTGTGGCGGTATCGGATGACACAAAGCATGAGTCGCCGTGGCAACTGCTGGGACAACGCTCCAATGGAAAGGCTATTTAGAAGTCTAAAATCTGAATGGATACCAGCAACAGGCTATGCATCTTTTGCTGAGGCATCCAAAGATATCAGCCATTACCTGATGAGCTATTACAACTGGAAGAGACCGCATAGTTATAACGGTGGTCTTCCACCTGCGAAAGCTGAAAATCAGCCTAATTTACTGTCCGGAATGAGTTGACCACTACAAGTAACTCGCGCGCCCCAGTGCCGTGAGCCGGCATGCACGAAGAACACTCAGACCAGCGGCAACTAACGTGCGTGTACAATCTCGTTTCTCACACACTACCAACCCTTTTTTGCGAACAGCTCCTTCATGGCATGGTTTTCCAAACTGACGTCGGCAAACATTTTTTTGAGCTTGGCATTTTCTGCCTCTAGTTCCTTGATACGCTTCAGTTCAGACGCATCAAGCCCACCATACTTGGCTTTCCAATTGTAATAAGTTGCGCTACTGATGCCATGTTGACGGCAAATATCGTCAACTTTCATGCCTGCGTCGGCTTCTTTGAGGATCGTGACAATCTGTGATTCAGTAAACCGTGACTTCTTCATGGTGCTCTCCTGCTTTTTCTGTGGCAGAAAACTCCAGTTTAGACTGTCTCAGCATAGGGGAAGTAGACAGATGCTTGTTACTACGGAAGCTTTTCAAAGTATCTGAATACAAAGGATTAAAGCAGTTTTGGTGATTTTGTAAGCACCCGTTATCGCAACGTTATATTCACACAGCTTAAAATTAAATCCGTATTGGTTCCGTACAAATTGCACTTTGGTTGTATAAATCTTATACTCGGTCTGGTTACGGAATTACTCCGTACGATTGGAGGTTTTATGGCTACTGCAAGACTTGATATCCGTTTGGATGAAGAAATCAAAGCTAAGGCTGAGAAAGCATCAGCTTTACTTGGTTTAAAAAGCTTAACTGAATATGTTGTTCGTCTAATGGACGAAGATGCAACTCAGGTGATTTCTGAACATGAAGGCATCACTGTTGAAGCAAACGTATTTGACCAATTCATGATTGCTTGTGACGAGGCTAAGGCTCCGAATAACGCATTGATTGAGGCTGCCACATTTACTAAAAGTGGTGAGTTTAAGTGAGTTATTCTAAGAATTTTAAGGAATTGGATAAATCACAGCACGATAGAGCATCATTTGACTGTGGCGAAAAAGAGCTAAACGATTTTATCCAAACTCAAGCAGCTAAACATATGCAAGCAGGTATTAGCCGAACCATGGTTTTACCTGCATCAGTGCAATTACCAAATCAAAAATATCCAATTTGCTCGTTTTATAGTATTGCGCCAAGTTCAATTGGCCGTGATACGTTGCCACAAGCGATAGCTAAAAAATTACCACGCTATCCAATTCCTGTTTTCCTTTTAGCTCAACTCGCAGTTCATAAAGAGTTTCATGGAAGTGGGCTAGGTAAGGTTAGTTTAATCAAAGCTCTCGAATACCTGTGGGAAATTAACTCTCACATGAGAGCTTATGCGATTGTTGTTGATTGTCTAACTGAACAAGCTGAGTCATTTTATGCAAAATATGGCTTCGAAGTTCTTTGTGAAATCAATGGTCGTGTAAGAATGTTCATTCCAATGAAAACAGTCGGTCAGGTATTCACTTAGACGTAAGAGTGAATCTAACAAATGCATCAACACGATGAACGACATCCGGCATTGTAGGTTTGTCTTTATTTCGCTGTTTGTGGCCGTAAAATTCAGCTTGATTTACATGGTAGTAAACATGTTACGCAGGCGCTGAAAGATCCCCTCATAATTATTCCAACCCTGATATTCGTGCATAGAACATTGGTATTGCTGCTCATTGATGCAATATTGTCGGTGGTTTCGCACCTCTCACCCCAAGCGTGGAATAGAAAGAACACGCCGATTTGATGGTATTAGCTTGAAAGTCGTATCGTCATTTAGCTTTTGTTGCAATGAGACCTTTCCACCACATCAGTACCTCTGTCAGCAGCGCAATCAATAACAAGATGTTGACGCTTGATACAACGCGTTCGGTTGTGCCGTAGAGTCAGTCCATATGCGGGACTTTTTAAGTCGCGGAACGCTTCCTCTATCTGCATTCTCTTTGCATATAAGCGTGTTATCTGAATCGCGTTTAGCGTGTCATTGGGGATATTAGTCACCAGCAGCCACGGCGCGTTTGCGCTTTTGGCAAACAGACGAGACGCCTATGCTTCTTGCTGGTACGGGTATGACGTTGCGCTGTCCGTCCTTTCGGTGCCTGTTTAACATGATGAGCATGACAAGCCAGTGGAGAGCGGCGTGCAAGTTGGCAAGTGCCAGATAGGCGGGTTTGTTGTTTGCATTGGGATAGAGTTCTTTATGGCATTACCAAGCAATCGGTCGACTCGCAAGTATCAGAGAGTGAAGTCGTTTTTTATGAATAGTGGGACACTGATTTTGTAGAGTATCTTGTAGAATTTGAATATCGCGCATTGTTCATTCCTTTTATTGGAATGTGGTTTTGGCGAAATTCATTAGATCAAAAGGGTCGATGCGCGTCTTTCTCATTGTTTAGAAAAGGAATTATGAGGGGATTCGCTAGATCACAACGTTAGCTGTCAAAGGATAGTTATGAGAATACTGACAAATATATGCTCTGACGATTTACAAATAAGCAAAGAATTTTATGTTGAGCTACTTGGCTTCAATGTGAAGTACGACAGCGATTGGTATGTGCAACTTTGCTCGCCAGAAGATTCGGAAATTGAATATGGAATTATTCAGAGGAATCACGATCTTGTACCCAGAGATTATCAAAAACCCCCAACCGGTATGTACGTCACTTTCGTAGTAAAGGATGTTGATGCCACTTACCAGAATGCATTAACTATGGGGTTACCTATTTTGCAAGAACCTCGCAATGAATTTTACGGGCAACGCCGCTTTCTGGTAAAAGACCCAAATGGTTGCCTAATTGACATTTGTTCACCTTGGGAGTCTGAGTGATTACACCTAACACATATGAGCCCCTCTCCGGTCAAGAGGCATAGCTGTCTTTATGACTGCGTAAGCAGTCACTGCTTTCGAACAACAAAGTCATCTACTTTGCGTTGTTATTTGAGCCATTAAGTCGTTGCTTACGGCAAACACATATAGAGGGTCTCTTACTGCGGTCTCACCGTCGCCTGCCATTCATGTGGCAGGGCCAGACTAGGTGTCAGCAACTTGGTTGTTCACTTTCCAGTTAAGCCAGCGGGTTAAACTGGCGGGCATGGACCAATGAGTATCAAAGTATGCTTAACGGTGTCTTTAAGGTCGCGATAAAACAAAGTTATGTGCTTATAGAGGGAAGTTGGAATGAACTATGATGAATTCAACCATTTTTGTGGCTCATTCGCAGGGACGAGTCATGTTGTTCAATGGGGTAATTCGGATGTATGGAAGGTGGGTGATAAAGTATTCGCTGTCGGTGGTTGGAGTGGCAACTCTCAAGCAGCGTTCACCTTTAAAACATCAAACTTGAACTACGAATTTCTGAGTCATTACGATGGGTATCGACCTGCGCCTTATTTTGCTAGCCGGGGCATGAAGTGGATACAGCAGACAGAAATATCTGGTGAGCTAGACGACGATTTGAAGTACTACCTATCAGAATCTTACCGGATTGTTGCTAGCGGTCTAAGTAAGCGTAAACAGCAAGAGTTAGGTATAAGTCAGTCAAATCAACCATGCTCATGACCATGTTTTCAAGATGAACGGTGTCACCCCCGCAATTTTTCATTTCAACCTTTGGCGTTTAAAGTGGCTTTTCAGAATGGAGCTAGCATTTTTCGCCCCTAAAGCGACGTTGTGTTCAAAAGGATTTCACATGAAGAAAACTTCAATGGTTCTAATGCTCATATTGGCTTTATCTGGATGCGATCTTGCGAAGCATGTACAAGAAATGTCACAAAAGCAGGCCCAGCTAGAGCGTCTTATACAAAGCAATTATGGCTGGAAGGCTCAGGTCGGTTGGAATATTCGCAATGACGTGCTTCAACAAGTCACCGTGAATGTCAGTGCTTCAGATGTTGGTAGCCAAACCATTTCATCGCTTGAAGAGCAAGTAAACAAATCACTTCGGACAGTTTTTGAAGAGCAACCCGAAACCGTCGTCCTGCAAGTTGTGCTGTCTTTAGAAAAGTGAGTATGTCAAAGCGTTCAGGGCATGTTACCAATGCTTAGGTCCAGCGTGAGTGTCAGCCTTTTAGCTATCTTTAAGTTATCGTCTACTGTTGGATTTTCGTTAGAGTGGGCCGCACCATGACGACAAAGAGTGTTCAAGCACTATTGGATGATATTCGCCTTGAAGACGGCGACCAATACGCTACGGTTGAGTCTGTTAGAAAACGCATTAACAAAACGATTCCATCTGTATCGGAAGAGGTTAAGTACGGTGGCATTCTATTTGCTTCCAGCGTGCAATTTTGCGGTATATTCGCTTACAAAAGTAGCACGTAACGTCAAGTTTTAAGTGTGCCATTGAATACGATTTCGGTAGGCAGCATGACACCCATGATTGAAGTATTGTGACAGTCATTGTTTGTACATAGATGCGTTAAATCTATTAGCGTAAAAACTCAAGGAGTAAATAATGGTGATGACAAATAGAAGCACGGTTCGTGTGTTAACAAGACGAGTCATCATTACATTGATATATCTAGTAGTAACAAGTGTTAATGCTGATGAGAAAATTCAGAGTCAAGTTAAAGGGAGTAACACGCATAATCATAACGCAATAGATAGAGTTTGGGGGATGCCTAGCGATAGCAAAGCACACCTTATGAGTGCTCCTGAAACTAAATCACTTGAAGAGGTTATTGATCTCATTAAGGCGGTTGAAAGTGCTTATCCTGATGACGATTGGAAAGTAACTGCTGCACGGCTGAGAAAAACACATTACAACAGTAAGTTATGGGACCTTCTACTCATTGGTTCCATTGACATAGAACCAGCATCAGTTGATAAGGGGGTTTCGCCTTCTGTGATCAGCATCTTGAAGAAAGGGAACATTGTTTTCAGGATCCCACGGCAACGCTATTGATGTCACGCATGTATGGGCACTAATTAACGCATTATCATATCCATCAATTGATACAGGTATTGATGATTTAAGTGGTATTTCTGTCGCAGATTCAATTAGTTGGGTTGGTGATATTGGTAGTGTCTTATCAGAATATGGCCTCAAAACGAGACCTCATTTCGATTCGTTGCAACAATACTTTCATGGCTATTCTAGTGGGTCTGATTTATATGGTGATGTTGATGGATATGGCGTTTTTCACCAACCGATAGACGGGGGTATGTCTCTCAGTCAAAGGGTTGAATTTTACTATCAGGGGAATTTCAAAAATCGTTTTGATTATTATGAGAAAGCCACCGATATAAAGTTTGAAGAATCGAAAAATGAATATACGGTATCTAATTTATCAGTGGAAAATGTCATTGAACCTCATGTGAGAAAATTCGCCTACTTCTGGACGCTACATCTGTGTCGAGCAAACGAATTGGAATGTGTATTAGATGATGTTGAAAAAAGATTTTATACCACGAAGGATATAGACACTGTCGTTTCGTTGTACTCACAATGGATGACAACACAATTAACGGATGCATCGCGTTACTAAGTTTTGAGCGAGATGAACGACGCTGAATGGTGCACTTTGAGGTTATCTTGTTACTCTCAGCGCACAGATGATTGCTTGTTTTCGTGTTAAAGTTGTCCTGTTTGATATCGTTGTCATTTGGGTGAGTTTCGTTTGTTTGCGAAGAAAAGAGTCAAGCTAATACCTGAAGATGCGTTGAGGGTTAAGGCTATCAATTGCGTCCACAATCGCAATCTTGCGCATTGCTTTCTGGCTGCGGGTTTTGTTCGCAATTTGGTCTGGGATCATCTTCATCAAGAAGCTGTTCCAACCCCTCTGAATGACGAGTGCCGGGTAGGTGAAATAGATAAAATCATGAGGTGTTATACCCAAACAACCTCTCGCTGAGCAAGCAGGTTGACGTTGCTTAGGTATAACTCTTTCAATTGCGTAAGGTCATGATGTAGATATGCGTAAAACCGACAAAAAATTAGATAATCAGATTAGGGAAGTGCTGACCAATGTGCCCCCGGTGTCAGGATAGTTGTCCAGATCTTAGAACGCCCAAAAATCCAGCAATGGAGGGCTAACGAAGGACACTATGCCGAGATATTCCGAAGAAAGAAAAGCTGCCATCTTGAAGAAGCTACTGCCACCGCATAACAAAACCATTCCAGAAGTTGCTGCGGAGGATCACATCAGCGAAGCAACGTTATACAATTGGCGTAATAAACTCCGCTCCGAAGGTAAACCTGTGCCAGGTAATCAAAAAAATTCTGAACATTGGTCAGCTGAAGCCAAGTTCGCCACCGTCATCGAAACCGCCAGTTTGTCAGAAACTGAGCTTAGCCAGTATTGTCGCCAGAAAGGTTTGTACCCTGAACAAGTTAAAGCGTGGAAACTCGCTTGTATCAGCGGTGCGGGTCAAGCAGAGCAATCTAAGAAAGCAGAGCAGACAGAGCGTAGAGCGGATAAAAAGCGTATCCGAAAATTGGAAGCAGAGCTGCATCGTAAAGACAAAGCCCTGGCAGAAACGGCGGCGCTATTGGTGCTGTCAAAAAAGCTCAAGGCCTTGTACGGGAGCGACAGCGAGGAGGACTGACTCCTCTCGATATGCGCGAGACATTGCTGGCGCTTTTTGATGAAGCGGTTGCTAATGGCGCGCCTCAGTACAAGGCTGCAGACCTCATGCAAGTTCCACAGCGAACGTTGCGCCGCTGGCGTACGTCACAGGGTCATGTGTTGCCCGATCTTCGTCCTCTGGCTATCAGACCAGAGCCGAAAAACAAGCTGTCAGAGCAAGAGCGCCAACATATTCTGAATGTCTGCAATGAGGCTGACTATGCCAATTTACCGCCCAGTCAAATCGTGCCGAAACTGGCCGATCAGGGAGAATATATGGCCAGTGAGTCAAGCATATATCGTGTGCTGAAAGCTAACGACCAACTGCACCATCGAGGACGGGCGAAACCGCCACAGCCTACGACGGAGCCCGCTTCTCATGTGGCGACAAAGCCCAATGAGATCTGGACTTGGGATATCAGTTATCTGCCCGCGAAGGTTCGTGGTCTGTACTGGTATCTTTATATGGTCATTGATATCTACAGTCGCAAAATTGTGGGTTGGGAAGTCCATGACTGCGAATGCGGAACCCTTGCTTCTCAGCTGATTGAGCGAGCCACCTTCAGTGAACGCTGCTTCGTGAAGCCTCATTATTTACATTCTGACAACGGGGCCCCAATGAGGTCACTCACCTTGCGTGCAAAGCTTGATGAAATGGGCATCCGAACATCCTTCAATCGTCCGGGCGTTAGTAATGACAATGCCTATTCAGAGTCATTGTTCCGTACAGCCAAGTACCGGCCTAACTATCCGGAGCATGGCTTCGAAACGCTGGCAGAGGCACGTGAATGGATGCTGAATTTTGTAAACTGGTACAACAACGAGCATCACCACAGTGCGATTAAGTTCGTCACTCCAGCAGAAAGACACAGAAACTTAGATACAACAGTGCTGGCGAAGCGGCATGCCGTGTATCAGCAGGCGAAAGCCAAGCATCCTGAACGTTGGGCAAGGGAGACTCGCGACTGGTCACCCGTTGGTTCGGTAACACTCAACCCCAAAAGCACAGACAATAACGAACATGGCGGTCAAAAAAGAGCCGCTTAATTAGAAAATCTGGTCAACTACCTTGAAATCTACCGTGTGTGTGACACCGCACTTCAAGAATTGGCGGGGTTTCAGTGGTTAACGCATTTGGTGGATTACTCAAATTTCCCTAAAAGCCTGAAGGTGGTCTGTGTATTCGATACAAACAGTAGCCTAAATGATTTTGAGCAGAGCAACCATTTTCAACGCTTTAATGCTCTGATTCAAAAGAGTCTGACTGGTGCTGGTATCAATGTTGGCACTAACTTTATCGCATATGATACGGAAGAGAATTGCAGCAGAGATAACAATGGCAGATGGGCGGAAAGGCTCTGAGTATTGACCATTCGTTAGCCTGAAAATGTTGCCTACTGCTAGGAATTAATTTGATGGTTTGCCTTTAAGAAATGAAGAATCCGTATCTGTCATATGTAGAAGAATTAAAGAGTGCGCTCAAATGCTTAAGTTCGCCTGAAAAAGCGGAATCAAGTCGCCGCTATTTCCCCGAAGGAATTCATTGCATCGGGGCGTCTGCATCAGACATAAAGCGTGTTATTGATGATTTTCACGTTGAGCATAAGGCGTTGAGTGCGGCGGAAGTACTGTGTGTTACTGAGTATTTGTTAGAAAACGCAGAGTACAGTGAAGACGTGTTAGTGGCTTTTGGGTTGATCAACAAATTCGTCAAGAAAAATTATGACGACGATCTGATATTACGTTTTGAATTTTGGCTAGAAAACTACGCCTCAAACTGGTCTCACGTCGATGATCTGTGCATTAAAACGCTTTACCAGTTCATGCTAGCTCGGCCGCATTTGATTGTGACAACACAGCGTTGGGCGCATTCGAACGTATCTTGGTGTAGACGTGCAAGTAATGTGGCTTGGGTGAAGTTTGTTAAGCGGAAGGTGGGTAAGTCTGTTTACTGCTTAGATAAAGATCTTATCTTTCAGCAGTGTGATCTGTTACTTAGCGATGACGATGTTTTTGTTCAAAAAAGCGTTGGATGGTTGCTTAAGGTGACATCTATGCACCATAAAGATGATGTCATCACATATATCGAGAACAATTTTGCCAAAATAACAAGGCCAACCATTCGCTATGCAATCGAGAAATTAGATGCTGAAAGTAGAATGAGGTTACTTGCACTGACTAAATAATCATTTTTTTCATGCACTTATTGTTACTAGTGCTGCTGAACCACGAATTTCGAAAAATGGGCTCGATTTTGGAGTATTATGCCGTAATTGAGTTGTACGAAGATGTCCATGTCCATGTCCACGACTATACCAATTAAGAACGTTAATCCCCCCGAAGTTTCCTGTTCAAACTGTCGAGCTTGTTGCTGTCGCTTGGAGGTCATGATCATCACTGACACGGGCGTTCCTGAAGAGCATATTGCTTTCGATAAATGGGGGGGTGAAACGATGTTGCGCTTGGATGATGGCTGGTGTTCAGCATTAGACCGCGAGACATATATGTGCACGATTTATGAAAATCGCCCGTGGATTTGTCGAGAGTTTGAAATGGGTTCTTGGGAATGCAGAGACGAAAGAGCAGAACTGGATTCTCTATAGTGTCGATGTCCTTTGCGCAGGTTTAAAAGCCAGGCCGAATTACACGCATTGATAGTCGCAACAAATAGGCGCAAAAATAATGGGCAGAATAATCTGCCCATTTTAATATGTCGCTTAGTTGCAGCTGTAAGCCGTGTATTTAGCCAAACAGCCCTTGCATGACCAACTTAGGCGTGCGGTCTTCTTTGAACAAACCCCAATGCTTTTCAGGCTCTTCAGGGTGTGCATCGCCTTTCCATGGTTCATCGAAAGCTTCAAACACGAAAGTCAGGATCTTTTCGCTTCGTGTCCAATCCAATAATTGCTCATAGTAAGCGGCTTGAATTTCCTCAGATGCATTCCATGCCTCTATACCACGGCCATTAGAGGCAGTCGCCCAACCTGCTTCTGTGATGATCACTGGCTTGTCAGGGTAGCGGTTTGCAACAGCAAAGTAGTTATCCTTTGTGTATCCCAGCGCATCATCGATGGTTTTGTATTCCCAAACCGGATAAGTGTGCAGGGAGATAAAATCCAACTCTGCAACTAGCTCATCCAGTTTGTATGTCCAAGGAACATAGTTTTCGCAGAAAGTGACAGGCTGTGAAATTTCAGCTTTCACACGCTTTACGTGTTCAACCAGCTTCTCTACTGAAATCAAATGGTCTGTCCACTCGACGCTCGCCTCATTGCCGACAGACACGTAGCCAACGGTATCTGGGTAAGCGTTAGCAAGATCGATCAGTCGTTCAATCTCTTGTTCGTTGGCTTCGCGGTTTGCTTGCAATTCTTCTTCGCTGAATTGCGCTCCCCAAGGGCAACCTGGATTATTCATCTCTGCGGCGACATCTGCGCCCAGCATGACTTTAAAATCCAGACCTTCGTTTTGAATAACATCTAAGACTAAGCGCGCATGTGTGCTGCAGTCATAAAGGCGTAGGGCAGACCAGTTCTTTGAGAGAATTAACAAGTCTTCCTTCACTTGGTTATACGACGGGTAAATCCCTTCGCGCGGGTTTTGCCCTTCACGATATCCTGAATAACAAATAGCGTTTCTGTATTCCATAGCATTTTACCTTTTCTCTTATTACTTATAGTTAGATAGAACAAGACGATTCGGAGAATGCATTGATTAAGCGTTGTACTTAAAATTGCCGTCTTTGTCCCAAAGCCCCCAATAGGCACCGACTGCACCTTCGTCTTCAACTTTCCATGCTTCGTCAAAAGATGAGAAATAGAAGACTTCGATGTTTTCTTCCTCTGCCCAAGCAAAGGTGTCGATAAAGTATTTCATTGCATTCATTTCGGATGGAATGGCGCCACGTTCAGCTACACCTTGATTTGGCCAACCTGTCTCAGAGACAATGACGCGTTTGCCATTTCCAACTTTCATTGCGCGGTGGTACATCTCTTTCATGTAAGGCACAGCAAAGTCTGCCGGACAGCCTTCCCAGAAAGGGTAGCAATTGGTCATGACCACCTGACAAGCGTCAGTCACGCGGGGGTGGTTTTCAAACAGGAAGTAGGCGTCGACATATCCCACTTCTACATTGGGCAGTGCTTCTTTTGCACGGTTGATGTAATCAATCAAATCGTCTTCTGACAGGTCACCGCGCAACAACACTTCATTGCCGATGGCTAAAACATCAACATGACCCGCTTTCGCTACTTCAATCGCGTTAATAAATTCAATTTCGTTCTTTTCTTTGTCGTGATCAATCCATACGCCGACCATGGTTTTTAGACCATATTCTTTGGCGATCTTGGGAATGTTCTCGTGTCCTTCCGTGCAGGAAAATGAACGCACCCAATTCACATGGGGAACAATAATTTTCAATCTTTCGTGGATCTGCGCTTCGCTGATCTCAGAACCCGGACCTTGTCCATCGATGTATGGACTGAAGGAAATACCATGAATTTTGTTATCCACGATCTGGCGCGTTTTCTTTTTCAACTCAATTAACCCATCGCTGTTGTGATACGAAAGGTGGCTGATTCTGCTGGACACTGTCTGACTCCCTCTGGATATCGCTATCCTACTGTTAATATCGCATTATTTTTCAGCGACTTATGTTTTCTTTACGCGCAGATTTTATCTTATGAGCAATTCAACGTGTTGCATTAGAACAGCAAAAGAAAGCGCTTTCTTTTTGATTTTTGCCACAAGCTGCACATAACACAACCAACAATATTGCGAAGGTAAACATGGATCACATTTGTTGTTTTATTGATGTTAACGTTTGCTGGTAAGTGTTTGGGTGCATATGTATTGGTGAAAATGCTTGAAAAACATAGAGTTAATTGTGGCGGTGCAGCGGTGAATTTTATGCAGAAAAGCGCTTAGAAAATCATCAAAAATAGCGGGTTTCTATGCACAGCTAACTGACCGAAATGATGAGGTATCTATACAAAGATGAGATTGGCTAACGCGAATATTGGACTTGTATTTGTTTAGTGTGTGAACGAAGTTGTTGAGATGAATGGCAGACAGTTCAATTTATTTCAATGAAAGGGGAGAAAGGGAATTTAATGCGAAAAGAACGGGCACGTTTCCATGCCCGCTATAAATGCTACACCGTAAACTTATGCACCAGTTCATTCTGGCTAACGGCTTGTTTATCCAATCGCTCACTGGCCCCCGCAACGTTTTGCATGGCGCTGTAACTGCTATCGGCAATGAAGCTGATGTGTTCCACGTTACGTGCGATATCTGCAGACGTCGTGCGCTGCTCTGTTGCAGCTTGTGCAATCTGGCTACTCATGTCACTGATCATCATGATGATAGATTCAATTTCTTCCATGGCAGAGTTAGCATCTGAAGCCTGTGTCACGCTGTGGCTCATCTCATCGACACATTCCTGCATTACGGCGACGGCTTCACTTGATTGTGTTTGTAGCTTGCTAATCATCTCCTCGATTTCAGACGTGGAGTCTGATGTTCGTTTAGCAAGCACACGTACTTCATCGGCAACAACGGCAAAGCCTCGCCCTTGCTCACCGGCTCGCGCTGCTTCAATGGCGGCGTTAAGGGCCAACAAGTTAGTTTGGTCAGCAATGTTGCTGATGACATCCAAGATGGTTTCGATATTGGATGTCATCTCTTGCAAAGAAGAAACGACGTTCACCGAGTCATCTAAGCGAGTTGAAAGCTGGTGAGTGGTGCTGATACTGCGCGTCATGATTTCACGACCTTTCGCAGCGGCATCACTCACTTCCATCACTTTGTCCATGGTTTGTTGCGCGCTACTTGCCACATCTCGAACGGAGTGTTCCATTTGTGTCATCGCTGCCGCAACGGCCGTAGTTTGTTGGCGTTGCTCGTTGAGTTGTGCCTTGGCTGTTTGGGTGGTGGATTGGTTCTCCGCCGCCACTTGCGCTTGATCTTCTGCCGCATCCCTCAGTTGTTTCAAGATGCCTTGAAGGTTCGCCGCCAAAGTATTGATGTGATCCGCTAGTTGGCCAAACTCATTGTGTTCTTTCACTTCGATGCGTTGGGTCATGTCGCCTTCAGTGATGGCTTCTAGAACGGCTAGCGTGCTGCTCAGTGGTTTACGAACGCTTCGGGCAATATGCCAGCCGATAAAGAAGGTAATAGCTAGAATCAACACACCGATAAAGATGGTTTGTCGTACGCCGTTTTGGAACGAAGCGTTGGCCTGTTCGATAGAAGAGAGCATTACGCCGTCGGCTTGTTCACGAAATTGGTCGAGAATGGACATGGCATTATCAACTTCAAGGGCTAAGTTACCGATGTTGTCGTAAAGCTCATTGGTTGCCACCAAATAGGCATAATGTTGATCCAACACGCCGCCTTCACGGCTGACGTCATAAGTAAATGCATCGAGGTCTTTTTGGAATTTCTCCTTGAGATCTGGCAATTGAGACGTCAGGGATTTGAACGAGTAGTTGAGCTGTTTCACACTACGTTTGTTGCCTGAAATGGCTTTGGTGACATCGTTTAACTTGTTACTTGCTAGCGCATCTGAGGTATGAGTTTCAGTTTCTTGTAGTTTCTTGAAGTACGTTTTTGAAATGATCTTTAGGGTGGTTGAACCATTGTTTGCGACAAAGTCTTGCATACCAAGCGCAAGGGCTGTGTTCATTCGCTGGAATTGTCGAGCCGCTTTTATACCGTTTTCTTTTGCCGCTTGTTGGCGCTGAAAGTTACTCATAGCCAGAGACGCTTCAGCAAAGTAGCGTTTTTCAATCTCACGTAGAGTTTCGAGTTGGTCGCCCAATCCTTGTTGGCTTGAGGTTGCTTGATACAGGTTACCAAGTGCCACACCGAATTTTTGTCTGGCGGCTTCAAATTTGTCGAGCACTTGCTGACTATCGGTTTTATTGCCACTGGTTAGGTAGTCTTTAAAAACCTTGTCTGCGGCGAGAAGGCTAACGCTGGCTTCGTTCGACATTGAAACTAAGGGCAAGGCTTTCGAAGTGACGACCTCGAGTTGTTCGTGAATATTTTGAGAACTGTTTAGGTTCAATGTATTGGTTGCGATTAAGCTGACGACCAGTACCGCGAAACCTGCATACATTCGACGAATGACAGAACTCTGTCGTTTTTTAGCCATTTGTTTCCTCCCACTAGCCACAGGCTAATGTCTCCCAGAAATGCTGCCCAACATTGCGAGCCGCTAAAGTGTTACAACAGAAGGTGATTGATGGTCGCTAACCATACTTTCTTCCATTACTAAAAAAGTTGATTGATGACTTCTAACACATCGCTATTCTTATCATCCGCAAGTATTTCAAAAACTTTATGATTAAAATGTGTCGGCATTTCGAGTCTTTGAAGTGCGACGCAAATTTGTTGAGAAAGTGGTTAATAAGTGACTGATGATTGATAGGTGCATTTAGCTACCCATCATCAAATCACGCCGTTTTGTAACGAAAAGTAAAAATCGGGACAGACGCCTCGATTGAATTGGATAAAAACACTGTTCATTATTGCTCAATGTGTTTGTCTCTAGCATACTGACATCTTCATGAAATCATTCATTTGGAGCTGCCCGTGGCTGAAGAAACAATATTCAGTAAAATTATCCGTAGGGAAATCCCAGCAGACATCGTTTATCAGGACGATCTCGTTACGGCCTTCCGTGACATCAATCCCCGCGCGCCAAGCCATATGCTTATTATCCCAAACAAACTGATCCCAACCGTGAACGATATCGAAGCGGATGACGAAGCGGCAATGGGTCGTATGTTTACCGTGGCTCGCAAGCTAGCAGAAGAAGAAGGCATTGCTGAAAATGGCTATCGCCTCATCATGAACTGTAATAATCACGGTGGTCAGGAGGTGTATCATATTCATATGCACCTACTAGGCGGTCGTCCATTAGGCCCGTTGCTTCTCGGCTAATGAATCATCGAATTTTGCAAGCCCCTGTTGTATTGCGCAGGGCTCTTAGCGCATTGAATAAAAAACATATTTTGGTTGGCCTACTAAGTGTTGGGCTAATTGGCTGTGCCAATTTGTCAGTCCAAGGCTTGTTCAGTCATTACTCTGCCGGCTTAAAGCAAACTCATCTATTGGCTTCTCAAGGGGAATATGCGCAAGCGTTGGAAACCCTGCCAGAGTCCGTCGATGGTGAACTGTTGGATGGTATGGAGCGCGGTCGATTGGCCTTGCTCGCAGGGGATAGTGCTGCTAGTAAAGGTGGATTTGACCAAGCAGATCTCGCGGCGAGAGAGCAACAACAGCAAGCGATGATTCAAATTTCTGAAGGGTTTAATCAAGCGGGGTCACTGCTGACCAACGACAATATGTTGACGTATTCACCGCCGGATTACGAGCTGGGGTTCTTGCATCTGTATATGATGCTGGGCTATGTGCAGCAAGGTGATTTAACGGCAGCGTTGGTGGAAGCTCGTCGTGCTAATCAGGTTCAAGAAGACGCGCGTAAACTTCGAGAGTCAGAATTGAAGAATGCGACGGCTTCGGCCCAGAAAAACGGCATTTCTGATAATGTTGGCGCAGTGTTATCTCGCTATCCTGATGCTGGCTCAATGCTTGGTGCAGTGCAAAATGGGTATCTTTTTTATCTGTCAGCATTGTTGTATGAAGCGGAAGGGAACCTTAACGGCGCGTTCATTGATTTCAGCCGAGCGTTGGCAGTTGCACCTGACAATCAATTTGTCGCCAGTGCCGCTATGCGTGTTGCGTTCAAGCAGGGGCGTAAAAACGACCTTAAACTGCTCGAACAACGTTATGGGAAATACCAACGGCCTTTGAATAGCCAATCTCAACTCGTGGTGATTAATGAGCAAGGGATTGTTAATGCTCGTCAGGATTGGCGTTTACCTATCTGGTTTTCAGACCGAAATGGCAACCTAGAAACCTACAGCTTGGCACTTCCGTATTACACTTCTTTTAGTGCTAGGCCTCAGAAGTCATTTCACATTGATGAATCAGATGTGATGCCAGAGGCGGTGGTCAATGTAAATGCCATGGCTCAACAAGCCTTGAATGAAGCGATGCCTGCAATGAGTGTTCGACAGATTTTGCGGGTTGTGGCGAAAAACGAAATGCGCAAGTCTCTGTCTGAAAAGGACGAAAGTGGTGTTGGCAATTTGGTCGCTAACATTTTTAATGTGTTGAGTGAGCAACCGGATACGCGCAGTTGGCAAACGTTGCCTGAAAGTGCGGGTGTATACAGTGGCATGTATTCGGCCGGCAAACATGCTTTGACGGTTGATGGTCAATCTATCGAAGTCTCGCTTCAACCGGGTAAAACAACCTTGGTATGGCTGTCCCGACAGGGTGGGAAAGTGGTTCATTGGCAAGGGATTTTAGGAGGAATATGATGCGATATGCGGTGATGTTGCTATCAGCGGCGTTAGTATTGTCAGGGTGTGCAGCTAATACATCCGGAATCAGCATAGATAGCAGTAACCAGAATGTGGTTTTGGGTAACGCTGTGCTGGGTAAATCACTGGAATTTGGCAATGCTAAAACCAGCGAAGTGAACGAGCGCTTATTGGCACAGGTAAAGGTGACCAACAAAAGCGGTGATGCTCAGAATCTTCAATACCGTTTTAACTGGTATGACGCACAAGGCTTGGAAGTCGACAGCGGTAAATCGCCGTGGCGACAGTTCACCATTTACGGTGGTGATTCGATCACACTTCAAGGTGTGGCATTGAACCCTGATGCGAAGAATTTTCGCGTGTCATTGCGTAACGTGCAGTGAAACGTCCATTAATCAAATTGACAGGTAAGTAGAATGAATAAAAGCGTGATTGCGCTGATGGGTGTTGCACTCATCATGGGTGGGTGTTCACAAAAGGTGAGCTACGGTGATGCTCAAGAAGTGGAAACAACCACCATTGAGTTTGGTTCGACAGATCTGCAAAAAATCGCCGTAGAAATGACAGACAGCATGCTGACTTCTGGTGCGGTTGCAGCGATTACGCGTGATAGCCGACCGATTGTGTTTGTCGAATCTATTAAGAACAAAACGGCCGAGCACATCGACACGGAATCCATCACTGATTCTATCAGCACGCGTATGTTGAAGTCGGGCAAGTTCCGTTTTGTTGATATGACACGTGTTGAAGCGGTTCGTGACCAGCTTGATTTCCAGAATAACGATGCTCTGGTAAACCCAGGTACGGCGATTCAGTTTGGTAAAATGGTCGGCGCGCAATACATGCTGTACGGCAATCTATCCAGCATCAATAAGAGCGCGGGTAGCGACCAAGATGTTTATTACAAGATGACCATGCGTTTGATGGATCTTGAGTCTGGCTTGATCGAATGGGCTGACGAGACAGAAATCCGTAAAAAACAGTCAAAGTCTTTGATTGGATGGTAGTCCTTGTCGCTTTACGCTGAACAAGAAAAGGCCGCAGTTATTCAAAGACTGCGGCCTGATTTTATTATTCACGACGCCCAATTGCTTGATGGTGGGCTGAGTAACCGTTGTATGAAACTTTCTGCGTCAGATGGTCGGCAGTTTGTTTGGCGGCCAAAAAGCGAAGCCACCAAGGTGTTTGGTTTGAGCCGTCAGCATGAGCATGACGCTTTGCTGATTGCGTCCGAAAGTGGGCTTGCCGCATCGCCCATCGCGCTGTATTCGGATGGTTTGCTTAATGCTTGGGTACAAGGTGAGGTGCTTGATGGCATTGCGCTGGATTCAATAGCAATATTGCAGGCAAAGGTCCACGATCTCCCGCTGCTAGCCAATCGATTCGACCCCTTTGAGAAAGGTCTCCACTACTTCAGTCATCTTTCCCCCACGTTGATGTCAGACGACATCAAGGCTATTCATTGTCACTTTCAGCATCATGCATTCAAAAGTGAACTTGCGCTGACTACCTGTCATTACGATTTGGGCTATTACAATCTGATTAAATGCCCAGCAGGTGAACTAAAAATTATTGATTGGGAATACGCAGCATTAGGCGATCCTGCTCTAGATTTGGTGATGACTTCGCTGGCCAATGATATCGAACTTGAAACCTTGGTGAATCATTATTGTCGAATACGACGTATGGATAACGTGGCGCTATGGCAGGAAACCTGTGCCCGCTGGCTACCTGTGGCATATTATCTAGGCGTACTGTGGTTTTCACTGGGCTACCAATTATATGGACAGCCCCTTTATCAAGACCGAGCGTTGCGTTTTACCTCTGTATTGAAAGACAGTCTATTACAGTAAACGCGCACCAAAGAGGTACAGATGAAACGACGACATCATCCAATCCGAAATCTGTTTTTCGCTGCTCTTGCTGCGTTTTCTCTTGCTGCCTGTACCAATCAGTTTGCCTACAACACGCTGCCGTTTTGGATTGACTACTATCTGTCTGACTATGTGGACATGACATCTTCTCAGCAAAAACAGCTCGATCAAGATCTGGACGCTTTCCATGAATGGCACCGTCAGACTGAATTGCCACAAATTCAAGCATTACTGAATCAACTGAGGCGCGACACGGTCAAGCCGCTGTCTTATTCGCAGATAGGCGCATACCATCAGCGCGCGAATGAAAGGGTCAATGCATCAGTAGAAGGCTTAACGCCTGCGCTCGTTAATCTTATTCGTTCATTGAGTGATGAGCAGGCCGCTCAGTGGCTGAGCACAATGAATGACAAAATTGACGAAGGTGTAGAAGAAGCGAAGAAGGGAACGTTGGGAGAACAACGAGAGCGGCGACAAAATCGCTTAGTGGAGCGTGTGGAATTTTGGGTTGATACGGTCAACAAAAAGCAGCAGCTTCAGTTGCTTGAAATGGCAACCTATCAGATAGAAATGCGTCCGGTGTTTTATGACATTCGTGACGAGCTGGTGGCGGAATTCGCCAATATTATCACCAACCGAAAAGCACCAGATCTAGCGCAGCGGCTCAATGCCTATTTCACTCGGCTGATACATTTTCAGAGTGATGAATATCAGAATGATATGGCTATCTATATAGGGCGACGTTATGAATTGCTTCAGCGAATCGATCGTAATCTCACCGATAAGCAGCGGAAGGCGTTAAGGGCAAAATTGACTTCGCTCAGTGATGATATCGCCAGCGTGACGAAACCTTAACCAATGCATGACGAATTTATTGACCCTCTCGAGGCTTTGATCTTTAACCTTAACTAATGTGTGTGAATGCGTGATAGATTGTGATATCAGCAAGGCAGAAACTGGCGTTTGCCATACGAGTGTGAGAAGGAGTTTCAGTGATTATCTATCTTCATGGCTTTGATTCAACAAGCCCAGGAAACCACGAAAAGGTCATGCAACTTCAGTTCATTGACCCAGATGTTCGTTTCATTAGCTACAGCACACTTCATCCCAAACACGATATGCAGCATTTGCTCAAAGAAGTCAGCAAGCACATTGAACTGTCTGACGACAAGCATCCGATAATATGCGGCGTGGGTCTTGGTGGTTATTGGTCTGAACGTATTGGTTTTCTTACTGGTTTAAAGCAGGTGATATTCAACCCAAACCTGTTCCCACAAGAGAACATGGAAGGCCGAATTGATAGGCCCGAAGAGTATGCTGATATCGGCACAAAATGTGTTGAAGATTTCCGTGTTAAAAATGCAGGTCGTTGTTTAGTCGTTTTATCGACAAACGACGAGTTACTGGATAATTCACGCAGCAAATCCACACTTAGTCCATATTATGAAATTATTTGGGATGAAGTGCAGGGGCACAAATTCAAGAGTATTTCTCATCATCTTCAGGCAATAAAAGCGTTTAAAGAGCAAGCTTAATATTCAGGTTTACTTTTGGGACCTTCACACAAAGGACTTGAGTTGTTACAGCTCATGTCCTTTGTGTTTTCATCACGTTATCAAACATCGTTAATCCCAACTGAATTGAACGTTTTCACTGCATTTGGCATGCATTCACAGATATAAAAATTGATTGAGATCAAGTGATCTGTATAATGGATTCGACTTATTGATCGTGACGTTGAGCGCAAAACACTAAAAACAAATAGCGCGAGAACAGAACCAAAATGAATAAAAAATCTGTTACTCACACCACCTCATGCGATCAAGATTTTACCTCACCTCCTACATACACCTTTTCTTTCATCACGCGTCACTAACGCGGGATGTAGCACAATTTTTTCGTATTAAAATCATGGTGAGGAAGTAATCGTGACCAAAATTATCGTAGTCGGTGGCGGTGCCGGTGGCCTGGAATTGGCAACCAAACTAGGCCGCACACTTGGACGTAAGGGACGCGCCAAGGTCACTCTTGTTGATCGTAAGGCAAGCCATTTATGGAAGCCTCTGTTGCATGAAGTAGCGACTGGTTCATTGGATGAAGGCGTGGATGCGATCAGCTATCGTGCACACGCGAGAAACCATTACTTTGACTTTCAGTTAGGCAGTTTGGCTAACATCGATCGTGACAATAAAACCATTCAATTGGCAGCGTTGCACGATGACGAAGATGGCGAACTGTTGATGCCTGAGCGTGAGTTAAGTTATGACATTCTTGTGATGGCGATTGGCTCTACATCCAATGACTTCAACACGGAAGGTGTTCGTGATCACTGCATTTTCCTAGACAGTCCAGAACAAGCACGTCGTTTCCGAAATGAAATGAACAACGAGTTCTTAAAACTTCATGCAAAATCTGGCAATGGCTCTGTGGATATCGCGATTGTTGGTGGTGGCGCGACGGGTGTTGAGCTCTCAGCAGAACTTCACAATGCGATTAAAGAACTGCACAACTATGGCTTCAAAGACTTAGACAGTTCTAAGCTGAACGTGACCTTGGTGGAGGCGGGCGAGCGCATTCTTCCTGCATTGCCACCGCGGATTTCAGGTGCAGCGCAGCAAGAATTGATCAAGTTAGGTGTAAATGTGCGCACCGCGACCATGGTTGTGAAAGCGGAAGAAGATGGTTTGACGACCAAAGATGGCGACAAGATCTCAGCGCAAATCATGGTATGGGCAGCAGGCATTAAAGCGCCAGATTTTCTGAAAGAGATTGCAGGGCTTGAAACTAACCGTATTAATCAGTTAGTGGTGAAACCTACACTGCAAACTACGCGTGACGACGATATCTTCGTGTTAGGGGATTGTGCAGCATGCGAGCAAGCTGATGGCACCATGGTGCCTCCGCGCGCTCAGTCAGCGCACCAGATGGCCAGTCGTTGTTTCTCAAACATCGTAGCGAAAATCACCGACCGTGAGTTGAAACCTTATATCTACAAAGATCATGGGTCTTTAGTGTCACTCAGTCGTTTTTCTACCGTGGGTAGCTTGATGGGTAACCTGACTAGTGGCTCAATGATGGTTGAGGGGCGGCTTGCGCGTCTGGTATACATTTCGCTATATCGCATGCATCAAATCGCGCTTCATGGGGTGTTAAAAACCGGATTGATGATGGTTGTGAGTCGAATTAACCGCGTGCTTCGACCGTCGTTGAAACTGCACTAAAATCTAATATTGAATATTAAGCGGCTGATTAGCCGCTTTTTTTATACCTGATTGTTGGCTGGGTTCAGCGATGTTAAGCGTGGGTGTGTTGGGCGACTGATTTTTAGACTGCTAGGTTCTATTGCTTGGCATGCTGAGTGCCATGCGGATAATTTTTCAACAGGCAATGGTTTGGATTTAATGTAGCCTTGGATATACTCACAGCCTTGCGCGTTGAGCCAAGTCAACTGTTCGTCAGTTTCAACGCCTTCGGCAACGACCTCTAGTCCCAATACTCGCGACAACTGGATAATAGCGGCACATAAGGTGGATGATTTATCTTCTTCTCCGTGGATGCTGGTAATAAAGTGCCTGTCTATCTTCAGTACATCAAATGCATATTGTTGTAGCACCGCGAGAGACGAGTACCCAGTGCCGAAGTCGTCAAGATAAAGGCGTATTCCGATATGTTTTAGCTCAGATAGCGACGCAGCAGTGGTTTTTCCATCTTCCATCAATATGGATTCGGTAATCTCAATGCCCAGCTTTTGATGGGGTATCGCATGTGTTTCCAGCAATGTCTTAACGAAGCCAATAAATGTAGGGTCATTGAGTTGTTTTGGCGATACGTTCACCGTGATCCCTGGAAAGTGATCATTTTCGGCGATTTTTTTCCATTGGGCCAACAAGCCACAAACGTTGTTCAGTACCCAGCGACCAAGCGCATGAATTTGGTTAGTGTCTTCGGCAATTGAGATGAAATCCATCGGAGAGATATTGCCAAGCGTTGGGTGGTTCCATCGAAGTAGTGCCTCAAAATGGGCGACATTATCCCCTCTACATATTGGCTGGAAGACGAGAGAAAACTGTTTGTTATCGATGGCATAAGAGAGTTCTTGTTCAATATTGAAACGAGTTTGAATGCGCTTGAGCATCTTTTCGTTATAAAAGGTGATAGCTTCACCACTTGCTTTCGCGTGATACATCGCGATATCCGCTTGTTGAATAATGTCCAACAAGGTAAATCGATATTCGGTAATTCTTGAGATGCCGATACTTGCACCGACCTGAATGTTATGTCCGTCAATCATGTAGGGCTGATCGAGCGCGTCACGGTATGTGTTGGCGAAACGACGGGCGCTTTCTTGGTCGACGATGCCACTTAAACAAACAACAAACTCGTCCCCACCAAAACGGAAACTGCGATGCTTTTCTGGCGTTGCAAAATAAATTCTTTCTGCCACCGCCTGCAAAAGCTTATCACCGATAAGATGCCCAAGAGAGTCGTTCACCTGTTTGAACCTATCAAGGTCGATGAAAAGGATTGAAAAGCCGTCACTTTCACCAAGTTGTAGCTGCAATTGTTCCTGCTTGAGTCTCTTTTCAAGTGCGAGTCTGTTGTTGAGTGAAGTGAGGTTATCGTGATAGGCCTGAAAACGCAGTTTTTTGGTTTGCTCCTTAACCAATCGATTTGCCAGTTCAAGTCGGCTGGAATACGACCATACACAAACACTCGTCGCAAACGTTAATAGGATACCAAGTACTGTCATGATAATGCTGTATCGATACCCCATGAAGTTCTGATTGGTATGTGCGAAGGCAATCCAAAGTCCCTCTTCACTGCCGGGGATTTTAACCAAATGACGCACGGTTTCGGTATGAAGATCCGGAGATGATGTTGACTCATCGCCGGATGAAAAGAGAAGCGAAGATGTGTCACCTTTAGCGCTAAATTGAGGCATCACCGAAATATGTAGATTATCCAGTGTCTTATAGTCAGGCCAGATGGCGGCAAAGAATGAATCAAAGTAGATGGAAGTAACAAGGTAGCCACGTAGTTTCTCGTTGTTCATTACCGCGGAAAAAAGACGAACACCGCTTCCCGTGTCCTGAACAAAAAAACTGGCTTCAGGTCGTCGCTGAAAGAAAGCTCTTTCCATCGCATAAGCAAATTGACACGTAGATTCTGCTCGCCAACCTATGTAGTTTTCTGCCTGATTTTGCGGTGAAACATACAACACTGGGAAGGTGAAATCGTTCAGAGACCATGAACAATTGTCGGTGGTTTGGGGGAACAGTTTGTACCCGACGTAACTTTGGCCTTCTGTGTTTATCACTTGGTCTTCAAATTGGGAGCTGGAAACCTTGGCCACCTTCGGAAGCCAGAAAACCGAATGAATGCCAGACCCTTCTCGGGTGCTGCTGGCAAGGAATTGCTGGAATTTTTCTTTATCTAGACTTTCACTGCTCTGGAAGTACAACTGTGCGGTTAACTGCAGTTCATTAAAGGAGAAAAACGCTTTCTCGAGTACTTTGAGCTTTTGCTCTATCAATGTATTGAACGTACTTTGACGTTTTTCGGCTTCAAGATAGTTGACTGAAATGCCACTGCATATGGCGATAACGGTGCCGATAGCGCAGATGATCCAGTGAAGCTTTTTAGAGAATATATTTTTCATCGAACATGAACCAAGTGGTGCTGATACTCTCAATTATAAGAATCACTGTGACAGTTTCGTTCAGATATGATTTCAGTTACGTGACAGCGTTTTCCACTTTTCTATTTTTCTATTTTTTATTTATATAAATCAGTGCATTGTAAATAATTCTGGAGGGGGCGATGTATCACGCTTTGGACGTTGTAGTGAGAAGTTGCGATGAAGCGCAATGCCCGAGAATCCTTAGATATTAATAGAAGGGGATATGTTGATTGGCACGATAGAAGGTTAAAGCGCAAATGAGATTTAGTGAGAACACAAAATGTCTTCGGGTATCAAGCTATACACCAAGCCTTCTTTAGGCGACCCGTCATACATGTAACGATTTCTTGCTTTGCATTCGTAAGTCGCACCAAGCTTTTCTGCAATACGGATACTGGCTTGGTTAGCAGGGTCCATCACGAGTTCGAGTCGGGTTAACAACAAATGGCTAAAGGCGAGGGTTGCAGCAATTTCAGAGGCTTCATGTGCATAGCCTCGGACCTTGAGAAGCGGTTGCTATCCAATATCCTAAATTTGCCATGTTCGCGACGCTGTCTATGCTCGAGATGTAAATGCAACCAACGAAAGTGCCTGTCTCTATTTCAAATGCAGCCAGTTCGAAGCTGCTGCCCGTGAGCCAACCTTGACGGCTTCGGTTTATCCAAGCTTCAGCATCTAAATCATCAAACCCTTCATAGCACCAATCAAGCCAAGGCCCCACGGTATCTGAAGATTGGCTAATCGCATCGCGCAAAGCAATGACATCGATTCGATTTAGCGCACGCAGAAGAAGGCGCTCTGTTTGAAATTCCAAGTTAGCTTGCATGGTGTATATCGCAGTCATCTATGGTCAATGGAGAGTCCAAGTTAAAGCAGAGATAGATCAGTATAGATTGGTGCTTTAAAACAACGCCCTCATGAGAGGGCGTTGTTAACGGTGTTTATTCGGCGCGAGTAACTTGAATAATTAGCCCCATAAGTGGGTGATCAAGGTAGTGGATTTCACCACTGCGCATTCTGCGCTTTTGTTCGAAGGAATAGGGCTTGAGATATTTTTCAATTGCATAAGTACGCTCAAGCTTCTGGAAGCCAGCGAATTGGCTGGCATCACCCGTTTCGGTGATTTGAGTGCCATCAGTCATGATGCCGTCCAACTCAGTTTCTGGCTGGTTTGCTAGCGGTGCAGCCACTTCGCTGACATCTTGCAGGACTTTTCGCTCACCAGGCTCGCGAAGCACGAGGTCGGTTTCAATGAACAGATAATGCTGAACGTAAACACGAATAAAACCGTCTAGCTCATACATCGAGCCGCTTTGTTTTTCTTCGCCCGCGTAGCCAGTAGTGGTGTTTAGCGGCGCATCTTTGGCTGTGCCATCAGTGTAGTATTCCTTGCCATAGTTTTTGCCTGCGGTGAAACGCAACTTTGGCATGGCATTCTTGCTGCCGTCATTCTGACGCCAAGCGGTATGCAAGAGAGGTTTGAAACCAGCATGATTGGCTAATCTGTTGTATTCCGCATTCAATTGCCAATCACTCTTTGGCAGCAATTGGATCCCTCTTGCCGATAGTGTGGCCGAGTCGAACACAGAAACCGCATTAGAGAAATTGATGTTAGGTTGCGAATCCGGCCAGTTTTCCTGAACGTTATCAGGGCTCTGGTTGCGTTTAAATACAATCACTTCAACGTCAAACCAACGTTCTGCGATTGATGGCCAGCTAATGGTGCACAGCAGCAGGAAAATTAGCTTTTTCAAAGCATTACTCCGTTAATAGCATCTCGTCGCCTGTTCTCAGGCGACCAATAGGTTGTCAGCAAATTGAATCAGTAGTGTTTCGACAAACTCGACCCGTGCTCTGCGATCAGTCAATGATTCGACAATTTTGAGCTTGGTAGGTCCGTCGAAGCGATATCGAGTTGGGTGCGATTGTAACAGACCCACTAGGAAGCCGGGATCAATTTGGGCGTTTTGGTTAAACTCGATCACACCGCCTTTGTCGTGGGCATCTATCTTACGTACACCCAGTTTCGCTGCATCTAGTTTGATTTGCTGCACCTTTAATAGGTTCGATGCGGCATCCGGTAGAAGACCAAAACGGTCGATCAGTTCAACGCGCAATTCTTCAACGTCATCCTGAGAGCGTGTTCCTGCAATTCGCTTGTAAAGCGACAGTCGGGTATTGATATCAGGAATATAGCTGTCGGGTAGTAACGCAGGTAGGCGTAATTCAACATCGGTTTGTTGGTTCAGTAAATCTTCTAAAGACGGTTCTTTGCCATCTTTGAGTGCTTCTACCGCTTGCTCCAGCATCTCCATGTATAGCGTGAAACCTACCGAGTGAATTTGTCCGCTTTGTTCTTCACCCAGTAATTCACCAGCCCCACGAATTTCTAAATCATGGGTTGCCAAGGTGAAACCTGCGCCCAAATCTTCCAACGATGAAATGGCTTCTAGACGCTTAACAGCATCTTTCGTCATGCGTTTTGGATGCGGGGTGAGCAGGTAAGCATAGGCCTGATGGTGTGAACGACCGACACGCCCGCGCAATTGGTGCAACTGCGCGAGGCCTAAACGGTCTGCGCGATCCATCAAAATGGTGTTCGCTGTCGGGACGTCAATACCCGTTTCGATGATGGTGGTACACACCAATACATTGAAACGCTGGTGGTAGAAATCCGACATGATGCGCTCGAGTTCGCGTTCACGCATTTGGCCATGTGCCACGGTAATGCGTGCTTCTGGTACGAGTTCTGCAAGTTCGTCGGCGGTTTTTTCAATACTGTCGACATCATTGTGAAGGAAATAAACTTGGCCACCACGCATGATTTCGCGAAGCAGCGATTCTCTGATCGTGGCGTTGTCCCGCTCACGAACAAAGGTTTTGATCGCCAGTCGGCGTGACGGTGGTGTGGCGATGATCGACAAATCACGCATGCCGCTCATGGCCATGTTTAAGGTGCGAGGGATTGGCGTGGCGGTGAGCGTTAAGATATCGACATCTGCGCGCATCGCTTTCACTTTTTCTTTTTGACGCACACCGAATCGATGTTCTTCATCGACAATCAGTAAACCCAGATCGTTATATTTCACATCACTTTGTAGGAGCTTGTGTGTGCCGATCAGGATGTCGACTTTGCCTTCTGCACAATCTGCCATGATCGCTTTTTGCTCTTTCGCGGATTTAAAGCGCGAAAGCACTTCGACACGAACGGGCTGGTTAGCGAAGCGGTCACGGAAGTTTTCAAAATGCTGCTGAGCGAGCAGGGTAGTCGGCACGAGAATAGCGACTTGTTTGGCGTTATTCACGGCGAGAAAAGTTGCACGCATTGCGACTTCGGTTTTACCAAAGCCGACATCACCACACACTAAGCGATCCATGGCAAGAGGTTGGCACATGTCTGATAAAACAGCATTTATCGCTTGGGTTTGATCGGGCGTTTCTTCAAATGGGAAGCCGGTACAGAAATCTAAATAGGCTTCACGATCATGTTTAAAGGCAAAACCGACTTTGGTCGCGCGCTTGGCATAAACATCGAGAAGCTCTGCGGCGACATCTCTGACTTTCTCTGCTGCTTTTTTCCGTGCTTTTTCCCATACTTCGCCACCAAGGCGATGCAGTGGGGCGGTTTCTTCTGCGCCACCACTGTAGCGGCTGATCAGGTGCAATGAAGCGACAGGCACGTAAAGTTTCGCGCTTTGCTGGTATTCCAACGTGACGTATTCGGTTTCAATGCCGCCCGCTTCGAGTGTTTGTAAGCCTAAGTAGCGCCCAACACCGTGTTCAAGGTGAACAACTGGCTGTCCGATCTGCAATTCTGCTAGATTTCGGATCATGGTGTCATTGTTGGTAGTGGTTTTTTTGTCGCCACGGCGACGCTGTTGAATGACGCGTTCACCCAGCAGGTTACTTTCACAAATCAGCGCAAAATCAGGACTTTCAGCGACAAAGCCTATTTCGGCAGGGCCGACAATCATGGCGTAAGACGTTGGCGCATTGAGCGCTTCGTCTAATGTTGTACAAACCAGTGGGCGAACTTTGATCCGCGCGAGCAGATCCAGCATGGCTTCACGGCGTCCCTCCGTTTCCACTGAGAACACAATCTTGCCTTTGAAATCTTCTGTGAACTTACGCAGTGTACCCAATGGCTCTTTGAGTTGCTGATTGACGGTCAGTTCTGGCAGCAGTTTTACCGGGGCATTAAACCGACCAGCTTTTTGCTCTGTTGTACCCATGTCGAGTTTGATACGGGGGTAGGCTTTAAACGCACCAAACAATTCTTCAACGTTTTGCCAAATATCGATCGGCGGAAGCAAAGGGCGAAGCGGATCAACGCGACGTTGATCGAAACGATACTCGGCGTCGGTCAGGAATTGTTTTGTTGCAGCTTCTAGGTCACCTTTGGTGAGCAGTAGCGTATCGTCAGGCAGATAATCAAACAGCGTTTCTGTTTGTTCAAAAAACAAAGGTTGCCAGTATTCGATACCTGCGGGCCATGTTTTCTTGCTGACTTGTTGATAGATAGATTCGGGTTCGCGTCGCGCTTCAAAACGCTCTCGCCAACGCACACGGAATTGCTCAACGGCGTCGTCATCGGTTGGGAATTCGTGAGCGGGAAGTAAGTTAATGTGCTCAAGCTCTTGCGTCGAACGCTGATTCTCAGGATCGAACTCTCGAATGGTGTCGATTTCATCATCAAAGAAATCGATACGATACGGTTGGTTTGAGCCCATCGGGAACAGGTCAAGTATCGAACCGCGGCTTGCATATTCGCCGTGCTGGATTACTTGGTCAACGTGGCGATAGCCAGAAAGCTCGAGCTTATAGCGCAATTTCTCAAGAGAAAGTACATCGCCTTTTTTCACCATGAGCGCATGTTGAACCAAGAAAGAGCGTGGCATAACGCGTTGCAGCAAAGTGGAAACGGGAATAATCAATATGCCAGCGGTTTGCTGGGACAATTGATAAAGGCGTGCGATACGATCTGAAATAATGTCTTGATGCGGCGAGAAATTGTCATAAGGCAGCGTTTCCCAATCGGGGAACACATGGCACGCTTGCCCGGTGAATTGTTGGATTTCGGGCTGTAATCTAAGGGCCGTTTGGTTATCTGGTACAACGAGCAGCATGAACCTATGCTGCTGGTCAGCCAGATTGGCAATGGTTAAAGGCAGTGAAGCGCCAAGAAGATTGGCAATAACACGTGTGTCACCTGCTTTGGTTGGTGCAGGCAAATCAAATAAAGCGTTGTCTGTCATGAGTCGGGGCTTAATTATCTCGTTCTAATGCGCGCTGTCGGAGGAGTTTCTGCTGTTGATGCAATGCAGCACGTATCAGCACATCTCTGTCTTCTTCTTGAAGGCGAATGTATTTCATGCCCACGGCGTATTTACCATTTTTCTCTTTGCAGCCATAAACGCTACCGTAACAGTAAATTGCTGAGGGTGGGTTCTCAAGAAAGAGCTTAAGGCGAATATGTTGGCCTTTTTGAAAAGCTTTCTTTGCAATGAAAGTCAGGCTGCTCGCACCGAAGGTTTCGGTTTGATAGCGCAGTTTTGGATTATCTTGCTGAGCCAGCATAAAACCGAGGAGCAAATTAATTTTTTCATTCTGAGCAATAAGATATTTACTCAGTGCATGGCCATCATCATGGCGTAGCGCGTGAATTTCCTTTTCGACGCTACTGTCAATGTCGCCACATTGGCTGGCGATACGAAACGCAACGGGGATTTCACGACCAAACTCTACCTCTGAAGGCACCTGCTCGCCGTCACCTAATTCTTCAACATTGATTTTTAGGTGCGCATGCACGGAAAAGTATTGCTCTTGACTCATGATGTATCCTAATGCTTTGTAATCTGTTGATTATACCCAAACTGACCCATTATGCATGTTTCTACGCGAATAACGCCGTTTCCAGTTTTGAGGGAAGAAATCGGGTATATGCCGCTTTCGTTTTGTTTCGCAAGAGCGGATGGGGTCAAAGGTTTAAGAAGAATGGAACGATTTGCCCGAAAAAGCGCCTAACCGCTGATTGTGAGTCGGCGTTTCGTGGCAATCCGCTGACCTAAAAGGTATTCTTGCAACTCATTACACTCGAAATTTAACGGTCTGCTGCGGTGTTTATACTTGGGTGTCTACCAAGCAGACTGAATCACTCGTTGAGAATTCAATTTATGTTTCACCCGTTATCGGTGTTTATTGGTCTGCGTTATCTGCGCGGGCGATCAGGTGATAAGTTTGGGCGGTTTGTGTCGTACATGTCGACCGCAGGTATCACAATTGGTGTGATGGCGTTGATCACTGTGTTATCCGTGATGAATGGCTTCGAAGGGCAACTGAAACACCGTATTTTGGGGGTCATTCCTCAAGCGGTTATTTCTGGTGACTCAGAATTAGCGCCGGATGTTAATACGATCGCTAAGTGGGAGAGTGTGGTTGATACTGCGCCCATCGTGAGCACGGATGCGGTGGTGCAAAGCCCTGTATCTATCGGAGCAGGACGCTTGTTGGGTGTTGACCCTGGTAGTCCTGAACCTATTCGAGAGTTTATGGTTCGAGGCTCATTTGATCAGTTGCTTCCGGGCAGTTATAACCTTGTGCTGGGGCGAAAAACCGCGCGCTCGCTTGACGTTTCAGTCGGCGATAAGGTCCGTGTGATGATCACAAGTGCAAGCCAGTTTACGCCTGTGGGGCGTATCCCTTCTCAGCGAAATTTTACTGTCACTGGTATCTATGACACTGCAACGGATGTTGACGGTCAACTTATGTTTGCCAACTTGAATGATGTGGCGAGATTGATGCGCCTACCTCGCTCACAACCCGCCGATCTTCGTCTTTTCATCACAGACCCATTCGACGTGCCGACTCTTAAGCAAGTGGCAGAAACCATGGGTTATGAATGGTCAGATTGGCGAGAACTGCGCGGCGAGTTATTCCAAGCGGTGAAGATGGAAAAAAACATGATGGGCTTAATGCTAAGCCTGATCATCTTGGTGGCGGCATTTAACATCATTTCTGCGTTGATCATGGTGGTGATGGAAAAGCAATCTGAGGTCGCCATATTGAAAACACAGGGTATGACCCAGAAAAACATCGTGGCGCTTTTCGTGGTACAGGGGGCGAGCAGTGGTGTGATTGGCGCCATGCTTGGTGGTCTGTCCGGCACGCTGTTGGCCATCAACATCAATGAAATTATGCACCTTTTTAATGTTAGCTTGCTAGGTAACGGCATAGCACTGCCTGTTGTTGTGAAACCTGAACAGATTCTATCTGTTGTCTTGGGCGCGATTGTGCTCAGTCTTCTTGCTACTTTGTTCCCGTCATTTAAGGCGGCTTCTGTTCGTCCAGCTGAGGCGCTTCGCTATGAGTAATGCATTGTTAACCTGTTCAAACGTCGTTAAAACCTATCAAGAAGGCGAGTTGAATACTCAGGTGTTGAAAGGTGTGTCTTTCTCGATTGATAAAGGCGAACTGGTAGCGATTGTGGGTGCGTCTGGCTCAGGTAAGAGCACCTTGCTCCACATATTGGGTGCACTGGATACCTTGACTGAAGGTACGGTGCATTTTGATGGGAAAGATTTGATCAAAATGCGCGCCTCTGAGCAGGCCACGCTGCGCAACCGTAATATCGGTTTTATTTACCAGTTCCATCATCTTTTGGCGGATTTTACCGCGTTGGAAAACGTGGCGATGCCGTTGATGATTGGCGGAGAAAAACCGGTGGAAGCAAAGCGCCGTGCATTGGAGATTCTGGAAGCGGTGAGTATGGCGCATCGCGCAGAGCACAGACCTTCCGAACTGTCTGGCGGTGAGCGCCAGCGTGTTGCGATTGCGCGCGCCGTGGTTAATCGTCCTGCGTTGGTGTTGGCTGATGAGCCGACCGGCAATCTCGATCATAAAACGGCGTTAGATATTTATGATTTGATGCGTCAGCTAAATCGTGAATTTAATACGGCATTCTTGGTGGTCACGCACGATAAGGAACTGGCGAGCAAGATGGACCGGCAGTTATCGATGTTGGATGGTCAGTTTGTTGAGCAGCAACAGCCAGAGGCCGTCGCACCATGATTGAACCCTTAGCGCTGTTTATTGGGCGTCGATTCAGTAAAGCGAAGCGCCGCAACAAGCTGGTGTCATTTATCTCTGTGTCTTCCATGATTGGTATCTCGGTGGGCGTGATGGTGATCATTGTTGGACTGTCAGCCATGAATGGTTTTGAGCGCGAGCTGAATAATCGTGTGTTAGCCGTGATCCCACATGCGCAACTTGAGGGCGTGAATACACCCGTCAATGCATGGAAAGAAATGCAAGAAACCGCCGTTGCGAATCCACGAGTGGTGGCGGGAGCGCCTTATGTCACCTTGACTGCGCTGTTGGAAAAAGGCGTAAACCTTAAGCCCGTTCAGCTCCGTGGAATCGATCCGTCACAAGAAGCCAGCGTCAGCAGTATTAGCGACTATGTACTGGGGGATGGTTGGGCGTCACTCACGGCAGGAAATAATTCAGTTGTGCTGGGTAAAGGCATTGCTGATGCGTTGAAGGTTAAAAAAGGCGACTGGCTCACCGCGCTGGTGCCTTCTCCTGACCCTGAGCTTAAGCTGCGAGCGCCAAAACGCATTCGCCTCCAAGTATCGGGGATTCTGAGCTTGGGAGGACAGGTCGATCACGGGCTGGCCTTAATTCCAATTCAAGATGCACAGCAATACCTTGGCATGGGTGAAGCGGTATCTGGCGTGGCGTTGAAACTGAGCGATCCTCTGGATGCCAGAAGCATTGTGCGTGAGGTGGGCCAAACGCTGAAAGAGTATGTGTACCTTAAAAACTGGACGCAGGAATACGGCTTCCTTTATCGCGATATCCAAATGGTGCGAGCCATTATGTATCTGGTCATGGTGCTCGTGATCGGCGTCGCCTGTTTTAACATTGTTTCGACGCTCATGATGGCGGTGAAAGACCGCGCAGCAGACGTGGCTGTGTTGCGTACCATGGGCGCAAAAGATGGATTGATTCGCTCCATTTTCGTCTGGCATGGCTTGCTGTCTGGTTTGTTTGGTAGCTTGATTGGCTCGGTGGCAGGGTGCTTGATTGCGCTTAATCTCACCACTATCGTGGGCGGCATTGAACGCTTAACGGGGCAAGACTTTCTCTCAGGCGACATCTACTTTGTGGACTTCTTGCCGACTGAACTGCATTACAGCGATGTGTTGATGGTGTCTGTGACAGCGGTGGTGTTGAGTCTTTTGGCGACGTGGTATCCGGCTCAACGTGCCTGTAAACTACAACCGGCATCGGTATTGAGTGCGAGATAGTGTTTAGTGAATAGATTATGCACCAAGTCTTTTGATTACTTCGATGATATCCCATTGATATATCATCAAGTTACAGAGAATAGATATAACAGCGTCTAATCTGTCGCAGCCGATGAATAATTAAAAAAATACCCCGCCATTGCGGGGTATTTTTGTATCTGCTGCTGAGTGCTCATTGACTGTGAGGTTACTCAGGTATGTCTCGGCTCTTTCTCTTTAGTGATTTAATTTTTGGTAATCGCAAGCGGCGTTTTTGCCAGCTTCTTACGACTGAATAACGCCAAAGCCCTTGAACACCAAAGTAACCAACGATGGCAAAGAAAATCCCACAGACTAAACAACCGAGCAGGAATGGAGGGCCAATCTGATTCATTTGACTAAACAGGAAATCCCACGTCAGTTCAAAATGAAAATGAATATTGGGTGTTCCCAGCAACCATGCTCCCACCTTGTACGAGCCATAAAAAATCACAGGCATGGTGATGGGGTTGGTGATCCAAACCAACGCAATCGACAGGGGCAAGTTAACCCCAAACATGATGGCAAGACCTGCCGCCATGATCATTTGGCTGGGAAGGGGAATAAAAGCCATAAAAAGGCCAACGGCGAATGCACCGGATGCCGAGCGTCGATTCAAGCACCAAAGGTTCGGGTCATAAAGCAGATTGCCAAAGACCGCGAGCGCTTTTTGTTTGCGAATCACGTCGTGTCTGGGAAGAAACTTTTTAAATATTTTTCTTGGCATAGGTATTCTTTTCACACGGAATCGATACCAGCATGAAAGTATTGCTCGGTATCGTGGTGGCTATAGTCACGCTCAAATGGTGGCCAGACATTCCAGAAATCAGCACCTTGGCGGTGGCTTCTTTCTTTTTACTTGTCATTCTGCTCGCCCTAAGAAAGCACGTTTCCGTGTTTTTCATTGGTCTCACCCTTGGCTGTCTAGTGGCATCCAGCTCTGCGGCACTGTTTAAATACAAAACCATTTCCGCTCTGACAGTGGCTCAGAATACTACCATAGCAGGAAAAGTTGGCAGCCTTTTTACCGCTGAAAAATTGCAAACAAGTGTAATCTTTGATGTGGACACAGTGAATGGACGCAAACTGACCACTTTTGAGACGTTTCGGGTGCGACTTTACTGGCGAAGTGAAGAACCTGTAAAGCAAGGACAGCGCTGGGAAATCACGGCAAGATTGCGAGAGCCGTATGGACGCTTGAACGAAGCAGGCTTTGATGCAGAGACCTATTTTTTGTCTCGACACATTCATTCCAAAGGCACCGTGCTCACCGCACAGATCATAGACGATACTTCCTCATATCGGCAGCAGCTATTTGAAAAAATACAAATTGAGTTAGGGAATTTACCGTCGTCGCGATATTTGGTGGCACTTGCATTTGGTGAGCGCTCGTTGCTTCAACGCGTTGATTGGACACAACTCAGAGATACAGGGCTTGCGCACCTGTTGGCTATTTCTGGCCTCCATATTGGACTGGCGTACTTTTTTGGTGACAGGGTCACTAAGCTGTTATTGCCGATAGTCCGTCGTCGTGACAATGCGCTGTGGTTAGCCGCATTGGTGGGGCTATTGTGTGCATTCGGATATGCATGGGTGGCCGGTTTTACTATGACGGCACAGCGCGCATTGATTGCGCTAGTGACCTTTTCACTGGTTCGTCAGACCGGGTTCAGCGTCAGTCCTTTTAACACCTTCTTGATTGTGCTGACGGTGGTATTAGTTTCCGATCCGCTATCGATTTTTTCTGCCAGCTTTTGGCTTTCTTTTGGCGCAGTGTTTGTGCTTTGTATCATGTCTCTGACTGGCGAGAGACGTGAAGATACAGATATGACAGGTGAGGACCTCGATGGAAGCAAAGGCGGGGGGTTAGCAACATCGTGTGCGTTGATTAAACGCTATTTTCTTTTGCTGTGGCGCATGCAGGTTTTTCTCACGCTAGGCATGTTGCCGTTTATGTGGGCATGGTTTGGTGGCATAAGCATGACTGCCATTGTTTACAACCTGATCGCAGTGCCTCTCGTTAGCTTGGTCACTGTTCCTCTTATTTTGATAGCGCTGATACTTTCGCCGTTTATGCCTGCCACTTGGGTATGGACTGCGGCTGACCTTTCTTTGTCTCCTTTGTTGTTGGCTTTAGATACTGTCGCCTTGGGATGGCTGGAGATTGGGCGACTGTCAGGTATGTGGTTGATGGTTGTTATTCTCTTTGTTGCGTTAGTCACGATGTTTAACGTGAGACGGTCTTTGGTCCTATTGGGCGTTGTCGCCATGATTCTGCTGACATGGGGCAGAAGCACTAACAACAATGCTGATTGGCGCGTCGATGTACTTGATGTTGGTCATGGCTTGGCGGTATTGATTGAAAAAGACGGCGAGGCAATTCTGTATGACACAGGCGCGGCATGGACATCGAGCAGCATCGCAGAAAGTGTTGTTTATTCCGTTCTGCAATCCCGAGGAAGCGCGTTGGTGGGGCTTATTCTTAGTCACCGTGATAATGACCATGCGGGCGGTGCTGAATGGGTGATCGCTCAAATGGGCCCTCAATGGGTGAGAGCCAGTGAAAATAACGCGGCGTTTCTGCCTTGTAAACGTGGAGAGACATGGCGTTGGAAAGGGCTGGATTTCGACGTGTTGTATCCACTGATGCTTGTCGATGAGGCGAGAAATCCCGACTCCTGTGTTATTCGTGTCTCGGATGGGGAGAACGCAGTTTTGTTGACGGGAGATTTACCGGCCAAAGGTGAGGACTATTTGGTTGAGCAAAATGATGACCTGGATGCTCAAGTCCTCATCGTTCCCCACCACGGTAGCAAAACCTCTTCTTCAGCATTATTCATTGACCATGTTCGCCCAAACGCAGCTATTGCTTCGACGGGGCGATATACACCCTGGAATTTGCCAAATCCTGACGTTGTCGCCCGCTATCATCAGCGAAATATCGCGTGGTACGAAACAGGTAAGCATGGTCAGGTGAGTGTGCGTTTTTCCAGCAAGGGTTGGCGTGTTCTTAGTCATCGTCTTGATCTGGAGCCATATTGGTACCGTAAGAAGTTTGGAGCACCCAAAAGAAAAGAGTAGAATGCCCGCTACTTGCAGAAATATAAGCAAATAAAATGTCAAATTACCAAGATAAAACCACTCGGGAAACGTTCAAAGCACTGTGGCCCTATATTGCCAATTACAAACTAGGGTTGGTGGTTGCCATTATCGCGTTGGTGATCAACGCGGCAAGTGACACCTTGATGCTCTCTATGATAAAGCCGTTGCTCGATGAAGGCTTTACCTACGACAGCGTTGATGGTGATTTCCTTAAGATGATGCCTTTTTATCTTGTTGGCCTAATGCTCATACGAGGTGCATCCAGTTTCGTTTCCACCTATGGTCTTTCTTGGGTGTCCGGTAACGTCGTGATGGTGATGCGCCGTCGCATGTTTAACCATTTTATGAAGATGCCTGTGAGCTTCTTCGATAAAGAATCTTCCGGTGCATTGCTGTCGCGCATCACTTATGACTCAGAACAAGTTGCTAACGCCACCAGTGGCGCATTGGTCAGTCTTGTTCGTGAAGGTGCGTCAATCATTGGTTTGATGACCCTGATGTTCTGCTACAGCTGGGAACTTTCGGCGATCTTACTCGTCATCGCACCTGTGGTAGCGTGGGCGATTGGTTTTGTATCAAAACGCTTCCGTAAAATTTCATCCAATATGCAAGAAGCCATGGGGTCAGTGACCTCGTCAGCAGAGCAAATGCTGAAAGGCCACAAAGTGGTATTGAGCTTTGGCGGTCAGGAAGTTGAAAAAGCACGCTTTGAAGATGTCAGTAATGGTATGCGTCAGCAAACCATGAAGTTGGTGTCAGCGCAGGCCATTGCTAACCCTGTTATCCAGCTTATCGCCTCTTTTGCGCTTGTTGTGGTTCTCATGCTGGCAAACACTGAGGCTATTCGCTCAGAGCTGACTGCGGGTACATTTGCAGTGGTGTTTGGTGCGATGTTTGGTTTGATGCGCCCTTTGAAGGCACTGACCAATGTGACATCACAGTTCCAACGCGGTATGGCGGCGTGTAACAGCTTGTTTGAATTGATGGAAATGGAAACTGAGAAAGACAACGGTAGCCATGAAGTTGCACGTGTGAAAGGGGACATCCATGTCAAAGATGTGGTGTTTACTTATCCAACCAAAGATACCCCAGCATTGAACAAAGTGAGTTTTGAGCTGGAAGCCGGCAAAACTTTAGCCCTAGTTGGGCGCTCAGGTTCAGGCAAAAGTACCATCGCCAATTTGCTGACGCGTTTTTATGATATTAATGGCGGCGATATCACGATTGATAACGTGCGAATTGAGGATTACACCCTGAATAACCTTCGTGATCAGGTAGCCATTGTTTCTCAAAATGTTCACTTGTTTAACGATAGCATCGCCAATAATATCGCGTATGCCGCAGCAGGCGAATACACGCGGGAAGAAATAGAACGCGCCGCAGAGCTGGCTTACGCGAGTGATTTTATTCAAAACATGGAACAAGGTTTTGATACGGTTATTGGTGAAAACGGGGTGAGCTTATCTGGTGGTCAGCGTCAGCGCATTGCGATTGCACGTGCCTTGTTACGCGATGCACCTGTACTGATCCTCGATGAAGCGACCTCAGCACTGGATACGGAATCTGAACGCGCGATTCAGGCAGCCCTTGACGAGCTGCAAAAAGATCGCACCGTATTGGTCATTGCACACCGTTTGTCGACCATTGAAAACGCCGATGAAATTTTGGTGGTCGATGAAGGCGAAATTGTTGAACGCGGTAACCATACCGCGTTGATGGAAAAAGACGGTGCTTATGCGCAACTATACCGAATCCAGTTTGGAGATTAACGCTTGGCGGGTTTGGTAGAGAAAATTTGGTTTGAAAACCACCCGCTAGGATGGATTGGCGCGCCACTGCTGTGGCCGCTGAGCAAGGTGTTTGGTGCCATTGCTCGTCAGCGTCGCAAGGCATTTCTTGATGATAGCAATGGCGCTTATAAAGCCCCGGTTCCTGTCATCGTGGTGGGCAACATCACAGTCGGTGGCAATGGAAAAACCCCTGTTGTTATTTGGCTGGTGGAGCAACTAAAAGCCTTGGGAATGAATCCGGGCGTGGTGTCTCGTGGCTATGGCGGCAAAGCAACGCATTATCCATTAGTGCTCAATGATAAAACCAGCACCGATATCGCCGGCGATGAGCCTGTGTTGATCTATCAACGCACTGGCGCACCGGTTGCAATTTCACCTGTTCGTAGTGATGCCGTTAAAGCGCTGCTGCCTCTTGGTGTTGATATCGTGATCACTGATGACGGGCTTCAACACTATAAATTGGCGCGAGACATTGAGTTTGTGGTTGTCGATGGCGAGAGACGCTTCGGCAATGGTTACTACATGCCGCTTGGACCACTGCGAGAGCAAACTGATCGTCTAAACGAGGTAGACTTTGTCATTTGCAATGGCACTTCGGTATCGTCTGGTGAAATAGCCATGACGTTAGCCCCCTGCGAGTTGGTTAACCTGAAAACGGGTCAACGCATCGTCGCCAGCAGTATCAATAATGCGGTGGCGATGGCAGGTATTGGTAACCCTCAACGATTTTTCAATACGCTTAACGAGCTAGGGCTGACACCTATTCATTGTGAGCCGTTCGCAGACCACAAAGCCTTTGAGTTTGATCAACTCGCGGCGTTAGCGCAGAAAGGCGAGCATTTACTGATGACAGAAAAAGATGCCGTCAAATGCCGCGCAATGTTGCAACAGCACCCAGAAATTGAGAATTGGTGGTATTTGCCCGTTGATGCGAGTTTCAATGCGGACGATACTGCCAACGTAATAAATACCATTAAGAAAGTGAAGGATGGATATGGATCACCGACTGCTTGAAATCGTCGCTTGCCCTGCGTGTAAGGGAAAGCTCAACTACAACAAAGAAAAGAATGAGTTGGTTTGTAAGTTTGACCGTTTGGCGTATCCGATCTGCGATGGCATTCCTGTGATGCTAACGACGGAAGCGCGTGAAATGTCATCGGACGAGGTTAAGCAATGAAATTCACCGTGGTGATCCCTGCTCGGTATGCGTCCAGTCGTTTACCTGCAAAGCCGCTGGTAGATATTGGCGGAAAACCCATGATCCAATGGGTTTACGAGCAAGCCATGAAGTCGGGTGCCGACAAAGTGATTATCGCAACCGATGATCAGCGTATTGTTGATGCTGCAAATGCCTTTGGTGCAGAAGTGTGCATGACCCGTGAAGATCACCAATCTGGTACTGAGCGTCTTGCTGAAGTTATTGAAAAATACAATCTCGATGCGAACGAGATCATTATCAATGTTCAGGGCGATGAGCCACTCATTCCGCCGAGCGTGATTCGCCAGGTTGCAGAGAACCTTGCCAAAAGCGAAGCACCGATGGCCACACTTGCCGTGAACATTGATCACGCCGATGACGTGTTCAATCCGAATGCGGTGAAAGTGGTGACGGACAAAGACGGCTATGCATTGTATTTCAGCCGTGCGTCTATCCCATGGGATCGCGATAATTTCGCCAAAGTGCCTGCTGAAATTCACCATAATCTCAAACGCCATATTGGTATCTACGGTTATCGTGCAGGCTTTATTAACACCTACATCAACTGGGCACCGAGCCCGATTGAGCACATTGAGTGTTTGGAGCAACTGCGTGTACTTTGGTATGGCGAAAAAATCCACGTTGATGTCGCGATTGAAGTGCCGCCAGCAGGGGTAGATACGCCAGAAGATCTTGAAGCAGTGCGTGAGTTCGTTGCAAACCTTTAGAGGCTGACTGCAGCAGAGGTTTCGGGTAACAGGTTTCGGGTAACGTGTGACACGTAAAAACGCGCCAGCCACAAGAAAGACTAACAATAAAAAAGAGCTGCCTCAGGGCAGCTCTTTTTTTCGTTTACAGCTTGTTATAACCATTTAGTTCGCTGGTACGGATTCAAGTTGAAGGTCAGGAGCAGGCTCTGGAGAGGTCACAGGGTCACCCTGAAACTCATCTTGCTGCTGCGCGACTTTATCGCGTAGACGTTGCCATAACTGCCCTAAGCGCTCATGCCAGAAGCGTTCAAATTGTTCGAGATACTGCGCACGAGGACTGTATTTTATCCAAGGTTGCTGAATCTCTTTCTGTGCCATGTAATTTGTTGGCGCCGGAATAGGATCGAGACCTGCAGTTTGAAAGTCATACAGTGCACGAGGCATATGGCTCGCGGATGTCACTAGCACCAAATTGCTTTGACCGACCACCGACGCTGCTTGAAATGCCTCCTCCCACGTGTCTTTTGCGGTTTCCAGCAAGAGAATATTGTTCTTATTCACACCCATTGCCATCGCAACGCGGGCCAGCATACGAGCATGGCTCACTTCATATCCGCCATCATAGCCAGATAGGATCAGTTTTGACGTTGGGTACATAAAGTGAATACGAATACCTTCCACCAAACGCATCAGTGCCACACGTGACAATTCTGACGTTGGCGGTATCTCATCATCTACAACATGTCCGTGTCCCAGCACCATGACGTATTCGACAGGTTCTTCTGGGGCGAGAAACTGGGTGTGTTGTCTTTCTAACTTCATTAACAGCGATGAAGATAATGGCTGGAAAGACACCAGTCCGATTAACAATAGTGAAACAAATACTAAGAACGAGCCGAACCCTTTACGCTGCGTGAACCAAATCAAAAAAAGGCCAAAAAATCCGATAAGCAGTAGCGCAGGCAGGGGCATCAGTAAAGTTGATACGAGTTTTTTTAGTTCAAACATGAAATGTCGCCCGAAATATAGTCAAACAGGGGCCAATAAGTACAACAAACCTTTATTAACGGCAGTCTTATGCGAAAATAACCCCCTTACTGAATATGATAACGAAGGCGCTGTGACTGAGGATAGAAATTTCGACGACATTGCCCACAAATTTGTTAAAAACATTTACGGTTCCGGCAAGGGAGAAATCCGCCAAGCCGTTGTTTGGCAAGATCTCGAATCAATTTTAAGACGGCTGGGTGAATCCAAACCACTGGACATTTTGGATGCTGGAGGCGGGCTGGCGCAGCTTTCACAGCAAGTCGCCAAACGCGGCCATCACGTCACCTTGTGTGATCTTTCTTCACAGATGCTCGAGTTGGCGGAAAAAGATATCGATGCGGCAGGGCTTCTGCCGCACTATCGCTTCGTTCATGCGCCCGTGCAGGAAATCGCACAGCATATGGATAAAAAGGCTGACTTGGTGCTTTTTCATGCAGTGATGGAATGGTTGGCTGATCCGCATGAAGCGCTGAATGTCATACTTTCGCAAGTAAAGCCTGGTGGCATTGCGTCAGTGATGTTCTACAACCAAAATGGCCTGCTGTTCAAGAATTTGATTTGCGGCAACCTCACCCATGTGGAAGAGGGTATGCCGCACAGAAAACGCTTCAAGCTTCAGCCTCAAAAAGGTCTTCCACCTGAAGATGTTTACCAGTGGATAGAAGAGGCTGGGTTTACTATTTTGGGAAAAAGCGGTGTACGCACGTTCCATGACTATATGAAAGACACAAGAATGGGCGAATACACCTTTGAACAGGTTGTGGCGATGGAGCAAAAGCTCTGCCGTCAGGAACCTTTTATATCGTTAGGTCGCTACATCCATGTTTGGGCGCAAAGACCTCTCGATAAATAATTAGAAATAGACAACAAGGATTACGGATGAGCGAATTCTCTCAGACTGTTCCTGAGTTGGTTGGTTGGGTGAAACAGAACGACTTCTCTCTCAATCTGCCGCCGGAACGGCTGGCATTTCTCCTTGCCGTTGCAGTCTTAAGCAGCGAGCGATATGAGGAGGAGCTAGGGGAAGGGGAACTTGTCGATGCATTTCGCATTGTGAGTGACCAATTCGATCAAGCTAGCGAAACGATTGCCTTTCGCGCGAACAATGCCATTAACGATTTGGTGCGTAGCCGCCTGATCAGTCGCTTCACCAGCGAACTGACAGACGGTGCGAGCATCTATCGTCTTACACCGCTTGCACTGGGTATCAGCGACTATTACGCGCGTCATCGCGAATACAGTTCATTGAAGCTGTCCATTCAGCTTTCAATGGTTGCAGACGAGATCGACAAAGCATTGTCGGCGGCTTCTGAAGATGGCGATGCAGACTTTTGGCGCAAAAATGTTTATGGCGTGCTCAAGTACTCTGTGGCCGAGATTTTCGACCGTATCGACTTGAATCAGCGCACCATGGACGAACAGCAGCAGAAAGTAAAAAGCGATATTGCTGAGCTGTTAAACCAAGACTGGCAAGCCGCCATTGCCAACTGTGAGCAATTGCTGAATGAAACCTCCAGCACGCTGCGTGAACTGCAAGACACCTTGCAATCTGCGGGTGATCAATTGCAAACCCAGCTTCTGAATATTCAGGAACAAGTGCTCGGTCGCGACGATCTCGATTTCGTTGATGCCATGCTCTACAACCTGCAAATGAAGCTAGATCGCATTATTAACTGGGGCCAGCAAGCGATTGACCTGTGGATCGGTTACGACCGCCACGTACACAAATTTATTCGTAATGCCATCGACATGGACAAAAATCGCGCGTTTAGCCAGCGTTTACGTCAGTCGGTGACAGAATACTTCGATAGCCCGTGGTTCCTGACCTATGCGGATGCCGAGCGCCTACGTGATATGCGTGATGAGGCGTTAGTGCTTCGTGATGACGAAGTGATGGGCGAAATGCCCGCAGAGGTCGAGTTTGAAGAACTCACTGTGGTTAGCGACCAATTGGGCGATCAAATCGGTGACATGTTATCTCGCCATCGTACGACAGGCGAAGGCATCGATTTGGGCGTTGTTTTGAAAAACTATCTGGCTCAACACCCACAAGCACGCCATTTTGACTTGGCTCGAATCGTGATTAATCAGGCCGTACGTCTGGGTTATTCACAATCTGATCTAAACGCGATCCAACCGGATTGGCAGGCAATCAACGAATATGGAGCCAAGGTACAAGCGAATGTCATCGATAAATATTGAAGAATTTATGCCAGAGGAACTGGCAAAAGCAATTGCCAATCCTTTGTTTCCTACATTGGATAGCGCGCTGCGTGCTGGCCGCCATATTGCCAGCGAAGATTTGGATAACCACGCTTATCTGATTGAGTTTGAAATGCCGCTGCAGCATTTTTATCAGCGCTACAACGCTGAATTAGTGCGTGCGCCAGAAGGTTTTTTCTACCTGCGTCCTCGTTCTACTTCATTGATAGGCCGGAGTGTTCTGTCTGAGCTAGACATGCTGGTGGGTAAGGTGTTGTGTTTCCTTTACCTGAGCCCTGAACGTTTGGCGCAGGAAGGTATCTTCACCACCCAAGAGTTGTTTGATGAACTCCTCAGCTTGGCGGATGAGAAAAAACTGATGAAGTTGGTGACATTGCGCGCCAGCGGTTCAGACCTTGACCGTGACAAGTTGTATGACAAGGTGAAAACGGCACTGCGCCGTCTTCGTCGCCTCGGCATGATTGTGCCAATTGGTGAGAACGGAAAATTCCGTGTTAGTGAAGCCACATTCCGCTTTGGTGCAGACGTACGTTCTGGCGATGATGCTCGTGAAGCGCAATTGCGTTTGATTCGAGATGGCGAAGCCGTTGTTCACTTGCAAGAGCATGCGCAGTCGAGCCTGCTCAATGATGAAGAGAACGATGAGTTTGAAGTCGACGAATCAACAATCGATGATCAGGAGGTTCAAGCATGATCCAGCGCGGTAAATTTCAATCGCTGACCATGGTCAACTGGAACGGCTTCTTTGCCCGCACCTTTGACATTGATAATCTGGTCACCACGCTGTCAGGGGGTAACGGTGCCGGTAAATCGACCACTATGGCCGCATTTATCACAGCCATGATCCCAGACCAAAGCCTGCTTCACTTCCGTAACACCACGGAAGCGGGCAGTTCAACGGCGTCTCGTGATAAAGGCTTACACGGCAAACTCAAACCGGGTGCCTGTTACGCAGCGCTTGATGTGGTGAACTCACGCAATCAACGCGTTCTGTTTGGTGTGCGTTTGCAGCAAGTAGCGGGTCGTGACAAAAAGGTCGATATTAAACCTTTCATCATTCAAGGCTTGCCTTCACACGTTAAGCCAACCGACATTTTGATTGAGAACGTGTCTGCTAATCAGGTGCGTGTGCGCCAGTTAAACGACGTCAAAGATTCGTTAGCAGAATACGAAACCGCCCACTACAAAGCGTTTACGTCTGTGACCGATTATCACGCGCAAATGTTTGAGCTTGGCGCATTGCCGAAAAAGCTGCGTAATCAAACCGACCGTTCTAAGTTCTATCGCCTCATTGAAGCCTCGCTTTATGGTGGTATCTCAAGTGCGATCACCAAATCACTGCGTGATTATCTGTTGCCGCAAAACGGTGGTGTGAAGAAAGCGTTCCAAGATATGGAAGTGGCGCTTCGCGAAAACCGCATGACGCTAGAAGCCATCAAGCTGACGCAACGTGACCGTGATTTGTTCAAGCACCTGATCACTGAATCGACCAACTATGTGGCGTCTGACTACATGCGTCATGCCAACGAGCGTCGTAAGAAACTCGAGCTGGCATTGCAACGTCGTGGTGAGCTACTGGGTTCTCGTCGTCAGCTTAATGATTTTCAAGGCACGTTTGGTCGCATGACCGACGAACTTGATGTGTTAACAGACGGTCAAGCTCACTTAGAGCAAGATTATCAAGCGGCGTCTGATCACCTGCAATTGGTTCAGACAGCCGTTCGCCAACAAGAGAAAGTCGAGCGCTACCAAGAAGATTTGGAAGAGCTTGCGGTTCGTCTTGAAGAACAAATGATGGTGGTGGAAGAAGCCACTGAACAACTGGCGATCGCCGAAGAGCAAGCCCATCTCAGCGAAGAAGAAGTTGATAGCCTAAAAACGCAACTGGCGGATTATCAACAAGCGCTGGATATGCAGCAAACCCGTGCGCTTCAGTATCAACAGGCTGTTAAAGCGCTCGAGAAAGCGCAAGATTTGACAGGCAATGATGCACTTGAACAGCACAATGCCGCTGAAATACTGGGTGCACTTAAAGCCGACGAAGAAACGCAAACCAGCGAACTGCTTAGCTTGAAACACAAGCTGGATTTGTCATCGGCGGCAGCAAAACAATTTGAACGTGGTTTAGCATTGGTACGCAGCATTGCGGGTGATGTATCACGTCAAGATGCGGGTATCAAAGCCCGTGAAGTGATCACAAAAGGCCGTGAGTTTGCAAACCTTGCTAACAATACCGATCAGTTGAGCGCACAGCATCGCGACCTTGAGCGTCAAATGGGTAGCTTCCAGCAGGCAAAAACACTGTCTGAGCAATATCAGCGTCAGTTTAATACGGCGGTTGAGTCAGAAGAGTTGGCCGAGTTGGAAATGGCGCGTCAGCAAGCGCGTCTAGAGACAGCTGAAGAAGCGGTTGGCGAACAAGCTGAAAAAGTACGAGAACTGCAACGAAACGAGAACGAAATTAACGTCAAAGTCGCTGATTTCGAAAAAGTCGCGCCTGCATGGATCGCAGCGCAGGAAGCTTTAGAAAAGCTTGCGGATCAGGCTGGCGAAACCTTGTACGACAACCAAGCGGTTCTCGACACCATGCAAAAAGTGATGGTGAAAGAGCGTCAAACATTAGATACCCGCGACAAGCTGGCCGCAGAGAAACAAGCGCTAGAAGCGGAAATCGAACGTTTGGCACAACCGGGTGGTAGCGGCGATGCGCGTTTGCAATCACTGGCCGACACCCTGGGTGGTACGCTGCTTTCTGAGATTTACGATGACATCACGATGGAAGATGCACCGTATTTTTCTGCGTTGTACGGCCCAGCTCGTCACGCCATTGTTGTTCCTGACCTGAAGGGCATTAAAGAGAAACTGGTTGATATCGATGATTGCCCAGATGATCTTTATGTGATTGAAGGTGAGACTGACGGTTTTGACGATAACGTTTTTGATGCAGACGAAATGGATGGGGCGGTTTGCGTTCACCTTAATGACCGCCAGCTTCGCTATTCTCGTTTCCCGAAAGTGCCGTTGTTTGGTCGCGCTGCGCGTGAACATCGCCTAGAGAATCTGCGCGAGAAGCGTGAAGAGTTGGTAGAAGACTACGCAAAAGCCTCTTTTGATGCGCAGAAGCTACAGCGTTTGAGCCAAAGTTTTAACCAGTTCGTTTCTCACCACATGAACGTGGCGTTTAACGAAGATCCAGAAGCCGCATTGAAAGCATTGCGCGAACAACGCAACAGCGTTCAGCGTCAATTAGGTCAACTGCGTGATAACGAACAACAGGTTCGTAGTCAGCTAACTGGTGCAAAAGAAGCCATCGCGCTGCTGAACAAGCTTCAGCATGTGGTGAATGCACTGGAAGACGAAACGATTGAATCGCGTCTTGAAGAAGTGGTACTGCGTTTGTCGCAAGCGGACGAAGCGCGTCACTTTACCCGTGAACACGGTAAAGCTCTGGCTGAGCTGGAACCGTTAGTATCGGCACTGGACGCTGACCCAGAACAATTTGATGCACTGAATCAATCGTATTTGCAGGCTGATCAGGCGTTGCAACTTCTCAAGAAGAAGTTGTTTGCACTGTCTGATTTGGTCGAGCGTCGTCATCACTTCGGTTATCAAGATGCCGTCGCACTGCTTGATAAGAGCAGTGAGCTGAATGAACAGCTGAAAGCGAAATTGATTGATGCTGAACGTGCGCGTGCTCGTTCACGTGAACACGTTAAACAGGTTCGCGATCAAGTTAACCAATACAACCAACTGCTAGCATCACTGAAAAGCTCTCATCAAGCGAAGCAAGAAACGGTTGCAGAATTCAAGCGTGAATTGGTTGAACTTGGTGTTCGCGCCGATGTTGAAGCAGAAGAACGTGCCCGCATTCGTCGTGACGAATTGAATGCGCAATTGTCTCAGTCTCGTCAGCGTAAGAGTGAACTTGAAAAAGGCCTCACTTCCATTGAACTGGAAATGAAGTCGCTGCTCAAAACGCTGAAGAAAGTGAGCAAAGAGTATTCTGACTTGCGTACTTTCGTGGTTAATGCCAAAGCGGGTTGGGTGGAAGTACTTAAAATTGCGCGTAGCAGCGGCGTTGAAAAGCAACTTAACCGTCGTGAAATGGCTTACATGTCAGCCGATGAACTGCGTTCATTGTCAGATAAATCACTCGGTGCTTTGCGTCTAGCTGTTGCAGATAATGAAACACTGCGTGATGCATTGCGCGCGTCGGAAGACATGGCACGTCCTGAGCGAAAAGTGTTGTTCTACGTGGCGGTTTATCAGCATCTTCGTGAGCGCATTCGCCACGACATTATCCGTACAGACGATCCTGTAGAAGCGATCGAAGAAATGGAAGTGGAACTGGGTCGCCTTACTGAAGAACTGACTCAGCGCGAGAAGCGCTTGGCGATCAGCTCTGAATCGGTGGCGAACATTATTCGTAAAACCATTCAGCGTGAACAGAACCGCATTCGTTTGTTGAACCAAGGTTTGTCGAACATAGGTTTTGGTCAGGTCAAAGGTGTACGTCTTAACGTATCCATTCGTGATACTCACGCACAACTCCTTGCTGGATTGGCTGAAAATGCCGAGCAGCATCAAGATTTGTTCGGCAACAACCGTTTGACTTTCTCGGAAGCGATGGCGAAGTTGTTCCAGCGTTTGAATCCGCATATCGATATGGGTCAGCGTTCCCCGCAGATCTTAGGCGAAGAGTTGCTGGATTACCGTAACTATCTTGAGCTAGGTATTGAAGTTAACCGCGGCACTGATGGTTGGTTACGTGCCGAATCTGGCGCGTTATCGACCGGTGAAGCGATTGGTACGGGTCAGGCGATCTTGTTGATGGTGGTGCAGAGTTGGGAAGAGGAATCTCGCCGTCTACGCGGTAAAGATGTGATCCCTTGTCGCTTGCTGTTCCTTGATGAAGCAGCACGTTTGGATGCGAAGTCTATCTCGACCCTGTTCGAGCTATGCCATCGTCTAGACATGCAGCTTCTTATCGCAGCACCTGAAAACATCAGCCCAGAGCAAGGTACAACGTACAAATTGGTACGTAAGATCTTTAACGATAAAGAACATGTACATGTGGTAGGTCTGCGCGGTTTTGGTGAGGTATCTAAGTTGAACTCGCCAATTCAAGAAACCTTGGAAACGGTTGAATAAACCTCTGAAAATCAAAAGGCCAGCATTAATGCTGGCCTTTTTATGTTTAGTTCAGACTAAGCAATTTTAAACATACCAATCTGCTCAGTTAACTTGTGCGCCTGCGTGTTAATGCTTTGAGCGGTGTTATCGGTGTCGTGGGTTCGGTCAGAGACGGACTCCGCAGAACGCGCGATATTATTCACGTTAATCGTGATGTCTTCCGTGACCGTAGATTGCTCATTGGCAGCAGTGGCAATTTGCGTGTTCATGTCATTAATGCCCGTCATCATACTCGCAATTTCTTCCAGCATATTGTTGTTTTTATTGCAGTTGTCTACACTGCTTGCGACAAACTGATTGGCGCCACTAATGCCAGTAACCACTTTGTTGGTTTCTTTCTGCAACGATTCGACCTTTGCGCGTATCTCTTCTGTTGATGTCTGTGTCCGAATGGCTAATGAGCGCACTTCGTCAGCCACCACAGCAAACCCTCTGCCTTGTTCGCCGGCGCGGGCGGCTTCGATTGCTGCATTCAAAGCAAGAAGATTTGTCTGCTCTGCGATTCCCTGGATCACATCGAGCACAGACCCGATAGAGTTACTTTCCGCCGACAGTTGCTCCATGGACTCAGTCGCATCACCCATGCGATTAGATAGCTGCGAAATCTCACTGACTAATTGCTGGCCCACATCGGCACTTTGACGAACTGATTGAACCACGTTTTCTGATGATTCAGAGGCGTTATTGGCAAAACTGGCCACCTCGGTAATCGACGCGCTCATTTGTGTGGCGGCTGTCGCGACCTGATTTGAGTTAGCGGCTTGTAGGTCTACCTCTTTTTGCATGGTATTGATGTTATTCTGAATGTTATCTGAAGCCATCCCTAGGGCTTTGACTGCGGTATCAGCGCCTTTAATGACGCCGAGAAAGTCTTCCAACATCATATTCATGGATTTCGACAACTCAGCAATTTCATCTTTTCCTGTTTCCTTCAGTCGAATCGTCAAATCGTGAGTCTTCGTAATGTGTGAAATGCGCTCGGTGAGTTCGGTAATCGGCTTGCTAATACTTCCTGAAATCATCCAGGCAATGATGAGAGAAAACAGTATCAATGCTGTTCCAACCATCAATGCGATTCTCTCTAATGACGTATGCAATTCTTTGACTCTAGAGAGGGCTTCCGCCGTTTCGATTTCAGCTACTAGCGCCCAGTTTTTCCCTAGTATCGATATAGGACGATAAGCAGCGAATACATGTTTTCCTGCGTGATTTAGACCTGAAATAAAGCCTGATTCGCCTTGTAAAGCAGCATTGGTATGGTCTGAGCGGATGCTTTGTTGCCCGGAGGAAGATCCAGTTAAACCGATGCGATTAACAGTCTCCGCAGGAACACCTGTAGTACGGAGCATGTCGAGATAGCTTTCTTTGTTCTCTACCAGCATTCGAGCTTGCGAGCGCATTAAATTATCTGGACCAACAATGAAGCTTTCACCAGTCGTTCCCATACCGTCGAGTTCCCAATTACCGTCGTAGGTCATGATGGCGTTAATGTTGTCGATAGGCATTTGGAATATCAGCACACCAATGTTTGTGCCATTTCGAACAACTGGGGTGGCGATGAACGAAGCCGGGCTGTCATATGAAGGGTAGTAAGGTGCATAGTCGATAAAGTTGAATGCACCTTTTTCAAGATGTTTTGCTCCTGTAAAGGCTTCTGCTAATCCACTGGTTTTGTATGGGCCATCAATAAGATTGGTGGCGTAGTCGAGTTCTTTAAACACCGAATAAACGACATTGCCCGAATTGTCGACCATGAAAATATCGTAGTAACCGAAAGATTCAAGGAAGGTGCGGTAATTGGAGTGGAAAACATCATGAACTTCACTATACGTCGTACCGTCAGCAGCTTTGTCCAGTAAATGCTTGTTACCTAGAGGGTGCGAATTTAGTCCGATATAAGCTTGTTGAAGCAGCTTCCCATTGAGACCAATAGCACCTAGATTTGCAAGTGCATTAGACGGCTTACTGTTCGTCTCTGTGAAGGTACTACCGAAGCCATTCACATAATAATTTTTAAGTGTATCGGCTTGATCTGGCACTAATTCGGCTTCGGTTGTGACGCTTTGAAAACTCGTCGAAAACTGAATCATCGCGTCTTCTGTCATGGTGGAATTCGCGAGGTTAGTTAGCTGCTGAGAGATGGTGTTGAAGTAGCGTTCTATTTCCGATTTTTTTACTTCACGAGCGGACATCAATTGATTTTTGATTTGATGTTCAAGCGCAGCGCTTGATGTTTCGCTTGCCGTAATTGTTAGTAATGCTGCCGTTGCAATGACGGCTGCAGCGCTCATGGCGACAAAAGCGGTTTTAATTTTTGTGGATATGTTCATGCTGCCATGCCCTAATAATTAAACAAAAATTGCAGATGTGACACTCTGTAATTGTAGGGAACTTTTACCCCAAAATTGTTGATTCAATGGTTTTTCTTACAGAAGAAATTTAACCAAATGAATTACATGGTTTTTATTTTTATGAGTGAGAGTTTTAAAATTGCAATATGAGAATTTAAATGACAAATAATATGAGTTTGTCATTTTTTAGGACGGGTTGTGCTTGTCAATAAGCCTGGGCGGTGTCGTCAATTAAAATAGGCACGTTACAGTGTACGTGCCTGATGAAATAAAAGAGATTAAAACAAGCCGGAATTAACTTACTGATGATGTGTCGATTTCTCTAATATTGCGACAGAGTAATATTGCTCAAATTTATAACCAGTGTCGGTTAATAATCCCACTTGTTTAAAGCCAAACTTTTCATGCAAACGCAGGGAAGCAGGGTTGGGGAGGGTAATCACTGAATAAAATTTACGGCGAATAGGTGAGGCATCCATTTTTTCCAGCAATGCTGTCATTAACTCAGAACCTGACCCTTTCGCACGACATTCATGGTGGAGGTAAATAGTTATTTCGCTGCTGATTTTGTATGCCAGTTTTTCACGAAATTCGCCGTTATATGCAAACCCGATAACCTCACCTTCAGGATCTTCCTTCACTAATACATGGTAATAGCCATCGCTATGCGTAAGCTTTTCAAACCACGCTAATCGTCGTTCTGGTGACCAAGTGTCATAGTCAAACGTAATGGCAGTCTCTAACACATAGTGGTTGTAAATCGCGTTAATCGCGTCGAGATCGGTAATAGTCGCATTTCTAATTGTCACGTTCTTACTCCCTTAGCGTTCTTTTAGCGCAAGCTTTACAGCCGCTGCTGCATGTAATTCGGTCGTGTCATAAAGCGGCATTGAGGTGTGTTTTTGTTGTACTAACAAGCCAATTTCTGTGCAACCCAAAATGACGGCTTCAACCCCTTGCGCTTTTAGGTCATCCATCACAGACAAGTACTGCTTGCGCGAGTGCGCTGATACCTTACCTTGGCAAAGTTCTTGGTAGATGATCTCGTGAACGATGTCTTGATGCCACTCCGGTGGCACCGTGACTTTAATCCCTTGCGCAATGAGCCGCTCTTTATAAAAAGGCTGAGACATCGTAAATCGTGTGCCAAGCAATCCTACATGTTGAATGCCGTCGATTTTTAGCCTGTCCGCGGTTGCGTCGGCGATGTGCAGTAAGGGAACAGTAATGGCTTCTTGCACGGCAGGCGCAACTTTGTGCATTGTGTTGGTGCCAATCATGACAAACTCAGCACCAGCAGCTTCTAGTTTTTGCGCTTCTTTCGCCAAAATCTGAGCGGAAGCATCCCAATCTCCTGCGCGCTGAAGTGCTTCAATTTCTGCGAAATCGACACTGCTGAGCACTATTTTCGACGAATGATGGCCACCCAGTGCGTCTTTGGTCATTTGATTGAGGAGTCGATAATAGGTCGCGGTCGACTCCCAACTCATGCCGCCTATCAAACCAATTATTTTCATTGTGCGCGTCCCTATGTTCTGCTTAGGCGAACCCTTGATGATTCCTTGCTCGAGTGTGATTATGAAGCTCACACTTCGTAGTAAGTACCATATAATTTCCGAAAAGACACTGATAGTCTGCGAAACGTATCCGATAGCATTTTTCTCGACAATGCGTTGTTTTTTTGGACCTAGGTTTGTAGGTCAATGTAGGAGTGTTCAGTGTGGCGAAAATGGAAAGGGTAGTCATTGCACCGAATGGACCAGAGCTGTCTGCGTTGGTTCAGGGTTACTGGCGTTTGGCTGAGTGGAACATGTCAGCTCAAGAAAGACTCACATTTATTAAGCAGCACCTAGACATGGGTATTACCACTGTCGATCATGCTGATATCTATGGTGATTATCGCTGTGAAACTTTGTTTGGCGAGGCGTTAAAACTGGAGCCAAGCCTACGCGATAAAATGGAAATCGTCTCTAAATGCGATATACATTTAGTGAGTAAAACGGCGCCCGAGCGTAAGATTAATCACTATGACACCAGTGAATTTCATATCACTCAGTCGGTGAACAATAGCTTGTCACGCCTTGGCGTGGAAAGCCTCGATGTACTGCTCATTCATCGCCCAGATTGTTTGATGGATGCTGATGAAGTGGCTGAAACGTTTGAAAAGCTGCACCTTGCTGGCAAGGTGAAACACTTTGGTGTGTCAAATTTCACGCCAAGTCAGTTTTCACTGCTTCAGTCGCGACTAGATAAGCCATTGGTGACTAACCAAGTGGAAATAAACCCCATCAACTTTGATGTCGCCCACGATGGCACCTTGGATTTGATGCAGCAATTGCGGGTAAGGCCAATGGCATGGTCTTGTTTGGCGGGCGGTGAAATTTTCCATTCCAAGTCAGAACAGGCCGTTCGCTTGAGAGAGACGTTGAGTGAGATTGCTCAAGAATTGGATGCCACGCTAGAGCAGGTGATCTACGCATTTGTACATCGCTTACCAAGCAAACCATTGCCGATCGTAGGGTCTGGTAAAATTGAGCGAGTGAAATCGGCGTTGGAAGCGATGTCTTTGGTGCTTAGTCGCGAACAGTGGTATCGCATTTGGGTCGCCAGCAAAGGGTTTGGTGTGCCATAAACGCTGAAAGAGATTGCGCCGATATATTGCATTGATAGATGACGATGGATTGATTCGTGATTATCCGGAACAATCAGTGTTTAGCTTAAAGGGCTTAGCTGCTTGTTCCATTGGTTGCGATAGTTGCACCAACACCTTTTAGCCAATTGCGGTACCAGCTATTTAAGCTTTCAATGGGCTTGGGCCGACAAATCAAAAAGCCTTGTAGCAAAATGTCGGGATATCGGGAATAGAGATAATCTAAGTCTTCAAAATGCTCAATGCCCTCAGCCACTAAATCGACATCAAATGAGTCAGTGATTTCAGCCAGTGACTGGACGATCACTTGACTGAATGGGTCCTGATGGATGTGATTAATTAGCGTTCTATCAATTTTAACTTCCGTAAAGGGCAAACTGCGTAACTGTTGAATATTGGTAAAGCCCGTGCCGAAATCATCCATCGACAAGCCATATCCTCTTATGCGAAGTCGATTGAGTGACTCCATCTGCTCGGATGTTTTCAGCGCGTATTCTTCAGTAATCTCCAGTACGACACGTGTCTTATCAATGTTTCTTGCTTCAAATAGGCTTTCGAGGCGGTTGGGGATCTCTAAGTCGGCCAATTGCTGCGCAGACAAATTGATACTGATTTTGACCTTGTCTCCGAAGATTTCTGACAGCTTGGTCATATCCTTGGCGGTTGTTTCAGCCAGTTGCATTGTCATTAAGTCCATCAGATCATATTTTATCGCGGTTGGAATAAAACGACCAGGCAGCACGGCATCTGCTTCGCCCGGTAGTCGAATGCGTGCGAGGACTTCGAGGCTTTCGACGCGATTATTTTGAGGATTCAATTTAGGCTGATAGTAGGGAATGACTTGATGACGCATGATGCAGTCGAGCAACTCTTTTTTACTCATCTTTTTAAAGTTGATAAATCTTCGCTCCTCGATTTTGTCCATCCTGTCGAGGATCAGTTGTAAAGCGTCAATGTTTATCGGCTTGGAAACATTACCGAGTAGGCAGATATGCTGTTGGCGGGCAACCTCGGCCGCGAGTTCTATAATTCGTATATCAAGGTCGGAGATGATGCAAACGCCACCTTTGAAACTCATATTGCCGAGCTCTCGGATCACGCCCATTCCATCAATGTCTGGCATGTTTAGGTCGGTGAGTACAATGTCATATTTAGCAGGAAACCGACGCACTTCATTTATTGCATCGACTGATGATGAGAAGCGAGTGACATCCTTGTATCCAAGGTCATTAAGCATGCCATCAATCAACTCTAAAATGGCGGTCGAGTCATCAACGATCAAAATACGTCTAGCTTTGCTCATCTCATTTTCCTAAAAATATGTCTCAATGTTAAAACTAGATGCTTCCCATCAATTTACAATCTATCGCTCATCCGAAAAAACCGACATAGTGGCAAAAATTGTGATTTATTGATTTGTTTGATGCGCTTAGCGCTCAGTCACTCATCCAAAAAATGTGTAAATTTTCATTAAGCTCATTGATCTCGCTGCAATGGCCGATTTCGGCGAATGATATTCATCTGAGCGATTACATTAGTGGTAATTACACCGAGTGACTTCAAGACAAGTAACAATCAAATGCAGGATACATAATGGAAATGGAACGGAAAGATGTTTTTGACTTAGTGCTTTTAGCCGCACTTTGGGGTGGTTCTTTTATTCTGATTCGTTATGCCGTGGCATCATTTGGTCCATTTTCACTGATATTGGTTCGCGTTGGTTTAGCGACGTTGCTGCTTTTACCCATTCTTATCGTGAAAGGGCAATTAGGTGAATTCAAAACACATTGGTTTCATGCTTGTGTTGTTGGATTGTTCAGTTCGGCCTTTCCTTTCTTGCTATTCGCATATGCAATGATCAGTGTGTCAGGTAGTTTTGCGTCGATTGTGAATGCGGGAACGCCAATATGGGGGGCGATTATTGCTTATTTTTGGCTTGGCGAATCCATGACGACAAACCGGATACTTGGTCTTCTCATGGGTGTGGTCGGTGTTGTGATTTTGGTGTGGGGTAAGTTGGATTTTGGTGACCAAGGTCTAGGGTGGCCGGTTCTCGCAGTATTAGGGGCAACGCTAATGTATGGTATTTCGGCAAGCTACACGAAACGCTTTTTGACGGGTGTTCCGCCACTTGTTACCGCAACGGGCAGTCAGTTGGGTTCAACACTGGTGTTGTTGCCATTCGGTGTTCTGTTTTGGCCTGAGACAATGCCAAGTGCTGCTGGCTGGATGTCTGCCATGGTACTTGGTTTTGCGTCGACAGGTTTTGCGTATGTGATCTTTTTCCGATTGATTAGCCGTGTTGGGCCCGCGAATACCATTACGGTGACCTTTCTCATACCGCTATTTGCGGCCGTTTGGGGGGCAATGTTCCTCGATGAAACCATCACGGTAAGAATGCTGATCGGGGCGTTAGCCATCTTCTCAGGTACGGCACTGGCTACGGCGATGTTAAAAGGCAGGAAAGCGGCCAAAAGTATTTAGACGACGAAGTGCCGATGCGGAGTTTAAGTTAGATTGATAAGAAAAAGTAAGAGAGTTCAAAAAAACAAAGAGCCCTAAAAGGGCTCTTTGTTTTAGATAAGCATGTTGAGAAAATCATGGTTTCATGACTTAAAGAAAAATATTTATTCGGCTTTCTCTGACTCGGCGGTGGTCAGTGCTGAAACCTCCAAGAGAGGAGCAGCATCAATATTTTCCGCATTCATCATTGATGAAATACGCTGCACCGAAGAAATCAGCAAAGATTGTTCCCACTCTTCCAACGATTGAAAGCGAGAGATGAAACTTTCCTGCAATGGCTTTGGCGCTTGCTCAAGCGCTTTTTCGCCTTCTGGTGTGAGGTGCGCATGCACTTTTCGCTTATCAAGATTACTTCTTACACGCACGATAAGGTTACGACTAGCAAGGCGATCGAGAATGGTTGTTGCAGTGGCTTGGCTCATATTGGTGTGATTCGACAATTGACGAATAGTCACTTCATCCAAATCATGAATCGCTCGCATTAACACGAGTTGAGGGCCGGTGAGACCAGCGACTTTGTTGAGCTTACGTGAATGCAGGTCGATGGCTCGAATAATTTGCCTAAGCGCAACCAGTACCTCTTCGTGCTTCTCCATCGAAGCGTCTCCTTAACCTTGTAGCAGTGTGTGAAATTCCGCGAAATTATCTGTGTAAAAAGCAAATATTAAAAGGCTTTTTAAACAACCTTACACACCGGAAACCAAAGATGCGATGTTGCTACGTCAAAGAATCTATTTTGATGTCGAATTATCCGTTTTGATAAAGAGTTGTTGGTGTTTTCTTGTCGCCAAATGCGTATCTAAATGATTTTTTATCTCATTATCATTTGAACTGATGTGTTGTTGAGTGTAATAATTACTCTCATTCGCAATAACTTGTTACACATCACTCATCAAGGATAGATTATGACGCCTTCATCACGGGCTTTTGCCTTTTCCGTATGTTCACTTTCATTTGTTTCATTCAATGCCGCGGCTGCAACGCCCGAACAGGTTGTCGAGCATTATGCAGATGTTGCCCATGCTGTTTACAGTGATTCACACACAACAGCGATTCAACTCGATGTCGCTATCGATGCGCTCATTGAGCAACCTTCAGCGCAGACTTTAGCGACAGCAAAATTGGCATGGCTTGCGGCGCGCGTGCCGTATCAGCAATCTGAAGTGTTTCGCTTTGGCAACGCTATCGTGGACGATTGGGAGGGGCAATTAAATGCTTGGCCCCTTGATGAAGGGCTAATCGATTATGTTGCACAGGATTATCAATATGAACTCGGTAATGACGGCGCCGTTGCGAACATTGTGGCGAGTGATTCGCTTCGCATTGGTCATGACGTGCTGGATGTTAAGCAGATAACGCCGGAGTTGATTGCTTCCTTAAACGAATTGGGTGGGTCTGAAGCCAATGTAGCCTCGGGTTATCACGCCATCGAATTTCTACTTTGGGGGCAAGACCTTAACGGTACAAACAGCGGCGCGGGCAATCGCTCATATACTGATTTTGCTTACGAAGCGTCATGCACAAATGATAACTGTGACCGTCGCAGAGCGTATTTAAAGGCCGCTTCAGAATTGCTGATCACGGACTTGGCATGGATGGAAAATCAATGGGCAGAGGGCGTGTCGAATAATTATCGTCAAACATTATTGAGTGAAAGCAGTGAAAACGGCCTGCGTAAGATGTTGTTTGGTATGGGCTCACTTTCGTTAGGCGAATTGGCGGGTGAGCGTATGAAAGTCGCGTTAGAAGCGAACTCGACTGAAGATGAGCATGATTGCTTTTCTGACAATACGCATAACTCTCACTACTACAACGAACAAGGCATTTATAACGTCTTCACGGGGACATATTCCCGTGCAGATGGTTCGACCTTGAACGGCCCTTCATTGTTCGACATGGTTAAACAATCCAATCCAGAAAAAGCGAATGCGATTAAATCAGATTTTGATTCAGCCCGAAGCGCTGTGTTTAAGTTGGTGGAATCAGCTGAAGTGAACAATGTTCATTTTGACCAACTGATTGCTTCAAACAACACGGCTGGACATCAAATGATCAATGACGCGATTGCCGCGTTAGTGCAGCAAACGCGAGGCATTGAGTCTATCGCTGGCTTGCTAGAGATTAGCAACTTAAACCCAGACAGCGCTGATCATCAGTTTTAGTAAGGCCAATTAGGGCGTCGCCAACGCAAAGTATCTGTTGTGTTGGCTGCGCGCTTATTTGTATGGATTGTAGTTATGAAATATTCGCTTTTACTCCTCACTTTCGTTGTCTTTTCATCATTCTCTTTTTCGTCAGCGGCGAGTGCGATTAAAACTGGCGGCGATACCACGACGAACAAACAAGGCGCGAATGCCTTTTCCCAACCCGCGACTAATTTACCGATGAGTGAGCGCATTGATTTCAGTGTCGGTAACAGTTTCTTTCGCAACCCTTGGGTGAGTTCACCTGCATCTACCGATGCAAGAGATGGACTTGGCCCGCTGTTCAATACCAACGGATGCCAGAACTGTCACATAAAAGATGGTCGCGGACACCTGCCGCAGGTGGGCGATCAGAATGCGGTTTCCTTGTTGATCCGCTTGAGTATTCCGGCAATCACCAATGCGCAGAAAAAACAGCTGATTATGACCGGAAACATCCCTGAGCCTATTTATGGCGGTCAGCTTCAAGATTTTGCGCTTTCTGGTGAAAAGCCAGAAGGCCGTATTGTGGTTGACTACGAATACCACACCGAAACCTTTAAAGATGGTCACGCTGTCACGTTGCGTAAGCCAATTATTAGTATTCAAGATTTAAACTACGGTGAAATGGACCCAGACACTGAAATGTCGGCTCGCATTGCTCCACCGATGATTGGGTTGGGATTGTTGGAATCCATTCCTGATTCGACGCTACTGGCGATAGCTTTGGCGCAAGAAGACGCGGGCAAAGGTGTGTCGGGTCGACCCAACTACGTTTGGGATGTGGAAAAATCTAAGACTGTGATCGGACGCTTTGGCTGGAAAGCGGGTCAACCGTCATTAATGCAACAAAATGCCGCTGCATTCAATGGTGATTTAGGCTTAACCAGCACATTATTCCCAGAAGAAAATTGCTCAGCGTCACAAGATCTTTGTGAGCGGCTCCCCAATGGTGGAGAGCCAGAAGTCAGTGAGAAAATTCTCAATTTCGTCGAGTTTTATTCTCAACACCTCGCTGTACCCATGCGCAGAAATATCGATGATCCGCGTGTCATCGAAGGGGAGGCACTATTTCTAGGTGCAGGGTGTGCAAGCTGTCATCAATCTTCATTAAAAACCGGTGAGCGAAAAGACAGACCAGCCCTGAGTGATCAGATCATTCATCCTTATACGGATTTGCTTTTGCACGACATGGGCGAGGGTTTGGCAGATAACCGCGGTGAGTTCATTGCGAATGGCCGCGAATGGCGAACCGCGCCGCTATGGGGTATTGGCTACACCGAAGAAGTGAACGGTCATACTGAGTACTTGCACGACGGTCGAGCCAGAAATGAATTAGAAGCGATTCTTTGGCATGGCGGTGAAGCGCAAGCTAGCAAGCAAGCCGTGTTGGGATTTAACGCACAACAGCGCGAAGCTTTGATTGCGTTTCTAAAGTCGTTATAGGAACGAATGATGAAGAGTTTTTTGATGAACGGATACACGGATGGTACCAAGTGGCTCGCTTTGATTGTGACGCTGTCACTTTTTTTGGGTTGTGATAATCCAGCGAATTCTGGAATATCCTCAAGTTTGCTTTGGGATATGCAAAAACAGTCTGCGTTAACGTTTGCTTTGCACGCCAAAAAGCTAGAAGCAGACGTGTCGTCTTTGTGTAAAACAGCAACACCAGAGACGTTAGTGAACGCACAAGCGCAATGGACGGAAACCATGAGGGCGTGGCAACCGTTAGCAGGCGCCAATTTTGGTCATGAAGCCGCCATGTCTTTGAGCTGGCAAATCCAATTCTATCCTGACAAGAAAAACACCACAGGTAGACAGCTTACGCAGCTACTTGATAGCGCTGGTGACGTCACGCCAGAGAGTTTAGCCGGCAGCAGTGTTGCGGTTCAGGGGCTTGGTGCGTTGGAATGGTTGTTGTTTGAAGAAGCAAATGTTTCTGCTTTGGCCACCCGTTGCGAAGTGATGCAAGCGGTAGCGGCACGTTTGAAGCAATCAACCCTTGAAATGGAGGCTATCTGGCAAACTAATCCTTGGGAAACTTCGTCACAAGATCAACGTGAGAAAGCTGCACTCAGCATTTTGGCGGGGCAGCTAGACGCCACCATCAAAACGTTGTCCCTCCCTATGGGGAAACCAGGTTTTCCTAAGCCGTATCAAGCGCAAGCCTGGCGTTCATCGCAATCATTGGCTTTGCTGCGTAGCAGTATTGAAGCGTTGAATGCGCGTTATATTGTCACTCTCGATACGCTTCTTCGTGATAGGGACCAGTCTGAGTTAGCTGATAGATTAACTAAGCATTGGAAGGCCGCGCAAGAGAGTGTGCCGACAGGTAATGGCATGAAACCCATTCTGACCAACCAAACGGGTTATCGCCAATTAATGACGCTTTCGAACAATTTGGAGTACCTGAAGATCGCGTTGGCCGATGAAGCGGCACCCGCACTTGGCATGGTGGTTGGTTTTAATTCGACGGATGGTGATTAGCTCGTGCGCCCGAACAATGAAGAGCAAACAGAAGTAAGCCAAAAGCGCCGAAGAGTAATGCTGTCTGCGCTTGGCGTGATGGCAACAGCGAGTATAGCGGGCGGGGTAACCCTTCGCGGAACGCCAGCTGCACAATCCTCGCCCGCCTATATTGGCTGTGCTCGGCAAAGCGATGGGACGTTCGCCGTGATGGCAATGAGTGATTCGGGGGAGGTGTGTTATACCTCGCCACTGCCTTCTCGGGGGCATGGGCTGGTGGTCGATCCTCTCACTCGGTTCGGCTTTGTGTTCGCACGTCGACCCGGGGCATTTGTCCAAGTGCTATCTATTGATACGGGACAAACAATCTCGACCTATCTTTCCGATATTAATCGATATTTCTATGGTCATGGTGATGTGCTCGGAAATACTTTGTTTACCACCGAAGGCGTTAAGGGGACGAGTGAAGGTATTATCGGCGTCTATCACATTCACCCAGATGGCGTGCTTAAAAAAGAGCGTGAAATAGCGGGGTTTGGGATCGGGCCGCATGAGATAAAAGTGGTTAACGAAACGACGTTAGCTGTCGCTGTTGGTGGTATTCGTACCGATAATCGAACAGCGACAAACCTTGATTCGATGTCGCCGTCACTGGTGTTGATAGACATTCCATCAGGCCGCATTGTTGAAAAGCATCAACTTACAGACAACCAACTTAGCATTCGTCATCTTGCTGTTAGCCCTAATCAGGACGTGGTGATTGCGCAGCAATATAAAGGTGACCCTGACCACATCGCACCTTTGTTAGCGATAAAACGAAATAATGGTGACTTTACTGCACTAAAGGCGGGTACTGAACACTGGACGCGTTTTCAGCAGTACATTGGCAGTGTGGCATGCACGGGGTCGCAGGTTATTGCAACTTCTCCTTGTGGAAATTGCTTTGGAATATGGGACATAGAAACGGGTGAGCTTCAGGCGATCTCTTCATTGATGGATGCTTCTGGTGCGTCAGCGCAACGGGAAGGCTTCGCGATCAGTGCGGGAACAGGAAGAGTGGTAATACAAGAACCGAGAAAAAGTATTACTTTTCAGACATCTGAGGTGACTTGGGATAATCATTGGGTCATGCTTTAGAATGACATTTTTCTAACCCTTTGTTTTTCTAGAATCATAAAAAATCCGCTAACGAAAGCCGCGTCCTTTGCCATACTAAGATCTCAAATGGGAGGTAGCGCATGTTTTCAGCTCGTACGCTTTTCAAGACATTGTGGGTAACAGCACTCATTCCAATGTTTTTGTGGGCACCGTCGTTATGCGCATCAGAGCCTTCTGATATGCAAAAAAAGCCTTCATTGGCGGCAGTCACTTGGGTAAAACAAGCAGAGTCAGACGTTGGATTGGTTTCTAACACGAATGAGCTTGCGAATATTTATGAGTATTTTTCTTTCTCACCTATCTGGCATGATTATCGTGCAAAAGATGAGCTCGAAACACAGATCAATATCATTTCTCTTGCAGGCCTAAGTGAAAACTTTGAATGGCGTGCCGTCGTGCTTAGAGATCTAAGAAGCAGCGGTGATTGGCGTGCGTATGATGTGTTTGCAACCGACAGCTTGCTTGCCTTGATCAGCTACATAGAATCGATCCCAGATAATGGCAAAAGCTGGTTTTTCGGTACTGATATCACAGAATCGCTTCCCTCGCCGACGGTGACGCAAACCAACAAGCTTATTGCGTTTGCTAGCCGGAATAAGCTTTATCGCTTCGTCTTTGAGCTGCGCCCTAGCACCTCACAGTACAAGCAGATGGCTAAGGTCATCGTCAAACTCCAAGATGACGAAGAAACGTATTGGCCTAAGCTCATTCAGCGTGGTTTGATCCGTCCGGGTGACAAGTTAGATAACGCAGATAGTTTGATCACAAACCTTGAGCGACAAGGGGTGCTGAGTGTCACTGAAGCGCAGCGCTTGAAAATCGAACAGGTCAGTTTTTATAACGCTGTTCTTTCTCAGGCCGTTAAGCGTTTCCAAGCTCGCCATGGCTTAAAAGAAGACGGGGTGATTGGAGACAAAACACGCCGCTGGTTGAATAAATCGGCTATTAGTCGGATTCAAATCCTTGCGCTGAACATGGAGCGCTTGCGGTTGTGGCCGACTGAAAGGCAGAAAATCATCCTTGTGAATATTCCAAATTATGAAATGGAACTTTGGATTGATAGCGAAATGATCCTCGACAGCAAAGTCGTGGTTGGTCGCCCTAGTCGACGCACACCTTTGTTTGATTCTCGCTTAGATTCCGTTGTGTTTAACCCAAGTTGGAATGTCCCTGTGACTATCATGCGAAAGGACATTCTGCCTAAGGCACGCCAAGATAATGAGTATTTGGCAAAGCACAGTTACACAGTGTTAAGCAGTTGGGTAAATGGAAGCGTGATCCCTCATGAAGACATTGATTGGGAAAACGTGACCGCGAGAAACTTCCCTTATCGATTGCAACAATCTCCTGGCAATTTTAATGCCTTGGGTCGCTACAAGTTTAATACGCCAAATGGGAATGCGATTTATCTGCATGATACGCCAGCTAAAAGCTTGTTTAACAAAGAAAGCCGAGCATTTAGCTCTGGTTGTATTCGGGTTCAAAAAGCGGAGATATTAGCGCAAGTACTATTGAACCGATCCGGACTCGAATTTGGTGACTATGACTATTATCGCCGGATCCCAGAAACCAAGTGGGTATCACTTAGACAAAAAATCGCGGTACACACCATTTATCAAACCGCATGGGTTAACGAAGATGGGGAAGTGCAGTTTCGTAATGATGTCTATCATTATGACGCACGACCCAAGCGCAGCACGCCACTTTCAGCATCATTAACCGCAAAAAACCTGTAACCCTACCTAGCGAATTGAAAAGCGGGTAATACGAACCCGTGTGATAGCGTAGGTCAGTTGAGACCTACGCCACAATTACATATTTTTACACTTCGCTGACAAAGATAAAAACCAACTTAAAATCAGCATGAAGCGGAGATTTTTACAGCGTTTCGCTCATTTTAGAGACACTTGACCGTTTGATTCCTGCTTCTTCTGCCGTTAAATTCCAAAATGTTTGAAGCGCTCTGAACTGCTGAGTCAAAGCAGAGAGCGGCTTTTTTTTGAGTTTTTATTTTGGGAAATAGTGGGCTTTATGGACGGTTTGGATACTAAACGTCGCCGCTTTTTGCTGGGCGGTGCGGCGTGTATTGTGGCGGCTTCGCTGCCAAAAACTGCATTCGCGTTGCCTTTGGCGTCTGGTGAGTCACGCGAATTGGCAATGACAAGCATAAACACCGGCGAACACCTTAATGTTTGCTATTTTAATGGCCAAAAGTATCTAGAAGATGAACTGAAACTGCTGAACAATTTGTGTCGTGATCACCGCAGAAACGTTTCTACAGATATGGATGAGAAGTTATACGATCAGCTAACCGCGATTTATCAGCAGGTCGGCGCGAAGAATCCGATTACCATGATCTCAGGGTATCGTTCACCGGCGACGAATGAAATGCTGCGTAAAAATGGTGGCGGTCAAGCGAAGAAAAGTTACCACATGACGGGGCAGGCTCTCGATTTTTATATTGAAGGCGTGCCATTGGCAGATATTCGAAATGCGGCGCGATCGCTCAAAGCGGGCGGCGTTGGCTTTTACCCCAATAGTGGGTTTGTCCACATTGATACTGGTCCAGTAAGAACGTGGTAATAGATTTTCCTGAACAAGCCTCTGTGAAGGCTACTCAGTGAAAGATTAAGGCGCATCTTTCGAGCTAGCGCCTTTTTTTTCGGCTAGACGTTTATTGCTTGTGCTTGTGCTTTTGCTTCTTTTGCTTTTGATTTCGATATGACCTGGTCAGCGCGGATATAGCGCTGGCGCTTTTTCTCTTTGAGTTTGGTCATGTCCACCATCACTAATCCGTCGATACAATTCCCGAAGTCAGGATCGATACCGAAATCCAGGAACTGCACTCCACCGGGTTCGCAAAGCTCACCATATTGCTTGTAAAGTGTGGGAATGCTTGTGCCGAGGTTATCGAGCAACACTTTCAATGTTTTCAAATCTTGTTGATAGTTGTTACCGCAAAAATGACTTAGCAATTCATGCTCTTTTTGGGTGTCCAAATTGAATGGCTGTTTAGACTGTGCGACCTTGTTCGTGGCACCAAAATAGGTGCGATAGAAGAAGATGAGAAGCTCCTTGGCAGCATGTGGCATGGCATTGCTGATGGAAACAGGGCCAAACAAGTAGCGATAGTGGGGATGCTTAGTCAAAAATGCGCCGATCCCCAGCCACAAATATTCCAAACTGCGTTTGCCCCAATACTTAGGCTGAACAAAACTTCGCCCCAGTTCTAACCCAGCATCAAGGAAGGGCGTCATGCCTTGGTCATAGTCAAACAAAGTGTGGGTGTATAAGCACTCAATACCTTGCTGGGCAATGACCGCTTGGGTATCACAAAAACGGTAAGCGCCAACAATGTCCATCACGATAGGGTCCCAAAGCACCAAATGAAAGTAGTGCTCGTCATATTTATCGATGTCACGCCGCTGACCGGTTCCTTCACCGACGGCGCGAAATGCTATTTCTCGCAATCGGCCGATTTCTCGCATCACGGAAGATTCATCTTTGTAGCGATACAGGTAGATTTCTTTACCGTCAGGCGTAACGCCAAGCCGCTCACTGTTTCCAAGTTCTTTTCTTAGCGTGAGACGAGGTTCTGGCGAGGCAATGGCAGACTCCGTGGGAAAGAGACCGGCTTTCCCTTTGCCGAGGTTATAAAGGTGCTTCTTAAAAAGCTTTACTCGTGTTTTGTACGGTAAATTTGCGCTGGTACTGTAGCTTGAAAAAGGGATGGTTTCGCCAATGGTAAAGGTGATGTTGTTGTTCTCTTGCCCAAACATTTCATTGACCAACAATAGCGTTGATAGCGGCTTATAAACCATCGACGCGCCATAAAAAACCGCAGAATTTCGGCCATCAACGTGAATGGGAAGGATCGGCGCCTTAGCTTTTGTCGCCATTCTTAAGAAGCCACTGTGCCAGTCGATGTCTTTAACACCGGTTGGGCCCAGTCTCGATACTTCGCCAGCGGGGAAGATGATCAATGCACCCTCATTGTTTAGCCATTCATCAATTTTGCGTAAGTTTTCTTTTGGCGTTTTACCCGACATGTTATTAACCGGAAGCAGGCAATTGTGAAGAGGACCAATTTGCATTAACAGGTTATTGGCGACGGCTTTAACGTCAGGGCGGATTTCTCTCACCAGCTTGAGTAGCGCTAATCCATCAAGCGAACCGATAGGGTGGTTGGCAATGATAATCACTCGTCCAGAGTCGGGAATGCGCTCTTTTTCTCGGTCGCTGGTGAAATAACTAAAGTGAAAATAATCCAAGACCTGTTCGATAAACTCAAAGCCCTTGAGGTAAGGGTATTTGTGGCCGAAATCATGAAAAGCTTGCTGGTGGAGTAAGCGTCGAAGTGTGGATGAAACCGGTCGGGCGATCCATGGCTTTTCCGCCAAGGTGGGGTAATGATGGGTGATAACATCGTCAATATTAAACATGGGCGTCCTTACTGTATGTGACTACGCGGCTTCGGTATCTCGATCTGAGGCGTCCCCGTTTGTTGTATTTATGGTCCATTTAGTGTGGTCAGCGAACGCTGTTGATTCCGCCAGTAATTCGGGCTTTTCTGTCCATCGAATAAGCTGAATCGTGCCTTCATGTTGTTCAATTAACGCAGTGCAGCTTTCAATCCAGTCACCGTCATTGAGATATAGCGTTCCATTCAGTGTTTTAATGTCTGGGTGATGAATGTGTCCACATACAACGGCATCAGCGTTTTTCCTCTGTGCATATTGCACTGCAGCATGTTCAAAGCGCGCAATGGCGATATTGGCGGATTGAACTTTCGATTTGATGTAAGAAGCGAGCGACCAATAGGGAAAGCCAAGCTTACGTCTTGTCCATGCCCATCCTCGGTTGAGAAATAGCAGAAAGTCGTAGCCGATATAGCCCGCTATCTCGGTTAAACGGCTATGACAAACTGCGCTATCAAATTCATCGCCATGTACGGCGATAATTCGTTTTCCGGTAACGGTTTCATGGATAAATCGTGCACGAACTTCAATACGGCCAAAATCGAATTTAAGATAGTCTCGGATGGCCGCATCATGGTTACCCGGAACATAAATCAACCTGCAACCTGTATGAGCCCGATGGATGAGGAGTGAGAGAATCTCACTGTGGCTTTCTGGCCAATGTCGGCTTGATTTCATCGAATAGAAATCCACGATGTCGCCAACTAAAACGATAGTTTCTGCTTCATGTCTTTGCAGAAAATCTAACAGATATTGAGCCTTGCAATCTTTGTTGCCCAAGTGGAGATCTGAAATCCACAGAGTACGCACTGAGATTGGAGTCATAGTCTTCCGTCTAATGATCAAAATAAGTCACTCTACGTAAGCTAGGCTACTGGGCTTGGATGAAAGAATGTTGTCAATACGGTGACATCCCGATGTCATATTGATGGCAAGGGAATGACAATAGGCGTTTAGTGCCAGTGAGTGAGTACCGAATTATGGGCATGCTATTTGCGAGGCGACCATGACGAGAGCGTGAAAATCCGCAGGAGAGCGTGGTATGCTTTGGGCGTTTTCGCATTTATACGGATTGTATTATGGCTTTGAAGTTCGAGATTGTTCCTGTTACCGCTTTCCAACAAAATTGTTCAATTATCTGGTGTGATAAAACCAAAGAAGCAGCGTTGGTTGATCCCGGTGGTGATGTGGCTAAATTGATTGCCAAAGTTGATGAGCTGGGTGTGCAAGTCACCAAGGTTCTGCTTACCCATGGTCATCTTGATCATGTCGGTGGCACGGTTGATATTGCAGAAGCTTATAAAGTGCCTGTGATTGGCCCAGAAAAACAGGATGCGTTTTGGCTGCAGGGATTACCGAAGCAAAGTGAAATGTTTGGATTTGCGCGCACCGAGTCGTTCGAGCCCGATCAATGGCTAAATGATGGCGACAGCGTAACTATTGGTGATAGCACATTGAATGTGGTTCACACACCAGGCCATACACCGGGTCATGTGGTATTTGTGAGCGATGAAGATCGTCTGGCTTGGGTTGGTGACGTGTTGTTTAACGGCAGCATTGGTCGAACGGATTTCCCCAAAGGCGATCACGCGACACTGATCAGTTCGATCAAAGACAAACTGTTCCCGCTGGGCAATGACATTCGTTTCGTTCCTGGTCATGGTCCAACATCTACCTTTGGTGTTGAGCGCCAGCAAAACCCTTACGTTGCAGACAGCATGCCTATTTGGTAAGTAATCACCGTTCTATCTTTGTGGTCTCTGTGGGCATTCTGCCCGCAGAAGCCAAATACTGTCGTGTTAACCCAACAAAATCCTCCAACGGTCTATCCAACAGGTCTTCACTTACAAAGACATCAAAACCCAATAACTCGCGGGTATATTTCATTCTGTTAGCGAGCATTGCCACTAAGCCTTTGTAGACTTTCCCACTCGCGCTGACATAGGGCGTATCGTCAAACATCATGTCTTCAAGTTTGGTGTTGGGCGGAGACTCTGATCGGCGATAGGCCACCAACAGTAAACTGCGTTGCTCCATAATAATCTGACTGGCCAGTCGAAAACTGATGCCGTCCAGCAGGGGTTCGTAGTCTTTTAGCCGAATACCAATCCAAGGCATAGGTTGATGCCAGCCTTCTTGAGAAACAGAGGGGATTCCAATTTCTCGAATGTCTCTCCATCTAACGCTCCACCCGCCTTTTGGCGTGTGATGTTGGAGGTGCATCTCGGATAACGAAAACGACAGATTTTGTTGGTCAATAATCCGCGAAATGTACACCCCGAGGCCGCCAATCAAGCTCAGACCAAGTAAGGCTGGGGCAAGGTTAATCTGAGGGTTCAAAATAACAACTGCAAGCACAATCATCACCAGCGCAACGACAGCGATCGTAAAGTACTTACCAATATGTTGGTGGGGAGGATAGATAAGCAATTGTCTTTTCACCTTGTTGTGCTTCCTCCTATCGATACATATTCAAAGCATAGTGCGATCACTTGATGAACGGTTGCTTAACATAATACGCCGTTTGGTAACGGGAGTGCGATAAACGCGCTGTTTATATTTCAAACAAAAAGATAAACACTTTCCGACAGTTGGCGCAACTTTTGCCCGAAAACACGGTTAGCGCTATAAAACCCATCCGGATTTTGGTATAAAACGCGCTTTGTTTTTCACCCTGCTGTATTCAGGGGATGCTTAACGCAGTGCATCGGAGTAGGACGATTTAATGAAAATCTCTCATAAACGTAAAGTTCAAGGCAAACTTCAAAAACACATTAAAGCAGTGAAGTCTGCTTCAGTGGCGTCTTTGAAAAAAGAAAAGCCAGTGAAAGTCGTCGCAGCGGCGAAAGCAGTCGTTGAACCAAAAACCGACGCCGCACCCAAAGCGGTTGTAAACGCTTCGCTGACGCCAAAACAACAGCAAATTCTCGACATCGTTCGTCAGAATGCTGAAGGTATCAATCCGAAAGGAATTGGCTTGGTAGCAGGTCAGGAAGAATCTAAGGCAGCATCTTGGGCTTCTGCTGGTCTTAAGAAACTGGCTGAAGAAGGTGTGGTTGAACGCCTACAAATGGGAAGCAAAGTGCTCTACAAAGCACGGTAAGTTTCTCTGCGTTTCACGAGTTTTTGGAGCCAGCTTTCGAGCTGGTTTTTTTGTAGTCAAAAATAGCCAGAATTTAATCGCCTGTTACAACGGTGTAGCCGATTTTAGATGTATTTCTAGGCAGCTAAAATGAAACGCTGATCCAACCCAAACTTCTACTTTATTTGCGAGACTAATCTCGAAAAATGCATATAGTGGGTGGTAATTTGAACATGCACCAACGAATTTCATTGTCGCAGTATTCGACGATTTTTCGTCATGTTGTCTGCAAATCTAGATGACTGTTTAAAGTGTTTAAACAGTCATCTAGATGCTGAAAGTTGGTGGTGACAGAGTTGCGGTCTCGGCGTTATCTGGGAATGTATCCAATAAAACAAAGCAGCAGGATTTGCGATGACAGGATATTTTGGCGGTAGTGAAAATCAAACCAGCAGCGTAGTGAATTTTGATTATACCCACTTTCTCTGCGAGTCTAGTCGTGAACACTGGACATTTTTTCAAGCGATGAGGGTGCAAGTTGCACGCTGGCGTCGTCGAAACACAAGTGTAATCAGTGATGAAGGTTGCCGCTTTCCTAGCGAGGCATTTACTGTCGAGGTTAGTCACTCACTGTCATCGCTTTACAGCGATGTTTCAAACCTTATCACCTTGATTGAAGAAGCCAAAAAGCAGCGTATTGAAGCGCTTAATATCATGCTGCCATATGCCCTCGATGCCAATGAGCTAGAAAAAATTCGTCGGAAAACACAGGTAGAGATCGTTCAATTCCAAGAAGAGCGAGACATTTTGCAGGTTACTCTCTAGCTTCAGGCTATTTTCTAGAAGACAAAAACGCCATCTCTTACTGAAAAGATGGCGTAGTTTGAGAAATCAGCACAACAAGCAAAACCGTATTGCCTGAAACACATTATTTGAACATTCAGCAGTTACAGTGTTACCCCTTGCATGAGCAGATAAACGGCCACCATACCTGCTGCAATCACCAACGCTAATAGAATTCTATTCCTTCCTTCAAACGCGGGCTGGCCTGCTTCACGTTTTGCATAGATGTAAAATGCGATGCCAGGAAGATACAAAAGCGCCGCTAACAATAGGTGGTGCAAGCCAGAGGCATAAAGCAACCACACGCCATAAACCGTCGCCAGTGTTGATATAATCCGTACTCTCGTACTGCTTAGTTCTGAATAAGAGAGCTTGAACAAATAGCTGCCAACCAGTAAATAGGGCACCAGAATCATTTCCGACGCGATGGTGAGGAGATCGTCATACCCGCCACCAATGAGATACATAAAAATCAGGCAAAGTTGTACGACAGAGCTGGTTAGCCATAGTGAACGTGTTGGCGCGCCATTACTGTTGGTTTCAGCAAAGCACTTGGGGAACATACCTTCTTTTGCCGCACTATAAGGCGTTTCTGTGGCCAGTAAGGTCCAACTTAGATAAGCCCCGCACACAGATATAATCAAACCTGCTCCAATAATCACAACCCCAGTCTTGCCGATCAGCGCTTCGAGTATTTTTGCCGTAGAAGGGTTTGGGTATTTAGCGAGTTCTGGCGTCGATACCACACCCATAGCGAGCAAAGTGACAGACACATAGAGGAACAAACAGGTGAGTAACCCAAGGATGGTGGCACGACCAACGTCTTTTCGGTTTTTAGCGCGGCTGGATACCACTACCGCACCCTCCACACCGATAAATACCCACACAGTGATCAGCATGGTTTGTTTGACTTGATCAAATAAGCTGGGCTCATTGGCGATTTGTCTGCCGCTGAAATCGAACGTAAAGGTATGCCATTTGAAAGCAATCAGTGCGGCGACGATAAAAATGATGATGGGAATAAGTTTGGCGATAGTGGTGACATAATTGACGATAGCTGCGGTTTGCACCCCGCGTAACACTAAGGTGTGTACAAGCCAGATGAGTATTGATGACAAGCCAATGGAAAGTAGCGTGTTGCCATTTCCAAATAGGGTTAACGAACTGGTGTCGAAGAAAAGCCCCAGCGTACTGAAAACTATCACCAAATAAGACACATTCGCCACGGCGGCACTGAGCCAGTAGCCCCAAGCAGAGAAGAACCCACATAAATCACCAAAACCGGCTTGGGCATAACCAAATACCCCCCCCGTCACTTCAGGCTTGTTGACGATGAGTTCTTGAAACGTCAGAGCCAAACACACCATGCCAAAACCTGTGATTGCCCAGCCTAGCGTGACGGCCGCAGGGCTTGCAATAGCAGCCATGTTCTGCGGCAAGCTAAATACACCAGCGCCAATCATTGAGCCAATCACTAGCGCCGTTAGCGCTTTCAAGTCCAGTTTTTTGCCCAAAATAATGCCCACAAAATCTACTTCAGAAGTGGGTCATTATAGTTAAGAACTTATAGGGAGCATTTGTTCAGAAATGGGATTAATGATTGCTAATTTATTGGATGCGATTGAAGAATCACAAGATGTCTTGAAATAGGAAAGGTTTCGCGGCATTGAGTGCATTTAATGCACAAAATACCGCGAGGCAGTAATTTTTGAAGACAGCTTTAGTGCAGGTGTTCGGGCAATCCGTTAATCACGAAACCTTGTGCAAACATACTTTTCGCCGAATCTCGTTGATCCTCGCTGCGCATTGAAGCTTGTTCGAAATCGTGAAAATCACCAAATGCGATAACCGCGGATGATGTGTCTGACGCCATCGCTTTTTGCATCAGCGCTGCCGCATCATAAGTGGCTGTTGGTCTTGCAATACGGATTTGAGATGCTTGAATGCCAGCCTGCTGAAAAAGGGATAAACAAAAATTTGAAGGCGGTGCAATCAAGGTGATCCATTTTTGGCTGCTGCTATGCGTTTTCAACAAACGAAGCAGGTAGGCCAATTCACTCATATTGTTTTGATATACGCTAACTGGCACCAGGTTTCCCGACGTTGTGCTGCTAGCCGATAGGGTACTTGAGTCAGCTTCATGAAAACTCCTAGAGCCTGCCGCAATACGTGCGTAATGCTGGCGAACCGCAGAGCGAGAATGGTCTGAATGAGATACCGCATGAAGCGTTGCATATGATTGTTTCATCTCAAAGTCCTGTGTGTATATCCAATACTGTATAGGCATACAGTAGTTATATATTTATCAAAAAACAATAGGAATGAAGAGAACATCGAGACGGTGATCACGAATATTGATGATCTTATCGGTTTAAAAATCAGTTTATGTGGCCTGACGGCGTTGTTAAAATGGCCTCACAATGGAAATACATAATGAGATCTGGATATGGATCAGGAATTCTGGCATAGCCGCTGGGCGGAGAATCGTATTGGTTTTCACCTTACCGACACGAACCCTCTGCTGACAAAATATTGGGCAGCATTAACCCCAAAACGCGAAGAAGCGGTATTTGTCCCTCTGTGCGGAAAGTCAGTGGATCTTGGCTGGCTGGCGACAAAACATGATGACGTGGTGGGTGTGGAATTGAGTGAGATCGCCGTGCGTGCGTTTTTCTCAGAGCACCTTTATACGCCGCTGGTGACGGCGATCAGCCCTATCATGAAGCTTTATCAGTTTGATGAGGTCTCCATTTACAGCGGTGATTATTTTACCGCGCCGTTAGACACCTATCCGTTGATTTACGATCGCGCAGCACTGATTGCTATGCCCCAAAGCATGCGACAGCGATATGTTGATAGGCTTCTTTCTTTGCTGCAACCAGGTGGTCGAATATTGTTAGTGACATTGGATTACCCACAAGATCAGATGGATGGCCCTCCTTTTAGTGTGACGGCGGAAGAGGTGATGTCACTGTATGACGGCTATAAAATTACGCAGTTAGCACGAGATGAAAACAGCGATCGCCCACCGAAAGGGCAAGCGGCTTCGTATTTCGTAGAAGAAGTGTGGATGATCGAGTCGAAATAAAACAAGAAAACTTGACGTTCTCTCATTGAAAACCAGCCACCCATTGGGTGGCTGGTTTATTTCGGCAGCGCCAATCTAGGTTCGTTTTGTCCGATTAGATGTAGCGCTAAACAGATTAATCGAGATCAAAAATCAATCTGAATGGCAGATGCTGCGGTAACGGCTTTACGCACTGCTGAATTGGTATCTGTGTCTCTTGCCAATGCCACACCAAGACGGCGACGGCCATCAATGTCCGGTTTACCAAACAGACGGACTTGGGTATCTGGGTAACGTAGTGCTTGTGCAATACCATCAAAACCAATGTTGTTTGAGCTGCCTTCTCCTAACACCACGGCAGATGCCGAAGGGCCATACAAGTTAATCGCATTGATAGGTAAACCTAAGAACGCGCGAACGTGAAGAGCAAACTCAGAAAGGTCTTGCGAAATCAGCGTTACCATTCCGGTATCGTGTGGACGAGGGGACACCTCGCTGAACAGCACATCATCGCCTTTTACGAATAATTCCACGCCAAATAAGCCATAGCCGCCTAATGCCGCCACCACTTTTTTTGCGAGTTCTTCGGCTGCCTGACGCGCTTTTACGCTCATCGCTTGAGGTTGCCATGATTCGCGGTAGTCACCATCTTCTTGGCGATGGCCAATGGGTGCACAGAAATGAATGCCATCTATGGCACTGACGGTAAGAAGGGTGATTTCATAGTCAAAATCAACAAAGCCTTCGACGATAACGCGACCACGCCCAGCACGACCGCCTTCTTGTGCATAGTTCCACGCTTTTTCGATGTCAGCATTGGTCTTCACAACACTCTGGCCTTTGCCTGAAGAGCTCATAACAGGTTTAACCACACACGGCATACCAACAGATTCAATTGCCGCGTGAAACGCTTCTGAGGTATCAGCAAAGGCATACGGGGAGGTTGCCACACCAAGTTCTTCTGCGGCAAGACGACGAATGCCTTCTCGGTTCATGGTGAGTTGGGTTGCGCGAGCGGTAGGGACGATATTCACGCCGGATTTCTCAAGCTCAACGAGGCGATCAGTGGCAATGGCTTCGATTTCTGGCACCACGTAATCTGGTTTCTCTTGGGCAATGATGGCTGCAAGCGCATCGCCATCGAGCATATCGACGACATGGCTACGATGCGCAACCTGCATCGCGGGCGCATCCGCATAACGGTCACACGCGATGACTTCAATACCAAGACGCTGACATTCAATCGCTACTTCTTTACCTAGCTCACCAGAGCCCAACAGCAGGACGCGCGTGGCGCCCGGACGAGTTGCTGTTCCAATCATGATTATCTTCCATCAATGCAAATAACTGCTGGTGATTTTACCTTAAGCAATCGTTTGCGCAAGCGTTTGCCTTTGTGGTTTGTAAGGTTTTAGGAAGACTGAACTAAGTGAGTGTTTATTGGCGACGGGTTGACGATGGCGGGTTGATTAATGCTTAGCAGTGATAAGTGGTCGATAGAAGTACCGCCGCCTAAAAAGGCGGCGGAAAACGACAAAAAGTCGTATTAGCTATTTTTAGCTTTACGGGTTTCCCAGTGGGTAATAAAGAACACCGCAGCGACGATGATCGCAGCGCCCAACCAAAGGCGACCCGGCGGGACCCAACCAAACACCAAAAATCCGAACAACACATTCAAAGGCAGTTTGGCATTGTCAAAAGGCTGAACGAATGACGCATCCGCAGCGGCATACGCTTTGGCGATAGCCCATTGAGCAACAGCAGTGAGCAGGCCTGCACCAAGCAGAATAAGCCACACCATTTCTCCTTTTGGCATTGTCCAATCTGGTATCGCTAGCAAGATGTTAAACGGCGTGATGAGCAATAGCAGGTAAACGACCATGGTGGTGGGAGAGTCGTTGTGCGACAGTTTCTTAACCATCAAGGAATAAGTTGCCCAGAAGAACGCAGCACCGATAGGTAGCATGGTTGCCCAGCTAAAATCGTCTGACCAAGGCTCTAGAATGATCATTGCGCCCACAAAACCGCTCAATGTAGCAAGCCAGCGGGCAGGGCCTACTCGCTCACCCAGAAATAGGCCTGAACCAATTGTGGCAAACAGTGGGGAGGTCATCAGTAACGCAATGCCTTGCCAAATCGGAACGGGATAAGCGAGTGCCCATAGCCAAAGTTGGATACCAATGACTGAGAAGAAAACGCGTAAACAGTGCATGCCGAGATGGTCGGTCTTAAGTGCTTGGCGAATGCCCATGCTTCTCAGCCAAGGGATCATCACAATCAGCGCAATAAAGTACTGAACAAACGCAACCGTGGTGGAAGGTAGTTGCATTTTGAAGCTGACATATTGCGCAAGGCTATTGATCATCGCAAAGCATACGCCAGCGGTGAGCATCCAAGAAGCGCCAAGAACGGGGTTGTGAGATTGGCTCATGCGTGTACAGAAATGAGGAAAAGTGACGTGATAGTAGCGAACTTTGTCTGCGGGGTATAACGAAAACGCCGGTGTTACACAGCGTTTTTCAATGTTATGACGATAAACGCATCAACTGGGCATTAAATGGCCAAATAACCCAAAGGAATATCTGGGTTTAGGGCCTCTAGAACCGCTTGTGTATCTTGCAAGTGGCTGATCACGGCGTTGGCTTTTTCCACCAAAACAACTTCTTGGATGTCTTTTAATGCCACTTCTGCCAAGTTCATGGCGATGAGCGCGACTTGCAACGGGGGAAGACTAGGGTTGAACGCGGCATTTTCTGCGTACATACCTGAGAAGATCTGCCCGTTATTGTCACGGATAGCCACACCGCTCAAATTGTGTGAATACGGTGCATGACTGCGATTCGTTGCGCTGACAGCAGCCTGAATAAGTGCATCGTCTTCCTCGGCCGTTAAACCATGGTTAACAGGAGCCAGCAGTGGCTGGTCGATACCGAGATCAATCGGACCAAAAGGCTCTGGCAGATATTCGTGTAATAACTTGGCTTCACGATCGGGAAGTTGAATGTTTAGTGTATCCGCGCCGTTGATCTCATTCATAAACTGACGGCAGTGACCACATGGGCTGTAGTTGATGGTGATGTCTTTAAGCGCAGATTCCCCCTTCAACCAAGCGTGGCTAATGGCAGATTGTTCGGCATGTACCGCTTGATTGAGCTGCACACCTTCAAATTCCATGTTCGCACCAAAATAGAGACGACCCGACGCGCCACGAGCAATCGCGCCAACATAGAACTTTGAAATAGGGGCGATAGAGTAAGCCGCAGCGATAGGCAGCATGGCAACACGCAGGTCTTTGTCTGCTAAGCCCGTTAGCTTGAGTAGGTTTTCATAGTCTTGGGCACTGATTGTCGCGTCAAAATCTGGCGAGGTGCAGAGTTGTTCCATAGCCTCTTTGAGTGGTGAGGGTAGGGCTGCAATCGCGTCTTGAATGCTAACTCGCATGCTTGCTCCAAGTGTTGTTGTATGGGGAATCATTTTAAGAGCAAACGCCTGCCTATTAATGTGATTTTGATCACTTAAATGGTGCAATGAGACGTATCATTTCATAAATATAAGTGACCTCACATGAATTCGATTTCATTTGATACAGGTCGAGATTGGGCTGCAATTAACAAAGAACTCAATGACATGAAAAACAAACGGGGCAAGAATGGCTGTCATGATCCCACATATCACTAACGCTAATGAACTTAATGCGCCCTCCTGATAGTGAGTTTCAGCTGCTTTTGCCGTGCCTATGGCGTGAGACACCGCGCCGATTGAAAGGCCTCTAGCAAGAGAGGATTTAATCTTCATGATGTTCAGTAGCGGATAGCCAATCAGTGCACCGAAAAGCCCTGCAACCACCACGAGTGCAGCCGTGACCGCAGGAATACCGCCTATATGTTCAGCCGTGCCCAAGGCAAAAGGCGTTGAGATAGATTTTGGCAACACAGATGCTGCTATCTGGAGATCTCCGCCCGCCAGCAACGCGAATGTGGTGCCAAGAGTCATTGAGAGCAAACTCGCGCCAAGACATGCCAATAAGATGGTTTTCCAGTGTCGTTTAATCACGTGCATTTGCTCGTATAAAGGATACGCCAATGCAATTACTGCAGGGCCAAGCATGAAATTTATGGTTTTGTTCTGGTCAAAGTATTCTTTGTAGGTATTGCCTGAATAAATCACCATTGGCATCAGTACAAGTAAGCTGATCAGCAAAGGATTGAAAATAGGATGACGTAGTTTTAAGGCAATATGACGGGCGATGAAGTACACCACAAGGGTTGCAATAAGCCACATTAGTTATCTTCCCCTTGATATTTATCCAGAATTTTTGCCATAACAATCAGCACCACCGTAGAGCTCAATATTGTGGCGCCCAAAAGAGGCATCGAATCGGTGATCAACAGATGAAAGTGATCCATTAGCCCCATGCTGGCAGGGATAAAGAACAGTGGCATGATGGTAATCAGTACCGTGCAGGCATCTTTTACCCAACGTCCCGGTACGATGCCCGTTGTTAGGCTCACGAAAAGCAACAGCATGCTAATGATACTGCTGGGTATTGGAAGGTGTAACAGTTGAGTCAGTAAGCTACCCACAAGGGTATAAATCGCTATGAGTGCGAAACCAAGAAGATATTTCACGTCGAAGACCCTGATAGACAGTCGTGAAACTATTCTAGACTGAGCTCGCTATGAAAATCTTGTTCAAAACATGGTAATTCCCACCATTGCACAATAGTTAGGCAACGTGAAGGGCGTTACATCAGATAGATAATCGCTGCAGCAGCACTGAGCACAGAAAGAAGCGTACCTGTAATGATGGGCACAACGTTACGTTGTGTTTTCAATTCTTGTACGGGTTCATCGATGTGAATGTCAAGAGGGTCAGGTTCTGAGGGATTGGGTATCACTTCAGCTTGTCGTTGATAGGTTTTTTGAGGCAACGCAACGCGGTAGCCATGATCGCCCACCACATCTAACGGAAGTATTTTTTCGCCATGGCGATAAGATTTAGCCAGCAGTGAGCACAGGCTATTTTGGTGCTGAGAAAAAGAAGAGTCGGGTAACGATGTAGAAGCATACAGAATACGAGCAGACAGCACTTCTCCAGCATGGTAGCAAAGCATTTCTAGTAAGCGACACTCTTCATAGGTGAGTGTGCTTACTGTACTGTCTTGCCAAAACAAGGAACGGCTTTCTGGTTCAAAATCGACGTTAGAAAAGCGGTAGCACCGACTGTTTACTTTGGTTACCATTTTCTCATCCACCTCACTATCTCTTATTAGAAAAGTGTGGACTCAAATCACGGAAATTCAAATGTAACACCTCTGTTTCTTTGGGGGTGTATAGCGTACATCACGCGGTATTCAGCAAAGGTTGGTGATAATCACTAAGATACAAGCGATTCGACGTAGTGATAAATGGATTTAAGAATCGCTAATTTTTTTGTGTCGCTTTGATTTTCTTCAGCGAGATCTTCCAATCGCGCCATGTATTCAGGTAAGTGTGTTTCGAAATAATCTCGGCGATGAAGGTGCCATTTCTTTTGCTCGCTGTCAGTCAGCGTCCAAGAATAGTTGCGGGCACGGTAGCGAAACAACAGCGGATGAATACGCTTGTCAGCGACATTGATTTCAAGCGCCGCGAGATTTTCCGGTTTGGTTTGACGAATGATATCCATGGTGGAGCGATCAGACGGCGAGAAGAAACCATCATAGAGGGCCGCATCCACATTGTTAGCATCGCCATACTGGGGCTTTTCAGCGTAAAGCTCGACCAGTTTTTCTCTTACCTGTGGGTGTGCCTGAAGTTTCTTCAAGTGATCAAGACAGCGTTGGCGATCAATACCCAATCTTTCAGCATCTTCTGGACGCAAGGTTTTTGCTTCAGCTAAGACAGGACATTTATTGATGTGAATGAGTTTGATAGGAGCAGGTAACTCATCAGGTGCGAGGTCGGCACGCTTTGTATATAAACGTTCACGAAGTGCCGTTGCGTCTAAGTCAAACAATGGGGACGGGTCGAGCGCAAGATCAATGGCGATAACGGCGTTTTTGTTGTCTGGGTGCCACGCAACGGGAACAATCCAACTGGTGTTACCGCGCTCAGTGCCAAACATGCCTGAAACATGCACAAGCGGTTTCATCGCGACGATGTCGATCAATGCTGTTAGCTTATTTTTATTGCGATGTGTATACAGGTAATCAAACAAACGAGGTTGGGCTTGTTTGAATTTCTTCGCCATTTCGATGGTGGCAATCACATCTGCCATTGCATCGTGCGCGTTCGCGTGCTCAATACCATTGGCAACGGAAAGATGTTCCAACTTAAAGCTGGTGGCACCCTCAGCGTTTATTGGCCACTCAATGCCTTCAGGGCGAAGTGCATACGCGGCACGCATTGCATCCAACAAATCCCACCTTGAATTACCGTTTTGCCAACTCCACCCGTAAGGGTCAAAGAAATTGCGATAAAGCGTATAGCGCGATACTTCATCATCAAATCGAATATTGTTGTAGCCCACTGAACATGTCCCTGGCATAGAGAGTTGCTCATGAATTTTGGCAATGAACTCAGGCTCAGGCAATCCGCGAGAAACGGCAGTTTGAGGCGTAATTCCGGTAATCAAACACGCTTCTGGTTGAGGCAAATAGTCATTGGGTGGCTGGCAATAAATGACCAACGGTTCACCGATGATATTGAAGTCTTTGTCTGTTCTTACGCCTGCAAACTGACAAGGTCGATCTAGAGCAGGGCTGATGCCAAAGGTTTCGTAATCAAAGAAGAAAAAAGTTGGTTCATTGGTGTTTGCCACGGTGGTATCCAAGGGTTTGAAAGACGTGGGGATGTTACCGCAAATTTAGTGAGAAATCTTGCAATGCAAAAGAAAACGACCTGATGTACAGGCGCTAACAAGCGTTATTCCCTATTGAGGACTAGCCTTGCGTTTATAGGTTGTAAAGGCTGAGCATGATTGCGCATTACTTTCACCAGATGATGAGCCTGTGATTCGCTCAGCGTCTCTTTATGCTTCAGGGAAAGGTATCATGGATGAATGAAATGCCAGTGTTGTACGTTCTAATTAGATAACGTGAATGAATGCCAAGATGGCAATAAAGCAAATGAAGGGAACACGATGAAAATAACGCCGCTGACACAACATATTGGTGCCAGTATTGAGGAAGTTTGCCTGGCGAGTTGCACTGACAAAGAATTTTCGCTGATCTACAACGCTTTCTTAACGCACAAAGTCATTTTTTTTCACGAACAACACCTTTCACCGCAAGATCAACTTTTGCTTGCGGCACGCTTTGGTGAATTGGAAGCACCGCATCCATTTTTCCCCCATGTCGATGATTTCCCGCAAATCAGTGTGATTGAGACCACACCTGGCAACCCGCCGGGGAAAAGCTTCTGGCACACGGACATGACGTGGCAGAAAGCACCACCCAAATGCTCGGTGCTCTGCGCGCAGCATCTTCCTTCTGCTGGGGGAGATACTATCTGGCTTTCTATGGAAGCGGTTTACCGAGCACTGCCCGATGCGTTGAAACAGTCACTACGCGGCAGAACAGCAACCCATGCGGTGCATGGATTTGCAGGGAGTCGATTTGATGAAGTGGATGCGCAGGGCGAGAGCAAAGTAAGTAACATTTCAAGCGGGATAAAGGATATTCATCATCCTTTAGTGACAGTACACCCAGAAACAGGAAAACCTAGCCTCTATATCAACGAGCAATTTTGCCAGCGTGTCGATGACGAAGACTTAGAAAAGGGTGAAGAATTATTATCGTCGCTATTTTCATCTAGTCATGTTGAAGAATTTCAGGTACGTTTTCGCTGGCAAACAGGAAGTATCGCCATTTGGGATAATCGCTGTACTCAACATTTCGCTGTTACCGATTACGGTGACGAACCAAGAAGATTGCATCGTGTCGTCGTAAAAGGCGATGAGCCTAAGGCTTACAGCACGTTGTGAACACACAGAGTCAGTAAGTGTGTACACAGAATTTTATTGTCTCTCTAACCCTTGGAAAAATAGCGTAAATATTGGGCTATAGTTAATCAAAAAAAACATACCCAAAATCGGTTGGCGAAGCTCGCTATTTTTTATTGGTTAGCAAGGACAAGTAAATGGTTTGGTTAGATAACGCTAGGATCCTCGCGATTCTGGCGGTCGTGATGTTGCATGTCGCGGCAGACTTTGTGTTTGATGCACAACTGGGTAGCATCTCTTGGTGGATAGGAAATGTGTATGACAGCGCAGTAAGGTGGTGCGTGCCTGTTTTTGTCATGATAAGTGGCGCTTTGTTACTTGACCCTTCTAAAACGGAATCCCTGCAAGATTTCTACAAAAAGCGCGTCTCAAGGCTGCTTATCCCGTTAGTGTTTTGGACGGTGGTCTATCTAGGATGGCAGGTTGTTAAAGGGGTGGTTAAAAATCAGCCTGAATCTGTGTCTTCGCTTCTTCTTAGTGTGTTGAACGGTACACCTTATTATCATATGTGGTTTCTCTACATGATCGTAGGGCTGTATCTGTTTACACCATTTTTTCGAATGGTTGTCATGCAAGCCTCTGAAAATGCGCTTTGGGTGCTCGTTGTTGCGGGTATGTCGATCGCTGCGATTAATTCAGGTGTTGAAAAGCTGAATGGGCAAGACGCGGGTTTGTTCATCAATTGGTTTTTGTTATATGTGCCCTATTTCTTTTTGGGCTATTTGTTACGCCAAACAGAACGCTATCCGCCATTTTGCATGATTGTCGGCGTGTTTGTGACTACATTTGTTGTTACATCACTAGGCTTCTTTCTCTTGGCATCCGCTTCATCTGTAAAAATAGGTCTCTATTTCTACGATTACTTGAGTCTTTCTGTCATTCCCATGTCGATCAGTGTGATGTTTATGTTTAAGCGAAAAAACCGACCGCTTTGGACTACTGATGTTACCAAAGCGCTCGCTTCGTTGACGCTAGGCGTTTACCTGATCCATCCGATGGTTCTAGAAATACTCAATTTTGCAGGAATCGGCGCAATGTCGTTCACACCTTTGATTTCCATTCCTGTTATTACTTTCGTCGTTTACCTCGGTTCGCTCATTGCTGCATGGTGCTTATCACGTATCCCGTTACTTAAGCGCTGCATTTGATGGTCTTTCTTTTCTAGGGGGCTTATCGCTCCTTAGAATCCTTGTTTATGTGACAAATAGGGTGGGTGAAACGACGTCTTACATCAGAGAGCTAAGAGGGATGTGCTGCCTGATAACATTAATGTAGAAGGTGATGCTAAAACTCGAGAAGTGTTATTGCTGTGTGTTCAGCCTATCTATGCACCATGCTTTCCTGTCTATCTGTCGACGTTTTCTTCTTTATTCCCTTTATACCCCCTTTTATAGAAGGGCTAACGCCAGTTGCGTGTGTCTCTCGGCATAACATGTTGAAATCTAGTGTTGGGTAAAAAGGCGTATCGTATGGGTTTATATTCAATAATTTGCTTTGTTTCAATTTGTAACCTACTGAATAATAAGTATAAAAAATGTTAAATATGTTGAAATGCGACTCAGCCAAGCATTTCGGCTATTTATTTTATCCTTCCGCATAAATACTAAACAGTATGCTGTCGACTTTGTATGAAACATATGTTTAACATTGGATGAATATGCGCAATTTTTCGCTGCATTTAGTTTTGGGGCTAAGAAAACCATCTTTATTGCGCATAGTTTTTGGGTAACGGAACTGCCCCTGTTGCATACAAAGGAACTGACAAAATGAAAACAACAATCCTCGCGTTGGCGATGGCTGCGCCACTGGCTCTTTCGGCTGCATCAGCAAGCGCTGAAACGTTAAAAATTGGGATGTCTCAATACCCAGAGGACCTTCACCCGATCCTCGTTTCGAACGTCGCGGCATCATACATTCTGAGTACAGCGCACCGCGGCACGGTGATTTATGGCAAAGACTGGTTGTTACAATGTAACGCGTGTGTCGACGTGCCCAGCTTTGAAAACGGATTAGCAGAGCGAATAGTGCTTGATGATGGTCGTGAAGGCATCAAACTCAAAGTGCAAATTCCAAATGATTTGTTTTGGGGGGACGGTGTTCCTGTCACCACCAAAGATATCGCGCTTGGTTACGCGATTGAAACCGATGAGCGTGTCGGCAACCCAGGTCTTCAAGAAGCCAAGACCATGGAAAAACTGGTTGTACTTGATGACAAGAACTTTGAAGTCGTTCTGAACAAAATCACATTCAAATACAATACGTTCATTCCTACTGCTATGCCTGCTCATGTGGAAGGCGATGTGTATAGCAAGGATCCAACGAGTTATTCAAAAACCACCAAGTACGCCACTGAACCAACAAACCCTGGTTTGTATTTCGGTCCTTTTGTGATTTCGAAAGTCAATGCAGGAAGCTTCATCACCGCTCAGAAAAACCCGCATTGGAAAGGTAAGTCTCCTGTCATTGACGAAATCATATTTAAAGCCATTGAAAACACCTCAGCACTAGAAGCGCATCTTCTTTCTGGCTCTGTGGACTATTTGCCCGGTGAACTCGGCCTTTCATTGGATCAAGTGCTGCAACTTGAAAAGCGTCACGGAGATAAATACAAGGTTCACTACGAGCCTGGTCTGCTTTACGAGCACTTAGACACCACAATGAACAACCCGCATCTGGCGATTAAGGAAGTTCGTCAGGCGCTTCTTTATGGCGCGAATCGAGAGCAATTGGTGGATAAGCTTTTCGCTGGTAAGCAGCCAGTCGCAGATACGAACGTGAGCCCACGTGATACGACCTTTTTTGCTGACGTAAAACGCTACGAATATAATCCTGAAAAAGCCAAGCAGTTGCTCGAAGGTGCTGGATTTACGTTAAAAAATGGCGAGATGGTTGATTCGGAAGGTAATGAGCTACGCATCGAATTAATGACGACAGCGGGTAACAAAACCCGTGAGCTGGTGCAGCAAGTTCTTCAATCCCAGTGGAAACAGATTGGTGTGAAGGTGAGCATCAATAACCAGCCAGCGCGTGTCTATTTCGGTGAAACGTTAAACAAGCGCAAGCACAAAGGCCTAGCCATGTTTGCATGGTACTCATCACCTGAGAGTCCACCGCGTACCACGCTGCTTTCTACTAACATCCCAACGGAAGAAAACGGTTGGTCTGGTCAAAACTACATTGGTTACCAAAACCCTGCGATGGATGATTTGCTAAACAAGGTAGAAGCAGAACTGGACACCGAAAAGCGTAAGAAGATCTTCCATGAAATTCAGAATATCTATGCGGAAGACCTGCCAGCACTGCCTCTGTATTTCCGTGCAGACAGCTTCGTGATGCCGAAATGGTTGGAAGGTGTGACACCGACGGGCCATATGTTCCCATCCACCAACTGGGTTGAAGAGTGGTACACCACTAAGAAGTAGGAGCCGTACATGGACGACAAGATACTTGATGTTCGTCGTCTGCGGGTGACCTTAAAGGCTACCCTGCGGTTAACGATATCAGCTTTCATATCAACAAAGGCGAGATCCTTGGCGTTGTCGGTGAATCAGGGTGTGGCAAAAGCCTTGCTGCGTTGACGCTAATGGGGCTTCAACCAAACGTCATGAAAGCCAGTGGTGAAGTGGTCTTTCGTGGTGAAAACCTGCTAAGCAACAGCGATGCGGATTGGCAGAAAGTGCGCGGTGAAGGTATCGCCATGATCTTTCAAGAACCCATGACTGCGCTTAACCCTGTTGTGACGGTCGGGGATCAAATTGCGGAGATGTTTGAACTTCACCGTGGTAACAATAAAGCGGAAGCGAAAGAGCGCGCGATTGACATGCTCGAAAGGGTGCACATTCCCGATCCAGTTCGACGTGCAACTGCTTACCCACATGAGCTCTCTGGTGGGATGCGGCAGCGTGTCATGATCGCCATGGCGCTGGCATGTGAACCTGAACTGATTATCGCTGACGAACCCACGACGGCATTGGACGTCACGGTACAAGCTCAGGTTCTCGATTTGCTGGAAGAGCTTCGTGATACCACAGGCACAGCGGTTCAATTCATCAGTCACAATTTGGGTGTTGTCTCTCAGCTTGCTGAGCGCGTCATCGTAATGTACGCGGGGCGCATTGTTGAGCAAGCAACCGCTGAAGAACTGTTCGCTAATCCTCAGCACCCTTATACGCAAGGGCTACTGGCGACATTGCCAAAAATTGGCGCTGCACGTGATGTGTTGCCTGCGATTCCAGGTGCCGTGCCCCCGCTCGATTTACGCGGTTCTGGTTGTCCGTTCGCCGATCGATGCAGCAAAGCGACGCCGACCTGTGTGTCTGCAATGCCTGAATCGGTTGAACTCAACACCGTTCACACGGTGGCGTGCCACCATACATAAGGACGGACTTTATGACATTATTAAAACTAGACAATGTCTGTCAGCGCTATCCCATTGGTCAAAAAGGTTGGTTTGGAAAACCTGCGCAAGAACTGAAAGCGGTGACCAAGATATCCCTGTCATTGAATGAAGGGGAGACCATAGCGATTGTTGGCGAATCTGGCTGCGGGAAATCGACGTTAGGTCGAATGGTCGCATTACTAGAAGCGCCAGCTGAAGGCACGGTTGAACTTGCCGGTGTGAAAACCGCGGGCTTGAAAGGCGAGGCGCTTAAAGCGTTGCGCCGTAAACTTGGGTTAGTATTTCAAGACCCGTACTCTGCACTGAATCCGCGCATGCCAGTTTCTGAGCTGGTGGGGGAGCCGCTTGATGTTTATAACGTTGGCGACAAAGCCTCGCGCAAAGCCAAGGTAATTGATGCATTAATCGCTGTGGGTTTGAGTGAAGACGCACTCGATCGCTATCCGCATGAGTTTTCCGGTGGTCAGCGTCAGCGTATCTGTATCGCTCGCGCTTTGGTGCTCGAACCTTCGTTGATCATTGCTGATGAACCCCTGTCGGCACTCGATGTGTCGGTGCAAAGCCAAGTGTTGAATTTGTTTGCGGAGTTACAGCGCGAACGAAACCTGTCTTTTTTCTTCATTAGCCATGACATGGCCGTGGTGGACTATCTCGCCGATACCATTGTTGTGATGTATCTCGGTCAGATTGTTGAGCAAGCACCGCGCGATGCGTTTTTTGCTAACCCTGCTCACCCATATAGTCAGGCACTGCTCGCCGCTGTACCTGAGGTGGGGCGAGGGAAACGCAAGCGAGGGTTATCGTTACAAGGCGATGTGCCAAGCCCGATAGACCCGCCCAGTGGCTGTGCGTTTCATCCGCGCTGTGCGAAAGCGACGGATCGATGCAAGTCTGAAGCGCCTAAGGCGTTGATGTATGGCGGTGATGAAAAGCATATTGTTGCTTGCCACTTCCCCAGTGAAGTGATTGACGCAAAAAAGTTTGATTGTAAGGAGGCCACGGTATGACGCGTTTCATTATTGGCCGCACACTACAGAGTATATTTGTCCTGTTTTTAGTTTCATTTGTTTCTTACGCGCTGATTGGTCTCATGCCCGGAGACCCGATTGATTTGATGGCAACGTCAGATCCGACAATGACAGCAGCAGATGTCGCGAGACTCAAAGCCCTTCAGGGATTAGACCAACCGTTGATTGAACGTTACTGGCACTGGCTATCTGCCGCCGTTCAGGGTGACTTTGGTTATTCGCGCCTGTATTACCAACCTGCGGAAGACGTGTTGATTCCGGCTGTGTGGAATACGGTAAAGCTGGTGGGCATTGCGACTTTGCTTTCACTGCTGATCGCTATTCCTGTTGGGGTGATTGCTGCATTGAAACATCGTACTTGGGTGGACTACGTGATCAGCTTTGGTGCCTTTGTGGGTTTCTCAACACCTGCGTTTTGGCTAGCGCTAATGCTAATTCTTGTCTTCTCAGTCACACTTGGCTGGCTGCCAGCTGGTGGCACGGGTGAGGCCGAAGGGGGTGGTTTTTGGGTGGAACTGCAACACCTTATCCTTCCAGTGATATCGCTGACTGTTTTGAATGTGGCGAGTCATTCCCGCTATGTTCGCGGCACCATGCTAGAAGTCATGCGTCAGGATTACATTCGAACAGCGATTGCGAAAGGGGCGTCAAAAACCCGTGTGATTTTTCACCACGCATTGCGTAATGCGATGATCCCTTTAGTGACCATTATTGCGTTGGACATTGGCTTCTTACTGTCTGGTGCATTGATCACGGAAACCGTGTTTGCGTGGCCGGGTATGGGTAAGCTGATCTTCGATGCCATCATGGGGAATGACTATAACCTTGCTCTGTTGGGACTCATGGTGATCACTTTTACTGCGCTATTGGGTAACCTGCTTGCAGATATTGCCTATGCAAAACTTGACCCACGAATCAGTCTGACAAAAGGGGCATCCGCATGACACAACATGTTTCCAATGCTGCTCCCGTTGCAGCACCGAAGCGCCAAGCTTCTTCGCCATGGGTACTTGTGTGGCACCGGTTCTGTCAACACAAAGCCGGCTTGGTGAGTGCGGTATTTATCATACTGTTTGCGATACTTTGCTTTAGCGCACCACTGCTTGCGAGTTGGTTTGGACACGACCCATTTGAAGTGGATTTCTTTGCGCGGTTTGAGCCTGCGAGTGATGCTCACTGGTTGGGCGCCGATGAGCTAGGTCGAGATGTATTCCTCCGTTTACTCTATGGTGGTCAAGTGTCGCTATCAGTCGGTGCGGTTGCAGCCTTGATGACGGCAATACTAGGCACCTTAGTTGGCGTCTTTGCGGGTTACTTTGGCGGTAAGCTTGACGCTGTACTAATGCGTATTGCTGATTTCACGCTGTCGCTGCCGACATTACCTTTGATGATCGTGATGGCGGCGGTCGACCTAAGTAAACTGGGTCTGCCTGAAAGCTGGGCGCAAGGTGAGAACGCTAGCTTCATTCGCATCATTGTGATTGTCGCCTTGTTTGGCTGGCCAACGACAGCGCGTTTGGTGCGCTCTGGTACGTTGTCATTGCGAGAGCGTGACTATGTGAAAGCGGCTGTCGGTTATGGCGCTTCGCCTTGGCGTATCATTCGTCGTCATGTATTGCCGAATGTGTTGTCGCCCGTGATCATTGCAACCACCATGGCGCTGGGTGGTGTGATTTTGCTGGAAAGTGCGTTGTCATTTTTAGGTCTAGGCATTCAACCGCCGATGCCTTCATGGGGCAACATGCTGCAAAATGCGCAAGAAGTCATCTGGCAATCTCCAGGGTTGGCGATCTATCCCGGTATCGCCATTTTGGTGACCGTTATGGCGTTTAACTTCCTCGGTGATGCGTTGCAAGACGCGCTCGATCCTAAATCGGGTAACTGATTTTCAAACTCAATAAAAAGCCAGCGAATGCTGGCTTTTCTTTTTATTCAGACTGTTAGCGAGATATATCTTCCCACCTAAGTCTTCTCGTCGAAATGATTTGTACTCGAATTGCAGCCTCTTCTTTCTAATCACCCTTAAACATGTAAATATTATGCATGTTATAGTTTCAATACTTTCTAGGTGCCCATGATGATCAATATTGTTGATAAAGAAAAAGAAGAGAGAATCCCGCCCATACTTCGTCTTGGCTTTAGGCCGCTCTTTCTGCTGGCGGGTATTTATGCCGTTTTTTCGATCTGCACTTGGGTATGGTTGTTTACCTCTGGAAGCCGATCGCCGCTTAACGTGCCTGCGATCTGGTGGCATGCCCATGAAATGTTGTTTGGTGTTGCGATGGCTGTTGTCGCGGGATTTCTCATGACCGCTGTGCAGACGTGGACGGGTATGAAAGGCACCTCCGGTGGGCGGCTGGCCTTTATTGTGATGCTGTGGATTGCAGCGAGGGTTCTGTTTTGGACGGACACGCCTTTATCTATCATCGCATTAGTTGATACGGCATTTCTTGTGCTGACAGGGTGGGAGGTCGGTTATCGAGTGGTGATCACTAAACGCTGGCGAAATCTGTTTTTTATTCCGATGTTGCTGGTGGCAATCAGTGCGAATTTGGCGAGTTATGCCACTGTAAAGGGCATGCCACCATTTTCCGCTAATGCGCTTTGGCAGGCGATGTTGTGGTGGTTCATGATTCTTATCTCCATCATGGGGGGGCGAGTGATACCATTTTTCACCGCTAAGCGTTTCCAGCTTGAAGCACCCAAGCCCATATTATGGCTCGAGGTGTTGGCCATACTTCCTCTTGTGATGCTTGCTGTTATCTCATTTTTCCCTTTGGTGCCAACGTGGTTTAACGCGTCGTTACTATGGGTAGCGGGTATCACTCAGTGTATTCGTTTATACCGTTGGCAAGGAGTCCGATCATTCGGTGAGCCTCTCGTTTGGTCATTGCACCTGTTTTATCTTGCGCTGCCTGTCGGCTTGATTGCGAAAGCGTTGTTTATTGGTAATGCATGGATTTCACATTCATTGATTCACCTTTTTGCGATGGGCACACTGGCGGGTGTTGTTCTGGCAATGATTGCGCGTGTGAGTATGGGGCATACTGGCAGGGCGATTTATCAAGGCGCATCATTTAGCTTTGCGTATTTTTCGTTGGTATTGGCGACGCTGGTGCGAGTGTTGGGACCAATAGTCTGGCCTGAACATTTGCAAACATGGGTCGTTATCGCGGGAATAGGTTGGAGTATGGCTTTTGGTGGCTTTGTTGTTTGTTTCGGTCCGATGCTGATTAGGGCGCGCGTAGACGGGCACCCAGGGTAGCGGCTATTGAGAAATCTACGGCACGTCAATGTTCTGTGGCACGTCGCACTGCAATTATCAGCCGTTACGCCATACTAATAGCAATAGTATCAATGAGTAATCAAGGGAGTAATCGGCGTGTGCAGATGGTTAGCGTATCAGGGAAAACCGTGTTTCTTAGATGAAATGCTACATCAACCTAACCATTCATTGGTGATGCAGAGCATGGAAGCGTCGAAAGCAGTGACGGCGGTCAACGCTGATGGCTTTGGTGCGACCTGGTATGGCGAAAAATCAACGCCTGCGTTGTATCGTGAAGTGTTACCTGCTTGGTCTGATGCCAATCTACGTTCTCTCGCCCAACATACTAAATCTCATCGCTTCATGGCACATGTGAGGGCATCAACAGGTGCAAACACATCTCGAGAGAATTGCCATCCGTTCAACGTTAAAAATTGGCTCTTTATGCACAATGGGCAGATCCCCGATTTTGAATTGATGCGCTACAAATTAGAGCGTCAGTTGGATGAAGCCTGCTATTTGAAGCGCAAAGGTACAACGGACAGCGAACTGATCTTTTTGCTGCTGATGCAATACGGTCTTGAACAATGCCCCAAGACTGCGCTGGTTCGTGTGATTAAAGACATTGAAGCGGAAATGCGGGAAAAAGGCATTGACCAGCCGTTCAAGGCTGCATTGTGTATCAGTGATGGTAAGCAGTATTGGGCGCTACGATATGCGACGTTTGGTGTGCCTCCCACCATGTTCTATAAAATGGTCGACAGTGGCGTAGTGCTGGCCTCAGAGCCCTTCGAGCTAGACAGAGAAGGGTGGAACAAGGTGCCAGCTCAAAGCTTCGTTGAACTTGTTGGTGAGCAAGTTAGTGTGACTGAATTTGTGATGCATTCATCTACCTAACTGCTCATTTAAGTACTCATTTAAGCACTCACCTAAGAACCAAGGCTCTGATAATAGACTTCAGAAGTGACGTTGAAGAGAGGGCGGAGATTTCGCCCTCCGTGATTCATTAAACCGCAATATTCAACGGTAGGTATCGCTTCCACGCATTGTCATAGAGTGCACGAGATTCTCTGCGTAACTTTTCAATTTTTGCTGTTTCGTAATGACTGAGTGGGCGATCATCCATTGCCGCTTCACGTTCGATCTTCTGGATTTGTTCGTAGTTAGCATGCTCCTTCCCGTTCTTTATGGCTGAAATGGCTTTCAGGTGCAGCTGAACTTCCGCGATTATTTGGCTTTCAGGCAATGAAACCAGCACTTTTATGTCGCGATACCCCGATGGGCGAGGTGTGTGAAAACGGTTGATGACTTCCATCGTTTTCGTTGAAGCAGCCAGTTGCGCATAAGCGTTGTTCAACCCATCTACTGAATCCGTTTCCACGGTGATACGCACGATATCTGTCAAGCGAGTGACATCGCCATCCAGTTCCTTCTCCACTTTTTCTTCAGCGCGCTCTTGTCCTTTCAAGCCGGCAGACAAAACACTGCCGTTGGCTTTCTTCGCAATCGTCTGAGCAATATTTTCGAGTTCTTGTTGTGCCTGTGGTGCTGCGTCATAAAGCTCGGCAAGATCGCTGTAAGGCTGTTTGATTTCTTTGGCACGGAATGAAGGGATAGAGAACAACTCGGAGAGAGTGGTGTCGTGGTCTGCTTGTGGCTGCTGATAAGAAATACTCTGGCTGCAAGGCGGGGCTTTTACGTCGAGTTGCTCAGCATAAGCCGGCACACGAATCACCAGAATTGGAACGATAATCAGCGCTTTAAACATTCTTCCCATCTAAATACCTCTGTTGGTTGAGGGTCACTCGGTTAGCGTCCTGTGAGTGACTACAACTTCATCATATCGACTGAAGATGAATGTTAGCTGAATGAAAGGGTTATGTTCGCGCCTGACGTCTCAAACTGTGTCTGACTGTTGGGCGAAGTTCAAATAATGCAAAATATTATTCTGCATATTAACGTTTGGATGGACTAACTGTGCGTATATGGCATTTGACGTAATTAATCACTCTGTGAATGTTTGTCAAAATTGATGCGGTGACGTTAACTTAATGTAATGACAGTTATCGTGTGTTTCTTACCCAGAGATGCCCGTTAAGAGATCGATATGGAGGACGTAACATGTATCATCCAGATTATCTTATGCAGCTATGTCATATCAGCGACCTAGCAGTACAAGAACTCGAACCGACGTTTGACCATTTGCCAACTACCGCACACGCCGATGGTCAATACAGATTAAGACGCTATTCCATCGTGCAGTGTGATGCTGGCGCTGTACGCCAAATGCCCCAACACACCTTTGTGCAAAGCCGATCCATTAACCAACACCAAGGCGGTGTTATTCGCCATTTTGAAGACTTGTCGCCGAATGTTCTTCATTCGGAAGGGTTCTTTGAGCTTTGTCGATTGTTTAAAGACAACAATGAACTGGACGATCAGCAGGACATCGAGATCCATCAAATGAGAGTGATTACCCTAAATGACATCACACCCGTGTCGCCAGAAGGAGTGCATCAGGATGGCTTTGATCATATTGCGATTGCGGCAATTCACCGGAAAAACGTGCAAGGCGGGGAAATTTTGGTGTACAAAGACAAAGCCGAGCAGCCGTTCTTTTCGCTGGCAATGAACGACGGAGATGTGGCGCTGCTCGACGATCATGCCGTTTGGCACAACGCAAATCCGATCCGGCCTGTTAACCCTTCCTTGCTGGGACATGTTGACTTGTTTGTGTTGACGGCGCGCGAACGTTGATGCCTTCTCGAGTTAGGGCTAGTGAAATGATGAGTTTTGCTAGCCTTGACCCGAAGGGAATCAACCATAATTTTGCTTATTCTTATCTTTAAAATCACACAGTTACTTGTCCTTAAGTTAAACTGGTCGCAATATGAACTAATAAACCGCGCCTTTAATGTTGAATACTCCCAAATACCTCGCTCTAGCAGCAACCTTATTAACCCCTGTGTGTTGGGCTGAAGTTGTTGACGCCACTGATACCACTGAAACGAGTCTCGATGTGGCGATAGAGACAAAGAAGCCTGACGTCGATACTGTCGAAACACTGCGCCTTAAGCGAAGCGAAAACTGGGGCATAGCCGCCACGTTACGTTCTGCTGGTGTTCCTTACGCCGAAGGTGGCAGCGCGAATGTCTCCAGCTTCGTCCCTATGATGTTCTACCAAGATGAAGCGTTTTTCATCAATGGAACAGAAGGCGGCATCCGTCTTTGGGAAGAAGATGAGTGGCGGGTCAATGCTATCCTTCGCATGCGATTTATTGATTTGCCGACGGCCGTGCAGAACGATATCGGCGGTGATACCGGCGACTTTGGTTTCCAACTAAAACGCCAACTTGGTGATGGCTGGTATGCAGATCTCGATGTGTTATCGGATAAAGATTATCGTTTCCACAGTGTTGCCACGCTCGGTAAAACAATTCATACAGAGGATTTTGACCTCGACGCGACGGTTTCTGCACGTTACAAAGATGCAGACTTCAATAGCTTCTATTACGGGTTGTCAGAATACCGAAATGAAGGGGTGCACATTGGAGCTGGCGTTGATCTCAAAGCGGGCATGAAAGGGCGTTACCACGTCTATTCCAATCTTTATCTCGTCGGGGCGGCATACGCGACGTATTTTGATAAGAATGTTCGCCATGCGGCTACCATCGACAAGAATTGGCAAGGGGAGGTTTTCGCTGGTTTCGGTTTCTTCAATGATCACAAACGCGATGGCGAACGAGAGATTTCGACTCGTCCATATTGGCGATTAGCGTATGGTTGGGCAACGCCTTCTAACATTGGTGAGATCATTGCAGGTGGCACGGAAAAAGACCCCTATGGTAATACGTTAACCTCGGTGTTTTATGGGCATCCGTTGACTGACTCTCTGTTTGGCGTTCCACTGGATATCTACCTGACGCCGGGCGTTGTTTGGCACTGGAGTTCTGAGGTACAAGCCTCGTCGCCTGAATTTGTGATGGCGATTAAGGCGTATTACACGTTCGATTGGCCGACAGAATGGCGGATCGGTGCGGCAGAAGGTTTGTCATACGTAAATAACATCACCTATGTAGAAAGCTCTGAAATGGAGCGCAAAGGTTATGAGCCAAGCCATTTGCTTAACTACATTGATCTTTCTGTTGATGTGAATGTCGGTGATTTGATTGGTCAGAAGAAATTGAACAATCTGTGGTTGGGTTATTCAATTCATCACCGTTCGGCGATTTTTGAGAAAGCGAGCCAGTTTGGTCGAATCAAAGGTGGCAGTAACTACAACACGATTTACTTGCAGATGGACTTCTAAACTAAGAAGCTGGCACCTACGCGTTGGAATGTATGCGATGGTCAATCTGATGAACAAAGAAGCGGGCTTTAGGGCCCGCTTCTTTATGTTTGTTAGTTAGGCAGTGTAAGGAAGGTAACCCGTGAAGCCTACAATTTTCCAGCCTGATTCGGTTTGCTTCAGGTAATACAGCGTTTGCCACTTCAGCACCTCAGGCTCTTTACCGACAACCTGAATGGTGCCATCAAACTGCTTACGCGCGATGGCTTTGCCGTCTTTCACTTCGATTTGTTCAAGCGTGGTGAGCTTATGAATAGCATCTTCTAGTGGCTCTGCGTATTCCGTATCAAGACTTGCACGCGCAGCTTCTAACCATGAGTCTCGGTAGTCTCCGAAACATGAAAATGCCAAGTTCCATTTCCCCGGGTCTTGATCGAATCCTGCATTCACGGCAAAAAATTCATGCTCTAAAAAATCGTTTTCCACCATTGACCAATCCGCTTGGGTGTAAGCCTGAATATCTTTGGCGACGAGCATGTCCCAAATTTCTGCGCGATCGGTATCTTTATCTAAAAATGGATTGCTTTTAATCATTTATGACTCCAACAGTATGAATTCGCTGATGGCTTATAAAACGGGATTTAAGGACAAAAGAAAATGGGAGATAAACAAGGCTGAGAGGTTGCTCGGGGATAAGGTAAAAAAAGGGGCTCAGGGAGCCCAAATAAAGAAAATCAAAGCGCGAAACGTGACCAAGTGTTGGCTACTTCTCGCGTTTGATGTTGGCAATATATTTGCAATGAATTGGACTCGCGGGCTAGGAAACTAAGCCTAGTAAGTCTTTTGCAGCTTGCTCCATTGAAGCCTTGGCAGGTTCATCACCCATTGCTAAAGCTTCGCTGTAAACAAATTCAATGTCGGTAATACCAACAAAGCTAAGTACCGTTTTGAGGTAGCCGACGACATGGTCGTTTTCAGTGTCTTTGTGAATGCCGCCTCGCGTTGTCACTATGATGGCTTTCTTGCCAGTCAATAGACCTTGCGGGCCTTGCTCTGTATATGCAAATGTCACTCCCGCACGTGCAATAAAATCGAACCAGTTTTTTAGCTGTGTTGGAATGGAAAAGTTGTACATTGGCGCAGCGATAACCAACGTATCACTGGCTTGGATTTCGTTAATTAATTGGTCCGACAGCGCTAGCGCATCTTGCTGTTTCTGAGTGGGTTTTTTCGCTCCACGTAAACCTGTCGCAAGTTCACCATCCAGGACGGGAACGGGGTGCGCGGCCAAATCACGCTCAATAATGAAATTGTCGCGGCCAAGTTGGTCAACCATTCCATCAATCAATTTTGTTGAAGAAGAATACTCGCCAAGAATACTTGATTTTAGAACCAGTACATTTGCCATTTCATGCCCCATTAATATTCGTGTTTACTGTGTCTTATTGTGATAACAACTATAGAGAAAGGGTAGCAGGCAAAAAAGCGGAAAAATCTGGGGGTAGTGTTCGAAAATATTGAATGAGATAAAGCTTGCTGAATGTGAACCTATAAAAAAGGCTTCCTACAGGAAGCCTTTCTCGAGCAATTATGCGTTTAACCGCACTTAGAATCGCCGCAGTTTAGGCAAGTCTGGCAGCCGTCTTTTACAACAACCGCTTTGTTGTGGCACTTATAGCAAAGCGTCGCACTTGGCGGGAAGCCTGTGTTCACTTCTTCTTCTGCTTTTGGTTCCACTTTCGCTGTATTTTCAGCACGCTTCGCTTCAAGGAATGCTTTTTGGTGTTCATCCATTTCTGGATTATCCAGCATGCCGATTTGCATCAGATGTTGTTCAATAACGTTGCCGATTTCTGCAATCAACGAAGGCACATATTTGCCTTTATTCCAGTAACCGCCTTTTGGATCGAACACTGAGCGAAGCTCTTCAACCAAGAATGTACAATCGCCACCTTTACGGAATACGGCAGAGATAATGCGCGTTAACGCCACAATCCACTGGTAATGCTCAAGGCTCTTACTGTTGATGAAAATCTCAAATGGCTGACGCATTGCATGATCGGTGCCTTCGTTCAACACGACATCGTTGATGGTGATGAACAGAGAATGCTCAGAAACGTGCTCAGGGGTTTTCAGCTTGTAGGTGGTACCCAGCAAAACCTCTGGACGTGGCATTTCTTCATGCATGGTTTCTAGCACTGGCGCGACGTCTTCTACCAATTTAACCGGTGATTCTTGAACGACGTCTTTGCTTTTTACTTTATAAGAAACAATTTTGCTTTCGATTTTACGTGTCATAACGAATTACTTCTTCAGAGTGGACAGCTTGATTGCAAGCCATCCTGACAATGTGTATCCCCGAGTATCTTGAGGTTACTCGGGGATAGGATTAAAACTTACCGTAGTAGCCTTCTTTCAGCGCATCGTAAAGGTTTGCTGCTGAGTGAATTTCGCCGTCGTACTCAATCTTCTCGTTGCCTTTGGCTTCGAAGGTAGAGCCGTCTTCCAGCGTAAACACGTACGTGGTTTTCTCAAGATCTTCATCTTTCACCAATACACCTTGGAACACTTCTGGGTTGAAGCGGAAGGTCGTACAGCCTTTCAAACCTTTATCATACGCATCCATGTAGATGTTCTTGAAGTCTTCAAACGGGAAGTCGGTTGGCACATTGGCGGTTTTCGAGATTGAAGAGTCTATCCAACGTTGCGCAGCAGCCTGAACTTCTACGTGCTGACTTGGTGTAATGTCGTCGGCGGTGATGAAATACTCAGGTAATTGCTCGTCTTCTTTGGTGCTGTATGGCATCGCTTTGGTGTTGATAATCTCGCGGTAGGCAAGCAACTCAAAGCTATACACGTCGACGCTTTCTTTCGATTTCTTACCCGGTTTAATCACGTTACGCGTGTAGTGATGCGCAAAGCTTGGCTCGATACCATTACTCGCGTTATTCGCTAGCGACAGTGAAATTGTTCCTGTTGGTGCAATTGAACTGTGGTGCGTAAAGCGACCGCCTTTCTCAACCAGCTTCGCAATCAAATCTGGGCGAATATCGCCAATTTGCTGCATGTAACGGCTGTATTTGGCGTGAAGCACTTTGCCTTTTACCTTGTCACCAATCTTAATGCCGTCCGTTGCCATCTCTGGGCGTAGACGGAGCATTTTAGCGGTAACAACGAATTCTTGGTCCATCACAGGTGCAACGCCTTTCTCTTCGGCAAGTGCAACAGCTTGTTCCCAACCGGTGATCGCCATTTCCTGAGAAACTTGCTCAGTGAACGCGATAGACGCCGCGCTGCCGTATTTGTGGCGAAGCATCGTCAGCGTAGAGCCCAAACCAAGGAAACCCATACCGTGACGGCGTTTGGTTTCGATCTCTTCACGCTGTTTTGCTAGCGGCAGTTGGTTGATCTCCACCACGTTGTCCAACATACGGGTGAAAGTCGCGACAACCTTACGATACATTTCCCAATCGAAACGTGCTTTCTCTGTGAATGGGTCACGAACGAATTTGGTCAGGTTCACTGAACCTAGTAGGCACGCACCATACGGTGGAAGAGGCTGCTCACCACAAGGGTTCGTTGCACGGATCTCTTCACAGAACCAGTTGTTGTTCATCTGGTTAACTTTGTCGATCAGAATGAAGCCTGGTTCAGCATAATCGTAGGTTGACGTCATGATGACGTTCCAAAGATTGCGCGCTGGCATGGTGCGGTAGATCTTGCACGCAATGCGGCCGATTTCGTCTTCAACAAATCCTTCGCTGCTTGGCCAGTCTGCCCACACGATGCTGTCATCGTTGTGCAGATCAGTTTTATCCTGACGTGCTTCTTTTTCAGTGACAGGGAAGATTAACTGCCATTCGCCGTCGTTCTTCACTGCTTCAATGAATTCTTCGTTGATCAGTAGTGACAAGTTGAATTGACGCAGACGGCCATTTTCACGCTTGGCACGGATGAATTCCATCACGTCAGGGTGACGAATGTCCATGGTACCCATTTGTGCGCCACGACGACCACCTGCAGACGACACGGTAAAGCACATCTTGTCGTAGATATCCATGAACGACAGTGGGCCTGATGTGTACGCACCAGCGCCTGATACAAACGCGCCACGTGGACGTAAGGTAGAGAAATCGTAGCCAATACCACAACCCGCTTTTAGGGTCAGGCCTGCTTCATGAACTTTACCTAGAATGTCATCCATTGAATCTTCAATGGTGCCACTTACCGTGCAGTTGATGGTAGACGTTGCAGGCTTGTGCTCGAAAGCGCCAGCGTTAGACGTGATGCGTCCTGCCGGGATTGCACCGTGACGAAGTGCCCACAAAAATTCTTGGTACCATTTGTCTTGTACCGATTTCTCTTCGAGATCGGCAAGTGCACGAGCAACACGCTTGAATGTGTCATCGAGTGTGACATCGATTGCTTCACCGTGTTTGCTTTTTAAGCGGTACTTGCTGTCCCAGATTTCCATAGACGTATCTTGGTATGGAATTGCTAGAACACCAGTAGGTTCGATTTCAGAAGCTGACTTGGTTTTGGCCATTATGAATTGCACCTCGAGAGTAATGCCGACTTGTTGAGCGAAGCTTGGCCAAAGACACTATATTGTGTCTCTGATTGGCAAGGGCGCAGATCAAACCACTATATCGTGTGATCTTCAAGTCTTGACAAGCAGAGTTTATGGAACAAATTTTACTTCTCTTTACGGTATAGTATGTTGTGTGTTCAAACTGTTCTGATCATGAAACCAATTAGAGAGACAATGTCCGGAAATTAGCCATATTCGTCAGGTCAGAAGCACCAAGGTGAAAGGCCGAAAGAGGAGAGCTTTTTGGTTAACGCGACGAATTTTGTGGTAATTCTCTTGCGACTCTTCCGTCAAAATCACAAAAAGTAGAGTGTTTTCCACGTGATGACAGGGCAAAGCTCAAAACATTTGGTTTTTGGTTAATTTTGCCTTATTAAAACGCAACCTTCTGTCTATTCACAAGTTTCTAATACACGGTGCATCGTGTTTGATGAAGGTCTACTATCTCTAGAAGCCAACAAATAATGTTGCTAATAGATTGCGAATGTAAATACAATGTTTCGTTTGCTGTATGGAAAAAGCCAAGCGCGATATCAAATCAGCCTTGAGTACAGAGTAATGATAAGATTTGAGGAAAGGCGCGAATGAACCTGTTTATGCTAGATGTCGATGGTACGCTCATCGATAGTTATGATTTCGACTCCGACTGCTTTCGATCAGCCGTCGAAGAAGTGCTAGGTCTGCAGTTAACAGAAGACTGGGGCGCGTTCACCAATGTGACTGACGTAGGCATTTTAGAAGAACTGATTGAACAGCAAGGTATGCGTCACGAAAGAATGCGAATTCTTCGTGAGGTAAAAAGCTTATTTCTGAATAAACTGCGTGCTTACATCACGTCAAATGCGAATGAACTGGTAGCAACGCCTGGTGCCATTAAATTTGTGAACGATATGAAGTCTCATCCAAATGTCGTGCTCGCTATTGCGACGGGCGGCTGGGAAGAGTCTGCACGAATGAAGCTCAAAGCCGCAGGTTTTGACGTGAGTGGTGTTAGCTTTGCTTCGTGCTCGGATGCGATGACGCGCAGTGAGATAATGGCACTGGCCGCGTTTCGCGCCAAGCAAGATACTGGCGCCGTGTTTAGCCGTCGCGTGTATTTTGGTGATGGTGAGTGGGACAAGATGGCGACGAATACGTTAGGGTATGAATTTGTTGCGGTGGGAACAAAAGTACAGCACCACACGCGGATTCCTAACTTCGTTCATTATGATGCTATTTTCGGAAAACTTGGGCTAATTAACATGTTAAATGCTAAATCAGCCTGATTTTTCCATCATGATTTAAAGTAAAAACAGCGCCATCTGGCGCTGTTTTTACTTGTGTAGTTATCATGAGTTGGTGGGCGGAATTATGCGTTCACATGTGTAGATTCTTCGCTCAGCTTTTGCTTCAGGGAATCAAAATAAGCTTTCGTTTCATCAGCAACGACATGGCGCAGTAAGATCAGGCCGATCAAGTTAGGCACTGCCATTAATCCGTTAACAATGTCTGCAATTAACCAAATCATGTCCAGCTTAATAAAAGCCCCCGACAGCACAAGCGCTAAGAACACAATTTTGTAAGCCAGCACTGCGCGTTGTCCAAACAAATACACCACGCAGCGCTCGCCGTAGTAGTTCCAGCCCAGAATAGTCGTAAAGGCAAAGAACATGAGTCCTATGGCGACTACCATCGGGCCATAGCTTTGGTTAAGTCCCAAAGAGAAGGCTTCGGTGGTCATTCTCGCGCCTTCTATGTCCATTGACCATACGCCGGTTAGAACCAGAGCAAGACCCGTCATAGAGCAGATCACAATAGTATCAAGGAAAGTACCGACCATAGAGATCAAACCTTGACGAACACAGGAGTTCGTTTGGGCAGAAGCTGCTGCCATAGGCGCACTGCCAAGGCCTGATTCATTTGAAAATACCCCTCGCGCCACACCCGACTGAATTGCGAGCATGATGGTCGCACCAACAAAACCGCCTGTTGCCGCTGCGCCAGTAAATGCTGAGTTAACAATCAAACTCATTGCCGAAGGAATCGCGCTGGCATTATTGAATAAAATCACCACACACGCCGTGACGTAAATGACCGTCATGGTTGGGATGATCTTACTCGCCATGCCGGCAATTGATTTGATGCCACCGATAGTGACTGCTGCGACTAACAAGGTCAGCACAATGGCAGTGACTTCATGGGGAATGTTAAATGCGATATGTCCCGCGTCCACAATGGCATTCACTTGTGGAAAGGTACCAATACCGAAACACGCCACACCGATAGTGAAGAATGCAAATAGGCGAGCGAGCCATTTTTGCCCCGCACCTTTTTCAAGGTAAAGCATTGGACCGCCCAGCATATTACCGTTGGCATCCTGTTCACGGTATTTCACCGCGAGTAGACATTCGGCATATTTCGTCGCCATACCAAATAAGGCTGCCATCCACATCCAAAAAAGCGCACCGGGGCCGCCAAGTTTGATGGCAGTGGCTACACCGACGATGTTGCCTGTACCAATGGTGGCGGAGAGGGCAGTGCACAATGCGGCAAAACTGGATACATCGCCTTTGTCTTTTACGTTTTTCTCTTTGGTGAAAAGATACGTCAGTGCTAAAGGGAGTTTAAGAAACTGGATTGCACCGAGGCGAAATGTGAAATATACACCCGTGCCAACTAGCAGTAATAAAAGTGGTGGACCCCAAACGAGGTTATCGATGATCTCAAGTAGGTTGTGTAGTGAATAGTTCATTTATCCCCCTTTAATATCCACTTTTCTTGAGTAAACGTAAGAAAAAGCAGACTTTGATTAAAAGGAGGAGAATAGCCGCAAAAAGCAGCAGTAAAGTGGGTACTTTATTGCGGTTATCTCCTCTGTCCTTTTGCCTGAGAGTTTCACTTGAAGTTATTCGATATCACAGTGGATGTACTCGAATACGCAAGCTTGCTCCTTCGGCGCCCGATTTAACGGATCTCTCCAGAGGCTCCTCCAACAACAGTCCATACCCACGTGCAAATGCACATATTGGGTGCCTGAAAGATTTACTTCTTCGGCGGATGGCAATGCCATCTCTCTCCTGCTGTCTTCAACGGAACGTCAAATTGTCGAAAGCATCATAGATCACAGAAATACGAATGCAATGATAAATAAGGCTCTTAGGCGAATTTGAACTTAAACAAGGTGAAATTGGCAGGGTGTGTTAACTGGATGTGGTTACATTGATACATTAAAAGGAGATGCAGTACAAAACGTCAACAATTCGTGAGGCAGAAAGTACCACAGGTTACTATCTTATTTATGATACACATGAGCTCGTGATAGATGCAGAGAACTAGTGAGTCATCTGCATTCAAGTTTTCCCTATTTCCGCCGATAAATCTTCATCTTATAAATTAACCAATTAGTAAATAACCTATAAGAAATGACGACGTTTAATGAACTCTTAGGCACAAAGCCAGGTGACGCTGAATCGACCGTAAAGCAGAGATATAAACTGCTCTCTACGCGCGTACACCCAGACAAAGGTGGGTCTAAAGCCCTGATGCAACTTGTGCGTCACGCTTATGACAACACCATTAAAGGACGCGGTGAAAACGCGTTGTCTATACCGGCGTCTGCGAGTTTCAGTGACGGTGGCGCGTTAGAGCGAGAACTGCTCAAGACAAAGAAAGAGCGAGATGAGCTCACCGCATTAAATCAGTTACTTAAAGTCCAACTCAGTCAGGCACAAAAAGGCAAAAGCGTAGGTGCGAACACAAGTAGCGCATCTGGCGCAGACTTTTCGAGAAAAATTGCGCAGTTGGAGGGGGAGTTGGTGTTACTTAAAGAAGAACGTAACAGACTCTCCAACCAAAAAGACAGCGCCATTGCCGAACAGCATAAATTGGCGGGAGAATTACGACGCGCGCTCTCCGATAACGAGGTGATGGAAACAGAGCTCGATAGAAAATCCGGTGTGAAGACACCGGGATTACTTCTTTGGGCACAGAAGTTTTGGCTGCCTGCAATGGCGATGTCGTCGCTTGTTGTTGTCGTTGCTTTGGGTATGAAAATGTTGGATTGGTCATTCGTTACTGGCTGGCTTGATGATACGTCACCAGAAGTTGCACCACCTAGAGTACGCGTCGTTCATGCTAAACCCAGCGAAAAAGAGGTACAGAAAATAGAACGTGATGCACAGGAAGCCCAAGACGATAACACCAGTACTAGCAGCTTACCGTTCCTTAAGCTGACTCAGAAAACAGGTGTATGGGCGCTAGCATCCTATACTGAATCTGATAAACCCTATATCGCTATTCGCAGCGACAATGGGTCATACATCGTCAATGATTGTACTGGCGATTTTCGCTTATATCTCAACGAGCCATTAAAGCCACTTCGTGTTGCTGCAAACTTAATTTATCAGCATCAGAATCAGCATTTTCATGTTTATAAAATTCCTTATGGTCAAGGCTCGTCACCTGAGAGCTGGTTGCAAAGCCGAAAACTCGAAATCAATGAAGAGCTGTTTACGAGTAAATCTTTCAGAACGAGTCGTGTTGCATTAGTCAATCAATGTCAAAAAATGATGCTGTAATACGCAGGATCTTTAGTTTAGATATAACCTTATGAATATTGGACGGAAAAAAGGTCAATAGTATCGATGATAGAGGAAAATTACCTTCTCACAGCGATAAAGCCTGAACGGCAGGATATTCCGGCTGGTGTATTGACGCGACAGCGTCTCGTCGTGAGCGATTCTGTTAGCATAAAAGGGCTGGTCACGGGAATAGGTGTCCCAGATTGGTCTGATGGCAATGAACCCGCTAAGAATGATGCAAGCGTGGTTTCTGCTTTGATGCATTCAGGTTGTCGTCTTATCGGCAAAGCGCAAATGGATGATTTTGGTACCAGTATCAGTGGGCAGAATCCTTTCCTTGCGACATTGAAAAACCCCATTGCACCGGACGCTCGTCTTGGTGGTTCATCATCCGGAGCGGCGGTAGCGGTAGCTAAAGGTGCAGCAACCATTGCGATTGGAAACGATTGTTGTGGTGGCGTACTCATTCCCGCGTCTTACAGTCATCTCTATGGTTATCGACCTTCACAGGGTATGGTCGATTTGAGAGGCATTTCGGCACTATCACCATCATTTGATGCCGTTGGTTTTATGTCCAAAAAGCTCCCTATACTGCAGCAAATAGCAGAGAAATGTTGGACGAAACCGCCTAAAGCTGTCCGTTTCAAAGCTTTAAAATATGCATCGACCTTGTTTCAAGAATTGTTACCCATTGAAGCGATGCTGGAATGGGAGGTGGCGATGAATGATTCGAAAATTCGTAGCCAAGATGTGCCAAATTTTGGCAGGCTTGCACTAACTCAAGCCCATAATATACACACCGTGATATTGGGACGAGAAATTGATCTGCAGTATGGTCAATGGTTTGATGTTCACAAGCCTAAATTTTCAGATGAAACCGCAGAGTTTTTGAGCCGTATTCGAGGGAATAGCTTTAAAGAATTTGTTGAAACGAAGAAAAAAAGAGAACTATTTAGTGACAGCATCCAAGGCTTTTTTTCTAGCGGTGAGCTGTTAATGATTCCAACTTCACCTGGGCAACCGCCTGACGATATGTTTCTTGATGACACGTTTCTTTTAAATCAACGTCGTTTATATGCCATTGCTGAAGTGGCAGGCCTAGCACAACTCACGCTACCTTTTTTGAACGTCAATGGCACGCCCATGGGAGTTTCTCTGCTTGCTCATCCTGGTGAAGATCGTTTGCTTTTTGAAGCGGCGGGCCGCTGGTTTATCTGATCTTAACGTTATGCAACGAATCGTCCTTTCCTACCTTTTTCCATCCGTTTGAGTCCTCAAATCACAGTTGCTTATCAAGCAGACACTCTTGTGTAACGTAGTGATGTGCTTACTGTTTATTCACTCTTAATGCACCAATAATTTTCATATTATTTCATGGGGTAATGACATCGTAATTTACTAACAGGTCAAGAAAAATTTATTATTTTGATTTTACTGTCTTAACATTATGTTTTAAATGATAAAAATTACATTTGGCCTGTCGTAAACCTATCAACAGAATCTGTGGATAACCACGTGAACTATTTGGGGGGTTGATTTGTAACATCATGATATTAAAGGTCTAATTTTCGAATTTGACGATTCTATTTCGAAGGGTGTCGTTGTGAATGCGATCTGTTAAATATTGGCGCACATAGTGATCAGCAATTGTTTCAAAATTCGCCACTTTATAGGGGTGTTTTTGATTGAATTTGTCAAAGGAAAAAGAGGCAAGTCATTTGACTTACCTCTTTGCTTAATTCACAGAATCGTGGCCATCTGCAAACTCTCTATTTGCTATAAGGACGCTCCTGAGGGTTCGATCAGATCGTCCGCACCATTTCCGTTTGCGTCATTTCCGCCAAACTCATCCTCTCCGTTTAATTGGCCATCTCCATTTGTATCGAAAGAAGCAAAATTGCTAGCACTCATGTCAAAAGCTGTTCCGTCATTAGCGGCATTTTGGCTTTCTAAATCTAGATAGTTAGGGAGGCCGTCATTGTCTGAGTCGAGGGCGAACGCGATGAGTCCTTGGAAGCCAGGGTTATCCACCAGTAAGTTACCATCGTTATCTGTCAGGCCAATCTCAATGACATCTGGAATGGTGTCATTGTCACTATCCAAATCTACGTCATTTGAGTAGCCATCGCCATCGGTGTCAATGGTGAAAGCAACACTGGCCATGGGTGACAACGGGATCAGCTGGAAGTCTCCCAAACTCAATGCACCACTGTAAAAGCTGGTATCAATGTAGAAGTCTGGCGTTCCTCCGTTGTAGGTGGTTGTTCTGAGTATGTTGCCGTTGTTACGATAAACAATGACCCCTTGCAGAACATCAACCGTCAATGTGTCTCCAATGGAAACCGTGCCAAAGGTTCCCTGACTCGACCCATTCTCATAGATGCTTAACGATGACCCCACGATATAGAAGGCATAGTCAATATCAGTGTAGCTGGCAGAAGACTCAACGTTTCCAAGACCAATCATGTTGTAAGTCCCCAACGATTTAACGTTGAAGCTCAGGCGGTAATTGTCTTCAAAACCGTAGGTAGAAAAACGTGAGGAATTAGCCTGCCAAGTCCACGAGCCGCCATTGGCATTGAGTAGACCATTGGAGACGTTACTGTTCCCAGTGAGTAAAGGCCAATCTAATACAGCCTCAGGCACTCTCAACTCACCGTCGTTGGTTAGGCCATCGTTATCACGGTCAATATCTTGGTTATCGCCCACGCCATCGCCGTCTGTATCTGTTGTTTCAGAGCCATCTGTTGGGAAAGCATCGCCGTTGTCACCGACGCCATCACCGTCGGTGTCGGTGTCTTCATTTGGATTGAACGGGAAGGCATCATCCACGTCGAGCGTGCCGTCGTTGTCATCGTCGTCATCGTTCGGGTTCGAGAGGCCGTCGCCGTCTGCATCTTCGGCGCGATCATCGACCCCGTTGTTGTTGACGTCGTTACCGCCGAGTTCGTCATTGCCATCGAGCATGCCATCGCCATTGGAATCAAACGCCGCAAAGTCACTGGCGGCCATGTCAAAGGCCGTGCCGTCGTTCTCTGCGTTTTGGCTTTCCAAATCGAGGTAATCAGGAATGCCGTCACCGTCAGAATCCGGCGCGGGATCAACGCTGGCTTGCAGGTCAATGCTATCGACCTTGAGATCGCCGTCGTTATCGGCCAAGCCTGCTTCAATCACATCCGGGATGGTGTCGTTATCCGAGTCGAGATCGACATCGTTGGTCACGCCATCGTTATCTGCATCGGCCGATAAACCCGCGCCAGACAGGGGAGTGACCGCCAGTTCGCTCAGGCGGATCGCGCCGCTGTGGAAGCTGGAATCGACGTAGAAATCTGGGGTGTTGCCGGAGTAAGCAATTTCACGAAGCACCGTGTCGTTGCGCAAGTAGGTGACCGTGCCCGCATTGACTTGGATGGTCATTGTGTCTCCCACAGAGACACTGCCCGCGCCAAAGTTGGTGCGATACGCCCCATTTTCATAGATGTACAGTGTGGAGCCCACGAGGTAGAAGGCGTAATCAATGTCGGTATAACTGGCGGAGCTTTCGACACTGCCCAGACCCATCATGTTGTTACTGCCCAGCGCATCGACTCGGAACGAGAAACGGTAGTTGTCGTTAAAGCCATAGGTGGAGAAACGCGCTGAATTGGCTTGATAGGTCCAGCTGCCGCCGTTGGCACTGAGCACGCCATCCGTGAAGCTCGCGCCGTAAAGCGTCGGCCAATCTGTGACATCAGCTTTTGTGCGTGATTCTAAATCGTCACTTAAGCCGTCGTTATCACGGTCGATGTCGCTGTTGTCACCCACGCCGTCATTGTCGGAATCGGTGGTTTCAGAGGCGTCTTCAGGGAAAGCGTCACTGTTATCGCCGACGCCGTCACCGTCCGTGTCGGTGGTCTCCGACGCATCCGTTGGGAAGGCATCACTGTTATCGCCCACGCCATCGCCGTCTGTATCTGTTGTTTCAGAGCCATCTGTTGGGAAAGCATCGCCGTTGTCACCGACGCCATCACCGTCGGTGTCGGTGTCTTCATTTGGATCGAACGGGAAGGCATCATCCACGTCGAGCGTGCCGTCGTTGTCATCGTCGTCATCGTTCGGGTTCGAGAGGCCGTCGCCGTCTGCATCTTCGGCGCGATCATCGACCCCGTTGTTGTTGACGTCGTTACCGCCCAGTTCGTCATTGCCATCGAGCATGCCATCGCCATTGGAATCAAACGCCGCAAAGTCGCTGGCGGCCATGTCAAAGGCCGTGCCGTCGTTCTCTGCGTTTTGGCTTTCCAAGTCGAGGTAATCAGGAATGCCGTCACCGTCAGAATCCGGCGCGGGATCAACGCTGGCTTGCAGGTCAATGCTATCGACCTTGAGATCGCCGTCGCTGTCCGCCAAGCCGGCCTCAATCACATCCGGGATGGTGTCGTTATCGCTGTCCAAATCGACATCGTTGGTCACGCCATCGTTATCCGCATCGGCCGACAAGCCTGCGCCAGACAGGGGAGTGACCGCCAGTTCGCTCAGGCGGATCGCGCCGCTGTGGAAGCTGGAATCGACGTAGAAATCTGGGGTGTTGCCGGAGTAAGCAATTTCACGAAGCACCGTGTCGTTGCGCAAGTAGGTGACCGTGCCCGCATTGACTTGGATGGTCATTGTGTCTCCCACAGAGACACTGCCCACGCCAAAGTTGGTGCCATACGCCCCATTTTCATAGATGTACAGTGTGGAGCCCACGAGGTAGAAGGCGTAATCAATGTCGGTATAACTGGCGGAGCTTTCGACACTGCCCAGACCCATCATGTTGTTACTGCCCAGCGCATCGACTCGGAACGAGAAACGGTAGTTGTCGTTAAAGCCATAGGTGGAGAAACGCGCTGAATTGGCTTGATAGGTCCAGCTGCCGCCGTTGGCACTGAGCACGCCATCCGTGAAGCTCGCGCCGTAAAGCGTCGGCCAATCTGTGACATCAGCTTTTGTGCGTGATTCTAAATCGTCACTTAAGCCGTCGTTATCACGGTCGATGTCGCTGTTGTCACCCACGCCGTCATTGTCGGAATCGGTGGTTTCAGAGGCGTCTTCAGGGAAAGCGTCACTGTTATCGCCGACGCCGTCACCGTCCGTGTCGGTGGTCTCCGACGCATCCGTTGGGAAGGCATCACTGTTATCGCCCACGCCATCGCCGTCTGTATCTGTTGTTTCAGAGCCATCTGTTGGGAAGGCATCGCCGTTGTCACCGACGCCATCACCGTCGGTGTCGGTGTCTTCATTTGGATTGAACGGGAAGGCATCATCCACGTCGAGCGTGCCGTCGTTGTCATCGTCGTCATCGTTCGGGTTCGAGAGGCCGTCGCCGTCTGCATCTTCGGCGCGATCATCGACCCCGTTGTTGTTGACGTCGTTACCGCCGAGTTCGTCATTGCCATCGAGCATGCCATCGCCATTGGAATCAAACGCCGCAAAGTCACTGGCGGCCATGTCAAAGGCCGTGCCGTCGTTCTCTGCGTTTTGGCTTTCCAAATCGAGGTAATCAGGAATGCCGTCACCGTCAGAATCCGGCGCGGGATCAACGCTGGCTTGCAGGTCAATGCTATCGACCTTGAGATCGCCGTCGTTATCGGCCAAGCCTGCTTCAATCACATCCGGGATGGTGTCGTTATCCGAGTCGAGATCGACATCGTTGGTCACGCCATCGTTATCCGCATCGGCCGACAAACCCGCGCCAGACAGGGGAGTGACCGCCAGTTCGCTCAGGCGGATCGCGCCGCTGTGGAAGCTGGAATCGACGTAGAAATCTGGGGTGTTGCCGGAGTAAGCAATTTCACGAAGCACCGTGTCGTTGCGCAAGTAGGTGACCGTGCCCGCATTGACTTGGATGGTCATTGTGTCTCCCACAGAGACACTGCCCGCGCCAAAGTTGGTGCGATACGCCCCATTTTCATAGATGTACAGTGTGGAGCCCACGAGGTAGAAGGCGTAATCAATGTCGGTATAACTGGCGGAGCTTTCGACACTGCCCAGACCCATCATGTTGTTACTGCCCAGCGCATCGACTCGGAACGAGAAACGGTAGTTGTCGTTAAAGCCATAGGTGGAGAAGCGGGCTGAATTGGCTTGATAGGTCCAGCTGCCGCCGTTGGCACTGAGCACGCCATCCGTGAAGCTCGCGCCGTAAAGCGTCGGCCAATCTGTGACATCAGCTTTTGTGCGTGATTCTAAATCGTCACTTAAGCCGTCGTTATCACGGTCGATGTCGCTGTTGTCACCCACGCCGTCATTGTCGGAATCGGTGGTTTCAGAGGCGTCTTCAGGGAAAGCGTCACTGTTATCGCCGACGCCGTCACCGTCCGTGTCGGTGGTCTCCGACGCATCCGTTGGGAAGGCATCACTGTTATCGCCCACGCCATCGCCGTCTGTATCTGTTGTTTCAGAGCCATCTGTTGGGAAAGCATCGCCGTTGTCACCGACGCCATCACCGTCGGTGTCGGTGTCTTCATTTGGATCGAACGGGAAGGCATCATCCACGTCGAGCGTGCCGTCGTTGTCATCGTCGTCATCGTTCGGGTTCGAGAGGCCGTCGCCGTCTGCATCTTCGGCGCGATCATCGACCCCGTTGTTGTTGACGTCGTTACCGCCCAGTTCGTCATTGCCATCGAGCATGCCATCGCCATTGGAATCAAACGCCGCAAAGTCGCTGGCGGCCATGTCAAAGGCCGTGCCGTCGTTCTCTGCGTTTTGGCTTTCCAAGTCGAGGTAATCAGGAATGCCGTCACCGTCAGAATCCGGCGCGGGATCAACGCTGGCTTGCAGGTCAATGCTATCGACCTTGAGATCGCCGTCGCTGTCCGCCAAGCCGGCCTCAATCACATCCGGGATGGTGTCGTTATCGCTGTCCAAATCGACATCGTTGGTCACGCCATCGTTATCCGCATCGGCCGACAAGCCTGCGCCAGACAGGGGAGTGACCGCCAGTTCGCTCAGGCGGATCGCGCCGCTGTGGAAGCTGGAATCGACGTAGAAATCTGGGGTGTTGCCGGAGTAAGCAATTTCACGAAGCACCGTGTCGTTGCGCAAGTAGGTGACCGTGCCCGCATTGACTTGGATGGTCATTGTGTCTCCCACAGAGACACTGCCCACGCCAAAGTTGGTGCCATACGCCCCATTTTCATAGATGTACAGTGTGGAGCCCACGAGGTAGAAGGCGTAATCAATGTCGGTATAGCTGGCGGAGCTTTCCACGCTGCCCAGACCCATCATGTTGTTACTGCCCAGCGCATCGACTTTGAACGAGAAACGGTAGTTGTCGTTAAAGCCATAGGTGGAGAAGCGGGCTGAATTGGCTTGATAAGTCCAGCTGCCGCCGTTGGCACTGAGTACGCCATCCGTGAAGCTGGCGCCGTAAAGCGTCGGCCAGTCTGTGATGTCAGCTTTTGTGCGTGATTCTAAATCGTCACTTAAGCCGTCGTTATCACGGTCAATGTCGCTGTTGTCACCGACACCGTCATTGTCGGAATCGGTGGTTTCAGAGGCGTCTTCAGGGAAAGCGTCGCTGTTATCGCCGACGCCATCGCCGTCCGTGTCGGTGGTCTCCGACGCATCCGTTGGGAACGCATCACTGTTATCGCCCACGCCATCGCCGTCTGTATCTGTTGTTTCAGAGCCATCTGTTGGGAAAGCATCGCCGTTGTCACCGACGCCATCACCGTCGGTGTCGGTGTCTTCCAAAGGATCGAACGGGAAGGCATCATCCACGTCGAGCGTGCCGTCGTTGTCGTCATCGTCATCGTTCGGGTTCGAGAGGCCGTCGCCGTCTGCATCTTCGGCGCGATCATCGACCCCGTTGTTGTTGACGTCGTTACCGCCCAGTTCGTCATTGCCATCGAGCATGCCATCGCCATTGGAATCAAACGCCGCAAAGTCGCTGGCGGCCATGTCAAAGGCCGTGCCGTCGTTCTCTGCGTTTTGGCTTTCCAAGTCGAGGTAATCAGGAATGCCGTCACCGTCAGAATCGGGGGCGGGATCAACGCTGGCTTGTAAATCGATACTGTCGACGGTTAAGCTGCCATCGCTGTCTGCCAGACCGGCTTCAATCACGTCCGGGATGGTGTCGTTATCCGAGTCGAGATCGACATCGTTGGTCACGCCATCGTTATCCGCATCGGCGGATAAGCCTGCGCCAGACAGGGGAGTGACCGCCAGTTCGCTCAGGCGGATCGCGCCACTGTAAAAACTAGAGTCGACGTAGAAATCTGGGGTGTTGCCGCTGCGGGTGGTGGTGTGAACCACGTTACCGTTATGCAGATAGACCACGGTGCCTGCATTCACTTCGAGTGCTAAGGTGTCGCCGGTTGCGATGGAGAATGTGCCGTTGTAACCGCTCGGGTAGCCACCGTTCTCATAGAGATATACCGAGGTGCCAACCACGTAGAAAGCATGGTCGATGTCGGTATAGCTGGCGGAGCTTTCCACGCTGCCCAGACCCATCATGTTGTTACTGCCCAGCGCATCGACTTTGAACGAGAAACGGTAGTTGTCGTTAAAGCCATAGGTGGAGAAGCGGGCTGAATTGGCTTGATAAGTCCAGCTGCCACCGTTGGCACTGAGTACGCCATCCGTGAAGCTGGCGCCGTAAAGCGTCGGCCAGTCTGTGATGTCAGCTTTTGTGCGTGATTCTAAATCGTCACTTAAGCCGTCGTTATCACGGTCAATGTCGCTGTTGTCACCCACGCCGTCATTGTCGGAATCGGTGGTCTCGGTGGCGTCTTCAGGGAAAGCGTCACTGTTATCGCCGACGCCGTCACCGTCCGTGTCGGTGGTCTCCGACGCATCTTCAGGGAAGGCATCACTGTTATCGCCCACGCCATCGCCATCGGTGTCTGTGGTCTCCGTTTCATCTGTTGGGAAAGCATCGCCGTTGTCACCGACGCCGTCACTGTCGGTGTCGGTGTCTTCCAAAGGATCGAACGGGAAGGCATCATCCACGTCGAGCGTGCCGTCGTTGTCATCGTCGTCATCGTTCGGGTTCGAGAGGCCGTCGCCGTCTGCATCTTCGGCGCGATCATCGACCCCGTTGTTGTTGACGTCGTTACCGCCCAGTTCGTCATTGCCATCGAGCATGCCATCGCCATTGGAATCAAACGCCGCAAAGTCACTGGCGGCCATGTCAAAGGCCGTGCCGTCGTTCTCTGCGTTTTGGCTTTCCAAGTCGAGGTAATCAGGAATGCCGTCACCGTCAGAATCCGGCGCGGGATCAACGCTGGCTTGCAGGTCAATGCTATCGACCTTGAGATCGCCGTCGTTATCGGCCAAGCCTGCTTCAATCACATCCGGGATGGTGTCGTTATCCGAGTCGAGATCGACATCGTTGGTCACGCCATCGTTATCTGCATCGGCCGATAAACCCGCGCCAGACAGGGGAGTGACCGCCAGTTCGCTCAGGCGGATCGCGCCACTGTAAAAACTAGAGTCGACGTAGAAATCTGGGGTGTTGCCGCTGTGGGTGGTGGTGTGAACCACGTTACCGTTATGCAGATAGACCACGGTGCCTGCATTCACTTCGAGTGCTAAGGTGTCGCCGGTTGCGATGGAGAATGTGCCGTTGTAACCGCTCGGGTAGCCACCGTTCTCATAGAGATATACCGAGGTGCCAACCACGTAGAAAGCATGGTCGATGTCGGTATAGCTGGCGGAGCTTTCCACGCTGCCCAGACCCATCATGTTGTTACTGCCCAGCGCATCGACTTTGAACGAGAAACGGTAGTTGTCGTTAAAGCCATAGGTGGAGAAGCGGGCTGAATTGGCTTGATAAGTCCAGCTGCCGCCGTTGGCACTGAGTACGCCATCCGTGAAGCTGGCGCCATAAAGCGTCGGCCAGTCTGTGATGTCAGCTTTTGTGCGTGATTCTAAATCGTCACTTAAGCCGTCGTTATCACGGTCAATGTCGCTGTTGTCACCCACGCCGTCATTGTCGGAATCGGTGGTCTCGGTGGCGTCTTCAGGGAAAGCGTCACTGTTATCGCCGACGCCGTCACCGTCCGTGTCGGTGGTCTCCGACGCATCTTCAGGGAAGGCATCACTGTTATCGCCCACGCCATCGCCGTCTGTATCTGTTGTTTCAGAGCCATCTGTTGGGAAAGCATCGCCGTTGTCACCGACGCCATCACCGTCGGTGTCGGTGTCTTCCAAAGGATCGAACGGGAAGGCATCATCCACGTCGAGCGTGCCGTCGTTGTCGTCATCGTCATCGTTCGGGTTCGAGAGGCCGTCGCCGTCTGCATCTTCGGCGCGATCATCGACCCCGTTGTTGTTGACGTCGTTACCGCCCAGTTCGTCATTGCCATCGAGCATGCCATCGCCATTGGAATCAAACGCCGCAAAGTCGCTGGCGGCCATGTCAAAGGCCGTGCCGTCGTTCTCTGCGTTTTGGCTTTCCAAGTCGAGGTAATCAGGAATGCCGTCACCGTCAGAATCGGGGGCGGGATCAACGCTGGCTTGTAAATCGATACTGTCGACGGTTAAGCTGCCATCGCTGTCTGCCAGACCGGCTTCAATCACGTCCGGGATGGTGTCGTTATCCGAGTCGAGATCGACATCGTTGGTCACTCCATCGTTATCTGCATCGGCCGACAAGCCTGCGCCCGAGAGCGGCGTCAATTCGATGTTACTAAGGCGGATCGCCCCGCTATAGAAGCTGGAGTCAACGTAGAAGTCAGGGGTATCGCCGCTGTAGGTGACTTCGCGAAGCTCGGTGTTGTTTCGGAGATAGCGAATGGTGTTTGAATTGACTTCAATAGTCAGCGTGTCGCCTACGGAAACACTGCCCACACTACCTCTGCTAGCACCGCTTTCGTAAACGCTCAGAGAGCCGCCCGTCAAGTAGAAGGCGTAATCAATGTCGGTATAGCTGGCTGAGCTTTCGACACTGCCTAGCCCAATCATGTTGTAGGTGCCAAGTGCGTCAATGGTGAAGCTCAAGCGATAGTTGTCGCTAAATCCATATTGAGAGAAACTATCGGAATTGGCTTGCTGTCCCCAGCTACCGCCGTTCGCCGTTAAGACGCCATCGGTAAAGACAGCACTACCCGTTAACGTCGGCCAATTGGTGACTAGCGCAGATGTGCGTGATTCCAGATCGTCACTTAAGCCGTCGTTATCACGGTCGATATCACCGTTGTCACCGACACCATCGCCATCTGAGTCTATCCATTCATTCGGGTTATTGACGAATTGGTCGCTGTTATCACCGACACCATCGCCGTCCGTGTCCGTGGTCTCTGTATTATCTAGCGGGAAGGCGTCGTCAATATCTAAAACGCCATCATTGTCATCGTCATCATCCTGACTGTTGCCTACACCATCACCGTCGGTGTCATATTGTTCGTTAGGATCAAGTGGACGCCAATCGTCTTCATCGTTGACGCCATCGCCGTCATCATCATTGTCGGCGTTATTGCCGATACCATCGCCGTCAGTATCTACTGTCTCAGTCGCGTCTTTAGGGAAGGCATCGTCTTCATCTAATACGCCATCGTTGTCATCATCGGGATCGACATCGTCGAGAATGCCATCACCATCTGTATCGACGATCACCGATTCCACTAGATTTTTCATGTCGATAATCCCGCCAGAAACGGTCAAGCCATTCCAAGCTGGAACACGGCGAGCAGTGTCCATGACTAATTGTTTTATTTCTCTGAAATTCATGGACGGGTCCATCGCCCAAGCAAGCGCAACCACACCAGTCACAACAGGCGTTGCTTGTGATGTGCCACTAAAGCCTGAATATCCTCCCGAGGAATTGGCCGTGATAAATTCGGTTGGTGCCGCAATATCAACACTGACTGCGCCATAGTTTGAATAGCTGATCCGGCCTTCGCTTTGATTGGATGCCGCGATACTTAAAATGTTGTCGTTGTCGTAAGAAGCAGGGTAGACGGGGCTGTTGTCGATATTGGAATTAAAGTTGTGTGATGCAATCACCATTAAGTGGTCATCACTCTCAATGTCCGTGATCACATCTTTGAAGGCTTGACTGTAGTCACCGCTGATACCCCAACTGTGGTTCGAAATCCGAGAACCTTTTGACGTCGCATAACGCAAAGATGCCATTGCATCTGATACGGCGGCGGCAAAACTCAGTGGGCCACCGGTATCCATTAATTGACACTTCCATGCACTGCCGACATACCCAATGCCGTTATTACCTTCTCCACAGATGGTTCCTGCCACGGGTGTGCCATGGGAGCCAAATACTGTGTTGGTGCGACCATTTATGTCATCAATAATGCCATTGTTATCGTCATCGACACCATTTCCTGCGATTTCGTCGGGGTTGACCCAAAAGTTTTCCCGCAGATCTTCGTGGCTGCGAAGTACACCTTGGTCATAAACAGCAATCGGACCAATGGCGGTTGCATCGGTGGTGGTTTCCCATGCTTCATAGGCATTCAGTTGATTTAGCCACCAAGCGGTGCCATTGCTAATACCACCATTGGATTCATTGGGAGCAAGTGCCCATTCAATCAAATAATCTGGCTCACCAAATTCGACGTTAGGGTGCGCATTGACGGTTTCGATCGCGAGCTCAAATGCCATCTCTGAAGGGATCTGATAGACATGAACGCGTGAATTTTTAGCCGCTGGGTCAAGCGATAGCTTGTGATTAAAGCCGACATCTGAAAGTGCGGTGTTAAAATCTATGCCATCAACAATGCGAACTGTGAGTACGTCAGGTACATGTTTAGATTCAACCATACGAGCGAAAGTGGGGAGCTGGAGAGGGTCTCGGCGTTTGTTGAAATGATAGCTTTCGAATTTTACCCAACCCGGTGTGCGAGGCTGGGCAAGGTGATACTCAACTTGCTTGCGCCAATAATCACTAAAAGGACGTTTTTCAAGTGACTCATTCAACCAGGGGCGCTCGGCATTCGGATCGCTTTTAATGCCATGACCGGCAAGGCTTTCTTCAAATGGAATGCTTGTCGATGCGGGTGCACTCGATATATTTGGGCTTGATTGAACCGCGCCGTCATCGTTGATTGCGATCAGCGGTGATAAGCCTTTAGCCGTATTGGCAGCCGATAGAGAGTGGCCTGATTGAAGTGCTCCCACAACAAAAAAAGCAGTTAACATGAAAATGCCAAGAGTAAGCAATCGCTTTCTTATCGATTTCCCTTTGTCTGTATGGTTAATACATTGCTTGGTATTTTGTTGTTTGTCTCTTGATGAATCTCTACGGGATGCGGCCACAGTAATAACCCTTTTGTTTATGTAATTATATGGTTTTGTCAGTCACTGCTGAGTGGTATTTAATGAATATGCATATCAATTGAAAGTGACAAGGATATTGTTCGGCATACTAGTGACATTAGCTGTATTGCTACTCATGACTTGTAGCAGACATGGGATTACTTATATATTGATGGATATCTAATTTAGTGAGTGGGTGTACATCTAAAGTATTAAAACTTATTTACTAGATAAGACTGCTAATTGGTAGTATCTTTCTGAATTAACTAGTGAAATAAGATTAAGCGCAATGAGGTGTGTCGTTTCACGCTGCGCGCTTATGTTGTGGTGATCAAAGAAAAGTGCACTTCTTTCATAACGTGTTTAAACAAGGTTTGTGATGTTTTTGATTGATAGTTTCGGTTATATCCAGATCTAATTCCGACATGTTCAATTGGTGGCGTATAGTGGCGAGGTTTAGGTGTGAAAATAATTATCAATGTATTGGAGGTTTTTTGATTTAAAATTGACTGGTTTTTAGTTTATTTCAAATTTTCTATGGTTTTTTTATTCAGCGTTTACTGTGCGGGTAAAGAGATTAAGGTGTTCTTCCATTTGAATCTTTTTTGCCGGAGCCATATCATATTTTGCTGCGTGTAAATCGAACTACTGCATTTTATCAGCTACGAATGATTCAGGGCTTCTGATGGCAAAACGCACCATTTTTCAATTAATACCTAGTAACACCCACGCCTTGCTGTTTTTGGACGGTCGTGTTGGTCAATGTTGAGCAACCCCATACTTACTTAATTTCGCGGGATTTCCGAGTTTCGCTTGCTTTACGCTCGTCGCTTGTCTAACAGACGTGTAGACTTCAGCATCATTTGATTTTATTGATTTGCCGAGGCGGAAATGAGCACTGATACCACCTATTTACAGACGTTGAAACAGGTTTTCGGATTTGAAGGCTTACGAGGTGGTCAGCAGCAAGTGGTTGAGAGAGTGCTTTCGGGGCACTCCTCGGCGGCGATATTTCCTACTGGATCGGGTAAATCATTGTGTTATCAGCTTCCCGCGCTTCATCTTCCTCACTTAACACTCGTGATATCGCCTTTACTGGCATTGATGAAAGATCAGCTCGATTTTCTCAAAAGCAAAGGGATACCCGCCGCGTCTCTTGATTCTACGTTGACCTATGATGAGTCACGAGAAGTAATGAGAGCAGTAAAAGCGGGTGAGACGAAAATCTTGATGATTTCAGTCGAACGCCTTAAAAATGAACGATTCAGACAGTTCATTTCATCCGTTTCTTTGTCGCTTCTCGTGGTGGATGAGGCGCACTGTATATCGGAATGGGGGCATAATTTCCGCCCAGATTACCTGAAGTTGCCCGTTTATTGTAAGCAACTCAATATCCCCCAAGTACTATTGCTGACGGCTACCGCAACACCCCAAGTCATTGCAGACATGGGAACCAAGTTCGGTATTGCTTCGCAAGACATTGTGGTAACCGGTTTCTATCGCAGCAATTTGGATCTCAACGTGGTTGCATGCCCTGAGCAGGATAAAGCGGCCACCTTACTTACCCAGCTAAAAAATGCATCACAAGCCCCGACCATTATTTACGTCACCTTGCAAAACACGGCTGACACGGTCGCAGGCCTTTTGCGAAGTGAAGGGCTGCCTGCTCATGCCTATCACGCGGGTATGCCAAATGATGAACGACAGAAAATTCAAAACCGTTTTATGCAAGGTGAGATCAACTGCATTGTCGCGACGATTGCTTTTGGTATGGGTGTTGATAAGTCAGATATTCGCGCAGTAATACATTACGATTTGCCTAAATCGATAGAAAACTACAGCCAGGAAATTGGTCGGGCAGGGCGCGATGGTCAAACGTCGACGTGCTCGGTGCTTGCCAACCGAGAATCGCTGAGCGTACTGGAAAACTTTGTTTATGGTGACACACCAGACCGCGCCGCTATTTATTCGGTGATTGAAGAGGTTGGCAAAACACCGTTAGGTAGTTCTTGGGAAGTGATGTTGAATCGCCTTTCACGTGACAGTAACATTCGACAGCTTCCTCTGAAAACCTTGCTGGTTTACCTCGAATTAGAAGGGGTGATTGAGCCTCAATACAGCTATTTTGCGGACTATCGATTTAAAACGTTATTAAGTGTTGAGCAAATCATCGGGCATTTTGATGGCGAGCGGAAGCAGTTTGTCGAAGCCGTGTTTGCAGCATCGCCAAAATCTCGCACTTGGCATACGGTTGATTTTGAGGCGCTTTGGCAGGGGTTTCATGCTGACCGTAACCGTGCAGTCACGGCGTTGGATTACTTTGCCGACAAGGGCTGGATTGAGCTAGAAAGCAAACAAATGACAGACGTTTTCCGTGTGTGTCGTCCTGAGGCATTGACGGGAACACCCGCTGCTGAGCTAAGCGATAAAATACACGATATGTTTCAGGCCAAGGAGCACAGTGAGATTCAGCGTGTTCATGCCATGCTCGAACTGTTTGAAACCACGACCTGCTTGAGTCATCGACTGGCAAGTTACTTTGCAGATGAGCATGCGCCGAAGCAATGCGGACATTGCTCTGTGTGCCGAGGCCACATTGCGACGCTACCGAGTGCTTCAGCATTGTTGCCATTGGAGTTATCTGATCTCCAACGTGCAAGCCAGCCGTTACTCAATGCTGCGGAAGATGACGCTGTCACTTCTCACGCCATTGCGAGATACCTATGCGGCATCGCGACGCCACTGACAGGGCGGCTTCGTTTAGGTAAAACAGCAGGTTTTGGTAAGTTTGGTCACTATCCGTTTGCCGACGTTAAAGCGATTTGTGAGCAGATAAAGCCTGGGTAACCGTCGATTTGCTTATAAAATCTTGAGTAAAGCTAGCGTCATGAGCGCTGATACATTTAGTTCAGCGTCTTGGCTCTTTTATTACTTGATGTGTCTTGCACTAACCAAGTTTTCAGCATCTTGATTAATTGCTGTTTAGTGATTGGTTTAACGAGGTGATCGTGCATGGTCTCTTGAATCTCGATGATTGCATCTTCACTGTACTCACCGGAAAGTGCCACGACTGGAATGTCATGTCGTAGTCGTCGTATTTCCTTTGTGGCCTCAATACCACCCATTCCTGGCATGTGAATATCCATCACGATTAGATCAAAAGGCTCGTTGGTGATCTTTTGAATGGCTTCTTCGCCAGATGCCGCCTGAACAACTGTAACCCCTTCGGTGGTGAGATAAGCTTGAACCAGCAAGCGGTTAACTTGCATATCGTCAACTACCAATACTCGCTTTCCAATCAAACTTCCCAATTTCACCAAGCTGCCTTCATCGATCAATGCCGCGAGTGATCGATGGAATGTCGGCTTTTGGTTAATGCCGTCTAAATGCCCTTGAACCAAATTGGACGCATAGATACCTGTTGGCGGTTCAGAGTCTTCATTCTCTGGGGTGTTGTAGATCAAAATTGGGGTAACTTGGGCTTGGTAGCCAAACTCTCCTGCTCTGAGTGCCTTGACCAAGTCGATGTCTTGCTCGAGTAACATGCGCTCCATCATGATGAAATCAACAGGTTGCTGACTAAGATTACTAAATCCAGGTTTGATGTTTTGCGCGAGAATGACGTCTGCACCGAGTATTTCTAACGCTGCAGTGAGCCAAGCCTGTGATTGTATGTTGCCAATAACAAGACACGATTTACCCATCATATAATCGATAAGTATTGCCACGGATTTATCATCATGGACTTGTTGGTCGATCGAAGGGAAAGAGAGAACAAACTCTGTGAATTTTCCGGCTAACGATCGGCAAGTAATGTCACCACCAAAAGACTGCATAACTCGCTTACAGTAAGAAAGCCCCAGCCCGTTACCCTGATCTTTGCCTTTGGTGTAGAGCTCATCAAAAATGTGTGCTTGGTGCTCTGTTGAAATACCGGTCCCGTATCAATTAGATGAATTTCGTTATAGTCCGTAGATTTTCGAAAATGAATATTCACACGGCTATTCGGGAACGCATCAAAGTAATGAATCGCATTTTTTAGCAAGTTGAACAAGACAAAACTGTAAAGTGTGTCGCTGCCACGAAAAAGGAAATCATCGTGCGTATTGATATTAATCCTGTTTCTGTGATTGTCGCTGTAAAAGCTGAAATCTCTTAGCGCCTGCACCGTTAATTCAACGGCAGAGTAGTGTTCAAAGAGTTCGGTACTGATCCCATCTCCGCGCAGTTCATCGAGTATGGCGTCTATAAATCGTGTTCCGAGCTGCACGGCTTTTTTCCCTTCCGCCAGCTCTTGGTAGATTTTTTTCATATCTTGAGACGCAAAGGGGCTGAGAGAGGCGTTTTCCACACCAAACATATCGGCGTCAATACGCTCGAAGTGGTACTTGATTTTGGTGAGTGGGTTACGAATTTCATGGGCAATGGAGCCAGCCAGAACCTGTGATTTACGAATTTTGTCTTCGGTGACGATAAAACGGTTTGCTTCGTCGAACAGGCGTTGCAAGCCCATGATTTCTTCGCTGGAAAACAGGTCGCTCTCGTTTTCTTTGGACACCATGTAGAGGTGAGTGACTTCACTTTTATCATTGGTGATGGGCAATACGAGCGATGTACCCGCGCTAATCATTTCGCGAGCGACAGATCGAAGGCATTCCGGATCTTCTGGGCGGTCGTGCTTAAGTTGATACTCAAGTTCTTCCTTAACAAGAACAGAGCGGTCGCCTTCAAAACATGACAAATACACGTTCGTTTCCACGTTGTTAGCGACTTTTTGTATGCGACCTGATTTGGCATTCAACACATGATTGAGTTTCACCACTGCTTCGTCGGTCGAGTAGCGAAATTCGCCTATCAAGTTACAGATACTTTCGACCGGGTTGCCTTTTTCGCTATATAGAAGTCGGTTAGCCCCTCGGCGAATCATTGCATGAGATTTATTCCAGAAAATACCGGTAACCAGCGTCCAAAGAGCAAACAGCAAAGATGTTATCGAAGCGTCCTGAATGCTAATCACTACGATAGGGGTGATATAAAGCGCTGCGTTAGCAATAAAACTGAAACTGATCAGTACTATATAGCGGCTGCTATAAAAGCGATTGTGAAGCAGTGCATAACCCACAAGAACGGCTTCAATGATTGATAGTGCAGGTGGTAACCATGCTTTGGAGAAATCATTGAGCAATATTGGGATCAAAAAATGCGCAAGGAAGGTTGAAAGAATAAATCCAACCATACCCAATACCATGTAAGTGGCCTTGACCTGTTTGAGTCGAATTGTACTTCTGCTGGATCGAATGAAATTGACCAGTGTGAGCACAACAAGAAGCAATAGGATGCCAAAAAAAGCGCCACTGGCTGGACCAAAGTGAATGACAAAATCGCCAATGCCAGAGACATCAACCGTTCTCACATTCATTCCTGGAATGGCATTGGTGGCTAATGTAATGGCGCAGGCAATACCAAAGAGTATCCATTGCCAAGTACTCAGCTGAAATGCGTTACGCTCTGATACTAATCGACATGAAAATAGGAACGCGAAGGCAAAGGCAAGCCCAGAGAACAAATTGGCTAACAGCGCCATGATAGTAGCTGTTCCGCTTCCCAAAGCGACTAATAGATCTGATTGAAAGTAGGCGTTAGACAGTATCCATAACGAAATGAAAACAGTGTAAAGCGTATAGGGAAGGTAAATCTGTCGGGATACACCCGACCGATTTTTCGTTAATGCTCTGGCAAAGTGGACCGCCCAAAGCATAACGACAACAGCAATTGCGACGAGAAATATCGCAATGAAGTTGTTAGACATTATGTTGATGAGGTTAGGCATTTTCCGCCGTTCTCGCCTGTCTACGCATTTTTATAATTCTCTTGTTGTAGTCTCTGAAGCTACAGTGTTCAAAGGCTTGGCTCATTGGCCCTGTAAAAACGATTCCTTGATATGTTGTAAGTTCTGTTCCCTCGACCTTTTGCTGACATATAGAGACGTAAGGCAGTGTCCCTTTACTGTCGTTGTTAACCGAACCATAGAAAGCCAATATCGATGGCTGTTCAACAATGGTATAAGCCGCTTCTAAACCGATGTCAGCCAATTTAACTGTCAGATATTTAAGGGTTAAATAGAGAATGTGATTCAATTTCTCTCGTGGACCCCCGATCGCCATTCGGATGATTTCACACACTGATCGCTTTTGTGTGATGGTTTGCAATAGCGAATAATCAAACGCTGCAATAGAGCCAAGGTTTATTTTGTTTTTCAGTGGCTTAAGGAATATCCCTGATCTCTCCAATGTTTGGATTTTCTCATTAGATGCGATCAGTGTCCAACTTTCTGTTTGGAAAAATGGATCGAATGTTAGCCAGTTATCTCGGTGTTGCCATCGTTGAATAAGTGCTGTTGAAAGGAGTAAGGGGGGGGAATTGTCATTCTCTTGATAAAGAATGAAGTGCTCACCGTATGCAGAGACATCAAGGTAGTAAAGCATCTCGTACCAGTGTTGCTGTTTGACAAAAGTCTCTAAATTTATCAGTACGTTAGCCAATGATAGCTTCATTGGAACAGGAGAATAATTGGTCAGGAATAGACGTTGATCATCTCGAATATCCGTAACCACTTCGTATCGATAGCGATCATTGTCTGGCGCTGTGTGCGATTTCCCCCTTAGCATAGAAGAGTGCTTTACGAGATGGTTTTCTGCTTCTGAAATAAGCTGGGATACTTTAAATGCTGCCCAACAACCTAGGATGTCGCCATAAAAAGCAAGGGCAATTCTCTCGATGGAGAGGAATATCTCGGGAAGGTTACGAAACGGTGTGACGCCAGTGATGGATCTCGCTGTGTCGCATGTCAACGTCGTGAAAAGGTTCCCTCTCGATTGAGTACTTGGCAGTGCTTTAGTGATTTCGTTTGAGCGATATGAAACGATTCTCTCGAAGAGATCGAATTGATTGGTAGAAAACATATAGTCATTAACCAGCTCCAAAAAGGCATGATTGTTTTGCTCAGAAGGCGAAAGCGTTGCCATCTTCTCAAGTTGGCATTGAACTGACAGTTTTGAAGTTGCAGGGGTTTGTGTCGCCATAGTGTCGTACATACTGAAATCCTCGACATTGATTGTTGAAGTCCAGATAAGTGTACGATCTATGTATAGCGGCTATTTGTCGTTGTTGGCTTGTGACGCTATATTGAGAAAACGTTGTTAGTGGGCTAATTACTCATCTAACCTCTGTCCGTAAAACTCATTAGCTCTGAAATAGTGTAAGTACCTACCTAAGAAATTTTAAAAACAGCCAATATTTAAAATAGCAATGCGAAAATCTTAAAGTCAGCATTGTTGCCCATTTTTAGTGGTCGGAATACGGGTTGCTACTTTATATAATATGATTTTTCATTTTTCATTTTGCAGATGCACACGAATTTCCTGAATATTCATTTTTCAAGTAAATGTGTACTGACGGCTTGGCGGCTGCGACATTAATATTGGATGCATTGCAAAGAAAGCCCTGCACAACAGGGCTTATAGTATGCAGCGTGACTGTTCACCGTTACGCACTTTTGGCAACGTGAGAGGATAATTCCTCAATGGGGGTTGGGGGAGAGATATACCCAAAATAACCATCGATGTTTGTGTCGGAGAACAACTTCAATTGCTGCTGATATTCTACGGCTGACACAATCACGTCTATCCCAAGACTCGATGCCATTTTTATCATAAGTTTAAGTAGAAGATGGTTGTTGTCGTCGTTACTGTGTTCTAAAAATGAGTGATCTAACTTGATGAAATCAGGTTTCAAAGATCTCAGGTAACTGATCGAGGACAAGTGTTGCCCGAACCGGTCTATCCCGAAGCGGATGCCTTCTTGTTTCATCATCGCACACGCTTTTTCACAGTCGTTTAGATGCAGACAAACCAATACCTCGGCAAATTCAAAGTAGATACGGTCTTTGAGTTTTTTTTTCGAACGTTGTTGATTGTCCATGATATTACCTTCAGATCTTTGACGCTGCTGGGCGTCAAATTGATTGAAAGTGGTGGAAGGGTTTCGTCATTTTTCAATATGTCTATTGCGAGTAATATGACAGATTGGTCAAACGTAGTAGAAAGCGAAAATCGTGAAAGGTCTGAAATTAAATTCGATGCAGGAATAGATTTATTGTTCAGTTGAATATGAGCGTACACTTCATAGTGTTGGGTTTGATGTGACGATTTGGACAGGATGGGCTGAACCATCAAACTGAAGGCTTCGCTATTAACGGCTTCCTCCAGTTGTGTTTTCAATGTTGTCTGTGAAAATTCATGCTCAGTTTCGGAAAAGTGAAAGACAGCTTGGAAATTTTCTGCATGTTGTAAAGCGTCATTGGCTCGTAAGAGTATGGACGAGACGGTATCAGCAAGATAGCCTTTTTCTTCATCTTTGTTGTCTTTGGTATCGCGTTGTCGTGCTTTCCCTTTCTAAGGCTATCCGGGTGGGGGATACCGTCATGGTTGATAACCAATACGGTACCGTGGAGGACATCAGCCTAAACCACACGATCATTAAGCTCTGGAACTGGAAGCGGTTGATCATTCCCAGCAACAAAATGCTGTCTCTGGAGTTGGAGAGCTTCTCTTACAACGATCCTTACATTTGGATTCATGTGGAGTTTTATACTTCTTACGAAAATGATTTAGCGCAAGTACGACAGATGGCTATTGAGGCAGTGGAAGACAGTCAGCATTTTATTTCACAGGATGCGCCCGCATTCTGGGTCATGGATCTTGATAAAGATGTTTATCAATGCTGGGTGGCGGGTTGGACTAATTCGGCTTCCAGAGCTTGGAATCTCGCCAGTGATATTCGTACTGGAATCGCAATACGTTTTCAGGCTGCGGGAATTAAGGCGCACAATTTTCAGGTCAAGATGGCGCCACATGATGGGCATGCCGAGCATGAATCCAAGATCCACGCGCTAAGCGGTTCTTGATGTCTACTCAAACGGTTTAGGTGTTGTCTTTCCTCTCTCTGTGGTTTTTCACGTTCTGATGCCGTTCTGTATAGGGTTGATTGTCGCTGATTTTGTCATTGCCTGTGGCTTTAACGGTTGGTGTCTCTTGCCGCCTTCCAAGCAGCCTCAGCTGCTTCAATGGCATTTACGGTCTCAACTGTCTTTGCGTGATTGTGCCCCTGCTGCGTTTTAGTCCTGTTCAAATTTCCGGCTGTCAGAAACGTGGGATCTTGCTTGTAAGACGAAAAGCGCTAAAATGAATACTGTATATATAAACAGTATATTTTATGACCATTATCCCTATTCTTGCTAGTGCCGGTATTACTGGCTTTGAGTCGCCAGCGGGCGATTATCGCCAATTGCCTTTGAGCCTTGATGAGCTGCTTGTCGAGCATCCAAGCGCGACCTTTATTGGTAAAGCGTCGGGTGATTCCATGCAGGGCGTGGGCATCTTCGATGGCGACATTTTAATCGTCGATCGGCACGTTACCGCCAGGGATGGTGATGTGATTGTGGCAAACTTAAACGGCGAGTTTATCTGTAAGCTACTTGATGTTTCGCGTCGCCTTCTGCTCTCGGCCAATGACAAGTATTCCTCTGTGGCCATCACTCAACACGACACCTTTACCATTGAGGGTGTTGTGATCCGCTCTATCCGCTGTCACCGCCAGAGTCCGCTTTTGTGTTCGCGTTAGTGGATGCCAATTCCTTTTATTGCAGTGCCGAGCAGGTGTTTAGGCCTGATTGGCGTGGCAAGCCAGTCATTGTGCTTTCTAATAACGATGGTTGTGTCGTCGCGGCGAACCGACAGGCGAAAGAGGCAGGCATAGAGAAATTCAAACCGTACTTTCAGGTTCGTGCCCGTTGTGAGGCGGCAGGGGTGATTGTGTGTTCGTCGAACTATGAGCTTTATGGCGATTTGTCTGATCGCATGATGCAGGTGATCGGGCGCTTTGCGCCTGAGCAGCATGTCTACTCGATCGATGAATCGTTCCTGTCGTTTCATCGGTGCAGTGCGGTGCTTGATTTACGTGCGCAAGGGCAGGAACTGCGCCATGCAGTATGGAAAGAGTGTCGGTTGGCGGTCGGCGTAGGTATGGGGGCAACCTTGACCTTGGCCAAAGCGGCTAACCATGCAGCGAAAAAGTTACAGGGTTACAACGGTGTCTGCGTGTTGGACTCGGAAACAGAGCGTATTGCGGTGCTTTCGCACATGGAAGCGGGGGATGTGTGGGGCATTGGCCGAAAAATTGCCGCGAGGTTGAAGTTACAAGGAGTGAATACCGCCCTGCAATTGTCTCGCATGCCACTTGGCCTTGCGCGTAAGGAATTTAACGTTGAAGTGGAGCGAACGGTCAGGGAGTTAAACGGCGAAGTCTGCAAAGGGTGGGACGTCGCCAGAGCGGACAAAAAGCAGATCTTTTCGACACGTTCGATGGGGGAACGGATACAGGATCAAGAATCGCTCCGCCAAGCTTTGTGTAAACACGCGGGAATCGCTGCTGCCAAACTTCGAGCACAAGGCTCGCTCTGTTCTGTATTGATGGTGTTCGCGGGAAATTCGCCGTTTGATGAAAGGCCCAAGAGCTTTAAGCAGATGCAGCATTTCTCGTTTCCGGCGGATGACACTGCGGTGATCACTTCTGCGGTGGCAACGATGGTACCGCAGTTGTTTCAAGAGGGCGTGCGCTATTACAAGGTAGGTGTCGGATTGCTTGATTTGGTAAATGCGAAGCACGTGCAGCCTGACTTGTTTAACTCGCAGCCCGGTAACCCAGCGTTGATGCAGGCGTTTGATGGTCTAAATCAACGCTATGGTACTGGCGCGGTGTTTATGGGCGCACAGGGAATCGATCCGAAGTGGGGTATGCGGCGTGAATTTTTGTCGCCCCAGTATACGACGTGTTGGGGCGATGTACCGTTGGTGAGATGTTGAGCGAGCAAGGAGTTGGCACTTGCCAGTATCATTGATGGAAAGATATGTTCTGGGGTAATTAAAGTCTTCAGGGTTGAGCGCTTCACTCGTCGCATGAATCATCAACTCATCGGTGGAGAACGTCGAACCTTTTGACCAAATGTTTGCTTCCAACCATGCAGTGCACTGCTCAGCTTACCTTGCACCTAGTGTGTAGTTTGGTAAGTACCCAAAATGATCCATCGGTCTAGCCTAAAACGTCTATTACAGATGTTGCTGCAACAGATGAACCTATTTCTTTGCGTATTCTTTGAAGCACCAATGGGTCCACACCCTTAATGTTGAGGGTTTACGCGGCCTATAATTTGGCATGGTTCTCAGTCGTTCAAACTCAACTGTGAAAGATGCCAACTGCTTTTCTTTGGGTAATACTTGCTTATTCCATTGTTCGCATAGGTAGCCGCCATAACCTGCTAGTGCGAGCTTGTTACGATTTGAATGCAGCCTTCCAAAGTATTTGCGCCAACGATAATTTTTGAACTCAGTAGATAGATGTTCAGGTATCACACGGCTAGGTGGCTCAAAGTTCATATTCCAAACGTCAACCACGACTCCACCTCGGGTTTTACCTTCTATGACGGGCATCGAAGAGAATTTGAGGGGGGAAGGAGCAAACATACCCCAGTGTTGATCAATGCGAAGTACTTTAGCGGGTATTGATACATGTTGAGGGCGTTTAATTTGAAACTGCTGAACACCGCTAACGTTGTAGTAAGTCACAATATAAAGTGCACCCAAGGCCACGCAATTTTCCACGTACCCAGCATGATCTTTTTGGTCGTTATAAGGCAGCAATCGTTCCGTTATTCGCCCCATCATGTGTCGATTGTCGGCTATCCAACGGTAGAGTTTATTTCCAATCTCTAACAGGGGTTTCCATCCCATCACAACGCCGATGGGTCTAAATAGTAGTGATACCCTAAACAGATATTGAACGCCATTCCAGTGAGTGTGTAAGCCACCTTGATGATCGCGAAGTACCCAACTGTTTTCCCGTTCCATGATCGGATAAATGTCTGGATTCTGCTGCGCAGGGTGTATTTTCACACTGTCTGGGAGAAGAAAGTTTCTTAGTATTAGGCAGGTTTTCTTGCAGAATCCGCAGCCTTCATCATAGAAAATAACGATGTCTCTCCGCTTAGGTTTGGCATTAAATTTGGCTAACCAGTCCCAACACACTCCCGGAATGAGTAAACTCAGCGACATAAAGTCGATAAATGGGAAAAGCACGATGTGGAGAGACAGAAAGAAGGCGCTGTGCATGACGATCAACAGTGCAAGTGTGAATAATCGCAATTGAACGTGGAAGATAGGAGAGAAAACCAGAAATATCGCAATGATTTCTAGATACCAAACAAAGTAAGTACCAAAGGTTAACAGTTCAGGAAAACCTCTCATCCAAACGGCAAATACAGTGGCGAGTTGTTCGATATGAACGGCGTAGTATGCGGCATCCATGGTGACTTGCCAGTCATCTGAGGTTTTTAATAATGCGGTGAAAAAATACAAATACATCACCTGAAGAAGAACGGCGACCGATACAATCGAAAAGTATCTGTGGTCATCAGGTACTGCATTTGCGTCTGTTTTATATCGACGATTTAGCGAGCTATCTATTGAAAATCTTGCACCAATAGGTAACAGGATTGCCCAAAAACACATAACCACGAGCAGTACGTCACCACCGGTTACAATCACGCTGTTTCGATTCAAGATAGAGAAAAGAAAAATCCAACTAATGAACGCCATGGTTCTGGATTTGTAGCCAACGAGGAGCAAGATAGCGACGAACGCAGCAATGACAAAAAGTAACGTGACGAACCAGTCACTACCATTCATCCAATAAAGTGAAAGTCGATACTCTGAGGAAAGCGCCATGGATGCAGTGCGACTAAGCAGCCCGTCATCAGTATAGAACGCAGAGATATCACGCGCTCTACTGATCAGATCAACCAGAATCATTAAGGCGAGACCGATACGGAACAATGCCAATGTACGTAAGTCGATACCGAATACTGTTTTAAAAGAACTCATCAACAATTCCAATGCTTACCAGTTATGCATGCGTTGAGTAAATAAAAATGGACATAACCAAAGTGTCACTCTTAATAATGGTATTTATTATAGTTGTTGCTGATCTGCTTTTATGTGCTTGATCTTATATTTGCTTGTGACGCTGTGGTGTATTTTTATTATTCCAATTTTCAATACTTTCACCCGATAGCTTAGGCTATTTGTACCCAAGAAAGTACTCCGGCAAAAATAGAGATATTTGCGGAATAAAAGTGATAAGAAGAAGCGCACCAATCAAGGTGATAACCCAAGGTAGTATTCGCTTGGCTATTTTCTCGAAAGGTATCTCTCCAACTTGGGCCGCCATAAAGAGATTTGCGCCAAGGGGTGGTGTCACGAAACCGATGGCAAGGGCCACGATCATCACGATACCGAAATGCACCAAATCAACGTCGAGTTTGGTGAGAATAGGCAGTAACACGGGTGTCAGAATGACAATCGAAGCGAGTGTTTCCAAGAAGGTCCCGATGATCAGGAGCAATACGAGTATCGCGATGAGGACGAAATATTTGTTTTCAGTGCTCGATAGAACGAACTGAGCAAGTTCTGTTGGGATCTTCTCTAGTGCGATGATGCGACCAAACGCCACAGATGCCCCGATGATCACGAGTACTGCGGAAACCAGCATGGCGGATTCCAGCATGATTTTAGGCAATGTCTTCATCGGAAGTTCACGATACACCAAGCATGAAACAACCAAGGCATACACCACGGCCACGGCGGATGACTCCGTTGGGGTGACAATGCCGCCATAGATACCGCCAAGGATGACAATGGGCATGATGAGCGCGAGTTTTGCCTCATTAAGAGCATGGAATATTTCTTTGTAAGTTGCGGGTTCGCGGCTCCGTCCCATATGCGCATGAGGACTTTGTCTGCGATGAAAATAGTTGTAAGTGATCAAGGTAATAGCAATCACGATACCGGGTAGAATGCCGGCCATAAACAATGCGGTTACGGATACGCCTGCCGCGACAGCATACACAATCATCACCACGGAAGGTGGGATCATTACCCCTAATCCGCCAGCACTGGCTACCATTGCGCCAGCATAAGCACGGTCATACCCTCGCTGAACGAGAGCGGGGATCATCGCTAAACCTACAGCCGCCACGGTGGCAGAGCCAGTGCCAGAAATAGCAGCGAAGAATAGGCAAGCCATGATCGTGACGGTACCCAAATCTCCTGGTGCGCGACCAAACAAGGTATCGGCAACGGCGATCAAACGTTTCGAAATTCCGCCTTTGCTCATGATATTGCCTGCGAGGGTAAACAGTACAACAGCAATCAAGGTAAAGCTGTTGATGCCACTGACGAGCCCCAATGCATACAAGTCAGGTTTTAGAAAAGGGATGTACATAATGGCGAGAAGAGATGCAGAGCCAAGAGCAATGCCAATAGGCACGCCGATGAGCAACATGCCAAAGAAACCGGTGAAGAGAATCAGAGAGGTCATGATGTTTTCTCCTCGCTGTTATACAGGCTCAGATCACCACGAACACCAATGTGGTATAACGAATAGAGCAGTCGCAAGCTACACAGTAACCCCGAAAAGATGATGGCAGCATAAAGCACAGACGTTGACCATTGTGTTGCTGATAGGGTTTTCCCGCGCTCGATGGCTTGCTGTGTGATTTGTACACCTAAGTAGCAAACCGTGACCGAGTAGATGAGGAAGATGGATTCGCTGATAAACATCACAATACGTTTTTTCTCCGTCGAGAACTTGTCGACAAAGTAAGTGACTCGCATGTGGCGGTGTTCACGAATGGCGTAACTGATACCAAAGTAAATGAGGTAGACGAAGCACAGCCTTGCGATTTCATTCGCGATAACGATAGAGGTTGAGAAGGCAAAGCGTGCAATCACATCAGCAAACACCAACACAATGATTGCGAAGAGGCTGGTGACGATGATGGTAGGTTCGAAGTACTTTTCGATTATCCGAAACATGGTGGATGAGTCTCCATGACAACCAATTTGAAACGATATCGGCACAGGTTAGGCATAGGGCGTCTCAATTTTTGAGAGACCCTATGCGCTATGCCTTAAGTGCTGTGTGAGCGAATTATTTTTGCTACGAGTTGTTTTGTTGTGTCGCCACTAAGGTTGAACGTTCGACATAAACTGGTCGTAGAAATCGCTGCCAACCTTTTTACGAATGTCCGCTTCAATCGCTGTGTTCATGGTTTTGCCCAACCGTTCGCGGTCTTCTAGCGGTAGGCTATTTACCTTCAACCCTTTTTCTTTCAATGCCGCCAACGTTTCGTTGTTTGCCTTCAAGGTTAAGTCGCGTTGAAGCAGTATGGTTTCCCTTGCCACTTCATCAATCAATTGACGGTCTTTTTCGTCGAGGTCGTTGTACCATTCAAGATTTGCCATCCAGAGTTCAGGCCAGTAAATGTGATTGGTCAACGATACGTATTCCTGTACTTCAAAAAAGCGCTCAACAAGCATGGAAGAGAGGGCACTTTCTTGTCCAAAAATCAGGTTTTGCTGCAGGGATGAATAGATCTCTCCCCATGCCAGCGGGATGGGCACTGCATCAACGGAGCGCCATGCACTGATTGCGATAGGGTTATCGGCGGAACGCATACGCAACCCTGCAAATGCCTCGTAACTATCAAGCGGTGCGCGATTGTTAGTAAAGCTTCTGAAACCCAATTCCATGAAACCCATGGATTTCAAACCACGTTTTTCCATGGCGCTTCCCAACGATTTTCCTGCTTCGCCATCAAGCACATTTCGTGCAGTGTCTTCGTCCGCAAACAACAAGAATTGGTCGAGCACAGCTAACTCATTCACTGTGGAAGATAAATGAACAGACGCGCCGGTTGCCATGGTGATGTTTCCGGATTGAACGAGCTCGGTCATTTCCCTCACGCTGCCGAGTTGACCGCCGGGATAGATTTCAACGTCGATATCCCCGTTAGAACGTTTCTCCAATTCTTCCTCAAAATAAAGAAGCGATTGATGAATAGGGGAAACTTCTGGCGTGGCGTGACCGATGCGAATGGTGGTATCTGCATAAGATGCGCTGGTGGAGAGTAATCCGGCTATGACGGTCATCATCAATGAAAGTTTCATGGTGTACTCCTTTTGTTCAGCCGTAGAATGATTTTCACTGCTTGGTATGAACAGTGTGTTGTTGTTTCCGAATCCATGTTCGTGTTCGTATTGTCGGTATCCGTGTTCGAGCGTTTTATTTTCTTTTGGTCTAATGAATAAACCGTGTGTCGATTAAAGTGCTAGGTTCTTACTCGTTCGAACTCAGCCCATGCTTGTTCAAAACGTTCAAAATCGAAGCTTTCTTCTCTTGCTGCTTTTAAAATAATTTGTTCGTTCCTGAGCAAGGTTTCGATGGCGTCAGCGAGCAAAGGAATGATGTCTGTTGGGATCACCACTGCGCCATGTCGGTCAGCATGTATTAGGTCTCCGTGTGACACGCTTAAACCGAAAACGCTGACGGGATCGCCAATGCTTTCGATATGCACAAACCCATGGCTTGGGCCAACAGAGCCAGCAAGAACGAGAAATTCATCGGGCAAGTCACCGAGATCACGCATCACACCATTGGTCAAAACGCCGCTTAGCCCAAACCCTTTGTGGACATTGGTGTTTATTTCCCCCCAAAATGCGCCGATGGCCTCAGGGAAATCCAAATCTTCTATGACGGCAAGGGAAGGGAATGGGGCTTCCGACATGTATCGGTAGTAGTCCATTCGCAGCTTCTTCACTTCATCTGCGGCCAATCTTGACGGTTCTAGTGCCGCTATTTGCGCGGTTTTTGCGTAACCCACAATGGCAGGACTTTCGGGCGCTGACGCTTGCAGTGTTCCCCGTGTGAAATCATTGAATCCGCGTTTTCCTTGGGCGACTTCGATGGCGTTACACACAGTAGGTGTATCCACACTGATCAGTAATTCATAGAGCGTTTTATCCATTAACTGTTCAACCATGCCGCTAGGGCGCGCGTGGTTGCCTCCGGTTGTTCGAGTGTAGGAAGATGGCCAGCATGTGCGATGACCACATAATCTGCGTGAGGGATGAGTGCCTTGATGGCATCATGTCTGTCTTTTGGGCATAGCTGATCGTCTTCACCCATTAAAATCAAGGTGGGAACATCAACATGCTTGAGCGTTTCTTGTTGATCAGGCCTGTCTCGCAATGCCAATGATTGGTTGACGAAGGCCGCTTCGCCGAGGCTTTTGGCCATGTGAAGACAACACGCTTCAATATCGGGGTTGGGGTGCTCTCGGTGAAGGTATTTGGGGATCATCACCTCTTGCATAACACTCAGAAGCTCCCCGTTGGCGACACGATCAAGATGAATCTGTCTTCCCGCTTTTACGTCGTCGATTTCTGCCCAAGGGTTGGTGTCCATGAACGCCAATTTACTGATGCGATCGGGCGCTTGTCGATAGACTTCCATCGCCAAGATGCCGCCCATTGAAAGGCCCGCCAGCGCAAACCGTTGAGGTGCAGTGTCGAGCACTTCCTTGGCAAGCAATGTCATTGATTTTTCAGAGAAAATATCCATCACGATAGTGTTTCTCTCTGATTGGAATGATTTAACCTGTGGCGCGAATAATTGTGCGTCACACATCATGCCGGGCAGAAACACCAAAGGCTCAAGAGAGGTAGCATTCATTATGCGTCACCCATCCACGTTAACCCTGCAGCATCCTGAGTCCGTGTTACGCGGAAAAGACTCGCTTCACCAGACACCTTCACGTCAAGGTTGTAATCTGTTCCTTCCGGCAGCCAAACCGTGTCGCCTGTGTTGAGGGTCAGTGATTCGTCTTCCCAAGCGAGCACCCAATGCCCGCGCATCACCATTAACACCACATCTTTTTCGGCAGTTTGTGCCTGCTGGTTGATTGAAGTGCGGGTAAGAAAATCCACCTCGAATCCTGGTCTATCTTTGACCAATCCCTTTTCGCCAATCACGTCCACAGGCTGTTTTGCGGCCATGGCGACCATATCCCAATAGCGCGCAACGTAATGCTTCACCACTGTCGCTGCATCGGGTTTAAGCAGACCGTTAAGCCATTCCGTCTCTGGTAAAGGCATTTCATTTTCGCCCGTTGGCAAGGCTTCATTTTTTTCTGTGTCGTACAAACGACCACTTTCACCTAACACCAACCCATGGGCATCGGCTGCGGCTCGGACGTGAGGAGCCCAAATGACGCCGCCACCTGCATTATCGCCACCTAAGATCGACATGATCATGCCGTAATCGCTGCCAATATTTTCAAATCCACGGAACATGCGGGTAGGAATGTTAAAGATGTCGCCTTCTTCAAGCACAACCTCACCGTCTTCTCCGGTTTCTCCCCAAAAGAAGCGCCAACGGCCTTTGAGCACAAAAAAGACTTCTGCTGTGTTGTGAGAGTGAAGAGAATTGAAGCAACGCGGCGGTTGGCCAGCAGCGCCAATGTTAAAACCCGGTGTCGCTTGAATATGAACGTGTTGGTCGGGACTTTCTGAAACACCACCACCAATGATGGTAAAGTTTTCTTTCTGATCAGAACCCGGTGTATGCGCGTCGATAAATGCAGAACGACACGGTATGAGTTCTCCAAACCTTACCCATTGCGGTTGTTTCATTTAGTACTCCTTGTTTGTCCTAGCAACCTCAGTTGAACCCAATAAGCTGCTCTGAATCCTGCTTCTTGACGTTGTTTGAACTTATGTATATTTATCCCGTATGAAGGGCGATTTGCTTCCAAATGGCGGTTTCGTCGAAAACGACAAACTCTCGTCGAATGCCACGTGGGCCAAACTCCACATGTGCGGCACCCATGACGTAGACATTCGCACCTGCCGGTTGCCCAAAACGCCCCCAGCCGTCGTGTTTTCCATAAAGAGAAAAGCGAATGGCGGCACGCGGTGGCATTAACGGATCTTCTCGGCCAATTTGATGCTCAATGGCGAAGTCGGCGTTAGGAAAGCTTGCACGTAAGCCAAGCCAAAAGGCTTCAACGGCAGACCATGAATAACCAGATTCACCACTGGGGTGTACGACCTGACACGCACGATCATAATCCTCTGGAATGCAGGAATATTCAGCGTTCATTAAACGTTTCAGGGTTTCTGCGTAAGCTTCACCCCATACGTTGTCATTACCTTTACCAAGGTAGGGACCCAACGTGTCTTGTTCTGGCGTAAAAGGCTTATTGCAGTTATCTGCACCGCCTTCGGCATCAATTTGGTTGATAGCAAATTGTTTGGGATCATGACCGAGCTGCTTAACAATCGATCCTTGGTCTCGAATCAACCATTCATCATTGATTTGATTGTTGATGGCATGGCAGTCGGCAATCACTTGGTAGCAAAGTTTTTTGCCTGTAGCTTTCCCAAATTGCCCGTCACGAGAGTGGGTGGCTTGTGACAAAATGCGGTGAGAAGACAGCATGCCTTCTTCCGGTGATCCTGACCAAATGACGTCCTCACCCAGTAACACGCGATCGGGGAGTTCGTTCAGTACAGCGCTGGTTTGCGCGATGACGTCCTTGTTACCAACAGAAATACCTGCGGGGGTTCTCACGACAATGTCTGACGAATAGTAGTCATGCAGCGAGTGGATGTTTCTTCCTTCCCAAATCTCTTCCGTGATGGACAAAATGTAATCGGGGAAGTCAGTGAACTTGCTATCAAAGCCTTTCATGATTTCCAACCTTTGGGGATTCTTGCGGAGGTGCGAACGACGAGCGGTGATCCGATAGCCACTTTTTGCGGCGTATCGTTTTCATGGCTGATTTGTTGCAACAGAATACGCACCGTTTCATTGACCATGATATCGGCGTGCTGGGCGAGGGTGGTGAGGCCGTAGCTGGGCCAGCTTGCGGCAGACACATCGTCATATCCCACCACGGAAACATCGTCGGGAATACGCAGTCCTAGTTCGAAGCGCAGGGTATCCATCACGGCAAGTGCCATGTGATCATTGGCGACGAAGACGGCATCAGGCGGGTCGTCCTGAAACATGGCTCTGGTTGCCGCGCTGGCTTTTGCCATATCGAACATGCCTTCGCCACGTGAGTGCAATTCCACTCCGGCTTGCTGTAAGCCAGCGCGAAAGCCAATTTCTCGGTCGCGCTGTGTTGATGTGCACTCAAGCCCCGCGATGTAGCTAATCTTTTCATGTCCGCCTGCCACCAGAAATTCTGCTGCTGCCATGCCGCCGCTAAAGTTATCAGACGTTACTGAGGAGAACTCACCACCTTGTTGAGCACGGTTGAACAGCACGATAGGTACGCCCACTGAACGACATCTTACGGCTAATTCTGAGGACAGTTCTACGGAAGCAGCAATGATGCCGTCAACTTGATAATCTAGAATTTCTTCAATGACTTCATCAACCACGCTGTCGACATTGTTCGCCATGAAAATCAGAACGTGATAGCCCTGTTCTTGTAGCAAGTTTGAAAGCTTTTCCAATGCGTCGGGGTAAAACTGATTGTTGAGATAAGCAACCACTAGCCCAATCACACGGCTTTTTCCTGAGACCATGGCACGAGCGAGTACATTTGGTCGATACCCTAATTCTTCGGCTGCATTTTTGACTTTCTCAATGGTTTTTTTTGACGCTGAACCGCCGGGCGTAAAAACACGGCTGACGGCGGATTGACTGACACCGGCATGTTTTGCTACATCTACTGAGGTGATCTTATCGTTCGCCATTATTCTGCTGTCCAACCGCCGTCGACTTTGAGTGAGGTACCTGTGACCATTCCAGATGCGTCAGAAGCGAGGTAAAGCACTGCACCCATTAAATCTTCGACTTCACCGACACGATCTAACTTAATGCTGCTTTGCAGCCAGGCCAATTTTTCCGGATCTGCGAATGTTTTTGCGGTGAGTTCGGTTTTTATGAACGTGGGGCAAATCGTATTGATGCGAATGTTTTGTTTGCCCCATTCAATGGCCATGGCTTTCGTAAAACCTTCAACAGCGTGTTTACTGGCGCAATACACGGCACGGTCGATGCCGCCAACGTGCGCCATTTGGCTCGAAATGCTAATAAAACTGCCGGGCTTTTGTGCTTCCATCAGACGACGAGCGGCAAATTGGAATAAGAAATAAGCGGCTTTGACATTCAAATTGAAAACGGTGTCGAAGTCGTTTTGTTGTGTCTCCAGCGCGGGAGAGTGAATAGCAAGGCCCGCAGAATTTAAGATGATGTCGTAGGGCTCTCGTTGATTCAGTGCTTGTTCAAGCGCGTCGAGTTGAGTGATATCCAACACCAAAATATCGGATTGGTAGCCTTCTTGGTCGAGGGCTTCTTTTAGCTCTATGAGTTTTTCTTCTCGTCGAGCAATCAAGGTGACATGGGCACCGGCTCGGGCAAGTGCAGTTGCGCATGCAAGACCAATGCCGGAAGAAGCACCAGAGATAAGCGCACGTTTGTTCGAGAGATCGAAAGAGGGTGTGATGGGTAGCGATATGGTCATAGCCTTTCCTTTGGCAAAACGACGGATCCCGTCGGTCTCGATGTGTTGAATGCTTTTAGTCTCGCAAAAACATCGACACCAAGTTGCGCATAAATGTCTAATAGATCGATAAGCACCCAGTTTTCTTTGATTTTCTTATCTTCGATGCGCCAAAAATCAAGGCTGCGTAAGGTGATTTTCTGATTCGTTGGTGCAAGGCCTAACCATCCATCACCAGACAGGGTTTGGCTCATGTTTGGCCAACCTGTTACCGCGACGTAGTTATCCTGAGCAAAGAAATGCAGTGTGATGTTTTCATTGTCTAAGCCTCTATCGGGCATTGCGTTTAAAAACGGGATTTGGTGCCATTGGCGAAAACCAGAAAAACCGCGACATGTGCCTATTCCTGATGGGCCATACCAGGTTAAATCATCATGCCAAGCCTCTGGCAGTTTCATAACACCTGGGGTGCCTTGAGAAGGATGACGCCCAAGGTTTTCGAGCATGCGAATGACAATCTCAAGGCTGTCATCACCATTTTGCTCGCTGTTCGCACGCTTGATCCCGTCGAGGGTAGCAGGAGCGGGCACTAAGCCTTCCCGGCCAAGCGACGGAGCCATCGGCCATGCGTTCGCTTGCGTCATGACTTCAACGATGTCCCAAATAGCCTGAACTTCTTCGATGCCATTCGGGGTAATGCGATAAAACTCGTGATATCGCATATGTACAAATTGTCCCGTTGGCGGAATGTCTAAAAACGGGGCAACGAAGGTGCCGCAGTAATAGCCGCAACAACCTACCCAGTGATTTCCTTGTTGGTCTTGCCCGGAAATCACAATTGTGTCGCGCCGTTCTGCATCAGGAATAGCGGTGACGAGAGCGTGATAACTGCTGTTTATCCATGCGCTGGCCCCGTGTTGATCGCCAAAGGGATAGCACATGTGAATGCTGGCATTTTCGCTAAACATGTCAGACGCAATATCATGAAGTGAAATGACATTGATGCGCCGCTGGCTTTCGCGCCAGCGGGTAAGCTCGTTCATCCATGATGCTATGCAAGCCGCGTTGGTCATTAAACATCAGCCTCGTGGTGCCGGTTGACCGTAGGGAACGTCTTTCTTCCCGTAGCGTCTTACACGAACATTACATTGCTCTGCATGGCCAACGAAGCCTTCTAATATGCACAGACGAGAGCCATATTCACCTATGGTTGTTGCTGCTTCGTCTGTTGTGATCTTTTGGTAGCTGTGGGTTTTGAGGTATTTTCCCACCCAGAGACCGCCCGTGTAGCGACCCGCTTTTTGAGTGGGCAGGGTGTGGTTCGTGCCAATCACCTTGTCACCATTGGACACGTTGGTACGTGGGCCAAGGAATAAGCCGCCGTAACAAGTCATGTTTTCAAGGAACCAATCATCGCGATCAGTCATCACTTGAACATGCTCATAGGCTTTTTCTTCTGACACTTGGAGCATCTCTTCATAGGTGTCGCACACGATGATTTCGCCGTAATCCTCCCAACTCACCTTGGCGGTATCGGCAGTGGGCAGTATTTCCAGTAAACGGTCGATTTCTAAAAGGGTGTCTTTAGCGAGCTTTTCGCTGTTGGTGACTAATGCGGCAGGGGAGTTGTAGCCGTGTTCTGCTTGCCCTAGTAAGTCTGTGGCGCACATTTCTGCATCGACGGTGTCATCTGCAATGACCATGGTTTCAGTCGGGCCTGCAAACAAATCGATCCCGACACGACCAAATAGCTGACGTTTCGCTTCGGCAACAAATGCATTTCCGGGGCCAACTAATAAATGAACGGGATCGATCGTTTCCGTTCCTAACGCCATGGCACCGACGGCCTGAATTCCACCCAGCACATAGATTTCATCGGCGCCACCCAGATGCATGGCTGCCACCACCGCAGGGTTAGGTTCACCTTTAAAAGGGGGAGTGCAGGCAATCACGCGGGGCACACCCGCTACTTTGGCGGTGGCGACGGACATATGTGCCGAAGCGACCATGGGGAATTTCCCACCTGGAACGTAACAACCCACGCTTTGAACGGGGATGTTTTTGTGGCCCAGAATGACGCCTGGCAGGGTTTCGACTTCAACGTCGGTCATCGAGTCACGCTGAATCTGGGCAAAATTGGTCACTTGCTCATTAGCAAAGCGAATATCCGCCATGTCTTCTGGCGATACCTTCGCAATCAAGTCCGCAATATCTTGCTCTGAAAGAAGGAAGGATGCTGGTGCGTAATTGTCGAACTTAATGGCCAGTTCTCTGACCGCAGCGTCACCTTCGCTCTCAATTTTCTTTAACGTGTCTGAAACGATCTGAACGACTTTTTCGTTATCGCTGACTTTGTCTGATTCAGATTTTCCCGTTTTAAGGTACGTAATAGCCATCTATGTGTTCCTATTGATCGTGTTTCCCCATTAACGGAGCAAATGGAGAGATTCAAAGTGATTGAGCGGGTGTGGGTGGTGTTTTTTGATGGGTATCGAACGCCTCCCAGCCTTCGTTATCAAATACATCCACGCCAAGCTGATGAAGAACGTGGGGGAAATCTACCATCACCCAGTTATCTACAATCTTTCCGTTTTGTACTTTCCAGAAATCCATGTAGCGGATTTCAACGGTTTGATTGGTGGGTTCGACACCCATAAACGTGCCAGTGTGTTTGGCGGTCTGATGCCCGAACGCCGCGGCCCATTCGCCCATGTAGAGACGGGCTTCATCAATGCAAGTTTTGTCTGAAAATGCAGCTTGAAAGGGCTTTTGCCAGTTGCGTTGAAAGGCTTCTAGGCCAATTTTTGTTCCACATCCTCGATTGCCAAACCACCGAAAGCTTTCAGAGAAAAACTCGCCGATATCACCGATTCGATGATCATTGAGTCCATCAACCATGGATTCGATAACGCGACGTGTTTCGTCGGTTTGGCTCAAATCAGTGCCTTTCGTCAAACTGGCTTGTTCGGGTCTTGAGCCTCTCATTCTGATGGGCTCCCGTTGTTGAGTCTTTCACCTGTGCTTGCATCAAAAAGGTGGCAAATAGAGGCGGGGATGTTTGTCGAAAACACATGACCAATCTCAGTGGAATAGTCTTTACTTGCTTTAACTGCTACGAGTGCATCACCTATTTTTACGGTGATCATCGTGGCTTCACCGAGCAATTCAATGGAGAAAACATTGGCGCTGATACCACTGATTTGGGTGGTGTCTGATGAGTTACCGACTGGATTCACCGTGGCATCTTCTGCGCGAAAACCCAGCGTGATATCCCCAGATAAAGAGGTATCTAGCCCTCTAATCGTCATGTTTTCAGCGGTAAACACACCATCATGAATCTTGCCTTTGACAAGGTTCATGGCAGGGGAGCCGATGAAGCTCGCCACAAAAGTATTTGCCGGATAGTTGTAGATTTCTGTCGGCGTGCCGACTTGCTGCACATTACCCGCGCTCATGACGACGACACGATCCGCCAAAGTCATGGCTTCAATCTGATCATGCGTGACATAAATGGTGGTGATTTGTAGTTCGTGCGACAGGTTCTTGATTTGGGCGCGTGTCGAGACTCTGAGTTTTGCATCAAGGTTTGATAACGGTTCGTCCATTAAAAACACATTGGGTTCGCGGACAATAGCGCGTGCTAATGCGACCCGTTGACGTTGTCCGCCCGAGAGATCAGCAGGGCGACGATGAAGAAAGTCTGTCAGTTCGACCATTTTCGCTGCCCGCATGACTTTTTCATCATGCGTCGCGGGGTCGATATGTCTTACCTTGAGTGGAAAGCGAATGTTTTCATACACGCTCATGTTGGGATAGAGCGCATAGCTTTGGAACACCATGGCGACGTCGCGATCCTTTGGCTCCAAGTCATTCACAACTTTGCCGCCAATCAGTATGTCGCCGCTGGTGGCTTCTTCTAGGCCAGCAATCATACGCATCGTGGTACTTTTTCCACAACCCGATGGGCCAAGCAATACGAGAAATTCCTTATCGGGAATGGTTAAGTCGAAATCTTTAACCCCGACGAAATCTCCCCATCGCTTGTCGATATGACGTAATTGCACTTCTGCCATGACTGCTCTCCATGTTCCAACACATTCTGAATTTTGGTGATTGGGTACGTATTCAAAATAAACAGTCAAATGCGCATCAGCAAACATGCTTATGCTGTATGTTTGAGTGTGATCACATAAATAAATCCGTATGCGTTTGTTTCTCAAACCCAAGAAATTCAAGTTAATCAGGCAGTTATAAATTGATTCTTCAGGGTGATTTTATTATTTATTATCTAATAATCAGAGGGTAACGACGTAACTAACCCATGTTAACGCAAGGTTAATTTCATGATTTTTGTTACTTGCCAATAATTGGATTAGGCATAATTATTTTTGCATACGTAATCAAAAATAGTTCTTGTTGTCGTGGTCTCAGGGAGATCTGGCTTCAAGTGTGTCGTGCTTAGAGTGCTTTTTACTGTAAGACGAAAACCCTTCTTGAGAAGTTGGAGAGGAAAATGAAAGTCAAACTGATAAGGACATTTGCGGCGGGTTTGGTCACCTTGTTCAGCCATACACTGAGTGCAGAACAAATTGACTGCGGTGTTGATGTTGGAAACGTGAGTATTCTGTCTAATGATTTTCCGGCATTGCATGCTGTCGCCGCGATGGCTGAGCGATGTGCGACAGACAAGGTTGTTGTGACCAAAAACCAGTCTAAAGATCATCGTGACATTCAATCCGCTGCCCTGAAGGCCAAGCCCTCGAAATATTCTACTGCGATTGTTTCTACCAGCTCGATTGTTCCGTTACTCAATGAAGGGCTGATTCAACCCCTTGATGATTTGGTGGCGAAATATGGTCAGAGTTTGCAGCCGACGCAGTTGATTAAAATTGATGGCAGCGTGATGGCAGTGGCTTTCATGGCCAACTCCCAACATCTTTTTTACCGTAAAGACGTTTTAGAGAAAGTCGGTGCGCAGCCGCCTAAAACCTATGACGAATTGATCGCGACAGCGAAGAAAATACAAAAAGACGGTTTGATGAAATACCCCATTGCTCTGAATACCAAAACAGGCTGGAACCTTGGGGAAGAATTTATCAACGTATTCAGTGCTACTGGAACGGGTTTCTTTAAGCCTGGCAGTGCAGTGCCTAATCTGAACAATGCCGAGGGAATAAAAGCGCTGAATACGCTGAAAGCGCTGACCGAATTGTCTAACCCTGATTTCCTGACGTTTGATTCCAATAGCACCCAAGCCCTTTGGGAAGAAGGCAAAGTCGCCTTCGCGTTGATGTGGGGTTCTCGAGGTACTGCAATTTTAGATGGAGAAGGATCGACGCCAGAGATTATTGGCTCAACGGTCTTAACCAATACGCCTGCGTTTACTGCTGATGGCACCCCTGGCGCGACCTTGTGGTGGGACGGCTGGACGATCGCCAGTAATCTGTCAGATCAAGATGCTGAGGCAACATTCAAAGTGATGGTGCAAGCAATCTCCCCTGACATGATGAAGGAAAACGCCCAAAAAGCGGTGTGGTTGATTGAAGGTTATGAACCAGACGCGTCGGCAATGGGCGTGATCAGCACGGTACAACGACAAGCCAACCCTTATCCGATGTTGCCCTACATGGGGCTGTTACATTCTGCACTCGGTGCTGAACTTCCCGATTTCCTACTTGGTAATGAATCCGCTGAACAAGCACTTAAAGATGTCGAAGATGCTTACATGACGTCTGCGCGCGAGCAGGGCTTCCTTTAATTTTGTTGCCCCGAGAGGAATCGGGGTTTTCTAACGGCAAAGGAGTGGGTCCATGCCACATCGTACGTTTATGAAGTTTATGTGGCCGTCTTTATTGGTCATGTTTTTGCTTATCGCATTGCCTATCGTGTCGGTGTTCGTTCAGTCATTGCATGTAGAGCATGAGCAGATAGTGCTTGAGACGGAAAACTGCGGACCGTTTGGCTGTAAGAAAACGGTATCCGTTGATAGAGAAGCCACGGAGAAGTTGCGTGAAGAAGAACCTCTAGGGCGCTTTAACGGGCTAGATACCTATACAAATCGAAGCCATTTGGCCTTTGAAAATGTGTCGGAAGCGTGGAGTGCGACGAATTCGCTCGGCGGTTTCGTAAACGGTTTGATGAATCTGCCTTTCTACAAGGCACTGGCTTTCACTTTGGCATACACCTTTATCGTTACACCCTGTGTGATTTTCTTTGGCATGGTGGTCGCCCTGTGTGTGAATGCATTGCCCAAGTTGATAAAAGGTCCCACGATTTTCTTATCGCTTCTCCCGATGATAGTGACGCCGTTGATTGGCTCACTAATTTTGTTTTGGATGATCGATGCCGATGGTGTCATTGGAGCGACCATCCAGAACTGGTTCCAAGATGACAGCTTGTCGCTAAAAGCATCACCCGCACTGACATGGATAACGCTGTTTGTGTATGGCATTTGGTCATCTATTCCATTCTCTTTCATTGTCTTTTACGCCGGATTACAAACGGTGCCAACAGACACCTTGGAAGCCTCAATGATAGACGGTGCATCACGTTGGGAAACCATTCGATATGTCGTCATGCCGCACATGGCACCACTGGTGACCTTTGTGGCTTTGATGCAGCTGATGGATAACTTTCGCGTGTTCGAGCCCATTGTGGGCTTTGCGGCCGAGGCTCATGCAACGTCGTTAAGTTGGTTGATCTTCAACGATCTTCGCGGCACAGATTCGCAATTATTTGGCTCCGCAGGGGCGACCTCCATGCTCACTATTCTCGGTGTGGCTATCTTACTTATGCCTGTATTTATACGAACATGGCGCGATTTCAACCGTAAGTCGGCGTAGGAGTTCATCATGGAAGAAGTACGTAGAAGGCCTATTTGGCTTAAAACATTGTCGATAGGGTTCGTGATTGTTTGGCTATTAATAGCAGCCGGCCCGTTCCTTTGGACCGCATGGGGCTCGTTTAAGGTTCAGGCGGATTTTTTCTCGAAATCTGATTGGATGAACGCGATTTACGGGGTGAAAACCTTGCTCGAAACCGGCGGTGAATTTACAGGGCAGGGGTATTACGGCGCGTGGATTGAGCAAGACTTTTGGCTTGCAGGGATCAATACATTCGTGGTGGTGTTTTCTGTTGTCATTATTTCACTCACCATAGGCACTCTAGGTGGGTATGCGTTGGCCCGTTCTGGTTTTCGATACTCTCTGTGGATTTTGATGATTGCCTTGGTGCTGCGCGCGATGCCGCACATCACCTTGGTATCCGGTTATATGTTGCCCTTTTTCGAATGGAATTTATGGGGGCACCTAGGCACAACAATCATTGTGTTGGTCGCGATTAACCAACCATTCACTCTCTGGATGCTGCACTCCTTCTTTTTGAATATTCCGAAAGACATGGATGAGAGCGCGATGGTGGATGGCTGCACGCGATTCCAAGCATTCCGACATGTGATCATCCCTGTCATGTGGCCTGGGGTAATCACCACAGGCCTGTTTAGTTTCTTGCTCGCTTACAACGATTTCGCCGTAACAGGCATGCTGCTGAGCCAAGATAACCAAACCATGGTACCGAAAATCGCGAGTTTCTTGGGGACAACACAGGTTGAAGGGAACGTGATGTTTGCGGTTGCAGCAGTAGTCTCTGCGATGATCCCGCTGTTCTTCCTTGTTCTGTTCTTCCAAAAACAAATCGTTTCGGGTTTAACCGCAGGCGCGGTGAAGGGGTAATTGATGCCGCAAGCGTTACAAGATGCTAAGCAGTGCGTATTGGCGTTTTATCAAACGCTTGATGACGCAAGTGTTCAAGATGTGGCAAGTGTGCTGGAAGTTCACTGCAGTGCTGACTATCAATGGCGTGGTTGCCACCCCTTCAATGAGTTGGAGGGGCAAAAAGCCGTCAATGAGCAACTCTGGCAACCGCTGAAAACCAGCTTGAAGAAACTGCAACGCCGTCAGGATATTTTCATGGCGGGAGAGAACAGCTTGGCACCTGATGGTTCGATGTGGGTTGTGTCTATGGGCCATCTTATGGGGCTGTTTGATAACGATTGGCTGGGTATCCCCAGAACTGGTCGCATGGGTTTTCTTCGCTATTGTGAATTTACTCAAGTGCAAGAAGGCAAGATCACGCAGTCAGCCATGTTCATGGATATTCCCGGTTTAATGGTTCAAGCAGGCGTGAATCCGTTCATGCCACAAACCGGTTCGCAACTCATTCAACCGGGACCGATGAACCATTCGGGTTTGATGTTTGATGAACAAAACACCGAAAAATCAGACAAAACACTGTCGGTGATTAATCAAATGATCACTGACTTAGGCAACTGGGATCATGACTTGAGCCTTGAAGAAGAGCTGGCCTTGAGTTGGCATGACGACATGATCTGGTGGGGGCCGACAGGCATCGGCGCGAGCTATACGATCGAGCGCTATGCCAAACAACACTCAGGGGTGTTCAGGTCTAGCTTCTCTGAGCGTGTTTTTAATGGTCATGTGTGTAAATTTGCGGAAGGGGAGTTTGGTGGATTTTTTGGTTGGCCTAACCTCTCGCTAAAACCTTCCGGTGGATTTATGGGCTTACCTGCCAGTGACAAGTTCTTCGATATGCGTGTGATTGATGTCTATCGACGTGACGGCGATAAATTGGCTGAAAACTGGGTATTTATCGATTTGCTGCACTTTTTCTATCAACAGGGCATCGATCTTTTGGCTCGGAATCAGTATCTCAGTGCAGAAACGCAATGTGACATTGCACCGAGGATCTAGAGCTGCTCCGTCGCGTGGACTGTTATAAGGTGGCGATTCAGTAGACACATTCAATAGTTCTTTGCCCAAACCCAGCTTAACCGAAATTATCGGTTTAGATCGCTAGCTCTAAGCCGCTTCTGTCAAAAGTAAGCCAGCGCAACTTCTTGGTCGCGCTGGTGGACGGTTCCATTAGTTGTTCAAGTAACGTTCAATAAGGTGCTGTTTGAAATACTCCGGATTGAGCGGTTCACCCGTCGCCTGAATCACTAATTCCTCAATCGTAAGCGTTGATCCTTTTGACCAAATTTTCTCTTCCAACCATGTACTGAGCGGCGCCAAATCTAGGTTCTTTAAGCATGCATCCACATCGACGGTTTACGTATGGCATGCATGAATTGTGCGGCATACATGGCGCCTAAGGTGTAGCTCGGAAAGTACCCAAAGCTTCCATCGGTCCAGTATGGAATGTCTACTACAGCTCAGTGAACAATTCGCATAATTAAAGAGCCAGGCTAGAAATCAAGGTGATGGAAAATAGCAGATAGCCCAAAAACACTATACAAACGGGTAAATATTTCATACATCCTCCTTTTTTTGTTGAGGGAGTTATCTCACTTATCTGCTGCAAAAAATATGAATTAGAGAAATGCATTGTTGGCGGTTCTTAGTTGGCAAATTTGAATTTCTCTAATTCATCGTATCTATGCATTTCGGCAGCAATAATGACCTCAGTTAGCCAGCAACGGCTTTGAAATCCACCACTGGAGTTATTATGAAATTGAAACCATTACGCACCGTTATTCCGGCACTATTGTTAGGCTTATCTAGCACGGCAGTCTTCGCCAACATGACGATGGCGGAGCGCACAATTCCAACCCCTGCTGGCATATCATCCGAGCTGGCGCAGATCATTGAACATCGAACAATCGCGCCACCACTTCCAGTACCATCCACAACGGAAGAATGGCTCGCATTACAAACAGTATTTGACGCTCCAGGTATTGAGATGGCGCAGCAAGCAATAGAGCGGCTAGGGGTGACTTACGAAGCGAAGCAGTTTGCAGGAGTCGATACTTTCTTTGTTACGCCAAAAAATATTGCACCTGAATATAAAGATAAATGGTTAGTACATATTCATGGTGGGGCGTTTGTCTTTGGTGGTGGCGAGTCTGCGTTACGAGAAGCGGTATGGGTAGCTAATGGGCTAGGTGCGCAAGTTATCTCAGTTGATTATCGTCAGCCGCCATTGCACCCGTTCCCTGCCGCAATCGATGATGCTGTCGCGGTATGGAAAGAGCTAACCAAAACACAGGCTGCTGAATCTACGGCTATATTTGGTACTTCCGCTGGCGGTAACTTAACGTTGGCGACAACCCTTAAGCTTCAAGAACTAGGTCTTCCAACGCCGGGGGCACTATTCGTTGGAACACCAGCGGTTGATCTCAAAGAGACATCTGACTCATGGCATACATTAGAAGGGCTTGATGCGCTTGGACAGCGTGAAGGATTCATTCAAGGTACGTTTGAATTGTACGCAGGTGAGGCGTCTTTAGATAACCCGCTGCTATCGCCAATTTATGCGCAAATCGATGATTTCCCGCCAACGATTTTTGTCTCTGGGACACGAGACTTATTACTCAGCGATACTGTACGTATGCACCGTTTGCTGCGTGGTGCTGATATCGAATCAGAGCTGCATATTTATGATGGTCAGTCGCATGGTGATTATATGAACGGTATTTTTGTTGATATGCCAGAATCAGATGATGCATTAAAAGAGTTAGGGCAATTCTTCAATACGCACATAAATTAATTACTAATTCACAGGGACGTGTCTTCTTTACTAGGGAGACTGTTATGACTCATCTATTTTCTTCATTGTTTCCCTGTATATCGACGTTATTGAACGCAAACCATCACTCTTCCCGGCAGCAATTGCTCTCTGATCATGGTTACTCTTCTTTGCTTTGGTTTGCGCCGATACGTGATCTGAATGACGACAATAAACCGCAACCGCCCAAAGGAAATCAATCCTCAGGAGGTGATGACTGTGCTTAGCAACGCACCCCGTCTATTACTCATGATGTGTTTGTCTTGGTTTAGTTCCAGTGTATTCGCTAGTGGCTCTCTTGAATTTGCTGATACCTCGAGCCCAAGCCAGACTCTCGTGAGCTTTATGGCTTCATCAGAGGTGGTGATCGATCATTGGAGAAGTGAACAGCTGCATCTGCCCGAGGCGCAGCATGCATACTCGCAAGTGATGCGCACGATGGATTTATCACTATTACCTAATCGCAGTCGAACGGTGGTTGTGATGGAACGAATTCTGTTATTACGCGAAATTATCGACCGGCTAGATAGTGGAATACACAGCAGTGCACCCGATTCGCAACAGGTTAGTGATGATGAGTTGACTCATTGGCGTCTTGCCAATACCGATATTGTTTTATCAAAACAAATGTCGGGAGACAACGCTGAGCAGTTTCTATTTAGCACCGGCACGATTCAGAGTTTACCTCGATGGTACCGAACGATATCTACGGTTGATTATCAGGTAGAAAACCGCAGTGATTACTACCAAGAATTTGTGCTCAGTCCTGGGCCATTATTTTCCAAGCAATTGATTCAATCATTGCCTCGCTCATTCAATCAGCTGTATGGGCCTTTGCCTTTATGGCAGTGGCTAGCGTTAACTGGCGTGCTAGTTTTATGCTCAGCGCTGGTGAAATTGAGCTTTCTATTAGGTTCTCAATGGAACACTCGCTGGGAAAATCGCGGGCGTAAATGGCGCACGGGGCGGATCATCTCGCTCGTTTGTACTGTGATACTGTTATTGTTAGCGAGGAAATTGATAGACGATGGTATCTGGATAACCGGTGCGATTTATCAGTTTTTCTCGACGTCATTCTTATTGGCCCAGTTCTTCTATGTCTCTTGGCTAATCATGGCAATTTTTAATTACTTTGCTGATATCTACGTATTTAAAAAATATCAAGGCAAACACGTAGATTCATCATTGATTACTGTGCTTGCCCGTATTTTTGGCGGTTTAACCATTGTCATTCTTGGCATTTATGTCATCGAATTCATGGGGTTTTCAATTTCTCCTATTTTGACGGGTCTAGGTGTCGGTGGTTTAGCCGTCGCGCTAGCGATTCGTCCGGTACTAGAAAATGTGATTAATGGCCTCACACTGTATGCTGATGGGGGCGTGAAAATTGGAGAGTTCTGCCGTTATGGCAGTAACTTCGGCACCATTGAAAGTATTGGGTTGCGCTCAACACGTATTCGAACGCTCGAGCGTTCCCTGATCACAATACCCAATTCAGAGTTTGCCAATATGGAGATTGATAACCTCGAGCGGCGAGACAAACGCAGAATGGACCATGTATTAAGATTGCGTCCTGAAGCAACGTTAGATCAGCTTCGAGTGCTCATTGTAAATCTACGCAGGCTATTGCTTCGGCACCCTATGTCAGATAAAGAGCCAGTGCGAGTGAGGCTGATGGGTATTGGAGAATACTCAATCAACATTAATATGATGGCTTATATTTGCTGTCGTGATCATGAAGAATTCATGGCAGTACAAGAGGACATCTTGTTTTCTGCATTAGCTTATGTAGACCAAGCTGGGGCGACCATTGCGCACTCGACTCAGTATCAACTGGTTGATAAACAACAGAATGACAATCTTGAGCAGAAGCTAAAAGCCGCTCAAGTGGTGGCACAGTGGCATGAAGATCAAGCCTTTCCATTCCCTGACTTTAGCTACGAATACAAGTATGAAATTAAAGATACCATCATGTACCCAACCAAAACCTCAGCAGTTCATCAAGACTCCGGTCGTTAGTGAAGCGAGTAACTCGTACCTTGTGCGAGTTACTTATTTTCCGGTTGAATTACAGTATCAAAGTAACGTTGTAGTGTTTGATGGATGAGTTGATTCAACGGAAAGCCACGCTTAGATTGCAAATAGCCACCATTCACCTGAATCTGACGCATTTCTTTTGGGATTACGGGTAACGGATAACAGCTCAACTCAGGCTCATGTTCAGTCATGAAACTACTGCCAAAGGAGAAGGCATCAGAGTTTTTTAATTTGTTGAGCAGAACCGTCACGCTATGTGTCGACAAAACAATATTTGCCTTATAGCCTTTGGCTAAATACAAATCTTCGATTGGCGCTCTTTTTGAGTTGATACCATCAACCAATATGCGAGTGATGGGCAGGTGATGGATCTCTTCCCATTCACTGGAGTGGCTAAGAACCGGATGATCTTTACGCGCGATGAGGCTGAGCTTTATCTCTTTTAGCTTGTGTTGGTAAATCTCTTGTGGAAGAGGGAACGTGGAAAAATGCAGCATGTAATCAATCTGACCGTTGAGCATGTCAGTGAGTGTTTGTTCTTGCCAATAGACCATTTTGAAGTTCGCATTGGGTAGAGCTTCTCTCAAAGCGGAAAATAGGCCTTCCCCATATTGATCCAGCAAGAAAATATTCATTGCGATGGTGATTTCACCCGTGAACTTTTCTGGTTCAAAGTTCTGATAAGACTCGACCACTTTGATTAAGGGGATAAACATTTCGTCGGCCGCTTCAGCCAGTTTTTCTGCTAGCTCTGAAGGCTCAACCCCGTGCGCTTTACGAATAAATAGCTGGTCACCAAAGGTCTCTCTTAACTTTGCCATTCCTCTGCTTACGCTTGCTTGTGATATTCCAAGCTTGTCCGCGGCGCTATGGGTATTGCGGGTTTCGACAACCGCCTTTAATAACTTAAGCAAATTTAGGTCTAGGTCTTGAAGTTCTTTCATTGGTTACCTTTTACAACTTTAGTGCGCAAACGTAGGTTAAGAATAAGGGATATCGTTCTTTGTTCAAGCACTTAAAAGTCATAGGACATAAAGAATATGGAGCTCGCTTCACATTCTAAAGTGATGACAGGGGCACAGTAAGCATCAGTTGATGCTTTGTCGTGTAAGTAGAAAGGGGAGTAACGTCCTTGTTACATTAAGATATTGTTGATTTGACTGGAGTTATGACTAGGCTAACGCGGCATGAATTATCGCAATTCATAGTTGCTAGGGTTATAAATATAAAATGACCCGCTAGAGGCGGATAGCCTGTCTAATTAATAATATTAAGTTTCGGATCAGACCACTCATTAGCCAGTAGATATTCTTGTGGCCCATACATACGCCAAGTTACTTCAAACTTATCATCATCTGTAGGAATGCAGTTAGTTAAGCCTGTGCAATCTCGAGCAAAGTTGACCACGGTATCACCAGTCATTCAATAAATTGCCATAGGGTCAGACATATCCACACCTTTTGTTTTATCTGCCAATGTATATACTGACACTGAGCAAAGAGTGACTAGAGCTAATAAATTTTTCATTGAAATCTCTTTTGTTTATATAAGTGGCGCCGTGTTTTTAATATGGTGATTGAGTGAAGTCCGGTAAACAAACTAAAATCCGTGTTTGTTGAATTCACAACTCCGAGTTGGAGGTTTAGTGGTGGAATTTAAATATAATTGATGGCAAGGTGTTAATTGTTGTTATAGGTAGAGTACTAGTAATTGGCGACAGGTGAATCCTACTTATTGCTTGATTGATACACTAAGAATTACAGTGGTTCATGTTTTCTAAGACTGTAAATATATAAAGCCAAACTATTTGTACTGAAATTAGCGTGCGGCTTAGTCGAACATTAAAATAATATAAACGAAGAATAAGACCAGATGCGTGGCTCCATTGAGCGGGTTGGTTCTACCGCTACTGAAACTGACACTGGTCATTAATAGGGTTGCGACGAGCAGCACCATTTCGGCAGGATCTAGACCAAGGCGAATTGGCTCATTCATGATATTAGAGATCATCAGTACAGCTGGCACGGTCAGGGCTATTGTCGCCAATACAGAGCCAAAGAAGAGGTTCATCGCCCGTTGTAGTTGATTGGTAAATGCCGCTTTGACAGCGCCCACCGCTTCAGGAGCAAGGATGATTAACGCTACAATTAAGCCGCCCAATGCTACTGGAGCACCCATTGTGGAAATGCCATCGTTAATCGGTAGCGCGAGACTTTTTGCCAGTAGAATGACAACGATTAGATAACCAACCAGCATAATGGAGTGGAATAAGTTGCTTTGCAGTGACCGTGATGGTCGTGGTGGTCCTCGTTATCAGCGTCAATAAAGTAATCGGTATGGCTACGAGTTTGAATGAATAAGAACACGGCATATAACGCGACAGACGCGAGCACTAAGATCCACATTAAGCCGGATGACATGTTGCCGAAAGCGTCTACGCTCGTAAAATTTGGTAGCACAAGACAAAGCATTGCAAGCGGAATAATAGCGACTAAGTAAGCCTTGATACCATCGAGGTTATAGGTTTGAGTGTGATACTTCAGGCCACCAATCAGTAGAGTAATACCGACAAAACCGTTTAGTACGGCCATGACGACAGCAAACATAGTATCGCGCGCGAGCACCGAGTTTGATTCACCAGTTAGCATGATGGATGACACCATAATGACTTCAAGTAATACTACGGAAAGCGTCAGTATTAATGTGCCGTAGGGATCACCAAGTTTAATCGCCAGTGCATCAGAGTGGCGAACAACGGCGAAAATGGCGGTCATGACCACATAGAACAATACTGCGGTGAGTAGGATATAGGGAATTGATGACAGACCGCTTACGAGTAGGTTATCACCAAGCAATTTAAAGAAGAGAATCGCGATAATACCGATGATCAGCACATATTCTTGTTTGATTAACTTGAGCATGATGACCCTTTTTAGTGTTCTCAATAGCTCGTTATGATCCTTTAACGAGAAAGCGAGAGTAAATAAATTAAGTGACTGATTCCGGTTCAGCAATCTATGAATGTAACAGTAAGGTTTAGTGGCTATTCAAACCATGAATTAGACAAATTCATATATGGAGTTAAGGCGGCGTTCAAAATTGAATTTCTTAAATTCCTTTTTTGCTTTTGCCTTATGTGAATAATGAGCATAACGATAACCACTATGTGAGAGGACATATGGATCAAAGCTTGATTCTCAACAACAGGCGCTATCGAATATGTGATTTGGGTGAAGGTGAGTGCGCGTTGATCGTCACGGCGGCGAGCGAGTTAGATTCATTAACGAAGACCTACTCGCCACATTGCGAGCAGCGATTAATCGTACTAGATATTTCGACAGCTTGGCCGCTGCAAATCGGAATTTTCAATCAAATTGAAGTAGGCCACTTGATTGATGACATTCGCTTACTGCTGGATATATATTGGTTGGAAGAGGTTAAAGTTGTATTGGGATCGCCTATGGAACACATCGCGAAGTATATTATTAGAGCTTTGCCAAAGTCTCGAATCACGGTGGAAATACAAAGTGAATCAGTTGATGTTTCGCACCTTGTATAAATATCATGGAAAAATTTTAATGTAGACGAGAGCTGTATGGCGTTTATCACGTAGCGTGAAAGTGTATGAAAATGAGCCAGCACGACATGATTTTATTGTCTGCTGGCGGCCATGTTTAGTCTTTTAAGTATCGATTGGTTAGGTGTTGTTTGAAGTGGTTTGGGTTGAGAGTTTCCCCAGTAGCTTGAATCACTAATTCCTCAGTCGTAAGCGTTGATCCTTTTGACCAAATGTTCTCTTCTAACCATGTACTGATCGGCGCCAAATCGAGGTTCTTTAAGCATGCATCCACATCGACGGTTTTACGCATGGCATGCATGAATTGTGCGGCATACATGGCGCCTAGTGTGTAGCTAGGAAAGTACCCAAAGCTTCCATCGGTCTAGCCTAAAATGTCTACTACAGGTAAAGTGGTTGAATATTAAACACTTGGAGGTGGACATTGGTCGCGCAGGTATATTCTTATCGTAGTTTTTCGAGCCCTCAGCAGAAGTTTGGAGGCTCGATTGAAAGGCAGAATGACTACGCCAATCAGATAGGCGAAGAGTATGGTCTAACGCTCAATGAAAAGCTTGTGATGACAGATGAAGGTCTGTCAGCCTTCCATGCCGATCATGTTTCCCGCGGAGCATTAGGGATCTTCATCAAAGCCCTGAAGAGGGGCTCGTTGAGCGTGGTTCAATTCTGATTGTTGATTCTTTTGATGGTCTGGGCCGTGACAAGCCCTTGGAAGCCTTGCATCAGTTCGAAGAACTAACTGGAAAAAGTATCACCGTCATCAACGCGAATAACGGCTTGGTTTACAACTCGACAGGAATTGCTGGAGTGAGTTGAACACTGCAGGTTCACCTGATCAAACTCTACCAGAGGCGAATGCAGAAAGAGGAGAACTATCGGGCCCTGAAAAGCCTTGTTTAAGGTGGGGGGAGGCGCAGTCGCCCATGCAGTTCAAGTTCGAAGAAAATCGCTTCCGTGGCAGTGAACGCTACAAAAATAAAATTCACTAATAGTATTAATAATTAGACACTTCATGTGAGTAACGGCATGTAGTCTTGTTTGCGCATGCTGTATGAATTTCTGTATTAAATTACTGTTTGCATGTAAAAGGATCTATTGAACTGGATCCATAAGTTTTTGGAAGTGATTTGGAAGTTACTGAAGGATATATATATGAGTAATAAGCAGAAAGCTAAACCACGTATAGTCATCAAACCTAAAAAAGATCGCCCAGTTTTAATGGCGTGTTGTAGTGGTCAACTCATTCCGGACAGTAAATTAGGCTGATTTTCAGCTTTCGCAGGTGGAAGACCACCGTTATAACTATGCGGTCTCTTCCAGTTGTAATAGCTCATCAGGTAATGGCTGATATCTTTGGATGCCTCAGCAAAAGATGCATAGCCTGTTGCTGGTATCCATTCAGATTTTAGACTTCTAAATAGCCTTTCCATTGGAGCGTTGTCCCAGCAGTTGCCACGGCGACTCATGCTTTGTGTCATCCGATACCGCCACAGGTGTTGTCGAAACTGGCGACTGCTGTATTGGGAGCCTTGATCCGAATGGAACATCACGCCACTTGGTTTTCCTCGTTGCTCATACGCCATCGACAACGCTTTTGTCACCAATGCCGCATCAGGACTGTCAGACATGGCCCAACCGACAACCCGTCTGCGATACAGATCAATGACAACGGCAAGATAGCACCAACGATGACCCGCCCATATATAGGTAATATCGCCGCACCATACTTGATTTGGGGCGTCGACAGTGAACTGACGATCAAGCTGATTGGGAATATCAGGCCGTTCAACCGTAGCTTGCTTATAGTTATGTGAACCGGGTTGCTTGCTGATGAGTTGTGCCTCTTTCATCAATCGGCGAACCTTGAATCGTCCAATCTTATGTCCGATTTCACACATCATGCCGACCAGAGTGCGACTACCCGCAGAGCTTCTGCTCAGCGTAAACAGTCGGTTGATCTCGCTACGAAGATGCAAACGTTCAGCATCAATATCATGGCGTCGTTGGCAGTGCTCATAGTAAGTCGACGTGGCGATATCGAACACAGTACAGACCAATTCTACCGGTTCTTGCTCTCTCAATTGGTCTATCAGCGCGTACGTTCGAGTTCGTCCGACATCAAGAGAGCAGTAGCCTTTTTTAGAATAGATTTTTCTCGTTCAAGTCGATGGATCCTTGCCTCTAACTCTTGGATTTTCTGCTGCTCTGGCGTTAAGGCTTTGGAAACTGGCGTACTACCGCCGCGCTCTTGTTCAAGTTGTGTGACCCAGCGTCTGAGTCCCGTTTCACCGACGTTTAATGAGCGGCTAGCCTCAGCAATTGAATACCCTTGGTCAAGTACCAAACAGGCTGCTTCTAGTTTAAATTCAGCGGAGAATGAACGACGTTGTCTTGTCATGGAACACCTCTTTCTTTAGTGGTGACTTTACCACCTTAAATGGTGTCCGGGATCATTAAACCACTACATGTCATCTATAGGTTGAAAAACTCCAAAACTCTAGCCCTTATCTAAAGGGCTATTAATTGATTATTATCAAGGAGTGACCAAGATGATCGATGCAAATACATGTATCAGTCTACACATGACCCTACCTGATGGCGGTAATTGTTTTCATGCCATGAACACTGAGTTCGAACTTGAATTTGAAGGGATAGATTCTGAGGTTCTTCATCAATTACTATCGGAATTTGATGGTAATAAAAGTATTCGAACCATCGCAAAAAACTTTTCTGAATTAGGTGAAGAGACCATTGTTGATATGGTACAAAGTTTGGATGATTCAAAGCTTGTGAGTTCATGTAATTCAGCGAGTCAATATGTTAGCGGTATTGAAGCGCTAATGGAAATTGAAGACATACAATCTAAATTGCTTTATGAAACGCTTTATAATAATCCTTTCTGGAAAGCTTGTTTAAACCCAGAGAATGTACCTGTTAGTATTTTTCACGGTATGGCAGTTGAAAATTACCACTTTTTATATAGAGAGAGTTGGTTTGATTCCCCTGTTCTTTCATATCAGGGAAGTACAAAAGCGAGATTGTTGATCAATGAGTTTTACGCTGAGGAATATGGGCATGATGAATTAATCCTCAAAGCTTTAAACGAATTAGGCTGCACAAGAAGTGACTTGGCGGAAACGATTCCACTTCCAGAGACATTGGCCCTTTGCAATGCGCTCGCGCATTGGGCATCCAATGACCCTCTCTTTTTCTTTACAACGCTGGGAGTATTGGAAGGGAAGGATATAAAAATTGATTCGTATGTTCTAGCAATGGAATCAAGACCTGATATTCCAGAGGGTTTTATTAAGTCGATTAGAGATCATGCTCTTATAAATTTAAATGGGGAGCATGGTGCCTTGACGAGAGAAATATTCAAAGAGATACCGCTTGTCACGCAAGAAGACATGATCCGTTTTCGCAGAGAAACACATCTTTTTGTGGAACTATACGATGATTTTCATTCTGCGGTTTGGAAATATTACTCTGATCCAAATATGCCACTACTTCGTCGACTTTCTGAGGTTTAATCCTGAGGTACATAATTCATGAACATGTCTGATAGCCTGTTTGACACGCCAATTTTCCGAAAGGGTGTATCTATTACCAAGAGTGAAGATACAGTACATATAAACTACAGAGATCAAGGATGTGAAATCTCTACTTCTGATTTTGTAGAACTTCCCAATGTCTTGGCTGATTTATCGGAAGGAGTGATTGCAGAGAGAGAATTGCCTGCAAAGTATCCGGCGTTGTCATCCCATATACCTGATCTTATTAGAGAACTTGACAGGTTGTCGCTATTGACCGAAGCCGTACCGACGTTGCCAGATAAGGTAATGTCGGGAATGGAGTTTGTTAAAGACCTGCAACGCATGGTTACAGCGTTGATGAATAAAAAGGGTAATTCTGTACTTTATGACCGCATGGTTTCCGAGCAAGTCACTAAACAGGAACTTGTCGGGTACGCACTCGAATACTTCCACATTGTCAGGAATGCTCCTATGGCTTTAGGGCCTGCACTTTCAAAGCAATGTCCAAATAGCACACGGCGTGCTCTCATGGAGCTATTTATCGATGAACATGACCACGATCAACTTTTATATAGCACAGCAGCTTCAATCGGGATTACGAAAAATCAGCTTGATGCAACAGCGCCGCTTCCTGCAACTTTTGCGTTGTACAGTACTTTAGAGACGTTAGCAAGGCAGCACTTTCTCAGTTTTTGTTCATGCCTTTTTCTATTTGAAGAACCATATCCAAGTTTTAACAGTGCATTTGTCGACTCATGTCATCGATTGGGGTTGCCGGAAACGTTTTTCGAACCCATTGCTCGCCATGCGGATATCAATGAGTCCGGTGAGCACCAAAATATTACAGAAGAACTGCTGGAACCCTATACGGCAATATCTCATCATGAACAGAATGTAATTAAGATAAATATCCATGCACTAGTGGAAACGATGTATTGGCAAGATCGTCAAATTTCTGAATATTACTCAAATACCGAAAACACGCTTAGAATATTTTCATGAAAATTCAGTGAAGAGGATAAGTGCTTTGGAAAGTTGGTCAATACATCAATACGAAAACCCCTATTTAGATGCGGAAGTTTCCTCACAAGGTGAGTGTTTTGAAATAACAAGCCAAGGTGAGTCATTCGAAATTCAAGCATCGAGTTTAGATGGATGTGATATTTTAAGGCTAATTAATCCACGTGATGAATGTTGGCAGCTGCTATTAAGTGGGAAAAAAGAAAGCGAACTGGGTGACCTCGTTGAACAAATGGATGAGCTGGGGATTATTCGAGAAGAGAACCAATCACTCGACCACTTGCAGACGTTTAGACGACGTGTTGACAGTCTTGTTTTTGAAGCATTAGAGATATTAAATCAGCATGATGAAGAGATAGATGAAAAGATACTTGAATCAATATGGATAGATCTGAACAACGTTAGAAAAGGAGAGTTTTCCTCTAATGAAGTCGTCAATGAGCGTAATTTTTACCTGGCGATTCTGAAGGGGCTATTTTGCTCCTGGAAGTACTCTAATTCGTTTGTGTTGGAGGTGGTATCTCGAATCCTCGATGAAGTTTTAAATAAAGATGTCGGGAATCATACTTTAGAAATTGGATTCGTCTTTAAAGAACAATTTAAAGAAATTCAGGAGTGTGTGACGAGTTTTGTTTGGTGCGTATGTCGTTCTCAGGGTAAGGATAGCGAACGGCATTTTTTCCGAGAGGACATCCTGATTGAATTTGCTGACACGGGTTTGAATCTCGGTATAACATCTGAAAAGTTAGCTAGAGATTGCCTTGCTGCCGTGAGTAGCTCTCCCTATATGGAAGCTCTGTATCAACCTGAATATCAGGCAGTACTCGCTCGGGCGACTTACATCCAAGAGTATTTTATTAATGAACGCTTTGTGGAAATAATTGCACCGGCGATCGCCAAGAAACTCCCTCTTCCCTTAAAAGCACTGTTTAGACGTTACTACGCGGAAGAGATAGGGCATGAGGCCTTCGAAAGGCAAACTTGCATCACGCTTGGCGTAAATTGCACAGATCTGGATAGCATGATCCCCCTTCCTTTGACTCAGGCGTTTTGTGATGTGTTCACGTGGCTGGCTAATGAGGAGGTATTGGCTTATTTCCTTTCGATTGTGATCACTGAAGGTTTGCCCGGTGAGAAGAACATCATTAATAGCGTATTGGCCAGTTCGTCTATTTTTCCGGATGATGTAAATCGGGCATCGCTTGAACACGAAGATTTAAACGATGAACTGAATCATCAAATGATCTCTCGTTTAGTGTTGTCTCAAATTGGCTACGTATCGGAAGCAGAACAAGAGAGAGCCATCAAGCTCTTCCTCCTTGTACTCGAGTTAAACTGCAGAGCATGGGATGAGCTTTATAGACACCATGTCGAGGAAAAACGTCCTTTATGCCCGATGTCAATGCGTGCGTTTTTTACCACTGAGAATTAGTCGTATGCAGAGGTTTATTCAAGAATACAGGAACTGTGTTAATCCTTACTGGGTAGGTGCTCTGGAAGCGTTAGATCACTGTCCTGTTTTTAATGAGGCGAAAGGAAGCTATTTAACCGATGACAAAGGTGATACATGGCTCGATTTCGTTATGGGGTACGGCTCTGCACTTTTAGGACATAACCCTCAAGAGATTCGGGCGAATTTTCTCGAGGACATTTGCAAAGATTTACCCATAATCACGCCTTTCGGTATAGCCCCAGGCAGTGCCGCCTTATGTTCCAAAGTGATTGAGAAAAGCGCGTTGCATAATCACCAATGTTGGATCATGACCACAGGCGCAGAAGCGATTGAGTGTGCGGTGAAGGTCGCTCAAGTTAGCACGCAGCGAAGTAACCTGCTGTGCAATCGCACCGGGTTTCATGGTTTGAGCATCCACAATGTGAACCTGACAGGCAACGCGCATTGGCGGCAGGGGTTACCCAATTTTGTGTGTGATCACATTGATTATACCCACTGCGGTGATTTGGCACTGACGTTAGAAAAAATTTCCACGAGAAAATTTGCTGCTTATGTCACAGAACCTATAGAGGGGATGGGAGGAGGACAGTACTGGAGTGCAGAGCAGATAGAAAAAATTAAATCCGCCTGTGAGCAAGCAGGTACGCGTTTAATTGTCGATGAAGTCATGACCGGTGTTTGGCGAACCGGACGTTTCCTTGCAAGCCAATCTCTCAACTGGTCAATCGAACCTGACCATCTTGTACTTTCTAAAAATCTCACCGCTGGTTTTAGCCCTCTGTCTATTTTGCTTTCTTCTTCGTCCGAATATCGCCACTTTTTTGGAAGGGCAGGTTTTGAGAAAGCTCATGGTTCCACCTTTTGTGGGAACAGTATTGCGGTTAGCAGTGCATTAAGTCTAATGACGTATATGGAAGAGCACGATGTGCTTTCTAAGGGATTAACGACACATCACTATTTGGCAGAGAAACTCAAAGCGTTAAAAAAGAACTATCCGCACATGATAGAGAGCACCGCCTCTTTTGGGGCTTTGCATTACATTTCAGTCAAAGGCGCTGATTCTGACGTATTAGCCTATTACCTATTTAATTTTCTTTTTTGCAATCGCGTGCTTGTCAACATGTGTGCAAATTGCCCCAACACCTTAAAGCTCACACCGCCACTGACACTCACTTTGGAACACGTGGATACTTTTCTGTCTTTGTTTGAATCGGCTTTGGAGGCTCTCGTTGAAACCTTTCCTCACACTTAACGATACGTCTTGCCACCATGTTATTTTGCTCGCTCCAACGGATGACTATTTTTTATTAGTTCAAAACCTTGGCTATTCAGTCACGGTGATTCAAGAAGAACACCGAATTACATCCACCCAAAAAGCAATACTTGCTGAAGGCAATGTTTGCGCATTTTCAGACATAGAAGCACTTCTTTTTCTTTCCAGTCGAATTGATCAGTTTAAGAAGGTAGATGCCGTATTAACGTTTACCGAATATGGGACCTTGCCTGCCGCTCTCATTTCAACGTTTCTTAACGGCCTTGTTGATCAAATCGTTAAGCTAACGAATTGATCCTATTTGATTTTAACGGCCTAACCAGTTGGTTTTCTAACAGGCATACCGAGTCTTATGACTTTGTTCATTGCCTTGACGTTCGCTAACGCTTCTCCGACTTGTGCGTTGTAATCTCTTAACGTCAATTTTGGACTGAGTAACTGCTTATAGCGGTACATCGCCGTTTCTGACAATGACCGTTTGTGATAACCACTTTCTTGTTTCCACGTGGCGAGATCACCCGATTTTAAGGCGCTTACAGCTATGTTTCGAGGATGCCCTTCCTCCCAAAAACCTGCGTTACTTCTCGGAGGAATGGTGGGTGTTATCCCCTTATTTTTCAATACACGATGGCACGCTTTAGTATCATAAGCACCGTCAGCGCTCACTTGTTGAACCTTTCGACGAAGCGGATTCAACAACGTCGGTAAGACTTCATTATCACCAACACTATCCAAGCTCACTTCAGCAGCAATGGTCTCGTGCGTAGCGGCATCAATAGCGAGGTGCAACTTACGCCATACTCGGCGTTTTTCTTTACCATGCTTACGCATTTTCCATTCACCTTCCCCATACACTTTTAGACCAGTGGCATCGATGACGACATGAGCGATAGGCCCACGGCTTGGAGAACGATAGTGAACTTCGACGGTCTTTGCTCGCTTGCTAATACAGCTATAAGAAGGAGACGTCAGTGGAACATCCATGAGCACAAACAGCGAGTTAATGAATCCTTCGAGTGCTCGCAAAGGGAGCTTGAAAACTCCTTTGATCATCAATGCCGTCTCGATCGATGCATCACTGAATTGAAAACCCCGACCGCGCTTCCCATGGTGTTTATTGCAGCGCCAAGATTTGATGGCAGCAGCATCAATCCAAAAGGTGACCGAGCCACGATTTTTCAGGGCTTGGTTGTATTCTTTCCAGTTGCTGATCTTGTGCTTGGATTTGCCCATCATCATCTACCTGTTTGAGGTCCTGATGATCTGATCGCGGCTATTGGGATTAGTTCAATGATTTAGGAAACAACGCCTTTCTTAACTGCAAAGGCCCAGCACTTCAAGAGGCTATGTTGACACGCAACAAAATAATGATGCGTGAACACTTAGCAGGAACGAGTCTGGGGACTGTTTCTTTCCTTGTATGTTCGACCAAAGCAGAGCTTCAGGCCTTCTTTGCTAACCACAAAGATGGCGTGATAGTGAAGCCTATCAATGGTACGGGTAGTCAGGATGTGCTTCATGTTACACATCTTGATCAGATTAACAGTGTCGCTTTCCCTGTTCTTGCAGAAGCCTTTATAGATGGTGATGAATATAGCTGCGAATGCCTAAGTTATGATGGTGAGCACCATGTTATTGCTATCACAAAGAAATTTGTTGGTGGCAGTACAGGCCTTGTTGAAATAGGCCATCAAGTACCCGGCATCGATCATACTGATACAAAAGTGAAGGTGGGTGATTTTGTTCAAGAAGTGCTGTCCGAGCTGGGGATTTGTAATGGAGCAAGTCATACCGAATTGAAAATAGATGCAGATGGTAAGTGCCACTTAATAGAAACACATGTGCGTCCGGGAGGAGACAGAATATGGGAGTTAGTCGATCTCGCAACGCAAGTTAATCAAATTGTTGCGACGGCACGCTGGTTTGTTGAAGGAAAAAAAACGTTACCTCATACCCAAGACAAATACCACGTTGCGATTCATTATTTAAACTTTAAACCGGGGTTGGTGATTGCCGCAAATCACACGTTGGATAGTGTTTCAGAAGTATTTCGATATCAGTTTAACGTTAAAGAAGGCACGACAATTAAGGCATTTAGTCACTCTCAAGAACGTCATGGATTTTTTATAATTCGAGCAGATAGCAAAGATACGCTTAGAAAGCTTAAGTCTAAAGCTGAGCAATCAATAAATGTGGTGATTGAGTGAAGATGCTGTCTGAAATAAAGGAGCTTCCATTAGAAGCTAAATGCATATTTCTTCTGCAGTTTATTGTGTGTGTCGGCTCTTTTATTGTTATCCCTTTTTTGGCAATTTATTTGGTTGAGGTCATCAGAATTGGAATAGAGTCTGTTGGTGTTTTGTTTGCCATTAAACTTATCAGCCAGCGCGGGTTTATGTACTTTGGTGGTGTATGGAGTGATAAGTACGGGCCCTTGCCCATTATGCTATTCGCTTTACTCGTGCGTATTTTAAGCTATTTGGGCTTTTTGTACTCTACTACGCATTTGGGAGTTTTTACTTCTATGGTCTTGTTGGGTATCAGTTCTGCGTTATTTGTGCCGTCAGCCAAGGCCCTTATTTCTGAGTATTCCACCACAGAGAATGCAGTGTTACTTTTTTCTGTTCGCAGTGCAGTGAATAATTTAGGTGTCGCTATTGGCGGGGTTGCTGGTGGTTTTCTCATTGATTTATCAGCTTTCTTTGTGTTTTTTGTTTCCTCTGCTATTCATGTCCTTTGTATACCAATACTTGTTTTTATCTACCTAAAGAGAAAGAATGTAATAATTCCGGATAAAAAACAGGAAGAAAAAAAGCTGCTCACTGCTAATATTAAGGATCTTTTAAGAAATAAGCAGTATGTTTATATTGGTTCTGTCTATTTTGCGTTCAGTGTTATTTATGTGCAGCTAGAAATGAGCTTGCCTATGTATGCATCGGAGTTATATTCAAAGCAAGCAGTTAGTATGCTGTTTGTTATCAACTCAGTCGTTGTTTTGTTACTGCAAATTCCCATCAATATATACTTATCTAAACGTACCACATTTATCGGTGTCATTAAGGTGGGATTCCTTTCTTCAAGTATTGCTTTTGCAGGTTTGTTTTTTTCTCCGCCACTGTTTGTTTTTCTAATCATGATTATGATTTATACCATCGGAGAGATAACGATAGACCCCAATATCGATGCACAGGTAAAGCAAAGCGTTGATGGCAACAGTTTAGGAAGTGCGTACGGCCTACTCGGCATTTTCTCGTTGCTTGGAAGCGGTGTTGGCAGTATTGCAGGTGGATACTTATATGGTCTGAATACGCAATTACTCTGGGGCACATGCAGCATATTGTCTCTCTTAACTGTGATTTTTCTGTCATTGAGTTCTAGAAAGGCCGTACAAAGTACACATTCATAAAGAGTACAACTGAATGAGAAACACGCCGATTATAGTCACTGGTTTCTACCGGTCTGGGACAACACTGTTGAGACGGTTGCTTGACGCTCACAGCCGCATTTACTGTGGACCTCAGATAAAGTTTTTTTCAAATGTATTTGGAGATAGCTTTGATGATCCGTTAGCGAGTAATCGACTTTTTCGCACGTTGGAAGATCAGGGATTGGCTACGCAGGAATTTCTTCCATTTTGGGGAGAGGCGCTGCTTAAAACCTATGATTTGTTGTGCAAAAAATACCAAAAGCAGCGTTGGGCGGACAAAAACCCTGACTCAATTCGTTATCTCCCTCAATGGGATGATCTTCTCGGGAGAGACTGCTACGACATTGTTTACATCCAACGACACCCTGTAGATACATTGGCTTCTTTGGCCGAAATTGAGTTCAAACACAGTGTTCCAGAATCATTTGATGCAAAGATGGAATGGTACATGACTGATCTGAAGACCATCATAGAGCGCCTTCAAAATGGTTCGAACATACATGTCATCAGGTATGAAGATCTCGTGTTTGATCCAAAGGCAAACCTCACAAGGCTCATGCACTCAATCGGTGAGAGTTTTGAAGATTGCATGTTAAATAGTTGGCAATCTTCTGAGCGAAGACGAGGCATCGAAGACCCAATGATTGACACAAGGAAGATCATTGATGCGGATAGCGTAGGAAGGGGATATGACATGCTCTATGAAGAGGTCATTGATGAAATTGAAGAGAGGGTTCTTCCTCTGTGCAATACTCTTTTGGACTGCGCTTCGCTCAGAACTTACTGAAGCTTCTACTACGGTTTTTAAGTGAAATGGAATTCAACATTGATACGAATAAGGAGGTGGCCATGAAATGGCAAAAAGATGCACTTGAGATAGACACCAACATCGAGAGGTTAAATGTTTCTTTGATCCATCAGTTTCTATGTGAAGAATCAAGATGGGCCAAAGGTATCCCTCTCCAAACGGTAGAAAAATCGCTCTCGCGCTCAGTCAACTTTGGTATCTATAGTCAGAATCGACAAATTGGCTTTGCCAGAGTGATCTCCGACTGTGCAACGTTTGCAAATCTGGTTGATGTTTTTGTGTTGCCTGATTACCGCCACCAAGGTATAGCGACCTGGTTGCTTAACTGCATTGTTGAACACCCAGATCTACAAGGGTTAAGACGGTGGACCTTGGCAGCCACGCCTGAAGGCCAAAACCTGTACAGAAAAATTGGGTTCGCCGAACTTTCTAAGCCAGAGATTTTTATGGAGCGTTTTTTCCCTTCAATTTATCAGTAATAGAGTGCAAACGTGCCTCAGCCATCGGTGTATGATGAATTGAACCTCTTTTCTGTTTTTAAGCCCCATTTGAAAGAATTCACCAGCGCAATCATTGGCCGAGCTGGTGGATTTCATCAATTGTTTAAGTAACGCGCTATCAAATGCTGCTTAAAGTATTCGGGATTCAGCGGTTCACCCGTCGCTTGAATTACGAGTTCTTCAGTAGACAGCGTTGAGCCTTTCGACCAAACATTTGCTTCGAGCCAAGCACTCATCGGCGCGAAGTTGAGGGTCTTTAAACATGTATCGACATCAACGGTTTTACGCATTGCAGCCATGAATTGCGCGGCATACATAGCACCTAGTGTGTAGCTTGGAAAATATCCGAAACTTCCGTCGGTCCAGTGAATATCCTGCATGCAGCCGTTGGTGTATTCGCCGTCAGTTGATAAGCCCAAGTATTCCTGCATTTTCTCATTCCACAGGGTGGGAATATCGTCAACTTCGATCTTGCCTTCTATTAGGTCGCGCTCAATTTCAAAGCGAAGAATGACGTGTGCTGGGTAGGTCACTTCGTCTGCATCAACACGGATATAGCCAGGTCGGACGCGCTGGTAGAGGGCGTTGATGTTTTCTCTGCCAAATGCAGCGTCGTCTTGTTTGTCGAAGGCTTCTGCGGATAGTGTGGCGAGGTGGTCAACGAACAGTGAGTTTCTGCCTAGCTGCATTTCAAAGAACAAGCTTTGGCTTTCATGGATGCCCATTGAACGGGCTTCGCCTGCTGGGAACCCGTGATAGGCTTTCGGTAGGCCTTGCTCGTAACGGGCATGTCCGGTTTCATGAACCACGCCCATTATCGCAGACGTGAAATCTTGCTCGTCGTAACGGGTGGTAATACGAACATCTGAAGGTACGCCCCCGCAGAACGGGTGAACACTGACATCGAGTCGTCCGTGATTGAAATTAAATCCGAGGATTTCCATCATCTGCTTGCCGAGAGCTGCTTGTTTGTCGGTGTCAAAAGGGCCTTTTGGCTCGGTGATTACCGTCGATTTTTGCTTTTCGAGCACTTTCTGAATCAGGTTTGGCAGCCATGATTTAAGATCGCTAAACAGTATGTCGAGTTTTTCGGTGGTCATGCCAGGTTCATAAAGGTCGAGCATGGCGTCATAAGGGCGGACACCCGTTTGAATGGCGCGGGTATTAGCTTCTTCTCGAGACGCCTCTACGACTTTTTTCAGGTTCTCTGCGAATCCAGACCAATCATTTTTGCCGCGTTGGCTGCGCCATTCATGTTCGCACTTTGAACCAAGCAGAGATTTCTTCTCAACCAGCTCTGACGGTAATTGCGTGGCTTGAGTCCAAGCGCGTTTAATTTCACGAAGGTTAGTTCGTTGTTCGTTAGTGAGTGACGTATCACTTTCTGCTGTTGTTATCCATTCACCCATGCGTGAGTCTGTAAGTGTTTCGTGGCAAAGCACAGCGAGGTCGCTCATGGCTTTTGAGCGTGCGTCGTTGCCGCCGTCTGGCATCATCGTAGCTTGGTCCCAGCCGCAAATCGCGGCTAAATGCGAATAGCTGGAGAGCTTTTGAAACTGTTTTTCGATTTTTTCTATCGCTTTCATAGTGTTATTCCATCTCGTATCTCAACCGTGAGCTGTGAATGATTCCATTCTTACCATTTCAACATGGTAGGCTCATCAGGACGATGATAATGCTGTTGTCGGGCGTTGTTATTCTTGAGCTTAAATTTTTCGATGATGATGACGCAATCAAACGTTATCTGGTTGAAAAAGCGTCGATTGAGAGGGCGCTTGAGGTGTTTTACTCTTGTTTAGTGCCAAGCGATGTCCTCGTTCGTTTGACATTAGCACGCGTTTGTCGAGTATTCTGTAGGAAATACAAAGAAGAAGTGGGTTTATGTACATTTTTGGTTATGGCAGTTTGATTAATGACGAATCTAGACGATTGACGGGTGAGACTGGGAAAGCGTTTCCAGCGCTGGTGTCTGGCTTGCAACGTCATTGGAGTAAAGTGAGTACAGCCAAGATGTCTCCACTTGTTGTTCGTGAAGGGAGTGGTTATTGCAATGGCGTATTGATTCACATTGACGACTCGGCGCTCGATGTTTTTGATATTCGTGAGGCAGGTTACAAGCGGATATTGTTAGACAGTGAACGCGTTAAGGTATTGGACGATGCGTTTGTTATTGGTGGGCCTGTTTATGTATACGTGACAGAAGAGGTGATTACGCCGTGTACCGTTCAGCCAGTGGTGCAGAGTTACGTTGATACTGTGATGGCAGGTTGCCTGCGGTACTCTGCGGATTTCGCCCAGACATTTGTTACAACCACCCACGGTTGGCAATATCCCCGTTTGAATGATCGTTCTCGTCCGCTTTATCAGCGCGTTGCGGGTGTGCGAAGCGAAGATCGTCCGGTTATTGATGCTTTGCTTGTTGGCTGGGAACCAACTGCTGGCGTTTGATTCTGACCACATGAACTAAAAAAGCCACGTCATTACAACGTGGCTCTGGTCATTGGCGTGTCATCACTCGGTGTGATTACTCTTCGTAAAAAAACTCAGGTGATTCAATTTCAACGCGGCGGTTTTTAGCACGGCCTTCTGAAGAGTCGTTAGACGCTACAGGATCGCTTTCGCCTGCACCAACAACGCTCAGACGGTCTGCACTGATGCCATTATCGACGAAGTAGTTCGCAACAGTCTGTGCGCGTTCTTCTGACAACGTTTGGTTGAATGCTTCTGAACCGACACTGTCAGTGTGACCGACGATGATAGCCGTTGAGGTATCAAAATCTTGTAGGCGTTTAAGCATCGGGCCTAGTTGCTGTGAAGCACCATCTGACAAGGTTGCTTTACCAAACGCAAACAGTTCTACGTCATCGGCTTCAGAGAAAACGTATCTCTTAGGCTCTGCGACTGTTTCAACAATAACAACTTCTTCGACTACCATGACAACTGGTTCTGGCTCAGAGGTACGACCGAAGTGGAACGTCAAACCAGCACTGATCAGGTGATTGTCGGCGTTGAAGTAACCTTCATCCATGTCGTGGATGTATTGGTATTCAAGTCGAACATTAACCAGATCGCTTGCACGGTGATCAAGACCTACTGCACCTAGCAGAGAAATATCGTCTTGGTCGCCTGCGTTGCTGTTCCAATCCCACCAAGCGGCACCAATTTTACCGTAAAGCTCAGTTTGGTCAGTAATACCGAAGCCCAGTTTTGGCGCCAAGGTCAATGCGGTCAGATCACCACTAATAGCGCCAGGTGTTGGGCTATAGCTTGCGTCGAAGTGACCTAGGTAATCATAGGTTGATTCAATTGAGAAACCGTTACCGAAGTCGTAACCACCAATCAAGCCGCCGCCGACTTCGTTGTCGTCACAACTGCCAACTTGGCAAGCGTCTGAAAGTGTTGAAGAACCGACGCGAGCACCGAGGTAAAAGTTTGAATCATCTTGAGCGTATACACTTGCCAATGGACTTATGGCCACAATCAATCCAAGGCTTATCACTGCTTTTTTCATTTGTTTTCTCCATTCCTTCTAGAGAGGGTTTGGTAAGAGAGACTTCAGTACTACGTAACAAGTCACCACCACAAGTTTGCTTTTCGCAAATCTTCTCAACCACCAACTGATGTGGTGATTTAATAAGCTAGGCTAGGCGGGGAAAGCGCGCAATACAATAGGCAGGACAGAAATTCAGGCTTTTTTAATACAACACTGTTCAAAAAAAGAGGTTTTTTGTTAGATTATTGTTAATTCAGTGGCTTGCGTGAAATTAACAGGGGATATATGGAGGGTAAGTGACGTTGTCGCAGTGTTGGGATTAAATGAAAAAGCGCCTAATAGAGGCGCTTTGCTGCTTGTTTGCCAGATACTGGGCGGCTGACGGAAATCTGTTTTCCTTTTTTCATGCCTTTCTCATAATCGTCTGTGATCCCCTTCATCGCATCTCTCAATTGTTGCTTAAAGGTTTCACGGTCGATGTTCTTGAACTGGCTGTCGATATAGTCTTTGATTTTTTTGTCTGCATCGCCATCAGGCGCGATGTTAGGCAGTTTTGCTAATGCGCCATCAAGCCAGCCAAACGTGAACGAACCAATTCTGCGAGTGATCTCTGTTTGCGAGGTGCCTGAACCTTGGAAGCTATTGCGGAATTGACCAATGTGTTCATTCATTTCACGATAGACAATATCAAACGCGAAGGCGGCGAAAATGGCGCGATCGGCATCGCCAATGAATTCCGCTTTTTTAAGCCCTTTGTGATTCGTTAGTACACATTCGACGCCAAAGCGGGTATTAATACCTCGAATTATTTTGAGAACAGCGTCGCTGATCGAGGTGGGTAGCAGGGTGGCTGATGTGGTTTTTCCCATACGGATGAAATCAATATCGTCTTGATCCAAGCCGTATTTCTTCATCAGGCTCTGTGCCATTTTTATCGCTGCGGCAGCTTCATTGATGTTGGATGAGTTACTCAACTCCAAACATTTTGCAATCTTCTTAAGCGCTTTGCGTTTAGCGTCAGACATTCACTTCACCACTAAAAATCAGGAGCGATATTTTACCTTCTCAACGTCGAATTTCCAAACGACATTGTTGAGATATTGCCCATTATATTCATTCTATGAGTCTTGACAAAGTTCAACATACCAAACAAAAAATCTGATTTTTCTCAAAGGTGTGAAAGATATGTAGAAGCTACACGGTCAATATTGGCACGTGTCACTACAGTGAATGGAACTATGTTGCGAGCAGAATCTTTTTCTATTAAAAACATAACAATGGCGATTCTCGCGTTGATTTTCTTCGCAGCAAACTCTGTGCTTTGCCGTATGGCCTTGTCTGACACGGATATCGATCCCGCTTCATTTACTTCAATCCGGCTGGTTTCTGGTGCCGCGATGTTGTTTTTGCTTTCTTCTTTAGTCACAGCAAAGCGCAAAACGCCGGAAGACAATTGCCAATTGCTCCATAGTGCGATTGAGCATTGGTTAGCGGCAGCGATGCTGTTTCTGTACGCCGCCACGTTTTCGTTTGCTTACCTCTACCTTGATACCGGAATGGGGGCACTTATCTTGTTTGCCTTTGTTCAATTAACCATGTTTGCTTACGGTCACTATCGCGAAGGTGGCGCAAGTGGCATGGAATACATTGGTGCGTTAACGGCCATTTGTGGTTTGGGCTACCTTGTTTCACCTGGTGTAAATTCTCCAAATGTGTGGGGATGTATATTGATGGCGATTTCAGGTGTGGCGTGGGGCGCGTATAGCGTGCTGGGTAAAGAAATGAAAGTGCCACAACTCAAAGCTAACTGTATTAACTTTAGACTAAGTCTTTTCTTTGTTATTCCATTTTTCTTACTCAATATTCCAATGAATACGCTTTCTCAAGAGGGTGTTTGGCTGGCCATTGCTTCTGGTGCGGTTGCTTCCGCGATTGGCTACGCCATATGGTACGGCGTGATACAGCACTTTAAAGCGACACAAGCAGGGGTGATGCAGCTGTCAGTTCCTGTGATGGCAGCATTTGCGGGGCACCTTTTGATGTCTGAGTCTATTTCGATGCGAATGATGATTTCTGCGTCTGTGATATTACTTGGTATTGCAGTGACGTTCGTTGGCAGGGATAGAAAACAGTCGCCAGTGACTTAGGTCAGAATGAGTACCGCTTAGGTCTGGTTGAAACGAAGCGTAACGCTCTAAGCATCGGTTCAGTGCTTTTCTCTTGTTTACATCGACCCTAGCACATAGCGCCTAACACACGACACCTCACTATTTGTGTAAAGCGCCGAGCCATGTCCTTATTCGTCGTCACTGTTCACCATGCGCTAAATGAAGCGGCATTGTCTTGATTCATTAGCTTTGTGGGTATTAACACTTCTGCGCTATCGACTTTATGTTCATCGAGCCATTTATCAGCGATTTTGACAGCTTCGCGACTCATGGCATCTGGAAACTGAGTTGCTGTGCCTATCCAGCCTTTTCGCCTTTGAAGTAGGGCATCACGTCCAGCAGGGCTTCCATCTACAGACATGATCAGCGCGTTGGCGTTGGCTTGTACGATGGCTTGCTCTGCGCCAAGAGCTGTCGGGTCGTTAATCGCAAATACGCCATCAATCCCTGAGTATGCTTGTAATGCATACGCCATGCTCTCCAATCCGCCTTCAATACTTGCCGTGCCGTTCAATTGATCACTGATGAGCACTATCTTGGGAAAGTGCACCAGCGCTTGTTTGCATCCGGTCACACGCTCGATGACAGAAGAAACTTGGGGTCCGTTAATGATGAGTACATTTCCCTGGGCATTCAGTGATTCTGCTAACCCCTTGCAAGCAATGCGTCCGGCCTGAACATTGTCAGTCGTAATGGTCGCAGTTGCTCCTTTGGCGCGCACATCAATAGCAAAAATGGGTGTTCCATGTGTCACGATACGTTCAACCGTAGGGCCGATTCTGTGTTCGTCGGACGCAACGAGGAAAATAACGTCAACCTTTTCGGCGACAAATTCTTCAAGCTGTCTCACTTGGCGAGGGTGATCATAAGCGCTGGAACGAACCAGTAGGCGAACATCATCGCCAAACGTTATTTGTAGTTCATCGCGAAGGCTTCGCACCATGGTGACAAAGTAGGGGTTGGTGAGATCTGACACGCTGACACCTGCCGTGATGGCTGCCTGAGACCATGAAGGAAACAAGCAGACGAGGTAAAGTGTCAGGGCATTCAGTGTTTTCATGCTTGGGCTTCTGCTTGCTCTGAAGTACCAGACTCTGAAGTGCCGGGCTCCATGGCGCCCGTCATGATGGCAACAGCATCTGACATGGTGTGGGTGCTGGGTGAGATAATATCCACACGTTGACCCAAGCGATGAATATGAACCCGATCGGCCACTTCAAATACATGAGGCATGTTATGGCTGATCAGTACCACTGGCATGCCGCGATTTCTCACCTCAAGGATCAAATCGAGTACTTTCCGTGACTCTTTAACGCCAAGTGCCGCGGTGGGCTCATCCATGATCACAACTTTAGACCCAAATAACGCTGAGCGAGCGACCGCTACCCCTTGGCGTTGACCGCCTGATAGGGTTTCGACGGCCTGCGTAATATCTTGAATGGTCATTAATCCTAATTCAGTGAGTTTCTCTTTGGCTTTGTCTCGCATGGCTTTTTTGTCCAGCATACGAAACCATTTACCGCGCCAGTCATTGTGTCTTATCTCCCTGCCCAAAAACAGGTTATCAGCAATGTTTAGAGCAGGGGCAACAGCAAGGTTTTGGTATACGGTTTCAATACCTGCTTCTCGCGCTTGCATCGGGTTGTTGAAATTCACGCGCTTACCGTGAAGGGTAATTACTCCTGCATCGGGGATCAGTGCGCCAGAAAGTGCTTTGATTAAGCTAGATTTTCCCGCGCCGTTGTCTCCAATGACGGCGAGTATCTCACCTGGCATTAAGTCGAAATCTGCACCGTCTAGCGCGGTGACTCGCCCATAGCGTTTAACCAATCCTCGCGCTTGTAGAACAGGTACTTGGTTTGACTCACTCATGACGATACCCTCCGCAGCCATTGGTCGATACTGACCGCAACAATGATTAATACGCCGACAGTAAACTCCTGCCACAACACGTCTACGCCCATTAGCGCAAGGCCATTTCGGAATATTCCCACGATCAGGGCGCCGATAAGTGTGCCAAAAATGGAGCCACGCCCGCCGAAAAGACTGGTGCCACCGATGACCACTGCGGTTATGGAATCGAGATTGGCGGTATAGCCTGCTTGCGGGCTGACAGAGCCGATGCGACCGATTAATACCCACGCGGCTAAGGCACAAACTACGCCCGCGGTGATATACACCGACAGCAGAATTCGTTTAGTTCTAATGCCTGCGAGGCGCGCTGCATCAGGATCATCGCCTGTGGCATAAACATGTCGACCCCAAGCCGTCCAATTGAGTGCATACCAAAACACGATGAACAAAACGAACATAAATAGGGAACTGTAGGCGATGCGAGCGCCAAACACTTCGACGGTATTACCAAGCCACTGTAACAGCGGCGCTTGCTGGTCGATGACTTGAGAACGAATGGTTTGACTGTTTGAATACCACAGATTAAGAGCAAAAAAGATGTTCCAAGTCCCCAAGGTCGCAATGAACGGGGGAAGCTTGATTTTTGCCACCAATAGGCCATTTATTAGGCCTGCCAACGCGCCCACAAGCAGCCCGGCAAAGAGCGCGACAGGGGCGGGCAGCCCAAAGTCGATAGCAAATCGGCCCATTACAACAGAGGTCAGCACCATAATAGCACCGACAGAAAGATCTATACCTGCCGTTAAAATAATCAGCGTTTGGGCAATACCAATCACGCCAATAATCGTCACTTGCTGGAGCACTAATGACAGGTTGAACGGATGGAAAAATCTATCGCCAACCAAGGTAGAGAAAAAAGCGACCGCAAGTATCAGCACCAGGCAGGGTACTGCTGTGGGGTGATTGTGAAGATAAAGCTGAATGCGCTGAACGAGACTAAAGGTTTCGTTCGAAAGCTGGTCACCCGCGAGCCTGTTGCCGCTAGGTGAGGGATTTTGTGGTGATGACATTACGCGCTCCCGAGTGCGTCCGTGCTCGCAAGAAAGTGAGAGAGGGCATCTCGCCCTCTCTATAGCATTAGAGGATTAGCCCCAGCACTTAGTTTTACCTTGCTTAGATGTTGATGAAGCCACGCCAGTTGCGGGCTCATCAGTGATCAGCTCTACGCCCGTATCGAAGAATGCTTTACCCGGTGTAGCGCCTGGTTTGACGCCAGATTTCGCGTATTCAACGACTGCTTCTACGCCAAGCGCAGCCATCTGCAAAGGGAACTGCATAGAGGTTGCACCAATGACGCCTGCTTCAACGTTATCGACCCCTGGGCAGCCACCATCAACAGAAACAATCATCACATCATCTTGTCGGCCTAGTGCTTTCAACGCTTCATACGCGCCTGCAGCAGCGGGTTCGTTGATGGTGTATACGAGGTTGATGCTGGGATCTTTTTGCAGCAAGTTTTCCATGGCGCGACGGCCACCTTCTTCAGAACCTTGTGTCACGTCGTTACCCACAATGCGAGGGTCGTCTTCATCGCGGTTAATGTTAGGGTTTTTGGTGTCGATGCCAAAGCCTGTCAGGAAACCTTGGTTACGTGCAACATCGACAGAGATATTGGCTGTGCTCAAATCAAGCAGTGCAATTTTGGCATTTTTGGCCGCATCGCCCATTTTCGCTTTCGCCCATTCGCCAATTAATTCACCGGCTTTGAAGTTATCAGTCGCGAAGGTGGCGTCAGCCACATTGGGTGGTGTGAAAGGGGTGTCCAGCGCAATCACCAATACACCTGCATCTTGAGCACGTTTGACCGAAGGCGCGAGTGCTTGTGGGTCACTCGGTGTGATCAGTATGCCTTTCGCGCCAGCCGCCACGAGGTTCTCAATGGCCTGAACTTGTGAATCTGTATCGCCATCAAAACGGCCGGCAAAAGAACTCACTTTTGCGCCAAGCTCCGTGGCTTTTTCTTGTGCGCCTTCCTTCATCTTCACGAAGAAAGGGTTGGTGTTAGTTTTCGTGATGAGACCGATGAGCACTTCTTCTGCTGTGGCTTGCGCCATCGGTAGCGATGCAATCATGGCGGCCAGCAGTGATTTTTTTAAGAGCGATTTCCGTAAAAGCGAATTCATAGCAAATCTCCTTGTGAATTGACATCTACAGAATGACAAACAAAAACGAATGGTCGGTTTCAAACGGAAAGATATTTCATTCACAATTGAAACAAAGGCGCTAACCGATTGATATAACGCGAAGCAGTGCCGCTGACAGCGCATGACGAGTGACGGGTTTTGTGATCAAGTCCCAATCTGACTGATAGCCAAACTGCTGACTAAGCTGTTCTTTGGGTAATCCTGACATCAAGATCACAGGTATTTTAGGTTGTATAACGTGCAGCGTGTTTTTGAGCCAGACGCCAGTTTCTTTGTTGCCAAGGTTAATATCACTGATGACATAGTTCGGCTTTGTCGCTTCACTGAGCTTGATGGCTTCTTTGGCTGAAGTCGCAAGCGTAACTGAAGCACCTTGCGTTTCTAGCATTTGCTTTATCGGTAGCGCGACATCATTGTCGTCATCAACCAGCAAAATGGTGATGCCTTCAAGGTGAAGCGCTTGCATAGTGCTGGTGGCAGCAGGTGCAGTTGTATTGGTAGCATCTGGGATAAAAGACATTGAGGTTTTTTCCGTGGTTGAAGCGAGGTGTTCAGGCTCGTAACAAGGAAGGATCATGCTGATAGCCGTGCCTTTGCCCACAGTTGAATCAATCACAATCTCGCCTTTAGATTGCTCCACAAACCCATATACCATGCTCAAACCCAATCCGCTGCCTTTGCCCTTTTCTTTGGTCGAGAAAAATGGCTCCATCACTTTATCGATGTCATCAGGGTGAATACCACTGCCTGAGTCTTCAACCTCAATAATTACAGCTGCTTTCTTGTCGTGAAGTAGGCAGCATTTGCGTGTCGTGACGATAACTCTTCCTGCTTGTGTCATGGCGGCATTGGCATTGAGAAGTAAATTCATCAACGCATTTTCTAGCCCACTTTTATCCGCAAAGATAAGCGCGTCTTGTGGCGAGGCATGCATCAGTAACTGACTTGTGCCGTCTAACGAGTACTCCATGAGATCGGACAACTCATCCAAGGTTTGCTCGACGTTGACAGGTTCGGGGTGGAGAGGTTGGGTCCGGCTAAAAGCAAGCAGGCGCTCAATCAACTGGCTGCCTTTTTCGGTCACAGAGAGTGCGCGGTTTAAATAGGTCCTGCTGGTGTCATCGAGCGTGCTTGTCATATCCAATAACTCTAAATTCCCACTCAAGGCAGAGAGTAGATTATTGAAATCATGTGCTATCCCGCCAGTGAGTTGTCCCAGTGTTTCCATTTTTTGTGCTTGTTTGAGCGCGAGATCGATTTGGCGCTTTTCTGTTAGGTCGCGATACAAGGTGATAAATCCGCCAGAAGGAATGGGCTGGCTACGATATTCGATAATACGCCCATCTTTGAACTGTCTTTCAAACAGCAAGGGCTGAAGGTGCCTTAGCGAGGTGTAGGTTTCATTTTGCTGTGCATGTTCAGCGGAAGACTGAAGACGAAGTGAAAGCTTTTCCTGCACATCTTCAATGGTCATGCCGAACGCCAGTTGGTTTTCATCAATACCTAATAGGAACGCATATTTGCTGTTCCACGCGAGCAAGCGGTTGTCGGCATCAAAGGCACTTAGGCCATCCTGCATTTCATGGAAAATGGTTTCAAGGAGTACGTTTTGCTGGAAAAGATCCTGTGTCGCGCGCTCTTTTTCTATGGCATTTAGCTGAAATGCCGAGAATGCGGTGGCCAGTTTTCCGATTTCATCTTGTCGTTCGAGCTTAACGGGCGCTTGCTCGGTGTTGCCTTGAGCTAGATTTAGCATCTCATCCGTTACGCTTAGGAGATCTTTGGCCATTTTATCGTTGAATCGGTAGAGGTAGTAAACGCCCGCCACCAAAGAAAGTAGAATCATAGCCATCAGTAGCATCACACGATTAATCGCTGATTTAGCTAGGCGTTGTTGCTCGCTAACCTCCTGCTGATGAATAGCGACGATTTCACGCACATAGTCGGTCATGCGATCTGATTGTGCGCGGATTGAAGCAAGCAGGAAGGCATTTTCTGAACGCAGGACGTTGATATGTGTATTACTTCGAGTCAATGACGCTAAAACAGGCATTACATCATGGGCGATTCGTTCGTTTGCGACTGGGTCACTCGTTAGCATATTGGTGATTTGGTCAATCCAGCCTTGCGAAATGCGGGTAGGGTCTTTCGCAAAAGCGTGAATAAAAAGGGCGCCAAATGGGTAGGCGTCTAGCTCATCAAGTGCAAACTGCTGTGCCATCAAATCTTCTCGGATATACAATTCTCGCTCAACGTTCGACATGAGTTTTTGCAGGGTCACGTCAACTTGGCCAATCCGCTGACCCAACTCGTGGGCGTATGAAGGTGTGGTGAGCTTTAGGGCGTCGTCGTTCAACGTTGCTGCTCTCGCTTGAAGTTGTTTCTTCTCGTTTTGGATTTGGTGAGGCCTTGCTGAAGCGGCCGTATAAGGTGCCAACGCGGCAATCTGGGCAACACCTTGGGATAAATTCAATGCGGTCTGAGTATCTGCGAGCGTAGTTTGTGTGACTCTGTCGAGCAGATATTGGTTCTGCCACAGCGTGAACAGAGAAAAGCCAGCCATGAGTGTGGTCAGCGCAAGCAAGACGGAAAGCGTCAACATTAAGTGAGGGCGAATGCTGTTTCCGTTCATGGGATGGCTCAGTGAGGTTGTGGAACGAGTTTGGTGACGGAAGCATCGAAGCAATACCCCAATCCGCGTTCGGTCTTGATGAGTCGAGGGATTCGAGGGTTGGATTCGATTTTGCGGCGAAGACGCACCACAAGCACGTCTATGGTGCGATCGAGAGAGTCAGAATCATAGCCATGAGTTCGTTCCATCAAATGTTCCCTCGTCAATACCCGCTGCGGCGAGGAGATAAAGGCTTCTAGCAACGAAAACTCGCCATAAGTGAGCTCTGGTGTGCGCCCATCGGCATGCTGAAGCAATCGCCGCGAGAGATATAACGTCCAATCGTCAAACTGGTAAACCGTTTCGTTTGTTTCAACGGACACTCGTTTTGTGCCGGCGTTTTGACTTCGACGTAAAAGCGCATTAATGCGAGCCGTGAACTCACGAAGATTAAACGGCTTCATCATGTAGTCATCAGCAGCCACTTCGAGGCCGATGATTCTGTCTGTTTCGTCGCCTTTTCCCGTCAACATCATGATCGGTATGTCACTGTTTTCGCGAAGTTGCCGGGCAAGTTGAAGACCATCTTCGTTGTTAAGGCGCAGGTCAATAACAGCAAGATCGACATTGTCTGCCGCGTAGAGCTCTTCACCAGTGGATACGGGCGTGACGGTGTAACCTATTTGGCGTAATGCATCGGTCAAAACTGTCCTAACATCATGTTCATCATCAACGACCACAATGTGAGAGACGCGACTATTCATGGTTCATCCTTGATTGTTGGTATTTCTATCAATAGATAATGAGTCTAGCAATAACAAGTTCAAAGCAAGGAGGATCGACCAAGAGTGTGGCCTCAACAGTGCTTTGTCTGCGAAAGCATACCTAACGGATGATGCTCGAGTTTGGGTATACTGCCAGCGTCAATTTAACCTCTGAGGCCGCCTTGCAATATCAAGAAGGATTCATCATCAGCCGCCATGGCCGAGATATCGGTGATGTCACCGAACTTGTTTTTTGGGTGCAGACAAATACTGGCCCTGCAAAATTGGTGATAACAGGCGAGAAACCAGTTTTCTTTGTTACCAACGAACTGGTGTCCGCAGCGCAACAAACTCTGACCGAGGCTGACTTTCGTTTTCACTGCAAAGCACTCGCGTTGTGTGATTTTCTGCATCGTAAGATGACGGGGTTCTACTTCAATACCATTTCTGATGCCACTCGCGCGAGTCGATTGTTGCAAGCCGAAGAGTTTGAACCCTATGAAGCAGACGTGCGATTAACCGACCGTTACTTGATGGAACGCTTTATTTGCGGCGGGTTAACCTTTACGGGTACAGCAAAGCAGAAAAATGGTTTTGTCGAATACCGTAATGTGAAAGCCAAAGCGTCTGACTATTCGACTTCATTGTCGCGTGTTTCATTGGATATTGAGTGTTCTGAAAAGGGCGTTTTGTATTCCATTGGCTTAGACGGTGAGATGGACAGCCGCGTCATCATGGTTGGACCAACGCCTGATAATGCAGATGAGATGCCTTGGATTGACTGGGTCGATAACGAACTCGAGCTATTGAAAGCTCTTAATGCATGGTTTATTCGCTTTGATCCCGATGTGATCGTGGGTTGGAGCGTTGTCGATTTCGATTTTCGCTTACTGATTAAACGCGCGGCATTTAACAAAATCGATTTGCGCTTGGGCCGAGGTGCTGAAAAAGCGCATTGGCGTGATTCCAACAACAGTCGCCAAGGCTTTATTACGTTACCGGGAAGGGTGGTGATTGACGGCATTGATGGCTTGAAAACGGCGACATACAGTTTTCGTTCTTGGTCGTTGGAGTCGGTGTCGCGAGAAATGTTTGGTGAAGGGAAAGCGATTGATAATCCCTATGATCGTATGGATTCAATCAATCGCATGTTTCGGGACGACAAGCCCGCATTGGCGAAATACAACCTACAAGATTGTGTGTTGGTGAATCGTATTTTTGCGGACACCCATTTGATGGAGTTTCTGATCCAACGCACCCGCTTAACTGGCATTGAGCTAGATCGCATTGGCGGATCGGTTGCAGCGTTTACCAACCTGTATATGCCTAGGTTGCACCGAGCTGGCTATGTCGCGCCGACACTGACCAGTGAAAACTGGATTGCCAGCCCCGGCGGTTATGTCATGGACAGTAAGCCTGGCTTGTATGACTCTGTGTTGGTGCTCGATTTCAAATCGCTGTACCCGTCGATTATCCGTACGTTTTTGATTGACCCGCTGGGTTTGATCGAAGGTCTGAAACAGGACGATCCAAGCCTGACTGTGCCGGGTTTTCGTGGTGGTGTTTTTCACCGTGAGACGCACTTTCTTCCTGCCATGATTGAAAACCTTTGGAAAGCGCGCGATGAAGCCAAACGGCAGGGCGAAAAAGCATTTTCGCAGGCAATAAAAATCATCATGAACTCTTTTTATGGTGTGCTGGGCTCATCGGGTTGTCGTTTCTTCGACCACCGTTTAGCGTCGTCAATCACTATGCGCGGGCATGAAATCATGAAGCTGACACGTGATTTGATTGAAGCCAAAGGCTACAAGGTTATTTATGGCGATACTGATTCGACCTTTGTGTCGTTAGGGCGTCAATACAGTCACGAAGAAGCGGACGCAGTAGGGCAATTGCTGGTGGCACATATCAATCAGTGGTGGGATCAGCACCTTCTGGATGAATATCAGATCCCTTCGGCGCTCGAAATTGAGTATGAAACGCATTATCAGAAATTTTTGATGCCGACGATTCGAGGCCAAGATACCGGCAGCAAAAAGCGTTATGCCGGCTTGGTCGACAAGCAAGGTGAGCGACACATTGTTTACAAAGGGTTAGAAACAGTCAGAACCGACTGGACGCCGCTGGCGCAGGAGTTTCAGCAGACCTTGTATCAACGGGTTTTCGATGGTGAAGACATTGATGATTATGTTCGTACCATGGTCGAAGATACGTTACGCGGTCACAATAATGAAAAGTTGATTTACCGAAAGAGGCTGCGTCGCAAGCTGTCTGATTACGAGAAAAATGTTCCGCCGCATGTAAGAGCTGCCCGTAAGGCCGATGCTGTGAATGAAAAACTCGGTCGAGCGCTGCAATACCAGCATGGCGGTTGGATTGAGTATGTGATCACGCTAAATGGCCCTGAGCCATTAGAAGCATTGGTTAGCCAATATGATTACCAGCATTACGTTGATAAGCAGTTAAAACCTATTGCAGACGGTATTTTACCGTTTGTCGGCAAAAGCTTTGATGCTTTGTCGATGCCACAGTTGGGGTTGTTCTAAGTTTTATCCAGAGAAAAAATGCCGGGGTATTCCCCGGTATTTTTATTGGAAAATTCGTCGGTACTAGAAGAGATCAACGTTCGAAACGTTGGTGCGTGAAGCGACTACTGGGTCAAAACAGACCGCACCACGGTTTGGGGTGCAGACTTTAAATACATCACCACAGTCAAATATGGCGAGAATAACTTCATCGTCTGAGCCAAAACACGTTGGCAGGGCCTGTCCTACCTTGGCAATGACTTCCTGACCTTCATGTTTCCATGTCAGGGCTGCAATACGTGCGTCGTTGATGGGAGCATCAATATGCTTGGCTATCGCAGTATAAATAGATTCTGCGTGTTCTTGGGATTCTGCAGCGGGTACAAAAAACGACATAACTACTCCTTTTTATTACTCATTTCTTCTCGTCACTTATTCCGATTCATGACGATAACCCGAAAGGTTATGTGGTAAAAGTAACAAATTCAGACCACTAAACGCAATGATATTTCTTTTATGTAGGTGAATTCACCTACTATGTGGTTGTCATAAAAAGAGGTAGATAAGTGAATGTAGCGGGCGGTATTCGCATGGAACGATTACTCACTCTGTTACTTGATCCCGTTTGATATCTGCTGAAATTTGCTTTTCGATCGGAAAGTCGCTTGAATGAAATGAATAGCTTAACGGCAATGAGGTGCAAAGTTGGAGCAACTTGATTTTTTTACGGTGCCCAGCCCCTGTATTGGTGTTTGTCAGGTGAACAATAAGGGGTATTGCAAAGGTTGCTTACGCAGCAGGGATGAGCGTTTCCATTGGAATGACTTTAGCAGCGAACAGCGACGCAATGTCGTGCGGTTATGTAAGCAGCGCTATACGCGTGTTATGAAGGCGAAATTGGCGAAAGAAGCCATGCAAGCTGTCGAAGAAACCAATCCTCAACAATCCTTGTTTGGTGATGAAGACTAAAACCAAAAGAGACTAGAACCAGAAAGATTGGAAATAGGTGAGCTTGGTGATGAATATGAGCCAAGTTTGGCATTGAAAGAATAATACCTAAAATAACAGACACAAAAAAAGCGCCGATAGTCGGCGCTTTTTTTCGTCTCATTCACTTCTTAGCGAAGCGAAGAGCCGTCAAACTGCAAAAGCAATTATACGCGGATGAAATCCATGTGCATAACTTTTGGTTTGAACGGGTGACGTTGGATGTCTTGTGGCTTAACGTTCACTTCTTGACCGTCGATTACTAGAGTAATCGCTTCGTAGAACTCAGGCTTATCCATCTGAGTGATCACTTTAGCGTGCTCAAGAGAGATAGCAACTGGAGCGGCTTCGCCACCGTAAACTACAGCTGGGAAGTGGTCAGTCAAACGCAGGCGGCGGCTCGCACCCTTACCCTGCTCAGTACGTACTACTGCTTCGAATTTCATAATATATACTCTTTAAAATAGAGAGTTGAGAATATGTATCCAGAATGCGACCAATCTAGATACGAGTAAATCGAGCGCGGATACTACCACCCAGATAGTGGGATCACAAGTGAAACTGGTACGTTATACGTCATTTGGTGGCTCGTTGAGTGATTACTGTTCGTTATGCACGTTGTGGCAATCAATTTACAAGTTTTGGTTCCACGTTGTTTCACGCTGCGCTGTTGATCATGTCGCTCACTTCTTGCTGTGACGCAAATTGGTCGAGGTCGAAGATTTTATCGCGGATCGCCCAGAATCGACCGTTCTTCCTCGCCACGACAAAATCTGGCAATCGTAAGCGATGCTCAGCTCTGACGACCTTGGAAGGTGCGGTATCGGTAAACGGGCGATGACGGTCAACCAAATGCGGGTTGATGAATTTTGCGAGAAAATCATCTTTCTGTCGTTTAGTGGAAAGCGGCCAGACTTCGTGGATCTCGGCGCCGTCGTGTCCCACAAAAGTCACTTTAAGTTGTGGCTTGTCGAATTTGTTTTTACCCGCTTCCAAGCGCATGTCGGCGCATGCCATGATCATGGCGTCTTTGAGCTTTAATGCATCTCGTAGCTTTTTGTCAGGGTCGACAAGGGTATGGTCGCACTGATGGCAACGACGAGCAGCAATGTCATTGTCTGCGCCACATTCGCTGCAATACTTGGCGCGAAAACGATAACCACAGATTTCTCGTTCGCCATCCTCGTCTTCAAAAAAGCCCTGGCAACGACGTCCGTAATGCTCAATCAGAAATGCATTGTCGTCTAGTTTACCCCAGAAATTGTTATTGAAGCCGCATGCGGGGCAGGGAACTGTTACGATTTCACTGTCGCTGTCAGGTTTAGGGTCGCCAATTTCAGGCTGATACAAATCGTAAACGTTGCCAGCGTAATCTAATATCAGGCAATCCTTCTTGCCTGGGGAGAGTCTTAAGCCTCGTCCTGCAATTTGCTGATACAGGCTAACTGATTCAGTTGGTCGTAAAATGGCGATCAGGTCAACATGCGGCGCATCAAATCCGGTAGTTAGCACAGATACGTTAACCAGATATTTTATTTCTCGCTTTTTAAAGCGCTGGATAATGCTGTCTCGTTCGTCCAGCGCGGTTTCGCCAATCACCAGCGCGGATTCAGTGGGTGGCAAAAGTCCAAGAATTTCCTGAGCGTGTCTCACCGTGGCGGCGAAAATCATCACGCCGTGACGGTCTTTCGCGTATTGCATGACTTGATCGACGATCTGTGGCGTCGCGCGAGGGGCATTTTCGATAACACGGTCTAAGTCAGCTTCTTTGTAAAACCCTGTCGTTGAGGCTTTGAGCTGCGAGAAGTCATAACTCAGCACTGGTGCATCCAGCACCTTGGCTTCAGTGAGAAAGCCTTCATCAAGCAAAAATCGGATCGGAAGTTCAAAAATACAGTCATGGAAGAAGCGCGGCTTTTCACTTCGCACACGACCTGCGGTATGAAACTGATAAATCCAACCCATGCCGAGGCGATAGGGTGTTGCGGTCAAACCAAGCACTTTAATGCCGGGGTTAACCTGCTGTAGATGAGAGATAACTTTACGGTAGCTGCTGTCTGCGTTGTCTGGTACACGGTGGCATTCGTCGATAACGAGCAAGGAAAACTGATCGTTGAATTCATCAAGATTTCGCACCATGGATTGCACCGAGGCGAACACGACTTTATCTGCGCTTTCTTTGCGGCCTAAGCCGGCTGAGAAAATACCGCCTTTTAGGCCGTACCCTTCGTATTTTTCGTGGTTTTGCTCCACCAACTCTTTAACGTGGGCTAGCACCAAAACTCGCCCTCGGGCAAGTTTTGCTAGCTCAGCGATGACCAAGCTTTTACCTGCGCCAGTAGGCAGTACAGCAACGGCGGGCGTAGAATGGCGACGGAAATAGTGAACGACGGCTTTCACCGTGTCTGTTTGGTAAGGTCGAAGGGTATACATGCGATCAATAAGGCAGCCGTTTAAGGCCGCCCAGTGTAGCGAGGCACAGAATAATTAGCTAGCGGGCTAGTTCATTAGCGCAACAATCGCTTGGTCATTAAGCAGTGTTGACGTCGAGGCATGTAATCGAATTGTTCATAGAACTCACGTGCGCCGCTATTGCCGATGTTTACTTCAAGAATAACTGCGTGACAATCTCTTGCTTGTGCATGAGATTCGATATTGGGTAGGACATAAGAACCTACCCCTTGGCGTCGCCAATCATGTGACAAGTATATCTGGTCGATGACTGCGATGCGTCCACCCAGTTCAATGCTAAAGCTGTAGCAAAGCACAACAAAGCCGATCGCCTCTTGTTCCTCACTTTTATCAAGCTCGATGAGAAACACATCGCCATGTGCGGGATGGGCAATCAAGAAATTGAACGCAGACGTCACATGTGCCACATCAAAAGAAAGTGCCTCGTGATCATGCAGTTGCTTTGATAGTTCGAGGAGACGCGGCATTGACTCTATGGAAGGTGATTGCAGCGTAATATTCATAAATGCTTCCCTAATCAACATGTTAACCAGTGCGAGATTATAATCATAAATCCAAGGGCACAGGTTTAGACTGTAACGAATTTGTTAAGTTCGCCATCTCTTAGTTATAGACATGAGAAACGAGAGTGCAATTTCATCGGTTCAATATGAGATTGATAAAACGTTTTTCGCTGTACCTTTAACGTGAACTTCCTATAATGCGCCCATCGAGAACATCACGGACAAAATACAATGATCAGGCTAGACAAATTTCTTTGTGAAACGGTAGGTGTTACCCGCACCCAAGCAACAAGATTACTCAAAGAAAAACGCGTGACAGTTAATGGTGACATCGTTAAGAGCGGCTCATTGAAAATTGCAGAAGATGCTGATGTCGAATTCGATGGTGCTTCACTGCATTTGTCTGGCCCGCGTTACATCATGATGAATAAGCCTGAGGGCTATGTATGCTCTCATGAAGACGGGCATAATCCGACCGTGTTTATCCTAGTAGACGAAGTCGGTGCGGATAAATTGCACATTGCAGGTCGCCTAGATTGTGACACAACAGGCTTGCTTCTGCTGACTGATGACGGTCAATGGTCTCACCGTGTGACATCGCCTAAACACAAGTGCGATAAAGTGTATCGTGTTGTGCTGGATGATCCGATTTCAGAAGAGACGGCGGATGTGTTCTCTGAAGGTCTTCTGCTTCGTGGAGAAAAAACAGACACGCTACCAGCACAGCTAGAGCAAGTGAGCGAGAAGGAAGCACTGCTGACGATTCACGAGGGTAAATACCATCAAGTGAAGCGTATGTTTGCTGCTGTCGGCAATAGAGTCGTCGGCCTTCACCGTGAATCAGTGGGTGAATTAGTGCTAGACGATTCACTGGAGCCTGGGCAATACCGTGCACTAACCGCACAAGAAATCGCACTCTTTATGCCTCGCAAATAGTCATATCGAAATCGGATGTCTTAGACGAGAAGTGCGCTAGTCAGCACGTTCAACTAAACCATCTTGATTGAAAACGCCGCGGGCATTTGTTCCGCGGCGTTTTTTTGTGCTCGGTTTCCCGACGGTGAAGTCTCATGTATGGATGCTACAAGCCGATAGACGAGATATTTTATTGTCACGATGAATTTTTATGCTTAATTATCTGCAATTTACTAGCGATTCCGTTTGTGTCTGAATAGAAAGTCATTATTTCCTCAAGGGAATTAATCATAGTGCTACTATGTGAGCCAGACACAGTTTTGAACTGTGCATCTTTTTTCTTCACCTTTTCTTTCTAAGGCGTACATGACAACGAATGCGGTACATCAGCCAGCTCAACAGCTGACCTTTCTTTTGATCCTCGTCCTTGGCGCGATTGCGGCGTTGACGCCGTTGGCTATCGATATGTATTTACCCGCCATGCCTGATATCGCGAGGGAGTTGGGTGTCGCGCCGGGGCTTGTTCAGCGTACACTCGCGGCGTATACCGCGGGTTTTGCTCTGGGCCAGTTGATTCACGGCCCAATTTCAGACAGTTATGGTCGTCGTCCTGTATTGATCGTCGGCGTCATCATGTTCTTGATCGGCGCAGTGGTGAGTGCCAACGCCACTGATATTGAAACTCTGACTTATATTCGTGCTGCGCAAGGTTTCTGTGGTGCTGCTGCTGCCGTCGTGATTCAAGCGCTGGTTCGCGACATGTTCGATAAAGAAGATTTCGCCCGCACCATGTCGTTTATTACCTTGGTCATGACGGTGGCACCTTTGGCCGCGCCTATGATGGGGGGATATCTGGCGGTTTGGTTTGGATGGCGTTCGATTTTTTGGGTACTGGCAGGTTTCGCCGCACTGGTGATTGTGCTCGTGGTGACAATGATCCCTGAAACGTTGGCGCTTGATCGCCGCCCGCCGCTACGTATCGGTTCGACCTTGCGTAATTACGCGAAAATTCTGCGCACCAAGCAATCTGTTGGCTACATCGTGGCTTCTGGTTTTTCGTTTGCAGGCATGTTCTCTTTTTTAACGGCAGGTTCTTTTGTCTACATCGATTACTACGGTGTCAGCACCCAAAACTTCGGTTACCTGTTTGGCCTTAACGTGGTGTGCTTGATTCTGTTTACCATGCTGAATGGCAAGTTTGTGCGCAAAGTGGGCAGCGAGAATATGCTGAAAATCGGTTTGATGATCCAACTCTTCGCTGGCATTGGGTTGATCGTCGGTCAGGTTTTCGGTTTGGGCTTATGGGGAACAGTGATTCCGGTAATGCTCTTTGTCGGAACGATTTCCATTGTTGGCAGTAATTCCATGGCCTGTGTGCTGAGTGCTTACCCTGAGTTGGCAGGTACAGCCTCTTCGTTAGCAGGCACAATGAGATTTGGTATCGGTACTATTGTTGGTGGTATAGTCGCCTCCATTCCTGTGCATTCAGCGTGGCCCATGACCGGTGCTATGGCTGCATGTGCGATTTTATCCGCCCTGTTTTACTGGGGTTTAGCGAAAAAATAAGAACATGAGTTACATAAAAGAAATCAAATCCGTAGTGGATTCAGCGTTAAGCGAACTTAACGACGCGAAAGCGGCAGGAAAAATACAAAACAACCCAGTGAGTGAAGATTCTTTTCTTTGTCGCTGGGTGGCGCAGTCGATCAAGAAACAGCGTTTTGACAACGTTGTGCTGAAAGATCTGACGCGTTGGGTTCAGCAAGGTCGCAGTATGGGTAAACACGCCAATCTTAAAGGCCAAATGCTGCATATTGCTTCGGTATATCATCATCAATTTCCAGACGGCGATGAGCATGTTGCTGTCACGATTGGTCAGTTTGATAATTTGCTTACCGAGCTGGAAAAGAATGATTGGATGGTGCATACGGATCAAGAGATAAGCCGCAAGATGCGGGTCATTTCTGATGGGCAGCATTCCTTTGTGGCAAATAGTGCTGCAGTGGAAAAAAGCTTTAACGAAGCAGGGGAACTAGTGAAGCCGATGAGCCTCTATGTCCGCGGTCCAGAAGCTTGGTTCATTGAAGCATTTTTGGCTAACGGCTTGCTCGCCACTAAGGTGACCGATTACAAATCGATCATCAAATATCACGGTGAATATAAGATCTGGCCTCGAAATCAGGCCGATTGTTTAGTGGTGTTGCCAGAAAGCTTGAAGCCTTAATCTTGTAGAAACTAGAAACTAGAAACTAGAAACTAGAAAAGGCGAAATTAGCGGCGTGAAGGTGTTGTCACCTTTGCGCCGCTTTTCTTTGCTAACGCAAACGCCATACCGCGAAAGATAAACAGGTGGGCGGGCATCATGGCGAACCAGTAAAGCAAGCCGCTAAAACCGGCAGGGTGCCACCACGCACGAATATCCAAGCTTCGGTGTTCCGCGTGATCGACAATCGTAAACTCGAGCCTGCCAAGTCCGGGAGCTTTCATGCCAAACAAAAGTGACAAGTGACGATTGTCTTCGCACTTGATGACTTTCCAGCTGTCGATGTAGTCGCCGGTTTTTAGTGTTGCCGCATCAGGGCGTCGTTTTTTGAGGGCATCGCCCCTGATAGCGGCATCCATGTAAGCGCGCAGCGTCCATAAGGCATCCCCAAAGAAATAGCCTTCATCGCCGCCTACATGACAGATTTTTTGCCATAAAGCGTGTGCCGATGCATCCGTGTCGACAGTGAATCCTGCTTGTTTTGGGTAGTAGCCATAACCTTTGTGCCAGCGAGCAACAGCATCAGGGTCGAAGCCCCAGAGGTCGTTTTTCACGACATCACTTTCCTCTGCCAACGCCGACTCGACAGCACGCTCAAAGCTGATCTGAGGTAAATGAATGATGGAAGATATGTCTTCGCCAGTCGGCACCAAGTCGTAATCCAAACCATGTATTAACGATTGGGCAATCGGCTTAGGAACTGTGGTGACTAAGCTCAACCAATGCGTCGCAATACGTGGCGTCAAAAGAGGCACTTTGAAGATGGCGACGCGTTTATTAATGATACGCGCAAATCGGCGCATTTGATCTTCGTAGCTGATTGTTTCAGGCCCTCGGGCATCAAATGTCGGAGAGCCATCAACGGGAAGAGATACCAGCTTGGTCAGATAACCAATCATGGTTTCGCGCGCAATAGGGCATGATGCTGAACGAATTGATGCAGGAGCCGTGACGACAGGGAGGTGAGAGACAATATCTCGCATTACTTCAAATGCCGCAGAGCCTGAACCAATTATGATCCCCGCCCGAAGTTCAACAACTTGTTTGCCTGAGTCTCTGAGTATGTTTCCCGTCGCTTTTCGCGCGGCAAGGTGACTGGATGATACGTTGTCTGGCTGGGTCGCTCCGAGGTAAATCACCCGCTCAACATCACTTTTACTGACGGCACGTGACATGTGGTGCGCCATGTCTAACTCATACTGATAAAAATCAGAGCCAGATGCCATGCCGTGTACCAGATAAAACACGGTAGATACGTCGCTTAATACCGATGAAAGATCGCCGCCATCATGCAGGTCTACTTGATGCAGTTCGAGATTGGGGTGTCCAGACCATGGAAGATTTTGCAGACTCGATAAATCACGACTTGTTGCTACGACAGGGTATTGTTGACTGAGTAGTGCCGAGACTAAATGACGGCCAATGTACCCCGTTGCACCAAGAACCAGAATTTTTCCCGTGACCGCTTGCATGCTACCCCTAGTCTTAGTGTTGGAATGTCAAAAAATATTTCTCATTTGATATGAGAAGTGACTATTTTCCTTTGTTACTCGGTAATGTCAGAGCAGTGTCAGGGAAATAACCATATCATTCAATTGCCTCGCAAACGAGACGTGGCAGCGCTTCATTGCCCTAAACGCAGGCAGGAAGGGGCATTGAAAGAATGTTGAATGAAACTGTTCGATCTGTGTGAGAGTTTGTTTGTCAAAGTGAGCACTTGATTCAAATAACTTTCTTGACGATTGATATTGGGGTAAATTGCTTGACCAATCGTTGCGGGTCTCGTCCGTGTGTCGATAAATGGACATTGTTAGGGGTTTAAATGTTAGAGCTTTTTGGACTTTGCAAAGGATACCTTGATGGGGGAGAGTTCCATCCTGTTTTGCAAGGCGCTGAGTTGTCTTTAGCGAACAACGACCAAGTTGCGCTGATGGGCGAAAGTGGATCGGGGAAAAGTACCTTGCTTAACCTGATTGGTGGTTTAGACAACCCCGACTCGGGACAAGTCTGGATTGATAACGCAGCCATTCATGCTTTGTCAGAAAGCGAACGTACACGTTACCGGCGTCACTACATCGGTATGGTATTCCAACAATACAACCTTCTTCCTACCTTGACGGTAGCGGATAACATTCGCTTTTGTCGTCAATTAAAAGGCCTGCATGAAGACGACAGTCTTTGGCGTCAAATCATTTCAGCGCTAGATCTTATGCCCTTGTTGGGGCGTTATCCTGAAGAAATCTCCGGTGGTCAGCAGCAACGCGCGGCAATAGCCCGTGCTTTGTACATGGAACCTAAAATTTTGCTGGCTGATGAACCTACCGGCAGCTTGGATGAACGCAACGCCGATGCAGTAATGCGCCTTCTTACGACTCTTACCAAAACACTGGATTGCACGTTATTGGTGGTCACCCACAGTGAAAAAGTGGCGGATTATTTAGGGCAGCGTGTCACGCTGCAAGGGGGCGTGTTGAATGTACGTACCCGTAGCTAAAGCACTCATAGGGCATTATCGCCGTCATCCGTTTCAGGTTTTATTGGTATGGCTAGGGCTAACCCTAGGCGTCGCTTTGTTGGTGGGCGTCATGTCGATAAACCAGCATGCACAGACCAGTTACAAAAAAGGCGCTAACCTTTTTACCAATCCTTTCCCGTATGTGTTGCATCACCGCGAGCGTGGAAAACGCATTGATGAACAACTCTACATTTCAATGCGAAAAGAAGGGTTCAATCAATGTGTACCCGTCGATCTTCATAGAACGTCCACAGAGGATGACCAAGACATTCAACTAATGGGCGTCGATACCATTGCGATGTTTGCTTTCAATGCCGCCAATCCAACGTCTTCCTTGAGTGCCTTACCTCTTAGTGAAGGATTGGGTGTGCAATGGGTAAGCAGTGAATTGGCGAATCACTTTGGTTGGACTGAAGGCCAGAAGCTGGTCTTGCAAGACGGCAAGGAAATTGGCCCCCTTAAAATGATGGACGGCGGCCAAATCGGTGCAGGTACACGGCTTTTTGGTGATATCTCGGTTATTCGCCAGTTATCTGATCACTCGGGTTTTGCGCTGATTTACTGCGGTGAAATGGACAAAGCCAAGCGTGATGAATTGCGTGAATTCTTGCTGCCAACCATGACGCTCTCTCGTACCGAAACCGCCGAGCTTGGCCCATTAACGCGGGCGTTCCACCTTAATTTGTTTGCCATGGGGTTGTTAGCATTCGTGGTAGGTTTGTTTATATTCTATCAAGCAATATCGTTGTCGATGGCACAGCGTCAGCCTTTGGTTGGCATTATGCGCCAACTAGGTGTTGGTAGAAAATCACTGGCTTGGGTCGTTGCCGGGGAAATGCTCGTTTGGTTAATGCTGGGCTTGATCAGCGGTAACATTGTTGGATTATTTCTTGCTCAAAAGCTTATCCCCACCGTTGCAACGACACTGAGCGATCTTTATGGTGCTAACGTTGACCTCACATTGAATTGGCAATGGGAGTGGGGCTTCTATAGCTTCCTTCTAGGTGTTTGCGGCTTCATTCTGGCCTCAGGCTGGCCGTTATATCGCTTGCTAACCACGCCGCCTGCTCGTCTTTCTAAGCGTATGTCATTGGTGCGTTTTTCCAACGCTGAATTCCGTTGGCAAGCCATTGTTGCCGCCATTTTCATCGTCGTGGCGATGGGGGTTTATAGTGCCCCTCAAAGTCAGGCTCAAGGTTTTACGCTAATAGCGTTAATCCTCATTAGTGGCGGTTTGTTGTTGCCATTTTTGATGTGGAAAACCTTCGTACTGATCTCTGAAAAAATCAAGATTGCCCGACTACGGTGGTTCTTATCGGATGCATCAGCAAGCCTCACTTATCGTGGTATTGCTGCCATGGCATTTATGATGGCCATTGCGACCAATATTGGTATGGAAACCATGGTGGGCAGCTTTCGGAGTACAACTGAAGGCTGGTTACAGCAACGTCTAGCTGCTGATATCTATATCCGCCCCGATAAAGTGGTCGCAGAACAACTGTCTGAGTGGCTAGAAGCCCAAGAGGATGTTGATCAAAGCTTGGTGCAGTGGCGACATGAAATTGATACCGCTCAAGGTGTAGTAGAAATTTACTCTATTGGCACCAGCAAGGAAGAACGTGAAGCGCTTGCACTGAAAGTAGCAATACCGGATTACTGGGCTCATCTGCATCAAAGTAAACGAATTCTGTTGAGTGAATCGTTGGCGATGAAATTCGATGTTCACCCTGGCGATAGCATTAACTTGCCAACGCCATTTGGTGACGGTTGGAAGGTTGCAGGTATCTATTTTGATTACGGTAACCCATACAGCCAAGTGATGATTTCAAACCGATCGTCACTAATTCCTTGGATGCATGAAGAAGGGCGGGTTGGCGTTGCAGCGCTGCTTAAAGACGGTGTTGATGAAACACAGTTGGTCGAAAACATGCGAAACCAATTTGGGTTGCAGGAAACGCAGGTAAGTAATCAGCGTGAAATTTTGGCAAGGGTCATGCGTATTTTCGATAGAACGTTCCTTGTCACGGACACGCTATGTACCCTGACATTGATCATTGCTATTTGTGGCCTGTTCTTCTCCACGCTAGCCACCGAACTGTCACGACAGCGTCAATACTCGCTTCTACGATACATGGGAATTTCTGGCCGAGAATTGGCGTTCTTAGGTGGAGGCCAGTTAATGTTAATTGGCTTGTTCTCTGCGTTGTTTGCCTTGCCGTTGGGTCTGCTTATCGCAGAGGTATTGATCAACATTGTGCTGAAGTATTCATTTGGCTGGACAATGTCAGTGTCCTATTTTCCGTTTAGTTATATGACCACACTTGGCGGGGCGTTGTTAACGCTTCTCGTCGCTGGAGGGTGGCCAGTTTGGCGCCTCATCAAGCGGTCTGCCATTCTCTCATTCAGGGACGCACAGTAATGCGGGATGATGATAAACCTCAACCTTTTATGCTGACAATCATCGGCTGGAGTTCGGTGGTTTTACTGTGTGTACTAGCATTGTTTGGCTCTGTACTCCTTCACGACGAAGTGCCAAATAGTTTGGCGGTTGATATGCTGGTGGCGAGCGACGGCGACGGTTTTTCAACGGTTAAACCGGGGCATCGTCTGTCATTTCCAACTGACTACGGCAAGCATGACGATTTTAGACAAGAATGGTGGTATGTCACAGCGAACGTAAGTGACAAGCAAGGTAACCAATACGGTGTCCAGTGGACATTGTTTCGCACGGCGCTGTCAGCACAGCAAGGCGATAGATGGGATAACACACATGTGTTTATGGCCCATGCGGTATTGACGACAAAAACTGAGACGTTTGCCGCTGAGCGATTTGCGCGAGGGGGCATTGGTCAAACAGGTGTGACGAGCAAACCGTTCAATGCTTGGCTCGATAACTGGGAATGGCGCAGTCAAACAGCCGCCCCTTTTCCTGCAGAGCTCACCGCACAAGACAATGATTTCAGCTTTAATCTTAATATGGTTCAGAGCCAAGCTGAAATCATGCAAGGCGACCAAGGTTATAGCCGAAAGCATGCGACAAAAGATGTCGCTTCCTACTACTTCAGTGTTCCTGCTGTGGCATTTGAGGGCACAGTGACCATTAATGGCGAGAATATCGAGGTCAGCGGAAAAGGCTGGGTAGATCGCGAGTGGAGCACACAAGCCCTAAGTGACGATCAGCGAGGCTGGGATTGGTTTTCACTCCAGTTGGACGATGGCCAGTCGTTGATGGTGGTACAGGTACGAAGTGAGCAGGGACCGTATCGTTTTGGCTCACTAACTGCCGCTGATGGTAGCACGCGTACTTTGGATCATGATGACATCAACATGGTGCCTACGTCGTTCTCAAAAATGCCTACCGGACGCCATTTGCCAACCGAGTGGCAAATTCAGATAGCGGACGAAGACATGACAATAACCACGTCTCCGGTGAACGCTAACAATTGGTTGCCGTTCGCCTTTCCATACTGGGAAGGCCCCATTAATGTAGCGGGCTCTTCGACAGGCGTCGGGTTCATGGAAGCAACGGGCTATTAGCATGCAGGTGTGCGCTAAGCAGCGCGCAGTTATCTTCCAATATATGATCTCAAGAATCGCGCAGTTCATCCCTCATATTTAACCACGTCATCATCATCTGAATATCACTCTTTATCGCGTTTATCTGTTGTTTTAGACGGAGATTAGAATGAATATCGACTCGTTCAATGGTTGTAAACACAGACAAAGGCTATTGTTATAAAGCAATTTAACAATAGTGCAACATGCCTATCTCAATGTTCACTGTGAGTATGGGCTGTGGAGGATGTGGCAGAATGTTTCCCATTATTTTAGGTACGGCCAAATTCGGTACCTACACAAATAAAGACGACAGCTTCGCGGTACTTGATGCTTTTCTGGAAATGGGGGGCAGTCGCTTAGATACTGCCAATAATTATGCGTGTTGGCACCCCGATGGGAAAGGGGACGAAAGCGAAACCGTATTAGGACAATGGCTGCAAGTCAAAGACAGAAAGCGTGTTGAGTTGATGACGAAAATAGGGGCTCAATCCGTCGATGGATTCACTTATGACAAATTAGACGGTCTTTCTCCCGACAATATCAAACGCTCATTGGACAAAACACTAACACGACTCAACACCGATTATCTTGATGTGTTGTACGCGCACGTGGATGACTTAAACGTGCCATTACTCGATACTTGGAAAACACTGTCATCCTTGGTGGACGAAGGGATTGTCAGACAGTTGGGCATTTCAAACTATAAAGAATTGCGGGTGTTAGAGCTCGTTGATGTGATTGAACAACATCAACTTAGGCCATTCGATTATGCTCAATATCGATACTCGATCATTTCGCCTAATCCGGGGGCGAATTTTGGTCCGCAAGTGATCCTCAATGAACATCTTTTTGGCACATTAAAGTCGCTAGACTTTAAACCAGAGATTATTGGCTACAGCCCATTACTGGATGGATGCTATGAATTCTCCGCAGATGATCTCCCTGAGAATTACGACAATTTGTTGAATTGTGCCATGCTTGACGACATTCAAGCGCAAGCTGAAGAATATGGTTCAACGCCTTCAGCCTTGGTGCTGAAAACCATTGCTGACTACGGCATAACCCCCGTCACGGCAGCGTCAACGCCGGGCAGGCTTAAGTCCAACCTTCAGTTGCTTCTTCCTCAGTGAGAGGGTGCTCAACCCCGATCTTAACGTTACTCAGGGATATATAGGGTGCAGGGCTACATCCGTCAGTTAGGCTGTGCTAATGTGTTGAATATGTTGTGATGTCGTCACGGCTGACAATAAAGTAAACATGGAAATAGTCTAATGATTAAGCCAATTCTAACCTTAGGGTTTGCTTTGTCGCTTGCGGCCTGCACTTCGTCACCGGATCCTGTAGACGAACGTATTGAAGCAGCGATAAAGCTTTGTCATAGCGACAGCGCCAAAGCGTTTTCACAAACCGTTGATGGCCTGCGTGTAATGTGTCATAGCGGAAGTTCATACATCATTCGTGGTGACATTTCTCTGGATGACATAGTCGAAATGGACAGGGTGTATTGTTCAAGCATGGGCATTCGTGATTTTGTGTCGAGCGAAGCTGGCGAAGTGAAACTCTCTTGTAGCGATGGTTCCAATTACGTTTTATAAAGCGAGAATAACAATGAAAAAAATAATGGTGATGGCGGTCATTGCCGCGTCAATGGCAGGTTGCTCTTCGATTGAAACGGCAGAATCTATGCCAAACCCTGATCAACGTGTTGTTGACAGTCGATTGAACATTTCGACAGACCTGAACGCCACCTACTGTGAAGGTCAAGGCTTCGAGAAGTACATGGAACGCGAGAAATACTATACCTTTACTTGTAAGGACGGTGCTTTCTTTAACATCGCCAAGTAAATGATCTATAGCTACACAAGCTTTTGAAAAGCGTTGACGAGAGTTGGCGCTTTTTTTGTTTGGATGCGTTGTTGATTTTCGAGGGTGTCGCGAAGACAGTGATGCTGAAAAGATCGCGTTGTTTGAGTTGGATTATTAGTTTCAACGAGCCAAGAGAGCGAGAACCCAGCGTCGCACGATGGATTCTCACTGCAAATAATGGGTCGATTAGAATGGCTTGTGTGCGTAGCCTGTTACTTCTGTAACACCGATTTCTTTACCCAATGCAGTCATTGGATGCACAACCATTAGGCCGCGTACAGATTTCTTCAATTTGCCCATGTCGGCTTGTTCGGTTTTTGATAAAACACGATTGAAGTTCAAAGCAACGATTTTTTGTGCTTTTGCACTTAGATGAGTTTGTTGCTGCGACTTAGCTTCGGAAATCTTAAGCGTTAATGTGTTGATTTCATTAGTCAGTTTCGAAATTTCTTCGTGGTTTTTTGTCAAGTTGGCCACTTCTAGGTGACGGCGACAAAAATCAAGCTGCTTATTGTCTTCTTGTATTGTGGTTTTTAAATTCATGGCTCTGCCTTTTTTGAACATGCCTTTTCAGATGCCTTTAAAGAAAGGTCTGTTTTAGGACGTTGATCTGTCTTTTGTTTAATGCGGAAGAGTATACCAGTAAGTGTTTTGTCTTTTTCAATAAATGTGATCTTAAGCCTCTTCCGCCGCTATTTCTTTGCCTTTTGGCTCATATGCGCCACTTCGGCTTTCTTGGTACTACTTCCACACCTTGTTGGTAGCGGCCTGCAATGGCATTGAGGGTGAGTTCTAATGCATGTTCACTGATCAATTCAAACTGCTGTGGCAAAGATTGCACTTTCATCGGGATGAAATCGAGCATGCGGTTGTCACCAAAAGTGGCAAATTTCGTGTGATTAGCAATGTCGGGATGAACGAGAATAGCATCAAGTACACCTTCAAATAGTGCATAAGAGGTAGTAACCACGGCATCGGGTAACAGGTTATTCTCGTACCAGCACAGCATCAAACGCTTACCTTCTTCTTGGCTGAAATGGTCTCCGTGAATCACTTGTGTGGCAACACCTGCTTGACTTGCCGCGGAGAGAAAGCCCTGTTCGCGCTCCTTCGATACGCCCAACTCTGGGACTGCACCAATCAAGCCAATCGATTTAACGTTCTCTTCCATCAATTTTTCTGTCAGGGCGAATGCCCCTTCGAGATCTTCGCTAATGACACAGGCGAAATATTCATCATCCAATGCTCGGTCAATGGCGATGACAGGTGTGCCTGAAGATTGAATGGCAGGGTAGAAGTCATTGTCCGCAGGCAATGAGGAGGCAACAATCAAGGCATCAATCTTTCGACTGAGCAGCGTGTTGGCTACCTGCATTTCTGTTGTAGGGTTGTCGTCAGAGCAACTAATGATAAGTTGATAGCCTGCCTGCCTAGCGTCTCGCTCTAGAAGTTTGGCAATTTTGGCGTAACTGGTGTTCTCTAAATCGGGGATCACAAGGCCAAAAGAACGGCTGGTTCCTGCGCGTAATGCACTGGCTGCATGGTCTGGGCGATAGTTATGTTCATTCACAACCGCCATGACCTTTTGCTGTGTGCGTTCGCTAATGCGGTACTTGGCCGATTTTCCATTGATCACATAGCTTGCCGTGGTACGAGAAACGCCTGCCAACTTTGCAATTTCATCTAGCTTCATTGTTTTTCATTTCCGTACTCTGTGCGCGTGATCAAAAAAACGCAAATTGGATCATAATCATTCTTTGCATTATAAGCTGAAAGGATTCAGCATCAATAGCTGAAAGGTTTCAGCATGTTTAAAAATGTGCGCGGAGCCCTTTTTTTGACCTGCTTGCTGAAACGATTCAGCTTGTGGGTGAGAAAGGATAAACAAGGTATGTAAAAGCCGGTGAGCATGATTCACCTAACGGCAGAGGTAGGCAAAATGTTGGAACTCACACCAAGCGATATTCTCCTGGGTAAGCAGGCGAATAATAAACAAAAAGCGATCAGTAATATTGCAAAAGACTTGGTAAATAAAGGTCTTGTTGCTGAAGGCTACGATGTAGGCATGCTTGCGCGAGAAGCGCAAAATTCGACGTTTCTCGGCAATGGCATTGCGATTCCGCACGGCACCACAGACACGCGAGACTTGGTGAAGGAAACTGGCGTACAGATTCATCATTTTGCCGAAGGTGTTGATTGGGGCGATGGCAACACGGTTTATCTTGCTATTGGTATTGCTGCGAAATCGGATGAGCACTTAGGCATTTTGAAACAACTTACCCATGTGTTGTCTGCAGATAGTGTTGAAGATGCGCTGAAGAGCGCGGTGTCTGCGGCTGATGTGCTGGCGATATTAAACGGTGAAGGGCAAAAAGGACTTCTTTTTGATGACTCTGTGGTCACTGTTGATTTTCCTGGCTCTGACCTGATTTCATTACTCGCGGTCACGGCGGGCAAACTTAAGCACGCAAACGCGGTGAATGAAGATTACATTGCAGATTTGCTCGTAAAACCTGCCACGTATTTAGGGCAGGGGCTATGGCTCGCTTCATCCGAAAATGGCGTAAACCGACCTGCCTTGTCTTTCATTTCGGTACACATGCCATTTGACGTGGAAAGCAAACCGGTGAAAGGGCTGATTGCTATTGCGGCGTCAGGTGCAGCACACGTTGAAATATTGAATAACCTCAGTGCACTTTTGTTCAATGGAAAAACCAACGATCTGTTTGCGAGCACTGCTGAAGATGTGATTAAAGCACTGACGGAAGTGCGTCAGGCGGGTATCAGTCATACGTTCAAGATTAAAAACGCCCACGGTTTGCATGCGCGACCTGGCGCAATGTTGGTGAGTGTCGCTAAAAAATTCGATTCACAAATTTGGGTGGCCAATGTCAGTTCTGAAAGTAAGCAAGTCAACGCTAAAAGCTTGATGAAAGTCATCGCGTTAGGCGTTAAGCACGGGCATGACCTTGAGTTTACGGCTGATGGCGTTGATGCCCTGCAAGCAATAGATGCGATTGGCGAAGCGATAGCTAATGGTTTGGGTGAGGGCTGATAAATGAAAAACAATGGCGTGGTAACCGTAACGCTTAACCCTGCACTGGATATGACCGGAAGCATGGGAACACTCAAAGCGGGATTCGTTAACTTAATCAATTCATCAAACCTCAACCCAGGCGGCAAAGGCGTGAATGTCGCTAAGGTGCTTGCAGAGCTTGGCGCGAAAGTCACGGTAACGGGCTTCTTAGGCGATGACAACCAAGACCCTTTCGCACATTTGTTTGAACAACTCGGCATTGAAGACAGATTTATTCGTGTGTCAGGCGCATCGCGTATCAACGTGAAGCTAGTTGAAGACACTGGACGAGTGACGGACTTGAACTTCCCAGGAGTCACGGTTGATCTGGCCTCATTGCAGGCATTCGAAAATACCTTGTTTGAATTGGCTAAAACCAATGATCTCTTCGTGATTGCTGGCAGCCTTCCTGTTGGCGTCACTCCAGCTCATTTACATGGCTGGATTGCCGCCCTGCGAGAGAAAGGCAAAAAAGTGTTCTTTGACAGCAGCAATGCAGCACTTGTTGAGGGGCTGAAAGCGTCTCCATGGTTGGTGAAACCGAATGATGAAGAGCTTTCACAGTGGGCAGGACGAGAACTCAATGATTACCAATCCCTGCAGGATGCAGGCTCTGCATTGGCGGCAACAGGCATTCAAAATGTGGTCATTTCTCGCGGGGCAGACGGTGTGTTGTGGTGTAGCGAGGGCGAATGGTTTGCTAGTCAGCCTCCTCGAATGGAGGTTGTCAGCACCGTCGGTGCCGGGGACACCTTAGTTGCAGGACTGTGCTGGGCTGAGCTTAATCAATGGGAAAAAGAACAGGCACTCAGTTTTGCAACGGCGCTATCCGCGCTCGCCGTGACACAGATTAATGTCGGCGTGTCGGATATTTATCAAGTAGAAGCGCTGCAAAACGAGATAAGCGTAAAACGGTTAGAAGCAAATCATGAAACAGGGGTAGAAAGATGAAAGCAGTCATTATTACATCGTGCCCAAGCGGTATTGCAAACACTATCATCGCGGCAGGCATGCTGGAAAAAGCAGCGGCAGCGCTGAAGTGGAAAGCAACGATAGAATGCCAAAACACAGTGAAAGCAGTACAGAAGGCCTCTGCATCGGATATTGAGTCCGCAGACTTAATCATCGCAGTCGGTCCTGTTTCTGACATGGCACGCTTTAATGGCAAGAAGGTTTATCAGGCCTCACTTGACGAATGCTATAGCAGTTCAACGCAATTGATAGAAAATGCAGCGTCAAATGCGAAAGTTTACGCACATAAAGATATTGCGCCAGCGACTGATGCTGACAAGGTTGCCTCTGCAAAAATTCGTATCGTCGGCATTACGGCGTGTCCAACCGGTGTAGCGCATACTTTTATGGCCGCTGAAGCCATTGAGGAAGAAGCCAAAGCGCAGAGCATGTGGGTGAAAATTGAAACCCGTGGCTCTGTTGGCGCCAAAAACCAACTGACCGATGAAGAAATTGCGCAGGCAGATTTGGTGTTTATTGGCGCAGATATCGAAGTGGACATGGCCCGCTTTGATGGCAAACGCGTATATCGCACCAGTACCAGTGCGGCCTTAAAAAAGACCAAACAAGAACTGGCTAACGCCTTTGATCAAGCGGCAGTGTATAAGCACGGTGGCACGAAATCTGATAGCGCCAATAAGAATGAGCGCACTGGCGCTTACAAACACTTGATGACAGGTGTATCTCACATGCTGCCATTGGTTGTAGCGGGTGGTTTGTGTATTGCGCTTTCGTTTGTGTTTGGCATCGAAGCGTTTAAAGAGCAAGGTACGTTGGCTGCGGCGTTAATGGAAATTGGTGGCGCAAGTGCGTTTGCATTGATGGTGCCTGTGCTGGCCGGTTTCATTGCATTCTCGATTGCAGACCGTCCGGGCTTAGCGCCGGGTTTGATTGGCGGTATGCTTGCAAGTTCAACAGGTGCCGGTTTCCTAGGCGGTATTGTTGCAGGCTTCTTGGCGGGTTACACGGCAAAGTTCATCGCTGACAAACTCGAACTACCTGATTCCATGGCGGCATTGAAGCCAATACTGATTATTCCATTGGTGGCGAGCTTGATCACTGGCCTTGTGATGATCTTCGTTGTCGGTGGTCCTGTTGCTGGCATCATGAATAGCCTGACCGAATTTTTAAACAGTATGGGTTCCACTAACGCCGTGCTATTGGGTGTGATTCTTGGCGCGATGATGTGCTTTGACTTGGGTGGCCCGGTTAACAAGGCAGCATACACTTTTGGTGTGGGTCTGCTGGCGTCTCAAACGTATACGCCGATGGCGGCAGTGATGGCGGCAGGTATGGTGCCGGCAATGGGGATGGGCCTTGCGACGTGGTTAGCAAGAAGCCGATTTTCAGCGCAAGAGCGAGAAGCGGGCAAAGCGTCATTTGTCCTCGGAATGTGCTTTATCTCTGAAGGTGCCATTCCGTTTGCCGCGCGTGATCCCATGCGAGTGATTCCAGCGTGTATGGCGGGTGGGGCATTGACGGGTGCTTTGTCGATGCTGGTTGGGGCAAAACTGATGGCACCACACGGCGGAATATTTGTTCTGTTTATCCCGAATGCGATTACCCCTGTACTCCTGTATTTAGGTGCTATCGCCGCCGGTACTGTGGTAACTGGTGTTCTGTATGCCGTGCTGAAACGCAGTGAAGAGCCGCAGGTTGTCGCTCAACAAGCTTAATATCTGACAGATAGTTAAAGCGGGAAATAAAAGAGTCGGCCAATGTGCCGACTCTTTTTGTATATATCTATTTTCCGCGCAATTTACGCGAGCAAATCTGACAATTTGCTAGCGAAATGAGCGGTGAGATTGATAAAGGTTGAGGCCGTTTTGTCCTTGCATAAAAGCAACATGAAGCTCGACCAATACCTCACTTTCTTTTATCCAAGCGTTATCTTGCTGTTGTTGGCAAAATTCCATCATTCCCACAATGAGCGTGTCGAGTTTCTTTAGGCTCCAGCGTTTAACCTCTTTTTCGACATCAGCATGAGAAGCCAAACTTTGAAGTTTCGCATAGCAAAACTGCAAATAATTATAAGCTTCATCTATGCGGCCTTCGCTTTGATGAAGACGCTGTAGTTTTTCACAGCCATCGACAAAATAAGCGATGGCATCGCTTTGTGTTTGGCTAATCGGTGGAGCGAAAAGGACTGAGGGCGTATTCGTAATGAGGTTTGCCAACCCATTGACACCGGAACTTTTACCTTCGCTATACCATGACTTGATATCTTCTAACCAAATGTTTGCTGCGTCCATTTGCTCGCTCCTTGGCTCGTTGAGGAGCATGGGCAATCAATCATCACAACGACAAATTGCGCCGTTGTGAATAGATTAAATGCCGAGGTCATCCATCAATGAATTGGTTTCTTGCTGCGGCTTACTATTGGATTTCTTTGAATCTTTGCCTTCTAGCTGTTTGGCAATTTCTGTCTCGAGAATATCGTCAGGGTTGAGTTCTTCCGCTTCTTCAAATTCTTCGAGTTGGATGAACTCCGTTCTCTCCATGGAAAGCTCGAGGTAGAAAATATTGTTATCTTCGGTGCTAAAGCTCACTCTGCGAGCCTGAGGGCGATCGATATTGCTATCAACAGTGACATTAATGTTTTTGTTGATTGCCATCATTTTTGGCTGATTTTGGGTAATGTTGGTTTGAAGCGAACGTTTTATTTTACCCGTGAAGTCACCCACCATTTGATTCATTAACTCGCCAAGCACATCAGCTACCTCGTCAGACGTATGAAGAGTGGCTAATTCTTCCTCTGGAATACCCATGTGCGACATGTACTTGGTGTAGAGCTCAAGTGCCGCTTTCGCGTCGAAATTAATGACCACAAGACCAGAAAAACCGCCGTCAAAGAGAACGAAGCAGCCAAAATCAGGCTTCAAACTGGTTTTAGTGATTTTCTGAACCATGGCAGAGTAGTGAACAGGTGAATCTGTTGCTTTCGAAAGCACGGAAGTAACAGACTTACAAAGCTTCAGTAGGATGTCTTCCGTGGTCACAACTTTAGTTTTTCTCATAAATAACTCGCTCGTTCTTTTTTTTAAAATTATCTCGTCAATTGTGGCACTAAATTGGAAAAAGTGCCGAGTTCTCAAGCATCAGGTGTGCTGACTTTTCCATGATCGAGTTCATGTGTTAATGCAATGCGTTTGGATTTAACTGCTGAAATGGTTCCATCGAGTTGTTCATTCAAAGTGAAAATCAACGATTCTATGTCGTTACTTTTTGCATCAGCACTTTGTTCAAGCGAAATACACAAGTCTGAAAGGGCGAATGCCCCAATGCTGCGAGATGATGTTTTTAGTTTGTGTGCAGAGGCTTTTATTTGGTCAAAATCATAAGGGGCATGTGTCATCGCCAAGTCGGTTAATTCCGGCACACAGTGCTTGATGAATTCTCCGAGAACGTCTGCGTAGGTTTCTTTATCTCCCCAGAACAGCTTTTGAAGCACACTGGCTTCGAGTTCCACCTCTAGCTGCGGCAGAGCAGTCTCTTGGATCATATTTTCAGACCGCGCGGTTTCGGTGTTCGCTACCTCGTGCAGCGCTGTCTCGTGGATCAAGGGATCAGAGACGTTTAATGCGACACTGGTCGGAGAGGATATTTCCTCGAAGGGCTTGCTCTTAGAGCACCATTTACTCAGTACTTTTTGGATAACATCAATTTCAACGGGTTTCGCTATAAAGTCGTTCATGCCTGTCTCAATGCAACGTTCAGCCTCGCCAACAAGTGCATTGGCAGTTAGCGCAATAATTGGGACAAATTCATTTCGTTCTTTTTGAATAGCACGTATGGCATGAGTGAGTTCATAACCGTCCATGTTAGGCATGTGGCAATCGGTCAACACAAGAGTGAATGCCTGTTTACGGTAAGCGCGCAAAGCCTCTAAGCCATCACCTGTCATGACCACCTTGTAGCCGAGATAAGTAAGCTGTTTATTGATCACTGTTTGGTTGGTGACATTGTCTTCTGCGACAAGAATGGTTCCTTGCTCTTGATCAGTACGTTCAATGAATGCTTCTCTTGTGCTGGTGTCAAGCGCGGGATAGTCAGGGCTTTCAAGCCCAACACAGATACGCAAGCCGCTGAGTAGCATCGATAATTTCAATGGCGAAGCATAGACAGCAAACACATCAATACCACCATAACGATGGACAGGGAGTTGCATGTCGAGTTCGAGATAGCGAATTTCGACACTAGACGAAAGAAATGGCGGCATGAGCTGTTTGGTTTGCAGATAATCGCGACAGATGACGACGTATTTCACATCGCTTCGCTCAAATTTTTGCTGATGCAGCAATTCGACTGACGTGCTGTGACAGGAAATATTTAACTGTTGCAGATAGTTATCGATGCTAGTTTTTAGGGCACCGTTTTCTAGTGTGTTGACGCAGATCACGCTGCTAAGCGTCTGCGCAGACTCACGCAGCAAGTCAATTTTGCAATTTTCTGGAATGTTGATGTTGTCAGCGACAGGCAGTTCAAAACTTACGGTAAATATTGAGCCTATGCCTTCCTCACTTTCAGCGCGAATACTTCCCCCCATAAGAGAAACAATGTTCTGACTGATTGCGAGGCCTAAGCCTGAGCCACCGTAGCGACGAGTCGTTGAATACTCAGCTTGGGTAAATGGTTTGAAAATCGCTTCAAGTTTGTCTTGGCTGATACCAATACCGTTATCACGAATCTCGATGGATATGGATGAGTGGTTGTTGTGTTCAGGTTGATTTTTTATCCAAACTTGCACTTCTCCACGATGTGGTTGACCACCTGAGAATTTAATTCCGTTACCAATAAGGTTAAACAGTACTTGCCGAATGCGGGTGGGATCACCACTGAGACACGTTGGGACGGAGGGAGATATGTAAAGCGTTAAGGATACGTTTTTGTCTGTCGCCTCTGTTGCCAAATTGTCCATCACCTGTTCCGCGATGTTGCGCAATGACAGTGGAACATCATCAATTCGCATCTTTCCTGCTTCAATACGAGAAAAATCGAGAATATCGTTGATGATAGAAAGAAGTGATAACGCCGAATCACGAACCGTTGTGGCCACGCCCATTTGTGTCGCGTCCAACTTTGAGCGCCGCAAAATATCAATCATGCCAATGACGCCGTTCATTGGCGTACGTATTTCATGGCTCATTGCCGCCAAAAACTGTGCTTTGGTTTTTGAAGCCGCCTCTGCCAATTCTTTCTGATAGAGAAGTTGTTCTCTTGCCTGATTTCGCGAAATGATGTGGTCGCGAAAGGAGCTAAGTGCGTGAGAGATTTGGCCCACTTCGTCAGGTCTGTTTTTGTAAAGGATTGGAATCTCGGTATTACCATCAGCGAGGTTGCGCATGGTATCAGCGAGCCTAGCGATAGGCTGCGTGATTTTTTTATAGATATAAACGGTCAGTGCAATACTGACTAGTGTCATGATGGCAAACAATCCGAAAAAAGATATCTGATTGTTTTTCAATACCTTATGCAGGCTGGCCATGGAGTTGGCCGCACTGAAACTGGTCTCGCGTGAAAACTCTGTTAACGATGTTTCCAGTGTTTTGTATTCGTTGTTGTTGATGGTTTTAAGGGCATGAATGGCTTCATTCTTTTTGAGCGGGTCATACTCGCTAAAGATTCGTTCGGTGCGTGTCACTAGGTCGTTGATGATTCGTTCAATTTCGTCAAGATTTAGCGTGTATTGTTCGTTAGTGGACATCGCCCGTAACTGCTGGAGATAATTGGAAAAGAAAGCAGCATTTTCATGGAAATGTTGAATTTGGTTATCTTCACCGTTGAGATAGAAATACACAGAAGACATCATATCTTCTGCATCCTCTCTCATGAGCCATATGACTTGATGGTTCTCAACGTTTGTCTCAGTATCGTTGCTAACATCTAACCCTAACAGCGCTTGAATGGCACGATTCAATTCTGGTGCAAGGTCTTTCTTGATCAGTTTCTTTTCATTCATTGCCCACTTTTCTCTTTGTGGGTCGTATTGTCTGAGTACCTCACTTTCGATTTTCGTTTCGAACGCTTTGTAATTACTTTCAATACGATGAAGTTTACTGGCGTTATCACCATGAATCTTATTCAGCTCTTTCAGTGAAACTTCAAATTGGTTCTTGTTCTTGAAATAGGTGTCGAGTGAGGCGCTTTCGCCTAAGGCATAGCTAAGCATATTGCGGTTCATTTCACCGACGAAACGTAGCATAGAGACTGAAAGTAGGGCGCGTGGGATTTCTAACTGGCGGGTATTCGTGGTGTCAGTGCTGGCGGTATCATGCATGACATAGGTGGATACAGAGAGCAGCATGGCGCAAAGTGTCATCATTGCCATAATAAATCCCACTTTCCCCACGATACTTTTGGAAAAGGGGAATTGATTATCGCGCTGGATTTGGTTTTCTGACATCACGAATCCTTGATGAGTGACACTTTCGTCCAGTAAGTGCAGGTGGTGACATTTTTAGCGTGATTTAGGCATTAACTTTTATAGGATGGTGCCAACTTATTTCGCCATGAAAAGACGCGTTAAAGTGCTACGCTTGCGTCATCGAACTTATAATGTAGTAACACTGGACTCTCTTGTGAGTACTATGACTCAAATAAGTGACATATGGCTAATTAATTGGTATCAATTTTCATGTCAGAGCAATAAAATTGGGCGTAGGAAGTCACGCATTGGAGGTATTAAATGGTCGTTGAGTCAGATGGATATGCGGCTCTAATTGAATATTTCGTAGAAAACTTGGCCGCGTTCGCTGCGTCAGGTGACAAGGTTGGTTCTGAAACAATCGATGATCTTGTCCACGAACTGGTCGCAAGCCAACTTATGGTTATTTGCGAGCAGAACAAAGACATGCCACTACCTCTGCGCTTTGCGGTGATGAGCGAAGCGGATAAAGTGGTTGCAGATTTAGAAGAGATATTGAGCTCGGTTTGGAATCAGAAACCTACGTTTGCTCAGATTAACGTGCTTGAAGAGTATATTGGTCTGGTAAAAAACCTGTTTGATGCTGCTGTTTCTGAGTGTGTTTAAACCTCTGGTGGTAATGCCAGGATGGCGCTAAGTTCACGCATATCGCACCTTAGCGCAAACAAGTGGTTGCACTGCTCTCTGCTCTGATTAAAATGCGCCTTTATTCTTTTAAGGCGCATCCCATGAAACCTCACGCCATTCACAAACTCTACGATCAAAGGCTTGCGCAATCGACTAAGCCATTTCGTGCGCGAGGGGCCAGTGTTGTTCGCTGTATTCACTGCATGGTCGTTGAAAGGTTATGTATTTGTGAAGAAAGGCAAACCTTGACGACGAACGCCGGATTTTTGCTCGTTATGTATGATGATGAGGTATTAAAGCCGAGTAATACTGGGCGTCTTATCGCGGATACGGTTGAAGATACCTACGCGTATATTTGGTCGCGTAAAACGCCCAATGAAGAGATGGTGGCGTTGGTCAATGACCCAATATGGCAGCCATTCGTTGTTTTCCCTGCACAGTATGCCAGCGAAGACCGCGTTGTTAGTCAGCCAGTGATAAAAGCGGGAAAACGTCCTCTTTTCATCATGATTGATGGCACTTGGCAGGAAGCGAAAAAAATATTCCGCAAGAGCCCTTGGTTAGATGAGGTACCCGTTCTAAGCATCAAGGTCGATACGCAATCGCGTTATCAAATGAGAGAAGCGAACGGTGAAGGTCAGCTTGCAACAGCAGAGGTGGCCGCACAAGTGCTGGCACTTGCGGGGGATATCAAAGCGTCCCAATGTTTGGATGCATGGTTTGATGTGTTCCGTGAGTACTATTTGACAGGGAAAAAACAGCGTAATCTCCCAGACCCGGCTGCGCTTGATAAATATAGAGAGCTTCGAACCCTCTAATTTAACAACGGTTTGCGATTCACTTCGCATAGTTGTAGCGCTGAAAAGACGACACAAAGAGTTACTTTGTCTTTAGTCACATTAAGAACCGTTTGAAACAGGGATAATTCAAACAGATTGACGATTTTGCTATTAGGAACAACGGAGTAAAGGATGTATTACGGCTTTGATGTAGGTGGCACCAAAATTGAGTTTGGCGCATTTGACAATGATCTAAAGCGTCAGGCAACAGAGCGCGTGCCTACCCCCGGAGACAACTATGAGCTGTTGGTTGAAACGCTAGCGGGCTTAGTGGCGAAATACGACCAAAAATTTGGTTGTGAAGGCACGGTCGGGCTTGGTATTCCCGGCATTGAAAAGGCTGAAGATGGCACAGTGTTAACGGTCAATGTGCCAGCTGCGAAAGGTAGAACGCTTCGTGCAGATCTTGAAGCAAAAATTGGCCGAGCGGTTGCGCTTAACAATGATGCCAACTGCTTCGCGCTGTCTGAAGCGTGGGATGAAGAGCTTCAAGGTGAAAAGGTTGTCCTTGGCTTGATTCTGGGCACAGGGTTCGGCGGTGGCATTGTGCTGGATGGCAAGATTGTTTCTGGTAAGAATAATGTCGCGGGTGAGCTCGGACACATGCGCATGCCGATTGACGCTTGGCTGCACCTTGGTAAAAATGCGCCAATTTTTGAATGTGGTTGTGAGAAAAAAGGCTGTATCGACAACTATCTCTCTGGTCGCGGATTTGAAATGCTGTACACGCATTTTCATGGTGAAGAGAAAAAAGCGGTCAATATTATTGCGGATTTTAAAGCAGGTGAATCTCGTGATGTTGAGTTCGTCGACATCTATATGGAAATGCTAGCGATGGTCTTTGCTGGTTTGTTTACCGGTATTGATCCCGATGTGGTGGTGTTAGGTGGTGGACTGTCGAATTTCGATGCCATCTATGAAGAAATGCCTAAACGTCTTCCTAAGCATTTACTTTCCATTGCTCACCCTCCAAAAATCATCAAAGCCAAGCACGGAGACTCCGGCGGAGTCCGTGGCGCTGCATTTTTGAATATCCAGCGCTAAAGTCTTAGCTGAGACGCTTGGAAACGAAAGGCACCTGAGTGAAAGGTGCCTTTTCTCATACCAAAACATTAAATTGGCTTCATGTACCGCTGATCTATTCGGCGTTATGTGTGAAATAATTCCTCAGCTATCTGAGTTGTATCAATAAGAATTGGATAAGTTGATCAGGTGATTTTGAAACAGAACACTTCGCGAACTCTTTTCGTACTCCTTGTGCTTTTATTCTTGTCTGTCGTCGCCATTTTTTGGTTTTATGCTGGTGGTGCGCGTTCAACCTACACGGTCTCTCCAACAGAGTTTAAGGTTGAATATATTGATGACACCCCAATGGGGGGAGATACACAAGGAAGTGTTACCGTTGATGGCGATGGATACGTTGTTCTTAACTGCAATCTGGGTAAAGCGCACCGATGACCTTCTGTGAAGTGGCGATCAGTTTAAGCGCGTATGCTGCAAACGGGATTGATTTAACGCACTATCATTCTATGGTCATTGAGGCTGCTTACGATACGCCTGAGCCGAATCAGCGCTTACGCGTGTATCTGAGAAACTTCAATTCGGCATACTCTCGTATTGATGACCCTGTTTCGCTGAAATTTAATGGGCTTGAATACAACCCGAGTGGATCGATGTCTGAGTACGTGCTGCCTTTAAAAGCGTTTCAGGTTATCTCTTGGTGGATCTCTGATCTAGATATACCGCTGGAGCATGCTGGGCCAGAATTGAGTAATGTCTCATTGATAGAGATAGCAACGGGTAGTGCGCCAATATTGGGTGAGCATGAGCTTGTTATCAGAGGTATTCGCTTTGAGGGACTGATGCTCTCAGAGTCTCAGCTTTTTCGTGGAATAACGTTTGTTTGGCTTGCCACTATCATGACGCTATTGACGGTTAAATACACGCAAAGCCGGCGTATCTATAATCTGGAGCGTTCACGAGCAGACCGTTTGAAAGTGATTAACTTGGCGTTAAAGCAAAAAAGTGAAACCTTGTCTGTGCTTGCCAATACTGATGCACTCACAGGGTTGAGAAATCGCTTGGGTATCTATCAGGAACTCGAAAAACATATTACTTCGATGGACGATAGAAGCTGCACGGTGTTGTGTTTGGACATTGACCACTTTAAGTATGTCAATGACACCTACGGTCATGACATGGGTGACAAACTACTCGTGAGTACGGCGAAAATCATGCGAGAATCAGCAAGCACTAGCGATGTCATTGTCCGTTGGGGGGGAGAAGAGTTTGTGATTTTCTGTCCTAAGCGTAACTTAGCTCAAGCATCGTTCTTAGCCGAAAGAATTCGATCCGCGTTTGAGTCTACAGCATGGTCTCATGGCGAATTGCTAACATGCAGTATTGGTGTGTCATCGATGCGCGAAGCCAGTATCGCTGCAATGATCGCAGATGCTGATGACGCTCTTTATCGAGCCAAACAACTCGGAAGAAATCGGGTGGAAGTGTTTGCTGAAACACTGATGACGGTTTAAACAAAAAAAAGCAGCGTTGATAAGCTGCTTTTTTCAAATTTCATTTTTGTTTCTATGCGGTGCGCAGTTTACAGCTGTGTTTTTTCGGCGTTTGCTTTGCAGTGTTTAACCGCATTTTCTAGCAAGCCCAGAGCCGATGTTTCTGGCTCAGGAAGTGCGGCGTCCGACACGTTAATTGGCGAAGTGCGATCACCCCAACGTATCACGCCCGCACCCCAAGTCAGGCCTGCACCAAATGCTGCCATCAACAATGTGCTGTTTGGTGTCACTCGGCCTTCTTCAACGGCTTCACACAACGCGATTGGAATGGTTGCAGCCGAAGTATTGCCATACTTGTGGATATTAATAAACGCTTTATCCAACGGGATCTTTGCGTGATCGCAAAGTGCTTCGATAATGCGCTTGTTAGCTTGATGTGGGATCACCAAGTCAATATCACTTTCCGTTGCATTAGCGCGTCCGAGAACGGCACTTGCAGCAGCCCCCATGCCTTTTACGGCACGTCTGAAAATTTCACGGCCAACGAAGTTAAAGCTGAAATAGCCGCTGTCTTCTTCAAAGCGCTGCATGGCGGTGCCAAATGCAGGGATAGCGAGCACATCTCTTCCTTCGGAATCACAGCCAAGTTGGGCTTCGAGTAATCCTACTTCTTTATCTGTTTTACTCAGCACAACGGCGCCTGCGCCATCACCAAACAAAACGGCAGTATCACGTTTGCTCCAATCGAGATACCAGCTCAAGCGCTCCGCACCAATAACGACGGCATGTTGATACGCGCCAGCCTGAATCATTCTCGTCGCTGTTTCAAGCGCATACAAAAATCCGGTACACGCTGCGTTTAAATCGAACGCAGCCGCTTTCTTAGCGCCAATTTCAAGTTGTACTTTCGAGGCAATGTTCGGAATTAGCGTATCTGGAGAGCAAGTGGCGACAATGATGAGATCAACATCAGCACCTTCAACCCCCGCCGTTGCCAGCGCATGTTTTGCGGCAATTGTTGCCATGTCTGATGTGTTGACGTGGCTGATGCGGCGAGCACTGATACCGGTTCGAGAAGAAATCCATTCGTCTGAAGTGTCAATGATGGTGCTTATGTCGTTGTTGGTGAGTTCTGCCTGAGGTAAGCATTTTCCCCAGCCAGTAATTTCGGCAAATGGCATGAGAGTCTCTTGTTTTGTTTTAACTGTTGCCAGTGTACCGCTGTTATATTGTTGAAACAAATAGCGTGCTGTGCGCTGTGAACAATAGCGACATATTCCTGAGCAAGGATACTGAAACCAAAAGTGGCCCGAAGGCCACATGGTTTACGTGTTGATTGCGCCTTGAAAGCGAGGCTCTGTTACCAAAACAACCAAGCAAATATTGCGAGAACAGTAATGGCAACCACATTCAAGTAAATTCCTGCACGCATCATCTCTGATTGTTTGATGTGACCTGATGCGAAAACAATGGCATTTGGCGGCGTGGCGACAGGCAACATAAAGGCACAGGAGGCTGCAATGGCAATCAATGCCGACAGAATTACGGGTGAAACCCCAAGTGCTTCAGCAACCGTGGCGAATACAGGTACGAGAAGAGCAGCACTCGCGGTGTTACTGGCAAATTCCGTCAGAAACACGACAAACGCCACAACAGCCAGCAAGGTAAAGAAGATGCCTGCTGATGAAAGGAAGCTGCTTAGCGATTCGGCCAAGAACACACTGGTCCCGGTCGCTTTCAACACATTGCTCAAACACAAGCCACCACCAAACAGCAGTAATACACCCCAGTCTGTTGTTTTCTCGATATCTTTCCAGTTAACCACGCGTGATGCGCCAAGAAGGATAATGGCAGAGATAGCGACAAGGGAATCAAATTTACTTAAGCCACCCAGCATTTGGTTGATTGGCTTACTGAAGATCCAACAGAACACCGTCAGTGCAAAAATAGCCAGAGTAAGACGACGCGCATTGGTCCACTCAATAGGCTTGTGATCCAGTTCGAAGGTGTGGTTCAAATTGGGCTTGGTCAAGAAATAAAGAACGGCAATGGTGATCGGTAACAACGTGACGGTAATTGGCAGGCCTAGTTTCATCCACTCTATAAAGTTTAAGTTAACTTCTGCCGCTGCAATGGCGTTGGGAGGGCTACCAACAATTGTCGCGATACCACCAATGCTCGCGCAATATGCGATACCTAGAAGTACAAACACGTAGGTACCACGGTCAGATTTTGCATTGACCTTGCTGAGTACGCCAAGAACCAATGGCAGCATCATTGCCGTTGTTGCTGTGTTTGATATCCACATTGAAAGGCCAGCAGTAACACCAAACAACATCATCACAGCAACGCTCATTTTGCCTTTGGCAATGACCAGCACTTTGTCGGCAATGGCCTGATCAAGTTTTTGGGTATGAAGCGCAGCCGCTAGCGCAAAGCCACCCAGAAAGAGAAAGATAATGGGATTGGAAAAATTTGACAGCGCTGTAGAGGTGTTAAAGACCCCTAAACCGACGGCAAGTACCGGAACAAGCAGCGCAGTAATACTGACGTTTAGCGCTTCGGTAAGCCAAAGTACGGCGATGAAAACAAGCAGGCTTAGACCGACGACAACGTCCTTCTCGAAAGGAAGGAAGGTCATCATAAGGGTGAACAGTGCAACGTTGGCTATAAGAATTAGGCTATTTTTGTTAAACAGCCAATCTTTGAAAGCAAGGGTTAATGCTGTCATATCGACTTCCTCTAAGAATATGTAGGGTGGTTTTTATTGTTTGAATTGAATTCAACTGCATTATTGCCTACCTAAATGATTTCGTAGAGAGCGCTAAACCACATCATTAACAAGATGTTGCTTGAATGTTTAAAACTGGGATGGCGTGAATTTTAAATGGGTAGGTTTCCACCCACCAGATTTGAGAGGGTGTGACAGAGTGTTACTCAGGAAGAGAAAGTGTTTCGGTCGGGATGGTTTCTTTGGGTCCGAGGAATTTGGGCTGCTCGTTTAGAACATAGATATCCAGCACGGCTTTTACTCGTGCAAGTATTTCACGAGCGCGTATTTTCAAACCCGCCAGCCCTTTTGGACTTGGCACGGCCAGACAAATAGCATCAATTTCGTAATAGTCTGCAATGAAGAGGGCGCGTTCACAGTGAAATGCTTGAGTGACTAGCGTGAATTCGTCTGCATCAAAGACTTTTTTGGCTCGTACGATGGAATCAAGCGTTCTAAATCCTGCGTAATCAAGAAAGATACGGTCATCAGGAATACCTGCTTTTAGCATATCTCTTTTCATCGTCCATGGTTCGTTATAAGAGCGATGCGCGTTGTCACCACTGAGCAGCAATACATCGACTTTGTTGTTCAGATAAAGGCGTTGAGCCGCTTCTATTCGGTAGGTATAAAAAGGGTTAAGGGTCTTTCCAATGTATTTGCTGGTGCCCAATACCAAGCCAACATGACGAGCAGGCGTTTCAGCGATCGAATCGTAAATGCGATCTTTTGCTTGATAAGAGACCCAGAGATCCATCGCCGCAATACTGAGTAGCGAGATAATAAAAAGAATAAAGACAGCAGTCGACGCTTTTCGAAATGACATCACAATTAGAAAGGTACTAAAACCAGTGAGGAACCAGAAGGTTAAACTAAAAAATGAAAAAAAACAAAAAGAACCGCCGTTTCATTACGGAAAACGGCGGTTCTTGTTCAAATTATTTAATGATTCAGCGTTAGAACGACGTGCGTTTGTACTGACGGTACTTCGGTTCCCAGAAGATCGCATCAATGCGTTCTTGTAACACGTCGTCGGTCAGTTCCAGCGCAACACCGTCTTCAATGGCTTTCTTTGCCACAGCGAGAGCAATGTATCGCGATACCGACTGAATCTCTTCTAGAGGCGGTAGCAGTGGGCCTCGACCATATTTTGCTAACGGAGAACATTCGGCCAATGCGCGGCTTGATTCCATCAACATGCCATCAGTCACGCGTTTCGCGTCTGTTGCCAGCACACCGAGACCAATGCCAGGGAAGATGTAGCTGTTGTTACACTGCGCGATGGTATAGGTTTTACCGCCATCCAGAACAACGGGATCAAACGGGCTTCCCGTCGCCACTAATGCTTCGCCGTTGGTCCAACGCAGAATATCAAACGGCGTGGCTTCCACGCGGCTTGTTGGATTTGACAGTGGAAATACAATCGGGCGTTCGCAATGTTCATGCATCGCTTTTATCACATCTTCGCTGAACAAGCCTGGTGCACCAGAGACACCAATCAAGACCGTAGGCTTAGCATTCTTCACCACGTCTAACAGGGAGATGTTTTGGTCAGCGAGTTCCCAATTCTTAATTGCTGACGATTTCTGAACCAACTTCTGTTGGAAGTCGAGCAGGTTTGGCATGGCATCAATCAATAGACCCCAGCGATCAACCATGAAGACGTGTTGTCGCGCTTCTTTGTCGCTGATCCCTTCGGAAACCATTTGGGCAATAATTGCTTCAGCGATACCACAGCCAGCAGAGCCCGCACCAAGGAAGGTGATACGTTGGTCGGATAGCTTGGTGCCTGCAGCTTTACAGGCGGCAATCAAAGATCCCACGGTAACAGCAGCGGTACCTTGAATGTCGTCATTAAAACAGCAGACGCGATCTTTGTAGCGCTCAAGGATTGGCATTGCGTTCTTTTGTGCGAAATCCTCAAACTGGATCAGTGCATCTGGCCAGCGATGCTGAACGGCTTGGATGAATTCTTCGATAAAATCATCGTAATCTTGGCCTGTGATACGCGTATGCCTCCAACCCATGTACATAGGGTCAGACAATCGCTGTGGGTTATTGGTACCCACATCCAATACGATTGGCAATGTATAAGCGGGGCTGATACCACCACATGCGGTATAAAGCGAAAGCTTGCCAATAGGAATACCCATGCCACCGATACCTTGGTCACCCAGACCAAGAATACGTTCACCGTCAGTCACCACGATAACTTTAACGTTGTGGCGAGAAGCATTGTTAAGCATGTCGTCAATGCGGTAGCGGTTCGGGTAAGAGATAAACAAGCCACGGCCACGACGATAAATTTCAGAGAAATTTTCACAGGCTGCACCGACAGTCGGGGTGTAGATTATCGGCATCATTTCGCTGATATGGCTATTCACTAAGCGATAAAACAGGGTTTCGTTAGTATCTTGGATATTGCGCAAATAAATGTGCTTATCCATATCGTTTTCGAAACGCTGATATTGTTTGTAGGCACGTTCTGCCTGTTCTTCTATTGACTCAATAGCTTCTGGAAGTAGGCCTTCCAGATTGAAGAACATCCGCTCTTCAACAGAGAACGCACTGCCTTTGTTAAGCAGCGGCGTTTCAAGCAACGCTGGGCCAGCGTATGGAATGTAGAGTGGACGTTTTTGATTATGCATGAAGAAGACAACTCAATTCTTTCAGAAGACATGATTAAAATAGGGTAAGTGTTTAGAGAAACGGGAATTTACTTCCCGTTTAAGCAGTGTAGTGGTGTTGACCTTGCACGTTCAAGATCATTTTAAACAAAGCGACCACCTGAACCTTAAACAGTGACCTGCTACAAACAACTCGGGTGGATATCCACTCATCTCGTTGTGTATAGAAAATCAAGAAACGTTTGGCGCTGTTTGGGCACTGTTCTGAGGTACACTAGGCGCATTGAAATTCAAACGCCTACACAATGAATCCATGATCAAATCAACCCTTCAGCTACCCATTGACGCTATTCAAGCATCTGTCGAAATCGCGTTAGCCAAGCGCAATGTGATTATTCAATCAGACACCGGAACAGGTAAGTCCACGCGCTTGCCTGTTTGGGCATCGAAACTTGGTCGAGTGCTTGTGATTGAGCCTCGTCGTGTGGCTTGTACATCACTGACGGGCTTTGTCGCAGAAAGTATAGGCGCAAAGATTGGTGAGCAAGTCGGGTATGCCATCAAGTTTGATTATCGTTTTAGTGATGACACTCAGATTGTGTTTGCGACCCCAGGCGTTGTGCTTCGTTGGTTCAGTGAAGATAAGCTTTCTAAGTTTGATGTGGTGATGATTGATGAATTCCACGAACGACGTGCAGAAACCGATTTGCTGGCAGCGCTACTAAATAAACTGAACAAGCACCGATTGATCATCACGTCTGCTACGTTAGACAGTGACAAACTTAGCCAATATTTTCATGCGGAGATACTTAAAGCGGACGCTAAGAGTTACGGTGTCACGGTTTCTTATCATGCCTCAGACAGTCAAGTGATGCCATCGGGCAAGCACATAGAATCACGACTAAAGCCTGTGGTTGAGCGTGCGTTGGAACGCGGCGGTGATTTACTGGTGTTTCTGCCAGGGAAAAAGGAAATTAATCTGTGCCGTTCGGCGTTGAGTGGACTCGGCGCTGATGTTATTCCACTTCATGCATCGGTGTCCGATCTTGATCGAAAACACGCACTGAACCAAAGCGACAATCAACGTATTGTGTTGGCGACCAATGTAGCGGAAACCTCATTAACCATTCCTGGCATCGTGACAGTTATTGATACGGGAATGGAAAGGCGCACCCATCAACGCAATGGTCGAACAGCGTTGGCGCTCCACACTATCTCCAAGGCGAGCGCCAAGCAGCGGGCAGGGCGTGCTGGGCGAATAGCAGCAGGGTATTGTGAACGACTTTATGGTCAACATGCGCCGCTTGAAGCTTTTACACCGCCAGAGCTTGAACGCGAAGATTTGATTGAAACCATGCTTGCTGCAGCGTGTAGTGGTTTTACATTAGACCAACTCGTGTTTCTTTCTCCTTTACCCGACAAGTCTCTGCTATCCGCACGCACAAGACTCATTGCTATGGGGGCAATTGATAACAATGGCGTAGTGACCGAGCATGGTAAATTGCTTTATCCGCTCCCGATTGATTCTCTGTTTGCCCACTTGATATCCGGTATGACGTCTAGGCCGAACAAAGAGGCTATGTGTGATTTGGCCGCCATACTGCAAACGCCAATGACCGTTTGGAAGCGTCTACCCGGTGAAATGGCGTTAGAGAACGACAAGGCATGGAATACGCATCAGTGTGACGTTGTCACTTCTATCGCTGTGCTACGCGGTGAGCAGTCAGAAGACATTGATGTGGATCTGCTTGCACGTGATGAAGCAAGACGTTTATCTGCGTCTTTGAGAGAGGCCATGGTGTTGCCGCAATGGGATGCTGCCAGTCGATTTCAGCGAGAAAACTTCTTGCGCAATGTCATCGACATTGCACCAGAGCTTGCCTTTGTAAGGCGAGAGAAGCGTCAACAGGCGTTTGGAAATGGTGACAGTGAAGTAGTGGTACTCAGCCGTGATAGTGATTTCCTTGCAGAGCCGCAAGCGGCGCTTGTATTTGATCAGTTCCACTTAGCTGGCCGAGGCGCAAAGCAAACCACATCGTACGCCACCTGTATGGCTCCGTTGCCCTTTTTATGGCTTGCGCATGCCGACTTGGGCGAGCTGGAAATAGCCGAGCAGATTGAAAAAGCGGGCAAAGTGTTTGATGTGGTTCAGCGCGTATATGCGGGGAGAATCATCGAACAATGTGAACGTGAAGCCGAGGGCGCGAGTTTACTTCTCGCGATAGCCAAGCAGATTCTAGACGGCGAATTGATGAATGGTGTTGGCGAGCACCTATCCCATCAGATCACTTACTGGAATTTATTCCAAACCTTGGTTGCTGAAAAACCACAGCCGGCAGTTGATGTCTTGGTTTGGCTCGAGCAGACGCTTTCTGAGCTTGGTGTTGAAACAGTTGATGACATGGACTTGATCGACCCAAGCGACATTCAGTTTGATGGCATTCCATCCTGGGAGTTTGACGACTTTGTTCGGACATACCCGTTACAGGTCACCTTGGCTGAACTAAGGCTCGACGTCGAATACGCTAGGTCAAAACGCATGGTCGTTGTTCACTATGTTAAAGGTAATCGAAAGGATGGGCCAAAGCGGTGGGAGTTACCTTCGTGGAATGGATGGCGGGTTAAGTACAAAAAAGCGAGCCGTATTGTCGATGTTAAGTAGCCGCATCTGAGATTGAGTAGGCAAGCGGATGTGAAGCAATTTACTCTGATGTAATGTTGAAAAAGCGAACTCGTCAAATCGAATTCGCTTAATTTTAGGTGTTTGATTAACGCACGCGGCGATAGTGATTTTTCACCATGGCGTTCAACAACACTTCGCTTTTTACCAACGTATATTGTTGAGGTTGCTCAAGCAGACCAAACAGTGGTGCGCCGCCACCGAGTAACGTAGGGATTTGAGTAACAATTAGTTCGTCAATCAGATCTTGTTCTACAAAACTCTGAACGGTTTTACCGCCGTCGATGTAAAGCGTTTTATAGCCTTGCTCGTTGAGATTGGTGACAATCTCTTTGATATCTCCAGATACAAGAAACACTTTGTCTTCGTAGGCTTTGGGAATGCACTTGAGGGTATGACTTATGACGAAAACGGGCTTGGAGTAGGGCCAGTCAATACCAAATCCACAGACGGTTTCGAAAGTATTTCTGCCCATCACCAATGCATCAACACTTTGCATGAACTCAGCCCACCCAAAATCCAAGCCCTCAGGATTAGGAATGCTGTGAAGCCATTCAATACCGCCGTTTTTGTCGGCAATGTAGCCATCCAAGCTTGTGGCAATATAAACGATGTTAGTCATTGGTTTTTTCCTAGAACAGGTTTAAAAAAACAAAAAAGCCATTCACTCGATTAGTAAATGGCTTCTCAATTCAGCAAGAAAGCGGGATTAGTCGCGGAAGTTATCGAACTGGAATGGTTGACCCATATCCGCTTCGCGAACCAATTTCATGACAGCTTGTAGATCATCACGATTCTTTCCGGTGACACGAAGTTGATCGCCCTGGATTTGAGTTTGCACTTTAATCTTGGCGTCTTTGATCAACTTAACGAGCTTCTTCGCGATTAAGGCTTCAATGCCGTTTTTAAAATGTACATCGCTGAAAAAGGTTTTTCCTGAGTGAATCATGTCTTTTGGTTCCATCGCACGGGCATCGACGCCTCGTTTAGCGAGGTTGCCACGAAGAATGTCCATCATCTGATTCACTTGAAAATCGGATTCTGCAGAAACCTTGACGACTTCTTTGTTGAGTTCAAAACTTGCGTCCACATTACGAAAGTCAAAACGGGTTAAAAGCTCGCGTTTAGCGTTGTCTACCGCGTTTTTAAGCTCAACGTTGTCAATCTCCGAGACGATATCAAAAGCAGGCATAGTGTGTTCCTGATGTTTATCTAATGAATAAAAAAGTGACGATTCTGCATTGCTGGGTGTTAACTATTGCGCTTGGCAACCGCATCCGACAGCATTTGCAGCATTGTTGTTGTATCGTCCCAGCTTAAGCATGGGTCAGTAATCGACTGACCATAAGTTAGGCTATCAATCTTGTCTTTATCGACAGCTTGATTACCTTCTTCGATAAAGCTTTCTGCCATGATCCCTGCGATGTGCGTGTCACCATCAACAATCTGCTGACAAATATCGGCTGCAACATCGATCTGGCGTTTGTGTTGTTTTTCGCAGTTTGCATGGCTGAAGTCAACGACCAATCGCGGTACTAAATCGAACGTATTAAGATCATCAGCAGCACTTACCACATCTTGACGGTGATAATTGGGTTGATGACCACCACGCAGAATAACGTGACCGTAAGGATTACCGCTGGTGCGATAGATAGTCATGACACCTTGCTTGTCAGGCGAGCAGAACAAGTGAGAGGTTTGGCTTGAACGGATTGCGTCAATGGCGATTTTGATATTGCCGTCAGTGCCATTCTTAAAGCCAACAGGGCAAGACAGTGCTGATGCCATTTCTCGGTGGATTTGCGATTCAGTGGTACGTGCACCAATCGCCCCCCAAGAGACCAAGTCGGCAATGTATTGACCGGTGATCATGTCAAGAAACTCAGTGGCTGTCGGCATGCCTAACGTATTAACATCCAGTAAGAACTTACGCGCCTTGAATAGGCCTTCACGTAGGTTACAACTGCCATCTAAGCGAGGATCATTGATCATGCCTTTCCAGCCAACAACGGTGCGTGGCTTTTCAAAATAGGTACGCATGATGATATGAAGCGTGTCGCGATGGGTGTCTGCAAATGCTTTCAAGCGTTTTGCGTAATCAAGCCCAGCATCGGGGTCGTGAATCGAACATGGACCTACCACGACGAGCAGGCGGTTATCGCGTCCTGCTAAAATTTCTTCTGCTTGTTGACGCGCTTCCGCGATATGCAGTGCAACAGTATCAGAAAGTGGGGAAGCCGCTTCCACTTCTGCTGGCGTTGGCAAAGTGTCAACAGGTTGTGTTCTTAGTTCGTCGGTTTTAATCGGCATGGAAACTGCCTTCCTTACTTCATCGTTGTTGCGAAGCCAGTAAGATATCAAAATTTTGTACTTAGAAAAGCAAGGAGTTTATGTTTCAGCGATTTATTCTGCTTATTGCCGCAGATTTCGCCTATTCAGAGGAAATCTGCAGGTAACTTGTGCTGTGGCTTTCGCTAACATGTAAAACAAAAGACAATTTTGTTTTTTCACTTGTAACGTCTCAGTAGTCTGGGTATGTTTTGTATTAGACGTTCGAAAATCAGGCGGTTGCAAAAATACGCTGTCAAACGTTCGCTATCTATTTTATGCCGTTATGGCACGTTGATTTTTACAAGGCAGTATTGGTGCACTATGTCTCAAATGGATTTGACTTATTCTTACGTTCTTAAATCTCCCGCTCAACTTGATAATCCCGAACAGGCAATTGGCTTGGTGGCATTAGGGCCACTTTTCAACAATGCTGTTGGCGTGCATCCTGCTTCGTTGGACGATAAATCCCAAGCTGTTGAAACCCTGGTAGCCTTGCTTGATAAAACGTATCAGTGTAATCCTGACCGCCCACTCCGTGTCATGCTTAATGAGCAAAGCACGTTGGCTTTACGTGACCTTAAAGGCGGCGAGTCTGAGCCGAGGGAAGCAAACCCTGCAATGGGGTTACGCGGTGTTTCTCGCTTTGCCAGTGCGGTTGGAAAACCGGGTTTCGTGTTGGAGTGCGATGTGCTTAAAAGTGCCATTCGCGATAAAAACCTACCTGTAGAAATTGTTGTTCCTTTTGTTCGTACGTCGAGCGAAGCGGCAACCATTATTGATTTATTGGCAGAGCAGGGACTATGTCGTGGCGCGAATGGCTTGAAAGTGCTGGTGGCTTGCCAACTACCTTCCAATGCTGTGCTTGCCGAGCCCCTTTTGGCGTATTTCGACGGCTTCGTCGTCGACGTCGACAATTTGGCTGCATTCACTTTAGGTGTGGATTTTTCAGACACCTCTTTGCCTCATGCATTCAATAAAAACAATGAAGCCATACGCAGTTTGATTTTAGATACCATTCGTAAAACGCAATTGGCAGAGAAGCCGATTCAAGTGCTCACTCAAGAGACGGATACTTCGATCATTGAGCTTGCAGAAGCGGCCAATGTGGAGTTGGTTTACCAGTAACCAAGCTTACTTGCTGCATTTAGACGCCACGACAATCGCCACCGCTTGTCGTGGCGTTTGTCGTTTTGGAAAGCAACAGTTGTTTTATTTTCTTGTTAGCAGTCTTTTTGTGTTTAAAAATTCGCATCTTGATGCTGGTCGGACAGATAAATCACCGTAAAACCGCCCAATAAAGAATCAATCAGCATGTGGATTCAAATTACTACAACCGTCGCTCGCATAAATCTCGTATACTGCGCGATAGTCAAAATGAATGAGCAAAACCTCGATGATTAAAATTGGTCAGTTGAACACTCTTACTGTTGTTAAAGAAGTTGATTTCGGCGTGTTTGTCGATGGTGGCGAGGACTTCGGCAATATCTTGCTGCCTAAGCGATACGTCCCGAAAGGCACACGACTTGGCGATGAAATTGAGGTATTCATTTATTTTGATTCACAAGATGAAATCATTGCGACGACCGAAAAGCCGCTGGCTCATGTGGGGCAGTTTGCGAAGCTAAATTGCATCAGCACAACGCCTGTGGGCGCGTTTCTCAATTGGGGGCTGCCGAAAGATCTGTTGGTCCCATTTAGCGAGCAGCGTATTCCTTTGCAGGAAGGCCGATCATATTTGGTGTTTTTGTACATGGATAACGCATCAGGCCGTATTGTTGGTACGACCAAGTTCAATAAGTTTCTCGATAAAACGCCAGCTCGCTACGAGAAAGGCGAACAGGTTCATGTCACCATCGTGGAAGAAACTGATCTGGGTTACAAGTGCGCCATCAACGATGCACATTCAGGTTTACTGTTTAAATCGGAAGTGTTTGGTAAATTGTTCGTCGGTAAGAGCTTGAGAGCGTATGTGAAGCAAATGCGTGAAGACGGTAAAATCGACCTGTCTCTGCAAAAGCTTGGTCGCGGTAAGCTGGATGACCTTTCTGAGAAAGTGCTGCACACGTTAGAGCTAAAAGGCGGATTCTTGCCAGTCAATGATAAGAGCAGCCCTGACGAGATCTTTGAGTTGTTCCGCACCAGTAAAGCGACGTTTAAGAAAACCATTGGTAGCCTTTACAAAGAGCGTCGAATTCGCATTGAACAAGATGGGATTCACCTCACCAAATGATTTTTGTTAGACGATATTGATACTAGAAAAAGCTGCTTCGGCGGCTTTTTTTGTGCCTGTGTGTTTGTGACTTTACGCGGATGAGGTATGTCTGAAAAAGACGAGAACCGTGAGATAAAAAGAGTCCGGAACGATTCCTGTTCCGGACTTAGGGGAATGGCTCGTTAGAGCCTTGCGCTAACTGGTTTTAATGGAGATTAATAACACTTCAAAATTTAGTCTGTGCAAGGCTGTCGTGCCGTTTCATCATTGAGACTTTTGCAATCAACTAGTCGATAAAAAGATTAATGTCTCTAACTAGCTCTCTAGGAAGGCCATTTTTGATGCGATTGCCTACCCATTTACCAATACCAATTGGCTGGTTTCGATAGCATACAATCACTTCACCTTTCCCAACGCCGTCACTTGGACGGATATCTCTTCCCATATACCATTCTTTAGCATCTTGTGCTGTTAGTTCAACGCAGGACGGTTCTGAGCCATTAGCCAGCGCCATGATGGTTTCATGCTGCCAGCGGAATCCGTTTTTATGTGACTCTGCGAGTTTCAAGCCAATACGGTCGAATTTAATTTCAGGAAGCAAAGCTTCAATCGCCGCTGGGAATATCCACACTTCTTTATCGCGAAGCCAAACGTTGGAAGAGATGGGGGCATCTAACCCCAATGTTTCTTTCAGCGCTACACACACTGCATCTGCGTCATTTGGCTTGGCTTTTAGGAATGGGAACTTGCGAGGGCGTTTTTTGATCATTTCGCTGCCAACACTCGTGGTCTTTTTCAAGCGCGCCACGAAGAAGCCTTCACTGTCAAAGATCTGAGGGAAGACGTGCAAGAAACCTTCTTTTGTGCAAGCCGCGTCTGCGCCATCAAACAAAGTGTTTAGTGGCTCAAACTCAACCGCATCACCAAAGGTTTCTTTGAGGAAGTAACAGACATGCTGGTTTTCTTCGTGGCTCAGGGTACACGTGGAGTAAACCATCGTGCCGCCGGGCTTCAGGGCATGGAATGCACTGACAATCAGATCTTTTTGCGTATTCGCAATGTCGTTAACCGCTTCTAAGCTCCAGTTCGCAAATGCATCAGCATCTTTACGGATAGTCCCTTCGCCTGAGCAGGGGGCATCAAGTAAAATGGCGTCAAAGGTCTCTGGTAGCCATTCCCCGAACACGCGTCCATCGTATTTTGTGAGCGCTGCATTGTGCACACCACAGCGCAACAGGTTGGCGTGAAGGACTTTCACACGACTTGCTGAATACTCGTTGGCAACGAGCAAGCCGTTATTGTTCATCTCAGCAGCGATCTGTGTTGTTTTAGACCCTGGCGCAGCAGCCATATCAAGAACGCGTTCCAGTGGGAGCCCATTTTCAAACAGGGCTGTCACAGGCAGCATCGAGCTTGCTTCCTGAATATAGAAAAGCCCTGCCATGTGCTCGGCAGTATTGCCGAGAGGAACCGTATCGTTCTCATCCTGGTCGATCCAGAAGCCGTTATCACACCATGGAACCGGAGTGAGGGTCCAGCCTTTCTCTGACGCGCGTCGTTGGAAATCTTCGATCGACGTTTTAAGGGTGTTGACGCGAATGCTTCGGCGCAAAGGGCGCTTACAGGCGTCAACAAAGTCCGTCATGGAAAGATGGGAAGGCAGGATTTGCTCTATCTGGTTCAAGAACAATGCTGGCATGTCGATATTTGGATGCACCGGAGCGGTCTCTCGTTGGAATTTCTGAACTGCGAAGTGTAAAAGGAAAGCGGCTGAGACGCCAGACGAAGCGCTTGCTGTTAAAGAAAAAGGCGCGAATCCAAGGGAGTCCACGCCTTTATGCCCGTATTTATTAGTCGATAATTAGAAATAAGGGATAGCGGTTCGCCAAGATGTCCATTCTTCTTTTGGTTGCTTGTTAAGAAGGAAGTGCTGATCGGATCTTGCGGGTTTCGCCAGTTTGTCACCTTCCGGTGTAGCGAAGGATATTCCGCCTTTTATAATACTTTCTAGGGTACCACTTCGAACCGTCGCGCCAGTCAGACCAATGGAAACGTCGACACCGGATTGGTTCCAGAAAACCGTGTTGTTCCTTATTAGGTGTTTATAGTCATCACTGATCTTCACTTCAATTAAGACACGGTCGGCAAAGCGACCCAAACTCACATCAGTGACTGCGCCGACTTCGAAGTCACGAAACAATATGGGGGTACCAACATTAACGGAATCGCGATTTTCGCTTTCCAAAATGAGCGTCAACCCGCCCGCATATTCGGCAGCTTTGTGAAGCTGGAAGGACTCACGCTTCGCACCTTTACCAGGCACGACAGAAATGTAAGCACCAAACAATGAATCAAGATTCTCTGTTTTCGTTAAGCTAAGTGTTGGTTGAGCAACCCAAAAGTAGCTGGTTGCGCGTGCTAACTGCTCTGAAAACTCTGGATAGATTGTCGCATTTACAATGACACCACCATCTTTAAACGCAGGAGATAGCTTGTTAACTTCACCAACATCAACACCTTGGTAGCGTATCTTACTTCCTGATGAGAGACCGCTGGCATCGTCAGCGGTGAATGTGAGTTTTAATCCGTAATTTTGAGCGGCGGTAAAGCTGTTATATAACTTCCAATGGGTACCGGTTTTGTTGTCGATACCTTTGATGTCACCAAAAGAGATCCCGCCCGCGACGATAGATTTAAGCGAACCAGTGTCAATCTCAACACCGGAGAGTCCTGCTTTGATGTCCACACCTGAATGATTCCAAAACACAGTGTGTGGTGTGATCAGATGATGGTAACGGTTGTCGATCTGTAGCGAGACTTTCACTTTATCTTGTGCCAATTCAAAACGCTCAACCTTTCCCACGGTGAAGTTTTTGTACATCACCGGGCTACCTTCAGACACTGACGGCAATTTGTTTGCCGTCAGTGTTATTCGCTTGAATCCTCGAAGTGCTTCTTTGGCGTTACGAGCAAGAATTTCTGATTCAAACAAGAGATATTCAGTTTTTGCTTTGCTATTCCCTTCGCTGGTAAAGCTAATGGTTTTGTCCACCATCTGAGCGAAGGTTGGAACACTGAATTCAATCCCTTCGGCACTCACATTTCCGTTAATACCGCCTAAAACAAAGAAGCGAGAATGGCTTTTTATGAGATGTGCATAGTCTGGATAAACAACAAGGCTGAGAGAAACGTCGTCAGCGTTCAGTTGTGTGTTGCTGACGAACCCTACTTGAATACCACGATAAATCAGCTTGGTGCCTGTTTTTAGCCCCCAAACATTGTCAGAACTCAGTGTCAGAACGAGTGCACCAGGATCGTTAGCGATCATGCTTACGCTGGTCTTTGCCGTGAACTCATGACTTTCTTCACCTTCGCCCGGTTGTAACGATAATGTGTTTCCAGTGACTAGGTTTGCTAGGTGTTTCACACCACTCAAAGACAGCTCTGGCTTATCGATAATAAACGCAGTGCCCGCTGTTAATGTCCATGCCATTGAAGGGTTAATATTGGCCTTGGCGATAGTGCCAGAGAAGTTGTCATTAAAATGGATGCCATTAAGGCGGCCAATCTCCAAGCCTTGGTAAAGAATGGGGGAGTTTGAGTTGGTTATCCCGTGGTTCTTGGGCAGAACAATAGTGATAGGAAGGCCACGGTCAGTATCGTTAATCGAGCTGTACAGTGTGAAAACGTCTAAAGGAACGGCAGGTTCAGCATTTTTGGGAGAGTCAAAGGCAATACCGCCAGCGAGTACTGATGCAAGGTTTTCAACGTTAACGTCAATACCACCTAAGCCAATGTCTGCGCTGACACCACTGACATTCCAGAATTTAGTGCTTTTTGTCACTAGCTTGGCGTATTCTTTCTGAACACTGAGTGACACTGTCACACCTTGATTATCAGAGGTTAAACGATAGTCAACCACTTCGCCCACTCGGATTTTTTTATAGTAAATACCTGAACCAATATTTAATGACCCCAAATCCGGTGCTTGCAGTTGAATGTGTAAATTACCATCGCCAGAGGCATTAACAGGAGGCTCTTCTGCGGCAACAAAAGTGGTTCGCACTTCACCAATTCCTGGCTTAACTGCAATGTAGTTGCCAGTCACAAGGGCATCTAGCCCCGTAATGCCTGTGATTGATGCTTTTGGTCTAACAACCCAAAAAACAGTGTTCTGACGCAGGATTTTTGTTGCTTCTGGGTAGATGTCAGCTTGAGCTGAAATGCTTTTTAGGTCGTCAGAGAGCCTCACTTTTCTAACGATCCCGACTTCTAGGCCTTGATAGCGAATTGTGGTTCTTCCAGCCTCAATGCCTTGGGCATCAGTAAAGTGGATTTCGATACGCTCACCGGCTTCATTGACCGATTTGTACAAAAGCCAGCCCGCAAGCATGAAGGCGAGGGCGGTGAATATCCACAGAGGTGAAATGCTTTTATCTTTTTTCAATTGTGGTTCAGTCACTTGAGAATCTTCAACGTTGCTCATGTTTGTCCCAAATAAGTCGAGAGTCGAGGCTTTCAGCCGAAATCATGGTTAACACCACGACCAGCCCAAAGGCGATGGCGCCAGGCCCAGGAGTAAAATCAAGTAGGTTGCCACGGTCAATCAGTGAAACCATGATGGCAATAACACAGAGGTCCATCATTGACCATTTACCAATCCACTTGACGAAACGATACATTTGCATTCGCTGCCTGCGACCTATTGCCACCTTGAGGTGGATACAAATTAAGATGTATAGGAGGCCAACTATCTTTGCGACAGGCACGATGATACTGGCAGTGAAAATGATAATGGCAATGCCATACATTCCTTGCTTTATCAGACCTGCTACGCCTGAAAAAATGGTGTCTTCAAACCGTTTTCCGTTACTCAACAGAATAGAAATAGGATAGAAGTTAGCAGGAAAGATAAATATGACGGCGGCAAGCAGAGATGCCCACGTTTTTTGGACGCTTTGAAAAACGCGAGATTCCAGCTTTGCACTGCATCGGAAGCAATGTTGATGATTGCTCTCTTGCGTTAACCCACAATGTTGGCAGCGGATCAGCGTTTCAGTTTTAAACGTGCGATTGCCAACGTGATTGCTAGGTTTATTCATCTCAAAATCTTGCAACGCTTCATTGTTGCTACTGTAGGCATCCCAATAGCGTTTTGGGGAGATGCGAGACAACAAAAAGGCGACTAGCACTTGTAACATCACAAAGCTAAGCAACGCTGGCCCTACGGATATCTCCGCAATCTCAATCACCTTGAAGCCGGCAACCGCCAAGCTGACGAGAAACACATCGATCATGACCCAATGTTTAATGACTTTTAGGCAATAAGTGGCCACAAAAAGAGATTTGGCATGATGGAAAGACAAAGCCAAGTTTGCGCCTAAGATGGAAACAAGAAAAAGCAATGGGGCAAAGGCTGTACAAAAGATGACGAGCAGGCCAACAAAAGGGAAGGAATCCATTAAGGTAATGGCACCACTGGTTACCGTTGTGGATAGTGGGACACCCACCAAGTTAATAGAAAGCAGTGGGAACAATTGCGCTGGGAAGAACAGAGCAAGTGCGGCGAATGCAATAGCCACTTCTCCAGACCGACTAAGCGAGGAGTTTTTAATGACACGAGAGTCACAGGTTGGGCAACGAGCACTGAAACCCCGCTGAACAGGGATCTCTTGCAATAGCAGATCACAGGAGGTGCATTTAAGCACGCGCATAGCGGTTTATTCCCCTAAGGTCGTTCGAATTACCCATAGATTGGGTATAGTTTATCACCCAACACGGCAAATATTGCGGTGTTGATATCGAGACCCTGTCCATGGGCTGCTTTGGTATACATGTATGCTGCAAATGTGCATCTTAATCAATCTGTTATTCAAGAACACGTAATTTTTGATAAAACATTGGTATAGCGTCGAGACAAATTGAGTGGCTTCATATTTTCGAGAACACTCAATCACACAAGTGATAACTGGATTAACGCACCATCTTAGCGTGACAACATTGAACCCTTGCTCAATAATCTTTATCTTATCTAACTTGGTCCAATTTGATCCAACTGGATGTAGTCACATATGGATAGTAAAACAGAATTTTACGCGCTGCTTTCCCGCCAAGCTGTGTCTCTTATTGAGAATGAATCGAACCTTATTGCTAACCTTGCTAACGTTAGTGCACTCCTGTTTCAGTCATTAGATGACATTAACTGGGCTGGGTTCTATCTGGATGATGGCGAGGAATTGGTGCTAGGACCATTCCAAGGCAACACGGCGTGTGTGCGTATTCCTTACCAAAAAGGCGTTTGCGGAAGTGCGTTCAGTCACAAACGTGTTGAACGAATTGCAGATGTACATCTTTTTGATGGGCATATCGCTTGTGATGCACAAAGTAATTCAGAAATTGTTTTACCTTTGTATAAAGGCGAAAAATTGTTGGGTGTGTTGGACATAGATTCGCCAAAAATAGCAAGATTTGATCACCATGATGAAACCGGACTCACTTTATTGGTCAATGAATTGCAAAAACACCTCTAAATTTAAGGTTCTCTGTGGTTTTTCGGACACAGGTATCTATAATACGCAGCACTAAATTTGTTAACTCGTACACGATCTCTGTTGTCGCCGTTGCGCAATGAGACAGGAAGAAAAATGGAAAACACTGAAAAATTAGCCAACAGCAAGCAAGTTATTGCCTATATCGCTGAACGTTTCCCTGCATGCTTTACCCTTGAAGGTGAAGCCCGCCCACTGAAAATAGGCATATTCCAAGACTTGGCTGAACGTCTTGCTGATGATGCTAAAGTCAGTAAAACTCAACTTCGCGCGGCACTTCGCCAATATACATCTTCCTGGCGTTACCTTTACGGCGTAAAAGCCGGCGCTATTCGTGTTGATCTTGACGGCAACGATTGTGGTGAGCTTGAGCAAGAGCACGTTGACCACGCGCAAACTGCGTTAGCTGAAAGCAAAACGCGTGCAGCTGAGCGTCGTAAAGAGCAAGCAGCGAAAAATGGCGATAAAAAAGCCAGCTCGAAAGAGAAAAGAGCGCCAAAATCAAATAAATCAACAGCTAACCCAGCAAATTCTCGACCAGCTAAGGCAAAAAATACTAAGCTAGTTAAGAAGCCAGTTGAGCCACGTCGTGAACTCAAGGCTGAAGACATTGTCGTAGGTAAGGACGTAAACGTTAATATGGGTAATGGCAACATGCCCGCTACGATTGTAGAACTTAACAAGGACGAGGTTCGCGTTCGTTTGAGCAATGGTCTGACCATGCTAGTAAAAGCGGAGCACCTCAGTTCGTAAAGGAGATCCTTCGACGCATGATCTGTCGATTCCGCTTTTCCGTGATTGCTGCCAGCTTAATGCTGGTGGCGTCCACCCAAGCCTTAGAGGCTAATTACGCCACCGCTGAGCTGCCTACTCTGGTTTCAGAACCTCAGCATAAAGCTGCCAGCGTGCGGATAACGAGTAGTTTTGAAACGTCGCATTACAAGCAATTCCAGCTAAATGACGATTTTTCTTCTAACGTGTTCGATCGCTATCTTGAAACGCTAGACTTCAATCGCCTCTTCCTGACTCAGGTAGAAGTGGATGCGATGTCTAAATGGCGTACGAGCATCGATGATCAATTGCGCTCTGGCGACACTTCCGCAGCTTATGACATTTTCAATACTGCATTGAAAAAACGTTTTGAGCGTTATCAGTACGCGCTTGCTTTGCTGGATAACGAAATTACGTTTGATGCAGAAGAAGAGATGTTGATTGATCGCAGTGAAGAGCCATGGGCAAAAAACACTGACGAATTGAATGAGCTTTGGCGTAAGCGTGTTAAGAATGACGCGTTGAACCTTAAGCTTGCCGGTAAGGCGTGGCCTGAAATTCAGGAAACCTTGTCAAAGCGCTACAACAGCGCACTTAAACGATTGATTCAAACCAAGAGTGAAGATGTTTTTCAGGTTTATCTGAATGCTTTCTCTCGTGAGGTTGATCCACATACCAGTTACCTTTCGCCACGAAACGCTGAACAATTCCAATCAGAGATGAATCTCTCTCTTGAAGGTATTGGCGCCGTGCTGCAAGTAGATGATGACTTTACTGTTATTCGTTCGCTTGTTGCTGGTGGACCCGCATCGAAATCGAAAAAACTTTCTCCTGGTGATCGCATCATTGGTGTTGCTCAAGATGATGAGCAGATTATAGATGTAATCGGCTGGCGATTAGATGATGTTGTTCAGCTGATCAAAGGGCCGAAGGGAAGCAAGGTTGAGCTGCAAATCTTGCCTGAAGGTGCTAACGCCAAGAGTTACAACGTCACTCTTGTGCGAGACAAAATTCGCCTTGAAGACCGCGCTGTTAAATCTGAAGTGATTGAGCAGGGAAGCGCGAAAGTCGGCGTTATATCTGTCCCGAGCTTTTATGTTGGTCTCGCTGAAGATACCAAAAAAGAAATAGCAAACCTGAAGAAAGATAACGTAAGCGGTATTGTTATTGATCTGAGAAATAATGGCGGCGGTGCGCTTAGCGAAGCATCGGCACTAACAGGTTTGTTTATTAAGGGTGGTCCTGTTGTACAGGTTCGTGACAGCTATGGTCGCGTCAAAGTAAACGGCGATAGTGATAGCAAGATTTATTATGACGGCCCAGTCACAGTGTTGATTAACCGTTATTCAGCTTCTGCTTCAGAAATCTTTGCTGCTGCACTTCAAGATTACGGTCGCGCAGTGATTATTGGTGAGCAATCCTTTGGTAAAGGGACCGTTCAGCAACATCGCACGCTGCAGAAGATCTATGACTTGGGCGATAAACCTTTAGGTCATGTTCAATACACGATCCAAAAATTCTATCGCATTAATGGTGGAAGTACGCAGCACTTAGGTGTTGTACCTGATATTTCATTCCCAACAGCGGTTGATCCGGAAGAAACCGGTGAAAGTGTTGAAGACAACGCATTGCCGTGGGATAGCATTAATCCTGCTGCTTATAAAAAGGTTGGTGAATTGAATTCCTTGTTCTCTAATTTGGACAAGGCACACCAAGAGCGCATTAAAACGGACACTGAGTTTGGCTATATTCTGAGCGACATTGCAGAATATAAGGCTTTGAAGGACGATAATGCTATTTCACTCAATGAAAAAGCACGTGTTATCGAACAAGAAAATGCCGATACCAAACGCCTTTCTCGTTTGAATGAGCGTCAGGTGGAACTTGATAAACCACCATTCAAATCGTTGGACGATGTACCAACAGATTATGAAGAGCCGGATGCTTACCTCGATGAAGCCGCTTTAATTACGCTTGATTTGGCAAAAAAACTAAACAGTTAGTGTGATTCTCATAGTAACCAATCGAAAAGCGGGCTTATGCCCGCTTTTTCAATAGAAGAAGTAACGGAAACGTTAACAAAATGAGCCCCTAATAGTGATATGTGTCTAAAATTAAAGTGATGCTATCAAGCGAAGGGGAAGCCAATGACAAAGTTCATCAGTCTATTTATTGTAATTCTCTCTGTATCAATGCCAATCAAAGCACAAGACCTCACTCAATTTGACTTCCCATTGTTGATTGGCGATTGGTACTGGTTTAGTCCCGATCAGCAAGAAGGTACGGGAACGGATCCGGACGTAAAATACAAAGCGATTAATATCACATTCAGCTCAGACTACCAGTTCAATGTGAAGTTACTGAATAGCGATGGAAGTGTTGAAGAAGCTAAAGGTTTTTACGATCTTGATGATTCTACATTAGTACTGAACGACGAATACGGTGATTCTCAACACCATGAATACCAACTTAATCACAATCAATTGATGCTCAAAGGTGCTCGGTTCACCAAAATTTTGCCACACAATTTGTCCGGCGCATGGTTTAGCGAAGTGATTAAAGGTAAAGATGTTGATGAGCAAGTCGAAAAGCTCGCACTGATGTTACGTCCTGATTTCTTGTTTTCAGTGAGAGTATCTGGAAAACAAGGGCAGCAAGTTACACATCGTGGCGTCTACTTTTTAGAGAATGACCATCTTGTTCTTATCTATCGAGGTGGTCAGCAAGATTCAGAATTTCAATTGGATTCAAATACGCTGACATTAACGAACACTGATTTTGGTATGGAAGCGATATTAAGACGTCAATGAGAGTAGAGCGGAACATCCATCAAAGTAAAGTACGGTGGTTGATGTGATTCAAGTGAAAAGAATGAAAAAGAAAGGGCGCTGTTCTCAGCGCCCTTTTTACGAATGAGAGGAATTAAATATTGAAGGCTTTCTTCAATGCGTTGAGATAATTGCTGTCTCGACAGATTGATTTTCCTGGCTCATCCGAAATTTTCGCAACAGGTTTACCATTGCAAGTGACAAGCTTAATTACAATGTTAAGTGTTTCTACTTCAGGTAAGTGACAAGTCAGCTGCGTACCGATCCCAAACGACGTATTAATACGGCCTGAGAAATGGTGATGGATATCGAGCGCTTTTTCTAGGGTCAGTCCATCAGAAAAAATCAGCGTTTTTTCCATCGGATTGATATCTAGACCTTGATAATGCGCGATCGCTTTCTCACCCCAAGTAATCGGGTCTCCACTGTCATGACGTAGTCCCGAAAACTGTTGACTCAAATACGGCGTGAAGTCTTTAAGAAAAGCGTCCATATTAATGCAATCAGTGAGTGCGATGCCGAGTTTTGTCGGGTATTCCTGTAACCATCGGTTAAGTGCAATTTGTTGTGAATCGGCTAAATCGCCCGCCAGTTGTTGATGTGCCTGGAACCATTCATGGGCTTGCGTACCCACGGCGGGAATACCATGCTTTGCAGCCAACAAAAGGTTCGATGTCCCAGCAAAGTGGATCGAATGATGCACCAGATGATCCACGATGGCATGATGCACCGCTTTCGAAAAGCGGCGACGAGTACCAAAATCGACAAACTGAAACGCTTTGTCTGCATTGGAAAAGGCACTGTGCGCCGAGAGGATGTTTAACTTATTATTGAGTAATTCAACAGCATGTGTGGCGTGTGTGTCTGGGTATTTTTCGTGACAACGTAACTCGCAAATTATAGCCAGTAATGGCACTTCCCATAGGATGATATCGAGCCATTTACCTTCGATACGAATAGCAAGTTGCTTGTCTTCAATCGACACGGTGACATGGTCCGCACTGAGTGAGAACGTTGAAAGAAATGTAAGATAATCAGATTGATAAAGCCCAAGAGTTGAAAGAAATGTCACATCACTCTCTGTAAAAGACAGATTCGCAAGTGATTGAATTTCAAATTCCAATCGAGTTTTTAATGTAACAAGACTTTCATCGCTACGGCAATGGAACTCAGCAGTGGCAACAACATCAGGGTAGTGATGAAAGATCGCCTGCTGCATATTTAGTTTGTAGGCATCCGTGTCTAATAATGACGAAATAATGGGTGTGTGCATGCCTGATTTTATACCTCGAATCGGGTGTTGGCTGAACGTTGGCAATTCTCGCCCAGTTGCGCCAGGCAGTTTTATTTAAGGGTGCAAATTTAACGTCAAACTAGGCAGTCTAGTCAACCTATAGATAATATGATCTCCATCTATTCTTCTAAACGTTAAAGTGCGTTTGGTTATTTGCTGCTCAGCCAAGCTATAGCAATACACTGGCTTAGTGAGTATCTTAGGTGAATACTCTGATTTTTTAACAGGCTGCTGGTGGAATTGACTAACAGCCTGTCAATCGTTATGCAATAAAAGGAATCTGACATGACGCAACAACCTCAGGCCAAGTACCGTAAAGATTACAAGGCTCCTGACTTTACGATAACTCATCTTGACTTGGATTTTGACCTTCAAGCTTCACACACACAAGTTATTGCTAAAAGCCGAGTGAAGCAGCAGGTTATTGGTTCAGATTCTATGTTTTTGGATGGTGATGGTCTGTCTCTAAAGCGTGTAGAGATAAACGGTGAAGCGTGGCCGCATTTTGAAGAAACGTCAGAAGGGCTAGTTCTAACGCAATTGCCAACAGAATTTGAACTCTTGATAGAGACACACATTGATCCCGCTGCAAACAGTTCATTGGAAGGTTTGTATTTATCCGATGGGGCATACTGCACACAATGTGAAGCAGAGGGCTTCCGTCGAATTACTTACTATCTTGACCGTCCTGACGTGCTGGCCAAGTTCACCACAAAAATTGCCGCCGATAAATCTGCCTTTCCATTTCTACTAAGTAACGGCAACAAAGTCGGCTCTGGAGAATTAGAGAGTGGTCGTCACTGGGTACAGTGGCAAGACCCGTATGCAAAGCCAAGTTACTTGTTTGCGCTAGTAGCGGGCGATTTTGATCGACTTGCAGACAGTTTCACCACACGCAGTGGTCGCGATGTTGCCTTGGAGATTTTCGTCGACAAAGGCAACTTAGATCGTGCAACCCATGCAATGACATCACTGAAAAACTCGATGAAGTGGGATGAGGATCGTTTTGATCTTGAATACGATCTTGATATCTACATGATCGTTGCCGTTGATTTCTTCAACATGGGAGCAATGGAAAACAAAGGCTTAAATGTCTTTAACTCCAAGTATGTTCTCGCGAATTCAGACACCGCCACCGATACTGACTACCTGGGTATTGAAGCGGTGATAGGTCACGAATATTTCCATAACTGGACAGGCAACCGTGTGACCTGTCGTGATTGGTTTCAGTTAAGCCTTAAAGAAGGTCTGACGGTTTTCCGTGACCAAGAGTTCTCTTCAGATCTCGGTTCACGAGCAGTAAACCGTATTGGCAATGTGCGTACCATGCGCGGTCCTCAATTTGCAGAAGACCGCAGCCCAATGGCACACCCAATCCGCCCTGACAAAGTTATCGAAATGAATAACTTCTACACATTGACCGTGTATGAAAAGGGCAGTGAAGTGATCCGTATGATGCATACCCTTCTAGGAGAAGTGAAGTTCCAGAAAGGCATCAAGCTTTACTTTGAACGTCACGATGGCACCGCGGCCACTTGTGAAGACTTTGTCAAAGCAATGGAAGATGCATCTGGAATCGATTTGAAGCAATTCCGTCTTTGGTATAGCCAGTCTGGAACACCTGTGCTTGATGTAACCAGTGTTTATGATGATGAAAGCAACACGCTGACATTGCGTGTAAAACAACACACGCCATCGACTGCGGATCAGAAAGATAAGCAACCTCTGATGATCCCATTCGATGTAGAGCTATATGCTTCAGATGGTAACGTCATTGAGTTACAGTGTAACGGAGAAGTTGTCAGCAATGTCTTGCACGTTACTGAGTCTGAGCAGACCTTTGTCTTTGACAATGTAGGCGAACAACCCGTTATCTCAATGCTGCGTGAGTTCTCTGCGCCCGTCACACTTCATTATGCCTACAGTGATGAAGAGCTCGCGTTTTTGATGGTGCATGCACGTAATGAATTTGCACGTTGGGATGCAGGTCAGATGCTTTTGGCAAAGCACATCAAAGCAAATGTCATTCGTGTGCAGGCTGGCGAAGCCGTTCACATTCCTGAAGAAGTCGTTGATGCATTCCGCGGTGTCTTGTTGAGTGATCAGCTTGATGCGGCACTGATTGCAGAAGTGATGCAGTTGCCGAGTGAAAATGAAATCGGTGGCTGGTTTGACGTTGTTGACGTCGATGCCATTAACGCAGTTCGTGGTGCCACTAAACAGCATTTTGCTAATGAGTTGGCGGATGAATTCAGCGCGATCTATCACTCTCTGAAGCAAATGGAATACAGCATTGCGCATGATGCGATAGGTCAACGCAGCCTGCGCAATATGTGTTTGGCTTATTTGGCACTGACTGAGCAAGGGGATGACATCGTTTCCGCGCATTACACCGACTCTAACAACATGACAGATACCGCAGCGGCATTGGCAGCAGCGAATCATGCAGAACTGGCTTGCCGAGCGACCTTGATGCAAGCATTTAGTGATAAATGGCAACATGATGGTCTGGTGATGGACAAATGGTTCATGTTGCAGGGGGGCAATCCAGCACAAGGTGCATTGGATAATGTGAAAGCGCAGATGTCTCATCCGGCGTTTAGTCTCAAAAACCCGAACCGCATCCGTTCATTGGTTGGTGCTTTCTGCAACAACAACCCGGTAAACTTCCATGCCAAAGATGGGGCTGGTTATGAGTTCCTGTCTGACATTTTGATTCAACTAAATGAATCCAACCCTCAGGTCGCGTCAAGGCTTATAGATCCTTTGCTGAAATTTAAGCGATTCGATCAAGATCGTCAGGCGCTAATGCGAGATCAACTTGAGCGATTGGCCTTGCTTGATAATCTCGCGAAAGATCTTTATGAGAAAATCAACAAAGCACTCGAAGTGTAAACACAACACTTGCGAAAACTGTTGGAATAAGTAATTTAAAGCCGTCTAAGAGGAGACGGCTTTTTTTATGAAATCGAATGTGTACTTATTTACCCTTGATATCTCTTATCACACCTTTCAGCAACATTATGCCGGTGTGGCATCAACGGTTGTCGTCAAAACAGACAATGGTTTAACACTGCAACTGCCTGCATCGCGCTTGCGTCCATATCTAAGCCAATTAGGTCTAAAAGGCCGTTTTAGGCTGGTTGTAGACGAGGCGAATCGTTTTAAATCCCTCGAACAAATAGTCTAAACCGTACGTCAATCACATATCCAAAAACTCAAATACAATTAACGTTATTTGATGTAACGAATTTATTAACTAAGTCGTAAACTACTCCATACGTCGCAAAGACTAATTAACTTCTATACTCATAGCGATTACATAAAAAATATATGGAGTAAACCATGACCGCGCGTGACCCTATTGTGCCGGTGTTGCTTGAGAAAGTTTATCACCTCATTGCTGAAAAACTGGACAAGAAACAACAACCACTCGTAGAAACTTTGGCAAAAAGGATTTTGGGTCCCATTTCTGATGATGATTTGCAGGAAAGGAATGAATCCGACCTCTACGGCGCTGTTATCAGCCTGTGGCATCATTTAAACACCTTTGAGCAAGACAACATTTTCGTTAAGGTCTTCAACCCTACACTGAGTGGCAATGGCTGGCAGTCTACCCACACGATTGTTGAAATCGTCACTCCTGATGCACCTTTCCTCGTTGACTCTGTTCGAATGGCGTTAAACCGCCTTGATATTGCATCGCACCTTATGCTCAACGGTCCGCTGCATGTTGTTAAAGATACCAAAGGTGATGTTGTTGAAATTGGTGGTGAAAAGGGTGTGCGACAAACTGTCTTTCATCTAGAAATCGACCGCATGAGCAGCAAGAAAGAAATGGCAGCACTTGAAAAAGAGCTGACAGAAACGCTGACGGATGTTGCTCTGATCGTGAATGATTGGCAGCCGATGCAAAAACGAATGCATTCGCTGATCGCGGCACTCAAAAAAGACACGCCACCGGTTGATAAAGAACGCCAAGAAGAAGCCATAGAGTTTCTTCAGTGGATTGCATCGCACAATTTCACCTTCATGGGCTACAAGTACTACGAGCTTAATGCCATTGAAGGTGATCACGAGCTTAAGGCATCAAAAGAGGTAGGCCTTGGCCGCCAAGAAGTTGGATTTGACTCGTCCCGGCGTTAAATTGTCAGAAATGCCGGAATCGGCACGAGCAACGGCGCTTCGCAAAGAATTGTTGATCATCAACAAAGGCAGCAGTAAATCTCGCGTTCACCGTCCAGCTTATATGGACTATATCGGAGTGAAGAGCTTCGACAAAAAAGGGAATGTGATAGGCGAGCATCGCTTCCATGGTCTTTATGCATCCGCGGCATACAACCAAGCGACAAACACAATTCCAGTTCTGCGTAACAAAGTGCAGCGGATCCTCGAGATCAGCGGCTATTACAAAGGATCACATTCGTGGAAGGCGCTGGCGAATATCATTGAAAACTTTCCACGCGATGAATTATTCCAAGCCTCTGAAGCTGAGATGCTGGATATCGGCATGGGTATCGTTCAGGTACAAGACCGCGATATGTTGCGGGTCTTTGTTCGTCGCGACCCGTTCGGACGTTTCTTCTCGTGCATGGTGTATGTCGCCCGTGAGCGCTACAACACTGAATTCCGCCGCGTGACACAACGTATATTGAAGAATTATTTCGGCTCAGAACAAGAAGTTGAATTCAATACATTCTTCTCCGAAAGTCCGCTGGCACGAACGCATTACATTGTGCGTGTTGAAAACAACAACTTTGACATTGATGTGAAGAAATTGGAGCAGAACCTGACTGAAGCCGCCTCATCTTGGGACGATCGTTTGCAAGAATCCGTGATCGCGAACTTTGGCGAGAACAGTGGTACACCGATAGCGAAGCGATATCTTCGTGCTTTCCCTCGTTCATATAAAGAAGCCACGCTTCCGGGATCAGCGGTGGCTGATATCGAGCGATTAGAAAACCTAAGCGAAGATAATAAGCTAGATATGCTTTTTTATCGGCCTCAGGAAGAGCCCGCCACGTCTCGCTCAGTCCGTCTCAAGTTGTTTCAGAAAGATGAGGCGATCCACCTTTCCGACGTAATGCCTATGCTCGAAAACTTGGGTTTACGCGTGATTGGTGAGTCACCTTACAAGGTACAGACGACGACGGGTGATGTGTTTTGGATCCTCGATTTCTCCATGCTTCACAGTGCCGGCAACGGGTTTGATCTGTCTGAAGCACGTGAACGTTTCCAAGAGGCTTTTGGTGCGATTTGGCATGGTAAGCTAGAAAGTGATGGCTTCAACCGTTTGGTGCTAAATGCGGGTCTTACTGGGCGTGAAGTGACTATTTTACGTTCTTATGCACGATATATGCGTCAAGTCGCGTTCCCGTTCAGTCAAGCTTATATCGAAGAGACATTAACTTCGCATGCAGATTTGGCGCAATGCTTGGTGACGTTATTTGATAAGCGTTTTGGTGGCTCAAAGAATAGTCAGAAAGACCAAACACGTATCATCAGTCAAATTGAAGGCGAGCTTGAAAAAGTAGAGAGCCTTGATGATGACCGTATTATTCGTCGATACATGGAAATGATCCTCGCAACGTTGCGCACGAACTATTTCCAAAAAGACAAAGAGACGGGTGAATTTAAAGACTATCTGTCATTGAAACTTCAACCTTCTCAAATTCCGGAAATACCCAAACCCGTTCCTTTCTTTGAAATTTTCGTCTATTCGCCAGACGTTGAAGGTGTGCACCTTCGCGGTGGAAAAGTCGCACGTGGTGGCCTTCGTTGGTCAGACAGACAAGAAGATTTCCGTACCGAAGTCCTTGGATTGGTTAAAGCGCAACAGGTTAAGAATACGGTTATTGTTCCTGTGGGGGCGAAAGGCGGATTCGTTTGTAAGAAGCAGCACTCGCTAAGCGGCCGCGACGAAATTTTTGCGGAAGGTCAGCGTTGCTATCGTATCTTCATTCGCGGTTTGCTCGATATCACGGATAACATCATTGAAGGCGAATTAACGCCACCAGTGAATGTGGTTCGTCATGATGAGGACGACCCGTATTTGGTTGTTGCTGCGGATAAAGGCACAGCGACTTTCTCAGATTTGGCCAATTCAGTATCAGAAGAATATAACTTCTGGCTAGGCGATGCATTTGCATCGGGTGGCTCAAACGGTTATGACCACAAAGCCATGGGTATTACGGCCAAAGGTGGTTGGGAATCGGTGAAGCGTCACTTCCGCGAAATTGGTATTGATTGCCAGGAAACGGATTTCACCTGTGTAGCTATTGGCGATATGGCGGGTGACGTATTCGGTAATGGCATGTTGCTATCGAAGCACATTCGATTAGTGGCTGCGTTTAACCACATGCATATCTTTATCGACCCGACCCCAGATTCAGCGAAAACATGGGTAGAGCGAGATCGTTTGTTCAAACTTCCTCGTTCAAGCTGGGAAGATTACAACACCAAGCTTATCTCTAAAGGCGGCGGTATATTCTCGCGTAAAGCGAAGTCTATTGAATTGACCCCTGAGATTCAGAAAATGCTCGGTGTACGTAAACAGAGCATGGCACCAAATGAGTTGATCAAACAGATCTTAAAATCCAACGTGGATCTTCTCTGGAATGGCGGTATCGGTACGTATGTGAAAGCCGAGTCTGAGACGCATACAGATGTTGGCGATCGCGCTAACGACGGTCTTCGTCTAAACGGTAGCGAGCTTGGCGCCAAGATTATTGGTGAGGGTGGTAACCTAGGTATGACCCAGCTTGGTCGCATCGAATTCGCTATGAATGGTGGTCTGGTCAATACGGACTTCATTGATAACGTCGGTGGCGTGGATTGTTCAGACAATGAAGTGAACATCAAGATCTTACTCAATGGCTTGGTAGCGGCTGGGGATCTCACCTACAAGCAGCGTAACGAGTTGCTTGAGCGCATGGAAGATGAAGTCGGTGACATTGTTCTGGATGATGCTTACTGTCAAAGCGAGTCTATTTCTGTCACCAATAATCAGAAAGCCGCTCTGTTGAAAGAACAAATTCGCTTTATCCATTATTTGGAAAAAGAGGGCAAACTGGATCGTCAGCTAGAATATTTGCCAGACGATGAAACCCTTGCAGAGCGTCAACTGCACGGTAAAGGGCTGACAAGGCCCGAAATTGCCGTGCTGGTGGCATACGGCAAGATGGTACTCAAAGAGCAGTTAGTGGTAGAGCAAATTACCCAAGATCCGCACTTTGGAAAACTTCTGCCACAATATTTTCCACAAGAGTTACAGCGTAACTATCGCGACGCAATGGAAACACACCCATTGCGTGCTGAAATCATTGCGACTTCCTTGGCAAATCAAATGTCCAACGTCATGGGCTTCAACTTTGTCACGCGAATGCAAGATGAAACCGGGGCGAGCGTTGGAGACATTGCGTCGGCCTACGCCATTGTGAATGAAGTGTTTGATTTTGATAAAACCTTCGAAGACATTCGCGCTTTAGATAACGTAATTCCTGCACAAATTCAGTACGCAGTCATGTTTCGCTGTCGTCGTATGCTTCGTCGTGCATCTCGTTGGATTCTTCGTAATCCGATGAAAGCGAAAGGCATTGAGGAGCAAGTCGCGTTCTACAAACCTGCAGTGAAGAATCTGGCTGATAATCTTGAAACCTATTTGGTTCCGGCTGAAATAGAGGAGCATGAAGAACAGGCGAGTGAGTTCATTGTTCTAGGTGTACCAAAAGAGATTGCAAATAAAGTCGCGCGTTTAAGTAGTTTGTTCGCAGGCCTCGACCTGGCACAGGTGTCAGAGCAGATGAACAAGCCTTACGATGTGGTCGCACGTTTGTACTTTGTACTGGGTGACACACTTTCTCTGCACTGGTTCCTCAAGCAAATTACCAACCAACCCGTGGAAAACCATTGGCAAGCGTTGGCACGTGCTTCTTTCCGTGAAGATCTGGATTGGCAGCAACGCTTATTGACGGCACATATCCTTGAAGGCATGAATAAAGGAGAGTCAGCGGAGTTGGGTTTAGAGTCCTGGATGGTTGAACATGCAGTGAGTCTCGGGCGCTGGGAAAGCATTGTGGCCGAGTTTAAAGTGGGCACAGTGCATGAATTTGCTAAATTCTCCGTTGCATTGCGGGAACTTACACTTTTAAATTTGAATTAAGCTAACAAAGTGTTGATAATACAGCCCCGTTTATTCGGGGCTTTTTTTTGGAGGTTACATGATGTACCGCCTCGCCAGATCGGCAATCTTTCAGTTAGACCCAGAGCATGCACATGATCTGGCAATCAAGAATCTTTCTCGCTTCACTGGCACTCCTCTTGATGTATTTTATCGTCAAAATCTTCCTCCTCGTCCCGTTCAAGTCATGGGATTGCATTTCAAAAACCCAGTAGGCCTTGCAGCTGGCTTGGATAAAAACGGCGAATGCATTGATGCATTTGGTGCAATGGGTTTCGGCTCTATTGAAGTAGGGACGGTCACACCGCGCCCACAAGATGGTAACGACAAACCACGTCTGTTCCGTGTTATTCCTGCGGAAGGTATTATCAACCGCATGGGTTTCAACAACCACGGTGTGGATGCGCTGGTGGAGAATGTTAAGAAGGCCAAGTATGAAGGCGTGATTGGCATCAACATCGGAAAGAACAAAGACACACCATTGGAAAATGGCAAAGATGATTACCTGATCTGCATGGACAAAGTTTATGACCATGCAGGGTATATAGCGGTTAACATTTCTTCGCCAAATACACCTGGATTACGATCACTGCAATACGGTGACGCACTGGACGATTTGCTTTCTGCATTGAAAGTGCGCCAGAACGAACTTGCGAAAAGTCGCGGTAAATATGTTCCAGTTGCTTTGAAGATTGCACCTGATATGACCGAAGATGAATTGGTGCAAGTGGCCGATGCGCTAGTGCGTTATAACATCGATGGTGTTATTGCAACTAACACAACCTTGGATCGTTCTTTGGTCGAAGGTATGCCTCATGCACATGAGGCGGGTGGGTTGAGCGGTCGTCCAGTTCAAAACAAAAGCACGGAAGTGATTCGCCGTCTTCATCAGGAGCTTAATGGCAAACTACCGATTATCGGTGTAGGTGGCGTTGACTCAGTGATGGCGGCAAAAGAGAAAATGATGGCAGGCGCTGAGCTCGTTCAAGTTTACTCTGGCTTTATTTACCACGGTCCGCGTTTGGTTAAAGATATCGTACGAAATATTTAACCAAAAAAATTAAGAATGTGCAGTAAAGGGGGAGGATGACTTCCCCTTTTTTTTTATCTCAAGCCGATTACACTTCCCCAAAGCACAATTTATTCAGTGGTCACGGACCGATTCTCTGCAAGCGCAGGAGCGAGCACGATGTTGAAACCTAATAACGCATGGAAGTGGTACTTCGATAAAGAAGCACAAGCATTGATGCTGGATTTAGGTGAAGACATGGTTTTCCAAGTGGCCATAGAATGCAAACAGCTCATCCCCGATGCGTTTGCTGAAACCCCATTTTCAGTTGATGACGCATCACTTTTCCAAGCGTATTTTGATGCAGTAGATGCGCTTTCTCTATCAGGCCCTCGCAAGGCCGAACTCGTTTTGAACGCAGTGGCAGCAAATCGCTTCCATAAACCGCTACTACCAAAAAGCTGGTTTTTCCAGGAACAAGAAGGTTACTCAGCCGCAGAAGCTGGCTCTCTTGTGACATTGAAAACTGAGCACGGCAGTGAATCCTTTTTAGTGATTGAAAACGCAGGCATCGCTTCATTGTGTATGCATGCAGGCGAGTCACCATTGGCGCTGACCGATACAAAACAAATGCGGTTCTGTGAAGCTATAAAAGTAATGAATGATCGGTTATCAATATACCAACAACAATACGATAACGGCAGTGGTCATTATGCGTTAGTAGGCTGATAGAACCGTTCTATCAGCCTCTTTTCTTTCCATTCTTAAAACCTCAATCATCCATCAAGCATTCTAACTTCTACCTGTAACAGGCTAAATGGCCACTTAACACGTAAAATCCCCGATATAAAGACTGATCCCATATCCTTTTGAGCTTGTATCTCGCGCTGGCGCCTCTATGGCGTATCGACCAGGGGTGAGTTAGCCTTGCTCGCATTGATTCAATACAAGCCATACAGAAATACTCTGTCTGAATACCCTTATCTCAGGCTTTGATTCACCTGCTTTCATCTATCAATGAAAAAGAAGGGCTGTCTCATTTATATGCAATTGTGAGAAAGTCCCTTCAAATCAACGAGAATCCTCCCACCAATAAAAGTGATCTATCTCACGCAATTTGCATCAATACAATGTTTATCCGCTTTCAATTATCGCTATAAATTGGCGAAAACAGGTTTATTTTAGAAACGATAATAACTAAATTTCCCCATTTATCGAAAGAGAAGCCATTGATTTATCACGGTGGTATATACCAGATTTGGCTTGAATGGTAACTTTCTTGTTAGGAATGAATGGGGCGTTAAGACTATTTTTCATTCTACATATTCATTGATGTTGTGGATAAGTGTGCGCTTACTATTTGTACATATATAGATTAACAATCTGGCTTGAAGCTGGGTTGTAATCCCCATCCAGCACGATAAAGCATATTGTGATTATGGTTTCTTGTGGGAAACAGTTTTCTTCGTTGTGGATAACGCGAAAGTGAGGGGAAGATGAGGCGTTGAGTGTAATAAAAGCCGTCTTTTGAAATAGCGCTTTTAGATGGCGCTTTGAGATAAGTAATAGGTATAGCTTGGCGCTACAAGACCTTGCTCTTTGGCTAAATTGAATGGAAAAGAAATGGCTGCCAATAGAGCGCTACGTCACGAAATCAGGTATAATCGCGCGCAAAATCCCTCAGAATACATTTCCATGAATCAATATTTAGCTATTACCTCTCGCGGTCTCGAAAACCTGCTTGCAGAAGAACTCGAACAACTCGGCGCAAGCAGCGTTAAAGCGGTTAATGCCGGCGTACGTTTCCTTGCCGATGAGAAAACCCTTTACAAGTGCTGTTTATGGAGCCGCACAGCATCACGATTTATTCTTGTACTCAGCGAATTTGCCGTACGTGATGACATGGACCTGTATCTGGGTGCAACTGCCATTAACTGGCCAGAATACTTCAGCGAGAAAAAGCGAATTGCTGTTGATTTCAACGGTACTAACCGTGAAATTCGCAACAGTCAGTACGGTGCGCTGAAAGTTAAAGATGCCATCGTAGACCGCTTTATTAAGGCGGATCGTGAGCGTCCAAGCATTGACCGTGAGCAACCTGACCTTCGTATTCACATGCGCTTGTCTCGTGAAGATGGCCTGCTGGGTATCGATATGGTAGGTAGTGGCTTGCACCAGCGTGGTTACCGTACCGAAGCAGGTATGGCTCCTTTGCGTGAAACCAATGCCGCGGCATTGGTGATGAAAAGCGGTTGGACATCAGAGCAACCCTTGCTTGACCCTATGTGTGGTTCAGGCACGTTATTGATTGAAGCAGCAATGATGGCAGCACAAGTTGCGCCAGGATTGAAACGTAAACGTTGGGGCTTTGAATCACTGAAATCTTTCAACCGCGAAGAGTGGATGGAAGTGCATGCGGAAGTTACCGTTAAGTCCAAGAAAGGCCCTGCAAGGTGCGAAACGCGCTTCTTTGGTTTTGATAACGACCGTCGTGTGCTTGAAACGGCAAAAGCGAATGCGAACCGCGCAGGTGTTGGTAGCCTTATTCAGTTTGAAGAAGCAGACGCAACTACGCTGCAAAACCCAGAAGGGTTTGGCACGGGTCACATCATTTGTAACCCGCCATATGGCGAGCGTCTTGGTACTACTCCGGGTCTTATTGCGCTTTACACCCAGCTGGGTGTGCAGCTTAAAACGCAATTCAAAGGTTCCGTCGCACACATCTACTCAGGTTCTAACGAACTCCTGAGCTGCATTCGCATGCGTGCTGAGAGCACCTATAACCTGCGTAACGGTGCACTTGATTGTGAAATGAAGACGTACCAGATCACTGCCCGTGGTGAGGTGACAACGTCACCAGATGGCCAAGTGCAAGTGCAAATGCCGGATGTTGCCCCAGAGTTTTCTAACCGTTTACGCAAGAACCTCAAGAAACTAGAGAAGTGGGCGAAACAGCAGGGCGTAGAATGTTATCGCTTGTACGACGCTGATTTACCCGATTACAACGTGGCGATTGACCGTTATAACGACAATATCGTTATTCAAGAATACGCGCCGCCTAAAACAATCCCGGAAGAGACTGCCCGTCGTCGTTTGATGGACACTGTGCGTGCGACTATTGCCGTGACTGGTGTTAACGCAAACAACGTCATCTTGAAAACCCGAGAGAAGCAAAAAGGCACTAACCAGTATCAGAAGCTGGGAGAAGCCAAGCGTTTTATGAAGGTTCACGAATACAACGTGACGTTGGAAGTTAATCTTCAAGACTACCTTGATACAGGTTTGTTCCTAGACCACCGTAACACCCGCAAAATGTTGGGTGAAAAAGCGAAAGGTAAAGACTTCCTCAATTTGTTTGCTTACACCGGTACAGCAACGGTTCATGCCGCTGTGGGTGGCGCGAAGTCAACAACCACCGTAGATATGTCTAAAACCTATCTCGCGTGGGCTGAGCGCAACATGGAATTGAATCGTAAAGCGGGGAGTCAGCATCAATACATCCATGCGGACTGCCTAAAGTGGCTCGAGTCCGATCAAGGACAGTACGATCTGATTTTTATCGATCCGCCAACGTTTTCTAACTCGAAGCGCATGGAAGACAATTTTGATGTGCAACGCGACCACATCAAATTGATGGCTGATCTGAAACGTCTACTTCGAACTGACGGCGAGATTGTGTTCTCTAACAACAAACGTAACTTCAAGATGGATCTCGAAGCGCTCGGCGAACTGGGTTTGTCAGCACAAAACATTACTCATCGTTCAATTCCATTGGATTTTGAACGTAACAAGCAGATTCATAACTGTTGGATTATTACCCACAAGGAAGGTTAATGGCCTTAATCCTCTACAGCACGGAAGGGTGTCACCTTTGTGAAGAGGCAATGGCTTTGTATCAAGCAGCGGATAACTCCGCTGCTTTGAACGTCATAGACATTGCGTTTAACGACACACTGTTTTCTCGTTACGGTGTCACTATTCCTGTTATCTCACATCAAACTCAAGACGGCTCAGTGATCGACGAACTGAGCTGGCCTTTCGATTCTTTCGCATTAACAACATGGTTAGTTAAACATGGCATTGATTAACATCACAAACGCCCAGCTTGCATATGGCGACAATCCATTACTCGATCACGCAGAATTTGCTTTGCAACCTAATGAGCGCGTTTGTCTTGTCGGCCGTAATGGCGCAGGTAAATCGACATTAATGAAAGTGATTCACGGCACAGTGCAACTTGATGACGGCAGCATTAACCGTCAGCAAGACTTAAAAGTCTCTCGTTTAGAGCAAGATCCTCCACGTGATGCTGAAGGCACAGTGGTTGATTATGTGTCTGAAGGCCTAGCAGAAGCGGGGGCATTGTTAAAGCAATACCATGAATTGCTAACACTGATTGAAACTGACTCAAGTGAAAAGACCATAAATCGATTGGCGAGAGTTCAAGATCAACTCGACCACTCGGGCGCTTGGCATTTTGAAAATCAACTGACCATGGTACTTGATGCGCTGAAATTGGACGGTTCTAAGAAACTGTCTGAATTGTCCGGCGGTTGGCAGCGTAAAGCCGCTTTAGCGCGTGCACTGGTTTGTGAGCCAGATGTTCTGCTTCTGGATGAGCCAACAAACCACTTAGACGTTGCGACGATCTTGTGGTTGGAGAATTTTCTAAAAGATTTCAAAGGCGCGATCATCTTTATCTCGCACGACCGCGCATTTATTCGTTCTATGGCAACACGCATCGTTGATCTAGACCGTGGTCAGTTGAGCTCATGGCCGGGTGATTACGAAAAATACCTAGATGGCAAAGAAGAAGCGCTTCGGGTCGAGGCGGATCAAAATGCTGAATTCGATAAGAAGCTAGCCCAAGAAGAGACCTGGATTCGACAGGGAATTAAAGCCCGTCGTACGCGTAATGAAGGTCGAGTGCGCGCACTGAAACAACTTCGTCGTGAGCGTTCAGAACGTGTAGAAGTGTTGGGGAATGCCAACATTTTGGTTGATGAAGCGGTTAAGTCAGGAAAGATTGTTTTCGAAGCGAAAGACATTAGCTTTAAGTTTGATGGAAAGAACTTAATCGAAGACTTTAGCTTTAATGTGATGCGCGGTGATCGTATTGCATTGATAGGGCCAAACGGCTGTGGCAAAAGTACACTGCTCAAGCTGATGTTGGGAAATCTGACATCAGACACGGGTAATTTTCATGTCGGCACTAAGCTCGAAGTGGCTTATTTTGACCAATACCGAGAGAAGCTCGATCCAGAGAAAACCGTGGTCGATAACCTTGCGGAAGGCAAGATGGAAGTCGAAGTGGGTGGGCGTAAGCGCCATGTGCTTGGCTACCTGCAAGATTTCTTGTTCCACCCACGTCGTGCACGAACGCCAGTAAAAGCCTTATCTGGTGGTGAGAAGAACCGCCTTCTGCTCGCGCGTATCTTCCTTAAGCCTTGTAATTTATTGGTTCTCGATGAACCAACCAACGATTTGGATATCGAAACGTTGGAACTTTTGGAAGAATTGCTTGCCAACTATCAGGGTACTTTGCTGTTAGTGAGCCACGATCGTCAGTTTGTCGATAACACAGTGACTCATAGCTGGGTGTTTGAAGGTGAGGGTGTTATTCACAAATTCGTCGGTGGTTATCACGATGCGATGCAGCAGCGTGACAATTATCGTCAGACGATTGGTGCAGATAAACCTCAAGAGAAACAAAAGAAACAGGAAGCTTCACAAGAAGAAGCGCCTATAAAACAAGCTGAAAACAATAAGCCAGGCAAAAAACTGTCTTATAAGTTGCAAAGAGAGCTAGAAGCGCTTCCACAGCTTCTTGAAAACTTAGAGAATGAAATCTCGCAGTTACAGGAATCGGTGAACGATCCTGCGTTCTTCCAGAAAAGCACCGAAGAAACTCAGCCAATTTTGCAGCGTTTGAGCGATGTTGAAGTTGAATTGGAAACGGCGTTTGAGCGATGGGAAGAACTCGAAGAGATGCAGAAGGAATAGTAATGCAGTTCAACAAATTTAAACTTTCAGCTGTCGCGCTTGCGATGGCTGGTTTTCCAATCGCAGCCAATGCGGCATTGTATTCTGTCGACCGTGTGGATAACGCATCCACAAGCCAGTCAGCGGCTGCTACTGCTATTTCGCCTAATGGCGGTAAAGTTGCGGTTGAGGTGTTAAGTGGTCCTGTGGGACTTAACTACTCTCAAGAGCTGCCTTACATGGTAGACGTAGAGCATTTCATTAATAGCTATAATGACTTGGATAGTTACTGTTTTAACTACCTTGGCTACAACACCTGCGATACGTGGGCGAATGAGCAATGGTATGGCATTAAAGCATCTGGTGAAGTGTGTGATAGTGAAGACTATGATGCCAATATTTGTACTGGCGGCTTGAACAAAGAAATTGATGCTTGGCATGCAGGTTATACCAGCAATAGTGTCGCTACTTTAGATGGCTCTCAGGTTAATCCGTTTGGTTCAGGTGTTTCCGGTACAACGCTAACAAACCCAAATGCTGATTCTACCAATGTTGTCGTTAATGCGGTGACTGATTCTGGGGAGGCGATGGGGGCTTCCAGCAGTCCTTATTTCGACGAAGGTAGCTATAACGCTCGTGCATTTGTTCGTCGAGGCTTTTCGGGAAGCACAGAACTTCTTCCTCCATCAAGCGCAACAGGTGTTATTCCACAAATCGGTCAAACCAATGCCAATGGCTCAATAGATGCTAACGGCACGACGATTGTGTTTGGTTCGGCCTCAACGAATAACATGGCAGAACCAAACAATAGCAACAAGGCTCCAGAGGATTCTGGTCTATCCGATTTAAATAGCTGCTCAAGCTCTGTTGACTATAGCAACCGTGCTTGTCAGTACTATCAGTTTGCTAATCAGGCATCTGTTTGGTTGCTCGGCGCGACTGATGCCAATAATGCACGAGTTATTGCTGGCTTCCCGAATGGTGCAACTGGCAATACAGACGATACCGCTCAGGCAAGTGTTCGTGCTGCCGCGCTTGTAGGGGCGGACACTGCGCCGACAATGGTTGGCTTTAGCACTTATGATGATAGTGACTTTTATGCTCGTGCCGTGAAGTTTACGCCAACCGCCGATTTTGATGCGTGTTTTGCGACACTAAAACTAGATTCATCCGCTAGCACTTGCTGGGGTATGTCGCTTATTCCTGGCATAGAAATCCGCCAAGATGGCGATATTATCTATAGTTACACCGAAGCCAACGACATTAATGCAAACAATGTCGTTGTAGGTGTGGCTAAGAACTACAGGCTGAACAACGGTGCATACGCGGAAAATGTGTTTGTTAATGAAGGCACATCAACGACACTTTTAACCACTGCTCAAAGTTCATTGTTCTTTAATGGCTACAACGCGACTGCGGCGGCGATTAACGACAATAATGAGTTGGTAGGCAAAGTAGACACTGAATCCTCCCGTGATCGCGCTCGACGCCAGCGTGGCTATGTATACCTGCATGGCTCTGCGCCAAATTTGGCCGATTTCGACAATACGCGCGGTTGGTTGTTGGATGATCTGACCAATGGTGCAACGGGAGCGAATGCTTACCGTATCGCTGAAGCTTATGATATTGCAGTAAATGGTGATATTGCAGCGTCTGCTTTCTATTGTGCTGGTGGCTATAGTTCAACAGCCCATGACGCAAAATGTGATGGCGAAGAAGCGCTGGTGGCCGTGAAACTGACACGTGAAAGCGGTGATATTACACCTCGTCCTTACGAAACAAATACGATCACTCGCAGCGGTGGTGGTTTTGGTGTGCTAAGCCTTGCTCTTCTTGGTCTAGGTGGACTGTTGAGACGTAGAAAGTAATGTTCATTTTTGGCTCGTCCTCACAAATATTTGTCGGATGAGCCAGTCGATGCTTGATTATTTATTAACCTTGAATGAATCTTAAATGGTGCGGTTCATTAACAGTGACCCTGTTAAGCCGCATCGCAAAGATACATTTGTCGAAGGATAAGAGGGCGGAAATATGAAAAGACAGAAGCGAGATCGTTTAGAGCGAGCACAAGCTAAAGGCTATCAAGCCGGCGTAAGCGGTCGATCCTCTGAAACATGTCCTTATCAAGCCACGGACGCACGCAGCCAATGGCTAGGCGGTTGGCGTGATGGTCGAGATACTAAAGCGACGTCAATGAAATAATCTCTTTCTTGCAATCCATCCAAATAAGCCCCGAATTCGGGGCTTTTTCTTACTCGTTTAATGCACTATAACTATATTGGGTTTAAATTATTGTTCAATACAGGATTGGAGATGTCGATATCTCTACTTAAGTCTGTGGGTGGAATCCGTGTGAATGAAGCTGATTCGGACCAGAACGGACAAACGCGAGAAGAGAGGGAATCTGCAGCACTAAACAAAAAAAAACCGCCACAGGGGCGGTTTAATGAAAGACTGGCGCATGTTTAGAATGAAGAGGTATCTTGAAATAAACCTACTTTCAAATCTTTCGCAGCGTAGATTTCTTTGCCATCTACCAGTACACGGCCATCAGCAACGCCCATTACCAATTTACGGTTAATGACACGCTTCATCTGAATTTCATACGTCACTTTTTTCGCAGTAGGGAGGATTTGACCAGTGAATTTCACTTCGCCTACACCCAGAGCTCGGCCTTTACCTTCGCCGCCCATCCAGCCAAGGAAGAAACCAACCAGCTGCCACATTGCATCCAAGCCCAAACAACCAGGCATTACTGGGTCACCAGGGAAGTGGCAATCAAAAAACCAAAGGTCAGGTGTGATGTCGAGTTCAGCAACAATAAAACCTTTACCGAAATCACCACCTTCATCAGTGATGTTTGCAATTCGGTCCATCATCAGCATGTTTGGAGCTGGCAACTGAGGACGGCCAGGGCCAAAAAGCTCGCCCTGACTTGAGGCAATTAGGTCGTCGCGATCATATGAGTGACGTTTCATTAGTATTGTACTGCTCCTGCAAAAAGATGTCATTATTCTAGCGTACACGTGTACGCTAGACAACTCTGATCAGTGTCGGCTGAACATGTTTTTAAGCTTATTTATTAGTGATGTGTGACGATGCTCACCATGGTGGAAGAGTTCGATTCGCAGCGCGATTTTATCGAGCAGTGTTTCGGTTTCTTCATCGTCCTCTTCGCCACTAAATGGCACACCGGTGATCAATGGGAATGCTTCTTCAACATTTTCAACGGCCCAGATGTGGAACTTACCATCACGAATGGCTTCGGTGACGTCCTTACTAAGGCAGAGTGCGTTGAGGTTTGTCATTGGCAAAATGACACCTTGAGAGCCGGATAAGCCGCGATGCTCACAGATGTGATAGAAGCCTTCAATTTTCTCATTGATACCGCCAACTGCTTGTACACGACCGAATTGGTCTACAGCGCCCGTGATGGCAATGCTCTGGTTGATCGGCTGTTGAGATAGAGCACTCACAAAGGCGCATAGTTCAGCCAACGATGCGCTGTCACCGTCCACTTCACAGTAAGACTGCTCGAATACGATAGAGGCGGAGTAAGGCAATGGCTCGTCCAAATCCAGTGCAGCACTCACGAAAGCTTGCATGATCATCATGCCTTTCGCGTGGATATTGCCACCCAGTTCTGCTTTGCGTTCTACGTCAGCAATGTCACCGTCACCGAAATGCACGACACAAGAGATACGTGCCGGTTCGCCATACGCCATTGGATGTCCAGGCATCTCAACCACGGTCAGGCCGTTTACCTGCCCAATATGTTCGCCTTCAGTATCAATAAATACTTGGCCTTTGTGAATGTCATCAACGGCACGAAGTGGCAGATAAGACTCACGGAAGTATTTGGCTGAAATCGCCGCATCTAAGTCTTCATCAGTGATGACGTCTGTCACTGATTGATAATCAGCTTCACGCAAAATAGTTTGAACCCACAACGGGCAAAGGGGCATGCGCTCTTGGTCTTCAGCGTGACGCGCACCAGCCTGCATAAAGCGTTTGATTGCACCGGTGGTCAGAGGTTTTACGCCGAATTGCTGCTGGAAGCCTTTAACCACAGCAAGGTAGGTATCAATGTTTTCTTCTGAAAGGTGTATGTCTTGCTCGTATTCACAATAGCTCGCAATACCGTGTAGCTCTGGTTCGCCACTTGCGAAGTCTGCCATTAATCCACGATCACCAATAACGATGACACTGACAGAGATGGTTTCAGGATCTGGCAATTCGCAATAGGTATCTCGCTTGGCGCTTTTCCAATGCAACGTATTTGTCGCAATGACGTTTTTCAGTCGATTCCAAATATTGGCCTGACTGATAATGCCGGTTAGCGAAATAATCAGCACGCCACCATTCGCTTTATGGAGTAAACCTTCCATTTTTTGTGACGTTGTCACGCTGTCGTTGTTAGGATAAACTGCACCAAATAACTGAGTTTCATCAAAGTTTTCAGCAATAACAACAGGCATGTCCGGTTTGGGAAGGTGGTCAACCACCATCTTCTCCGTTAGCGTAAAGTAGTCATGAACATCGGCCGCGGTGACCAGCAAAAGGCGAGGGAAGTGCGACTCATGGACAAGCCGTTGAATGCTGTTTTTCAGTCGAGGTTGCAGAGCACTGGGCGCAACGGCGTCTATCGAAGCGTAATTTTCAATGTGCTGCTCTACGTGAGAGAACTGGGGAACAACGGACTGCCAGGTAACTTCTTGCATACGTCTGGGTTTCTGCCTTTGGAGATTTAGATATATCCATTATAAAGGAATAAGACCCTGCAAAGTAGCGAAGATAACCGCTTGTCATGATTCGAGAAAATAATTAAAAATAAAGGCTCACTTTGTGAGCGAAGCGACGAAAATATCAATAAGATATAACAGGTAAAATTTGATTAAAAAGTAATCTACTGTTACGCTGTAACTGTAATTTCACATCACTTTAGCTCTCACAATAAAAAATTAATAATATGAAATATCAACAACTTGAAAATCTCGAAGCCGGATGGAAATGGAGTTATCTGGTTAAGAAGCACAAAGAGGGCTTCAATGTATCCCGCTATGTCGATACCAGCGAGATAGATGTATCGATTAAATCTCTTCTGGCACTTGAACACGAACCCACTCGAGTGATCGAATGGATTGGTGAGCATATGTCACCGGCGCTCGATATTAAGCTCAAGCAAGCCATTCGCGCTAAGCGGAAACGTCACTTTAATGCAGAACAAGAGCACACGCGCAAGAAGTCTATTGACCTCGATTTTCGTGTGTGGGAAAAACTGTCTGTGAAAGCGCAAGAACTCGATGCCACATTGTCAGATACGATAGAGTATTTGATTGGTGAAGCTAATCGTTCGCAAAACGCCAACAAGAAAGTTGATGCGTTGAAGAAAGATTTGAATAGTTTGTTAGATTTGTAAGGTGAATTCATGGAGTACTTTCTGGCGGGGAGTTTTATCGCGCTGTTTGTGTTTATCGCCATTGATCGTCCCATTCTTCTCATCAAATTCAAAGACGGTGAGATCATAAAGACACGAGGTAAAATCCCTCACGGACTCTTGCACGACTGCGCAGAGATTGCCAAGCGCAATCCGATTACCGGAACAGTGAAAGTTTATCGTAATCGATTTAAACCCGTTAAATTGGTCATATCGAAAAGTATCGATAACAAAGCGCAGCAACGAATTCGCAACGTCTTCCCTTATAAGTCTTTCAAATAATGCATGCCGTTACACCTCAAGCCTTTCGTTTAACGCGAGGGGCTGACCTCAAACTGTCAATTCTCGACGCCATTAAATATCATAATATTCCAGCAGGGTGTGTAGCCTCCGTTGTGGGGTGTTTATCGCGACTTGTGATCAGAACTGCAGACGGAAAATCCACTATCGACATTCATGAAGATGTTGAAATTATCTCAGTGTCAGGCACGCTTACGCCCGATCATGTGCACCTTCATATTGCTGTCGCAAACAAGCAGGGCGAAATGGTAGGCGGGCATTTAATGGAAGGCAGTATCGTCAGCCACACTGCCGAAGTATGTTTGTTCTCGTTTCCGAATATGTCTTTTACACGTGAGTTTGACGGCGGGACTGGGTACACCGAGTTAGTCGTAGGCAAACAGTAGACGATATAATAAAGGGAAAGCAGAACAATGATTTATTAATGACATTGTGAATAGTTATGTGCCATGGTTAGAAAATCTTCGGGTAAAAGACAAGGTGGCATGCATAGAACGCTAGATTTAGTGACTAAACGTCGTTGAGGTAGTATCAAATATTGCATACTTTCAAGGTGTTAATGCCTACTCGGGTTTGTTTGTTCACTTAGCAATATAGCCAGTAATTCGTTATTAGTAGAACACTTAGCGCACTATAACTTAGAGTGTTGGCTTGCCATAATCTTGCCACATTTGTTCTTTATTCATCCTTAATTGCCGCCCGAAAGTGACAGATTGTTTTGATGTAATAAGCCCATCAAAAACGATACAGGACGTGGCAATGTTAACCCTGACATTCATTCGAACTCACTTTCAAGGGCCAACCTCTGATTGGCTGCTCACCGCACTACTCATCTTTCTCATGCCTGCACTGGCTTTCGCTGCAGAAGAAGAAGGAGGCTTATACATTCAGTCAGCAAATAGTGAATCGACGTTGTGGACAGAAGCACCCCAGTTTTCAACCGATGCCAGCATGGTGATTAATGGGCTGATCAATCGTGTGACCGTTAGGCAGGTATTTTCTAATCCAACCGAGGATTGGGTCAACGCGCGGTATCTATTCCCGTTGCCACAAAATGCCGCCGTTGATCGGTTAAGAATTCGCGTCGGTGAGCGTGTTATCGAAGGCGAAATTCAAGAAAAGCAGAAAGCCCGAGAGATCTTCAATCAAGCGGCAGCCACCGGCAAGAAAGCATCATTGATTGAACAACACCGTTCAAATCTGTTTTCAACGCAGATGGCAAACATTGCACCGAACGAGACCATTATCGTTGAGATTGAATATCAAGAAACGCTTCACTACGAAGATGGAGAATTCAGCCTTCGCTTTCCAACCACGTTTACGCAGCGCTATATACCTGGGTTGCCACTGTCTTCAGTATCGGAAAATCCTGCACCTAATCTTGACGAGACGCGACGAGAGCAAGCCAGTGAAACCATTAAGCCGGCTTCATCAGCATTGGCAGAACTTCAAAACGGCTGGGCAGTTGCAACGGCTCAAGTGACCGATGCCAACGAAATAACCTCTGAATACAGAGATCCATTAATCGATGACGCTATCGCATTTAATCTCGATATTGACCTCAACATGGGGTTGCCTGTCGGGTTAATCGAAAGCCAAACAGGAAACATCAACGTTGTTGAAGTTACGGCCGGTCGCTATTCGGTCACTCTCAGTGAAATGGCGATTGCAGATCGAGATTTCGAACTGTCATGGCGTCCGTTAGCAGGGGCAGAACCAGTGGCTGCGATGTTTGTTCAACACGGCGACAATGAGAACTATGGCCTGCTAATGGCGATGCCGCCGCAATCAAAAACGTCTAACCCGATCCCCCAAAACATCACCTTAGTACTGGATACTTCGGGTTCTATGTATGGTGATGCGATGGACCAAGCCAAAGAATCGGTGATCTATGCCCTGAGCCGCTTAGACGCTGACGACTATTTCAATCTGATTGTATTTAACGACAAAGCTAAACGTTTGTCAGCCGATGCGCTACCCGCGACAAGTGACAACATCCAAAACGTGATTAGCGGCGTGCGACGTTTGCAAGCGGATGGCGGCACGGAAATGGTTGATGCCATCACGTTGGCTTACGATTCTGCGTCACTAGAAGGCTTCCTCAATCAAGTCGTGTTTATTACCGACGGGGCGATTGGCAACGAAGACGAACTCTATCGACTGATCGACCAAGGGCGAGGAGACCGACGCTTATTCACGGTCGGCATTGGCTCTGCCCCTAACAGTGCGTTTATGCAGCGCGCGGCTGTCAGTGGCAAAGGGACGTTTACGCACGTCAGCAGTTTGAGTGAGGTTAACGCCGTGATGAAGCCACTGTTTGATAAGCTATCAAGCCCCATCATGAAAGATATCAACGTGAAATGGCAAAACGGAAAGCCCCTTGATGCTTGGCCTTCGCCGATTTCCGATCTTTACCAAAGCCAACCGCTAACCTTGGCGTTTGTTATCCCCGACGATGCCGAGAAACTTACGTTAACGGGTCAACTGAATGATGAGAAATGGACGTATGAGATCAGTCTTGCTGACATCAACGCCGGAAAGGCCAATGGCATTGACGTGCTTTGGGCGCGTAACCAAATAGAAAGCATCTCGCTCAATCAATCTCTGACAGATGAAGTGAAAAAATCACGCATCACGCAACTGGGATTAGATCATCACATCGTCACCCAACACACTAGCCTTGTTGCCGTTGATAAAACCCCAATTCGACCAATGAGCGAGACGGCGAAACCTCATCAAATCGCTCCGCATCAGCCTAAAAATTCTCAGCCATTGCTACAAAGTGGATTGGGAAGCACGGGTCTATTGCTACTCGGTTTGTGCATGATATTACTTAGTGTTATTGCATGGCCAATGATGGGAAATAGAAAGCTTCACATTTTCAGCGAGGAAGGGCGAGCATCATGAACCCACAAATATTGAAGAAGGGTATTCGCCGCTTTTTGCCACAAACACCTACTCAGTGTTTACTGATAGCTGCGATTTTATGTGGAGTGACGCTGATGGCCAATGGACTCTATATCAAAGCCAAAGCGCAGTTTGCGCAATTGCTTATCAGCCATGCGTGGGAGCAACAAAAACTCACTGGCAATAACCACAAGCCTTGGCCATGGGCTGATACATATCCTATAGCGAGGTTGTCATTACAAGATCAAACGTTCAGTTGGGTGCTTTCTGGTGCGAATGCGCGAAACCTCGCGTTTGGACCGACGTTACAGACACACACTGCTGCACCAGGTAGAAAAGGGAACGTGGTGGTATTCGGCCATAACGACACCCATTTCTCGGGGCTGTCCTCGATAGTTCTAGGGGACGAACTCAACCTAGAAACGCGCGCTGGCACTAAGGTTTACTATCAAGTGACGGATGTGGCTATCGTGCATGAATCGGAAACAGAGTGGGCAGACAATACGCCAGATGATCGCATCACACTGATCACATGTTATCCGTTTGATTCATTAACATTTAACGGGCCAATGCGGTATATTGTCGTCGCCAAGCCGATTCAGCCTGAAATCGACTTAGATGATTTCTCCCCAACGGAATTTTATACCCGTCATCACACTAATAAGTTGTGGCTTTAAAAACAACACGTCTAATGCACTATAACTTAGATGTTAAAGGTAAATAATCCAACTTAAGATGCTGAAACCATGACAGATTATCAAATGACTTAATTTTGATAATTCTGGTAATTTAAGCCTATTAAACATGCGGTTAGCGAGAGTACTAGGTGTGAGGCATCTCTAGAAACGGATGACTCACTAATGAAACATCATGTATATGGATCGCATTTTTCAGGTCCATATCGCAGTATTTCTTTCAAAAGGGCGGCTATAGGCAAATCATATATTCAACAATAAACATAATAAAAGAGTCTATTCTATGCGCCCAAATCTTATTGTTCTCGACGGTCCATCAGGGGCTGGAAAAACAACGCTCTCAAAAGCACTGCAACAAACATTGCTGCCTGATAATTGGTTGTACTTCTCAATCGATACTTTGCTTTATGCCATGCCGCCGTCTGTATTGGCGCGCTGCAATCAGGAGAATGATTGGCCATCTGTCGATATCAACGCTTTAATGACAGGCGCTTTTGCTTGTGTTGATGCTTTACTGAAAACAGGCAACAAGGTCATTTTCGATGCCGTGATCTCCACACCAACACGCGCGCTGCAAATGGATTTGGCCTTTGATCAGCACGAACGTTTTTACGTTGGTGTGAATTGCGAACTGGCCGAACTCGAACGCCGCACTCGTCAGCGTGAAGATCGCACATTGGAAGAAGTGAGGCACGGTTTTGCCACATCAGCATTTCATCTTCAATACGATCTTGAAATCGACAGTACTTCGACGTCTGTGAAAGAACTAGCAACCATTGTTGCTGCCACTATGTATGAGCAAAAACACGATGTGTAATCGATGGCTTTCATTTTATCGCCTTGGTTTTGAATCTGGGCATTCCAACAGAGCGTCTCTTTTTATAACCAACATAATTTGTTAATGAGAAATACCTGGTTGGAAAACGATGACTTTTATTTATCTCGCAGACAGACCTGAATTTCTGCTGCTTGTCGCCAAGTGGTACTTCAATGAATGGGGCGTAATATCAAACGCGTCACTAGAAGATTTCACGAACAAGCTCAGTGACTACCTCAACACCGATAAAATCCCACTACTTGTTCTCGTCATGGACGGAGAAATTGCTGTCGGTGCAGCGCATTTGCGCTTCCATGAAATGAGTATCTATCCAGACAAAGAGCATTGGATAGGGGGCGTATATGTTGATCAAGCTTATCGCGGAAAACACATCGCATCTGCACTCGTCACTAAGATAGAAGAAATCGCATTAACGCATGGCGTTCAACATCTGCACCTACAAACCGAGCAACTCGACGGCGGCCTATACGCGAAATTAGGTTGGCAGGAGATCGAACAAGTTGAAAGTCGAGGAGTGAATGTGTCGGTTCGGGTTAAGTCGTTAACTTTACGGGATAAACAAGAGTGTTACCGTGTCACTTTTTAGGGGTGATTTTACCTCAATGAATCTAGAGAATCGATGAACCACACATAGCCGGCTTTTATTGTCAATTTATCATGCGTCGGTATCCACGGTGCAGCTTTCATTCGTTGGCCGCTGCGGAGCGCTTCAATTGGTGCAGGCGGTTCTCACGAGCTTGCGTTCCGTAAATTCATTCGTGCTTTGAAGGTTACGATATGGGTGGCGCCATATCGTAACCTTCAAAGCACTTAACGAAAATCTATTTTATTTGATAAACAGCCAATGCTGTTAGCAATGGTTCAGAGAATAGTGAGTTCCAAGCGCGAGCCAGTGAACCCAGTTCATGAAAACTATCAATCGGTGAACACCAAAGAACATGACAACAAAGTTAGAACCAAAATCGCGATCAGCAAAAACGAAAAAGAAACAGCAACAAAACAACACCAACAAAGATGATACAGGCAAGGTTTAAGGTCGCTGAAAGAATGAGCAATAGACCAGATCCAGGCCAAACCGTACTATGTTATCAATCACATCTCACTACGCATTATGTATATTATGTTAAATAAGATATGCAGTAGCGTGAAATCTGCTTCCCTCATGCCATCAAGTTCCTCTCTTTACTCATTAGATTCAGTCTATTGAACGTAATTGTCTATTTACCATAAAGTATATAATTACTAGCGTATTAAGAAGTTCATCTGGAAACTGGTTCCAACTGACTTCTTCATCACCTAATAATTATAAGTAGCAAGCAGCTGCCAGCTTAACTTTAGCGTATTTACCAATACCGACAACGAGCCGATGATTTCCAAACACCATCGGCTCGTTGTTTTGAAAAGCACGCGGATGCTTGATAGTGAAACACGTTCGACCAACCGTATTTCTCGACGCTTTCTATACTCATATCACACCGTTCATCAGCACAGAATTCGATATGTTTCCCTATGAGCGAGCCAGAGGCTTACTTTTTTCTTTGGGTATGAGTCTGCCGATTTTGTATGGCGCTCTCGCTCAAGATTATGTGCGAGCTGCCTTTATGACATTGGGCGCGCTTTTGGCGTTGTTACTCGACCCACGCAGCCAAGCACTCAAACAAATGGCAGCTATCGTAATCGGCGTGCTCGCCGTCATTGTCTCTGCCGCTTTAGGTTTGACTTTGGTTGGCCATTCTCAACTTGCCATCGCTGCTCTGATGATCTTTGGCTTCCTTGCCGGTCAACCCAAACCCGAGCATGCCTATTGGGGATTACTCGGTAAGTATCTCGCCACGGCATTGCTGCTTGCGCAATTAGGTTTTCCCGCTTCGGCATCCATTGGCATCGCGTATTTTGCCGGCGCCTTGCTAGCCTTAATGCTGATTCTCTTGCAAGGATGGATGTACAAAACAGATGAGATTGCGCATTCGCCCAACAACGAATTTTTCCAAATCATTAAGGGAGACACCAATGGACCTTTATATGGACTCACTTTACCCCTAACGATACTGACCGCTACCATTAGCGCGGATTGGATGCATGTGACCCAGCCTGGTTGGGTTGGCTTGACCATATTATTTGTCATGCACATTGATGATCGACTTTCATGGCACCATCTTTGGGATCGTATTCTAGGCACCCTTTTGGGAATTTTGATTGCCTATATTGCGGTTCGTTATATTGACCAAATTGGCTTGGCCATCGTTGTTGCCTTGTTTGCTTTTTGGATCCCGTACAGTCTGCGTAAAAGCTATTTACTTTTCAGCCTCGTCATCACGGTGACTGTGATGGTGGCAATAAACTTCGCCTTGTTACCTAAGGGTGATTTACAACTGATGAGTTGGCGCTTCCTCGATACTTTAATCGGTTGCTTTTGGGTGGCTATCGCGCTCATCATGACTCATGGGCTCCATGCGCGAAAAGCAAAACTCGACTAGTCGATCTGAAGTTTTAAGCGTAGGTCTCCCCGACCGTTAAGCCAATCTCGCCATTGGCGATAGCAATCCGGATCAATTGCAGCGATGACACTTCGTGGCGCCAAGCTTTTTTCAAAAACAGCTTTGCCGTCAAAACTTGATGAACACCCACCTGCTTCTCGTAGTATCAATTCGCCCGCGGCGTAATCCCAAAGCATCTGACTGCCATGAAGATAAACCTGACACCGACTGGCCGCTATCCAACACCAATCAAGTGCGCTTGCACCGAAACTTCGTTGAGAACGATACGGCGGATCTATTGCGAGTATCGATGCCAAATTATTCGGTAGGCGTTTAAAATCTATCAATGCTGAGGCATGATTTAGTGAATTGTTGAACATGACTCTTGGTCGTAATATTTGTCCATTGAGATGTGCGCCACTTCCTTGGAAAGCAAAAAACGATTCATCTCGATTTGGGTCATGCACCAGACTCAACACCACCTTGCTTTCAACCACCAACGCCAAAGATGTACAAAAGTACGGGATGCCGGCGGCAAAATTTCCCGTTCCATCAATGGGATCTAACACCCAAGCTGCGCTGTCTAAGTACGTTATTACTGATGCATGCTGTTGCGAAGTTTGCTCCTCACCTAATACAGGAATGTGAGGCCAGTAACTCGTTAACGTCTCGGTCAAACGCTGCTGCATTTGTTTATCAGCAAGCGTTACCAGTGAGTCATCTTCTTTGTGTGAAACCTCTTGTTGATAGGCGTTCAAAGCAAACTTAGGTAACATTATGTCTTGGGCAGCTTGGCTGACAATATCTCTCAGTACCTGCCAAGCTGTGCCAATTGGCATGTTAAGTAGCTGCTCTACGTGGTCATGTGTCAGTACTTCGTTTCTCTGACTCTCTGTTCGGCAGTCCATAACACCTCCGGTGCGATATCAGCGCCATAAAGATCGGAATCAATTAGCCTCTTGTCGAAATGGTGACTCAGACTCTATTTCTTCATCCATTTCAATGTGATAGCGGTCAATGCGACCTACTTCTTCCTTTGCACCGAGCATAACGGGAATACGTTGATGAAGCTTATCCGGGCAAACTCCCATCACTCTTTCACGACCCGTTGTTGAAGCACCGCCCGCTTGTTCAATGATAAAACTCATCGGGTTGGCTTCGTACAATAAGCGCAACCTTCCCTCTTTTACGTTCTCTCTATTGTCTCTCGGGTACATGAAAATGCCGCCGCGCATCAGAATTCTGTGAACTTCTGCCACCATGGATGCTACCCATCGCGTATTGAAATCTCGTTCTCGTGGACCATCTGCTCCAGCAACAACTTCATCGATGTAGCGTTTAACGGCTGGTTCCCAGTGACGCTGATTGGACATATTGATTGCGAATTCACTGGTCGATTCTGGGATTTTCAGTTTTGGGTGCGTCAAGATGAACTCGCCAATATCTTGGTCAAGTGTGAACCCGTTAACCCCCTGACCTGTCGTGAGCACCAAATTCGTTGCGGGACCATAAAGCACATATCCCGCGCAGACTTGCCGAACGCCAGGTTGTAGAAAGTGCTCTTCACGTGGCGCAGAAATGTTTTCTGGGCAACGTAAAATCGAAAAAATAGTACCTATCGATACATTAACCTCGGTGTTTGAAGAACCATCCAGCGGATCAAAAACCAACAAGTATTTTCCCGTGGGGTATTTCGAGGGGATGGGATAGACCTCTTCCATTTCTTCCGAGGCCATTCCTGCGAGATGACCCGACCATTCCAGTGCGCGTAACATGATGTCGTTAGAGATAATATCGAGTTTCTTCTGTGTCTCACCTTGAACGTTTTCAGTTTCGGCGCTGCCAAGGACGTTAATCAGTTGGCCGCGATTTACGTCATCTGAAATTTCTTTGCACGCGGTGACAATGGCACTGAGTAACAAAGTAAACTCCCCAGTCGATTCTGGAATTCGGCGCTGCTCTTCGATAATAAAGCGTGTAAACGTGATGCCCTTTCTCATACTGAACTCCTTAAATTGCTGGCTCGCGTTTGGCGAATCTGTCATGGGTTGTGGCAACACTTACACGATTTGAACCGTTCAAAACCAGCTCCTCGATCAGTGGCTGCATAATCAACTCCATCGCTAATCCCATCTTGCCGCCTGGGACGACAATGTTGTTGCGACGTGACATAAATGAACCATGAACCATGTTAAGCAGATTCGAAAAATCGACGCCCGTTTTCTTTGGATCTCTAAAGCGAATGACTACCATGCTTTCATCCAACGTAGGAATATCACGGGCGATAAATGGGTTAGAGGTATCCACCATAGGAACACGCTGAAAATTGATATCCGTTAGTGAAAACTGTGGCGTAATAAAGTGCACATAATCATGCATGCGACGAAGAATGGTGTCCGTCACGGCTTCACGGCTGTAACCCCGCACATGTGTGTCACGATGAATTTTCTGTATCCATTCTAAATTCACAATGGGTACCACACCGATCAACAAATCGACAAACCGCGCCACGTTGCTTTTCTCTGTCACCACACCACCATGCAAACCTTCATAGAATAAAAGATCAGAGCCTTCAGGAATGGGTGTCCAAGGCGTAAACGTCCCGACTTTCTGGCTGTGAAGCAATGCTTCTTCTTCATTGTGAATGTAGTATCGACGAAGTGCCGTGCCCGATTCAGAATAGGCTTTAAAGGTTTTTTCGAGCTCAACGAAATCATTGCCATCGGAACCAAAATGACTCAAATTTTTGCCTTTTTCGTAAGCGCGTTTTAGCCGCTCGCGCATCTCGACTCTGTCATAGCGGTGATAACTATCGCCCTCAATCACTGCGGCATCAAAATGATTGCGACGGAATATTTGCTCCATGGCATTTTTCACCGTCGATGTCCCTGCTCCAGATGATCCTGTCACAGCAACAATAGGATGTTTAACTGACATAATTGCACTCCTTGGCGTATTTCTCGTATTTTCAATCTCTAATCCTGATTCAATGGAAAGACGGCGTTAGCTCGCCATTTGCATAACGAAATGCCATGACCTCTAAATTTATTGGCGTGATTTTTGATGCCATTCCTGCGCAACCAAATGCCTCATAGCGTTCTTGACAGAGTGTTTGCATGGCTTGTGTTGCGGCGGACAGAAACTTACGCGGATCAAAATTGCTAGGATTGTTCGCTAGAAAACGTCGCACAGCACCAGTGCTTGCCATGCGAAGATCGGTATCTATATTGACCTTTCGCACGCCATGTTTAATGCCTTCAACAATTTCACTGACGGGAACGCCATAGGTTTCTCCCATTTCGCCGCCATGTTCGTTGATAATTTCTAGCCAATCTTGAGGGACCGAGGAAGAACCATGCATGACCAAGTGCGTGTCGGGGATCATCGCATGTATGGCTTTGATTCGGTCAATGGCAAGAATATCGCCCGTTGGCGGTCGGCTAAATTTGTATGCGCCATGACTGGTACCAATGGCAATGGCCAACGCATCAACCCTTGTTTGTTGAACAAACATTAAGGCTTCTTCAGGATCGGTCAGCAACTGATCGTGACTAAGTACACCTTCAGCACCAGAGCCATCTTCTTCTCCGGCTGTGCCGGTTTCCAGTGATCCCAAACAACCCAACTCACCTTCTACTGACACACCACCAGCGTGTGACATCTCAACGACTCGACGCGTGATATCGGCGTTATATTCATAACTCGCTGGCGTTTTCATGTCTTCCAGCAACGAGCCATCCATCATGACGGAGGTGAATCCTTGCTGAATAGACTGAAGGCAAACGGCCAGTGAAGCGCCGTGATCTTGATGTACCACAATCGGAATAGAGGGCCATTGCTCAACAGCCGCCAACATAAGATGACGTAAAAAGCCTGCGCCAGCATAAGTTCGCGCCCCAGCCGATGCTTGCAAAATGACAGGACTGTCACACGCTTCTGCGGCCTGCATGATAGCGTGAACTTGCTCCATGTTATTCACGTTGAACGCCGGAACACCGTAACTGTGCTCGGCTGCGTGGTCGAGTAATTGCCTTAAGCTGATCAATGCCATTATTCTCTCCTTGCTGCTGTATTTGAAAATTTTTATCTGAAAATAGCCTCTGTCATATTGTATTAATCATTACTATTAACTTATTTGGATTTTATTTTATATTTAATGAATAGATGACGAACTGGTTTAAAATAAAAACTTTTAAGCAATATGCATTCCCCTAGTGAAATCACAATAAGGGGGAAACGTCACTCACACCAATCAGGAATAACAAAGATAAGGATAAGTTACACTTATAAGTCATGTGGGTATGGGTTTATATGGCTTAAAATCAAAGACTTGATAATCCACCAGCACAGTGGGAATTCACTTTTGTCTAATGTGGGATGATAAAAACCCTCCTATATAAATCAATAAGATAGTGATAAGCACCTCTCAGAATATATATCACCACCCTACTCGATATTAATATTTATCGTAGGTATAAGTAGATGCTATTTCACTTCAATCTCTTTATCGCTAACAATTAAACCAAGCCAACAAGTGGATGGCGAAACAGTCTCCAAATACATAAAAGGAAAATATTTATGGCTAAAAATTATCAAGCTGGCGTAAAGGATTATCGCGATACATATTGGATGCCTGACTACATACCCGCAGATACTGATATTCTCGCCTGCTTTAAAATTGAGCCTCAACCGGGTGTCCCTCGCGAAGAAGCCGCAGCGGCAGTTGCGGCAGAATCATCAACAGGTACGTGGACAACGGTATGGACAGATCTACTTACCGATCTCGACTACTACAAAGGACGTGCCTATGCCATTGAGGATGTGCCAGGAGACGATACCGCTTTTTATGCTTTTGTGGCTTACCCCATCGATCTGTTCGAAGAAGGCTCAGTGGTCAATGTGCTGACTTCTCTCGTGGGTAACGTATTTGGCTTTAAAGCACTGAGAGGTTTGCGCTTAGAAGACGTGCGCTTCCCAATTGCTTATGTGAAAACCTGTGGCGGACCGCCAAATGGTATTCAAGTTGAGCGCGACAAAATGAACAAATATGGACGCGCCCTGCTTGGCTGCACGATTAAACCAAAACTGGGTCTATCCGCCAAGAACTACGGACGAGCTTGCTATGAAGGCCTACGCGGAGGGCTTGATTTCACCAAAGATGATGAGAATGTTAACTCTCAACCCTTTATGCGCTGGCGTGATCGATTCGAATATGTTGCGGAAGCCATTCATCGCGCTGAGCGAGAAACTGGCGAACGCAAAGGACATTACCTCAATGTTACCGCCGCTACACCAGAAGAAATGTACCGCCGTGCCGAGTTCGCCAAAGAACTCGATATGCCCATCATCATGCATGACTTCCTGACGGCAGGTTTTACCGCCAACACGGGTTTAGCTAACTGGTGTCGCGAGAATGGCATGTTGTTGCACATTCACCGAGCGATGCACGCCGTATTAGATAGAAATCCGCGTCATGGTATTCACTTTCGGGTGCTATCGAAATGTCTTCGTCTATCAGGCGGTGACCACCTTCACTCAGGAACCGTGGTGGGTAAACTCGAAGGAGACAGAGAAGCGACGCTGGGTTGGATTGACATCATGCGTGATCGTTTTATTAAAGAAGATCGCTCACGAGGTATTTTTTTCGATCAAGATTTTGGTTCTATGCCCGGCGTATTACCCGTGGCTTCAGGGGGAATCCATGTATGGCATATGCCGGCGCTGGTGTCGATTTTCGGTGATGATGCCATCTTCCAATTTGGTGGAGGCACACTCGGTCACCCTTGGGGTAATGCAGCAGGTGCAGCGGCAAACCGTGTTGCATTAGAAGCCTGTACGCAAGCGAGAAACGAAGGCCGTGAACTTGAGCGCGAAGGGAAAGACATTCTTACCGCCGCCGCCAAACATAGCCCGGAATTAAAAGCGGCGATGGAAACATGGAAAGAGGTCAAATTTGAATTTGATACCGTCGACAAGCTGGATGTCGTTCATGCCTGATCCTCTGTCGATTATGCATAACGTGAAGAGTGACAATACCAAGCATTAAAGGAGCCATACCATGAGCGAAGTGATGGATTACCCGTCGCGTTTGACGGACAAACATAGCCGAAAATTTGAAACGTTTTCTTATCTGCCGCGGATGACCGCCGAGCAGATCCGTCGACAAGTGCAATACATTGTCAGCAAAGGTTGGAACCCTGCTATTGAGCATTCGGAGCCAGAGGAAGCCAGTGGTGCGTATTGGTATATGTGGAAGTTGCCGATGTTTGGCGAAACTGATGTGGATACCATTCTCAACGAGGCACAGCTTTGCCATAACTTAAACCCTGATCACCACGTGAGATTAGTGGGATACGACAACTTGGCGCAAAGTCAGGGGGCATCGATGGTGATTTATCGGGCCCCTGGTTTCGAATAGCCAATTTTTTCATGATAAGTCCTTTTGACTGGGCAGAGCATTCTATCCACTCCCGTTCTGACCCAGTCCTTTTTCCCGCCAAGATGACATCACAACACGGAGGCCAGTAATGACTCAACCAATACAAGCGATGCCTTCGCATCATCAATACACCATTGACAAAGAACCCTACTATCAGGAAGCAGGTAACGAAATTACGCTTTATCAAGCCGCCTATCAGTCCCGTATTCCTATGATGCTAAAAGGTCCTACAGGCTGTGGGAAAACGCGTTTTATTGAACATATGGCATGGCGTTTAGGTAGACCATTAATCACCATTTCCTGCCATGAAGACATGACGGCTTCTGATCTTATTGGCCGCTACTTGCTTGATGCTAACGGAACATATTGGCAAGACGGTCCGCTTACCCTCGCTGCTCGTATAGGCGCAATTTGTTATCTCGATGAAGTGGTTGAAGCTCGGCAAGATACCACGGTCGCGATTCATTCGCTGACAGACTATAGGCGATCGCTATCGTTAGAAAAGAAAGGCGAACTGTTAACCGCTCATCCAGATTTCCAGCTGGTGATTTCTTACAACCCCGGCTATCAGACCTTGATGAAAGATCTGAAAACGTCCACCAAGCAGCGCTTTGCCGCGTTGGAATTTACCTATCCTGACGAAGAAACCGAAATGCAGATTGTCTGTCACGAAACCGGCATTGACCAAGATACAGCGCGTCGGCTCATTCAAATCGCGCATCATGCCAGAAACTTAGTGGGACATGGGTTAACCGAAGGCATTTCTACACGGCTTCTGGTTTACACCGCTCAACTGATCTCTCAAGGGATACCTGCTATTTCAGCGTGTCATATGGCCCTGGTTCGTCCATTGAGCGATGACCCTGATATTCGTGAGACCTTGGATGCGACCGTATCGGGATGCTTCTAACTGAATAAGTGGGTGATTGAGGGAGCGAATACCATGACAAACGAGCCAGTTTTATCTATTCATCAAACCAAGGCAATATTGCAAAGCCATGGTGCCCTTAACACGCTTGTAAATGAAGCTCTAGACAATGCTCAACGCTTACTTAGTCCTGATGAGTTGCGACAATATTTGAGTGAAACTGAACAATTTATCGCTAATAAACAATCAAATATATTCATTCAAGCTTGGGTTTGTTCTATCCCTAACGTTTATCAATATCCTCATGGTGACACAAGTGACAATGTCACTAAGAACGTTCTACATAGCTTGTCTGAACTTGGTAAATGGGTCAGTGCAGAGCGATTGATTCAGTTTCTGGAGTCCTTACCGAAGGTAGCGCCCCACGTAAACTCAAGGGAAGAATTCACTGCATATTTGGCGCTCATTGAAACGTTGGCTTTAAAGGCGCCACGCAATCTAAAAACGCTATTGGACAATGCGCCGATGTTGTTAGATGTGTTGCCCTTATCTGGTTTCAAGTATTGGGCTAATTTTGGGGTAAACGCCCATGCAAACAATGCTGCGGCTATTGATGCTTACTTTTCATTATCATCGACAGAAAGCCAAACCGTGTTTCAACAACAACGTCGTGGGACACTATTTTCTGACATTCAGCGACAATTACAGTTTTTCTTACGCGCCGTTTGGGGTAAAGAATTCTTCATGCGGCCTATTGCCAGTTGCTATACGGCCATTAGCAATATTGATAGATATGCCATTGAAGATTCAACAAACGCGAAAGTAGATTCGGGTGTTATTAGCAACGCTGGTGCCACGATTGAAAATGGCGTTATTCTTCTGCCGGATGCTATCGATTGCGATGACCATTCAAACTCACCGTCATTGCCTTGTCGCAAATCAGAAAAGCAAGTGTATCGCGCGATGGCAGCCCATTGTGCAGCTCATCTTCGATATAGCCGCCCTCGTGTCAGTAAAGAGTACAACGCCCTTGAACGTGTATGCATTGAATTGTTTGAAGATGCCCGCGTTGAAGCATTGGCGATACGGATATTCCCGGGTCTTAAATCACTGTGGTTAGGGCTTCTCCGTCAATATTCGCCGCTGCCTTCAATACGACAGTCTCCACAACAGTCTTCAAACCCTAAGTTAACGCTTCAATGTATCAGCGTCGCTTTACTCAATATGGACATTGAAGAAACAAACCCTCACCCGCTCGTTGAGTTATCACTCAGAAAATTCACAGCATTGATGAAGCGTGACATGCCTGATGGGCACTTTGAAGGTATTGAACAGTTAGGCTGCTGGCTGGCTCGTGAGCTTAAGGTTATAGATGAATGTGAAAGGTCAGTCGCCCCATTCTCATTGCGCCCATTAATCGTCTATCGAGACGACAATCAATACCTTTGGCGCCAAACAACTGCTGATATCATTCGGTGGGAGATCCAACACCAACGTCAGGTTAAACGAACGGTCTCTGTCATGGAGATGGTGAACGAAATTGACTGCGAATTGGCAGATGAAAACGCGCAAGAAATTTGGGTGCTGGAATCTGAGTTTTTCCGAGATGGCGATCCGGAAAATGTCAGCATGAATGAACAAGAAGCAAAAGAACGGACCTCTCCGCCATTTCTCTATCCAGAATGGGACTACGGTTTAGACGCGCATCGTCCTGCATGGGTAACCCTCACAGAGAGACGCGTACCTAAGGGTAATGCTGAAGATATCGACCGTATTATTGCCAAACGTCAAATCTTGGTACGAAGAATTAAAGCTATGGTTGAAGCGCTGCAACCTAAAGGCTTAATTCGGTTACGCAAGCAATATGAAGGCGATGGATTGGACCTAGACGCGGCCATTGAAGCCATGAAAGAGCTTAGACGTGGCGCACTGCCAGACATGAACATTGATCTGCGCCTTAAACGCCAAGAACGAGACCTCGCTGTATTGGTACTACTCGACCTTTCACAATCAACACTTGATGCTATCCCCAACGACATTGAGAGCCGCACCATTCTCAATGTCGCTCAAGAAGCTACGGTCATGTTGGCAAGCGCACTAGATGGTATTGGTGATGCGTTTGCCATACACGGGTTTTCATCAAATGGAAGGCATGATGTCCAATATCAGAGAGTGAAAGACTTTGAAGATGAATACGATGATGCTGCCAAATCACGGCTAGCGGGCATAAAAGGCGGCCTATCGACACGCATGGGCGCAGCGTTGCGTCATGCCAAAACATTTTTGGCTCAACAACCACAACGTAAGAAACTACTGTTATTGGTAAGTGATGGAGAGCCTGCCGACATTGATGTTCGTGATCCGCTTTATCTTCAAGCCGATACCCGACGTGCAGTCGAGGAGCTTTGCAGTCAGGGCGTCATTCCCTATTGCCTGACGATCGATCCGAACGCGGACAATTATGTCTGTCAGGTCTTTGGGCAAGGTCATTACACTGTAGTGGATCGTGTGACGCAACTGCCCGATGTTCTTCCAAATCTGTTTGCCTCTCTTACCAAGCGAGCGGGTTAGAGAGCGTTCTTTTCAGTACATAGGGAATGACTGAAACAACACGTGCGGATTAAGACAAGGACGTATTATGCATCTGACCCTGCGACAACTGAACATCTTCCAAGCGGTAGCAACGCACTCTAGTTATACACGAGCCGCCGAAGAGCTACATCTCACGCAACCCGCTGTGTCTATGCAGATTAAGCAACTCGAAGACAACATTGGCTTGGCCTTGTTTGAGCAGCTAGGTAAATCCTTGTTTTTGACGGAAGCCGGCGAAGAACTGCTTGGCTATTGCGAGCGGATATCTCAGCAACTGCGTGATGCAGAAGATGTCTTTGATAGCATGAAGACGCTTTCTACTGGCAAGTTGAATATTACCGTCGCCAGCACAGCCAATTACTTTGCTGCGCGTTTACTCGCTTCGTTTTCCCAGCAACACCCTGACATCAAACTCAGTCTCAAAGTGACCAATCGAGAAAACCTTCTGAAAGATCTCAAGAGCAATGGCTGTGATTTAGCCATTATGGGAAAGCCACCAGAAGAGCTTGAATTGAACGCGACGGTATTTATGGAAAATCCCCTTGTTGTTGTCGCGCCAGTTAATCATCCACTTTGCCAAGAAACCAACATACCGCTGTCACGCATTGCTAGAGAGCCCATGGTCGTTCGTGAGCAAGGTTCAGGAACACGTTTTTCCATTGAGCGTTTTTTCCACAATCACGGATTATCGTTAATTGTCGCGGCAGAAATGAGCGCGAGTGAGGCGATTAAGCAGGCAGTATCTGCGGGATTGAGTTTGGGGATCGTGTCGAGTCATACCATTGAGCTTGAGTTAGAGGCAAACCGACTGAAGGTACTTGATGTTGAGAATATGCCGATAATACGGCACTGGTATCTGGTGCATCGAAAAGAAAAGAAACTGTCTCCGATTGCGATAGCGTTTAGAGATTACTTACTGCGGGTTGCACCAGATCTGTAGTGACATCAGACCAAAAAGCATCATAAAAACCCTAACTTAATGTATTAAAATACAAAAATAGGTGACAACGTCACTAATAAACAGGTGAGATGCGTTCAAATTATTCCTAAAATAACCTGACTGAATCGCTTAGGTTGTAGCATGACTAGGCACGTGACGTTGTAACGCCCGTCTAAGCACGACAGAGCGGATTGGCTTGGTAACGAAATCATCCATCCCTGCTTGAAGACACTTCTCTTTATCTTCATTCATGGCATTAGCCGTAAGTGCAATAATCGGCAATTGACATCCTTTCGCACGAAGCTGCTTTGTCGCCTCTATGCCGCAAAGCACTGGCATCGACATATCCATTAAAATAATATCAAACTGGGTTTTGTCCTCGTCGATCATATCAATAGCCTCTTGACCATTGTTTGCCACTACAACGTGATGACCCGCTTTTTCCAGCATCAATTTGACGACCATTTGGTTTGCTTTGCTGTCTTCTGCAACCAATATCTTCATTGGCTTCAATTTGCTCTCTTCCGACTTGTCTTTGTGTACGATTTCTTGTGGCAACGGTTTGATCAAAGGAATATCAATATAGAACGTCGTACCCACACCCGGTTGACTGTCAAAGTCGATAGACCCTTTCATCATCGATACCAGTTTCTTACAGATAGAAAGGCCTAACCCTGTCCCACCGTATCGGCGTGTGATACTGCCATCCGCCTGAGTAAAAGGCTGGAAGATATCTTTCTTCCTATTATGGCTTATGCCTATGCCCGTATCTTTTACGGCAAGCTTGAGTGTGTTCCCCTCGGCGTGCATGAAAACCTGCACTTTTCCTGTCTCAGTAAACTTGACTGCATTGCCTACAAGGTTCAACAATATTTGCGTAAAACGGTTCCCATCTTGATAGATGAGCTTGGGCACGTTGTCAGCAACCTCAACGTCCAACTTGATGTCTTTGCCCGAAGAGACTTCTTTCAGTTGATTAAACACCACCGTGACGCTTTCTCTTGGATTGATGTTCTCTGGGTGCAAAGCAAACCGATCTGACTCTACACGCGATAAATCGAGTACGTCATTGATAATCGTCAGAAGCAGTTGGGCAGACTTGTCCATTTGTAACACCCACGTTTCTTGCTCTTCATTGATGGGGGATTGTTGTAGTGCATCCAACAACCCCATCACGGCATTGAGGGGCGTGCGGATCTCATGACTCATCATCGCAAGAAACTGAGATTTTGCCGCGTTAGCAGATTCTGCTTGCTGCCTGGCTTGTTGCAGCTCATGCAGACGCTGCTTCCGTATCGTGATGTCTTTTGCGGTGCCCCGAAAACCCATACAGTTTCCGCGTTTATCATAGTAAGGGCGACCAGAAAGGCTTATCCATTGCTCCGCCCCTTGATTGTAGACTTTCCACTCGACTTCAGAGAATGGCTCCTCTACTTGAATTAAATCGAGCAGTTTATTTTTGACGTCAGGTTGTCGATTGAGTTGACCCATGATCGCCTGAGGCTCGGCTGATAACGATTCGTTGGATGGAGAAGAGAGATACGTAAACTGAAGATTGTTATTAATTTCCCAGAACCAATCACCGGCTGTTTTTGCGAAGTCCCTAAAGCGCTGACGACTCGCTGTCAATTCTTGCGTCTTGACCGAAACGAGGCACTGCAAACGCTCTCGATAGTCGATATCAATAATGGTGCGTTCAATCAACGGGCGAAAACGCTCGATAACTTGCTGCGCTTTGGTATCAAAACCGCCCCTATCGGAAGAAAATAGCAATAGTATTGATTCGCTGGCGTTGACTGTCATACCAGTGATCAGGGTAGACCGGCAGGATTCAAAATCTATCGGCTCCAACAAGCTAAATTCTTGAACACGCTCCGGGGCATATAAAATGACAGTCTGACCGTTCACGCAACGTGAAAATGTTCCACCATCTCGCCAATGAAATTTCTCCACTTCATGAGACGTCGACACTAAACAGGAATACCTGTCTTCGGTATCTTTGTTACGCGTAAGCACCAAAGCATTATCAAACGCGACATAACGTTCAATCACTTTAAGTAGCGTATTGAACACTTCAATTTTATTGCTGGCACCAGACATCGCAGAGATCGCCGAAAGGATGGCGCGATTCTCTTCTTTGAATTTATGCTCTCGTTCTTCAACGCGATTTAATTCAAATAACGTTTCCTGTAACTTCTCTGATACAGCGCTTGTCATAACTCATCCTTGTGAAACAAAACTGCAGAGATCATCAAATTTCCATGAGCAATCTCTCCTCCAAGAAACTGCCCTTGCTCACCAAACGTAAATGGGCAGATGAAAGGAGCTTGGTGCATAGACAAACTCATGTTCGCCGCAACATCGTTCAATGAATCTCTTACGTGGAGCATACACCCTGCACAATAAATGGCGATGCCTCCGATTGGATCACGGGGATTTTTGTCATGGTCATTGGCAGAATCAACAACGCGACCTGCACGGGAAACCAGCATTTCTGTGGTTCCAGACATAAAATGTACGGTTTCACCCTCACCAAGGTTACAGAACATTTGGATGCCACCGTCCTCCGACACAGACGCAGGATGCGAGAGTGTGTAATACGGCATGCCATGGATTGTTCCCGTTTGTCGACCTAAGGGGAACAAGGTTGACTGAGCGAACAAATCGTCGTTATCAATGACTCTTCCTGTCGCGTTCTGAAACCAGTTTGCATAAACCTCTGCGGCAGGCTGACCGTTTAATTCCAACAAGGTTCTGCCGTCTATTCGTGTTGCCACAGCACTGTCCCCTAGAGAGGCATACCCACTATGGAAAGAATAGCTCACCCGAGCAGACGGAAAAAACACCGCCATGGCTATACCATTACTCGTGACGTTGTCACTATCAAACAGTGACCAATTGCCGCTCACTCCATCATCGGCAGCGGTACCACCGATAATGGGGACGTTTACGCCTAACTCACTGGTGATCGCGCGGAGTATGGTCTCTTCATGTCCTGGCGTGGTATGAAGTGTGATAAGCGCAGGGAGCTCTCCAGGACGCCCACTACTATCAATGGCGCGTTGGAGCACTAGCTTAGCTTGCAAAAACACGTCGTTTTCTGAGGATAAATTGCACAGCGCGCTGCCATAAGCACCAAATTCATCTTGAACTGCCCAAGCTGCAATGTTGTGGTCACCCACATATCCTTTATCTGTCATCGTGCCTCGGCATGACGAACACCCAATGATATAGGTGTCAGGAAATTGCTTCTTAAATTCATTTTTGATGCTTTGGACGTCTTGGGTTTCGGTGTAGTAGACAAGCATTAGCGAAGGAGACGAGATTTTCTTGCGAATCTCTTCCTTGATGGCCTTGACGGCAGAAGCGGCATTTAAATCGGTAGACGACGATGTCGCAATTCTCATGGGTGATTTCTATAGTGTTGCGGCAATTAAATTAATAATAGCGTTCTCCCTTCTGCTATGACCAGTCTTTCGCTTCATTCTTTTCGTTTAATCACTGAATTCTCTATTAATAGACGATAGAATTGCGACATTGTAAGTCAAAATTTTGCTCGCGATGGACAGCCAGCTATATCTCGTCATTAATACACAGCAACCTCTTGGTCAACGTATAAGCAAGCGATTGGCCGAAAAAGGAAATATCGTCGTCTATCTGACTGATGACGATCAAGAAGGCTATGCCATTGCGGCAGAAGAACCTAGGGTGCGTTACCGCTATTGCTCACCGAAGAACCAAGCCATGCTTGCAGAAGAAATAGAGTGGACACAACGCTGCGTATCATTAATCGATGGCATTGTGGTCATGGTCTCAGAGTCCGAAATCGAAGACATTCGGATGCCACTTGATGAGCGATTTTTTTCTTGTGCTCGACCTCAAAATACTTCCTCAGAACTTTCACAAGAGCCGCGGCAAGAACTCTGCATTACTTATGTCATTGTTGCTCAGAAGCCTCAAGCGCCCGACTCACTTAAAGCATTACATTTGGCTTTGTGTTCACGCGCCCATGATGACGAAAAATGTAATGGATTTAGAGTCAACTATGTTTTGGTGTCGTTAAATGACAAGGACGAAGAGGATAACGACACAACACAGAGCGATATTGCAACGAGTGCGTCAAATCTAACACACTACTTGACCTCACAGCAGGCTAAAGCGGTACATAGACAAGCTTTCTACTTTAAGAATTCCTCAGATTGATTTGCAGTAAAAAAGCCATCTGTCGCTGCTTTTTTACTAGATTCAGTCAATTCGATCAAAATAGTCATCCAATAGCCAAAATGTTAACTTAAATCGCACAAACATTAATTTAATGTTAAAAGTTAATTTCTATTTGATCTTGATCAATGTGCAAAATGAATTTATGCGCTGCCCCATATTTAACACTGTCAGGTAAAGCATAAATATAAGCACGTTTATTACCCATTACGACGACTTCATGCGCAATCAAAACACTATTATCTGAATCTACATTCACTTGCAAAGACGACGGTGTTGCTGGTGAGAAAACCACCACAGAACCCCCTGCATCCCCTTGTTTATCATATTGAATATGAACCTTTTCACCTTTCAGTGAAACTTGGCATTTATCCGCCAACATCGTGCAAGTAAGTGTGTTTTTTGAACTAGAATAGTCAATGGTTCGCCAAACAAAAGCAGCAATAAGTACAGCCATAACGACTAATATTTGTATTAAACGAGCGGTGGTTAATTTTTCTGCAGCCATAAGATCTTTACTTTTCCCGTGTTACAGAGCTCAAAGTTTTAATATAAATGTTACCTAAGGGTAAACCGTCTGTGGGTAGAGGCCTGTATTTAACTGATTAAGTGAAGTATTATCGATACCGAAAATGCCACTTTTACAAAGAAATAGCAATGGAATGCATCAAGTGGGTATAAATCAATCACTATTCGCATTGCATTGCTCCTGGGTGGCATTGTGACGTAAAAGTCACGTTGTTTTTACGTGAGTGTAGTAATCAAAAAGTGGAAGCATGCAATATGAGCCAAGATAAGCAGCTTGAACTGGAATACAACTACCGCGTTGTCCGTCAATTTACCCTAGTAACAATATTGTGGGGCATTGTGGGCATGGGTGTTGGTGTTCTCATTGCATCTCAGTTGGTATGGCCCGCGCTAAACTTCGATATTCCTTACCTGACATATAGCCGACTAAGACCACTGCATACCAATGCAGTCATCTTTGGTTTCGGTACAAGTGCATTGTTCGCAACGTCTTACTACGTTGTTCAGCGCACATGTCAAACGCGTTTATTCGGAGGCAAGCTGGCTGAGTTTACCTTCTGGGGTTGGCAAGCAGTTATTCTGTCTGCAGCAATTTCGTTACCGTTGGGTTATACCACCAGTAAAGAATATGCAGAATTGGAATGGCCAATCGATATCTTAATAGCGGTTGTATGGGTCGCATACGCTGTGGTTTTCTTCGGAACCATGATTAAGCGAAAGACATCCCATATTTATGTCGCGAACTGGTTTTTCGGAGCCTTCATCCTAACCGTTGCGGTGTTACATATCGTCAACAGTATGGCGATCCCTGTTTCAGGCATGAAGTCTTATTCGATTTACGCCGGTGCCATTGATGCCATGATTCAGTGGTGGTACGGACATAACGCCGTAGGTTTTCTTTTGACCGCTGGCTTCTTGGGTATGATGTATTACTTCGTCCCTAAGCAAGCAGGTCGCCCAGTTTATTCCTACCGTCTATCGATTGTGCATTTCTGGGCGCTAGTATCGCTCTACATTTGGGCGGGTCCTCACCACCTGCACTACACCGCACTTCCAGACTGGACTCAGTCTTTGGGTATGGTTATGTCGATCATTCTGTTTGCTCCTTCTTGGGGTGGCATGATCAACGGTATCATGACGCTATCTGGTGCTTGGCATAAACTTCGTTATGACCCAATCCTTCGCTTCTTGATTGTATCTCTGTCGTTCTACGGTATGTCTACGTTCGAAGGGCCAATGATGGCTATTAAGACAGTGAATGCCCTATCCCACTACACTGACTGGACCATTGGTCACGTACACTCAGGTGCTTTAGGCTGGGTTGCGATGGTATCGATTGGTGCTGTTTACCACCTTATTCCTAAATTGTTTGGTCAAGAGCGTATGTACTCTTTGAGCCTAATCAACGTTCACTTCTGGCTCGCAACCGTCGGTACTGTTTTGTATATCGTCGCGATGTGGATTTCAGGTGTAATGCAAGGTCTGATGTGGCGTGCGGTGAATACTGACGGAACATTGACTTACAGCTTCGTTGAGTCGCTGGAAGCTTCTTACCCGTTCTATTTTGTTCGCTTTGTTGGTGGGGTTATCTTCCTTTCAGGCATGTTTTTGATGGCATACAACGCCTACAAAACCATCACTGCGCCGGAAGCTAGCTTGAAAGCCATTGAAGAACCCGCATAAGGAGACCAACGAATGAGTTCTAGTCGTCATGAAATTGTAGAGAAGAACGTTGGTCTTTTTGCAATCTTAACGATCATTGCGATCAGCTTGGGTGCATTGGTGGAAATAACCCCTCTACTGTACCAAAAGCAAACCACTGAACCTGTCGACAACCTGCGCCCTTACACGGCTCTGGAAATGGAAGGTCGTGATATCTACATCCGAGAAGGTTGTAACGTTTGTCACAGCCAAATGATCCGTCCATTCCGTGCCGAAACAGAGCGCTATGGGCACTACTCTGTTGCTGGTGAAAGCGTTTGGGAGCATCCATTCCTGTGGGGCTCTAAGCGTACTGGTCCAGATTTGGCGCGTGTTGGCGAACGTTACTCTGACGAGTGGCATCGCGTTCACCTAATCAACCCACGTGCGGTTGTGCCTGAATCAAACATGCCAGGTTTCCCTTGGTTAGCTGAAAATGTGTTAACTGGGGATCTGACAGAGAAAAAACTGACGGTTTTCCGAGACATGTTTGGCGTGCCATACACGGATGAGCAAATAGCGAACGCGCAAGCTGACGTTCAAGGAAAAACAGAGATGGATGCGTTGATTGCGTATCTACAATCTCTCGGCCATGCAATGAAGTAAGGGACTGTTATGGAAATTGTATCGTTCCACAGTATCTGGACACTTGTGATTTTTGTGTGCTTCATTGTGATTGCGCTTTGGGCGTACAGCGGTCGTCGTAAAACGGAATTTGACGAAGCTGCAAACCTTGTCTTCGCTGATGAGGAAAAAGGACTTAAAAAGACAGGAGAAGATAACAAATGACAACATTTTGGAGTCTATTCATCACTGTCATTGTCGTCGCGACGCTAATTGGTTGTGCTGCACTGGTTATATGGTGCAGTAAAGACCTAAAAGGTATTGCTGACGGTGAGGATATGGGACACGAATACGACGGTATTCGTGAGCTGAACAACCCGCTACCGAAATGGTGGTCCTATATGTTTTGGGCCACTATTGTGTTTGGCGTGGTTTACTTGGCTCTTTACCCAGGCTTAGGGAACTATAAGGGTTTGTTTGGTTGGCAGAGTTCTGCGCAGAATGTCAGTAACATCGAAGAATCTCGTGAGCTTTTGGCAAACAGCCAAGGGATTGACCAATACGCACGTGAGCTTAATGCAGCAAACGCCGTGTTTGGTGAAACATTCCGCAAGCTGGCTTACAAGCCGGGTACGGATGAGCTTCTCGACATCACTGAAATAGCGAAGAACCCAGAAGCCGTTAAAGTTGGCCAACGCCTATTCATTCAGAACTGTGCACAATGCCACGGCTCGGATGCTCGCGGTCAATCTGGCTTTCCTAACCTAACAGACAGTGCATGGCTGTATGGCGGGGAACCAGAAACCATTAAGGCTACCCTTCTGCACGGCCGCGTCGGTAACATGCCTGCATGGTTGGCGGCATTTGGCGAAGATGGCGTTTCTGAAGTTTCTGCCTATGCGTTGAGCCTTTCAGGTCGTAAGGTCAACGCTGAAGAAGCCGCGAAAGGTAAAACACGCTTCGTTGTTTGTGCAGCTTGTCACGGCACTGACGGTAAAGGTAACCCAGCATTTGGTGCACCGGATCTAACAGACAATATTTGGTTGTTTGGTGGTTCACGTAAAGCCGTTGAAGACACTGTTCGATATGGCCGTCAAGGTGTGATGCCAGCTTGGAAAGACATTCTGGACGAAGATAAGATCCAGCTTCTTTCAGCTTATGTTTGGCAGCTAGGAAACCCGCAAAACTAATAATAAGTTGTCATTGTTAGGCCCCCGCTTGCGGGGGCTTTTTTACCCAAGAACATTCGTAAACACAGGAAAGCGATATGAACAAACCATGGTATAAGCAGTTTTGGCCTTGGTTCCTGATTGCCTTGCCCGGCAGCGTCGTCGTTGCGAGCTTATTCACTTTTACACTTTTCAGTAAAAATCAGGTTTCTCTCGTCGCCGAAGACTATTACAAAGAGGGAAAAGGGATTAATCAAGATCTCTCTCGCCTTCGCCAAGCAGATGCATTGTCACTGTCTGCACGCTTAACACTTTCCGATGACAACGCCATTGTTATCCTAGACAAAGGTGAGCTGGCTCAGTTCCCTACGATCAAAGTGACTTTTCAACACCGTACTCTCGCCGACAAAGATATTGAGAAAATGGTGAACTCAGACCAAAACGGTCGTTATCGTCTAGCTCTTGTAGAACCGCTGCAAGGGCCTTGGTATGTTGAAATCAATGCATTTGATGGTAGCTGGGCACTGAATGGCCGCGCAAACTTCCCATCTTCAGACCCAGTTAAGTTGTATGGTCAGAGCAAGGAATGACAAAAGATTGTTATCACTGTGGAGAGCCAGTGCTTACTGGCGACTCTTATAACGTAGAGATCCAGGGCGTAAACCGTACAATGTGTTGCCCGGGTTGTGAGGCTGTTGCCACCACCATCGTTGCTAACGGCCTAACCTCTTACTACGAATATCGCACCGCGCCAGCAGAAAAAGCCAACCTTATTCCTGACGAACTTCAATCTCTCAGCCTTTACGACAACGAAGACGTGCAGCAAGAATTTGTCCGTCATGAAAACGGGATTGATGAAGTTGTACTCTCTGTCGATGGCGTCTCGTGTGCAGCGTGTGCTTGGTTGATCGAAAAACAAATTAGCACGCAAGACGGCGTCTCTCGCATTCAAGTCAATACAACAACGAATCGCGCCACGTTACGCTGGGATCCGTCCAAAGCAAAATTAAGCACCCTTCTGAGTAAAATTCATGCTTTAGGATACAAAGCCGCTCCGTTTGAAGCTGATAATCAAGAAGCACAATATCACCGCACCATGAAGCAATACCTCTACAAGCTAGGGGTTGCAGGATTGGCAACCATGCAGGTGATGATGCTGGCGATTGCCATGTACTTTGAAGTATTTGGCGACATGGACGAGTCATTTCGTAACTATTTTCGCTGGGTTAGCCTTATTTTTGCCACGCCAGTTCTGCTGTATTCCGCCATGCCTTTTTACATCAATGCTTGGCGCAATCTAAAAGCAAGAACGTTAGGCATGGATGTTCCTGTCTCCATCGCTTTGTTGTTTGCTTATTTTGCCAGTTTGTACGCGACAGTGACCGGCACAGGCGAAGTGTTTTTCGAGTCTATCGCCATGTTTACGTTCTTCCTGCTGGTAGGAAGGTTTCTTGAGATGCGTGCACGCAGAACAGCGGCAGCAGCGAGTGCAAACCTGCTTAAACTCATCCCGCGTTTGGCAACATTAGATTCTGGCGAACAAATCCCAGCAAAATCTCTCACCGTTGGCCATGTCGTTCGTGTCCTCCCCGGCGACCCCTTCCCTTCAGATGGTGTCATTGTTGAAGGTATTACCACCGTCGATGAGTCCATGCTTACGGGTGAATCCATGCCTGAGTCACGACAGCTTGGCGACAAGGTGTATGCTGGTACGCTTAACATTGACGGCAATGTGAATGTTGAAGTAACGGCGGAGAAAAAAGACTCTTTGATCGCTCATATCGTTCAGCTACAAGACGCAGCTCAACTCGCTAAACCGCGTGTCGCTGAAATTGCTGATATCGTTGCACGTTACTTTGTCGCCGTCATTTTGCTCATTTCAGCATTAACATGGTGGTATTGGCAAAGCCATCGCCCTGAAGATGCGTTTTGGATAATGTTGTCTGTGCTTGTCGCCACTTGTCCGTGTGCACTTTCTTTGGCAACACCAACTGCATTGACTTGTTCTACCTCTACATTCGGAAAGCTTGGGATTCTCCTTCGTCGAGGTCATGTGTTTGAAACCTTGACCAAGATTAATCGTGTGATTATCGATAAAACAGGCACCCTCACCGAGGGCAACGTCACTTTGGCTGACACAGCTGTTTATAGCGATGTAGAGAAGAGTGAAGCATTAGCGATCGCAGCAGCCCTAGAATCGTATGCGAATCACCCTATCGCCGATGCATTTAAAAATATCAACGTGGCGTCTGGCGTGATACAGGTCGAAAACGTTATCGGCGAAGGCATTAAAGGCACTTATCAAACTCAGGAATGGCGCATTGGTAAGCCTGAGTTTGCCCTTTCTGACACGCGAGCAGCAGAAACGAGCAATCATCAAATTTGGCTATCTTGCAGTGGCAAAAAGATAGCATCATTTCAATTGGTCGACCCTATTCGCGAAAGTAGCCAAACCTTGATCAATAAATTCCACGAAGCGGGCATCGCTGTCACCATGTTAACTGGTGATAACTCAGCAACCGCGACATCCGTGGCAAATCAGCTCGGTATTGATGAGCTTGTATCAGGCGTATCACCTCAAGGTAAGCTCGATTACTTAAAATCACTCCCTGAAGATCAAATCACCATGATGATCGGGGATGGCGTTAACGATGCGCCTGTTCTGGCAGGGGCACATCTTTCTGTGGCTATGGGTGGCGGCACAGATGTAGCAAAAGCGTCTGCTGATATGGTTCTTCTCGGAGATGATTTGACTAAGCTGCTTGATGCTCGTCATCTTGCCGCGTTCACTCAAAAAATCATTCGTCAGAATCTCGCTTGGGCGTTAGGCTACAACCTTGTCATTCTTCCTCTCGCTGTGATGGGATTTGTCGCACCTTATGTTGCAGTGGCAGGCATGTCCGCAAGTTCTGTTATCGTTGTCACGAACTCTCTGCGCCTGTTCCAGAAAGACCTCATCGAAAGATTCAAGGACAAGTAGTTATGGAAAGCCTATATATTCTGATCCCTATCGCCATCATGCTTGTTTGTGTTGCTGTTGGCGTCTTCATTTGGGCGGTCAAATCCGAACAATTTGAAGATCTAGAACGTCAAGGCATGAATATTCTTCTTGATGACGATGAAAAGCTTACGCCAGAAACAAATAACACATCAGCCACATCAGAGCGAAGTGAAAACAAGTAATGCCAATCTCTGATCTTGTTGCAGCGTTTATGGTTGGCATCTTGGGAGCCGGGCATTGTCTGAGCATGTGCGGTGGCGTAGCAGCCGCTGTTTCATTCGGCACACCAAACAGCCAGAATAAATTGCCTTACCTTCTTTTCTATAACGGCGGCAGACTTTTATCTTACGGTATCATTGGTGCAATTGGTGGCGGTCTTGTTTCTGGTATTGTCGGTGTTAGTCACGTTAGCCAAAGTTTGATTTGGTTGCGACTAGCTGCCGCTATCATGATGATTTTACTTGCGCTGTACATTGGTCAATTCTGGAATGGGTTGTCTTACGTTGAGCGACTAGGCAAAGGGCTGTGGCGGCATATTTCTCCGCTCACATCAAAACTACTTCCTTTAAAATCACCCTTCGCGGCTTTACCATTTGGTATGGTTTGGGGATGGCTACCTTGCGGACTTGTCTATTCTGCGCTCAGTTGGGCAGCTGTATCAGGAAATGCGTTTCATGGTTTATTGATAATGCTCGCATTTGGCTTGGGCACCCTGCCCGCAATGCTATTTGTTGGCACCTCCGCAGAGTCACTAAAGAAGTTACTTAACAACATGATTTTTCGAAGATTCTCATCGTTAATACTGCTAATGTACGGAATAGTTACCGCTTATTCTGTATACAATCAGTTGTAGTAAGGGTCGATTTATCACGTGGAAGTGGTAAAATATTGACTCAAATCAATTTGGCTAAGCAGGCTCATGATTCAAGACAAAATAATGACTAAAAGAGTTCAATCAGGCGGATGCGCAATCCATTGTCAGGACTGCAGTATCAGTCAGCTCTGCATTCCTTTCACATTGAGTGAAAGTGAGCTAAATCAGCTTGACCAAATTATTGAACGTAAGAAGCCAATTCAAAAAGGACAGCCTCTGTTTCAAGCAGGTGATCCACTTCGTTCTTTGTATGCAATCCGTTCAGGTACGATCAAAAGCTATACCATCACTGAGCAAGGTGATGAGCAAATTACTGCATTCCATCTTGCCGGTGATCTTGTTGGTTTTGACGCCATTAATCACATGTCCCATCCAAGTTTCGCTCAAGCACTTGAAACCTCAATGGTGTGCGAAATCCCGTTTGAAACCCTTGATGACCTTTCGGGCAAAATGCCTAAACTTCGCCAACAAATCATGCGTTTGATGAGTAGCGAGATCAAAGGTGATCAGGAAATGATTTTGCTGCTCTCGAAGAAAAATGCCGAAGAACGCTTGGCTGCATTCTTACATAGCCTTTCTACGCGCTTCTCTCAGCGTGGTTTTTCAGCCAAAGAGTTTCGTTTGACCATGACACGTGGTGATATTGGCAATTATCTTGGTCTGACGGTGGAAACCATCAGCCGCTTGCTTGGTCGTTTCCAGAAAAGTGAAATGTTGAGCGTGAAGGGTAAGTACATTACCGTTCTTGATCATGATGAGCTAAGTCGCCTTGCAGGTGTCAGTAAGTAATCAATACTGACAAATTGACTGAATACGAAATGGCGCTATACGCGCCATTTCTCTTTTTTTACGTTTATCTTTCTGAATTTATCGCGCCATCCGCCTAGATTGCGTTACATTAAAGTAACGCATCAATAAGTTGGAGGTGTTATGAACAGATATACCAACTTGCTCGTGGCTATAGATCCCGACCACGAAGAACAGCCCGCACTCTCGCGTGCGCTGGACATCGCTAGAAAGTCTTCTGCGGATGTCAAAATTACACTCTTTCTTGCTATCTATGACTTTTCCTATGAAATGACCTCAATGCTGTCATCAGAAGAGCGTCAAGCCATGAGAACAGGCGTACTTCGTCAACGCGAAGAATGGGTGGCATCTTTGGTTGCCCAACATGACACGGAGAGCATTGACGTGACCACACATGTGGTCTGGCACAATCGACCTTACGAAAGCATGATTGCACAAGTTTTTGATAGCAAACATGACTTACTGGTTAAAACCACACACGAACACGATAAGTTAGGCTCCGTGATCTTTACGCCGACAGATTGGCACTTACTGCGTAAATGCCCTTGTCCTGTTTTACTGGTGAAAGAACATGCTTGGCCGGAATACGGAAAAATTCTTACCGCTGTTAATGTGTCTTCAGAGAATGAAACGCACATCCCTCTCAACGATAAGTTGATTGATGAAGCCAAAGCCATGGCTAAACTTCTCACCGCTGAGGTGAACCTCGTCAATGCCTACCCTGCTACACCTGTTAACGTCACCATTGAGTTACCCGAATTCGACCCAGCTTCTTATACCGATGCTGTTCGGGGTCATCATTTACTTGAAATGAAGGCATTGCGACAAAAGCACGGTATAGACGAGTCGCAAACCTTCTGCCAAGAAGGACTGCCAGAGGATGTTATCCCTGCCGTTTCGAAAGAACTCGATGCGGAACTGGTAATATTGGGTACAACAGGTCGTGTAGGGTTGTCTGCCATTTTTATTGGTAATACCGCAGAACACACGATTGATCAGCTAAATTGCGATGTTCTTGCCATCAAGCCAGATGGGTATGTCAGCCCGTTGGCACCAAACTTGTCTGAAGAATAGTGCTTTACTCACATGTGTACATAAGCGCCTGCGGGCGCTTTTCTTTTTTAATCATGCTGGCATCCTGCCCCGAAATCCGTATCATACGCGCCAAACCTTCGCATTGAGCATCGAGGGTCGGGCTTTTTGCCCACAGCGATTTTCCAGTCGCGGATTCGATGGCGTAGAGAAATTTCAGAGGCACTCAGTATTACCATGTCAAATCAAGAACTCACCAAATCACAAAAATACAACCAGAATAAGCTTAACAAACGTCTTCGCCGAAATGTGGGTCAAGCAATTGCTGACTTCAATATGATCGAAGAAGGCGACCGTATTATGGTTTGTCTCAGTGGTGGCAAAGACAGCTACACCATGCTCGAAATTCTGCAAAACTTGCAGAGAAGTGCACCGGTGTCATTTGAACTGATCGCGGTTAACCTCGATCAAAAGCAACCGGGCTTCCCTGAGCATGTGTTACCAGAGTATCTTGATAATCTTGGCGTCGAATACAAGATAGTAGAAGAAGACACTTACGCGATCGTGAAAGACAAGGTACCGGAAGGTAAAACGACCTGTTCACTTTGTTCGCGTCTGCGTCGTGGCATTTTGTATCGTACGGCGAAGGAGATTGGCGCAACCAAGATTGCCCTTGGCCATCACCGTGACGACATTCTAGAAACCTTGTTCTTAAACATGTTCTATGGCGGCAAGCTAAAGGGCATGCCACCGAAATTGGTTTCTGACAACGGCGAACATGTGGTCATTCGCCCGCTGGCTTATTGCCGTGAAAAAGATATTGAGCGCTACGCGCAAACGGCAGAATTCCCAATTATTCCTTGTAACCTGTGCGGCTCACAGCCAAACATGCAACGCCAAGTGATCAAAGAGATGCTGCGTGATTGGGACCGACGCTTCCCAGGACGTATCGAAACCATGTTTACAGCAATGCAAAACGTGGTTCCTTCACATCTGGCTGACTTTGAATTGTTTGATTTCAAAAATGTTGACCAACATTCAGGTGTCATTAACGGCGGCGATACCGCTTTTGATAAAGAGCAATTTACAGATGTTTCCCCATCACAAGACGATGTGATTGAAGTGGACCCTGCTTTGGCGCTCAACGTTGTTCAGGTTAGCTAATAGCTGACTCACACAACGCTTAAATAACAAAGCCCGCTAACTGCGGGCTTTGTTGTATTTATTCGTTAAAAACAGATTAACTTTGCGGTATCCAAGGCGTCACTTTTATTGGTTGCTGGCTAAACAAAACGCGCTCGTCGTCTTGTAAATCTGCCAGTCGCACAACGGCCACTTTGCCTTCCATATTGATAATTCGGCCTTTACTGGTTTCCAGTGATGATTGCGGCTCTGCGAAGTGTAACGATACACCCTCTACGTCTGGCATAAACCATGACGAGAACATACCGCCTAAATCCTGCATCATTGCCGTCATCTGAGGCACAAGCACGCTAACGTCGTCTACTGACATCTCATTCTCAAAGGCATTCTTTGCCATCACTTGAAATGACACATCGCAAAACGCATCACCTGCAGTTTCGATGAATACATCAGGGTTTACTCTTCGCAAATTACTATCGATCGGCAAAGGGAGCTCTTGCGAAGCGGGAATGACAAACTCCTCGTAGTGCTTCTTTTTTGTCATCCAAGCTTTTGTGATAGTGCAAACCTCTCCCGTTTGAGGCTTCACCATAAAATAGCCCACTTTCACATCAGGGTGAGTATCACTATTGTTATGCTTGAGCTGAGTAAACAGCTTGCTGTAGCTAAATTCAATCTGCGCTGCGCCAACAGGCAGTGAAATTACAGCTGCCACAACAGCAGCCGTAAGTCCTTTGATCATCCTTGGCTCCAATATTCTTCGTTATATCGAATCATGCCTTGCACTTCTTCGACATATGCCTGACCGCGTTCTGAATAGCTTTCTAATCCATTAGCCAGAGCAACTCCCGTGACCGGCTTGCCGTCTTTTCTAAGGTCAGCACGAATATCACGTAAAGACGCGTAAGCTTTATTACGGTTTACATTAAGAAAATAAGCACGGATGGATTGGAAAGTATCTTTAAACACGGCGACTTCATGTGTTTTACCTTGGCTACGTGCACTTGGCACCATGCCGCAGCCAGAAGTGTAACACCACTGTCCAAAGTAATTATTACCTTCACGAGCAAAGCGTGACGTACCCCACCCCGACTCCTTTGCCGCTTGGCTTAGCACGAGATCAGCCGGAATAATATCGACACGCTTTAACGCCTCTTTAAACCACGCTTGATCAGGGCCATTTTCGGGTAAAGGTAAATTAAAGAGATCAGCGACCTTGGCAAGGAACGCCTGATCATCTTGGTTAATACTTGCTGCGCCGGACAGGCTACTTAAACGTGTTCGTGCGTTTTCTATCAGGCCATTAATGTAAGTCACACCAGGCTTAAGGAATGCTACGAATGCCTTTTTCTTTTCTTCAACAATTTTGTAATCACCAAAATCAGGCTTCTGCACCATTTCTGGTGGTGGAGAAGCCGGTTGGAGTTGATTTAAGTTAGTGATTTGAGTTTGGGGGGCGTCGCTACACGCAGATATAAACAGAGCCGAAGCCAAAACAGCATGGGAAAGCTTCATTTATGCGTTGAAAACCTCTTTGTTACCGTCTCCTGAAGAAGAATCATCATCCCCTTCTTGTGACACGGTCACTTCAATACCAACACCGAACATCTCGCGATACAGCACCCCTTTCACGTTAAACATAAACGGCAGTGCAAACAGTAACGCTATCCCGCCTGTCGCGTAAGAAAACACAAACAGAACGGCAATGACGATGTAAACCAAGGTCAATGGTATCAGTTTTTTTGTGATCGCTCTAAAAGAAACAATCATCGCAGTTAAAGGACGTAACCGTTTTTCGCATATCAGCAAAATCGTCATGGAAAACGCGATACCGAGAAAAATGCCAAGCAACGGGATGATTTGATTACCGACACTTTGCAGTGCGGAAATAAAGCACATGGCCATTGTCACGGCGAGTGCATACGCCATGCCTTTAATGATGTGACGCGGCTTGGTTCGAAAACCAATAGCGTGGCTCAACCCCATCAAACTGGCACCGGCATACAAAGGTGCACTCAGCACCGTCGTTGCAAAGATGGCAATTCGACCTGAAGCCAAAAGATCCTCCGTCATCGGTTGCTGACCCAAAAGGGCATCGAACAAGACTGCTGGGGAGTCCAGCATGATCGAAAGCGCAATAAAAAAGATGGCAACATTGGCCCCTGCCAGCAACAAGGTCGCGGGTAGGAATCGCCAAAAATGCTTTTGTGTTAATTTGAGTGCTTCCTGAACCACACTGGAAGCACTCAAGGTATAGTTTCCTGTCAGCGCATTTTCTAACGTGCCGCCCACATGGAGTGCGTTGCTCAATTGTTGTTTATTCATAGCAAGGTAACTTTTGTCTTTAGCCTAAGAAATTTCCGTCTTTATAAAGTTATAGGTGATATTTTTTCAACTCGTCTCAAAGTGATGTATTTTTAGGCAACGAATTAAAGCGCTATACTACTGGACGCCTGTTTCACGAAATTTCGCGATGGGCATCACATGCCGGAATTTGGTTGATGTTTCCGCACATCTCGGTTGTCACACAATTATTGGGCAGGATTTTGCCTCTAAAGTACAAAAAAACGCTTTAACTTCATGGTTTGCACGTCTATCATGCGCCGTCTACTTTTTAGGGGAATTTTTTCTAGCTAATCGCCCGTGGTGTAAGGAGAGAGAGTAGAATTGAACGCGACACAACCAATGAAAAAACCCGTTGTACAACTGAAGGGACTCTGTAAGAGTTTCGATGGTAAAGAGATCATTTCAAATTTTGATCTTGAGATAAACAACGGCGAGTTTTTGACAATCCTGGGTCCGTCCGGTTGTGGCAAGACCACAGTACTTCGTTTGATTGCTGGTCTTGAAGATGCAGACGATGGCCAAATTATCATTGACGACCAAGATGTGACTGCAATCCCCGCAGAGCAACGTCACGTCAATACCGTATTCCAAAGCTATGCGCTATTCCCTCACATGACTGTGTTCGAAAATGTCGCTTTCGGTCTGCGCATGCAGAAAGTTGCCGAAAGTGAAATCGAACCGCGTGTCATGGAAGCGCTGCGCATGGTTCAACTTGAGAAATTCGCTCCTCGCAATCCTCATCAGCTGTCAGGCGGCCAACAACAACGCGTTGCGATTGCTCGTGCTGTTGTGAATAAGCCTAAAGTGCTTTTGCTTGACGAGTCCCTCTCGGCGCTGGATTACAAACTGCGTAAGCAAATGCAGAACGAGCTTAAACAGCTCCAGCGTAAATTGGGAATCACCTTCATTTTCGTGACTCACGATCAAGAAGAAGCATTATCGATGTCTGACCGCATTATCGTCATGCAATCAGGTGACGTAGTTCAAGATGGCACGCCTCGTGAAATCTACGAAGAACCTGCGAACTTGTTTGTCGCGCGCTTCATTGGCGAGATCAATGTATTTGACGCACACGTTATTGCACGCATTGATGAGCAACGCATTACGGCAACCGTAGAAGGTCAAGAATGTCAGGTCTACTGCAAACTTGATGTCGGTGCTGGTGACAAAGTTAAGGTTCTACTTCGCCCCGAAGATCTTCGTATTGAAGAAATCAGCGCAACAGAGTCCAGCAATGGCATTGTTGGTTATGTTCGTGAACGTAACTACAAAGGCATGACGTTGGATTCAGTGCTTGAACTTGAATCTGGCATGTCTGTCATGGTAAGTGAATTCTTCAACGAAGACGATCCTGATGTTGACCACTCATTGGATCAGAAAGTGGCGATTACCTGGGTTGAAAGCTGGGAAGTGGTATTGCCTGATGAAGAAGCTTAATCTCCAAAACGCCATTATTGGCGTCATTGTAGGTTGGTTGCTGCTGTTCGTATTAATTCCGAACCTGATGATTATCGTCACCAGTTTTCTGACTCGCGATGACGCAAACCTCATAGAGATGACTTTCACCTTGAGCAACTATGCCAAGTTGATGGATCCGCTCTATGCGAAAGTGGTTTGGCATTCCTTTTACATGGCAGCTATTGCTACCTCGCTATGCCTATTGATTGGTTATCCGTTCGCTTACATTATCGCGCGCATGCCTAAACATATGCGCCCGTTCATGTTGTTTATGGTGATCGTTCCGTTTTGGACGAACTCCCTAATCCGCACTTACGGTTTAAAAATCTTTTTGGGTACACGTGGCTTACTCAATGACGGCTTACTCACACTAGGCATAATTGAGAAACCGCTTCGCATCATGTACACCGAATATGCGGTCATGATTGGTTTGGTATATATCCTGCTACCTTTCATGATCCTGCCGTTGTATTCAAGCATTGAGAAGTTAGATAACAGCTACCTTGAAGCAGCGAAAGATCTAGGTGCCAGCAAATTTCAAGCGTTCGTTAAAGTTATTTTGCCGCTGACCATGCCGGGTATTATTGCTGGCTGTCTATTGGTTCTGCTTCCTGCTCTTGGCATGTTCTATGTGTCAGACCTCCTTGGCGGCGCGAAGAACCTCTTGATTGGTAATGTCATCAAGAGTCAGATCCTCAATGTTCGTGATTGGCCGTTTGGTTCAGCCGCGAGTATTTCTCTGACAGTATTGATGGGACTGATGCTGTTGGCCTACTGGCGTGTCAGCAAACTAATGAACAAGAAGGTGGAGCTGGAATGAATCGTTTCTTCAAAACCAGCTTTATGTCGCTGGTCTACGCGTTCTTGTACATTCCTATCGTCATTCTTATCGTTAACTCTTTTAACGAAAGTAAGTTCGGTATCGAATGGAAAGGTTTTACGACCAAGTGGTATACCCAACTGCTAAGCAACGACAGCTTGGTACAGGCTGCAGGTAACTCACTGACTATTGCGGTATTTTCAGCAACGGCAGCGGCCATTATTGGTAGCCTGACCGCAGTTGCGCTGTATCGCTATCGTTTTCGTGGCAAAAAGTTCGTCAATGGCATGCTGTTTGTGGTCATGATGTCGCCTGATATTGTGATGGCGATTTCGCTACTGGCGCTATTTGTGTTGATCGGTGCGCAATTGGGCTTTCTTACCCTATTGCTGTCGCACATCACCTTTTGCTTACCATTTGTTGTGGTGACCGTATACAGCCGCTTAAATGGCTTTGACTTACGCATGCTTGAAGCAGCGAAAGATTTAGCAGCAAGTGAGTGGGTTATCCTGACCAAGATCATTCTGCCCCTTGCAGCCCCAGCGGTTGCAGCAGGTTGGTTATTAAGCTTTACCCTTTCATTGGATGACGTGATTGTCAGCTCGTTTGTCACTGGGCCAAGTTACGAAATCTTGCCGTTGAAGATTTATTCGATGGTCAAGGTAGGCGTATCGCCTGAAGTGAACGCACTCGCTACACTCATGCTTATCGTATCTCTCGTGCTGGTTATTTGCTCTCAGCTACTGGCACGCGACAAGGTGAGATAGTCGTCAAAGGGCAAGTGTCGGACTTCCTCTTACACTTGCCCTGTCGATTTTCGCACTTTTCAGTCACGGGTGACGACGTACACCCGTTATTCTAACTAACCAATACCTACGAAAAACACAGGAGTTGTTGATGAAACCCTGGTCTAAGTTTGTGCTGGGAAGCTCTCTAGCCTTCTCTCTTTTCTCAAACACTGCTATTTCGGCAGAAAATGAACTCTACTTCTATAACTGGTCTGAGTATATTCCGACTGAAGTTATTGAAGAGTTTACCGAAGAAACCGGTATCAAAGTCATTTACTCAACTTATGAGTCAAATGAAAGCATGTATGCCAAACTCAAAACGCACCCTGACGGTTACGATTTAGTCGTTCCTTCCACGTATTACGTGAAGAAAATGCGTGATGAAGGCATGTTACAACCTATCGATAAGAGCAAGCTAAGCCATTTCGACGGTTTGGATCCAAACAACCTCAATAAACCTTTTGATCCAAATAACGAGTACTCTGTCCCTTACATCTGGGGTGCGACAGGTATTGGTGTCAACACCGACTATGTCGAAAAAGACAGCGTAAATTCGTGGGCGGACCTTTGGAGTCCTAACTACGAAGGTCAGTTGTTGATGATGGATGACGCTCGAGAGTTCTTTCACATTGCTCTCACCAAGCTTGGATATTCAGCAAACACTACCAACCCCGAAGAAATCAAGCAGGCTTACGAAGAGCTGAAGAAAATCATGCCAAACGTGCTGGTATTCAACTCAGACTTCCCTGCTAACCCTTACATGGCAGGTGAAGTAGCACTGGGTATGCTTTGGAACGGTTCTGCTTATATCGCTCGTAGCGAAGGCGCACCTGTTGATATCGTATGGCCAGAAGAAGGCGCGATTTTCTGGATGGACAATCTTGCCATTCCAGCAACAGCTAAGAATGCGGATTCTGCGCACAAAATGATCAACTTCCTTCTTCGCCCTGAAATTGCGGCGCGTCTTGCTATTGAAATTGGCTATCCAACGCCAGTAAAAGCGGCCTACCCGCTTCTTCCAAAAGCATTCAAAGACGACCCAAGCATTTATCCACCACAAGAAGTGATGGATAAAGGCGAATGGCAAAGTTCAGTTGGCACGGCAAACGTGCTGTATGAAGAGTATTTCCAACGGCTAAAAGCAGGCCAATAATCTGGCATGTGGTCCCATGACTGCAGATAATACAAAAACATAAAGCGGCTTCTCAGCCGCTTTTTTTTAGCAAACAATCAAACGAATAATAGTGATTGGCACCAATATGTCCAATCTGGACGCTAGGATTGAAGCGCGAGTAGTTCTTCAACCAATTGCGGAACCAGAACACTCGCTTTGCCATAACGTTTTTCATCAAACTCGCTTTCAACAGCACTCGGCTCAAGATTGACTTCTATGGTTTTCGCTCCACCGATCGATGCTTCATGAACAAATCCCGCTGCCGGGTAAACCGACCCTGACGTACCGATTGAAAGAAACAGATCCGCGCTGAGTAACGCATCATGGATCTTATCCATGGCGATAGGCATTTCACCAAACCAAACAACATGAGGGCGCATTGGAGATGGCATCTGACAACAATGACAAGCATCATCAATCATAATATCCCCTGTCCAATCGACCACTTGTTTTGAATAGCTACAACGCGCCTTAAGCAATTCTCCGTGCATGTGGATCACATTTTCACTACCTGCACGTTCATGTAAGTTATCGATGTTTTGCGTCACGATAGTGACATTGCCTTCAAGTTCGCGTTCCAATCGCGCTAGCGCTTCATGCGCCAAGTTAGGTGCAACACCTGATTGAAGCTGTTCTCTGCGCTGGTTGTAAAAAGTTTGAACCAGTGCGGGGTTTCTCGCAAAGCCCTCAGGCGTTGCTACATCCTCGATTTGGTGCTCTTCCCATAATCCATCTTGCGCACGGAAAGTTCGAATACCCGACTCAGCGGAAATTCCTGCACCTGTCAGTATTACTATGTTTTTATACGGGAATTGCATATTGAGCATCCTTTCTCGATTTGATCTTTAACCTTTATAACATTGTTGAATTGAGCAAAACAGGTTCAGCATGCTAGACCATGGTCGAATTTGACATGATTTACTGAATTTACACATGAAATCAAAATTCTGTCTTATATTTAATCTATGCCTTAAATACGAGATTGAGATTAACCATTGCGGCGTTTTACACAACCCCTATTTATCTCCATACTTTCCCTGCTGACGGTTCCTGCCGTTTCGGCGAGCGAGAGCGTGAAAATAAGCGGTTTTGGCAACGCAACCTACATTAAATCAGGTACTGATGACTTTGGTTATAAATACGATCTGACGAAAGAAGCACAATACGGTGGCTGGGAGTTTGATACGGGTTCAGCCTTCGGGCTTCAACTCAATGCGAACATTGCAGACGACGTTGACTTCGTCGTCCAAGGTGTTTTCCAAGATCGCATTGAAAATGATTTAGATAAAAGCGTCACTTGGGCATTTCTGAGATACAACGCAACGCCACATCTTACGTTTCGCATTGGTCGAATCGCTACGCCGCTTTACATGTTGTCCGAGTATCGTGATGTCGGGTTTGCCTACCTTTGGACAAAGCCGATCACTGACTTCTATGCCAATATTCCTATCGCTTCAATTGATGGTGCTGATATTGCCTATCGCACTCCCTGGGGCAATGGACAGTTTGAAGCTCGCCTATTTGCTGGTAATTCAGACATTACCATTGAAACAGTGCTTGAACCTTATGAAGTGACGTTGTCACCCACGATTGGCTCAAAATTCTCCTATTCCGTAACCGACTGGCTATTTTCAGCGACAGCAACAACCACCAAAGTCAAACAAGGCGATCCATCTACTGGCGTGACCGCTGGACTCGAACAAGATCCTGCACTCATGTTTTTCTGGCCAGAAGTCGGCACTATTGCGTCAGATTTTAGTTTTGTTGATTCTCGCTTCTACTACTACTCGCTAGGTGTACTCTACGAAACGGGTGACTGGAACATACAATCAGAATTTAGCTATACAGACGCAGACTGGCCATTTTTCCCCGATCTCACTGCCGGTTATCTCAGTGTCGGTAAAACCTTCTCCAATGTCACCGCATTTGGTTTTGTATCTAAAACAAAATCGGTTGGAGATATATATGATTTAACACCACCAAATTCACAGGGGCTTTCAATACCAGACATTGCGGCGGCTTATGGCTATACCAAATCTCTTCTCGATGCTCGTGTTATCAACCAAGAAACATTGGGCTTTGGCGCACGAATTGATCTCAGCTCTCAGGTTGCACTAAAAGGACAAATAGAAAGAACATGGCTGAACAACCAAGATTTTGGGGCGTGGTTGACCACGGTGGAAGGATTGAATGCCACTGTGCCAGACTATATTGATACATACTCGATCAGCCTAACGTTTGTGTTCTGATATGAAGATACTTGTATTAGCAATGCTCACAATCATTTCCTTAGCATGGATACCTGCTAGCCGTGCAGAACTAGTCGTCGTTGTGAATCAAGAGAATCCTCTCGCTAACCTGTCTAGTCGCCAGCTTATCGATCTCTACATGGGTCGCAGTAGCCATTATCCAGATGGCATGATGGTGTTGACCACTGACTTGCCAGACAGTAGTCCTGAGAGAGAAGCGTTTTATCGACAATTAGTTGGAAAGTCTGCTGCCCAAATCAATGCGTACTGGGCGCGATTGCTCTTTGCTGGTAAATCCGAACCCCCTTATACAATCTCGTCGACAGAAAATGCCGCTGATTACGTTAAAAATAATAAAAACGCCATAGCGTACATCAATGAAGCAGAACTCTCGCAAGGCCTGAAAGTGGTATACCGGTTTGAAGATTCTCAATAAAAGAGTTCATATTCGTGTTGCCTCAGGGGTAGCAAGTGGTGCACTCATATTCTCCGTCATTGCATCGATTGTCTGGTTCTATATTTCTTATCACGATGAAGTCGATCGTTCTCGAAATCAAATTCGACAAGTTATCACGACGGTAGAGCAAACAGCCTCAATCGCCATGTACCTAGGAAACAAAGAGCTCGCAGAGGAAGTATTGCGTGGGTTAGAAGCCAACGACATTATTTCAGCAGCGCGACTAACGAGTCAGGAAGGCCTATCGGCATCATTTGAAGGTAGTGGCGATTTAAAGCAAACCGACATCGCCGTGATATTTCCAATCAAATCGCCATTCAATGAAAACGAAATCGTCGGAGACCTGCTGATTTACCCAAACCAGCAGTACATCGAAGACAATGCGATTGCACTCGCGAAAATCCAAGTCATCGTGCTTGTGCTCTACTCAATCATCATTGCTTTTTTAACGCTGGTCATCGTTAACCGTATCCTCACCGAACCATTGAAAAACGTGGCAAATCGATTCCACTTGATCACGCCAGGTGATTCCACACGTATTGAGATCCCTTTTGGTCACAAGCACAATGAAATCGGGGCATTAGTTGGTGATATCAACCATATGCTCGATGCGGTAAATAATCAGATCGATAACGAGCGCGACCTCAGATCGCAAACCGAGAACCTTTCAAAGAAATTCCGCTTTATTTTTGAGCGCGCGAGTGCTGGTATCGGATTGATAGATGCCACCGATCATCTCATCGTCGCAAACCCCGCGCTGCTGAGACTCCTGGGGCAAACCTTCATTGTTGATACCGAACGCTTCTCCAAAACTGACTTCACGGCCTATTTTAACGACCCACAAGTGATAAAAGAGTTTATTGAAGAATTCTGGGCCAAACCAGGTAACCAATTCAGCGCCGTAGATATCCAACTGAAGCATAAAGTTAGAGCTGCAGATCGTTGGGTACATTGCTTATTCTCCAAAGTTGAAGACATCAACAACCCTGATGACAGTTTATTAGAGGTGGTGCTGTATGACATTACCGAGCGTGCTGAGCGTGAACAGAATATTATTTACGAAGCAGAACACGACCCAATTACACAATTACTCAATCGCAGAGCAGGCATGACCAAGCTAGAAAACTCAACCATGGAGGCGGAGAAAAAAGAACGTAACTTTGCCGTTTTAATGATTGATTTAGATGGCTTCAAACATGTCAACGACACTTACGGTCATGATGCGGGTGACAAAGTGATCATCGAGGTATCACATCGAATTAAACAATTTTTCCGTGGTTCAGATGTCGTCGCCCGTTGGGGTGGAGACGAGTTTCTGATCGGTTTTTCCTACAACCCTAACTACGATACCGCGGTCTCTGACATTGCCACAGACTTACAGTTCCAAATATCTCAGCCTATCCAAATAGGTCATGAACAGACTACTGCCGTTGGTTCAAGCATTGGGATTAGCCTTTTCCCAGACAATGACACTGCCGTTGGACTTTTGATTGAACAAGCTGATGAAGCCATGTATTACGTCAAAAATAACGGCAAAAACTTTTTCCATTTTTATCAACGAGAGAAAGTAGCCGCCCCAGCCAACAAATAATCCTGCCTTGGATCATCGGAAAAGAAGCGTTACGCTATCGGCTAAATCCAATATGTCCCTTGCTCGTAGGAGAAACAATGCATCCATTGCGCGTATCAGTCAGAGCGGTATGCTATCGCGATGACACCCTACTGCTCGCCGAACATAGAGACGAGCGTGGCCTTTGGTATATTTTACCGGGCGGAGGCATTCAACATAACGAAACACTCGACATCGCCTTTAAGAGAGAATTGCTTGAAGAAACTGGCGGTGAAGCAGACATGGGCGATGTGTTATTCGTCAGAGAAGTCATAGCAGATAAGCTAGATACAACATTCCTTCCTCAACATCTTCACCAAATTGAACTGTTTGTTGAGGCGACAAATTTTCGTCATGTAGCAGCCCCATCGCAACCAGACAAGAATCAGATTGGCACAATATGGATGCCATTAGAAAGACTGCCCAGTCTGCTTTTCTTTCCAAAAACCATGGTTGAAGCCTTCCAGACCCGCCAGTTTGACCGCATATACCAAGGCCACATTATGTAGGTGCTAAAGATACTCAAGCACATAGGCAACAACCATGAATTTTATTTATATAATTTGCTGAACAGTGAACTGGCTAGACCATTGCAAGCCTGTGACTCAGTTACAATGCCCTACAAGATAAACAGTGGAAAACCACAGTAGAGCTCATGCAGTTAAACAACTATTTTAGTCAGAACAATAATCAGTTTGCATTTACGCGTCAGCAGGCGAGCCATTTTGCTAAATTGGTCGCGGGCGATTTTAATCCTATTCACGACGAAGACTCAAAACGCTTCTGTGTTCCAGGTGATCTCCTTTTCTCTGTCTTACTGGCAAAAGCCGGTATCAGCCAAAAAATGCACATCTCTTTTGGCGGCATGATCTCAGACAACATGTCCCTGACGTTCAAAGAAGATGCACTCGGTACAATCGAAGTGCTAGATGCGAATGACAAATGCTATCTGACCATGACGCGCGAAGGCGACAACTTGGTTGATGAAAAACTCGCTGCTAACGTGGCAGAGCATTATGTGAAATTTTCTGGCATGAATTTCCCGCACATCATGGTGCCTTTGATGGAGAAAAGCGGGGTGATGATCAACCCCGACCGCCCTTTGGTTATCTATGAAAGCATGCATCTAAACTTCCACCATCTAAACTTCTCAGCGCCTACCGTTGAGCTGACGGATTCAGTGATGGAAGTGAACGGGAAGCGCGGAACGGTAAGTTTGGCCTTTTGCTTCAAAGAAAATGGTCAGATCATTGGTGAAGGCAGAAAAAAATTGGTCTGCAGCGGCCTACGTCCATTTGAACATTCTGCCGTTGATGCACTCGTCGACAAATTTAATAGCCGAAAATCTGTATTCCTATCTGCGCTGCCAGTTTAATTCATTAGATCGCGTCAATACGCGTATCTTATAGAAGGCAATAAATACGTAATATTGACCCCGAGTTATTCGGGGTTTTTTATACCCGTCAATGTCTTACTTATAAATATTCGCGCCACATTTGAGACCGTGTTCTATATTTAAGTTACGGTCATCGCACTGGAGCCGAATATGACAATTGACAAGTTGCTTTCTCATGTAGACAAACTCCCTAAGATTCCCAAGGTCGTCCAAGAACTCATGGATCTCGTTAATAGCGACGGCTCAGACATGAATCAAATCTCGACCAAAATTGCTATGGACCAAGTGATAAGTGCCCGTGTATTACGGTTGTCTAACTCTTCACATTTTGGTCGCGGGCGAACGGTAGCTTCTGTGGACGACGCGGTTATTCGTCTTGGATTAGGACCCATTCGCACACTCGTGACGGCTTCTGCACTGATGAGTACATTTCCCAAAATAGAGGGCTTAGATCTCAATGCTTTTTGGGGAACAACGTTTGAAGTCGCTACATTTTGTAAAGCGATAGCAAAAGAACTTAAATCAGACCAAAACGAAGCATTTACAGCCGGTATGCTCCACAACATCGGTGATCTGTTGATCTATACGGTCTATCCCGATCAGGCGCAAAAAGTCGAACTGCACATGGATATGGGTAAAACGAAACCAGAAGCGCAGCAAATTGTGCTAAGTACTGACGGTGCTGAGTTAGGCGGCATGCTCGCAAAGAATTGGAAATTTGCCGACACTCTCATCGATGCAATTTCGCATCAATACTCTGCAGTGCAAGGTGACGAATTTTCACAACTAGCCGCCATCATTAATCTATCAAGAAAGATTGATTGCAACTGGGAAGGGTTAGCGGATAGAGAAGCGCAACAGACGTGGCTTAACCATCAGCTAGAATACAGCATGCTGGGTTTAAACGAAGATTTCATAGACTTGGTCGAAAACACCCGTGGAATTGGTAGAGATCTAGCAAGTTCCCTCGCCTAACAAGCCAACATCAGATCAAATAGCCGCCAATGCTGGCGGTTTTTTTTCGTCTGATTTCTATTGAAAAAACTCAAAATATCAAACTTTTCGCCGCAAGCTAGAAATAGTGCGCCATAGCAAGATACCGCGATCGAATATGTTCTATCAATGCACGCAGTTTCTCTGGCGGATGGCGCGTATAGGCGTAGATAGCATAGATCCCCAGTTTCTTAGCAACTTGATGGGGTAACAAGTCAATCAATGTGCCCTGTTGCAGATCGTGATACACCAAACATTTTGGCACGTACACAATACCGTGACCGGCCAATGCCGCTTTTCTCAGCGCGGCTGCATTATTAGTCGAAAAGTTTCCGCTGACCTTAACGATACGTTTATTGTCTGTTCCAGGTACGAAGAACTCCCAATCCCCCTCACCTGTCGTTTGGTAGGTGTAATGTAAACAATTGTGGTTTATCAACGCATCTGGGGAATTCGGCTTGCCCCACCGTGTTATATACACAGGAGCGGCACACACCAACCATTGCGAATCGATAATATGACGTGCGATCAAGCTTGAATCTTCAAGGTAGCCAGTACGAATGGCTAAGTCGAACCCTTCATCAATCAAATCAACAAAACGGTTGCTGAGTTTGACATCGATCCTTAAACCATTGTGTTGGCTGACAAACTCAGCAATAGCTTCGGCCAGCAATAAATCTCCCGATATGGTAGGAACAGAAACACGCAGATGCCCTTTAATCTCAGACGAGAGTTGAGTCACAGAGTCAGTAACATCTTGGTTCAGCTGAACCATCTGTTTTGCAGTAGGAAGCAAGGCTATTCCTGCTTCCGTCAGGGATAGCTTACGTGTGGTTCGATGGAGTAATTGAACCTTCAAATCCATCTCAAGCCGCTGAATACGCTTGCTCACGACAGAATTTGCCAAGCCAAGCTTGTCTGCTGCTAGCTTAAAAGACCCGAGCTCCGCCACTTCCGCAAACAAGATCACATCATCTGAACGCATGATTATATCCATAATGGAAACAATTAATTCATTTAATGCTATTTATTCATATATGGCAATTGCATATTCTCAATGTCTAATAAATAGGCGCAGCCATAGATAAACGATGAGCTAGCGTTATACATGGATACCAGTTGCGAGGACGATATATGCAACCTGCTCGGATTTACCCAGCGAAACCGGCAAAAGTCTATCTCTACGCAACCTGCCTGGTCGATATGTTTGACCCAGACACAGGGATAGACGCGATTTCCGTCCTTGAGCAGCAAAGCATCGAGGTTGTATTTGTCGACAAACAAACCTGTTGCGGACAACCCGCTTATAGCTCGGGCTATACTCAAGAATCACGCGATGTGGCGCAACATCAAATGTCCCTGTTTCCCTCCCCTATCCCTATCGTGATCCTTTCTGGTTCATGTGGTGGAATGATGCTTCATCACTACCCTAAGCTCTTCGCCGGTCATCCCATTGAACAGCAAGCGTTGGCCTTTTCGCAAAGGGTGTTCGAGTTCACCGAATTTCTCACCAATGTGTGTCGCGTAAAACTCGAAGACAAAGGTGAACCTACCGCCGTGGTTGTTCACACTTCTTGCGCAGCAAGACGAGAAATGAACGTACACCATTATTCTGCGCACTTGCTCGGTCAACTCAGTAACGTGGACATTAAAAAAGCAGCATATGAGGAAGAGTGTTGCGGGTTTGGCGGGACTTTTTCGGTGCGTCATCCCAACATCAGTGAAGCCATGGTCACAGACAAAACCCACAACCTGATCAACAGTGGCGCAATTGAACTCGTGAGTGCCGATTGGGGGTGCATGCTTAACATTAACGGCGCGCTGGAATACCAAGGTAAATCATTCAAGGGGCAACACATCGCTCGTTTTTTGGCGAAACGCACACACGCTGACGGAGGTGCGTCATGAGTCATAACACACCAGAGCATTTTCATCAGCAAGCAAAAGAAGCACTCGCTGACAAAGAGCTAAGACAGAACTTCCGAGGCGCCATGGATTATCTTCGTGGTAAGCGACGTGAAGCCTTTCCCGATGCAGATGAAGAAAAAGCGGTTCGAGACCGTGCAGAAGCGATTCGTCAGCGATGTTTAAGCAAGCTACCTGACCTGCTAGAAAAGCTTGAAATACAATGCCAACGAAACGGCATACAGGTTCATTGGGCGCAGAACTCTGATGAAGCCAATGCGCTGTTTAGTGCGTTGGCAAAGAAGCATCAAGCAAAGCTTATCGTCAAAGGTAAATCGATGGTGAGTGAGGAGATTGGCCTTAATCACCACATGGAAAAACAGGGCGTGCATTGCCTTGAAAGCGACATGGGCGAATACATTGTTCAGCTCGATGGCGACACGCCTTCTCATATCATCATGCCGGCAATTCATAAGAACAAGCAGCAAGTTTCTGACACGTTCGAACACAACATCCGTGATTTCAAACCAACCACGGATGTCGATGAGCTAATCAAAACCGGGCGTAAAATGCTGCGCCAAGCCTATCAAGATGCAGAAATTGGTATTTCAGGGGTCAATTTCCCGGTGGCTGAAACGGGCACACTGTGTTTGGTGGAAAATGAAGGCAACGGGCGCATGTGCACCACCATCCCAGACGTCCACATCGCCATTACGGGCATTGAGAAAGTGGTTGAGTTCTTATCGGATATACCGCCGCTATACAGCGCCCTCACGCGTTCTGCGACGGGACAAAACATCACGACATATTTCAATATGATCAGTGGCCCCCGTAAAGACGGCGAATTGGACGGGCCAAAAGAAGTGCATTTGATTTTACTAGATAACGGCCGCACTCAGGCTTACCACGACGAAGAACTGCGCAAAACGCTTCAATGCATTCGCTGCGGCGCGTGTATGAACCATTGCCCTGTTTATACCCGCATTGGCGGTCATGCATACGGTACGGTTTATCCGGGGCCGATCGGTAAAATCATCTCCCCTCACATGATGGGCCTTGAAAGTACCAAATCTATTATTACCGCATCCAGCATGTGTGGCGCATGTGAAGAAGTCTGCCCTGTGCGAATCCCTATTCCATCCTTGCTGCAAAGGTTGCGTCAAGAAGCCAAGCACAATGCGAACGACGGGCATGAAGCGTTAAATGGTCAAGACGCCGACAACAGCAATATTGAAAAGATAGCCATGAAGGGCTTTGCATTCGCAGCGAGCCATCCCTCGCTGTATCACAATGCGCTGAGTATCGCCCGAAAGATGAACGGCGCAATCCCTAAGCACTTGGGTAACTGGACGCAATGTCGCGTGAAGCCCAAACTCGCCACGACGTCACTGAAAGCAAAAATTGCCAAGCGTAACGGGAGCAAAAAATGACGAACCAAAGCCAACAAGCTCGCACAGCAATATTTGGCAAACTCAATGCAGCGCCAAAGCAAACGGTCAACGCGTCGCTACCAGAATGGCAAGCATGGCAAGATGACGACGCTCAGGCTCGCGCTGATCGCTTGGCAACATGCATGACGACTGCTCACACAGAAATTATCCGCGTCTCGGAAAATAACTTATTGGCGCAATTGGTCGCCTGTCTCGGTGACAATAGCTTCAAAAACGTGTTGCTGGGCAGAGATAATCCATTCACGGCGGCTCTGCAGGCCGCCGATATCGAATGTGATATCAAAACCTACGACCAGTCTATCGATCAGATCAAAAATGACCTGTTCAATCATATTGATGCGAGCCTAACTGTCATTCCAGCCGCTATTGCGGATACCGGTACTCTTGCCGTTATCACGGGTGAAAAAGAACCGCGAGCTTTGTCACTCGTTCCACCCACACATATTGCCATACTGCGGGAATGTGACATTGTTTCTAACTTCAGTGACTTGATGGCTTCGCCGTTCTGGAAACAAGCAGGATGGGACAGCTGCCCACCGACGAACCTATTGCTGATCTCTGGGCCATCAAAAACTGCCGATATTCAACAAACGCTCGCTTACGGCGCACATGGCCCCAAGCGATTGATCGTATTTATGGTTAAGGAGTAACCATGAGCCAGACGCTGGCAAATAACACCAAGGCACAGCTACTTGATCAACTCAACCAACGTATTCCTTCATCGCGTTTGATCACGGACAACACGCGTAGGTTAGCTTATGGAACAGACGCCAGCTTTTATCGATTAATCCCTGAAATGGTTGTGCAGGCGGACGATCTCGATGATGTCATTTTCATTCTCAAAAGCTGCGTTGAAATGAAAGCACCGTTCACTTTTCGTGCCGCGGGCACCAGCCTTTCTGGACAAGCCGTCTCAGATTCAGTGTTGATTACGCTTACGGACAACTGGCGAGAACACGAAATTATTGATGATGGGTACAAAATACGGCTTCAGCCAGGTGTGATTGGCGCAGACGCCAACCGTTACCTAACACCATTTATGCGGAAGATCGGCCCAGATCCGGCATCGATCAACAGTTGTAAGATTGGTGGCATTGCCGCCAACAATGCTAGCGGCATGTGCTGCGGTACGGCGCAAAACACCTACAAAACCGTGGATTCAATGAAAATCGTCTTCCACGATGGTACCTTGCTTGATACGTCAAATGCCCAATCCGTCGATGAATTCAAAATCAGCCATCGTGAGATGATTCAAGGTATTGAATCTCTGTGTGCCGATGTCGAACAGAATCACGCCTTGAAAGAACGTATTGCGCACAAGTATCGACTCAAAAACACCACAGGCTACGCCCTGAATGCGTTAATTGATTACCAAGACCCTATCGACGTGCTCACGCACTTAATGGTGGGTTCAGAGGGCACGCTCGGGTTCATAGCAGAAATCACTTACCACACAGTGATAGAACATCCTTTCAAAGCCTCTGCGCTGCTCGTGTTTGATGATATTGAAACCGCATCTAATGCGGTGACCGCATTGTCTAAAACCCCCGTTTCGGCCGTCGAAATGATGGACGGTCGTGCACTTCGTTCCGTGGCAAACAACCCCGGCATGCCCGATTTCATGCCAGTGCTGACACTAGAACACTGTGCCCTGCTGGTGGAAACACGCGCCAGCGATGAAGACACGCTCTACACACAAAGTAAAACCATCATGGCGACACTCGCCGCTTACGACATTTTGCATCAAGTGGCGTTCACCTCGGAAGCAGAAACCGTTGGTACGTTATGGGGCATTCGAAAAGGTATGTTCCCCGCAGTCGGTGCGGTCAGGCAAGCAGGCACCACGGTGATTATCGAAGACGTCGCTTTTCCCGTTGAGAGATTGGCAGGAGGAATTCGTGAGCTTCAGGCGCTATTCAGTGAGTTCCAATACCATGAAGCCATTATTTTCGGTCATGCTCTTGAAGGGAATCTACACTTCGTTTTCACTCAAGGATTTGACAGCGAAACTGAGGTTGAGCGCTATGGGAAATTCATGGATGCCGTCACACAACTTGTGGCGGTTAAATACCAAGGGTCACTAAAAGCGGAACACGGCACAGGACGCAACATGGCACCCTATGTTGAGCTTGAGTGGGGGGCAGACGCCTACCAGATAATGCGACGGATCAAGTCTCTGTTTGACCCGCTAGGGCTGTTAAATCCAGGCGTCATTATTAACGACAACCCAAAAGCGCATATCACCCACCTTAAACCCATGCCCAAAGCCGATGACTTAGTGGACAGATGTATCGAGTGTGGTTTCTGTGAAGCCGTCTGCCCATCACGCACGCTGTCTTTGTCGCCTCGCCAACGGATTGTGATTTATCGTGAATTACGCCGTCTTGATGGCGTTAATGAACCTGCCAGAAAAGCTGAATTGCAAAAAGCATTTGATTACCTCGGTGTGGACACCTGTGCCGCTACCGGATTGTGCGCAGAGCGTTGCCCGGTTGGCATTAATACTGGCGATCTCATCAAGAAATTGCGCACTGAAAAATACAAACGTTTCACCCCTATTGCACGTTGGACAGCAAAGCATTTTTCCACAGTAACCTCACTCACGCGCGTCGGACTATCAGCAAACCAATGGTTACAAAAGACGATCGGAGAGAAAGCGCTGGGTTCAACCGTTAACGGACTGCGCAAACTGACGAAGGGAAACACGCCCGAGTGGCAAAATCGTTTCCCAACCGCAAACCGCTACAAGCTAAAATCGAGTACGGAGCGCAGCCTTAAAAAAGTGGTGTATTTTCCGTCTTGCGCCAGCAGAAGCATGAGCAATGAAATCGGCAGTGACGAGCATCGGCCACTCACAGAAGTGACAATGTCACTCCTTGAGCGTGCAGGATATCATGTCATCATTCCAAAAAATCTCAGTAACCAATGTTGCGGTATGCCCTATAACAGCAAAGGGATGACAACGATCAGCAAAGACAAAAGCTATCGTTTAGAGGCGACATTATGGCAAGCCAGCGAGATGGGAAAACTCCCTATATTGATGGATACCAGTCCCTGCGCAAAACTGAGCAAAGAACTGTTCACTTTCCCTTTAGAGGTGTTCGAGCCAGCCAGCTTCGTACTGGAACATGCTATTGATGACCTTAATATCACGCCCGTAGACGAAACGGTCATGCTACACATCACATGCAGCACCAGAAAGATGGGACTTGCAGATACATTATTGAAAGTGGCTAAAGCCTGCGCAAAAGAAGTGATCGTGCCTGAGCATATCGAATGTTGTGGATTTGCCGGTGATAAAGGCTTCTTCACCCCTGAGCTCAATGCCGCAGCGGTCGCGCCATTGAAGATGCAAATCCCAGAAGGCTGCTCTCGCGGCTTCAGTAACAGCCGAACCTGTGAAATAGGCTTAACCCATCACAGTGGTATTTCGTATCGTTCCATTTTGTATTTATTAGATGAAGTGTCGACAAAGCGCCAGACTGCTCATACTGCGAACAAGCCAGCGAGGATAAAAAGCAGCGTCACCTGATCCTGAATGGCAACTAGGTTGGCGAGAGTAAGCTCTCGCCTTCATCAAGCTCGAACGCTAAGGGCTTTGTCGACAAACTGCGCCCTTCTATCATTGCCAATAGTGACAACGCTGCTTGCTCGCCCGTTTCAACATCTGGCGTGACGATGCTTGCCAGCCTTGGCATCATAGACTGACCGATATCTAATGCGTGAATACCTGCAATACCTATATCTTCTGGCACGCGTAAATCAAGTTGCTGGCACTCTAGCAAAACACCGGCCGCCAACTCATCATCAGTACAGAAAAATGCATCAGTGTCCGAATAGCGCTCCATCACTTTTCGCGCCATCTTTTTTGCAACGGAAACGGAAGACTCTGATTTAGCCGTTAAGCTTCTCGCCTGCAAGCCCGCTTGCTCCATCGCATTCACATACCCCTGAAGCTTACTCTGCGTGCGAATGCCCTTTTTGGCGCTCAAGCACACAATGTTCTCGTAACCACGCTCAATCATCAAAGTAACCATCGACATAGCAGCAAGCTCATTATCGATGCCAACAGACATTGTGCTCGCGTCGTCTTCCGTACTCATGACTTCATCAGCATCCAACACTTCAATAAACGGAATACCAGCCGTGCCGATCATCTTCAATGCACGCTCTGAATGTTCACTGTCAGCAAGGATCAATCCATCCACATTAAAAGACAATAACGACTGAATTCGCTGCTCTTCAATATCCACATCGTATCCGCCATGCGCCACCATCACTTGATAGTTTACAGTTTCCGTTACTTTCTCTATGCCTTTGATCACGTGTTGAAACACTGGGTGACTAAGGGAAGGAAGAACAACACCAATCGTTCGACTACTGCGATTCGACAAGATGCCTGGCACACGGTTAGTAATGTAACCGACATCATCCAGGGCAATTTGAATACTATTACCTGTCGATTTGGCCACTTTGTCGGGGTATTTCAAGTAGCGGCTCACCGTCATCTTTGTCACGCCGACTATCTCGGCGACGTCTTGCATCGTTGGCCGACGTTTTTTTTGCATAACCCAAAATCCTTAACCGAACGACGAAAATACTCGCTTGGTTAAATTCTTGAACACATTCAGAAATTTGCCACGGTTAATATGCAAAGTGTGAGGTTACTTAGGTATATCGCTTTGTCTAACAGCACTTTTCTATGATTGGCTATTGCTTGCTCTTATCAATACGCACATAACGTGCAAATTTAGGAATACCATTTTTCGTGTAACCGTTGTAACGATAGGTCACAAGACTTCCAATTTCAGGCGGGGTTCCTCTTTGTTTATCCGTAAAACCTGTACCGATTTTAAACACCTTTCCATCGTCCGTTTTCACCACAATCGATCCCATTCTCCCTTCATGCTTACCTTTCCCCTCAACATGCCCGATCACCAATGCTTCGGCATCGATGGCAAGTTTGAGTTTCAATACGTTGTCACTGCGGCCCAAGTCATACCCACCAGTCATCTTTCTGAGCATCAAACCTTCGCCGCCATTCTGGTCAACCTTCGTTAACAACGATTGAACGTGAGATTCACTGAGTGCAGGAAAATGCGCCACATATTGAATATGCTCGGCAGCCGTTTGATCAACAAAGCGAACCAAGGCGTCAAACCTTGTCACAAAATCATGAGGCTGATTAGGAAGATCAAACAGCATATAACGAATGGATCCCCATTCCATGTCATCAGGCTTGTCATCCATAACCACTGACATCACATGCTCGAAGCGATTTCTACCTGCCCATAGTTCACCTTCAACAGCATAATCAGGTAAATCATCAGTGAACCATGACGGTGCAGAAATCGGTGTTCCCTGACGGGTTATAAGCCGATCGCCAGTCCATATCGCCCTAATGCCATCAAGCTTTTCACTAAACAGGTAATCAGCCCAGTCGATTGCCATCCCTTGCTGATAATCCGTCGCCAACTGAACCACGAGTCGTGAAGCATGCGTTGACAGTGCAACCTTCTCTTGGTCAAGGTTATGGCGAGAAAAACCATCAAGAAAGTAACTCTGCTTTGAAAAGTCCGATTTTGATTGGTTCTCTTGTGCGAGCACGCAGGCTTGGTAACTCAATATCGACGAGATAGCGCCCGCCATGACATATTTTTTCATCGCCATTCCATAAGCAATAATTTGCTTATCATTTTCTTTATACAACGATGAAGTGCCACTTGAATGAATTATTGTGGGACTGCCTATATAGTTAGGCATTTGTTGTTGCAGTTTGATGCAAAGAAATGGCGCGTTCTCTCGATTTGCGCCAAATAATTTCGGACAATATTAGTGATGTTATAAGCGAGTGATCTCAGCCAAATGCATAAATGTAAGAACCATTTTTGATGGTATTAATCACTCTCTTCGACAGGTAACTCGGCAATGCAGGACAACCCCAACTTCTGCCAAGCTGACCCGTTTTCGATATGACTTTGGGATGAGCATATGCCGCTCCATGGATGACAATTGCACGCTTGCGCGCATTGTCATTAAGCCCTTTCGATAGCCCATCGAGACGCAAGGAATAACCATGTTTGCCATAATACGTTTCCGCAGCTCGATAGACGCCTATTGAGGTTTGACGAGAATTAACACGATTTGAAAAATCTTTGGCATAAAGACTACCGCTGTTTTTCCCGTGAGAAACATAAGATGAAAAAAGCGTTTTTCGTTTAGCCGCATCAAACACCCAAAAGCGCTTTTGTGAAGACGGCTTACTGTAATCAATCAAAGTGAAAATTGACGTATCGTCTTTGTGCGCCTTGAAGTGGTTATACGCTTTCTCGAACTTATCGTAAGAGACGTCATGAGATAGCTCTAGCTGGCTATACATGGTCTTCGCACCAGGAAGATGCGAGGCAAAAGCATTTGCCGAAAAAACAAATAAAGTCAACGCAAACAGCGCTTTTACTGCCCTAAACATGTTATTCCCTATTCATTAGCACATCATTCATATCGAGTTCCCAAAAGTCACTGTTACGTTGGGAAGTAATCAATGAGTACCAAAATTCGTGCCAGCCATGGCATAGCAACGAATGGTTATTTTATTCAATAAGTTAGAATTAGTATTTTTTCTGGCTGACTGATATTCATCATTTAAGCCAGATCAAACCGACTTTGAAGGCATGTACTTGCCGCTTGTCAGCATTCTGTCGTGAAGATCTTGCCACAACGGCAAAAAGTGAGAAAGCCAGCATAACTGCTGGCTTTCTGTTTTTAAGGTAAGGTGCGTCTGATATGAAACAGCCTTGTAAAGGCCTTATATGACGCTGATCGCATTTTTAATCCGCTTATCAGAAATCGGGTAAGGAGTCCCTAATTGCTGGGCGAAGTAACTTACGCGTAATTCTTCTATCATCCATCGGATTTCTTTGACCGTTTCGGGGATTTTCTGCCCTTTCGGTATTTTGTTGAGTAACTCTTTGTACTCACCCGCAATGGATTCAATTTTCAGCATGTGCAGACGGTCTTTGTTCGGGTCAATTGGCAATTTTTCCAAACGACGTTCAACCGCATTTAAATACCGTTGGATATCTGGCAAACGCTTCCAACCGCACTCTGTCGCGAAACCTTTAAAGATAAGGCCATCGACCTGTGCCTTGATGTCCGACAGTGCAAACGCCATAGTGAAGTCAATTTTCCCCTTCAACTTCTTATTGATGTTGAACGCCGTTGTCAGAATCTGCTCTACCTGTTTCGCAATATCTACCACAGTGTCACCCAATTCTGCGCGAACATATTCCTTCAACGCGTTGAATGCATCAGGTTCCCATTTCAGACCACCTTGCGCTTCAATCAGCTTATCCACCCCACACGCAATACAGTCATCAATCAAATCCAATACGCGACCGTATGGGTTGAAGTACAACCCAAGCTTGGATTTATTTGGCAAATTGTCATGCAAGTATTTGATCGGTGACGGCACGTTCAACAAGATCAAACGACGCTGGCCTTGTTGCATGACCTGACGTTGTTCTTCTTCCGTTTCGAACAGCTTAATCCCTACCGAATCTTTGTTATCGATGATTGCTGGGAATGCTCGAACTTCAAAGCCACCGCGCTTTTGCTGATACATCTGTGGTAGTTGACCAAAGCTCCATGTCGTCAACCCCTGCTGTTCGATGTCATCGTCGGCAACTTGTGACAAGGTTTCTTGTACTTTCTCTTTCAGGCTCTCTTTTAGCGCATACAGATCCTGATTCTCGCTAAGTTTGCGGTTTTTATGGTCAACCGCGCGGAAAGAGATTTTCAAATGCTCTGGAAGCTGTGCGAGTTGCCAAGCATCACGAAGCACGGTTGTTCCCGTCATGCGTTTCAACTCTTTTTCAAGCGCATCAAGGATCGGTGCTTCCATCGGTGTCACGCGCTGAAGAAATGCAGACGCATAGTTCGGTGCAGGCACAAAGTTACGTCGTAACGTCTTGGGTAGTGATTTAATCAGTGCCACCACCAATTCATGGCGAAGCCCAGGTATTTGCCAGTCAAATCCTTCGGGTTCAACCTGATTCAGAACAGGTAACGGGATATGAACCGTGACGCCATCGTGATCCTCCCCTGGCTCAAACTGGTAAGAAAGCTTGAGTTTCAAGTTTCCTTGATGCCAGAAATTAGGATAATCCAGCTCTGTAATGTGGCTGGCATCCCCTGCCAACAGCATGGCTTTTTCGAAGTTCAGCTTTTCAGGTTCGTCTCGGCTAACGTTCTTCCACCAGGAATCAAAATGACGCCCAGAGACCACTGTATGTTCAATACGCTGGTCGTAGAATTCATAAAGCGTGTCATCGTCGACCAAAATATCGCGGCGACGTGATTTTTTCTCAAGCTCTTCGACTTCTTCTAACAGCTTACGGTTTTGATGGTAAAACTTGTGTTTGGTGTCCCAATCGCCTTCCACCAGCGCTGACCGTATAAATATCTCGCGGCTCAATACAGCATCAATGTTCCCATAATTCACCTTACGATTAGGCACGATAGGAATGCCATACAGCATGACTTTCTCATGAGCAAAGACAGCCGCTTGCTTCTTCTCCCAATGAGGTTCGCTATAGCTGCGCTTGATCAAGTGCTTGGCAAGAGGCTCAACCCACTCAGGTTGGATCTTTGCGGCAACACGCCCCCATAACTTGGAGGTTTCAACCAGTTCCGCCACCATGACCCATTTTGGCTGTTTCTTGAAAATGCCAGAACCAGGGAAAATACCGAAACGCGCATTACGAGCGCCTTGATACTCATTCTTCTCTTGATCTTTCAGGCCAATGTGTGAGAGCAAACCGGCCAGCAGTGACATGTGTACGGCTTGATAATCTGCGGGCTCTTGGTTGATTTTAAAACCAAGTTCATGGACAACCTGACGGATTTGGAAATGCACATCCTGCCACTCGCGAACACGCAAATAGTTAAGGTATTCTTTCTTACACTGCTTGCGGAACTGATTACCCGATAGCTCTTTTTGCTGCTCTGCGATGTAATCCCACATGTTGACGAACGACACAAAATCAGATTCTTTGTCGTTAAATCGACTGTGTTTCTCATCAGACGCTTGCTGCTTATCCGATGGACGCTCACGCGGATCTTGAATCGACAACGCCGCCGCAATCACCATGACTTCTTTCAGCGCACCCATACGTGCTGATTCCAACACCATGCGTGCCAAACGAGGATCGATAGGCAATTTTGCGAGTGCACGACCCGTTTCAGTCAGATGTTTGTGTTCATCGTGGCTCTTGCCTTGCTTCAGTGCACCAAGCTCTTCTAGCAGACGCACGCCATCTGAAATGTTTCGGCTATCCGGTGGCTGAACAAATGGGAAAGCCGCAATATCGCCAAGCCCAATCGCGGTCATTTGGAGGATAACGGACGCCAAATTGGTACGCAGGATCTCTGGATCAGTAAATTCTGAACGCGACAAGAAATCGTCTTCGGAGAATAAACGAATACAAATACCGTCAGACACACGTCCACAACGACCTTTACGCTGATTGGCACTCGCTTGCGAGATGGCTTCAATCGGCAAACGCTGAACCTTGGTGCGATAGCTATAACGAGAAATACGCGCCGTACCCGGGTCAATAACATACTTGATACCCGGCACAGTCAGCGAGGTTTCCGCCACATTGGTCGCAAGAACAATTCGGCGTCCTGAATGCGTCTGGAACACGCGATTTTGCTCGCCCGATGACAAACGTGCGTATAGCGGCAAAATTTCAGTGCCACGAAGATTGCGCTTTTCCAACGCATCCGCAGTATCTCTGATTTCTCGTTCACCATTCATAAAGATCAGAATGTCGCCCGGCCCTTCGTCATGCAACTCATCCACGGCATCGAAAATGGCTTGAAGTTGATCGCGATCGTTATCATCGCTGTCTTCAACCAATGGACGATAACGCACTTCAACCGGATAGGTACGGCCAGATACTTCAATGATGGGCGCACCACGGAAGTGATTAGAAAAACGTTCCGGATCAATGGTTGCGGACGTAATAATCAGTTTTAAGTCTGGGCGCTTCGGCAGCAATTGCTTCAAGTAACCCAGAATGAAATCGATATTCAGACTACGTTCGTGTGCTTCATCGATAATGATGCAGTCATACTGACTCAGAAAGCGATCATGCTGTATTTCTGCCAGCAAGATACCGTCTGTCATCAGCTTAACTTTCGACTCTGCAGAGACTTGATCGTTAAACCGCACTTTATAACCGACGGTTTTGCCCAACTCAGTGTCGAGCTCTTCCGCAATACGATTCGCAACAGTACGGGCGGCAAGACGTCTTGGCTGCGTATGGCCAATCAGACCAGAGACACCCAGCCCCAACTCCATACATATTTTCGGCAACTGGGTGGTTTTACCCGAGCCGGTTTCACCCGCCACGATCACCACTTGGTGATTGGCAATGGCCTCTGCAATGTCATCTTTTTTCTGACTAACGGGCAGTTGCTCAGGGTAGGAAATTTTTGGCATAGATTGCAGGCGTTGCATACGCACTTGCATTGAACGCGCAATGTCTAAAGCCAGCTCTTCAAAGACGGCCTGACGGGCTTCGTCTTTCTTAATGCGCTGTGCCCCTTTGATGCGTTTGCTCAGACGAAATCTGTCTTTGATCATGCAATCGTCTAGTGCCGCGAACAGGGTTTTTTCGTTATTTTGATGATTTGAAGCGGTCAAAACGGTATCCAAGAAATGCTGTTAATAATGAAGATACATACACGGTACGTAGTCGCAGAACAAATGTGCGCAATACCGTCTTAAAAATTGCGACGATTCTACCACAGACCTTCTTAAACGCCCTCTTCAATCTCTGTCACTTCATCTCTCGTCTAATCCATGAATATCACTTGAAATAAAGCGTTAGCATGAAATTAGCAGAGCCCTGTATTTACTGCATATCGTTAAGCTTTCATCACCTCGCTAGCGCATTTGGGTTATGCGCCAATCCGCACTAGCTCTACCAGCAGGAATAGTGAATCGCGAAAGAAACAATCTTAACGATAGAACGGTCGTATCAACTCTCTTCATCATGACGATTATCATCTATGTGAGACAGCCAAAATTTGCATGCCAATTACACTTTATCGTACGACATACCTAGCTGGACCACGATGGAGATAACAATGACAACAGTGTATGGAATTGACTTTGATTATGTCGCTTTAGGATCTGACGAAGACGATACGTTTGAAGGCATGAACGGCAGTGATTTTTTAAATGGGCTGGACGGAGACGACGGGATCATTGGTTTTGGCGGCGATGACGTCATATTTGGGGATGACATTCCCATCGATGAGTATTTCGAAGCCGAAGCCGAGGCGTTGGAAGACACCTTGAGTGCGCTGTATGAATCGCTCAAAGAGCAAGATTTCTCATGGGTATCACCTGAAGATGTGAACATGGCACTTTCAAGCGTTCAGCAATTCATTGCGGAAAACCCGGCGTTTCTCAATCACATCGCCTCGTTCGGCGGTGATGACACCCTTACGGGTGGCACAGGACATGACATTGTTTATGGTGGTGCGGGGGACGATTACCTAGGAGGTGGTAGCGGCGACGATATTCTCATCGGTCTGGCTGGTAATAATGATTTACTTGGTGGCGTTGGTAACGATGTTCTGATTGGTGGCATTGGTAACGATCGCTTGTTCGGAAATGACGGCACTGATTATCTCGTCGGTACCAGTGGCAATGATTTCTATATTGGTGGTGACGGGCAAGATTACTTCATGTTCTCTGGGCTAATGGAAGGCGAGCAAAGCCAAGATCGTATCGTTGATTTTGAGCAAGACAATGACATGGTGTTCTTGTTGAATATGGCAGATGATTTTGATGATTTAGACATCAATCAAGTCGGATCAACCGTTGTTTTGAACCTCTCCGATTCGCATGCAGTCACATTTAACAATGCACAGCTAACCGATTTCTCGAATGATGATTTTATTTTCTACAACGCATAGCGGCTAAATCCCTTTCCTAAAAAAGAAAGGCTGTAGTTTGCCTTTCTTTTTTGATTCCTTCACGCCTCCACCTCTTTGCACTGTACACCTAATCAATGTCCCTACAATTTATACATGTTTGTTAACAATAACCTCGGCTACAATGCGTCTCAATTACCAAATAGTCACAGAAAGGAAACCTTGTGAGTCAGTTTGTTGTCTGCGCGTTATACAAGTTTGTTGAATTAAAAGATTACCAAGACCTTCAAGCGCCATTAACGGCGTTGATGGAAAAGCACCAAATACGAGGCACGTTACTGCTGGCACAAGAAGGGGTTAACGGCACGGTTGCTGCGCCTCGTGAAAGTATTGATATTTTCCTCGCTAACCTCAACGCAGACCCACGCCTTTCCGGTATCAATTTCAAAGAATCGTTCTCTGATGAGCAGCCTTTTAACCGCAGCAAAGTGAAATTGAAGAAAGAAATCGTCACCATGGGGATAGAAGGCATCGACCCCCGTCATGTGGTTGGCACTTACGTCAAACCAGCGGAATGGAACGCGCTGATCGCCGATCCTGAAGTATTTGTTGTTGATACACGCAACGATTACGAGATTGAGCTCGGTACATTCGAAGGCGCAGTTAACCCACACACTGAAACCTTCCGTGAGTTTCCCGACTATGTCAAAGAGAATATGGATCCGAAGAAACACAAAAAAGTGGCCATGTTCTGTACCGGCGGTATTCGCTGCGAAAAATCAACAGCCTACATGAAAGAGCAAGGGTTTGACGAGGTCTATCACCTTGAAGGTGGTATTCTGAAATACCTTGAAGAAGTGCCAGAAGAAAACAGCCTTTGGAATGGTGATTGCTATGTTTTCGATGGTCGCGTTGCCGTTAATCATCAGTTAGAACAAAGCGACTATGAGCTTTGTAATGCGTGTCGCCTGCCAATCACGCAAGAAGACAAACAGAGTCCTCAGTTTGAACACGGCGTAAGCTGCCCGAAATGTTTTGGCACTCACACTGATGAACAAATAGCAGGGTTTAGAGAGCGAGAAAAACAAGTTCAACTCGCTAAACAACGCGGTGAAGTCCATGTCGGCGCTGACGCCATCAAGCACAAAAACTTAAAACGTGCACAAAAGTTATCGCTAAAAGAAAAGCAACGCTCGCGCCGTAAATAAAACGATTAAAAACACTGGCCGATCCCCTCGGCCAGTTTTGCTCTGTTAAGCTTTTGAGAATCACGCCCCCTCAGTCTCCATCACCTCAATTTTTACCGAACGGTATGATTTGTTCCATACCTTACTTGGCATGATGTCTGTTTCCACTGCGCTGTATCAGCCAGATTTAGATATCTTTGCTCACTGTGAGCAAGGCGAGCGATAAAAAAGCGCGATAACATGCCATGCTCCCTGTCTTCGGCATATATTTTCTTACCGTGACAGCTACTACGTTCAGCATAAACAACATACATCCATCGCTATTCGCCCAGCAAGTCACACATCCCACACTTAAATCCCATACGAAATGTAATCGATTAACCTGCCACTCTCATTATTGAGAGATGAAAATTGTAAAAAATATTTACACTCGATGTGGGTCTGGGAAATTCAGCAATGAATCAACGTTTCATTAATGTGCCTGTTCGGACAAGAGTTCTTCGTGTTTGGATAACAGGTATTTTCGTGACTGTTGTTAACGTGACATAGCGGCTTCTTAATTACATATCCACCAATAAGAAGCAGCCCCTCTGCGAATGTGCACCTGCGCAGTGGTTATTTGAGATAGACGCAATGACTGCATAACAACAGGTTGTGATTTTTTTCAGTCCAAACTGCGGTGATTGGCGAAACGACATCGTCACCATCTATTGCGATTGAAATCAATCAGTGACGTATCCACCAGCAATCAAGGGATGAAACAATGAGTGATGATAAAATAGCGGAGCTCAGAGCACTAATTAATGCACCAAGCCCAGAGTCCGACAGCAGCACCAGCAATTTGACCCGGTCTGCTCGATTTTTCAACAAACAGTGTTACGACGGCACAGATTTTGTGCAAGGAGGGCCGGAGGTTGGGCTTGGCGGGAACGAGAAATGGTTAGCGCCGTACCCCATGGTTTCACTGCCGCAATATGATAGCGTTACGCTGAGTGAAAGGCAGCAAGCGCTTGAGCAAGCAAAAATAGATAACTTTTTTGAATACGCCAAGTTACCTGGTGCTGTTATACACGGAAACGTCACCACGACTGACGTACAAGATGCTAATGAGTGGCGTTACCGAGGTGGCTTAGAAGAAGCTGAGTATAACTTCGGTGTGAATGATGCTGACCCTGACTTTGCAGGCGTCCGACTGTTTGAAGGCACTATTGCCTATCTTGAAAAAAACTTTTTAACGATAGTGCTTTCTCCGGATATCGCGGCAAAATTTATCAACCTCCTCACTGTTATCTATAGCTCACTGGCCGATAACAGACCAGGGCGTATCACCTTTGAAATCATGGATCCTATTCTGCTGACTTTTCCGAGCAGAAAGTGCAACAACGTGGATGAATTGGATTTCTATCCCGACTTTTGTACCACGCACCCACAGTATGAGCAGCGGATTAATCAATGGCCAAAAGCGCCATATGACAATGATTTTCGTTCTGATGATGTTGTTGGATGGTTGATGACGGCAGCGCCTACGCCAGTGTTCAATTATCTGAAGCCTTACACACAACATCAGAGAAACTTTCCAGTTACGAACAAACATTTCAAACGCGTCGCGGGTTTTGAGTCTGATGATTTAGACCAAGCGATGGCAGAAGACCGACTGTTCATTTTGGATTTCAAAGATTTTCATGATGAAACCGTTGCGCCGCGTAACTGGGATAATTCAGGTGCAAGGTTACATGCCGGTATTGCTTTGTTCGCTATCCCATCGAACGGAGGCACACTAAAAACAATTGCCATACAGCCAACTCAAACCCCTATCGGCCATTCATTTTGGGACAACTACAACTGGTTCTTCCTCAATATCTTTGGCTATGGCAATCAAAAATCCCCAGCATCAAGAATTATCACCCCAGCAGATAACTACTGGGCATGGCAAATGGCGAAGAACTGCATCACGACAATGACATCCATGGCCGCGGTGGTGGACCACTTGTCTACGCACGTTTACCTCGGTCCAATTCCTGTTGCCTATTTCCGAAACATCCCCAATCACCATCCTTTGCGTCCACTGCTGGACACGCACTTGATGGCGCTGGTAACCAATAACCATACAGGGATCTTTGAAGAGGTAGGTGTTCAAGTTATTGGCGAGGCCGACCCTTATGGCAACCCTTATAACGGTCTGTTGACTGGCGCTATTCAGCGTCTGTCTGGTTTCAGTAGCACCACATTTTTAAACGCCACTGTGCGAAGGAAAAACCATTACCACTTCTTCGAACACAGCACACCGTTTGATCGAATGGAAGATCCCGCGTTCTCTCAATTGGACGACTACCCACAACATGATGACAATCGTTTAATGCCCATCATCCATGAATGGGTCGATGGCTACCTTCGCTTGTATTATCACTCTGACCAAGATGTCCGTGATGACAATGAGGTTCAAGCTTTCCTTTATGAAACCACTCATGAAGGCAGAGTTCGCGGTTTCCCCGACAATGCAGATTCAATCGAAGAACTTGTCGATATTGTCGCAAGGATTGTTTACTGGATGTCCGTCAACCACGGTTTCACCAGTCTGGCATCGTTCATGAAGTTAGGCGCACTCGGTTTTTATCGTGGTCACCCTATAGAGCCGACTCACCCTTATTCAGAAAGAGATTGGCTCAACGTATGTCCACCGATGAATGTTGGCGCAGGGTTGTTCTTCTTTTCTCGTATCTTTACGGATCTGCCCGAAGACTGGCACCGCTCTTTGGGTAAATACCCCAAAGGCCAGTTCAAGCATGATTACAACGTCTATCCGTTACTCGATGTTTTCCAATCACAACTTCAGGATCTCGATGACGAAATACGTGCGAAGAACTCAGAACGCCGCTGGAGTTATGATTTGAGAATGCCTTCAACCATCACGGTCAGTCCTTGGAATTAATGACTTGGAACGACGGCTTTGACATTGAAGTTTTTGGAGACCCAATATGAAACAAATTGATTTAACACGAAGAGCAACGATGCGAACCCTTCTCATTGCAGGGGGATCTTGTCTGGCGCTGTCTCAAATCAACATTTGGAAGCAGCCAAAACGTGCATTAGCGTCAACGACAGACAATGCTAAATCGCTTGCTGCGGCTGAGGAGTTCGAATTATCGTCCCCTGAGCAAGACGTGTTCGTCGCAATAAAGAAAAACCTGACGTACTCAAAAACAGTAAAAGATGAACAGATAGCGGAATTTGCAAAAGGAATGGTTGAAACCAGCCCACCTGGCACTGATTTCAAAAAAGCCTTTGCTGGCTTGCAGCAAGAGTTCCAGTTGATGGAATATTTTATTCGCTATATCCATGCTTAATATTGGTTAGAACCAACATACAATGAGGCCATATCATCATGGCCTCATTTTTTTGCGCCGTTGAGCGATACCTTCGATCTCCCCGCTTTTTATGCTCCCCAATTAACGGTGTATGGTCTACGCAGCAAATTGCTAAGAAATCACGTCATATCATACCTTTTGGCACTATTTCGGCACTCTACACCTGCCGCTACAAAGGCATTCTTTGGTTGCTGATAGTCTTCTGGCACACCAAGACAAACCGATTATTCAGTTGGCACTTAACATCAATATGCACCTTTCTATAACACGGAAAGCATTTGCATTAACTAATCGAAACCATGGAGGTCAAAATGTTAATGTCACACTCCCCTAAAGTTAAGTTGTCACAAGCGGCACTGCTCGTTGCATCAATACTAAGTTTTGGTAATGCAAACGCGGCTGGCTATCAGATCGCCTTTGACTCTGTCAGCGGGCTAGGACGCGCGTACGCAGGTGAAGCGGCGATTGGCGACTCTGCGGCTGCCATGGGACGAAATCCAGCACTCATGGCACTGTTTAAGCAGGCCGAAATTTCCGGCGCCATGATCTACTTCGATGCGGATATTGATGTCGCAGGAAGTTCAGATGCACTTTCATCCGATGACACGGTGCCCTCACAATTTGTGCCCTCTACCTACTATGTCCAACCTCTCAATGAACAGCTGGCCTTCGGGCTTGGCTTTTACTCAAACTATGGGCTAGGAACTGATTTAAAAGATGATTTTGCCGCAGGTGACATTGGTGGCGACACCTCATTGCTGTCAGTAAACTTGAATCCTTCAATCTCTTACCGTATCAATCCTATGTTTAGTGTGGGTGCAGGTGTCAGCCTTATCTATGCAACCGGTGAAGTTAACCGCCATTACGGCGCAGCAAATCCTGTGTCTCCTTCAAGTAAGATTCTTAGTTGGGAAGCTGATGACTGGGCGTTAGGCTGGAATTTGGGTGCATTGGTTGAACTTGATGAGAACAATCGCTTTGGCTTGGCTTATCGCGCGGGTGTTGATCTGGATCTCGGTGGTGATTTCACTGACCATACCCCTGGCTTAGTCGCTATCCCCGGCGGAGGATCTGTAGACAGTCAATCTGACGTCCCCTTACCTGCTACCGTTGAATTTTCCGGCTTTCATCAACTGAACCATACATTCGCTGTGCACTACAGTGCGCTATGGACACAATGGAGTGATTACACCGAATTCAAAGCAACTGGCACGGGTTGTTCTGTTACTGGTGGCACCTGTTTTAACAAACCAGAAACGTACGACGATAGCTGGCGCTGGTCCCTTGGTGCGACATATCAGCTCAATCAAGCGATCAAACTCAGAGCGGGTGTGGCATTAGATGAAAAGGCAGGCACGACTACATTAAGCATTCCCGATCAAGACGCCTTTTGGTATGCCGCTGGCCTAAATTACCAACACAGCGCTGAATGGTCTTTTGATCTTGGCCTTGCATACATGGATAGATCAAACGAAAGCTATACGGAAACGAGTTTATTTGTGGGAGAGCAAGACTATCAAACCAAAGGTTACCTCGTGATCCTTGGGGCTCAAGCGAACTATCGTTTTTAATAGATGTTTTTGAATACGCGTTTTATATAAGCACATCCAAAAACACGTTTAGCACCCGTTCTAATACTCGTTACCACTTTGACTCAGCCCGGTTTACCGGGCTTTTTTATGCCGTTACGTTAACATATGGTTCTGATGTATGTGCCGCTGAACCACTTTAAGAAACATAAACTCGGTACTCAATGTGCCACCTTCTATGGACTAAAACTATTCACAAAAAAAGCCCCAACAGGCTCATGCTGGGGCGTAAAACTGTTGCGATAGCAACAGTAAAGGACAAAGAAAGGATTTGCTGCGTTGGTTAATCAAAGCGCATTGGGTTTCACCCTCAGCTCACGTCGTAAAATCTTACCCACGGCTGATTTAGGCAGTTCGTTAACGACAGTGATCTTTTTTGGTATTTTGTAGGCAGTCAGATTCTCACGGCAGTATTGCTTGATCTCGCCAATATCAATGGATTCTTTTACTGTGATATAGGCGTCGACGGCTTCGCCAGTGACCGGGTCTGGCACACCAACCACGGCGACTTCTATAACGTCAGGATGTGAACACAACACTTGTTCAACCTCGCTGGGGTAAACGTTAAAACCGGACACCAAAATCATGTCCTTGAGTCGGTCAACAATTTGAATGCAGTTATCATCCAAAATCATTCCCATATCTCCGGTTTTAAAGTAACCATCAACGGTTAAAACCTCTGCGGTTTCTTCAGGGTTCTTCCAGTAGCCTTTCATCACCTGTGGGCCTTTTACAACGATTTGCCCCACATCTCCCTGCGGCACTGGCGAATCATTTACATCCCAGATCTCGACCTGTGTTCCAATCAGAGCCTGCCCCACTGTCCCATAATGCTCTTTACCGGGGTAATTGATACTAATCACTGGCGATGTTTCAGACATGCCATAACCTTCGGTGATCTCCCCGCCCGTCGCCTCTTTCCACGCCATTCTGGCGCTATCGATAAGCGCGGTGCCACCCGATACCGTCATTTTCAAATGCGAAAAATCTAGCTCACGAAAACCCGCGTGCTGGCACAAACCAACGAACAACGTATTAATGCCAGCCATACCTGTAAATTTGTGGGGTTTAATCAAGGCAACGAAGCTATCCAAATCCCTTGGGTTTGGGATCAGGATGTTGGCATGACCCTGAGAGAAAAACAGGATCAAATTCACCGCAAACGCGTAAATGTGATAAAGCGGCAACGGACAGACAAAGATCTCTTTACCCGGCTCAATCGTGGTAGATAACCTTTCAGACAATTGCATCGCATTGCTAAGTACAGAGTGATGGGTCAAGCAAGCGCCCTTTGCCCTTCCTGTGGTTCCCCCAGTGTATTGCAACATGCACACGGCATCGGGCGGAACGATAACAGGCATTAATGTTTCACCTTCACAGGCAGCCAAGGCGCTGTTTAAATCGGTCTGATTAATGTCTTTTTGGCATTCAATATTTGGCAACTCGCCTGTGGTGGTGTAAATCACCACGTCGATATCGGTTTGATCAATAATCCCCGAAAGCTTTTCAGCAAACGGAGAAAAAATCACAATGGCTTTGGCGCCTGAATCAGAAAATTGGTGCAGCATTTCTCGCTGTGTATATAAAGGATTGGTATTCACCAGCACGAGTCCCGCTCGCAATGCTGCAAACGCGACAATAGGAAACTCAAGAATGTTAGGCAGCTGAATGGCGATGCGATCACCCGGTTGCAACGCGGTATGAGTTTGCAACCAGCACGCTAACGCTCTGGATCTCTCTTCCACATCACGATAGCTAAGTTGTGCGGGCCCACAATAGAACGCTGTTTTGTCACCGTACTCTTCACATGCCTGCACGATAAAGTGCGCTAGGTTTTTACTGTTATTTTCACTGTCAGTTCGAAACACGGGGAATTCTCCTTTTCGTCAAACCAAACCCAAGCTAGGGCAACTGTCTCGCCAGCGGTATCTCTCTAATTTAGCGAAGAGAGCATATGATTAGCGGACAAAAAAACGATAAAACCATTGATGCAGTCGCGTTCCGTAAGGTGGAAATAGCATGTCAGCGAAGAACAGCCTACCGCGACTGAACACGGACTTCGCATGAGAGAAAGTTCGAAACCCTTCTACACCGTGATAGCTGCCTAAGCCTGAATCACCTGTTCCCCCAAAAGGTAGGTCATCCACCACCACATGAAATGCCGCATCATTGATACACACACCACCTGCATGGGTGTTGTTCAATACCGTGTTCTGAAAGTGTTTGTCGAAACTTTGAATGTAGAGCCCCAGCGGGCGCGAGTTGGCATTAATACTATCAATCACTTGGCTCAAGTCGTCGTATCCAATAATGGGCAATATGGGCCCAAATATCTCTTCTTGCATCACTGTCATTGTTCGATCACTTCCAATGATCAAGGTCAACGGCATATAACATTCATCATGGTCCGTCGGTACTTCCCCCAAAGGGATCACTTCCGCGCCGAGTGATTTGGCTTGTTCTAGATAGCCCACTAATCGGCTATGCTGTCGGCGATTGATAATGCGTGTTCGTTTTGAAAAGCCATCAAGTGACGGATACATCGATTCATGTCGCAACCGTATGGCAGCAACCAATTCATTCACCCGACTTTTAGGGCAGTACACATAATCTGGTGACACGCAGGTTTGACCTGCATTCATTGTTTTCCCATAGATAAAGCGCTTAACCGCTTCACCGAGCGGGATTTTGTCATCGATAATCACGGGTGATTTACCCCCCAATTCCAGTGTTACCGGAACCAAATTTTCAGCCGCTGCCCTCATGACATGTCGACCGACCTCCGTTGATCCTGTAAACAGAAGATGATCAAACGGTAAACCAGAAAAAGCCTGCGCCACTTCCGCTTCTCCCAAGGTAACGCCCACTTTGCTGGAATCAAAGATACCTGCTAATAACTTCACCAATACAGCATTGGTGTTTGGCGTGTATTCGGACATTTTAATCATGGCGCGATTACCCGCAGCCAGTGCCGCCACTAAAGGCCCGATGGTAAGAAACACCGGATAGTTCCAAGGCGCAATAATACCTACCACCCCTTTAGGTTGATAAACAACCTTCGCATGTGCCGGCTGAAACACGATGCCAACGGCACGTTTTTGTGGCTTCATCCATCGCTGTAAGTGCTTGAGTGTGTAATCCACAGAAGAAATAGAAGAGAAAATATCACCCAACATGCTTTCATCATGACTGCGGTAACCAAAATCCATTTCTAGCGCATTAAGCAAATCTTGTTTGTTGACCAAAATTGCCTGCTTAAGCTGTTTCAGCTCACGCACTCTCTGTTCGTAACTTGGAAAACGGTCTTTATCAAAAGCCATTTTCTGGCGATCAAACAAACTGACCATTTGCGTTTTTGCCGTTGCTACCAAACTTTCAGCTATCACACTATCTGGGATTTGCTCTGCATTACTCATAGGAACTCCTTGTATTGGCACGGCAGTGCGCTTGGTTCCAATATGAAGTATTCGAGATCAGATCTGATTGTTAATTTGCGCCAAAGACTTATCCCACACGCGACGATGCAGAATTAAAACGATGATAGGAAATGTAAAAAAAGAGGATCAAAGACCAGTCGACTTGGCTTTGAAGTGGGCGGGAGTGTGAGTCGTTAAGCTCTAGGATGGATGTGCTCGATCATTGAGTTTGTCGAAAGATAATTGTGACGATACTCCCCAGGTGCACACCCTTCCCAACGACGAAAAGCACGATTAAAGTTGGCCACATTGGAAAAACCAACCAAATAGCCAATCTCGCTGATACTCATGTGGGGTTGTTTAATGTAGCTCAGTGTTAATCGTTTACGGGTGTTATCCAGAATTTCTTTGTAGCAGGTGCCCTGTTCGCTCAGCTTGCGTTGCAAATTACGCAAACTCAACCCAAGTTGTTTCGCGACATCGGCTTGTGAAGGTGCGCCCATGGGTAATTCTTCTAGGATTTTACTTTCGATGAGGTAAGTCAGGTTTGTCTTATCCACTCGGCTCATGAACTTATTGAGTATTTCGATGTGCAACTGATTAATGGCGGGATTATTGCCAAATGCCCGCTCTTTGGCTTGCTCTAAATCAAGCACTACAGCATTGCGTTCGCAGCCGTATTCGATTGGGCAGTTGAAGAACTCAGAAACTACAGGGCAATCATCACTTGAACGCTCAAAGGTGCATTGGATCTTAATAGGGTCGATATCGCCACCTACCAAATCTCGCGATAGCTGCACAAGTGTCGCTAGAAATGACTCGATAAGGTCTGGAGATAGCACCAATCTACCGCTATCGGTATAGCGATATACGACGAGTTCAACGATAAGTTCATCGCCCGATTCGTAGGTGTCCATGTTGCTGCAATTCGATACAACTCGCTTGTACTGGCTCACACGTTCTAACGCTTCTTGCAAGCTGAACGCCGACTGCACGGCATAACCCAAAGCGTGCAACGCCGAAGGGTGAAAAGAACGCGCCACTTCTATATTGAATTGACGGTTTCCCACACGCTTATTACAGAAGGTAAAAAGATTCCCTAGACTCTCGACACAAATCCGCCCTTCCGGATCGTTAACTTCTGCAGGGTCGATATCAAACATCTCCAATGTTTTCACTGGATCGAGATCTAGCGATTTCATTGCTCGAGTAACAGGGATAATCCAACCACTTAACGTAGAGTAATATGCATTCATTTGAGCCACTTCCAACTACAACACTCAAATTGTTGCAACAATGTTGCAGGATGTAAAGTTAACGAATGGAGGTTAAGCAAGTGTTGACTACGTTTAGATTAGCGCATGCTCTTTGCGAGTCCATTCGCTTAGCCGATCAAGTTGGCCGTCTATTTCTCGCAAATAAATATTTATAATTTCAGTGCCTTAATGTCACTTTGACATTATTGAGATGAGCGCTTCATACCACGTCTATAAAACATCGATACGAGCTAGTACACAGTAGAACACCATTAAACCTTTAGAAAAAATGCGTCTTTTTTGATGCTTTGTGACTAAGGCAAAAGAAGGGGGGCTTCGTCAAACAGCATGCAGCCTACTTCAAATCTAGACACGCATAGCTAATAGACCATGCAACCGCCACAAACATAGTCTTAAATACCCATACGTGACTTAGCTCTCACATCTGTTATTTGTTAAATAAATCTGTATAATTCCCCGCCTATTCATTCGTGCTTTAATTTCTGTTGATTTGGCAACTCTCATTCAGCGATTAGCCAATCTTATATACCTAGGAATACTTCTTTGATCTCAACCGCTAACATCACCATGCAATTCGGCGCCGAGCCATTATTCGAAAACATTTCTGCTAAGTTCGGTAACGGTAATCGTTATGGCTTAATCGGAGCTAATGGATGTGGTAAATCAACGTTCATGAAGATTCTTAGCGGTGCGCTGACGCCAAGCTCGGGCAACGTATCAATCACCCCTGGGTTAAAGCTTGGCGTACTGAGCCAAGACCAATTTGCCTTTGAACAAAACAACGTTATCGACGTCGTGATCATGGGTGACCGCAAGCTATGGGAAGTTAAACAAGAGCGCGAGCGTATCTACTCACTGCCAGAAATGAGTGAAGAAGATGGTATGAAGGTCGCTGAGCTAGAAAGCGAATTCGCCGAAATGGGTGGCTACACCGCCGAAAGCCGCGCGGGTGACATCCTACTTCAAGCGGGCATCGAAGAAGAATTGCATTTTGGTCTGATGCAACACGTTGCGCCAGGCTGGAAACTGCGTGTGCTACTTGCACAAGCCTTGTTTGCCAACCCTGATATCTTGTTGCTAGATGAACCTACCAACAACTTGGATATTCACACCATTAACTGGCTTGCAGAAGAGTTGAACCAGCGTAAGTGTACGATGATCATCATCTCGCACGATCGCCACTTCTTGAACTCTGTATGTACCCACATGGCAGACATTGATTACGGTGAGCTACGTATTTACCCAGGTAACTACGAGTACTTCCTTGAGGCGTCTAGCTTGATCCGCGATCAGCTCTTATCAGGTAACGCGAAAAAAGCGGCTGAGATAAGTGAATTGCAGGACTTTGTTAACCGTTTTGGTGCGAACGCATCTAAAGCGAAACAAGCAAGTTCACGTGCGAAGAAGATGGATAAAATTAAGTTAGACGACGTTAAATCGTCTAGCCGCATGAGCCCGTCTATTAATTTTGGTGAAGGCAAGAAACTGCATCGTCAAGCCCTTGAACTGCAAAATCTAGGTCACTCTTTTGACGACGAGTTGCTGTTTGAAAAAGGTAACTTGTTACTTGAAGCTGGTTCTCGTTTAGCCGTTATTGGCGAGAATGGCGTGGGTAAGACAACACTGTTGCGCTGCCTCGTGAACGAAATCGAACAAAACCACGGCATTGTTAAGTGGTCTGAAAACGCATCAGTTGGTTACTGCCCACAAGACAGCACTGCTGACTTCGACAACGATCTAAGCATCTTTGATTGGATCTCGCAGTGGCGCACAGTGAAACACGATGATTTGATGGTTCGCGGTATTTTAGGCCGTTTGCTGTTCACTGCCGATGATGTGAACAAGAAAGCGAAGAACTGTTCAGGTGGTGAAAAGAACCGCTTGTTGTTTGGTAAGTTAATGATGCAAGACATCAATGTGCTTGTGATGGACGAACCAACCAACCACATGGACATGGAAGCGATTGAAGCGCTAAACAATGCATTGAAAGTTTACGAAGGTACGCTTATTTTTGTTAGTCATGACCGTGAGTTTGTGTCGTCTCTTGCCACTTCTATTATCGAAGTGAAAGGCAAGACGCTGGTTAACTTCCAAGGCACTTATGATGAGTACCTCGATCACCAACAGAAATTGCTTCAAGTGGCATAACACCACAAACTGACAATGTACGACGCAAAAGTACAACGTAGAAACATGCGACATAAACTGTCGTTAGAATAAACACTTAGTGGCTTGGAGGGTGGATTAACTCACCATCCCAGCCACGAGTAATGGAGAAACTCTTCATGACTGAACAAGAAAGAATTGAACTGCAGCAAAACAACCCGCTGCATGGCCTAAAAATGGAAGACATGCTCACTCAGCTTGTTGATCATTACGGTTGGGAAATACTTGATACTGCAATGCGTTTGAACTGCTTTAATACCAAGCCAAGCATCGCTAGCAGCGTGAAATACTTAAAGAAAACGGAATGGGCAAGAGAGAAAGTAGAAAACTTTTACCTGTACCGCTTTAAACGCATGCCTAAAGCGTCTGAAGCTGAATTTGAGATGCCAGCTCGCTCACGTACCTTTGCACATGGTTTAAAGCCGAGAGAGCCGATGGAGCTGACAGTTGAGTCTATTTTGCTTTCCCAAGCAAAAGCTGCATCTGCGCATAAAGAAAGAACCGGTCGTCGTCCTAGTCGCCGTTAATATTTCAAAAAAAGCCAAACTTTATTGTGGGTTTGGCTTTCTTGTTACGTGTTGCCCTGCTCTGCCCTAGGTCATTGAGCCTAAGACGATATTTTTAGTGAACCTCTCATCTTTTTCACCGTCTGAAAGATAAGAAGCACCAGCAAGTCGCTGACAACTTCTCAAATTATCCCTCATGCTCTTATTCTATATGTATTGGTGGGTGTGACTTCACTCAGCCATATGCCATATGTACTCAAAAGCTGATTCATACTGATAAAGCTCATCAATAAACTTCACTAGGTAACCTACATGTTTTCAAAACTGTCTTCGATTCTAAGAGAAGTCTTTACTGAAGAAGGTGGCAGTGCCGCTTCAAACGAACACCGTTATCAACGTGCGATGGCAGGTTTATTGTGCGAAGTCGCCAGTGCCGATAACGAACTCGACCCTCGTGAAGAGGCAGCTAAAACACGAATGCTTGGTGAGTTATTAGGGATTGAAGAAGCGGCGTCAAATTTACTCGTCAATGAAGCGCGCGTCGATGCATCAAACTCTGTGTCACTCTATGACTACACAGACAAGTTGCGCCAGCTAGATCAGCAACAGCGATTCAGCTTGGTCAAAGCGATGTGGGAAGTCGCGTATGCGGACGGTAAGCTCGATCCGCTAGAAGAGTCTGTGATCCGAAAAACGTCGGAATTGTTGTATCTCGACCACGCATTGTTCATCAAAGCAAAACTTGAAGCGCAAGCCGACGCCAAGCACTAAGTTAACGATCATCAAACCTAGTGCGAGACATCGTGCTAGGTGTTTAACATCAGCAGTTGACCGTCAATTTCTACTCGACGTAAGCGAGTGCCAAACACCGCTTCCAGCGTGTCCACGTGCATCACTTCCCTAGGACTACCTTGAGATACAAGGTGGCCATTTTTAAGTAACATCACCCTATCTGCATCACTGAGTGTTCGATTGATATCATGATTGGACATGATCACCGCAATACCACGATCAGCAATGCGACGAATCATCTTGTACATCACGCTTTGCTGAGCGATGTCGAGTGCGCTTGCTGGTTCGTCGAGAATAAGCAGTTTTCCATCGGGGTTTATATCAGGCCAAATTTGTAAGCACACACCGGCAAGTCTTACGCGCTGCCATTCCCCACCCGAAAGCTGCTCAGTATTGCGATTCAGCTTATCTTCAATCCTCAAGGTTGAGCATATGTCTTTGACGGCCGCATCTAATTCAATGGGATTACTTTTGGTCAACGCGGACAAACTTAAACTGAGGTACTGATAAACGCCGATGGCAAAAGCAGGCTTTTGTTGTTGGCTCAAATACGCTCGTTGTCTTGCTAAGGTTTTGCTGTCTATATCTGCCAGTGCGATGCCATCTAAGGAAACGTTGCCTTGGCCTTCCGTTAAACCAGACAATAATTCCAACAACGTGCTTTTCCCGCTTCCGTTTGCGCCAAGCAGATGAACAATCTCGCCTTGCCCAACAGAAAAACTTAACGGAAGAAGACGCGTACCTAATGCAATATTCTTAGCTTCAATCATGCGCGTCTCAATAACATCCAGATAAATAGAGGCGCACCAAGTGACGTTGTCACTGCACCTACAGGTAACTCTGCTTCAGCAATTGCCATACGCCCTATCGTGTCAGCCACTAACAACAGTGAAGCACCAGCGAGCGCTGAAAGCGGAAGAAGATACCTGTTTTCTGTCCCCAGCCAAAGTCGCAAAAAATGCGGAACCACTAAGCCGACAAAGCCAATCACACCGGCCATGGCTACCGACGCGCCAACAAGCACACTGACCATCAAGATCAGCTGCCATCTGAGCGTTTGAATATTCAATCCTAACTGCTTCGCTGGCGCTTCACCCAGCATCATCAGATCCAGGTTATGCCCTTGCGTACACAGCCAAAGCACAGCAGGCACAACCACCACGGCAAGCGTTAGCTGCGCCCAATGCACACCTGAAAGGCTTCCCATCAGCCAGTAGAGTAGCTGACGAAGGTTAAGGTCTGAACTGAAATAGAATGCCCACGTTACGATGGCGCCGGAGAGAATACCCAGTGCAACACCAATCAGTAATAGCCTTGCTGTCGACATAGTTCGCTTGCGAGCTAACCATACCAGTACGCCAGTAAAAGATAGCGCCCCAAGCATCGCAGCAGACATTAATCCGTACTGAGTGGCTAACGCCGGGAAGAAAAACATAACAAGCACAAGGGCAAGGCTTGCACCACCGGAAATGCCTAACACGCCGGGCTCTGCCAATGGATTACCCAGTAACACCTGCAGCACCGCACCAGACACCGCCAAAGAGGCGCCAATCAAGATGGCGGCAATAACGCGCGGGACACGAAGCTCCATCAACAATTGTTGCGCTAGAGGAGAATCAACATGGAAAGGGAAAATCCAGATCTCACCTGCCGCCAGTGAAAGCAATGAGCACACAATAAGCAGTGCGACAGCGGTAATGAGAGCGGTATGCCAGCGCCGAGTGCGACGCTGAACAAGTTGAAGTAAATGCATGGTTTTATAGTTTAAACGTCAATAGCCGCCAACCATACAGAGAACGCAGAACAATGAAAAGTGCTAACTGATTGCAATCGGTCCTGGCTCGCTTCCCACGTAAACAAAAAGGGGTTTCGATTCATCCGGAACAAAAGGTGTCACCAGTAAACAAGCACGCTGACCTACCGCGACGTTGGCATTGGGAAACACAACCGCCTCTCCGCCCTTTTGCGCCACGTATTCCGTGCCGTTTTCTTCGGCCAGCTGCTCACCTTCCTTGAAGTAAGTGAAGTTTGCTGCATCATTACTAAAAGCCAAAGAGAAAGCATCGTCGGTTTTGGTAATGGTGCGCGTCACCTTATAGATAGAAAGATCATGTTCAATCGCGACTTCGACGTTTTCACAACCACATAGAAAGTTTATCAGCGCGTGTTTAAGCGGCGCGAATTCTGACATATCGTTTTGATACAAAGGCGCGACACGACCCATTTCAAAGGTTGCGGCCAATGCACCGAAATTCTCACCACTCCACCAACTGAATGTTGAAGATGGCGTGCGGCTTAACAGCATGGCATCCATCTGTGCCGACTTTAGGAAGCCAATAAGAGGGCGAACATCGGTTGTCTTTGTTGAGGCAGGTACGACGGCAAACATGTAGTGTTTGGAATCACGAATGGCGCTGTGCATGTCAAAGTGCCACTTCTCATCATTGCCTTTGGTATTGACAAAGAAGCGGCGAACATGTTCTTGAAGATGATTAGCCAGCTGACATTCTGCATTGCGATCGGCGTTAACATCAGCAAAGAGACGGTTCAAATTTTCCTCAATAAAACGCGTGTGAGCATGAATCGCATCAGGATGCGCAATGATGAAAAGAGTGCGTGATTGAGGAACCCACGCGCCACTCAGTATTTCACTCACCAAATCATCAACCAGCTCAATCGGTGCGGTTTCATCACCATGAATACCAGAAGAAATTACAATGGCGCGATTCGCGTTTTCTGGTGAAACCTCCAATACGCCAACGTCATGATGAATAATATCGAGACCATTTGGCAGTTGAAATGAATACGGTTTGAATGTCATCGGCGAAGACAAAGTGTGCTTGAGAAAGCCACCGGAGAGTTGACTGTCCATTTTCAAAACTTCCTAATTTATTATTTTCGTATCTCGCTGACTACTATACCCGAACAATATTAGGATTCATGTTTGTGTTATTACGTGGTGTAAGAATTGAGAGATTGAAAGGCATGTTTATCAGGTGGTGCGTGATTTTTACCCAATAAAAAACCGCAGCAAAAAGCTACGGTTCTTAACATGCCAGGGCATAGAAGCAAGTTAACTAAGAAGTAACTGTCTTCGGAACAGACTTTCTTCTAAAATTAACGTCAACAATTACTTGTCGATTTTTGCGTTTTCAACGCGTGCTTTCAGCTTTTGCCCCGGGCGGAACGTTACTACTCGACGAGCAGTAATTGGAATATCTTCACCCGTTTTTGGGTTGCGGCCTGGACGTTCGTTCTTTTCGCGAAGATCAAAGTTTCCGAAACCAGACAGCTTAACTTGCTCGCCACCTTCGAGTGCTTTTCGAACTTCTTCGAAGAATGCTTCGACGGTGTCCTTGGCGTCCCGCTTGCTCATCCCGACATTTTCAAACAGGTTCTCAGCCAGATCGGCCTTAGTGAGCGCCATAGGTCATTCCCTCAAGAAATGTTAAACATAAATGAGATACATCGTATCTTCACTACCAATTGCACTGCATTGGAAATATTCACTTGCTCCACTGTCGGGCAGCATATTCCGCATCAGTAACTTACGAACAGTGTAAGCCAACTGGCTGATTTGCGCCAACTTTTTTCCATATCATTATTTGGAACAGTGCTCTGTTTATGAGGATTTCATTCTTGCGTCATGCATAAGAAATGAGACATGACGATGGCAAAATCCTGTTTAGATGATGTTTTTATTCGAGTTTTAAACAGTTAAAAACCAAGGTATGTTATCGTTTTGATAAAACTTAGGTTTATCAAAACGATAGGTGTTAGAACTTTTGGACATAAAAAAAGCAGCCCGAAGGCTGCTTTTTATTGATACTTTTCGCATTAGTCGCGAAGGTGAGCACCGAATTTTTCGCCAAGTGTTGCAACAACTGCCGCAACCGCCTCAGAAATATCACTTTCTTCTAAAGTACGTTCAGTAGATTGTAGCGTCAGAGCGATAGCCAGACTCTTCTTACCTTCTTCAACGCCTTTGCCTTTATAAAGGTCAAAAAGCTTAGAGCCTTTGATAAGTGCATTGTCGGTATCTAAACATGCGCGTACAACTACTTCTGATTCTACGTCATCAGCAACAATCACCGCGATGTCACGACGGTTCGCTGGGAACTTAGAAATCACAACCGCTTCCGGAATCACACGCTGATTGATAGCAGCCCACTCGATTTCGAACACGATAGTACGACCATTCAGGCCAAACTTACGCTCAAGCTCAGGGTGAACCGTACCAATGTGACCGACAATCTTGCCGTCGACTTCAATCGCCGCGCTCTGACCTGGGTGCAGCGCCGGATGCTTAGACGCTTTGAAACTGTATGCCAACTCATTAGCAGTTAGCTCCAGAACCGCTTCCAGATCGCCTTTAAGGTCAAAGAAATCGACAGTGTTAGTCGCAATGTCCCAGTGCTCTTCAGAACGCGCACCGGCAATCACACCTGCCAGCATCATTTCTTGGCGCATGCCGTTTTCAGCTGTCGCTTCAGGAATAAAACGCAGACCTACTTCAAACAGACGCACACGTGGTTGCTGACGTTTCTGGTTGTACGTCACTGTGTTTAGCAGACCTGTCCACAAGCTCAAACGCATTGCTGACATGTCAGCAGAGATTGGGTGTGGCAAGATCAGTGGCTCAACGTTTGGCACGATCAGCGCCTGTTGAGAAGGCTCAACAAAACTATAAGTAATCGCTTCGTGGTAACCACGGTCAACCAGCAAATCACGAACGCGTTTCAGAGGTTGGTTGACCTCTTTATATTCGTTCATGGTCAGGTGCGCTTCAGGCGCTTGGTTTGGAATGTTGTCGTAACCGAAGATACGCCCTACTTCTTCAACCAAGTCTTCTTCAATGGCCAGATCAAAACGCCATGACGGTGCTTTCGCTGTCCAACCTGCTTCTGTGGTTTCTACGTCACAACCCAGACGCGTCAAGATCTCCACAACATCGTCAGAAGAGATGGCGTGGCCCAGAAGGCGATCCAATTTACTGCGACGCAGAGAAATGGTTTTCGCTTTAGGGAGATTCTCTTCAGATTCTTGACCGACGATTTCACCCGCGTCACCGCCGCAGATATCAATCAGCAGTTGTGTCGCACGCTCCATGGCGTGGTACTGAAGGCTTGAATCAACACCACGCTCAAAGCGGTGTGATGAATCCGTGTGCAAGCCGTAGCTACGTGCACGACCACGAATTGAATCAGGTGCAAAGAATGCAGCTTCTAACAATACGTCAGTCGTCTCGGTAGTCACACCCGAGAACTCACCACCAAAGATACCAGCAATAGCCAGTGCTTTGTTGTGGTCAGCAATAACAAGCGTGTTGTCGTTTAGCTCAGCTTCGTTACCGTCCAGAAGAACCAATTTCTCGCCTTGCTTCGCCATACGCGCAACGATGCCACCTTCAATCTTTGAAAGATCGAATGCATGCATAGGTTGGCCTTGCTCAAGCATCACGTAGTTAGTGATGTCGACGATTGGGTCAATAGAGCGAATACCGCTGCGACGCAGCTTTTCTTGCATCCAAAGTGGCGATGCCGCTTTCACGTTCACGTTGCGAACAACTCGGCCCAAGTAACGTGGACACGCGATAGGCGCTTCGATAGCAACAGAAATCTTGTCATCAATTGACGGTGCTACGTTTTCAAACGCAGGCTCAGACACTTCAGCGCGGTTCAATACACCCACTTCACGTGCCATGCCTTTAAGGCTCAAGCAATCAGCTCGGTTTGCCGTCAGATCAACATCAATGGTGACATCGTTTAGCGAAAGGAACTCGCGGAAGTCAGTACCCAAAACCGCGTCTGCAGGTAGTTCCATGATGCCGTCAGATTCAACGTTAATGCCTAGCTCGGTGAACGAGCACAGCATACCGTGAGAAGGTTGACCACGAAGTTTCGCTTTCTTGATTTTAAAATCGCCAGGCAGAACCGCACCAACGGTTGCTACTGCAACTTTAATACCCAAACGACAGTTTGATGCACCACAAACGATATCCAGCAGCTCTTCGCCACCGACGTTTACTTTGGTAACACGTAATTTGTCCGCATCAGGGTGTTGACCACATTCAACCACTTCACCAACGACTACGCCGGTGAATTCACCGGCAACAGCTTCAATGTCGTCGACTTCTAGGCCAGCCATGGTGATTTGGTGTGCCAGTTCTTCGCTATTGACAGCAGGCTTAACCCACTCGCGAAGCCAGGATTCACTGAATTTCATTTCTCAATTACCCCAATGCTTACTTGAATTGTTTCAGGAAACGCAAATCGTTCTCGAAGAACGCACGCAGGTCATTCACGCCGTAACGCAGCATGGTTAGACGCTCAACACCCATACCAAAGGCAAAACCTGAGTATTTCTCTGGGTCGATATTTACTGCGCGAAGTACGTTCGGGTGAACCATACCGCAGCCAAGGATTTCCAACCACTTACCGTCTTTACGACGAACATCCACTTCCGCAGAAGGCTCAGTGAATGGGAAGTAAGAAGGACGGAAACGCACTTCAAGATCTTCTTCAAAGAAGTTGCACAGGAAGTCATGAAGGATGCCTTTTAGCTGCGCAAAGTTAACATTTTCGTCAACCAGCATGCCTTCAACTTGGTGGAACATTGGCGTGTGCGTTTGGTCGTAATCATTACGGTAAACGCGGCCAGGCGCGATGAATCGCAGCGGTGGCTGGCTCTCTTCCATGGTACGGATCTGAACACCTGAAGTGTGCGTACGAAGCATCAAATCTGGGTTAAAGAAGAAGGTGTCATGATCAGTACGTGCTGGATGATCTTCTGCAATGTTCAGTGCATCGAAGTTGTGGAATGCATCTTCGATTTCTGGACCTGTTTTTACGTCAAAGCCCAAATCACCGAAGAAACTTTCAATGCGTTCAATGGTACGAGTTACCGGGTGAATGCCACCATTTTCAATGCGACGACCTGGCAGGGTCACATCGATAGATTCAGCAGCCAGCTTCGCTTCAAGTTCAGCGCTTTCTAGCGCATTTTTACGCTCAGAGATCGCTTGCTGAACAGCCTGCTTAGCTTTATTGATGCTTGCGCCCGCTTCACGGCGTTCTTCATGCGGCAATTTGCCCAATGCTTGAAGTTGCGTAGTTAGCTCGCCTTTCTTACCTAGGTACTTAACACGTACCTCATCCAAAGCCACAACAGAGTCAGCCGATTCGATAGCTGCCGTTGCGCTGGATAGAATGTCTTCTAGTTGTTGCATCGTTTCCTCATCCACCCTTTCAGGCGATTACTTACGGAGTAAAAGATATACCAATTCTCGTAACAAAATACGTGAACCAATCGCGACTCGCATCGGCGAATTTTGCTCTGAGAATTGGTATAGACGTAACGGTACATAGTAAATAAACCGTGAACTAAAGCCAAACTGAAAGTGACATCAAGTGCTTGTCATGCCTATTTCATCACCACATTTATGGCTGAATCATGTAAATCGCGAAGAAGTTGGCCTTTTCATGAAAGGAGAAGACTCAATTATCCGCATCGGAGCATGTGAAAATGGACGCTGAAGAGGTAAAGCGAAGAGAATTAGACTGGGTTTATACCTGAGTAACCTCAGAATACTGGAGTTAACATTAATCAGGCATACAAATTTCAGATGTAAAAAAGGGGAGCCTAAGCTCCCCTTTCTTGCAAAATCTATTCTGTATAATTACAGAGCAGCTTTCGCTTTCTCAACAAGTACAGAGAAAGTAGCTTTGTCGAATACAGCGATATCAGCAAGGATCTTACGATCGATTTCGATAGACGCTTTCTTCAGACCGTTGATGAAACGGCTGTAAGACATACCATTCTGACGAGCCGCAGCATTGATACGTGCAATCCAAAGTTGACGGAATTGACGTTTCTTCTGACGACGGTCACGGTAAGCGTATTGACCAGCTTTGGTAACTGCTTGGAAAGCTACGCGGTAAACACGTGAACGTGCACCGTAATAACCTTTAGCTTGTTTTAGAACTTTCTTGTGACGTGCACGAGCTTGTACACCACGTTTTACGCGAGCCATGGACTCTCTCCTAAACTAAATCGTTAATAAACTAAGAAAAATTATGCGTATGGAAGCATACGAGCAACTGCAGCAACTTCGCACTTAGGCAGAATTGCATTTGGACGCAGTTGACGTTTGTTCTTAGTAGTACGCTTAGTCAGGATGTGACGTTTAGTCGCGTGCTTGAACTTGAAGCCGCCAGCAGTTTTCTTGAAACGCTTAGCTGCACCTTTGTTTGATTTCATCTTAGGCATGATGAATAACTCCGCATTGTTGCATGTTAATAACAATGTAATCCGGCGAACAAAGAGGCTACACCCGAAGGCATAGCCTCTTACGTTACTTGTATGCCGAAATTACTTCTTTTTAGGGGCAAGAACCATGATCATTTGACGACCTTCGATTCGCGTTGGGAAGCTTTCTACCAAACAAATTTCAGCAGTGTCTTCTTTCAAGCGATTCAAAACGTCAACACCGATTTCTTGGTGCGCCATTTCGCGACCACGGAATCGGATTGTAACCTTGACCTTGTTACCCTCTTCAATAAAGCGAACCAGGTTGCGTAGTTTTACCTGATAGTCGCCAATATCGGTACCAGGACGGAATTTGATTTCCTTAACCTGAATAACCTTTTGTTTTTTCTTCTGCTCTTTCGTAGCCTTGCTCTTTTCGTAAATGAACTTACCGTAGTCCATCACGCGACAGACAGGTGGTTCGGCATTAGGGCTAATTTCGACCAGATCCACACCTGCCTCTTGAGCAGTTGCTAGAGCGTCTTCGATTGAAACTACGCCAACGGCTTCGCCGTCTAGGCCGGTCAAACGAACTTCGCTAATACCGCGAATTTCGTCATTCAATCGATGAGCATTTTGTTTAACTGGGACTTTTCTTGTTGCGCCTTTAATACCTTATTCCTCCAAAATATTGAGCGTTCGGGTACGAACTTCGTTCTCGAGCAGAGAAATGAATTCGTCAATTTTATATTTACCCAAATCTTTACCTTTGCGTGTACGTACCGCGATTTCACCGGCTTCCATTTCTTGGTCACCGCAAACCAACATATAAGGTACGCGCTTCAAAGTGTGTTCACGGATTTTAAAACCAATCTTCTCGTTTCTCAAGTCCGCTGACGCTCTAAAACCTGCTTTTTGCAGTTTTTTTGCTACTTCCTGAACATAATCAGCCTGATTGTCTGTGATATTCATGACAATCGCTTGCTGAGGAGCCAGCCATACCGGGAAATGACCCGCGTATTCTTCAATCAAAATGCCAATGAAGCGTTCCAGAGAACCCAAAATCGCACGGTGAATCATGACTGGGGTATGGCGTTCGTTGTCTTCACCAACGTACGTTGCGCCCAAACGCTCAGGCAGAGCAAAATCGAGCTGAACAGTACCACACTGCCATGCGCGATCCAAACAATCATGCAAAGTAAATTCAATCTTAGGACCATAGAAAGCACCTTCGCCTTCCAAAATCTCAAATTTGATGTCCATTGACTCAAGTGCTTCAGCCAATGCCTTCTCTGCACGGTCCCACATTTCGTCAGAACCAACACGCTGTTCAGGGCGTGTAGATAGCTTCACAACAATCTCATCAAAACCGAATGTTTTGTAAGTGTCATAAACCATAGAAATGCAAGATGTCACTTCTTCTTGAACTTGGTTTGGCGTACAGAAGATGTGAGCATCATCCTGAGTGAAGCCACGAACGCGCATCAGACCGTGCAATGCACCTGATGGCTCGTTACGGTGACAGCTACCAAACTCCGCCATACGCAGCGGCAAATCACGGTATGACTTAAGACCTTGGTTAAAGATCTGTACGTGACCTGGGCAGTTCATCGGCTTAAGCGCATATTCACGGCTTTCTGATTGCGTGGTGAACATGTAGTCAGCGTATTTATCCCAGTGACCAGAACGTTCCCAAAGAACGCGATCCATGATCAGCGGGCCTTTGACTTCTTGGTATTCATATTCGGTCAGTTTTTCGCGGACGAACGTTTCCAGTTCACGGAAAACAGTCCAACCATTGTGGTGCCAGAACACCATCCCCGGCGCTTCTTGCTGCATGTGGTACAGATCAAGTTGCTTACCTAGTTTACGGTGGTCACGCTTTGCCGCTTCTTCAAGACGAACAAGGTGCGCTTTTAATTCTTTCTTATCGTAAAACGCTGTGCCGTAGATACGCTGCAGCATCTTGTTGTCGCTGTTACCACGCCAGTAAGCGCCAGCAACGTTCAAGATCTTGAAGTTTTGGCAGAAGCTCATGTTCGGCACGTGCGGACCACGGCACATGTCGATGTATTCTTCATGGTGGTAAAGTCCTGGGCGATCGTCTCGAGAAACGTTTTCGTCCAGAATTTCAATTTTGTAAGTCTCGCCACGTGATTCAAACGTATCGCGCGCTTCCTGCCAGCTTACATTCTTCTTAATGACCTGATATTTGGTTTTTGCCAAATCTTTCATGCGCTTTTCAATCGCATCAAGGTCTTCTTGGGTCAACGAGCGATCCAAGTCTAAGTCATAGTAGAAACCGCTGTCGATGGTCGGACCGATCGCCATTTTTGCATCAGGGAACAGTTGCTTGATTGCATGACCCAGCAAGTGAGCACAAGAGTGACGAATGATTTCGAGACCGTCTGCGTCTTTTGCAGTGATGATTTCTAGCTTAGCGTCGTGTTCAATCAAATCACACGCATCAACACGGTTTCCGTCAACACGACCAGCGATACAAGCTTTAGCAAGACCTGGGCCGATGTCGAAAGCAACATCATAAGTAGAAACCGGGTTGTCAAAAGAACGTTGACTACCGTCAGGAAGAGTAATTACAGGCATTGTTATGTCCTATTTACAGTGGTGTTACACACGAAGTAACACTTGTTTAGTTATTGGCGTCTGAACTCGAGGAGTATTGAATAGACGTCTTAGAGAGTGCTTCGTTAGGTGCCCATTTTAATACCAATCAAAACGGGCGCACCTGAAGCGAGACGCGATTGTAACCGCGCCCCTGTCGATGATCAATTTGTATCAAGGAACAATTATGTCAAATCAACAAATAGCCACCGTTGTTTATGGCCTTAGATGTCCTGACATGTCAGGTATCTAAAAGCCTTACAGGTGCCCAGAAAAGTTCGTGCCCTTGGCCATGCGGTCATAAAGGATGACATTGACGCAAGCGGCCAGGTTCATACAGCCATTCGTAGGAATGTAGATAGTTTCCGCACAAAACTCGGTGATCTCTTTCTTCAGCGAATTGTCTTCTGGGCCAAAGATGTAAAACGCACGTGCAGGATGTTTGTAGTCAGGAAGCGGTTTTGCGCCTTCTACCAACTCAACGGCAATTGGAATACAACCAACCGGCACAACGGCTTTGAGATCATCAACACCAATAAGCGGCGTATCTAACACTCTGTTTTTCGTGTCGGTACAAAACTTTGCCGCCCTGTCGTAACGGGTTCCGGTGTAAAACACGGAATTCACACCGTAACAGCCAGCAGCACGCATAACAGAACCGACATTTTCGGGTGATTTTGGGTTTACTAACCCTATACAGCTGTAACCTTGTTTCATTTTTTCCAATAACGCCAAAATTTAAATTGGCGACATTCTACATGAATTCTGAAAGCCCTTGCTGCTTGAAAAACGTTTTCAGGAAAAAACAGTCTTTGAAACGCCAAAGTATTGAGGCAATAAAAAGCACTTGGGCGGGATGTTTTTGATTAAAAGCCGCGGGTTTTGAAAGGAATAGACATAAAATAATGGTATAAACGTCGCTTGCTAAATCGTCATACAGAGATTTTCTTGTAATGCCATCAACGTCCACTTCCCCCCTGTTCTTGTCGCTACTTTTTCCTTTCTTTGCTTTTGCTGACAGTCAAACAGCAGAGACCGAGTTGTATTCTCACTCTTTACATTACAGCCAGCTCATTGCAGAGACCTGTTCAACACAAGTCACTCAACAAGACAGAGAACAAAACGCATTTCGTAAGATGTCTAGTGCTCTTGCCAATGCGCAAGTAATGGACCGCCAATATACGGTTACACCGAGCCTACTCGAGCAAATGCATAAGCTTTTGCCAAGGTACATTGATTGCGCTTCACCCGCTCAAACCCAGCTAGAGCCTATTGTTGATAGCTTCATTTCGTTTCTCGCCGTAAATCGTAAGCTGCCGAGTGATGAGCGCCGTGCCTATATAAAGTACGCGATGAAACTGTCAGAAATTGATGGTGGCGACTAAGTCAGGCATACAAACAATCACTCGTAAATGTGAACTATTCCTATGACTGCCTGCGTATGTATATTTGATATTGCAATGCTGCAGTTCGGACCCTTGGCACTCGCCATGGGTCCATTTTTTTATTCTAGCCCCATGCAGTTTGCGTAAAACGTGGTGGTTGCTGGCCAGTCTGAAAATACCCCCACTGCCCCAACATCTTGTGCCAATACGTCCAGCAAAGTCATGACATCACCGTCGTTATTGATCGCGTCTTTCACTGATTGGTAATACCATCCGCCACCATTGCCAAGATGACCAGAACGCTCCAACGTCCAAGTAATGATGCCTAACCCCGCTGCTTTGGCATGTTTAGCATAATCAGACGGCGTAATGTTACCCTTCTCATCGACGGTGACTAATGCATAAAGTGGTGGCGATATATATCCCACACCGCTCTCTTTCAGCGCTTTCATATCTTCTAACGACGACTTCCAGCTTTCATCATCGTACATACGTGAATCTAAGTAGACGGATTGTTGACCAAATTCAGGTTCATTGGCGACCCAGTAATCCACATCATCAGTATTGAAAGACTGCGGATAAACGTCCGACGCTTTTACACCTGCCTCTTTGTATTCATCAATCATTTTTTGTGCGTAATCGCGCTGCGTAAAGCCATTGTAGGGCATAGGAACTTTGGGCTCTTTTAGTTCAGGTGTCATTTTCACGCCCAAACTTTTCAACAGTGCAATGCTCTCTGCATGCGTCATCAAGGTGCCACGACTGGCATACAGGTCAGTACGAAAATCTGCCGTGCCTTTCATGTATTCTTCTGGTGTTGTCGCCATGGGATTCGCCCCATCCATTTTTCCTTTGAGTTGTCTAAATTCGTCCAAAGTGAAATCTGACGTGCGGCATTCCGCCGTTGCTTTCTCGCCCGTTTGAGGATTTGCAGGCGTGAATGGTACGGTGCATTTTTCGGCTAATTTTGGATAAGCCAACACATCCGTCGTGGTGTGCAGATCGTTTTGAGAATGACGACACACCAGTTGCTTGTCTTTGGTAAAGGTGACATCACACTCTATGATGCCCGCGCCCATTTGCGCTGCAGCCACATAGGATTCCTTCGTGTGCTCGGGAAACTGCAATGAAGCCCCGCGATGACCAATTGAGAAGGTGCTTTTCTTCGGTGAATTTGAAAAGCATGCTTCAAGCTTTTCTTTGAGCGGACCACTGTCCATGTCGGCGACCAGATAAAAAGGACGAGGCCCTAAAGTGACAGGGTCGGCAGCCATCACACTGCCTGTTGCGAATATCGAAAATAGAACGCCAAAGCTGACGATATTTTTCATGGTCTTTTCTCCCTAGAGGGTAAAGTGCGATATCTAATAACATTTGCGATATAAGAATAGCGATATAACCGTAATCGAACGGCATTCTGTGCTTTCAATATGACTAATTTGAGACAAAAGCTTGACGATTGGATGTTAAGTTCAGCCTTGTCTTTGAATCGCAACATCTTCACCCTGACTTGCTTGGCACATGACTTCTTCGCCCCTTAAAAAACCACACTTGATTTTCGCCGCCAAGTCATACATTCTTATTTGTATATACGAATAGTCACGGTGTTCATATGACAGCTACGCCTCGCTTTAAACAAATTCAGGATTACCTGAAAAAGAAAATTGAATCACGAGAATGGCCAGTAGGGACACGCGTTCCTACTGAGGCGGAATTGTGCGAACAATTTTCAGTAAGCCGAATGACGGTTAACAAAGCGGTGAGGGATCTGGTTAATGAAGGCTGGCTAGAGCGCACACCGCGCTTAGGCACCTTTGTGTGCCAACGAAAAGTCGAAAGCCCGCTGATGGAGATCCGCAATATCGCGGAAGAAATCACTGAGCGAGGTGGACGCCATAACAGCGAAATCATCACCCTCAGACGAGTCAGCGCATCCGAAAATGTCGCGATGCGGCTAGGTATCATGCTTGGCAGTGATGTATACAAAAGTGAAATTGTGCATTACGCCGATGACGTGCCGCTTCAAGTTGAGCTGCGGTGGATCAACCCTGCGTTTGCGCCTGACTACCTCAATCAAGATTTTTCTCTCATCACGCCGAATCAGTACCTCATGGCCAACTGTCCACTTGGTACCATTGAGCACACGGTAGAAGCCATTTTGCCCCCCAAACACATTGCAATACTGCTGAAAATCGATACCGACCAGCCATGCTTGTTATTGCATCGACGAACGTGGAGTGAAAACCAATTAGTGAGTTCAGCACTGCTATTTCATCCCGGGAATCGATACAAACTCAGTGCTAGCGTTAGTCTTTAGCCAAGATCGACATTACTACTAGCCAACTCCTAACTACTAGCCAATTCCTAGCTCTTCACTTTGGCGCACTTTGAAATAACTTTGGCACGCAATGAAACTCGTGGTTCTTTCAGTCTTTAATACTTACGTTTACATCCATGAATAAGACCTTTTCTCGAAGAAGGATCGATAACGTAAGTTTGGAGTTAGCAGTATGACCAACGCAGATAAGCTACAAATAGGCAAAAACCTTGTTTCCTTTCAGAGTGAAGGAGAAACACTTTCTGCACTTTTGTATATACCTCAAGAAGCAGAAAGCAATCTTCCACTTCCAGCCATGGTCATTGCAAGACCGGGCACGGGTGTAAAAGAACAAACAGCTCAGGTATATGCCGAAGCACTTAGCCAACGAGGATTTATCACGCTCGCTTTTGATGCTAGAGGCTTTGGAGACAGCGAAGGAGCACACCTTCAAGTCGAAAATCCCTATTCGGTGGTGGAAGACATCAAGAACTCAGTCTCTTACCTCTCGACATTATCATTAGTCGATACACAACGGCTCTTCAATGTCGGTATTTGTATGGGAGCTGGCTACGCTTATTACGCCACCGCATTGGATGCGCGTGTTAGAGCTGTCGGTATGATCAGCCCATATCTTAATGCCGCAGAACAAAACATCGCGGCGTTCAAAACGGTAGCCAATCTTCGTGAGTACTATCTCAGTGGCACAAGCAAAGCGAGGCAGGATTTCTTTGAAAACGGGGTCGACACATACTTCTCGCCTGTTCCAGAAAGCGATAGCAACGAAGTGCTACCCATCGCCAACGGGATGAGAGGCTATTATCTTCCTGGTAACCCCGGTGCTGAATCTGCCAATTGGCAAAACAAACTCAACCTTTATGGCGCAGAAGCCATACTCACTTTCTCCGCGTTCAACGTCATTTCATTGATGGATAACATCCCAATGTTTATGGCTCTAGGTTCTGAGGCTTATACGGTAGACAATAGTAAAGATTTCTATGAAAAAGCGTCCGAACCGAAAACCTTGTTAATGTTGGAAGGACAAGGACACTTTGATATTTACTGGCGAAAAGAAAATGTCGAACCCGTTGCAAACGCTCTCGCTACGTTTTTGAAAGCCCACTAAAGCCGGATTACCTAAACCATCATGTCGAATCAAACAGATACTGTGATTCGGCATGATTCTGCGTCTTCTCTTCTATAGTAAAAAAAGTCATTCACGAAGGAGACGATATGAAGCGATTTAAACTCAATATCAATTGGCTACTGCTTCTCAAAGATCTCAATCACGATGTTGAAGGGTCTTTCAACCCACTTCCGTTTATGACATCGCCAGGTCAATCAGAAAACATCATGCTGAGCGTTGAGCATTACTATGCGTTTTGGGAAAACCTACGCAATAACAACGCAACCTCGGCTTATGCCCTTAACATTGTGGCGCATCTTCGTCCAGAAACATTTAGCCCACCACTTTATGCCGCACTTTGCAGTGCTAACCTCTATCAAGCGCTGCATCGAATCGCTCGTTTCAAACCCTTAATTGGTCCTATGACACTAGAGATAAAAGAATCGGACATGACCACACGCATTCAACTTGCAGGTCTGCCCGATCATCAACCTATCCCTGATGCGGTTATTGAGTTGGAAATGGCATTCTTTGTTCATCTGGCGAGAATGGGAACACGAGACCATATTGTTCCGCACAAGATCGAATCGACCGTGCCACTCATGAATAGTTGTGAATACGAGGCATTTTTTGGCGTTCCAATAGAAATTGGGAAAACAAATAGCATCACCTTTCATCATGCAGATCTTCATAAGCCATTTTTAACCGTCAGCGACAGTATGTGGCTATCATTAGAGTCGCAGCTCGAGCATGCGCTAATCCTTGAAGGTGACTACCAACCCTTTACTGCCAGAGTGCGTCGTCTTCTAGCAAAAACAATCCCAGCGGATGATTTCTCTATTGATACATCCAGTCGTTATCTCGCTGTTAGCCGCCGAACGTTACAGCGTCGATTAAACGACGAAAACACCCAGTACAATGTCGTTCTAGCTAGCATGCGAGACGACCTAGCAAAGTATTACCTCAAATACTCGAAAATGGATCTTGCCGAAATTTCGTTTCTGCTTGGCTACAAGGCGCAAACGTCATTCTTCCGAGCTTTCCAAGCAAGAAACAAGATCACGCCACTCGCCTACCGCTGCCAACGAACCTAACCCTGCAATACTGTGTTTTGATGCCACAAAAACGCTTTCCGGCCACTTATATTTACACCTGCGGTCACAACTTGATCACTTAGCATCTTGAAAACGCTCCTTCATTTGTCTATACATTTGTATATACACAAATAGAGGTGCGCGATGAGAAGGATGTTCACCCACTGCCGATTGGTCTCAATGCACACAGACGTAACCGAACAACAAGGTTACCAAGTGCAAGAAAACATGATGATTGCGGTTGAAAATGGCGTTATTAGCGCCCTCGGTTCGTCATTGCCATCAGACGGCTTCACACATGTCTCACTCGAGAATCGACTTGTCACGCCCGGTCTCATTGATTGCCATACCCATTTGGTTTTCGCTGGTAATCGCGCTAACGAATTCGAGCAGCGCCTCAATGGCGTTTCTTACCAAGATATTGCCGCACAAGGTGGCGGTATTCTTGCGACGGTTAATGCCACACGCAAAGCAAGTCTTGAATCCCTCATTGAACTCGCGTTACCACGTGCAAAAGCGTTGATTAGTGACGGCGTCACAACTGTAGAAATCAAGAGTGGTTATGGCCTAACGGTTAATGACGAACTGAAAATGCTTCGCGCCGCAAAAATGGTAGGACGAGAAGCAAACATCCACGTCACGACAACGTTGCTTGGCGCACATGCACTTCCTCCTGAGTTTGCTGGAAGAGGCAACGATTATATCGATCTGGTGTGCAATGAAATGATCCCCGCTGCCGCAGAAGATAATCTAGCCGATGCCGTGGACGTGTTCTGCGAAGGCATTGGTTTTAGCAAGATACAGATGCAGCGTGTGTTCGAGGCGGCCCTTTCACATGGCCTGCAAATCAAAGGTCATACTGAGCAACTTTCCAATCTGGGCGGTAGCGTTCTTGCTGCCAAAATGGGCGCGCGCTCCGTCGATCATATCGAACACATAGATTTAAGTGGCGTGGAAGCCCTCGCCGCTAACAACACCGTAGCGACCTTGCTTCCCGGTGCGTTTTACTTTCTAAGGGAGACTCAAAAGCCGCCTATTGATCTGCTACGAAAAAATCACGTCCCAATGGCAATAGCCACCGATTTCAATCCCGGCACCTCACCGTTTGCCAGCCTGACACTGATGATGAACATGGCGTCGACATTCTTTGGCCTAACTCCCAAAGAAACCCTTTATGGCGTCACCAAACATGCCGCCCAAGCGTTGGGACTAAACAAAGGTCAGTTAGCCATCGGATTCGATGCAGACTTTGCGGTTTGGGATCTTTCCGAACCCGCTGAACTGAGCTACCAGATTGGAGTGACAGGCCTCCATGCTCGCTACCTCAATGGAGTAAAAGCCAATGACCATTGATATGTCGCTTTGGCAAGGTCGCATTGATGAAGAAGACGGCGACAAAGGTGCGCGGCTTCATCAAAAAATTCAGCCTGCTGACAAAGCGAGCGAACCCGGCATTATGCTGATGGGCTTTGCGTGCGACGAAGGTGTTTCACGCAACAAAGGTCGCGTCGGCGCATATGCTGCGCCCAATGAAGTTCGTAAAATGTTGGCAAACCTACCGTGGTACGACTCATGTCCGTTTTACGACAACGGCAATACGCCTTGTGACGATCATGATCTCGCAAAAGCTCAGAAGCTACTGGCAAACAACGTTACCGATGCACTCAGACAAAAGCACTTCCCCATTATAGTGGGAGGAGGCCATGAAGTCGCATGGGGCACGTTTCAAGGGCTCGCCAACCACTGCCTACAAAAAAACACGACCACACCACCGCGTATTGGCATCATCAATTTTGATGCTCATTTTGATCTTCGTGCGCCGTCAGGGCAAAGCGCTCAAGGCAGTTCAGGTACCCCGTTTTCACAGATTGCCGATTTCTGCCAACATCGTGGTTGGCCGTTTCACTATGCGTGCATAGGTGTCAGCAGAGCCAGCAATACTCAAGCCCTTTTTGATCGTGCTGAATTACTGTCGGTTTTGGCCATTGAAGACAAGCATATTTCTGCGGAATCGCTATCGACAGTGCGAGACAAACTTCAGGGCTTTATGTCCCAAGTCGATGCGCTTTACCTCACCATCGACATTGACGTGTTTCCTGCATCAACCGCTCCAGGCGTCAGTGCACCTGCCGTTCATGGCGTGGCTTACCCACTGGTGGAGTCATTAATTGAAGACATTCTGTCTGCTGAAAATAGCGACGGAACAATGAAACTTACCCTTGCCGATATCGCAGAACTTAATCCGCGATATGACATTGATAACCACACTGCTCGCCTTGCTGCCCGTCTTATTTGGACAATTGCTCGCAGCCTTTCTGGCCCTACCCATTCTCAAGGAGTGATGTAATGAACGACCCTCGTCTGGATCTCTCGCGGACTATAGAAGCCCCAACAGGCACAACGCTTACCGCCAAGTCATGGCTTACCGAAGCGCCGCTGAGAATGTTAATGAACAATCTTCACCCTGATGTAGCTGAACACCCGCATGCGCTGGTGGTTTACGGCGGTATTGGCCGAGCAGCCAGAAACTGGCAATGTTTCGACAAAATTGTTGACGTGCTGACTCGACTCGAAGATGACCAGACCTTGTTGGTTCAATCCGGTAAGCCTGTGGGCGTATTCCCTACCCACAAAGATGCGCCTCGCGTCTTGATCGCTAACTCGAACTTGGTACCGCACTGGGCAAACTGGGAGCACTTCAACGAGCTCGATAAGCAAGGCTTGATGATGTATGGCCAGATGACAGCAGGAAGTTGGATATACATTGGTTCACAGGGCATTGTTCAGGGCACATACGAAACCTTCGTCGCTGTGGCGAAAAAGCATTTTGGTGGCGAAGCGAAAGGTCGGTGGGTTCTGACGGGCGGATTAGGTGGCATGGGTGGTGCACAGCCCCTCGCTGCCACCATGGCTAACTTCTCAATGATCGCCGTCGATTGCGATGAAAGCCGTATAGATTATCGCCTGCGCACAGGTTACGTCGACAAAAAGGCCATCGACCTCGATGGTGCCTTAGCCCTGCTTCAGCAATCACTCGACGACAACACACCTATTTCTATTGGTTTGTTAGGCAATGCTGCGGACATCTTTGCAGAACTCGTGGAACGCGGTATCACGCCAGATGTGGTTACCGACCAAACCTCGGCGCATGATCCACTCAATGGCTACCTGCCAAAAGGCTGGACCATGGAATACGCCGCCGAACAGCGCAAAATTGATGAAGCGGGCGTAGTCAATGCCGCCAAAATTTCCATGGCAGAGCAAGTCAATGCCATGCTGACATTGCAAGAACGCGGCGCGGCGACGCTCGATTACGGTAACAATATCCGTCAGATGGCGCTGGAAAAAGGTGTAGAGAACGCGTTCGATTTCCCCGGATTTGTGCCTGCGTACATTCGCCCATTGTTCTGCCAAGGCATTGGCCCTTTTCGCTGGGTCGCACTGTCTGGCGACCCAGAAGACATCTATAAAACCGATCAAAAAGTCAAAGAACTGATCCCAGACAATCCGCATCTTCATCAATGGCTAGACATGGCAAGAGAGCGTATTCAGTTCCAAGGCTTGCCCGCGCGTATCTGTTGGGTTGGCTTAAAAGATCGTGCTCGTCTTGGTTTAGCTTTTAATGAAATGGTCAAAAATGGCGAGTTGAAAGCCCCTATCGTTATTGGTCGAGATCACCTTGATTCTGGCTCAGTCGCCAGTCCAAACCGTGAAACCGAAGGCATGTTAGATGGCTCAGACGCCGTCTCAGATTGGCCGCTCTTGAACGCGCTTTTGAACACTGCCTCAGGTGCGACTTGGGTGTCACTCCATCACGGTGGCGGCGTGGGCATGGGTTTCTCGCAACATTCTGGCGTTGTCATTGTCTGTGACGGTACCGAAGATGCCGCCAAACGCGTCGGACGGGTACTGCATAACGACCCGGCCACAGGTGTGATGCGCCATGCAGACGCAGGCTATGGCATTGCTATCAACTGCGCCAAAGAACAGCAACTGGATTTACCGTTGCTTGATGTCCCAAATGTGCCCGTGATTAAGTAAGGAATAACCATGTACAAACTAATATTGACCCCGGGCGAACTTACCCTGAAACAACTTCGCGCGGTCAGCCGCGAAGGCGTACAACTTTCTTTCACAAGCGGCGTAAAAGAACACATGCAGCCAAGCATTGATACTGTCGCCAATGTGCTATCCGAAGGGCGCGTGGTCTACGGTATCAACACAGGCTTTGGCTTGTTGGCAAACACGCGCATTGATGCCGAGGATCTGGAAACACTTCAACGCTCTATTGTGTTGTCACACGCTGCTGGCATTGGCACTTTCATGGACGATAATACCGTCCGTCTGATGATGGTGTTGAAAATAAACAGTCTCGCTCGTGGTTATTCCGGTATTCGATTTTCCGTCGTTGAGGCATTGGCAACGCTGATTAACGCAGACGTCTACCCCTGTATTCCAAAGAAAGGCTCTGTCGGTGCATCTGGCGATCTCGCCCCACTGGCTCACATGAGCACGGTGCTTCTAGGTGAAGGACAAGCAAGACATAAAGGCGAGATAATTTCTGGCGCTGTTGCACTGAAAATAGCGGGATTAGAGCCTATCACCCTTGGCCCTAAAGAAGGTCTGGCACTTCTTAACGGCACACAAGCTTCAACGGCATTTGCGCTTGAAGGCTTATTTGCAGCGGAAGATCTTTACGCATCCGCCACAGCATGTGGTGCGTTGTCAGTAGAAGCGGCGCTAGGAAGTCGCCGTCCGTTTGATCCGCGCATTCATCGCGTACGCGGGCATCGCAGTCAAATAGACGCCGCCGCGGCTTATCGTCATTTATTGGAAAACGACAGCGAAATTGGCAACAGCCATCAAGGGTGCGAAAAAGTGCAAGACCCCTACTCGCTGCGCTGCCAACCACAAGTGATGGGCGCTTGCTTGCAACAGATCCGCAATTCAGCCGACGTACTAGAAATTGAGTCTAATTCCGTGTCCGATAACCCCTTGGTGTTTAGCGACGATGGTGACATTATTTCTGGCGGCAATTTCCACGCAGAGCCAGTCGCAATGGCGGCAGATAATCTCGCCCTCGCCATTGCAGAAATTGGCAGCTTGTCTGAGCGTCGTATGGCATTGCTGATCGACAGCGGTCTGAGCAAGCTTCCACCATTTTTAGTCGACAATGGCGGCGTTAACAGCGGGTTCATGATTGCACAAGTCACCGCGGCAGCACTGGCAAGCGAAAACAAAACACTCGCACACCCTGCGTCAGTTGATAGCCTACCTACGTCTGCCAACCAAGAAGATCATGTTTCCATGGCGACTTTCGCAGGCCGCCGACTCACCGAAATGGCTGAAAACACACGAGGTATTCTTGCCATTGAATTGCTTTCAGCCTGTCAGGGTTTGGATTTCCGCGCGCCACTAAAAAGCACAAAACAGCTAGAGCAGGTCAAAGCGGAGCTAAGAAGTCATGTTAGCTTCTACGACAAAGACCGTTACTTTGCGCCAGACATAGAAAGTGCCAACAATCATCTCAAAAATGCCAGCCATAACAAGTTCATGCCAGCACAGTTGTTGCCAAGCATCAGATAGTCATGGCCGTATTTTTGATTATAAAAGCCACTGATTAAGCTCTCACTGAGCATATACCGGAGCCTTTACCGTAAAGGCTCCGCTGATTTTTTTACAAAAACCGAATATCTATCATATATTGCAAGCTTTGCAACACCTCACTCTGCACAGATTGCGCTACTATTTTGTTATCACACCAAATTTGCACGCTTAATGCAGAGGTTCCCTATGTGGCATTCGCTTTCTGTTCAGCTTTCACTCGCTCTCGGTCAGCAGTTTGAAGTCGAAGAAAAAATGCCGATTGACGGTGGCGATATTAATGAATGTTACGCTATCAGTAGCGGCGAAATTCGTTTCTTCGTCAAAATCAATTCACGTGAAAACCTCCCAATCTATGAAGCGGAAGCAGAGGGTTTGCGCCATTTAGCAAACAGTGCAGAGGTTTCCGTCCCGCAAGTTATCTATATGGGCGTGATTAAAGAGAAAGCTGTATTGGTGTTGGATTATTTGCCCATGAAACCGCTTGATGACGAAAGCGCCTATTTGCTGGGTAAAGACATGGCGCGATTGCATCAGTGGGGTGAACAACTGGAATACGGTTTCGACATTGATAACTTCATCGGCACAACGGAACAGCGAAATAGCTGGCACAGAAAATGGGCTAACTTTTTTGCGGATCACCGTATTGGTTGGCAGCTAAAATTAGCCGAAGAACGTGGTATGTCGTTTGGCGACGTAGAGACGATCGTTGAAGCCGTAAAAGACCGGCTTGTCGGCCATCAACCAAAAGCCAGCTTACTTCACGGGGATTTGTGGAAAGGCAACGCATCAGCGACCATTAACGGCCCGGTTGTCTTTGACCCCGCCTGTTATTGGGGTGATCGAGAAGTCGATGTCGCCACGACACAGCTTTTTGGCGGTTTCCCGCAAGACTTCTATCGTGGTTACGATGAAGTATTCCCGCTTGATGAAGGCTTTGAGCAGCGCAAAGATATCTACAATCTCTACCATATGATCAACCATTGCTTGATGTTTGGCGGGCACTATCTCGAAGAGACAGAGGCTCTGATCAATAAACTGGGTTTAACTGAATGAAGTCATTTGCGAGTCGAATCGACTTAGATTAGATTGAGGGCGCATGTTGGCGCCCTTTTCGATCTAGTGCGCTTTTTCTTCCGCCCGACAGAAGATATTTCCTATGATTCAAGCTGCAATTTTTGATATGGATGGCCTGATCGTTAATTCAGAGCCTTTCTGGCAAGACGCTCAGTTAGCTGTACTGAGTGAACTGGGTGTACAACTCACCCGACAAGACACCATTGACACCACCGGCATCCGTATCGACCAAATCGTTAAGCACTATTTCGAAACGCAAGGCTGGCAAGGCCCATCATGTGACCAAGTGTGTGACATGATTTTGGATAAAGTGATCGAGCTAGTCGCTATTCACAAGCCCATTATGCCGGGGGTGATTCACGCTCTCGAGCTATGCAAAGCTGCCGACCTTCGTATTGCACTGGCGTCTTCGTCTCCGCTTCGATTGATCGAAACCACGCTCAAAGCGCTGGATTTGGAAGACTGGTTCGAGCAGTGCCACTCAGCTGAGCACTTGAAGTACGGTAAACCTCATCCAGAGGTGTATCTCAATGCCGCAGACAGCCTCGGTATTGCGCCTGAAAATTGCGTAGCACTTGAAGATTCGTTTACGGGTTTATTAGCCGCGAAAGCAGCGCAAATGCGAACCATTGTTGTGCCAGAACATGCAGTTGCCGACCAAGCCCGCTGGGTGATCAGTGACGTCAAACTTTCGTCGCTTAACGAATTAACCACGGAAATATTGACGCGATAACACCGAAAAGGGCGTAATTTTCACCAATTTACGCCCTTGTTTCATCCATTCTCTGAACGCCGATCGCAATTCGACATCCCCGCACACACCTAGCAACGTTTAGTTACGTAACCCATAACAACCAGAAAATCATTTCGAACAAACACATTATGCAAATGAATGCTTTAGCGTGAATTCTGGTCTCGGGTCATAGTTTGACCTTATTTCACTGAGCAAAGATTCTTCATTTCTTAGAATGGGAACACATGATTGGTTCAGGCAACAGCTACCTTTTCACCATCATGTTGAGAAGCTCGCGGTTCAGATAGGGAGTTGGACATGCAAAATTATACTGAAAGAGGGATCGACTGTCCGCATTGTGGACACAAGATTCGCATTACATTGGATACAAGTGGTGGCGACCAAGAGTTCTATGACGATTGCCCATCTTGCTGCCACGCTATTCACCTGAATTTGCAGATCGACTCGCAGCACAAGACGATCAACTTATTTGTCGACGCGGATGACGAGCAAATTTTTTAAATTGCCCAAACACATATAGGTTACGTCAAAAGCCAGCATTGCTGGCTTTTTTACGTCTCGTGCTTCACGTTGAATAGAACAAAAAATAGTGACGCAATTACATGCGGGCCGCCAACACTCGCTCTACTGTGTCAACAACAGCTTGTGTTTGCGGGTCGACTTCAATGTTTACCTTGTCTCCCACCTTGCGCCAACCCATGTTTGTTCGCTGCATCGTTTCTGGGATTAAATTGACGCAGAAGCAGTTATCTCTCACCTCACCGATCGTAAGGCTGATGCCATCAATGCCTATATAGCCTTTATCAAACACATATGTTGTTATGTGCTGAGGCAATTCAATCCACACTTGGCGATTGTTCTCGCTATCAATCACATCTGAAACCTGCGCCGTGCACATAATGTGGCCTGACATGGAGTGCCCGCCAATTTCATCGCCAAACTTGGCGGCTCTTTCTAGGTTAATCTTGTCACCCTCAACCAAAGTGCCAAGGTTTGTCAGGTTTAACGTCGCCTGCATTAAATCAAACCATACAAGATCGCCATCCACTTTAGTGACAGTCAGGCAACAGCCGTTATGTGCGACCGACGCGCCGAGAGTTATCCCTTTTAATAACTCTTCGGTAAAGCGCACGGCATGGCTTTGAAAGTCTGTCTTCTTGTCAATATGAACAACATCGGCTGTAGCCTGAACGATTCCTGTAAACATGTTTGTCCCCTGATACCCATAAAAAGCGCTGTTTTGTCTATTCTATCTATCGCGAAAACTGATACCTAGTGACAGTACGCCCGTATCGGCGTCATCAGCAAAAGCAAACAATAAACTCGTTAAACAACATCTTACGCCAGTGTCACCGTCTTGAGTCAACATCATATATAAATATGTAGTACTTTCTCCGTTGTATTGATTGCCGAAAGTCTCGGCAGGCGTATAATTCGCTGTCCTTTTTCCTGCCTCTTTTCTATTTCGGAGTTATAGGTGCAAAATTATCGCCTAGAAGCCAAATCCATCATTAAGTTGGGTATCCCAGTCTTTATCGCGCAACTTGCGCAAACCTCAATGGGATTCGTTGACACCGTGATGGCAGGTGGCGTCAGCGCCACAGACATGGCTGCGGTTGCCGTTGCATCCAGCATTTGGTTGCCCTCTATACTGTTCGGTATCGGCATTTTGCTTGCCATGGTTCCAATCATTGCTCAACTGCATGGATCTGGCCGTCAAAGTAAGATTCCGTTTCAAGTGCAACAAGGCATCTACATGGCGCTGATCATGTCCGTGCCTATTATCTTGGTGCTGATTAACGCCGGTTACATCGTTAACTATATGGACGTAGAACCTGCACTGGCTGAAAAAACCATTGGCTACTTACATGCCATCAGTTGGGCCGTACCCGCGTTCTTGTTGTTCCAAGCACTACGAAACCTAGCCGAAGGCATGTCCCTCACTATCCCAGCAATGGTGATTGGCTTTATCGGCTTGGCAGCGAACGTGCCGCTAAACTGGATTTTCGTTTACGGTAAATTCGGTGCCCCAGAACTCGGCGGTGTCGGTTGTGGTGTTGCAACTGCAATCGTGTACTGGCTGATGCTGGTAGCAATGCTTATCTACATCAAGGTCAACAAACGTCTTAACCGTGTTGAAGCGTTCAATGGATTTTCGAAACCAGACGTTCCAGCGCTTTGGCGTATCTTCAAAATGGGCTTGCCTGTTGCCGCTGCCATTTTCTTTGAAGTCACTCTGTTTGCCGTTGTTGCCCTTCTGATTGCGCCTCTAGGTTCAATGGTTGTCGCGGCACACCAAGTTGCCATCAACTTTTCATCCATGGTGTTCATGTTGCCAATGAGCTTGGCAACGGCAGTGAGCATTCGTGTTAGTCATCAGTTGGGCGAACGCTCAATAGAGGGTGCAGCACGCGCCGCTAAACTCGGTATTCTGATTGGTTTTGGCACCGCGTTGATCACGGCAGCACTCACCGTGTTGTTGCGAGAGCCTATTATTCACCTCTATACCAAGAATACAGAGGTTGTCACCATTGCTGCGAATCTGATGTTGCTGGCAGCTATTTACCAATGTACCGATTCCATCCAAGTGGTCGCTGCGGGTGCATTGCGCGGTTACAAAGACATGCGCGCTATTTTTGAGCGAACGTTCATTGCGTATTGGATCCTGGGCGTACCGATGGGCTACATCTTAGGTATGACCGACTGGATCGTGGAGCCAATGGGCGCCTACGGTTTCTGGATAGGTATTATCGTTGGCCTAACGTCTGCCGCGATCATGCTAGGAATGCGTTTACATTGGATTCGCAAGCAGCCTGAATCCTATCAGTTGGCGATGGCTGAAAAGTAACCGTAACACTTCCTTATTTCTCAAATCCCGACGTCATGTCGGGATTTTTCTTTGTGTGCCACGATTTTCGATCCTGCTTTTCATATACTTCGTAAACGTTAATAGTGATTTGAAATAATGGAATACTGCTGGCTTGAAGATCTCATTCCTTTTAGTGAATACCCTGATAGTTGCGACGTTGAATGGTTGCTTTGGCACAGATCCGGCGGTGGAAAACTTCTCCAACTATCAACAACGACTCGCCAATGTACTCGATACCGAACGACTTCCTCTGCATAAAGCCGTTGATATTTCGCTCCCCAGAAAACGGGATCTTGTTTTGCCCCTCGAAGATGTCCGCATGGGCTTATTGGATGCTTATGAACTAAGAGAGTGCGGCTTGTTTCAACTTGTCGCAGACAGAAATTCGATTCTTGGCAAAGTTCAGGATGCGTTTCGCCAGTTGGACTACGAAGTGAAACTGCTCCGCACATTAGAACATTGTTTAGACTTGGTTGAAGACCCAACTCTCACTGCAACATTAAAAGAGATTCAGGCGCATAAGCGACGTCAAATACAAACCGTATATTGGAATACCTTTATTGCCAGTGATGCATGGCGAAAACAGCTCACACCGCCAAGCTCGGCAATGATCCCGCCTGAAGCCCCTCTTCCACATAGCGATGCCTTGCTCGCCATCACTGCATACACCAATGCGATGATATCGCCCGGTTCCAACCTCAATATCATCGCCATGCAAGAACCGATCGAAAAACAGCGCTATCTCGGTGCGTTGTTTTATTCCATGGATGAAAGTAAGCGCTGGCTAAACACAATCACACAGCAACTTGAGCGCGATGATAGCCAAGTGATTTGCGGAGCCAACCGCGACAAAACACGACTCAATTATCTGCGAAATGTTTTTGACACGTTTTTCGTGGGTGACATACAGCCCTATCTTTCCAAAATCAACAGTCTATACCTTGATGTACAACCGGCTCTTGAGGCATTGGATGGACAACTGCCTAAAACAACGCCATTTTTAGCGTATAGCGATGCCTATCTGGGTGGCGCTCATTATCAAGATTTTCAGCTATCCATCAAAAATCACGTCGGCTATTGGCAAAGCCTTTTCAAACGTTGTCAGCTACAAGTAGGCAATCAGGCGAAAAAATAGACTGAGCCTTACTTCTCAGAAACCAAATACTTGAGCTTTCGTGCACACAGAGGCACCAATTTGTTCACCAAATCGTCAAACGAACGCAGAAGCACAAAAAAGTCAGGTTTTACGCTTGCGCGCGTTCCTCCTACTCGCTAATATTCACCCCGCTTTCACGGAAAGCTTCGCTGAAGTTCAGCACGGTATGCGTCTATAGCTCAGTTGGTTAGAGTACTGCCTTGACATGGCAGGGGTCGGCAGTTCGAGTCTGCCTAGACGCACCAAGCTTCTCCTTAGAAACAACGTTATCGAAAGATAACAATGTAATGCGTCCGTAGCTCAGTTGGTTAGAGTACTGCCTTGACATGGCAGGGGTCGGCAGTTCGAGTCTGCCCGGACGCACCATTCCTTCCCTAACCAGGATGGAATCAGAATTTGGGTCTATAGCTCAGTTGGTTAGAGTACTGCCTTGACATGGCAGGGGTCGGCAGTTCGAGTCTGCCTAGACCCACCAAATTCCAATAATCGCACTCTCTTTTAGAGAATCCCAATTGCGATTATTCGGGCGATTAGCTCAGTTGGGAGAGCACCTCCCTTACAAGGAGGGGGTCACTGGTTCGAGCCCGGTATCGCCCACCACTTTCGTAAGAAGTAAAAAAGCCTGCTCATTGAGCAGGCTTTTTTGCGTTTGGATTATTAAAATTAATGCGAAGGTTTAGTCTTATTGCCCAAGTTTTCGCTAATTTACATTTTGGGACCACTGTGCGACCATCGAAGCAGTCTAATTTAGATGAGTCTAATGTAACTGAGCCCCTATCGTAAAAAGGGGTTCAGGCAACCTGTTAAAACCAGATTCAACACTGTCAGTAAGTTTAGACGGGGGATTGTAGAGCTTTCGTCAACAGCGAGAATATCTATGAGAAACATCTCAGCTTCCTTCACTATAAGCGTAGCCAAGATTAATCTCTGCCGTATATTTTTTTAAGACATGGGCTATGGCTATTAAGCAGATGTGTTTTATCTCACCGTTGAAATATACCTATCCTGCTGAGCAATAAATTCATTGAAACTTTGGGAGTGATACACATTAAAACATCCAATGCTTTTTGATGTCTCACCGCTTTTCATATGACCCTCGTATTTTTCGGCCACTTTCAGCATGAACTCGACGGTTTCTGAATACGGGTCATTCTTCGTTTCGAAGGTCTCTTCATTTTGAGTAATCATATGGCTTCCCTTTCCCATAAAAGAAAGCGAGCGCTTTGAGTACCCAAGGTCTGTCGCGAGCATACTGGTTGGGTCGATAGCAATGAGACAGGAAACCAAACCATAGTCTTTTAGGCTATTTCTGGCTACAATTGTCTGCTCACTCAATGTCTCCCCAGAAACAGCGCATCCAGAAGACAAAGTTAACAGCATTGTTAGCCCAGAAATACTTAGTCTTTTAATTCCCAAAGCATTATCCTTTTTGGCGCCACACTGCCACCGTATTGGGCATAGTAGCTAAGCTCTTGGTAGTGGCTATTGTCACCGGTTTTTGACCCATCCCACAGCGTCGCATGTCCAGAGGCGTCCCCCCAACCACTAACTTCTATAATGATGAGCCCTTTCTTCCCTGAGATGGCCGAAATATCAGATGGGTCCATGTCATATTCAGGTACACCCCAATTAAATTCTATGTACTTAATCAGATCTTTGACTCGTAGAATGTAAACTTTATTATCACCGCCTCTGACACGATAAATCGGATAGGTTTCGATAATTGTCCCACTGGGAACCGGAAAGCCACCATAGTTAAAACCTCGGCTCATTCGCAATGCACATGCATTCGCATAGTTAATACTATCTGCAATGTATAGCTCTAGAGCACGTCCACCGACGAGTTCATACACTCGTGGTGCAGGCTTTAACCCCACTTCTGAGTATGCAGTCCAAAGATCGGAAAATCGCGGGCGTTTTAAATCGACGGTTGTTGACGAGTCCCCCGCCGTTGCTAATAGATCTCCCATTATATATCTTTCCCTTCAAATTCAAGATGAACGTCTTTCAATACATCAAGCACGCATACCTCTCCGCTTTCATCAACATAGCCTGACACCGTTTTGTTTAATGGACCTTGCAAGGTAATAGCAACTGTTTCACCCGGTAAATAGCCGATAGTTTTTGCATGTACATTAATGTCTGTGTAGTGACGTGACGCACTGGAAAGCTTTTGCTGACTTAAACCATACGAGAAGTAAACAGAAGTAATGGCTTTGGTCACTTTAACGTTGACGGGTGTCGCTTCACCTGCAACAGGGGAATCACCAATATTTACCGTACCGCTTCCTATGGTTACCCCGCCGCAAGTCACACTACCCCCAGTTAAAGCAGCAGGTTTACCGTTAATAAAAACAGTCGAAGACCCAGACGCTATGGCCCTACCATGAGGAGGGTGCTTAGGCTTGTCATGCGAAGCTAATGGATCACCAACTCTGGCGGCTGGAGCTCCATCAAATTTGACGTCTGGTGAGCCTGCCGTCACCGGTGTTGGAGGGAAACCATCATGGTCAGTGCCAGTGTCACCAACTTTTACAGCTTTAGCCATTTGACCTTTCCTTGTTGCCTAATGGCACAACATCTATATGACAAAGCTCCTAATAACAACCATGGTCGATTCAAAACAAGAAGCGGATCATTCGTAGGCAATTTATTGCCCGAAACAGGAGGGTAATAGCTGGATGAAGACTTCAGTCATTGGTCGCGGTTATTCGGGCGATTAGCTCAGTTGGGAGAGCACCTCCCTTACAAGGAGGGGGTCACTGGTTCGAGCCCGGTATCGCCCACCACTTTCGTAAGAAGTAAAAAAGCCTGCTCATTGAGCAGGCTTTTTTGCATTCTTCTTCCCGGAATCAAGCCCTTCAAATTCAATTTCCTCTCGCTTTACAATTCAAAATCACGATGCAGTGATTCAACCTCGCCTAGACATCATTCGAAGTGCCAAGGAAACGCCCTTGGTATATCGAAGCCAATTCAAGCCCTTCCCGAGTGATCACCGCCCCGTACAAAGATTCTGTAACCGGTGAGCTGGTCATGACTATTGCCCAGCAGTACTCTCGACGTTCCGGTGAAAACGCCGTTATTGCTGGCGACATAAAGATCAAACAGCTCATTGAATACATCAACAGTATTAGTAGCCAAAATACACAGGCGATACTCCTAGACAACAAAGCACCTTACTTGCCAGTGCTGACCCTTCAATGTCGCTTAAGCCAGCAAGTGAACTGTCGTCTCAACTGACTTCTGAAGCCCTACCCGTTCTTGCTGCAAATCCAATTGTCAGCGAGCTAACACTGGGCAACATTCCCAATCTATTCAACATTACCGCTATAGAAGGTACGCCTTGGTATCTCGCAGTCGCTATCAACAAGGACCACGCTTTCCATACCGTGGTCGCCAATCGAACAGATTCATTCATTTTTTCGCTCATTCAAGTGTTATTGGTAACAGGAATAACCATTTTTCTTGTCAGCAAATTGCTTCAACCATTGTCCCAAATCATGCATGCTATGAAGAAACTCGCCAATGGCGATCTCACTGCGCGTGTTGACGTAAACACTAAGGATGAAATCAGCGTTATCGCCAAAGGCATCAATGACGTTGCTCAGAACTTACAGGACATCGTTGGCGGCATTTCTGAAGCGACATCTAAAATTTCTTCAGAAGTTAAAGAAGTAAAAACAAAAACCATGGAAAACCATGATGTTCTGTCCCACCACAGCGAAGTGACTCAGCTTGTTGTTTCTCGCGTTGAGAAAATGAGTACGACAGTCAATACCGTGGCAGAAAGCGCCTCTGACGCTTTGAGCTGCACCCAAAAAACGCAACAACAAACCGCCGACTCCAAACAACAAGTCAGCCAATCCGTTACGGGGATTAATTCACTACTGAGTGAAATCACACTGATGGAAAGTGACATTCAAGCGATGAGTGAAAACTCAGAGAAAATTGCCTCTGTTTTAACCGTCATCGGCGAGATTGCCGACCAAACTAACTTACTCGCATTAAACGCAGCCATTGAAGCTGCTCGTGCAGGTGAGCAAGGACGAGGCTTTGCTGTGGTTGCAGATGAAGTTCGCGCACTTGCAAGTCGCACCCAACAAAGCACCTCTGAAATTAATGAAATGCTTCAAAAGTTGAATGAAGGGACGGCGAACGCCGTTCGCGCTATCGATAACACTAAGAAGAGTTGCTTACAAAATGTTGAGCAAACCAAGACGGTTGATGCCAATCTCGATATCATGAGCGCGTCAGTAGAAGAAATTAACCTGTTGAACAGTAACATCACCGACGTAACACGCACTCAAAGCCAAGCATCAGAAGAAATTAGTGAGAGCATTCGAACCATTCGAGAAATGGTCGAGAAACTCAATGTAAGTGGTGAAGCCACTCTCAGCAATGTGCAGCAACTTTCTTCTTCTAACCAGCAACTCACTTCGGCTATTGCTAAGTTCAATATCTAGCGCGTGCTGCACCAGAAAGTGAAAGCTTTAGAGAGAAAGGTCTCAGCCTGAGAGAAATGGCAGAAGCGACCGGCTACAGCCGATCGCAGGTTTGTAGGATTTTAGCTAGCTGATTATTGGACAGAAACGGCTTAGAGATAGCGATCTAAACCGATGAGTTCGGATAATCTGCGTTTGAGCAAAGAAAGGCACAAATGTGTCTACTGAGTCGGTGGCTATTCAATGCACCCCCGCCGCAAGCAGTGGCACAACGGCAACAAGCAGTTCCTCTACTCTCACAGGGCATTGGCATCAGTCTGGCGAGCAAGGTTACTGACCGCGATTCACGCACACCCTTTGTTGTCGTTACCGCCTTCCATACCCCAGACGTGGGTCGTCGATTGCCGGGCGGGCGGTCGGGGTTTATCTGCGCTGAAATACCTCTCTCGCTACTTGTATCGCGGGGTATTACCCGATAAAGATATTATCGATATCAGTGACCATCAGGTGACCTTCCGTTACACCGACAGCCAGACCCTGCAATCGGCGACACGCTCTTTGCCTGCCCGACAGTTCCTAATGTTGATATGTAGTGGTTTAATGATCCCGGACACCATTTAAGGTGGTAAAGTCACCACTAAAGAAAGAGGTGTTCCATGACAAGACAACGTCGTTCATTCTCCGCTGAATTTAAACTAGAAGCAGCCTGTTTGGTACTTGACCAAGGGTATTCAATTGCTGAGGCTAGCCGCTCATTAAACGTCGGTGAAACGGGACTCAGACGCTGGGTCACACAACTTGAACAAGAGCGCGGCGGTAGTACGCCAGTTTCCAAAGCCTTAACGCCAGAGCAGCAGAAAATCCAAGAGTTAGAGGCAAGGATCCATCGACTTGAACGAGAAAAATCTATTCTAAAAAAGGCTACTGCTCTCTTGATGTCGGACGAACTCGAACGTACGCGCTGATAGACCAATTGAGAGAGCAAGAACCGGTAGAATTGGTCTGTACTGTGTTCGATATCGCCACGTCGACTTACTATGAGCACTGCCAACGACGCCATGATATTGATGCTGAACGTTTGCATCTTCGTAGCGAGATCAACCGACTGTTTACGCTGAGCAGAAGCTCTGCGGGTAGTCGCACTCTGGTCGGCATGATGTGTGAAATCGGACATAAGATTGGACGATTCAAGGTTCGCCGATTGATGAAAGAGGCACAACTCATCAGCAAGCAACCCGGTTCACATAACTATAAGCAAGCTACGGTTGAACGGCCTGATATTCCCAATCAGCTTGATCGTCAGTTCACTGTCGACGCCCCAAATCAAGTATGGTGCGGCGATATTACCTATATATGGGCGGGTCATCGTTGGTGCTATCTTGCCGTTGTCATTGATCTGTATCGCAGACGGGTTGTCGGTTGGGCCATGTCTGACAGTCCTGATGCGGCATTGGTGACAAAAGCGTTGTCGATGGCGTATGAGCAACGAGGAAAACCAAGTGGCGTGATGTTCCATTCGGATCAAGGCTCCCAATACAGCAGTCGCCAGTTTCGACAACACCTGTGGCGGTATCGGATGACACAAAGCATGAGTCGCCGTGGCAACTGCTGGGACAACGCTCCAATGGAAAGGCTATTTAGAAGTCTAAAATCTGAATGGATACCAGCAACAGGCTATGCATCTTTTGCTGAGGCATCCAAAGATATCAGCCATTACCTGATGAGCTATTACAACTGGAAGAGACCGCATAGTTATAACGGTGGTCTTCCACCTGCGAAAGCTGAAAATCAGCCTAATTTACTGTCCGGAATGAGTTGACCACTACAATACTTCAGCATGTGTTACCCAAAGGGCTACAACGGGTGCGGGACTATGGCTTGTTGCATGGCAGTGCAAAGCGAAAACGATACAGCATTCAGCTCATGCTGCTTCAAATGGCACGTCTGATGTTGCCTGTGCCACCACCGTTAAATAAGCCAGTAACAAGACGTTGCCCACACTGTGGTGAACACCTGATGGTCTGCGTCGGAGTCTCGCGACCGAGATAGCCGAAAGGCAAACAGAATAAGGAGAATGGCCGTCACTGGCTCAGAGGAGGACGAACCGAGAAATACACGCACCGCTAACGTAAATCATTGAAGTTAATGGTTATCTATTAACTTCATGGCTACGCGCGTCCTGACAAAAGTGACGGGCGTAGATCCATCCTATGCTCATCCGAGCAATTTACTAAATAAAGAGGCGTCGGGCTTGTTCAACACCCGAATAAAGTGTCGGCTACGCGACACTTATTCTTATTTGTTATATTTTTGTTTTGTAGTATTTATTTTTACATTTGTTCAACTGTATTTTCTTAATCAATCTTGGCGTAAAAAATACAGCTACAACAAAGAGTAAGCAAATAATCAACAATTCTTCGTATATACCAGCTAGTAAGCTATAGCTTTGTAGTTTATCCACAAGTTTACTGTCTAAGAGTAAAGTGGAAAACCCACCCCAAATGACAAGAGCAGCTAGACCAATAGTGGTTATTGATATTGAACGCGTGTCAGCCTCTAATTTTGCCCTTTCCCAATCATGCTTGAGTAATGTGCAAATCTGCTTTTCCAAGCATTGAAAGTAGATATATTGTGGGTTTTTACAAAGTTTATTAAGCAACCTTAAAATATCTCGATCCAAGGATTCTGATGACACATTATTCAAGTTCAGTTTCAGTAATGTAGCTAATTTTCGGGTTTTCTGGATATGGACATCATGCAAACGCGGTGCATGAACTGCATCACATAAGTCACCCATTATTACTTTAATATTTTCACGCCATTTTCGGCGCTCATCTGTAACGTATTTTAACGTAACATTCTCTTCATGGGACTTTCGGGTAAACAGCATAGTAAAAAATGCAGCTATTCCGCCAGAGCCCAAGACTGCAAGTACAATATTTTCCACCAATGTATCCTCAAAAATATAACGTTCGAATAACGGGCGTTTACTAACCCAAACTGATTGAAAAGCCTAAATCACAGAGTTTCTATGAAAAATGCGCCACGAGTAAACGTCCCTCGTTGATTCGCTTGTTGAACGAAGCCGCTATGCGGCAGAATAACAACACACCGCCTACGTTTCTCCCAACCCTGCCAATCCGGCAGCGGACAGGAGAGACACCATGAACCGTCAACAGCAGCAGCGCTTCGATGCGCTTTATCAACAGCACCTCAATAACTTAACCCTTCAAGGCAAACGACCCGCCACCATTGATGCCTACAGCCGTGCCGTCCGCCGCATCGCCCAGTTCTTTGATTGTCCACCGGATAATCTCTCTCAGCAACAGCTCAAAACCTACTTCGTGAACCTTATCGGAACCCACTCCTGGAGCACCGTCAAACTCGATCGCAATGGCTTGCAGTTCTTCTATCGCTACACCCTTAATAAACAATGGCAATGGCTCGATATCGTTAAGCCGCCTCAGGTCAAACGCTTGCCCGATATCTTAACCCCTAGAGAGGTCGGCTTGCTCATCACCTTCACCCAACAACCTCGCTACCAACGCTTCTTCTATACCTTGTATTGTCTGGGGTTACGCCTAGGGGAAGGACTTCGATTGTCAGTGCCAGATATCGACAGTGACCAACATCAGGTGCATGTGCGCAATGCCAAGGGCGGCAAAGACCGCTTGGTGCCGCTGCCCGATAAAACACTCGCGGTCTTACGCCTGCACTGGTCTACCCATCGCCATCCCACCTTGCTCTTTCCGGGTGTCGGCAATGATGCCCACATGGACCGCGGTGGGGTGCAAAAAGCCATGAAGCAAGTCTGTCGTGACGCGAAGATCAACAAGGCCATTAGCCCACACTCATTACGCCATTGTTATGCCACCCATCTGCTCGAGCGTGGGTTGGATTTACGATCATTACAACACCTGCTGGGTCACGCCAGTCTGAATACCACCGCGCGCTACACACAACTCACTGAGATGAAACAAGCTGAGGTGCATCAGGCTGTCAATCAACTGGCAACGGGACTGACGATACTGTGGGAGGACGCATGAGCACCTTTCTTTACTTGCTCAATCATCATGGCGCTGAACTCGAGCCGAGGCGGCTTAACCCGGATATCTCTCGTGCCATCATGGCCATGTCTCGCTGCCGAACAGGGGCATTAGGCCACGTGCAATGGGGTTGTCAGGGGTGTCACCATGATGACCGAACGCCGCTATCTTGTGGGCACCGTCATTGTCCGCAGTGTCAACACACCAACACCATGCAATGGCTGGCTCGGCAAGAGGCGAAGTTATTGCCGACACACTATTTTATGATCACTTTCACCGTGCCTGCTGAACTCAGAAAAATGGCTATCACACACGCGAGGTGTTTGTATTCGCTGATGTTCTCTGTTGCTGCGTCCGCGCTCAAGGATTTTGCCCAACGCAAACATGGCGGTGACAGTGGCTTTACGCTGGTGCTGCATACCCATAATCGACGACGGGATATCCACCCACACCTACATGCCATTGTGCCTGCAGGTTTTTACACCCCCGCCGCAAGCAGTGGCACAACGGCAACAAGCAGTTCCTCTACTCTCACAGGGCATTGGCATCAGTCTGGCGAGCAAGGTTACTGACCGCGATTCACGCACACCCTTTGTTGTCGTTACCGCCTTCCATACCCCAGACGTGGGTCGTCGATTGCCGGGCGGGCGGTCGGGGTTTATCTGCGCTGAAATACCTCTCTCGCTACTTGTATCGCGGGGTATTACCCGATAAAGATATTATCGATATCAGTGACCATCAGGTGACCTTCCGTTACACCGACAGCCAGACCCTGCAATCGGCGACACGCTCTTTGCCTGCCCGACAGTTCCTAATGTTGATACTTCAGCATGTGTTACCCAAAGGGCTACAACGGTAAGCGGTTAATAAACCCCACATACCAATAATACACGTGCTTTGACATAGTGCCTTTTTTATCGGAGGCACTATGAACCAAGAGCAAAAACGCGCCCATTGGGCAGCAGTTGTTGAGCAACAAAAACAAAGCCCGCTATCCATCAAGCAATTCTGTGCAGACAGCGGCATCAGTTATCAAACCTTCTACTATTGGTCTAAGCGATTGCGTTCTCCTGACGCGACGCAGACACTTCAGCCTATCATTTTCAATGAACATGAAGATACGCAAGCTGAGTCGGTGATCATTACCTTTGCCAATGGTATTCGCGCTGAGTTACCAACAACACTGAGTGCCGCTCAGATCAAACACTGGGTGGATGCCTTGCAATGACCCCCTCTGGCAAGGTCTTTCTGGTCTCCGGTGTCACCGACATGCGAAAGTCTATCGATGGCCTGTAGCTGATTGTCGCCGAGCAGCTTGAAATGGATCCGTTCAGCGAAGCCTGGTTTATCTTCTGTAATCGGGGACGAGATAAACTCAAAATCCTCTTTTGGGATACCAACGGTTTTTGGCTTTACTATCGTCGATTGGAAAAAGGAACCTTCAAGTGGCCACATCCCAATCCTCTTGGCGTTATTACCATCAGCAAGCCCCAGCTTTATTGGCTGCTATCTGGGTTATCACTGGAGAACAACAAAGCCCATCGCCCCCTCAGTGGGCTAGAAGTGTGACGCTTGATACTGATCGTCATATTGCGCTTGAACGATCCGTTTTAGACGTCACACTGGGCATCATTCAGTGCTGTAAAATGATGCCCAATGACCGACTTTCCCGATGATATTGAACAACTTAAAGCCATGCTTCTTGCCAAAGATGCCTTGTTGCAGGCCAAAGAGGAGGAAGTCGCTGCCCTGAAAACCCAAGTGCAATTACTGGTTGAGCAACTCAATCTCAGTAAATCCAAGCGCTTCGCCTCCCAAAGCGAAAAAGTCGCCAAAGGGACGTTCAACGAAGCCGAGCAACAGAATGCGTTGCCCAAGCCTTCCACCGAACGCGGTAAGACGGGTCGAAAACCGTTGCCCGCCGACCTTGAACGTGAGGTGCAAAGCCACACCCTCAATGCCCCATATTGCGACTGTTGTGATGCGCCCTTGCATGAATGCGGCAAAGAAGTCAGTGAAACGTTGAAAATCCTGCCACAGCGAGTCAGTGTGATCCGCCATGAGCGCACCAAATATGCCTGCCGTCAGTGCGAGCAGACGGCAGAGACCAGCAAGGTCATCACCGCACCGAAGCCAGCGAGCATGATCCCCAAAAGCCTCGGCAGTGCGGAGGCCTTCGCTGCCGTGGTCACCGCCAAATACGTAGATGCACTGCCGCTTTACCGTCAGGTTGATATCCTCAACCGCTCCGGCATCGATATCAGCCGCGCCACCTTGGCCAACTGGTGTGTGCAGCTTGGCAGCAAAGTGCAGGTCATCATCGACACGATGAAAGCGCAGCTCTTACAAGAAATACTCATCTGCGCGGATGAAACCACGGTGCAAGTGCTCAGAGAGGAAGACAAACAAGCACAATCCAAATCCTACATGTGGGTCTATCGCAGTGGAGAGTTTACCTCCAATCCAGTGGTGATTTACGACTATCATCCGAGTCGAGCGGGCACCTGTGTGCGTGAGTTCCTCGGTGATTACACCGGCTATCTGCTATCAGATGGTTATAGTGCTTACGACACACTGAAAGACGTGACACAAGCCGCCTGCATGGCGCATGTCCGCCGTAAATTTACCGACGCGCAAAAAGCGTCACCGTCAACGAAAGCAGGGAAACCGGAGAAAGCCCTGACCTTCATCGGCAAACTTTACGGTATTGAAAAGCGAGCGAAAGGACTGTCTGCTGAAGCCCGCCAACAGCTTAGAGTGCAAGAAAGTCTGCCCATTCTGAATGATTTTAAAGCGTGGCTAGATAGTCAGCATGTGTTGCCCAAAGGTGCATTGGGTAAAGCGATAAGCTACGCCCAAAATCAGTGGTCCAAGCTGCTGACCTTCCTTGATGATGGCCACATCAGCATTGACAATAATGTGACGGAGCGGGATATCCGACCATTCACGACAGGCCGAAAAAACTGGATGTTCTCAACCTCAGTCGGTGGAGCGAAAGCCAGTGCCAATCTGTACAGTCTGGTGATGACGTGTCGAGCCAATGACATCAATCCGTATTATTACTTCCGGCATCTGTTTACAGCGTTGCCGACGCGTTCGCTTACCGATGATATGACGGATCTGATGCCGTGGAATGTTGATCTCAGTGGCATCGAGTAGGACTTCACCGGTTCATTAGCCGCTTACCTACAACGGGTGCGGGACTATGGCTTGTTGCATGGCAGTGCAAAGCGAAAACGATACAGCATTCAGCTCATGCTGCTTCAAATGGCACGTCTGATGTTGCCTGTGCCACCACCGTTAAATAAGCCAGTAACAAGACGTTGCCCACACTGTGGTGAACACCTGATGGTCTGCGTCGGAGTCTCGCGACCGAGATAGCCGAAAGGCAAACAGAATAAGGAGAATGGCCGTCACTGGCTCAGAGGAGGACGAACCGAGAAATACACGCACCGCTAACGTAAATCATTGAAGTTAATGGTTATCTATTAACTTCATGGCTACGCGCGTCCTGACAAAAGTGACGGGCGTAGATCCATCCTATGCTCATCCGAGCAATTTACTAAATAAAGAGGCGTCGGGCTTGTTCAACACCCGAATAAAGTGTCGGCTGCGCGACACTTATTCTTATTTGTTATGTACGTTTTATCGCTACTACGGAAAACGTATGCCAGTGCTTTGTCTTTCCAATTGCTGTTTTCCCAATTTCATCACGTTCATGAAAGCGTACTATTTCAAAATTGTTAAATAAATCCTCAACTTCAAGTTTACTCATTGGAGTTGTAGGAGAACGAAAACCAGAAGCCCAGCTGTCTTTTACCCCCATAAAGTCTCCGGCAAAGACTCCGCCAGGCTCAATACTGTCGACGATACGTTTCCAAGTCACTATAAATAAATCAGGGTCTGCAAAATATAAACTAGAGTTGGCAATTACAACACCGCATCTCGGATACTCAAAATTCTCAAAGCTTGATTCTCGAATGGTTACTAATGGCTCATCACCGAAACGCTCTACACAAATAGCAATAGAGTCAGGATTGTTATCAAAGCTTTGAACCTCATAGCCAAGTCGTGAAATATATGAAGTATCACAACCAGTTCCGCAACCGAGATCAATTGCGACTTTAACATCTGAATCGTTTAGCTTTATCGCGAACTCTGTTCTTGGAGCATGACTTTTAGCTAAAGATTTTTCGTAATATTGACGCCAAATCTTATCATCAGTTTTAGACATAAATAATGAAACACCTTGAAGTACATAACGCCTGCATCTAGCGAATCCCCTCAAATTCTCTTTTCTAAACAATGAGAAGGACGCGCATCGACCCTTTTGATCTAATGAATTTCGCCAAAAACCACATTCCACCAAAAGGGATGAACGATGCGCGATATTCAAATTCTACAAGATACTCTACAAAATCAGTGTCCCACTATTCATAAAAAACGGCTTCAGTCTCTGATACTTGCGACCCAATCCTCACTTGATGGGGCTGACCTTACGCTCACAAAACTTGGCCGCTCCCTTAACGTCATGACCACCGCTAAACATGCCATCAAGCGCGTCGACCGATTGCTTGGCAATGCACAGTTACACCGTGAAAAAGATGACATCTATAAGTGGCATGCCCACCTTATTACACGTGCTAACCCTTGCCCTGTGATTTTGGTTGATTGGTCTGATGTGAGAGAGCAGCTTCGCTATATGACTTTACGCGCCTCTATCGCTCTCGATGGTCGTGCTGTCACCCTTTACGAGCAAGCGTTTGAATACGCACAATATAACTCACCAAAAACGCATCAACGTTTCCTCGATAAACTTCACGACATTCTCCCTCTCGGCGCCGCACCCATTATTGTGTCGGATGCAGGCTTTCGAAACACCTGGTTCCGGCAAGTACAAGATAAAGGTTGGTTCTGGCTGGGCCGTGTCCGTGGAGAAGTCGCGATTAAACTCGACCGTCAAGATTGGCAATGCAATAAAGAACTCTACCCCAAGGCAAACAACAAACCCGCCTATCTGGGCACTTGCCAACTCGCACGCCGCTCTCCTTTGGCTTGTCATGCTCATCTTGTTAAACAGGCACCGAAAGGACGGAAAGCGCAACGTCATACCCGTACCAGCAAGAAGCATACGGCGTCTCGTCTCTTTGCCAAAAGCGCAAACGAGCCGTGGCTATTGGTGACTAATATCCCGAATGACACGCTAAACGCGATTCAGATAACACGCTTATATGCAAAGAGAATGCAGATAGAGGAAGCGTTCCGCGACTTAAAAAGTCCCGCATATGGGCTGGCTCTTCGGCATAACCGAACCCGTTGTATCAAGCGCCTCAACATCTTGTTATTGATTGCGCTGCTTGCAGAGGTATTGATGTGGTGGAACGGTCTCATTGCGACAAAAGCTAAATGGCAATACGACTTTCAAGCCAACACCATTAAGCATCGGCGTGTTCTCTCTATTCCACGCTTGGGACGAGAGGTAAGAAAGCATCGACGGTATTGCATCAATGAACAGCAATATCAATGGGCTATGCTCGAATACCAGAGGCTGACTCATTCATCAGGGTTGGGCGAATTATGAGGGGATCCTTCAGCGCCTGCATAACACGTTTACTACTATGCAATTATACTTAATATTGACGCCTTAAAACGAGAAACACTCGGCAAACTGAGATTGCCGAGTGTAGTAAATCGTGTTGATGCATTTGTTAAATGTTTATTTCACCGATAACGCTATTTCTTCCCTTTTCTCTAAAAAGTCAATTCTCTGCTGCCCACCTAATAAATCGGCTATCAATTGCCCTGAAAATATTAGATACCGAGTCATTGTTATCAGATAAAAATCATAATCAGGTAAATTATCTTTGTTATTGATACTAATTTTCACTTCATCACTTTCTGTACATTTTTCAAAATGTCGAGAAAATATTGCCTCTAAACTACAGTGTGATTCTGCACTTAATAGCGGGTATAAACCAAAATACTCTTTATCCATTCCCGCTAATTGAAATTTATCTTTAATTGTACTTAGTACCTTAAAGTCTGAACTTCCTTTCAATTCTGCTATTTCAATATCTAATTTAGGAAGCTCGTCAATCGCATACTTTTTTATTGACTTTAGATAAGGATTATCATTTTGAGCAGCTTCTAGGTTACGCTTTTTTTGGCGGCAATTATCATAATCAAGTTGATTTACATAATGCTCATTATTAACTAAATTTTGTAAATCTACATAATTTTCTAAAAATGTTCTATAAACAGATAGTGACCCCGAGTAACACTGAGATTCTACCAGCTTGCTAAAAGACTCCGATAATTCAATTAGCGTACAGTATATACCCATTGAATAAGCTGCTAGCTTACTTCTTGATTCAAACTTAAATAATACCGCTTTCTCATTCGAGAAATTAATAGCATCAATCAATAGTTTATTCATTTTCCACCTTAAACATTTAACGCCTAATTAACAGGCAAAAAATAGTTGGCTAAAATAAGTGAACGTAGTGAACAAAAAGCCAACTGTTTTTTGTCCTTGTTCAATTTCTTGTTATGTTTATTTATTTACAAACTCATTAAACGATTGAGTTTGTTGCTCTTCATCTAAAGGTGTTAATGCGCTAAACATGAACTTTGATACTTTGTATTTGTTGGCTAAATTTAGAATAGCTGGGGGAGGACATATAACTTATGATCATGCCCTTTCTTTAAAAAGGCAATATTTTGGAAAAAGTATTTCGGTTGCTCTTGAACTGTTTTCAATAATTTTTTTATTGGAAATTTTAGTTTAGTGTTATTTGTGAAGCTAGAGTTTCTATATTGAATATCTACAGGTAGGCTTTGCGCATTAACTGGTAGAAAAAAGTTATTTATCTCGATTATTGTTTCGACTTTTGTCTTTTCTGGTAATGGAGTCACTCCCGCAGGTACAGAATTATCGGGGTATAAATTAATACCATTTTCTCGATCAAAGCATAAAGAGAACGCACCGTAATCAGACGATTTAACATCGATATTATCAGGTGCTATTTCCAACATTTTAACCAGTTTAGGGTATCTAGATTGGTTTGTACTATTTACACCAGCACCATAAACAACTGTAAGTTTTTTTAATTCACCATATTTTTTAACTAGATTGTATATGCCTTTAATATGAAGCTGACCAGAATCATGTATCAATACATCTGCCTCAGTAGTTTTAAAAATATAAATTAGGCAAGATTGAATCCCAGCAGTAAATACTCCCGAACAATCATCATTTTTATTTTCAAGAATACAGGCTGCATCTTGTGAGATTTCTATAAATTTTACACTCATAATTCGATTCGATCCTTGATAAACATAACGTCGTTTTAAGCGGCGAAAAACGATAGCTTCACACGAAAACACCACCTTAACCGCCATAAATTGATATAACAAAAATTGCGGGGAGTTTTTTCGTCCGCCTTCAAAACCCTTGTTATAAAGCTGCAACCGAAACACTTTGAATAGCCGCACCTCGCCTTTTTTCCTTTGCGAGCAGCACGCAGGGTGCTTGATTGATTCTGGCTATTGATGGCTTGCTTGCAACACTTAAATGCTAGACGGCGACCCAACACCAAACCGCTTTTTTGTTGAGAAAACCACCGTGGTTTATGGTTCAGATACGCTGCTTACATGTAAGTAAAATTACAGCGTATAACGTTCGAATAACGGGCGTTTACTAGCCTAAGCTGAGTGAAGCACCTAAATCACAGCGTTTCTATGAAAAAATGCGCCACGAGTAAACGTCCCTGTTTATTTGCTTGTTAGCATACTTTTAGAGCACTGACGAATCAGTGACACCATTTCACTTGCCATTGGATTTGTAGACATTTTTAAACCGTCAATAATACCCTGTATATTCTCGTCAGGCTGATTTTGGCTCACTTTCCATTTGCCCTCGAGTGATCCCACTTGCACTTCAATACCTACGACAGCTGTCTGTAGCTTTTCAATAAAGTCACTAGGTGCATCAGAGATTGACCAAGGAAAATCAAATTGAGCTTCTTGTTCATCAGTTAGAGTTTCAAGTATTTGATAAACAGCCTGTGGCTCATGAACATATTTAATGTCACCTTTTGCATGAACCACAACGTAATTCCACGTAGGTACAGCACGACCATGTTTGGCTTTTGTCGGATAGTAACTAGGGGAAATATAGCTATGTGCGCCATTAAAGATAACCAGCACTTTCGAGTGCTCTTCGACCATATTCCAGAAAGGGTTAGCTTTAGCGATATGACTTTTCAGTACAATACCATTTTCTGTACTTTCAACTGACACAGGCAAATGAACAACCTCAATACCAGCACCAATTTGGGCGACTAACGTTGCAAATGGATAGTCACACATGACAGAGATGATTTCGTCAATATTATCTTGCTTGAACTTTGCAGGGATAAACACCGAACCTCCTTGTATGCTAACGTCGTTTTAAGGGGCGAAAAACATTAGCTTCACGCAAAAATGCCACCTTAAACGCCATAAGTTGATGTAACAAAATTTGCGGAGATGTTTTGCGTCCGCCTTCAAAACCTTTGTTATAAAGCTGCCACCCAAGCTGTTTGACTAGCCACACCTCGCCTTTTGCCTTTGCAAGCAGCCCTTGGGATGCTTGGTCTTTTCTGGCTATTGATGGCTTGTTTGTAACACTTTCATTGGTGAGCGGCGATCCAAAACCAAACCGCTTTTTTGTTGAGAAAACCACTGTGGTTTGGCGCTCAAAGTCGCTGCTTACATGTAAGTAAAATTACAGCGTATAACGTCGTTTTAAGGGGCGTAAAACATTCACTTCACGCAAGAAAGCCACCGTAAACGCCATAAATTGATATGACAAAATTTGCGGGAATGTTTTGCGTCCGCCTTGAAAACCTTTGTTATAAAGCTGCCACCCAATCTGTTTGCATAGCCGAACCTCGCCTTTTGCCTTTGCAAGCAGCCCTTGGGATGCTTGGTCTTTTCTCACCATTAATGGCTTGTTTGCAACACTTTTAATGGTGAGCGGCGATCCAAAACCAAACCGCTTTTTTGTTGAGAAAACCACTGTGGTTTGGCGCTCAAAGTCGCTGCTTACATGTAAGTAAAATTACAGCGTATAACGTCGTAATAATGGGCGCTTATCAAACCACCCAAACAACTTAAACCTTGTATTCACAACACGTTAAAAAACTGCCGCACCGACAAAGCGTCCGATTGATTACATTGTTAGGTCAATTAGTTAATCTGAACGTGATTTCCACCGCACTACTATCCGTTTCTTTCTCTTTCACAGACTTTATGCAACCAAAATCACTGTCGGAATGATACATAAAATCAACATGTTATGTAGATTGATTAACCTCGACTACGTCACATTCCATTGAGTAGTTATAAGGATATAGAGGGATGTGATTCTCAATAGGTTAAATTATGACTGAATCATCTCAAGATAAGACTAAGCGAAAGCTGATTAATCACATCAAAACTCTCAAGCCAACTCACCAAACTGCTATCTTCTTCAACAACTTTGATGAGGCCATTGAGTTCAATGATTTAATGCAGAAGATTAAAAAACCTGTCAGTGCTGCATTTGAACAAATAACCATGATTTGGATATTGAGATTAAAGTTTCAGTACAACTATGGAACTGTCGGTTACATTCAAATTCTCACGACTGCCGAACTTGATTTGAAACTGCTTAACAAAGTGCTCTATCGATACACCTACGAAAACCAAACCAGATTAAAACAACGTGAATTTGACAGGGAGAAATATACGGAGACTCTATCAACAGAGAAACTTGCTAATTTAAGAGCTTATTTAGGCTCTGAGAGAAGACCAAGACGATATGCCATATCTAACAGGCCAAAACCAAACAAAGGCGCTGAGAATTAACATCAGACGCCCTGTAACTAATTCTCATTTGGATATACAACTTCAAACATGTGTTAGCACGCTGTATACGAGAATGGTTCTCAGCTATTCAACCATAAGTATTGATTACAGAACCACTATTACATTGTCTTCGATATGACCTTGGAGCGTTGTAAAACCAAACTTTTCAGCACGCTGCCTAGGCTCGCTAGAAGCTCCATTAACCGCTGGTGATGCTAAGGAATCTATAGCTGGCTTCAAAACCGCCATAACATCCACTAGAAGCTCTTCGTCAAGGTTATTGGAGATTCGTTCCGGCCCGTGAGCAGCGAGAACCGCCTCTTTAGAGTCAAACCCGGCGTTGTTTCCTAAATCATTGAACTAATATCAATAGCCGCGATCAGATCATCAGGACCTCAAACAGGTAGATGATGATGGGCAAATCCAAGCACAAGATCAGCAACTGGAAAGAATACAACCAAGCCCTGAAAAATCGTGGCTCGGTCACCTTTTGGATTGATGCTGCTGCCATCAAATCTTGGCGCTGCAATAAACACCATGGGAAGCGTGGTCGGGGTTTCCAATTTAGTGATGCATCGATTGAGACGGCATTGATGATCAAAGGAGTTTTCAAGCTCCCTTTGCGAGCACTCGAAGGATTCATTAACTCGCTGTTTGTGCTCATGGATGTTCCACTGACGTCTCCTTCTTATAGCTGTATTAGCAAGCGAGCAAAGACCGTCGAAGTTCACTATCGTTCTCCAAGCCGTGGGCCTATCGCTCATGTCGTCATCGATGCCACTGGTCTAAAAGTGTATGGGGAAGGTGAATGGAAAATGCGTAAGCATGGTAAAGAAAAACGCCGAGTATGGCGTAAGTTGCACCTCGCTATTGATGCCGCTACGCACGAGACCATTGCTGCTGAAGTGAGCTTGGATAGTGTTGGTGATAATGAAGTCTTACCGACGTTGTTGAATCCGCTTCGTCGAAAGATTCAACAAGTGAGCGCTGACGGTGCTTATGATACTAAAGCGTGCCATCGTGTATTGAAAAATAAGGGGATAACACCCACCATTCCTCCGAGAAGTAACGCAGGTTTTTGGGAGGAAGGGCATCCTCGAAACATAGCTGTAAGCGCCTTAAAATCGGGTGATCTCGCCACGTGGAAACAAGAAAGTGGTTATCACAAACGGTCATTGTCAGAAACGGCGATGTACCGCTATAAGCAGTTACTCAGTCCAAAATTGACGTTAAGAGATTACAACGCACAAGTCGGAGAAGCGTTAGCGAACGTCAAGGCAATGAACAAAGTCATAAGACTCGGTATGCCTGTTAGAAAACCAACTGGTTAGGCCGTTAAAATCAAATAGGATCAATTCGTTAGCTTAACGATTTGATCAACAAGGCCGTCAAACCCCGTCAATTTAGTTAGCTCAAGTTCGCCCTTTGTACCATCAAGTACGTATTCAACTTTAATCACTGGTTACTCCTTTCCATGAAGTAACCTAACGTCGTTTTAAGCGGCGAAAAATGATAGCTTCACGCGAAAATACCACCTTAATCGCCATAAATTGATATAACAAAAATTGCGGGGAGTTTTTTCGTCCGCCTTCAAAACCTTTGTTATAAAGCTGCAACCCTATCCTTTTGATTAGCCACACCTCGCTACTCGCCTTTGCGAACAGCCCGTAGGATGTTTGATTTAATCTGGCGACCAAAGGCTTGTTTGCACACCTTTAATGGTAAGCGGCGATCCAAAAACAAACCGCTTTTTTGTTGAGAAAACCACTGTGGTTTATGGTTCAAATTTACTGCTTACATGTAAGTAAAATTACAGCGTATAACGCCTGCATAACACGTTTATTACTATGCAAACCAACCTGAATTAACCGCCCTAATCACGAAACCCAAGGCAAACCCAGAACGCCGAATGTAATAAATCGTGTTGATGCGATTGTTGTGCGTGCTTACTTTCGGCTTGGCTAGCTTGGTAACGAACTGCCCTGCCAAGATTTTTTAAGCCCTGATTCTAATTTACCGATGCCAATTAAGCGAACAAAATGTTCTTAAATTGCGAGATAAAGTAAATGGAAAACAGATACATTTCTTACGCCATTTGAACGGCTTGGTTTCAGCTAGTTTGGAACTGATAAACCAAATATCCTTGCCACAATTGGGATTAAAAATGCTACGAGGAAAACACTGATTAAGACTAAAATGAGGCATAACCAAAGAACAATTGAAGCGTAAATTAGCCACTGAAATGCCTGAACTTAGGGAAATAAGGGCTAATTTGCCGAACCTGATGATACGAAAACCAAAAGGCAACAAAGAAGAAAAGGACGCTTACTAAGCCGAAACTACAAAAGCCTCGATTCTATTGACGAACCGTACAAAAAATTTCGGACTCAGTACGCACAACGCTTGCATAACACGTGCTGACGACCAACTTTACCAAACCAATTACACTTCAAACCAAAAACGCCGAATGTAATAAGCATCGTGTTGATGCGATTGTTGTGCGTGCTTACTTTCGGCTTGGTCAGCTTGGTAAAGAACTGCCCTGCCAAAATTTTCTAAGCGTTGATTTTAATTTACCAATGGCAATTAAGCGAACAAAATGTTTTTAAATTGCGAGATAAAGTAAATGGAAAACAAATACATTTCTTACGCCATTTGAACGGCTTGGTTTCAGCAGATTTGGAACTGATAAACCAAATATCCTAACCACAACTGGGATTGAAAATGCTGCGAGAAAAACACTGATGCAGAATAAAATGAGGCATAACCAAAGAACAATTGAAGCGTAAAAATGCCTCTGAAACGCCTGAACTTAGGGAAATAAGGGCTAATTTGCCGAACCTGATGAAATGGAAACCAAAAGGCACCAAAGAAGAAATTCACGCTTACTAAGCCGAAACTACGAAAGCCGCGATTCTATTGATGAACCGTGCAAAAAATTTCGGACTCAGTACGCACAACGCCTGCATAACACGTTTGCTACGATACAGACTTAGCTGAATTTTACTGCCTTAATCACTGAAGCTAAAGGCAAACTGACAACGCCGAGTGTAGCAAATCGTGTTGATGCAATTGTTAGCTCTCTACTTACAAACTGAAATACTCAACACTTAATTCCCTAGGCGTTTCTGATTTGATGTTATAAATGAAAGTTGCGTTGATATTAATACGAAATCCAAAATGAAGGTTTGCTATACCGTTAATTTTATCTATCTCAACCTCAACAAACTCATATATAGATTCGATTTCTTCAATATGTTGTTTATACTCAACTTCATCAATCGCAATTTTCATATTGATCCCACGCATTTCGTAATAACAGCTGATATAAACATCATCACCTGATAGTTTACTTACTGAATTTATTTCTGGGTCTTCAACACCATCCCAATTAACAACTTCAATGTCCAAAACATCTGTTAACCTGTCTGAAAATAAATTTCTAGAAAATAACTCTGAAAGTTGTGCGTTATTCATGCTTTCTAAATAGTCATCGGTTTCATCTATAAAAAAATCATCAAGTTCATTAATCAGTGCTAGCTTGTCTATTGCATGATCATCTTTATCAATTTTGTCATTAACAAAATCATATAAATTAAGATATGGGGTAATCTTTGCTTCTATTTTGTAATCTTTGATATCTTTTTTAAGATCTGGATGAAATTCAATTTTTTTATTTTTAATTTCGAAAAAATCAGATTTGTTATTTGTAATAAAAATAACTTCATCATCTATACCTTTTTCTTTCAAATACTCTAGAAAAGAAAGCCAAATCAAGGTATCTCGATACCCCTTTTCTTGACCAGTGAAAGGCTTTATTGATTTAAGAGCTCTATTTACAACAACAGATTGTGGAATACAGTCGTAGTTAATCTCGTTAATCCAATCCACTTTCGCAGATAAAATTTCATTTAAATTATATGTTTCTATACCCAACCCATCGGAGGAAAACTGCAATTTTTTAGGATTCAGTTTTTCAATCTTTTTAACTAATCTTTCTACCTCTAATACAGATTCGTCTAGTTCTCTATTCCTAATATTTTCAACCTCTTTAACAACGAGTTCTGAAAGCAGTAAATCTTCCCTATCATTATTAAGATAATGAAACATGAGTTTGAAATTAGGGTTATTTGCAAACCAATTGTTATAAAAAACATTCGTATCTAAAAAAATCTTCACTTATTACTCCAATATTAAAACTACAGATTGAGAGCTAACGCTGGCATAACACGTTTATTACCATGCAGACCAACCTGAATTTTACCGCCTTCATCACAAAACCCAAGGCAAACCCAGAACGCCGAATGTAATAAATCGTGTTGATGCGATTGTTGTGCGTGCTTACTTTCGGCTTGGTCAATTTGGTAAAGAACTGCCCTGCCAAGATTTTTAATATCCTGATTCTAATTTACCAATGGCAATTAAGCGAACAAAATGTTCTTAAATTGCGAGATAAAGTAAATGGAAAACAGATACATTTTTTACACCATTTGAACGGCTTGGTTTCAGCTAGTTTGGAACTGATAAACCAAATATCCTAACCACAATTGGGATTGAAAATGCTACGAGGAAAACACTGATACAGACTAAAATGAGGCATAACCAAAGAACAATTGAAACGTAAATTAGCTTCTGAAACGCCTGAACTTAGGGAAATAAGGGCTAATTTGCCGAACCTGATAATACGAAAACCAAAAGGCAATAAAGAAGAAATTTACGCTTACTAAGCCGAAACTACGAAAGCCACGATCCTATTGATGAACCGTGCAAAAAATTTCGGACTCAGTACGCACAACAGTGTATTAGACCCAAAAATGGTGTGTTTAAACACGCCATTTAGTCCAATAACAACAAACTGCTATTCTACCATCAAGCGTAACGTTATGTTTTATAAAACTAAGATCCGATCTGCAAAAATAACATTGTTAAAAAGTGACAAATCGGTGAGATAGAAGATTATGCACCGTCACCATCAAACCTTTGAGTCTTTAACCAGTACTTAAAACACGACAGATACGCTATCGGTCATTAGCTGAGAGATGGGAAATTCAGTGGCGCGGAATTTTGATGAGTTTCTACTCTAGCTCAAAAAGAGGCAGAAACGAGCCAGATTCTAACCCTTTTCGACCGCACCACTACGCACTATACCCATAGTGTTAAATGGTTACTCTTCGTGAGAAATCTGAATTAGCGGTCATCAATACATCCAACTCGTTTCTGAATCCTTTGAGTTAATGACACTGGCGGCACCACGTTTCCAACCCTAGATTTCAGTGCTTCAAGCGAAACCTGCATAGAACAGTATGAAGCAGATCTCGGTGTATCTTGAATCATATTAAATGCAACAGCATTGCCCTTCACATCACAAACAATCTGATAGAAGGAAGTGTCACGGGCTCGCATGCTCTCAATCTGCAATTATATTAATCTAAGCCACATATTCTTGTTTCCAATTGCCTTAAAAAGCACTATCATCGCGCCGTTTTGGGGAGTAGTCATTCCGTCGCACTGTCGTCATCACGTAGCTTCCGCTACCGGCACGCGAGAACATAGCCATGCTGTGTTTTGACGAGACCAACGCCATTTATTCGCTTATTTTGCTTATAGCTGCGCGGTTGGTTAGGTATTCCCGTACCCCTATTTCCTCCGCGCACCGGAGGTGTCATGTTCCTAAGTGAACTTTTTTCAGGCTATGAAGGCCTATTAGTTCTTACCTTGTTGATGCTTGGCATCGACTTATTGATCACACGTGGAAAAATCAGTTTTCGCAGCGCAGCAATGTGGAGTGTGTTCTGGTTCTCTCTTGCGTTTGCTTTCGCTGGTGCTATTTATCTATTTTGGCCCCACATGGCGCCAACCAGTGAACTGACAAACGGTGAAGCCGCGACCTCGTTTATCACCGGTTATCTGCTGGAGAAATCTCTCAGCGTCGATAACTTGTTTGTATTTGCCCTGATCTTTGCGCAATTCAAAGTGCCAGAAAATCACGTCCCTCGCATCTTGATGCTAGGTATCGTCGGTGCATTAGTGCTGCGTGGCCTTATGATTTCACTGGGCGCTCCGCTTATCGCACAATTCCACGTCGTGCTGTACCTGTTCGGTTTCTTCTTGATCTGGACGGGCGTACAAATGTGGCGTCAGCATGGCGAAGAAAACGAGTCGTTTTCTGACAGCTTTGCGGTAAGACTAGTGAAGCGCTTCTTGCGCGTGAGTCCTGATTACGACGGCAACAAGCTGTTTACTCGCGATACGCTCGGCATTTTGGCAACCCCAATGCTGGTGGTTGTGATGGTGATTGCGATGACAGACGTGATGTTCGCGCTTGATTCTATCCCTGCTATCTTTGCGGTAACGCAAGAGCCGTACTTGGTGCTAGCGGCTAACGTGTTTGCTTTGCTTGGCTTACGCTCGCTGTATTTCGTGCTTGGCGGCATGCTGAACAAGTTCGCGTATCTACACCATACGTTGGCATTTATGCTGTGCTTTATTGGTACGAAGATGCTGTTGATTGAAACGCCATTTGCTATCGCGACGCCTGTGTCACTGGGTGTCATTTTGGCGTCGTTGACAATCGGTATCGGTGCGTCAATTTGGAAGCAACGTCAGCTCGAGAAAGTTGCTCTCTAACCATTCTTAACCCACGTGGCCTTTATGCTCTCACGGCAACGTCTGTTAAAAAGAAGTCGAAATACGATTAAAGAAAACGGGCTCATTACTGAGCCCGTTTCATTTCCTTTTTGCCAAGCCTGAAACTCCCCTCTTTCACTTATCTCGACAAGGCCTGCAAACGTTGGCTTCTAAAATCATTCTTATTCAATGGTTCACCAAATTGGTAATTCGACCAAACCATGACGGTTCTTCTCCCGTTAAGTTCATTGGTCATATCCAAATTGAGCGGTCGCCAGCGCCCCTTGTCGGGCAAGATATAGTCTGACAACAGTAACGTTTTTTCATGGACACCACGGCGATTATGGAAGATGACTTTTTGAGCTCGGTTGTGTTCCGTGTCCACCCAAATCACTCGCTTGCTGTATCCGGAATTTTCATTCATTGGATAGCTTTCGATGACTTCGCAGCTCAGTGTGCTATCTGGGCATGGCTCTGCTCTGAGCCATTTGTAGGTATATTCATTCAATTCCTGTTTGGCGAGATCCTCATAGGAAAATTCCGAAGAAACAAACTTGCCAGAGACATTCGAACTGGAAATACGTTTAGTACGCGACGCGGCGGGCAAATAGAGCCACTGATGATCATCGTCAGGCTCAGTTCTGGCATGAGTGAGCAATGCAATGCCTCGCATGTCGCCAGGTGACTCAAACACCAGCACATTGTATTCACTCGGCGTGTTACCCAGATCTTCAAGCGTCAGACTACGAAACGACCGCTTAACCTCGCGATTACCGAGATATAAGATCATTTCGCCATCAGCACTTGAAGTGCCATAACCGCTATAGGACTGATCCATCTTCTCCGCTATTTCCCTTCCCTTCTCGGCATCATTGGCCAATAGATTGGGAGACATTAGGAGCAGCGTCACCGAAAGCATCAAGGGGGTAAACCTTCGCATATTAAACCTCCTGAACAGTGTGTTGTCGCAACATGCGGTCTGCTGTGATCAGCAGTGCGGGAACAAACAGAAAATCGTACAGCAGCGCAGTGATCACCACACCCAATGCTAACAAACCAAGATTGGCATTAATGGCAAAGCTAGACGTTGCCATTACCGCAAAGCCCAACGCAATGACAAGGGTGGTAACCATAAGTGCCAGCCCTACGCCTGAATAAACATCCACGACGGCCTGTTCAACAGAGTTCCCCTGCCGTCGCGAGTCTTGATATTTGGTAAGAATGTAGACGGTATCATCCACAACGATACCCATGACCATTGCACCAACAACAGAGACAGCAAGATTAATCTCACCCACAAAGTAACCCCACATTCCAAGCACAATGAGGATCGGCAGCAAGTTCGGCACTAAGCTAAATAGCCCCATTGTCCAAGACCGCCAAGCGAGTGAAAGTAAGATTGAAATGGTGACAATGGTTGTGAGGTTACCCAAAAGCATCGACACACTGTTGCGCTCTGACACATACGCAAAGGCCAATGATAGGCCAGTGCCGGCCTGACCCGAGAGGAGTGGCGCATTTTGTTGCATCCAATCCTCTGCCGCCTGCTCAATAGAGATAGTGTCAGCAGATGAAAGGTTGTCTGTCATGATCGACAACCTAGACGAGGCATAATCCGGCGTAACGCGATCACTCAGGCTATGCCCATAAGGCGCTGATATTTCATAGGTTGTTAGAAGTTGAGAACTAAGATACGGGTCGTCTGGCAGCTCGGCTGACGGTGTATTGTTAAACGCCTGATGCAACCGCGCAAGATGGTCTGGCAAGGCTATCACGGCATTCACATGTGGCTGCTCTCGAAGCCAATCAGCAAACGCGGCCACTTGTTTTAAGTAATCCGGATCAGCCACTGTTTTGCCTTCAGGCGCATCGAAGGAATACTCGATTAGCCCCATTCCACCCCAATGATCCTGAACCAAGTCAGTCTGAACACGGAAACTGTTTCTGTCATCAAAGTACTTTACAAAATTGTCATTGAACGTGATGAGCTGCAAGCCCAGTAGCGCGGTCACCGCTAGGGTTGAAAACACAAACAAAATCCAGCTGGCATTGTTGCACACACGCTTGGCCATCTTCCCAAAATGAATCTTAGGCAGTGCTGGCAATGGTTTGTTGCGGCGACGTAGCCATGCGAGTAAAACGAGTGGTGTCAACGTCAGGTTGACCACGAGGCTCGTTAACACCCCCAGCGCGGCAATGGTGCCGAGTTCGCCAAACGGTTCGACATCTGAAAAGTTAAGGCTCATAAACCCAACAAACGTCGTTAAGTTAGTCAACGACAGTGGGACCACGTTGTAAGCCATAGCCGCAAGCACCACTTTATGTGGATCAACCTTAGGCATCACGTGTCGTAGTTGGTAGGTTTTGGCAATAATGTGGACAGCATTCGCGACCGCCAACACCAATATAATCAACGGTGCTGCGCCCGATGCGGTGTTTAACTGGAACCCCATCCATGCCACCGCACCCACAGCGCCAAGAATGCTCAGCAGGATCACCATCAGCACAGTCAGCGAAGGAACCAACGCACGGAACAAGGCACCAATGAGTATCAACACCAGCAATATCATCGCGGGAACCAAAGAGCCAGAATCCGCTTCGCTTGCTTCATTCAGGGCATAGTCGAGCATGACCAGTCCGGTGAGGTAAATCTGGTAGTCAGGGTATCGCTCTAGATACGCAGCCTGAAGCTCTCGGGCATGAAGGGCCACGGTTTTCACAGCCTGTAAATCGTCACTCGACATGGCGACAGTCAAAAACACCGTTGCTGCATTGCCATCTTTGGCAATCAGATTTCCTACCACATCTGGGCGTTGTTCAAAAAAACGTGCCAGCGTTTGTTGCGTCTCGGGGCTTTGTTCTTCGCCAGATAAAATGAGGTCATCGACAATCATGCCGCCGCCATCAGCATCGGCGATGGGATCGATAAAGTTCACCAGTGATGTGACTTTACGAGCGTAAGGCGACAACCAAAGTTCATCCGTCAGTTCACGTATCAATGTCAGTGTTTTTGGGCTGGTAGTTGACTCGCCTTCCGGCGGAACCAACACAAACATGACATTTTCATCTTTGGAGTAATTCGCCTCAAGCTCATCCAGTGCAACTTTTTCTGGTGAACCGACAGCGAGAAAAACCCGAGCGGAATTATTAACCTCCAGTTTAGCGAGACCTCCCGCCAACAAAAATATCGCGCCCAACACGACAATCAAGGTGGTTTTGGTATGAGAAAGCACGTATGAAACCAAGCAAATTAGCCGTTTTTCAATGCCCAGTGGCTTATTTTTGTGCTCACTCATTAAACACCCGCCCTTTTTTCTCGTCATACAATGTCATGAATTGCTTTTGGCAGATTCGAATACTGGGTAGTAATGCGTCAGAAAAAGACACACCGTCTGCTTTCATGGCATTGATGGCGGAGCGGTCGAACGTCCAATTTCGACTCGCTATTTCAAGGTTGGTACGACAAAACGCATTGAAAGCACGAACACGCGGAGAAAGACCCTGATAATCGAGCGAATCATTATCTGGTGCCCATTCCAATGTGTTGGGTTGACCGATTTCGTCAAACAATAGTGACCACAAATCTTTCATGGTGGGCGCTTGTGATGAATCAGACACCACATTAATGATCTTGCCTTGGAACGGCTGGGACAATGCGTAACGCATGACGGAGATGAACGCGTCTTGATGGACAAAGTTCATTTGGGCATCAGGACAGGCAAGGCGCATCAAATCAATATTGTTTGGCAGTAAACGTTTTGCGCCATCCCAAAGCTGGTATATGCCGTAGCGCTTTCCTGCATAGCTCCCTGTTCGACTGTCGCCTATCACCACCGAAGGGCGGATGATGAGATAATCTAACCCAGACTCTGACACCAAGCGTTCGGCTTTGCGCTTTGTGCGGGTATACATGGTGGGGTCATCGCCCTCGTCACCATAAATCCGCTCTTCAATAAAGCCATCACTGACTGCGGGCGCAAAGGCGGTCGAAATGTATACGTGCCTGTCTATTCCTTTCGCTTTTGACTGCTCAAGTATCCAGCCCGTGAGCGCCACATTCACTGCATTGAGGTTTTCTTCGTTGAAGTATTCCACGGATCCGATGCAATTTATCACGGTATCAACACCTTCGATCTCTGGTGAGTCAAAGAGGTCATCGTTAAAGCAAACGGTGTCGAACAGGGCAGCAATCTCGTCATCACTCAAAGGCAGTATTGCCCCTGAGGCTTCAAGCGTTTCGCGCGCAAGTTTTACAATGTCAGCTTGCAGTTCATCAAACGTCGCCGGATCTCGGGACGCAATCACAATTTGGTGTCTGGCATCCATCAATATGGCGGCCGCCACTAACCGTCCAATATAGCCATTCGCACCGAGCACGAGAATTCGCATTGGCATCCTTCCTTGTTAAGGCCGGGCAAAACATTATGTTTCACCCGGCTGCCACCTTAGTGACAACAGCGGTTTCCTGAAATATCTGCTTTGTCTTTGGGTTGCCATTTGGATGAATCATCATCCACCAGCGAGGAAAGTAACGGCGCCACACGATTTGGATCAAAGCCAATACGATCGATTTTTTCCATGTAGGTATCGATGGCATCAATGCGCAATTGATCGAGGTCTTGCTCAATAACGCCCAACGAAACGGTGGAGCATTTAATACTGAGCTGATCGCACAAGCTAAAGCAGTTGTAATTCACCATGCTCATCATGGCTGGCATCACCGCCTTATGCGCCAATGCAAATGCGCGATGTACGTCTTCTTCATCGTTATCGAGCATGCGCTGTATCTCATCCACGCCATGTTGTAGGTGAGCCATTTCTTCGACGAGAATACTCGCCGCCAAACTGCTGGTGTACTTATCCGTATTGCGCTGTAGCGCGGTATAAGCCACCGTGGCGAAGGTTTCGACCATGATGTCCTGCGCAATGATGCAAGAGGTTAAATCTCCGACACTGGCACGCTCTTTAACGAAACGACCGATCTCTTTCCACTGTGGCTCCACCATGGTTTTCATTGTTGGAAAATCAATGTGTTTGCCGAGCTTCGACAGTGCATTGATATGCCCACCCTCGTCCCTCGCCTGCTTAACGACATGGATTTTTTCATCAACGTCGTCAATCAGCGGCACCATGGTGGTGTAGTTATTGACGGCCATAATTTCGCCGGAAATGGTGTTGGATATGACATAAGCCAGCAAGTCTTTGTACGCCTGACTTTCAAGGCGTTGCGTTTCATTCATAAGGTTTGACACGTCTTTTCTCCTTCATGTCCACTGGACGGTGACGTTGATAGGGAAAGCCGGCGATAAAGAAGCGGATACCGTGCAGTGCTTCTTAAAGTTCCGATCAATGGATGCTCGGTTCTGAGTGCTCAGACCACCGCCATCGTTTGCCTTTATCGTCACGTTGATTTCGCGGATGCGGGGATACCCTTCTTCGCCTTTGTGCACAGTCACTTGCGCGTCAGTGACGATACATCCTTCGTCGGTTTTTGCGCCGTGAAAGCGCATATGCTCTAAGAGCGACGCAGACAGACAATGTCCAACTGCACTGCCGAGCAGCGCCGGCGTTGATGGGCCGCTGTTCGTTCCCACGGGATCAGGTTCGTCGCTCATGTAAGGCTCCCCTGCAGGGTTGCCATGCTCGCTGGCGACGTTCTTGAATAAGTAATCTGTTTGGTAGGTCAGTTGCACATCGAACAACCGGGTATCTTTCGATTTCAATTCCATACACTTTGATTCCTTGTGATGACGAGGTGTTGAGCAACAGCATCTGCGCTCTTTATTGCTGAAGGCATGTGATTACACGCTTGAATTTCCGTGATAACGCCGCCGTTCATGTCGACTCTGGCGGTGCAGGCTTCCAAGCAGCCATCTAGACGATGAGACGCCATGAGTATCGTGGTGCCAGACTGCTGTCTTGCGAGGAGGAGTTGATTCACTTTCTGTGCATTGGCATCGTCTAGTGCTGAAAGCGGTTCATCCATCAACAGCAAATCTGGGTCTCCGACCAACGCTCGTGCAATGGATACCCGCTGCTGCTGTCCGCCAGAAAGTTCTGTGGGGAATCGGTTTGCAAACTGCGCAACATCCAGTTCTTCCATCACAGATAGCGCTTTTTGTTGTTTATCGTGAAGCGTACTTTTCTCACGGCATTCAAATCCCATGCACACGTTTTCAATGGCAGTAAGCTGATCAAATAACGCAGGTGTCTGAAAAACCGTTCCGGTTCGGGTACCCGGACAACACTCCCATTTTTTACACCAGCAATCGACTGGCACACCAAACTTGAGAGCCCGCCCACCACTGAGCGGCGTTAAGTTGTTCAGCACACTCAGCAGGGTCGACTTACCGCAACCACTGGGGCCAACCAGCATGTACCACGCACCTGTCGGCACAGTCAGATTGACGCCATTAAGCACTGACACCGCTTCTTGAATTGGCGCGTTTGAAAACCAATCACCAAAAAACCGCGGTGCAGCAGAAGACGTCACGCTAACCTTCGCTTCTTCAATGCATAGCGCTGGCTGAGAAAGATTTGGCACAGGTATCGACTGACGTGAAAACATTCATATTCTCCCGATCTAACCTTGCGGCCAGACCACAATGCGATTTTCCAGCGGCATAGGGGTTTCACTGTCAGGTCCAAACCAACGGTTATATATTGTGAGGTACTCCCCGCTTGATTCGATTTCCTGTAGAGCCCGATTCACGGCGTCACGCATTTTGCTGTCGTTCTGAATCACGCCGAGACCATCTTGTTTCATGCCAATCGCTTCTCCGTTCAATACCGTGAGTGCCGGATTAGGATTGGCATAGCTGACAAGCACTTCTGCATCTTCTGCCCAGCCATCAATTTTCCCAGCAAGTACCGCATTCATCGCTATTTGCTTGTTTCCGAATTCGATGATGTCTTCTTCATTGACCTGATGTCCGTTTTTCTCTAGCCAATGTTTCCAGTTACTAATTGAATGACTTCCTCGGTTCATGCCTACTTTTTTACCCACCAAGTCATCAAGCGATTTCGCCCCATCGGTCCTCACTAAAAACGTCTGAGCTGACCAGAAATAGGTTTGCGAGAAATCCACAGCGTCATCACGTTTCCATGTATGACTCATGGATGCCGCCGCGATATCGATCTTCCCATTTTGCAGATAGGTTATCCGCGTGATTTCATCAACGGGGATCCGTTTCATTTTGACGCCAAGCTTATCGGCTACGGCATTTGCAATATCGACGTCAAACCCCACCCAATCGCCTTTTTCGTTGATGAAAGAGTGTGGAGGATTATCCTGGCGGATACCTACAACGACCTCGCCTCGCTCTTTTACTTTATCGATAACTGAGCCAGTTTCCTCAGCGTGAACAGGGGTAAAAACAAGGGTTAGCAATGTGCAGATAGCGAAAACAATTCTGGGGAACATAAACTCTCCTTAGTTGATGCTTCGAGTCATTCGGTGTGATGTCCGAAAAACCGTGAGGCGCAGTCTTTCGCCGATAAGGTTTAAAAACTGCACGTTGATGAAATAAAGCGCAGAGCAAATGCCAAAGATGGTCAGCCAATCTGACAATTGATAAGCACGACTCGCAAGCAGGTTGGTCAGCGCGCTCAGCTCAAGCAACCCGATCAAGATGACAATACTTGTGTCTTTGAAAAGTGAGACAAAATGCGTATGAATTGCAGGAAAGCTCTTTTTAAAAACCCAGTGAGCTCTCAGGCGTGCATACCGTGCGAGCAGCCCCAGTTTGAGCACGTTTTCGACCCGCTCTAAATTTTCGGGGTACATATGAATGTACTTAGAAAAAATCGGCACAAGGTGCGACATGGAATAGAGTGTTAACGCTAGAATGCCCTTCACGAACGTCTCTAGTGGCAAGAAGAAGTCGATGGTAAAGATAATCACCAGCGGCGGTATGGCTCTCAGCAAGGCAAAACTTGTATCGGACGTAACCACGAATCGATGACGCTTATTGCAAGCACAAACCAGCAAATATGACAGCGGAACAGACATGCTTATCGTGGTAATAAATAGACACCATGTCAGAACGAGGCCGCCAGGCTGCGCATGAGGCAGACCAAATAACATCTTCTGAGCTATGTCAAAGCCACCTTCCATACACCGAAGCCCCTACTCACTGTTTAGTTCATTAAGTACCATGTTTAGATACTTGTATATTCATTATATCTAGATATACAGATATATTGATATCAATTATAAGAACAATGAGAATGCCCCGTTGGTTCAATGGTTTGTGAAACTGTGTGTTTTTAGCACGAGCATGCTAGTATTCACTTAGCCACACGTCCGATGTGTTGATAAAGCTAAGGTTTACAGCTTTCGTGAAAGTGGATGTAACTTGTGACGCCTGCTCACGGTCTGTTTATTTTTTACAGCAATATCTATAACTATGAATTCTGAAGAATCCGCAAAAATATTCGCCGCATTGGCTCAAGAGACAAGACTGGATGTATTCAGGCTGTTAATTAAAGCTGGGGAAAAAGGCCTATCATCGGGAGAGGTGGCTGATAGTCTGAACATTCGACAAAATACCATGTCCACCAACCTTTCTATTCTGCACAATGCCAAGTTGGTTCGCCGAAAACGTGAAGGTCGAATGATCCGCTATTTCGTCAATATGGAGACGATCGGTGTACTTCTCACCTTTTTACTCGAACACTGCTGTGGCGGAGAAAGCGATATGGTGAGTGAATTGGTCACCAGCCTGCAAAAAGGTTTTAACCAGTCAAACTGAGGGTAGGATCGACGTCAGATCGACGCCGTAGCCGCTTAGCGAGCAAATTCCCTGTGATGTGTACGCCTGAACCAAGCAGTACAAAAAGTATCGTCGCAAACACTAAGTAGGGGATCACCAGCGCCGTTTCAACCACGCCCGTTCTCATCGCTGCAAAAATACCGGTAATGGGAAACATCGAAATAAACGCTGTGTTGTGCAGATGATGGACGAGTCTAGCCGACACCGTTGGTACAAGTGCTGGCGCGCACTCAAGAAAAACCAGTTTTATTTTCACCCATGTGCCGAGTTGAAGCGTCGCCATATACTCGAGGGTATCTTGCTTAATGGTTGAAATCGCGGCTTCGATGATTTTTGCTAAATGCCCTGAGCTTGAAAAAGCAAGACCCACAATAATAAAGGTCGCCGCAACACTAAATCCCCATGCAACCCCAGGGATCACCCCTTCAATATCCAGTCCAGAAAAATAGGGGGACAGCCCTACGTTCCCCATCAAAAGGACAAATACCACCGTCGGCACACCGCGGGATACCTCAATCAAAACGTTTGACGTCATACGAAGTAAGAGAGAATGGCTTCTCCCACACAGAACATATATCACGGCGAACAGCAGGCTCAGTGCAGCTGAAAGCACAAAGAAAACCAATGTCGTCAGTGTGGGGACCACAAATGATGCCAGAAACGTGGCCAAGTCAATATTCATTGCTTAAGCGCTACCTAAACCCATAATTGGTAAATGAGCCCCCAAGCAAACGAGCCAATAAGTGCGAAGCTAACATAAAATATCACCACTTGAATACGCGCCACGGCGACGACGGCAATCATGGCTGGAATGGATGTTATGCCACCCGCTATCAAGAACGCCATGCCAGCTCCCGGTTGCATGCCTTTGTTAATCAGCTCTGCGATAAGCGGGACAGCGACATACCCATTGATGTAAGCGGGAACCCCGATGATCGCCGCCCATAAGATAGGCGTTTGTGTATCTCCACCAAATGAAGACGTCACCCACTCTGTAGGCACATAGGCCACCAGCAAACTTTCGAGCAAAAAGGCCAGTGCTAGCCATTTCAATAGAAGCGTCATGATATTGGTGGTCTTTTCAATAAATACCGCTTTACGCGGCACTTCTTCCCAGAATCGCCAAACAGGTTTATCCACGTGGCTTAGGGGTGTCGTATCCCCCGTCACGGAAGGTTTTAAAGGATTAACGAGATAGCCTGCCTTTTGCGCCAGATACACGGACCAGCCTGCAACCAATCCCAATACGATAGCGCCCAACGCCTTCATCGTCGCGAATTCCCAACTGACAATCCCAGCAGTCAAAAGATACATAACGGGATCAATAATGGGGCTGGCAATCCAAAAGGCCATCACTGGCGCGAGTGGCACACCCATCGCAAGCATTGCTGCAATCAGAGGAATGACACCACAAGAACAGAACGGCGACAATGCACCAAACATCGCCGCGGTGAGGATCACGACGCTTGGCCGCCCTTGAAGCGCATCAGCGATCAGGCTGTCTGCTTGTGTTGCCGTTACATAGGCATATATCAATGATGAAGCCAAAATGAAGGGAACAATCAACACAAACGTGTCGCCCATAAACAGCAGCGAGACCGACAACTGCTGTGGATCAATCACAGCAATCGAAAGAAGTACAAGTAGAAAGACGGTCCAAACTGGCTCTAAAAAGGTGCGGTTATAACCAAAATTAATCAGCCCTGAGACAATACTGGACATACATTTCTCCTCCTGTGGGTTTCACTTTTCATGTCATACAGCTTATTATTCAATATATCAGGAATTGTAGATATGTCAGGCGGGCTAGGATGGTTTTTACGCAATCGCTCAATATTGAGAAGCAACAATTAGCGCGAGTCAGCCACCTTATCTCGTTCTGTTTCATCCTTATTTCGGCGCTAAACATCAGTGTTAGTTGGGCGCAGTCACCAACAGGAGAGATCTTGTTGGGTTATCGGCATTTTTGGGAGTCCCGTGATGGTTTACCTTCCAACCAAACCGGCATTGACGTTGTTCCTCGCTTTGATTTCGATGTATTGCAAGACACAACGCTGATACTAGAGCCCGCGTTACGCGCACGAAATCACGACAATCAAAGCGTATTTGTTGACCCCTTCAAAAGCCGTTTTAATACATACGTTGACCAAGTAGAAATTACCGCGGGATATGACATTGTATTTTGGGGGGCAAGTGAAGGCGCGCAGATCCTTAACATACTCAATCAAAAAGATCTCGGCACCGACTTTAGCGGAGACCAATCACTCGGCCAATCAATGGTGAACATTTCCGGCTATGTCGGCGAAGGATTAGCAACATTTTACTATCTGCCTTATACGCCCAAACGACGTTTTCGTGAGTATTCTGAACGCCTTTCTGCTGGTTTTGATATTGATGGCGAGAACGTTCAATGGCGCGATAGCCAACACGCCTATTACCCAGGATTCGCTGCACGGTACGCGTATTCTTTTGACGACATGGATATCGCGTTATTGGGCTTCCATGGGATTAACCGAGAGCCCGCGTTTGTGGTGGAGGCGGGGGAATTTGCACCCATTTATACGGTAGGAACACAAATCGGAATGGAAGTGCAGCGGGTAATGGGCAATTTGCTGACTAAATTTGAAGTGCTAAATGTGTCTGATGCCCCTACTCTTCGCGGCGACTTTGATGAAACCACTCAGTATGTCATCGCTGGCGAATATAGCGTGTTTAGTGTCTTTGATAGCGGTGCAGATCTCAGGTGGGTCGCAGAGTACAGTGATAACACATTGGGCGAAGATCTGCTTTCACTCTACCAACATGATGTGTTGCTGGCAGTGCACACCTCGCTGAATGACGTTGATTCCACTGAAATCAGCCTTTCCGTTCTTCACGACCTCGATCATGGCAGCAATATTATTGAAATCACGTTGACCCGCCGCCTCACTCAAAATATTGACCTAGAAGCGACATTTTTTGATCTATCCGCAATGTCAGCCAACGATTTTTTTTATGGGCTAGAACCTGACAGCTACGGCGAAATCACGCTAACGTATTACTTCTGAAGAGCAGAAAGAGAAACAGAAAGAGAAAGAGAAAGAAAACAATAACGCAATCTGCATTCAATTCGTAATGTCGTTAGAACTTGCTTAAGTACCCGCCGAGTAACCCGCAACCTATGCCAAACAGTGCGCTGGCGAATGTTCCCAACATGACATATTCGGTAAACATTCGGCTTCCGTGATCTTTTAAATCGCCAAAACGAAATACCGATTTTGCCGCTAGCACCAATGCCACACCTGGTAACTGCCCCCATAAAACAAAGGTCACGATAAGAATGCGCTCAAAATAGCCAATGTACGCACCCGCATCTTTAAGTGGCTTATTGGTTCCACTCGATTCCGTGCTTGTGACTTCGTCGGTCCAGTTTTGCAAGAGCAACGCAATCGCCGCGGAGGATGGTTTCATTGCCAATAAATACGCCGTTCCCCAGCAAAACAACATCCACCAATCGGTTTGATCAAGCACGATTTTTGCCGCCACCCTTTCTTCAGATTCGACAACAAACAGCACAACAATAAGCAGAACAAGAAGATGTAACAGCTGTTTAACCACCAAATAGCGAAGTCCGGTTGGGCTCGCGCGGAACCAAACTGAAATGGCGACACTAGATAACCCAATGAACAGCGCACCCAATAAAGACCAAAGCAAGGGAATGTTAAGCAGGTACAAGACGACAAGCGAAAGGACACTTTCAATGAGCACGGAAAGGTAAACGTGGCGCGCACGCCGAGCGATGACAGGAAAGAGATAGAACTCAAAACATACGTGAACAACAACTAACACCAGTAGCAGTGTTAATACCATACCTACCCCTCCGTAGCACGCTGATAACGTGAAAGTCTATCAGCATACCACTTACTGGTTTCTTCAATACGCGCGTAGTGGGCTCGGTTTATGATTCTTGTGAATGCGCTTCGAGTTATGCCGAGCTTTTGTGCAAGAACCGTGTGCTGGGCTGTTGGATTTTTCATCCAAACAGACAATGCTACTGCCATCTTAGTGGTCAGTTGCGTGATGTGATCGTCAAGAAGGGAAACCACCAAGTTCACGTCACTGGCAAAATCAATCTCATCAGCCGTGAATGCCAAGCGTTGGCTTTTCATGGTATCCAAGCGTCGGCCTGACAATATAAACGCGTCGGAATTATTGGCCATTCTGACCGGAAGTTCTCTTTGCGTTGCTGGCGCCACAGACAGTGACAACCTCGCGTCAGCAGAACCATCAATGCTTTTGAGCGCAATGCGAATGGTCATCGCCATGTCGAACACGCGTTCTGGGGTATTGGTGTAGAGCTGGAATGCATCGCCACGATATATCTCGCCGACCGTTTCGCCGCTAACATCGCGCTCGCCAAAATCTTCAAAGCAGCGTTTTAAGGCGGCCAAACAAGCCTGACGGGTGGACTCGCTCATGTCTGTCGAGCCCACAATGTCTCCAGTGATCACCCCTGCATAGTGCTTTTTCATCTCACCCTCGAGTTACACCATTAAGTAACATAATTAAATGTTACGCCATAATGTAACTTTGTCAAAGGTTACGTCAATCCATCACTTGAGATACCCGTTTGCTTATCAACTTCGTAAAACAGATAACATACTTCTACGGGTTATAACTCAAATGGCCGTTTCTTCAGTTGTCGTTTCTTCAATGGGCGCTTCTAGCTTGGCGTATAACTCCGCGAAACTTTTTGACAACTTGTGCTGCGGTGCAAAATGAACCAGCGGTTTTTGATGATAATGGGATTCTTTCATTTTCACCGATTGCGGAATAAACGGCTCAAGTAATGGCAAACCCAGTTCACGCACGTTCTCGATGATTAAAGCCGGAAACTTAGCCTGTGCGTTGAACATATTGACCACGACCCCTTCAAGCGCCAGTTTACGATTGTGATCGTTACGAAGCTCTGCAAGGTTATCCATCAAGGTCAACAGTGCTTGATGCGAGAATGTGTCGCAATCAAATGGGATCAGTAAGTTGTGTGCAGCGATTAGGCCCGCTTTACTGTAGAAATTCAGGTTGGGCGGTGTATCGATATAAATCCTATCGTATTCACTTTCTAGCTCATCTAAAGCTTCACGCAGTTTGTATATTTTATAACGACGTTCAAGCTCAGGCTCAAGTGCCGCAAGGCGTGGACTAGACGGAATAATATCGAGGTTTTCATACGCTGTAGGTTGAGGGAATTGTTTGATAGGCGTTGAAACCGAAAACCATGAAACGGTTTGATCAAACAGATCAGCCACGCTTCTGTCATTTTTGCCGTTGATATCAATGCCCAGATAGTGACTGCTGTTTCCCTGAATATCTAAATCAATCAGCAGGGTTTTCTTACCACTTGCAGCGCTGAGGGCTGCAAGATTGACCGTAATACTTGATTTACCCACGCCACCTTTTTGGTTAAAAATAATTCGTCGCATCTTACTGCCTTCCATTGGTTTTGAAAAAGCACGACCGCGAACTGTGCATGGTTATGAAACATGGCTGCAATAACAATCATGTTTCATAAGGTTATCAGGCTATTGCACACAAAAAGTGAAGATGGCTCTCGATTAGACGCTTTGATTTTTGATCCCAGCGCCCTTGCGACGTTATCAAATCAAGATCACGCTCCAAATATCCAAACTAATCAAATATGAGAGGGAGATTCAATGCCAGTCGGCATACAAAATGCCATACTTCTCACCTAATCGCTTTGAATCGATGGAGCCGTTTCAATGAACTTACGCGTCCCCCTTTCTGTTGCTGCAACGCTGTTCGTGATTCTTTTTGCATTCACTCAACCTGCCTTAGCAAGTACCGAAGCACCAGCAACCGCCAGCGAAACCCGCGCTGCAAACGCCGAAGACCAAATCAACACCCTGCATAAAGAACTCACCACGCTTGTTACCCTACAAAAACAAGTGAGCGGTGATGATAAGCTCGCGCTGCAACTACAGATGTTTCAAAAAAACGAGCAGTTGAGAGACTTGATCGCCAATGGCGTCAAAAGTGGGTCAATCGATACGCCTTTTCTTGTTGAACAAATCAGGCAGCAGCAGACCTACGCTAACGATGGGGTTAAATACCTGACACAACGTGCTGCTGAGTTATCTGAAAAGCTTAATAACGCCAAAAATGAAGACAAGTTTGCCTTACTTGCAGAGTATGAGGAATCTCGTAAATACCTCGACAGCATGTACGAAGAAACATCACAGAATATTCAATGGCTCAAGAAGCTCGATGCCCTCCAGCCCCAAGAAGAGCAAAACCTCACCAAGGTCATTACACAAAGAGCCGAGCAACTCGCCGCGAATGTCGAATACCTTAGACAACAACTGAGTGCAGACGACGCTCAACTTAAAGTGGCGCCTGAAGCTGAGAAAGCCAGCATTCAACTTTCTAAGCTCATGTCCCAGCGAAGAATGGACATCACCACCAGCAGCCTAAAAGTCATGATTGAGTTGGCGGACAATGTTGGGATACCCACTGCAGAATACAAACGCCTATTTTTTGAAGTGACGGGTAACGTGACCCAAGACCTGCTCAGCAGCGACGTGCTGCTGTCCATAGTCAAAACGTGGTCGAGCAAGCTATGGGACTGGGTGATAGAAAATGCACCGCAGCACATATTCCAACTCATCGTATTTTTGATCATCTTATTGATTGCGCGGCAGATAGCGAAACTCACCCGAAAAGTCGTTAAGCGCGCCGTCGTTTCAAAGAACCTCAAATTCTCGCAGCTCATGCAGGAATTTTTCATTTCCATGTCCGGTAAAGCGGTTTGGTTTATTGGTATCCTGATCGCTCTGTCTCAAATCGGCCTGAACCTAACCCCCATACTCACTGGTTTCGGTATTGCCGGTGTGATTGTCGGTTTCGCATTGCAAGACACCTTATCTAACTTCGCGGCGGGCATGATGCTACTTATTTACCGCCCGTTCGATGTGGGTGACTTTGTCGCTGCTGGCGGTGTGGAAGGCAAGGTCAGCCACATGAGTTTAGTGAATACCACGATCAAAACATTTGATAACCAAATTATCATTGTGCCGAATAGTAAAATTTGGGGCGATGTGATTAAGAACGTGACGCATGAGCGGGTACGTCGGGTCGACATGGTATTTGGTGTGAGTTACAGCGACAGCATCCCGCACGTTGAAGAAGTGCTAAACGACATTGTGAACAACCACCCTTCTGTGCTTCGTGCACCAGAGCCTATGATCAAACTTCATGTTTTGAATAGCTCATCGGTCGATTTTATCGTTCGCCCTTGGGTCAAAACCGATGATTACTGGGACGTTTACTGGGATATAACCCGAGAAGTAAAAGTGCGATTTGATAAAGAAGGTATTTCCATTCCTTTTCCACAACAAGATGTACATCTTCATATGCAATCAGGTCAGAGCCTCCCGCCAGCCAAAGACGTGTAATACGATCGAACGAAGCGCGAGCAATAAATGATTGAAAGGTGGATGAAAAGTGAATGAGAAGTGAGTGAGCAAAAAGGGGGCGATTTATTCGCACCCTTTTTGCTCTGAAAAATATTTAGCCTGGTTTGTCCGCCGGGTGATTTACACCGTCATTCGTCACTACGTCGCCCAAATCAAATGGATTAACCCCTTCAAGGCATCCCACATTGAAACCATATTCAGTTGGGTCAGAACGACGCTGGTGGTGCGTATAAATCCCGCATTCTGAGCAGAAGTAGTGCTTTGCGGTTTGGGTGTTGAATTGATAAAGCTTGAGCAAGGCTTCACCTTTCACGATACGAATACCATCAAGTTTAACCGATGCAACAATCGCCCCTTTGCGTCGGCATATTGAACAATCACAACGTCGCGGCTTATCAATGCCGTTAGGAAGAGAAAGCGCCAACTCTACGCCACCGCAATGACACGTTGCGCGGTGAACGTCTTGAATCACGGTGTTACCAACACGTTTAATCACAAAGCAATCTCCTTGAAATATCCCTAAATATAATCTGGATGTTAACAATTGAACGCACATAGCGAACTAACGCAAGGACACTGCTTTAGTTAATTGATTTATAGCGCAATGTTTAACAGTTATTCATTAGGCTGACTGGTTAAGATCTGGTGCATTGTCAGGCTCGAGCGGTTTCACTGGTGCGGGGGTTGGGATTGGAGCGGGCTCTTTGTCTTCAGGGGTGAGAACTTCATCCGCTTTTTTCTTGGCTTCTTCTGCAAGTTCACCGCTTTTTTCTTTTGTTTTATCCCAAACATCTGCACTTTTTTCTTTGGTACTGTCCCAAAGACTGCTGCTGCCTTCTTCGGCTTTATCAAGTAACTCACCACTTTTTTCTTTGGTGGCATCCCATGCGCTTCCGCCAGCTTCTTTTGCAGAATCCCACGCTTCTGCAGCAGATTCTTTCGCTTTGTCCCAACTACTTTCTTCGGCATTTACGGCCAAAGGAAGGCTCAAAAGTGCTGATAAGACAAACCACTGGATTCGCTTCATCTAGATATCCTCTTTCATGTTTCGTCAACAGCAACCTTGCTGCCCTGAGTGTGTTCTTTCGGCTTAGTGCAATCAGGTCAAATCACACGGCAATGTCAAAAATTGTCACACATCCACGATGCTTAGACAATGACCGCTTCTTCTTTGTCACGCAACACCCATAACAATAAAACACTGTACATAATCGATCAAATAAAAATGCCATCTAAGAGATGGCATTGTAGAGAAACGTATCGCCTACTATCCGAAATTAACCATCGTTACGATCGACTTGAACCTTAGTTTCCAAAGCCTTCGCGCCGAAGCCCATTTTTTCAAGCACCACTCGAATCAATGGCAATATCAGCACAAAGATTGAAATACTGATAATGCTCAATGTCATTGGACGTTCCCACAGAAAGCTCAGGCTACCATCAGAAATGGTAAGTGACCGACTGAGGTTGTTTTCCATGATCCCGCCCAGAATGAAACCGAGCAGCATGGGTGCCATGGGGAAATCCAACAGCCTGAGGAATATCGCGACAACAGTAATCAGTACCATCATATTGATATCAAAGGTGTTAAAACTCACCAGATACACGCCTGTGATTGAGAAAAACAAAATCAGGGGTATCAAGATAGGACGAGGAATAACAAGCAAACGCGAAATATACGGAATCAACGGCAAGTTCAATATCAACAAAACCAAGTTACCGAAATACATCGAAATGATCACCGACCAAAACACGTCTGGATTATCAATGAAAAGACGTGGCCCTGGCTGTATGCCATAGGCGATCAACGCACCCAGCATGATGGCTGTTGTACCTGAACCCGGAATACCCAGCGTGAGCAATGGCACAAAAGACCCTGTAGAAGCGGCATTGTTGGCCGACTCCGGCGCTGCTAATCCGCGCAATGCCCCTTTACCGAACTGCTCTTTTAAACGCTTCGGTGCAAGGTTACGTTCAAGGCCATAGGCAAGAAATGACGCAATGGTCGCCCCCGCGCCCGGTAACACACCGACAATAAAGCCGAAAATAGAAGAGCGCGCGACAGTTGGTGCGACTTCTTTAATTTCTTCCTTGCTGAGTTTCATGCTACCCAGCGACGCCATGTCCATGTCTGGCTCTTCTTCTTTGTGCTGACCTTTAAGTACCGTCATCACCACTTCAGCAAGCGCGAACGTCGCCATGGCCAGCAAGAGGAAGCTGACTCCATCAACCAAATCGAGGTTGCCAAATGTAAAGCGAGGCGCACCAGAGATAACATCCGTACCTACGGTCGCAATCATCAAACCGAACACGGTCATGGCCATCGCTTTCAGTACCTGCCCTTTTCCAGCAAAGGCTGACACAGCGGTCAAACCCAGTACCATCAACGCGAAGTAATCGGCAGACTGGAAACTGAGTGACACCGTTGCTAACGCAGGCGCTGCAAACAGCAGAATGATGGCGCCGATCGTACCGCCAGTGAATGAAGAGTACGCTGCCAGCGCCAATGCTTTACCAGCTTGGCGTTTTTGCGCCATTGGGTAGCCATCAAAGGCGGTAACAACGGTGCTTGAACAACCCGGTGCATTGATCAGAATCGACGATGTCGAACCGCCAAAAACCGCACCGTAGTAAACACCTGCCATCAAAATGATGCCAGACGCTGGGTCCAAGCTATATGTAATAGGGATCATCAGCGCCACCGCTGAGATTGGGCCTAAGCCCGGCAGCATGCCAATGAACGTACCGGCAAAACAGCCCACCACCACCATCATGATGTTGAAAGGCATGATCGCGGTGCTTAACCCTGTTGTGATTCCGTCCCACATAATTATTGGCCTCCAAAGATCATCATGAACAAGCGACCCGGCGCGAGATAGATATCCAGCAGCTTGGCGAGAATAAACCAGATGCCAACGGCAAACGGCACGGAAGCAATGAAGAGTGTTTTAGGTCGTCGTTCACCTAAGATCCAGTAACCGACCACCAAAAAGAAAACGGTAGAAAGTGCAAAACCAATCCATTCCAGTGCGAATGCAAACGCAACGATGAGCAGAAGCAATTTAGATACAAGCAGGAAATCGAGACCTGCAAAAGACAGCTTACTTGCCGTATCACGACGTGCCGTGCCTAGCATAAGCACACCTAGCAAGCCGCCCATATAAGAAAGAACAATAGGCAGTGTCTGTGCGTTAAACGGTTCGTATTCATCGCCCGGCAACATTGGGATGTGGCGAGCGTAATAACCATAGGCCACTGAAAGACTGAGAAAAATGAGACCACCGATATGGTCTTTAGTGACAACCATGAAAAACTCCTTGGATGTAACAACAGACGGGCGAGCCCGTCTTAAACGTCTAAGAACGGGTCGATATTATCGACCCGTTAATATTTATATTATTGAAGGAAGCCCAGCTCACGCATTAGGTCGCCAACTTGTTGCTCTTGGCCTTCTAGGAAAGTCGTGAACTCTGCACGAGGCTTGAACACTTCTGTCCAACCATTGCGGTCACGAACCACTGTCCATTCATCGGTGCTGTACATTTTTTCCAGTACCGCTGCGTACTCGTCTGCTTTTGCATCAGACAAACCCGGCGAACCAAAGAATCCACGCCAGTTAATAAAGCTCGCGTCATAACCCAGCTCTTTCAACGTTGGTACATCTGCTGCCGCGGCAGAACGCTCATCGCCTGTCATTGCCAGAATGCGTACTTCACCTGCGTTTTTGAGCGCCAGTGCTTCACTGAAACCAGTGGACAGCACGTGAGCTTCACCAGACAAGATGCCCGCCATCGCTTTGCCACCTGCATCGTAAGCCACATATTTCACACGTTTCGGATCACCGCCAGCGGCTTTGAATGCCATGGCTGCGACTAAGTGGTCCATACTGCCGCGCGCTGAGCCGCCAGCAACCGCCACTGAACGAGGGTTAGCTTTGTAGTCATCCATTAACTGTTGGAATGTTTGATACTTTGAGCTGGTGGGCACTACAAATGCTGCATAGTCACCCACTGTTGCAGCAATCGGCTTAAGATCGCGGAAAGACTGAGGGAACACTTTCGACAAAGAGCGGATAACAATAGGGGTCGAGTTCACCATCAGTGTGTTGTCGGCTTGTCCGTCAACTTCGATAAGATGCGCAATGGCTTTACCGCCGCCGCCACCTGACATGTTTTCGAATGAAACGGTTTCAACCAAACCCGATTTTGACAAAGCTTCGCCAGTACCACGCGCTGTACCATCCCAACCACCGCCTGCTCCACCTGGGATCAGAAAGTGAATCTCTTCAACTGCCGCATTGGCCATACCCGCACTCAGTGCAGATGTCAGCGCAAGGGCTGCGATGAAGGAGCGCTTTTTACCGAACATTTGTGAAATCATAGGTATTTCCTCGTGTCGTTCCGTCCTTTGGACGAGATAATTATTGTTGTCCTACCCCTTAAACCTATTGGCTGGAACCGATATTGGAAACCTTGTGGATTTAATGTTTTTTTAAACTATTAAAAACATTTTGTTCATATTGTTCACTTGCGTGACAGACCACAAAGAATCACTATTTCAATAGGATAGATAATAGCGGTTCGCGCCAAGCTAAAAACTACACGCTAAAGCGACGCACCATCGTTGTACTAAGGACACCTTAAAGCCGATGCTTTCACTACGTTCGCTAAAACTCAAAACCCGCATGATGCTCATTCTCGGCATGATGGCCATTCTACAAACGGGCTTTATTGGCTTTTTTGCCCTTGTCTATTTAAGCCAATCGCTCGATGAACAAATTGGCCTACGCGCGCTGCACGTGGCAAAAACCATTGCCTCCATGCCCGATGTGATTGAAGCCGTAGAAAGTCGTGATAGTGAATGGTTGCAACCGATATCTATCGATTTGGCATCAGTGAACGATGCGAGATTTGTGGTCATTGGTGACAGAAACGGCATTCGTCTCGCGCACCCCTCATGGAAGCGTGTCGGTAAACCGATGTACGATGATGAAGGCGATTACAACGAACCCGCTCTGGTGTACGGTAAGCCCTATATTCAAAAAGCCACAGGCAGCCTTGGGGCTTCGGTGCGCGGTAAAGCGCCGATCTTTGATAGCAGCAACGAAAACGTGGTAGGCATTATCTCGGTCGGCTTTATGCTCTCGTCAGTGGAAGATACGATCAACCGCTATCGCGACACCTTATACCTTGTCATTTTGCTCAGTTTTGGGCTCAGCGTGCTCACCGGGCTTTGGTTCGCCTCTCATTTCAAAAAAGCCATCTTCGGATTAGAACCCGAGCAGATTGGGCGTCTTTTCCAAGAGCAAAACGCGACGCTGGAATCAATTCGCGAAGGCATTATTGCCGTGAATGGACAAGGAAACATTACCACTTTCAACCGTGCCGCTGTTGATACACTCGGGCTGGACGCCAACACCAAACTGACTGGGCGTCCAATCGAAGAAGTATTACCAGACAGCCGCCTGATGGACGTGTTACGAACTGGCGAACCGCAAATAGATAAAGACGTGTGGCTACAAGACAGAAACTTAATTGTGAACCGGCTACCGTTGTTACAAAACGGGCAAATTACGGGTGTGGTATCGAGCTTCCGTCGTAAAGATGAACTAGATGCTATCAGTAAAAAGCTCAGCCAAATCGAGCAATATGCCGATACGCTACGCAGCCAATCTCACGAGTATTCCAACAAGCTCCACACCATTGCCGGACTCATTCAACTTGGCGCCACAGATGAAGCGTTAGCGCTGATCGGACAAGAAAGCCAAAGCCATCAAGCCCTCATTCAATTGTTGGTGGAGGCCGTACCCGACCCTATCCTCGCAGGCTGTATGCTGGGCAAATACAATCGCGCCAAGGAACTGGGTTTGAACCTAGATATTGACCCAGAAAGCAGTATGAAGGAGATCCCCGATCACATACCGCGTGAAGAATTGGTGAGTATCATTGGCAATCTGATAGACAATGCCCTTGAAGCCACACTAATAAACCGTAAATTCGACGTCCGACTATCAATGACTGACTTAGGTAACGACCTTATTTTTGAAATTGAAGACGAAGGCGCTGGCATTGCGGAAAAAGACCAAGAGAATATTTTCCGTAAGGGCGTCACCAGCAAAAAAGGTGAAGGCCACGGCTTTGGGCTTCATCTCGTCGAAAAGCTGTTGCAGAAACTGGGGGGCACAATTTTGCTCGAACCCGCAGATACTGTCGGCAGTCGATTCACGGTGTACATTCCCAAAGCAAGACCCGAGTAACCTCAAGATCCAGGATTCGTTTGAGTATGTAACACCCAACGCCAGCTAGACTTAAGTACACAGGAATAAGCAAGACCAACAAGGAATGAGTTGTACCTATGGCCCAAAACATCCGCGTCGTTATCGCTGAAGACGATATTCAGATTGCAGAAATACAAAAACGCTTTTTAGACCGCATAGACGGTGTAGAACTGGTTGGCATCGCCCATACATTGGAAGATGCGGCAGACCTTGTGGACGTTTTCAAACCCGAATTACTGCTGCTCGATAACCATTTCCCCAACGGTACTGGGCTAGATTTGCTGAGAAAGCTGCGTGCGAACAACAGCGCCACGGATGTCATTTTGATCACTGCCGCCAAAGAGGTCGATACATTGCGAGACGCGCTGCGCAGTGGCGTTTTCTACTACATTCTCAAGCCTTTGGTATTTGAGCGCCTGCAAGAAGTGATAGCACAATACGCGGCGCACTTAGAGAAGCTTCGTGCCATGGAGTCATTGGCACAAACGGATGTCGACACCCTTCTGCCTCAGCGCATGACATCTGCACCGACAACAGATAGCACAACCAATACACACTCCCTACGACTCCCCAAAGGTATTGATGTCATCACGCTGGATAAAATTCGAGCAGTATTTGCGGATTCTGAAGAACCACTCAACGCCGAAGAAGTCGGCACCTTGATTGGCGCAAGCCGCACTACTGCTCGTCGCTATCTTGAATATATGGTTAGCACTTTAGAACTGGAAGCTCAGGTGAATTACGGCAGTGTTGGCCGACCAGAAAGGCGTTATATTGGCATGAAATAATTGAGGAGATGAGCCCACATGAACGGTTGGGGTTAATCGTTGACCCAGATAATGTTTGATTCTTCGATGCCTAAGCCTTGCTTAAACCTCACCGATAATTCTAGTTCAGGCTCTGACATCCAGCCTTTGGTAACAAATAAGTTATACCCAGTTTTTGTTTTTTTGTAATCAACAGATGAAAGCCAAATAGCATCCCAATCTCCGAGAAACTCCAGGTCATCAAGACGTTGTGGATAGCTACCGTTACGCACTTTATGCAACTCAATCAAAGATATCGCAGAACTAAAATTTTGCTCACCGAACTTCTTATCCATGGATTCCGACGGAAAATCACAACCCGAGATATACACTGCCATCAAACCAATCAGTAATATTTTCCACATATCACAAACACCTGTTAGACAAATCCATTTGATACAAAAAACACTGCCAAAGCCATATGAAAAGCAACGACAGTGTTTGTAATTGTCACGAATAGATCGGCTTGTTAAGCAGTAATGCCTGCTTCAGTCCCTTTTGGGTTTACACCGTATTCATTGTCCTCTTTGCTGTCCTGCACGAGAAAAACAATCATGACAATCGCGCCAACTAAAGGAATCAATGCAATCAACTGCCACCAACCACTTCGACCCGTATCATGAAGCCTTCTGGCGGTAAGACTGATACTTGGGACAAGCAAAGCCAACGAGAATATCAAAGAGAGGAACGCACTCCCCAGTATTTGATCAACAATTGTAAGAACAATAGAGAAAATCAGATAGAACAGGATAAACATCCAGTACTCTTTCCTTCTTGCTCTACCAGAAAATACCGCAAAGTTTTTTAATGCCAGTAAGAAATAATTCATCGTTAACCTCCGTGTCGTAACATACCCAAGCAACATCTAGATGCTTGTTAAGAATTCGGAAATAATAACAGTCAAAAAAAATTAATTTCTCATCAATAATAAGAAATTAGCCGTGATTATTACGTTAATTCAATGAAACTGATAGATCTAACGATGACGGGAAAGCCCCTCAATCCTGACTCAGTGCTTGGCAACTCGTCTTTGCCGCTTTCTGTGATCAAGCTTGTAGAGATTAAACAAATTATATTCAGTTATAGTGCGTTAGGCTGAATTATCTCGCCTTGTATCATTGCCCGGTTTAGGCTGTTTTCACCCTGCTCTAGGAGTTAAGCTCATGACCACCACTCAAAGCGTGACAACGTCACTACCAAGTAACTTTAGGCACAGTGATTTTCTTGCATTTCACAAGCGAGATAAAACCGAGCTTGCAGAAAAAGTGGAAGGTAACCTGATCCGGAAAGGTATGCTGATTAATGGAATTCCTTGTTGTCTTAGCCTCTCTTTGAACAAAGATACTGCAACCCTCCAAATAGACGCGGATAGCTCCGCTTCCTCGCTAGATCATGACAGACTAGCCGCTCTGCTTACTCACATGCTAGGCCTGAATCAAGACATCAACGCGTTTGAAGCGCACTATCAAACCCACCCTGAAATTTCGCGTTTGCTGAAACACCATCGTGGTTTGCGAATTCCGCAAACAACAACACCCTTTGAAGCGATTACATGGGCAATTACCGGACAGTTAATCAGCGTGGAAGCGGCCGTTTCTATTCGTCGACGACTCATTGAAGCAACCGGACGAGGACACAGCAGCGGCATTTGGTGTTCACCCGATGCGGCGACACTTGCTAACACGGAAATTGACACCTATCGCCGTTGCGGATTTTCCAACAGCAAAGCAACCACTATCCAGCGCGTTGCCCAAATGCTAGTGAACAACGAACTAGATTTGTCGTTGACCGCAGATCCTGAGGTTGTCGCGCGTGAACTACTGGCAATAAAAGGCGTAGGGCCATGGACAGTCAGCTATACCTTGTTGCGGGGATTCGGCTGGCTGGATGGTTCATTGCATGGCGATGTGGCGGTGCGCCGAAACCTACAACGCTTACTCAACAGCGAAGAAAAACCGTCGGAAAAGGAAACACAGGTATGGCTTAACGCGTTTTCGCCCTGGCGTGCTTTAGTTGCCGCACACCTTTGGGCGATGCAATCTGAGCAAGGTTACTAGCCCTATTTCTGCGTGTAGTTTGTCGTCACGCAGTATAAATCGTATAAAACACTAACGATTTGGCGGTGAAACAAGCAGTCAAACTGTTAGTTAGGTCACAGTTGCGGAAGGTGTAGCGTCAATGGGGTATCCTCCTCGCCCTTCATACCGTGACTTGAAAGATAACTATGCACTACAAAACTATGCTCGGGTATCGCTACCCTAAAGGCCCTTTCGCCATGATCAGCGTCTACAGCTTTACTGGCGCAGCCGTGGTCACTTCAACGGTATTTTCACTACTGCTTTTCCTTTCGATTGATGACAGCCCGATGATGAAAGCATTGTTCGGTACGTTGGCGATCATTTTTGAGGCTGGAAAATTCTACGCTTGGTACGAATTTGGCGAACGTCGTGCCCATCGTAACTACATGGGTTCTTTCACCGCGTTGGTGTTTTACCTCGTATTGGCCGCCATTTCGATCGGCGGCAGTATTGGCGGCATTAATAGTGCTACCAACAAAGCGCAAAGCGTTATCGCGATTGAGCAAGCCAAAGTCGACGCATATAACCGCCAGATCGACGCCATTGAAAAGCAAATTGACTTGAATAACTTGGCGGCAGAAAAGTACATACAAATGGAGCGTATCGCGACGGGCGTTAGCCGCATTCAGGCACAAAACAACACCCTGCGTGAAGAGCAGATCCTCTTGGCGGAAGAGCGTGATTCGCTGCCTCCTGTCGCGCAAGGGTCCGCAATTGGTTTGATTGATAGCCTTGCGAATGCGTTTCAAGTTTCTCAGCAAACCGCTCAGTTTGGCTTAGTGGTGTTCTTGTCTATTCTGCTTGATTTGTTCGCCGCATTTTTCGTTGGTGTGATTGGTGAAGAAACACGTTTCCGTCGTTTTTATCAGCACCATGCTGAAATTGACATTACACCAGAAACCATAAGTAAACCTGTGGGTTATCTAGAGCACAAGCCAGCTATCGACAGCGTAGTCAACGCGGACAGTGATAATGATAAGCAGCAAGATGACGCTGACTTAACCTTGGCACAACGAGTAGAATTGGCCGTTAAAAACGGCGTGATAACTTGCTCAAAAAAAGCGGTGTGTAGACACTTCTTACTGCCAACGGACGATGTGGATACTTTGTTTGAAGATATGATGAACGACGGTGTTTTGGCGAAGAAAGCGAATCATCACTATTATCTTGTTGCTTGAGGCCGATGGTTTAAATATCTGACCATAACCTCCGCTCATAACCTGTTCCTAAGAAGCAAGAAAGCGCCGCAATGGGCGCTTTCTTGTTTTACTTCTACCATCGAGCTGACACTCACACTTTAGGTTTCTCTGTACTCGATGTGTCAGTACCGTTGCTCGGCGCAGAAACGGGATCACTCGCAGCGGCTGCGTTAGCATCTTTAGGCTTGATGGTGTCGATCACCATGCGTAAGTCATCAATCAAACTTTCATCTGACGCCTTCTTCGCTTCAAGGGTGGTGACTTGTGCAGACAAGGTTTCCTTGTCTTGCTCCGCTAAAGACAGATTTGTATTGACCGACTCAAGCTTCGCCATCAATTGCTTCAATTCAGGGTCGACGTCAGGTGTCTTGTTCAATGTCTGCGCTAACGCTTCTGCCTTACTCGCCAGCGCGTCAGTTTGTTGTTTGATCGGCTTATCACGAAGATCAATTTTTTCAAACGCTTGAGCAATACGATGAAGCTGATTTTCGAGATCCAAAATCAACGGTTCAAATTTTCCGTCATCGATATTTCTAAACCGCTTCACTTCCAAGCCAATATGCTTGAGATGACCAATCTCAAACTTGACCGCCAACACCGCTTTTTCAATTGCCGCTATGTCTCGCGGATCGGCCGTTACCACGGCTTCAGCTTGCTCTAACGTCGCTCCAGCTTTGGTATAGCTAATGGGCGCAACAGATTTGAAGCCCTCTCTACGCAGCAGAACAAGTTCATTATTCAAGGGAACCACATTGATTTGTAGTGCCACGGCCACTTCTAACGCTTTTGCCTTATCTAAAAACTGCACTTGTTTGACTTGAGCATCATCGAGATCGTTATCAGCCACATACTCAAACAACGCGCGATAATCTCTGGCTATCCGGCTGTAACGGGATGCAAATACTACGTCTGCATTGATCGTATCAAGATAGGCCATTTCTGCGATGGCTTCCGCCAGTAAACTGTCTGCGGTTTCTTTTAAGGTCAATAACTCCGCATGGAGCATCGCGACTTTAACCATAAGTTTATCAAAAGTTTGCGCATAAGTACCCGAAGAAAATACGGAGTAGTTTTCTGTCGCTTTGGCTGGGTTTGAATCAAAATCTTCGTAGACATCAACCGCGTCTTCCCACGCGTCAAACAAATCCTCAACAGCATCCTTACTGTATAACCGAAGTTCCTTGCTCTCTTCCATTTTGGCTAGCCAACGGGCGTAATCCGATTTCGCTTTTTCGTAGATTTGAAGCGTATTTTGGCTTTGTTGTGAAACCCCATTGGTTTCACTGGCTATCTGAGCAGGTTCTGATGTGGATTGGCATGCTGTGATGGAACTTACTAGCACAACGGCTAACGCCGATAAACGCAAATTTTTCATAGATGTACCCTCTAACTGTCACCGCCACTCACGAAATTATTTTTATTATTTACCAATAGATTCGCCGTCAGCCTATCGATAGCTGCCGTCTGATCACCCGACTTTATGCAAGGTGTAAGTAACAATCTAGCTCAAAACTCCCCCCCAACATTGCAAGTTTAGGTGATCTTGATCACATTGAATTTTGTAAGTGATACACCACGCAATTCGGTAATCTTTCTTCGTACACAGAGGGTTAAAACCAAAACCCTCAACAAACACTAACCTAATGATTTAATTAATATTTAATGCGAGATTGAAAGTGAGGGTGGTGAAAAAACAAACGATAATCATTGAAAGAAGATAGGCAAATAAATGCATGCACATATCGGATGGAAAATTGTCGATAGTCGTCACGCAAAACAATCGAAAACCGTCGTATATTCCTTCTTAAATAATTAGGAAACAAAATTATCACTAAAAGAAAAAACAACGTTAACCATTAGGAGAATTTTAATTAATCGGACAAACGAACAATGTTACTTTTGCTATTAAATTTTCAAACAATTCAATAACAATATCGCACATAATAAAATTACATCTGAGTTATAAACAGTCAAATGCTGTTCACTTTATAACATATAGCTTTTAGTTATATGGTTTTGTTTTATATGCACGAATGACTGCCCTATCATCGCGGCCTTAACCAGCGTAAGGGCTATTCAGACTGGCACACCGTCAGAGGTTAGACGGAAGAGCAGCAAGATATTCACTCACTGAGTATTCCATATTCTTTCGAGTATAAAGAATAGGAAGAAAGGCGAATTTATTTTACATTTATCCCGCTAATGAAATTAAGGATTTAAGAATGGCCTTAAGCGTTATATTGAACCTCACGATATTCACCGCACTTATCTATTTTTTGTACACACTACAAGCTAAGCATGTACCGTTTACCAAACGTGTTTTTGCTGGTTTGGGTTTAGGTGTCGTATTTGGTGGCTTATTACAGCTTTACTACGGTGCAGGCTCCGACATTATTAAAACTAGCATCGACTACTTCGACATTGTCGGTAAAGGCTACGTGAAACTGCTTCAAATGATCATCATCCCACTCGTGATGGTGTCGATCATTTCTGCCATCCTCAAGCTCAAAGGCGGTTCGTCTGTCGGCAAGATTAGTGGCATGAGCATTGGCGTATTGGTGGTGACCACCATGATTGCCGCGCTTGTGGGTATTGCTTGGTCGTTGATGTTTGGTCTTACTGCAGAAGGCCTAACGGCTGGCGCGGCGGAAGTCGCACGCGGTCAATCGCTAGAAACCAATCTGGGTCGCGTAGAAAGCCTGTCTTTCGCTAACATGATCCTAGAATTCCTTCCTGCGAACCCGTTCCTAGATATGACAGGTTCGCGTAAAACATCCACTATTGCAGTCGTTATCTTCTCTATCTTTATTGGCATAGCCGCAACAGGTATCGCGAAGAAGCAACCAGACGTCTTTGCGTCGTTCGAGAGCTTCGTTGGCGTGGCAAAAGCTATCGTTATGCGCATCGTGACACTGGTACTGCGTTTGACGCCTTACGGTGTTCTGGCGCTAATGACCAAAGTGATTTCTGGCTCTAACTACGCGGATATCGTTAACCTAGCAAGCTTTGTTATGGCGTCATACGGTGCGCTGTTTACCATGTTCGCGATTCACTTAGCGATCATCGCGATGCTCGGCCTAAACCCGATTCGCCACTTGAAGAAAATCATGCCTCTTCTGACGTTCGCTTTCACATCACGCAGCAGCGCAGCGTCAATTCCGATGAACGTTCAAACACAAGAAAAAGCATTGGGTATTCCAAATGGTATCGCCAACTTTGCCGCTTCTTTCGGTTCAACCATTGGTCAAAACGGTTGTGCGGGTATCTACCCCGCCATGCTTGCTGTAATGATTGCGCCAACCATGGGCATCAACCCGCTGGATATTGGCTTTCTCTTCACGCTGATTGCCATCATCACCATTAGCTCGTTCGGTGTCGCTGGCATTGGTGGCGGTGCAACGTTTGCCGCATTGATTGTTCTATCCGCGTTGGATTTCCCTGTCGCGCTTGCAGGTCTGTTGATCTCTATCGAGCCGCTGATCGATATGGGTCGTACCGCGCTTAACGTATCAGGTTCTGTCACTGCAGGATCTGTGACCAGCAAACTGATGGGTCAAACCGATATGGCCGTGTTCAACGATGACAAGCCACTGAACCTAGATGGTGAAGACGCTACCGCGTAGCTATCTCGATAGGCTCATTAGTCGTCACATAATATTTTGGGAGCGTTAGCTCCCAATTCCTGTTTTCAGGGCAATATGCCCATGAGGAATGCAACATGAAAATCATCATCATTGGCGGTGAAGCCGCGGGAATGAGCGCTGCAGCCAAAGCTCGTCGAGTGAATCCAAGCGCTGAAATCATTGTTTATGAAGCGTCAGAAATCATCTCATTTGGTGCTTGTGGCCTGCCCTATTACGTGGCGGATGAATTTAGTGACAGCGGTTACATGTCGGAATTCACCCCAGCACAGTTCGCAGAGCGTGGCATCACGGTGAACACGGGACATCGCGTCACTAAGGTCGACGCTGACGTCAAAAAACTCGAAATCTCGCATAACGGCGACGTGTTCGTGACGCACTACGACAGATTAATGATCGCTACTGGCGCTCGTGAAGTGTTGCCGCCCGTTGAAGGCCTACAAAAAAACGGCGTACACACGCTACGCGTGATGAACGATGGCATAGCGCTAAAAGCAGCAATTCAAGACGCTAACTGCCAACACGTCACCATCATTGGTTCTGGCTTTATCGGTTTGGAAGTGGCGGAAGCCATGCTCCACCAAGGTAAGCAGGTTCGCTTGATTGAACGCGCAGAGCGCTTAATCCCTGATGCCTTTGATGCAGAAATCAGTGTGCATATTCACACGGAGCTGGAAAAAGCGGGCGTCGAAATTCTTACGTCAGAATCACTGATGACAATAGAAGGTGATACCGCAGTCTCTGGCGTGATAACAGACAAAGGCGAATACGCCACGGATCTGGTGGTGGTGTGTACTGGTGTGAAACCGAACACTGCATTCTTGCAAGAAACAGGCATTGAAACCCTGCCAAACGGCGCCATCGTGGTTGATCGTGAAGGAAAAACCTCCTTGCCAGATGTGTGGTCAGCAGGCGATTGCGCCGCTATCTGGAATTCGATTTCGCAACGTAACCAATACATCCCGCTGGCAACTGGCGCAAACAAGCTAGGCCGCTTGGTGGGCGACAACATTGCGCAAATCGATGGCGAACCATTGCAATTCCAAGGCTCACTCGGCACCAGTTGTGTGCGTGTATTGGGGCTAGAAGCAGGCCGTACTGGACTATCCGAGCGCGAAGCGACGGATGCTGGCTTCATGGTGAAGACCCTCACTATCAAAGATAAATGCCACACCAATTATTGTGCGGGTCAGTCGGATATGCACATGAAGCTGATTTACGAAGCGGAAACCAAGCGCATTCTTGGCGCACAGTTGATTGGTTACAAAGGCGCGGTACACCGTATCGACGCAATGGCTGTGGCTATCACTATGGGCGTCACCACCAGCCAGCTTGGTATGATGGATTTTGCCTATGCACCACCGTTTGCCAGAACGTGGGACATCATGAATGTGGCAGGCAACGTCGCCAAATAAACCATAAGTGAACAATTTAATCAGGCCAGCGACATCGCTGGCCTTGTTTTGATGATCTCCCGCACCTTACTCGTCAACCACGGGTGTTCTCAATCGCACCATCACGTTCAAATGCAATTCGTTCGATATATTGCACACTTCACATTATCTACACCTTCCTCTTATGTTTTAGTTTTAGGCTCGCGTTGGTTATTGCACCGATACTGCGACGCAGTTAGGCTAGAATTTAAACCCTCGGTTTAACAATGGAAGCCAATGATGGAACAGATAAAAAATCTCTCCCTACTCTCTTCTCTGTGCGAAAACGTGAACAATGCGATAGCTGTCCATAACCCCGCGACAGGTGATGTGTTGGGCTACGTCCCTTCTCACAACCGTGAAGCCATCGAAAAGGTCATTGAAAAAGCCGAAACTGCGCAGAAATCGTGGGCGAAAACCACGGCGAAACTGCGCGCTGAAATTCTTTCCCGCTGGTATCAGCTCATCATGGATAACCAAGAAGACCTGGCGCGTATTATGACGCTTGAGCAAGGTAAACCGCTGGCTGAATCGCGCGGTGAAGTAGCCTATGGCGCATCTTTTGTTCAATGGTTTGCCGAAGAAGGTAAGCGTGCGTATGGCGAAACGATTCCAACACCATTGACTGACCGCCGCATTATGACCATTCGCCAACCGGTCGGTGTCGCAGCTGCTATCACGCCCTGGAACTTCCCCATCGCAATGATCACGCGAAAAGCTGCACCAGCATTAGCCGCAGGATGCAGCTTTATTGGCAAGCCCGCCGCGCAAACGCCATTAAGCGCCTACGCTGTGGCTGAATTAGCACGACAAGCCGGACTCCCCGAGGGTCTGTTAGCCATTGTCACCAGCAGCGATGCCGTGATGGTAGGTGAGCTATTTTGTAGCAGCCCAAAAATTCAAAAAATATCCTTTACCGGCTCTACCCACGTTGGTCGGATTCTGATGCGCCAAAGCGCCGAAAGCGTAAAACGCGTTTCAATGGAATTGGGCGGAAATGCGCCGTTTATTGTGTTTGATGACGCAGACATTGATGCTGCTGTAAAAGGTGCACTCGCATCGAAGTTTCGCAACGCGGGTCAAACGTGTGTGTGCGCCAACCGCTTCTATGTTCACGATTCTGTGTATGACGAGTTTGTCGCCAAGTTTGCCGCTGAAGTCTCCAAGCTGAGTGTTGGCAACGGCCTTGATGATGGCATCACCATTGGCCCACTGATTGATGACAACGCCAAGAAGAAAGTACAAACGTTAGTGAACGATGCCGTGGCACAAGGGGCGAATATCACCGCAGGTGGCGACGATCTCGGTGGGCAATTTTTCGCACCAACCGTCTTAACCCACGTCGAACACACCATGAGCATTGTTCAGGAAGAGATTTTCGGTCCTATCGCGCCCGTTATTCGCTTCCACGATGATGCCTCGTTGATCGACATGGCGAATGACACCGAATACGGTCTGGCAAGTTACTTCTACAGCAAAGACTTTAACCGTATCTTCGCCGTGGCAGAAGCGCTCGATTACGGCATGGTGGGTGTTAATGAAGGGATTATTTCGACAGAAGTTGCACCTTTCGGTGGCGTGAAACAATCGGGCATAGGCCGTGAAGGTGCTCGCCAAGGCCTAGACGAGTATCTCAACACCAAGTACATCTGCCTCGGTGGCATGTAGTATCGATGTTATATGGTGCTGCTGATAAATGGTGCTGCTTATATATGGCACCGCTGTTATATCGGGCTAATGACATATGATGCTGATGTTATAGTGCATCTAGTTGCCACCGCATCCTAAACAAAACAAAGTCATACGACTATGCTTAAACAAACAGCCTCAAGTGTGAGAAAAAGTACATGTCCATTAGAATGGAAATCGATGCCGCAGTGGGTGCGCATGGTGCATGGAAACAAAAGCTTAGAACTGCGATCAATACTGGCGAGTGCGAGTCGACACCAGACAAGGTCAAACAGGACATTAACTGTTCATTTGGAAAATGGCTTCACTATCGTATCGACGAAGAACATAAGAAAAGTGATTTTTTCAGTGAAGTCGTCGAATTGCATGCCGCTTTTCATCGCGAAGCAGGCGCGATCCTAGAACTGGCATTAGACGGTGATCAAGATACCGCCAACGATCGAATGAAACTCGGCAGTAAGTTCGCAGTACTTTCCGCTAACCTCACCGCAAGAATGCGAGATTGGCAGAAATGGCTGGATGACAGAGGCATTGAGTAGTCACTCGGCCAAAAGTCATCGCTGTTACGGCTACTTGGTGATGATCAGCTATTCCGTTTACGAAGGTCGGCGATAGCTTTTGTGAAGAACGACTACCCGATGTCGTCATTAGTACGCTCAATAGCAACATGGATGAAACCTTATTCATTCATTTTTTACCGCACGTTATTCACTCAAAATTAACGCAAGCTGCGTCTTATCAGTGTGTTAACATTCGAATCGCATAAAAATCCCTCAAACGGACTTCCATTGCAGTGCCTGTTTCCTTTAATGTGAAGCACGACAGTGTATTTTCGTACTACAGTGCGACACTACGCCCAATCAAATAGAACCCTAAGGTAAAAAGATGTCTGATGTACCTTCTACTGCCGTTGAGGTAGTGACTACAGTCCAAACCGTTGCTGAATCTTCTGGCCCTATCTGGCCATACGTGGTCGGCGGTATCGCACTTGTTATCGCAGCAGGTTTCTGGGGCTACAAAGCGATTAGCCGTCCATCTTTCATTATTAAGCAGATCCGTCGCCGTAACCTGAAAGCGATGAAGAAAGAAGGCGTTGAAAGCTCAGATGCCACCGTGGATTTGGATAAACTGCTTTCTTCTATTGAAACGCACGCCATCGACAACAAAATGTCTGGTGCTGAGATGGTGAAGCTGCTGGCACCGCTGAACGATTCAAACCGCATGAAATCAGCGAAAGACATGTATTTGACGATGCAACATATCGCACGTGAAATTGGCGATACGCGTCTGGCAGGTGAATTCAAGTCTAAATCTACGGGTGTGAAATCTAACTCGAAGCTAATGGCTGGCCTGTTTAAACGTGCTGGTATCTAAACGCTTTTTGTTGGCACTGCCCTTGCGCAGTGCCAACGACCTCTATCTTGCCCTGCGCTCTATTTCCTTCTGCCCTTTTTGCTTAGCTACTTCAACACTGCTTTGCTGCCGATGATCTTGTAGGCTGGCGTTCCGCGCACCAATGCTTCTCGCGCAAACACCATGTCGCAGCTTGGACATGTACATGGGCTGGTTGTGTAATCGACCACAATTCTTTCTTTAAAACACTTCACTAACGCGCCTTTGCCGCCTTTCTTGTATTTAAACAGTAACGCTTTGCACTTGCCGCACACAATGTCCACCGAACGCGTGGGTAGCTTTTTATTCGGCTTTGCCATCCTCAACTCCCTCTTTGTTAGCTGTCATCATAAGCCAAAGCGCAGTGCAGACTAAAGTCTTATGCATCAGTGATTTCAGAAGGAAAACTGAGAGGACGCTAATGTTTAACGAACTCACTTAACAAAATTTTTACAAGTTCAGCTATCATTTCGGTGTTTATTTCTCGTTCTCAGAGGCGATGCCATCACAATAAATATCGCCACTGATAAGTATGCAGACCAAGGATCCTTCTTACATTGGAGAGTTGTATGAAAATCAACGCATTGATTAAAACGCTTTCGCTATCTACTGCCATCATGTTGACCGGAATAAACGGTGCGGCAGCAGAAGACCGCGACTACATTTTGGCTACCGCTTCAACAGGCGGCACGTATTACCCCGTGGGTGTCGCCTTGGCAACATTGAGTAAAGTAAAACTCGCGCCTAAATATGACTTCTCTCTTTCGGCGATTAGTTCAGCGGGTTCAGGCGAGAACATTAAGCTTCTGCGTGAGAATGAAGCACAGTTTGCCATTCTCCAAGGCTTATATGGCGCTTGGGCTTGGAATGGCGAAGGAAAGCTAAAACAATCGGGTCCACAGAAAGAACTGCGCTCTGTCTCTATGCTGTGGCAAAACGTCGAGCATTTCGTGGTACTGAGCGACTTGGCAAAAACAGGCACCATGGCTGACATGAAAGCAATGGATGGCAACAAGTTCTCTATCGGTAAGAAAAACTCTGGTACAGAAGGTTCAGGCTTACAGATCCTGAGCGGTCTAGATATCAATACCGACAAAATGGATTTCGCTTACCTTGGCTACGGCGCAAGTGCGGATGCGATGCAAAATGGTACGGTTGATGGAATGAACACGCCAGCGGGTGTGCCAGTAAGCGCAGTCACTCGCGCGTATGCGTCAATAGGTGACAAAATCACTATCTTGAATTTCACCGAAGAAGAAATGAAAGAAGCTAATGGTGATTATAACCTTTGGACACGCTTCGTGATTGAACCGAACACCTATCCGGGTCAAACCAAAGCAGTAGAAACCATTGCACAACCTAACTTCCTTGCTGTTCGCAGTGACATCAGTGATGAAGACGTTTACTTGCTGACGAAAACCATTTACGAAAACCTCGCGTTTTTGAACGGTATTCATAAAGCAACCAAAGCCATGTCTTTGCAAAAATCCATTGATGGCCTGCCTGTGCCGCTCCACCCTGGTGCAGCGCGTTACTACAAAGAACAAGGGCTGACTATTCCTGCGCAGTTGATCGCAAACTAAGTCTTGCGCGCTGGCCTCTCGGTCAGCGCGCCTTTACCGCCTTTATTTATCGCCGTTAACGCTCTGTACCTAGGTTTATATCGCTTTGTTCCTAAGTTTGTATCGCTATTCTCTTGGGGTTAACAAAGCATTGCTCAACACACTTCCACTCCAAAGGACGTCGTGCAGATCATCAGCACGTTTGAGGGAACATGACTAACCATTCTTCCGACTCCAGCACTTCATCAGAACTCGAGAGTTCTCTATCGCAATTTGAGCTCACTCAGCGCACCGATTTTCCACTTCTGACACGATGTGTCACCGTGCTGGGGATTGTGCTTTCACTGGTTCATATTTGGTTTAACACGCTCGCCACGCTGCCGGAGCTTTGGGTTTCTGCCGCACACTTTGCGGGCTTTTCTGCTATGTGTGCCCTTACCTACCCAGCGGCGGCGAAATGGCGCAAAAGTAAGTTCGCATTGGCTATCGACATTGGGATTGCTATCGCCGCAATTGCTTGCCTGATTTATATCATTTTTAGCGAAGACGCCTTATACGAACGCGGCGTTACCTTTGTGACTTCTGATTGGGTGTTTTCAATCATTGCGATTTTGATCGCGCTAGAACTTATCCGGCGCACCATGGGTTGGTTTATCCCCTGCCTGATTTTGGTGGCACTGACTTACGTGGTTTGGTGGGGAAGCTGGATTGACGGCATTTTTTCCTTCCCCGGCTTGTCGGCTGAGACCGTTCTGTACCGGGCTTTCTATAGTTCAGAGGGCATGTTTGGCCCCATATCTCGAATATCATGGAGTTATGTCTTCATGTTCATTCTATTTGGCGCGTTTTTAGTAAAATCAGGTGCAGGCGACTACATCATCAATATTTCCCGTGCAGCGGCAGGGAAAATCATTGGGGGTCCCGGTTTCGTCGCTGTACTCGGCTCAGGATTAATGGGTTCTGTATCAGGGTCGAGTGTGGCAAACACAGTCTCGACGGGTGTCATTACCATACCTCTCATGAAGAAAGCGGGGTTTCCGCCAAAGTTCGCCGCTGGGGTTGAAGCAGCAGCTTCCACGGGTGGGCAATTGATGCCTCCCGTCATGGGTGCAGGCGCTTTTATTATGGCGTCTTACACACAAATACCGTACGTGGAAATCATTGCTGTGTCGTTTGCACCTGCGCTGATTTACTTTCTCTCGGTAGCTTTCTTTGTGCGCGTTGAAGCCAAGCGTTCAGGCGTACATCATGTCGAAACGGAAACCCAATCTATGTTGTCAGTGCTGGCCTCAGGCTGGCATTATCTGATCCCCTTGGTGGTATTGGTCACGCTCTTAGTTCAAGATTTTACGCCAACTTATGCAGCAGGTATTTCGATCATTTCAGTGGTGGTTGCTTCTTGGCTTTCTCCGAATCGTATGGGGATTGCAGATATTTTTGATGCGTTAGCGCAAGGCGCACGAAACATGGCCACCACAGCGGTATTGCTGACGGGCATTGGCTTGGTGGTGAATGTCATCAGCACCACGGGGATCGGCAATACCTTTTCCATCATGATTAACGACTGGGCCAACGGTAGCTTGTTTATGATGCTGGTATTGGTGGCCCTTGCATCGCTGATACTCGGTATGGGTTTACCTGTGACGGCCTCGTATATTGTTCTTGGCACCCTTTCTGCACCTGCCATTTATGGTTTGATTGCGGAACAACAATTAATGGAGCTTCTGACCACCGGTCAGTTACCCGAAGAAGCGAAAACCATTTTCATGCTGATTGCACCAGAGCAATTTGCCGCGTTGGGCGCCCCCATGTCTTTTGAGGCCGCTATTGAGTTACTTGGCAAAGTACCGGATGACTTCAAAGCCACTTTGCTCGAACAAGGCTTAGGTGCAGCAACGGTAGGTATGTCATTGTTGGCAGCGCACTTGATCATTTTCTGGTTATCTCAAGACAGTAACGTTACACCGCCAGTGTGTTTGACGGCGTTTGCCGCGGCAACCATCGCCAAAACCCCACCCATGGCGACAGGCTTCAAAGCGTGGAAAATCGCCAAAGGGCTGTATTTAGTGCCGCTATTGATGGCCTATACCCCACTCGTTTCCGGCGATCTTCAACAAGTCCTTGAAGTCACCTTGTTTGCAGTGATTGGTACGTGGGCTTTGGTAGCAGGGCTAGAAGGCTATTTAGAAGGTCCTATCAATTGGCCATTGCGTGCTGTGGCTTTTGCTTTAGGCGGTTTAATGATGTGGCCAGGGCTTGATGTCGTTATTCGTCTTGCTAGTGCATTAGTGTTCTTTGCCATGGTGTTTTACACCTACCGAAAATACCCTTTCAATCCGCTAGGTAACCCCTAATTCGTCGCGAAGCATAGCGCGGCTGACACCGTGGGATCCGTCAAACAGAAATACAAAAAGCGCCTTGAAAGGCGCTTTTCTCTTTGTTTATTCTCGATTTTTCTCGTCACTCGCCATCTCAGTACTTATTGTCTTATCGCGCGTGATTGACAGGGCGAGGATTCATTCTTTCAAAACAAAGCTGTCCATCAAACCAACCATACGTCCGATTTCAGGTTTGGTAATGGTGTCGTTCGCGCCAAGGTCCATCGCTTTCTTGCGGTTATCATCACTCATCAGTGACGAGAACATGACAATCGGCATGGCCTTATATTCTTCGATTTCCCGCAATTTTTTGACGAGATACATGCCATCCATTTTTGGCATTTCAACATCACTGACCACGCCATCAACAAACTCAGTGATCGGCAAGTTTTCTTCAGTACACAAGCGGACGAATTCAATCATCGAGTCTAGCGCTTCTTGCCCGTCTTTTGCGGTGATCACGTTGTAACCCGCTGAACGAAGAGTATTTTCGATCAAACGTCGGATAAACGCGGAATCATCAACCACCATGATGGTCTTGGCTTCGCGTTTGGCAACCATGGCGTCATCGATAACCACGCGCTTGTCTTGCGTGACATCGTATTTTTCCATGCTGAGCTCTGGGTTGATATCAGCAATGATTTTCTCGAAATCCAAAATCATGATGAGGTTGCTGTCCTGTCGAACCACGGCAACCACACAATCTTGGTCTGACGCTTCTAAGAAAGAACTAGGCGATTCCACCTCCTCCCAAGATATTCGATGAATACGGCTGACGCTGTCGACGAGAAAACCATTCGACATTCGATTGAAATCCGTCACGATCACGACTTTGGTGTCGATTTCGTCTTTAGTTGGTACACCTAGCCATCCAGCTAAATCAACCAAAGGGATCAACTTTCCGCGCAGCGAAAATACGCCAAGGACATTAGGTTGTGCGTTTGGATAATCCGTCGTATCTGGAACACGAATGACTTCGCGAACCTTGGCGACATTTATTCCGTAGTAACACACTTTCTTTGTGCCATCAGGCAAGGTTTTCTCGAGTCGAAATTCGATAATTTCAAGCTCATTGGTACCGCTTTCAGTCAAGATTGAAGTTTTGTGTTCTGTGCTCATGCCAAATCTCGATGCATTTAGAGGCCAAATAGACAAGGTTCTCTATCAGCATAGTCTCAATATAAAAACAATCGACTCAATAGGTGAAATTATTTGCAGCAATTTTAACCAATTGCCACCAATGCTATTCCAATTTGAACACTTGCTGCTCGTACAGTGCAGACACTATCTCACTGGTTTGCGCACCTGATACGAGGTCTAATCCTGAGCTAGAAATGTCCATGTTCTGTAAAACAATATTCTGTGTGTCACTACCAGAAATCACAGAAAGATTGATCGTGCCATCGCTTTCAACTGATGCTTGATCAAAGTAAGGCAGCAGGTCATTGCTGGTCGGTGACGATCCAAAATCAGGCAGTAATTGGCTTAAATCGAGCTTGTCTTGACCTAACGTCAAATCTGTCACTGTATCGGTATTGGCAGGCGAACTGAGTGAAGCTTCAAGCCACACAAAAAGGTCATTCCCTTCACCACCGGTAAGAATATCGTTGCCCTGTCCTGCTTGCAGCGTGTCATCGCCGTCCATTCCAAACAGGCTTTCACCGGAAGATTGTGTGACAAGGTTATCATCAGCGCCAGTGCCGACGTTGTCCCCTAGATACAGCGCCCCGCTATTGATCACTGCTGTGAGCATATCTGACTGTGACATACCTGAAGATGACCCATTAACCAATGCGTCCAAATTTACGCCGGTTAACACAATTTCCTGAAGCACGTCGCCACTATTTAACACATTGAGTTGTGCGTTTCCGTTGATTTCTGTCAGCGATAGCTGTTGAGTGAGATCGTCAACATTCGCAAGATGAGTGACGCTCAATGCCGCACTGAGATCGATCACATCCGTTGAAGGGTTAAAGTCTCCAATGGTATCGACAGCAGGATTCCCAACCGAACCCAAATCAGCGCTCGACCACGTAAACCTGTCGAGGTTACTGTCGCTACCGCCTTGTGTTCCTCCCCAAAGGGTATCGTTACCGTCCCCGCCGGTGAGAATGTCCTCGCCCAAACCGCCAATTAGAGTGTCATCGTTTGCACCACCTTGCAGCGTTGCACCCTCTGCGCCCGATATCACCGTGTTTTCTGCATCAGTATCTTGCGCCGATATCGGCCCATCATCTGGATTGGTCACGTTTATTGCCAACGTGACGGGTGAAGATTGCGCGATTTCACCCAAGGTGGTGGTTGAAATTGCAACCACTTCAACAGACGCTGTAACGGCGGCGTTGCCTGTCACATAGAGCTGTGCCAACTCGGCAGGCGTGATCGTCAGTACACCGCCCGTAGGCCCTGTACCGACAGAATTACCGTCTGCATCCACAAACGCGAGCGAAGCGGGAATATTTCGGATTTGCACTGACAATGTTTCGGATGGATCAGTCAACGCTGCAGCCAAGCCCAGCAAAGGAATAACCGCTGATATGCTCCCTCCAACGGAAGCGGTTTGTGCCGAATTCAACAATAACGTGGGCACATCGGGTTTGGGCGCGACATTAACCGTGATTGATTCACTGTCTGTCAGCGCGCCACCCGAGCCTGTGTTGCCATTGTCATTCACCGTCACAGTGATGGTGTCTTGTCCAGAAAAATTGGTTATCCCCGTATAGGTCACGCCCGATGCCAACAGCGTATTGATCTTGTCTAAATCACCTTCAAGCGTCATGGTGTTTGTCCCAGTACCAGAGACAGTAATGCCAGAAGGCAATGGAGATGCACTGGAGATATTGATCGTGCCATCTACTGCACTCAAACGCACAGTGATAACGCCACCACTGGCGTCTTTCGCGTCGACATCTTTTACTTGAATGGATTCAATCAGAAGCACGGCTTCTTCTTCGGTATTCAGTGCTGTGGCAGGCACCGTCAGATCTGGGGCATCGTTGACAGGCGACACGGTCACATCAATGATTTGATTTACCCACAACGAACTTTCTGCTTCAACGCCATTATCCACTGCACGAACAGACACATTGAGCTTGCCGTCCCAATTGAGCTCATTGGCATCACCGGGCGTGAAAATGAGCGATGAAAGCGTGGTTTGCTCTGCAATCACAATCCAACTACCGTCAGACTGTTTCTCGACAGAACTGTCAGACGTCACACCAGGAGGGAAACTAATGGTTGAGCTATCAGGCACATTGGTTAACACCACCTTGATATTCTCAGGGGCATTTTCCGTAACCGACAAACCTGACCCGTCGTAAGTGAGTTTGTTGTCAATCACACTGATGTCGAGGGACAACGTGATGTTTTCATCCTCAGTGCCGGATACTGAGGTGACAATGTCAGTGTCCACACCGTCGCCGATGGGATCCACCACCACAGTGACACTTGTTGTGTATTGCACTGGCGTTGTCAGTGCTTTTTCTTTGGCGTAAACCACCAGTTCGACCGTCATGGTACCGCTGAAATTTTCAGGTGGAATAAAAGAGATATCATCAAGATTAAGCGATTCACTGCCTGCTGGAACACTGATGCTCCAATTTCCGTTACCACTGCTTTGCACGAGTTGGCTACCCGTCGAAACCAGTTGGAAATCATCCGGCACACCGGAGATTTTTGCGGAGACGATTTCTTCCGAGCCATCAATGTCTTTTAAGGTCGCCGTCACTCCCGTCAAGGCAATATGTTCGTCTTCCGTACCTGTAATAGGCTGAGTATTACCGCTAAACATGATGGGATCATTGACAGGTAATACATCAAATGACACGTCAGTGGATAGTGTGTTTGTGGCCGTTGAATTGGGCTTGCCTGTATCATCGTTGACGGCAGTATCAACCACCGTAGTTTTCACATCTAGCGTGACGGGGCCGCTGTAATTTTCCACGGGTTTGAAGTGAATACTGCCAAGTTCGGCGGCACTTATTGTGATGCTGCTTTGCGGGTTTTCTCCATTGGCATCCACAAAAAAGCCCACTGCGCTATCAACGATGAGTGTTACTGAGGTAATGCTTTCGACACCGGAACTTGCCGCAGTGTCGGTATCCACCAATTTCGCGCTGAGATCCAGTTCTATAATGCCATCTTCCAACGCTTTATTGGCGACTGGCACCCACTCTGCCTCATCATCGACAGGTTGTTCATCGCTGTTTAAACCATTGGTTTCAACTACCGTGACGGTGGTAGAAATACCATCCACAACTGGGGCTATCAAAACAGACAATGTGGTATCTGTTTCCTTGGTGTCGCCACTCACTTGATCGGTTGTCACAAGCTTCACAGGCAACAAAAAATCTCCCGCAAAGTGTTTTGGCATCGTTAAGGTGATACCGGATAGATCGACCGAGCCGTCTGCAGACACATTGACTTTGGCGACGTATTCACTGGTCTCGTAGTTGAATTCCATGCCCGACACGCTAGCGCCAATTGCTGACAACGATGCGCTGTTGATCACTATGGTTAACTCGTCCGAACTCGCGTTCGCGGGATCAACCTTTATTAAACCGTCCAACTGGGTGCCTAAATTCAGTGCGGTATCTTCTACGCCGGTGATATCTTGGGTTTCGACCGTGACAGCCCCTGCTTCTTGAGTGCTACTAACACTTCCTACGAAATCTAATTCGAGGATCAGTGGCGCTTGTTCCACCTGACCACTGGCATCCCCTTCACCCGCATCACCTTGATCTTGCACTAAGGCAGATATTTTAATGAATACAGGCTCGGTGATGGGCTTAGTCGTGGATATCGTCAATGAATCTAATGCACTTTGAGGCACTGTCCAGCTACCATCACCATTGTTGATCCCTCCCTCGATGTAGAACTGATCAAAATAGGATTGATCGGCTCCCGTCAGCGGCGTGCCATTAGCATCCGCTACAAAGCTAATCACCACCTGCGTAATGATTTCAGCACTGCTGCCGTCGGTATTTATTCCTTCTGGGGTAACAAACGCCAAACGATGATCCGCCGACGCTAAGGAAATAGTGCCGCTGCCATCGCCATCCACAGTGCTAACGGGCTGATTCGAACTATTCAGTAGCTCGACTTTTCCGTCCCCCTCCACCGCCGCGATAATACGAACATCGAGGGTGCCTGTGATGACTGCCGTGTCTGTGGCGCTCGAATCCGTATCAGTTTGTACGACAGTAAGCCTCACAGAGAGATCGATGTTTTCGTCCTGATCGACGTTCTCTGGCGCCCGAAGCAAAAGATTGGCACCATTGAGCAACGCGGTCATTTGAGACGCCGTCAATACCACACTGCCATTCGAGAACGTCAGCGGTGACGATTCCCCTGAAATGGTCAGGGTATATCCGGCAGAAATTGCATCTGTCGCCATGTTAAATGTGATGGCGGTGATCGTCTCATTGTTGTCCGTGTAACCTTGATCCGTGCCGGGGCGCCAATTAACGACCACATCTTGATCTTCACTTCCACGGCTGTTCAAGGTGTAATCGACCGCATCAATCTTGGGTTCAATATGAACCAGGACTTCTTTATTGACGGTCAGCGAATCACCGTCATCTTCGGTGACAATCACAGTCACAGTTAACGTAATGTCTTCAGTGCTGCCAAGTGGCGGCACAAGTTTGATGTCCGACAGGCCATCCACTTTGGCTTGATATTGCGCCTCACCGTTTGCGCCAATACCTGCGTAGACAAGATTAATCGCATTGTCGTTGGTATCAAGCAGCGTGACACCTTTCGGGATATTGGTTACCAGCGTCGTTAGCGTCTCAGAATTGTCACCAGGCAATGCCGTGCCTTCTTCACCTGATTTCAGTTGGAAAGACAAAGCCACGGAGCTGTCTTCATCAATGGTGGTCTCAATGCCTGTATCAACGCCGTTCTCGATAATCGGCTGCCAAATATCGCCTAGGTCTGCACTGATAACAGGTACATCAGCCACCCCTTTCAACCCGATTGGCAATGTTTTGGGATTGGTTTCGAATTCTTGGGTAACGGTACTGCTGACCCCTTGCGCATTAGAGATAACGGCAGAGTCTTTAACCACGCCAGTCACTGTCAGCGAGAAATCAACGTTACTCTGCGGTGGCGGCTGCAAGCGTAAACCGCCAATGTCGCTGTAAGCCACTTCATATACGCCTCCCACTGCAGGCACTTCGCTGTTGTCAGCAAGGAGCAGCTTAGCCCCAAGAGGCACATTACTGATCCGCACAAATAAGGCTTCGGAGCCGTCCAGGTCTGCGGTGTCGGTCAAGCTGATATGAGATGACAAATTGATCAATTCGTCTTCTTCACCGCTGACTCGCGTGACTTTCAAGGTGGTGGTATCAGCAACAGGATTGACCGCAACAGTAATCGTGCGGGTAACTGAATCTGCGGTTTGCTCGCCCGAAACAAAATTGGCGGTTTCTTTGCTTTGCGCCGTGACGGTTAACGTCAGATCACCGGAGAAATTCGCATCGGGTTTAACAACCACATCATTAATGTCAGATGACGCTACCACGTACTGGCCGTTAGTTGGCGTCAAGGTCTCGTCATTTAACACCAAAGTCCCGCTACCGCTTTGAAGGGTAAGGATATAACTTAACGTTTCCGATCCATCGTTATCTTGCAGTTCCGCGGCAAGATCTAACGCTGCGCCATCGCTATCCTCGTCAATGTTGTAGTAAAACACGGTGCTGTCATCCCACTGCGGCACATCGGCAATACCTTCCACGGTGATAGTGAATGTTTGCGTGCCCAACTGCCGTTCTGAGCCATCAGTGTTAGTGACATAACCTGTCGCAGAAAACGTCGGCACACCTGAAGATGCTGAGTAATCTTGGTCAGGTACGAAAGTGACGCCTTGCAACGTCCAAAGTTGATTCTGTGCATTTGGAGAAAACAAATTGGCGGGTAACACCACTTGATTGTCGGTAATTGCTAGCACGGCACCGTTAGCGTAGAACGTGCCGTGTGCATTGGCAGGTAGGGTAACAACAACACGAAAAACTGATTCACCTTGATCGCTATCTCCCGAATTGATGGTCATGGCGATAGGAATACCATCGGCAGGGTTCGAGACAACATCATCATTTGGGTCGCCCTCGCGACCCTGATCTTCAATGCCCGCCGCGTTGTTGACGATCAGTACCGGTGAGCTATCAACGATCACAATTTCAGTTGAACCCACAACGATATCGCCATCACCATCTAATATTTCATAGCTAAAGGTTTCAGTGATTCTATTGTTCGTCGAACCGCTATGGTCAACGTTTTCAGCGGCAGTAAATTGAATGTTGCCACTGCTTTGTATTAACAACATACCAAGCACCTGGCCTCCAGGGCCTTGGGTGACGGTAAAGTGATTATTGAGCCCCTGTGTCAGCTCATGCTGTTCGCCATTGATGGTGACCGATTTGATCGCCGCATCATCGGCGCCACGATTACGTGACGGCATAATTGTCACTCGAGAAGACGACTCTCCTTCCACCGCAGTGACGCTTCCCCCGCCAACACCAACACCGTCTGTTTCGAGCGAGAACGGCACATCGTCGAGCACATTCACAGTAATATTGCTTGTTGCGGTGTCACCATCACTATCAGTAACGACAATGGGAAAGTTAATGCCCAAGCTGTTTTTATCATCCCCTCGCGGGTGATCAAGCGCACCAAGTAAAGCGAATGTATATGTACCATCGGCAAGAACGGTGAGCGTGAAAACGGGGCGACTTTCTTCCGCCATGCCGGTATAGACCTTAGTGCCCTCAGTGTTTTTGGTGAGTTCGAGTGTGACAGCTTCGCCATGAGAGCTTAAGGGAATGCTATTGCCTGATGAGTTCTGGCTGTTGTTGCTGTTCACCGAAGCAAACGCTGACAAATCAAGTGAAACATCTTTGATGGCATCACTACCAGAATCAATCACCAGTTTACCTGCTGCGGTATCTTGGTCATCACCGACTCCTCCAGGTGTCGTGCCTGGTCGGTTGTAGGTTTGTAAGCTGCCGCTGGCGTTAATGTCGCTTTCTTCCACGCTCAATGACGGCGCTTGAGTGATCGCAGGCGGTTGACCGTCTTGAATGACAAGGTCAAACGTAGCAACAGACGGAAGAACGTCGCCGTCAGAGTCTTGTGCTTGGAGCTGAACATTGATGGCAATCGCATCACCATCAAACGTCACCAAAGTATTATTTGACGCACTGGTGAGGTGATCAAGCGGTTGGTGCAACGTCAGTGACGGTGTGATATCTAGACCAAATCCATCTGCATTTTGCACGGCAGACAGTGACAGTGTCATAACCAATTCGTTACTCACCTTACCCGTCAATGTTCCCGTTGTGTCGTCATAGGTGAACACAACAGGCTCACCGCCGCTGGTCAGTACGGCATTGAGATCCGTCAAGAGTGCCGTCACTACCGTGCTATCTATACGCACCTCTGATGGTAGCAGCCTGTCGGTTATCGCCCTTATAAACGCTGTACCTGATGACGATTCGGGATAGCCTGTTTGGCTTCCCGTCGGCGTTAGATCCGGCTCTGTCAGAGATATCGTTTCACCAACACCGACAATCGAAGGCGTGTCATCATCGTCGTTAAGCGTGATAGTAAATTGACCGGTAGCTTCATCCCCATCGGTATCCACGACTTTCACCCCAATTGGCAAGACCAATGGCGCGGAACTTTCATCAACCGCGGCATACTGCGTCACTGTGTAGCTGCCGGTTGGATTACCCTCTGTATCCACGTCGAGCTTTATCGTCAATACTTGTGCACCATTCGCAGGTTTAGATGTGGCAGATAGCGCAGGGTCGTCCAACACGATGTTAATCGTGTCCGTCACGGATGACAGCGGATCGGGTTGGTAAGTGGTTTTGTATCCGCTGCTGGTGATATTGGCGAGAGCAGTGTCGAGTGCGGGTGATGCAGTGAACACGATGGATTTCACTGCGTCAGAGCCTTGAGTTAACCCCAAGCTGAGGTTTGTCTGTTCACTCAGTTGGCCAATGACGGGATCCGTCAAGCTAGCATCAACCGGATCAACACTTGGGGCTGGTCCATCTTTGATGGTGACATTGAAAGCACTAGAGGTGCTGTCGTCATCAGAGTCCGTTACCTTTACGCCCAGCGCGAGCGTGATAGCCTCACTGTCTGGTTGGTCAATGGCATGTGACAGTGTCACTACATATTCACTTGAGGCGGGTGTCAGAGCAATCGACAGCACCGTAATGGTATTGCCGCTTACGTCGACATACCCCACCGCGATCGGATTCGACGTACCGTTAATTTCACCCACATTGGATAGAAGTTTGAGGGCATTCCCATCACTTTTCAGCGCCTCAATACTGGCAAAAAATGCGTCCGTTAGATCCCAAACCACAGATGTAATATTGTCACTACCTGTTTCCAAGCCCAAGCTGCCAATGGCTTCATTCGCAGGTGCGCCAAAGCCGGGATCGTCGATGGTCACATCATTGACCCGAATAACAGGCCCTACGCCATCTTGCACCGCATACGTCACCGAAATTGGCGCATCAAGTAAGTCATTATCAGAATCACGTATCTGTAACTCGACTTGGATTTGGAATGATTCTACCTCTTTGTCATCATCTCGATTACTGACGAGCCTCACCCAGCGGTTGCTGCTGAACAGCGCCTGATTTGTTTCATCCAACGGCTCGTATAATTCAAAGCTTGAGGCAATATTTACGCCCGTTGCCCCCGCCCCTGACGCTTTTGTTGCTGTCAACGTCAGGCGAATGACCTCTGTGCCATCGGCCTTGGTGCCCAGCAGCTCCACCACATTTGAACCCGTGCCACTTTGAATCGAAAAGCTGATCGATTCGCCATTTGACGTGAGCTGATTTAATTCGGCGATCAAGCCCGGAATGCCATTGTTATCATCCAAGTTTGAAATAAATAAAGTGTCCGATAACAGCTTGTCAGAAGCGGCGTTTATCGTAATTTCCCCTTTGGCAGTTTGGGCCACATCGCCAGAAATGCCTTCAATCACCTTATAGCCGCCCGTGATTTCTGCTGAATCACCCCTGGCGTTGTCGCCATCAACCAAGTTCACTTTAAACTGGCCAGTCACCGAATCACCATCTTGGTCAATGGCAACCACGGTCACAGGCACGGTTTCAGTGTCAGTCCCCCGTTTTTGGTCGATAGAGGCATTTTGAGTCAGGACATAGCCATACGACCCAGCGACACCTTCCCCACGGTCTTCCGTTGAATCAGTTGAAGGGGATAATTCGACCAAATTGATGGCAAATACCGTGACTGTTGAGTCAGACGCCAGTGACACTAAGATTTCATCACCACTAATGGAATACACGGTCGCTGCGCCATTACTGGTGATGCTCTCAAGCTGCGCCACCAGCGCGGGCGTAGAGACAAAACGCACTGACTCGAGTAAATCACTATTTACGCCGACATTGAGCGGGATAGGCTCTGACACATAATCCAGAATATTTTCGTTATGCGTAATATTCTGCGGGTTAACGGTCGGGGCGGCACCGTCGAGAATGGCGATATTGATATCAATAGGTCTATCTAGTGGGTTACCACTGGTATCTTGCCCTTGCACGGCAAGCGCAATGTCAATCGCTTCACGGCTGACCGTGACCAACCCACTGGTGTCACCTGAACGATGATCTAATGGCCCATTGAGTGTGACCGTGACCGTCAACTCAACGCCGCGGCCTGCCGCTTCGCCATCCACAGAAATCGTGAGAATGGTTTCATTTCCGATCTTACCTGTGATGACTTTGCCATCGTCTGACACATTATAAATCAGCGCTTGCCCACCGCTTTTAGTGTCTGCCGTGAGTTCTGCAAGCAGTGCCGAGAGCAACGTTGGTTCAATCACAAAACTATCTGCATCTAACGCCAGCGAGCTCGCAGGGATAAGCACTGAAGAAATGGTTGTTATGGGATACGCTTGATCGCCCGCTTGCGGAGCCAAATCACCTTCGACCAGCGTAAGATCGAGGGTTTCTCCACCCAGAGCCGGAATAAGGGCGAAATCATCTTCCTGCTCAAGTATTGGCACTGGCGAGGTATAACTAGTCGTAAATCCCGCTTCAGGCAAAACGCTCGTATAGTCGTATTGAATGACAGCAAATCCAGATATCGACGAACTCAATCCAGTCACGCCAGTGGCGGGCTCTTCAAACACTTCTGTTGGGTCGGTTCCTGTGACAATGGCTTTTTGTAGCGCGGCAATTTCATCTTCTAATAAGGTAATGGCTTGTACGTTCTGTTGAATGTCGACATTCCCGATTAAACCTATGACTTCAATGCCTTCGTCTCGGATTTGAATACAGGTTGCACAGGGCTCATGAACCAGCACGGGTTCACCCTTTACCATCACGACATACGACGCTCCCGCCCCTGCGACAATGAGATCGTCTGGCTTCACTGATTGAGCAAATGGAACCGGAGTGGCAACGTCTTCTCTAATGACATAAACCTGACCACCGGTTACAGAAAGTTGGGCATTTGACGCGTTCGAGCCAAGAACCGTGTTGTCTTCTACTTTTTCAGCCATTCCGTATCACTCACACATTGAAACCCTTGCATCTCAGCCTCTCAAAATGCGCAATTTAACCTTATAAAGAATCAGGGATACGCAAAGACATACTGAAACGACAACAAGAGGTCAGCGATCAACATCTGGACGCTTGGCCCGTTGATTATTGGCTGACTTCACGAAATTTCTGTACTTAGGTAAGTTTGGTCGCTAGTTACTTACCTCTACCTGTCTCATTTGCAATAGAAACGCGATAAAGCGTGTGCTTGGGGGTCAAATCTTCCTCAACTTGCCCTACTTTTGAATTTGCGGGTAAACCAAGGGTTTCTCGCTGTTTGTGATGGTGAAGACAACCAATCGATTCGAGCAACCGTGGTGCTCATTCAATGTAGGAATTGGATACCTGTCTTCTTGGTAAATGCATTCGCCGCGACATTTGCCCATCGCCGTTTATTTTGGCCCTTTCATTATGAGTTACAAACGGTCTACATCGCTTTGAGGGAGTATTCATGAAGCAACGTATCACCCGCAATAGACTGCGAATTTTCAACACACCTTTTCCATTGGGAGAAGCAAAAAAAAATAAACTTCACGCTATCTTGATAGCCGCAGCGGTGCTTAGCTTTCCACAACTAGCACAAGCACAGTCTTTAGAGCAGGCCGTGGCAGCGACACTTTCCCAAAACCCGTTGATTCGAGAAGCCTATAACGAGTTTAAGAGCCGCGAAGCGGACATAGATGCCTCGCAAGGCGGTTACCTTCCTTCCGTGGATGTAGATGCTGGTATTGGTTATTCCGATTACAACAACGACAGCACCAAAGGGACCTTTCATCCTCGTGATGTTCGTTTAAGTTTGCGCCAGCTCATCTGGGACGGTGCCATTACTTACAACGATATCAAAAGAACAAAATCTGAAGCGGAAGCCCAGCGCTTCCAGATGCTTGCAGACGCTCAAGACACAGCCCTAAGTGTCACTGAAGCGTATTTAGAGGTGATAAGAACGGAAGCGATTCTGGACCTTTCACAACGAAACTTGAAAACTCATGAAAAACTTCACGCGGATATCAAACGTCGAACGGATTCTGGTATCAGCTCTACGGCAGATTTATCTCAAGCTCAAGGTCGTCTTGCGCAAGCGCACACCAATTTACTGAATGCGCAGAGCAATCATGAAGACAAGATCATTGAGTTTGAACGCATTGTGGGCGAAACGCCGAGAGCCTTGGTGACGCCAGAAGTGGATGCCTTGTACATTCCACCTTCGCTGGTCGAAGCGCTGACCATCGCAAAAGACAATAACCCAGTGATTCAAGTCGCGCTCAATGATGTCGACGCGGCGAGATTCCAGTATGAGCAGGCCAAAGGCGACTTCTATCCCACTTTTTCCATTGAAGCATCACAGGAATGGGGCGAAGAGTTGGATGGTACGCCTGGTGATACTGACGAGTTCCAAGCCATGCTGCGTATGCGCTATAACCTGTTTAACGGCGGAAGCGATGCGGCTGAATCACGCAGTGCTGCCTATCAAGTGAACAAGGCCAAAAACATTCGCAATAACGCTCACCGTTTATTGAATGAAAGCACGCGCCTTGCATGGACAGCCAAACACCTTGCTGAAAGCCAAACGCAATTTTTGGAGCAGCACGTAGATGCGTCAGCCAAAACGCTTCAAGCCTATGAGAAGCAATACCTTATTGGTCGTCGCACGTTACTTGATCTGCTGAACACTGAAAATGAGCTTTTCGATGCAAGGAAATCTTATATTGATGCCACCTATGCGGGCATCTTCGCGAAGTATCGCGTATTAAATGCAACGGGGTTGTTGCTTTCTGAACTACGCGTTGAGACCCCAGAAGAATGGCAGACCTCCGTTTACGGTAAGGAAGGAGAAACACAATGAAGAACGTTGTATGGCCCTCCAAGGCCAAGTTCAGTGTTAAGTGGATACTACTTGCTCTTTTTGCATCAAGCAGCCTGGTATCAGGCTGCTCGATGTCAGTTGCTCAGCCGCCTGTGGCTGAGCAAAACGCCGATCTGTTAGACGCAGACGATGACGGTGTGATCAATGCGCGAGATGAATGCGCAGACACGCCCTACAATGCCGTAATCGATAACAACGGATGCTCTGAAGTACTGGAAACAGTCGCCAGAGATGACCTTCATATTCTCTTCGCCAATAACTCCGTTAAAATCCCGCCCAGTTTCCGAAGTGAAGTGGATGATCTCGCACGGTTTATGAATAAATTTCCGCAAACTAAAGTGCAACTTAAAGGCTATGCCAGTCCCGTTGGCAGTACGGAGTTAAACCTCGCGCTGTCAAAACTGCGAGCGCAAGTGGTCGAAAAAGCGTTATTGCGTAAGGGGATTGCACCAAACAGGGTTCAGATCATGGGTTTTGGCGAATCTGATCCTGTTGTGACGACATCTAAAAAACAGACAGAGATACTGAGTCGACGCGTCACTGCGAGTGTGGTTAACAAGCAAAAAAGCGTGATTAAAAAGTGGACGATTTATACGTCTTCTTGAATAAAAAACACGGAAAAATCGACATAAAAAATGGGCTGAATTGCCCTTTTTTTTCTTGCGTCAAATTGTGTTGAGAAGCGCCAACCAGAGAGATGCTGCGCTCTTCATGAACCCCACTAATGGAAAGTAATGGGGTCAATGGTTCCTTGAATAGTGGGCAATGCCAGCAAGAGCCAAAAATCAATATCAGTTTCCGTACATCTTTCCGCTGATACTCGAATCACTCCCTTGCAGCGTTTGCCTCCAGGCTGTTCCAATTCTGCCCCTGGCAACCTTAGTGCTTCTTTTAGACACTCTTCGCCCACAACGAACTGTAAACCATCGCTATCAACAATGCTAAATAGCCTGCCATGTTGGTAGAAATAGACGCGTTGGTTGTCAATTTCTTCACGGATACCCGAAATCCCCAACAGTGCTTTTCTTACTGAGTCTGATATTTGTTTGTCACTCACGGTCTTCTCTCTATGACGCTCATTTCTCAACCAATAGTAGAGAAACCAACGTCACAGATAAGCCCTTGACGAGTACATTGAGTCAAAAACCGTAAAAAAGGCTGACACTCCGTCTACACAAGACTTATGCATGAACTCATATTTATTCACATTGGCAGGACAAAGGTAGTAATAGGAAGTATTAAGCAGGTTCATTTACATAAATTTTCATTCAATTCGTCAGCCTTGTGAACGCTTTTTTGGCGGGCTATCTGTCATCAAGTTGATCTCGCACACATTTCATTTCCTGCCACGCTTGATTTTGCTCATGCTGCGCTACGCTTTATGGATGAGACGGTTTTCTCACAACTATGGACTGTCTATATCAATTTGACCTTTCACCTACACATGGTGCGTCCCACTCTATAAAGGAGGTGTATCAGCAAACCGAAAATCACGCCAAACTTGTTCGCGAAACATCATCGTTTTTAAGGAGAGACGACATGAAAGGGCTCATTTGGTTTAGACATGATTTAAGACTGGCAGACAATCCCGCATTAGTTGCACTCTCCCGGCGCTGTACTCATGCCCTCATGGTTTATGTCATAGACCCCGCATGGTTAAAACCCACACGTCATCAATCTCGACATCTTGGTCGATTCAGAGAAGAGTTTTTGTACCAATCACTGCGAGCGTTAGAAAGAGAACTCAAAAAACGAAAACAACGCCTTGTGGTTAAAGTGGGCAACCCTTTGGAAATCATTCCCGCCTTGTGTAAACAACACCAAATTAACTACGTTGCCATGACTGATCACCCCGGTGTCTATGAAAGACAACAAGTCGCCTATCTCAAACGTGTCTTGCCGTGTGAAGTGAGTGTAAGCGAGAGCTTCACCCTTTTTCTTCGTAACCAATTACCGTTTGAGCAATCAACATTCCCTCAGAGCTTCACCCAGTTCCGCAAGCATATTGAGCAGCAGAACACACTACCCTGCATACCTATAAGCGCACCGGATTCTTTACCTGCGGCCATTCAAGAGCGTCGCGACATATGGGGAGGGCAAGAATTTGTTTATGACCTGACGCCTTACCACGGCGGCGAGGATTCCGCGCTTGTGCAACTCAATCAGTTTTTTTGGAAGTCACAGGGGCTAAAAAATTATAAGAAAACACGAAATGGCTTTGATGGCTGGCAATTTTCTTCTCGGTTGTCTGCTTGGCTTGCGAATGGGTCTATCTCTGCTCGAATGGTCGTCGCAGAACTCGACAATTATGAATATCGTCATGGCAAAGATGAATCCTCGCAGTCCATGTTTGCGGAACTGCTTTGGCGAGAGTATTTCCAATGGATGATGCACTATCATGGCGCGCGTATGTTCGCCTTTGATGGTATAAAGAAAAAACGCCCGCTCACTTCGTTTTATTGCGAGAAATTCAAAGCATGGGAGCAAGGCACCACCGAATATCCTATCGTGAACGCCTGTATGAGGCAGCTCAACCAAACCGGTTATATGTCAAACCGAGGCCGACAAATTGTGGCGAGTTGTTTAGTGAATGAGTTGGGCGTTGATTGGCGATTTGGCGCAGCCTACTTCGAGCAGCAGCTTATTGATTTCGATGTGGCTGCCAACTATGGGAACTGGCAATACTTGGCAGGGGTGGGCGCAGACCCACGCGGTCAACGTCATTTTAACCTGGAGAAACAAACAAAGGAATACGATCCTGACGGTTCATTTGTAGCGAGATGGGCGCAAGCTTCGCCATCCGAAAGCCTACTCAAATTTTAGGCCGTTCGATCTATTCTTTATTTATGATGCCAATGACTTAAATAAGAAGACTCCGATCAATTAATCGAACGCGACACAACAACAAAAGACCCGCTTAACACAACCTAAGCGGGTCACTTCAAAATTTCAATCACCCTATCACTCACTCGTTTAGCAAAAATCAACGAAGTATGGGTGAGCGGATACACTTCATGACTCGTCATTCCATCAATCATCGTTTCTTCTAACAACACAGTACCGTCTGACTTCTGACCACGCAGCAAAACCGATGCGGGTCCAATCGCCAAATCACCTGCGATGCTGTAAAGCGCAGCCGCCGAAGACCAACGAGGCGTTTCATCTGGCATCAAGTATTGAGCCGCACGTTGGAACATCACATCCCCCACCCCATGTTTTTCAAAGAATGCCGCCACTTGGGAACCCTTGTGCGGCGTTCCCAAAGTGATGACTGTTTTCACATGGTGGCTCATTGGGCTGTCGACGTCTAAGTAGGTTTTGGCCATTACCCCGCCCATAGAATGAGCAACAATAGCGGTGTCTTCACCATCAATGAACTCATCCATCGTAGTGAACATCTGCGCCAGATCAGGCTTGATGGTTTTATAACTCAAGTTGAAGACTTGATGCCCCGACTCAGTTAATCGCTTTGCCAAAACAAGCATGGCGACACCATGCATATACAGCCCATGTAATAGAATGATTTTCATAATGTTTAATCACACCTCTGCCTGTCGAGTCTAATAGTCACATCATAAACCATCTCTGAGTTGCGAAGATGAGACGCGTTCATCAGTGATCCGATAAGTATTTTTAGAGTGACCTTTTTTCCGCACGTTACGTTAACCTCTCTAAGGAGAACGATGAATGAAAACTCATAACCTACTGCTGGTTTCCTCTATTGCTTTTGCCCTCCCTTTTTACGCGACTGCTGATGAGACCGCAGGACAAAAAGCAGAAATCGTCGAGCAAGCGCGAGTTCAAGAACTCGAAAACCTTGGAAAAGAAGCAGAGGCTGAATCAGCAGTATTGATGCAAGACGCTGAACAGAAGATGGATGGCATGGAAAAGTCGGCGAAAAAACAAGCGTCAGTCGATGAAAGTGAAGCGGTTAAGGACTCAGAAGCACAAACAGATGCGGCAAAAAAAGCATTAGTGGCCGATAAAAGCACACTAGAAGCTGATATAAAAGAGAAAACGACCAACTAGCTTTCGCCCAGTTACGTCAGGAAAGAATTAGGAACTAGGAACGAGCACATGACACAAAAAAATAGCGACCATCTGGTCGCTATTTTTTCAATGCAAACACCTGAATTTAGGCATCTGACCGTTTAGAAAACCAAATGCGCCACACCGGCAATAACAGGCAGTGTTACTAGCGTACGCAGGATGAATATCATCACCAGTTCCCACACTTTAACGGGGATCTTGCTACCCAATAGCAATGCGCCCACTTCCGACATGTAAATCAACTGAGTGACAGACAGCGTAGCAACCACAAAGCGCGTCATTTCATTATCAATGTTTGCTGCCAGTACCGCAGGGATAAACATGTCCGCAATGCCCACCAGCATCGTTTCTGAGGCGGCAACCGCTTCTGGAATTTGCAGAAGCTCAAGCAAAGGTACAAATGGCATACCTAGAATGGTAAACACTGGCGTGTATTCCGCGATAATCAACGCCGAAGTACCAATCGCCATCACAACAGGCAAAACACCGAATACCATGTCAGCTGCGTTTTCTAAACGTTTTCTTTCAGAACATCAGTCAATGAGCGAATATGCGATGCGCGGTTAACTGCAGATTTAACGCCGTAAGAAAATAAGGTCTCGCCTTCTGGCAGCGCTTCATGCTCAAGCCCTTTTTCTTCACCGTTGATCAGCGTGTTCTTTTTCCAGCACAGCGGCGGGAGTCGCGGCACAACAATAGCGGCAACGAAACCTGCAAGACACACTGTGGCATAGAAAGGCACAAACATGTGCTCCAAGCCAACCTGCGCAATAACCACCAAACTAAAGCTGATTGAAACAACAGAGAAGGTGGTACCCACAACCGCCGCTTCACGCTCGGTGTAGTAGCCTTGCTCATATTGTTTACTCGACATCAAAATCGCGACACTACCGTCACCCAGCCAAGAGCTTGCACAATCAACCGCTGAACGCCCAGGCAGACCAAACAATGGACGCATAATACGTGTCATGAAAGTACCAATCAGTTCCAGTAAGCCAAAGTTAGTCAGCAATGGCAGGAACAGGCCTGCGAATACAAACACAGATAACAGTGTTGGCAGCAGATCGCCCAACACAAATCCACCTGTTGCGCCGCCCGTAACGTGTTCTGGGCCAACACCAAAGTAAGCCATCAAGACAAACGTCGCGCCCAGCAAACGCACAACCAGCCAAACAGGGGTAGACAAAAATAGGCCAGATAAGAATTTTGACTCCGTGATAAAGCGTGGCTTGGTCGCCACTGCCAACACGGAACCTAATGCGCTCACGACGATAATAGACGTCACCACGATTGGCGCACTTTGGCCCAGTAAGCCAAGCAGTGTTTTAGCCAGTACTGCGATAGGAATGGTGAAGCCACCATTAATCATCACTGGCGTCATAAACAAAAGCACGCCAAGCAGCGAGGGAATAAGGAACATCAACACGTTCCGTGTCGACGATGATGTTGTCGGTAAATCTTGAGTTTTCTGCATGGCAATACTTCCTGAGCGATGCGTTGAACGAAATATATATTCACAATATGTGACTAATTGAGCGCAAGATTAATTTAACTCTTTGCGCATGTAAACCATAAATAGTCACTTATTTTGAATAATTCGCACAAGGCAATGCAAATGACCAAGACGAAGGCCAATGTTGTTTATTTTTAACTCATTAATTGTTAAAAACTGTAACATTGACTATCCTGCTGGAGAGTAATATCAAGGAGTTATACCGGTTAAAATGAACACAACGCCGGATTATTTGAAATCACGCCAATGAATAATTATCCAATTTTTCGGTCGATACTGGCGTATTCAGACTGCACCCATTGGCCAAAACTGTCCATCAAGGCAACAACAGCACGTTTCTTAACGGGTTTTCGTTCAATCAAGTAGAAAAGCCGCTCCATTTCTACCGATTTATCTGGGTAGTGCTTATTAAAATACTCAGCGCAGATATTAAGATCTTGCTCCCAGCGGTTTTCCTTATAAGCAACCAGTCCGAAAGCCGCTCTTATTAGTCGTTTGGCGGCATCCTCTGAAGCATCAAGCTGCGCTCCCCACTTGGTCGCTACCGCAATCTTCTTACGAAGCTCTTTTAGCTTAACGCCAAGATCTTCATTCATCGCTTTCGACACTTCCCAACTCACTTCAAAGTGACCAAAGCTATCTGCAAGATTGTCACCGCTGATACAAAGTGCGCAATGTTTGATGAAGAAACCCCAACGGAAGATATTGGCAAGCGTTGTCACTTCTTTGAACGGCACGACATCAAATTCGACACGCTTTACCGCGTCACTTGATTGCTCCAAACGCCAGCGGACGGTATTAAGCGACGTGAACTCTTGCACGTTCAAGGCGCGTGTCGTCACGAGAGTCAGTGAAAGATCCGCTTTCTCACCAGCACAACGCTGCGCGACATCGCCCGTCAAATAAAGACTATGAAGCGTATCACCCAGCACGCCACGGATTTGACGCACTGATGCAGCAATGGGCTCTACATACTCAGTTTGCAGGGGAGCATTCCGATCTATTTCAGCCAACAATCCGCTGCGGGGTTTCGCCTTATACAAACCAGTACCTTTCCTTATTCATCTGAACATTTACCAGACACGTAAACGACAATTTAAAGTGGGTATTTTAAAGCGAGTTTGCACGCTTCGCACCTTGAAACATAGCCAGTTTCAGCACTAATTTCCCGCAAAAACGAGATGTTAGCTCACGAAATAGACGATATTTATCATGTCCCGACTAGAAACTATATTTTGATCCCACTGAGATATCGCCATTCGGGCTCAAAAGGCGGGATTCGGCGTCGCTCATCGCGTTCAATTTAAGGTAGCTTGGGTATATAATGCCGCCTGTTTATACCAACCAGGAATCACCATGGACTCTTCCCTACTTTCTATCGACGAAACGCTAGAAACTGCCTTTGAGATTTTTTATGAAATGGCTGAAGACAACCTAGATTATGACGATCTTCTCGCCTATCAAGCACGTTTCGACGAAGATGGCGCAGCCATTGTGGTCGAAGCCAGCGCAGATTGGGAAGAACACGTCGGGTTTGACGTTGATCGCGATACTTTTGTCGAAGTTCGCATTGGTTTAGCCAATGAAGACGAATTGAATGATGTGCTGGTTCGCATGTTGGTGAGTCGCGACACAGAGCAGAAATTCTGTCACTTACTCTGGAAGCGCGCAGCCTAACTAAGACCAAAAGAAGAAGGCCAGCATAACGCTGGCCTTCTTGTCTTTATACGCATTGTCTTTATGCCTAAACGTCACGTATCACCGCAACACATGGGCACAAAACTGATTTAGTTACCTGAGGCTGAGAATTTGAATTCTTTACCTGCATCATGATTACGCGGTAACTTATGCGCAATCCCTTTGTGGCAATCAATACACGTCTGTCCTGCTTCTTCAGCTCTATCATGCACTTTGGCTGCTACTGATTTTTGCGCGCTAAAATCCATAAATTCAAAGTTATGGCAGTTTCGGCATTCTTGTGAGTTATTAGCCTCCATGCGATTCCACTCACGTGTCGCCATTTCCAAACGGTGGTCTTCAAATTTCTGTGGCGTCGACACAATGCCAAACGCTTTGGCATAGAGCTCTTTACTTGCCTGAATTTTGCGAATCATTTTCGGCCCCCATTCTTTTGGCACATGACAATCTGGGCATGTTGCCCTCACGCCACTGCGGTTGCTGTAGTGAATGGTGCCCACGTATTCTTGATACACGTTCTCTTGCATTTCATGACAACCAATACAGAACTCTTCTCGGTTGGTCATCTCCATGCCCGTGTTAAAACCACCCCAGAACACGATGCCTGCAACAAAGCCCAAAATGAGAACAGTGCCAATAGCAAAGTGGCTTGGTGTTCGAAACCATTTCCACGCTTTAGTGATAAATCCCGGTAATTTCATCCCGACTCCCCCTACTGTCCAAATTTGCCAGCAGGAACAAACTCGTTCTCTACCAACACGTCAGTTTGCACCTGAGGAACATGGCACTGTAGACAGAAATAACGACGAGCAGACACTTCTGTCAGCACTTTATTATCTCGGTCCATAAAGTGCGTAGGACTAATACGTGGAGCGCCAGTTTTACGATAAACATCGACATCGTGGCATTGCAGGCACGCGTTATTAGACTGATTAACCTGATAGCCATCAACAGCATGGGGCACCATAGGTGGCTGGTTCACATAGTTAAGCGCAAAGCGATCCTGATTTTTTGGAACGGTTTTAATGTTTGGCACCTCGTTATTGGCACCAATCTCTTGATCGCCTCTTAAAGAGGTGACCTGCGCGACTGCCATTGTGCTGATCAGCGCGGCAAGTAACAGCGTAAACGTGATTTTCTTTTTCATGCTCGGATCCTTTCGGAATCAAATCATTCTGCTAATACGTGTTGCTGTGTTCCTATTAGCAACACGCACAGTTATTGGGTGTTTCACACTGGCTGCGGGATCAAACCTTGACGATCTTGACCGCACATTTTTTATAATCCGTTTCTTTCGAAAGCGGATCTGTCGCATCCAGTGTTAGCTTATTAACCAGTTGTCCTGCATCGAAAAATGGCATAAACACCAATCCTTCTGGAACACGGTTACGTCCACGAGTTTCAACGTGTGTGGCAACTTCACCACGACGTGAGATCACTTTCACCGCATCGCCTCGGCGCAATCCGCGCTTCTTGGCATCTAACGGGTGCATGAAGACAACCGCATCAGGGAACGCCTTGTAAAGCTCTGGCACGCGTCGTGTCATGGTACCCGTGTGCCAGTGCTCCAAGACACGACCCGTGGAAAGCCAAAGGTCATAGTCAGCATCAGGCTCTTCTGCCGCAGGTTCATACGGCAAGGCAAAAATAACGGCTTTTTTATCAGGCTTACCGTAGAACGCAAAACCTTCACCCGCTTTCACATACGGGTCGTGCCCTTCTGCGTAGCGCCACAACGTTTCTTTGCCATCAACCACAGGCCAGCGTAAACCGCGCTCTTTGTGGTAAACCTCAAAGGGTGCAAGGTCATGGGCTTTGCCGCGACCAAATGCCGCATATTCTTCAAACAAGCCTTTCTGGATATAGAATCCCGCATCGCGAGCGTCATCATTCAGGCGGTCTGCTGGAATTTCATCCAACCCATATTGGTTGACTTGTCCATTCGCAAACAAAATGTCGTACAAGGTTTTATCTTGAAAATCCGGTTGTTTGGCAATCAAATCTGCAGGCCAAACATCAGCAACCTTGATGCGCTTAGAGAGCTCAACCAATTGCCACAAATCAGATTTTGCTTCGCCTGGCGCTTTCACTTGTTGATACCAAAACTGAGTACGACGTTCGGCGTTACCGTAAGCGCCCTCTTTCTCTACCCACATCGCTGTTGGCAGAATCAAATCAGACGCCATGGCGGTGACGGTTGGATAAGGGTCAGACGTAATGATGAAATTGCGTGGGTCGCGATAACCCGGCAAACGCTCTTCATTGATATTTGGGCCTGCCTGCATGTTGTTGTTACACATCACCCAGTACACGTTGAGCTTGCCGTCTTTCAACATGCGATCTTGCAGCACGGCGTGATATCCGGGTTTTGGTGGGATCGTGCCTTCCGGCAGTTTCCATTTTGCTTCTGCAAATGCACGGTGCTTGGGATTATTCACTACCATGTCAGCAGGCAGACGGTGAGAGAACGTACCCACTTCACGCGCTGTTCCACAAGCAGAAGGCTGGCCTGTCAGCGAGAATGGGCCACAACCTGGCTTAGAAATCTTACCCGTCAGAAGGTGAATGTTGTAGCAAAGGTTGTTCGCCCACACGCCACGTGTGTGCTGGTTAAAGCCCATCGTCCAATAGGACACTACGTTCACTTTCGGGTCGGCATAAAGCTCTGCGAGTGCAATCAGTTGGTCTTCGGGCACACCTGACAGCTTGGACACAGATTCAACGTCGTAATCAGCGACAAATTTGGCAAACGCATCGAAGTCGATCGGATCTGACGCGCCACTGCCAGCATTTTTTGCGTTCTGTTCAAGCGGATTGGTCGGGCGAAGGCCATAACCAATATCTGTTGCACCTTGGCGGAAGTTAACGTGCTTCGCGATAAAGTCTTTATCGACTTTGTCGTTTTGAATGATGTAGTTGGCAATGTAATTAAGAATGGCCAAGTCAGTTTGTGGCGTGAAAATCATGCCATTGTCAGCCAGCTCAAAACTGCGGTGTTCATAGGTGGAGAGTACGGCAACTTTGACATGATTCGCGGATAAACGACGATCAGCTAAGCGAGACCAAAGGATTGGGTGCATTTCTGCCATGTTAGAGCCCCACAAAACAAACGCATCGGCTTGTTCTATGTCGTCATAACAACCCATTGGTTCATCCATACCGAAAGTACGCATGAAGCCAACAACCGCCGATGCCATACAATGACGGGCATTCGGGTCAATGTTGTTCGTCAAGAAACCTGCTTTCATCAGTTTTGACGCTGCATAGCCTTCCCACACGGTCCATTGGCCAGAACCAAACATACCTACCGTAGTCGGGCCATTTGTCTGAATCGCCGTCGTGAATTTTTCAGCCATCAAATCCAGTGCTTCATCCCAACTGACTGGGGTGAACTCACCTTCTTTGTCATACACGCCGTTTTTTTTGCGTAGTAATGGTTGAGTCAGGCGGTCTTTTCCATACATGATTTTTGGAAGAAAATACCCTTTCACACAGCTCAAACCGCGGTTTACCGGCGCTTCTGGATCACCTTGTGAGGCGACAATGCGCCCGTTTTGGGTCCCCAAAAGAATGCCACAGCCTGTACCACAAAAGCGGCACGGTGCTTTATCCCATTTAACTTGCTCATCATTTCCCGCCGCATGTGCAACAGAAACGGGAATGGTGATGCCCGCAGCGGTAGCAGCAGCTGCGGCTGCATTCGCTTTAAGAAACTTCCTGCGTGTCAGTGTCATTACCCGACTCCTTCAATTTTGTTTTCAGGCGATTCATTCTCAACCTGATGAAAAACTAACGTTGCTGCAAGGACACCCGGCAACGCTTTAATTTGTTCGAAAATGTCCAACAGTGCGCCGCGACTTTCCCCTTCCACCACCACGACCAATTTCCCAATCTCATTCATGGCAGGCACTTCGGTGCCCGGCAGTGCCTCAATGCGTACTTTTACTTGTTCTGTTTGATCTGCTGCTGCGTGCACAACAAGGCTAGTAACGTGATATTCGTTCATGGGTGTTGCTCCATGGAGATGGCATTGACTGGGCATGGCGCAATACATGCGCCACACCCGCTACAGTCGCTAATTTGAATTTCGGGTTGTGCGACACTTCCCAATCGATGTTGAAAACGAATTGCTCGGGTATCGCATGCATCGCTGCAACTGCGACATTCAATATTCTGTTTGGCTAAGCAGCTGTCTTTAATCGAGACGACTTGCTTCCAAGGGAGGTGTGTTTCAGGAAGAAATAACGGTTCGGGGCAATGCTGTGCGCATTCATAACAAAACGTGCATTCTCCTTTATTGAAATCTATCGAAGGGAATCCACCATCACCGGAGACAATGATATTTTCTTCGCAGGCGCGCTGGCATTCTCCACATCGCGTACAATGCTCGGTAAACAGTTCGCTGTCCCTTATCCAAGGTAGTGGCTGTTGCTGGGAACTCTGAGCGCTTCGTAAAAAGAAGCGACGACGTTGGTCTACCATTTTAACCTTCAACCTATAACACGTGTAATTTCAATATTTCACGTCTTTCTGATGTCACGTTAGAGATAATTAGGAATAGGTTATATACCCCTAAAGGGGTATATAGAGGGGTCTATTGCGCTAGATCAATTTTCGCTCATGGCTCGCGTCACATTATTAAACCATCACGCTCAGACACTGAAATTTTATGCCTAACGAAACAACGGAAATAACAGTTAAACAATCGGTTACTACCATCGTGGCGCGATCTCTGGTCGCCATGCTTTTGTTGGCGGTGATGATCACGGGTTTCTCCATTATCTCTCTTGCTTCGAGCCTCAATGACGCCGCGGCCATCAACACTTCTGGCTCACTGCGAATGCAAAGTTATCGCATTGCGTATGACATTGTGCGTGATTCCCCTCGCTTACCTGAACACATTGAATCCTTTCAACGATCCTTGCTCTCTCCTGAACTTCAATTGCTCGATAATCCGGCGGTTCCTCAGGAAATTCGAGCTCGTTACAACGCATTGATTTCGCGCTGGCTACTTCTTCGTCCTGAGCTTCAAGGCCCCGACCGAGCGTTTTACCTTGAGCAAGTAGGATTATTCGTCAACGACATTGATCAGTTCGTCTTTACGCTTCAGCAGCACTCTGAAAATAAGCTTCAAGTGTTGGCTCTGGTTGGCAGTATTGGGTTGGGCGTGATCTTAGCCTTGGTGCTGTTTTTAATTCAGTACACACAACGACGCATCGTCCAGCCATTGAACATGCTAGTAACGGCGAGCCAGCGAATTCAGAATGGAATTTTTGACGTCGCACTACCACCAACAAGAAACAATGAACTTGGTGTGCTATCAAAGAGTTTTGCCATCATGGCGAGTGAACTCAAAGAACTCTATGCCAATCTTGAATCCAGAATTGAGTCAAAAACTCACAAATTGACCAAAGCCAATCGTTCACTGAACGTACTTTATGATTGCTCAACCCAGCTTTCATCGAGTCTTTTGACACGACAAAGCTTCGAAAATATTCTCGATATCTCAATGCAAGCCGATGGCATCTCGGCATTGACACTTACCGTGACAAGCCCCAATCAATCAGAATGGCAAATACGTGCAGGAAAGGCAGACGACCAACATTGGCACTCCCTGCCTTTGCTTTTGGACGACGAAGCGCTTGGAACATTAACGTGGCAAGGTAAAGATGACGTTGTTGATTCAGTGCTTCTCGAGAATATTGCATCCATTCTCGCGCGCGGTGTGCATTACAATCATGCGCAAAAGCAAGCAATGCATTTGGCGGTGATGGAAGAGCGTGCGACATTGGCGCGCGAACTTCACGATTCCATTGCTCAATCGCTTTCTTACCTTAAAATTCAGACCAGTTTACTCAAGCGGCATTTACAACGATCCGATGCAAAAGAATGCGAATCCATTGCCGAAGAGATCGGCGAGCAACTGCGCATTGCTTATGATCAATTGCGAGAACTACTCAATGCGTTTCGATTATCGTTGTCGCACAGTGATTTTGGCTTAGCGCTTAACGAAATGGTGATGGCGTTGAAAGGTCAAACAAGCGCGGAAATCACAATGTCATCGACATTGGACACACTTTCCATGGACGTGCAGCACCAAATGCATCTTCTGCAGATTATTCGCGAGGCTTGTATTAACGCAATTAAACATGCCGACGCCAGTACTATCTCGATTCGCTGTCATCAACACGACAACCATGCTTATGTCGAAATCATGGATGATGGTATAGGCTTTTGCCCTACTGATGAAAAACCCAATCACTATGGTCTCAACATCATGCAAGAGCGCTCTAACATGCTAGGGGGTAACATCCAAATCCTTTCGGCGCCTTCACAAGGTTGCCGTGTTGTACTGACATTTGACTTCGCCTAGGAGATTGTTCTTATGAATACATGGAATGTACTGCTTGTTGATGACCACCCACTGATGCGAAAGGGTATATCACAACTGTTAAAGTTTGAGCCTGAGTTCAATACAGTGTCTGAAGCAAGCAATGGAACAGATGCCATCGCAGAAGTCTCTCGATCAAAGCCCGACTTAATTGTTCTCGACCTCAACATGAAAGGCCTGTCTGGATTGGATACTCTGAAAGCCCTACGGTATGAAGGCTGCACAGCAACCATCGTAATACTGACAGTATCTGATAGCCCTAATGATATTCATGCCATTGTCCAAGCTGGCGCTGATGGATATTTGCTGAAAGACAGCGAACCGGAAGAATTGATTGAAAAACTGAAAGTTGCCATGACGGGTAAAAAAGCGTTCAGCAAGGAGGTAGAAGCCAACCTCGCTAATAACGAACAAAACGCTTCCCCGCTCACCCATCTGACTGAGCGAGAGTTACAAATACTGCAACAAGTCGCCAAAGGGCTTCGTAACAAACAGATCGCTGAGAGCCTATACATTTCAGAGGCAACGGTGAAAGTTCACCTCAAAAACCTACTAAAAAAACTTAACGTTGATTCTCGTGTTGCCGCCACCGTGCTGTATTTGGAAAACGAGACAATGGATTGAAATAGTAATTCGGGTATCGACAGTATCTATACCCCGTGCCATCGTGAATGATCAAAAAGGGAGGAACACAATTGTTCCTCCCTTTTCATTATGTCGCTTGCAAAAGACAAGCTAGTCAGTCAAAGCTAGAAAATATCAGTACCATTCAAGGTAACGTTTTCTGCATCAGTCCATACAGTGATAGTACGATCTTCGAAATCATGCGTAAGGACATAGGCATTCAATTCACCCACTTGTGCATTACTCAGCCCTAGAATGCTGATCATCTCGGCTGAGATTGGCGCGTTCACCGTGCCATTCGCGTCATAACTCCAAGGTGTACCATTAAGATTGAAAGTGTCATCACCGGCACCAAGGTGCGCGATAAAGCCATCCCAATCGTCTGGTGTACCCAAGTCTTCACCAAATGGTGCGTCAGATTGAGACCAGATTTCATTTGGGTTGATAGTGATAACTTGATCACCTTCGTCACCAATGACTGCTTCAATTTGTGCCATCACGTTACCCGTGATCGACGAGTCAGACTGGTAGGAAACACCGGTAAAATCGACGTTTGCATCGCCGGTAACCAACATTTGGTCGAAGCCATTGTCAGCGTTATACATGGACTTGTTGATCACAGTGCCCGCAGAGTTCGTGGTTGTCAGGCCAACAAAGTCATCTTCACCGAAGACGAAGACATCGTCACCCGCACTACCACGGTATTCATCAACACCTGTACCACCATCGATTTTCACATCGCTGCCAGGGCCGCCATCTAAATAGTCATCACCAGCACCACCATAAAGCTCGTCTTTACCTGGACCACCAAAGATTTGGTCGTTACCTTCGCCACCTTCAATGATATCGTCACCATTTTGGCCGTACAGGATATCGTCACCTACCCCCCCCATGATGTGGTCATTGTCGTCACCACCATAAATGGTGTCGTTGCCTTCTTCACCATAAATCGTATCGGCATCACTTTCTTCAACGACCTGCGTTGCGTTCACTTTCATCACAACGTCGTTAAAGTCTTTGTCGCCAAGACACCACAGATCTTCCCAGCAAGAGTTTTCACCAGAATTGATTTCATGATCTAGGCGGTCACCGTTTTTACCGGTTTCTGACACATAACCACCTGCGGTGAGGCTACCTTGACCAAACACAGGGCTACCGCTGGAAAAGCTCAATGTGACTTCGCCTTCGTTAAAGCCTTTCGTGTCGCCATCTGGAATGATAAATAGGCCGATTTTCGCTGCGCCTTCAACATCGATAACTGCCTGCGCCGCACTATCCAACTTGGCGTTGTCAGCCATGACGTATGCCGCCAGCACATTGCCATTTTCGTCCAATACGTAGTAACCAACACTGTTACTGTAAGACGCGCTTGAAGTGATATTAGACAGATCTAACGTAACAGCATCGCCATTACTTACATCCCAATAGCCATCAGCGCCACGGTCGAGATCAAGAGTTTGACGACCAATCTGACCGCCATATATCACATCATCGCCGGTGCCTCCATGGATCTCATCATCGCCCCACTGACCATAGATGGTGTCATTACCTGCACCGCCATCTATGAAATCTTCATCGTTAGATATTTGGGTCGTTTCTTCAGAAATGGATGAATAATCAATCTCATTGATGTTGCAGTATGAGTTGGGTACCAAAGACAACTGGGTCGACGCTGTGATTTCAGGGCCTTCAAGTTGAAGAAGAAGGTTACCGTTTTCATTAAGGTTGCTGTAGTGATGACCATTGCCATCTAGATCAACGTCGATGATTGCAAACTTGTAGACATTACCTTCGGTATCGCAGTATTTCAGCGTGTAATCGAGGTTAACGGAATACGTATTGCCGTCGATGGTCACTGTTTGCGTCTTGTCGTCGGAATATTCGTTACAGTAGTTGTCGCCATTTAGCTTTCCATCATCATCTTGGAAAGTCACTTTGGTTGAACTACCATCAAACGCGAGTTTGTCTGGGAAACAGAAGGTATGGAACTCACCACCTGAAGGCTTGGTAAAGTCATTACCCATCTGGAATACATTTACACACGGGTCAGCGTTAAAGTTTGGAGACGCGGTATTGCCGTAGATCACATCGTCGCCTTCCCCGCCATACAGCGAATCTTGACCGTTGTCGCCTTCAATGTAGTCATCTCCGCCCTGACCATAGACAGTGTCATCTCCATCACCAGCAGTGATCACATCATCACCACCAACTGTTGGGTCAACTGGCTCAGGTTCAGTGATTGACGAGTAATCTAAGCTGCTAATGTTGTGGTAAGAGTTTGGAACAAGAGATAACTGCGTGCTGCCCGTAATTTCTGGGCCATCGACTTGGATCAGCATCTTACCGCTTTCACCTACCTCACCCCAATGATTGCCAGAGCCATTGGTATCAACATCAACCACTGCAAAGGTGTAAATGTTGCCAGATGCATCGCAGTATTTCAGGCCGAAATCAACGTTGACGCCATACTCTTGACCGCCAATTTCAACAGTCTGAGATTTGTCATCTGAGTACTCATTGCACGCATCATCGCCATTCAGCTGGGCATCGTCATCGTTGAACGTAGCAGTGGTCGTCGAACCTGTGAAATTAAGCGTTGGGGGGAAATTTGAGAAATAGTAGAAATCACCGCTTGCAGCACTAAAATCGTCACCCAAGATGAACACTGCGCCCGTTGAACCGTTTCCTGAAGAAGATCCTACATCACCATAAATGACGTCATCTCCCGCTCGCCCCTCGATATAGTCATCATCAAGTGTGCCATTGAGTCGGTCGATGTCGCCAGTACCTATGATATTTGCCATTGTTATTTCCTCTTATTTGCTAACCAAAGCAAGAGGCAGCACAGCCATCTCTTTATCTTCAACATCAAAGAGATCCGCAACTTTCCGTCCCTGTTTCACAACAGGTTTGGCCTTTTTCTCCGAATAGTTGTCCTATTGATAGTTTCACGTATGTGAGTATTTAGGTGGGCGCCTACAACATCTCTAACACAAACTCTTAATGCACTTTCTCGATTGCGCCTCAGATACTTCCATGACAGATTGGTTGATCGAGTAGATCGGAGCAAGGCTGGAAGCCGCATTTAATGGGAATATAAGGCCTAGATGTGGCGAAAAATTAACCTGCAAGCAGAAAAGGCTGAGGCAGCATGAGAAACGCATGGCAGTCCAATCAGTACTGATGACTGATTTCTGTATGGATAACTCGCCATTTGTGACCTTGCCCATTTAATGTATGGGGAGGTCGACATATAGGCCATCTGGCGATGGCCTATATAATTAATAATAAGGTTACGCTACAACCGCAGGTTTTTCTGTTAACGTTTTGTCTGTTTCTGTCATGGTTTCGTCAATTAGTGCTAACGCACCTTCCGCACCATGCATCCAACTAACAAGCTTGTTCGAGCACAGAATCAGTAAAACACCGGCCACGGCTGACGTGATCGCAATACCACTGAAAATGGCCAAAGGACCCGCATCTCCGACATGGCTTCCAACAAACCCCGCCACATAGTTAGCCACAGCATTCGCGCAGAACCATGTGCCCATCATGACTGACATCAGTCTCAATGGTGCCAGCTTAGTGATCAAAGACAGCCCTATCGGCGACAAACACAACTCGCCAAGTGTATGGAAGAAGTAGGCTCCGACTAACCACCACATTGACGCTTTAATGGACATGTCAGCACCTTGTTGAAGGGCAGCACCGATCATGCATACAAACCCCAACGACAAGAAGCCCATTGCCATGGCAAATTTAATCGGTGAACTCGGTTCACTCGCACCCAGTCGACGCCAAAACAACGCCAGAAGTGGTGCAAAAACAATGATGAACATAGGATTCAGTGATTGGAACCAAGCCGCAGGCACTTCAAAACTACCAAGCATTCGGTTGGTGTAGTCTTGAGAATAGATATTCATCAAACCACCCGCTTGTTCAAATCCCGCCCAGAAAATGATCACAAACAAGCTCATTACTAGGATGACTTTAAGGCGATCACGTTCCACTTTTGTCAGCGGTTGCTTTTGTGTTGAACCAGACTGGCGGCGCTGTTCCACTGCCGCAGGTTCAACGCCAATCTTGCCCAATAAACGATTGGCAAACAGCAATTGAACAACAAGAGAGAGCAGCATACCTACGCCTGCGCATAGAAAACCTGCTTTCCATCCGTAATGGATTGATGCTGTTCCCGCAATGATCCCGGCCAGCAACGAACCCAAGTTTATACCCATGTAGAAGATAGTGAACGCGCCGTCTCGACGGTTATCTCCTTCCCCATACAGTTGACCAACCATGGTTGAAATATTGGGTTTAAATAAACCGTTCCCGACAATCAAGAAGCCCAAACCCACATAAAAGGCTTGCAATTCAAATGGGTCAATAACGCTATTTGGCAAGGCAAGTGTGAACTGCCCGATGGCCATCAGTGCACCACCAATGATGATCGAGCGGCGCTGACCGAGGAAGTTATCCGCCAGCCATCCACCCAACACAGGGGTCAGGTAAACTAAACCGGTATAGATACCATAGAGATTCAGCGCGTCTTGTGTCGTCCATCCGAGACCGCCGTTGATTGTTTTATCAGTGAGGTAAAGCACCAAAATGGCGCGCATGGCGTAGAAAGAGAAACGTTCCCACAATTCTGTGCCGCACAGAAGGAACAAGCCGCGAGGGTGACCCAGCCAATCTGACTGTCTGTTTGAATTCATTGCGTGTTTACCGCCTATCTGATTAACTCAGCGGGAGTGAATATGGACCTCCTTTTCCTCTCAGACTCCGCTACAGGGCGTACAGACTGCCCGAATTTGATTTGCGTCGCAATTATTTCATGCAAAAAAATCATCTCCGTTTGTGTGGTTACTTTTACACAATACTCGCGAAAAACAAAAAAAGCAGGAATCCCATAGGGATACCCTGCTTTTTATTGTTTTAGCCTGAGCCGTTTGTACGCACGATCACGAACTGAATCGCCCGTGAATTTAACAAGGCAATAAGCTGTTAAGCAGTGACGGGTAAATCTGGCACCATTTTCTGACGACGGCACAGAAGCAGCCCAAGGCCAGATACGACTGCCATGGTCAGCAAAATTGCGCCCAGTGAAAACTGGTCGTTGACGTTCATTTTTGCCGCCAACAGTGTAAAGAAGCCTGCCGCCATATTTTGCACGCCACCTAACACCGCACCAGCTGTGCCGGCATGTCTCGGGAACGGCGACACAGCACCCGTGGTCGCTGCGGGGAACAAGATACCTGAGCCCATGAAGTACACAAACGCACCACCGATCAAGGTTTCAATCGTAATAACACCGTTAACACCGGGTACAAATACAATCAACGCACCAAGTAGCAGTATGACTGAACCCAGTAAAAGAGATTTCGAAGCCGACCAGCGGCTTTCAATCACGGTCGAAAACCAAGAACCCAACATAAAGCCAGGCAAAGGAAGGACAAACAACAGACTCACTGTGGTTGCACTCAGCGCTAGCGTACTGCCAAGTATCACACCGGCTGCCGCTTCAAATACCGAGATACCCGAAAACACTGCGATCAGACAAATTAGATACCCCTGAAACTGACGATTACTCATGACATGGTGATAGCTTTTGATCACTGAATCACGACGACGAGCTTCAGGCGGCAAAGTCTCTTGAAAGTAAACGGACATGATCAGATACACCACTGCCGCCAAGACAAGCAGGAACACATAACTTGCTTGCCACTGGAAGTGGACACTCAAGAAGCCACCCAACACAGGAGCAATCAGTGGGGAGAAAATCAACCCGACACTGACCAAGCTATTTGCGCGATGTAAACGGCTGCCTTCGAAGCAATCTCGGGTTAACGTGCGCGCCATGGCTCCGCCGCTACCAATACCCGCGCCTTGGATCACACTGCCCAAAAGGAACATATCAAACGACGACGCTGCCAATGTAATAGCTGTACCAACCAGATAAATGACAAGACCTGTCAAAATAATAGGTTTTCGGCCAAAACGATCAGACAACGGCCCATAAACAAACTGAGATAGGCCATAGGGAATCAAGTAACACGCCATTACCGCTTGAAGCATAGCAGGCGAAACTTGAAAGTCGTCTGCCATCAAGGCCATTGATGGAATGTACATGGTTTGTGTCATCTGTCCGACCGCAGCCAAAATGATGATCATGAGTAGAATTCTAGATATAGGCGTTGTCGCAGACATCACCAGCGCTCCCCGTGACAAGCAAAAATTAACAAGTTTCTTTAATGCGATTCGGCGATTCGAGAAGTGATATTGCGATACCCAAGTGACTTTTGGATTCAGAAAATACAGTTGCCGACGCTTATTTTTGGCAGATAGTAGTGGTGAGAGCGGAATCAAACAACATAAAAAACGTGTTTCATACACGATAAGAAATCATAGAAAGGATTAGTTTTTATAATGCGTTTGTTTTATCAGCGATGGGCAATATAGCGTTGGGTAGAATCCAACCAAACTCTGTACATAAAAAAAGCAGCGCCATGCGCTGCTCATTCAAACGAATTTATATACCCGCTCTATCAATACACTATTCGGTCATTGTCATTGAGTTGCTTAATCAATGGACAACTTGTGGTGACCGTGTGAAATTTTCGCTTTGAGGTATTTTTTATTGCCATCTTTTATATGGGCTTGCGTGCCAACAACCGCTTCGAGATTGATACCGAACTCTTGTATCTCTTTTATCTTTTTCGGGTTGTTTGTGATCAGACGCACTGTGGTGGTATCCAATGCTTTTAGCATGTCAGCGGCATCTTCAAAGCTTCTAAGATCATCGGGAAAACCAAGATGATTATTGGCTTCGTAAGTATTCATTCCTTGGCTTTGTAGCTCATACGCATCCAGTTTATTGTAAAGCCCAATGCCACGACCTTCTTGGCGGAGATACAGCAAAATACCGCCCTGCTCGCCCATTTTCTGGATGGTTTCTTCAAGTTGTTCGCCACAATCGCAGCGTGAAGAATGAAAGACATCGCCGGTGAGACACTCGGAATGCATTCTGACCAGAGGCGCGATCGGCTGCTGATCAGCACTACTGAAGATTATCGCGACGTGCTCTTGATCCGAGTTCAGACCGTCAAATGACAGGATTTCTGCTGGAATATTGCTCCCAATACCAACATTCAACGGGACTCGTGCTCTAATTTTTGCCATCGACTGTAATTCTCTGTTTTTTTCGGTGTTAGCCGAATATGTACTGCCCTATACTGCAACACCATCATCCTAGAATTGTTATAATGTAACACTTCAAATGGTGTGGCGAGCAATCGTAACAGAAGTGCCAAGCACTGCCAACATCTCAGCGTAAGCGCCGAATAACGGCGGCTGGATTGCCAGCGACTACGGCAAAAGGCTCAATATCGCCATCAACCACGGAACCCGCCTCAACCACGACCCCTTCACCGATCGAGACACCCGCTTTGATAACACTGTTACCACCAATCACGACATTGTTACCAATAATTATAGGCAATGAAATTTCATGCTCTCCATTTTGTACATCAAGCGGGAGTAAACTTTGTGTAATGGAGTAAATCCCGACTCCGGGGCCAATCAATACGTTATTGCCTATTTCAATATGGCCACTATCAATCAGGGTACAGTTTGGCCCAATGGCCACGTTGTTTCCGATGTGGATATTCATGCCGTAGGTGCATGTAAAAGGCGCTTCAACAGCAAGCCCTTTACCGCGCCTGGCAAACAATTTAGTGACGACCATGTCTTGCGCATCAGCATCGGCGGGATCAATGTTATTCAGTTGCTGGCAAAGCCTGCGTGAGGCATATCGAAATTGGGTGAGCTCTGTATCAGCAGGGCTATAAGGTTTGCCCTGCTGCATTTTTTCAAATTCGGTCAACGTATCTTCCTTGATATCCGCACAACTATTTTTTGTTTATCTTTCTACTTTAGCGTGTGACCGTGGAAACATCATTGAGGGTTAACGCATATTCATCAATAAAACGACGCCCCGCAACTAACCCATCTTGATAGTCATGCTCTAGTTGAAAAGGCTTGCTTAACAAGGCACTACTCGCAAGCGGTGTGCTCGGACAGATTTGAATCAATTCGGCACGATGTGGAGGATTAGACATAAAATGAATGGCATCTTGATAGCTATGAAAGTGCTTGGTCATCATTTCCAACATATCGCTATTCACTTTCTGCCCAGACATGGCGTGTAACCGATAGATGGCATCACCTCCGTAAAGCCACCTTCCTCCGTTTTTGTGCGCACTCTTCGGCATCATTTCTTTTAGTTTCGCCCAAAGTGGCTCATGTGAATGTTCTTTGTAGCGCAGCTTGACCTCTTCCAAACGCAAAGACAGTTGCTGATGAAATTCAGATAGCCGCTCAAACCGATCATCCATGCTGAGACGAGTCAGATACTCAGGCAATCGAGTCTCCACTCGGCTTCGAATGTTTTCAATGAAAGTAGAACTGATGTGGGTTCTATCTTGAGCAACGGGTTCCGTTCTGATTACCACGATGACATCTGCACCGCGGTTAAACGCTTCTCTCGCCGGAATGGCCCCGCTGACCCCGCCATCAACATAATATTGATCACTGATTTGAACACTAGACGGGTAAAGCATCGGAATAGCACAAGTGGCTTTTAATACGCTTATCCAATCATCTTCAAAAAGATGAAAGTAATCAGGCTCCAACGTTTTGGTGTTCGTGACACAAGCATAGGCACAGCGATTTGCTAACACGGCCTTCGCTTTCTCGAACTCTAAACCACTGGGGTGTGTTGGCCCCATGATTTCGAGCGCCCAATCTAAATCCATAAACTGTTGTCTTCGCACATATTTAAGTAGATTGAAGAAACGATCTTGCGTGGTGTACTCGGTGATGAAACGATGGCCAAAGCCACGCTGTCGAGTGAGATAAGAAGAGATGTTCAAAGCACCGGCGGACGTACCGATATAGATTTCAAAAGGGTCAAAGCCAGCATCGAGAAAGCTATCGAGAACACCCGCCGTATAGATGCCACGCTGACCCCCGCCTTGAGCAACAAGGGCTATACGTTTTTTTCGACCAGCTGTCGGCGTTGAGGGCGTACGAATGTAGTCCAATGAAGACGGGAAAGACGTTTGTGGATCACTGTCTTTGGAGCTCTGCACAATCACCTCTAACAAGAAGGTTTAATCAGGTACTCACATTGTACCTAGGGCTACTCGCACAGAGCTATCAATTTATGGCACGAAACGCTATGAAAACACGATTGCTACCGAAGCAAAAGTGAGAATACCGCCAAGTGCAACGAAGACGGTGGCGAGTGCGATTTTCAAGTTAATATCCATTCTGCTTCTCCTTGCCAAAAATAACTGATAACACACAATTTACACATTCATAATGTAAGCAGTTTAACAGCGCAAGCCAGAATATTCACAACCCCATCTCAGATCGTCCTTCTCTTGCATCATTTGTTTCAATTTGTGACACAAAGCAAACCCCTTAATATCATGGCCCAATCAGTATAATTCGCTTTATGTCAGCCATCTAAATGAAACGTTTTGAAATACTCACTGGGATGCATAATTACTTTCTATTTATGACTAAACTCAACAAAAAAACGCACTATGAGCACATATAGAATGAGTATAAAAACCTCCATTGATGCAACATTTCATTAACCATGCATAGTGTTAACAATTTTGAATAATTACAATTTTTCACGCTATTATTTAGATGGTTATGATGATTAAATTTTAACCATAAATTTTTATCCTCTGGATAAAACCAAAGAAATAACGATGATAAGCTTACTATTTAAGCACTAAGCAACAATTTCGACCCAAACCTCAAATTTTGGTTAAAATTAGACCAATCAAATAGCTTTACCAAATAACAACTTTCCACTAACACCCATCGTAACTTCAGTGCAATAAACTACTAATGGTTTATTTACATCGTCAATCAACCTGCCCCTCCCCGCCAAATCGGAATTATTAGGACGATAACAGCACAAACATAAAAGATATGCGCTATTGATTTACCTATTACCAATGCTTAGTCTGCTAATAACCTCACCAATAGATGATTATTTTGTCTTGAGTGATGGGAATAGATGACAAACACAAGATCGTTGATACACACCTGCTTTTGGTGCCTCTGGAAAATAATCACCAAAAACCACAATGGCATCATGAAGCAAAACACCTCCCACTTGCGTTAACAAACAACTGCATGGGGAAAAAGGACTGGTGTTCTCAACAACAAGGAGACGTTATGAAAAGAGAACAATGGGGTTCACGCGCAGGCTTTATTCTTGCGGCAGTGGGCTCTGCAATTGGATTGGGAAATATTTGGCGTTTCCCGTATATGGCTTATGAAAACGGCGGTGGCGCATTCTTTGTTCCTTACCTTTTTGCGATGCTGACTGCTGGTATTCCCTTTATGATCATGGAGTTTGGTCTTGGCCATAAACTTCGCGGTTCTGCACCTGTCGTATTTTCAAAGCTAAACACCAAGTTTGAATGGTTAGGTTGGTTCCAAGTCGGTATTGCCGCCACCATCGCGGTGTATTATGTAGCGGTTATCGGTTGGGCAATGTCTTACGTTGGCTTTGCATTCGATCAGAGCTGGGGCACTGATACCAATGCCTTCTTCTTCAGTGAGTATCTGAAGCTAGGTGATAACTCACCAAGTAACTTAGGTAACTGGCAGTTGCACATTGCCTTGCCAATGGCACTGGCTTGGGCGATCACCTTTGCGGCTGTATTCACAGGCGTGAAAGGCGGTATCGAACGTGCTAGCAAGATCATGATGCCTTTACTGTTTGTTATGGTTCTGCTGCTTGTACTGCGCGTTGCTTTCCTACCGGGTGCTGTTGATGGCTTAAACTACTTGTTTACGCCTGATTTCAGCAAACTGACTGACACTAAGGTATGGTCAGCGGCATACGGCCAGATCTTCTTCACACTGTCTGTTGGTTTCGCCATCATGTTGGCGTACTCAAGCTACCTGCCGAAGAAGTCTGACGTAACAAACAATGCGTTCATGACTGTTCTGATCAACTGTGGTTTCTCCATCCTTGCGGGTGTACTGATCTTCTCTATTCTTGGCTACATGGCCTTGGAACAAGGGAAAGCAGTGACCGAAGTCGTCAGCGGTGGTGTTGGTTTGGCGTTCGTGACATTGCCGCAAGCGATTAACCTGTTACCGGCTCCTTACATCCTTGGCCCTGTGTTCTTCCTGGCGCTGGTTGTAGCGGGTCTTAGCTCGCACATCTCTATCATTGAGGCGGTGACCTCTGCCATCATCGATAAGCTAAACGTTAGTCGTAAAGTCGCAGCCTCTTCGGTATGTGGTATCGGTGCGGTTATTTCCATGGCGTTTGCAACCAACGGCGGCCTGTTGCTGCTGGATCTGGTCGATTACTTCATGAATAACGTGGCGTTGTTGGCGAGCTGCTTGATTGAGCTGGTGATTATCGGCTGGTTGGTGAAAGTTTCTGACATCCGCGCTTACGTCAATAAGGTATCGGAGTTCTCTGTTGGCGCATGGCTAGAAGTGTGTGTTCGCTTTGTTAGCCCACTGATGCTGGCTTGGATCGTTGGTACAAACCTTGTGAACACGTTCAACGAAGGTTACGGCGGCTACGCACAAAGCGACCTACTGATGTTGGGTTGGGGATTAACGGCGGCACTGATTGCTGTTGGTGTCATCATCAATATCGTTTCTTCGCCTGCTAAAAATTCAGCAGAAGCACAGGAGGCTAACGCATGACAACAGGTGCAATCATTATGATGCTAATAGGTTTTGGCATCACTTGGGGTGGCGCTGCATGGTGCATTCGTATCGCCATGAAAGCGGACAAATAATCCCCACTTAGAAAAACAAACCCCGGCGACATCGCCGGGGTTTTTATTTGTGTCACTATGTCGCTGAACACTTTATTGTTCAACAGACACATCTAGAAGCTGTTAATGAGGATCTTATTCTCTTCCAGCATATTACTGATCACATCCTGTCCTGTTGAATTCACTGGCATGTCGAATGCATCAGCCAAATCAGCTACCGACAAATTGCTGAAGGTGATTTGTTGATCAACATCTTCACCGTTCGATGCGAGAGACAATGTGGCTTCGTTTTCCTCGTTGTTTTCCAAGGCAACAAGGTAACTGCTGAGGTCTTCGCTTTCGATGGTATCGAGTAAGTCACTGAAATCGAGCAGGTCGAGAGACGGCGAATAATCCTGGATGACATCAACAGTCCCCTCACCTCCATCTTGTTTGAGGAAGACGAAGGTATCTGATCCTTCACCACCATACATGTTGTCAGATCCCGCACCACCCGAAATCAGGTCGTTGCCCAGGCCACCATCAATTATATCGTTACCTGCAAAACCATTGATCTCATTGTCATCGCTGTTACCCACCAGTAAGTTGTTGCCAGCCGTACCGTCGATGACGGCGTCAAATGCGAGGTCATTGAGGACATCGTCTGCGTCTTCTCCCGCCACGATATCGAAGGTCGCGTCTGTCATATCACCAATATCGTTTTCCAGTTTCAGATCGAAGTGCTCCAGCGCTTCTTCTGCTACGGCACTAGAATTGAGATGGTAGGCGTATTCACCTTCAATGTGACGAGGGTCGTCTTTACCAAACACAGTCAACTCACCATGCTCAGTTTGAATCACGACCGTTGAATCTGACACTTCATAAACGGTGCTATCAAGTTGTATGGATTTAATATGCCAGTGGCCAATCGTATTGTCTTCACTCAGCAGGCTACCTGTTGCAAGGAAACTGCCGTCAAGCTGAGCGACAACAGCTTGCTCTTCAACTGCAAGCACACTGTCGACACTGAGAATCTCAGCAAAGTCTTCATCGCTGACAAACTCGATATTACTTTCAGTGATGTCTTCCACATCGACGTTTTCCAGTCGAAGCGAATAATCACCAATGGTAAGCACGGTATCCACCCCATCTTGAGCCAAGCCAAGCGCTGCAAGTGACAGCATGCCAATTGAACGAGGTATAACGATTTTGTCATCTCTCGCACTGAAATCGACAACCGTATCATTACCCTTGCCGTCATAGGCGACGACGTTATTGCCGCTGCCTAACTGGATGGCGTTGTTTCCTTCACCACCATAAGCGATATCACTGCCGCTGCTGCCAGACAGAACGTCATTGCCGTCACCACCTAGCATCAAGTCGTCACCGCTACCGCCATTAATATCGTCATTACCGCGACCACCGACCAGTGTGTCATTGTCATTAGCGCCAGACAATTTATCGTTGCCATCACCACCAAAGACAACATCGTCACCTTCACTGCCTGACAAGGTATCATCGCCTTTGCCACCTTTGACGATGTCGTTGCCAACACCACCGTAAGCAATGTCGTTACCATCTCCACCGGAGATATTGTCGTTTCCTTCAGCGCCGTAGAGTTTGTCAGCACCAAGGCCGCCTTTCAGTGTATCGTTTCCTTCACCGCCTTGGAGTTCATCGTTACCACGACCACCCAACAAGACATCGTTGCCTTCATCACCGTGAATAACGTCATTGCCTCGACCGCCATTTAACGTGTCATTGCCTTCGCCGCCGTCCAATTCATCTGCGCCTTTGCCGCCAACAAGCATATCGTCGCCGGATTCGCCAATCAGTAGATCATTACCCAAACCGCCATAGAGTGCATCGTCGCCTGTACCACCTTTCAATTCATCGTTGCCACGACCACCGTTTAACACATCATCGCCAGCATCGCCTTTCAGGTAATCACTGCCTTTACCGCCATAAATAGCATCATCGTCAGCCCCACCAAAGAGCCGGTCAGCGCCGAGGCCACCGTATAGCTGGTCATTGCCGCTGCCGCCGTAAACCTCGTCGTTGCCCTGTCCTCCACGGGCAATGTCATCGCCATTACCGCCTTGGAGCACATCTTTACCTTTGCCACCGTTTAAGCTGTCGTCACCGTCGCCGCCATAAAGTGCGTCAGCACCTAGGCCACCCTTGAGGACGTCATTGCCGAGGTCGCCTTGCAATTCGTCGTTACCACGACCACCCGCAAGCACATCATCACCAATGCCACCATTCAGGTAATCCGCACCGCGACCGCCGTTTAAAGTGTCATTACCCGTTTCGCCGAAAATACGGTCATTGCCATTACCACCATTGATAACATCCGCATTGCCAGTGAACTCATAAACAATGCCATCGACCTGGACGGTTTCGTATATTTCAGTAATCGAAATACCGTCGATAAGAGCGCCGTAGCCGTCCGATTTACCTTCACCTTGCAGCGTAACGGTAATGTTCTCTGTGCCAACGGGCACAACAAATAAGGCGTCGTAAGACACAAAGCTCGCATTTGACTGCGTATTATCAAAATATTGGTTATAAATGACATTGCCACCTTGATCGGTGATCGTCACAGAAAAAGGACTCGTTTCAGTATCACTGCCTTTATAGCGATTAGCGTAATCGAAACTCAGCTCAAGAGGGATTTCATCATTTTGAGCAAAAGACTCAACATTGATCGTCTGCTGCACCGTTGCGTTCTTATTGGTATCTAACTCCATCACCGTGTTGGTGTTGTCATTAGATGGCCCGCCGCCGAAACCGCCTTGTTGCAGTTCCATTTTAACGTTATCTGGCGTGCTCCAACCTGCAACATCTTCATCATTGAACAAGCCCCATTTGGCACCGGCGTCGTCACCCCACGCTTCAAAGTCACCGTTGAAGAGCAAGTTGTCGCCTCGGGTAGTGTTGTCAGCATTGTCGCCATAGAGAACATCACTGCCTCTTCCACCGTTCAGCGTGTCGTTGCCGTCACCACCTTTCATTTCATCTTTGCCATTACCACCGAACAACGCATCATCGCCAGCATCACCTTTGATGTAGTCATTGCCGTTTCCGCCTCTTACGGTGTCATTGTCATCACCGCCAAACAGGCGATCTGCTCCATTGCCACCATTCAGAATATCGTCGCCTTGAGCGCCATAAATCTCATCTTGCCCTTTACCACCTGACAAGGTGTCATCGCCATTGCCGCCTTGAAGTAAATCGTTACCTCGACCGCCATTTAAGGTGTCATTACCGTCACCACCAAAAAGGCTATCCGCGCCACGTCCACCGAAGAGTTGATCGTCACCCGTGCCGCCTTGTAATTCGTCACTTCCCCGTCCGCCCTTGAGAACGTCATCACCTGAACCGCCGTTCAGGAGATCATCACCACGTTGTCCAAGCAGCGTATCATCGCCTTCTTCGCCATAAACAACGTCATCACCATCGCCAGCTTTTATGGTGTCGTTGTCCGTGCTAACAACCGCTTGGATAGCGGAAACATCAAACAGAACATCATCATAATCGCGGTCGCCTAAGCCCCATAAGTCTTCCCAGCCCGATGTTTCACCATCAAATCGCTCGTGGTCTCCACCATCGCCATTAAGTTCTGAATTGGATACAAAGACATTGGCGCTAACGCCATCTTGAATAACTTGAGGGGGGCTAGAAACAAGATCGAGTTCGACCGATCCGTTGTCGAAACCAACGTTGTAGCCATTAGGAACGAGAAACATACCGACAGCATCAGCGTTTAAAGCAGGTGTGATTGTCACCGAAGCGCCAGATACTTCTTTGACATTATCTGCCAAAATTTGTGCTTCAAGTACGAGCCCATTTTCGTCGAGCACGTAGTACCCTAAGCTACTTTTGAAACCCGCCGAGCTAACGATGCTGCTTAACTCAAGCTTGATGGGTCCATCGCCTTGAATGCTGAATAGGCTGCTGTCATCCGCATGTGATAGCTGAACGTCAGATGGGGAAGGCGCAGTGCCACTGCCGTTACCCATCACTACATCGTCACCACCACCAGCAGTGATCACGTCATCACCCAAGCCACCATAGATCTTATCGTTGAGCGCAGAGCCTGCAATCACATCGTCAGCTTGCGTTCCGTAAGCAATCTCATCTGCCATTCAAACCACCTAAAGTCATTAATCTTTTTTTCCTTGGTTAGAACTTAGACGCGATAGACCGATGTGCCAAATATGCAATATGAGTCTCATTTGTGGAATGACCTGGCAATATGAGACCCATTAAAATAGGTGTTCTAATTGATTGAAATATCACCAGTAATTTTGAGCAATCTGATGCATATTGCGAATAGGTCGAATATGACCAGAAATAAAAAATGTTAAAAATATTTTTACGTCGGTTAAAAAATGGGCAAAAGCTTATTTTTGGTAGACATCAAGCCATTAAATCTGCCCGTAAAGTCTGCGTTTTTTTCACATCCCATCACCGCTCAGTCCTTCATCAAGCCTGATTTGTTTCGTCACTAACTCCTTAATTTGCGTGTTTCGCGCTAGCACTCCCCTCTGTTCTCTAAGATAATACGCGGCTTACGAAGAAGAATAAGAGGTACACCTTCAATGGTTAATCAGAAGCGGATCCTAGTGGTGGATGACGATTTAGAAATCCGCGAACTGCTTCAGGAATACTTGTCCAAATCCGGCTATAGCGTCACAACGGCGCAAAACGGACAAGAAATGAAAGCCAAGCTTGCTGTGCAGTATCCCGACCTTATTCTTCTCGATGTCATGCTACCGGGTGACGACGGCTTTACGCTGTGTAAATACGTTCGTCAAGATTCCAGTGTCCCGATCATTATGCTCACCGCGGTATCCGATGAAATGGATCAGATCATTGGGCTAGAACTCGGGGCGGACGATTACATTGCCAAGCCGTTTAGTCCAAGACAGCTTATCGCGCGAATTCGTGCCTTGCTTCGCCGCACACAGCAGCTACAAGAAACAACAATGTCGAAGCCAAAAGCAATTCGCTTTGCGCAATGGCGACTTGACCCTGTCACTCAACGTCTCAACCATCAGGTCACAGGCCAAGATGTTGAAATGACATCTGCCGATTTTGCACTGCTGATGCTGTTTATCGAAAACCCGCACACTCTGTTGGATCGCAATGCGATTTCTAACGCAACGCGAGGCCGAGAAGCGCAGCCACAAGAGCGAGGAATTGATGTGCAAGTCAGTCGTCTTCGCCAGCGACTGAAAGACAACGGCCGTCAATCCACGATCATAAAAACGGTGCGCGGCAACGGATACATTTTCGTTGCAGATATCACGTATGAATCTTAAACAATACTTCTGGCCGCGTTCGCTGCTCTCACGAACGCTGATCTTAACGGTGCTGTCCGTCATCCTCGCGCAGAGTATTGCCAGTTTTTACTGGTATACCCAATCGAAGCAACGCGAAGTCGACGGCTTAAAATCCGCGTCAGAAAGCATGGCGCAGATGTTTGCCTCCACGACAACATTCTTTCAATCTCTGCCGGTTGAATACCGCCATATTGCTCTCGATCAGCTGCGAAATATGGGGGGGGCGCGTTTCTTCGTCTCATTTAACACGGAAGAAATCCACATCGTGCCTGTCGAAGAAAGTTTTGCTAAACGCGAAGCGGTGAAAACAATTGAAGAGGTGCTGCGAAAAGAGCTACCAAAGGTCGATGCCATTCATGTTGAATTCTCTCGTCCTGAAACGCTCCGCGTACTAAATAACAGCTTACTGCTTTCCGATCTTCCTAAATCATGGGCCCACCATACCCTAAGCTTGGAGCCGCTGAATCCGCCAATTTTGGTGGTACAAATCGAGCTAACCAAAGACCAGTGGGTCTACATTGCCGCGGTGTTGCCAGCGCCATATATCACGCTAGGAAATGACTTAGTCAACGCCGACCAAATTGTATTCTTGTTTGCAATTACCACCCTACTATTGGTGTTTACTTTTACTTTAATTCGCAACCAGACCCGTCCTCTTAAACGTTTAGCGCAAGCCGCCAACCGCTTAAGCACAGACATAGAACAACCTGAGCTGGTAGAAGAAGGCGCCAGTGAGATCACCACAGTGACTCGCGCCTTTAACCTGATGCAAAAGCGCATGCAACGCTACATGCATGACAGGGAGAAATTATTTGGCGCGATTTCACACGATTTAAAAACGCCAATTACCCGACTTCGCCTGCGCGCTGAACTGATAGATGACGAAGTGCAAGCCGCCAAAATCAATAAAGATTTGGATGAACTCGAAATCATGGTGAAAGGTGCGTTGCAAACGGTAAAAGACACCGACATCCATGAAAACGTCTCCCAAATCGATGTGTTGAAAATCATCACCAGTATCGCTGAAATCCATAATCAACAACGCCAACGCGTCATTATTCGTGGCGAACAGAAGCGGCCTTTCAGTTGCAAACCGCTCGCGTTTAAGCGCTGTTTAACTAACCTTATCGACAACGGGGTGAAATATGGCGACGAAGTCATCGTCTACGTGCATGACAATGACAAGTCACTTGATATCACCTTGCTCGACAATGGCCCTGGTATTCCCGAGGAGTTTCTCAAAAAGGTGTTTGACCCGTATTTCCGGCTGCATACAGACCTTCATGGAACAGGCCTTGGCTTGGGCATTGCTAAAAATATCATTCGTGCGCATGGCGGAGAGCTTATCTTATCCAACCGCGCCACTGGCGGCCTTCAAATTGATATCGCGTTCCCGAAGGTAGACCAATGAGATTCTTGCCTCTAATACTCGCACTGAGCCTCGCTTTCCCTGTCGCCTCAGACACTCATGAAGATATCAATAAAACCCCAGATATAAGCGCTCTACCCTCCAAGACGAATAACGAAGTGGAAGTGCTGCACTGGTGGACAAGTGGTGGCGAAGCGCTGGCGGTCAACGCGCTAAAAGATATGATGAAAGAAAAAGGCCATAAGTGGAAAGATTTCGCGGTCGCAGGTCGTGCGGGAGAAAGCGCCATCAATACACTTCGCACTCGCGCGTTATCAGGCAACCCACCGGATGTGGCACAAATTAAAGGCCCTGAAATTCAAGAATGGGGAGAGCTAGGCTTTCTCGTTAACATTGATGATGTGGCCGAAGAACAGCGTTGGAATGAACTGGTGCCCGCTCGCGTGTCTGACTACCTGAAAGTCGATGGTCATTATGTTGCTGCCCCTTTCAATATTCATCGTGTCAATTGGCTTTGGGCGAACCCTGACGTGTTTGCACAAGCAGGCGCTGAATTACCACAATCAATGGATGAATTTTTTATTGCCGCTGAAAAAATCAAAGCAGCAGGCTTCATTCCACTCGCACTAGGAAGCGAAGCCTGGCAAGAAACCACCTTGTTTGAATCCATCGCTTTGGCTGTGATGGGTACTGATGATTTCCGCAAAGCATTTAGTGAACACAATTCGGACTTGCTCACGGGTGAAAAAATGCGCGAGACATTGCTGACGCTGCGTCGAATGAAGCAATATACCGACGCTGATAGCCCCGGAAGAAATTGGAGTGATACCACGTCACTGGTCATCGAAGGGAAAGCTGCCATGCAGATGATGGGCGACTGGGCCAAAGGAGAGTTCCTCGCCGCCAACAAAGTCTCGGGTAAAGACTTTGTGTGTATACCCGCGCCCAGCACTGCCAATCAGTTTTCTTTTAACATCGACAGCTTTGTGTTTTTCAAAAGCAGTGACCCACAACAAACAGCGTCTCAGAAAGAGTTGGCAAAGCTTATCCTAGAACCCGACTTTCAAGAGGAATTTAACCTAAGTAAAGGTTCAATCCCTGTGCGTGTTGATATCAACATGACCCGTTTCGATCCCTGTGCTCAAGATGCCATGCAAGCATTTTTGCGTGCAGCAGCGACCGATAATTTGGTCGCCAGTTTGTCACACAACATGGCAATAGGGCGAGCCTCTCAAGTCGCCCTTTTTGATGTTATTTCACGCTATTACAATGACGATGAAGTTAATATCGACGAAACTATGCGTCATATTCGCGCGGCGGTGTTAGCAGACAAACTTTAAGCATCCTACCTGGCGTTACAAACGCGAACACAGTGCCATTGCTACTCCCCCTACTACCCACTCAGCGGGTAAGAAAACGCATGGCGACAGTGTACGGGGATAATATTGTTTAAAATGTCACCCAAGTCGCTCAATGAGTGTGCCTTGAAATTTTCTCGATGAAACATGCACCTTGAGGAAGTTTGGGTATACCATTACCATGACAATTATAAAAATAAGCCGTTCTTCACGGCTATTACCTTCGACTAAAAAGGATTTGCGATATGAGTCGTTCAGCCCTGCTTCTTTTAGCTACTCTTCTTCCAGGAATTGCTGTCGCCAAGGACATCAATCAGATTGATCCTCTATGCGCTACTCAGAAATATCATAACTATGTAAACGCTTCGATTTCATGGTACGAGAGTCTGGTTGATCTAACGATCAAGAAAGATCCTAAGCTAGACGATGTTGCAAACTGGTTCCTCGAAGGCCGCCGAAACCACTTCATGTTAAATGATGAAGCCTTTGATTATTATGTAGAGAATGACCCAAGCAAGCTTAACTTTGATGCGCCTGTGGAATCTTGGTTGAACTTGACCCAAGAAGACATCAAAACATTGAGCAATTCATCCGGTGTGCTGGCAGACGCCGCGAAAAAAGTGTTCGAATTCCGTCAAGGACAAGCTCACCAAGGTAACTATGACCTTCGTTCTGCATTGGCGGACTTGCTCAGCCAACCTAAAGAAATCAAAGTACCGCTTGAACGCTACAACAATGAGATGAAGAATCTGGCGGAAACCCAATGTGATAAGCAGTCTTAATCACGCGCCACAGAAAAGGCAGTTCAATGTGAACTCCCTTTTCTGTGTAATGACACCAGAATATACAACGCCATACTCATAATATGTTTCGCCCTGTTTTCGCAGTCATGTAGTATCGCGCAACCCAAGTAGATCAATTTTTAAGTAAGCATCCCAAAATGGTAAATGAGAAAAAGAAGGCAGAAGCGTCACTCAAGAGCCTTCACCGCATTTTCACTGTGCCGGAAGCCCCCCATTCGACCTTGGGCACTATCGAGCAAGCAATCTCGCAAAATCTTAACCGTTTCTTGCAAGATCATATTATTGCTACCGATTACTCACTGACTGAAATAGAAAAAGACTTCAGTGATGCCAATGTGCCTGAACAACCTTCATTCGTGTCCGATCACACCGAGTTTTTGCTGGAAAAACTGGTTGCGCAATCAGTCCATACGTCTTCTCCTCGCTTTATTGGACATATGACATCAGCACTCCCTTACTTCCTGATGCCGCTCTCCAAGATCATGATTGCGCTCAATCAGAACACGGTGAAAATTGAAACGTCAAAGGCATTTACCCCGTTAGAGCGCCAAGTTCTAGGCATGCTGCATAACCTTATTTATCAACGTGACAAGCCTTTCTATGACAATTGGATGCACAGCGCCGAACACTCGTTAGGCGCATTTTGTTCAGGCGGTACAATCGCCAACATCACGGCACTTTGGGTAGCCCGAAACGAAGCCCTAAAAGCAAACGCTGATTTCAAAGGTGTCGCGGAAGAAGGTCTTTTCCGAGCAATAAAGCACTATGGTTATGACGATCTGGCCATTATCGTGTCAGAACGCGGCCATTACTCCCTGAAAAAATCTGCAGATGTGTTGGGTATCGGTCGCGAATCACTGATCGCAGTGCCAACAGACGAGCACAACCGCATTCGTATCGACAAATTGGAAGAAACCGTTGAAACGCTGAAAGCGAAGAATATTAAACCTTTCGCGCTGGTTGGCGTGGCAGGCACAACCGAAACAGGCAACATCGACCCATTAAATGCCATGGCAGATATTGCCGAGCGTGAAGGTATGCACTTTCATGTTGATGCGGCTTGGGGTGGTGCGAGCTTGCTGTCCAACAATCAACGCCCTAAGTTAAACGGCATTGAACGCGCAGACTCCGTCACCATTGATGCACACAAACAAATGTACGTGCCAATGGGCGCGGGCATGGTGATATTCAAAGACCCTTCACTGGTGTCAGCCATTGAACACCATGCTGATTACATCTTGCGCAAAGGCTCAAAAGATTTAGGCAGCCATACGCTAGAAGGGTCGCGTGGCGGAATGGCCATGCTGCTATTTGCCAGCCTCAATATTATTGGCCGACAAGGTTATGAATTGTTGATCGACCAAAGTGTTGAGAAAGCGAACTACTTTGCCAACCTGATTGCGGAGCAGCCTGACTTTGAGCTGATCAGTGAACCCGAACTGTGTTTGCTGACTTATCGCTATGTACCTGAAGATGTTCGCCGCGCTTTCGCTATTGCGACACCCGATCAAAAAGATGCCATTCATAAACGACTTAACGATCTGACGGTTTTCATTCAAAAACGACAACGCGAAGCGGGACAGAATTTTGTGTCGCGCACCACCTTGACACCAAACTACCTTGATAGACGTTCTACGCATGTATTTCGCGTGGTACTGGCTAACCCGCTCACAACAACAGCGATCTTACAAGATGTACTCGATGAGCAGCGCGATATCGCCAAACAAAGCACTCTTGCCTACCCAGAACTGATGGCGATGACGCGACGTATTCTTGGCTAATATTGTCGTCGTTTTCAAACACTGATAAATGACCAATCGACATTGCCGCCTTGCGCGGCTTTTTCATTTTTGCGATAGCTAACTCACTGAAAAAACACCTCGCTTTCGCCTTGATTGCTACGCTTATATCCAGCAGCACGACAAGGAATGAGTCACGCAGGAGAAGTGAAGATGCAGCCACTGGGATTTGAACTAAAAGCACTGGATGTGTTTGTCACTACGGCAAAAAGCGGCAACATGACGGCAACGGCGTCTCAACTCAACATGTCACAATCGGCGGTATCACAGATATTGGCCAACCTAGAAACCAACCTTGGGGTAAAATTACTTGATCGCAGTGTGCGCCCTATAGAGCTTACTGTCGCGGGTCGTTACTTTTATGATCAGTCCGTGCATCTTTTAGAGCAAGCTTACAAAACGCAGCATGAAGTCACCAAAGGCAGTTTCGACAGCTTACATTTGGTCAGAATCGCCATGGTTGATTCACTCGCGGCGACCGTCGGACAACCGCTGATTGAGGTCATTAAAAAGCACACTGAAAACTGGACCATGATGACGGGTTACTCCCATCTCCACCAGCAAGGGCTACTGAGTCGCAGTATTGATATTATCATTTCTGATGATGTGCTCGAAAAACAAGATAACCTCAGACGTTGCCAAATTCTCAAAGAACCCTTCGTTTTAGTCATACCTCGACAGTTTCACGAAAGATTCCCCGATTTATGTACTTCATTACCCGCCATGAGCAAACATTTAGACATGGTTCGCTACAGCGAACAAAGCCTTATTGGTCAATCGATTGAAACCTACCTACATCAACAGGGATTAGACGCTCCCGACCGTATGCAACTAGACAATACTTATGCGGTTTTATCCGCCGTAGCGCAAGGTCTTGGTTGGGCGCTCACTACCCCATTGTGTTTGATGCAAGGCGAGCTATTCCGACAGCAAATCACGTGCTTACCATTACCTGAAAAAGACACATTTTTCAGATACCTGACTTTAATCGCTCGTAGAAACGAATTGGGTAATCTTCCAGAAACATTGGCGAATGACAGCTGCAAAATACTTCGCCAGCACTACTTAGCCAAAATTCGACAAGATCACCCATGGCTGGATGGGAAAATCCGCATTGGTCGATACTCAACCGTCTAACGCCACGACCTACTATTAGTGTTGCTTATAGTGCTGCCTTACTTAACGTGATTGTTGTGGCAGTTTCTTTGCATCCTCTCCTACCTTAATTTCATTAGTCCGTTACCGAACGCCAGACTCTGAAGGTAAAGCCCGTGGTTCTGGCCGCGTCTACTATCGTTGATCAGTAAGCCATAAGTTGGATTCAGTAACGAAACAGCGTTTATCGAGCCGTTCGGCAAGCATGATATTGGCAAAAATAGGAGCGGGAATGGAAGCGCGCGAAGTAAAAACAATCGCTGACGCAAAGCACATCGTCGAAGAGAGAAAACTCACTCATGTCAAAGTGGGACTTTTCGATAGCGATGGCGTCATGCGTGGTAAGTACATGTCGAAAGAGAAATTCTTCTCATCTTTAGACGGCGGCTTTGCTTTTTGTGATGTGGTTTTAGGCTGGGATGTTAAAGACCAGCTTTATGACAACGTGAAATTCACAGGCTGGCACACAGGCTATCCTGATGCCCCTGCACGGATCTTGCCTGAAACCTGCCGTGAAGTGCTCGACGAAGACGGCATGGTGCTGTTTATTGCAGAATTTTCAGGCGCGGCTGAAGCCGTGTGCCCACGTGCGACCCTCAGACGCGTACTCGATAAAGCCGAAGCAATGGGCTTTGACGCCTACGCTGCGCTCGAATACGAATTCTTTATCTTCGATGAAACGCCTCAATCAGTGCGTGAGAAAGGCTTCCGAAACCTCAAAACCATCACGCCCGATTGGTTCGGCTATTCAATGATTCGTAATTCAACCTATTCCGGTTTGTATAAAGCCATTCTCGCCATGAGTGAATCCATGGATTTCCCCATTGAAGGCATTCACTCAGAAACAGGTCCTGGCGTGATCGAAGCGGCGCTCGCCTATGACTCCGCACTCAATGCAGCCGACAAAGCGGCGTTGTTCAAAACCTACATGAAGGTGCTCGCTCAGAAAAACGACATGATGGCAACCTTTATGGCGAAGTGGAGTAACGATTACCCCGGTCAAAGCGGTCACATTCACATTTCGCTGCGAGACAAAACCAGTGGGAAAAACGCGTTCTATGCGCCAGATGCTGAACTGAACATGAGTGATATCCAGCGCCACTTTTTGGCAGGACAGCAGCGCCTCATGCCACAGTTTTTGTGCATGATTGCACCTTCGATTAACAGCTATTCACGCATGATCCCCGGCTTTTGGGCACCAACCGATGCAACCTGGGGCGTCGAAAACCGCACCACGTCACTACGTGTTATTCCTGGTTCTGAAAAATCTCAGCGCATTGAATATCGTCTAGGCGCAGCAGACGCGAACCCTTACCTCGCACTCGCTGCAGCGCTGGCCTCCGGTCTGTATGGCATTGAACACAAACTCGAACCTTATGACCGCATCATCGGTAATGCGTATGAAATGACGCATCCACAGGAACTTCAGCTCCCTCGTACGCTTTGGGAAGCAGCGCAGTCATTCAAACACTCAGATGCTGCCAAATCCATGCTAGGAGAAGCCTTTGTTGAACACTTTGCTGCCTCACGAGAATGGGAAGAAAGAGAGTTCCGCAAACACGTGACCGATTGGGAATTAGACCGTTATTTCGAAATTATCTAGGTGCTAAACATGGAACGTTTTCAAACAATCACACCGGTTGATGGCAGTGTGTATGTCGAACGCCCTTACGCGAATTCGGCGCAGATCAACGATACTTTAGACAAAGCGCAAACGGCGCAAACGCACTGGCAATCATTACCACTAGAAGCAAGACAAGCCATTTGTCAAAAAGCCGTGGCGTGTTTTGTGGCTAACCAAGATGCGATTGCAGAAGAGGTGAGCTGGATGATGGGACGTCCCATTGCCTACACCAAGGGCGAAGTGGCCGGCTTTGAAGAACGCGCCACACACATGATCAAGATTGCGCCAGAAGCGCTTGCACCGATCATGCTCCCAGAAAAACAAGGGTTTCGTCGCTACATCAAGCGCGTTCCACTTGGCACCGTCTTCGTGATTGCGCCTTGGAATTACCCCTATCTCACCGCGGTGAATGCAATTGTACCTGCGTTGCTAGCGGGCAATACCGTTGTTCTCAAGCATTCTGCACAAACACCACTGTGCGCAGAACGTATGGTCGCCGCGTTTATAGAAGCAGGCATTCCCGAAGGTGTCTTCCAATATTTGCATCTCTCCCACGCAGATACCGAAACCGTTATGCAACAAGAAAGTATTCGACACATTGCATTTACTGGCTCAGTGCCGGGCGGCAAGGTGGTTGAGCGTGCGGTTGCAGGTCGATTTATCAGTACTGGCCTAGAGTTAGGTGGCAAAGACCCTGCATATATTCGTCACGACGCCGATATCAAAAATGCGGTAGACACCGTGATTGATGGCGCTTTCTTCAACTCAGGTCAATCATGCTGTGGCATGGAGCGCTTGTACGTTCATGAAAGTGTTTATGACGATGTCGTCAGCCAATCCATTGATCTGGTCAAACAATACCAACTTGGTCGTCCCGATGACCCAAAAACCAACTTAGGTCCACTCGTCAGAACAGCATCCGCAGATTTTGTGCGCGGACAAACAGCCGAAGCCATTGCCCAAGGCGCGAAAGGACTGATTGATGCAGCCGACTTCCCTGCTGACCAATTGGGTACGCCCTATCTTGCGCCTCAGTTGTTAATCAACGTTGATCATTCCATGCGTGTCATGACGGAAGAAACCTTCGGCCCCGTGCTTGGTATACAGAAAGTTAAAACCGACGACGAAGCAATTCGCTTAATGAATGACAGTGAATTTGGCTTAACGGCAGCAATTTTTACCCAAGACGAAGCGCAAGGCGAGCAATGGGCAGATAGCGTTGATGCTGGCACCGTATTTTTAAATCGCTGTGATTACCTCGACCCCGCATTGGCTTGGGTTGGCGTAAAAAACAGCGGACGTGGCTGCACACTCTCGCAAATAGGCTTCGAGCAACTGACTCGGCCAAAATCTTTTCACTTCAAGCGCGTTTAGGAGCAAACCATGAGCATCTCATCTTGGAATTACCCAACCGCCATGGTCGTTGGTGAAGGCGCGTTAGAAAATCTGCCGGACGCCTGTCAGAAGGCGGGAATGCGCAGGCCACTGCTGGTCACCGATCCCGGTATTGCCGCTCTACCCATGACAAAACAAGTGATGACGCTTTGTCAGCAATCAGGCTTTGAGGCCACATTGTTTAGCGACATTCAAGGCAACCCAACCGGCCAAAATGTTGAAGATGGAAATCGCGCATTCATTGAAGGAAATCATGACGGCGTGATCGCCTTTGGTGGTGGTTCCGCACTCGATTGCGCTAAAGCTATTGCGCTGTCTGCGCAGCAATCACGCTCATTGTGGGATTTTGAAGACGTGGGCGATAACTGGATGCTCGCTAACGAAGAAAGAATTGCGCCAGTGGTCGCAATTCCTACCACTGCAGGCACTGGCTCAGAAGTCGGCCGCGCGTCCGTAATCACCAATGAGCAGGAGAAGAGAAAAATCATCATTTTCCATCCCGCCATGGTGCCACAACAGGTGATTCTGGATCCAACACTGACGGTTGGTCTGCCTGCACATATTACTGCAGCTACTGGAATGGACGCCCTCTCTCACAATCTTGAAGGCTTGTGTTCGCCGTTCTATCACCCAATGGCAGAAGGGATTGCGATTGAAGGCATTCGCTTGGTCAAAAACTTTTTGCCGATAGCCGTCGAAAATGGCGCAGATATAGAAGCCCGTACCCAAATGTTAGTGGCATCAAGCATGGGAGCGACGGCCTTTCAAAAAGGTCTGGGTGCGATGCACGCCATCGCCCACAGCCTTGGCGCGCTATATAACAGTCACCATGGTTTGCTGAACGCCATTTTGATGCCCTATGTGCTCAATGCCAACCGCGAACAAATCGAAGAAAAAATGACACGACTGGCTCGCTACCTTGATCTCGACATACAAGAATCCGGCACAGACACTGTGCTGAATTGGGTACTGGCATTGAGAAAATCTGTGGGTATTCCTCACACATTGGCAGAGATTGGCCTCTCAGATGAAGACGCCGAGTTGGTCGGAAGCATGGCATTGCATGATCCTTCAGCGGGCGGCAACCCCATTTCATTTACCGCCACGCAATACAGCCAGTTGTTCTCAGATGCTGTGAACGGAAATGGCGTATAACGAGGATTTATGCAGGTTGGCATTTTACTCTGTGACGATGTAAAGGCTGAACTTCAGCCAGTACATAACAACTATCCCGATATGTTTGCCGCCATTTTGCTGCGTGCGGACCCGAGTTTATCGCTGCAATTTTATCGCGTCATCGATGGAAATTATCCGAAAAATATTGATGACTGCGATGGCTACATTATTTCCGGCAGTCGCTATAGCGTTTATGACGACTTACCGTGGATCAAAACCTTTGAAGCCTTTGTTCGCACCCTTTTTACGCAAGGAAAGCCAACGGTGGGCATTTGTTTTGGTCATCAAATGATGGCCAGAGCATTGGGCGGCGAAGTCGCACGTTCTGAACGGGGTTGGGGCGTCGGTATTGCCACCAGTCAACTCAATACAAAACAAGATTGGATTGATTCAGACGGCAACGATTTTTCCTTGGTGGTCAGCCATCAAGACCAGGTCGTCACTCTGCCAGACAAAGGTAAAAACCTAGCAGGAAGTGAATTTTGTCCCATCGGTATGTTCACCGTGGACAACCACTTTCTTGCCATTCAAGGACACCCTGAATTCAGCCGTGCCTACTCCTTCGATTTAATGGAAGCCAGGCGCGATCGCATTCCCGAAGCTGTCATCGATAACGGTCAAGCATCACTGACCCAAACGTCGGACAGCGACAACGTCACCCGATGGCTATTGAATTTTTTGCACCAAGCAGCAAAAAATTAAGCCAGTAGCGAGTGATAATCATAAGGACATGATTCATGGACTCTACCCGCGAAGAAGCCGATGACACACTAGCGTACCTTCCCTCACCATTGGCGGCTTATGTGAGATTTGTAGAATCGATTAACTACTATGTCGGTCGATTCGCCATGTATCTCATTTTTCTGATGCTCGGCATTCTCGTGTATTCGTCTGTCACCAAAACCTTCTTTTTCCCATCTCTGTGGACACTCGAAATGGCACAGTTTGTCATGGTGGCTTACTACATGCTGGGTGTCCCTTACTCCATGCAACTGAATAGCCACGTTCGTATGGATTTACTCTATGGAAGCTGGTCGCCTCGCACTAAAACTTTGGTGGATTGTGTCACCGTGCTTTTCCTTCTCTTCTATCTTGGCGTATTACTCTACGGGGGCATTTCCAGCACCTCGTATGCGTTGGAATATAGCGAACGCAGCTACTCTGCATGGCGTCCTTATATGTCCCCCATCAAAATCACTATGTGCGTGAGTATCTTCCTTATGATCTTGCAGGCCACTGCCGTCATGCTCAAAGACATCGCCAAACTGCGCGCCCCTCTCGATCCGCCCGTCGATCTGCAGAAGGAGACGCGCAATGAGCTATGAATTAATCGCACTGCTGATGTTTTCTTCCATGATGCTGATGCTGCTAACAGGTCAACGCGTGTTTGCCGCCATCGGCTCTGTCGCGGTAATCGCCGCATTATTTCTGTGGGGAGATGGCGGGTCTGAAATCGCTTTTGGCGCCGCAATGAAACTGATGAAGTGGTATCCGCTGCTCACATTGCCGCTATTTATCTATATGGGCTACATGCTGTCCGAGTCTGGCATCGCAGAAGATTTGTACAAAATGTTCCATGTTTGGATGGGCCCCATCCATGGTGGGCTAGCTATCGGCACCATTTTGTTGATGGTCGCCATTTCCGCCATGAATGGCCTAAGTGTGGCGGGCATGGCCATCGGTGCCAGTATCGCCCTTCCCGAGCTGCTTCGGCGAGGCTATGACAAGATCATGGTCACAGGGGTTATTCAAGCTGGTAGCTCTCTTGGGATACTCGTTCCCCCAAGCGTGGTACTGGTGCTATATGGCATGATCGCGCGACAACCTGTTGGGCAGCTTTGGCTGGCAGGCGTGTTCCCAGGTTTACTCATGGCCGCCATGTTCGTGTTGTACATCGTTATCCGCTGCAAGCTTCAACCCCAACTTGGTCCTGCGCTTTCAGAAGAAGAACGCAATGTACCCATGGCAGAGAAACTTAAGTTACTGCGCGCAGGTGTGTTGCCGCTGGCTATTTTCTTCTCCATGACTGGCCTCTTTCTCATGGGCGTCACCAGCTTGGTGGAAAGCTCTGCGGTTGGTGCGTTATCGGCGACGGTCGCGGCCATTATCAAGCGTCGCATGACGAAAGAAGTCATAGAAAATACCCTGCGCAAAACCCTCGCCATTAGCTGCATGTTCATGTGGATTATTCTCGCCGCGCTGTGTTTTGGTGCCGTGTTTGATGGCCTTGGTGCAGTCAAAGCAATAGAAGGTTTGTTCGTTGAGAGACTGGGTTTAACGCCTTGGGAAATTCTTATCTTGATGCAACTTTCTTATCTCATCATGGGTACATTCCTTGATGACACCGCCATGCTGGTGATTGTCGCGCCGCTATACGTGCCTCTGGTGAAACTACTCGGCTTCGATTTGATTTGGTATGGCGTGCTTTACACCATCACTTGTCAGATTGCCTACATGACGCCGCCATTTGGCTACAACCTCTTCCTGATGCGAGCAATGGCGCCTCCAGAGGTGTCGCTCACTGATATTTATCGCTCCATCATTCCCTTTGTCATCATCATGATGTGCGCGTTAGCCATTGTGATGATTTTCCCTCAGGTCGCATTGTGGCTTCCTGAATGGCATTACAGCCGATAATTGAAACCAGTTCTAAACTCAAAAGTGAGACAAGCAAGAATGTAAGACCTAAAAATGCAACATCTAACTTAGACGTGAAAAGGACACCGCTATGAGCAATAGACGCGATTTTTTGAAGAAAGCAGGGATAGTTAGTGCGGGCAGTGCAACGGCAATATTGGGCGCACCTGCCGTAGTTTCCGCCAAAGAACCTATTCGTTGGCGTTTGCAAACCTATGCTGGGCCAGCACTAGCAGAACACGTAATCAAACCCGCTGTTGATGCCTTTAACCTTGCAGCCAATGGCGAGATGGTGATCGAGTTGTATTTCGCCGACCAGCTTGTCCCAACGGGTGAGTTGTTCCGCGCAATGCAAAGAGGAACCATCGACGCTGTACAAAGTGACGATGACTCAATCGCTGCACCCGTGGACATTGCCGTGTTTGGTGGGTATTTCCCCTTCGCAACAAGATACAGCCTCGATGTGCCTGTGCTTTTTGAAGAGTACGGTTTAAAGGAGATCTGGAAAGAAGCTTATGACGAAGTGAAAGGTGTCACGTGGCTAAGTGCCGGCTCTTGGGACCCCTGCCACTTTGCCACTGTTGAACCCATTAACAGTCTGGCGGATTTGAAAGGTAAACGTATTTTCACCTTCCCAACCGCAGGCCGATTCCTGTCACGCTTCGGTGTTATTCCCGTCACTCTGCCATGGGAAGACGTAGAAGTTGCCGTACAAACAGGCGAACTGGACGGCATTGCATGGTCAGGCATTACAGAAGATTACACCGTCGGCTGGGCAGATGTGACTAACTACTTCTTAACCAACAATATTTCTGGGGCATGGTGCGGCTCGTTCTTTGCCAACTCGGAGCGTTGGGACGCCCTGCCAGAACACCTGAAAGTATTATTCAATATGATGATGGATACATCCCACTACTATCGTCAGCATTGGTACTGGGGCGGCGAAGCCAAGCTTAGAACCCAAGGCACTAAAATGCAGCTAACCACCATTCCAGATGAAGAGTGGCGCCAAGTGGAAGTTGAAGCTTACAAGTTCTGGGACGAAGTTGCAGAAACCAGCCCACGTAACAAACGCGTGGTCGAGATCTTCAAAGAGTATGCGGGTGTGATGGAAAAAGCAGGTAAGCCCTATCGCAATTCGTAATCGGATAATCTGAGCAAAAAAGCGGCTGATCATTGCCGCTTTTTCTTTGGCTTCAGCTTCGGAAAATCACAAACGGCAGAAATGAAAAAAACCAGCGTCAATAGGCCAATACCGACACTGGTTTTCCTCGTGTTTTTACTGGCGGATTTAGAGTTCCGCCCTCTCATTTATTTCCTTCAGTTTATACAACCAAACCAGAAAGAAATGAAAGTCGTTGTGGTTAAAAATCAGTCTATAAGTGGCGGCCAGCATTACTGACTGATTTTGAACGCAGGACTAATTTAGTACTTGATGAATAAGAAAACTGTGAGGTAATTAATAAAGTTCCTTTATCTATTAGTGAGATGCATTAAAAATGCGATCCACATTAAAGGGTGGAAACAAGATCACAGATAAATGAGATCTTGGTATCAGCCCGATGTCACAAAATTGGTCGCGCATTCGGCTTGCCCAAGTACATAAACGCGCTTTTCACGAATATATCGTCGCGTTTCATTCCAGTTTTGAATAACAACAGCACGATCCTCGCCACGCCCTACCGAGTTAAACAAATAACGGTCGACAGTATGGTTGAAAGCTTCTAAATCCATTTTTTCTTGATACACCACACCCATGAACTCAAATGCCCGCGCTTTTTCTTTCGAACTGCCCACCACGGTAAATCGCTGCAACGTATCGAGTGCCGTTTCGTATTGGCAGTCAACAATTTGTTGCTCTGTCGATAACAACTTTCCGTGCACGCCATACGTTGGCACGTAAGAGCAGCCACTTAACACCAACAATATCGTTACGACCCCAAGTACCCTCTTCATGCTAAGTCCCTTTTCTTATTCGTTTTTAGCCTGTGGCAATGTCAAAAACAATTGCAAGTTTCACGCCAAAAGGCAATTTAAATGTGAAAGACAAACTGGGCACTAATTGAGTGAAATCCCATTATCGGGCATTGAACGAATGTCGCGAGTCAGCCATGGTTTTTAAATAGCACATCACAATAGCAAAGAGAGAGTCCGACCATGAGGGTGGCCGTTTTTAGCACCAAATCTTACGACAAGCAGTCTTTCGACACATGGAACGAAAACTTCCATCACGAGATCAGTTATTTTGATTTCAGGTTGACCACTCAAACAGCACAACTTCTCGCGGGGTTTGAGGCCATTTGCGCATTCGTCAACGACGACTTAAACGCGGAGATATTGGAGGAACTGGTTAAACATGGCGTGAAAGTGATTGCGATGCGGTGTGCAGGTTTTGATAAAGTCGACCTTACAGCAGCTAAAGCGCTCGGCTTACAAGTTGTCCGTGTACCCGCGTATTCCCCAGAATCTATCGCCGAGCATACGGTGGGGCTGATGTTAAGCCTTAATCGGCATATTCATCGCGCCTATCAACGCACACGTGATGCTAACTTTAACCTTGAAGGGCTCACTGGCTTCAACTTTCACAACCGTACCGTTGGCGTAATAGGCACAGGAAAAATCGGCATAGCGACATTGCGCATTCTCAGAGGGCTGGGCATGAAACTCTTGGTTCATGATCCCTTTGAAAACCCAAAAGCTATCGCACTGGGTGCAGAATACGTGTCATTGGATGAACTCTATAACGCAGCAGATGTGATTACCTTGCACTGTCCGTTAACCGATGAAAACTATCACATGCTTGACCAGGCCGCGTTTGAAAGAATGCGCGATGGTGTGATGATCATTAACACAAGCCGCGGGGGGTTATTGAACTCTAAAGACGCCATTGACGCATTGAAAAGCCGAAGAATTGGTTTTCTAGGCATAGATGTGTACGAAAATGAACAGGATCTGTTTTTTGAAGACAAGTCGAATGACGTGATTCAGGATGATATCTTTCGGCGTCTCTCTGCCTGCCACAATGTGCTTTTTACGGGACATCAAGCTTTTTTAACGGAAGAGGCCTTGGGTAATATTGCAGAAACCACGTTGTCGAACTTGGCGTATTTCGAGCGAGGCGAACTATCTAGGAATGAAATTATTACGCTTTAAACCGCTTCCCTGACCACCCTATTTGTCGCTCACCAAGATGCTAAGCACAAAAAAAGCAGAAGCCTCGTTGCTTCTGCTTTTTTCTGTTTAGCGCTATGCACTTCTAAGCACCGCTATTCATCTACATTCACCTGTGTTTTCTGTCACAGTAACAACAGTCGACATAGACAATGTGTAAATGGGAAAAGCTGACTAGCAACTAAGGTCTGTTACCAAGTTTCACAATGCCATTTTGTTCAAACATCGCCACTTGTTTATTCTTACGTCCAATCAACAAGGGTTTGTCATCGTAGAACAGGAAGTTCTTCCAATATTTCTTAAACACACTCCAGCGCGTTTCGATGACGTTATTTTTTTCATAGCAAAAGTAAACCACCACATTGTCTTCCCAAGGGAAATGCGCAAGAAACTCTTCAGGGAGTTCCGCTTCATCTTCCCATGGTGTCTGCCAGTTCACGCTGCTTTCCCACACACTTTGTGTCGCCGCCCAATCGCCTTTGCCAAAATGATCGGGGGTTGGGCTCTCGGTACTCACGAAATCTCGCCACAGTTGCGCGCCACGCGCTTCCGTCATCGGTTTAATTTCGGCGTAGTCTTCTTCCGCAACAGGCATCGACTGATGAGTGAAAATCCACTTACGTTTGTATTCTTCAAAGGGAATGTAATTCATAGCTCTCTCGGATCGCAGAGACGTTTATCGCCCTGCGAACATGTAACCTTCACCATGCACAGTAATAAACAACTGTGGTTTCTTGGGTTCTGCTTCTATTTTGTTTCTTAGACGCCGAACCAGCACATCAACGGTTCTGTCGTTCGGCGCATCAACGCGATGGCTAATAAGGTTCAAAATACGCTCGCGGCTCAATACCCGATTTGGGTTAGCAGTAAACGCCACCAGCATTTCATATTCGGCCTTGGTTAACTTGACTGTATCGTCTTCTCTGCTGAGAGCACGGCGTTCAATGTCGAAGGTCCAACCGCTGAAGTTAACGATTTTATCATTTTCTGGCGGCAAACTCTCGACAAGCATTGCAGTATTGCTGCGAGATATACGCCAAAGCAAATTCCTCACCCGTACCAATAGCTCTCTGAGCTCTAACGGTTTGGTGCAGTAGTCATCCGCGCCCATTTCTAAGCCGACGATACGATCGATGCTATCGGTGCGCGCAGTGATCAAAATAATGCCCACATCGGATTTACTACGAAGATCTCGCGTTAACATCAATCCGTCTTCACCCGGCAAGTTGATGTCCAAAAGGACAAGGTCAACGTGCCGTTCATTCATAATCTTATGCATTTCCTTGCCGTCAGCGGCCTGACTGACACTATATCCTTGTTTTTCGAAGTATCCGCCCACCATAGTGCGGGTAACCACTTCGTCATCTACGACCAGTATGTGATAACTCAATGCAGCCCTGTTCACAAATCGTCATGAAGGCGGGCACTGTACCAGCAAAGGTAACCCTAAAATTGATTTATCTCATGGTTGTTGCATATTTTTCAGATCGCAATCAGCACAGGATTAATAGTCGGTGATTAATTTTTTGCGAGTTACCCACCATATTCTGCATATTTAGCGGATTTAGAAGCACATAACACTCGCATCACTAAACTTTTCAACCATCCGTTCACATCCTTTCATAATACGAACAAACCCGTTCATTTTGGTGCGTAACCATATTCACATCCAATCGTTACTATGCGCCACTCGAAATAACGCATCAAAACACGTAGATAAAGTGCGCAGGCTGGGTTTCCGAACACGTTTCAGGGAATGGCCCATCACTAACTACAAGAACATTATGGGTGTATCCATTTTTATGAAAAAGCTATTGCAAAAGCTGATGAAGCCGAGTCGCAAGTATCCAATCATTGCGCTGGTTCTGGTCGGTGCCGTCATTGCGGTCGCAGGTGTGGTCACGATGAACAAAACCTTTGAGGTGTTCTCTACCACGGAATTTTGTACGTCATGTCACACCATGCAGCAGAACTACGAAGAATATAAGCAATCTGTCCATTTCAGCAATGCGAAAGGTATTCGCGCTGAGTGTGTTGACTGCCACCAGCCAAAAGATTTCGCTGGCAAAGTCATGCGTAAAATGGGCGCAGTGACAGACCTATATCACCACTTTATCACTGGCAAAATCGATACTCCCGAACAGTTTGAGGAGCATCGCCTTGAACTCGCCCAGAAAGTCTGGGATCGCATGGCTGACGAGAACTACAAAACCTGTACGACTTGTCACTCTTACGACGCAATGGATCACAGCAAACAGTCGGTTCAGGCGATGAAAGAGATGATCCCTGCCGCGAAAGAAAACATGGCATGTGTTGAATGTCACAAAGGTATTGCTCACGAACTGCCAAACATGGCAGGTGGCTTCCGTAAGACATTCGAAACACTTGCAGCCTCTGCTATTGCCCCTGCTGGTGCGACGAAGCTTTACTCGCTGGAAGAAAAGAGCCTGTTCGCCACCGCCGATGCAAATGGCAAAGTGGAAGGTCAACTGCTGCCGGCTTCTGAAGTTGATGTCGTTGGCGAAGAAGGCGACATGCTGAAAGTGCGCATTCAAGGTTGGATCGAAACCAACGGTAAAGGCCGCGTCATGACCGAGTACATGGGTAAACGTGTATTCAAAGCGACCATTCGTGGTGACGTGAAAACGACTGAAACCGTGATTTCAGAAGAAGTTGATGCAGCAACCAATATTGCTTGGAAGCAAGTTGCGGTGAATGCCTACATCACCAAAGACGGCATGTTAGAGAGCATTGATCCTGTTTGGGACTATGCATCTGAAATGTACTCCTCTTCTTGTAACTCTTGCCACGCAGCACCTGCACCAGGCCACTTCACAGCGAATGGCTGGATTTCGAGCCTGAAAGCGATGAGCGCGTATTACCGCTTGAGCAAAACCGAAGAGCGTACTCTGCTGAAATATCTGCAGAACCACGGTAGCGACACCGGCGGTGCTGGCGCGCACTAATCGGTAAGGACTGTCCGCGAACAAGTCCGCAATCAAGAACAAATAATGGACAGGTGTTTTGACACCTGTCCAACCAACTTTTAAAGAATAAGGATTCCTACATGGCGACTGAAAAACTACAAGGCATTACCCGCCGTCGTTTTCTCTCTGGCATGTTAACCGCCAGTGCGGGTGCTGTTATCGGCGGTAGCCTATTAGCACCGCGTTCAGCAATGGCCGCAACTGACGTAAAAACCACGTTCACTGGCGACGTGATACACGGTTCTCACTGGGGTGCATTCCGCGCCAAAGTAGAAAACGGCATCTGGATTGACACCGTGCCGTTTGAGCACGACCCACACCCAACCGCAATGCTTAACGCGGTTCGCGAAGTGGTCTACAACCCTTCTCGCGTGAAGTACCCAATGGTACGCATCGATTGGCTGAAGCACGGCTGGAAATCAGACACGACACAACGCGGTGAAAACCGTTTCGTCCGTGTGCCATGGTCTCAGGCTCTTGATTTCTTCCATCACGAGCTTGAGCGTGTTCAGAACACCTATGGCCCTAGCGCACTGTACGCCGGTAATACTGGTTGGCAATCAGTCGGTAAACTGAACGTTGCGGGTACCATGATGCACCGTGGTATTGGTCTGCATGGCTCCTTCCTAGCGAAAATGGGTGACTACTCAACGGGTTCTGCGCAAGTTGTTCTACCTTACGTTGCTGGCGCAATGGAAGTTTACGAGCAGCAAACATCGTGGCCTGTCGTTCTGGAAAACGCGAAAACTATCGTGATCTGGGGCAACGACCCGGTTAAGAACCTGCAAGTTGGCTGGCAGATCCCAGACCACAGCGTATACGGTTACTACCAGCAACTGGCTGAAAAAGTGAAAGCAGGCGAAATCAACGTTATCCACGTTGACCCTGTGAAAACCTCTTCATACAAGTACTTCGGTGGCAAGCAGATTGCGGTTAACCCACAAACTGACGTGCCTCTGATGTTAGCAATAGCGCACACCCTGTATACCGAGAAGCTGCACGATGAGCAGTTCTTGGCTGACTACACCACAGGTTTCGACAAGTTCCTTCCTTACCTATTGGGTGAGAAAGACGGCGTGGCGAAAACCCCAGAATGGGCAGAGAAAATCTGTGGCATTCAAGCTGATGAAATCCGCGAACTCGCGCGCATCATGGCAGGTGGTCGTACACAGATCATGGCGGGTTGGTGTTTGCAGCGCATGCAGCACGGTGAGCAATATGCATGGATGATCGTCGTTGTGTCGGCAATGCTGGGACAAATTGGTCTACCTGGTGGTGGTTTCGGTTTCGGCTGGCACTATAACGATGCAGGTACCGTGACTTCAGCTGGCCCGCTAATGTCTGGCTTCAACTCAGTAACAGGCGTTGAACCTATCCACAACGGTAGCTACAACGGTTACTCAAGTTTCATCCCGATTGCGCGCATTGTTGACTGCCTTGAAAACCCAGGCGATACCATTGATTTCAATGGCCAAAAAGTCAAATTCCCGCACATTAAGATGGCCATTTCTTGTGGTAGTAACCTGTTCCACCAGCACCAAGATCGTAACCGAATGATCAAGGCATGGCGTAACTTGGAAACCTACGTGTCTATTGACCATCAGTGGACTGCGAGCTGCCGTTTTGCTGATATCGTTCTGCCTGCAACGACAACTTACGAGCGTAACGACATCGAGTCATTCGGTAACCACTCGAACAAAGGCATTATTGCGATGAAACAAATCGTAGAGCCAATGTTTGAAGCGAAAGACGATTTCGATATCTTCCGCGAGCTGTGCACCCGTTTTGATCGCGAAGAAGCGTTCACCGGTGGCAAAACCAAAATGGAATGGATCGAAGAGATCTATAACGGTGCACGTCTGCAAGGCCGTGGTATTGGCGTTCGCATGCCAAACTTCGTTAAATTCTGGGAAGAAGAACAATTTATTGCCTTCCCTCAAGGTACCGAGTGGGTTCGTCACCAAGCATTCCGTAATGAACCTGATCTTGAGCCACTGGGCACAGCATCAGGTCTGATCGAGATCTACTGTAAGACAATCGCAGACATGGGTTACGACGACTGTCAGGGTCACCCTATGTGGTTCGAAAAAGTAGAGCGTAGCCATGGCGGTCCTAAGTCAAAGCGCTACCCGCTGCACATGCAAAGCTGTCACCCTAACTACCGTCTGCACTCGCAATTGTGTTCGTCAGACGCGTTCCGTGACACTTACGCAGTCGCGGGTCGTGAGCCTTGCTACATCAACGCTGCTGACGCAAAAGCACGTGGCATTGTTTCTGGTGATGTGGTTCGTGTATTCAACGAACGTGGTCAGGTCCTTGCGGGCGCAGTCGTGACTGACGACTATAAAGCTGGCGTATGTCGTATTGAAGAAGGTGCTTGGTATGCGCCACTTGAAGGCGGCAAGCCGGGTACACTTTGTACTTACGGCGATCCAAACGTACTGACTGTAGACATCGGCACCTCTAAGTTAGCGCAAGCAACCTCTGCGCATACAGCACTGGTTGAGATTGAGAAGTACACTGGTGAAGCACCTGCAGTAACAGGCTTCAACGGCCCAATCAACGTTGACGGCGTTAACCCACTGTTCCCGGCGATGGATATCGCATAAGAGACAGTATGAAGAAAAGGGCAGCTTAGCTGCCCTTTTTTGCTCTATGTTAGATAGACTTAAAGTGCTTTTTTTCAACTAACGGAATGACAATGCAAGAATTTATTGCCATTAACGAACAACGTGCAGAATTTTACTGGTGGATGTCTTCCCTTTTCGCCAGTGAATTAACGCAAGATGATTTGAATAATTACCACGGCAGCAACATGGATAACTATTTTTCCGCGTTAGCCATGACCGAGGAATTGAAAGCACCGATCGTTGAATTTCGCAACGCGCTTGCCGCGCTAAAGCTCCGCGAAGATGCACAACTCGAGCTAGCCGCTGATTTCTGTGGTTTATTCCTCAGTACACCAAAAACAGGCGCATTGCCTTATGCGTCTATTTATATTGGTGAAACCGGTCTGTTGAACGATAAGCCCGCGCAAGAGATGGGTCAATGGATGGAAAAGTACGGCATTGCTCAACGTAAAGATTTCAATGAACCGTTTGACCATCTTGCGGTTGTGCTTGATTTCATAGGGAACTTGGTCATTCTTGCCAACAAGGAAACCGAAGAAGACCAACAAGAATCCATGATGCAAGAACAGCAAATATTTTTGGAAACCATGGTCATGCCGTGGCTAGGTAGTTTCCAAAAATCGCTAAACCAGTTTGATCAATTCGGTTTTTATAAAGCCGCTGGTGCATTGCTCACTGCATTTATCACACTGGATCTTTTGTTCCTTAAAGGCGAATAAAAAGGTGCCTATCTATACCCAAACAAATTCTCGCTAAACAAGCATTTTGAAGTGTTTGGTTATGATAAATGAAGCCGGGCAAGCCCGGTTTTTTCTTTTTTTGAGCTTGGAAAACAGAAAAAACCCGCTATTTCGCAAGCTTGATACGCATCAAGCTTACGCGAGTCGCTTCAATTGAATAATTGCGGGCGCGGTCATGAGCCAGTAAACTGTGAACGCAAGCGATTGGCATTGAGAAATTTCTGTAACATTACAAACGCCTCGTCATAGTGCCGCCGCAGCGTTCCCCCCTTCTCCCACACTTGATGGAAAGCAAGTTGCTGGCAGTGTCGATGAAACCTCGACGACAAGGGGATGAGAGTCCGTCTCTCCGCCTATAGAAAGAACGAATCCATTACGCCGCTTAGCATAGCGGCGTAAACATGTTGAGCAGCCACTATTTCTCAAGCTGCTAATGAAAACGATAAGAAGATTACCCAATGGCAACAATTAAAGATGTCGCACGCATGGCTGGTGTATCTACGACAACCGTTTCACACGTGATCAATAAAACACGCTTTGTCGCAGAAAACACAACCAAGAAAGTATGGGCCGCAGTCGACGACTTAAACTATGCACCGAGTGCAGTTGCGCGCAGCTTGAAATGTAACTCAACGCGCACGATTGGCATGCTGGTCACCAAATCTACCAATCCGTTCTTTGCGGAAGTTGTACATGGGGTAGAAGAATACTGCTACAAAGAAGGCTACACGCTTATCTTGTGTAACACCGAAGGTAACTTAGCGAAGCAACGCGACTACCTGCGCATGTTGGCAGAAAAACGCGTAGATGGCCTGTTGGTGATGTGTTCTGACTTGAATGAAGAACTTCTTATTCTATTAGAGAAAAAGAAAGATCTGCCGATGGTTGTGATGGATTGGGGCACGCAACATGTCAACACCGACTGCATTCAAGACAATGCCGAACTCGGTGGCTATATCGCGACCAAGTACTTTGTAGACAACGGCCATACCAAAATCGGCTGTATTTCAGGTCAGTTAGATAAACTCACCTGTCAGACGCGCTTGGCAGGCTTTAGAACTGCGTTGGCAGAAGCTGGCATTGAAGAAAATCCGAACTGGATTGTAGAAGCCGATTTTGAGTGTGACTCCGCAGTTGAAGCGGCAAAAGCATTATTGGCCCAAGAAGACCGCCCAACGGCTGTTTTTTGCTTTAATGACATCATGGCACTGGCTGCAATCAGTACCTTCCGTCAGGCCGGGTTAGACATTCCTAACGACATTTCTGTTATTGGCTACGATAACATTGATCTAGCCGCATTTTTCTCACCACCGTTGACGACAATTCATCAGCCGAAAAATCGACTGGGTAAAACTGCAATCAAACTGTTATTGGAACGTCTCGCCAATAAAGAGAACGAACAGCAGATTTTTGTTATGCAACCAGAGCTCATCATTCGCAGTTCGGTGAAAAATATCAACGCCGAGTAAAATACGCGCTCTCGCGGTACTTCTCTAAAAGCCCGACCACTTTTTGCGGTTGGGCTTTTTTTATTAACTGGCAAGTTTTCCGACTGACTCAACCTCATTATTGCGACTCACCTCTTAAAGGGTAAATTGCCTAGTTTTCTAGTGCTACCCTTAAACCCAGCTATAAAGTAGTCATCTTGGTCAAAAATACTTCAATTACAAAGACAACCGGATATTATCAATCACATCAATAAGATTCTATCTGAACCAAGATCACACTTTATGAGACCAGCAATAACGACAAAATGATGCGATTCAGTTAAGCTAAAACCCGTCAAGAAAAAGGCAAACCATCGCGAAAGCGTGGGACGCAAAGCTTCCGGCCTCACAACACTGATTTTATGTGTTGGTGGTAGCGGAGCTACCGATGACGTTAGCATTCACATACCGGATATTTCTGGTTCGTTGACAATTCTCTGAATTAGCTTTGCTACGTTGCTCCTTGACCATTCATCCAGGAACGTATTGATTGAGAATTAGTCACATGGATAAACCAACGCTAAAAAACACACTGAAGTTCTTCGAATGCCTTGGCAAAATCAAATCCCGCTCTATGTTTGGTGGGTTTGGTGTATTTTGCGATGAGACGATGTTCGCACTGGTTGTTAATGATCAGCTTCACCTTCGTGCTGGTCAAACGAATGAAGCTGAATTCAAACATCTGGCGATGAGCCCTTACGTCTACAAAAAACGCGGCTTCCCTGTTGTGACTAAATACTATGCTGTGCCTGAAAATTGGTGGGTAAAATCTGACGAGTTAATGGCCTATGCCACGACAGCACTCACCATTGCCAGAGACGATCAGCAAGAAAAAAAGACGGCGGCGCCAACGCGTATCAAAGATCTGCCAAACTTGCGACTCGCCACAGAGCGAATGCTAAAAAAAGCAGGTATCGATTCTGTCGAACAGTTGCAAACACAGGGCGCCGTGAGAGCTTATCGAGCTTTGCAGAAATCACACCAAGACACGCTTAGCCTTGAGCTACTTTGGGCACTGGAAGGCGCGATAGAAGGTAAACACTGGTCAGTGATTACGCCTCAACGCCGTGACGAACTTTTGCAAACCTTGCACCAGTAACGCCTCAAAACCCAGCTTTCATCCAGTCAGTACAACACTCCTTTTTGAGATTGTTCTGACTGGTCTAGATATCCATTTTCTCAGTTTTAATTGTCACCAGTACCCTATCAACGCCAACCTAATCGCACTCCATACTGTATTCACACTCAAAACATGACACTTCCTACTGCATTTTTACGACAATAAGGCTCACTAAACCGAAAATAACATCATGTTCCATTGCTTATTGGCTGCGGGACAAGCTATGTTTTCAGTCAAAAATACTCTCATTTCTTCAGATCTGTATTAAACCGCCAAAAAACCTCAAGAACACCATTAATGTGACACATGTCACATTGATGACAACAAATGCACTCAGTTGATTATCAATTGTTCGAAATTTGAACTAAGCCAAAAAGACAAGATAGATGAATGGCAACAATGAGATGCATTACAGCAAGCCGTTTCCCGATCAAATAGACAGAATATTTCGAGACCATTTTCGCAAATGGCCTAGACGATTCAAGTGGGCAGTGTTTTTTTGCTTCTTATTGCCGATCTCGTTTTATGCAGCCCTTGAACAGGGTATGTTTGCCCCTTCATTTTTAACGATTTTGGTCATTGTCTTCTTTGGCATTAACGCGACCGTTGTTATATGGGGTTTAAAAATGAACAGTTTCGCGCAGCGATATTGGCACAGGAACTACCATATCGGCGGTGCAACTACCCTAGCCATTGTTCCTTTGTCTTTGCTTATTGTTCAGTATTCTAAGTACTGCCTCTAGTTTATGGCTTCTCTGCGTCTTTCAGGCTGTCGTGACGACCATTCTTTAAACCAACGATAAGTCACCGCTATAACTCGAAAATTCAACCAACATGCATTCGTTGTCGTCATGCCCATTCCTAACGTTAAATCATTAATATTCATCAAATTACCGTACACTCCCTTCTAGACGAGCAGCCTAAAAATGCCCCGAGCATCGAAAAATTTGAGGAAGCATGTAATTAATTTCTCTGCCCTCAGGTCTTTATCACCAAGCAAAAATACGGAACGGTCGGAAACTTATGCGTCACGTGTTGTCGATTGTCGCAAGAACATTGTCGGGTCACAGAGTCGGTAAATAATTGTATTAATTCATTGAGATAATACGTTTTTTCTCAATCCAGTTTTAAACTTTTGCCATAGTTAACACAGTGACTAATTTCACAGGGTACGAACATTCCTGACGGTGTTGAACAACGTTATTACGAAAGGATTTCAAATGAACAAACAGAAGTTGAGCATTATCTTTGTCATTGCAGCCATATTTGTAACTTGGTTTGCTTTTGATCTGGGTGCACTTTTTACACTCGACAATGCCAAAGCTCAGCATGAAGCATTGAAAGACTCCATTTCACAGAATTTCCTCACCGCCAGTTTGGTTTACTTCCTGGTGTATATCACCATGACTGCCCTTTCTCTGCCCGGTGCCGCAATCGCAACACTACTCGGTGCGGCTTTGTTTGGGTTTTGGTGGGCATTACTGCTGGTTTCTTTTGCCAGCTCAATTGGCGCAACACTCGCGTTTTTGGTTAGCCGTTTCTTATTGAAGGACTCTATTCAAAACAAGTTTGGCAACAAGCTTTCGACCATTAACGAAGGCATCAAAAATGATGGTCCTTTCTACTTGCTGACACTTCGTTTAATTCCTGTCTTTCCGTTTTTCATTATCAACCTGCTGATGGGCTTAACGCCAATCCGCACGCTAACGTTTTACGTTGTGAGCCAAATCGGCATGTTGCCGGGTACAGCGGTTTACATCAACGCCGGTACGCAATTGGCACAAATTGATTCATTGAGCGGCATTGTGTCTCCCGGTGTGTTGCTGTCGTTAGTGCTGCTCGGTTTATTCCCAATTATTGCAAAGGTCATTATGAACTTTATCCAAAAACGCCGTGTGTACGCGAAATGGCAAAAGCCCGTCACCTTTGACCGAAACCTGATTGCCATTGGCGCGGGTGCTGGCGGTTTGGTCACGACCTATATCGGCGCGGCAGTGAAAGCCAAAGTCACTTTGATTGAAAAACACAAAATGGGCGGTGACTGTTTAAACACGGGTTGTGTCCCATCCAAAGCCCTGATCCGCGCGGGACACTCTGTGCACGAAATCAACCGCGCCAAAGAGTTTGGGGTGAATGCGGGTGAGCCGACGGTCGATTTCAAACAAGTGATGGGTCGAGTACATCAAGTGATCGCTGATATCGAACCTCATGACTCCGTAGAGCGTTATTCAAAGCTTGGTGTGGAATGTATTCAAGGTGAAGCGAAAATCCTCTCTCCGTGGGAAGTAGAGGTAAACGGAGAACGCTTGACCACAAGGAACATTGTTATCGCAACGGGTGCTCGTCCTCTCGTTCCAGGCATCCCTGGCCTACAAGAGGTGAGCTATTTGACCTCTGACAACGTGTGGGAGCTACAAGAACTGCCTAAGAAACTCTTGGTACTCGGCGGTGGTCCTATCGGCGCAGAACTTGCGCAGAGTTTCTCTCGCCTTGGTTCGAACGTCACCTTGGTAGAAATGGCTGACCAACTGCTTATTCGTGAAGACGCGGACGCCGCAGCGTTAGTCGTCAAAGGTCTAACGGAAGATGGCGTAAATATCCTTCTTGGGCACAAAGCGACCCGCTTTGAGAAAGATGGCGACAAGCAACGCGCTTATCTTGATAAGAACGGAGAAGAAGTCGTCGTTGAATTTGATCATGTTATGCTCGCTCTTGGTCGCGTTGCAAATACCAAAGGCTTTGGCCTTGAAGACATCGGTGTTGAACTTACCGAGCGCGGTACCGTCAAGGTGAACGATTATCTGCAAACCAATTACCCCAACATTTTTGCGGTGGGTGATGTTGCAGGCCCATTCCAGCTGACTCACGCTGCGGGTCACCAAGCATGGTATGCCGCAGTGAATGCTCTGTTCGGTGACTTTAAGAAATTTAAGGCCGATTACTCTGTCATGCCAGCCGCCACCTACACCGCCCCCGAAGTGGCACGTGTTGGTATTAATGAAAAAGAAGCCATTGCCCAAGGGATTGATTACGAGATTGCCCACTACGGCATTGACGATTTGGATCGCGCCATTGCTGATGGTGAAGATCATGGTTTTATTAAGGTCATCACCCCCAAAGGCAAAGACAAGATTCTCGGCGCGACCATTGTCGGCTCACATGCTGGGGACTTGCTCGCAGAATTTACCCTTGCGATGCGACATGGCCTCGGTTTGAATAAAATTCTTGGTACGGTTCACCCCTATCCCACCATGAGTGAAGCGACGAAATACACAGCAGGTGTTTGGAAGCAAAACAATGCGCCGCAGGGTTTGCTTGTTTGGGTAGAGAAATTTCACGCTTGGATGCGTAATGAGTCAAAAAGCAATGGCTCACAACCAATCAAAAAGGAAGATTAAGCACAATGAACTTCACATCAATCGTCACTGCATGTGCGCTCGCTTTTAGTTCGGTCAGCATGGCTGCTGACCCGTCTAACTGGGAACAGATTGAGAAAGATGCCAAGGGGCAAACGGTTTACTTTAATGCGTGGGGTGGCAGCCAAGAAATCAATGCCTACCTACGCTGGGCAAATGAAGAGCTTGAAATCCGTTACGGTGTCACTATTCAACACGTTAAAGTGTCCGACATTGCAGAAACCGTTAACCGTTTAGTGGCTGAGAAAGCCGCAGGTAAAACCGAAGGCGGCAGTGTCGATATGGTTTGGATCAACGGTGAGAACTTCAAATCTATGAAAGCAAACGGTCTATTGTTCGGACCGTTTACAGAGCAGCTTCCTAATTGGCGAATTGTCGATAAATCGCTTCCTGTAAAAGAAGACTTCACAGAACCCACAGAAGGCCTTGAAGCACCATGGGGTGTGGGTCAATTAGTGTTTATTCATGATGAGAAAACACTGGCGAATCCACCTACCTCATTTGTCGAAATGCTGAGTCTGGCAAAAGCCAACCCGGGGAAAGTCTCCTACCCGAAGCCACCGCAATTCCACGGTACAAGCTTTTTAAAAGCCGCTCTGCTTGAGTTAGCCACTGACACAACACCGCTGTATCAACCGGTTGATGAAGCCCAGTTTAGCAACATCACCGCGCCACTTTGGGCGTATTTGGATGAGTTACATGCGGTTGCGTGGAGAAATGGCAAACAATTCCCTGCTGGCAGCACAGAAACCATGCAATTGCTTGATGATGGTGAATTACTGTTAGCCATTACCTTCAACCCGAACGCGGCAGAAACGGCGGTTAAAAACGGCACCCTCGCGCCATCAGCAAAAACCTTTGCCTTTGATAGCGGCGCACTGTCGAACATTCACTTTATGGGTATTCCATGGAATGCCAATGCCAAAGAAGGCGCACTGGTTGCGATTAACTTCTTGATGAGTGAAGAAGCACAGTCTCGCAAAGCGAACAGTGACATCTGGGGCGATCCAGCGGTTGTTTCGCTAACCAGCGTTGGCAGCAAGCCACTGTTCAAGTCTCAGGCTGAACCGCACCCAAGCTGGCAAGTCGCGCTAGAAAAAGCATGGCTTGAGCGTTACGGCCAGTAACGATAATGTACCAAACATTATCAATTGCTAAGGGGTAAATATGTTACGTCTGCTGTATCTGATGACGCTGACAGTGTGTTGTTTACCCTTAATTCCGGGGCTGGGTGGCGTGTTGCTTTCTGCCACCAGCTACCTTCCCGTTTTAGGGTTAACCGAACCCAATCTTGATGGCTGGTATGCCATGATGGCTTGGCCGGGTAGCGGAAAAGCCCTGCAACTCACGCTTTTTACAGGCGTAACCGCTACCTTATTAGCGGTACTGATTACCTTTCTGATATTGCAGCGTTGCTGGGGAACATCAGGATGGAGCCGAATAGAAAAATGGCTCTCGCCTCTGCTCGCCATGCCCCACGTCGCTTTTGCCATTGGCTTTGCCCTCACCTTCGCCCCTTCTGGTTGGTTGTTTCGTTTCTTCGCACTGTTTACGCAAGAAACAACGCCCTACACATGGTCCTTGGTGCAAGACAGCAACGGTATCGGGCTAGTAATCGCCCTTGCGATAAAAGAGACGCCCTTCTTGCTGTTAATGAGCTTGTCGGTACTACGCCAAATGCAGGTTGATCGCTTACTCGCGGCGTCGCAAAGTTTAGGCTACAACCGAAGCGCAGCATGGCTAAAAGTGGTATTGCCTCAATGGCTACCCAAAATGCGCTTCCCGATCTACGCCGTGCTGGCTTACGGCTTGTCAGTGGTTGATGTTGCCATGATCCTTGGCCCTTCTTCACCGTCTACGTTCGCTGTGTTGGTGTGGCAATGGTTCAATGACCCTGACCTACTAGAACTCCCCCGCGCAGCCGCAGGGGCGATTACGCTGTTTATATTGTGCTTTGGCACACTGTCTATATATCGACTGCTAGAGTTCATATTGATTTGCGGCTGGCAAAACTGGCAATTTAGCGGCAGCAAAATGTTTCATCTTCCCGGTAAACATTTGTTCAAGCTGGTCGCGGTACTGCCCTTTTTGATGATCCCTATTTTGTTGGTGTGGTCTTTTGCATTTCGCTGGCGCTTTCCGGATATTTGGCCGACACGTCTTAGCACGCGCTTTTGGGAACAAGAAGCGTCGAACTTATTAGCGCTCGCGGCAAACAGCCTGATCCTTGGCTTAGTCTCTGCCACCGTCGCGCTGATTTTTGCAGTAGGGTGTTTGGAGTATCGAGACAAATACCATCAATCAGTGCCGCAGTTGGTCATTGCCATTCCCATGTTGATCCCTCAGTTGTCTATCTTGTTTGGTATTCAAATCGCGATCTACATTCTGCCGGGGCAATGGCATGTCCCTGCTACGATTTGGGCGCATATTCTCTTTGCATTCCCGTATGTGTACTTAGCGTTAGATGGCCCATGGCGTTCTTTCGATCAACGTCTGACACAAACGGCGAGAAGCTTAGGTCACAGTGCCACAAAAGCATGGTGGGCAGTGAAACTACCCATTGTACTGCCTGCCATTTTACTCGCATGGGCCGTCGGTCTTAGCGTCAGTTTCTCCCAATATTTGCCGACGCAACTGTTAGGTGCAGGACGTATCACCACATTAACCACAGAGGCCGTTAGCCTCGCCAGTGGACAAGACCGCCGCATCAGCGCGGTATATGGCTTAATCCAAGCCTTTCTACCTCTGGTATTTTTTGGCCTTGCACTCGCTGCCAGCCGATTCGCCGACCCTCGTCGTCGCCTTGCAAAGCAAGAACAAACAAGAGACACAATGAATGAGTTTGTCCGTACAAAACCTGACTATAAAATCTAAGCAATCCACATTGCTTCAAGCCATGTCTTTTGACGTCGAGAACGGCGACATTCTCTCGATCATGGGCCCAAGTGGTTGCGGTAAATCAACATTACTCAGCGCCGTTGCAGGTCATCTTTCGCCTGAATTCAGTTGTCAGGGCGATATTCGCGTTAACGATAAAAGCATTTTGGCATTGCCCGCAGAAAAGCGTGCCGTCGGTATTCTGTTTCAAGATGATCTGCTTTTCCCGCACCTTAGCGTGTGGCAGAACTTGGCGTTCGGTTTACCCGATACCATGAGCGCCACAGAGAAAAAAGAACGCGCCCTCGCAACGCTAGAAGAAATCGAACTGGGAGATATTGCCTACAAAGCGCCCGATCAGATTTCCGGCGGTCAACGCGCGAGAATCAGCCTAATGCGTACTCTACTATCACACCCAAAAGTGATCCTGTTGGATGAGCCTTTCAGCAAACTCGACAAACCGCTTCGAAAATCATTTCGTGCCTTCGTGTTTAAACAAATCAAGAACAGAAACATCGCGGCCGTGATGGTGACGCACGATGAAGATGATGTCCCCGTGGAAAGCACATTGCTGAATTGGCCCGTTGCGCCTGAAAACGCACCATCTGCATCATCCCCTCGCGTTGGCTTCCTTAGACCGGAGCAAAAACATGCTTGATCGTTATGCCATTACCCTTATTCGCTGGCCCCTCAAACAAGCCGCCAAGCTGCCTGACAAGATTGGCCTAACCGCCAATCAGGTGACCGTATCCGGCTTTCTGATCGGCATGCTGGCACTCCCCGCTATTGCGATGGAGCATTATTGGTTAGGGCTTTTGTTTATTGTGCTAAACCGGGTATTTGATGGGCTCGATGGTGCGCTAGCGCGTCGGCAAGGCATTACCGATGCAGGCGGGTTTCTTGATATCACGCTCGATTTTCTGTTTTATTCCATGATCCCGTTTGCATTCGCCTTGGCAAACCCTGAACAAAACGCCGTCGCGGCCACCTTTCTTGTGTTTTCGTTTATGGGGACAGGTTCGAGCTTTCTGGCGTTTGCCATCATGGCGAGCAAGCGAAACATCGAAAACCCCGTTTATAAAAGCAAATCACTTTATTACATTGGTGGGCTCACTGAAGGCACAGAAACCATTGCGTGTTTAGTCCTGTTTTGTCTTTTCCCGAACTACTTTGCGGAAATTGCTTGGACGTTTGGTGCACTCTGTTGGGTAACAACAGCGACCCGAATTTGGGCGGGTTACAACACGCTAAACACGCGTGCTGATTAAGCAAAAAAATAGCTGTCTCAAAGAACACATCACTTTGGTGATCATGCTTTGACTAGCACAAAAAAAGACCAGCACGAATGCTGGTCTTTTATATATTCAAAACAGAGAAGAAGATTACTCTTGGTCAGATTCTGCTTCCAGCCGACGCTCTTTTCGTAATCTCGCTTCTTCCATCACAGCATTAATTTCGGCCATCAAACCATCAACGTCGGCGTCCTCGCCATCGTCTTCATATACACCCGTTAACTCGGTATTTGGCGTGAGATCGCCAGCTTCATACAAAGCCCACATCTCTTTCGCGTATTGCGTACCGATAAGCTCAGGCGCATATTGGCCATAATAGTTCGTCATGTTATTCACATCACGTTCTAGCATCCATTTAGCATTGTTGTTTGCTGATGCGTCGACCGCTTGTGGCAAGTCAATAATGACAGGCCCAAGATGATCAACCAGTACATTAAATTCCGATAAATCACCATGAATAATGCCTTCACAAAGCATTCGAACAACATCTTGGATCACGGTACCGTGATCCCTCAACGCTTGCTCTTTCGTTAAGGTGACATCATTCAGGCGTGGTGCAACGCTGCCTTGGTCATCAGTGACCAGTTCCATCAATAGCACGCCGTCAACACAACCGTACGGCGTAGGAACACGAACACCTGCTGCGGACAGCGCATACAGCGCATCCACTTCGGCGTTTTGCCACACTTTTTCTGCTTCTTCTCGGCCAAATTTAGAGCCTTTAGACATCGCCCTCTCACGGCGACTATCACGGACTTTGCGTCCTTCACGATACGCGGCGGCTTTCTTGAAGCTACGCTGATCGATCTCTTTATACACCTTGGCGCAGCAAATGTTTCCGTTGCTTGAAACAACAAAAACGTCAGCTTCTTTGCCACTCATTAGCTGAGAAATCACTTCATCAACCATGCCATCCTCAACCAATGGCAATAATCTTGTCGGTATCTTCATTCCACCTTCGTACGTGAATAACCCCGCAAACATGCTTTTCACTTGGGGCGACAGTGATTGAGGCACAATAGTGGGACAGACGAAAGAAGTAAAGAACCAACAACAATGAAGCGCATTTAGTCGTTTAAAACACCCAAGTCACGATGAAAAACACGATTTATCGAAGATAAATGTCATTTACCATCGTTACCATATTGAGCAACTGCGTCCATCAAACCGTCGTATTGCGATGCATATCATGACTACAATGATCTTATGGTGATCTTGTAACCGTTGGCAAACGTAGCCACTGTTATGACGTAATTGAAAGGTGTACTTATGTTTTCATTATTCAAGAAAGACCCAACAAAGAAACTACGCACGCGCTATAACGCAACCTTAGAACGCGCCATGCAAGCACAGCGTAACGGCGATATGCATGCTTATGCTTTTATAACCGCAGAAGCAGAAGAGCTTTGGAAAGAGATTGAACGCGTTGAAAGCGAAGCCAAGTAGTTGTCTTTCATTTTATGCTGTGTCGTTTTAGGTCGCTTTCTATCCTGCTGTCTTACCGCTTTTTCATTTGACGCTATTGGACTGAAAGTTATCCCAATGTGCAGTCCCGTTGCCCAATTTTGCGACAATAAAATCTAGGAACACCCTCACTTTCGCTGGTAAATAGTGGCGTTCTGGGTAAACGGCATAAAGGTTTTTAAAGGGCATTTCATAGTCTTGAAATAATGCGATTAACTCGCCCTTTTGGATAGCATCTCCGACGACAAAAGTAGGTAACCTGCCCGCTCCCGTTCCCGCCATCACTGCATCACGAAGCGAGGCACTATTGTTCACGCGATAATTACCAGTCACCCTCACTTTAAGCACATCTCCAGTTACGGACTTAAACTGCCATACATACGCATTGTTGGAATAGCTGTAAATAAGACAATTCACATCCACCAGCTGATGAGGCGTTTTGAGCTGATGTTGATTTTTTTGATAAAAAGACGGGGAAACACACACGACGCTATGTAACGGCACCAAACGGCGCGCCACTAACGTAGAGTCTGATAACTCTCCGCCCGTGCGTATCGCCAGATCAAAGCCCTGCTCAACGAGATTAATTTCACTGTCATCCAAAATAAGGTCAATGTCTAGTTGAGGATATTGTTCAAGAAATGCAGGAATAAGCGGCGCAATGTGCAATTGGCCAATCGTCATCGGCAACAGGATTTTCAATCGTCCCTTTGGCTCACCTTGCATTTCACCCACCGCATCTTCGGCTTGCTGCGCTGCACGGTTGGCTTGAGCGGCATATTCATAATATCGCTCCCCCGCCTCGGTAAGGCTTAACTTTCTTGTTGTTCGGTGGAACAAACGCGCTCCGAGTTGCTCCTCTAACTGAGTGATGCGCTTACTCACCGCCGATTTAGAAACACCTAGCACTTGCGCGGCACGAGAGAAGCCCTCACTGTCCGCGACTGCGACAAAAATTGGGATCGCATTAATCGTATCCAAAAAATCCACCCACTCTATTGTTGAGAAAAACTCAACCCAGAGTCTACATGTAACCATATTGTTAATACAAGGTCCTCGGTATAAAGTTTCACCATCGACTTAGCACATACCAGCTGCAAATTGGAGATCCCTATGGTGCGCTTAGAACATGTAAACCTTGTTATGGAAGACATTCAACCCACACTGGCATTCTTACTCACTGCATTTCCGCAATGGCGAGTGCGTGGGGAAGGCGATATGACGTGGGGTTTTGGTGACAATGCCTCCACGCGTCATTGGCTGCACGTCGGCGACGATGATTATTACCTGACGCTAAACGACAGTGCCGTCGGTAACATTCGAAGTGTCAAAGGCATCGAGCCAGGCGTCGCACATATCGGTTTTGTGGTGGACGACCTTGAAAGCATCATTGACCGCTTATCACTAAAAGGCTTTAGCGTTGATATCAAAGGCCGCCACCATCCTTTCCGACAAACGGTGTATTACAACGATCCCGCCGGCTTTCAGTTTGAGTTTATTCAGTACAACAGCGAAAAGCCTTCAGAGAAAAACATGTATGGCGGCGAAAGTGGTGAGCTTGAAAAGAAACAGACAAACAAAATAACAACCAACGCATAAATAGAGGTAGAACAGCATGGACAACCAACAAGTCGACACCCTAGTACGCAACTTATACCAAGCCGTAGACAATAAAGACGTCGATTATCTAAACGCCGCACTGAGTGAGCAGAGTCGTTTTCGTCTGGGTAACTACCCAGAAGTGACGAACAAAGCTCAGATTTTGGAGGGGAATCGCCAGTTTTTTTCCAGCATAGAATCCATGAAACACACCATCGATGACATTATGTTTCAAGGTTCTGATCATACGGATTCTACTCGTATCAGTTGTTTTGGTACCGTGGACTATGTGAGATTAGATGGCAGTGAATACTCAGCCGTTTTCTCTACGTTCTTAGATGTGAAAAATGGGTTGATTGAGGACTATTTGGTTTTCGCAGACATTTCAGGTTTATAAAACGCACGTAAAAACCGAGCTCTGTGCCGTACTCGGTTTCTCAATTTTGACATGACTGCCCTTCCTACTATTATGCTCTCGCCCACTCCGCATGCGATTAACATGCACAAGCATATCGCCGAAGGCTTAAGTGCTAGTCGTTTGGGCTTGAAGCCAATACATCCTTTGACCTCACCACCAGCACGGGTGAGTTTATGTTGGGTGGTCACGTCCATGTCGGGCTTTAAACACACAAGAATTTGTTAAGCCCTATTAAGGCTTCAAAGAAAACCAGATGTCATTTATCAAACATCACTTCGCCAGCATCGGTCCCATCAGGATATTGTCCTGTCCACATACCCACTTTCTCACCTGAGCGATAAAGACCCGTCCACATTGCAGTCTTACTCTTTCGAGGAATAATGGTTTGCCACTCCCCCTCTTCTTTGCCATCCATGAAGTTACCTTTCGACCAAAGCGTTCCGTCTTCCATGTATGACTCTGAGGGTCATGTTGAATACCGTTGGCATAGGTGTCCAATCGATCTAACCCGCCCAATCGGTAGTATTTTTTAACTTCACCATGATATTCGCCCTTCTTGTTATAATTAAAGACGCGCTTACCATCCCAATCATGTTCCCAATAACCGTATTTCGCGCCCTCAAAATATTCACCTTGTTCGATGATTTCGCCAAACTGCGTCACCGAAAACTTGCCATGAGGAACACCTTGTTTATAGTGCTGCTTCCTCGCTTTATGATCCACGAGTTGAGTGAAATACAGGTTGTGGTATTTGCCATCAATGGTTTCTGTGCGATGGGTTAGCTCGCCTTCGTCAAAAAACTCAGTCAGCTTCCAAGCCTTACTTTCATCTTCCTGACGCCTTGAAATGACAACACCCTTTCGATATCGATATTCATCACTGATGCGTTCGCCGTTTTCATTGAAACTCACAGAAAGATCGAAGGTTTTCTCGCCTTGTTGATTGAGTTCTTTTTTCGCGATCAAACGACTGTCAGTGTTGTATTCATAAATGAACTCGACCATATCGCTTTGCTTGTGAAACACACGCTGCTCACCCACTTTCTTTCCATTTACATAAATAAATGTTTTCGTGGTATTTCCGGCTTCGTCATATTCAGTGGAAGCGCCGTGTAGTTCACCAGCGACATAGTGTTGCTTAGAAGACAATTGGCCGTTGGCATGCCAATTCAGCGTCACACCGTGCTCTACATTGTTCTTGTAGTTTTGCTGTTGAATTTTGTTCCCGTCTTGGTCGTACCGATTAAACACACCTTCATACTGACTAAATGCGGATTGACCTTCACTCTTTAGCTGACCGTCAAAATAGTACGCTCGGTATTTTCCATGGCGCTGATCATGTTGAAAGTTCATCTCGTCATTGACATTGCCATTTGGGTAGTAGCTAAACATTGGCCCATGCTGCTCTCCATCCAGCCATGTGGTCAAAGACCTGACAGAACCGTCATACTGATAGCTGATACTTTCACCCGTTTGTTTTCCATTCAGCATTTCAAATTCTTCAGACACGTGACCATTTGAATAAAAGACCTTTTGCGCCCCATTCAAAACACCGTTTACATAGTGTTGTTCTTTATTTAAATCGCCAGATGAGTATGTCTGCTTCAATCCGTGCTCTTTGCCTTCGCTATTTTTGTGTCCCTTAAACTTAATAGCCCCAAGCCATGTATAGAACTCATAGTCTCCCACGATGTTTGCTTTCGCAGGTTCTTTTCCATTGAAGCCACCTTTAAAATAGACAGTGTCGTCGTCAATAAAATAGACCACCGCAGGCCACTTTCCTTCTTTCTCTGTCAGTGACTCCGTCATGTAGTACGTGGCTTTCTTATCACCCGTCACTACCTTTAAATTGGCATCAAGTAATACTCGTTCGGCAAAAGCGGGTGAAATCATGCTCAACGATATAATCATGAGTGAAATTAGAGTAAAAAAGCGCATCAATCCCTCGTTTATGCTTTTGACTAAATGGGTTTCACATTAAAAATGGCACCCTTTTGGGTGCCAAGATATTGCACGTGCTATGTCTATGGTTACTTGTCGTCACCAAACAGGAATGACGACGAGTTGTCTTCGTCATTGTTCTTCACATATGTACCCATGTCATAACGTTGCGTCTCGTAAATATGACCATCGGTTCCATAAGTGTCGACATCGCCATCCAGCTCACCATCGACATAACGCTCAACGCGTTTTACATCGCCGCTTTCGCCAAAGTAGTAGAATGTTCCTTGCTTACGACCTTGAGTATCAAACTGCTGGCGACCCAATTCATAACCCGCCGCTGATTGCGCAAACCACTTTCCGACTTTATTGCCCTGTTGATATTCGCCTGACCAAATCACAACATCGTACTCATAGTCTTCTTGATGTTGCCATTGGCCGTCTCTTTGACCACCAACATAGTTCCCCTTAGCGAGTAACATGCCTTGGTTGTTATAGTTTTCGGTCAAGCCATGACGTTTGCCATTGAGGTAATGCTCCGACGTGGTTTGCTGACCACTCGCGTTCACCTGGGTCAGTTCGCCATGTAATTGGCCTTTGCGGTTGTAGTTCTCAGTGCGTACGGTGCCATCGAAGTGCATAACCCAAGCACCGCTTTTCTTACCCTGATGGTAAGTGCCACTTTCTACTGGTTCACCCGTTGACGAAACAACAAGGCGCTTGCCATGGCGCACCCCATGTTGGTAATGGGTCGTTTCTATGTTGTTTGTGTAGACATCCAATTGGATAAAAGCCTTGTTTCGTTTTCCGTTAACCTCTTCCGAGCGACGAGTTAGCTGGCCATTGTTGTCAAAGCGCTCTTCCAACTCCCACTTCTTCTGAGCATTTGTTTGAATACGCGAAATCAGCACACCGTCGCGATATTTCTTCTCATCGCTGATTTCTCTTTGGTTGGGGTAAGAGGCCACATATTCATAGTTGATGTCACCATCTTTGTTGAATCGAAGTTTGGACGTGACATTGCCATGATCGTTTATGATGGATTCTTCTTGCAGAGCATCAGTTTGATCGAAATAAAAGCGCTGAGTACCGCGCTGTTTTCCTTTAACGAGGTGGTTAACGCGCTCTAGGTTGCCCGATTCATAATAGTGAGTCACCGCACCGTGTTGCTTTCCCGCAACGTAGTTTTCTTCATAGCGCAATTTGTCTTCTACATACCAGCCACGAACAACACCATGCTTCTTCCCCTTTTTATATGGCGTTTCTAAGTACACGAACCCCTTTTCGTTGTAGGAATAACCCACCCCTTCTTGCTTGTCATTTACATACGGGAGCTGATGCGAAAGTTGGCCGTTTTTATAGTAGCTAGTGTATTCGCCATGCACTTTATCCATCTTGTAGTGGACCTTGTAACGAATGGCACCACTCGGGTAGTAATACCATTGAACGCCATCGGATTTCCCATCCACAAAGTGAAAGCGGTGTGACACCGTTCCATCTGCGAAGTAATGGATGTTCTCTCCCTCTTTGATGCCATTACGATTCGTATACTCTTCTTCAACGCTACCATCTGGATAGAAACTTCTATTTATTCCATGCCTTTTACCCGCAAGAAAATCAGCTTCTTCAATTAGCACGCCGTTTTCGTCATATAAACGGGTTAACCCTTCGTACTGCCCCTTGTCATTGCGGCCACCCGTTGTCAGTAGGTTTCCATTTTCACGATAGATCTCATAGTCACCCACCGATTTCCCTGTAGAGATATCAGCGCTATTCAAGGTACCTTTGAAATTGAGTATTTCACCACCTTGGAAATAGACGGAGACGGGCCATACACCATCACTTTCAACCATAGGTTCAGCAAGATAATAGCTAGCTTCAGGCTCAGAACTGACAATATTCCAATCGACATCAAGCCAAACTGGGGCAGCCCAAGTAACTGTCGCACTTAACCACGAAACGAGGGCAAATATGCGGATTAATAAGTACTTCATCGTCTTATCCTTTCGCCAGCGGTGGGAACATTGTCACGAAGACTCTCTCTAACGGCTCACCCTCCACACTGAAGTGCTCAATGCGAGAGATCTTGCCTGACATTTTGATGTAGGTTCCATCAAAAAGAGCCTCTGAAAGCGGGCTATCGCCTGCAGTCAGCGCTTTGCCATATCGATCGATGGGTGACAAAGGTTCACCATGTTTATTGTAGATTCGGTATCCGCTGATGAACTGTTTCACTGATTGCTGAGGGTCAAAATCGACTACCTTACTCACATCAATCAGCCAAGGAAATGGACTCGGGGCAAGCGCCATCTCTTCCCATGACGGCGTTCCTTCACACGATAAACGCGTTGTAACTTTCATGTCATAGAAATAGCGTCGTATGCCATCTGGCGTCGTAAATTGATACGCCGTCGTGTTGTCTTCAATCTTTGTCGGCCCACCCGCTACGTCATTGCTTGTTTTCGGTTGCGGTTTCCATACCAAAGGATGGCCGCTAACGTGCGGCGTATTATCAATACTAAATTGGCACACGTTCTCCCATACATAAGGCAGTGCAACGACCGCGTTGTGAGGAGATTCGGTATCGATGTGCAGGTCATGGTTAAAATCAAACGTTGATTCTGACTCGCTTGACGTTGCAAGGTCTTCCGCGTCAAACAAATAACTCTCTGAAGGCACTAGACCCATAGGCGGCATTTCAGCACTGGACAAGAACCACGCTTGATCCCAAAAAACTACTTCACGTGTAAAACTCGGTACTTCGCTTTGACTATGCACAATGAAGGTCACTTCAGTGGGTGCTGAAATGAGCTTCACTGCAATAGCATTCTGTTGGAGAACTGAATTTCCTAAGAAGCTGAGCATTTGTTTTGAACTCGGGGCCAACCACGACGGGAGGTTAGGATCTGATGGAAAGCTGATTTGACCTTGAAGTCCGCCGACAGTTAACGCTAATCGGCTATTAACAGTATTCTTATATTCAAGTCGGTACTCATTATGTGTACCTGTAACCAAGGTGGCAGTAAGCGTTATCTCTCCCAACTGGAACGTTTGTGTTTTCCCACCAGTCCACGGTACGTTGTAACGTGTCTCCGAAACGTTGTAGTAATCAACGTAAGCAGCAACGGTTTCCAGATCATTTAGCTCTCGCTCGATCTGCCACCCCAAGGGCTGAATATGCGCTGAGACATTCATCCCTTCATCAATGAATTGTTGATCTAGCGGTGCAGAAAATTTCACCTTGGTAGGTTGACCGTCGATATAACCTCTAACATCGCGAAATGCGATTCGCCCGATCTGTTGCTGCTTAGCGATGTCCGTCGGGTACGCAAGGCGAAAACCCGCCTCTTCTTCAAGCAACATACCGCGAGGATAAGGTAGAACGTCCTCCGCAGTCAGCATCTCGTTTGTTGGCTGCCCCTTAGATAACGGAACAATATCAAACCAATGCTGCTCTTCATCGTAATAGGTGTTGTAAAAAATCTCAGCGAAAGTCCCTACCGATTCATCTTCAGAGTGCATGGCAAAAGCGAATTGCGTCATTTTGGTTTTGCCATAAACCTCTACGGGAATATTCATCACAAGAAGCATCTTTTCTAACCAACCGGTAGATCGATTGATTTCGATTTGACCAAACAGCTGTTTTCCTAAAACGTTTTGTTCTACCGAAGAAGCCTCTGTGCCTTTAGAAGACATTGTCGCAAACACCGTTTTTTCAGAAACACTCTGAACCGTCAATGTGACAGGAACGCCTTTAACGTTCGTCAATTGCACTTCGCTGCCAACCTTCACCGGAATGGATTGGATGAACCCCGGCGCGTTAATGGTTGATTGCAAGCTGTTCATCAAGATCTGACCACCCCGCTTAACAAACGACTCCCACTGGTCTTTATTTCTTGCTGTAAAATCGGTCAGTTCTCCGCTTTCCGAATTCAGCGAAACATCAAACCCAGCGCTAAATATTTTCTGTATCTGCGGGTTACGTTTGGACGAATCGACACTTGAAAAACCCGAATGCCCTGTCGAAAATTGCAAGTGCTCAGGAGTAACATGCAAGCTCAGAGCATCTCCCGTTTGTTCCACTTTATAGTGAAGTAAACTCTCACTGAGCATCACTGTTTCAGGGTTAGTCGCCACATCGCGGGTGGTATGTGCATATGCCCAGTAGCGTTTTTCATCACCTATTTCTGGGGAAAAAGTGACAGATTCACCACATGCTGTCAGAGTGAAAATAATCGGTAATAAAAGAGTCTTTAAATAATTATGTGGATACATCCATATATTCCATAACGAAGTAAATGATCAACTCGAACCAGCGAAATAAAAGGTAAGTTAAATTGCTGGCCAAGCATTTTAGAATGCGTGAAAACGTTATTTAGTGACGCTAACACTGGCGAAGAGCAAACTGTATCTGCTTTCTATCCTGATTCTGTAAGCTACCCAGCTTTAGCTCGTGTAAGATATAGCCCCGCGCTAACAGACGTTCCTCAACGCGCGCTATATTTACACCACAACATATTGATTTAAAACTCGCTTCTAGATTTCTGCGCTGACTTCAAAGATTGCACTGCACCTAAATGAAATCGGCCAAAAAACACACATTTTTAGCGAAAATATTTAACATTCACGATAAATACAACTGGCCAACTTTAAAGTGTTACATAACATGTCAAAATGAAATAAAACATGGTGAAATACCATTAGAACAGCGATGAAAAAGAAGGTGGAAATATAATTAACACACTTTACGAACAACTATCTTTATCTAGAAAACAAAAAAAACCTGAAGGCCGAAAGCCATCAGATTTTCATCACTGTCTATTTAAACTAACGAGTTTTTGTTTAGCCCGCTAAATCACTCGAGTGTAAACACTTGGTTGGCCTGACTTACTTTTCAAAGAGTTCTGCCTCTACTCCACCCCACACGCCCCCAACACCACATTTACAACATGCTCAATGTTGTCGTCGATGTCCTTCCCTTCTGGGATGGCACGCATGTCGAAGACTTGTGGCCACAAGAACATGCCGTTGAACAGGCTCGAGTAGGTGTTCGTGAAAAGCTCGGGTGTCATGTTGCTGAGTTTGCCTGCTTCTATGCCACCGGCAAACCACCCGGCTAGTGCTTTGGCGTTATAGAGCTTGGTGATAATGGCTTGGGCCATGTCAGGCTGGCGAAGAAACTCGATCAAGATGACGCGTGTCAGCGGAATGCCGTAAGAGTGGTAGAGAATATCGACTTCCTTTCGGCTAATAATTTTTAGCTGCTCATACGCGCTGATTTCAGGGTCAAACGGATAGCTAGCTGTTTCCTGTACAGACTCTTGAATGATGGTCAGTACGGATTCAAACAACACCTCTTTACTTTCAAAATGGCGATATAGCGTGCGCTTAGACACTTCTGCCGAGGTGCAGACCCTGTCCATGTTTGCTGCGATAAAACCGTATCGAATGAATTCTTCCTTCGCCGCGTTGATGATGGCCAGACGTTTTTGTTCCGAGCGTGTCATTACATTTCTCCGTTTACCGATGCATCAACTTTAGCAAGGCAGTTATTAAAAAAACACTTTTGAGTTTACCTTTTGGCAAGACATGCATGAAATAAACTCTAGAGTTTACTTCCGTCCCATCTATTGCGTCGGAAATAACCAACAAACACAAAAACCTTCAAACAGTGGTCGCGGCTGACCCTTCTTTCTAAGGAGAAAAAGGTGAACATGGTTTCTAAAAAGTCTGCATTGGCAACATTCAAAGCCAATACCCTCGCTGTGAGCATCGCGGTGTCTGTCCTTCTATTGAGTGGATGTGGCGAGAAAGAGGTTCAGCAAGTTGCTGCACCTGTTATTAAACCAGCCCTTACCGAATTGGTATCCGCACGCGCCAGTGATGAACTGAGTTTCAATGGCGTTATTCGCGCAGCGGAACGTGCCGATTTGGCGTTTCGCGTTGGAGGCCGTCTCACAGACGTGTTCGTGAAAGAAGGCGACCAAGTAAAAGAAGGCCAAGTGCTGGCTATGCTCGATGCGCGTGATGCGAAAACGGCATTGGCATCCGCCAAGTTGGAACTGAAAAACACCGAAGTCGAATATCGTCGTGCAAAAGCGATTTTCGACAAAAGCCAAGCCATTTCAAAAAGCGATTTGGACGCCATTACGACGCGTTACGACTTAGCGAAAAACCGTGTGGAAGATGCCACGCGTCAGCTTGAATATACCGAGTTTAAAGCCCCGTTTGACGGCATTATTGGTCGCAAGTTCGTGGATAATCACATTCAAATTCAAGCCAATGAAACCATTGTGGTTTTGCAAGATTTGAATGATTTGGAAGTGGTGATCAACATTCCTCACAAGGTGATGTTGTCTGGCCTAAATCAAACCAAAGCGTTGGCAGAACTGTCTGCAATTCCGGGCCAACAGTTCCCGCTGGTTCTTCGTACTTATGCCACCGAAGCCGATCCTGTTTCCCAAACCTACCCTGTTGTTTTGGGCTTTGATGATATGAAAGGCTTCCGCGCCTTGCCGGGCATGGCGGTGAAAGTCGTCCCTGCTGACGCAACCGATGCGCAAGAGCAAGCGCAAATTTTGACCGTGCCATTGACTGCGGTCGTTCCTGACAACCAAGGCAAACAGTTTGTGTGGGTGATCAATGCCGACAACAAAGCCGAAAAACGCTTTATCGAAGTGGGTGCATTGAGCAAAAACCGCATTGTGGTGAAAAGTCACCTCGCGCAAGGAGAGCGTGTGGTGATCGCGGGTGTGTCCAGCATTCGCGAAGGGTTAGAAGTGCGTCCTTATACCGACAACACGTCTACCAAAAATAATAACGGAGCGTAATCGATGGACTTAGCGCGTATCACCATCGCCAAACGTACCAGCGTTTGGGTATTGATAGCCCTTACGCTGATCGGCGGCTACATCAGCTATTTAAACCTTGGTCGCTTTGAAGATCCCGAATTTGTTATCCGTCAGGCGGTCATCAACACGGCATACTCTGGCGCTACGGCGCAAGAAGTCTCTGACGAAGTCACAGACGTGATTGAAGGCGCTGTGCAATCACTTCAAGAACTCAAAGAAGTGAAATCCGTGTCGAAACAAGGTATGTCCGAAGTCACGGTCGAAATCAAACTGGAATTCGCCAAAAGCGCGGCGGATTTACAGCAAGTGTGGGACAAGCTTCGCCGTAAGATTTCCGATGTGCAGCGACAGCTCCCTCCTGGTGCCGGCCCTTCCATCGTCAACGATGACTTTGCCGATGTGTATGCCCTCTTCTTTGCCGTCACCGGCGAAGGGTTTACCGACAAGCAATTGCAAGATTACGTTGATACGTTACGTCGTGACTTAGTGCTGGTACCGGGCGTTGCCAAAACCGCCACGTTAGCCGAACAACAAGAAACCATCTTTGTTGAAATCTCCAGCGAACGTTTAGCGAAATTCGGCGTATCTGCGGAGAAAGTCTACCAAGTGCTGCAAAAGCAGAACATGGTGACTGTGGCTGGCAGCATCGAAACCGACGCCATGCGTATTCCCGTGATCCCAAGCTCAAGCATTGATTCGTTCGCTGACTTGAAAAACCTGCAAATCGCCGTCGGCAACAACAATACCGTGCTGCGTTTGGGCGACATTGCCGACGTCACGCGCGGCTACAAAGAACCGGCATCTATGTTGATGCGCTACAACGGCGAACGTGCGATTGGCTTTGGTATCTCCAATGTCACTGGCGGTAACGTTGTCGACATGGGCGATGCCGTTAAAGCACGCATTGCAGAGTTGGATGATCAACGCCCGCTGGGCATGGAGCTGCATGTTATTTCGATGCAATCCGACTCGGTGCGTGATTCTGTCACCAACTTTATTGATAACTTGATTGCCGCTGTCGCCATTGTATTTGTGGTATTACTGCTGTTCATGGGCGTGCGTTCTGGCGTGATCATCGGCTTCGTCTTGCTACTGACCGTGGCTGGCACACTGTGCGTGATGTTAATAGAAGACATCGCCATGCAGCGTATATCGCTGGGTGCATTGATCATCGCGCTGGGCATGTTGGTGGATAACGCCATCGTGGTGACCGACGGTGTTCTCGTGCGCTTCCAGCAAAACCCTGATGAAGACCGTGAAACCATCGTGTCAGAAGTCGTGAATGCCACCAAATGGCCACTGCTTGGCGGTACGGTCGTCGGTATCTGTGCGTTCAGCGCAATTGGTTTGTCCCCTTCCGACATGGGCGAATACGCAGGTTCCCTGTTCTGGGTGATCTTGTATTCCATGTTCTTGAGCTGGGTGTTTGCCGTCACCATCACGCCGATGCTTTGTTTGGACTTCCTCAAAGTCAAAGCGGTAAAAGCCGACCAAAAACCAAGCCGCGTCGTCACCGCCTATAAAGGCTTGTTGCAATGGGTATTGGCGCACCGCGCAGCAAGTTCGTTGATGTTACTTGGCACACTCGCCACCGCGATGTGGAGCGTGCAGTTCGTGCCTCCGGGCTTCATGCCTGAATCGCAACGTGCGCAGTTTGTTGTCGATGTTTACTTGCCGCAAGGCTCTGACATCAAACACACCGAAGCATTGGTCGCGAACATTGAAAAAGACGTGCAAGCCAAAGAAGGCATCACCAATATTTCTAGCTTCATTGGCGGCGGTGGTTTGCGCTTCATGCTGACCTACGCTCCCGAAGCGCGTAACCCAAGTTACGGCCAGTTGCTGATCGACATCGACGATTACAAGAAAATCGCGCCATTGTTGGGTGAACTGCAACACGCGCTTTCCGTGAAATACCCAGACGCATCAATCAAGGTATGGAAGTTCATGCTAGGTCGCGGGGGCGGCAAGAAAATTGAAGCGGGCTTTAAAGTCCAGACAGCGCTGTTTTGCGTGAGCTGGCGGAAAAAGCCAAAGCTATCATGCTGAACGATCCGAACTTGATTGCGGTGCAAGACGATTGGCGTCAGCAAGTGCCCGTGCTTCGCCCTGTTTATTCCGCAGAAGACGCTCAACGCTATGGCTTGACGACGCAAGACATCAACCAAGCGATTGCCCAGACGTTATCAGGCCGCAATGTGGGTGTTTACCGTGAAGGGAACGATTTGATTCCAATGGTCGTCCGCGCACCAGAAAGCGAACGCAACCACCAGCGCGCGATTGAAAACACCGAAGTGTTTAGCCAGACCGTCGGCGCGTTCATTCCTGTTAGCCAAGTGGTCGAGTCGGTCAATGTGGTGTATCAAGATGACATGCTTCGCCGTATTGACCGCACCCCAACCATTCTGGTGCAAGCGGACCCTGCCCCAGGTGTGTTAACGGCGGATGCGTTCAACAAGGTTCGCACGGAAATTGAAGCCCTCGAATTGCCACCGGGTTACTCCCTGAAATGGTATGGCGAATACAAGGCTTCAAAAGATGCTAACGAAGGTTTGGCAATCTCAGCACCATACGGCTTTGCAGCGATGATTTTGGCGGTCATCTTTATGTTCAACGCGATTCGTCAGCCGTTGGTGATTTGGTTAACCGCCCCACTCGCCATCATTGGTGTGACGGTCGGTTTGATCATCTTCCAAACGCCGTTTGAGTTTATGGCGATACTCGGCTTCTTGAGCCTGATCGGGATGATGGTGAAAAACGCCATTGTGCTAGTCGACCAAGCCGACGTGGAAATAAGTGACGGTAAAACTGCTTACCACGCGATTATCGATGCCGCACTCAGCCGCGCAAGGCCAGTATTACTGGGCGCATTGACCACCATTTTGGGTGTCGCCCCTCTCTTGGTAGACCCGTTCTTCAAGAGTATGGCTGTCACCATCATGTTTGGTCTGCTGTTTGCCACCATCCTAACCTTGGTGGTGATCCCGCTGTTCTATGCGATTTTCTTTAGGGTGAAGGTGGAAGCGATTTAAGGATAAGAACTGCAAAGTAGAGAGCAAAACGCCACGTGAATACGTGGCGTTTTTGTAGGTGCTTAAAGAACAGTCGCTTGGCTCAAAAGTGTGTTGGGGAGCTAATTTTTTTAAGCATCAAGTTGCTTAAATTACTGTACTATCAACAGTGTCAATGCACAGTATGCAATTCTGTTTAAATGAACAGCGCTATGGGTATAGTGAAAAAGCACATTTTTAGGTCGGGACGCCTGATTTTTAAAATTTTGAGTGTAGGGCATGCAGCCATCTAGTTGATTTTTAGCCAGTCGATTTTGAATCTGAACAACTGTACGAGTGCTCGTCGGGCGTCCCGTTTTTGGGCTAAAAAAGGCAAGTTGCCCGCTAATAGGTTGTTAGTTTCATCGGAGTAGTACGAAACAATGGTAAAAGAAACAATTAACTCCTTGAAAGGAGTTTTATATGAACGTATTAGCAGCCCTTTATGGGGGACGTACTTTATCTCTTTTGTTGTATACAATTGGAGCGCAATCCTAATTTTAGCCAGTATGTAGTGGTCAACTCATTCCGGACAGTAAATTAGGCTGATTTTCAGCTTTCGCAGGTGGAAGACCACCGTTATAACTATGCGGTCTCTTCCAGTTGTAATAGCTCATCAGGTAATGGCTGATATCTTTGGATGCCTCAGCAAAAGATGCATAGCCTGTTGCTGGTATCCATTCAGATTTTAGACTTCTAAATAGCCTTTCCATTGGAGCGTTGTCCCAGCAGTTGCCACGGCGACTCATGCTTTGTGTCATCCGATACCGCCACAGGTGTTGTCGAAACTGGCGACTGCTGTATTGGGAGCCTTGATCCGAATGGAACATCACGCCACTTGGTTTTCCTCGTTGCTCATACGCCATCGACAACGCTTTTGTCACCAATGCCGCATCAGGACTGTCAGACATGGCCCAACCGACAACCCGTCTGCGATACAGATCAATGACAACGGCAAGATAGCACCAACGATGACCCGCCCATATATAGGTAATATCGCCGCACCATACTTGATTTGGGGCGTCGACAGTGAACTGACGATCAAGCTGATTGGGAATATCAGGCCGTTCAACCGTAGCTTGCTTATAGTTATGTGAACCGGGTTGCTTGCTGATGAGTTGTGCCTCTTTCATCAATCGGCGAACCTTGAATCGTCCAATCTTATGTCCGATTTCACACATCATGCCGACCAGAGTGCGACTACCCGCAGAGCTTCTGCTCAGCGTAAACAGTCGGTTGATCTCGCTACGAAGATGCAAACGTTCAGCATCAATATCATGGCGTCGTTGGCAGTGCTCATAGTAAGTCGACGTGGCGATATCGAACACAGTACAGACCAATTCTACCGGTTCTTGCTCTCTCAATTGGTCTATCAGCGCGTACGTTCGAGTTCGTCCGACATCAAGAGAGCAGTAGCCTTTTTTAGAATAGATTTTTCTCGTTCAAGTCGATGGATCCTTGCCTCTAACTCTTGGATTTTCTGCTGCTCTGGCGTTAAGGCTTTGGAAACTGGCGTACTACCGCCGCGCTCTTGTTCAAGTTGTGTGACCCAGCGTCTGAGTCCCGTTTCACCGACGTTTAATGAGCGGCTAGCCTCAGCAATTGAATACCCTTGGTCAAGTACCAAACAGGCTGCTTCTAGTTTAAATTCAGCGGAGAATGAACGACGTTGTCTTGTCATGGAACACCTCTTTCTTTAGTGGTGACTTTACCACCTTAAATGGTGTCCGGGATCATTAAACCACTACAATATTTACTCTGAATATATGAAGACTCAGGGTAAAGTCAGACGAGACAAATTTGAAGAAAAAACGCGACTGACGGTTGAACAAAGCAATGAGTTAAGGCAGCGCATTTTTAACATTCAAACTTCTAGCCGTGAGATGACATCGTTTCAAGATCAGGAAATCAACTCACTTAAAGAAACTATTTCGTCATTAAAATCGCAGTTAGAATCTAGTGAGCAGGACGAAGAGATGGGGTTGTTGGTTGAACAACTTCAGAAAGTTCAGTCAGAGAAAGCTGAACTATCGGCGAAAGTGGCAAAAGTAGAATTAGAGTTGGCTAATAGTCGGGCATATATCAAGACTGATGCAGTTGATATTGAATATGCCTTTGCGCGAATCATTGGTAATGAAACTGGTGCTAGAGGTACAGAACATGATGCTGATATCTTTAGAGGTGGTGACATAAGCCATATTTCTGATGCACTGGATAGTGCTATAGCTAGCATTGAATTGCGCTTAAATAGCATCCATTTTTTGCCAAGTGACAATGAAAGTGGTGGAATTGCTGCTCAACTAGGAGTGGCAATTATGCAATTGAAGCGCACAAGTAAGTCGATGAAAGAACTCACGGTGTACGAGCCGAATGATTATCATTGGGGAATAGTTGCCAACCTAATGACTGTTATCAATACACTTCTGGAGTTAGCTGAAAGAAATGAAACTAACGAATAGCGGCGAATAGCGGGGACAGGCACCCTAAGAAAAGCACAATATTATCAGTTTCATACATTCAGTGCCCTCAAGTTCAAAGACGCTTAGTAAAGATGAATGGTTGCCTTTTGAACGATATCCTTTTCATATTGTTTGATTGCCACCATTTTGATTACTAATGACTAAACCCCGTTCATCTCTCATCAGTATCGACGCAACCCCATACTATCACTGCGTTTCACGTTGCGTTCGCCGTTCATTTCTGTGTGGATATGATGAACAAGCCCAGCAATCCTATGAACACCGCAGAGGGTGGATTGAGAACGGCTGATCACACAGTTAAAGTCGGGACATACACCCAAAAATCAATACCTTACACCATCACCACTTCGTATTATCTAGCTCAAAGACGTCGTGTAAACACCCAGCATTAACGATTGGTCGATATGCCTCTCGTCTCACTCAACCATTAACCATTAACCATTAACCATCATCAAACTAAAATACAAAGCTCGCTCCTCTCTCACTCAATGTCGCTGACGCATCCTACTCACCATGTGCCTCATTTTTATTTTATTTTGTGAACCTAAGCGCTGCTAATCCACGCTTGTCTAATAGTTAGTACAGATTTCATCCCCCTCCTTGCTTCTAATTGATGCAGTGGCAAACAACAATTATCAGCCACTTTTTCAGGACCAACGTCCGCGTCGGTTGCAAAAAACGCATTCAAAACCACGCGGAAAACATTACTTGGAGAAAGGTATGAACATCAACGATCAAGATCTATCTGAGCCAAATTCACTCTCACTGACGTTCGATGAGCAGCAGAACGACGTCATTAACGCGGCCTCAACAACCCGTGCTGCTTCAGACATTATCGGCACTGACCAAAACGACACCCTGCACGGAGACGACAACGATAACCGTATCTATGGGCTGGATTACAACGACACACTCTATGGCCATGGTGGCGATGACGAGCTTTATGGTGGTTCGCGCTCTGATACGCTGTACGGTGGTGATGGTAACGACAAACTCTACGGCATGACCGATACCGCCCCTACTGGCCCTTACTATGGATTTAATCGTCTCTATGGCGAGAGCGGAAACGATGAGCTCTATGGCAGTTTAGGAATTGATCATCTCTACGGTGGCCTGCACAACGATGTGCTTTACGGCGACCAAGGCAATGACAGTTTATATGGTGAACAAGGCCACGATACCTTGCATGGCGGAGACGGTGCAGATCGCTTATATGGCGACGGAGGCAATGACACGCTCCATGGTGAAGATGGCATTGACAAGCTTTATGGTGGCGCTGGCGACGATTTTCTTTCCGGCGGTGAAGGCAACGATGAGATCTCTGGCGATGCTGGAGACGACCAGCTTGAGGGGGATTCAGGTGATGACGAGCTCACTGGCGGCGCTGGCAATGACATACTGAATGGCGGTGATGGCGATGATACCCTCCTTGCCAATGTAGGAAATGACACCCTATATGGTGGCGAAGGTAACGATACGCTTTATGGTAACGAAGGCGACGACACGCTCAATGGTCAAAACGGTAATGACACGCTCTTCGGCGACCAAGGCGATGACACACTCTTCGGTGGGAATGGCAATAATTCGCTAGATGGTGGCTCTGGCTATGATCGCGCTTATGGCGCTTCCGGTGACGATACGATCATTGACAGCGAACTGGCCATCGGTGCCGGTGGCAAGGATATTATTTTCGCCAATGCACACACTGCCGATGTTGCCATTGGCGGCGCAGGCAATGATTGGGTTGAAGGCTTTGGCGGTGACCTAGTTAGTGGCGGAAGCGGTAATGATGTGCTGGTGAGCTTTGGTAAAAACGACACGTTGCAAGGTGGCACAGGCGATGACGTTTTACTTATCGAAGGCTCGACTGCAGACAGCACACGTCTTTTCGGCGGCGCGGGTGACGATTACTTGTCAGGAAATGGCAAAGACCAGCTTCTGATTGGCGGAAGCGGCGCAGATATATTTCATTTTGGGCATTCGATTTTACGCAGCGAAGATGTCATCCCTAATGAGACCCCTTCCATTGGTCATGACCGCATTGTTGATTTTGAAATAGGTGTCGATACCATCAGCATCGACACAAGCCTCGCCAACAGCATTGACGATCTGATCATCGAGCAGCATGGCATCACAACGCGCATAACCCTGTCAGATGGCTCGACCATTATTCTAAACAAGGTCCAAGCGACCGATCTCAGTACTTCAGATTTTGCTTTTACGAGCGCAAACACCTACTCAGACAGACTGGGTGATTGGCAGAGTTATGCCGATAGCTACTGGCGCTTTTCTACTGCTTCGAACAACGACACCATCAACATAAAGAAAATCGGTAACAATACGAATAACGCTGAATACTTCGATGGCGGTGCGGGTGATGACACCCTAACGTCCAGGGGCGGTAACGATATATTGGCGGGTGGAGATGGTAATGACACTTTCGAACTACGACAAGAAATCCGTTTTTCTAGCACCGATACCTCTACTGATATTCAAACTGTGCAGATTGAAGATTTCACCGTTGGCACAGACACATTGACCATCTCCTTTAACTCTTACAATCTAAGCGGCTTTGATTTATCGATGATTACCGCGAAGCAAGTAGGCTCCGCAGCTGTATTAGAACTTAATGAATATTTCCAGGTTGTCCTGAAAAATTTCGACGCTACCTCGTTTGAAAGCGAGCAAGTTTCCTATGTCATTCGTGGCAACAATGGCAACGAAACGTTACTTGGCGATGATGCAAATAACACAATTTCAGGAGAAATAGGCAACGACATCATCGAAGGTAACGGCGGTGACGACACACTCGATGGCGGCGCAGGCAACGACGCAGTTTCTGGTGGCAACGGTAACGATCAACTCTGGGGAGGAGGAGGTAGTGACACGCTATTCGGTAACGAGGGTAACGATAAACTCTATGCCGAGGGCGGCAACGACCAACTAGACGGCGGCGCGGGTGATGATCTGCTCGTTGCAGACATTGGCAACAATATACTCACGGGTGGTTCAGGTGAAGATACGTTTAAAGCCGGAGACTATGAAAAAAATGGCAGTCAAAATAGCCAATATCACAATACAGTGACTGACTTTGAAATAGATAAAGACAGTGTGGAAATCACTCATGCGCTAGATAGTTTGAGTCTTCATCACCTCGATGATGATGGGATCTACAGCGTGAGCGACTTCTTTTCACAAGTCGGCAGTGACGTGCTGATAGAAGGTTCTCGCCAAGCGTCAGTCACGCTAGAAAACATCAATCTCGCCGACCTCAATGGTGGCCAATTTCACTTCACGTTGATTGGTCGCAACAGCGCCGACCACATTGTGGGGGGCGATGGCAATGACACCCTTATTGGCCGAAAAGGCAATGACACACTAGAAGGTGGAGCTGGAAACGACTGGCTTGAAGGTGGCGTTGGCTTCGACACGCTGACAGGCGGTCAAGGCGCGGACACCTTTGTTGTTGATGATGATCAGGTTGATTTCAGCATCGTAGAAACGGATACGATTTCCGATTTCGAAGTTGGCATCGATAAGGTACTTTTCTCTCATTACAATGCCGATAAAATTGATTTTGATGATTTCATCATCACACAGCAAGGCAGCGACACCCTAGTAGAACTGATCCGTCCGTACTCGATTGACGAAAGAGAATACGTTGATGACTACGTGCATGTCTTGTTTAAAAACACCAATGTGTCTGATATCACTGCGGATGACTTTGTCTTTGTGTAAAGCGGGTCTTTAATTCACTCGGCGACTTAACGAAGCCCTCCGGCCATGTTGACTGCTGACGCTGCACATTAGCTTATCAATTCAACCTCCCTGCTTAAGGGAGGTTGAACTGCTTCCCAATAATGTGTGATTTCATTGTATGATGACAGAAGGTTTCCTTTTCTTTCGTTATGGATGCGCTCATGGGAGACGCTCTACACCAATTGCAATTCTCGGTATCTATCACCGGCCCTATCTGCTTAATGCTGATACTCGGGGTGGTGTTTAAACGCATCGGCCTTATCAACGACAACTTCATCGAAGTCGGTTCAAAGCTCGTTTTTCAAGTGACCCTTCCGACCATGCTGTTTTTAAGTATTGTCGTCTCTGAGCACGATTTCTCTGCCGCAAGTGGGTTTGTAAATTACGGCATTATCGCCAGCATCCTGTTTTTTATCTTTGCCTATCTCTCGGTCAAATTGGTCTTTAAAGACTCCCCCCACCAAGGCGTAATTATTCAAGGTAGTTACCGTGCCAACACCGGTATCATCGGCATCGCTTTTGTAGCGAACGCGTATGGTTCGCAAGGCGTCGCATTGGCAGCCTTGTATGTGGCGGTGACGACATTTATCTATAACGTGCAAGCGGTTATCTGCCTTTCACCCAAAGGGGCAGCATCTGGGGCACAAACCGCGAAATTGATGTTTCGCACCCTGACCAAAAACCCGCTTATCATCTCGATTCTTTCTGGCATGACATTTTACATGCTTTCCATACCCGTACCCGACGTGGTGGTTGATGCAGGAAACTACTTGGCGAAAATGACGCTTCCTTTGGCGCTATTGTGTACGGGGGCATCGCTTAATTTTAGCTTGATGAAAAAAGAGAAAGGACCTTCGTGGTTTGCAAGTAGCTACAAACTCATTGTTGCGCCGATCCTCATCACTTTGGGGGCCTATTTGGTTGGCTTCAGGGGGATAGAGTTGGGCATTTTATTCTTCATGAATGCCTCTCCCGTCGCGGCAGCCAGCTATGTCATGGTGCGCTCAATGGGTGGAAATGCCGTACTGGCCGCTAACATGATTGCATTTACCACGGTGCTTTCTGCTGTCACATGTACAGTGGGTATTGTCGTTCTCAAAGCGCATGGATTGATATAGCGAGAGGATAGTCACTACTTTTTCCACAAAGTGCGTTGGCGCTAAAAAATCACATCTCCTCTGAACGCTTACTCTAGCCTCACATTCATTTTGCAAGTGGGCTTCGAGCCTAAGCAGAAAAGTTACATTACGTCGCATTTCCACATTCACGAAAGAGAACCCCAAGCTTAGAGGTGTTAAAAAATAGACACTTATGTTTTTGGATATTTTGGAGAGAAAATGGATGTTGGTGTTTCGATACTTGCTTTAGTTGGCGCAGCTGCCTTCTATTACTTTGTACTTTACTCTAAGCCGCAAGATGAAGATTGGCAAAAACTGCCAACACTTTCAGAGTACTTATCAAAACATCCGGAGTGCAAAGCGGATGACCCAGAAAATGCCAAATGTTACAGCTGTAGTTCTGATAAAGTTATTTTTCAGCCGTTAACGGTACATGAAGACCCTCGTTACAAGCATATTTGCCTTTCGTGCAAAAAAACGCTTTTTAGAAGTAAAGCGATCATGTCGTAGCTGTTTTAGCTTAGATAGGTTGCATGGCAAAGGACGCGGTGGTCATATGCTTCTCATCTCAGTCAATCGTTAATCCTCATCTACTCAAGTGTGTCTATCAAGTCAGTGGCTATTCAGTCTGATAATCTAAAATTACTTTTATTTATAACGCTGTATGTCCTTACTGTATGGATAGGCTTAACTGTAGACAACAGGCTGTTTCATGGGTTTGAGGTTGTATTGGCGACATTTGGTACAGGGCTTTTCGTTGGCTTTTGTTTGTATCAGCGAAAAGACCCACTCAAGTTTTACACCAAATCTGATGATGACAGGCACTTTTTTAGAAGACAAAAACCGCATTTTTACGCATGCCTATTCCTTCTTTTCATAGGATCGCTTTCTCTCTACACACCAACAAGTGAACCATTTGAAATTATTGTACCCATAGTAGAAAAGCGTACGAGCGTATTCAGCAGAGGACAAACGCACGTTTTATACTTGGAACATGAATCGTTTGGCACTCTCAGAATGGTGGTACCAAAACGAATTTGGACAGCACATTATCAAGGCGACTTGATGCTGTTAGAAGTTCAAGAAAATGCGTTAGGTCTGTACATTGTTAACCGTTACGAGGCTTTAAGTGGCTAGCAAAAACCGAGATGCAAACCCAAATAAAATCAAGATATTATGACCATCATCATTATGCATTTTCTGGCTCAAAGACGTCGCCTAAACATCCGGCATTAACGATTGGTCGATATTTTTTTCGTAGCACTCAACCGTAAACCATCATCAAACGCAATGATAAAGGCCGCACCTCTCATATCTGTATCGATGCAACGCCCAGTCACAACACCACAAAAGCCCACATTAAAGACATACCATTTTAGTGCATGGCATATCCTTAAATAGCCATTTCCTTTATAGGCGATTTGGGTGCCAATTTTTGCTCAAAAAACACAATCAGAATCGCACAGCGATCATGGATCGCCACAAAGGAGCCTAATGCTCCCTCAGTCTTCGCGCGCTGTTTCTTCTCAATCTATACATTCTCGCGCTATCAAAACGACGCAGCGGCCAATCACCCAACACAGGGCGATGCCTTCGGTCTCCCCTTCCACTCCCGAAACATCAAACATGTTCAGCGGTCGTCAATCGACATCAGACTATGAAAAAGAGGCTGACCACATTGCCGAGAACACGATGCGCATGTCACCGTCATTCAGCATGCCCCGCGATGAAGCGCCCGATCCGTCTCGGCAAAACGGTCATCTGTCGTCGTTCACATCAGGAGGCGTTGCCATACCCAACACGACAAGGGGTTTCTTTGAATCTCGTATGGGACGGGATTTGAGCAAAGTGAGAATTCATCAAAACAGTACCGCTGATTTGGCGACGCGCGCGCTAGGCGCAAAAGCCTTTGCCATTGAAGATCATGTTTGGTTGAGTTCAAAAGTAGAAACTCAACCCAACATGACGCTCGCGCATGAACTGGCTCATGTTCTCCAATGGCAAGCAGGCGCGCCATCGACCATTCGTGCAGACATTTTCGACAAGTCCTTAACGCAGCAACTTTTGATGGCAGATTTTGAAGGTCTGGATGTGGATACCGTCGAAAGGTTGCTTGAAGCCATGCTCGTTTATATCGAAAACTTTCCAGAGGGATCGATTGATCGCCAAGCATTGCAAGAAAACCTCGACATGGCATCACAAGCGCTGGCAAGAATGACAACGTCAGAACCTGAGCCTGAACCGACACCCGCAGAACGTCGAGCACGAAGACGACGCTTGGAAACACCAGATCCAGATACGATGCGTCGTGATATTCAACGCATCATGAATTTGGTTCAAGAAACACACGTTAGCGACGGAGAAGAGGCGCAAATTCTCGTGATTATTGAACGCTACACCTCGTCACAATATCGCTTTGAGTTGTTCTTACGCGCTTTAGATAATCGCCATTACTATGCGGGCGCATTTGGTGGATACAAATTCCGCAGTGGTGTTACCGCTGTTTCTCGTGAGCTCGAAGGACCGAGATGGCGTCGCTTTCGTCAACTACTTCGCACTCACAGCCGCAGTTATCGAGATTTTGAGCCTCCGGAGGAACTCACATTCGGACAAAGCTTTTGGACGGATTTGTCCGAAGGCCAGATTAGAGACCAAATTTTCGCGTATTTTCATGGCATGGGACAAGCCGGCGTCGCCATGGCAACATCATTTATCGATATGGTAAGAGACCCCGTCGGCTTTATTCGCAGTATTGGGGAGCTACCCCAAACCATTTCTACCTTCTGGCGAAATAGACGCCAAATTCTGAACACCTTTATGTCCGCGTCACCAGAAGAGCAAGCACGCTACATTGGGCGGCTATTTGGCGAAGCTGAGATCTTTTTAGCGACAATGGGCTCGGGAACGACCACTGCCCTCGCTCGCGCAACGAGAGTGCTAGCACCTATTCCCGCTGAAGCGGTGGTTGCGTCAGGCCGAGGGGCTGCAGCGATGAGTGGCGGTGGTGGCATGGCATTAGATCTTGGTCGACTAGGGCCATTTGCTCAACAAGGCATGCAGATGACGGCCCATTCTGCACAACTTGGCAGCGGCAATGGTGCAGTGCGAGAAGTGGCAGAAGAAGCAAGAACGTCATCCGGATCTTCTGGCTCAGGGTCTACTCGCACGAGACGTAGCCCTGAACACGACGCTCCCCAAAATTTAACCCCTGATGAAGCGAGGCGTCTTGAGATTTTGGAAGAATTTGCCGATGCGCAATCGACTCATCGCCGACCAGATGTTGCCCCTGAAGGCACGCGAGCAACAGGCACAACCACACGCCCTAGAACCCGATCTCTTTCTGATGCCGACGTGCTTGCGGCGAATCTAGAACGAGCAGTGGCGACAAGGCCGCCCGGTCATCACGCGCATCACATGATCCCCAAAGGCATGCGAGAAGCAGGACCAGCAAGAGAGATTCTTGAACGGTTCAATATCGGCATTAACTCAGAAAGAAACGGCGTATGGCTAGCATCAGAGTATGGCGTTCCCAACGTGAGCACAGGCCAAATCCACTCTACGATCCACACAAGACGATATGTTCGATGGCTCAATGAGCAACTCATCCAAGCCTCTCATGGCGGACGAGCGGGTGTGCTAGACGCTCTCGCAAGCATAAGAAGCCAAATTCTTAATGGAAGCGTGCCTTTATAATCTGTGATGACCAAAGACCACGATTGGCCCTTCCCCTAACCTAACGCATTGGTGATCATGGTTTCATATTTTGCTCACCAAACCGATATTGCACGCAAGAAATGAACCCAAGCTAGCTAGGCAACTAATTCGCAGTAAACCATTCACACAGCGCATTCAGCGTTAATTGCACGGCTGGGTGCTTGGCGTCTGATTTTCGGGTTAAGACATGCCAAGTTAACGGCAACCCGTTTTCCATTAACGGCACCGCAACAACCAGTTCCTGCTTCAAAGATCGAGTAATGGCCCATTTGGAAAGAATGCTGACCCCAAGGTCAACCGCGATCATTTCGACAATGGCATCCGTCATTTCGACAGACTGAATATGACGTAAGCGAATACCGGACGGTTTGATAAACCGTTCGTACTCAAACCCCGGCAACGCATCAAGGCTGTAGGTGAGGTAATCCACGTCTGACAGGTCTTGTGCTATCACCCAAGGCTTGTCAGCGAAAGGATGTTGAGGATGGGTAACGAGGACGAGTTCATCTTGAATCAATGGGACGGATGAAAACGCCGAGTTGTCGATATTCACTGGGGAGATCAGCAAATCGGTTGCGCCAGTGAGCAATGTGTTTTCTGCTTCGCGTGTTGCTGCTGCAACAAAGTCGACTTGTAGCTTCTCGCGTTTCACGGGGAGAGACGCTAGAAAACCGGGAACCCAATGGTAAGCGCTGTATGCCGCAATACCTATTTTCACGAGGTGATTGGCGTTTTGCGCTGTCAGCTCAAAATCTTTTTCCGCACGCGCCAATTCAGGTAGCAGCACTTGCGCTGCTTGTATTAATGCATGCCCTGCTGGTGTGGGTCGTAATCTGCGTCCATCTCGTTCAAAGATGGGATTACCTAAACGTCGCTCTGCCTCAGCAAGACGGTGACTTAGGGCAGACTGCGTAACGCCAATGACCTCTGCTGCGCGCCCTAAGTTTCCATGTTTCCCGACGGCTTCCAATAGCTTCCAGTGCTTAATGTCCAATCGCATAGATGAGAGTTCTTCATGTATAACGCGTGACTTTCATTAATTATATGACGGAAGTGTCGCTATGATCCATTGAGTCTTGGTGAATAAACGTTCACCGCTAAGGGAATGATGGGAATGATGGGAATGATGGGAATGATGACATGGGAACAATGATGATGATTGGCGCGGCAATCGGGTTTGGATTAAATCCGTTGCTGTCCCAGTTATTGTTTCAACAAGGATTTTCATCTGAAGTGGTTGCACTGTTTCGGTTTGGTGTTCCCATGTTATTCGTTTTGCCCTATTTAGGGGCGATGAAACACAATCGCTCCGAATATCTAAGAAGTATGGCGGTGGGGGCATGTTCGGGAGTAGGAATGCTGGCGTTTCTTGAAAGCTTGCATTGGGTATCTCCCACCTCTGTCATTATGATTTACTACACTTACCCCTTATTCGCGATGTTGCTCGGCTGGCTATGTTTCGGCCAAGCCATTACCCGAAATCGCATGATTGCAGCGGGGATCATTGGTCTCGCGGTGTCATTGATGCAGGATTCTTTTGGAGCATCGAATGCCTCTGTGGGGCAGGTCTTACTTTGCTTTGTCGCGCCCGCGTCTTATGCCTTGGTGATTAACTATTTCTCTCGTCCAGTGCGTCCACTAAAGGTGGGTGAACGAATGAGTGCTGCGATGGCTGGGCATATGATTGTGATTGTGCCGCTGGTAGGGATGATACAACCGACGATCGTTCTGCCAGTAAACGCGGAACAAAGCTGGCTTATTCTAGGATTAGGCGTGTTTTCTGCCGCCATTCCTCAATACCTTTTTGTCAGAGGAAGCCTTCTTATCGGAGGAGAGAAAGCAACAATGATTAGCACATTTGAAATCGTGTTTGCATTACTTTTCAGTGTGATGCTTCTTGGTCAATCTATTAGCTACTTTGAGCTTGTGGCGTGTTCTCTGATCGTGATTGCAGGCTTGATACGATTCGAGCCAGAGCCGTTAACGGAAAATATCAACCTCTCACTTTCGACAGAGAACCTGCGTCATGGAAACTGATCGGTTCTTATGAAGATCACGATAAAAAATGCACTAAACCGCCATTAACGTAGATCACTCCAGGAGGGCTGTCCTAACCATGGCTAGTCCCAACCATGGCTATTGAACATTCTCTGAGTCGGTGCTTATATGACCACTTTGTTTGACGGCCATTTTTTGGTAGGCAAATATATAAGTGCGACTAGATAAGGACATCAGACGTGAAAAAATACCTTTTAATACTCTTCTTTCCATTATTTTTATGTGCTGAACCTACGCCTCAGACCACTGATTCAGCTCAATATTTTTCAGAACTTAACAAGCAATTACGCATAGCAGAACTTGCAATGTTACATTTAACAGAAAATAAAGATTACCCATGGGACGAGCATCATCGGCCTTATGAAACCTACGACGATGCCAACAATCCTGAGTTATCTGATGAACAGTATGCTGAAATTGACCGCTTTGATTATGCCAAGAGTGTTTTATTAACATCTGTAACCGCGGTATATTCCATCGCCATCGCCGACAGCCCAAACGAACAGATTGAATACATGAAGGTCATATTTTCTGATCCGGAAGATGAGGCTGAGCGGGTTGCAATCGATTTTTCTTATCACAACTGGAAATTGTATAAAGACAGCCCAGAACAGTATTTAAGAGCCCTTTGGTCAAAAGCCATTGCAACCGACCTCAATCAGTTTATTTACTGAGATATCACCGTTGAATATGTGAGTGTCAAACAAGATAGTGACTAAAGGACTTTGCATGGTTTCACGTACCAAACACCCTCAGCTTACAAGGCACTTTAATCAGCTCTGTCGTTGATTCTGTTTTACCTACCAGGTCAAACACATTGGCGAGCATGGTTTCGACATCTTGTTCTACCATGCCTACGTTGCCAGGAAGAAATGAACCGAACGGGTCCCAATCAAAACAGCCGTAGCGAATCATTGCGCCTCCGTCCGGCAAGCCACTTTGCCAACTGACCACACCTTCGAGCGAAATGGTTGAATTGACGAACAAGCCCGTCGCGCCTGTGGGTTGAAAGTTTGCCAACAGCTGTTCTGCTTTCTTGGCGGAATAGCCCTCTGCCATCACGTAGTCGTCTGGCACAGCAATACCGCGTTCGCGCTGCGCGGCGAGAAAACCTTGAAGACGCGCTGCCGTGTTGTGATCGGTAAGTCGCCCACCAACAAAACGCAGTGGGCCAACCCAACCAAGTTCTCGCTCACAGCGATCCAAAATCAACTGCGTCAGCTCAAACGCCCCCGCATAGTTATCTGAAATCACGGACGCTGTTTTGCTACCGGGCAAATCCATATTGATGGATTGAACGCCTGCCGCATGGCAAAAATCGGAGATACGGTCTGGGTCAGTCGCGCCCGTTGAAATCAGGCATTCAGCTTGATAGGAAACCAGTTCGCGCGCAGCATCAAACTCTAGATCAGGGCTTCGTTGGGTACAGGTAACAACAGGAATAAGCCCACGCAAACGCGCCATGGATTCAAATTTTTCGGCAATGTCTCCGAAATAGCGATTGTCGTATTTCGGAACAATCATACCCACAATGTTTGATCGCTCACGCCGCAGCAAGCTGGCTTGGGCGTTCACCGCATAGCCTTCTTCTTTTGCTAACTGCAACACACGTTCGGCGAGCTTTGCACTGATCCGTCTCTTCTTCCATGTCCCGTTCAACACTGAGCTTACCGAACTTGGTGAAGCGCCTATGCGGGTCGCTAAATCATAGATGGTTGTTCGTTTCGTCTCTTTTTTCATTCTGTTCTTATTCGCCACAGTAAGGTGAGAAAACGGCTCAACTCTGAGAAAAACAAACCATGATGGTTAAATTTCACACTGAATTGTTAACAAGATGTTGACGCAGTTTAAACGATGGTGCAAAGATGCACAATCGATTGAGCAGCTTATCAATGTCCGTTGAGAGGCCGTTCAATATCGACAGTGCAGAAGGTTTTGTACTTCGAAAACATCTTCTTTCTCGTTTAGTTGATCGCTTAGTTAAGGAATCGCTGGGCTAATTAATCGAATAGGAAGTTCAGAGTAGTCGGTGATTGTTTGTGCAATCATCCTCAAAAAGCTCCTGCGCATACTCAGCATTACGGAGGATAAAATGACCAAGTTAACTAAGATAGCCGCACTTTCTAGTGTCGCAGCAACCCTGTTTGCTTCTGCTGCCATCGCTCAAACTGTGGCTTTCCTAATGCCAGACCAAGCATCCACCCGGTATGAAGAACACGATTGGCCGGGCTTTAAAACTGCGATGAACGCACTTTGTCCCGACTGCAAACTCATTTATCAAAACGGCAACGCCGATGTGGCGCTGCAACAACAACAGTTCAACTCAGTGATTGCGCAAGGTGCTGAAGTGATCGTGCTCGATCCTGTCGATTCTTCTGCCGCTGCGGCGTTGGTGCAAATCGCCAAATCTCAGGGTGTCAAAGTTATCGCATACGACCGCCCTATCCCCGATTACCCGGCTGATTTCTACGTGTCATTTGACAACGAAGGCATCGGTTATGCTATTGCACAATCTTTGGTCGAGCAACTTAAGCAATCCGGCGTTCCTGAAGGTGCTGGTGTTTTACAAATCAACGGTTCACCAACTGATGCTGCTGCGGGTTTAATCCGTGATGGCATCGACCGTGCGCTAGACGCATCGCCATACGTTACCCTGTCAGAATTTGATACGCCAGATTGGGCACCACCAAAAGCGCAAGAATGGACTGCGGGTCAAATCACGCGATTTGGTGACAAAATCACGGGTATTGTCGCGGCTAACGACGGCACAGGTGGTGGCGCGATTGCCGCACTGAAAGCCGCAGGTGTGAACCCCCTTCCTCCTGTAACGGGTAACGATGCCACCATCGCAGCACTGCAATTGATTATCGCGGGCGACCAATACAACACCATTTCAAAACCCTCTGAAATTGTTGCCGCCGCTGCTGCTGAAGTCGCCGTTACCTTGTTGAATGGCGACGCGCCAAAGGCTGAAATGTCGCTTTACAACACACCATCTCAATTGTTTGTCCCTGCTGTTGTGACACAAGCGAACATCAAACAAGAGATCTTTGACGCGGGCATTCAATCGCCAAGTGCCGTCTGCACAGCAGAGTATGCAGCCGCATGCGCGAAGCTTGGCATCACGCCTTAGCGTTTATCACACCATCGTTTTCATCATCACACATGCCGCCGCCAGAACGTTGGCGGCGCGCTCTCATTACTTAGGTGGAGAAGAGCATGGAGCAGTCACATTCAATCGCGAGTCGCGGAGAGTTAATCCTTAACCTTAGTGGCGTATGCAAGCAATTTGGTGCGGTTACTGCGCTGGAAAACATCGACCTTGATGTCCATGCTGGCGAAGTCGTCGCCTTGGTTGGCGATAATGGCGCCGGCAAATCTACCCTGGTGAAAGTCTTGGCGGGCGTGCACCAGCCCACTTCAGGCACCATCAAATATCTGGGTAAAGAAGTGTCATTAGACACCCCTGGTGAAGCCTTGGAGCTTGGCATTGCCACGGTTTTTCAGGACTTGGCGCTGTGTGAAAATCTCGATGTGGTTTCCAACCTTTTCCTCGGACACGAAGTGTCTCCGTGGTGCATGGACGAAGTGCAAATGGAAGTGCGTGCGTGGACGCTGTTGCAAGAGTTAGCGGCACGTATTCCATCTGTTCGCGAACCTGTCGCCTCGTTGTCTGGCGGCCAACGACAAACCGTCGCCATTGCCCGTTCATTGTTGCTAGACCCTCAAATCATCATGCTGGATGAACCTACCGCCGCATTGGGCGTTGCACAGACGGCAGAAGTACTGAACTTGATAGAACGTGTTCGCGAGCGTGGACACGGCGTTATCTTGATTTCCCATAACATGGATGATGTTCGCGCCGTCGCCGATCGCATCGTCGTGTTAAGGCTTGGTCAGAACAATGGCGTTTTCACCGCAGAAACATCTCATCAAGAACTTGTGGCGGCAATCACAGGGGCAAGTGAAAACTCTGTCTCCCGTCGTGAGGCCAAAATAGCCGCTGCTGGGGAGGACATCTCATGAGTAACAATGAACAGTCCAATGCACCGCTACCCAAGTTTGACCGTGCAGATTCTCGTGTCCGCTATGACAGTGGCATCGCGGGTGCGTTTCGCGGGTTCATCGATCGTGTACGCTCTGGTGACTTAGGCATGCTGCCTGTTGTTATCGGCCTTGTGTTGATTTCGGCTGTGTTCACCACGCTGAATCCGGTCTTTATTGCCCCGAACAACTTGGTCAACTTGCTGTTTGATGCCGCCGCAGTGGGATTGATTTCGTTGGGTGTTGTCTGCGTGCTGTTGCTGGGCGAAATCGACCTCTCGATTGGTTCGATGAGCGGATTATCCTCCGCGCTCATTGGCGTACTTTGGGTAAACGCGGGTTTTACGTTGCCGATTGCCATCTTCGCCTCGCTGTTAACGGGCGCAGCCGTTGGCGCAATCTATAGTTTTCTGCGAAATCGTTTCGATATGCCGAGCTTTGTTGCCACTTTGTCAGGCCTGCTCGCGCTGCTCGGTTTCCAGCTTTATATTCTTGGGCCAACAGGCTCGATCAACTTGCCCTTTACCTCGCCATTGGTGCGTTTTGGTCAAATCATGATCATGCCGGGTTGGTTTTCCTATTTGGTCGCATTAACACCGGGGGTGGTGATCATTGTTAGCGCGCTGCGCAACAACAAAAGCCGCGTCGCCGCCAATCTGTCATCGGCGGGTATGAGTGTTCCGCTGCTCAAAGCGGCAGTGCTGACGGTATGCTTGGTCTTTGCCGTGTTTTACCTCGAACTTGGCCGAGGCGTGCCATGGATGTTTGGTGTGTTCGTGTTGTTTGTGGTGATCCTCGATTACGCGCTCACACGCACCAAGTGGGGACGCTCTATGTTTGCAGTGGGCGGAAACGCAGAAGCGGCAAGGCGCTCAGGCATCAAGGTGCAACAAATTCGCATGTCGGCGTTCATCGTCTGCTCAACCTTTGCGGCACTGGGTGGCGTGTTCGCGGCTTCTCGCTTGGCATCTGCCAGCCAACAAGCCGGCACTGGCGATGTCAACCTTAATGCCATTGCGGCGGCGGTCATCGGCGGTACATCGTTGTTTGGTGGTCGTGGTTCTGCATGGTCAGCCTTGCTGGGCGTGCTTGTCATCATGGCGATTTCAAACGGGTTAACCCTGCTCAATCTGAGTTCATCCCTACGTTACATGATCACAGGTGCGGTACTCGCCATTGCCGTTATCGTCGACTCACTCGCCCGTAAATCCCGTGCAAGCCACGGTCGCGCTTAAACGCCGAAACAGAGTCAGAAAAGGATTGAAAATGAATAATCTTTTAGTCAACAAAACCGCTGCTATTACAGGCGCAGCCTCCGGGATTGGTCTGGCTTGTGCAACCATTTTAATTGAGCAAGGCGCGCGCGTTGTTCTGATTGATCGCGCAGAAGACAGGCTCAACGCCCTTTGTGAAGAGTTGGGCGAGAACGCAATACCGCTTGTGGTGGATTTATTTGATAACGCCCAAGTCTCTGCACTGGGCGATAGCATTCACGCATTGGTTGGCGATCTCGATATTTTCCATGCTAACGCCGGCGCTTATGTCGGCGGTGCTGCTGCCGAAGGCGACCCAGATGAATGGGATCGCGTGCTTAACCTCAATATCAATGCAGCATTTCGCAGCGTTCGTGCTGTTTTGCCTGCGATGATTGCGCGTAAATCTGGAGACATACTTTTCACCAGTTCTGTGGCTGGCGTTGTACCTGTTGTGTGGGAACCGATTTATACCGCCTCGAAATTTGCGGTTCAGGCGTTCGTGCATTCCACGCGCCGTCAGGTGTCTGAACACGGCATTCGCATAGGCGCCGTGCTTCCGGGGCCAGTGGTCACCGCATTACTGGATGATTGGCCAAAAGAGAAGATGGAAGAAGCCTTAGCCAACGGCTCACTCATGCAACCACGAGAAGTCGCTGAGGCGGTTTTATTCATGTTGACGCGACCACCCGGCGTGGTGGTTCGAGACATGGTCATCTTGCCTAACAGCGTTGATTTGTAGCGCGAGCGGAGGCTAATACCATGACCGAATCCATTCATACCCCACAATACGTTTTAGGTATTGATGTGGGCACAGGCAGCGCGCGGGCCGGCATTTTTTCTACCGATGGCGACTTGATCGGCACAGATAAGTGCGATATTCAGATTTTCAAAGATGAAGGCAACATCGTCGAGCAATCCAGCAACGACATTTGGCAAGCCGTTGTCACCGCCGTGCGCGGCGCAATATCCACCTCGGGCATTGCTGCTGAACACCTTGTCGGCATTGGCTTTGACGCGACGTGTTCGTTAGTGGTGCTCGGCAAAGACGGTGAACCTTTGCCTGTTGGCGACCCTTCCCTGCCTGAACGCAATATCATGGTGTGGATGGATCACCGCGCCCTGGAACAAGCAGATCGCATCAATGGCATTGGTCATCGCGTGCTTGATTATGTCGGCGGTCGAATTTCACCGGAAATGGAAACCCCTAAGCTGCTTTGGCTGAAAGAACATCGCCCTGACGTGTTTGAAAAAGCATGGCAATTTATGGATTTAACCGATTTCTTAACGTGGCGTGCAACGGGCGATTTGGCACGCTCCGTCTGCACTTTAACCTGCAAATGGACTTACATGGCTCATGAGGATTCATGGGACAAAAGCTATTTCGACGCCATCGGGCTTAGTGCCTTATCTGATGAAGGGTTTACACGTATTGGCACTCAGGTGGTGTCAGCAGGAACGCCTTTAGGAAACGGACTCAGCAAAGAAGCGGCTCAAGCGCTTGGGTTGTGTGAAGGAACGCCCGTCGCCGCGGGTTTGATCGACGCTCATGCAGGCGGTATCGGCTCAATTGGCGTTGAAAATGGCGGCGGCGCGACCACAAACCTCGCTTATGTGTTTGGCACATCATCTTGCACCATGACCTCGACACAACAACCTGTATTTGTTCCGGGCGTTTGGGTCCCTACTATTCCGCCATGGTACCTCAGCTTTGGCTCAACGAGGGCGGTCAATCTGCCGCAGGCGCCGCCATAGAGGCATTGTTGGCGTTCCACCCCTACAGAACCACGGCAGAGATACACGCCGCGCAATCTGGGCTATCTCTTGTCGAATGGCTCATTGAACAAGCCGAGCAGCGATTAGGTGGTGAATCAAATTCAGCCGCACTCGCAAAGGGGCTGCATGTCGTTCCTGAATTTCTCGGCAATCGCGCCCCCCATGCCGACCCGCACACGCGCGCAGTGATCTCTGGCTTAGGGTTAGAAAATGGCGTTAATAGCCTGATTGCACTTTACGTTGCCGGTCTTTGTGGCATTGGTTATGGGCTTCGCCAAATCATCGAAGCACAAGATCAAGCAGGTGCGAAGATTGAACGTATTGTGATAAGCGGAGGAGCAGGAAGAAGCGATTTTGTCCGTCAACTGTTGGCCGATACCACAGGCCGTGAAGTGACCGCGCCAGCGACGGAAGAACCTGTTTTGCTCGGTTCTGCCATTCTCGGCAGCGTCGCCGCAGGCATTCACGCAGATATACCTGCTGCCATGGCAAACATGTCGCACTTCACCGCGCACTTCACCCCTCAAAAAGGCGCGATTCAAACACTTCACTATCAACGGTTTGAAACGTTTAATGCGCTTCAAAAAATAGCGCGTAAATCAATGAGTTGTTGATATCACACTTATCACTAAGAAAATTCATTCACGCATTCGTCTTTCACTAAATAACGCCAATCGGCAGTTAGGATATTTATAATATATTCAATAAGTATCCTATCCAGGGCAACCGCACGAGTGTTTAGTTTTTCGCCAACGAGCTCAAGCCAGCCCTTAATACACCCTCTAGCATTGATGTATTCATCATGCAGCGCTTTTGTTTTCCAATAATACTCAGCTTAGTTTGCTCTGTTCGAAGCATATTTAAGCTCATATGACGCAAGCAAGATAAATTCTCTGCACCGTGGGCTTTGTATATCTGGCAGGCATCTTCATTCATACTGACATCAAGCACCCAATGCATCGATTCTATGCCCCAGTGCTCTCTCACAGCCATGGCAGCTTGCTCTGTGCTAAGCGTCTTAGAACTGATGTAATAACGATACTCTAAGTCGATGCCTTTCTCTTTAATAAAACGGATATTTTCAACCATCACGATGCTTTTTAATGCTTTCCATCGTGAAAAATCACCTTCAAGCTTCTTGCTGTCAAAAACATAGCACTGGCGAGATTCGATACGGCCATGACCCTTTTCGAATGAGATGCTATCCGCTGCACTTGCACGCTCGGAGCTGAAAGCTTTTTCTATAGCTTGACGCAGTTTCCCTTGGTTATTTTTAACCGCAAGCAAGTAATCTCCGCCTTGTTCTACAATGGCTTTGGCTATCTTAGTTTGGCAGGCCATTGCATCAATGGTTACTAGCGCACCCTTGATATCGAGCATCTTTATTAGCTCAGGGATCGCCGTGATTTCATTGCTTTTCTGCTCGGTTTTAAGCTGACCCAGCACTAGCTTATTCGATGATGCGTAGGCACTGACCATATGAATGGTACTGGCTCTGTCTTCACGGTTGTATGAACCTCGAAGTGTTTTACCATCGATAGCAACTACTTGGCCTTCTGTAAGCGTATGTATTGATGACATCCAGCTGACGGTAGATTTCAAGGTAGTTGACCAGATTTTCTAATTAAGCGGCTCTTTTTTGACCGCCATGTTCGTTATTGTCTGTGCTTTTGGGGTTGAGTGTTACCGAACCAACGGGTGACCAGTCGCGAGTCTCCCTTGCCCAACGTTCAGGATGCTTGGCTTTCGCCTGCTGATACACGGCATGCCGCTTCGCCAGCACTGTCGTATCTAAGTTTCTGTGTCTTTCTGCTGGAGTGACGAACTTAATCGCACTGTGGTGATGCTCGTTGTTGTACCAGTTTACAAAATTCAGCATCCATTCACGTGCGTCTGCCAGCGTTTCGAAGCCATGCTCCGGATAGTTAGGCCGGTACTTGGCTGTACGGAACAATGACTCTGAATAGGCATTGTCATTACTAACGCCCGGACGATTGAAGGATGTTCGGATGCCCATTTCATCAAGCTTTGCACGCAAGGTGAGTGACCTCATGGGGGCCCCGTTGTCAGAATGTAAATAATGAGGCTTCACGAAGCAGCGTTCACTGAAGGTGGCTCGCTCAATCAACTGAGAAGCAAGGGTCCCGCATTCGCAGTCATGGACTTCCCAACCCACAATTTTGCGACTGTAGATATCAATGACCATATAAAGATACCAGTACAGACCACGAACCTTCGCGGGCAGATAACTGATATCCCAAGTCCAGATCTCATTGGGCTTTGTCGCCACATGAGAAGCGGGCTCCGTCGTAGGCTGTGGCGGTTTCGCCCGTCCTCGATGGTGCAGTTGATCGTTAGCTTTCAGCACACGATATATGCTTGACTCACTGGCCATATATTCTCCCTGATCGGCCAGTTTCGGCACGATTTGACTGGGCGGTAAATTGGCATAGTCAGCCTCATTGCAGACATTCAGAATATGTTGGCGCTCTTGCTCTGACAGCTTGTTTTTCGGCTCTGGTCTGATAGCCAGAGGACGAAGATCGGGCAACACATGCCCCTGTGACGTACGCCAGCGGCGCAACGTTCGCTGTGGAACTTGCATGAGGTCTGCAGCCTTGTACTGAGGCGCGCCATTAGCAACCGCTTCATCAAAAAGCGCCAGCAATGTCTCGCGCATATCGAGAGGAGTCAGTCCTCCTCGCTGTCGCTCCCGTACAAGGCGCCTTGAGCTTTTTTGACAGCACCAATAGCGCCGCCGTTTCTGCCAGGGCTTTGTCTTTACGATGCAGCTCTGTTTCCAATTTTCGGATACGCTGTTTATCCGCTCTACGCTCTGTCTGCTCTGCTTTCTTAGATTGCTCTGCTTGACCCGCACCGCTGATACAAGCGAGTTTCCACGCTTTAACTTGTTCAGGGTACAAACCTTTCTGGCGACAATACTGGCTAAGCTCAGTTTCTGACAAACTGGCGGTTTCGATGACGGTGGCGAACTTGGCTTCAGCTGACCAATGTTCAGAATTTTTTTGATTACCTGGCACAGGTTTACCTTCGGAGCGGAGTTTATTACGCCAATTGTATAACGTTGCTTCGCTGATGTGATCCTCCGCAGCAACTTCTGGAATGGTTTTGTTATGCGGTGGCAGTAGCTTCTTCAAGATGGCAGCTTTTCTTTCTTCGGAATATCTCGGCATAGTGTCCTTCGTTAGCCCTCCATTGCTGGATTTTTGGGCGTTCTAAGATCTGGACAACTATCCTGACACCGGGGGCTGACGAAGCACTCATGAAATTGTTCGGGTTCGATCGTTGATATGATACGCGCAATCGTGTCATCCGCAGGGACACGATTCACGAAAAGTTTATTGCGTTTAAACCAGTCATGGTGTCCGAGGATATATTCACGAATATCAAACCAACCTTTAGCGCCGCCAATCACCGCACACAGGGAGCCAAACAGCACTTCAAAGAGGCAATAGGTGACCTTGGCACTTTGGCGTTGGTCGGTAATTATTTGAAAATGGTCTTTGAAGTGATCAACGTGCATGAGGCTATCCCGTAAAAGGGAGTATAAGATCACAACCAGTTCTGATCGTCAAATCGATCATTTAATGGCCAAAAAACGTTCGCGATCTTGCCCTGGTATCCTATCCTTGTATTCAATACTCTATTCTCACTTTAAAAACCCAAAGGTCTTGATTTAATTAAGCATCATTGAGAATGCAATATTTGAAATTAATACGATAAAATTCTTATTTTAAAACAATACATTGAGAATTAAATGCCATTTTACCTTCAATTAATTGAAATAAAAACCAAGCACCATGGGTCTTTTTTCAGGAACTCGAAATAGCCTTAATCATTCTATTTATAGAGATTCAGCATACGGTAAAACATAGGTGGCAGTACTCCTATTTAATTCATTTTAAAACACACTATTGCCTACCGATTCATACAAATATATTGGAGAAATATACATGGATAAGATTGAAAAAAGCGCCACATTTGCTTCTGTAGCTTTGGCACTAGCAATGAGCACCAGCGCAGCATTTGCCGCGGAAGCACCAGTGGGTAGCATGGGCGCTGCAATTGGCGCGGGCGACAAAGTTCACTGCTATGGCATTCATTCTTGCAAAGGTAACTCTGATTGTAAGACGGCAGAGCACGCGTGTAAGGGACAAAACCAGTGTGGCGGACACGGCTTCAAAGGCATGAAAGCAAAAGAATGCCTAGATGCTGGTGGCACAATCTCTGATATTAAGTAATCGGTTGGAGAAGTAATATGACATCAAGCTTCGGTCTGGGACTACGCACTCAGCATTACAACGATTTTCTGACTGCACCTCAACCGGTCGATTGGCTTGAAGTCATTTCTGACAACTACATGGTCAACGGCGGTAAGCCGTTGGCCATGCTCGACCGCATTCGTGCCAATTACCCCATGGTAATGCACGGCGTGTCCATGTCCATTGGTTCAGTGAATGGTCTGGATAAAGAATACCTCAACAAACTTAAAGCCCTTGAACAACGCATTGAACCTATGTGGGTGTCTGATCACCTATGTTGGAGTGGCGTTCATGGTCGAAAGCTTCATGATTTGATGCCACTGCCCTTCACGCAAGAAGCATTAGATGTCGTCGTTCGTAACATTCATCAAGCTCAGGACGTTTTACAACGCCCGCTCGTTTTGGAAAATGTGTCCAGCTACGTCGAATTTACCGCGTCTGAAATGACAGAATGGGAATTCCTTTCGGCGATAAGCCAAACCACCGGCTGCAAGCTGTTACTCGACATTAATAACATCTATGTCAGTGCGTTCAATCACGGCTTCTCTTCAACCGATTTCCTTAATGGTATTCCTGTAGGCAGTGTTCAGCAGTTCCATTTGGCGGGTCATCTGGATAATGGCGATCACTTGATTGATACCCACGACCATCCTGTTTGTCATGGCGTATGGACACTTTACGAACAAGCCCTAAAACGCTTTGGTGATACGCCAACCATGGTCGAACGTGATGATAATATTCCGCCGCTGACAGAGCTGCTTGAAGAGTTAGATACCGCCCGTTCCATTGCTAACAACGTACTGAATGAAAAAGGTGTGGCATGAGTCTGTTAACCATTCAAAACAGTTTTCAGCGCATCGTATTGGATGATGACTGCGCAGATGCAAGTTGGGTAAACCAAGCGGCACAGCGTTTACCCTCTAAAGATCGCTTGGCGATTTATCACAACGCCTACCGAGTAAGGTTGATAGACGTACTGAGAGACACATTCGGGCATACCGTCACTTATCTGGGTGATGATTGGTTCAATCAACTCGCTGCCAGTTATGTGCAAAGCCATACCTCTGTCTACAACAACATTGGGTTGTACGGCGAAGGGTTTCCGCCATATTTAGCAGAGCAACTCGCCGATGATTTGGACGTGGCTGAACTGGCCACCTTGGATTGGATATTGCGGAGAGCCTTTGACGGTGCAGACAGCACGGTCATGACACTTGAACACTTGCAGCAAGTTGCTAGTGGCGATCCAGTAACGGGAAGTCTGCACGCTGTGCCGACACTTAGCATCATTACACACCAATTCAATACACTCGATATCTGGCATGCCATCGATCAAGACGGGACACCGCCGACGGTTGAACCGTTGCAACAGCCTGTTGATGTTTTGATTTGGCGAAAAGGCCATTCACCGCACTTTAGAAGCCTCTCACCCATCGAGTCTGAGGCCATTGGTTATGTGCGCGCTGGTGAGACGTTAAATGACATTGGTGCGAAATTGATGGAAAACTTCCCAGATGAGGATGTCTCAACGCAGTTTGGACACATGCTTCTTCGCTGGATCAACGATGAAATACTGGCGATTCCTTCTTTCCTCGAGCCAACAACCGACTAAATCAATAAGCAGAGCACTCCAAACAAAAAAGCCATCCGAGTGGCTCGGATGGCTTTGTTTTTCTCAGGTCGCTACTTGTAGCTACCTGGCTTTATTCGACTATTTTCTCAACCAAACATCGTCAGGAATAGAAGATTTATTCTTGCGCTTCTTCTTGCCTGTGCCTTCTGGTTTCGCCATCGGTTTTTCTGCTTCTACCAATGATTCAATCAGCGACTCATCAACTTCAAAACCTTCAACTTGTTCACGTTCTAGTCGAATTTTGTTCTTCTTCTCGATGATTTTGAAGTGATGATAATCTTCGTGATCAATCAGCGATAGAGCCAGACCCACCTCTCCTGCACGGCCACTTCGACCAATACGGTGCATGTAATCTGATGGGCTTCGTGGCAAATCAAAGTTAATCACAACCGGCAGCTTTTCGATGTCTAGGCCACGAGCTGCAATATCCGTCGCGATAAGCACGTCAATATCGCCAGATTTAAACCCTTCAAGCACGTTAGTACGTGCGCCTTGGCCTTTATCACCATGGAAGACTTCTGCGGTAATACCACGCTTAGCAAGTTTGTCCGCCAAGTGTTCACAAGCCTTCTTGGCATTGACGAAAATCAGCGCTTGTCGCCATTGATGCTCGTGAATTAAATGCGCCAATACTGCTGTCTTTTCGCCTTTGTTGACGGTGAAAGCGCGCTGAACAAGGGTACTTGTATCGGCACTTTGCACTTGAATTTCAACAGGGTCGTTCAGTAACTCTTGCGTTAACGTCTGTACTTGCTCTGGGAACGTCGCAGAAAACAGCATGATCTGCTTTTTCTTCGGCAACATCGCCAACAATGCTGATAGTTCCTCGGTAAAGCCAAGGCTTAACATGCGGTCTGCTTCATCAAGCACAAGGGTTTGAACCTTATCAAGCTTGATGGCATTGCTAGAAATCAAATCCAGCAGGCGACCTGGCGTCGCAACCAAAATATCTGTGCCACCGCGCAACGCGAGCATTTGGGTATTCGCAGACACACCACCAAAAACAGCCACGGTTTTAATCGCGCCATTAAAATGCACTGCATAAGATTTGATGCTGTCAGCAACTTGCTTCGCCAGCTCGCGAGTCGGTACCAAGATCAGCCCACTCACAAAGTTTCCTTTGCTATTCGATGACTGACTAGCACTTTGTTGTTCGAAAAGCTGCTGTAACATTGGCAAAGCAAACGTGGCGGTTTTACCCGAACCGGTATTCGCACCTGCAATCAGGTCACGCCCCGCTAACACACTTGGAATAGCTTGCGCTTGAATCGGCGTCGGCTGCTGATACTCCAGCTCCGTTAGTCGCGCTAACAAAGGTGAAATAAGGCCAAGTTCTGCAAAGTTGGTAGGCGTTGTGACTGTAGTCATGAATAGAAACGGCTCAAGCTAAGAAATAGCCCGCCATTTTACGGCATTTGTCCCCTACTCAGTTAGTGATATTGATCAAACTTTGTCTGAGGTGGGGGTAGCAAAAGCCAAGCGGGGCAAACTTCTATCAGTAAGAGTGGGGGTTACTTTGTTTGTTTTGAAGAAATTTATTTAAACAAAGTGTCATCACTTAGTATCCACCCCTTGTTCATTGCAGTCAGTTGAACTATTGTTTGTACGTTGTTTTGTACAAATTGGAGTTCAGTATGAGTCGTATTCATTTCGATAAGGACATTCAGCCGTTATCTGAGTTTCGCGCTGGTGTTGCTTCTTACATCAAACAAATCAATGAGACTCGCCGTCCATTGGTCATTACTCAACGAGGTAAAGGTGTCGCGGTTATTCTCGATGTTGGGGAGTATGAAGCGATGCAAGAGAAGATCGAGTTACTGGAAGAAATGCGCGCAGCAGAGGCTGAACTTGCTTCAGGTCTGGGCGTTTCAAATGAGGATGCACGAGCCCAAGTGCTAGGACGTATCAAAAAATGAACGTCGTTTGGTCACCATTAGCCCTCCAAAAACTTGGTGATGCCGCAGAGTTCATTTCACTGGATAACCCAGCAGCGGCTGAAAAGTGGGTAAATGACGTTTTCAACAAGACAGAATTACTGGGAAATACGCCAGAAATGGGGCGTTTCGTTCCGGAAATCCCGTATACAAATTACCGAGAAATCATTTTTGGGCACTACCGTATCATTTACAGCTTAAGCCACGAAATTCGAATTTTAACAATTAGGCATTGTCGTCAGATTTTAGGGGAAGATGATATTCAACCCACTGTTAAATGAGTGTAAAGAGCCTAATCTTCATTGATAAAATTCCCTCCCAATCTATTCTAATACTCGCCTTTATCCCAATACGGAATACCATCAAATCGTTCAGCAAGAAAATCAATAAACGTTCTTACACGGCGCGATAAGTGGCGAGTCTGTGGGTACACCGCATAGGCGTTGATATTTCTGAACGCGCAACCTGGCAACACTGTGACCACCGAGCCATTGTTGATTTTCTCTTGGGCAATAAAGGTAGGCAGATGCGCAATGCCAAGCCCATTTTCTGCCGCCGTTATTAAGTACTCGCCGCTACTGGATTTCAATACCGGATTGATCTTCACTTTCTGCGACTTTCCCTCTGGCATTTCAATATGCCAATGGCTGACATCTTTACTCAAGCTGTAAACTAGGCAGTGGTGATCGGACAGATCTGAAACGTTCGTCGGTGTGCCGTGCTGCTTTAAATAGTCTGGGCTGGCGCACAGCACATGTTTGATTTTGGCGATGCGTCGTGCGAGTAGTGTTGAATCTGGCAGCTCCGCAATGCGAATAGCAAGGTCATAGCCGTCTTCAATCAAGGAAACTTGGCGGTCATTGAAGTCGAGTTCAAACTCAACACTCGGGTGTAGTTTCAAAAAGTCATTGATGTGCCGCGCCCATGTGCAACACTCCAAAGGTGGATGGCATGGCGACTTTCAATGGCCCTTTCAACACGCAATGTGCTTCTGATGTGGCTTCTTCCGCTTCGCGAATATCTTCAAGAATTCGCAGGCAATGTTCATAAAAAGCTAAACCTGTTTCGGTCGGTCTCATGCTTCGCGTGGTGCGATGGAAAAGCTGCGCATTGAGATGATTTTCCAACTCTTTTAGGCGACGACTGACCGCAGACTTTGCAAGATTCATACGCTCAGCAGCGCCACTGATGCTGCCAGCATCAACGACCCGCACGAAAGTTTCCATGTTCGTGAACTTATCCATCCTGCCCCGCCGTTTTAATAATCGTTGTTTTGATTGTTCTCCATTAGAGAACACTAATTCACTCAAAGTAGAGTTTATTGTCTATCCTAGCATTCATAGACTGAATGTGAATTTCAAGGAAGCAGTTAACGAGATAGGATCACATGATGAAAAAAACAATGATTGCGGTATCCATTGCCGTGACAACCTCGCTCTCAAGCTTTGCCGTCACCGCAAACGAACCTGTTTGGGACGCAAACAAAATCCAACTTATCGCAGAGAAACTGGATAACGGCGTTTACGCTTATTACCCTTCTGACGCCAAAGAACTCGAAGTACAAGGTTTGCCTGTTGCCACCAGCGGTGGGTTTATCGTGGGTGAAAAAGGCGTGCTGATTATCGACACCATGCTCAATGAGCGCTTGAACAAACAAGTTCAGGGAATGGTAAAGAAAGAAGCGGGTAAGCCCATTATTTATGCGGTGAATACCAGTTTCCATGGCGACCACTCGTACGGGAATATGTATTTGCCGAAAGAGACGCGCATCATTCAACATGAAGTTGCGCAGAATTACATCCAAACGCATTTTGAGCACGACACTCAGTTCATGATGCATAACTTCGGCAAAGGTCGTGGCATTGAAGAAGTGGTTCCGACCAAAGCTGACATTCTTGTGGGTAATGGCGGCAACATCGAGATCGATTTAGGCGGTAAGAAAGTCGAAATTATCGATTTCGGCTTTGCACAAACAGGCGGCGATCTGTTTGTTTGGGAACCTCAATCAAAAACGCTATGGTCAGGTAACCCGATTATTACCGTGCAGCCTTCCCTACCATGGTTGCTTGATGGTCACTTGCTGGAAACGCTAGATTCTCTGAAAAAAGTCATGACATTCCTGCAGGAAGACGCAACGGTTGTACCGGGTCATGGTTCGCCAATGAAGCGTGCCGATATTCAATGGCATGTCGATTATCTTCAAACCATTAAAGATCAGGTTCAAGCAGCGATTGATGAAGGTTTAACACTGGAAGAAACCGTTGCCAAAGTTCAGATGCCTGAGTTTAGCGGCTACGCTCTTTACGGCTGGGTTCACCCAAGCCTGAATGTGCCGGCAGCTTACAAAGGTTTGACTGCGACTAATTAAAGACACGCTTCTCTACTGAATAATATCGGCCATTTATTCGTAACCGCACGTTAGCGAGTGAGTGGCTGATTTTTCAATTTCAAAGGGAAAACGATGGGCGTGCTCTAAACCACAAGCATCATTCGACGCCCTTTCCCTTCTTGTTTTATCTGAGTTTTCATCTCTGAAGAAAACGCATTCTCTTCCACACACAGCATGCCAAGTGCGTTGGCATCTGCCATCCATGAAATCAACGCTTGTGCGCCTTTGTCTCCAATATTGCATCTCACCAAACCAATTTCTTGTACGCTGCGCGGTAAGTACTTAGCTAGGATGGTCATCCCTTCATCGCCAATGTTACCGTTATAACTCATGCTCAATGATCGAAGCTTGGCATTGCCGCTTTCGTCAATGGCGTGGATAGCTTTGACGATCGCCGTGACATCTTCAAGGTTCAGATCTGCGCTGCGCAGATGCAGGTCATAGCTTGTTCCTTCCTGATTCTGAGTCGAAAGAGCATCGGCAGCTTTCATACAGACGGGTTTGTTCGTGGCTTGCAGTGCCGAGATCAGTGGTTCCATGTTCATTTCAGGCTTTTCTCCTGCCGCTCGTTTTTCTCGCGCCATTAAATTCAGCGGAACGCAAGACAACAAAGCACTGGCGACCCATGCTTTCAATACCCGTCGTCTTATTAAATTTGCCATGCGTACCTGTCCAAAGCGTAAGCTCAATAAGAAAATTTAAACACATCATCAATCACTACTGTGACCATCGCGTTTTGGATCGTGACATGATGAGTTCCGTCTACTGTTTCTTGGCGATAAGACATATTGGTGGGTAACGCATTTCTTCGGAGCACAACTTTGTCAACCAATGGCAAAAATGCATCGCAACCACATGGTCTTTACACGAAGGGGATTGATAGAGGTAGTAACCGCCACTCTCAACGGCTTGAATATTCTCACTTGGCCAAGGTCTTAACTCGCCATTATTCAGCTGTTTTTTAATCAATGAAACACGTCCAACCATTGCGCCATGTCCGTCTAGTACCGACTGTAAGATCAAACCATACAGACTTGAACGGCGCATTTTCGCTCCCCCTTTGGCAATGACTTTCTCGTCTTGCCAGAATCGCCAATCATCATGCCAATTCATATCTTGATAAAGAACTGGCGTCTTCGCTTTATAGGCTTTTGATGCCACAGGGATCAGCGTCTCTTTCCACAAGCATTGCCAGTTTTTACCTGGATCATGCTGAAAATAGCCAATGGCAATATCCGTGTCTTGGGGGTTGCCCGAAACCGTAGAAACAGCCGTAATTTCGAGCTCGTTATCTGGAAAATTATGCTGATAAACACCCAGCCTTTTTTGCAGCCAAAGCTGTGCAATAGCATGTTGCGTGATCAACTTTACTGGGGCTAATCGAGCGTGCTTAATCCAATCCACATCGCTTTCTAACGACGAAAGTGATGTTTTAACAAGAAGTAAAAATTCTTGGCCTTTGGCGGTCAAGGTCACACCTTTTCCGTGCCTCGCGAAGAGTTGCACTCCGATGGTGCATTCCAATTTTTTGACTTGATACGCAACGGCTGACGCTGTGAGAAAGAGCTCTTCACCCGCTCTGGCAAAGCTTTCATGCTCGGCGGCAGATTCAAACGCCACGAGCGCATCAAGCGGCGGTAATTGCGGATAACGTTGAGATCGCATTGTACTTATGCCCAAATTTATTTTTGCCTTACACAAAAAATAATCCATTTGAGATAACTCTGCTGTCGCGTTTTGATAGAAGTATCAAAAAAACATGACAGGGGAGCAGCAGTATGCCATTTCACGCAAAACCTTGGGTAAACGACACCTTGAATCAATTTGCTGATCAATCACTTCACCGGTTTGATCTCAACAACGCCCAGTCGCTGGTCTCTTCTATCTATGGACTGGTAGAAGAAAGCCGCACCATTCATGAAAAACAGTGCATTAACCTCAATCCTGCCACCAATATTATGAACCCGAAAGCGGAAGCGCTATTGGCCTCTGGCATTGGCTCTCGCCCTTCTCTTGGCTATCCCGGTGACAAGTACGAGATGGGGCTAGAAGCCATTGAGCAAATTGAGCTGATTGCCGCGCAGCTTGCCTGCGACGTTTTTGACGCCAAATATGCTGAAATCCGTGTCGCTTCGGGTGCAATGTCGAACTTATACGCTTTTATGGCCACCTGCAAAGCGGGCGATACCGTGTTAGTGCCACCCGCATCAATTGGCGGCCATGTTACGCATCACAATGCTGGAGCGGCGGGATTGTACGGCTTAAATATTGTGGAAATGACGGCAGATGCTTCGCATTACACGGTAGATCTGGATGCGCTGCGAGAACAAACTCATGTGCTTAAACCCAAGCTCATCACCATTGGTGGAAGCTTAAACTTGCTACCACACCCCATCACGGAAATTCGTGCGATTGCGGATGAAGTGGGCGCTTATGTGTTGTTTGATGCAGCGCACCAGTGCGGGATCATTGCGGGAAAAAGCTGGCCTAATCCACTCAATGAAGGCGCGCATGTGATGACAATGAGCACCTACAAAAGCCTTGGTGGGCCACCCGGTGGTTTAATCGTTTCCAATGATACAGAACTGATGGAGAAAATTGATGCGATTGCGTTTCCGGGGCTAACGGCCAATTTTGATGCCGCGAAATCTGCGGCTCTGGCAGTGTCATTGTTGGATTGGAAAAGCTACGGCGAAACTTATTCTGAAGCCATGATCGACACCAACCAAGCACTAGCAAAAGCCTGCCAAGCGGAAGGTTTACCTGTGTTTCAAGTTGACACACCAAATGGGCTGACACCTTCCCTTTCACATCAGTTTGCCATCATTTCAGCCCCCTTTGGTGGCGGACAAACCATGGCGAAAAAACTGAGAAAGGCAAACATCCTAACCTGTGGCATTGGCCTTCCAATCGACGCTGTTGATGGTGATATGAATGGTCTGCGTTTTGGTACTCCCGAAATCGTGAGAGCTGGATTCACCGTCAATGACATGCCAGCAGTCGCTAAACTGATTGCCGATTGCTTGTTTGAAAGACGCCCTAATGAAGACATTGCAAACGATGTATCAGCGCTTCGAGAAACATATAGTGAGCTCGCTTATGTGTTGAATTAACATCTTATTACTCGAGCAATTATGTAACCATATCAACGTTAAAAGCGAAAAACGAGCAACCAAAAGCAACGTCAATTCGATTATCTATGGCTAGATAATAAGCAAGCGACACCAAGCATTAGTCTACTAACGAGCAATCTTAATTTACGTTATAAGTACAACAAAGTTCGAAGACTAATGCTTGGCCGCTATTTCAAGTTATTCCAACTCACTCCAACCACTCTCTATGCGCTTTTTCAGCGTCACCCAAATAGTCCAAGATCCAATTCACAGCAGGGTTTTCTTTATCTGTTCTCCATGCAATGCAGCACGGGCTTCTTGCTGGCGGCTCAACCAGTGTTTTTTCAACTAACTCCCCTGTTTTCAAATATAACTCAGCCATATGTGACGGCATGGCGCCGATACCTAAACCTGACCGGAAACATTGAATCGCACTATGCCAATTGGGTACGGTTAAACGACGTTGGTTATCCAGCAGCCAAGTGGCGCGTTTGGGTAAAATTCGAGAAGTGTCTTCAAGACAAATGGCCGGATAGCCAAGAAGCTGTTCATTTCGTAACGGTTCGCTTTCTTTGGCTAAAGGGTGGTCTTTGGATACCACAAATCGCCAAGTCAGGATCCCCATATCGCGATAACTGAGGTTTCCGCTAACCGGCACCGCAGCCGTTGCGCCGATGGCGATATCTGCTCTGTCGTAGGCCAATGCATCCCACACGCCGTTAAACACTTCCATGGTAAGCAACAATTCCACGTCAGGGAACGCATCATAAAAATCACGCACCAATGAATCCACGCGATCTTCACGCACCACGTTATCCAACGCCAAGGAAACGCTTCGCGTCCAGCCATTAGCGACACGTTGAGTTTGATCTCGGATCTCGTCCATACGCTTCATCAAGTCACGCGCTTCAACAACGAAAAACTCGCCTGCTGGCGTTAAACGCACTGCACGGTGCAATCGCTCAAATAAATTCACAGCAAGTTTGTCTTCCATTTGTCGAATGGTATAGCTCACTGCGCTTGGCACCTTGTGCATTTCTTCAGCTGCCGCAGAGAAACTCCCTCGCCTTGCAACCGCGTCCACTACCTGAAGATCTTGATAAGAAAACATAAATTCTGCCTTTGAGCCCGCCACTGTTAATTATCAAATGTGCCACTCGACGCTTCACATCAAATATTTTGAAAGCAATGGCGAAATTTTAGCGTTTCACAGCGCTTTTCGCTACCGCTACACTCCACAACCAAGTAAATCCGAGAATAATGAACGGACAAGTGAAATGAAAAATTCTGTTCCAATGACAACTATGATTTGGTTCGCAGCGCTGAGCATGCTCGGCTTCCTCGCGACCGACATGTACCTGCCCGCTTTTGAAAACATCCGCCTTGAGATGGGTACATCACAATCTATGATTGGCCTGTCGCTGACCGTATTCCTACTGGGTATGGCGCTTGGACAGATTGTTTATGGCCCAATGTCTGACCGTATTGGTCGAATTAAAGTGCTCGTTGGCGGTATGGCGCTGTTTAGTGTGGCAACCATTGCCTGCTTTATGGCTAACAGCATTGAAGTTTTCCTTGCTGCCCGTTTTGTGCAAGCTCTGGGGGCGTGCAGTGCGTCTGTGATTTGGCAAGCCGTGGTGATTGACCGCTACGATAGCAAAACATCACAACGTGTATTTGCTACCATCATGCCGTTGGTTGCTTTGTCTCCGGCACTTGCGCCTCTACTAGGTGCAGGCCTTGAAGCTCAGTTCGGCTGGCGCAGTATCTTTATTGTTCTGGTCGGCTTAGGTGCTTTGTTGGTTATGGCTACACTACGCCAACAAGAAAGTGCGCCCGTGATCAACAGCGATGAGAAAATTGTTGCGAAGCTGGTTAGCGATTACAAACACATTATTAGCTCACGCAAGTTTATCGGTAACATGCTGGTATTTGCAGGCTGTTCAGCCGCATTCTTTGCATGGCTGACAGGCTCTCCGTTTGTAATGACTGAGATGGGTTACAGCGGTGCTGACATCGGCATGAGCTATGTGCCACAAACTATCGCGTTTATTGTCGGTGGTTACAGCTGTCGTGCGCTACTGAATAAATTCGACGGATCAGTACTTCTGCCTTGGTTTGTGGGTCTATTTATCGCCAGTGTTGCCGTTATCTTCGCGATTTCTTGGCAGACAGACGTGACTAACATTTGGCCTGTCCTGATCCCGTTCTGCTTCTTGGCAGCGGCAAACGGCGCTATCTACCCTATCGTGGTGAACAAAGCGCTAGAAGAGTTCAAACATTGCAGCGCAACGGCAGCAGGTTTGTTGAACTTCCTGCAAACCATGATCTGCTTCGTGGCAAGTGGCATTGTGTCTGCGTTGGCAGTGAGCGGTTTGCTTACCGTATCCGCCGTAATGATGGGTGCTGCTGCAAGTGTAGGTCTTGGCCTGGTATTAAGCTGGAATGGCAACCGTGTGCCATTCGAGGACAACGCACAAGCGGCGTAATTGTTGTCTAGCAACCTTGCCTATTCAAATCAGAAACCGCCTTTGAGGCGGTTTCTTCGTTTAATCGATGCGTTGTCCCACTGCCATCAATACGCGCATGTCGCCCATGCTGAATGGGTGAGAAGTAGAAACAAGGTTTAAACCTGCATGAGTGTAGGCTTCTTCAATCTCAGTAGGCATAAAGCCTGCGCCCGAACTTTCACTCTTTTCCCAATCCCATTGCACCAACAAACCTTTGTCTGCCAACAGCATCGCCAGCAGCGCGATGGTTTCGGGATAATCAGGCACAAAGGCCAATGACGACGACGCTACGATCAAATCAAAACGCTTACCCGCCTGTCGACACTCACGAACGAGCGCTTCATCAACTACACCTGCCACCGTGTTCACGTTTGGTAGCGCTTTCGCATCTAATACACCGATCATCTTTGAAGCGGGATCTATAGCAGTAATGAATGCTGCATCTGGAGATAATTTTTCGGTCAATAACCCCGTCCCGCAACCAAAATCCAGAATGGTGAGTCCTTTAATCTTCACAACGTCAGTTAATGAGCGGACAGCATTTTCCGAATAGGCGATGACCGCTTGGTTGTCATCCCATCCTTCAGCCATATCATCCCAGCTTTCGCTCATTTCATTTTCCCTAATGCTTTGTGAATAAGCTGAAAATACTAAGGCAATTCGAGTCTTATCGCTATAAACGTGTATTTACTTAGTGCTTTACTGAGCGTTTTGTCCAATCTCACCCCCCTTTATGTCCCTATAAGTACAAATACATCGACAAAAAAGCCAGAGCACTTGGCTCTGGCTTTTTGTTTACGATAGACGTTACGACGCCACGGAGTCAGCTCGCATTGGCCCGCCGAACTTTGTCAATGTGGGGAAAACAGTGTTCAGTGCACTGTTATTTAGCCCCAGCCACTTAACCATATGTGCGGCGTATTGCTCATGGCTAATGGATGGAATAAGTCGTCCATCGCCATTGTCGTCTTGACCGTTTCGGGTGAAGTCAGGATATGTACCGAAACACTGCTTACCTGCAGTGTTTCCGCCAAAGATAAACTGACCGCCACCCCACCCATGATCAGAACCTTTACGCGCATTGTCGTGCATGCTGCGGCCAAACTCTGACATTGTGAAGGTCATAACGTTGTCGGTCAGCCCTTCTGCATCTAGCGCCGTATAGAAGCCTGCAATGGCCTCAGAAAACTCCTTCATCAGTTCGTCTTGACGACGTACTTGATTATCATGGGTATCGAATCCACCAATAGAGACGTAAAACACCTGACGGTTATGTCCCAGCATTTGCGCTGCATCGATCATCTGTTTAATGGCGCGAAGTTGGCTTCCCAGATTTGACGCTGGAATGCGTTTATCTTGCGGAATTGACGCGATTATCGGTTCCATTTGCTGCTGGGCGTCAACGGCCTGTTTAACCATATCTGCATACCCAGCCACTAACGGTGAATCATAGTGTTGAGTTGCCATGGTTTCATAACTCGTGCGGATAACATCACTGGTCAACGCTTGAAGCTCTTCAAAGCCATTTTTATTCACAAACATTTTGTCAGAATGAAAGCTATCGAGCAGCGTATTTGGCCCAGTATAAAAGCTGTTTGGAATACCAGACATATCTCGCATCAGGACATCCATTGACATTCCTAGCCAACCTTGCCCACTGTAACGATCACCCTGCCAACTGTGCTGCCACACTTCTTGCTGTTTATTGTGCGCAAACAAATACGGTGGCAATTCTGCTTTCCCGCTAACAATGTCTTCTTTTTGGGTGGGCTCTAGCAATGGCCCTACATTCATCGCCAGGCTCACCTTTCCCTTTTGGAATATCGGCATCAGCGGCTTTAAAGATTTGTGTAGACCAAACTCGACATCGTTTTTATCTCGGATATTGATAGGTAACAAACTTTGCCGAGAAACTGCGATACCCTTTCGAGATGAGGCGTATTTGTTGTAGTTAGTACTATCCATCGGAAGCACCTGATGGAAAAAGTCATTCCCCCCATTTAAAAACACACATACCAACGCTTTATAATCTTCTGCGTCTTCAGCAATAGCACTAAAACTCATGGGCGCAGATACTGTCGCGCTCACTGCCCCGATTGATTGAATAAAGTGGCGTCGTGTTAATTTCATGCGCGATTCTCCTGAACGTGAAAATACGGGGAAGCCAAAGCAATAAATAACAGGCGTTGCACCCATTTGCCCGGATGAATATCGATCCCGTTATAGTGCTCTCTTAACACGTGCTTAAGTGGTTCGGGCATGCTTCCATTGAAGAACCGCTCTGAAACCTCTTGTGTAAACCCTTCAATGTCTTTGTTTTGAATAAGTACTTTCAAGCTTTCAACATCAATATAAAGCTGTTTTTTTAATGGCTTATTAATGTCCTGAAGATTCAGTCTTAAAATGCCATAAATGAAATTATGCACGTAGATAACATGTGACCAATCAACGATTTGTAACTCTGGCGCGACCAAATTGTTATCAGCTACCACACCTTTAGGGGCATAGTCCGGTAAATAAAAATTAAATACCGATGGCGAGCCTAGCGGATACTGATTACAGGTTTTCAGATAAATCAGATCCGATTCTACTAATGCACTTCCGCCGCCAGGTAGCACATCCAGTGCACGATAAACGTACACCAGCGACAGCCAAGGCTCTCTGACCTTACTCATTGACTGTGGCGGTGCTGTGTAAACCTCATCATCAGTCAAAATTGCCCATACGACGGCTTTCAAATCGCCTGTTTCACCCTCGCCATTATCGTCAAATACCTCAGAAACACGACGGACATAATCTGATGATGGGTTAGAGCTAACCAGCTTTTGAATCAAATTTTTGCAGATATTTGGGGCGGTCGAAGGGTGGTGAAGCAACAGCTCCATCACTTGATCCATTTCCTGATCAGCGGGAACATTTTTGGCAAAGTGATGACCTAAAATGTGTTTTTCACCACGGTCATGATCGCTTTCATTCGCTGCCATCGGTGTCATCAGATGCGAATCAGTATGGCTCCAGCCTGTGAACACACGGGCTAACTCTTGAATATCTTTTTCGTGATAGCAAGGCTTTGGCGAACCATTGGCATCCAAAATCAGGCTTCCATCGGAAGCGCGCTGATAAAGGCCTACGGAGAAAAGTTGTAGGATTTCTCTGGCATAGTTTTCATCAGGACGACGACCTGTTTCTGGATCGCCCATTTGGTTGCCTACCATGGTTAGGTAGTGACCCATAACGGGAGACAAAGAGACAGCCTTGAGCAAATCGCGATAATTGCCAAACGCATGCTCGCAAAGTAAATCGTTGTAGTTAGCGACTGCGGGAGTGTGGTTAATCAATGTCGCATCTTGATCTGATGCGACAAAGATTTGAGTCAAGGCATAAGCAACCCGCTGCCTTAGCTGATCATCGGCGTAAAACGCGATATCTAACCAAGCGCGAATACGGGTAGAGCGCGATGGCATCTTTCCATAGCCTTGTGCGTTGAACTGTTTTTCACATTGTGACAAATGGGAAGTGACAGGAAGGCTGACTTGTTCGTCAAACCATGCTTTAGCGCGCTTATCTATCATCGCATGTGCTTCGCTGCGCTTCGGACCAAATGTCGCCAGGTCCAGCCAACGTGAGGCATGCTGAAAAGAATCAAATTGCATATCAAATACCCTAAATTTGGTTGGGCATTCATGATGCTTAGTATTTTTACTAAGTATCATTTTTGAATCACCCGAATCGCAAACAAGAATATTCATACTTTAGACTCTTAAATACTGTTATGACTAAATTATTGGTCATTACTCTAAGGAATAATGACAGTCTTACTAATGGATCAGTGCGTTTATTGATTGTTTACAGCAACTTATGATCGAAATAATTTCCACCCCACAAAGAAGACAAAATATGTAAAATTTTCGTGTATCTTTATGAATAAATAGACAATAAATAATCACCAGTACTGTAAAACCATTAAACACTTAGTCTTCAAGAAGAATATTTTACGCGCTAACGGACTTTTATCTTCAGGGAAGCGTTAAAAGAAAAATGTAGCGACTGTTTCAAATTCTCGTCTTGAGGTCTATCGGATATACGGCTTATGGAAGTGAAAACTTACGAACTGGGACTGAAAACGATTTGATAGTGCGGCTGAGCAGGCAGCAATGGCGTTGAGGCTTGCTCGATATACGCATCGAACCCTGAACGGTAAAAAGGAGAAAGCGGATGACCACTTTGCCCACCAGGTAGGGTCAGAATACCATTCACCTCGTCTCCGGGTTGGACAATTAAACGCTGTGAGGCACCAGATGCCTTCCCTTGAACTGCTGGCATATATCGATCGCCAAACGCTTCAGCTTTAGGCATATCTAGCAGCTTGCTCAATATGGGAATTTGGCGACTAAACGGGTGCTGAACATTGAGTGTGTTGATACTCCCCCAGCGCAGAGCCTGCAGTGAGCCATCAACATGCCCTGTTGTATCTACCATCAAATCATCACGCATCGTCACATACGCTGCAGTGAGGAAACGATTCCAATCTGCGTGTCCAGCGGGTAACCAACTTGCTGGTTTTTCATCGACCAATTGCCATAGCGCTGGCTCTAATTGCCTTTCCAGCAAGCCCACGCTGAGTCCATCTTCGGCAAGTTGTGTTTCTATTGGAGCGAACAAGATATCCATTAAAGTATCGCGGTACTTTCTCACTAACGTATAACCGACAGAATCAGCACATGCGCAGCGCTGCCAGTTTTCCAACGCGGTAATATCGTCTTTAAAGCGCTCTGGTTCTCGCTGTAAATTAGTGAGCAATACACGGTGCCATCGATCCAAGAAGAAGGCTTCATTGTCTAGCTGGATTCGATAGAAGTCCTCCGGATCAAATACGTCTTTTTCGAACAATCGCTGTTTTATTTGTACGCTTCTCGCGCCCAATGCATAGCCACCATTACCAAAACGGGCATCTTGCTTGGTGCTCACGACCCTACTGTTCCCTGTCCATACCATCGAACGTTTTGGGTTGATGGTAAAGGGCACATCGTGCGCTTGTTGACCCCACGCTTTGTCATATCGAGTCGAAGGAAGAGGTATTTGAGCGGGTTTTCGTCTGTCAGGAATTGCGCCTGTTGCTTGCCATCCGATGTTGCCATCTTTGTCGGCAACAACCATGTTCTGAACCGGAATGCCTGTTTCCTTGCTAACTTCAAAAGCAGATTCAACTGTTTGAGCAGTTTCTAAATTCAATAGGTTCAAATTCACAGCATAGTCTTGATGTGCTACCCAAGAGAGTGCGAATTTTTCCCCATTAACAATTTTCACAGGCCCAAATTCGCTTATTTCGAGCAGGTATTTATGCTCCCCTTTTTGCGTGGGAATACTTTCTGACACCAAGGCCGTTTTGTCATCGTCAGCTAACCTGTACCAATCCGCGGTATCTATATAGCCATTCGTAAAACCCCAGGCAATATGGCCGTTTGAGCCTACCACCACCGCCGGCGCACCCGGCAAGGTGACACCCGTGATCTGGCGGTCATCACCGTCTTCTTTATAGTTAAGTTGAGCACGATACCAAATGATAGGAACTTGAATACCAAGATGCATATCATCCGATAGCATTGCGCGACCATCACGGGTTAATGCGCCCCCTACCGCCCAGTTGTTACTGCCAACAACCGCTGAATCATCGATGTCTCGCGACATGGCTGCGGTAACAATTTCAGCAGAAAGGGAAGGTATCCGTACTTTTTTGAGAGGAAAACGGCTGCCATCCAGTGCCGCTTGATACTGGCTAGGCTGAGTCACAAAGCCAACCATGTCTTCACCAAAGCTATCTTCGAGCGCACCCATAGTGAGGTCTCTATTCAGGCTTCGGCCTTGCAGGTCAAGATACATACTAAATATCGCAAGTAACGAGTCCTCAGGAAGCCAAGGCTTTCGCTCCGCTTGCGTCACCACATACTCAAACGATGGGAAAGTTGCTTGTGCAAGGGCATCATTCACGCCTTCGGCATAGGCATTAAGCTGCTGCTTTTGCGCCGCAGGCAACATAGCCACTATCTCGCGACTGCGTTTTCTGAATTGGTGAAATCGCGTACTTTCATCAAGAGACAATGCCGCATCGCCAAATAGCTCAGATAACTCCCCGGCAGCATTCCGTCGCAGTAAGTCCATTTGAAAGAAACGATCTTGTCCGTGCGCATAGCCTAATGCGTAAGAAGCATCGGTACGATTATCGGCAATGATGATCGCTGTACCAAGTTCATCACGCTGCAGATAAGCCGTGTCGGATATTGTTGTGGCAGTGGAGACCCCTGACAGCGCAGGCAGGCTCAATGCGAGACCGCCATAAACGATAGCAGTGGCAAGCAGCGCTATTAGAATCGCAGCAATAAACAGAAATCTAATTACTTTAAACATGCCCCTTCCCTGGCTGTTTTACGTTTTCATCTATGCAACGTCTCGGAAGTGTTCGCCAATACACGGAAATCAATATGGTAAATAAAACGCTCTTAATGATATTTAATAATGCTATCGCGTGTTGCCTATAGCTTGTTTAAAAAATAAACACCTTTGCAACAGAGATCGACAAAAGAAAGCGGTTGCAAATACAACCGCCAATAATATTCATCAATATTCATACCTGCCCTTTAATGACTGTGAAGGCCAACCCTATTCCCTTCACTATCTTCGATATGGGCATAGACACCAAAATCACCAATTGGGGTTTTTGCTATTAAAATGGCACTGTCGGATACACGTGCCAAGACTTCATCTATGTTTTCGACGCTGAAATAAATCATGGTTGATGATGCTCCAGGCGTATTTTCTTCACAGGCTATAAGCGTTCCTGTCGCACCGTAGCCTCCTTCTTCAACAGGAAACCACGCCATATGGACACCACTGACTTCCTGCCGCTTCAATGTCATACCCAACGTCTTCTCATAGAAGCCAATCGCTCGCTCCATATCTGTCACTGCAATTTCAAACCATCCAACCGGATTCATATCTTCCTCTATGTTTTCTTCCCAACGTCCTATCAAACTAGCTGAAGAAACACGATCCCGAACTAAAAACAAAAACGCCTCCAATAAATGGAGGCGTTTTAGCAAGGTTAAGACAAGGGTGATTACAAATGATCACCACGACGTAGCGCGTCGATACGCTTATCAAGTGGTGGGTGAGTCATGAAGAATTCGCTCAACGATTTTTTACCATTGATGCCAAACGCCATCATTGACCCTTCCAAGCGGCTTTCGTGGCTCACTTTTAGCCTTTCCAGTGCCGCGATCATCTTCTCTTTGCCAACCAATTTGGCAGAACCGGCGTCGGCTTTGAATTCGCGATGACGGCTAAACCACATGGTCAAGATGCTCGCCAACATGCCAAATACAATTTCAAGCACAGAGGACACGATGAAATACACCATGAAGCTGCCACCACCTTCACCTTCTTCGCTATTGTTGTTCATGCCACTGATGGCACCAGCAATTAGGCGAGAGATGAAGATAACAAAGGTGTTAACCACACCTTGCATCAGCGTCATCGTGATCATATCACCATTGGCAACATGACTGATTTCATGAGCCAATACGGCTTCGGCTTCGTCACGAGTCATGTTTTGTAGCAGACCACTTGATACCGCAACCAATGACGCATCACGTTTTGCGCCAGTGGCAAATGCGTTAATGTCGTCAGAGTGGTAAATAGCCACGGTTGGCATGCCGATACCGACTTGCTGAGCCTGACGACTCACTGTGTTCATCAACCAATGTTCAGTTTCATTGCGTGGGTGTTCAATCACTTCGCCACCCACCGAACGCAGCGCCATTGATTTTGACATCAACAATGACACCAGTGACCCACCAAAACCGAACAATGCGGCCATCAACAGCAAGCCAGACAAACTGCCCGGTTGCATGCCTGTTACGGCATAAACGATGTTTAACACGATGCTGAATACAAACAGCACCGCTAGGTTGGTCATTAAAAATAAAGCTATGCGTTTCATTACTAGTTTTGTCTCCGAAAAATTGAAGCGCTATGGGTGAGATAGTAGGGTCAAACCGCGGAAAAACAACCCTATGTAGCAATTTGTAACGTAAATTATTGCAACACTATAATTGATGCTACTTTTTAACAGCACGCTGAACGGCTTCTTCATTTGTCTAGATTAGACTTTGGTCGAGTTGAAAAGAAGTCGTATCAGGAATAGTGTGTCGTAAAAGGTGAGCGTGTTATTGAACACGTTTAAGTGCTCCACAGTGGAATGCGGTTCTAAGGAGAGGAAACCATGGCTGACAAAGAAAATTATCGTGTTGCAATCGATATCCTTTGCTGTCACTTAGGCATGAGCTTTGATGAGGCGTGTACAGAATTGGGGCTTGCTGACGACGAGAACCAAAAACTGAAACAGGTATCTGATGTTCAGCAATCGCTGATGGGCCTGCTTGAAGACAACAAATAAGCTATTGTTGCAGTAGCAAGCTAGCCATTTGTGGCAAAACGAATATTAAAAGCCAGCATTACGCTGGCTTTTTTCATTATTCTGGCACTCGCCGATTTTGACGTTTACAGCCCCAAGGGTGCAATGTCGATGTAACCGCTCAAATCTCTGGATTTGATGGATGGCATGTAAGGGATCTCTCCCAGCTTTGGCACTTTCAGGTGATGTTCTAGCGTTTTGACGATATCACTGTAATGCTCTGTGCCAGGATTAATGCGGTTAGCCACCCACCCCACAACTTCCAGCCCATCACGACGAATCGCTTCAGCGGTTAAGTAAGCGTGATTTAAACACCCTAATTTAATTCCAACGACCAAGATAACAGGGAGCTTTTCCTCTCCAACCCAATCTGCCAATGTGCTGTCATAACTTACAGGTACGCGCCAACCGCCCGCGCCTTCGACTAACGTAACATCTGCTTTGGTTTGAATATTCCTTAAACCGTCACTCAGTAACGCAAAATCAACACTGCTATTTTCAATCTCTGCGGCAATATGAGGAGAGCACGCGGCTTCTAGTAGACATGGGTTTACATCTTGATAGCGAACGTCAACAGTCGAGCATTCACGAAGACGTATAGCGTCCGAATTCATTGGGATCTTGCTCTGTCTCTTCGCTGCCTGCGGCAACAGGTTTATAGCCAACGACACTGTAACCCGCTTTAGACACGGCTTGCATGATCGCCATCGAGGCTACCGTTTTGCCTACTTCTGTGTCTGTGCCTGTCACGAAATAGCTTTTAGTCATTATTTATCGCTCCGAAGCAAACTTGATATGTTGCGGGGACGAAACCATCTTCTAACTGAAATTCCCGATAGGTGTTTTCCAATTGAATAAATGTTCGCTTGCCAACGAGTCCCGCTTCTCTTCCCTCAGATAGATGTGTCGCGCCAATACCTTTTAGGTCTTTCATCAGTGCGAGTGCTGAGGGGTATCTTTCTATTAACGTCTGGCATTCTAAATGGTGATTCGCACTTCCAGCTTGCGCAAGCGCAAGGTTTACCTGCTTTAGCGTCAGAAATGTGTTCACGTGTTGACGTGAATCAACTTGGCTCCATGCCTGTTTTAATTCATACAGCGAACCATCGAGTAACGTGGAGAACAAAATCGTCCCCCCAGGCCTCACAACTCGCTTCATTTCTTGCAAAGGCACCGACAGATCGTTGCACCATTGCAGCGCCAAGGATGTAAATACAACATCAACACTGTTATCGGCAAATGGCAGCGACTCTGCATCTCCAGACACATACTGCAACGCGTCTCCACAACGTGCTCTCGCGTGCTCTAGCATTTGTTCGGACAGATCCAGCGCGATAACCTGCGCGCCGTGCTTCGCGATTTGCTCACTAAAATATCCGGTCCCACAGCCTAGATCGAGCACGGTTTTTTCTTGCCAATCCGGCAGCAGTGACATCAATTCATGACCAACACGACGCTGAAGCGCAGCACTTTGGTCGTATGTCGCAGCGGCGCGGCTGAATGCGTCTTTTATGGCGTTTTTTTCCTCGCACAGAGCGAGTGAGGCGTCGAGATGTAACGATACGGCTTGGCTCATGCGCCCTCCTCTATACAACGACGGAGTGAAGCGGCGAGATCGCTGACCTGCGCTTCTGATTGGTTAACGGATAGCGTAATGCGAAGACGCGCAGTATTGGCTGGCACGGTGGGTGGACGGATCGCTCCCGTCAAAAAACCGGTTTGTTTCAGACTCTGCGCGACGGTTTGCATCCGTTCAACCGAACCTAATACGACAGGTTTAATCGGTGTGATGGTATTGATAACTTCAGAGCAATCAGAAAGCGCGGAATGAAAACACGCCGACAACACCGCGAGCTTCTCCCTGCGCCATGACTGTGATTTCACCATAGAAAGGGCGTGAGACAAGGCATAGGCCTGTGCAGGCGGCATAGCTGTGGAGTAAACATAGTGACGAGCAAACTGCGTAAGGTACTGATGCACAGACTCGCTACACATAACCGCAGCCCCCATCATGCCAAACGCTTTACCAAAGGTGACAATCAGGATATCTGGCTTCACATTAGCAATGTGCGCGCTTCCCTGCCCTTCATCACCCAGCACACCAATGCCATGTGCATCGTCAACCATCAGCCATGCGTCGTGCGCTTCACAACGAAATTTGATGTCAGCCAATGGCGAGAGATCGCCATCCATACTGAATACGCCTTCCGTGACCACAAAACGCGCTGGTGCATTGGCATTCGAACGCAATAACGCATCCAGCTTTTCAATGCTGTTGTGGGTAAAACGCTGCATTTTAGCTTCTGACAACATACCCGCCTCCATTAAGGATGCGTGGTTCAGTTTGTCTTGCAGCAATACATCGCTTTTCTCAAGCAGCGAAAAAATCACTGCTTGATTAGCTGAAAAACCGCTGTTGAAAAGAATTGCCTGATCAAATCCTAACCAGTCACAAAGCGCTTGTTCCAGGTCTTGGTGAGCATGGGTAAACCCCGTCACCAAAGGCGAAGCTGTACTTCCTGCGCCATATTTCGTCAACCCTTCTTGCCACGCCGCAATTACGCTAGGGTCTTGCGCCAGCCCCAAATAGTCGTTGCCGGAAAAGTTGAGATACGACAGGTTATCGCCATCAACGAGCTTTGCACCTTGATGATGGAAAGCACTCACCTTTCGTAAAAGATGTTGCTCTCGACGCGCATCGAGTTTTTTCTCAATACGACGTTGAAGCTGACTAGATGGACGCTGACTTTTTTCAGGTTCTGATTCTACGGGCATGGTTTAGACGCGCCTTTAAACGTTAGCTTCGTAGAACAGATCGTCCTTACCCGGACGCGAAGCAACGCGCTCTGCCACTTGTGACAACAAGGTTTCTTCTTGAATTTCATCGGGTTTTTGAACAGCTTGCTCTCGGTTTACACCCAGCTTCTTGAAAAGCTGCATATCAGCATCTTCGTCAGGATTTGGGGTTGTGAGCAACTTGCAGCCATAAAAGATAGAATTTGCACCTGCCATAAAGCACAGCGTTTGCATCTGCTCGTTCATGTTCTCACGACCCGCAGAGAGACGAACTGCCGACTGCGGCATGATGATCCGAGCGACTGCGATAATACGGACAAAATCGAACGGATCCACATCTTCAACTTCTTCGAGTGGCGTGCCTTTCACTTTAACCAACATGTTAATCGGCACACTTTCTGGGTGATGCGGTAAGTTGGCTAACTCCACCAGCAGCCCCGCACGGTCACGTGCATTTTCACCTAAACCAATGATGCCACCAGAACAGACTTTCATACCGGCGCCACGCACATGAGAAAGTGTATCTAAGCGATCTTGGTAAGTACGAGTCGTAATGACATTACCGTAATACTCAGGAGAGGTATCAAGGTTGTGGTTGTAATAATCCAAACCAGCACCCGCCAGCTCACCCGCTTGATCTGGCGTCAACATGCCCAGCGTCATACAGGTTTCAAGTCCCAAGCCCTTCACGCCTTGGATCATTTCTTTCAAGTAAGGCATATCTCGCGCTTTAGGATTTTTCCACGCCGCGCCCATGCAAAAACGTGTTGCGCCTGAATGCTTCGCTTTCTCGGCGGCTTCAAGAACACGTTCAACTTCCAATAAGCGTTCTTTTTCGACGTCCGTACGATAATGCGCACTTTGCGGGCAATATTTACAATCTTCTGGACACGCACCCGTTTTGATTGAGAGCAATGTACTCACTTGTACATGGTTTGCCGCTTGGTACTGTCGATGAACCTGCTGTGCTTCAAACATCAGATCCATAAAAGGTTTTTCAAAAAGGGCCTGCACTTCCTTGACAGTCCAGTTATGGCGTACTTCCACCTGTAATACCTCAAAATGATTAATCGAAAACTTGTTCAGTCTAAAGTCGACCTTTACAATGTCAACAGTAGTTGAAGCTCATGGTTTACATATGGGCGTTTTTTATACAGATGGATATCGTTGAAACATGGATATAGCTTTTGACCGTGACCATATTTGGCACCCGTACACGTCAACCCTGAATCCCTTGACCTGTTACCCCGTATCTCGTGCAGAGGGCATGCATTTATATTTGGAAGACGGTACTGCTCTATTAGATGGCATGTCTTCATGGTGGGCAGCGATTCACGGCTACAACCATCCAGCGCTCAATCAAGCGGTGACGGATCAGCTTGGCAAAATGTCGCACGTGATGTTTGGCGGGATCACACATGATCCCGCCATCAATTTGTGCAAGAAGTTGGTGGCAATGACCCCTGCACCGCTTGAAAAAGTCTTCCTTTGTGATTCAGGCTCTATTTCGGTAGAAGTCGCACTCAAGATGGCGTTGCAATATTGGCACGCTAAAGGCCAACCAAAATCTACCTTCCTTACTTTGCGCCATGGATATCACGGGGACAGCTTTGCGGCCATGTCGGTGACCGACCCCGATAATTCCATGCATAAGCTCTATAAAGGCTTTCTTCCCGAGCACATTTTCGCCGACTCCCCTGAGTGCGGATTTTACGATGAGTGGAACGAAGCAGACATCAGCGATTTCAAACACAAGCTGGAGACCAATCTCGACAAAATCGCCGCGGTTATCTTAGAGCCTATCGTGCAAGGCGCAGGCGGAATGCGAATTTACCACCCCATTTACCTCAAACGCGTACGTGAACTGTGCGATGAACATAGCGTTTTGTTGATCTGTGATGAAATTGCGACGGGGTTTGGGCGCACTGGAAAATTGTTTGCCTGCGAGCACGCTGGTATTTCGCCTGACATCATGTGTTTAGGAAAAGCACTAACCGGCGGTTACATGACCATGGCGGCTACCATTGCCACTAAGCATGTTGCCGATACCGTGTGCAGCGGCGAAGCAGGCTGTTTTATGCATGGTCCAACATTTATGGGCAACCCACTTGCCAGCGCAGTTGCTAACGCCAGCCTGCAACTGCTAATCGACACGCCATGGCAGGATAAAGTGTTAGGGATCGAGAAGCATCTGTCAGACATGCTACCTGAACTCAATGATTTAGATTGTGTCAAAGATGTACGTTGGTTAGGCGCTATCGGTGTCGTTGAAACGCACCAAAATGTAATCGTCGAAACCATTCAAAAACACTTTGTTGAAGCTGGGGTTTGGATTCGTCCCTTCGGACGATTGGTTTACATCATGCCGCCATATGACATGAGCATCGTTCAATTGAAACAACTTGTTGATGCGATTAAAAACGCCCTAATGGCACAAATGTAGTCGACTGAGTTAGGCAGTGTGATCGGCAACGCTAATCGCCCCGTAAGTTTAAGTACGATTTATGGAGGTACAAATGCAATTAGGTCTATTCCCACTGCCACTCTTTCTCCTGCCTGGAGGCGTAACCCAGTTACGCATATTTGAGCCTCGCTATGTCAGATTGGTCAAAGAGTCCATGGCAGACAATCGTGGCTTCATTTTGGCGATGAAAGAAGGCGATGCCGTTTGTACCTTTGGCACGCACGTCAGTATCATTGATTTTGAAACCCTACCCGATGGCTTACTGGGCGTGACAATTAAAGGGATGGCTCGCGTAAAACTGTCCGACATTGTTCAGGAAAAAGATGGCCTTTGGGTTGGTGAGGCTGAATCACTCCCAGATTGGCGAAGCAGCCAACACCAACCCGGTTTCCTAGGTGAAGCACTAGCGGAACTTTTTGACGCCCATCCTGAACATGCCAACCAATATAGCGAGGATCGCCATTTCGACGACCTCAATTGGGTCTGTCAACGCTGGCTTGAAGTTTTGCCTCTTGCGAACAACCAGAAGCAATGGTTTATTGCCCAAAATGACCTTGAAGAAGCCAAACAATTTATTGATGTTCTCCTTAATGAAGAAAATTCTGTAGAAGAGTGATCCAAATTGAATTGCGGTTCGTTTCTTAAATAATGACTTTATTTGGCAATTTTGGGATTGAATCGTCATGGAATTGGTCGAAGACACATATACTACGAAATCTTTAAACCGTCCGAGTAGTCCAACAAGCATGTCAGCACTCTCACCGGAAAATTTGGCGGAGTTACTTCGTCGCGTCGCTCATGACAGGGATCAGTCTGCATATGCAGCCTTGTTTAAACATTTTGCGCCCAAGGTGAAATCCTACGGTTTGCGACACTTGAGAGCCGATGGCCAGGCGTTAGAGTTAGTACAGGAAACCATGTTATTGGTTTGGCGCAAAGCCCACCTATACAACGGTGAAAAAGGCGCAGCGTCAACGTGGATTTTCACGATTATGCGTAATGTCAGTTTCGACATGTTGCGCAAAGTGAAAAGCAATCGCGAAGATTGTTTAAGTGGCGATATTTGGCCTCTTATTGAAGGCGAATCTGGCGATCAAGAAGAAGATGCGCTTCACGACCAACTTCAAGCACAGCTGTTTTCGTACATCGATCTCTTGCCTGATCTTCAAAAGCAGGTTGTGCAAGGAGTGTATATTAAGCAACTGACACACCAAGAATTAGCCGATCAGCTCAATGTGCCACTTGGCACCATTAAGTCTCGCTTACGTTTAGGTTTACAAAAGCTGCGTACCCATTTGGAGGTAAACGATGATTAAGTATCATCCGGCAGACGGTCTTCTCTATGCCCACGCCGCTGGAACTCTTCCTGCGTCCATGTCTATTGCTGTTTCCGCTCACAGCGAAATGTGTGATGTTTGCGCTAAGAAAGTCGCTCTATTCGAAAATCAGATTGCAGATGAAACGTTTAATCTCGCTGACAATATAGAAGCTTCTTCGAATGTGAGTGACAGTGATGAATTTGCAGGCATGCTTTCAGCAATATTGAGTGACGAGCAGCTGCCAAGCACGCCTATCTCGCCTTCACCCGAGTCTAAGATTGATGTCGCCGGTGAGAGATATACGCTACCAACGGCACTTCGTCGCTACCATCACCTCGGTTGGAGCAGTGTGGGTTCGTTGAGCCGTGCTCGTTTACCTTTAAATGAAGGCGACACGCGTGCAAGCTTGCTTCATATCGGGATGAATGGTGGTGTTCCAAGTCACACGCACAAAGGCACAGAAGTGACTCTGTTGTTGAGTGGGCATTTCGAAGATGAGCATGATAGCTATGTGCCCGGAGACTTTATTATTCTAGACAGCAGCAATCACCATACCCCGCAAACTCATGATGGTTGCTTATGTTACACAATCGCTGACGCACCGCTTCACTTTACCAAAGGTGTGAGTCAGTTGCTAAACGCGGTAGGACACGTGATTTACTGATGTCTTGCAAAGGTTGAAGCTCTCGTGCAGACGGAGCACCCATACATCAAGCCAATATTAAGCGCCTCAATCGAGGCGCTTTTCTTTTGCGTTTCACATCGGCAACACACTTCTTTATCCAACATTTTACATTGCTGATTATAAATTGGTCGCTACAAAATCAGGCATCTTAGATCTATAAGTATATTATGTGTTAATTATCACTTTACAGACCACTCATTCACCTGATTTAATCCAGTCGCTAACTAAGCGTTAACAGCTTTTGCTCAATACGCCATCGCTAATTTTTGGCTCTGGGGCAGTTTGGGTTATACACACAGTGAAGTGAGATAAAATGAAGCAAGCACAATCCCCACTTACTCGCGTAACCAACTCAAGTCTGGTCGTTCAGATCTTGATCGGTATTATCGCGGGTGTTGCTCTGGCCAGCTTTTCGCCAGACAGTGCCAAGGCCGTCGGTTTTCTTGGTAGTCTTTTCGTCAGCGCACTTAAAGCTGTCGCTCCTATTTTGGTTTTTGTCTTGGTTGCCGCGTCAATTGCGAACCAACGTAAAGGCCAACATACGCACTTGCGTCCTATCGTTACTCTGTACCTCGTGGGCACCTTTGCCGCGTCCATTACCGCGGTGACCATGAGTTTCTTATTCCCAACGATGCTGACATTAACAGCGTCGGACGCTGCCATTGCACCGCCAGAAGGCATTGCTCAAGTGATTACCACACTGCTTTTCAATGTGGTCGATAATCCTATCAATGCATTGATGACAGGTAACTTCATTGGCATTCTCGCGTGGGCCATTGGTCTGGGTATCGCCCTGCATCATGCATCCGATACGACCAAAACTGTGTTTGGAGATATAGCCGAAAGCGTGTCGTTCATCGTGCGCTTTATCATCAAACTGGCCCCAATTGGTATCTTTGGTCTGGTTGCCAATACCTTTGCAGAAACAGGTTTCAATGCATTGATGGGCTACGCCCACTTGTTAGGTGTACTTTTGGGTAGCATGGCATTCATTGCCTTGGTGGTTAACCCGATCATTGTTTACGTGAAAACGCGCACTAACCCTTATCCATTGGTGTTCCAGTGCCTACGTGAAAGCGGTGTGACAGCATTCTTCACGCGCAGTTCAGCGGCAAATATTCCCGTGAACATGCAACTGTGCAACAAGCTAAAACTGGATGAGGACACGTATTCTGTTTCCATTCCGTTGGGTGCGACGATCAACATGGGTGGCGCAGCCATCACGATTACCGTATTGACGCTGGCGGCCGTTCACACGTTGGGCATTCAAATTGATTTGGCGACGGCGATTCTGTTGAGCATTGTTGCTGCTGTATCAGCATGTGGAGCGTCAGGTGTTGCAGGTGGATCGCTATTGCTGATACCACTGGCGTGTAACCTGTTTGGCATTCCAAACGATATTGCGATGCAAGTCGTCGCCGTAGGCTTCATCATCGGTGTGGTTCAAGATTCCGCTGAAACGGCATTGAACAGCTCAACGGATGTGGTGTTTACTGCCGCGGCATGTCGCGCCGCTGAACGCGAAGCGATGGAAATGAAAATCGCCAAATAAGCATTTTCACATGCTCAAAAACAAAGGCGCTTCGGCGCCTTTTTCGTTTACCTTTTCTCCATCCCCTCATTAAACACCATGATAAATTCCCGCAATCCCATTTTTGGTCGCCCAAGCATTAACCAATCTGTCTATTCTGGTTTACACAGCGTTGTAGACGTCTAGACTGATAGCTTTCTTTTAGTGAACGTTATCCTATATAATCCCGCCTCATTTTTGCGAGTCACCTCAACAAAAGCATTCAAATGTGTGCCGGGCTCTGAACTTAGACATTCCGACACCAAGGGTTATCTATGAATTTTTCTGCGAAAACTGTCGTCATCATTGCTATTGGTGCGGCACTTTATGGTATTGGCGGCTTACCCATGTTTGGTATTCCCGTGTTTGCCAATACAACGCTAAAACCAGCAATGGCTATACTCGCGCTCTTCTCTGTCCTTTTTGGCCCTGTCGTTGGTTTTTTCGTGGGTTTCATTGGCCACTGGGTCACTGACCTATTTGCGGGTTGGGGGGTGTGGCTAACGTGGGTGTTAGGCTCAGGTATTGTCGGTATGGTGATAGGCTTTTTCCCAATTCTGACCAAAAGGCGCCTAAAGTACGGACGGTTTCCGACTTTTGATGTCGTCCTATTCTCACTGCTCGCCTTGCTCGGCAATGTTGTGGGGTATGGCTGCTCCGCGTTTCTTGACACCGTGTTATACGCCGAACCCTTTACCAAGGTATTCATTCAGCTATGCATTATCGCCGCAGGCAACGCCCTGCTGGTGACTGTTGTTGGTTATTTCATTCTGCAGTCCGTTGCCAAACGCAACAGCCAGTACCGTAATCTGACCGAGGCCTGATCCGCACCATGACCATTGAATTCAAAAACGTTAGCTTTCGTTATGATGCGCTGGTAAACCCGACGCTGAAAGGTATCAACCTCCGCATCGAAAAAGGCGAGAAAGTACTGATTATCGGGCCAAGTGGCAGCGGAAAATCTACGCTAGGCCAGTGTATTAATGGTTTGATCCCTCATGCTATTGAAGGCGAAATTTCAGGTTCGCTTAGCCTCAATGGCACTGAAATTCGCGACATGAAACTCACGCAATACACCGAGTTAGTTGGTACGGTATTGCAAGACACCGACAGCCAATTTGTCGGTTTAACCGTGGGTGAAGACATCGCTTTCGCGTTAGAAAACCAATGCGTATCCGTAGCCGACATGTACCCAGTGGTTAAGGCAACCGCCAAAATGGTGGATTTGGATGCCCTACTGAATCACGCACCTCACGATCTCTCTGGGGGTCAAAAACAGCGTGTGTCTTTGGCTGGTATATTGGTTGATGACGTCGATGTGCTTCTGTTTGATGAACCGCTGGCGGCGCTGGACCCAAAAACGGGCAAACGTACCATTGAAATCATCGATCAATTGCACCGTGATACCGGTAAAACAATCATCATCATCGAGCACCGACTCGAAGATGTGCTGACCCATGCGGTTGACCGCGTGATCTTGATGGATAACGGGACTATCGTTGCCGATACCACGCCTAATGCGCTGATGATGTCAGGATTACTTGAACAACATGGCATTCGCCAACCTCTGTATTTCTCTGCGCTTAAACACGCAGGGTGTACGTTGAGCGAAGCAGACAGCCCTGCTTATCTCTCGACGCTGCCTGTTGAAAAATTCGCTTCTCAATTGCAGCGATGGGCTGGCGATTATGTGCCATCTACACCAGCCTCCGAAACCACACCGCTGTTGAGTATCGAAGGATTGACCTACTCGTACGATGGCGAGAAGAACGCGCTTGAAGACGTCACGTTTTCCGTTAATCGCGGCGAGATCGTCTCTGTTCTCGGTAAAAACGGATCGGGCAAGTCGACAATTACCAAGCTAGTGATGGGCGTACTCGAACCAGATGCTGGCATGATTCGTTTTGACGGTGAAGATTTCAGTCATCTGTCGATTTTTGAGCGCAGCAAGAAAGTCGGCGTGGTCATGCAAAACCCAAATCATATGATTTCTCACCATATGATCATGGAAGAAGTGACCTTTGGCCTCAGAAACCTCGGCCTTAGTGAAGCCGAAATCGAGAAACGTGCACTAGATGTTCTCGAACTTTGTGGCTTGAGCAAATACCGTCACTGGCCCGTTGATGCATTGAGCTACGGTCAGAAAAAACGCGTGACCATCGCTTCGATTTTGGTAATGGAGCCGGAACTGCTGATCTTAGATGAGCCGACAGCAGGTCAAGATTACCGTAACTACAGCACCATGCTGTCTTTCATACAGCGCTTGAACAAAGAACGCGGCATCACCGTAATGATCATCTCTCACGATATGCATTTGGTGCTTGAATACACCTCTCGTTCTATCGTAATTGCTGACAGCAAGTTGATTGCTGACGCGCCAATGACATCGGTATTCAGCCAACCACAGTTACTGGACGAGGCCAACCTCGCCACCACCAGCCTGTACCAACTTGCAGACCGCGTCGGTATTCGCGACATTGACGGATTTATGCAGCAATTTATTCAAACAGAGAGCAACGCCAAATGAAAGCCTCGAAGATGAAGTTTGGTATCAACTACATCGATACGAAATCCCCCCTTCACGCGCTGAATGGCATCACCAAGTTTGCTTTGTTCATGGCGTGGGTGACCGTTGTTCTCACCACTTTTGACCTGCGTATCATTGTTGGCATGGTGGCCATCGGGTTGGCATTGCTGAAGATGACAGGCGTGGCTTTTCGTGTCTACAAACCGCTTTTATTGGGCACGTTGAGTGTTCTAAGCATGAATGCGGTATTCATGTTTCTGGTCGCCCCACAGCAGGGGGCTGAGTGGATAGGCACAACGACTGAACTATTGAAGTTACCGGGTAACTATTCGTTAACACAAGAAACCCTTTTTTACTTGATAACAGTGACACTGAAGTATTTCAGCATGTTCCCCATCGCACTGGTGTTTGTGTTTACCACGCACCCAACAGAGTTTGCATCTAGCCTCAACCGCATTGGTGTGCCGTACAAAATTGCCTATGCCGTTAGCCTAACACTGCGCTATCTGCCTGAAGTGAAGAATGATTTCGTGAACATCATGCATGCACAACAAGCACGTGGTGTGGATTTCTCAAAGAACGCCCCACTCATGGCGCGTTTTAAAGGTGTGGCGAAAATTTTGATCCCGCTTATTTTCTCTAGCCTTGACCGTGCAGATGAAATTTCCAACGCGATGACATTGCGTGGCTTTGGACGCAATAAGTCGCGCACTTGGTACAATTATCGTCCATTGGCGAACAAAGACTGGCTCGCACTGGCTGCGATCACTGTTGTGGTGGGATTGGCGATTTACAAACGATCTGTTGAAACAGCCACCATCTGGTATCCGTTCTAACGCACGATGTAAAACGCGCGGCGTTTGATACAAAAGTGGTTGATACTAAAAAGGAGCGTTCACACGCTCCTTTTCTGTTTCTGTTTCTGTATTTTTTGGCTATTTCAGCACTTCTCAGCTTTAGCCTTCCAACACCTTCATCAGCAAGTAGCCGTCATACATGGCTCGCTTAACCAAAGCAGCCCCTGGCATCGTTGCTTGCGTATAAAAATAACTCTCTTCTAACATGAGGTTTTCACAGTAATGTGGAAGTGATTGGTTAAGCACTCTTTCCATAATCGCAGGATAAAGAACTGATTTGGCGCGATTAAATTCGCCGCCAATCAACACTCGCTGCGGATTAAACAGATTCACCACAATCGCGATGGCTTGCCCTAGGTTATGACCCAGTTCAGTAATCACATTTACCGCCACACCATCACCTGCAACCGCGGCGTCGCAGATACTATCAATGGTCAGTGGTTTATCATGCAAAACACTTGGATGCCCCTGATCTAGCATTACCTGTGTGTCTTCCAGCACGGCTTGTAAACTGGCGACGGTTTCCAAACACCCGTTATTGCCACAAAAGCAACGCTTTCCAAACGGTTTAATCTGAATATGGCCCAGTTCGCCGATGTTACCTACCTGCCCTTCCAGCACTTTTCCATCGATCATGATGCCCGCACCGACGCCATGATGAATCGAAATGAGTACGGCATTTTCTACATCACGCGCGTTACCAAACAGCTTTTCAGCCAACGCCCACGATCGCGTGTCATTGCCAATAAAAACAGGTAAACCTGTCGCCCGATGAATGACCGCGCCCAAAGGCATATTATGAACATCGTAATGCGGCATTTGAATAACAATGCCTTGAGTACTGTTTACTAGACCAGGAAGAGAAACCGCAATCGATGTGACGCGATCAACGATGTTCGAATGCGTAGAAAAGAACTGGTTAATATGCTGTTGAATGAGTTCAATCAACAAATCCTGATCCCGTACATGGATGTCATGGCGCTCTTCAACCAGAATGTCGCCACCCAATGAATGCAACGCTAGCGTTAAATAGCCACGCCCAAGACGTATGGAAAGAAACTGCCACCCTTCATTGTCCAACACCAATCCGATCGCGGGACGACCACGACTTGCAGGTTCGCCATATTGGGCTTCTTTGACCAAGTGAGCATCGATTAGCTCACGAGTAATTTTAGTGATACTTGCAGGGGCTAACTGACTGCGTTTAGAAAGCTCAATTCGGGAGATAGGCCCAAGTTGGTCGATCAGCTTATATACCGCTCCAGCGTTGTTACGCTTAATGTGATCTATGTGTCCTGGCTGGGCGAGAATCATCCCAATTTCCCTTTAAAATTCATTAACAGTGAATTTTTTTACTTTGCGAAGTAATTGTGAAGCGCCATGGTTGGATGTCGTGATACACGTCACGACCTATTTGATTTATCGCAATGACATTTATATCAAATGCCGAAAATCAATAAGTTAATGGTATTTCATTCTGTAACTGATGTGTCAATTTGTATCTCCCCAAGACAGTGGCGAGCGAAACTGCCATAATCTCGCCCCTCACAAAATTCTGACTGTAAAAGCCGTATGTACAACGTCAACGAAATATTTGAAACCATTCAAGGAGAGGGCACGTTCACAGGTGTACCTTCGGTCTTTGTTCGCCTTCAAGGCTGCCCTGTCGGTTGTCCATGGTGCGATACGCGCCAGACGTGGGACACACTCCCGAACGATGAACGTGATTTCGGCACAGTGATCGCCAAAACAGGCGACAGCCCAACATGGACCTCAGTTTCAGCCGAACATATTCTTGCGCACCTTACGCAAAGTTACACGGCAAAGCATGTTGTGATCACCGGTGGGGAGCCTTGCATATTTGATTTACTTCCCCTAACAACGCTTCTTGAATCAGCGGGTTATCGCTGTCAAATCGAGACCAGTGGTACGTATAAAGTGAAAGCGACAGTCAATACGTGGGTAACGGTATCTCCGAAAATTAATATGCGCGGCAAACTGCCCGTGTTAAATGAAGCGCTGAAACGCGCCAATGAGATCAAACATCCCGTTGGAACAGAGTCAGATATTGAAAAACTCGATGCACTGCTCGAAGGTATTGATTTATCAAATAAAGAAGTCGCATTACAACCCATAAGCCAAAAACCGCGGGCTACCGAGTTGTGCATTAAAACCTGTATCCGTCGCAACTGGCGCTTGTCCATTCAAACACATAAGTATTTAGATATCGCTTAAGCATTTATCGCTTAGTTTGCACCCAATCCAGTAAACCTAGACACAAAAAAAGGGCCGTAGGCCCTTTTTTTCGTGCAATGAAATATTACTCACCCGTATAGATGCAGCCAGCCGTACAGGTTTCTTTAATCATCACTTTACTCAAACAAGGCAGTGACGGCTTAAGTTGATCCCAAATCCATTTCGCCAACACTTCGCTCGTTGGGTTTTCTAACCCTTCAATATCATTCAGATAGTAATGGTCCAAGCGATCGTAGATAGGTTTAAACGCTTCTTTGATTTCAGAAAAATCAATCACCCATCCCGTATACGGATCCACTTCACCGGCCACATAGAGACGCACGAGGAAAGAGTGACCATGTAGGCGACCACACTTATGACCTTCTGGTACGTGTGGCAGCAGATGCGCCGCTTCAAACATGAATTCTTTAAACAGTTCAGTGTGCATTTTATGCGTTCCCGTGTTCATTTGTAGTTTCTAGCGCGGCGATGCTACTGAATATTCGCGCCAAGCTCAAATTGAATCGCCCTCAATTCGTTTCGCAAGGTTTGTGATCAACTGAAGGTTTAGCGAGAAGCAAAAAGTCATCAGTAAAACGACAGTTGAAAATATCACCGTCAGATAGCGATCAACACCTCCAGCCACAGAAAATTATCAGTATCGTATGTTTCTTTGCCACGCCAACTTGAATTCGGTCGTGTTTTCCCGTTGATTTCCCAAGAATTGCATGCGTGAACAGTCCATGTAAACCAAGTGTCTTGAGGTAGTTTAGGGTTAGAGGTAAACTTGCCGGCTTAAGTTTGAATTATCCTAGCCTGATGACTCGATTCCTCAGGCAATCTTCAACGGAGTTAGATGCAAATTATGAACTATATGCCTGTAGCAGACGTCCTGCGCGGCAAAACGGCAGTAGACACAGAAGTCACTGTCCGTGGTTGGATCCGCACCCGTCGTGATTCAAAAGCCGGTATCTCTTTCCTCGCCATTTATGACGGCTCTTGTTTTGATCCAATTCAGGCAGTTGTTTCTAATGAGCTGAATAATTACAAAGAAGATGTACTGCGTCTTACCACAGGCTGCTCTGTCGAAGTTACTGGTAAAGTTGTTGAAAGCCCAGGACAAGGTCAAGCATTCGAGCTTCAAGCGACTGACGTGAAAGTGGTGGGTTGGGTTGAAGACGCAGACACCTACCCAATGGCTAAAACACGCCACTCTATCGAATACTTGCGAGAAGTTGCTCACCTGCGTCCACGCACCAACGTGATTGGTTCAGTTGCACGCGTGCGTAACTGCTTGTCTCAAGCGATTCACCGCTTCTACCACGAGCAAGGTTACTTCTGGGTTTCTGCTCCGCTGATCACAGCTTCTGATGCAGAAGGTGCAGGTGAAATGTTCCGTGTTTCTACATTGGACATGGAAAACCTGCCACGCACAGACGAAGGTAAAGTTGATTTCAACGAAGATTTCTTCGGTAAAGAGACTTTCCTGACCGTATCAGGTCAGCTGAATGCTGAAGCGTACGCGTGTGCATTGAGCAAGGTTTACACCTTTGGCCCAACGTTCCGCGCTGAAAACTCAAACACCAGCCGCCACCTTGCGGAGTTCTGGATGGTTGAGCCAGAAGTTGCGTTTGCAGATCTGGATGATGTTGCCAAGCTCGCGGAAGACATGCTTAAGTATGTGTTCAAAGCCGTGCTTGAAGAGCGTCGTGATGACCTTGAGTTCTTTGCTCAACGTATCGACAAAGAAGCCATCACTCGTCTAGAGAAGTTTGTTGATTCTGATTTTGCTCAGATCGACTACACCGACGCGATTGAGATCTTGCTTAAATCAGGCCAAACGTTTGAGAACCCTGTTGAATGGGGCATCGACTTGGCGTCTGAGCACGAGCGATATCTTGCTGAGAAACACTTCGAAGCACCTGTCGTTGTTAAGAACTACCCGAAAGATATCAAAGCGTTCTACATGCGTATGAATGATGATGGCAAGACCGTTGCGGCCATGGACGTTCTAGCACCAGGTATCGGTGAAATCATCGGTGGTGCGCAGCGTGAAGAACGTTTAGACGTACTTGACGAACGCATGCGTTCAATGAACATCGACCCAGAACACATGAACTGGTACCGCGACCTTCGTCGTTACGGCACCGTTCCACATGCTGGTTTCGGCCTCGGTTTCGAACGTTTAGTGTCTTACGTGACGGGCATGGGCAACATCCGTGATGTTATCCCATTCCCACGCGCACCACGCAGTGCAAACTTCTAATCGCACCATAGCGCGCGGTTTGACTAAAATGACAAAGGTCGCCTAAGGCGGCCTTTTTTCTTGTTTATTTTCATCAGTATAATCGTGCCTTTATGTCCGTGTGGAAATGCCCCCTCCATCAATAGCAACGTTAATTGCGCGTTGCCCTGTCCTAACCCTCTTTCATTTGCAGTACCTGTCACCAACATTCCCTCTGATTAAGCCCGTATTAAATATTAAATTCATGGCGCTGAAATCGGGGGTTAACGACAACAAAGATGCGAAGAGACAAGGAAGTCAGGGAAATCACCAAATTTCCGTTTTATTACCACTAATCAAAATGGTATAAACAAAGACAGTTTCCTTTAACAACGCCATGGATGAAGAAGATGTTTGAAAAAATTGCTGCAGCGCCCGCTGACCCTATTTTGGGCCTTACTGAAGAATTCAAAGCCGATGCTCGTGCTGAGAAAATCAACTTAGGTGTAGGTATCTACAAAGACGAAGCCGGTAACACGCCAGTATTGGCCACTGTTAAAAAAGCCGAAGCTATTCTTTTAGAGAAAGAAACCACCAAATCATACCTAAGCATTCCGGGTACACCAGAATATGGTTTGGCTGTGCAAAAGCTTTTATTTGGTAACGATGCAACCATCATTGCAGATAAACGTGCACAGACAGCTCAAGCTCCAGGCGGTACTGGCGCCCTTCGCGTTGCTGCTGAATTTATTAAACGTCAACTTGGCGATGTGAAAGTCTGGGTAAGTAACCCTACATGGGCGAACCATAACGGTGTGTTCGCTGCCGCAGGCCTTGAAGTCGCATCGTACGGTTACTACAACGCAGAAACCAAAGACATGGATTTCCCAGCAATGCTGGCCGATCTTGAAACCGCAAATGCAGGTGATGTCGTACTTCTGCACGGTTGCTGCCATAACCCAACGGGTATCGACCCAGACGCTACACAGTGGCAGCAACTTGCAGCACTGTGTAACGAGAAAAAACTGCTTCCAATGTTTGACTTTGCTTACCAAGGTTTTGCAACTGGCGTTGAAGAAGATGCTGCTGGTCTGCGCATTTTTGCAGATTCATGCGAAGAGCTTTTGGTTGCGAGCTCATTTTCTAAGAACTTCGGCCTCTACAACGAGCGTGTTGGTGCATTTACCATCGTCGGCAAAAACGCCACTGAAACCGCCACCGCATTCAGCCAAGTTAAGAGCATCGCTCGCGTGATTTACTCTAACCCACCTGCTCACGGCGCTGCTGTTGTTACCATTATTCTGAATGACGCTACATTGCGTGCAGAATGGGAAGAAGAAGTGGCAGCCATGCGCGCTCGTATTAAAGAAATGCGAGAGCTCTTTGTTGCGACACTCGCAGAAGAAGGCGTGCAGGGCGATTTCAGCTTCATTCAACGTCAAAACGGCATGTTCTCTTTCTCTGGCTTGAACAAAGATCAAGTTGCTCGTTTGAAAGACGAATTTGGCGTATACATCGTTGGCTCTGGTCGCATCGCCGTTGCTGCTATGATGCACACGAACATGCGTCCACTGTGTAAAGCTATCGCTGCTGTGTTGAAATAATCAACCGCACCTAGCACGAATAAAACAGCCAATAAAAAAGCGCCTTTCGGCGCTTTTTTCATGTTCTTCGCTTTAACATCGAGCGCTGAATGAGCAGCCCTCTGTCAATCAAGCTGGCTTACTGAATGCCGTGCAAGAACTCAGCACGAGTTGCCGGGTTCTGCTTAAAATTACCACCTAATGCTGTCGTCGTCGTTACACTGGTTGCATCCATCACACCGCGTGCTTTCACACAGTAATGTGTCGCATTCATGTGTACGACCACGTTGTCCGTTTCCAACAACGTTTGAAGCGCCACGAGGATTTGGCGAGTTAAACGCTCTTGAACTTGTGGACGCTGGGCAAAAAATCGAACAATGCGGTTAATCTTCGACAAGCCGATAATTTTGCTCTTTGGCAAATAGGCCACTGTGCATTTACCGTCAATTGTGACCAAGTGGTGCTCACAAGTACTCGTCAATGTAATGTCTTTGACCCTAACCATCTCGTCACAGCCCATCTTGTTTTCGATAACGGTGATTTTTGGAAAGTTCGCGTAATCTAATCCCGAAAACACCTCATCCACGTACATTTTTGCAATGCGCGCTGGCGTTTCAGTCAAACTGTCATCTTCGAGATCTAGGTCGATAACAGTCAAGATTTCCCGCATATGATATTCAATACGCTCTTTTTTCTCTTCTGCGGTCATCGAAGTGCCCGACTGCATTGGTGTCTCAATACCACGTGCTATAAGCGCTTCGCGAACGCGCTTGGCTGAATCGCTTAATGCTGTCATAGAAAAATCCTTGGGTCGTTGCAATTGTTGTTATCTAATTTATTACTCGTCTTTTAAAGACAAGGATCAAATAGTGTCAGATTTTTGAAGCATAGCGTTTATAGTAAAATAATTACACCTCGAAATGCGTGTGGGCATTAGTTTCAACTCTCAAAGTTTGCGATAATGCTCGCTTTCATCTATGCGCTGAGCATGTTTCGCTCAAAACGACTGAGAGTTATATATGGGTTGCTGCGACACTCCTGGTTTGATGCCAGTTTCATCGGCTATCGACATTCTATTAGACAACACGTCGCCACTGACACAAACCGAAATCGTGTCACTGGTTGACGCACAAAATCGCATCACGTCTGAAGATATTCGCTCTCCAATCAATGTGCCCCCTTTTGCTAACTCTGCAATGGATGGTTATGCGCTTCGCTGTGCAGATCTCAACAACAATATGACACTTCGCCTCGCGGGTAAGTCCTTCGCAGGTATCCCGTTTGAAGGCGAATGGCCGCTGGCTCGTGTATTCGTATTATGACAGGCGCTGAAGTCCCAGTAGGCGCAGATGCCGTCATCATGCAAGAGCAAACCACGGTAAACGGCGACGACATTACCTTTACCCACACCGCCGAGTTGCAGCAAAACATTCGCCCTATCGGCAACGATGTAGAAGCCGGTGATGTCGTTATTCCCAAAGGCACACTGCTAACGCCCCGTGAAGTTCCGATGTTGGCAACACTGGGCATAGGCACTGTCACCGTCATGCGCAGGCCCAAAGTGGCGTTCTTTTCTACCGGAGACGAGCTTCGTCAAGTGGGGGAGCCACTAGGAAAAGGTGAAATCTACGACAGCAACCGCTACACCATTCGCGCCATGCTTGAAAAAATGCATTGTGAGGCGATCGATCTTGGTGTCGTGCCCGATTGTCCAGAGCAACTACGTAACGCCTTTTTGAAAGCCGCCAGCGAAGCTGATGTTATCGTTACCTCGGGTGGCGTTAGCGTAGGTGAAGCGGATTACACCAAAGACATTTTGGATCAAGAAGGCGAAGTTGGATTTTGGAAGATTGCCATCAAGCCAGGTAAGCCCTTTGCGTTTGGCAAAGTCAAAGGCGCACTATTTTGCGGATTACCCGGTAACCCAGTTTCAGTACTCGTGACCTTACATGTGTTAGTCCAGCCGCTGCTTGCCAAACTTGCAGGCCATACACAATGGCAACCGACCATCACTTTAAGCGCTAAAGCTGAAACACGATTCAGGAAATCTCCGGGGCGTGCTGATTACCAACGCGCTGTATATCGCATTAACGAGCAAGGCGAATTGGTTGTTGCGACCACAGGCAACCAAGGTTCTGGCGCGTTTAGCTCCCTATCGATAGCGAACTGCTTTGCAGTCTTAGAGCAAGATCGCGGGCATATTGATGTAGGTGAAAACGTCACGATTGAACCGTTTGGCACTGTTTTAAACTAATGTCTGATTACGTTTATCAAAGACGTTTTCTAACAAGCCATTTTTGCAACGTAATCTTATAAAAGCATAGGAATACCGTGGACATTCTCTCTCCGGAAGAAGAGCTCAGATACAACCGCCAGATCATACTTCGACAGTTTGATTTTGATGGTCAGGAAGCGTTGAAGCAAAGCCGCGTTCTCGTTTTGGGTGCTGGCGGCTTGGGCTGTGCTGCCACTCAGTACCTTGCGGCGGCTGGCGTTGGCACGCTCACATTGATTGACGACGACCGAGTGGAGCTGTCCAACTTACAGCGTCAGGTGCTGCACAACGACAGCACGGTTGGCAAATTAAAAGTCGAGTCAGCAGCAAAAGCACTGCGTCTACTTAACCCTCACGTCGTGGTGAAAACAGTAGCAAAGCGCCTCGACGATAACGCCTTACAGACGCTCATAGAACAGCACAGCATTGTGATTGACTGTTCTGACAATGTCGCGACACGCAATCAACTCAATCAACTTTGCTTTCTCACTAAAAAGCCCTTAGTCAGCGGCGCAGCGATTCGGTTGGAAGGACAAGTGGCCGTATTCACTTACAGTGAAAACGAGCCTTGCTACCAGTGCCTGAGTGCACTGTTTGGCGAACAAGCACTCAGTTGTGTCGAAGCGGGCATCCTCTCTCCTGTTGTCGGGATCATTGGTGCCACACAAGCTCTTGAAGCAATAAAGGTTTTATCCAATTTTGCGCCTGCGCCAACCAGTAAAATTATGCTTTATGATGCGTTAAGCAGTGAGTGGCGCACTTTTATGCTGCCCAAGAATCCAAGCTGCAGTGTCTGCAATAATTAACAATACCGTCTTATCTGGGTGACACTACTCTCAAAATCGCGTATTTCTACTACAATAAGGAAGGCCTCTGCTGATCGAGCGTTTCGCCATCGCAGAGTGAACTTCCTTATTCAGTGGGCATATTGCAGCTACGATGATAAAAACGCTTTCTATTGTCCTCGTCATCCTTGGCATGCTCGCCCTCATTTCGGCGCTAAAATCGTCGATCTCTCTGTATCGCCGCGATAGGCGCCCTTCAACATTTAGCTTTGTGCCTGTCATGCTTGGATTTGTTCTGGGCTACATGATTTATGCTAGCTTTCTCGCATTAAAATCCGAAATAATCATTATCGAATTTATTGTTTCTGTTGTGTTTTTTGGTGGCGGGATCTTTTGCGTCATGATTTTTAGCGTTGTATCCCAAAGCATGGAACGTATTGCGTTTGCTGAGTTTCAGCAACGCCACAATGAAGCACACGACCCATTGACAGGGTTACCCAACCGTCGGTTCCTCATTAGTACCATCAGCCAACATATTGTTGATTACAACGCCAATCTGCAGCGATTTGCGGTTTTTATCATTGATATTAATAACTTCAACAACCTCAACGAGGTTTTTAGTCATCAAAAGGGCGACGTATTACTCGCACAGTTCTCAGCACGCCTTAAAGAATTCGTCGATGAAGATGTGTTTTTAGCGAGGTCTAGCGGAAACCGCTTTACCCTCTTGCTCACCAACCCCGAGAATACAAATATTTCTGCTTATATCGAAAATATTCAGTCTTACCTTGACCATCCATTGACCATTAACGATCACGACATGAACCTAACCAACACTGTCGGGGTCGCCTTATACCCTGAACATGGCTCGAATGCAGAAGAAATCCTCAAACGCGCAGAAATCTCTATGTACAGCGCCAAACGCATTCAAGCCCCATACGCTATCTATGAACCGTCCGCATCTACACATTTTTACGACCAGTCAGAATTGGCCGCGATGCTGCACAATGCCATTGCAACAATGGATTTTGAGCTCTACTTTCAGCCCGTTATGAATGTACATAACCCACATCAGACAACCTTTGAAGCACTTATCCGATGGACTCTCGGGGACGGATATTCCGTACGACCTGATGATTTCATTCCGATTGCGGAGCAGACAAACGCTATCAAGCAAATCTCCCACTGGGTGCTTGAAACGACCGTTGCTCAATTAGCGGTGTGGCAAAAACAATCCATCACGCCGCAAGTTCAGGTGAACATTTCAGTCAAAGATCTAGAAGACGAAAACCTCGAGCCCTACCTGGCAGGTTTGATCAAAAAATACGCCATTAATCCCGCGCAGCTCACCCTTGAATTGACCGAAACGAGCATGATGCTGAATCCAGCGAAAGCGAGAGTCGTCTTAGATAAAATCAAAAAGCTGGGCGTGTATTTAAGCATCGATGACTTTGGTACTGGGTTCTCATCCCTGTCTATTTTGAGCAATATGCCCATTGATGAGATTAAAATAGATCGCAGCTTTGTCACTGACCTACTCTATAGCAGTAACCATGAAGCCATTGTGAGATCCACTATCTACCTCGCCCACAGTTTGGATTGCCGTGTGGTTGCAGAAGGTGTTGAAACTGAAGCGCTAGGACAATATTTGATGTCTATCGGCTGCGATAAAATTCAAGGCTATTGGTATGGCCGCCCAATGAATCTGGCCCAAACTGATGCTTGGCTCAATGAATCTCTCCAAATCAGCTCCAAAGTCGCCAATCAAAACTAACTGCCACACTCTGTTTATATTCCCCTCATCGAACAACTGCACCCCCTTATTTTGCTCACACTTTCATCAATCGTTTATAAAACACTCGAATCTATAGTGATATTTTCATCTCGTCATTAATGCTTCAATTAAGTGAAACATAGCTGTCATAAAACTTTCCTAAAGTTGCCACTGTTGACACAAACAAAGCCTTTTAAGAGGCACGACTAAGGAAAGCTCGAATGAGATCAAACGTTTTTACTGCATTGTGTGTCGCTGGCGCATTAATGGCTAACACAGCTTCTGCGCAAGAAACAATTACAGTGTCAGGTTCTACATCTGTTACCGAAGTGATGGAAGTACTGGCAGAAACGTATCAAACCCAAAATGGCAATACCTTCATTGAAGTGCAAGGAACGGGTTCTTCAGCAGGCGTTAAAGCCGCCAAAAATGGCACTTCCATGTTTGGCATGGCATCACGTTCACTGAAAGATTCCGAGAAAGAACCAACATTAAAAGAAACGGTGATTGCACGAGACGGTATCGCTGTTGTGGTCAACAATGCCAACCCTCTTGTTGATCTGACTATTGAGCAAATCGCAAAAATCTACCGCGGTGATGTGAAAAATTGGGCCGAAGTGGGTGGCGAAAACAAACCTATCGTTGTCGTTACCCGAGACACAGCATCAGGTACTCGCGGTGCATTTGAAGACATCATGAGCTTGAAGCGCGATATCAACGGAATGAAAGTCTCGGCAATTTCTCAACGTGCACAAGTCGGCAATGGCAATGGCGTGGTCAAAACCATCGTGGCTAACAATCCCTTCGCTATCGGCTACATCTCTCTAGGTTCAATCGATGCGTCGTTGAAAGCAGTCAAAGTTGACGGCGTAGAAGCGACATCTGATGCAGTTGCAGCAGGCAAGTATAAAGTTGCACGTCCATTTTTGGTGTTAAGCAAAGCTGGCAAGCCGTCACCTGCCGCTGAAGACTTCATGACATGGGTGACTTCAGCCGAAGGCCAAAAAATTGTCTCAAGCCAAGGCTATGTGCCCGTTCAGTAAATCATTAGTTGTTTAGGTGTGTTGATTCCGCCTAAACCCACTATCGGCCTGACGCGCTTGTCAGGCCGCTTTAAAAAGACTTCCTAACTGCCATGATTGGCATCACGGAGTGAGCATGAACATCGCAAATCAACATGTTATTGACATTCAACCCACCAGCACGCCAAGCAACGTGGGCAAACTGGGTAAACGAAAGAACCGAGACTGGCGCGAAGCGTTTTTCCGTGCATTGTTCCTAACCGCCGCTATCTTGGGCGTGTTGTCTCTCGCCACCATTGGTTACTTTATTTTCCGCGAAGGTATTCCAGCTATTCAACAAGCTGGCTTAGTCAACATGGTGACAGGCGTTGAATGGCTACCTCCAGCGCTTTATGGCATCGCGCCTATGATTGTCGCGTCGTTAGTATCGACGGCTGGCGCTGTTATTCTGGGTGTTCCTGTAGCGGTACTGACCGCTATCTTCATTGCCGAAGTCGCACCAAAATGGCTGGCAAACATTATACGACCTGCCGTCGAGTTACTCGCAGGCATCCCATCAGTGGTATACGGCTTCTTTGGCCTTGTCATTATCGTTCCCTTGATTCAAGACGTGTTTAACGTTCCTGCTGGTAACACAGTGCTGGCTGGCATTGTTGTGCTGGCAGCCATGATTCTACCTACGGTTATTGCGGTATCAGAAACCTCTTTACGTGCTGTACCAAAAACCTACAAAGAAGGCTCACTGGCGCTTGGCGCTTCGCCCATGTTCACCACGTTTAAACTGCTTATCCCAGCAGCACGTTCGGGCATTATGACGGGGGTTATTCTCGGTATCGCTCGTGCATTGGGAGAAACCATGGCAATCATCATGGTCATGGGTAACGCACCAGCTATGCCAGAAGGCATTTTGGAATCTGCACGCACATTAACCGCCAATATCGCACTGGAAATGTCTTATGCCTCCGGTATTCATGCCAGTGCTCTGTACGCCACAGGTATCGTCCTTCTTGTCTTTATCATGATGCTAAACGCGACACTGCTTTTCCTTAACCGTGAAAAAGCGAGGTAATTGAAATGCTTACACGTCAACTAAAAGACAATATCTTGATGGTCACGGTTTGGCTGGCTGCAGGCATGACAGTCGGATTTCTGTTTTGGATTATTTGGTACATATTGAGCAATGGCCTGCAGTACGTTGACTGGTCATTCATTACCAGCGATTACACCCGTATTGGTGAACAATCAGGCATATGGCCAATGATTGTCTCAACCATTTATATGGTCATCGCTTCTATTTCCATTGCTGCGCCTATCGGCATCATGACGGCGATCTACCTCACTGAGTATGCAAAGCTCGGCAGCAAACTGGTTAAAGTGATTCGTTTTTGTACCGAATCATTAGCGGGCATTCCCTCAATTATTTTTGGTCTGTTCGGCATGACGTTTTTTGTCGGCGTATTGGGTCTTGGTTTTTCGATACTTTCTGGCGCATTAACGCTAAGTATCTTGATTCTGCCCGTGATTATCCGCACCACTGAAGAAGCTTTAATGGCAGTACCGCAAACCTACCGTGAAGGCTCATATGGTTTGGGCGCATCGAAAATCTATACCATTTGGAAGCTGATTCTGCCAAGTGCGATGCCAGGTATTGTTACCTCCATCATTTTGAGTGTCGGCCGCGTTATTGGCGAATCTGCACCGGTTTTTCTTACTGCTGGCATGGTCGCACGCATTCCAGAAAGCGTGTTGGACTCTGGCCGCACACTTACCGTCCATCTTTACAAGTTAACTCAGGAGCTCTACACGGTGCACGAGTGGAATCAAGCCTATGCCACTGCCACTGTGCTAATTGTCGTCGTACTGCTTATGAACATGCTGACAAAAATTATCGCCAGCAAATTTAGCAAAGCTTCTTACTGAGTTTGAGAGAAAAAATCATGAACAAATTCGATATTGAAAATCTGAACCTTTACTACAACAACGGTGCCAATCACGCGCTGAAAAACATCAGCCTACCCATCCCGCACAAAAAAGTGACGGCATTGATTGGCCCATCTGGTTGCGGAAAATCGACACTGCTACGTTGCCTTAATCGCATGAATGATCTCATCGAAGGCGTAAAAATTGATGGCCGTTTGGAGATGGATAGCGAGAATGTGTATGGCAACATTGATGTTGCGAATCTTCGTATCAAGGTCGGCATGGTGTTCCAAAAAGCCAACCCATTCCCAATGAGCATTTATGACAACGTGGCTTATGGACTGCGTGCACAAGGCATGAAAGATAAGAAAAAACTCGATGCTGTGGTTGAACAAAGCCTAAGAAGTGCTGCACTTTGGGATGAAGTGAAAGATCGTTTAAAATCTCATGCTTTTGGGTTATCTGGCGGCCAGCAACAGCGCCTTTGTATTGCTCGCACTATCGCCATGGAGCCCGAAGTGATTCTGATGGACGAACCGACATCGGCACTCGACCCTATTGCGACGAAGAAAATTGAAGACTTGATGGAAGAGTTAAAGAAGAACTACACCATCGTTATTGTGACCCACTCCATGCAGCAAGCTCGTCGCATTTCAGATCGCACTGCATTCTTCCTAATGGGAGAATTGGTTGAGCATGATGAGACGCAACTATTGTTTGCCAATCCTCGCGACGATCGTACTCGAGGTTACGTGAATGGTGACTTTGGCTAAAACGCCGCACTGCCCGTAACAAATTGATCAACAAACCGCTTGAACATATTAACATCGAGCAGCGTAATGCTAATTGTCAGACTAAATTTCAAGTTTTAACAGAGTTCTGACTTGATAAGCGGTTCAGAAAGCGAATAATAAAGTCAGTCATATAGTGGAAAATGCATTGCATTCGAGGAAACTAAACCTCAAAGACACTGTCTTTAACCCTGTATCGAACTCTATAATTGACGCATTCAGTAATATTTCTGGAGTAACGAATGAAAAAGATGGCAATCGCAATGCTGGTTGCGCCAGCAATTTTGGCGGGTTGTGCAACAAGCACTTCCGGTAAAACCGACGCATTAGACGTTTCTACCGTGAACATGCAGCACCACAACTGGGTACTGGAAAGTGTTGATGGTCAGCCATTGAGCCTTCCTGAAGGTTTTGCCGCCCCAAGCCTAGAGATTGGTGAGTCTTTCACCGCCAATGGTCACGCAGGTTGTAACCGCTATTTCGGACAAGGCGAGCTGAAGGGCGAGCAATTCCGCATTGATAAAATGGCGAGCACCATGATGGCATGTCCAGAGCCAGCAATGGCTATCGAAGGCGTGATGACTAATGTGCTGGGTGATTGGAGCGACGTGACACTGACTAAACAAACGCTGCAACTGAAAAACGGTGAGCACGTTCTGTCATTTCAACTTCGTGATTGGGTAAATTAATTACCTTTTGTACGAACGAGCTTTATCGCTTGTTACGCTAACAAGCTATCGCTTTCAGCCTCCGATTGGGGGCTGTTTGCTTTCTTCGGTATAGATCCAACTACATTGATCTCGCCCTGCATTAATGGCTTTGCCCAATGCGATCTCAGCATACGCAATCACTTTTGTTGCATCTATTTCGTCTGAATTTAGGACCGACACACCACCAATCGAAATCGTCATTATCTGAGAACCCGCCTCTTTGTCGAACGGCAATTTCAGCGTCTTAACAGCATCAATACACAACTGAGCGATAGGGGCACCATCTTTGGTATTCGGTAGCAAAATCGCAAAGGTTTCTCCTCCATAACGCGCTAACAAATCACCCGGACGCTTTAATGTATCGGATACAGCCTGGCCAATCAGTCGAATCGCTTTATCGCCAACCACACGACCATGTTTCGTGTTGTAACGAGACATATTGTCTATTTCAATCACAATCAAACTAATCGCCAGATTATCTCGTTGAGTTCGTTTCACTTCGGCTTGAATACATTCTTCGAAATAATCACGGTTGCAATACCCCGTTAAGCCATCGCTTTTCGACATTTTCTCCAATTTTTTATTGGCTTCTCGGAGTTCACGGGTTTTCGCATCAACATGCTTTTGCACTGTCAGCGCACGATGTTGCAGCATATAAAGCAGGTATGCCAACAAGGTAAAGATCAACACACCAATAAAGAAAATCAAATGCGGGTAGATGCTCATGCGGCTATTCACATAGCTTGGCGATGGCGTGCCTTTTAATAGCCATTCTCTGCCAGCAAAGTAAATGGGGGTGGATGTATAGCTCAATGTCGTCACAGGCGGCTCGGACAAATCGACTACATTTTGATAAATAACATCGCCTTGCGTGTTAAGGCCGACATCTAACAATTCGAGATTGATAGACTCTTTCACTATACTGTTTATTGCCAGTTCAAAAATATCCTCAACGTCAAACAAGGCGAGTAGGAACCCACGCAATGCGGATTGTCGGTCGGCATCCGTTTCAGGATCACCATAAAACACGGGTAACAACATCAAAAATCCACTGTTGTCTTCAAATTCCCGTTTCAAACGCATCGCCGGTGTTGCAATCGGCACACCGCGGTACCAGCTCATCTCCAATGCTTCTTCCATTGACTCTCGAGAAGCCAAATCAAACCCTAAAATCCGTTGGTTTACTTCATAAGGTGTGATGTAACGAACAGGGAAATATCGATCGCGCGTCATCGCCTTAACAAGATCCCCGTTGGCACTCAGCTCCACAATCTCAAAAAGCGCAAACTCTAACGCAGCTTCGGATTCGTAGAGTTCTCGATCATCACCGGAAACAAATTCAGCCCACTCCATCGCGCGTATATTAGGATGTCGATCCATTACACTATCGGCCAATCGACTAAAACTGCTCTCATCAATGTCTTGATGCATGATGAGCTGAGTACGCAGCGCATATAGCAACTCAATACTAATGTTGAGTTCCCTTCCTAGAGAAAGTGCAGCGTTTTCAACATCCTTTTGAATTTCATGTTTAATGGATTGCTGTTCAGATTGATGCAAAGACATGGCTGCGAGGAACGAAAAAAACAGCCCAACTAAGACTGTGATAATCGTTGAATACAAAACCTTCTTTGCCATCCTCAATACGCCCTCCAATAGATGTTAACTAATTGTTGGTCATATTTCGTGATCACGCCAACATTGAGCTGACTAACCGTTTGTATTCTTTGGTTCGTTAATTCATTGAGAATGATAATTACGGGCAAAAAAGCCCTGATGGAACATGTCCGATCAGGGCTAAATAACATTTCAGGTTGCTCTACGACACAATGACGAAATGATGATGACTCTCACGCCTTTCGCTGAGGCTAAAACAATGATTAAGCCACTTCTTCTCGCAATATTTGAGCCGCTTTCACTAAACTCAACAGCGCCGCTTCCACTTCGTCCCAGTTACGTGTTTTCAAACCACAATCAGGGTTCACCCACAGACGCTCGTCAGGAATGGTTTTACGTGCCTTTTCGAGCAACGCCACAATGCCTTCCACGTCTGGAATATTTGGAGAGTGAATATCATACACACCAGGGCCAATCTCATTCGGATACGCGAACTCTTCAAACGCTTGCAACAACTCCATGTCTGAACGTGAGGTTTCGATGGTAATCACATCGGCATCTAGCGCCGCAACTGCATCAATAATGTCGTTGAATTCGCTGTAACACATGTGGGTATGAATTTGCGTTTCTGGTGTCGCACTGGCGGCTGAAATTTTGAACGCATTAACAGCCCAATCCAGATAGTTTTTCCAATCACCGGTTTTTAAAGGCATGCCTTCACGAATCGCTGGCTCATCAATTTGAATCACTTTGATACCGGCATCTTGCAAATCCGACACTTCATCACGCAATGCCAACGCAATTTGTTCTGCAATTTGCTGACGAGAAATATCTTCGCGCGGGAATGTCCAACCAAGAATCGTCACAGGGCCGGTCAACATGCCTTTGACTGGTTTGTCTGTCAGGCTTTGTGCAAATGCCGTCCACTCAACCGAGATAGGTGCAGGACGAGAAATATCCCCCACTATCACTGCAGGCTTCACGCATCGAGAACCATAGCTCTGCACCCAACCAAATCGCGTCACCGCAAAACCGTCCAAATGCTCTGCGAAGTATTCCACCATGTCATTGCGCTCTGGCTCACCGTGAACCAACACGTCTAAACCTAGCTTTTCCTGACGTTCAATTGCATCTTGAATATGCCCCTGGATCACAGCGGTGTAATCAGACTCTGACAGTTCACCCGTTTTGAAAGCGCGACGCTGCTGACGGATCTCGCCAGTTTGCGGGAATGAACCAATCGTTGTGGTTGGGAATAAAGGTAGCGACAAAGACGCATGTTGTGCATCAGCACGTTGTTGATATGGCAAGGCGCGTTCAGCCAGCGCCGTGGTAATGCCATTCACACGCGCCTGTACATCCGCCTTATTGACACGAAGGCTAGTTGTACGCGCCTCAATAGCCTCACTGTAAGCCTTAGTCTCGCTAATTGCCTTACTGTTCCCGTTAAGTGCATTCGCCAGCAACACCACTTCATCCAATTTTTGCTTAGCAAATGCCAACCAACTCTTCACTTCTGGCTCGAGATCGGTTTCTTGCTCAACATCAATCGGTGAATGCAGCAGAGAACAACTGCTTGAGATCCAAAGTCGGTCTCCCAATTTGTCCGCTGTTGACTGCAGCGCCGTTAGCCACTTGTTGAGGTTCGCCTTCCAAATGTTTCGGCCATTCACCACACCAAGAGACACCACCCAGTGATCAGGTATGGCATCAACAATGGTATCGACATGCTGTGGCGCAACATTCGCATCAAGGTGAAGACCGTTGACATTAAGCGCTGAAATTACATCAAGTTGATGCTCAACAGACTCAAAATAGGTAGTCAGAAGCAATTTCACATCACCGCCAATCACTTGATACGCAAGCTTGTAGGCATTGCGCCACTCGTCTGGCAATTCCAGCGCGAGAATAGGCTCATCAATTTGTACCCATTCCACACCTTGTGATTTCAATTTGGCGAGAATTTGCTGATAAACCGCTAACAATCGTGGCAACAGTTCCAAACGATTAAAATCGTCGTCTTTTTCTTTACCTAGATAAAGGTAAGAAATCGGACCCAAAATGGCAGGTTTCACCTTGTATCCGGATTTTTGCGCTTCGCTCACTTCATCAAACAGTTGGTTCCAGCTCAGGGAAAACTCGTCATCTTTAGTGAACTCAGGAACGATGTAATGATAATTGGTATTGAACCACTTGGTCATATCTGACGCGGCGCAGCTGCAACCCGTTGGCGCTTTGCCTCGAGCAATACGGAACAAGGTATCCAGATCAGGATGACCGTGACGATGGCGTTTAGGAATGTGGCCTAACGTCAGGCTCGTTTGAAGCACTTGGTCGTACCATGCGAAATCACCCACAGTGACAAACGATAAGCCAGCATCTTTTTGTACTTGCCAGTTATGATGACGAATGGTTGCACCAACATCCAACAGTCCTTGTTGATTGATTTCACCGTTCCAATATTGCTCCAATGCAAATTTCAATTCTCGTTTGTTGCCGATGCGTGGGTAACCCAAAATATGTGTCGTGGTCATGCTATCTCTCCTTTTTAGCCGTCCAGATGTTTACATGTCCACCTTGATTGATTAGAGTGCATAAAACAAACTCAAATTACTCAAACGGATGTTGAGATAAATTCATGTTAGAAGTAAAGCACCTACGCACCCTCTTCGTTCTCCGCGACACAGGCTCGCTGACGGCGACAGCAACACAGCTTTGCCTGACACAATCGGCGCTCTCACATCAGCTTAAGGATTTGGAGCTGCGTATTGGTTCGCCACTGTTCATGAGAAAGACACGCCCGGTGAGATTTACCGCAGAAGGACAAGTGTTGTTGGCGTTGGCCGATGATGTTTTGCCCCGCCTCGCTCGGGCTGAAACAGAGTTGGCAGCCTTGAAAGAAGATGCGCAGGGACGGCTTCATATGGCCATTGAATGCCACTCGTGCTTTCAATGGCTTATGCCAGCATTAAAAGAATACAGAATGAGTTGGCCGTTGGTGAAGTTAGACTTTTCTTCTGGGTTTGGCTTTGAACCACTACCGGCATTGGCAGGAGGCGAGTTAGATGTGGTGATTACCTCAGACATTAGCCCGCGTAGTGAAATTCACTATGAGGCACTGTTTGATTTTGAAATGCGCCTTGTTCTTGCCGACACGCATCCACTGGCGAAAAAAAGTGTGATTGAACCTGAAGACCTTGCCGGAGAAACCCTACTGACCTATCCGGTGCAACGACAACGTATGGATGTGGTTAAGCACTTTTTGCATCCTGCAGGTGTTGAGCCAGCTCAATTTAAATCTGCAGATAACACCTTGATGCTGATACAAATGGTAACGGCTGGATTAGGCGTAGCTGCCTTACCTAATTGGGCCATTAGTGAATTTTCAAGACAGGGTTTGGTGGTTGATAGGCCACTCGGCAAAGGGCTTTGGCGTCGACTGTATGCCGCGGTAAGAAGTCAGGAGTCGCAACGGCCCTATCTTAAAGCGTTCTTTGCTACCGCTCGCAATCAATGCCATACCCATTTGGATGGGATTAAGAAGGTATAGCTAACCGTCTTGAGCTCTATTTTTGCCTCAACTGATTCACAACGGGATCGTAGTAACATCCCATTTCATCGAGTTTGTGTTGGAAAGATTGGTGGTCCAATTCAAATTGCGCCAAGAGGTCGTCGAGGCTATCGCACTCTAAACGCAACTTCTCATTGACGATGCCGAACATGATCGCACCTTCGAGATGCTCAAGGTTGTGGATTTCCATACACGTACTCCCGTTTTCAGTGGGTCACTTTTGAACCTATTCGAAAGTATTTTAGATGCGATACGTCATATTCGCGTTGACGCCTAAGGTGAACAGCCACAAAAAAGGCACTTCACGTGCCTTTTATTGTGCCTGAGACAACCCGTTGCCATGCAAATGCTCAGATGAGTGCTGACATGGCAACGCCAGATGCCCCCCCAATGACGATCAGCGCACAACAAAGTTGCAGTAAATGCGGTGGTGTTTGACGAAGCAAATGAAATGTCCAAATTATCACGCCCACTAGCACCAAGCCCAAACTGGTCAACACGGATGTCACTAACGCATTGGCTGACGCCTCCGGCATAGATGTGCTGGCAACTGCAATAACCAACGCCATCAACATTGCAGCGACAATACCCGCAACCGGAAGAATACGGTGAAATGCCTGTAAACGAGATCGCGCCCGAACCAGCAAGCAATGTCCCGTGATAGCGCCCACCAGAGCAACTTGGGAAATCATCAGCAACCCTACAAACATGCCTTGTTGCCATGCTGAAATTAGCACTGCCAACGCACCAAAGCCATTGGCCAAAAGCAACAAAGGAATAGGTCCAGACAGTCGAGTTTTCCCTGATTTCGAACGCAATGAAAAAATGCCTAACGCAATAAATGGCAACGCTGAAAATGGAGAAAATGGAACAACCAATGCCCAAGCGGCGACCAGAAACCAAAACGCTTTATGCAGACGTCCGCGCTGCCCCGGACAGATATCACCTTTCAGCAATACCAACGTCAAAACAAACTGGGCGCCTAACGCACCCGACATCACCACCGAACTCAATAACTCGTACATTGTTTTACTACCTATTGGATATATGCGGGCAATTATACCCAAGCAACCGTGAGTTACCCAATTTATACTACCGCCTGAAAATCCACTTTTTATCGCAAATACCGCCGTGAGGCATCAGGCCACTTTATATCTATAACAATGTAGATACCCTCACAGTTATTGATGATAACTTTGCATTCACTCGCATTCATATGTAACTGTTTTACTATAAGTATTAATATTGTGAATGCGCTTCAAAAAATTGCTTAATACCCATCACTGGCTCGTGCGTCAATGAAAACCAGGGGAAACATGGAGTTATCCTACCGTCATTTTAAACTTTCGCTTCAGGAACTCTGGAGCGCAAAGCGTCATGCTGCCAGTTTCAACACAACACGTGCGACATACCTGCGATCACGCATTATTGCACTTAGTTATGTTTGGGCGGCGCTAACACTCGTATGGATACCCGTTGATAACCTGATACTTGATACCAGCAGCTACTCGCTGACCATTCTTAGAATTTGTCTCGCCGCCACGCTTTTTACCATTGCCCATATCGTTCGTTCACGTCACTCTCTTCGCGACTGCCGCATTGCATTAGTCGCCTTGGTCATGAGCATCAATGTCTTTTATTTGTTGGCTAATCATGTGTTAGGTTATCCACACACCATCAATACGTTCGTTTATTGCTACACATTACTGCCATTTCTGCATGTCATTATGCTGACGATATTTCCCTTATCTATTCGAGAGTCTTTCTCACTGCTCCTTGCCACAGCACTGACACAGATCTACGTTGATTTTCAGAGCGGATTTCTTCTCTCTTTAGATACTTTTGCGATCTATTGGCTACAAACGGTCGTAGGTTTTCTCGTGATTTGGGCTCAAACATCCAAGCTGCATATGATGCTTCGCTTATACCGTCACGCGACGCTTGATCCTCTTACTGGGGTATACAATCGCCGCATGTTGCTCACCCTCGCGAAACGCGACATTGAGAATACGCGCACACGATCACGCCCCTATTCTGTTCTGTTGATGGACCTTGATAAATTTAAGCGAATTAACGATCAATATGGCCATTTCGCTGGCGATATGGTGCTGCAAGCATTCACCAAAACCGTGCAAGAAACGTTACGGAAATCGGATATATTTGGTCGATATGGCGGTGAAGAATTCATTCTCTTTTTACCGCAATGCAGTGCAGAAAACGCTCAACTGGTAGCCACGAGGATCATGAGTAATATTCGCGATCTGGCAATCGATGTAGAAGGTGTGTCTGAGCCAATCAGAGTGACAACATCCATCGGCATTAGTACCAGTCTTTCGACACAAGATAGCCTTCACCAGTTACTTGAAAAAGCGGATCTTGCTTTGTACCACGCAAAGCATAACGGTCGCGATTGCAGCCGCATGTTTGACCACTGCTGTGATGATGTGCAGGAAAAACATAAGCGCCCTTGGCTTGAGACTGCCAACTAATCACTCGCTCTTTTTGCTTCAATGACAGATGTTTGAGTCAGCCATTTCTTTTCCAGCGAGCCCAATGTCTGAATCAAAACAAGATTGAGAGCCGCCAATGAGATCGCCCCAAGCGTGACAGCGAACCACCCAGCATATTCCCAACACCCTATCAAATAGAAACCACCCAGACTGCCACCCACATAGTAATGAACTAGATACAGTGCTGTTGCAGTGGCTTTACCTTTCGTTGTGCGTCGACTCACCCACCCATAAGCCAATGAGTGTGTAAAAAACGCGCCGCCACTCACAATGAGTAAGCCAATGACCACGGTCGCTTGAGTTTCTACGCTGGCTATCAATACCCCAAACAATGTCACCACGGTGCCAAAAGTCATGCCTGAAATCGGTGAATACCGGTTCGCCCAGCGCCCGCTTAACCGAGAGGTCAGCGTGCCAGCGAGATAACAAATGAAAATAGCGGATGCAATACCGACAGGAAGGTTAAAAGGTGCTGCCAACAGTCTGAATGTTGTCACTGAGTAGATGTTCACGAAAAGGGCAAAATTCACACCACCAATAATCATGGCAACCCACAATATGGGGGTTTTAACGTGCTCACCAATCACTTTTGTTTGCTCAATAAGCGAGGTATTAGTTGATACGAACCGTGTTTGAGTAGGCAATAGACTCCAGACCAACAAAATGCCAATGGCCGTAAATATTGCCATTGCCATCACAGCGCCCTGCCACCCGAAAAAATCCGAGAACAAACCACCGAATAAGCGACCGAATATTCCACCTAACGAGTTAGCACTGATGTAGCCACCTACCGCGACCACAAGCGCGGTCGGGCTAAACTCGTCCGCCATATACGCCACCGCGACCGCCGCATAGCCAGCCAACGCAATACCCATTAGCGCTCTGAGCACCACCAACCCCCAAAACGCGTCCACGTACAGTGACGCAAAACCGACGATTGGCATCAAAAATAGGCTCGCAAGCATCACCGGGCGACGGCCAACTCTCTCAGACAGTAACGCCCAAGGTAACAAGCTAATCGATAAGCCCAGCGTGGACGCGGCGAGAAGCCAATTCGCTTTCGTTGCGGTGACGACAAAGGCATCTGCAAATACAGGAAGCATTGGCTGGAACAAATACAGGTTACAGAACACCAGAAAGGAGCCAAAAGATAAGGCAAATGCGGCTTTACGGTAAGCGGGTGTTTGTAATTCGATCATGCTCTACATTACTGATTTCACAATATACTGTGAAATTAGCAACCTATCAGTAATATATAAAGTATATTAATTATATTGGAGTGAGATCTTTTTTTTATACCTATACCCAAACAACCTCAAGATACTTGGGTATAGGCCATCTCTGACACTCACATCGACTATCAAAAGGCACATAAAGCATGGATCTAAGACAGCTTCGATATTTTGTCAGTGTCGCCGAGCAGAAAAATTTCACTCGCGCTGCCAGAAAGCTGAATATTGCCCAGCCTGCGTTGAGTATTGCGATAAAGAAATTAGAAACCAATATCGGCCTCAATCTATTTGACCGCAACGAACGCCAAGTGCACCTCACGCAAGAAGGCCAAACTCTCCTTCCCCACGCTTACCGCATATTAAGAATGGTTGAAGACGCCAACACCGAAATGGCAGAACTTAGAGGCTTACAAAAAGGCGAAGTTCGTGTAGGCGTGCCTGGCATGCTGGGTTCTTACTTCTTCCCTTCCATTTTGATGGGCTTTAAAAGCAAATACCCAGATCTTAAACTCAGTGTGGTAGAAGCAGGGACACAGTCAATCCGACAAATGCTACTCGATGGCGAACTCGACATTGGGGTGATTCACAGTCAGGATGTCCCTGCCGCATTGGACACAACTCATTTGATTTCTTCGCAAATGGTTGCCGTCACCAGTGCCGATCATCCACTGGCGGAACAAACCTCAATGAATTTTCAAGCCTTCTTTGATGAAGAGTTGGTGATGTTCAAAAAAGGCTATTTTCACCGCGAATTCATTGACCGTATCTGTGCTAGCCATAAAATCACACCCAACCTTTCTTTTGAAACCAACCTGTTGGCGATGATCTTAAACATTGTTCGTCATGGCTTTGCTATTACCGCTTTGCTTGAATTGGTGACACAGCACGAACCTGGACTCATTGCCATTCCATTTGAAGAACCCGTAACATTAGATATTTCCATGGCGTGGCGAAAACACGGTTACTTATCATTGGCGGACCGTGCGTTTATCGATTTCGTACAAGAGAACAAATAGCAGGATGAACACAGTGCACGCTTTTTCGCTCGGCTCAGGTAACCCTTCTATCAATGTCTATGTAGAGAAAGCACCGCCTCTGCACGCACTATGGGGCGAAATGCCTCTAACTGGGAGCCACACACCTCTCATTAATGGCGACATAATCGCCATTGGGCAAGCCGGAGGTAATGGCTGGCGCAAAGTGTTCAACGTCTATGCAAAGCTACTATATGCGCTGCCCGAACATTCAACGCTTCGCCCACAAGGTTTTGCTACATGGCAGAGGTACCGAGATGAAGCATTGCTTCAACAAGCCTCCAACGCAGCGTTGTATTTTGGCCGCCATGATCTGCTCACATTGGCCGACAGCGGCGGTATCCACATTATCGCTGGGAAAACTCATGCTCAAAAACTGGGTATCGCAGAACAATGTGTTTGGCTAGACAAGGACTTTGCCCGACACCCGACGCTACCCATCATTATTTGCCCCTATTTTGACTATCGCCAACTGTCGAATCAAAAAATTGATGTATTGACCAAATTAATGGCCAAACTGTGATGATCGATTCCCAATGTTCTGTTCGTAGTAATAAAACGCATTGAATAGATTTTTAACTTATCGATTTTCATGACTATTTTTCTAGCCATCCTCTTTGCTATGATGGCAGACTCTTTACATCGTCAGAGCAAAAGGACATTGCGCGCATGAATGTTAAACACACTCTTTTAACCAGTCTCATTGTACTGCCCTTTTTTGCTAACGCTGGGCTGGCAGAAAGAGGCGGACTCAGCGGCGAAATATCACTGCTAGGCGGTGTGGTATCCACGGATTCCAATTTATCTACCAGTGGCGATGCCATAACAAACGCGCCGCTAAACAGCAGTGGAAATCGTGAGACGAACACCATTTTTGGGCCTCTGGGCAAGTTAGCCTTCACTTGGGGCGAAGGGCTTAATCAACAAATTTTTGTCGGTACGACCCGTGAAGATATTGCCGTCGGTACGGTTGCTTTGGAAATTGGCTACAAGCAAGAATTGGCCTCTGGCACTAAAGTTACGGTGGCGTATTTGCCCACCGTGTTGTCAGAAGAAGTATGGTCAAATCCTTACTTAACAGATGCAGCGCGATCTGAAACAGACAAATCTGGCAATGCTTACCGTTTACAGTTGAATAGTATTGGTGGCTCTCCGCTGTCTATTGACATCGCCTACGCACAAACCGAGATCGACGACGAGCAAAGCGGGACTGCAGGGTTCACACTCAGTGAACAAAGCCAGTTAAACCGTGAAGGTGACACCTTATATTCAAAGGTCAGCTACCGTCAGTTCCTCGGTCGCGGATTGGGTATCGCCCCCGCGTTTGTTTACTACGATCATGAAGCCGAAGGCGATGCAATGTCTTACCAATCGCTAGGGGGTGAGCTTTCCTATTTCAGCTTTGCTGGCCGAAATAAAATTGTACTAACGGGTAAATATCATGCTCGAGACTACGATGCGAATCATCCAGTTTTTGGTACCACACGTGCTGACAAAGAATACGGCGCCTTCCTCGCGTATGAGTACGGTGAGCTTTTTGATGTCACGCCTTTGTCCCTCATTTCATTGGCAGGCTACAACAACATTGACTCAAATATTGATTTCTATAACGCCAGCCAGTATCTATTTTCACTGGGTGTGAACTACAAATTCTAATGCAAATGGGCTGCATTTTCGGGTAGTGCAGCCCAATACCGCCAAAAACCCTGCAAAACTACGGGTTTAAACCTTCTGGCTCTCCTCTCTACAAGCCGCTATAATTGCCGCCTTGCGAGAAAGAGGTCAAAAAATGCGCAATTCCGTCACTCCCATCTTTGAATACCCTAAATACTGGGCTGAGTGTTATGACACTTCACCTTTTCTGCCAACCAGCAGAGAGGAAATGGATCAGCTAGGTTGGGACAGCTGTGACATTATTATTGTTACAGGCGATGCTTATGTCGATCACCCGAGTTTTGGTATGGCTGTTATTGGTCGTACGCTAGAAGCTCAAGGTTTCCGTGTCGGCATCATTGCGCAACCCGATTGGCAAGACAAAAAAGCGTTCATGGCGCTAGGTCAGCCAAACCTCTTCTTCGGTATCACCGCGGGCAACATGGATTCCATGATAAACCGCTATACCGCAGACAAAAAAATTCGTCACGACGATGCCTACACGCCTGATAACAAAGGCGGCATGCGTCCCGATCGCGCAGTATTGATATATACCCAACGCTGTAAAGAAGCCTATAAAGAGACGCCTATTGTTCTGGGTGGCATCGAAGCAAGTCTTCGCCGCTTGTCGCATTATGACTATTGGTCAGATAAAGTCCGTCGCTCGGTTTTGTGCGATTCGAAAGCTGACATCCTTCTGTTTGGTAATGCTGAACGCGCATTGGTTGAAGTTGCCCATCGCTTTGCAAAAGGCGAAAACGCAGCAAGCATGAGCCGCATCGCCGGCACAGCCGTGATGCTGAAAAATGCACCAGAAGAAATGACGGAAGTTGATAGCTCACGCATCGACAAGCCGGGCAAGTCTATGGTTCTGCCTAACCCGTATGCCACTGAAACGGCCTGCGAGGCCAAAAAAGACGACGAACCGAAACCCATCATGGTTCGCCCGCCACGTCATGATGCTGAAAACAGTTATGTTCGTTTGCCTTCTTTCGAAAAACTGGTCAACGACAAAGTCCTTTATGCACACGCAAGCCGCGTCATGCATTTGGAAGCCAACCCATATTCGGCGCGCGCACTCATCCAGAAACACGGCGAACGTGAACTTTGGGTCAACACTCCACCGATTCCTCTTACGACTGAAGAAATGGATTATGTGTTTGGCCTGCCTTTCGCACGTGTCCCTCACCCTAAATACGGCGACGCAAAAATTCCTGCGTATGAAATGATCAAAACCTCGGTCAACATCATGCGTGGCTGTTTTGGTGGTTGTTCATTCTGTTCGATTACCGAACACGAAGGTCGCATTATTCAAAACCGTTCTAAGGAATCTATCCTGAACGAAATTGAAGACATTCGTGAAAAGGTACCTGGGTTTACTGGCGTGATTTCCGACCTTGGTGGCCCAACGGCGAACATGTATCACCTTGGCTGTTCTGATCCTCGTGCAGAGCAAAACTGCCGTCGACCGTCGTGTGTGTTTCCAAAAATCTGTGAGAAATTAAACACAGACCATAAACACACCGTTGATCTGTACCGCTCTGCGCGTGAGTTGCCTGGCGTGAAGAAAGTGGTTATCGCTTCAGGTGTTCGTTATGACCTTGCGATTGAATCACCAGAGTATGTGAAAGAATTGGTGACTCACCATGTAGGGGGTTATCTGAAGATCGCTCCAGAGCATACCGAAAAAGGTACGCTGGATCTGATGATGAAACCCGGTATGGGCGCTTATGATCGCTTTAAAGAGTTGTTCGAGAAATATTCTAAAGAAGCGGGTAAAAAGCAGTATTTAATCCCGTACTTCATCGCGGCACACCCTGGCTGTACCGATGATGACATGCTGAATCTTGCACTGTGGCTCAAAGAGAACGATTTCCAGTGCGATCAGGTGCAGAATTTCTATCCATCGCCAATGTGTAACGCAACGTCGATGTATCACTCTGAGACGAATCCTCTGAAACGCGTGAAGTACAAGAAGCGTGAAGAGTTGTTTGTTGCTAAGGGTGAAATTCAGCGCCGTCTGCACAAAGCGCTGTTGCGTTATCATGACCCAGCCAACTGGCCAATCATTCGTGAAGCCCTCACCAGCATGGGCAAGCGACACCTGATCGGAGATCGTGAAGGGTGTTTGATCCCGCGTGAAGGTAGCGAAGCAGAAATGGCTGCCTTACAGCGTCGTGGTTCGAACCGTCCTGGCACGAAGCGCTTTGCCACTAAGCACCCTAACCAACCTGATATTCGTAAACCTCAGGGTCAAGGCAAGGGAGCAAAAGGTAAGCCAGCTGGAAACGGTCAACGACCGGTTTCAGGCAAGCCAAAGGCTCAAGGCGCTAGCAAGCCGCAAAACGGCTCTAGACCAGCAGGTTCGAAGCCTGGAGCTTCTAAACCAACGAGCTCAAGACCAAGTGGTGCTAAAAATCGCCCATCCGGCAACAGAAGCCGCTCGGCAGCCCGATAAAGAAACACAAAAAAGCGAACCTTATGGTTCGCTTTTTTTTCTACTCCGATGGGCTTAACCATCATCGTATTAGTTCAGAGATCACCAAACTCAGCGCTGCAACCGCCACGAGAACACACAATCCAATGACGACTTTTTTCTGTGCCTTTTCATCAAGAAATTTCGCAGCCAATATGCCAACAATGATTAATCCACCAATAATCGCAACTTTAATCATTTTAATCGCCTCTTTAGCCAACTCTCTGATTTTTCAAAAGTAACACATATACCCTCCCACAGCGATGACTAGTTCAATCGCTGCGACATTGACACCCTACTCACTCACTTGTGACACAAAACCTTGACGCTAAGTCATAAGTGCTTTTGGCGGGTGTAAACATGTGGGAAGACGGCTTTCACTGCACACTTAGAATAATGTGCTAGGTTTAAATCACTTACTAGGTGCAAGCTCTAGCGCACCTTGGGTGATTAACATTCCGCCGTTCCATAACATTGAGTAAAAGAAGGTTGTGATATGTTGAAAAAACTTACAGCAGAGTTCATTGGTACATTCTGGTTAGTGCTCGGTGGCTGCGGAAGCGCCGTCTTTGCAGCGGCTTTTCCAGACCTCGGTATTGGCTTCTTGGGCGTAGCGCTCGCTTTCGGCTTAACCGTGGTCACCATGGCTTACGCCATTGGTCACATCTCAGGGTGTCATTTAAATCCCGCGGTATCTGTTGGCTTATGGGCTGGTGGTCGCTTCCCCACCAGCGAACTTCTCCCTTACATTATAGTTCAAGTCGCAGGCGGCATTGTGGGCGCATTCACCGTGTACATCATTGCTAGCGGTCAACCAGGCTTCGATCTCGCGGGTGGGCTGGCTTCTAATGGCTATGGCGCACACTCTCCAGGTGGCTTTGACATGATGTCAGGCTTTATTACCGAAGTGCTAATGACCTTTATGTTCTTGATTGTCATCATGGGTGCGACACACAAACTCGCTAACCCAGGTTTTGCTGGCTTGGTCATTGGTTTGTCACTGACCCTTATTCACTTAATCAGTATTCCAGTGACCAACACCTCGGTAAACCCGGCGCGCAGTACTGGGCCTGCTCTGATTGTCGGTGATTGGGCACTCGATCAGCTTTGGATGTTCTGGGTAGCACCGATGATTGGCGCTGTGATTGCAGGTGTTGTTTATCGCTGGCTTAGCCCTAACGAAGATTAAAACATGAATCTTTAATGCCCTGCTCGATATGACAATGAACACATTAAGATAAAACAAAGCCCCAGCGAGACTGGGGCTTCCGTTATCTGTTATCCGTTATCTGTTATCTGTTATCTGTTATCTGTTATCTGCAATTATGTTGGAAAATCGCTGCTGTCTGCAGGGCAACTCAACATCCACCGAACACCATATTTGTCGATGATGATGCCAAACCGCACATCCCAGAAGGTATAATCCAGTGGCATGATAATTTGCCCCATCTCTGACAGAGACAGAAACACTTCGCTCTGTCGCCTTTCATCGTCAAACGACACATGAAACGCTACATCGCCTGACCCTTGGGCCAATGAGTCATCCAACCCATCCGATGCGAGAAAGCGAATTTCTGGTGAAACGAATTCGGCATGCATAATTCGACTTAGAATATGCGACGGGAATTCAACCGGAGAGTCATTGAACGTGGTCAATGTGGTGATTTTTCCGTTCCAAGCATCTTCATAAAACGACAATGCATCGCGGCAAACACCATGAAACGTGATGTGTGGCTGAAGCTTACTCATAGCAACTCCTTTCCTAGAGAGGAAATTGTTATTGCTAAGACTATCAGTTGGAAGAATAAGCCTCGCCCAACTATTAAGACGTGCTCACTATTGTTCAGAACACAGCCGAAAAAAAGGGAGCAATGCTCCCTTCGATTATCAATTGTTATGATGACTTAAGTTATGACGATTTAAACGAGCTTTAACAGCACCTGCACGGGATGAAACAGCTTTTTATGTTCAAATCGTTTCACTTGACTTCGGCACGAATAGCCTGTCGCCATGCAGCGTGAATGCGGTAATGACTCCAGACGAGGTTTCCAGCTTAAATCATAAATGCCCTTAGAGTTTTCTAGCTTATCCGACTCATGCCCATAGGTGCCAGCCATGCCGCAACAACCCACGGGTACTGCTTCTAACTTGCCGCCAAAGTGCGCAAAAATACGTCCCCATTCTGCTTCTGCATTCGGCAGTTTGGTTTTTTCGGTACAGTGGGCAAGCAAATACCACGCGTCAGTGTCGGCATGTTCTTTTTCTGGCAGATGTGTGATTTCATCCAACAGCCACTCATGGGCTGTCAGCACTGAAAAATCACCACGCTTGTCACCGAGCACTTCGTTGTATTCATCGCGATAACAAAGCACAAGAGCAGGATCAACGCCCACCATTGGGATAGAAAGCCCTGCTACCTGATTAAGAAACTCAGACGTATTCGACGCGGTTTTGGCAAACTTCTTCAGGAATCCCTTGATATGCTGTGCTTTGCCGTTAGGTTTGAATGGCAATAGCATCGGCTTTTTACCTAGCTTCTCAACCAAGCTCACCAAGTCACGGATCACATCCGCTTCATAGAACGTGGTAAATGGGTCTTGAACAATAAGTACATAACGCGAACGTTCTTCATCGCTCAATGCCTGCAACCATTGCAAATCAAACTTGGTGGCATGGTGACCATCCAAAGATTCCATCAGCGTAGGCACTGACAAAGCAGGCGCATCGACATAACCCACCACTTTTTTGGTTACAGCCTGCGCCCATTTTGGTTGAGTAAAGGTGTTTACAATCACTGGCGCTTTCGCCATCCAAGGCAACATAGATTCAATGTTTGCCACCAAGTAATCTTTGGCCGGACGTTGATAACGGCTGTAATACAGATTGATAAAGCGAGAGCGGAAACTTGGAACATCCACTTTTATCGGACATTGCGTTGCACAGGCTTTACACGCTAAGCAACCGTTCATCGCTTCCATGACTTCGTGCGAGAAGTCGTAATCGTCTTTTTTTGCTAGCCATGTGTTTTTGAAGCGAGCGACAATTTGACGTACTGATGGCGTTTTTTCGCTTAACTCTTTTTCCATCACCAATGGGTCAACACCCTGTTCGGCCAGAAGCCGCAGCCATTCACGCACAATGCCTGCACGGCCTTTTGGCGAGTGGCGACGGTCATAGGTAATTTTCATCGACGGACACATTGGCGAACTGGTGTCGTAGTTAAAGCAAAGCCCATTACCGTTACATTCCATTGCTTGACGGAAGCTATCACGGGTTACCACAGGGATTTGACGATCTAACGCGCCACGTTTGTCTCCATCCACTCTAACTAAGGTGTCAGTGCTGTCATACGGGGTACAAATTTTACCTGGGTTCATCCGGTTGTCGGGATCAAACGCCGCTTTGACTTTGCGCAGTTCGTTAAACAGATCGTCGCCGAAAAATTCAGGCCCATATTCTGAACGGAAACCTTTGCCGTGTTCACCCCACATCAGGCCGCCATATTTCGCCACCAGCGCGACCACTTGATCGGAAATCGCCTTCATCAAGCGTTCTTGTTCAGGGTCACACAGATCAAGCGCAGGACGTACATGCAGTACACCCGCGTCAACGTGACCAAACATGCCGTAATCCAGATGATAACTATCGAGCAGAGCACGGAACTCAACAATGTAATCGGCAAGGTTTTCAGGAGGAACGCAGGTATCTTCGGCAAACGCGACAGGTTTGGCTGCACCTTTCGTTGCACCCAGTAAACCAACGGCTTTTTTGCGCATATTGTAGATGCGATTAATAGAAGCCAAATCATCACAAACCTGATAACCAATCACGCCTTGCTCGCCCGTCTGAACAAACACATCTAAGCGTTCTGTTAGCGCAGCAACTTGGGCAGCAATCTCTTCAATATCATTGCCGGCGAACTCGACAATATTAATGCCTTGCATCACTTTGCCGGGTACATCAGTCAGCAGTTCTTTTACTGTGTTCCAGACAATATCTTCGCGAGCAAGGTTCAAGACGCGAGAATCAACGGTTTCTACCGACAAAGCATTCGCTTCAACCATCACTGGTGCGCTTCTCAGCGCAGAGTCGAAGCTGTCGTACTTCACGTTGACCAGAGTGCGCGCTTTCGGGATTGGGGTGATGTTTAGTTTGGCTTCTGCAATAAAGGCCAGCGAGCCTTCTGCGCCGCAAAGTACACGGCCGATATCGAACGTGTCGTTTTCTGGCTCATAGGCATTTTTGAGATCATACCCCGTCAGGAAACGGTTCAACGGCGGGAACTTAGCGTCAATGTCTGCACGTTTTGAACGACAAATTTCCGAGACGGTTCTTAACGCATGGCCTGCAAAATCCTGTCGGCCACTGGACGCAATTGCATCGATTGAAAGCCTGCTAGTGTCCAGCATAGAACCGTCAGCCAACACCGCGGTAAGCCCGAGAACATGGTCGGAAGTTTTGCCATAACGCAGAGAACCTTGACCTGAAGCATCGGTATTAATCATACCGCCGACAGTGGCGCGATTACTGGTAGAAAGGTCAGGAGAGAAGAAGAATCCATGGGGTCTCAGCGCATCATTGAGCGCATCTTTAATCACACCCGCCTGTACTCGTACCCAGCCTTCATCAACGTTGATTTCGAGGATTTCCCGCATATGGCGAGACATATCAACGACAATGTGTTGTGTCAGCGACTGACCATTTGTACCCGTACCACCCCCGCGTGCTGAAAAACGAATATCACTAAATTCGTCGTCCTTACATAGCGAGCCAATCAAAGACAAGTCTTGAATAGACGTTGGAAAAACAACCGCTTGCGGCAATAACTGATAAACAGAGTTATCTGTCGCAACCGCAAGTCGGCTAGCGTAGAAAGTCTCTACATCACCTTGAAATCCCTTATTTTTGAGCGCATCGAGATAGCGCCCAACGACAGGTTCAATAATATGCTGGTGGGTAAGTGCTGGTAACATCATGCTCCCTGAGGCCAGTAAATGCACCGTGGTTCCTTACGGTTGCTGGCAGATTGCGTTGAATTCGATGGACATCACTTTACCTCAGGTGTGAGGTGCATCAAAGTGGAAATGCAACCCTCACCGGAGGAAAAGCGGCTGAAAACACACAACTTAGGGGCAGAAAAGACATGCTGTTTTCTACTCCCTGGTTTCTACCGCATGACTTGACGGAAAACTCTTGGCGTCACGACCAAAATCCAAACCGCGATGGCCCAGCCTGTTGCACAGTTCAATGCAACGATCACTTCATTGACCGCGTATTTCGCCGTCATGATGTTATCCATGAGTATCAGCACCAGCACACCCACCGACGCTATAACAAAAAATGTCGCCTTCGCATGACGTCTAACCGCAGAAACGTAAATCGGATAGATCTTTAAGCAAAGTAATGAGCAATATGTGCCTAAACACATTGCAGAGACATAAATGATGTGTGGTTTATGGACCCATAAACCCAACACAGCGGCAAACACAAACGAGAGCAGCCAAAATCTAGCGGAGGTTAGCACTCTCGTCCGGTTAGCAAATCGCCAGTTTCTAAGCTGGCGCAGCGCAAAGCTCGTGCTTAGGCCAATGAGGAGTCCAACCAACACATCCGACGGATAGTGTTCACCTTGAATCATGACTTTGCCACTCACTAGCAAAACTGACGCTGCGCATACTAGTGCGAGCCTTTTTCTTCCACGTGGATGTTTTTCTTTATCCCAGCTCACTAATAACCAGCTAAACATAAAGGTAGCTAGTGCCACCATGCTGCCAGGCAGCGTGTAACCCAACGTATCATGCTCACCAAAGACTGGGTCGATAAAATAAGGACGAGGTACTTCGATAATCGTTGTCATTAGCAAAGTAAATACAGCGACAGCGAATAGACCCGCACCATAGATCAGTGTCGCGCGATGACCGTGGTAAGCACGGATAAAAACCAAAGATAAGATAAAGAAAAGCGGTGTTATCAGACTGCCCGCGGCCACAATGGCATTCGTGAAACGCGTGAAGGCGCGACTCCCCGCTCGGTAATCGTGGAAAGACTGAAGTGCACTCAATTGACTGCGATAAAACGGTGTCAAATTCTCAGATTCTCCCGGAGAGAACTCGAAATTACTTGGGGCCACTAAAGGTACCCATTGAGGAAACATCCATTTGTGCTCAGGGAATCGATAGTTGCTGCGAACGGCTGGCGTATTGGGTAGCAGCAAAACTCGGGTGACTTCTTTACCAAAATGGGGCGCAGACCAAGCCATCAGTACACGTCGACTATTTTCATCAATAAAATAGGGAGTGGGTGTTTTCAAGGTACAAGCAAAGATGGCTGAGTTGTATGTACGCGCGATCATGTCGCCAATATCGACATGCAACCCGGTTTCTTCAAACACTTCTCTTGTTGCACCCATCTGCGGTGTTTCATCGCCGATGATAGAGCCTCCGGGAATGGAGTATTTCCCACTGATTACCTCATCGATCATCAAAATGTTGCCATCACCATCAACAATCAGACAATCTGCAGCCTTGATTGGTAGCGTGCTGTTGATTGCATTTACCGATGTGTTCGCTAACACATTGAACGTAAGAAGGACAAATAACCCCATGATTAAACGTAAAAATATCAAAAAAAACAAACCTCTTTCAAAATCAAATAAACCACATTCAATTGAATACTGCACCCATCGCCTGCCATAATCAGCACAGTCGAATTAGATCGAACATTCCTTTATGCATCGCCAATACGCCGCCCCGCCCGTTTTGTCACCTCACTACTATCTCGATAATTTCCACTCTATTATCGACATCGTATCGACGCGTTATCGCGACTTGCTGACCCAAACAGAGCAACGCTGGCTACTTACCTTTACTTCGCTTCCCTTAGACGCCAAGCTGCTCACTGTGCGTTTATTGTCGCGCAAAGGCTGCTGGTTTCGCCGCGACAAACTGCACTACGAAGAAATCGACGACATTGACAGCGCTATTCGCGATCTCGCTAAACACGGTGTTATCACCGTGACTCGCACGCCTCCCTTTGTCATCGCTGCGGAACTGATGACAAAGCCAGAATTGCTTGAGCATTTCTCCGCGCATTCACTCAAAGCATCCGCTAAGAAAAGCGAACTAGTCGTCACCATTTTGGAATTACTAGCGGAAGACGACAATATCCCGCCACTAGACACAGACTGCTTATGTATGTCTCACGATGTGCTGCCTATTTTTCTGTTGTTGTACTTTGGCAACTCTCGACAAGACCTCAGCCAATTTGTTTTAAGTGACCTAGGTATTTATCGCTTCGAGAGCGTACCACTTCTTTATGCCGACAGACTGTTCAACTCCAGAGACCAAGTAGAAGATTGGCTATTTTTATCGACACTCAGTGATGACTACTGGCAATATACCGAAATAAAAGACATTCGTTCAGCGCTAAAACTGGTCAATTCGCTGCCAAAGAAGCCATCTTGGCTCCCTCTCGCAAAAAAATGGAACAGGCTAGCCAATCGTTTAGCGCGTGATGCAGAACGCATCGGAGATTTTACAGCCGCCACTTCTATATTTTCACAATCAAACTTACCTCCAGCTCGCGAACGTCTCGCCCGCATGGCTATCAAACTGGAAGACTTTCATTCAGCCAGTCAGACTGTCGCCTCGATGCTCGAACACCCCATCACCGAAGATGAAAAAGACGTTGCTGAACGCCTTGCTCGACAGCTCGCAAAGAAAGCTCCCCCTCTCAGTTTGCCTTTTCACATTCCGCCCTCAGCGACCAGGCAATATGCAATAGAGACGCTTTCACTCACCCTTGAAGGGCGCGTTGAACGACTTGCGGCGAATGAATTTGAATCTCAAGGCTGGAAAGTCTGGTTCTGCGAAAATGCCGTGCTCAATGCCCTATTTGGTCTGGTGTTCTGGGATATCATCTTCGCCCCGATTAAAGGCGCATTTTTGAATCCCTTTCAGCGATCTCCGAGAGACATGTATTCCCCTGAGTTTGCAAACCAAAGAAAGACATTGATCGATGATCGGATCACCGATTTTTCCAAGGGCAGCTATTCAGTACTGGATATTTACGATGAGAAAGAAGGTATAGCAAACGAATGGGTACACTGGGGTATGGTTGATAGAACCTTAGTTGAAGCGGCCTGTTCAACACTTACATGTGAACAGATCATTGCCTGTTTGAATCGAATGCTATTTGATACGAAATCCAACCGCTCCGGACATCCTGACTTGTTTATGGTGAAGGATGGTTGTTGCCAGTTTGTGGAAATTAAAGGTCCGGGTGACAAATTACAGCCACATCAAATCCGTTGGCTTAACTTTCTCAATGGGCACGACATCACAAGTAAGGTGCTTTACATTGAACCCTTCATTTAGTCGCCAACAGTCATGCATTTTTTCATTTTTAATACATACTTATGAGAAAGAATTGTTAGATGCGTGAATTGTGGAGGTGGCGATGAGTAATACGTTAAAGCAGATTGTTTATATTAGCAGTGCAGAGCACCCTTTCACTGATCTGGAACTCTCCAATATGTTGGAGGCCATCCGCAAAAACAATGAGCAACACAACGTAACAGGCATGCTTCTGTACAAGGACGGTGATTTCATTCAAGTGATAGAAGGCGAAGAAGAAGTACTCGAACCACTTTTTAAGGTTATCTGTAAAGATCACCGCCATTATTCCGTGGTTGAGTTAATGCGCAAAACCATTCCAGACAGACAATTCAAAAACTGGAGTATGGGATTTCATCATATCAATAGCGATGATCCAAGATTGGCCGAGTTTAATCACTTCTTCGATGACACCATTAACCATCAAGTCGATGCGGGTGAAGCCCTTAACTTGTTGCTTGTTTTTAGAGAATAAATACAAAATAGAGACGTGAATAAAACAGAAAAGAGTGCACAATGCACTCTTTGCTAGTTTCAAGATATGATCCCTGATCGCTACTTGATAGCGATACCTACATTAAGATCTTCAAACCAATCTAGAAACTTACCCACATTGTCACCCGTGAAAACACGTCCATGCTGCGGGCACATCATATCAATATCTAACAAACGCACGCGTCGTATCCAATCATTTTTTGCTTCATTCGACGGCATCCAGCGCTGGTGAAATCCGTGCATTTTCGGAATGTGCTCTTCGAAATCTTCCACTTCAAGTGGCGCATCGTCATCTTCCAAAGCAGCACCAACATCACCACTCATGAGGATTTTTGCAACCGGATCATACACATGATAATTGCCTGATGCATGAAGATAATGCGCGGGAATGAACTGAACTTCCACACCATTGATAACCAAACGGCCCCCTTCGTCAGCAATGGGCGCGTACTCAATGTTCTGCATACCAAAATGACGAATAAACCCTTCCCACAACCAAGGTGCATGCAATTTAGTGTCGAGCAAAGCCGTATCCCATAACCCGAGAGAGGAAATAATATCGGGGTCCTGATGAGACGCGAACAAATGATGGATTTGTGTGATTGGCACTTGTTTCACCACAGACGCGAGCATGGCAGAGAATATCTCCATACCACCGGGATCCATCAACAAGGCACTCTTCGGTGTGCGGATCATGTACTGGTTGGTATCAATGATTTTTTCAGGTTTAGACGGATCCCGACCAAACATAAACCATTGATGCGTTTCGCCAGAGTATATTTCTTTTGTGATCATTTCAGCCTGTCTCCGGGACATGGTTGCCGTTGTAAATGGGGTTCACACTGCCTATGTCTAGTAGTAATCGTCTGACAATTCGCGGCAAAGCGATTGAGAAAGCATAATATGAACCTGGATGCGCTCTGCTGCTGTGGAGACATTGTCTGCAACCACATTGAGCCCTTCTTCAAACTTCTTACCTGACTGCGACGCCTCAACACGCGACATGGCGGATAGGACAGACGCGGTTTTGATTTCACGAGCAAGGCTTTCAAGTAGCTCTGACAACTGTGCGACTTCTCGGTGAAAATGACGAAGCACTTTTGCGTGTTCTGCTTTCATCTGTTCGATAGGATCGATAATGCTTTGAACAAATTCTGACTCTCGGCTTATTGTCGCCGCCTGCATAAATCGGTCGATGGTTCGCTCGCTGCGTACAGCAACTGTCGCCAAACGACTAATGGTGACCGCTTTTAAGTTGATGACATCTGATGTTTTAACCGTTGTGTCAGCAAGCTGATCGATGAAATCTGTAATAGCACGAAAACCAGCTGCACCTTGACCTGCACGTAAAGCAAGTGCACGGGCATTGCTAGCCGTCAACGATATATCGTTTGCAATCTCACGTGCTTTATACAATTCAGCAGCCACAACAGCAGCGGTCACAAAGTGGTTATCAACATTTATGTCAGTCATGGATATATCTGATTTATTAGGGTCTTTGCTAAGTTTAGACAAGATCTAGCGTGTAATCAGAAATGAGACATCTTTTATTAAATATTTGATTCAAAGCATGTATCTCCCATTTTAATCGCCAACTTGTTTGCGAATTCCATAAAAAAAAGCACCGTGAGTGTTCGGTGCTTTCTGCTGTCTTTTAATCACCTTCTATGGTGAGTTTTTAGCGGTTAGCTTGCACCTGGACCAGCATCTTTTTTAGGATTTTTGAACACGTATTTGGTGCCGTCGTAAATCAGGGTCGAAAGGAGTCGTCGGCAATTTGCCTTACCGGGTTCATCAAATACCATCCCATAGGTTTGTTTACCGCGTTTGGTTCGACCATTCTTCACTCCACCACTCAATGCGTAGGTATCGCCATTCGCCTTGTTAACAACCTCGAGAACAATCTTTTGGTCAACATCAAATTCGGGAGATATGGCGTCATAACTAAAGCCACAACCCCCGGACGATACATCTGTCAATATCACGCCCAACTTACGATTCGAAAGTTGAATGTCACCGGGTAACCGCAGCTCATAACGAACTTCATTTCTGAGCAGAACCAATTTTGCCTGCTGAGGTACTGGAAAAACGAGCACTTGAATAGGTCGTAAAACGACATGCGCGATGCGCGTTCTAAAACGTATTAACGCACCTTCCCCCTGCTCAGAGATCCCCTCAATGTCTACATTGAATCCTTCCATGAAGAATTCTTCATAATCTTTTTTGGTGAGTCTCGGCATAGTGAAAAAGATGTGTTGCTGATCATCAAAACCAATAAAATTTGATTTAAAATTAAGGTGTTGACCCAATGGGGTTACAATTTCAAGCGACGCTTCAGTGCCATGCTGAATGAAGTCCATGGCTTGAAGTCCCATGATCACGCGTTCTCTCGGTCGAGCCGGCGGCTTCTTCGCTGGTGCTGAGTTTGTATTCATTAATATCCCTCGCCGGAAATACACTTAGATGATGTTCAATGCTCGCGTTCTTCACGCGTAAATGATCATTTTCGCCAAAATGTCGGAAAAATTTACACACCAATTACTCTTGGCTTTCAACAAAAACACTTTCTCTCACAGTTAGGTATAGGCAAGAGTTCAGTTAAATTCAATGTGAATGGTGCCAATTTTCAACAAATAAAATTCATCTTTCATATTGTAATTTAAAGATTTTATTCATATTTAACACAAAGATGAAGAACTGCTAATGCGCCTTTTATTGGCTTTTGTGACCCAGAACATAAGAGAAACATCTGATTCATTTTTATAGTTTTATAAAGCTAGTGAATCAGATGTCTACACTTACACTATTCAGCGATATGAAATATACGTGGTGCGTATTGGCTATAAACGTAACAAAACGTCTCAATCTTCCATGGCTAATGGCGGTTAGTATTGCGATCTGGCCGCTATTTATTGTGCCTACGATAAGTGCACAGCAATTGCATTATCCTGCGCCTCAAAATATGAAAGACGTGCTCGAAACCTTAGGATTTGAAGATCCTTGGACGGACATGAATGATGGAGAAAAACTCGTCATTCACAACGGAGAAATCTGGCTGCGAGAAGGTGATTACTTTGCCATATTGGGTGTCAGTGATACTAACGAAAATACAATGCGCTTATCACTAATGAATAACCTCACCGTATGCGCAAAGCTTGGTGTTGCGGTGACAAACCAATCATCCTCAGACGTTTTCAGCACCTTTGGCACACTAACAAAAGATGCCCTTGTGAAACCCGAGCAACAAATGCTGGCTGGCAATGCACCGTTTCATTTTCATGTATTAGTGACAGAGTTATTGGCAGGAAGAACAACGATGCAGTGCGGTATTAAGCGCTGATAAAGACATATTGGGCACTCACCCACAACCATTGAAAACAGAGAGAGAGAGAGAAAGCGGACATGACTGAAACTTCATTTGAGCAGTCCCCAAAAAGAGCTGCTATTCACTACATTGTCGCGGTCATTGTTTTTACTTTATATGGTGCAAAAGTTTGCCCATTCATCGATTCGTTACCGACGGCGGTTTTGCTTATTCAATCCGCCACCGTGTTTATTCTGCTCTTTTTTGTTCGCTTGATACTTCGTGCGGTATATCACGCAGAAGCAAGCTTGCTGACAAACGTCGCTATTTTCTCGCTCGCTGGTATTGGCTTTGCCACATGGTATGGCACGCTTTATAACTTTCCTTTAGACAGTAATCTCAAAGTGGCGCTTGGCATAACGTTGCTTGGAATCGTGATCAGCCTAGACTTAGCCATTGATAATGCACGCTACAAGTCTGCCACCTCAACTAACGAAAACAATGCGCCACAAAAGTTCACCCCATTAGCTGGCCAAATTGGTTTGGGCGCCATGTTTTTGGTCGTGATGGTAACGGTGCTGCTTGGGCTGGTTGTCACTAAAGATTTACTTTGGCTGGTTGAGCATACTGAACACAAACCTGCCATTGCCGACATTGATAGCATTCTTAAAGAGTTTGTCTTTGTTGCACTGGTGGTTTTGGGTTATATCGCCGTCATTTCAAAAAACGCGACGCGTTTGATTCATCAGCAATTGGAACGTCAAACCCACGTCATGGTGCTCGCAGCTGACGGGCAATTAGAGCAAAGGCTGCCTTCAAACCACGCAGGAGAATTAGGCGTTATTGCGTATTACACAAACAAAATGCTGATTGATCTACACACCAGTTACGACGAGATAAACCGCACTCGAGATGCCACCATTATTGGCCTTTCTACTTTGGCAGAAGTGCGAGACAACGAAACTGGCGCCCATATTCTGCGTACGCAAAACTATGTTCGCGCACTGGCTTACACATTGCGTAGACAAAGCAAATATGCGGCCTACCTCAGTGACGACACGATTGATCTGCTCTACAAGTCAGCACCTCTTCATGATGTAGGAAAGGTCGGCATTCCGGACGCCATTTTGCTCAAGCCGGGCAAACTGACTGACGAAGAATTTGTCATCATGAAGACACATGCTCAGTTAGGTGCGGATGCGTTGTCGATGACAGAGAAAAGCGTTGAGGGCATTGCCTTCTTACGTTTTGCTCAAGAAATTGCCGCAACGCATCATGAGAAATGGGATGGTTCTGGTTACCCTCTCGGGCTGGCGGGGGAAAAAATTCCGCTGTCAGGCCGCTTAATGGCACTGGCTGATGTCTACGATGCCTTGATCTCAAAACGGGTTTATAAACCCGCGTTTAGTCATGAAAAGGCCAAGGAGATCATCTTGCAGGGCAAAGGAAGCCATTTTGACCCTGCTGTGGTTGACGCATTTCTAGCATGTGAACATCAGTTTGTTGAGATAGCCGCACAGTTTGCCGATGAAGGTATGCAAACCGCCCACGCGAGCTAACCTTAGGGCCAATTGGTTTTGTCTTATTAAACTTTGTCTTATTAAACTTTGTCTTATTAAGCTTTGGCTTGTTCAGCCTTGTCTTGTTCCTTCTCGTCTATTCCGACATGGCTGACTGTTCGATAGCAGGCGGCGCTTGTTCGAACTCAAGCGCTTTTTTGGGTAACTTTGACATCACGGGATAATCTCCCTGCCAAAGCTCCTTAACAAATACAGATGGCTTTTCTGGATGGCAGAAAATCCAACACTCTTGCCGCGCTCGGGTCAGCGCCACGTAGAAAAGCCGACGCTCTTCGGCATGTTCCATTTCCCCGTCAACAGACAGCATCGCCACTTCTAGCCCTTCGCTTTGCCCTTTTGCTGGGAATACGCCCTCGTTAACATCGAGTAAAAACGTAAAATCTGCTTCTAATCCTTTGCTCGCATGTGCCGTAACAAACACAATATTGAGCGATGGCCAACGCGCTTGCCATGATGAAAATCCCTCTGGTTTACTGGCATGGTTGCGCCCTATCATCATGAGTGTTGCGTCACGCTCCCCCTTTGATGCTGCAAGCTTCGTCAGTGTGTCTTCTAGCGTTTCTGATGACACAAGGTGCACGGCCTTTTTCTTCTGCGTTTTCACACTATTCAGCGGTTTAGCCAACTGTCTTGGATTGACCTGGATAAACGGGTTTGCCACCGCACCTATTTGGGAATGGAAACGGTAAGTCACGTCCAAATAGCGAATAACGCCAGCGGGGAATCGTGCGAGAAAATCCGTGGTCAAACTGACATCGGAGCCCGCAAAACGGTATATCGCCTGCCAATCATCACCCACCGCGAACAACGAAGGCGCGCGTTCTCGCTTACCGCCACACAGTGCTTCAAGCATTTCCATGCGTGACGGGGAAATATCTTGGTATTCGTCCACCATTATGTGGTCATATTGCGCCGAAAACGTCGCGCTTTTTCGTGAAAGTAACTTGGTGGCTTCTTTAATCAGTCCGTTAAAATCGACGTCATTCGCTTGAGACAAATGAGTTTGATAACTGCGCATCAAAGGCCATACCAACGCGAATTCACTTTCAGCGCGCGCATCACCGTTCACTTGCGATCGCATCGCCGCCTGCGATTTATTTTGTTGGATCAGCAGATCAACCTGACGCCACAACCATTTGTGTAAACGCGGTTCATGAGCCTGTTCAGCCAATGTTCTCTCTGCGTTCAAGCCAGGTAATTTCCACTGAGAAAGGTGCTTCAGCCAGCGTTTTTCGACCGCAGGTTGGGTGAGATGCTCAGCGAGCCATAGCGTCATCCAACTGAGTTTGGCTTCTTCATCGGTCGCGAGTGCAGACAGCACAGGTGCGTTACCTGTGAGCGCCTTGATGACTTTTGTTGCAAAGCTATGGAACGTAGACACTTCAACATTTCGAAGCCCCGCACTGGCTAGCCGTTGCGCCATTTCTTCGCTGGCTTTCTTGCCAAATGCCAACATCACGATGCGTTCTGGTGTGGTTTGCTCGCTGGCTACCAAGTATTGGGTGCGCGCCATCAACACGCTGGTTTTGCCTGAGCCTGCACCAGCCAACAGAAGATTATGGTTGTCATCCATCAACACGGCTTGACGCTGAGAAGGGTTAAGCGGCGAAGATTCAATGCCATCAAACCACTGAGACCAACGTTCTAGTTCGGCTTCCCGCCATTGCGTGTTTCTGGCTTCACGCATCGCGCTGCCATTTTGCAGCCAACCAAAGAACCCTTGATATAGCGCAGGATTGGCAATAGCAGCCACTTGAGGGTGAACACCAAATTCCGCCACGGCTATTCCCGCTTTGCTGATCCATTGTTGTAAATCGGCGTCACGCAGGTAGCCTTTATGCCCTTCAAGTTCATCGCGCAGCGCCACCAACTCGTGTTCAACCAGCATGAATTTGTTCTTCTGCTTTGCCAGCCAATCTTGATAGCTTGCTGTCAATTGTTCGACGAAGGAAGAGAGTTCAAACCATGGAAGACCATAAACAGAGATTGACCGCGCAGGTTGATCGGCGGGGGAAACAATAAACGTCAGCTTACCCCACAACAAACCGCGAGATAGGCGACATTGCCCGTCCCAAATGGCGAAGGGGACAGTTTCTGTCAAATGTTTGGATTCAAACACAAGGTGGTGTTCTTCAAGTGCGATGCTGTAGTGATCGCCTTGCACACACCATTGAGCCAACTTACTGGCTGATAATTTCATCAAAGGCTTCTGTTACGTAAATTTCAGTGTGTAGGATAGCAACTTCTGACACGCTTCTCACGACCTTCAGTCATGAGTTGTTGAAGAACATAGGTGAATGAAAAATCAGCAAAAGGATCTTATGAAAGGGAAAAAACCCTCGTTTTTGATCTCACCCCTTGGATGAAGGTTTCAATCTGCTATCTTACTTCCATTCCTCATCTAGTTTCGTTCTCATGATATCTAAACGCACTTCGCTTACATTCCGTGAATACTGGGCAAACAGCCGAATTAATTACAGCGTCCGCGTGTTTATCGCCTTGGTCGGTGTTGCTCTTCCCTGTTGGTGGTATGGTGCATCTGAAGCGATTACCCCCTTGGTGTTGGGTATTATTGCTTCTGCACTGGCCGAAACGGATGACAATTTCTCGGGTCGACTCTCCGCCCTTCTCACCACCCTATTCTGTTTTGCTATCACGACCTTCTCTGTCGAAATCCTTTTTGAATATCCCATTTTGTTTGCGTTGGGAATGGTCGTTTCCACCTTCAGTTTTATCATGTTGGGCGCCATTGGTCCTCGCTATACCAGCATTGCATTTGCTTCCGTACTGACCGCCATTTACACCATGCTAGGGGCGCAAGAATCCCCCTCTCTTTGGTTCCAGCCGATGCTGCTTATCGCGGGCGCGGCTTGGTATGGTTTGATTTCTCTCGTCTGGCTTTTGCTCTGGCCGCTGCAACCGGTTCAGCAAAGCATTGCTTTGGTATTCAACACCCTTTCACACTATCTCGATCAGAAGTCAGAGATGTTTCACCCTAGTCGCAGCTTGAATCCGCAACCTTTGCGACTGCGTGATGCGAACGAAAATATCAAAGTGGTGAATGCGCTTAACGGTGCCAAAACCGCCTTGATGAACCGCATTCGTCGCGGTCGGGTCAACGACAACACACGACAACTGCTGAAAATTTACTTTCTTGCCCAAGACATTCATGAGCGCGCGAACTCGTCCCACTATCGCTATCAAGATCTAGCCGAAGTGTTCTTCCATAGCGATGTCATGTTCCGCTTGCAGCACCTATTGCACTTGCAAGCTAAAGCCTGCTTAGAGGTTTCACACTGCCTCACCTTGTCTCGCCCCTATCGTCACGGCGAGCAAAGCGTCAAAGCATTGGATGAATTGCAAGAGTCGCTCATTTATATCAAAGCGGAAAATAACCCTGAGTGGAACCCGTTACTTAGCCAGTTAGACTTTCTGTTCAGCAACTTAGCCACGGTAGAGCGCCAGCTTTCCAACATCAGTAATCCTGATGCCATGCTCAATGACGAAGACAAAGAAATCCCAGATTCAAACGCACACAGCTTCCGTGAAAAGTGCTCCCGTGTTTGGGCACAGGTGACGCCTAAGTCATTGCTGTTTCGCCATGCGGTGCGTTTGAGTCTGGCTCTGGGTGTTGGCTATGGCATTATTCAGGCGTTTGATTTAACGCGCGGCTACTGGATATTGCTCACCATCTTGTTTGTGTGTCAGGTCAACTATTCTGCCACCCGAAGTAAGCTCACCCAACGGGTATCCGGCACCTTAATTGGCTTGTTGGTTGGTCTCCCCCTACTCACATTGTTCCCTGATTTAACAGGGCAATTGGTGCTGATGGTGTTGTTTGGCGTGTTGTTCTTCGCCTTCCGCACCACCCACTATGCCGCAGCGACCGCGTTTATTACCTTGTTGGTGCTCATGTGTTTCAACCAACTCGGTGAAGGCTATGCGGTGATGCTACCTCGCCTTGGGGATACGCTAATTGGCTGTTTATTGTCAGTCGCGGCAGTGCGTTTTGTTTTACCTGATTGGCAAGCACACCGTTTACGCGGGATCATGAAAGATTCTGTCACGGCAAACCGAGATTATTTGGGGCAAATCATTGGCCAATACCGCATTGGTAAACGCGATACCATGGCCTATCGCGTGGCTCGACGCGAATCCCATAATCAAGATGCACAGTTAACCACCGCCATCAGTAACATGTTGGCAGAGCCAGGGCGCTACCGCACCGCCATTGATGAAAGCTTCCGTTTTCTTTGTTTGAACCATGCCATGCTGAGTTATATCTCAACCCTTGGCGCACACCGCATGCAAATGGATGATGACAGCATTCATGAACTGGTATCCAAAGCGCACCGTGGCATACACGAAGAGCTGGATTGTCTGATCACAAAACTGGCGGGGGATGCGGTTGAAACGACACCTTGCTTAGATGACGCGCTCGGCAAGCATTTAGAACGATGGCGTGAAGAAGAAAGTACATCAGCACGTATGGTGTTGCAGCAGCTTCACTTGATTCATCGCATCTTGCCGGAAATGCACATGCTGACGGACGAACTCGCAAAGAAAGCGCTCAAGAGCTCAAAGTCGTAAGGAGACATGATGAATGTCTGGTTGTGTTTGCATTGCTTCTTACACTCAGCGCGCACGCTGATCACAACCACAATGTGGAACCCCTCCCCCGCAGCGTCTGGCCAGACCAACAAGGCGAGGTCGTTCCAGACGACGTGATTGATGCCATGACTGACAGGTGTGGCATCAACCAAGCGGCCCATCGTATCGCCAACCTCAACGGCGGCGATATTGAAGTCGCTATCGATGATTTCAAAACCGCTATCGCCTGCTTCGAAGAACACGCATTCATCAAACAACGCGCGGAATAACGTTCCGCGATTATTGCTGGCGAGGTTGTGGACCATTCCTCGTTAGAGGACGCAAAGAGTATCAGTCTCACATAAAGTGTTTTCGATAGATTTTCTTATGCCAAACGAGAGGTGTGTAAAAATACCCCATTTTGTCGTATTTTCTCGATCTAACTTTTGATATGCCTATGATATTATTATAAAAACACATGGTCACACTAGAAAACGGGACTCATCACATGCATAAAAAATCCGATAGTGGCATGTTTAATCACCCTACTTTGAGAGCTAATACATTGTTAACTGTTTTTGCTTTATCAACATACTCAATTGAGGTTGTATGACGGACTTATCTCAGCTAACAAAGAAGTCCATGGGTGAGCCAGTGGCTCCAACATTTACGGACAATGAGCTAAAAGTTAAACGAAACATTTTAGTGTTAAGTGCAATTTCACTTTTGATCATTTTTGGTTTGAAGTCTACGCCAGATACAGAAGAAAGTGTAACCTTCACGTTGTTCTTTATCAGGTCTTCGCATATCGACTTTGACTTCGTATTTACGATGCTGTTGGTGAGCTTAGTGTATTTACTTTCTAATTATGGTTGGCTTTGCACAGAGTATATCGCTAAGTGGAAAATTCGGGTTTCGGGTACAAAAAATCCGATAAGCAAGCCAAGTCAGAGTGAACGGTTTTGTAGCAACGTAACTAGTCAACATCCTTATAAGGATCACAATGATAGTGCTGAGCAATCAAATTTATACTCATATTTGCAGATTCATCAGTTGTATACGGACGTGTTTATAGATATCAAAATCAGCGAAGATGAGATGAAAAAATGCCAAGAGAAAGCGCGGTTAATGGTCGGCATTAGCAAAGAGGAAGCAGAGCAAGGTGGACGAGGATATGCTATTACGAATACCGACAAAGACTATTGGCATGCTCTTCTGGTTGATATGAGAGTTACTCGAGAGTTAATACAGCAATACAAAAAAGTAATGGATTCTCCTTATTTGATCGAATCGATAAAGAGGTTTGATGAGAATTTTTTATTCTTCCAAAACAGCCAATATCGTAGGCACTTTGTCATGGAGTTGCTCCCAACATTTTGGGTCGGATTTATAGCCTTGTTCAGCCTGGTAATGAAGGTCTGGTTCACCCCAAATCTATTTGTTTCGATTATTTTGGCATTATGCGTAACTGCTTTTGTGCTTTATATCCTGAATCAGCACCACAAAAAAACAGTTAACAAATAAGAATAAGTGTCGCGCAGCCGACACTTTATTTGGGTGTTGAACAAGCCCGCCCTTTATTAAGTAAATTGCTCGGATGCGTACAGGTATAATAGTCGCCCATCACTGATTGACGGGCGAACGCCGCCAAGAAGTAACATTCAGCATCGACAGGCACTTACAATCGACTCTTTGCCAAAACTCAGCTTATGCGAAGCGGAGCGTGGCGCATGCAATCCCTAGCTCACTCCTGTCCAAAACAACGCCAGAAACACAAGGTCGCCCCATTGGACGACCTTCTTCTTACGGAACATTGCTTACTTTAATCTTTACGGCTTAGTTTTCGGCTTAGCCGCTTTCACGCATGGCGCGGAGCATCCACGCGGTTTTTTCGTGCTCGCGCATGCGATCTGATACCAGTGATGCGGAGGATTCATCATCGGCTTGCTGTGCCAGTTTAAGCACTTCACGGGCGGTGCGAACCACCTGCTCGTGGCCTTTGGTGAGTATGTCCACCATGTCATCAGCCGATGGGACCCCTTCCACTTCTTCAATCGCGCTCAGTTCAGCAAAGGCTTTATACGTGCCCGGTGCGGCGACGCCTAGAGTGCGAATTCGCTCCGCTATTTCATCGACTGCCAGCGCCAGCGCGTTGTAGTGCTCTTCAAACATCACGTGGAGTTCGCGGAATTGTTTACCAGTAACATTCCAGTGAAAATTGTGCGTTTGTAGGTACAGGGTGTATGAATCCGCTAATAGGCGTTTTAGGCCTTCTGCAACCACAATTCTGTCGTGTTCTTGAATACCGATATTAATGCTTGTCATAACCCCTTCCCCATTCTCTTTTGGCATTTTGTTTGGCCGTTGACTTTAATGTCTATGGGGGTAGTTTATGATGGGATGCATGATAGGTATAATCGTTGAAATTTATAGATTCAATCTGTCATACCTATCACTTTTGGGTGGGGAATTTAAGCTTTTCGATAGCGAGATGGGAAAGTATGCCCGACATCGGTAAACACGCCATCAACACCCCAGTTAAACAACTGATTGGCGCGAGCAAGATGATTCACGGTGTACACATTCACAGCGTAACCGTGCTCTTTGATTTCAAGTACCATCTCTTTGGTTAGCCCTTTGTCTTCAACGTGGATAGCGTCGGCCTGACACGCTTGCAAGACGGCTAGCCAATCCGCTTCCAGCGTTTCTTCGCCAAAAAGGCACGCTACTGAAGTATCAGGGCAGCGGCGTTTAAACTCTGCTAGCGCCAATACATTAAAGCTGGATATCAAGATGTCGCGATCTTTGTCCAGCTTCTTTAACCCTTCAATGACGCCATCAATCAAACTTTCTGTCTGCGCCCAACCGCCCGTGCATGACTTGATTTCGACATTGATGTTTAACTTAAGCTTGTTGGCCAGTTCAATAAACTGGGCGAACGTTGGGATTCGCTCGCCGATAAAGTCATCCCCAAACCAACTTCCCGCATCAATGTCTTCGAGATCGTTAACGGTCAAGTCATACAAACTGCCGGGTCTGTCGGTGCAGCGATCTAATGTTTCATCATGACTGAGGACAACCGTCCCGTCAGCCAATACATCCACGTCGCACTCTACCCAGTTAAGGCCATATTTTGGCGTTAATGAGAAAGCAGCAAGTGTGTTTTCTGGCGCAAGTGAGGACATTCCTCGATGGGCAAAGAGTGTTTTCATGGCTCTACTTTTTAAAGGCTATTTCAAGCAACTATACGCAAAATAACGCAAGGTGCCTGTTTCAACTGGAATATAAACAGATATATACCACACATAAAAAAGCACTGCATGATGCAGTGCCTTTCTTTGGTGGTTATTCGCGTGTCAAAACTGACGCATTCTAAACAATTAGTCTTAGTCTAGTTTCAGCGCTTGCTGTTGGATCAATTGATTCAGAATATCAGTGCCTGTTGCGCTCACATCTAAGCCAAGTTCACTCCAGCCTACGTCGTGCAGAACAATGTCTTGCACTTCCATGCCGCCCGCGGTTCGTGACACGTGAAGGGTCAAGCCATCGTCTGTCATTTCAGGGCGAATATAATCCAGTAATTCGCCAATGGAAGAACCACTGCCAATGGCATCCGGCAGAATCGCAGAGACATCTAGCTTATCAGCTACCGTGACCGTGTCACCCAGCTCAAAGTCTGCCACCGTATCTGTATTACTTGACGTAGCGCTCACGCTATCGGCTGTCCACGCATAGACATCATCGCCCTCGCCGCCCACGAGAATATCGTCACCTAAGCCCGCTTCGATGATATCGTCACCATCACCGGCTATAACACGCGCACCGGCATCGTCTGCTTCGAGGTTATCATCCGCTTCTGTGCCAAATTGCGTTGAGTTTGGATCAAACACCACCAGCTGACCCGTCATCAACATGGACTCAAGAATTTCATCTTGTGTCAGACCGGATGCATCCATCCCCAGCAACTCATTCAGCGTGTGGCCTTCAATGAGGATGTTTTGGATCGGCGCGCTGGCATCATCAAACACTTGAATGCGCGTATCACCGCCCACCGTTTGGATATCAAGTCGATTCGCCAATTCGGTAAAGGTAAACACGCCTGTGGTATCAAATGCGTCGGAAAGATCGATCACATCAATCCCATTTTCAAAGTCTTTTATCACATCATTGGCGACGTCAGCCGCAGTGCCAAAATCACCGGATTTCCAAGCAAAGGTATCAGCTTCACCATCGCCTGTTCCATCGATGTCACCGCCCCAGATTTGGTCGTCACCCGCGCCGCCTGTGAGAATGTCTTCGCCTAAACCACCCGCGAGAATGTCCTCGCCCGCACCGCCGTGAACTTGCGTTGCTTGGTTGCCATCGACTACCAGGTTATCACCGGTGTTATCTGTGTCATTGAGAACAGGCGTTGCTGCTGTGTCTACCACTTCGATATTAATGGTGAGTGAGGCTTCTTTTGGATCGCCATCACCGACATCAGACAGCGCAGTGACGGTCACATCACCCACCGGCTGCGCACTAAATCGAAGATTAAGATCCTCAAGCGTGACCGATGCTAAATCCGTTTGGCTGAGTGTCCAATTCCCATTCCCATCATTCGTGCCAACCGGGTTACCTGCGCCATCAATCAACTCTCCAGACGTACCGAGTCCGCTAAAGGTTAAGGAGAATTCGTTATCAATTGGGTCAACCAACGTCGCCATCAGCCCCAATAACGGAACAATCGCACCAACAGCCGCGCGCATAGAAGCGAGCTGAGTCGCATAGCTAAGTTCTGGCAGGTCTGATTTGGGGACAACAACAATGGAGACAGTATCGCGATCGAATTTCTGACCGCCTGAACCAACGTTTCCGCGATCACGCGTGGTCATGGTTAAGGTGTCATCACCCGAGGTATTGTCACCTGCAAACTCATAGTTAACGCCACCAGCAAGTAAGGTATTAATGGCGTCGATGTCACCGGTCAGCGTTAACGTATTTGACCCTAATCCTGAGACAGTGATTCCCGTGGTATCACCAACAAGGTTAAGCGTACTGCCCGCGCCCACTGCCAATTGCACATTAACCACGCTGCTGCCGTCTCTTGCATCCACATCTTGGACTTGCAGGTCGGTAATTGTGAGCACAGTGTCTTCTTCTGAGGCGTAGCTATCCGCTAGGATATTCACGGGCTCGTCATTCACTGCTGATAGGTTGACGGTAATTTGTTTATTCACCACATCAGTAGACACCGCACCGTTATCCACGGTCTGAATGGCAAGATCCAACACCAATTGGCCGTTAACATCTTGCGGCGGAATAAAGGTCAGATCCTCAAGACGCGCACTGTCGATAGTCACGACAATATCGCCGCCGTCCGAGGTTTCCGGTGTGACGGTGCCGACCACACCATCAGGCAGAACAATTTTGCCGCCACTAGGCACACCTGAAATCGTAATAAGTAAGGTTTCAGGTGGGTTTTCAGTGACATCAACACCTGATGGCTGCCCTGTATCGCTAACACTATCGCTGTTATCTTTCGCCGTGATTTCCATTTCAAGATGAACGGCGGTGTCTTCCGTGCCGGATGCCGATGCGTTCACATTGGCGTTCGCCCCATCACCCACAGGATCGACCGTGAGTGAAACGACTTGGCTGTATCCAACAGGTTCGCTCAAGTTGTCTTCTTGGGTAAACACGGTAACAGTAAAGTTAACCGTGCCACTGAAGTTGCCCGCTGGCTCCACCGTGATTTGCGACAGCGATGTGTTGTCTGTTATCGCGCTGGCAGGAATGATCCACTGCCCTTCTGATGCATTAACCGCAGGGGCAGACAAGGTAAACCCGTCTGGCACATTTTCCACGATAATAGACGCAAGGGATTCGGAGCCATCAATATCACTAAAGCTAAAGCCAAGATCGGCCAGTGAAGCGCCGCTCGTCGTATCTTCATCCACAGTGATCTCAGCGACGTCGGTGTCGCCTAATTCCGTGCCATTTTGGGTAAAGGTGACTTCGTCATTTACAGCCGTCACTTCAACGTTCATGGTGGTGTTCACCGTGCGGCTGTCAGTACCGGTTGTTGCTGTGTCTGTAATCGTGATGGTCGCAGAGACTTCAACTTCACCACTGAAATCAGGCGCAGGTTTAAACTTGATGTCATTAAGCTGGCTTGCATCAACAACCAAGGTGCTTGATTCACTGCCATCGGCCAATACAAACATCCCCATACCTGCAGGCACTGTCAGTGTCGCCGCGGTGATTTTCTCTTCACCATTGGCCTGATCATTGTCGGCCAACGAAGCACTCAGACTGAGGATAATAATGCCATCTTCAAGTGCCTGACCGGAAACAACCTGTTCCGTGTCACCCGCTTCGAGTGGTTGCTGCTCCGCGTTCAAACCTTGCGTTTCTTTGATGCCCAGTGAGAACGAGAAATCTAGCGTATTGTCACCCGGTTGCGCGGCACCGTCTGGCTCGGGTAGGTCAACCAATGGCTTGACGTCAATATCAACGGTCATTGCTGTCGTTCTGGTATGACCGCTAACGCTGTCGATATTGACCACGCTAATCGGCACAGACATTTCACCCGCAAAATCTTCTGGCGGCGTAATAGTCAGTGCGGATAAATCCAATCCACTTGGGTAAGGGTTACCCGATTCTTGTCGACCTGGCGGAGTGAACACATAAATATTGTCTTCGACATGGTAGTCGGCCCCTCCAACAACCGACCCTGCCGGCAAGTCTTCGCCTTTGATCACGATGGTGATTTGGTCGTTAAGCTCGTCACCTGTACCCGCACTTGGCCAGTTGATTGCTGTACCCACGTCTGCTAGTGAAATCGGGTTGTCTTCATCTCCCGTCAACACTACTGTGGTGTCCGTTGGCGTCACGGTTTGCGCCAATTCAGTGTCAGTCGATGAGTTTTGGTAGTTCAGTGTAATGACGTTAGTTACCACTTCAGGAAGGCTTTCATCTCCTTCGCCGCCGTCACCACGGTCAATGACCATGGCACTCAGTGTAAATGTGGTTTGCTGAAGCGCGCTGTTAGGTGGCGCAACGATGGTAAAGTCATTTGGATCGTCAAGAATCCAGCCCATATCACCATTAAACTGCGCGTTTTCTACATAGAAGCCTTCCGGTAAATCACTGATGTAAACTTTGATGATTTCTTCCGAGCTTGATGTGTCTGGATGTGTGAACACCACTGCATTCAGGAATGCGGCACTGCCCGAGGTGTCGGTAGACACTTCAGTGACAGGCTGGTTTGTGCTATCTAGCAAGGCCAAGGTGCCATCTACCGTTTCAACCACCGCCTGAATATCAATATTGACCGTGCCGGTAATCTCTTTCTCGGCAGATGTCTGCCCTTCAAAGTCGTCTTGTCGAATCGTCACTGACGTCGTCAACGTGAGGTCTTCGTCGCTATGAGGCGCACGCTTCACTTGTAGTTGATAGCCATCAGCAATCTGCGCTTCCGTCAGGGTCACTTCACCGCCAACAGGTGTTAACGCGATAACATCGCTGCCTTTGACCAATTGCACACTGTCTGTATCAGCGAACCCAGAAATGGTCGCACCAACAACATACTCTTTCACGCCTTGCGCATCAGAGTCAGGCACACCCGCAATGGCAAGATCAGGCTGCCAATCTATGTTCACCCATGCATCTTCGTTGCCTGTTGTCGTTGATGTTTCGTAAGTATCTGCCGCATCAATCACTGGCGGGCCGACAATCACTTCAATCGTGGTGCTGATCGCTTTGTCATCGCCATCGTTTTCTGTCGCGACCAATTTGGTCTCAATGCGCAGATCTTCGGTGGTATTGGGCGGAAGCTTGAGATAGACATCACCCGATGCAAAGGCATCAAGCGCGACGGAATAGGTAGGAATTGACATACCGCTACCGTCTGTTTCCCAGCCAGCAAATGCCAGTTCAACATCGGTTAATGAACCATCCGCATTTTTGACCACAAACGACACGCCATCAGGCAGATTCGAGACGATCATGGTGAGTGATTCTGAGCTATCCGATGGCGAAAGTGCCTTCTCACCAGACGACACATTGAAATCAACCGCCACCAAACCATCGCCGTTAATACCGTCTTCTGGCACTGTCGTTGTCACAACACCGGTATCAGCGTCGTATTGCCACTCGCCCGGATTAGTTCCTGGGTTTTCAATCGAAAATTCCGGCGTATCAGCAACACCAGCAATCAGTACATTCAGGGGTTGAGCCGTCAAGATGCGTTCGTCATCCGGCGAGTTCGTGGCAGAGTCAACAACAATGCCTTCGACCATCAATGTGATGTTTTCATTGCTGTGAACTGGTGGAATAAGTTCTAGGTTCGCTAAGTCGGCAATCGCGATACGGTCAGTGTCGGTAATGGGTGTAATCGTACCGCCATCATTAAGTTGCAGTGTCGCACCCGCTGGTATGTCATAAATGCGCACGAACATCGCTTCTGACCCATCGGCATCACTGCCGAGTGTGGTCAACGAAATCGCGCTGGCGAGTGAAATTGCTTCACCCTCTGCGACATTGGTATCTGGGTTACCCGCATCTTCATTCCCTACGACGGTGCGCACCACCATTCTTGCCTCGTCAGCAACAGGTTCGACGCGCAAGATAATAGATGACGTTGTTTCGGCCGTTTCTGTGCTCGTCGGTGCGGATTCGGTGGATATTGCTTTAATGCCGAGCGCAATGTCTCCGCTGAATTCACTGTTGGGAATAAAGCGAACTTGACTCAATCGCGATGGGTCATCCAGCTTCCAAACGCCGTTATCTTCATAGATAGCGCCACCTTGGAATCGTCCTTCGTTTGGCGACAGTGTGAATTCCAGCGCAAGTGTTTCTGAGCCGTCAGTATCCTGCAGGCTCGCTGACAGCAGATCCGACAGGACGAACTGTGAAGGGTCATTAATCGACGTGCCAAATGGGTCGAAGTCTTCTTTAAGTTCAAACACACCATCCGCTGCATCGCCAATCAATGTGATGGTTGGCGCATCGGCCACGCCGGAAACCGTCACTTCCATCGGCGAGGAGGTAAAAATAGGGTCATGACCGTTTAGTTCTAACTCAACATCAAACTGAATCAGGTCGGTGTCGTCATAGGAGGAGTAATCAGGGTCAGGAATAAATGTTACGCCTGACAAATCAAAGATAATCGGCGCAATTGTGCCGGAAGCTTGAAACATGTTGCCCAAGAACACGATATTCCCATCGCCGTCTGGCAAGATTTCAGCGCCATTAAAGTAGAATTTCCCGCCAATGTCGCCAGCTGGGTCCTTGCTCATGAGGGTAACTTCACCGTCGAGCACCAAGGTTCCTGCGTCTTCGTAGGCTTCGCCTAAGTCATTGTCACCAATATTCAACTGAACATTGATGGCAACGCCAGCGGAAGCATCAATGCCAGAAGCCTCTGTATTCGTATCATTCTGCCCCTGATCTTCGGTACCTGTTATCACGCCACTCGTTGCTGGCGCAATAGTGATCGTCGGCACTTGATCGTTTAGCGTCAGCGCAATCGCACCTTCGGCTGTGTCACCATCGTTATCGGTCACTTCATATTGAATCGATTGATTTAACACAGCCGATGGGTTGTCTAAGTTAGCGACAAAGGTGAAGGAAATTTGACCCACAGGTTCATTGCGCGGATCAATACGCATGGTGGCCAGTTCAAGCGCCGGATCTGTGTCTGAATACAGCGTGATGCTCGATGGTCTAGTGGTCGATACGTCAATCCACTCAACACCATTGTGAATGCGGGTTATCAAGGCTCCATCAGCGCCTTGCAAGCTTTCAATCTCGGAGGGCACTGATGGGTCAGTGGCTTCAAATACATCAATATTGACCAAGGTGTCATCGGTTGGTGAATCGTCTACCACCAATGGAATCGCACCTTGTGCGGTCGGAATATCGTCTTGCACTTCAATCGGTACGCGGATTTGCCCTGATTCATCACCATCAGCATCTACTGTGTGTGCAATAAGGTTAAAGGTGAGAGAGTTCTTGCCATCGCCAGTGTCGTGATCTAACCCCGATAACAGTTCAAACCCAAACGTGCCATCTTGCGCCAAGGTCACTTTGAACACATCACGATTGTCGCCTGTACCGTCATCAGCGACACCAAAATAGGTTTTAGGGTAAGCATCCGTGGCAGGTCGTTGCTCTAGGCTAACAAGAAAACCATCCGCCAAAACAGGTCTGCCATCGGAATAAGTTAGGTAGTCTGTTTCAAAAAAATAGTTCGTAAAATCATCGCCAAGCGTTTTGTCTACATCGAGAGTATTCGGCTCGCCACTGTCATTAGTGGTATCAATATTCAGCGTGCCGCTCGACTGCGACCCCTCACTCATACCGGTTGTCGCATCAATACTGCTTTCTTGAACAGACACCGTATCGATAGATGTTACGCCTCCGTTTGTTGAGTCATCATCTGCCACGGTAAAGGTAACAAGACGCGCCAACTCACTGCTCGCATCATTTGGATCAACCAATTTATCGCCATCCGTATCCTCGACTTGGATCGGAAGCTTAATGCTAATGCTATCGCCGTCGGCGCTGACATAGTTTTCATTGATTTGATCGCCCGCTTCTTTCGGATGGATCAGCGCTTGATATTGGGTAAATGCGGCATCCACCTCTACACCTAAACCATCAGCAGCTTGAGTCGATGTCAGCACGAACTGCAACGCGGGCTCCCCATTGATGGACGCCAAAATGGTCAATACCGGATTGCCAGCACCATCCGTGCTTGGTGTCATTGTCACGTCATCAACAAACTCGCCAAGATTATTGGAGAGTAATTTGAGCTCACTGATCAACGTGGCATTGTTGTTACCATCATCAATCGAAATCGTATCTGGTACTAAACGATCTGAAATCGCTGCCAGGCTAATCGTGCCAGATTGTGTATTTTCAGTTGCCGAGGCGTCATATTGATTTGGCGTGCTGGTTTCTTCCAACGCAATCACATCTACTGGCGCACCTGAGGCATCTAAGCGCTCTCCACCTGAGGCTGGCGTGCCATCAATAATATTGAACGTTATAGACGACGAATTACTTTCGTCACCATCAGCATCCGTCACGGTGTACGGCAAGGTAAAGGTGGATTTTTCATCGTCAGCGTCGCCATCACTGGCTTGATGCTGGTCGATAGGTTGATATTGCGTGACAGAGAAAGTCGGCTCACCCATCGTTCCCGATGGTTCAAAGGTGATTTCGAGTACTTTTTCTGGCGTGCCGTTGTTGTCGGCATAGACCGTAATCACTCCCTCTACTGACGTATCAACCGTGGTTGGCATCCCATGGCTGGTGAGTCCTGAAAACGCGGTCTCTGCTGCTGCAGTGTCGAAGGCAATACTGCTAACTTCGTCGCTCCCTGCATCAATGCCGGTAGATGATGAGGCGCTCTTGGCATCATTCGGATCCGTTTGTGGTTCAACCAAATCAATGCTTGATGCGCTAATCACCGGCGCAGCACCATCAGTGCTTTGCAGTGTCAGTTGCGCTGGGTTGTGCATCAGGTCACCGCCCGTGTCAGTCACTTGCAGCGGCATGTTGACCGTGATTTTATCGCCATCGATATTGACATAAGTGCCTGACCCAGAGAGGTGATCAAGCGGTGCATTTTGCGTCAACGTGGCGGAGATATTGAGGTCTTTTCCATCTTGAGTCGCGGTGACAACCAGTTCAAGGACCACCACACCGTTTACTGTGCCTGTCCACGTTAATGTCGCCACGCCATTGCCATCAACGGTGGTTTGGCGAGCGAAGGTAACGGCGTCACCATTGGACGTTATCTGCGCAAGCTCGCTTTCAATCGCGGCAAGATCGTCAGGCGCGATTTGTAGCGAATCTGGAAGCAAGCGTTCAGTGCCCGCTTCTATCACAAAGCTTTCCGTGTCTGGCACGCTATACGTGGCGTTGTCCAAATCCCCTTCAACCACGGTTAATGATGCGCTTTGCCCACCTTGCGCATCAATATCAATTGATAACGAAATTTGACCGGACGCTTTATCACCATCAAAGTCCGTGACTTCATATTGAATTGTCTCGGTCGTGACGTCTTGCGGGTCAGTCAGGTTAGGGTTTAGCGTAAACGTGATTTCGCCCACGGGTTCATTGCGTGGGTCAATAAACATGGTGCCAAGCTCAAGACTTGGATCAGCTTCAGAATACAAAGTAAGGGTTGTTGGGCGTGTGGTTGACACCTCTTCCCATTCTTTACCATTGTGAATGCGCGTGATGAACGCGCTGTCAGCACCTTGTAAGCTTTCAATGCCTGGGGGGACCGAAGAAGAATTAGTGATTTCAAACACATCAACGGTTGTTGTATTTCCGCCTACGGATGCATCGTCTAAAGACGCTGAGATATCACCTTGTGTTGTGGGAACATCATCTAGCACTGTGATTGGCACGGTGATGCGACTCGATTGATCACCATCCGCATCAACGGTATAGGCGCTGAGGTTAAAGCTCAGCGAGTTATTGCCATCACCTGGCTCATGATCTAATCCTGATAGAAGCTCAAAACTAAAGGTGCCATCTTCTTGCAAGGTGACTTTGAATGCATCACGGTTGTCGCCCGACCCATCATCAGCGATACCGAAGTAGGTTTTCGGGTACGCATCTGTTGCAGGGCGTTGCTCCAAGAAAATAGGGTAGCCGCTGGCGAGAACAGGTTGTCCATCAGGGTAGACAACGTAGTCGCTGACAAAAAAGAAGTGACCAATATCGTCCCCCGTATCGCTGTCGGCATCTAACGTATTCGGGTCACCGGCATCGTTGGTGTTATCAATATTTAGCGTACCGCTGGATTTGGAGCCCTGACTGGCACCTGTTCCATCATCAATGCTGCTTTCTTCCACAGAAATAGGATCGGTGGTTGTCAAACCAAGCGTTGTGGTGTCATCCACCACCGAAAACGTCACTATTCTCGGTGACTCTGTATTGGCGTCGTTGGGATCAACCAGTTTATCGCCATCGGTATCTTCAAGTTGAATGGGCAGCTTGATGTTAATTTTATCGCCATCGGCACTGACATAGTTACCGGAAATTTGATCGGCAGGGTCGATTGGATGAATGAGCGCCTGATGTTGGGTAAACGACGTATTAACATTAACACCCAAGCCATCTGGCGCTTGAGCAGGAGTCAGCACTATTTCCAGAGCGGGATCGCCGTTGATAGAAGCTAGAATGGTTATCGAGCCATCCGCAGCTGTTGTCAGCAAAACCGAATCTATGTTCTGACCAAGATTATTCGTCAGTAGTTTAAGCTCAGCTTCCAGCGTGGAGAAATCATCAATAGATAGCGTGTCATGCACTAATCGATCGGATGTCGCTGCAAAATTAATCGTGCCCGCTGTCGTATTCTTTGGCGCAGACGCGTCATATTGGTTTGGTGTTTCTAATTCATTAACAGAAAAGAAATCTGTTGGGGTACCTTGTGCATCAAGTCGCTCGCCACCTGGTGCGGGTGTGCCGTCGATGATAGTAAAGGTGATAGAAGATTGATTGCTGACATCACCGTCTGCGTCGGTCACTGTGAACGGTAAAGTAAAGCTGGATTGTTCATCATCGGCATCGCCATCGCTGGCCTGATGCTGATCGATCGGCTGATATTGTGTCACCGTATACTGTGCTGGCTCTCCTAGCGTACTGGACGGCTTTAGGGTGATTTCCAACACTTTTTCAGGCGTGCCATTGTTGTCAGCATAGAGGGTAATCACACCATCAACCGACGTATCGACAGTTGTTGGCATACCATGGCTGGTGATGCCAACGAACGCTGCTTCCGCTGCGGCTGCATCAAAGTCAGCACTGACGATTTGATCACTTCCCAAATCAATATCAACAGAGGTTGTTACTTCCTTGGTTTCACTCGGATCGGTCTGCGGTTCTACTAGTTCAAGGCTTTCATCGCCCACTACCGGTGCTTGACCATCATTGCTAACCAAGGAAATAGTGGCGGGGCTTTGCATCAAATCACCACCGGTATCCGCGACTTGCAACGGCAAATCAATCGCAATGCTATCACCATTGATAGTCACGTAGCTGCCCGTGCTGTCTAAGTGATCTAATGGACCAGATTGCGTCAAAGAGGCAGAAACAGAGAGTCCGTTTCCATCTTGGGTTGCCGTTAAAGTTAAGGTAACGACAACCTCGCCATTCACCGTTCCCACCAGCGTAAATGTGCCAACGCCATCACTATCCACACTCGTTTGACGAGTAAACAGTACGGGTTCGCCATTTGATGTCACACCAGCTAACTCAGCTTCGAACGCAGCTAAATCGCTCGGCGCGATCTGAAGCGAGCCGGGTAACAAACGATCGGCGCCACCTTCAATGACAAACGACTGAGTTTGAGGGACACCATAAGGATTGACGTCTAGGTCGCCTTCGGTAACTTCGAGCGTAATACTCTGTCCACCAGCAGCATCAATATCAACGGCAGGCGACCGAGAAGACCCGAAGAGATCGCCACCAAGAAAATCCACGTCATCATTATCAGCACCTAGCGGGCCTGCGGTGTCGAATCCCGCTTCAGTTAACGACGATGCATACAGATAATCAATGACGACAAACCCTGCGTTCGACGATCCAAGATTTTCACCCGCAGCGGCTTCTTCAAATAATTCGGTGGGGTCAATGCCTTCTAAGATCAGTCGCTGCAAATCAGCCACGTCAAGGTTCAGGCCTTGGTTTATATCCAGACCGTCAGCATCAAAGCGAACCCCGATACCTGTGGTAGCAAGTTGGGCATTACCTTCGGAGATAGGAATAAGGCAGGAGGCACATCGACTGTCGACATAGAACTGCTGTTCACTTTGGCTGACGACAACCGCACTGTTATCATTGGTCAGTAACACTTGATTGGGCGCTATTTGCATACCGGGAACCGCGGATACGATACCCGATTCATTGGAAACTAAGAATGCTTGTCCTTTAACGCTGTCAATATTTAACTTCGTGTCAAACTCATGACCAATCATATTTTTACCCCAACCTTTTATCGCAATTTTGGCGCGAATCCGTGTCTCTAAAAGTGATGCATAAACCTGAGCATCCTCAACCTAGAAGCTACCCAGCTATACAGTGTAACCAGCCGCCATATCACGGTGTTACCCCTAAGCCAGCTAGTTTCATTGCTCGCTCAATATTGAGACAGCCTGAGACAGAATCTTTCATCTCTTACTCGTCAATGTTTAACTATTGACACAAATGGCACTATTAATATTAGGAAAATCAGCGCTATTCGCACCGAAATTTACATAGCAATGTCATTTGACGAACTCGAGTCCATACTTCCTCTGGGGATAAATATGACTAAGTACTTGAATATTCCCAATCAAGCCCTGATATTAGCCAGAAGAACAACAAAAGATGGGTGAGCAGGTCTACTGTTCGAATGCATCTACATGGAGTAAATATGGCCATTCACGTCGGTATAATTGACCAAGATCCAGTTCGATTGGTCACCGCTTTGCTACACCGAAAATTCAAGGCCGAGAAAGTAATATTCATTGGCGTTGAATGTCAGCTGCAACAGTATGAACAGCTCAGTAAAGTATTGACGCCAAAAGGCATCATCACTGAATTTTTCCAGATCCCTTCTGACATCAATATTCCGCTGATCAAAAGCAAAATCGTTGAACTCGCGGAACGGTTGAAGCAAGAAGGTGCGGAGGTGTGCTTCAATGCCAGTTGTGGTTTGCGTCACCGCCTTCTGACCGCTTATGAAATTTTCCGCACCTATCACTGGCCCATTTATGTCATCGAACCTTTCAGTGATGAATTGTGCTGGTTGTATCCATACGGTCTTGAGCAACAACAAGTCGAAGACCATATCAACATTAGCGACTACTTAACGATTTTTGGTGCGCGTTGTGAGTTGCAAGATGAAGATATCCGCAGCGTATTGGATACCACCATTGAAACACTGGGCCAAAAGTGGGCAAGTAACGCCTATGAGCTTGGCCCAGGTCTCGCCACACTCAACTACTTAGCGACAACCTGTCGTAAAGAACAGAAGCTTGATGTTGAGCTGAGCGAGAAGCAACAGGGTTATCGCGAACTCAAGATGTTGATTGATGACCTTAACGACGCAGGTTTATCCAACTTTGAGAATGGCATACTGACGTTTACAAACGAAGCTGCTAGGCGTTTTGCCAATGGTGAATGGCTTGAGTGGTATGTACACCATGTGGTTGAAGCCATTAAGCACGATCTTCTCACCATCCAAGATTTGTCCCTTGGTGTGCAGGTTTATCGTAAAATTGGCGAGAAAGAAGTGCGCAACGAACTTGATGTTGCCACTGTTGTGAACAACAAACTCCATATCATCGAATGTAAAACCAAAGGAATGTCGAGCGATGGCGATGATACGCTTTATAAGCTTGAATCAATTCGCGACCTTCTTGGCGGTTTACAAGCACGTGCGATGCTGGTCAGCTTCCGTCCTTTAAGGCATCACGATATCACGCGTGCCACAGACCTTGGATTGGCGCTTATCGGCCCAGATCAGCTTGCTGACCTGAAAACGCATCTCCATGAGTGGTTTTTGGCGGCAGGCGGGACAGAGAAGGCGTCTTTCTCGTAACCTGCGATGCTTCTTCGTTTCCCTTTTGGGTGAGAGAAGAAAATCATGCAAATACAAAAAAGCCGGCAAATTAGCCGGCTTTTCGATGTTATCGCCGATCAGCGTATTATTCAGTGAGCATTTTGCGTGCGGATTCCACCACGACTTTAATTGAACGCGCTTCAGTCGCAGCCATCGTCGCTTGGTCTGGGATTTCTTTCTGGGTGCGATTAATAATCACGCCCGCCACACAACCCGCTTTCAGTCCTGAACTTGCACACATGGTCAGCAACGTCGCGGATTCCATTTCAAAGTTCAACACACCCATGTCTTGCCATTCTTTCATTGAACCCTGAAAACGACGAACTACGCGACCACTGAAGGTATCGTATCGCTCTTGCCCTGGGTAGAACGTATCGCTTGAAGCAGTTACGCCAGTGTGCACCGCCGCACCAGACTCATCAGCCGCTGCTTTCATTGCTGTCGCCACATCAAAGTCCGCAACCGCTGGGAATTCTAGAGGCGCAAAATGGCAACTCGCACCATCTAATCGCACTGAACCGGTCGTCACAATCATGTCACCGACATTGATGTTTGGCTGAATAGCGCCGGTTGTACCCACGCGCAAAAATTTGCGTACACCGAGTTGTGCCAATTCTTCAACCGCAATTGATGTTGAAGGGCCACCAATCCCTGTGGAGCAAACCACCACTGACTGACCTTCCAATTTCGCCAAATAAACGGTGTATTCACGATGGCTCGCCAAAAATTTAGGCGAATCCATCAAGGCTGCAATCTTTTCCACTCGGGCAGGATCACCCGGAATAATGGCCAATGTTGCACCGTCTAGATCCGATGCGTTGACGCCCAAATGGAATACGTTTTGCTCAGTCATGATTGTCTCCTCACTGTATCGTGCCCCTCAGCTTTGTCTAAATCGAAAAGTGCTGAGTACGATTGCCACGAATGATTAGGTGGCGATGAATTCAGCTACCACCTTAACGTTTGGAATGAAAAATAAAGTGACGAAATTCAAATTTAAAATATTTTCATTTCATTACATTGCACTTATGAGTGATGTAGATCACCAATGCTAATTCATTTGTCCATGGGAGCCATCCCGGTCATCTTGTGGTCGAACTAAACCGTTTTCCGGCCATTGCCCCTCAGGCGCGACTCGACGCGTTTTGGCTTTATAACGCAACAAACGTAGCGCATTCATGGTGACAATGGCCGTTGCCCCACTGTCTGCCAGCACGGCCACCCAAAGCCCGGTGAAACCCATTACCGTTGTCACAAGAAAAATGGCTTTTAATCCAATGGCTAGCGCGACATTTTGGCGAACATTCGCCATGGTCGCTCGAGCGAGATCGATGATCTCTGGAATACTTTCAATACGATTATGTCTTAGGGCGATATCGGCGGTTTCAAGCGCAACGTCTGTGCCGCTCCCCATCGCAATGCCAATTGTCGCCGCTTTCATTGCAGGTGCATCGTTGATCCCATCACCCACCATGGCAACTCGAGAATGATTCGCTAATACATTGATAGCATCAACTTTACCTTCCGGCATCAAACCCGCTTGGTATTCCATATTCAAAATACCAGCCAAACCTGCTGCGGCCTTTGGGTTATCCCCTGTCAACATAAGAGAGCAAATACCTGCATCTTTTAAGCTCTCAATGGTATGAACCGCCGTTTGACGTAGTTCATCACGCCATGCCACTGCGCCATTCGCAACATCGTCGATAAAAACAATCGCAACGGTTTTTCCACTATCAGCTAACTGCTGTGCACTCTCAACATTTTCAGCCTGCACGACTTGCGTGTCATTACGTTTATCGAGCGCAACAATGGTTATCTTCTTACCGTCCACATTGCCCGACACGCCTTTACCCGCATCTGTACGTACATTGTCGGCGGAAAGAATGCTCACTTGCTGACGTTGCGCTTCGATAACAAGCGCTTTTGCCAGAGGATGATGTGAGCCTTGCTCCACCGCAGATGCGAGTGCAAGCATGTCGTGACTGCCACCCTGCCAACAGAGTATGTCAGTGACCACCGGCTTACCTTCCGTTAAGGTGCCCGTCTTATCAAAAGCGACCCATTCAACACGGCTCAACGCTTCTAGCGCTGCACCGCCTTTTATTAATGCACCGTGTCTCGCCGCCGCCGCAAGCCCTGATGTCATTGCCGCTGGTGTTGAAATCACCAGCGCACAAGGACAAGCAATTAACAGCAACGTGAGTCCGCGATAAATCCAAACATCCCAACTTTCTCCAAACATAAGCGGAGGCACGATGACAATCAATGCAGCAATGATGATCATCAAAGGTGTATACCAACGGCTAAATTGGTCGATGAATCGCTCGACAGGTGCTCGTCGAGATTCTGCGTCTTCTATCAAGGTTAATATGCGGTCTATCGCACTTTCACCCTGTTTGGATACCACTTCCAATTCGACACGTTGGTCAACAGCCAACGCGCCCGCTGGTATTTTCTCACCTGCACTTTTTTCAACCGGAATAGACTCTCCTGTCAATGCACTTAAATCAAAACTCGCGCTTTCGGCAACAAGCGAAGCATCGGCTGGAAGCCTGCCACCCGGCGAAATTTCAATAATATCTCCCGGCTGAAGTGTGGATACAGAGACGTCTTTTCGGCCTCCATCTTTTTCAATTCTGACCACATTTTCTGGTACCAATGCCATCAATGATTTTATGCCTGCACGCGCTTTTGCTGATGCATAACCTTCAAGTCGCTCGCCAATCAAAAAGAGCACCAGAACCATGGCAGCTTCAACCGTTTCGCCAAGGTAAAGCGCACCAATGGCGGCAATCGACATCAACATTTCTATCGAGAATGGCGACCCACTTCTTGCTAGTACCACCGCTTTTTTAACAATAGGAATAAGGCCAATGACGGTAGCAACACTAAACAATATGCGCGACAGGTCAGGCAGCCAAATGGAGAGAATGCCAGCAATGCTCATCACGCCGATAAGCGAGAGGAGAACGCCTTCTTCTTTGATGCGCTGGGCCGCACTTTTAGGCTCTGATTTTTTAGACGGAAGAGAGAGATCGACTAGAGGGAATCCGGTTTTCTTAGCGCGAGCATTGATCTGTTCAAGCTGAATCTGTGTGGGTTCACGATCAAAACTGACAACGAGTTTTTCTGTCGCGAATCGGACATTTACCTGCGTCACGCCCTGTAGGCTTTTAATCGCGCCCTCAAGCTTACCCGCACAACTAGGGCAATCCATATTGGTGACACGCCATGCATAGCTTTTGGCAAGCGGTGATTGTTCTTGCGGCTCATCGGGAGCATGCACGTGCGAATGAACGTGGCCATCGTGAGAATGCTCTGAATTAACATCATGGCTGCTGTGTTCGCGGTCACAACAGCCTTGCCCTGCGGGGTCGTCGCAATCCTCAGGTAGAGCATCACTGCTGTTGCTGACTGACGCAGAAGCACTGGCATTGCAGCATGTGTTTGTTGACACTGGTGCAGCCTGAGAATGGGCGTGTTGATGACTTGGTTTGTTACAATGACCTGATTTACATGAATGACACATAAGGCTATCTCCCTATTTGAAATTACACTCAGTGTAAACCTTGGAGCTAACTCCAAGGTCAAGTAAACAAGATCATTATTTGGGACTTTCTCGCCGGCATTTCTCTCTGATAAGTTACTTCAGTCGATCTAAAATAACTTGGGTATCCAACGCTGCCTGATAATCGCGATAGTCTAATCCTGCATCAAACACGAAATGGGTAATCAGTTTCTTTGCCGCTTCTTGCAGAACACTTGCTTGCCAAGGTTTTTCAAAGTATCGCTCAATACAGGCGTTATTAATGGCTTCAATCGTATCAGCATGCGTTGCTTGTCCGGTCAGCAGTACCTTGCGTGTGCCACGAAAACGTGGGTCTAAGGAGACTTCGGTCAGTAACTCAACACCGGTTTTCTCGGGCATCACATGATCAGAAATGATCAATGCAATGTGCTCGCCTTCTGCATCAAGATCATCCATTAACGCCAACGCTTCATCTGCTGACTCACAATCTTCAATATGAAACGCAACCGCAAGGGGAGCGAGATCTTTGAGCACAGCGTCTAACACTTCACGCTGATCATCAACGCAGATAATGTTCACTTTTTCCATCTGTTTCCCCTTTCTAAAAGCCTACTGTAAAGGCAAGCGACTCGTCGCCTCGCCCATTGTTAGAAACTTGGCATTACTGAATTAATGCTACAAGAAATTAACCAGTCGAAGTATCCAAACCATCACAAAACTCAGTGCGACACCCACAATGCCAAGTACCACACCGACTTTTGCCATTTGATTGCTATTTACATGCCCAGTGGCATGCGCCAGTGCATTTGGCGGCGTACTTATTGGCAGTGACATACCCAAGGATGCAGCAAAAGTAACAATCAGGATTAATGTCGCTTCACCACCAAGAGATGACAATGAAGTCATGGACATACCCAGCGCGGCCATAATCGGCATCAACAAGTTAGCCGTTGCCGTGTGGGACATGAAGTTTGCCATTAGCAGACAGAGTGCTGCTGCGCCCAACAGGACAATCTCAGGTGCAAAGTTCTCAAACGGAATGCTGTGGACAATCAGTCTTGCCAAGCCCGTTTTGTCCAATGCTAAACCTAACGCAAAGCCACCCGATACCAACCAAAGCACATCCCAAGAGACCTTTTTCAGATCTTCTTTGTTAATGATGCCAGTCATCGAAAACACGGCCACGGGAATAAGTGCAACCGTGTAGGAGTTCATGCCATGCCGTGAGCCCATCAACCAAAGCAACACCGTCGTAGCAAACGTGACATAGACGGTGATGGCTTTAGGCGTTTTAAGAAACTTGCCTTTAATACTTAGCGAAATCGATTGTTCATTTGATGGGAATAAATAGCTCAACAACGCCCACGCCAATACCAACATGACAGCCACAAACGGCACACCAAACGCCATCCATTCGCCGAAGGTGATCAAATTTTCGCCGGTTAAATATTGCAGTGCAATCGCATTAGGTGGCGTACCAATCGGCGTACCAATACCACCAATGTTGGCGGCAACAGGAATGGATAACGCGAAAGCAATCTTGCCTGGGTCGTTCGGTTTGAACACCATGAGAATGGGAGTAAGAATAGCCAACATCATCGCTGTCGTGGCCGTATTAGACATAAACATAGAAAACACGGCGGTGATGAGCATGAGCCCTGCCATGACCATCTGAGGTTTATGACCAAATGGTTTGAGCAATACGCGGGCAAGGTTAACGTCTAAACGGTATTTTGTCGCTGCCATCGCGAGAAAGAACCCACCAAGAAATAGCATGATAATGGGGCTGGCAAACGTTGCCATGATATCGCTGTAGTGGAGTAGCCCGCCAAACTCTGGCGTTCCAGCATCGGCTCTAAACCAGATCAGTCCTTTGTCTGAGAGAAAAAGCAATTCAAGCACAATCACCAGAACGGACGTGGCATAGATAGGAATGGGCTCAAGTACCCAGCATAACGCTGCGAGTAAAAACAAAGCGATGGCCCGCTGCTGCATCACAGTCAGGGTTTCAAATGGAAAAACAGACGCTGGTAGTAGCATCACCACCAGCGGTATAAGAATAGGAAGTATGTATTTCGCCTGAACGCGCATAATCGCTTGTAATCCCTTAAAGCTAAACACCCACATTCCGTGGGCAACACGCTTATTCTGCGCTACTTGCTTTCAAGGAGTACTGAATTAGATCAATAAATTGGACTCATTTCTAAGTGAAAATATCGAATAGAAAAAAGGGACGTTTCGTTAGAAACATCCCTTTATCGACTAGCGTTTGAGGTCGGCGTCTTTTTTGTCTGTATCGGTGTTGATTGCGCTCTCACTTTCTTCCGCCATGACGGCACGAAAACTGCTAAACGCTGTCACGGGTACAGCAGGTTCAATCGCAACCACATCTTCTTCTTTTTGCTCATGGTCTCGGGCAAGCTGTGCGATGAGTTTTTTAACCAAGATGTATCCTGCAATACCGAAGATAACAGAACCAACGGCTTGACCAATCAACACGCCTTCTGCCCCTCCCATGTGGCCGCCAACGTAAACAAAAGGAATCGTGCCTAGTGTTGCCTTTCCGACATTTAATAACGTTGACCATGTCGGTCTGTTCAGGTTGTTAAACGCAGCATTAGACACAAACAAGGTACCGTTGAAAATGAAGGTAATGGCGATGTAAGTACAGAACAATGTCACCATGGATGAGGCATCACCATCAAGGCTAAAGGCATCAATGATGAACCCTTGTGCGAGGAACAAAATCAGTGCCACAACCACACAATACGCAGTGACAAACTTTACCGAGTCACTTAACGTTTGCTGAACTCTATCGAATTTTTGCGCGCCATAATTCTGCCCAAGAATCGGGCCAACAGCGCCTGACAACGAAAAAATCAGCGCAAAGGATACAGGTAACAATCGGCCCATCACGGCATATCCAGCCACGTAATCCGCGCCAAATTTGGCGATTTGAGCGGTGACGATGGCATTACCAATCGGCGTTGCCGTGTTAGTAACAATCGCGGGGCCAGCGATATTCATGATGGCACGAAAGTGCTGCGAGAGATCTGCAAAGGTAGGGCGAGCCACCAAATCATGTTTACGGTGAACGGCATGGAAAGCGACGCCAAACAACACGAAACGAGACAGTAGCGATGCTGTCGCGACCCCTCTATTCCCATAGAAAGTCCAAAGATGAAAATAGGGTCGAGAATGGCATTCACCGCGCCGCTAATCAGGGTTGCCGCCATTGATAGCTTCGCGTCTCCCACTCCTCTTAGCGCCGCGCCCGCTGACATGCCCATTGCCATTAAGGGCGCACCGGGAAGGAGAATAACGAGAAAGTCTTTCGCTTTTTGTGCCGCTTCCCCTTGAGCACCAATCAACGCGAGGATCGGATCAACAAAAAACAAGATGATTCCCACGGTGACCGCGCTAACAATAGCCGCGAAAACCATAATGCTGCCCGTTAACTTTCGAGCCTCTTCTCGATTTCCCGAACCCAAAGCGCGGCTAACCAATGCTCCCATAGCAATCGAGGTGCCAATAGACACTGACGTTGAGAAAAAGACGATGGTGCCAGCAAAACCAATCGCCGCGGCTAATTCAACTTGACCGAGTAAACTGATAAAAAACATATCAACTAAATCGACCAAAAATAGAGCCATAAGCCCCACCGCGCCAGACGTCGACATGACGGTGATATGACGCATGATAGAGCCATTAACAAACTTGGCTTGTTGCTGATTGGGCATACTAATTTCCGTATTAAGTAAGAGAGACTGTCAGCCATCCTTGCGGCGTGATGAGAGAAAGGACTGAATCACAACGTGCGGGTAGATATTTCTGTCGGTAAGTATTGTGCCATTAAAAAGAGGTGCTTCAAGCACCTCTTTTGATACGACACATTCAAAAATGTTTACCCATTATACGGGATGGTGAAAGCTGTCATCAATTTGAGTGGCTATCGCTTTCAAAATGTCGCGACGCGTAATGATCCCCACTAGGCGATCATCTTCATCAACAACAGGGTACAGCTTAGGTTTACCCGGTAGCATTTCTTCTGCCAGCTTAATAATACTGTCATCGGGTAATACGGCTGATACCTCTTTGTGCATGCAGTCATCTACTGTATTTGTATCATGACAGTAATAACCCATTCTCAGCAGTTTATGGATCATATCTTGTTCAGACAAAAAGCCCACAACATGATGGTTTTCGTCAAGCACTGGACCGCCGGATTGGTTTGCATTCAACATTTTTTCTAGCGCGACAGACAGAGACATGGAAGCCTTGAAGGTCACGGGTCGTTTGTTCATGTAATCTTTTACTTTTATCGATTCCATGCATCCCCCAATAATTATTCAGCAGTTATATCGATACAGCGAAAAATCTCTGTTTATCTCACTATTAGTGTCGACCAAGCTGACCAAATTACTAGCTCATGCAGAAGTATTTTTATGCTTTGTCACAAATGAAAGAGTGTTTTTCATTCAAAACCTTTCATTGGCTTACAAAAAGGCACAAAAAAAACCAGCATCTATTGATGCTGGTTTTAATAAAAATAGTGAAGATATTAAACCGTGAGTATATAAATCTTACGCGCGATTACATAAGCATCATCATCAACAGACCCAGCGGAATCTTCTCACCACTAGGCGATACGGCTTGATCACCTTCAATTTTCGCTGTCAGTGTCACGCCATTCTCAGCTTGAGAAATGAAGCCATAAGGTTCTAAGTTCGACAAAGACGCCTCCACTTCAGGGACACCTTCAACGTATGCTGTAGGAACATTAATGAAAAGGTTGCCCTTCAGCTTCGTCATGAGTGCACCAATATTTTGGGTCACACTGCCAAGCCCAGGCTCGACGGATAAATCAAACTTCGCGTCAATATGCCCTTCTGGTGTATCAAGTTCCAATGGAATGATTTCGAAGGTTAGGCCTTTCTCGACCAGACCATCTAACGCTGTCACCAACTTCATCATTTCTTCTTCAGTCGGCTCAGCACTCATCGAATCTGCCGTTGTTGCCAAGGCGATCATTGAGTTGTAATCAAGTGCATTGAAATTTACACCCATCTTAAAGCTATCAACGACCAGCGTGTCTGGCATATCAAACTTTTCGAATGAGATAACATTGGTGTTATCAAAACGAAGATCATCAGGCGCTGCTGTTTTCACATCACCGTTGTTGATGGCAGATAGCGCGTTCTTCACATCCACAGCAAGCTTATCAATCGTCAGCGTTGAGCCTGACATATCACTAAATGTACTGGTTGCGACATTCACTCTTTGCGACCCGACCCAAACTTCATCAACCAGTTGGCCATCGCCACTGCCTGTGATGTCTTTCAGCGCGAATTTCTCACCTTCAGGGCTCGATAATTCAATAAACGGCATCTCCAACTGGAACACCATCACGCCATCTTTATCGGCCGTTCCTGATACATTCGCAGGTGAACTCGTCACTTTGATTTCGTCGTTTTCGGCATTCATCGCTCGCACTGTCACATCATACTGAGTGGCGCCCAGCAATGAGGTCTCCGTGACAATCGTAAGTGGAGACTCGCCCGACGGCCAAAGCAGATCGGTAATCACTTTGATCTCAGGTGTCATTTCTAGCGTGGACGTGGTGCTAACACCTAGGAATCCATGACTCACGTGACTCAACACAGAATAAGATGTTGGTAGGCCTTCGTCTTCATAGACTTCTTTCATCGACCCGATGACAGCAACTCGCGTGATAACCTCAGAAGAGAGGTAACCTCGTTCATAGGATGTATTTTCGACAGCAAGATAAGGCGACTGGATTTGCTTAATCTCATTATCATAAAAAGACTGACCAATTTGACCTGTTGCAAATGGCCACAACACACCTACCGCGACGGCTCCAGCTATTGCCGTGTACTTTCCAAAAATCATTTTTGCTCCATTGGGTCCGGCATTAATTTTAGAAGAGTTTAAACCATCCCCATCTATAACCCCATGGCCAGAAGAGGTTTTCTTTCAATATGTGCCAGTTTGCAGCGCTCTTCTCAGCTTAAAGACGATGAAAACGATACACTCATAAAAAATAGTGATAATAGATAAACGTATGAATCTACAAGTCATCTTATGTCTTGATGATGACCCCACCATCTTGACCAAAATTGAATCCGAATTGTCAGCATTTGGTGGGTTATTCGACATCATTTGCGCGGACAACACGCACACTGCGAGTGAAATTCTTGAAGAATTGCAGCGCAATGAGCGTCGTGTCGCCCTGTTTATCTGTGACCATACACTGGGCGAAGACCAGGGCATTAGTCTGCTGATCAACATCGACAATCATCCCGCTTCACATGGTGCACGAACCATATTGCTGAACGACCAGCCAAATTTAGAAATTATCATGCAGGCGGTTAACGAAGGCCGACTCAACTATTGCATGACTAAACCTTGGGCGCCTCAAGTCATGGCTGACACGGCCAAGAAAGAACTGACCCAATATGTGCTTCAGCACAACAGTGACGAATTATTGAAGTACTGCAGTGTGCTAGACCAAAAAAGGCTGCTAGATGCTCACATTGAGAACAAGCTCGCTTCTTACCGCAATGGTTTCATCGAATCTGCGCTGGGCGTCAGTGATGAAGTTTTAGCACAAGAGTTGGTTCAAGGCTTACACGAGTATTTTGCTCAGAACAGTGAGCACAACGTGACTCGCTTCTACAGTGAAGATCATCTGCTGACACACGAAGGCAAACCCAATTCATTCCTTTGGTTCGTCGAAGAAGGTGAAGTGGCACTGTTAAAACGTGACGAGACTGGCGCGTCTCATGAAGTAGCAAGACTGGGGCAAGGAAGCTTGATTGGCGGAATGTCATTTGTCACTGGTGATGTGTCATTTTCAACGGGCATTACCTTAGAGCCCACCAAAGTTATAAAACTCAACCGCACCTTGTTTTCTCAGGTTATGCAGGCCAGAAATGATTTGCTCCCGCTTTTTTCCAGTTACCTGCTTCGCCATTTTAACCGACGACTCAAGCGCAGCATTTCTACTGAAGTGAAATTGCAGCAAACGCTTCAATCACTCGAACTAGCGCACAAGCAACTTATCGAAAAAGAGAAAATGGCGATGCTTGGGCAACTCGTGGCCGGCGTGGCGCATGAACTGAATAACCCAGTCTCTGCGATTCTCAGAAACAGTGACACGCTCAGAGATAATATTGGTCAATTGATTAATGTCGAATTGAGCGATGTAGCGAGAGACAAAGCAAACCAAATTATGGCGGAAGCACTGCTCTCTCGTCCCATGTCCACGGCAGATGCTCGCAAAAAATCCAAGGCAATTGAATCCCTTGTTGGCAACCGGAACCTTGCGCGAAAAGCCGTTAACATGGGGCTAGATAAACCTGATGACATTCAACTTTGGCAGAAAAAGCTCGCGCCAGAATTCACGGATACATTGAATCAATGGGACATGTTCTATCAAGCGGGCAGCTTACTGCGTTCAACCAATGTGTGCGCTCAACGCATTGCCGATATGGTCAAGAGCTTGAAAACCTACGCGCGACAAGATGACGAAACCATGCATGAAGTAGATATTCATGAAGGTATTGAAGACACACTGGTTATGTTTGAAAACCAACTAAAACGCATTCAGCTTGTACGTGACTATGGTGAGCTAAGGCCCATTCGCTGTATGCCCATTGCCCTTCAGCAAGTGTGGACAAACCTCATTTCTAATGCTCTTGATGCGGTAGGCAATGACGGTGAAATCCATGTCACAACCCGAGAGACGGTATATCGCAGTCGCAAAGCCGTCAAAGTAACCGTACGGGACAATGGCATGGGGATCCCTGCGTCAATTAAGAATAAGATCTTTGAACTCAACTACACGACTAAACGAGAAGGTCACTTCGGCTTGGGTATCGGTTTGTCTGTGTGTCGTCAAATTGTGGAGCATCACGGTGGGTTGATTGATGTTAGCTCTTCGGCCGGTGAGTTCACGGCGATGATTGTTACCCTACCCTATTCCCCGTTACTCACGCCCCCCAAGGAGGACTAAATGAGCCAATACCTTATTTTGTGCGTCGATGATGAACGTGACGTACTCGACAGTGTCACCAATGACCTCGCGTCACTCGAAGAGCACTTTGTTATCGAGGCCGCTGAATCCGTTGCTGAGGCCAGAGAAATTCTTGCTGAAGCCGCCGCTGACGAGCTTCAACTCGCCCTGATCTTGTGTGATCACATTATGCCGGAAGACCTTGGGGTCGACTTTCTTATCGAACTCAATCGCTTTGATATTACCGCCAAAGCAAGAAAGTTGCTGCTCACGGGTCAAGCTGGTTTAGAAGAGACCGTTCAAGCTGTGAATCTTGGCAGCCTTGATTATTTCATTGCGAAACCGTGGCAAGGTGAAACCCTGCGACAGGTAGTGATCGACCAACTAACCACATTTATGATCGCACACGACGGTAACCTATTGCCTTGGGTTAGGGTTTTGGATGCAGAGAGAATCATGGAATCAATCAGTAATAATCGACTCAATTATTCTGACGACTAGCGAGAGTGATTTAATGATAGGCGCAGTAAAGGTCGGACAATTTATGATTGCAGCGCCTGTCTAACAGACTTTTTCGTATTTTTTGCTTAAATTTGACTCAGTAGTGCTTTAAATGCTCGCTATGCTGTTGTTTAGCAAAAGCGACTTCTATTAAACTACACCATAACTCCTTTTTCATCACGAGACCTTTCATGCGCAAAACCAAGATTGCTGGTATTTTACTGGCCGCAGCTTCTTCTGCTGTATTCTCTGCCGCAAGTGCTGCTAATGATGGCAGCATGAGCAACTTCAGCTACGACTACTTTGAAGCTCGTGTTGGTATTAGCCCTGTGACCTACGGCGTTGGTTTTAGCACGTCAATTCACCCTAATGCACACATTCGTGCAGAAATTGATAGTGAGTTCGAATCTGATTTCGATGCGACTGCTGCTATTGGTTTCCATGCGCCCGTTAACAACTGGGCTGACGTCTATGGCGAACTCGGCCTTCGTACCATGAAGCAACGCGGCCGTTTCGACAACGACACGGAACTTGGTGTTGAAGTTAACCTAGGTGTGCGTCAATGGTTGGGTCCACAATTAGAAGTAGGCGGTGAACTCGGTCACGTCTCCATTGATAGCGATGACGATATTTTCGGGTCAGTTTTTGGTCGCTTCCACGCAACCGAATTGTTCTCTCTTGGTGCTCAGATTCGCTTTAACGAAGCATATGGCGATCAATTCATGTTCACCACACGTTTCAAATACTAAGTTAGCATCATCAAAAAAGGCCTCAATGAGGCCTTTTTTCATCTCACGTTTCTACTCGCACGGAACAATTGTATAACCCGTCTCACTTTTTGCAGACTCAAGCTCACCGACCAATGTGAATCCCATCTCTTGCACGACTTTTAGGTCTCTCGCGTTTACGCTGTGAACCAAAATGTCCGCGGTTTTACCACCACACACACTCGCAAACATAAGATCATTTAATCTCGCACATTGGGATGATTCAACATTCACGCCAATCGACATGAGTTTGTCACGACTTTCTTGCGCGGTACTCCCAGTCGTCTCACACTGAACAGCCCCGCGACTCTGATAAACAGTCACATCTTTGCTTTGCTTAATCGCGCAGCCCGCAAGGCTGACTGTGATAAACAAACAACCTGTGACAATAAATTTTGAGGGGGTATTCCCTTTTAGTAAACGCATTAACCTTCTTCCTTGTTTGGGCCGCTCGGACTTTCATTCCAATCAACATTCACGTCGAGTAAATGAGCAACAGACAAACCTAATAACTCGATAACAATGCTCTGACCGTATAAATCGAACAGTTTTTCCAACGCCGCTGCCGCCTTTTCTTTGCCGCTAGAATCAGCACCAGTCGCGCCAAGAAAATACTTAATACAGTGAATGAATTTTGCTTCTTGGAGTGCAGCACACCACGTTGATTTAATTGTTTGATGTGACGTCGAGTCAATCAACCCAACAACATAGTGGAATACTTGCCCTTGAAAGGCTCCAGTCATTGATTCCTTCGTAGGAACAACACGCTGGATACCACTTCGACTTAATCCGGTGCGCTTAGCAATACTGCCATAGGTGACCGCATCCCAGCCATGTTCCATAAAAATATCAATAATGGTTTGATATATCAGTGCTTCCGTTTGCTGTGCACCTTCTTTGGTATTTTTCGCCATCAGTCCATTGTGCCCGCGTTAACATACTTCGTATCTTATATTTTAATGACTAACATAGACAGAAAACACACCCAACTCATTAACAATTCAATCGACATTTTGTCGACTTTTCGAGTTGCTCAAGCAACCACTGCCTAAACGCGACAATCTTTGCATTGTTCACGTGCTCTTCGCGGTATACCAGATAAAAACTAAAGGGAGACTTAACCGACTGCGCAATCGGCGTCACGAGTCGACCAGAGTGCAAGTAGTCTTGAATATATGCGGTACGGCCGATGGCGACCCCCATCCCTGAAGTTGCTGCTTCTAACGCAAGATCGGCGCGATCAAAACTATGATTCGTGCCATTTAACTCAACACCATTGGTATTGGCCCAGTAAAGCCATTCGTCACTTAAACTGGCGCTGGCCCAGGGGGCTGCATCATGAAGCAGTTGGCACTGAGCAAGTTGCTGGGGATTGTCATAAAGATTGTGATTCTTTGCATATTCAGGGCTGCAAACTGGCACAATGAAGTCATCAAGTAGATGATGAGTCGCTAGCCCAGTGTAACGCCCATGACCAAAATATATGGCACAATCAAAAGCTTCGGCTTTGAAATCAACCAAATCATTTCGAGTTCTAAGATGGAGCGTAACATCTGGAAATGTATCGGCGAATTGAGAAAGTCGAGGCACCAGCCATTTTTGCGCGAAAGTCGGCGGCGCAGAAATGATGAAATCACCAAATGGTCTAGCTCGATTGAGTTCCAATAACTTTTGGCTAATAGCCGAAAATTGCTCTGCGACCACTTGTTTTAGCTGCTCACCCTCATTAGTCAATGACAGGTGACGTGGACGTCGAATAAATAGCGACACCTCTAAACGCTGCTCGAGTTTTTTAATACGATGGCTAACAGCGCTTTGCGTTAGATGGAGCCGCTCTGCTGCTCGAGTAAAGCTCATTGTTTCCGCGACAATTGAAAAGCAGTGCAGACCTGCGAGCAACGAGGAAGATAGCTCAGGTAGTTTCATGACAAAGCCACTGTTTTTGATACGCATTTAAGGGACTGTAGCAATATTGGCTATGGACGTATAGGGGATGGTTAACGATGTCATAAAGACAAAAAGCTGCACAATGCAGCTTTTTTGGGGTGAGAATGGTGTGAAATTACACTGCGCGAAGAAGGTTTTGTTTAGTCTCTTCGCTTAACAAAGTGTAATGAACGCCCGATTGAGCGCCGGCAAACATCCACAGCAACTTGATATCAACATCGTATCCGTGTGCTTCCTGCACTTTTCGGAACAATTCTTCAGGGCTCATGGAGAAGAAAGTATCAACATCTTCTATCCCTGCTTTTTTAAGCATTCTTTCAATGGTCAAACGCAGATTAGGTAAATCACGAAGACGCTTGTTTAGCTTGGAATCGCGGTATTCTTTCTCTGCTACAGAGTTCACTACGGACTTTTTTACCATCGCGTCTAAACCTGTATCCGCTGCATTATAGAGATCCGTGATGTCGTAATAGTTAACAATCGCGGTTGAACTCTTCTTTACATGGACAAACTTTTTACACTCTTTTGCCAACAACGCGTCCGTTAAGTCTGCGCCACCGCGTAAGTAAATACGCTCTTCCTTAACCAGTGCAAACATTGCACCACTCACAAAAAAGCCGGTTCCGCCAAACATTGAGCGCTTCTCTGTTTCGCCAAACTGAGATAAGTACTCTACAAAGCCACTTTTAACTTCAAGCACAGGTGCCTCCTTTCTCCCCAACAGCCAATTCCTCGGCCAACATTCTGTAATTTCTCAACGCGAAATAATGATGCCGCATAAAGGCATAGAAAACCATGCACCAGATCACCTACCACGGCACACTGTAGCAAAAACGCAACATTCGTCACGGTTATGGTGTGTAATTTTTATGTATACACAATGTTAAATGAGCTATTGAACTCGCAATTTGGTGCAACCAATTGCACCAAGATTAGCTTACAAACGTTAATTCACTTCAAGTTTTGTCTTGAGACAGTCCTTAAACTTGCGTTTTCACCACTAATAATATTGTCAATTACCGGTGTGACAGATTTATTGGACAGTACGTGTTCAATTGGTATCTTTCGTTCAAGTTTATGTACATATGTGTTCCAATTAAAACGTAAGAGATCTACTATTTACACAGCGTTTTTTCGAGTCTAAAAAAATGGATCACCTATCGTTATTTTGGGTTACCCCAAACCGTGAAAAGCACCTCAAAGCTATAGAAACTGATTTCTTCCAACGTGTTTATCGTTCTTTAAAAGACGATACGTTAGCATTGCCCCCTATTCCCGATGTGGTAGTCAAACTCCAACAAGTATGTAACTCCCCGAATACCACAGTCAGAGATGTATCAACACTTCTCCTTGATGATGCAACGCTTACCGCTGCCGTGATTCGCTCGGCAAACTCTGCCGTCTTTAGTCCTAGAACGAATCGTCCATGCCATGATATCAATATGGCCGTTTCTCGATTGGGCATTCAACGCGTTCTCGGTATCGCCACGGCACATGCGATCCAATCATTGAAAAACAATGCTCACTTCAGCGTTGAATGTAATGGGCTGCTCAAGAAAAGTGCACAGGCGTCGCGAGAATTTGCCTCTACAATGGCTCTCCTATGTCAGAAGGTTAAAAACTACGATGACGATGGGATTGCTCTTGAAGTAGAAAAGTCGCTACTCATTGGGCTTCTCGCAGACATTGGTATCTACAGTGCTGTAAAGGCTTATCAGCAGTACTCTAATGAAGGCAATTACCTCGATTTTGATATTGCCAGTCACGTTTTCTACGCAGTGAGTAAAGAAGCCAGTCGATTTATCCTTAAGAGTTGGGGATTTGATTTAGACTTTGTTGAAGTATCTTTAAATCGCCACATTCGCCGAACTGGTGAAGACATCACCTATCTAGATGTTGCAAAAATGGCCAATCACTTGCTCATGTTCCGTGCGAATGATGAAGACATTGATGATCACGACGTTGAAATAACCCTCGCAGGTGCGGAAGCCCTTTATGAACTATCCAACCTGAACGAAACAGATTTTCGTCACCAGTTGAGTGGTATTATTAACAACTGCGGTTTTTAAGCCGCTCTTTGCCGGGACAAAGATTGACCTAGTTGGAAGACCACTGATACTCTCATCTCGGTTTTCTTTTTTATCAATAAGGTCTTAACTCGATGCTCCCCGGCATGCTTTATATTTTCCTTCCACTCGTTGTTGGTTATTTAATCCCCATTAAAAGTGCCTCATTGCTTGATACCATCAATCGATCTACGTCTCGATTGGTGTTTGTCATCCTAGGTCTGATGGGTCTGAGCCTGGCTGGTTTGGATAATCTCAGTAGCAACTTAAATCAAATTCTTTTGCTTAGCGTTACCTTCTTTTTCTGTATAGGTGTCGCTAATCTACTGGCGTTGCCAATCCTAGATTTCATTCTGAAAACCAAAACTGAACAACACAAACAAACGATCCCACTTTCACAAATGGTGATGGAATCTGTGAAGCTTGTATTTGTCGTTGGCGGCGGATTGATACTAGGACTTCTACTTCCTATTCCCCTAGATTGGGTTGACCCTGCGAGTGAAGGTATCCTGCTAATATTGCTTTTCCTGATCGGTATTCAGCTCCGAAACAGCGGTATGACACTCAAGCAAATAATTCTAAACAAGAAAGGACTCAGTGTTGCCTTGGTCGTCATTGTCACGTCTCTATTGGGTGGTCTTCTTGCCGCATGGCTTCTCGAGCTTCCCTACAATCATGGTCTTGCTATGGCATCCGGTTTTGGTTGGTATTCTTTGGCGGGTATTTTGATGGGTGATGCACTCGGTCCAGTATACGGTGGTGCATCTTTCTTACTTGAGCTCACTCGTGAGCTTGTCGCGATTATCCTTATTCCTATATTTATTGGCCGTTATCCGTTAACCGCCATCGGTTATGGTGGTGCAACATCCATGGATTTCACGCTACCCATCATCCAAACCACAGGTGGGGTAAAATGCGTTCCTATCGCGATTGTCAGCGGTTTTATCCTGAGTCTTCTCGTACCCATACTTATGCTATTTTTTGTATCGCTATAGTGTGTCGCGCACAAAAGAAATAACTGAACAAGAAATAGAAAAGGAGAGCGAATGCTCTCCTTTTTATCATCAAACGTTGGGGGAATAACGATTGATATTAATTATTGCGAATCCACTCATCCATGTCTGATTTCAAGTTGTCAGATTTAGTACCGAAGATTGCCTGAACGCCGCCGCCAGCGATAACTACGCCTGCCGCACCCAGTTTCTTCAATCTGTCTTGGTCAACAGCATCAACACTTGCTACAGCAACGCGCAAACGTGTGATACATGCGTCTAAGTTAGTGATGTTTTCTTTACCACCAAACGCCATCACCAACTCTTTCGCCATATCAGAACCAACACCAACTGCCGCTGTTTTTTCTTCATCATCATCTTCACGACCTGGCGTTTTCAGATCCAGCTTCACGATAGCAACGCGGAATACAACGTAGTAGAACACGGCGTACATCATACCCAGCAGCGGGAACAACCACATTTTCTGAGAGTTTGCAGACAATACAACGAAGTCAATCAAACCGTGTGAGAAAGACGTGCCATGAACCATACCCAAGGTGTTAGTGATGACATACGCAGTACCAGCAAGGATAGCGTGGATAACATACAGCACTGGCGCAACGAACAGGAATGCAAACTCGATAGGTTCTGTAATACCTGTTAGGAATGAGGTCAGCGCAGCAGACACCATGATACCGCCCACTTTCGCGCGGTTTTCTGGTTTTGCGGTGTGCCACATTGCAATAGCAGCAGCAGGCAAGCCAAACATCTTGAACATGAAGCCGCCAGCCAACTGACCAAAGCCGTTACCTGCGGCACGTGTTGCTTCATCAGCAACCATATAGCAAGTCAGGATACCAGTACGTGCTTCACCAGCAGGCGTCACACATTGACCCGCTTCATAGAAGAATGGTGCGTTCCAGATGTGGTGCAAACCAAACGGGATAAGTGAACGCTCGACCAGACCATAGATACCGAATGCCACTTGTGGATTTTGAACGGATGCCCAGTTAGAGAAAGACGCGATCATCGCACCGATTGGTGGCCAGATGAAAGACAGACCAATTGCCAAGAATATGCTCAGAAAACCAGTAATAATGGGTACAGAGCGCTTACCCGCGAAGAAGCCTAGGTAATCTGGAAGTTGAATACGGAAGAAACGGTTGAACGCCCATGCGGCAACACCACCAGCAAGGATACCACCCAGTACGCCAGTTTCAATCGCGCCTACACCGAACACTTCACCCATAACACCTAGGGTGTTAACCATGATGTAGTAACCAACAATAGCAGCAAGGCCTGCCACACCATCATTGTTAGTGAAACCCAGTGCAACACCGACTGCAAACAGAAGGCCCATGTGACCGAAAACGGCGTCACCAGCACTCATCATGATGGTTGAAACGACACTTGGTAGCCAAGAGAAATCGGCAGCACCAACACCTAACAAAATACCGGCGACTGGCATAACTGATACTGGAAGCATCAGCGCCTTACCGACTTTTTGCATATTCGCAAAGAGGTTTTTAAACATATGTAGCTCCTGAAATATGTAGGGTTGAGCTTGAACTCAGATCCGATTCTAGCTCTCGACAACCCGGAAACAATGTTATTCGCTGATTAATATAGGCCTGCTGTTACAGAGACTCTATGTAACATGACATGGGTATTCAGAAACCAAATATAGATCACATCAGACACTGAGATAATAGCATTTTTGATACTATCTAAATCATTGATTAAAATTAATTTTTTATGAATATGGAGTACTTAACACCCAAGTGGGTTTGTGCCAGGGGATCGAGGAAGGAACGTTATTTCATGTAACGAAATAACGCTTAATTTTATCTCTTAGTTACATAGTATTGCACAGATTTTAAGACTTGCCTGTCGCATTTTCAGACCAATAACATGATTGCGATGTATTCGATTGTGTAGATTACGTTGAACTGCTTATGGAAGAGAAAAGACCAACGTGATGAAACGACTATTTGTATTGCTCCCCGTTGTTTTTATTGTCGCATGCAACACAACACTGCTTAACGACCCGATCGCACCTGACACATCTTGGCAGCACACAACATTAGAAAACGGTTTGAACGTGCACATACGAAATCAAAAAGGTGCGCCAGTCTCCATCCGCCTTCTCGTTCACACGGGTTCAATCGACGAAGATAAGGACCAAAAAGGATACGCTCACTTTCTTGAACACATGGCATTCAATGGCAGTGATAACTTCCCAAAAAACGATGTCATTAAGCTGTTTGGCGATGCTGGGCTCAACTTTGGACAACACCTCAATGCGTTCACTTATCATGATTGGACGTTCTACAAGCTGGATTTGCCCGATAACAGCCATTTGCCGCATGCGCTCGATTGGTTCAAAGATATTTCCACAGGCTTAACCCTCTCTCCTGATGCGGTCAACGCAGAAAAAGGGGTCGTACTCGGCGAACTTCGTCGACAAGAGGCATCTAAAGGTTCAATCAATTTCAAAGCCCACATGGCATTAGCGGAAGATGCTTATGAAGGGAATGTTAATGTCCTTGGCTCTCGCGAGTCGATAACCAATATTTCCACGGAAAGATTACAAGACTACTATCAGGCCAACTATACACCTAATCGCACCGAGCTAGTCATTAGCGGTGATATTGACAAAGCAAACATAGAAACGCTTATTCGCTCAACATTTGGTCGCTGGACCAACCAAGAGAACACCAATAGAAACAGTCAACTCGCCCAATTTAATCCCGAACCACTCACTATCACCACTGCCGACAGTGAATTCCCATCTTTCACGCTCATTTTCAAACCAGAACAAAATGCGTTAACTGAAGGTGTTCACTTTGAGCAATATGCCAATCAAGTGATGCTTGCCAACGCCATCAACACACGCTTGAATGGCAGAGCATCAGACACACAAGCCCCCGTTCAATTCGTTTCAAGTTCGACGGCTTATTGGCTTGGTTTACCCCAGCTAACAATTAGTGTGGCTTTTGAACCTAACAATCGCGACGCGGCGATGACATTTCTAGCACATGAACTCGCTACCCTCAGAGATCACGGCCTCAGCTCACTTGAAATCGATGCGCAAGAAACCGCTTTTGCCAATAACGAGCAAAATATGAAGGAAAACTGGGCTGCGAGGGATTTTGCTGACGAGAAATTGAACAACCTAATAAACAACACTCAAACGCTTTCTCAAGCTCAGCGCACTGAACTTTCTAAACGCTATGTCACTCTTGCGGACAAAGAATACTTCAACAAACAGTTGCGTCTTCTGCTAGGTAAAAAAGACGTTAAGCCCATTACGGGACTCGAGTTCAACCAAGCCCTAGATGGAAACACGAACAAGCGAGTTGCTGCTAATTTAAAAGCCTTTAACGACACCTTCCAAGCCAAAGGCCAACGACTGATACTCCCTGACGCCATTGACGCATTCCCTCAACCTGAGACAAAAGGCGATATTACCGCGATGGTATCCGTTGCGCCGGATACCACCAAGTTCACGTTGAGCAACAATGTCACGGTGTATCTCAGACATATGCCTGATGCCGGAGACACCGTCTACCTCTATGCCGGATCTCAAGGCGGTATCGCTTCGTTACCCCAAACATTAAGGCCTGCCGCTTATATGTCACCTGGCGCCTACGCGCTGACAGGATTAGGTGGAATGTCATCCACTGACTTCAATCGGTTTATGGTCAAAAACAAAAGCTATTTAGAACCCATGATTGATGAAAATAGGCATGGTATTTACGGGGAAGCACCGCGAGAATCTTTGCCAGTGCTTTTAGCGGCTCTTCATCAAGCCTATCAGCATGCAACCGTGGATAAAGTAAAGTTTGAACAACACAAAGCGACGTTTGTGGCCAACCAAAAGCAATTCCATGATTCTCTCGATGGCAAGTCGTACTTTTCTTTTAACAAAAGCATATATTCGCCATCGTCACCGAGATATGGCTTCGATCCAGAACAATATCAAGCAGTCACAGTAGAACAAGTCAAAGATGCCTATCAACAGCTTTTTCAGGTTAACCGAGGGCTAACCATCGTGATCGCAGGTAACCTCTCAGAAGACGAGCTAAAGCCATTTGCACGCACATATCTCGCAGGTATTACGTTTGATGAAAAAGCCCCCAAGCCGAAGTACGACCTAGGCATTAAAACATCGAAAACTGAGATTGTTTACGCCTTCGGCCTCGCGGTAATAACGTCGAGTTTGTTACTGCATTGATAAATTCAGCCCCAGCCAAAACAACCCGCGATCGGTTCATTGGCGATATGGCGGGCCGTATTATGACGCAAAGATTACTTGAAGATATTCGCGAAGAGGCGAGTTTGGACTATTCACCGTACTCCTTTGTAATGTGGCCTGATGGCGCAAAACAGCAGATGTTTATGTTTGTATCGAATGTGTCATTGCTCAAGCGCGAGCAGGCGAAAGATCGCATTGGTCAGGTCGTTGACTCGTTAGGAGATGGCATTACAGAACAGGAGTTCTCAAGCACCGTCGCCCAGCTTTCTCAAGCACTGAAAGATGGACTTATTCTCCCCAAAGAACAAGCGAGAATGATGTTTGACTACGTGCTATACGGTTCAGATCCTTTAGCCGTCATCAACCCTGACTCCATGCTGGAAGCCATTACTAAAGAAGAGTTAGAAAGCTATATGGCAGGTTTCGTGAGTAAAAATGCCATTCGCTATGAGATAACAAATTTGCCTTCAGCAAACTAAAAAGAAGCCGGGCATCAGCCCGGCTTCTTTTTATCAATCTGTAAAATCAAACTTTCAGTATCTCTATCGCTTCGCTTGAGAGAACAATTTGAAGAAGTTCTCTGTGGTGACTTTCGCCACTTCCTCACCGGATACGCCTTTCAGCAAACCGACATAGTCAGCAACTTCTTTCACGTAAGCAGGTTGGTTTTCTTTGCCGCGATACGGGATCGGCGCCAAATACGGTGAATCTGTCTCCACCAGCAGTTTTTCCAGCGGCAGACGGCGCACCACGTCTTTCAGTTCGGACGCTTTATTAAACGTTACAATGCCTGAAATTGAGATATAGAAACCCAGCTCAATCGCGGCTTCTGCCATCTCAAAACTTTCAGTAAAGCAGTGGAGCACACCCCCCACATTCTGAGCATTCTCTTCACGCAGTATTTGCAACGTGTCTTCACGGGCCATGCGTGTGTGAATAATAAGGGGCTTATTCAACTCTACTGCAATACGTACATGCTGACGAAAAGCGTCTTTTTGTTTATCTGCTAACTCTGGCTGATAGTGGTAATCCAACCCCGTTTCACCAATAGCCACAACGCGGTCATCAGACGCCAATTGTTTCAAGGTCTCGTAATCGAAGCCTTCTTCAATATCGAGCGGATGAACCCCACAAGACGCAAACACGTTATCAAACGGGCGAATCAACTCCATCATGTTTGGGAAGCTTTTCAGCGTCACGCCGACAGACAGTAAATAATCAACACCGCGCGCTTTGGCCTTTTCGACCACGTCAGCAACATCGGTGTGTAATTCGTCATAGTTAAGTTTGTCGAGGTGGCAATGCGAGTCGACTAGCACGTCACTTTCTCCGGTTAGCAAAATGATTGAAGCGCGGGATTATACGGTAATCTTCGCGCTAAATTAATTTATTCATTGAAGCCTGATAACCAGCGACTCAGGAGAAGTTCACTGTTCAGCCCTGTGTGTCTTGTAAGTTCAGCTTTCAACTTGTTTAAGGCCATCAACTGAGACGTAACCTTCGATGGGTTAACCGCCTTACTAATGGCATTGAGTTGTGCGGTTGAATCACAATGCACAATAGCCTCTTGAGACCCTTGCTGAGTCTTCATCACATCAAGCAATAAGAAGCTTAGCCAGTTCAAGCCATCTCTCTGGGCCTTCGCCAGCAGATCCGTCAGCGTAAATAAGCCTTGTTGTGTAGAAACAAAGCTAACGAAAGCACTCAGCAAGGCTTCGTGTTTACCAACGTTGCCATTTTCTATAAAGGCTTTCGCCGCCAAAGGAGCGCCACGGTTGATGCGAATAACCTGCAAAGGCACAGAGTCAAACAACCCACTTTCAACCCAACGCTTCACCACCGCTTCTTCTGGCAGTTTAGGTTTCCATTTATTACAACGACTGACAACTGTAGGCAACATGCTGTCCATGGACTCGCAAAGCAAGATAAAGTGGCAGCTTGTAGGCGGTTCTTCGAGGGTTTTGAGTAGCGCATTCGCAGCAGCTTCACCCATACTGTCTGCGTTTTGAACCAAGATGACGCGTTCACCGCCAAGTTGCGACGTTTCCCACGCATACTTGTTTCCCGCTCGAACCGCATCGACGCCCAACTGTTTGCCTTCCGCTTCTGGCTTTAGCCAATGGAAATCAGGATGGGTGTCGGCATCAAATAACTGGCAGCTATGACAAACACCGCAAGGTTCGGTCACGCCATTTTTACACAAAATCGTTTTTGCGAGCGTGGCGGCAAGCGCTAACTTACCACTCCCTTTCGGGGCGCTCAGCAATACTGCATGGTGCAGGCGATCTTGACCCAGTAAGTGTTGCCAGTTTTGCCATAGCTCTTGATGCCAAGGATACAGGTTAGCCTGCATGATTCAGCCACGTTTCTAATGCATTGCGAATGTCTTTAGTGACGTTTTCAATCGACTGTGATGCGTCGATAATCACAACACTGTCATCAGCATTCGCCATTTCTAAGTAACGCTCACGAGTACGGTGGAAGAAATCAAGTTGCATTTTTTCAATGCGATCGAGTTCTCCACGTGCTTTAGCACGAGAAAGGCCAATCGCAGGATCGAGATCCATGTATAAGGTAAAATCTGGACGAAAGTCCCCAAGCACGGTATCACGCAGGTTTTGCATCAAGGCTTTATCAAAGCCACGACCACCACCTTGATAGGCTTGCGAAGACATATCATGGCGATCACCCACTACATAAGCGCCGCGTGTCAACGCAGGCTTAATGACATTGTCGACCAATTGAATCCGTGCCGCATAGAGCAACAACAGCTCAGCCATGTCCGTCAAAGGCTCATCAGGGTGCCCTTCTTTGACCAGCGCACGCATTTGCTCAGCCAACGGCGTACCGCCGGGTTCGCGCGTTGTTTCAATATCTGAAATCCCACAGTCTTTCAGGGTTTCAATCACGTTATGGATAGCGGTAGTTTTCCCCGCACCTTCCAAACCTTCTACGACGATAAATTTTCCGTTATTCATTGGGCTCTTAATATCTTGAGATACTGTCTTACTGCACGGTTATGTTCCGCGAGCGTTCTAGAAAACGTGTGTCCGCCGAGACCATCGGCAACAAAATAAAAATACGGGGTATCCGATGGATTAGCGGCAGCAATAATGGACGCCTTACCCGGCATCGCAATCGGTGTAGGTGGCAATCCGTTAATCGTATATGTGTTGTAAGGCGTTGGCGTGCGCAAATCTTTCTTGCGAATATTGCCATCATACTTATCGCCCATACCGTAAATCACTGTTGGGTCCGTTTGTAGTCGCATACCCTTGTTTAATCGGTTAACGAATACAGACGCCACCTTTTCACGCTCTCGGTCTACTGCCGTTTCTTTTTCAATGATCGACGCCAGCGTTAATAAATCATACTCCGATTTAATCGGTAGGCCTTCTTCACGTGTTTCCCATGCTTGTTGTAACGCATTTTGAAGCTGGCTTGATGCACGTTTCAGGAGCGCCATATCACTTTCACCCGCCACATAATGGTAGGTTTCAGGTAGCAGCAGCCCTTCAAGTTTATCAACGTTCACACCCAATGCTTTAGCAATGTCAGCTTCTGACATGTCCGCGGTGTCATGCGTAATTTGAGGGGTTTCAGCTAACTGCTTACGCCATTCTTTAAACGTACTGCCCTCAACAAAGGTAATCGCAAATTGGTGCTCTTTGGCTGAACGCGCTACAACAAACACATCAGCTAATGTCATACCCGGCTGAATTTGATAGGTACCCGCTTTTAGTCGCGTCAGTTCCGGATGTGTTTTTGCTGCCCAACGTGCCCACTGAGAGCTTGGAATAACGCCTTCTGAGACAAGCTTACGCGTGAAAGAGTGGTAGTTTGAGCCTTCTGGTACTTTGATCAATTGGCTTTGTTCAATTTCAATGGGCTCATTCACATAGCTTTCAATTTGACCATGCACCCAATATGCGCCGCCCATTGCAGCTACAACGAAAAACAATAAAATCAGGGCGATTTTTTTTATCACGCACTCAACCTCAAGGTAATTGCTCTACATGCTAAAAAACTGCTGTAGAATGTTTTTTCTACACAACGAACAGGCACTAATCCCATCACTGCATTGGTTATAAATATTTCATCTGCATCGATAAGCACGTCTGGTTCAGCAGAAACAATACTGACGTGAAACCCTTCTCCGGGCGCCGCGTTGATCACTTCTGCGCGCATTGTACCTTCAACGCCCGACAACGAAAGCTCAGGCGTAAACAAGTTATCGCCTCTTCGCCAAAATAAATTAGACGCAGACGTTTCAATCAACTTGCCATTGAGATCGCAAACCACGCCGTCATCAAGACCTAAAGCGTCGACTTCTTGCTTAATCAACACTTGCTCAAGCCGATTAAGGTGTTTTAGACCAGCAAGAGGCGACAAACCAAGACGCTGCTGCAACATTCCCATCTGAATACCCTTTTCACGCCATTGTTCATAATGCGCAGGGTAAGGATGGGTCGATACGACAACATTTGGGGTTTGGCAGCCTTGAGGGCTGTATCCTCGCCCGCCGCTACCGCGCGTGATCAATATTTTAACGATCGCCTCTGCCTTATCCTTCTGAGAAAGCGAGACTGATTCAGCCCAAGCGGTCAGCAAATCCCAATCTATGCCTTGAATACCGAGCGTTTCAGTATTTGACGTCAAACGCGCCAAATGAAGTGGTCATGAACGCAACACGCCGTGGTTTGACAGCATGGTGGTATAACATCCATCACCATATTGCAGCCCCCTATCCGACAACGGCAGGTGATCAGAAGCTTGTCCGTTGAGCAGGATCATCGTTCATCCTTGAAATGCAGATAAAAAAACGGCCCGATATCAACTATCGAGCCGTTCTAGTCTATCAAAAAAACTTACATTTTTTTGAAGATTAACGAGCCATTTGTGCCACCAAAGCCGAAAGAGTTACAGAGTGCATACTCCATGTTCACTTGGCGTGCTTCGTGAGGAACGTAATCAAGATCACAACCTTCATCAAGATTATCGAGGTTAATCGTTGGCGCTACCGCCTGATCAACCAAAGACATGATGGTAAAGATAGATTCAGCAGAGCCCGCAGCACCCAACAAGTGACCGGTCATCGACTTAGTCGAAGACACCATAGTTTTGTCAGCCGCTGCACCCATTGCTAAACGAATGCCTTTGGTTTCAGCCACATCCCCCGCTGGAGTAGACGTACCATGCGCGTTAATGTAACCGATATCTTCCGGTGTGATGCCTGCATCGCGGATCGCTGCTTTCATTGCCAGCGCACCGCCTGAACCGTCTGCACTTGGCGACGTCATGTGGTACGCGTCTCCGCTCATACCAAAACCGACTAATTCACAGTAGATTTTCGCGCCACGTGCTTTAGCAAACTCGTATTCTTCAAGAACGATCACACCAGCACCATCACCCAGAACAAAACCGTCACGGTCTTTATCCCACGGGCGTGATGCCGACTGTGGATCATCATTACGGGTAGACAGTGCTTTAGCCGCGGCGAAACCACCGATACCTAGCTCTGTAGAGGCTTTTTCTGCACCACCGGCAACCATTGCGTCAACATCACCATATGCAATCATACGGGCAGCGTGACCGATGTTGTGAAGTCCAGTAGTACAAGCCGTTGAAATCGCGATGTTTGGACCGCGAAGACCGTAATTAATTGAAACGTGACCGGCGATCATATTAACGATGGTCGACGGTACAAAAAATGGACTAATTTTGCGTGGGCCTTTTGCGACATACGCACGGTGGTTGGACTCAATTAAGCCAAGGCCACCAATACCAGAGCCGATGGCAACACCAATGCGCTCTGCATTCTCTTCTGTGACTTCTAAACCTGAATCTTCAAGTGCTTGCACACTTGCAGCGATACCGTACTGGATAAACAAATCCATTTTTTTGGCATCTTTCTTAGAGATGTAATCTTCACAGTTGAAATCATTCACCATCCCAGCAAATTGGGTTGCGAAACCAGTGGTATCGAAATGTTGGATGGTTTGAATACCGCTTTGGCCAGCCAGCAAGGCTTTCCAAGAAGATTCAACGGTGTTACCTACAGGTGATAACATCCCCATGCCAGTGACTACAACACGACGCTTAGACACGATGATATTCTCCGAGAAAAGGTGTTATTTGAAATTTTCGGGGTCTTAGAAAAAACTCAGGCGGTCAAGTGACCGCCTGGAAGGATCTTGTTCTGATTACTCAGACGCGCCTACAACGTAATCAATCGCTGCTTGGACGGTAGTGATCTTCTCTGCTTCTTCGTCTGGAATCTCGGTATCGAATTCTTCTTCCAGAGCCATTACCAACTCAACTGTGTCCAGTGAGTCTGCACCTAGGTCGTCTACGAAAGATGCTTCGTTTTTAACTTCAGCTTCGTCTACGCCCAATTGCTCAATGATGATTTTTTTAACGCGTTCTTCGATGTTGCTCATATTAATACTATTCCTTACAAGATTCGCAGATGCGATATGTGCAGTAGTTTATTCAATAATGTGGACTTTGCAACACCCTATATGCTGGTCAAACCACGATATGCTCGATAAACAGCCGGAGTTTGACCTGTATCATTTAGTGTTGCAACTTTAATGTTTAAATCATGTACATGCCGCCGTTAACATGAAGTGTCTCACCTGTGATATATGCTGCATCCGCAGACGCAAGGAATGCGACTGTGGCAGCAATTTCACGTGGGTCACCCAATCGTCCAGCAGGTACTTGAGCAAGTGTTGCTGCACGCTGATCATCGTTCAGCGCTTTTGTCATATCGGTTTCGATGAAACCTGGAGCAACAGTATTTACGGTAATTCCGCGCGATGCAACTTCACGTGCCAGAGATTTGGTGAAACCCACAACTCCAGCTTTTGCCGCTGAGTAATTCGCTTGTCCTGCATTGCCCATGGTACCAACAACAGAACCCACGTTGATGATTCGGCCATTACGCTTTTTCATCATTGCACGCAGTACTGCTTTTGACATGCGGAAGATAGACGTCAAGTTGGTGTCCATAATGTCCTGCCACTCGTCATCTTTCATACGCATCAGAAGGTTATCGCGAGTGATACCTGCGTTATTTACCAGAATATCAATGTCGCCAAACTCTTCTTTAATCGCTTTCAACACATCGCCAACAGATTCTGCTGATGTCACATTCAGTGCGAAACCTTTGCCATTTTCACCCAGATAATCGCTGATTGCTGCGGCACCGCTCTCAGAAGTGGCAGTACCTACGACCGTCGCACCACGTTCCACGAGAAGTTCAGCGATAGCACGCCCAATCCCGCGACTTGCGCCCGTTACAAGAGCAATTTTTCCATTCAGGTTCATGAGTTTTCGTTCCTTTATAACAGCGGTTAGCGATTTAACACTTCCCGCAATTCCTAGAAATTACTTCGCGGCTTCCAGCGATGCTGGATCATTTACCGCCGCCGCATTTAGGTTGCGATCGATACGTTTTGCTAGACCGGTCAATACTTTACCTGGCCCCATTTCCAACAGCAGCGCTACGCCTTGACCAGCCATCTTCTCAACACTTTCAGTCCAACGAACAGGACCGTATAGCTGATGAACTAGTGCGCGTTTAATCGCAGCAGGATCAGTTTCAGCAGCAACGTCAGCATTGTTAATGACAGGAATCGATGGCGCAGAGAAGTCAATGCTTTCAAGTGCAACTGCAAGTTTATCAGCAGCAGGCTTCATCAGCGCACAATGTGAAGGAACAGAAACGGGCAAAGGAAGCGCACGTTTAGCACCCGCGTCTTTACACAGTACGTTCGCTCGTTCCACCGCTTCTTTATTACCAGCGATAACAACCTGACCCGGAGAGTTAAAGTTAACCGGTGACACGACTTGACCTTGTGCAGCATCTTCACACGCTTTCGCAATCGCGTCATTGTCCAAGCCGATGATGGCAGACATTGCGCCCACACCCGCTGGAACTGCTTCTTGCATCAACTCGCCACGAAGTTCAACCAACTTTACCGCTTGTTTGAAATCGATAACGCCCGCACATACCAATGCTGAGTATTCACCAAGGCTATGACCTGCCATGACAGATGGTTGCGCACCACCTTGTTCCAGCCAGACACGCCAGATTGCAACAGAGGCTGTCAGCAATGCCGGCTGAGTACGATTGGTTTGGTTTAGATCGGTGTCAGGTCCGTTTTGAACCAATTCCCACAAATCGTAGCCAAGTACGCCAGATGCTTCAGCGAAGGTTTCTTTAACTACCGCAAATTGCTCTGCCAGTGCTGCCAACATACCCACAGCCTGTGAACCTTGGCCTGGAAAAACCACAGCAAAGTTAGACATAACGTTTTCCTTATTAAAATTTAATCAGTGCAGAGCCCCAGGCGAAACCACCGCCAAAGGCTTCCAGCAAAATCGTTTGGCCGCGCTGAATGCGTCCGTCTCGTACTGCTTCATCGAGCGCAGTAGGAACAGAAGCGGCTGACGTATTGCCGTGTCTATCTAGAGTAATCACTACCTGATCCATCGACATTGCGAGTTTCTTCGCGGTAGCTTTGATAATGCGAAAGTTTGCTTGGTGTGGCACAAGCCAATCAATCTCTGATTTATCCATTTGATTTTCATCAAGCGTTTCAGACACGATATTGGCAAGTTGATTGACAGCGACTTTGAACACGTCATTGCCCGCCATTTCCAACCACGCATCTTGCGCAGTAGGGTTGCTCGCAATATCACGTGCTGGATATTTCAATTTCAGCAATTCACCAAACTTACCATCTGCACGAAGATGCGTTGAAATAATGCCTGGTTCATCACTTGCGCTCACAATAGCGGCACCGGCACCATCACCAAACAGGATAATGGTAGAACGATCAGTCGGATCACACTTGTGCGAAAGACGATCAGCACCAATCACCAATGCATTACGCGCCATGCCTGATTTCACGTACTGGTCTGCAACACTCAACGCGTAAACAAAACCAGAACAGGCGGCAGCAATATCAAATGCAGGGCAACCGCTGATCTCCAACATTGCCTGAACATCACAGGCCGATGATGGAAACGCATTTTCACCACTGGTTGTGGCAAAGATAATTAAATCAATGTCTTGCTTGTCAATATTTGCCATTTCAATGGCACGACAGGCAGCGTGATAACCCATAGTTGCCACTGATTCATCTTCAGCAGCAATACGGCGCTCTTTAATACCAGTACGAGCCATGATCCACTCATTACTGGTATCAACCATTTTTTCGAGATCCGCATTCGAACGGATTTGCTCAGGCAAATAACTGCCTGTGCCTAAAATCTTACTAAACATGACGACTAATATTGCCTCTCGAGTAGTACGGCTTCCAAACGGTCACATATTTTTCTAGGTAGTTGCCGTTCGACTTCGTGTACCGCTTCTCCGATAGCGTGTTGGAAAGCGGATATATCAGCACGTCCGTGGCTTTTCACTACAATGCCGCGCAATCCTAACAGACTTGCACCATTGTACTGGTCGGGGTTCAGGTTATTTAGCGCTTTAAATAGGCTACCGAATAACCATTTAGCCACCAGTTTCTTAATTGGGTTCACCAGTATATGCATTTTTAGACTTTCTAAAAATAATCTGGCGACACCTTCACTGGTTTTCAGGCTGACATTACCGACAAATCCATCGCAGACAATCACGTCGGCCTTACCTGTATAAAGTTGATCACCCTCTACATAACCGATGTAATTGACCGCCGAGCACTGTTGTAACATTTCTGAACAGCGCTTAACTAAATCGTTGCCTTTTATTTCTTCTTCACCAATGTTCAACAACGCCACTGACGGTTTATAGCCTAGCTGCTCTTCAGCAAGGACCGATCCCATCACGGCAAACTGAAACAAGGTATCAGCATCCACGGACACATTTGCGCCCAGATCGAGCAACCAGCTTTTATGGCTTCCAATCGTTGGGAGCTCTGATACCAAAGCAGGTCTGTCTATACCAGGAAGTAATTTCAGTAACATGCGGGAAAGCGCCATCAAGGCACCGGTATTTCCAGCACTGACGCAAGCATCGGCCTTGCCTTCAGCGACAAGTTCGAGAGCGACACGCATAGAGGTACCTTTGCTCGCACGAAGTGCTTGCGAAGGACGTGTGTCATTGGCAATAGAAGATTCCGCATGAACAATTGATATGCGGGAGGCATTATTTTGACCCAGCAATGTAAGCTGGCGAGTGATCTCAGCGTGATCACCGACGAGTACGACTTTTAACGAAGGGAAATACAACAATGCCTGCACGGAGGCAGGCACTGTTATCTGAGGACCGAAGTCCCCACCCATCGCATCAAGTGCAATGGTTAGACCAGACAAGGCTCAACCTTACTTGTTGATTACCTTGCGGCCACGGTAGAAACCGTCAGCAGTCACATTGTGACGCAGGTGAGTTTCACCAGAAGTTGCATCTACAGACAGTGCACTAGTAGTTAGCGCATCGTGTGAACGACGCATACCACGCATTGAACGTGATTTCTTGCTCTTTTGTACGGCCATTGACCCTACTCCTCGTTACTTTGCTTTAAGTTCTTCAAAACGGCAAATGGATTCGGACGCTCATCAGCAAGCGGGATTTCCCCGAAAACCATACCATCAGCGGTGACTTCGCAGTCAACCTCATCGTGCATGGCAACCTGTGGCAATGCCACCATCAACTCATCTTCGATGAGGTGAAGCAGGTTAATCTCACCATTTTCGTCGACTAATGCCGGCTCATAAGCTTCCGGTAAATTGCCAACCTGATCATCATTGAAAACCGGGCTGTAAATAAATTCGATATCACAGTGATGCGAGAAAGGCTTCCAACAACGCTGACATTCAAGAGTTACATCGACCTTGGCGTTACCGCTTACAATCTTCAGACCTTGAGCATCAATGTCAAACGAAAGCTTTACATTAGCATCACTAATCACACCTTCAGTTGCCTCAGCAAGACGCTCGAGTTGCTTTCCTGTGATGATGCCATCATAGTCCAGCCGCTTTTGCGCATTCTTAAACGGATCAACCGTCAGTGGTAGCTTTACCTTCTGCATAGGGCGCGAATTCTAGCCTCCAAAGTATCCCGAGTCAAAGAGATTTGTACCTTAACTTCCATATAGATGACAAAAAAAGCCACAATAATTCAGGAAAGGTTAATTTCTGTGCAACAGGTACTTAGCGAAATTAATACCAGAATGGACGCAAACAACGCATGTCCACTCGCCTACGCAAGTGTAAAACATTACACTGACCGCCGTATACGAATAATCTGACAAAGGTGCACCGTTAGATGAATAATCAAACAGTCGTGCTGGCATCTGGCTCTAAATACCGCCAAATGCTGCTTGAAAAACTCCGCATTCCATTCAAATCACATTCACCTGACATCGATGAAGCTGCTTTCGCTGATGAACCCCCCACTGAATTGGTCAAGCGCTTGTCCTATGAAAAAGCCCTCGCCTGTCGTGACGTTTATCCTGAAGCACTCATCATAGGATCCGATCAAGTCTGTGTGATCGACGGAAGGATCCTCGGGAAACCTCACACGCATGCACGTGCTGTTGAACAACTAAAAGCGGCCTCAGGCAAACATGTTACCTTTTATACAGGCCTCACCCTACTCAATGTCAAAAGTGGTCACACACAGACGGATGTTGAGCCTTTTCACGTGCATTTTCGAACGTTAACTGACAGTGAAATTGAAAACTATGTGCAGAAAGAGCAACCTCTCGACTGCGCAGGCAGTTTTAAATGCGAGAGTTTAGGCATTGCGTTGTTCACTCGATTAGAAGGAAGGGATCCCAACACTTTGGTGGGTTTACCCTTGATTAGGCTGTGTGAAATGTTGAAAGAAGAAGGTATTAGCATTCTCTAGCATGAGGCTTATTTCTTGCCAGTAGAACGAATAATCACACGAAAAACCAAATAAAGAGGGCGATTGCCCTCTCTATTGTTTAACTTGAGTGCTTATATCAATGCATCAAGTGACGCAATAATCGCAACAGGTGAGTAATCCGAAAGTACAGCTTCATCATGTACTCCCCATGTTATGCCAATAGCATCGACGCCTGCCTTTTGTGCCAACAGCATATCGTGAGACGTGTCGCCGACCATGATGGCCTCATGGGGCTGAACATTTAGCTCGTCTAACAACTCAAGGATCATCAAAGGATCCGGCTTTGAAGCCGTAAGATCCGCCGTTCTTGTGGCCGCAAAGAAATGTCCCGTGTCCGTTTCCAGCATGACACGGTCTAAGCCAATACGTGACTTCCCTGTAGCAACCGCGAGCACATAGCCCTTTTCTTTTAATGCAGTTAAAACATCCACCACACCATCGTAAAGTGCATGCGGCGTCGTATTAAAATCACGAAACTGCTCGCCGTAATGTTTTTTCCACTCATCAAGCTTATCTAGCGGTGCATTCGGATAAAGATAGCAATAGCCTTTATCTAAACTTAACCCGATCATTTGCTTGAGTTCATCAGCCGACAATTCAGGCAAACCACCCGTTAAACGGGCAGCCTCCTTCAAACTCGACACGATGCGGGCAACAGAATCCATCACAGTGCCATCCCAATCGAAGATCACTAACTTGTAGTTAGTTAACACGCGGCAATTTCCTTAAGCCTTCTAGGGCTCTCTCTAATTGTTTATCCAACGGCGCAGAGATATCCATCACCTCTTCCGTGCCCGGATGCGTGAACTTGATGTTTGCTGCGTGCAGGAACAAACGGTTTAAGCCAAATTTCTTGGTGTAAGCATCAAAACGCGGATCACCATAACGGTCATCCCAAGCAAGCGGATGCCCAGCATACTGCGCATGAACTCGAATTTGATGGGTACGACCTGTGATTGGGCTCGCTTGAAGCAAGGTCGCCTGATCAAACTGTTCCAGTATTTTAAAACGTGTTTCAGATGCCTTACCATTGGGGTTAACACGAACAATACTGTTTACTTCATTTTTAAGCAGTGGCGCAGTCACCTTCTTCATCGACGGCTTCCAGCGACCCATGCCAAGAGCGAAATAATATTTCTGTACGGTTTTTTCACGAAACTGCGCCTGAAGATGACGAAGTGCCGAACGTTTTTTTGCAATCAGCAAGATACCAGAAGTATCACGGTCAATACGATGCACCAGCTCAAGAAAACGCGCGTCTGGACGAAGTGCGCGCATAGCCTCAATGGCACCAAAATGGAGCCCACTGCCGCCATGAACCGCAGTTCCGGAAGGCTTATTGAGAACAAGCATGTGATCGTCTTCATAAATCACACATTTTTCTAGCTCTGCCACTCTATCAAGCTTGGTGCTGGGAGCCGCAACCTGCGCCACCTCTGGGATCTTGATAGGTGGAAGACGGATAACATCGCCCGCTTGGAGCTTATACTCCGGTTTTATGCGTTTTTTGTTAACTCGCACCTCTCCTTTACGAAGAATGCGATAAATCATACTTTTAGGTACGTTTTTAAGCCTATTTCGGAGAAAGTTATCGATCCGCTGGCCAGCAATGTCATCAGAAATGTCGATGAATTGCACTTGGGGTTTGTCTGTATTCATAGGACTTCGATTCTACATTGCATCAAAGTAGTTTGCTGCAAAAAAGTGTCCCTGCTATAGTTGCGCCGTAATGCGAGAAAGTTTGCAGCTTTTTTGCACGTCACGACTACAAAGTCGACAAATAGAGTAAATCTTTACCGTTTTTTCCAAGACACTTGACCATTCACGGCACTATCTCTGAGTAGTATCTGATTCGCTGAGAGTTCAAGACGTCCTAATCATGCAGCAATTGGCGTAAGACATGAGGAATAAAGCACCCGTTAGTTTGTTGGCACGACGGGATAAATAACCAGTGTCAAAGAGACTATCGCCATTTGTGGCGAAGAGCCGACTGAATAAGGCGGAGTGATTTCTGATTTCCGCATCAGTGGGTCGATGAGTAGTGCCCTAGAGCGTCCCTGATTTTCCAGCCGTGAGGTTGCATTAATGTCAGACTTGGGACCTGGCAGCATTGCGTATTTTGTCTCGTATCCGACGACTAATAACAACAAATAATCGAGAAAAAATTGATATGAAAAGAATGTTGATCAACGCAACTCAGAAAGAAGAGTTGCGCGTCGCATTGGTTGACGGTCAGCGCTTATACGATCTAGATATCGAAAGCTCTGGTCATGAATCGAAAAAAGCAAACATCTATAAAGGTCGTATTACCCGTATTGAACCAAGTCTTGAAGCAGCATTTGTAGACTACGGCTCAGAACGTCACGGCTTCCTTCCTCTTAAAGAAATTGCTCGCGAATATTTCCCTGCCAATTATAGCTACCAAGGCCGTCCCAACATCAAAGAAGTGTTGAAAGAAGGCCAAGAAGTCATTGTTCAGGTTGATAAAGAAGAACGTGGTAACAAAGGCGCAGCCCTAACCACTTTCATTTCTCTCGCGGGTAGCTATCTGGTTCTTATGCCTAACAACCCTCGTGCTGGCGGTATTTCTCGTCGTATCGAAGGTGAAGAGCGTAGCCAACTAAAAGAAGCGATGTCCGGTCTTACACTGCCTCAGGGCATGGGTTTGATCGTTCGTACTGCGGGCGTTGGTAAATCAGCTGAAGAACTCGAGTGGGACTTGAAATATCTACTGAATAACTGGGAACGTATCCAGGGCGCAGCAGATACCAAAGTGGCCCCTTTCTTGATCTATCAAGAGAGTGATGTTATCGCTCGTGCATTCCGTGATTACCTTCGTCGTGACATTGGTGAAGTGCTGATCGACAGCGAAGCTGTATATAATCAAGCACGTGAGCGCATTCAGGCTACCCGTCCTGATTTCCTTCAACGTGTCAAACACTACGAAGGCGAAGTTCCGCTATTCAGCCACTATCAAATTGAGAGCCAGATTGAATCTGCGTTCCAACGTGAAGTTCGTTTGCCATCAGGCGGTTCAATTGTTATTGACCCAACCGAAGCACTGACCTCTATCGACATCAACTCTGCACGTGCAACAAAGGGTTCTGATATCGAAGAAACCGCACTGCAAACTAACTTAGAAGCTGCTGATGAAATTGCACGTCAATTACGTCTGCGTGATCTAGGTGGTCTGGTTGTTATCGACTTCATCGATATGACGCCAGTACGTAATCAGCGTGAAGTTGAGAATCGTCTGCGTGAAGCTGTTCGTATGGACCGTGCTCGCGTTCAAATCGGTCGTATCTCTCGCTTTGGTCTGCTAGAAATGTCACGCCAGCGCTTGAGCCCGTCTCTTGCAGAAGCTAGCCACCACATCTGTCCTCGTTGTACGGGTACAGGTGTAGTACGTGATAATGAATCACTGTCATTGTCTATCTTGCGCCTGATTGAAGAAGAAGCACTGAAAGAGAACACGTCACAAGTCATGGCGATCGTTCCTGTTCCTGTTGCTTCCTACCTTCTGAACGAAAAACGTCGTTCTGTTCAGCACGTAGAGAAGTATCACAATGTTCGCGTTGTGATCGTACCAAACGCCAACATGGAAACGCCGCACTTTGAAGTGGTTCGTGTCCGTGGCGGTGATGAAAACACAACATTGTCATACGAACTGCCACAGCATCTTGATGCCATTCGTGAAGCTGAAAGCAAAGAAGAAGCACCTGCAGAACGTGTTGTTAAGAAGCGTGAAGAACCTGCATTGCAAACTTTCGCTGCGCCAGCATCGCCAACACCGGCTCCTCAATCAGCGGCGCCTGCACCTAAGGCTGTTGATACAACACCAGGATTGCTTTCACGCGTTGTTTCTTTCATCTCTGGCCTGTTTGCAGGTAAAGAAGTAGAAGTAGAGAAACCGCAAGAGCCTGTACGCGAAAATCGTAATCGTCGTGACCAAAATCGTTCACAAGATCGCACTCGTCGCGGTTCACGTGGCGTCCAACGCGATGAGAATGGTCGAAACAATGAACGTAGCGAAGGCCGCAAACCTCGCCGTAACAATAGAGAGCGTCCAGAAAACACTGAGCGTAACGTCGAGCGTCAAGAGAAGCCGGCGAAGAAGCAAACTCGCAAGCCAGTTGAGAAGGTTGAAAAAACCGAACAACGTCCGCCAGCGAAAGTAGCTAAGCCAGTAAAAGAAGATGCCCCTGCGGTTAAACAAGACGTTGTTAAACCAGAAGTTGCTAAACAAGAGAAAGTGGAAAAGACGGAAAAAGTGAAACAACGCCGTCAACGCCGCACCCTCAACAAGAAAGTGCGCCGCGCTGATTCTGCACAAGAAGCAGAAGCCATTGCAGCGAGCCCACTACTAGAAATGGGTCAAGCGGTTGCTACTGAGGCGAAAGCCGAAGTACAAACCACTGAGTTTACTCATTCAGTAGATGCGGCAGAAAACACAGAACAACGTGATGAGAAGCGTCGCAACCGTCGTTCTCCGCGTCACTTGCGTGCTAGCGGCCAGCGCCGTCGTCGCAATAATCGTGAAGAAAACGAAACGTCTTCGACTGAACAAGCTCTTGATCAATTGGACATGATGGAGACCTCCGTTTCTGTTGTCGAAAAACGTAACCAAGTGGTGTTGAAATCAGGCGTTGCTTCTCCAGAAATGGCGATGGGTAAAGTGTGGCCGTCAAAAGCTGCTATCAAAGCCCCTATCGTTGCTGAAGTTGTTGCTGAAGCACCAACAGATGAACAAGCCGTTGTTACTGAAAAACCTTCTTTGGGCGGTGTAGCCTTCCCTGAAATGGCAATGGGTAAAGTATTCCCACGTCCTACTGCACCAAGCGTGCTGGAAGAAAAAGCCAAATCAGAAGGCACTGAAACACTGAGCGAAGAGCTTCCTGTTACTATCAACGCGCCTGCAGAAGCACAGCCAGAAACCGCTGTGGTAGACGCTGCCGAATCACAAGTGACAGAAGTAACTAAGCCAGAAGCTAAAGTTAAAGAAGTGATGGAGGCAAGTGAAATCCCAGCGGTTGAGCCAGCTAAGGCTGCAGAAACCCCTGTGATTCGCTATCGCCAAGTTGCTGCGCCAATGGCGAAAGCACCCGCACCGGAAAGCAACACTGCAGCACTTAACGTTGCTATTGCTGACTTCCGTAGTGATGTTGCACAAACCAAACAAGCAGGCAGCGATACCGCGACAAGTCGCGCAACAGCACCTGCCACCAAACCGAGTTTCTAAATAAACAAGGTTTGACGAAAAGAGCCATGCTTGTCATGGCTCTTTTTTTATTTCTATCTTTATCAAGCCGACTTAAGGTAAAGACTGGACGTATGATATCGCTTCAATGACAACATTTCCTTTGATGCCTAACGAAGCTTTCATTCACCCTATCGCTGCGACATGACTAACTTATTGTTCAACCTGCAAAGTTTTCACCACCACTGTTTACAATAACGTTACTAACATTGAACAAAATCACACTTTTCGGTAGTATTCGCAGGCGATATACCTCTGCGACACTGTGATTTCGCAGAGTCATTTTTTTGGCGATAGCCTTTTAACTCAATATTTAAGAAGTAATCCAACACGATGTTTGAATTTCCTAAATTCCCCCAACACTCAGTAAAAAACGACGTACTGTCTGGACTGACTGTTGCATTGGCTTTGGTGCCAGAAGCTGTTGCTTTCGCCTTCGTCGCTGGTGTAGATCCCATGGTTGGTCTCTACGCTGCCTTTATTATGGGTCTGCTGACTTCCATCCTTGGTGGTCGTCCTGGCATGATCTCTGGCGCAACCGGTGCAATGGCTGTCGTCATGGTCAGTCTGGTTGCTCAACATGGTGTTCAGTATCTTTTTGCTGCTGTCATGCTCGCCGGTCTTATCCAAGTTTCCGCAGGTGTGTTCAAGCTGGGTAAATTTATCCGTATGGTACCGCATCCGGTAATGATTGGTTTTGTAAACGGTCTTGCCATCGTCATCTTCCTTGCACAGCTAGGACAATTCAAAGCGCCTGACGCTTCTGGTGCCCTTGTTTGGCTTCAAGGTGAGCAAATGTTCTTGATGCTTGGGCTGGTCGCTATCACGATGGCTATCATTCACTTCCTGCCGAAGCTAACAACCTCTGTGCCTTCTTCTCTGGTGGCTATCGTTTCTGTTACCGCCGCGGTGGTATTGCTTGATTTGGATACCCGCAACGTTGTCGACTTCCTGCGTTCAATGAGTGGCGATGAGAATGCAACATTGGCAGGTACACTGCCAACGTTCTCCATTCCATCCGTTCCGTTTAGCCTTGAAACGCTCTATATCATTCTGCCTTACGCACTCATTCTTGCTGCGGTTGGTCTAATCGAGTCACTGCTGACGCTAACTGTGATTGATGAAATGACGGGTACTCGCGGTCGCGGAAACCGTGAATGTGTCGGTCAAGGCGTCGCTAACGTCACCTGTTCAGTGTTTGGCGCAATGGGTGGCTGTGCCATGATTGGGCAATCAATGATTAACGTTAACTCAGGTGGTCGTGGCCGCTTATCAGGTATCATGGCTGCCATTGCCCTGCTCTGTTTTATTCTGTTCACCTCGTCACTGATTGAAATGATCCCACTAGCAGCACTCGTTGGTGTCATGTTCATGGTGGTGATTGGCACATTCGAATGGGCAACGTTCAAGCTTGCACGTCGTGTGCCTAAGAAAGATTTCTTCGTGATCGTACTTGTGACTGTCGTGACAGTCATGACCGATTTGGCAATCGCCGTTATCGTGGGTGTGATAGTGTCTGCTCTGATGTTTGCATGGGAACATGCTAAACACATCTTCGCGTCGAGCCATATTAACGAACAAGGCTCAAAAATTTACGAAGTAAATGGTCCTTTGTTCTTTGGTTCAGTTGCGAATTTCCTTGAGTTGTTCGACACGCAGAACGACCCAGATGACGTCATTGTTGATTTTGGTAAGTCACGTGTTGTTGATCACTCGGCTATCGAGGCAATCGACACGTTAGCAGACCGCTATAACAAAGCGGGCAAAACACTGCACCTTCGCCATTTATCACATGACTGTCAGGCATTGCTAACCAAAGCGGGTAGCTTGGTTGAAATTAATCATATTGAAGATCCAAACTACAAAGTTGCAGATGATCTATTGGGCTAACACTAAGCATCACGCATCGGTTTGAGGTCTGATCAATGAAAAAAAGCGAGCTATTTAGCTCGCTTTTTTATTGGTTTAGTACACGACTACCATCTGCAATTCACTGAAAAATAAGGATGTTACTGCTAACAGAAATCACATCATGTAATGCTTGATATGTATAGCCACAGATCAAAGACCGGAACTAAACAATAATTTTGGCTTCACAACAAAGAGACATGAAATGTTGGAAGTTTTTCGCGGGAGAGATTTCAAAGTTCTCATCCAACACTGAAACTGCTTTGATTCGATCAAGTCGAAAATTTCGGTATTCATCGCGCAGTTCGCACCAAGCCACGAGTGTCCATACTTTCCCCCAGTACACTTGTCCAAGTGGATGAATAACCCGTTTGCTTGTCACCTTTTCGCCAGTTTCATATTCAATGCGCACTTTGGTTTTTTCTGATGCCGCTGCGCGCAATACGTCACCACGCGCTGCATGGTCACTTTCAACATGAAACGCTGGCACAGCAAGCGGAAACGCTTCAATTTGCGCTTTCAAATGTTCCGGTAAGATAGAGTGAATTTTACGAGAGGCAGATTCCGACGCCGAGGCAAGGCGTTTATCCGACCAAGCTTCAACCATCTTCATACCCAGTTCCAGTGCTAGCATTTCTTCTTCGGTGAACATCAACGGCGGCAAATGAGACCCTTTGCCAAGCAAATAGCCAACCCCTGCTTCACCTTCAATGGGCACACCCGAAAGAAGCAGAGATTGAACATCACGGTAAATCGTGCGCTCACTGACACCTAGCTCGTCAGCCAGTGCATTTGCTGTCACCGCGTAACGTTTAGAACGTAACAGTGTCAGCAATTCAAATAAGCGCTCCGATTTACTCATTCATTATTCCTGTTTGTTATTTCGTTATAGAGCAGAACTACAGATACTCATTTTGACAAAATCGGTAGCCATAACAAGCGATGCCTCATCGATATGAGAGACCATCTTCTGTGCCGACTCATTGCTCATAAAATGATTAGAAGCCGCTTTCGCATTTTCCATACTGTCCCAGTAAATTACATCAAGCCACTCTTGCGTTTCTTCGTTCAAGCTTAGTGAGCGATATTGAAAGCCAGCACTTCCCTTAACAAAAGCTGTTGTACCTTCAGCGTCAGACAAGAAGCTTTGCACATCCGTGCCTTCATTCAATTTAAAGCGAACTGTTTCGACAACGTTTTCCATGGTGCTTTCTCCTTCTGTTTGGGTTAGAAGAAGCTTACTGCCAGCTACTGACAGAACATGTCAGGAGTGTTTCTCTCTGCCTCAGGGATTTGTATAATCGCTGTCTAAACACCTAATAAAAGCTAAGAATATAGATGTCGCTAAGCCAAGAGTTAGAAAAATTGCTCGAACCTATTCGCGGATTTCTGCATTGCGAAACCCCTCAAGCATGGATTGATGAAGCGATAAAGCCTGAGAATGAAACTATTTTGTTGCGCGATCATGCCAACTGCGAATTAAAAGCCAGCCAGACCGCCATGTGGCTGATCCGCAAATACGCCATCGATGAATCAAGCGGTGCGCTACTGCTGGAATGGGCTAAACCCTATGAGGATTTTGTTTATCTCTGCAAAAAAGACGGTATTTCCCAATCCAAAAAAAATGGCTTGAGTGCTCCTCTCACGCCAAAAGCAGGCTTTGCACATAGCCAAGATCTGATTGATAAAATGGTTCGCCTCATCAAAGAAGAATTCCATCATTTTGAACAAGTTGTCGAAATTATGGAAAAGCGCGACATGGCTTACTCATCACTGCCAGCCGGTGGTTATGCTCGCGGGCTGATGAAAAGCGCGCGTACCCATGAACCCGCTACGCTGATCGATAAGCTGATCATCGGCGCGTACATCGAAGCGCGTTCGTGTGAACGTTTCGCCAAAGTTGCCCCGTATTTGGATGAAGAGCTGCGCAAGTTCTATATTTCCTTACTGCGCTCAGAAGCCCGCCACTATCAAGATTACTTAAAACTGGCGGAAGCCATTGCAGGTGGCGACATCAGTGATCGCATTAAAATCATTGGCGAGAAGGAAGCCGCGTTGATTCAAACGCCTGACAATACATTCCGCTTCCACAGCGGTGTTCCTGCTCTGGCTGCTTAATCCTTCTGGCAGTAGACCTTGTCAGCTGTCTTATTTCACGGCTTTTTCTTTTGAATTCAAGCAATCATGGATTTGTATCAAGGTTGCGGCTTGCACCAACCCTTCAGGGCGTGTAAATAGAGATCTTAAGTCTGAACGAGAGCAAGGATAAACATGTTCAAAAAACTCAAAGCGTCTCTAGGCATTGGCGCTACCACGGTCGACACACTAGTAGAAAATGAATCCCTCTATCAGGGAGAAATGCTCAGAGGTGTCGTTCGCATTAAAGGTGGGAACATTGAGCAGCAGATTGAAGCAATCTCGTTGAAGCTATGCACAGAAGTGAAAGTGGAATCTGATTCAGGGGAGAGTTACGAATCATTTGTGCTTGGATCAATGCAAGTAAACGACTCATTCGTGGTCCAACCGGATGAAGAAAAAGACGTGGAATTTGAATTAAAACTGCATAATGAAACGCCAATCACAGCAGTCAATGCACATTCCAATAAATGTCACGTTTGGCTTGAAACCACCTTAGACATAGATTTTGCTATTGACCCAAGTGATCGCGACTTCATTGAAGTCCGCCCATTGCCCGTGGTTCAACGTGTCCTCAATACGCTAGAACGTGAAGGGTTCACCATGGTCAAGGCAGACGTGGAGAAAGGCCAACTTAATGGTGACGGATTCACTTCACTCTCAGGTTGTTATCAAGAACTGGAATTCAAAAGCAGCGGCATGTTTAACCGTAAAGAAATTGAACTCTCGTTCATTCTCGATGGCAATACGATTCATTGCTTGGCGGAAATCGACCGCTCATTTGGTCGCGGAGACATGTTCCGCTCATTCTCCCTCTCACGTGAAGCGTCAGAAGGTGAGGTGGAGCAAGCATTGGCACCAACGCTGCACGCGTGATTTGACAATAGCGCCCAAATTTAGCATTCCAAAGGTCAGCTTAGGCTGACCTTTGTTGTTTATCCCCGTTTTAAACACTGGGAGTGGCATTTAAACAACAAACTCGATTTAATCAGCAGAAATCTCAACACCTTGTTAATGTCTTTGTTATAAATAAGGTAATTCACGCAGTAAGGATAACAACGATGAGTGCAAAACAGCGGGACATAACATTACGCTTTCTGGCAGAGCCGAGTGATGTGAATTTTGGTGGGAAAGTTCACGGAGGGGCAGCCATGAAGTGGATTGACCTCGCTGCGTATGCCTGTGCTGCAGGATGGAGCGGTAAGTACTGCATTACAGCTTATGCGGGCGGTATTCGTTTCGTTGCGCCGATTCACGTTGGTAACTTGGTCGAGGTCAGTGCCAAAGTGATTTATACCGGCAGCTCATCAATGCACATTGCCATTGATGTGCAGGCAAGCGACCCCAAAGAGCTTAAAAATCGTCTCACTACCCATTGCATCGTGATCATGGTTGCGGTAGATGAAAACGGAAAGCCAACCCCCATTCCAAAATGGATTCCTGAGTCAGACGAAGACAAAGAATTGGAACAATCCGCGATTCGCTTAATGAACATGCGTAAACAAATCGGCGAAGAAATGGAAGCGCATGTAAAGCTGTATAAATAGCATCAATATTATTCACAGTAAAAAGACCGTATCTGCGGTCCTTTTGCTTTTGTCATTACCATTCAGTAGTCATTCTTTTGAACCAGCCTCAGCTTTAACTTCATTCGGCGCTTTAACGTCACTGCTTTTTCTGGTTAACGAACATAAAGGCCGCATCTGCGACCTTTTTGTTTTCACAGCAAACTGTTCACGCACATTACCCCATGGTCGGCATCGTAAAGTGGCTGCTGTGTTTTTCGAGGCGAACACTGGTCGGCCAACGTGTTGTGACAGTTTTCATCCGGGTATAGAAACGCACGCCGTCGTTACCGTGCACATTTAATGGGCCAAAAATTGAACGTTTCCAGCCACCAAAGCTATGAAACGCCATTGGAACTGGAATCGGCACATTCACCCCAACCATACCCGCCAACACATCTTCGCTAAATTGACGCGCGGTTTCGCCGTCACGCGTAAAGATAGCGGAACCATTGCCATATTCATGGCTATTGATGAGTTCAAGTGCCGTTTGATAGTCAGGCACACGCACAACAGATAGCACGGGGCCGAAAATCTCTTCTTGGTAGATGCTCATGTCTGGTGTGACATCATCAAACAAGGTCGCGCCAACGTAGAAGCCATTATCATGGTCTTCGACTTTACAGTTTCGACCATCAACCACCAGCTTTGCACCTTGTGCTTCACCCGCGTTGATGTAGCCGACGATTTTCTCTTTGTGCTGCGCAGAAATCACTGGGCCCATATCGTTTTCTGGACCATCGATAATGCCGGGGACCACGCGCATTTTGCTGATGCTTTCGGACAAAGAGGCGATTAGCGTATCCGCCGTTTCATCGCCAACAGCAACAACGACGGACAACGCCATGCAGCGCTCCCCTGCAGCACCAAAGCCTGCGCCCAAAATTGCACCACTCGCCATCTCCATGTCCGCATCTGGCATCAGAATACAGTGATTTTTTGCGCCGCCTAGTGCTTGGCAGCGTTTGCCGTGCTCAGACGCTGTGCTGTAAATGTATTCTGCAATAGGTGTTGATCCGACGAAACTCACCGCCTGAACACGCGGGTCTGTCAGCAGTACATCCACAGCTTCTTTGTCACCGTTCATCACATTGAAGACACCATCTGGCAAGCCTGCTTCTTTGAGCAATTGCGCCAACGCAATCGCCAAAGACGGATCTTTTTCAGACGGTTTTAATATAAAGGTGTTACCCGTAGCAAGGGCAATGGGAAACATCCACATTGGCACCATTGCGGGGAAATTGAAGGGCGTAATACCTGCACACACACCCAAAGGTTGCATGATGGAGTGGCTATCGACGCCAGAGCCTACATTGGCCGAGCTTTCGCCTTTTTGCAGATGCGGAATGCCGCACGCAAATTCCACCACTTCTAAGCCACGCGTCAGCTCGCCGACTGCATCGGAATAGACTTTACCGTGCTCATTGCTGATCAATCGAGCCAGTTTGTCTTGATTGGCTTCTAACAACGCTTTGAATTTGAACATAACACGCGCACGACGAAGCGGCGGCGTTTTTGCCCATTTTGGGAAAGCAGCTTGTGCCGCAGTAATTGCCTGCTCCACTTCTTGTGCTTTGCTCAATACCACTTGACGAGTTTGTTCGCCGGTTGCCGGATTAAACACAACACCAAAGCGATCAGTGGTGCTTTCGGTGATTTCACCGTTGATAAAGTTGTGTAAGGTTTCCATGTCTTGGGTCTCCATGCTTTCAATTATATCAATCCGGCATGACGAGCAAACGCAGCCAGATTGTTGTATCCCATTGTTGCGTAAGTGAGAGGATCAGCGATAGACGGGTCTTGTTCCGCTTCTACCACCAGCCATCCTGCGTAATCGCTTCGCTTCAACACATCCATTACTGGGGCATAATCAATACAGCCATCCCCCGGTACAGTGAACACGCCATTCAATACCGCATCAAGAAAGCTCAGCCTGCGATTTTTCGCATCATCAAGCACCGCTTGGCGCACATCTTTGCAATGAACGTGGTTGATGCGGGCGGCATGGCGCTTTGCGACCGCAACCGGATTACCACCGGCATAATAAAGGTGCCCCGTATCCAGTAATAATCCAACTTCTGGCCCTGTTTCCGCCATGAGTCTATCAATGTCGCTTTCACTCTCTATTACCGTACCCATATGGTGATGATAGGCAACTTGCACGCCTTGAGACTGCGTGTATTTAGCAAACTCTGTGAGTTTTTTGCCGTAGTCATCCCAACACTTTTCTGGAAAGGCAGGGCGACGTTCAACGGGCACAGCTTGATTGCCATGAATACAGCCCGTGACTTCAGCAAACACCATTACTTTCGCGCCGAGGGCTTTAAGCAATTTAAGGTGCGATTGCGCAGCCTCAATTTCTTGTTCCACTGAACGGCTCAATAACTCGCCTGAGTACCAACCCGAAACTAGCTTTAGTCCGTGTTTGTCTAAAATCGGCCCAAGCTTCAAATCATCACGCGGGAATTTATTGCCCAGTTCAAAACCTGAAAACCCCGCCTGTTTTCCTTCCGCTAAACAAACATCCAGCGGCGTTGCAGCGCCCAGCGATGGAAGATCGTCATTTGTCCACGTCAGTGGGTTTATCCCTAATTCAACAGCCATGATGCTCTCCTTATCAACGCTGACGCCATGTTTCTATGAGTTCAAGATAGTTAGCCTTAACCGCATCTACGAAGCGCTCGTTATCCAGTTCCCCACGCATCCACTGACGACTTGGCTCACCAAAGATAGTTCTACCCACTGCAAAGCCTTTCACTGTTTGTGATTTTGCTGATGCTGAAAACCCTGCTTTGAGTTCATCTGCAGGCGCATCGAGCCCTAATAAAACAACACCTCGGCAATGTGTATCGCGGTCAAGGATCAGCGCATCAACATGCTGCCAGCCATTTTCTGTCAAAGGAGGAAGTTTCCACCAATCAGGTTTGATGCCGCGGTTATAAAGCCTTGTCATGACGCGAAGATAAAGCGAGTCAGATACTTCTGGAGATACCACATCAACATCGCGTGGCAGGATCACTTCAACCAAGAGTTCATTGCCCGTTGCACAACATGCTTGATAGACCTCTAGCAATGTTTGCTCTTGCTCCAATTGCAGTTCGCGCTGATCGTCTGGATGATAGAACATCAAACATTTCACCACCTGCTCTCTCGGCCAACTGGCGAGTTGCGTACCAATGTTGCCATGTTCGAGACGCAGGGGGCGTGAGCCTGGCAGTTCAATAGGTCGCGCCACCCAGTAGCGCTTATTCACTGTATCACCCGCGCCCGTTGCCGCATTCAGCACGTTCATGCCAAAGGTTGAATCACACAAAATGCCGGCTTTGCCTTCCAGCCTTGCACTCTCTGCCACTTCTTGTGCCGCGCGCCAAATCAGACTTTTCAGATACGAAATGTGGTCGATATCAATGCCCGCTTGTTGTGCCATTTCGACAAACTGAGCACGATGGTCAAACGCCAACACACACAGTTCTGGCCACCCTTTTTCTCGTGTCGTAACACGATGGAGGTGATTCAAATCGGCATCGCGATCAGGACGTGGAATGTTGTGTTCGTGGAGCAAGTAATAATCAAGCTCCTCTTTGGTCGGCATGGCTGGTGAGCAACCATGACGAGACACAACCAACGCGCCACACGCATTGGCGTAACGGCAACATTGCTCCCATGATTCTTCGTTGATATATCCGCGCAGCAAGCCAGACATAAACGCATCGCCAGCACCCAGCACATTCAGTACTTCCACTCGCACGCCTTTTACCGTAATGCCTTCATCAAGATGGTTACCGATATCATCAGTAAATACGCTGCACCCCAGCGGGCCGCGCTTACATACCAAAGTGGCATCGGTAAAACCGCGCACAACTTTCAGGGCTTCCACTGAATCGACAGATCCCGCGGCAATATGGAATTCTTCTTCAGTGCCGACAATCAGGTCAAACAGCCCAAGTACATCTTGGAGTTGTTGCGTCACAGCTTGCGATTCAATAAAGCGCGTTTCCCCATCACCCAAGGAGGTCAATCCCCAAAGGACGGGACGATAGTCCACGTCCAGCGCCGTTCGCACACCGTGTTTTCTGGCGTAGTTGAGCGCGGTGATCACCGCTTCACGAGAGCTTGGGTTCGATAAGTGCGTACCTGTGATCGCCAAGCATTTCGCCGAGGCAATGTACTCTTCGTTGATATCATCAGGCGTAATGGCCTGATCGGCGCAGTTATCGCGATAGAAGATCAGAGGGAAAGTGTCTTCATCTTTAATGCCAAGCAGCACCAAAGCAGTCAGGCGTTCTTTGTCAGTAATAATATTGCTGGTATCAACGCCCACTCGTTCGAGTTCTTCACGAACAAAGCGCCCCATGTGTTCGTCGCCAACACGCGCTAACATGCCGGATTTCAATCCTTGACGCGCCGTGCCATGCGCCACGTTGCCCGAAGACCCACCAAGGTATTTAGCAAAGGTACGCATATCTTCTAGCCTTGCGCCGACTTGTTCGCCATAGAGATCGACGGCGACCCGCCCAAGGCAAATAACATCCAATGTTTTTTCCTGCGTTGACATGTCCCGCTCCTGTCAGACTGAATGGTTGAACTGCTTTTTGATGAAATGAAATGAATATTTCATTTAATAGTAATTACGAACCGACAAAGACGCAACCAGTGAAACAAACATTTCATTGATTGAAACGACATTTATGTAAACGCCTTGATTCAATATTGGCTTAACTTGGCACTAGACGACTGGTCTAGTCTTCTGTATGGTAGGCACCATGAATACAGAAACGCACTCTACACGTCAGCACATCCTTGATGTCGGCTACCAGCTAGTTGCTGAAAAAGGCTTCTCGAACGTCGGCCTTTCACAATTGCTGAGTCAGGCCGGTGTGCCCAAAGGCTCCTTCTATCACTACTTCAAATCCAAAGAGCAATTTGGTGAAGCACTGATTGAAGACTACTTCTCCGGCTATCAATCTCGTCTTGATGTTTTGTTCAGCGATCCTTCAATGAATGGCTACGACAAACTCATGGCATATTGGGCAAAATGGATTGAAGTGAATAATGGCTTGTGTGCGAATCAGCGTTGTCTAGTGATCAAGCTCAGCGCAGAAGTCTCCGATTTATCGGAATCCATGCGTTGCTCCCTACTCAAAGGCGCAAATGGCATTATTTCCATGATTGCGAATTGCATTCAGCAAGGCGTGGAAGACGGCTCAATCAAGGTTCTTGATAGTCATAGAGCTGCGCACCAGATTTACCACCTATGGGTGGGCGCCGGGCTTATGAGCAAATTGAATCAAAATACTGAATGCTTAACCCAAGCATTTGATACCACTGAGCGTGTGCTGAAAGGCCACGTAGCTTTTTAATCTGTCACGCGAGTACGCCCGAAAATTTTGGACGCACTCTCAGGTACGAACAAACCAGTGATTGGAAAAACCGCCACACTCTGTTGGCGGATTTTTTTAACCAACCACTAGACGACTGGTCTAATGATAAGGAAAGCACAATGTCAGCATCCATGAAAAACACTCGAATCGTCCTTGCTTCTCGCCCTGTTGGCGCGCCTGTTACCGATAACTTCCGCCTTGAATCTTCAGACATTCCCGCGGTACAAAAAGGCGAAGTTTTACTCCGTACCATTTACCTTTCGTTAGACCCATACATGCGTGGCCGCATGAGCGACGCCAAATCCTACGCGGAACCTGTTGCTCTTGACGATGTCATGGTTGGTGCAACCGTTTGTCAGGTAGAAGAATCTCAACATGCAGAATTTGAAAACGGTGAATGGGTACTGGCATACACAGGCTGGCAAGGCTTCGCCATTTCTGATGGTAAAGACCTTCTGAAACTAGGTAAAACGCCGTCTCACCCTTCGTTCGCATTGGGCATTATGGGCATGCCTGGCTTCACTGCTTACATGGGTTTGCTGGATATCGGCCAACCAAAAGAAGGTGACACACTGGTTGTTGCTGCAGCAACGGGACCTGTGGGCGCGACAGTTGGTCAAATCGGTAAACTGAAAGGCTGTAACGTGGTTGGTATAGCAGGTGGTGAAGAAAAATGCCGCTATGCGGTTGAAACATTAGGCTTTGATGTGTGTATCGATCACAAGGCAGATGACTTTGCTGCGCAACTAGCAGCAGCTTGTGACAAAGGGATCGACGTTTACTACGAAAATGTGGGCGGTAAAGTGTTCGATGCTGTAATGCCTTTGCTTAACACTGGCGCACGTATTCCCGTGTGCGGCATGATTTCACAATACAACGCGACCGAATTGCCAGCTGGCCCAGATCGTATGGGCATGTTGATGGCAACGCTGCTGATCAAGCGAATTAAGATGCAAGGTTTCATCATCTTTGATGATTACGGTCACCGTTACAACGAGTTCGCGGCTGATATGTCCAAGTGGCTTGCTGAAGGGAAAATTCAGTACAAAGAACAAGTCATCGACGGCCTAGACCAAGCACCAGAAGCCTTTATGGGACTGCTTGAAGGCAAGAATTTCGGCAAGTTGGTGATAAAGGTGGCTGACGCTATCTAAATCAACATCTAACTTCTGAGAACAAAACGCAAAAGCCCGCCTGTGAATTCACAGGCGGGCTTTTTCTTTATCGCATACCCGAGTAACCTCAAGATACAGGATTCAGAGCATCTTGAGGTTGCTCAGGTATAGCATCAAATCAACGTGTTATAGTTACTTTAGAGTCTGTTTAGTATGGATACGCAAGCAGGAGCAAACAGAATGAAAACCCGACACACACTTTTATTGATGTTCTCACATGCCTTCGCCATTTTTATAGGCTTTGCGGTGGGTATCTACGCTTTGCCTATTTTGATCGCCCCACCCGGCCCAAGTATTGATGACGTTTCAGCGACGGCGGCAAACTCCACCTACAACGGCGAGTTTCGAAAAGACCTCAAGGACAGTGACACTTTCCATTGGGGAGAAGGCACGGTATCCATCGGGCCAACTATGGTGTCCTTTGCTGGCGAACTCGCCCCTGGGCCTGACTACAAGCTCTATTTTTCACCTGAATTTGTAGAAACGGAATCTGATTTCAATCGACTAAAACCACAAATGGTACAAGTCGGCGATGTGAAAACCTTCGATAATTTCCTCGTCAATGTCCCCACCAATATCGACCCTTCGCAATACAACACCGTGATTGTGTGGTGTGAGAGCTTTGGTGAGTTTATTACGTCAGCAAGGTATAAATAACGATTAGCAGAACACAAAACAGCCGCTTTTCAGCGGCTGTTTAAACTAGCCTTTATTGTCAAATCGACGTATCAGCTACAAGTAAGCACTGCGTTCTGAGCACCCTCCACATTCGCTAACAAACATTAATTAAGCGATGTATCGACACTTCCCGTTTCTATTTTTATCTTGAAGTAATGCATCAGGTTTTCCCCATCTGGGTACACCAGATCTTTGTCGCTCGTATTCAGCATGGGGATCTCCACTTGGAATTTCGCATCGCCTGCAGCGTTTTTCCAAAGACGGATACGCGCTGGCATGATCAACAAAGTGGTCGGTAGTTTCATGGCAGGATTCCCCGCCGTTTTGTCTATTTCATCGTAAAGATAATTCACTGACACACTGAGCATGTTCATGTCTATCTCATCAAAATCTCGCGTGGTGAAGAAATTCACCATTGATGAAATCGTGTAAATACCACCTGCGGGAATCGTTCTCCCCTTGAGGTTTTGCACAATCGTGCCGTAGTACAGATTGTTCATTCTGTATTGCCCAGCAATGCCCAACGCATCCGCAGATAGGCTTACTTCTTTGCCAGCACCGGGCAACTTACTGTGTTTGGCGGAATACGTGACTTTCCAACCAAAAGGCAATTGCTTAGAAATAGGTGTAATGCCATACACCCAAGGGCGAAACAGGTAGGAACGCAACCCAGAGAACAGGCATGTTCTGAAGCTCAGCGACGCCACCGGGTAATCCTTGGACGTCCCCCGCAGAGCGCTCATTTTCATCGTAAGGCGTTAAGTGCAGATGCGCGATGGAAGGCGGGCGTACTTCAACAAGCGAACCATACGAATCAGGTCGTGGGTGACAGTAATGGTTTGAACTGATCGCGCTGTAGAGATTGCTGTCCGCGTAATTAGGATCAGGGGTTTCTTTAACCAATCTTGCTTTACAGTAAGTCACACGACGTGAATCAGTCGGTGTACTTGTGATCACAATGTCGTTCTGACGTGCGTCAGCAGCAAAAACGACAATACTCCCCCAGCGTATCGGGTTCCAATCACTTTCTTCTTTTAGCGGTGAACTGCCAAAGGGATCGACATTGTTTGCGTCAAAATGATCTTCCATACTCCCCGTTTGCATCGAGTTCGATGATGAGCCGATATACATCGCCCCACCTCGGCTGCCATAAGTATCAAAGTTACCAAAATCATTAGAGGATGCCGTGTACGTTACTTTGCGATGAACTTTAAGCACGCCCGCCGCGTTTGGCCAACCATTGCTATCATTGACATTTCGGCTTCCAAGTACAGGTTCTGATGCATAGAGCGACCAGCCGCCATTGTTCACTGCTGCACAACTCACAAACGCATTGTGCATGTAGTCCTCATAGCCACCAGGAAAGAACCAACCATCGAGTCCATTTTCCCGCGCCATCAAATTTGTGAGCGAGTTGTAAGCGCCGTCAATGCCCACAAAGCCATTCCAAGGCATGCGTTCAACGACAATGTTCATGAATTCGTTATAAGAGGCTCGCGCAGAGGTGTAGTAATTTTCAGGAAGATAGGGGGTCATTTGAGACACTAAGGAATAGTGCGTCACCCAATTGTAAAACGACACTTCCACCGTCACTGTTTTTGCGGGTAAGCCCCCCGGCACCACAACAGTGGTGGTCGTATCATTCTTACCGATGGGTTTGTTGTATACCCGAGTCTCCCCCGTTTTTTTCGGATTACCCGTGGTTTGGCGATCGTCTGCATTGATGCCTACTGCACCACCACCTAGTTTGGAGCCTACGTTTGCGTACCTCGCAATCTCAGTACCATTCGCTGCAAATGCACGTACCCAACGCACAAGCGGCACATCAACTTTGTCGTCCAATAAGACTTCTTTAGAAGACGTGTATGCACCTCGCGCTGGCACGATAATTTCAGTATCACCTGCACCATTATTGAGTTTGAAAGAGGTAAGATCTGGCCATACTAGCGGATAAGTGAAGCGTTTCTGCGGCAGTTTATTTGGTTGTCCCGCCCAAAATTGGGTCGTATTCGGACGTGAGGAAGCAGCAATGCTAGGTTGAGGCGGAGTATGACCGATTATCATGCCATTACCGCCATCACCCGGATCTTTCAAACAGCCACTTACAGCAAAATCTGCTACGAGTGTCGATCCGCATTGAGTCAGTACACCATTGTTATCAGTGCCACCAATGGGACAAAGGGCAGTAGGATGTTTCGCCACGCCTCGAAGTTCAGCACTCAACGATTTACGTCGAACATAAGATCCTTGGCCACGAAAAAAACCCGCGCCAACAGGAATCACCAAATCACCGAGGATTGGGAAATAACCTTTGCCCATCACAACGTTAAACGCCAAGGACAAATCCGCATCAGGCACCAGATTCCCGAGATCGTCACGCAACCCCAATGCTTGCTCAAGTTTGCGTTGATTATCCTTCGCAATCAATTTGACTGATTCACGATCCGCCACCCATCGAGCTCGAGCTTGCTCAGAAGACTCTCCGATAGACACAAGATCCAACGTTGTATCTCTGGGTGATGCCGGTGGCAATTGAATTAAAATAGGCGGTTCGGGGGTAACTTCAGGCGGAAATATCGCATTAATAATACGCTCAAAAAAAACGATTATCTGTCGAAAGAAAGCGCCAAGTGCGGCCCAAACGCTGCTCATTCTTGTATTAAAGTCACTCACTACACTGCTCCATGCTTCTATCACGTAGTTCATCGAACAGATGCCAAGACATTCCTTTATCAATCCTGCATGCACCTTTAATTTGTATCTGATGTCATCCATTCATCAGCGGATAATAGACGAATAAGCCCATGAGCTTTGTGCGTCTTTGTTAGCACTGTACGCGAGAGGAAAGATTCAAATTGTATAATTTATGTGACATCAATGGGTTAATATGGCTAGATTTTTGGCAGGTCACTTCTGGCCATGTGGTACTTATGAATAATGATTGTGATGGGTTATATACCCAAAGCGAGATGCGGCTCTGAAACAAGGGGGGCTGTTTCGTATCTAACTGAATTCACCATAACTCATCTACTCTGGCTATTAATAAAATAGTTATTAGCAATTTCCCTCTGTTTTCTACCCAACGTATCCTTACGTCTTAAACAACAAAACAGAGAAAAGAGTCAATGGCAGACAAACGAGCATTGGTGGTTGAAGGTGGTGCAATGCGAGGCATTTTTGCCAGCGGTGTATTGGACGAATTTCTTGATGTGGGATTTTGCCCTTTTGACTTCGCTATCGGCGTATCCGCTGGTGCGTCAAACCTCGTCGGTTACCTCGCCAAACAGCCAAAACGCAGTTATCGCGTGGTCACTGAACTGGCAACCAATACGACGTTTTTTAACCCAGCACGTTTCGTCAAAGGTGGCAATTTAATTGACGTGGACTGGCTTTGGAAAACCGCACTAGAACGTTATCCACTCGATACCGATACCTTGTTTACCAATATCCCTTTGCTAGCCGCCGTCACCAATGTTGAAACCGCTTCTGCCGACTACTATTGGGTGAATGAAAGCAACCTGTCTAATGTGATAGAAGCAACCTCTGCACTGCCCATTGCTTATCGCCAGACTCCCTGTTTTTCGGGCGGTTGTTACACCGATGGTGGTGTTGCTGACTCAATTCCAGTGATAGAAGCTTATCGTCGCGGTGCACGTGATATTACGGTGATACTTTCTCAGCCAGAATCTTATGAAATGACCCCAATGCGTCTTCCCGGTTTAATGGATCATATTCTGAAGAAACACCCAAGTATCGCCAACGCCATGCGCCAACGAGCGGACCGATACAATGCCTCACTGGCATTTATTCGTCAGCCACCTGCCAATTGCAAAGTACGAGTGATTGCGCCACCAGAAACCTTTCCTGTTGGCCGATTCACCATGAAGAAATCAAAATTGGATCAAGGCTATGACATGGGTCATCAAGCCGCACAAACGTATCTGTTTAATACTTTAAAATCGACGATGCTAAAAGAGATTGACTGGAATGGCGCTGCCACGTAACTGACTGCATGTCTTACCAATCAATCGTTGCGCCGAGCGAATATCTACGTTAGGTTGTTTGTTCATTAATAAGGATTTTCATTCTCAATGACCACGTTCGCTCAATCACTCTGGCTCCTTCTTCTTATGCCCCTCAGTCGGTAGAGTGTTTCGTTCCCGGCTGTGAGCAACGCAGCCGGACCTCGTTCTCACAGCCTTGATTAGTAAAACAACATCAAGGAAGTTAACAATGAACGACGCCACTGTCAGTGCGCAACCCTCCTCAAATTATCGCCAAGGGATTATCTATGCCCTGATTGGTACCGTGCTATTTTCTATCAAGCCTGTACTGATCAAACTCGCCTATGCCGTAGGTGGAGATGCAACAGCGATCATGAGCTTGCGTGCCGCGTCGTCACTCCCCCTCTATATTGCCATGCTGCTCTGGCTATGCCGAGATCCCGATCAACGAAGTAAGGTACGTCGATATGGCTGGCAAGCTGCCCTGGTCGGTGTATTGGGTTACTACTTCGCCTCACTGCTCGATATTCTCGCCTTAGAATTTATCTCTGCCCAGCTTGAGCGGTTACTGATTTTTCTTTTCCCCTCATTCGTGGTCGCTATCAGTTGGATATTCCTGAAAGAAACGCCGCGGAAAGGGACGTTCATTTGCATCCTGTTTGGCTACTTGGGTGTGGCCATGATTGTGGTGCATGATTTCCAGTCCTTTGGCTCGCAAGTGTGGCTGGGCAGTATCATGGCGATTGCGTCGGCCTTGGTCTTTGCCATCTATTTGGTACTGAGCAAGAAAGTCATTGGTAAAATGGGCGCACAGCTATTCACTAGCTTAGGCATGGGAAGCGCGGGCGTGGTGATCATGATGCAGCACCAAGTTCAAGGCGCAGATTTCGGCGCCATGTCGAATGAACTGGTTTTGATAGGTGTCGCCATGGGCATTTTCTGTACGGTACTTCCGTCATATTTTGTAGCAGCAGCAATGGCGCGTTTAACCCCGTCAACACTGAGTTTGACCAGTAACATTGGTCCTGCCATTACAGCGTTATTTGCGATTATCCTGCTCGATGAAACCTTTACTGTTTTTCACGGCATTGGTATGTGTTTGGTCGTGTACGCAGTGGTGAGGATGAACAAGAAGGATTAATACAAAACCAAAAAACGGGCAGTGACATCGCCCGTTTTTTCTAGTTTCTAGTTTCTAGTTTCTAGTTTCTAGTTTCTAGTTTCTAGTTTCTAGTTTCTAGTTTCTAGTAAGTATTAACCCTACTCGCCCACATCGACACCATAACGAAAGCAGGTTTTAGTATGATCGTTCACCATGCCTGTGGCTTGCATATAGGCATAACAAATCGTAGTGCCTATAAATTTAAAGCCTAATTTTTTAAGTGCTTTGCTCATGGCATCAGATTCGGGCGTCGAAGTAGGTACATCAGCCATTGATTCTCGATGATTCACGATCGGCTTCCCACCAACAAATTGCCAAATATACTTGTCGAAGCTGCCGTATTCTTTCTGAATAGCCAACACCAAGTTGGCGTTGGTCACGGTGCCATTCACTTTCAGCTTGTTACGAACAATCGACGGATTTAACAGTAGCTCCGCTATTTTGGCTTCGTCATAAGCGGCCACAGTTTTCATATCAAAGTTATCAAACGCAACACGATAGCCTTCGCGCTTTTTCAATATAGTGGTCCAACTGAGTCCGGCTTGCGCGCCTTCCAATATCAGCATTTCGAACAGTTCACGGTCGTCGTGAACTGGCACGCCCCACTCTTCATCGTGATAGGTTTGATCAATCGGGCTGACATTCGCCCAGCTGCAACGTTCCATGTTTTGTCCTTAACAGTGATTAGCGATGAACACCAAAATATATACCCAAGCAACCTCAAGATGCAGGATTCAGAGCCTCTCATCTTGTTCAATTTGAGGAGAAAAGCCGAAGGAATGGTCTCCCCTTTCAAGGCTTTTCGACAATAAAGTGGACGAGATGAGAGGCTCCCAAAGGGCGAGGTTGTTTGGGTGTACTGTATATATAACCATGCTTAAAAGTTGACCACAACAAAAAAGAGGATGCAATGTTAAGACTGCATCCTCTTTCTATCCATTGAAGACTAACGAATTTACGTTAGATTCACCGTCTGATGTGTTTCTAGTGATTCCAACGAGGCTTCTGCCAGCACAAGCGCTTGCTCGCCATCAATACCTGTACATTGCGGTTCAGTTTTGCCTTCAAGTACATCGACAAAGTGTTGCCACTCCGCAATGTAGGCTTCTTTGTAGCGCTCAAGGAAGAAATACTGCGGTTTAGCGCTGCTGCAGTCGTCTTCTCCCCAATGTTCAACCAAATGTTCACGTACATTGCCCGCTTTGAGCATGCCTTTGCTGCCATGGAGTTCGATACGTTGATCATACCCATAACCTGAACGTCGACTATTGATGATGTTGGCCATTGCGCCAGACGGGAAGTGGAGCACGATCACAGCACTGTCGATGTCGCCAGCCTCACCTATCGCAGGGTCAACTAAGCACGCGCCGTGAGCAGACACCGACACGGGATCTTCGCCCATAATGAAACGTGCCATGTCCAAATCATGAATAGACATATCACGAAAAATACCACCAGATACGCGCACATAATCCGCAGGCGGAGGTGATGGGTCACGTGATGTGATCACCAAGGTTTCTGCTTTGCCAATCGCGCCGCTTTCAAACAAATCTTTTAGCGTACGAAACTGTGGATCGTAGCGACGATTAAAGCCAACAAGGAATTTCACACCGGATTCTGCCACGGTATCCAAACAGGCTCGAACCCGATCAAGACTGAGATCTATCGGCTTTTCACAAAATATCGCCTTACCCGCTTCTGCTGCCAGTTCAATCAAATTGGCGTGTGTATCCGTCGCGGAGCAAATACAAACCGCGTGTATGTCAGGGTCTGCCAACGCTTCTTCTGTTGTCATTACGTCAGCATGATATTTCTCGGCCAATTGCGCCGCCCCTTCGGTGTAGGGGTCAATCACAGCGCGGATCTGCGTCATGGGATGAGCATCAATATTGACGGCGTGTACTTTACCAATACGTCCGCAACCAAACAGCGCAATATTAAACATAGCCTCTCCTTTTGCTTTGGCTTTTAAACAGCGGGCGCGGTGAAATGACCTCTGCGCCCCTTTGTGAAAGTAAATTAGGTTGATTAACCTGTGTGTTTATCGGCGTATTCCGACGTGTTTATCCAAGCATGGTCCTGCTCCCAGCTAAACAACCACTTACGTACTGGCCCAGCCATGACATTCAGGTAGTAGCTGTCGTAGCCTGCCATTGTTGCCACCGGGTGATAGCCACGTGGGACTTGCACAACATCACCGTCGTAAGCGGCCATGCATTCATCCAACTCTCTGTCATCGGTGTAAACACGCTGGATACAAAACCCCTGAGGCGGGTTTATGCGATGATAGTAAGTCTCTTCTAATTGGGTTTCATTGGGCGGCGCATCACGGTCATGTTTGTGACTTGGGTAGGAGCTAGTGCATCCTTCGTCAGTGTAGACCTCGACAACCAACAGGCTGTCGGCGTCTTTATCATCAGGCAAAATATTGTGTACATAGCGCTGATTATTGCCATGTCCTCTCGCTTCTGCGTCAACATCTCCTGGGGCAATAAGGCGTGAAGGAAATGTGCCTTTTCCTGGCGCACGACAAACGGCAAGCTCCAACGCTGTTGTGGCTGTCAACGTGGCAGAGTCACCGGCGGTGACATACAAAGAAAACGGTTTTTTCCGATCAAAAGGTCCTTCTCTGTCGCCAATTTCGCCCAGTGTATTTCCAGACAAGACGGCTTCGGCTTTACCACCGACCAAGACAATACAAAGCTCTTCGTCGATGTTAGCGTTAAATGAGAGTGTTTTACCCGCCGCCAGCAGAAAGGCTTCAAAGCCCACATGTTTCCACCCTGCTGATTCCGGCGTGATGTGTTGATAACGCCCCTGATCATCTGGGCTCTTTCTCTTCGAAAGCAGTTCAGACATAACGTCTCCTTGTCATTTAGACTGATTTCATCGTGTTTTCGATTAACACTATTTCATGTGTCTGCCAATAATAGAACATTTTTTTCAAATCTCAATAAAATGAAATTTATATTTCATTTATCGTTTAACTTGAAATAGACTGAATGCAATTCATTTGCCGAAGGAGAAGGGAAATGCGCAGAAATGGACAAGGAACATCGACGTCTTTTTTTCAGATATCCGATGTTGATCTAGACGCGTTTAAAATAAGTTGCGAACACAGCGTCCAGCCAGAGAGATACCCGCTGGCTGCCGACATCATCTCAAATGTCGTGATCTATGATGGTGCCGATCTTCGTGCTGCTGCGAATAGTGATTCAGACAGTGTTAACGCGTTTCAAAATGAAATGGCCGATGTGCTGCTTCATGGTCCCGGCGTGTTTGCCATCAAAGGCTTCTTCGCGAAAACCAGTATTATCGACGCCATGAGTCAGGTGTTTGAACAGATCCTTGAAAATGAGCGTGGTTATGGCGCGGGTGACCACTTCGGTAAAACGGGGCCCCAAGCGAATGGACGCATCTGGAACGTATTCCAAAAAAGTGCAGAAGCCAATCCTGAGGTATTTGTTCACTACTACAAAAACCCCTTACTGCAGATCGTCTCTGAGGCTTGGCTAGGCCCGCATTATCAAATGACAGCACAAGTGAACATTGTACGCCCAGGCGGCGCAGCGCAAGTATCACATCGCGACTTTCATTTGGGCTTTCAACAACCACAAGAAACTGCACGCTACCCTATCCACATTCAACAAATGTCGGCGATGCTCACGCTGCAAGGTGCAGTGGCTCACACTGATATGCCGCTCGAAAGTGGCCCGACGAAACTGTTGCCTTTTTCGCAACACTATCCACCTGGGTATATGGCTTACCATGAGAAAGCGTTTCAAGTTTACTTCGAGAATAACTATGTTCAGGTCCCGTTAGAAAAAGGCGATGCCGTGTTTTTTAACCCTGCACTGTTTCATGCTGCTGGCGAGAACCGCACGCTAGACTTTCATCGTTCTGCGAACCTGTTGCAGGTCTCGTCTGCATTTAGCAAGCCGATGGAGACAGTAGATCTGGCCAATATCTGCCGCAAAGTCTATCCGGTGTTATTGAATTTATGGCGAAACGATCCGTTATCGCCAGATGAAAAAAACGCCATTATTACCACAGCAACCGACGGTTATTCCTTCCCAACCAATTTGGACACGGATCCACCCATTGGCGGCTTGGCACCCGAATCGATGGAAGCACTGCTTCACCGAGCGTTAGATGAAGACATGCAAGCGGCGACGTTTGAAGTGGCATTGGCGCAACTGCGTGAAAAGCAGCGAGCTTAATACTTGTATTAGCCTGTAGGAAATAAAAAGCACATAAAAAAACGTCCGACACAATGTGTCGGACGTTTTTGTTTTTGCTAGCATTCTACCAATTAGAAAATGCTGTCACCGTCTTGTTGGATGTTTTCAGCATCTGTCCAAACGGTGATCGATGCACCAGAACCGTTGTGGTTAAACACGTACGCTTCCAACTCGCCAACTTCTGTTGAGTTCAGCCCCATAAAAGCAATCATGTCAGCAGACAATTCCGCTGTTGGTGTAGCCGATGCATCATAGGCCCAGTTAAGCGCCTCAAGGTTAAAGGTATCATCACCTTCACCTAAATAAGCCACAAAACCATCCCAGTCGCCTGGCTCAACGTTGGTGGTCGTTTGGAACTGATCAGACTGTGCTTGAATCGCAAATGCATTCACCGTCACTGTTTGGTCACCCGCATCGCCGACTACGGCTTCAACGTTAGCAATCGGCTTACTGCTGGTGGTAACGCCATATGAAGAGCCCGAGAAATCGACATTTGCATCACCTTCAACAATGATCTTATCGAATCCGCGGTTACCACTATAAATATTGCCATTAGCGGTCAGAAATGACGCATCAGAGAAGTCTTCCTGATCGAAGTACATGGTGTCGTTACCTTCGCTACCAATATACAAATCTAAGCCAGTACCACCGTCCATAATGATGTCATCTTCAAAACCAGCTTGCAGTACGTCATTGCCCGCGCCACCATAAAGTGAGTCATCACCGCTTGCGCCAAACAGTTTATCGTCGCCATCGCCGCCGTAAAGAATGTCGTCACCATTGCCGCCATTGATCACATCGTTACCCGCATCGCCATACAATACATCATCACCGTTGCCGCCGTTAATGATGTCATCACCTTCATCGCCGTGGACAGTATCCTGACCGTCACCACCGTAGATAACGTCTTTACCTGCGCCACCATTGATGGTGTCATTGTCAGTGTAGTTTTTATCTTGTGAAACAATAATGTTGAAACTGGTGTCGTTAAAGTCTTTATCACCCAAGTTCCAAAGGTCTTCCCAGCTTGAGCGGTCGCCATCAACGTTTTCATGATCTTTGCCGTCGCCGTTTTCTGCAGCGTTAGACACATAAACCACAGAGCTTGCGCCGCCTTGAGTAATGGTTGAGCTACTACCTGAAAGGTTTAGCTCGACAGTACCAATATCAAAGCCTTTGCGATCGCCATTTGGAATCAGGAACATACCGAAAGATTCACCGCCTGACACATCAATCTCGATGCTCAGATCTGTTACATTTTTCACGTTATCGGCAATCACAGCGGCACGAACGATGTTGCCATTTTCGTCCAGCACATAGTAGCCAACACTGTTGTTGTAGGCTGCACTGTGGGTGAAGTTGCTCAATTCCAACGTCACCGTACCCTGACCTTCTAGATCATACAGAGTCGCACCGTCTTCATGACGAAGATTCAGTGATTGGGTATATTCCACGCCGCCGAAGATCGTATCATCGCCAGCGCCGCCATCAATGATGTCGTCGCCGTGCTCACCATAGATGGTGTCGTTGCCATCACCACCAAACAGCGTGTCATTGTCGCTTTCCACGTTCACTTTTTGTTTCAGTGAGACGTTATCAATCAATGCGCCATAGCTATCAGACTTGCCTTCACCTTCAAAGCGAAGAGTGATGAAATCCACACCCTTAGGAATCACCACATCTACTGTGAACGATTCGTAGTGATCGTTAGCTTGGGTGTTGTCAAAATACTTGGTGTAAATAACATTGCCTTGCTGGTCGAAAACCTTCACTTCAAACTGACTGGTTGAATGGTCACTGCCGCGATAACGGTTTGCGTAATCAAATGACAGCGCTAGTACTGCATCGCCGTCGGTCGCCAAACCGGTTACATCGACGTCTTGTTGAACCCAAGTGTTTGTGTGGCTGTCTAACTCAAGTACCGTGTTACTTTTATCATTTTCTGGTGTCCCACCAAACTGGCCTTGTTGCAGTTCGATTTTATTGCTGCCCGGCGTATACCAACCTGTTACTTGGTGATCGTGGAACAAACCCCACTGATTAGTGGTGTTATTGCCGTAATCTTCAAAGTCACCGTTAGTCAACAATTCACGTCCACCATTACCCCACTGGCCATCATTGCCATAGATAACGTCGTCGCCATCACCACCATAGATCGTGTCATCACCGTTGCCACCAATCAGCGTATCATCACCCTGACCACCGTCGATGGTGTCATTGCCTTCAAGACCATTGATGGTGTCGTTCACATCACCCGTTGCTGATGTGGTCAGTGCCACATTATCAATCAACGCGCCGTAGCTATCAGACTGGCCTTTAGCTTCAAAACGTAGCGTCACACCTGTCGTGCCTTCAGGAACAGAGAAGTCTATGTCGAAATCAACGTAGCTTTCATTCGACTGGGTGTTCGCGAAATATTTGGTATAAAGAACGTTACCTTCGTTATCAAACACTTTGACTTGGAATTGGCTCGTCGCGTGATTATCACCTTTGTATCGATTAGCGTAGCTAAAGGAAAGGTTAAGAGAGGCATCGCTATCTTCGGTTAGCTTAGTGACATTAATATCTTGTTGAACCCAAGTATTGCCAGTGGAATCAAGTTCCATAACAGTATTGTCAGCGGCGTTAGCAGGTGTTCCACCAAAAGAGCCTTGTTGAAGCTCAATTTTCATCGTGCCAGGTGTATACCAACCTGCCACTTGGTGATCTTGAAACAGACCCCACTTTCTTGCGCCATCATCGCCCCAGGCTTCGAAGTCGCCGTTCATCAGTAAGTTATCGCCTTTACCATCTGAACCGTAGAGAAAATCTGCGCCGCTTGTACCGTTAATGTCTGACATACCTTGTCCTCATTTTATAATGTGACGCTGTATGAATGAGCAAGGAGCAAAAGAGCGGGGATAGCAAAGAAAGACCATCGTGGCTCAAAGCTGTGTCACTGATTAGATGTCAACTCACATTAGAGACAGCTAACATTCATTCAACGTTGTTTGTGACATCAGTTTTAATCACAAGACAAACAACAACAACACTTGTTACATAGCTTCAGCTTAAACTCAGCGAGTTGAATTAATAACATTGCATGCATCGATGATGAATGAACCAGAAGAATGATGAGAAAGGAATGAAATTAAAGTAACAATGCCGCAATTTTCTCTCAACTAAGCCAAAAAAATGCGTCAGCAGTGAGAAAATGACAGAAAAGTGTTAAATGCACAGACAATTAGGCAGGTTCATCTCAAGCCCGAGAACTCAAGATGAACATAATCCATTACGCACTGGCTGCTTTTTCTTGTGTGAGGTTATTCACCCACTTGGTGCCAAACACACGACGAATAGTGGGATAGAGCTTTACAATCTCCTCTGATGTCATCATCAGAAACACATACTGCAGCGGCATATCGAACCACATTGCTGCCAGTGCAGTCATAGGAATTGCCCACATCCACTGACAAACAACATCCATATTCATACAGAATTTGGCATCGCCACCTGCGCGTAAAATCCCCACGATCAGCGTGATGTTAATGTTTCTCGCAACTGTACTGATAGCAATAATTGGAAAACAAAGTGCAGCTAGCGCAATGACATCTTGGCTAACTTGGGCATATAAAGACAAAACAACGGCCTGCAAAGACAACACAAGCATGGCGCAAAGCACACCGACACATGCTGATGTCACTAACGCATAACGAGCATACCGCTCACTGATGGCCAGTTTGTTTGCGCCAAGCGCATTCCCCACCACAATCGCGGTTGCACCCGATAATCCGGATGCGACACAAAGTGTCAGTGCTTCGAGTGACGATACAATCGCCATGGTCGCCAATTCGGTTTCACCCATACGACCCATAATGAGTTGATAGACAAAAATGCCACCGCTCCACATCAAACTCCCCGCGATAATTGGCAGCGTAATAGTCAAATAGCGATTGAAGATACGAGAAGAGAAAGAAAAATCCCGAAGACCAAGAATCAATGGAGGACTCAAGTAATAAATCACTGCCACCGACATGAAGACACGTAATACCCGTGCAATGACCGTTCCTAAGCCTGCCCCCATTAACCCCATGGCTGGCAGACCTAAATAGCCAAAGATCAAAATGAAACTCAGCCCAACGTTTAGCCCAATTTCAATGATGGACATGGTCATCGTCGTTTTGGTTTTGCCTAGTGCGCGCAACGCAGCATCCATCGAGATGCTTGGCCCAGCAACCAAAATCGCCACACTGATAATTTGCAGATAGTTCGCGGCGAGTTCGGCCGTTTCACCCGTGGCTTTAAACAAAGAAGGAATGACATCAGGAAAGAACCAGCAAAAAGCAAACAACAAAGCAGAAGCAAACGTCGAGATGGTCGTACCGAGCGCAAAGTTTCGTCTTAGGCCATGTTCATCTTCAGCTCCCCAGTATTGAGCAAGTAAAACGCCCATTCCGGTGCCCATTCCCCAGATAAAGATACCCGTAAACCAAAATACCCGCGCACCGATGCTAGACGCTGCCACTTCCTGTGTGCCCAACTGACTAACCATAAGACTGTCGATGAAGCCTGCACTGCTAAACAACAAGCTTTGCAGCACGAGAGGAAAACCCAGCAGAGCAACCCGCCGCAAAAAATACCCATATGAATGTTCTGTCATCCGATCGTCCTCGCCAAGCCAAGCCAAGCCAAGCCAAGCCAAGCCTACTATTATAGTAAATATTTTTATTTACTATAATGCTCAACGACAAAGAATGCGAAATGTAAATACATGTAACCATTTGAATTACTTTCGATTTATATCACAAGGCAATCCTATCAACTGCGCTTGTAAATCTTGGAATAGCCTCTTTAAAGCAATCCTCTCACTCTTTACATGGTGAAAAAGCACACGAAAATATAGCCACAGTCTCATTACTGAGCTATTTGTTTAATACGTTGATTTTATAAAACCGTATCGTTCTAGGAGCTATTAGATGTTACGCAACCTAAAGCTGGGCCAGCAATTAACTGTTTCTTTTTCATCAGTCATGATCTTGATGCTAATTGTGGCAACGGTAGGCTATGTCGGGCTATCTAGCGGCTTCAATAGCTTTACAGAATATCGTGGTCTGGCGAGAAGCTCTAATGAAGCCAGTGAAGTGCAATCTGCACTTTTAAGCGCACGCCTTAGCGCACTGAAGTTTCTTAAAACACAAGACCCGACACAGATAGATAAAGTGAACGAAGAATTGGCGCGTATTAGTAGCGGTATTCAAACCACCCTCTCGCACGAATCCAATCCAGAACGCATTCGCGAGCTTGAAGAATCAGAGGTCTTGTTAAAACAATACGGCGATACGTTCGCGAGCGTCGTACAAGACTTTAAAGACAGAAATGTAGTGGTCAGTGAGGAGTTAGACCCCAGCGGCCTCAAAATGCGTAAGCTCATGACAACCTTGATTGAAGAGGCTTATCAAGCGGGTGATTCAGCAACATCATTCTACGCCTCGCAGGTGCAGGAAAAGTTACTATTGGGTAGGTTGTTTGCCTCAAAATTTCTGATCAGCAACTCCCAAAGCGATTTAAGTCGTTCGTTGAACGAACTCAATGCCGCGACTAAACCTCTCAACATATTAGAATCAAGTGCGAATACCCGTACTGAGAAAGAACTCGTCGAACGGTTTAGTGATGCTCACCTCACGTATATTTCAGCGCTTCAGAAAACCGCTGAAATCATCAAAACACGCAACGAAAGGATCGCTGGAACCCTCGATGTGATTGGACCTCAAGTCACCACCAATCTTGGGGATTTCAAACAGTCCATCAGAGCGTCACAAGATACCTTAGGGCCGTTGGCACAAACTCAAAGTGAATCTGCTGTTAAAGCCGTCATCGTCGTCTCCCTTGTTGCCATTTTTGTTGGTATTACCCTTGCTTTGCTGGTCACCAAAGCCATTCGTTCACCGATTGGCGGAGAGCCTAAAACTATCGAGAAAATGGCACGAAAAATCGCACAAGGGGATCTCACGCAAAACTTCAATTCTGATAAAAAGCCGACAGGTATTTATGCCGCTATGGGCGACATGAACACCAACCTTAAAGACATTATGTCCCAACTCAATGATTCGGTCACGACACTGAGCAACGCTTCCGGCACGCTGGTCACTGTGACAGACGAGACAGCCACGAACTCCGAATCACAAGCTGAACAATTGGGCCAAACAGCCGTCGCGATGAATCAGTTAACCAGCACCGTCGACAATATTTCGCAAAATGCGCAGCAAGCGTCGGACATTGCGAATGAAGCAGACCACCATGCTCGTGAAGGGCAAGTCGTGTTAGATCAAACACGCACAAGTATTGACTCACTTGTCACCAACATTAGTAACGTGAGCAATATTATTCAGAACCTAGAAAATGAAACGAAAAACGTAGGCAGCATTCTTGATGTTATTCGTGGGATTGCCGAGCAAACTAACCTATTAGCGCTCAATGCCGCCATCGAGGCCGCACGTGCTGGTGAACAAGGCCGTGGTTTTGCCGTTGTCGCTGACGAGGTTCGCAGTCTTGCAAGTCGCACTCAGCAGAGCACCGAAGAGATTCAAGAACTGATTCATAGACTTCAAAATGAATCTAAGCGCTCTGTCGAATCCATGCAAATCAGCATGGATGAAGCTGAACAAACTTCGAGTAAAGCCGATAAAACGCGAGAAGCGTTAGAAGCCATTACACATTCTGTTGCCACCATTCGCGACATGAACAGTCAGATAGCCGTTGCCGCCGAAGAGCAAAACACCGTGGTAAATAACATTAACCAAACGGTTGAATCGCTTAACAGCTTGGGTAAAAGCACCGCTGTGGGTGCAGAAACACTGTCAAACGAGGCGAAAGGCCTGACCCGTATCACCGCCAATGTGAGTGAAATCGTCCGAAAATTCTCGCTATAAAACCCACAGATCCTGCAATTGAAAAACGCGCTCATGTGAGCGCGTTTTTTATGATTTTTTAGTCAACTCTAGGTGGATAAGATACAGCCGCGCATCAAATTCCAACTGATGATAATCAGGCTCCATATGGCAGCAAAGCTGATAAAACGCTTTGTTGTGTTCTTTCTCTTTTAAATGTGCCAATTCGTGAACCACCAGCATCCACAAAAAAGGCTCTGGCGCTTCTTTAAACATAGAAGCGATACGAATTTCATTTTTGGCTTTTAGCTTGCTGCCATGAACGCGCGACACAAAACTATGCAGCCCCAGTGCGTTATTTACCACATGGATTTTTCCGTCATACGCCACTTTGCTGATAGGTGAGGACTTTTTGAGGTATTGATTTTTAAACCCCATCACATAGTCATACAGCGCTTTTTCAGTGGTGATCGCATGCTTGCCCGGGTAACGCTGAGTAAGCCACGCACCAAGCTTACCACTTTCTACAAGGCGCTCAATTTGGGAGACCAAATGCTCGGGATAACCGTTTAAATAACGAAGAGATGGATTCATTGCCGTTTCATGCTGCGCTAATCAAGAACGCTATGCTACCAGTATTCTCACTCAAACCCCTAGCGCTGCAACGAAACGGGCTGTGCGCCGAGCCGTTCAATGGCTTGATGATTCATTGAGTCCGCGTTAATGGCTGAGTGCGGTTAGCGGTGTTTTTGCGTCGAGCCACGAAGCACGGGCTCGCACGGCAGGGTAATGGATTGCGGCGGTAGATTTGGGTTAGAGATGTGTTCAAACAGCACATCCATGGTTGATTGGATCATCTCTTCATTCGGCTGTCGAATCGTCGACAAGTTATAAGAGCGACTCTTAGCGAGGCGAATATCATCCACCCCCAGCACACCGACGTCTTGCGGTATCTTCAACGCCAGCTCATAGCGCAGCGCATCCATACCGCCACAGGCCATAATATCATCGGCATAGAACAAGGCATCCGGTCGTTCCGAGTTTTTGAACACCCGCAGTGTCGCATCGTATCCAGCGTCGTAACTAAATTCGCCACCTTCCACCACCTGCCATTGGTTACACCCACGCTCCATTAAGCGGCTAATAAAGCCTCGCTGACGATCGACGGTCGCAGAGGTACCAATAGGGCCAGCAACAAACGCAGGTCTCATATAGCCCGCATCGAGTAACATATCCGCCGCCATTCTTCCTGCCAACACATTATCGCAGCTGACGACTGTAACGCTGTTGTCACTGGAATCACGGCCAAATATCACCACAGGTGTATCTTGGGATCGACACGCATCCACGAGTTGCTGAGGCAAAGACGCCGACGTGATGATCAAGCCGTCTACGTTGTATTCCATGACGAGCTCTACCGCTTCTTGAATATCCATATCACTGTTCACGTTAATCAACAGACTATGGCAATCTCGTTTTTGAATTTCAGACGTGAAACGAGAAAGGATCGGCAAATAAAAGGGGTTATTGAAATCTGTCATTAATATACCGACAAGGCTTGAGCGCGATTTGATGCCACGTGCCATTCGGTTAGGTTTGTAGTTTAATGCCGCCGCCGCTTTAAATACTTTTTCACGCAAGGGTCGTGAAATACTGGCTTCGGGGTTGAACGCACGAGATACCGCAGAGACAGATACACCGGCTGCTTCCGCCACTTCCACGACGGTAACTCTACGCTTTTTCACCGCTGGTGAGTTCGTTGTTAGCTGTGTCGGTTTATCCATTGTCATACGCTACCCTGCTTTCTGTCTTATTCGTCATCAGACCGCTCCTAGACATCATAATGAAATTGTTTTCATCTGGACACAGGAACGTACTGCAATTGCGCGCAGCTTATCTCGGTTGCTATAAACACATCACTTGGAAATGAAAATTTTTCTGGTGTATTGAAGCAGCGAAAAGGCGCAGAGCGATACTGAGCCTCTTCACTGTTCAGCTTTTTAGCAATTCAAAGATAGGTGTTCAGGCGATCTGAACTCGCATCTTAATATTACTCCGGTATCACGATTAGCGATATTCGCCAGCCAGTTTTTCTACCAATTCAACGTTTTCTTTGGTCACAAAACCTGGGCCAGAGTTGATGTTGTTAGACGGCGCGACACCGTAACGATTAAACAGGGTCAACACCATTACTGGCAAGTAGCCTTGAAGGAACGGTTGTTGATCAATGCCCCACTGGATATTGCCATCTTTGATGCCTTGTGCAATTTCGCCACTTAGATCAAACGTACCGAAGTAGATGTTGCCTAATTGACGGTTTTTCTTCAGCGCGCGAATAGTTGGGTGAGCAGATGTTGGACCCAGTGTTAAAACTGCTTCTGTTTCTGGGTTTGCACGCAAGTACGCCATCACTTTCTTCTCGATGCCCGTTGGATCCTGACCTGAGTCAATCATCTGGCTACCCAACTCAACACCCAATGCATCAGCAAAGCCCTGGCAACGTTCAACCGATGCAGGGTTAGTGATGTAGTGGTTGACACAAACAAAGTTTTTAACGCCGTCAGCTTTGGCACGTTTACCTGCACCATAGCCTGCATCGTATTCTGGTTGACCCACGTGAAGGATTGCGCCCAAGTCTTCACTTTCTTGTGCCGTACCTGAGTTCATGGTTACGACAGGAATACCTTTCTTACGCGCTTTCTCCAATGGGCCTTTCAGCACCTCGTAATCGGCAATAGTGGTAATAATCCCTTGTGGGTTTGACGCCACGGCTTGCTCAATGATCCGTGCCATGTCAGCCAAATCACCCGTAGGCGGATTACGATACTCCACTTCAACGTTGAGCTGGTCGCCCGCTTCGTTAATGGCATTTTTAATGGTGTTCCACCAAGAATCCGAGTCCGGTGCGTGACTAATCAACACAAAGCGTTCGCCATCGGCTAGCGCAGTGCTGGGAAGCAATGCTGCAAACGACGCAGCCATTGCTAACACAAGGACGGACGCTCTCTTTGCTACAGATTTAAGTAGGGTATTCATCCGGTGTTCTCCAATTTGCTTATTGTTGTATCCGTCGGGTAAGGCAATACTCACCCCTTAGGTTACTGCTAAGGTTTGGGCAACAACTGCCCTATGACATTACGTTTTTCTCCACCAAAGCCTAATTCGCAGGCGCAGTATCTGCGCGCTGGAATTCGGCTAATTCTGCTTCAAGCGTTTCCAACTCTTGCCCGCCAGACATCATTTCCAATATCTGTTCGCGGGTGACATCTTTCTTCATCCATGTTCCCAAACTCTTGCCGCGATTAAGCAAGGTAAAGCGATCTGCAATTGGGAAAGCATGGTGCACGTTGTGCGTGATCAAAATAACGGCGAGCCCTTTACCTCGAGCACGAGCCACAACTTTGAGTACATTGGCCGATTGCTTCACACCCAAAGCCGCTGTCGGCTCATCAAGGATCAGCACTTTAGCGCCAAAGTGAATCGCTCTCGCGATGGCCAGACATTGGCGTTCACCGCCTGACATCGTGCCAATTGGATGCTCGGGGTCTCGAACGTCGATTCCCATGTCTTTCATACCGGCGGTGGCAATTTCGTTGGCACGTTTGGTATCAAATACCTTAATCGGGCCCCAGTTTTTGGTGATTTCACGTCCCATGAAAAAGTTACGAGTAACACTCATCAAAGGAACCAACGCCAAATCCTGATACACGGTAGCGATACCTGCGTCGAGCGCATCACGCGGTGATTTAAATGCCGTAGGTTGGCCATTCATTAAAAACTCACCTTCAGAGGGCTTGTGCACCCCTGCTAGAGTTTTAATCAAGGTTGACTTACCTGCACCGTTATCCCCGAGCAAGCAATGCACCTCCCCCATTTTTACTTCCATATCGATATCTTTAAGTGCAATCACTGACCCGAAGTAGCGGCTTACCTTCTTCAGTTCTAGGATATATTCCGACATTTTTCTTCTCCTAAATTCCGTATCTGGATAACCACGACTAGCGAGCGCTGGTCACTTTCTTACGAATGAAGTTGTTAAAGAGCACAGCAATGAGCAGCATTACGCCAAGGAATACACGGAACCAATCTGAATCAACACCCGTGAAGAAAATACCCATCTGCACCACACCGAAAATCAACGCTCCAAAGAAAGCACCAATGACCGAGCCATAACCGCCTGTCAGCAAGGCACCGCCGATAACCGCGGCGATAATCGCTTCAAACTCTTTAAGCAAACCACGGTCAGCCGCCGCAGAACCAAACTCCAACACCTGACAAGCCGCGAACACGGTGGCGCAAAATGCGGTAAACATGAAAAGCATAATTTTGACTTTATCGGTTGGTACGCCAACGTTCTTGGCAGCATTGGCATCACCGCCAGAAGCAAAAATCCAGTTACCAAAACGAGTACGCAGCAACACGAAAGAACACACTGCTGTCAAAAGGAACCACCAAACGACAACCATTGGGATACCTGCGACAATAGGCGAGCCATCAGAGTAGGTTTCAATCCAACCCATTCTTGCCAGCCAGTTAAAGAATTCGGTTCCGATTTGCCCGCCAAATATCGCGCCCAACCAATCGCCTTCCGCAAGATTACCGACACCTGAAATAATGGTTTTATTGGTAAGTGCAATAGACAGTGCAATCGTCAAGCCACGCAGAATGAAAAGGAATGCGAGGGAAACAATGAAGGAAGGTAATCCCGTTTTAACGACGATATACCCGTTGAGGAAACCAACCGCCATGGCGCATGCAAATGCGAATAGAATCGCCGCCCATACAGGCCACGCCCAATAAACGGCGGGAATGGCGATCATCATGCCTGCAAAACCAATCATGGAACCGATAGAGAGATCGAATTCACCTGCAATCATGAGCAAGCAAGCGCCTACCGCGATAATACCCAACTGCGCTGAAACCGTGGTCCAGTTAAGCACACCGTCTGCATTGAACATGCCTGAGTCCCAGGCAACGAGCGCAAAAAATACAAATACTAAAATGGCACCTGATACCGAACCAAGCTCTGGTCTCGATAGTAATCGCTTGACGGAAGAAACTTTTCTGACACGCTCGTCATTGTCTCCAGCCGACTGTTTTTCTGTCCCTGATGCGGTTTCTTTTACCGACATACTCGCCTCCTAATTCCTTGCGTCTAATCTGGGCGCTGGCCCGAATCCGAATGACTGTTCAACTGTTGTCTCAGTTGCTCAGTGAAGAACCGTCTTTTCAATAAAAGCGCGGCTTTGCTCTGCGTCTGTCTTCGCATCGCTTTTGGCGGTAGGGTCAGTGTCTTGTTCCACGGTCACCCAACCTTTGAAATCAATATCAATCAACGTTTGTCGAACGTCTGAGAAATCCACGCATCCCTGCCCGAGTGGACAAAAAATGTTGTTGCCAATCGCCGTGTAGAAATCGGTACCTGTTGCCACAGATGCTGCCAACACATCTGCATTGATGTCTTTAAAATGTAGATACTTAACGCGGTCTTTGTAGGTTCTTAATACATCGCTAGGATCCATGCCTGCATAAACACAGTGCCCGGTATCCACACACAAAGACATCAGGTCTGCCGGAAGGTCTCTCATTGCTCTATCCAGCTCATCGCGATATTCGATATAAGTGCCCGCATGCGCATGCAATGTGGGTGTGACATTGTATTGCGCACAAATTTCACCCACGCCGCGCAGGGTTTCCATCATCGCATCCCACTGTTCATCATTGAGTCGTGTGGCTGTTTTGGCTTGACCCGCTTCATCTGTTCGTGGAGATGAAACATGGTCAATCACGACCAAAAACTCAGCGCCTTGCTCATTGAGGATTTGGCATGTGGTATGGGTTTTCTCGAAAATGGCCTCTCGCTCTTCCGCTTTGTGAAGGTGTACAAACAAGGTGCCCGCAACCAATCCCAGCGTTCGAGCGGTTAAGGCTGAACGCAACGCTTGAGGATCTGTCGGTAAATACCCGAGAGGTCCCAACTCTGTTGCGCCATACCCAGCGCCCGCAATTTCATCTAACACTGTTTGCCATAAGGGATTGGCTGGGTTGTCAGCAAATTCAATTCCCCACGAACACGGTGCATTGGCAATTTTCAGTTCCAAGGCAAAGCCTCCTACTCATTAAAGTCCATGCGTCTTTAACATCTGGCCTTAGCGACCCATGAAAAGCTCAAACATTTAAACTATCGTTAACACTTAATAAACAATTATGGTAATGATTTCACTTTGTCAACGAAATGGCCGTCTCAAAATTGCGCATTAAACGCCCAGTCACTCTATTTGAATAAAAAGTGTGCGCCACCTCTGATTATTTTCACTTTGCCATTTGAAAACATTTTCATTACATGACTACTATTTCATCAGAGCACGGAATTTGACTTTTTAGTGGGAGAAACATGGATGGGAACAATAAGACTCACAACGGCACAAGCACTTGTCCGTTATCTGGCAGCACAACAGATTGAAAATGAAGGCAAAGTAGAATCATTATTTGGATGCGCTTTTGCCATTTTCGGTCATGGGAACGTCACTTGTCTTGGTCAGCAACTATTTGAAAATCAGTCAGTATTCCCAACCTGGCGAGGACAAAATGAGCAATCAATGGCGTTAGCTGCAACGGCATATGCACGCGCTCATCAGCGCCGCAGAATTGGCATTGCAACCTCATCTGTTGGCCCTGGTGCGACCAACATGATCACGGCTGCAGGCGTTGCACATACCAACCGATTACCATTGCTATTGCTAGCCGGTGATACGTTCCAATCTCGCTTGCCCGACCCCGTATTGCAACAAGCCGAGCACTTTTCCAATCCCTCGCTGACGGTGAATGACGCCTTCAAGGCCGTTACTCGTTTTTGGGATCGAATCAACAGCCCATCTCAACTCACCGTCGCACTGCCTCAAGCCATTGCCACCATGCTTGATCCAGCCGATTGCGGCCCAGCGATGATTGCTTTGCCACAAGATGTTCAAGGACAAGCATGGGATTTCCCAGAAAGTTTCTTTGAGCCAAAAGTGCACCGCATTCGTCGCCCTCAGCCAGAAGCCATTGATTTAGCACTGGCGGCTGACGCCATCAAAGCATCAAAACGTCCGCTGATTATTGCTGGCGGCGGCGTGGTTTATTCTGGTGCGCGTGAGGCACTGACCCAATTTGCCGAAAAGCATCAAATCCCAGTGGTTGAAACCATCGCGGGTCGCACGCTGCTTGACGACAAGCATCCACTTAACTGCGGCCCCGTCGGCGCAACAGGATCAAACAGCGCCAACCACCTGTGTTACGAGGCTGATTTGGTACTCGCCATTGGCACGCGCTTACAAGATTTCACCACTGGATCATGGACCTTGTTCCGCGATCCAGACATGAAACTTATCAGCATTAATGCAGGTCGATTTGATGCCAACAAGCACATGGCACAATCCGTGATTGCGGATGCCAAAGCCGCCATCGTTCCGTTAAGCGAGCAACTTGACACGTGGACAACCGAGAGCGGTTGGGTCGACAAAGCCAAAGCAGAAAAAGCGGCGTGGAATGACATCGTCAATGCCCGAACGGCAGCGACAGACACTGAACTGCCGTCCTATGCGCAAGTGATCGGTAAAGTGAATGCGCTGACGCAAGAAGGCGATCGCGTGATCACTGCCGCTGGTGGCCTACCGGCTGAAATCAACATGAACTGGCAAACCCGTCACCCTTATTCACTCGACGTTGAATTTGGTTTTTCTTGCATGGGCTATGAAATCGCAGCGGGCTGGGGTAACAAAATCGCCAGACCTGAGCATGAATCTATCGTCATGGTGGGCGATGGCTCTTACCTGATGATGAATTCCGACATCTACAGTTCTGTCCTCACCGGACACAAGATGATTGTGTTTGTGTGTGACAACGGTGGTTTTGCCGTTATTCGCAAGCTTCAAACCAACACGGGCAACGTCGCGTTCAATAACCAGTTAGAAGATTGCACCACTGAGCGTAACTATGACCTGCCGCGCGTTGACTTTGTCAGCCATGCACGCGGACTAGGCGCAAATGCAGAGAAACTGACCAATCTCAATGAACTAGAAGCCGCGTATGCGCGGGCCAAAGCATCGGATCGCACTTATGTCATCGTCGTCGATATTGACGACACAGTTTGGTCATCGTGTGAAGCATGGTGGGAAGTTGGCCTTCCTGAAGTGACCGACAATGAAAATATTATCAAAGCACGCGACCAGTGGGAGCAAGGACGTCAGCACCAACGACGTGGCGTGTAGTCGCTATCGGTCAAACAAAAAGAATAACAACGCGAGCAATGCGTCTAAAGATCAAGGAGAAAGCGCATCATGTTTAATGAAGAAATGCATTTGGATTCACCTATCCGTTGGGGAATGGTTGGCGGTGGTCGAGGCAGTGAAATCGGCTACTCTCACCGCGCTGCTGCGCAACGTGACCGTTTGTTTACCTTTGTCGCGGGTGCGCTGGACTTAGACCCTGAGCGCGGACGCGAATTTGGCGCTAATCTCGGCCTAGACCCTGACCGTTGCTATCCGGATTACAAAACCTTATTTGCTGAAGAAGCAAAACGTGAAGACGGTATTCAGGCAGTATCGATTGCGACGCCAAACTCAACCCACTATGAAATTGCAAAAGCTGCGCTTGAAGCGGGCTTGCACGTTGTGTGTGAAAAGCCAGTCACCATTCATGTTGAAGATGCCCTCAAGCTAAAAGCATTGGCGGAGAAGCAAAACAAAATGGTTGCCGTCATGTATGGCTACACGGGCTTCCCTATGGTTCAACAAGCCAAAGAAATGGTTCGCCGTGGCGACATTGGCGCCGTGCGTGTGGTGCAAATGTCGTTTGCCCACGGCTTCCATAATCTCGAAGTAGAAAAAGACAATCCAGGTGCCAAATGGCGCATGAACCCTGAAGTGTCCGGCCCCAGTTTCATTATTGGTGATTGCGGTACACACCCTTTCTACTTGGCAAGCCTGATCACAGGTTTGAAAGTGAAATCTCTATTGTGTTCGCGCCAGAGCTTTATTGAATCTCGCGCACCACTGGAAGATAACGCCCACGTCATGTTCAACTTTGAAGGTGGCGCAGTGGGGACATTGTGGGCGAGCGCCATCAACTCAGGTTCTATGCACCAACAAAAAGTCCGCGTTGTCGGCGAGAAAGCCAGTTTGGAGTGGTGGGATGAATACCCTAACCAACTGAGATATGAAGTGCAGGGAGAGCCAGTACGCATTCTAGAACGTGGTATGGGCTATCTTTACAATGATGACCCTGGTGTCTCATGCAACCGTCAGGGTGGCGGTCACGCTGAAGGATTTTTTGAATCTTGGGCCAATCTCTATCACCGTTATGCTCTCGCGATTGATGCGTTCGAACGCGGCGATACTGCCTTCTTGGAAACCCATTGGTATCCCGACATTAACGGCGGTATTGACGGTGTGAAGATGGTCAATGCCTGCGTCAAATCAGCCGATAATGGCGCAGTGTGGGTAGACTATGACTGATTCTCACATTCACCTCTCTGGCTGGGAACAAAGCGACACGCGCCCGCTCGATGTCATCTGCCTTGGGCGTGCTGGGGTTGATTTCTATGGCAATACGGACGGCGCGGATTTCTGCGCTGAGTCCAGCTTCAAAAAAAGTGTCGGGGGTTCACCCGCCAATGTCGCCATTGGCTTAGCCACTTTAGGTGCAAAAGCGGGCTTCATCGGATGTGTTTCTGACGATGCGCAGGGCCGCTATGTGCGCCATTACATGCAGGAAAAAGGCATCGACCTCTCGGGTGTGAAAACCTTGAGCGGCGAATACCGCACGAGTCTGGCGGTGGCTGAGTTGCGCCCTGAACCTGAAGTGGTGATTTATCGCAACAATGCGGCGGATCTAGCGTTAAACGCGAAAGACATCAGTTCCGAGTATCTCGCTTCATCACGTTGTCTGTTTGTTTCAGGCACCGCGCTGTCCACCAACCCTTCGCGTTTAGCGACCCTTTCTGCCATGCAAACCGCACAGCTCTCAGGCACCTTAGTGGTGCTAGATTTGGACTATCGCGCTTATTCATGGGCATCCCCAGAAGATCCGCCTCATTTCTATCGCCTCGCGGCTTCATTGAGCGATGTGGTCATTGGTAATCGCGAAGAATTCGAGGTCATGGGCATCCCGCATGACCATGAAGAAAGTCACATCAACGCGGCCTCCGAGCTATTAAGCGGCGGCACAGCGTTAGTGGTCATCAAAGCCGGTGCTGAGGGCTGTGATCTGTTTGGTTTGGATGGCAATGGCAACTTGCTCAAACGCTCGCAAGCCATTTTCAACGTGCAAGCGCGCAAACCCTATGGCGCAGGAGACGCCTTTGCTGCGGCGTTACTTTATGCCTTGTTGTATCAGCACAACCTCAAAGACGCCGTCGCAATGGGCGCTGCAAACGCTGCCATCAATGTCACAGGAGACACTTGCGCTGACGCGATGTCCAAATTACCTGCATTGATCGCGTTTATGGAAAGCCGTGGACACACATTTTCAGCGTTGCCAGAAGTGACAGTGCAACGTTAAGAAACGATTAAGGAGTAGATCATGGGAAAACATATCCCGCCGTTTGATAACAAAAATGCGCCCGTTGTTGACGTCAATGACGACACCACCCCCCTTTGCTATTTCAACCCCGTTCGTCTTAAACAAGGCGAAAGCCATCGCTACAAACTAGATGACTATGAATCCGCAGTGGTACTCGCAGGAGGTACCTGCGACATTACTGTCGATGGCGAAACGTTTAGCGGCATCGGCAAGCGCGCGTCTGTTTGGGATGGCGACCCCGCGGCGGTATACGCGCCAGTGGGTAGCGATGTCACCGTGACATGCGTATCCAACGAAGCCGATGTGATGATTGCAGGTGGACGCTACGAGCAAGAAGCAGGGCACGCGCTTTCTGCCTTCGCCGTTCAACCCGAAGAGACGGACAAAATTCAGTACGGCAGTGACGACACCAAGACCCACCGCAAAATTAAACATATCTTCGGCCAGAAAAATGCCGACAAACGCGGTCGTATGCTGGTCAGCGAATTGTTTACCGTGGGTGCTGGCGGGTGGTCAGGTTTTCCACCGCACAAGCACGATGAAGATCGTGCGCCGCAAGAAACCCGTTACGAAGAGGTCTATCAATTTAGGTTTAACCCTGACTTCGGCTTTGGTGCTCAGTTTCTTTACGAACATGAAGATGATTGCGGACCGGTTTATCACGTTCGCACTGGCAGCGTGATTGCCATCGACAAGGGCTACCACCCTTCTGTCGCCGCGCCGGGTTACGAAATGTATTACTTCACCATCATCGTGGGTGAAACGAGTAAATCATTGGTACAGCATTTTGACCCCCATCATGAGTATCAAGTGCACACGATCCCCGGCATCAAAGACATGGTTGCTAAATTTAAGTAGCCGTAATCTGAAAAGGACGAACCGATGCTAGTAAACCTTAACGACTTGCTCCCGAGCGCCGCTGTATCTGATGGCGCAGTGGCATGTTGCAATGTATTTGGTCTTGAAGAAGCCAAATCCATTATTGCTGCCGCTGAATCCATTTCATTGCCCGTTATTCTGGCCGTCAACAAGGACATGGTGGACTTGGTGGGCGTCGAAGCCATGGGCGGCATGTTGGTGCCAATGGCAAAAGCCAGTTCCGTGCCTGTCTGTGTTCATTTAGACCATTGTTATGAAGAAGCCATTGTTTATCGTGCCATTCATTCAGGCTTTAGTTCTGTGATGTTTGATGGATCACAACTGCCGCTTGAAGAAAACATCCGCCGAACACGCCAAGTCGTGGATGTTGCCCACGCGGTTGGTGTCACCGTTGAAGGAGAGCTAGGTTCTGTCCCCTATGAAGAAGGTCGCGACCACATTATATCTATGGCGACGCTCCCAGAAGAAGCCACTCGATATACGGCAGAAAGCGGCATTGATGCGCTTGCAGTGTCTGTCGGCAATGTCCATCGGAAAACCGAAGCAAATAGCCCAATCGATTTCGACTTGCTGAAGAAAATTGAAATGGCCACCACTCTGCCTTTAGTCATTCATGGCACAACGGGTATTGCTGAGGCTGACCTTCTCACGCTTAAACAACAACGAGTGGCGAAATTCAACGTCGGTACCACCCTTCGTATGGCATTTGGTCAAGCTATTCGCGAGTCCATGCAGCAAGAGCTTGACAAATATGACCGTCAGTATTTCGCAGGAAAAGCCATGCCAGCGCTGCAGAACGAAGCAGCCAGAGTGATCGCATTATTGGCTTCCTCTCGCCAGCCACTACTCAAATAACAAACGCTATCGATAAACCATCGCGGTGATACCCATTCAAAAGGACGTAAGAATGAGCAAGGCATATCAGAAGTTGGGAAGAAAGTTGAGATTAGGCGTGATTGGCGGTGGGCCGGATTCATTTATCGGCTCCATTCACCGATCAGCCGCCACCATGCATGAAGAATTTGAAGTTGTCGCTGGGGTATTTTCATCCAATCCTGAACGCTCCTTGCTCGCGGGCAAAGAAATGGGTATCGCTCGCCCTTATGCCGATCCCGACGCTTTATTCGCGGGTGAAGCAAATGCAGATGATCCCATTGATGCACTGGCGATCATGACGCCCAATAACAGCCACTATGACCTTTCTTGTCGTGCGCTGGATGCTGGTTTCAACGTATTTTGTGAAAAGCCACTGACCATGACCGAAGAAGAATCTGCGGATTTGGTCAAGCGAGTCAATGCGGCTGGAAAGCGCTACTGCGTGGCCTATGGTTACAGTGGCTACGCGATGGTAAGACAAGCCAGAGACCTTGTCGCGCAAGGTGTTATTGGTAACATCACCATGGTGCAAAGTAACTATGTGCAGGGGCATCTTGCCACGCTAACCGAATCGGAGCTGTCGGGTGCGAACTGGCACATGAAACCGGACCTCGCAGGCCCATCGTTGATCCTTGGCGATATTGCGACCCACAGTTATCACCTCGCCAGTTATGTGATGGGCATGGAGGCGGCCTCTTTAAGTGCCGACGTCACCGCTTTGGTTGATGGACGTGATGCCGATGACTACTGCGGAATTTTGCTGCGTTATCCCAACAAGGCGCGTGGCGTGTTTTGGGTCACCCAAGCTGCCGCCGGTGGCGTACATGGTCTGAATCTCACCCTTTACGGCACCAAAGGCGGCCTGGAGTGGCATCAAGAACAGCCAAACGAATTGCTCGTTCGCCCTATCGACAAGCCCGCTTATATTCTCACTAAAGGTGGAATAGGACTGACTGGCGCAGGCTCGCGCGTGTCTCATGTGGCGATTGGTCACCCTGAAGGCTACCGAGAAGCGTTTGCCAACCTGTACTACGATTTCGCTTCCAATATCGTGGATGATTTACGTAACGAGACCCCCGATCCGTTGAGCCTCTGGAACCCAACCGTTGAGGAAGGCGCACAAGGTATGGCTTTTGTTTACGCCGCCGTCCGCTCTCGTGATAACGACGGCAAGTGGGAACCCGTAAAAGATCTCACCTAACCTTCTTAGTTTATCGATTTACATGCTTGCGAGCAGGTAGCCCGTCGTCGGTCTGCTCGCCTTTTTCTCCTCACCTTGCTGCCTATTCATTCCGTTATCTCTTTCCTCTCCCGCTCTCACTTGCGCTTTTCCTCACTGTGATCCTCAAAAGAATTAATATTCAGGCTTATAACTCAGACAACCTCATCGTCGCCACCAGACTATATTAACAAGCAATAGTGAATGCTCAGGAGGAGCAATGTCAGACAAAAAAATCGCACTATTTGGTTGGCACCCAGATGTGGTGAACTACGAAAAATGGCCAGGAATGAGCGCAGAAAAGCTTCGCGCCATGCTTGAAGGTGACAGAGATAAGCTTGTTGCCCTTGGATACGCGGTTACATTGCACTATATCCGAGATGGTGAAACCGCCTATGACGCTGCAACAGAGGCACTTCAAGGTCAACCCTATGATTGCGTGCTGATCGGCGCAGGCGTGCGTCGTGATGACGACCATTTTCTTGTGTTTGAAAAACTGGTTAACGCGGTACACAAAGCCGCACCGCAAGCGACCATTTGCTTCAACACCAATCCCAGCGACACGGCCGATGCAATTAAGCGTTGGACCTAATAAACATTAAAGGCGACCAAGGTCGCCTTTAATGTTTAGCATTTAGACATTCGAATCACTGTCACGGAGGACACCCGATGATCCAAGCTGCCACAACGGGCTTCAACCCAGACTATGCAGAAGACGGCCCGACGATCGAAGAGGTTCAAGCCTTGCAAGGTATTGCCATTATCGAGTTTGGCGCACCTTGGTGTGGATACTGCCAAGCGGCAGAGCCTGCGGTGAAGGAAGCCTTAGCTGGGCTTTCAATTCCACACATTAAAGTTTATGACGGCAAGGGAAAACGACTGGGGCGATCCTTTAACGTTAAGCTGTGGCCTACGTTGATACTGCTTAACGACGGTGTCGACATTGAGCGCGTCGTGCGCCCCATTCACCCCGATGAAATCGGAGATTTACTCACCGACGTTGATACCTAACTCGCGTTTAGGCGGTTGGCGACCCATCACCTATTTCGCAAACAATTGACCATCAATGTCTTTGAACGATTTAAATTCCAACGCATTGCCGGTCGGATCGAGAAAAAACATGGTGGCTTGTTCGCCCGGTTGACCAACAAAACGAATATAAGGTTCGATGACAAACTCAACCCCTTTTTCTTTTAACCTGTCAGCCAGTAATTGCCAATCTTCCATCTCAAGCACAACACCAATGTGTGGAACCGGAACGGCTTTGGCATCGACAGCATTGTGATGCAGATTTAGCGTATTGTTTTCGCCTATATTGGGGTCGCAATGAATGACAAGTTGATGCCCATAGAGGTTGAAATCAACCCACTCGTCACTGCTTCGCCCTTCCCCACAATTCAACACATCAGCATAAAATCGGCGTGACTCTTCTAGATTTCTTACCGGAATCGCGACGTGAAAAGGTGTCAATGTCATGGGCTCTCTCCCTAGAGGCTTAGTTTCGTGATTGAGTATCCTGATTGAATTTGCTGACTAAATCATAGTTTGCCCGTCACTAAAGGTTGAATGATTTATAAGAATGGTACGTTGGCATGCCACGGCATTGACGATAAAACTGTGTTTGTCTCAGTTATAAATAAACATAACAACACGTCACTATTTCAATTTCTCCCGAACAATGATGTGATGGATTAACAGCGAATCTCACGCTCAGAAAATATAACAAGGATGGAACAAAATGACGGTTGAAACCTGGCTCGCGTTTCTCTCTATTGCCTTCCTCGCAGCCCTTTCTCCAGGCCCTGCTATCTTATTGGTGATGACGCATTCGCTGCGTTCTGGGCTAGGAAAAGCCTTGTTCACTGTCGCTGGTAATATTACTGGTTTGTTTATCATGTCGTCATTTTCAGTGCTGGGCTTGAGCGCACTCGTTCTCAGTTCTGCCACCGCGTTTATGGTCATCAAACTGCTGGGCGCCTGCTACTTGGTTTACCTTGGCATCAAAGTTTGGCGAAATGGCATCGAGATTTCACTCTCCGATGCGCCTGACACAAACAAGACACGCAGCTATTATCTCCAAGGCGTGTTGGTTGCATTAACGAACCCTAAAGCTATCGTGTTTACCACGGCACTCTTTCCGCAGTTCATTGAAATAAGCCAGCCTTTGATCCCACAGTTTTCAATTTTGGTGGTGACCTTGATGTGTTGTTCAATCACCTGTTTATCTGGCTACGGATATTGGGGAGTAAAAGCCTTAAAACGATCGAAAAGCCTTACCACATCTAAGTGGTTACCGAGAACATTTGGAGGCACTTTCATCGGCATTGGCGCGATGCTCGCGCTGACAGCACAGCGTTAATGCGTGAGAAGATTTGACGATAAGTATTGGATGTTATGTGTTAACTGATCAATAGACCAAATTGCAGTAACACCAGCACAAACAACATCACCGATAACCCTTTCCAAAATCGGAGCGGGTTTTTCTCCAACAAAGACCGCGATTGGTTAGCCTTTTCCAATTTGCGGTTTGGCTTCAACAGATCTTGCTCAAACTCAGACAGCACCTGATAACGAGCCGCAGGGATCGGATTACACGCTTTTTTTAACGCGGCATCAAACCAATCAGGAATATCAGGCCGGTATACTGTCGCTGGCACATAGTCGTTCTGCTGCGCCGCACGAGGGTTTGCCGCATTAACAGGCTTGTATGGCAAATGTCCAGTGAGCAGTTCATAAATCGTCATTCCAAGCGAGAACACATCAGACGCTAATGTCGCATTCTGTCCTTTGATATATTCCGGCGCTGCGTAATTTAGATCGCCGACTGGATAGCCTTCTTCGATGTTCTCACCCAATTCGTTTAACCCATCAGCCTGCGCGGTGCCGTAATCAATTAGCGTCACATTCATGTCTTTGTCGACCATGAGGTTATCTGGCTTGATATCACGATGCACCACCGACATTCTCTGCAACACACGCATGGCACGAATTGCTCCTTTCGCCAAAGTGCGCACCTGAGACAACGTGGGTGATGGGAAATCTACCATCCACTCTCGAAACGTCATGCCATCAAGGTATTGGCAAACATGGTAGAGAAACGGTGAGTGTTGAGATGGCGGATGGATTTTCATCACACCGGGTTGCTTGATTTGCTCACCAATCCATCCTTCTCGGATAAATCCAGCGAGATAAACCGCATCATCGGCAAAGTTTTGCGACGGCATTTTCAACACGTACCGTTTACCATCCAGATCACTGCGTGCCAGATAAATGTGGCTTCGACTGCCGCTGTAAAGTACACGGACAACCTCATAGTGATCGATCTTCACTCCTTCACGCAAAACAGGCGGAATGACGCGTTCCGACAATTCTCTTATTGCTTCATCAAATGTCGCGGAAGGCAAAGCATCAATGGTCAGTACTAAGCAGGTAACGTTGTCATCACTGCCTGCTGCCAGCGCATCTGAGACTAAATTTTCCGCGACTAACTGAAGATCACTATCTTCCTCGATACCCTCTAAGCGATCAGCGATCTGCTTATCAGACAGCACATCATGCAGGCCATCACTCGACATCATCACAATATCGCCCCGCTCAACCGCTACTGACCGATAATCGACGTTGAGATGGCTATCGATGCCTAACGCGCGGGTCAAATGATGTTGTGTCTTTCCCGTGTAATGGCGATGATCTTGTGTCAGAGGAGTAAGCGTGTGATGACGAAACAGATAGGCGCGACAATCTCCCACATGAAAAACATGGGCAGTGTTAGATTTCACCACAACGCCGCAAAATGCGGCAACCATGGCACTGGAGGATGTTCCAGCTTGTTGAGCATGATGATATAACCAATGGTTGAGCGATTTGAGCACCTTGCTCGCAGAGGCTTTTGCCGTCCATGTCACCGGCGTGCCGAGGTAATCATCAATAAATTCCGTCACGCTCATTTCGCTGGCTTTTTGGCTGATATCGCTACAACTCACGCCATCTGCAATCGCAGCAACCACACCTTTATGTTTAAGCTCACTGAGTTTGTTAGGGATGCTAACTGCAAAGGCATCTTGATTAGGTACTTTGATGCCCGCGACTGAACAACCACCCGCGCGAACCACAAGCTGGGAAGCAGGCTGACCCTGCTTCCCTGCGTGTAAAATGGCAGCACTGCAATCCGCTGCCGTTGAATAACTTTCTGGTTTCATCGCTTACGCTTTTGCTACGTCGATCATGGTAATACTGCCATCGTCATTCACTTCTGCAATTTGCCCTGACGGCTCTTCCATAAAGAGTAGCGTGATAAATCCAACCACTGCTGTACCAGCAATAATCAGGAAGAAGGTGCTGTAGTCCACCAGCGATAAAACGGTTAGATATACCACTGCACCAACGTTACCGTAAGCGCCTGTCATACCCGCGATTTGGCCTGTCATTCGACGCTTGATCAAAGGCACAGCGGCAAACACGGCACCTTCGCCAGATTGAACAAAGAAAGAACACCCCATCGCCGCAACCACGGCCAACCAGACAGGCCATGTACCGTCAACCTGTCCCATCACTAAATAGCCTAACGCTAAGCCCGCAGTAAGAATAAGCAGTGTTGGTTTGCGTCCAAATTTATCAGATAGCCACCCGCCACCCGGGCGCGACATCAAATTCATAAATGCGTAAGCAGAAGCCACCATGCCAGCGATCACAGGTGTGAGCTCAAACGTTTCTAAGAAGAACAGGGGCAGCATTGATACCACCGCAAGCTCTGAACCAAACGTCGCAAAGTACAAGATGTTCAAGACTGCGACTTGTTTGAATTTGTATTGATGAATTTCAGGCACGGCCTCTTTGAAAATATGCTTGTTCACCTTCCACACTTGCAGTGAATCGAACACATAGATCAGCGCGAGACCGACGTAAATCATGGTGACGACTGTCGTAGAGAACATACCAATACCTGATGGCGAAAGCTTCCATGCAAGTAGCGCTAGCGCGCCATACATCGGCATTTTCATCAACAGCAACAAGTAGAAGTCAGCTTTTGATGTGACTTCCATTGCACCCGCGTTCTTCGGTTTGTAATAGGTCGCACCTTTTGGTGTATCCGTTACGCTGCGATAAAACACAAAGGAAAACAGCAGACTCATCAAGCCTGTGATACCCATGGCATAGCGCCAACCATCTTCACCACCAAACATCAGAGCGACAGTCGGCAACGTGAAGGCTGCTGCGGCAGAACCAAAGTTACCCCAGCCCCCATAAATACCCTCAGCGGTACCAAGTTCATTGTGCGGGAACCACTCAGACACAAGACGAATACCAACAACAAAACCGGCGCCGATTAAGCCAAGTGCAAAACGTGCAATCGCCGCTTGTACGAAGTTATCGGATAGGGCAAAAACGAAGCAGGGAATCGAACAAATGGCGAGTAAAAGTGAATAAACAATACGAGGGCCATATTTATCCGTCAGCATACCAACGACCACCCGAGCCGGAATAGTAAATGCCACGTTTAAAATAAGCAGGGTTTTGATCTCGGCGGTGGTGAGTCCCAATGATTCTTTTACAGACTGAAGCAATGGTGCGAAATTAAACCACACCATAAACGTAATAAAAAATGCAAACCAACTTAAATGGAGTATTTTCATTTTCCCTGTAAATGAAAACAGGTTGAATTTCTCACTTCCTGACATTTCGACATCCTCATCAATTAATAATCCCTGGCATTGCGGAATTTAATTTCCGCAATCAAAATCTCTATTCCTATTTTTGGGGCACAGTTAGCCCGTCGCGATAAGGCGCTGATTGAACAACGCCATCACGGCAATATTTTTTATTCCTTGATTAATCGGCTAAGTGGTCGCGTTTTCAGCTATTAACCCATCGCAGCCAGCTGCACATCTCCTTCATGGCACCTCACTGAATACGTACCAACGGAGATCGAGTCATCTTCAATGCAGACACCGCTTTCGAGGCAGAAATGCTGTTTATAAAGCGGTGACGCAATCACGGTTTTATCACCCGATGAGCCAAGCATTCCTCGAGACAAAACATTAGCTTTACCAATTGGGTCGAAATTGTCGATGGCGTACAAGGTGTCTGTTTGACCGCAGAGAAAAATCGCCACTTGTTTTTCATCAAATAACGCGCAAACACCCGTGTTTTTAACCAAATCTTGCTTACGACAAATCGTTTGCCATTGTGTCATTTCCGTCTCCTTAACCTTGTATCTCAACAACATCAATACGTTGGACTTTCTCAGCCTGTTGAATGCCGACGCCATCTGCCAATGTTTCTTTTTCAGCTGGCGCGGGTACTCTTTGCCCCCGCTCAGTGATGTATTTCAACCCACTGTCGGCTTGCTCGCTATTAATGAAGTGCTTAAAACGTTTGAGCCTTTCTGGCGATTCAATGGTGGTTTTCCACTCGCATTGATATTGCCCGAGGCTTTCAGCCATTTCTTTTTCTAGCTCGTCGGCAATCGAAAGTTTGTCTTCAATGACCACCTGCTTGAGGTAATCCAACCCACCTTCGAGGTTTTCGAGCCAAACGGACGTGCGCTGTAAACGATCAGCGGTGCGGATGTAGAACATCAAAATGCGGTCGATGTATTTGATCAAATCAACACGATCAAGATCGGAGGCAAATAAATCACCATGGCGAGGACGCATGCCGCCGTTTCCGCAGACATAGAGGTTCCAGCCATTTTCAGTGGCGATGATGCCAATGTCTTTTGATTGCGCTTCCGCACACTCACGCGTACAGCCTGACACAGCGAATTTGAGCTTGTGCGGCGATCTGAGGCCTTTGTAGCGATCTTCGATGTTGATGGCGAAACCGACACTGTCATCGATGCCATAACGACACCAAGTCGAGCCCACACATGATTTCACTGTTCGCACGGATTTACCGTAGGCGTGGCCAGTTTCAAACCCCGCATCAACCAAAATTTTCCAAATGTCAGGCAATTCGTGCAATTGCGCACCAAACAAGTCGATACGCTGACCGCCCGTGACTTTGGTATACAGATCATATTGTTTGGCGACCTGTCCCAATACAATCAGCTTGTCTGGTGTGATTTCGCCACCGGCAACACGTGGCACGACGGAATATGTACCGTCTTTTTGCATATTACCGAGGTAGTTATCATTGGTGTCTTGCAAACCGATGTGCTCGTCTTTTAGCACATAGTCATTCCAAAATGACGCCAGAATCGACCCTACGGTGGGTTTACAAATGTCACAACCAAGACCTGACCCGTGACTTTTAAGCAAGTCATCGAACGTTTTCACTTTCTTGATACGAACAATGTCCGCCAATTCTTGGCGTGTGTAGTGAAAATGCTCACAAAGGTCGTTGTTCACTTCATGGCCTAACGCGGCCAGTTCTGTGTCCATGACTTGCTTGGTCAACGCTGCACAGCCGCCGCAGCCAGTGGATGCTTTCGTTTCCGCTTTCAATTCCGCCATGGACGAACAACCCGCAGCCACTGCCGCTTTTATGGTCCCTTTGGTAACGTCATAGCACGAACATATCTGCGCAGTATCCGGCAAGCTTGCAAGCCCTACCGACCCAGTATCAGAGTCAGCGGCTCCGTCGGAAAGCAAAAGTACTGATGGGAATTCAGGTAACGGCAAATCGTTGAGCATGGTTTGCAATAAGTGGGAGTAGCTGTCTACATCGCCAACCAGCACCGCACCCAACAGTTTGGTTCCATCTTCAGACACAATCACACGCTTGTAGACTTGCTCAATGCCGTCAGAGAAGGTGTAAGACTGTGCTCCCGGCGTATTGCCATGAGCATCGCCAATACTGGCGACATCAACACCCAATAACTTCAGCTTAGTGCTCATGTCTGCGCCTTTAAACGCAGCCTCTTCTCCGCACAGTTTCGCTGCAACAACCCTCGCCATTTGATAACCGGGGGCGACCAATCCGAAAATGCGTCCTTCCCATAAGGCACACTCACCAATGGCATAAATATCACCGTCACTGGTTTGGCAGCTATCGTTGACGACAATGCCGCCACGTTCACCAAGCGCTAGGTCATGAGCCTTAGCCAATGCATCTTGAGGACGAATACCGGCCGAAAATACAACGACATCGGTTTCCAATTCACTGCCATCGGCAAATTCCAGTTTGTAGCGAGACGCATTGCCAGCCGAGATTGCCTTAGTCGCCTTTTCCGTGTGAATAGTCACGCCAAGCGAGGTGATTTTTTGCTTAAGTAATTCACCGCCGCCATCATCAAGCTGCACCGCCATTAGACGCGGCGCGAACTCAACCACATGGGTTTCAAGACCCATATTCTGTATCGCGTTCGCGGCCTCTAAGCCTAACAACCCCCCACCCACAACCACACCAACCTGACTTGTGTCACCGGATGCCCGGATGGCTTCCAAGTCTTCTATCGTTCGGTAAACATGGCAATGCGCTTGATCGTTACCTTGGATTGGCGGAACAAATGGATATGAGCCCGTTGCAAGCACGAGTTTGTCGTAAAAAACTTCGCGCCCTTTGTCAGTCACTACGCATTTATTTTCTCGTTGAATGGCGACCACTTTTTCATTTAAGTAATAGTGGACGCCTTTTTCGTCATACGCTTCTTCACTGGTTAGCATCAGATCATTGGCTGTTTTACCGCTAAAAAAGCTGCTTAGTTGCACCCTGTCGTACGCAAGACGAGGTTCTTCCGAAAACGTGATGACCTCAAATTCGTTGTTATTGTTTCTGTCGCACAGTTCTTCGATGAACCTGTGCCCTACCATGCCATTCCCAACAACGACAATGCGTTTCTTGTCCATAATCCTTTCCCTATGCTGAAAGCTTTTCAATGTGTTCTTGCGATTGGACGACAAACCAATCCAGTTCGGAGGCAAGCGATACCACATGACCGACCACGATGAGTGCCGGTGACTGAACACCTTTATTTGCGATATAAGCGTGAATGTCTGAAAGTGTTTTGATGAAAACACGCTGATCTGAGGTGCAGCCTTTTTCGATAACGGCGACAGGTGTTGTGGCAGATAGACCCGCGGCAAGAAGCTCATGACAGATGAATTCAAGCTTGGATAGACCCATGTAAAACACCAATGTTTGGTTGAGTAATGCGAGGGCAGACCAATTCACTTCGAGGTCATGTTCTGAATGTGCGGTAACAAATGTGCAACCCTGTGAAACGCCCCGATGCGTTAAAGGAATACCCGCATAGCTAGTACAACCGCTCGCCGCGGTAATACCCGGAACGACTTCGACAGATATACCTTCTCGATGAAGTACCTGCATCTCCTCTCCGCCACGACCAAATACAAAGACGTCGCCGCCTTTAAGTCGGCAAACGGTTTTCCCTTTTTTTGCTTCTTCAACCAAAATGCAATTAATGTCAGCCTGAGAAACGCTGTGCTTATCTTTCGCTTTGCCGACAAAAATATGTTTTTTCCCGAATGGGATTAATGCGATTATTTCGTCGCTAACCAAACGGTCATACACAATGACGTCTGATTGTTGAATACACCGAAGCGCCTTCACTGTCATGAGATCGGGATCGCCAGGCCCTGCGCCCACAAGAGATACCTTGCCACTATTCTGATGTTTAGCGGTCATTAAAGAAGCTCGCCGTTTATCTGTTGAATTGTCGGACATCCTTGCCTCTCACTTTCTTTACTAAAAGCCATCTTTTCAAAAAGACCTGCCGAATATATCTAGCTATCAGCAATTTAAGTGCCAGCAATTAAAATAGACATCATCACACCTTTCAATTTAATGATTTTACTAATGAATTAATAACACTCATAACACCCATGACGGATATAAAAAATAAAAAACACCCACACACTCAACATCATTGCTCGTTAATAGTGCGCACTAGGAATATTTCGCACCAAAAAGAGAACCTTATATTGCACCAATACAAAGCATTTTATTCTCATTAAATGGAATGACGTTAAATCTCATCATAAGAAACAATAAAAACACCGTTTAATCGATGTGAAAAAATAAAAACAAAGAGATGGTATTAATGGCGTGGTGATTGCTTATAGAGATCATTCAGAGGAAAAAAGGAATGAACTCGTCATGTCAAAGAATCAATCAGAATGGACAAAATCAACCTGCCCTTATTGTGGCGTAGGTTGTGGCATCGAGGCGAAAATACACACCTCTGGAAAGCTTGAAGTCAGGGGAGATAGCCAACACCCTGCCAACTATGGCCGATTGTGTTCAAAAGGATTGGCGCTAGGTGACACTGTCGCAACAGAAGGCCGAATGCTCTCCCCGTCCATTGAAGGACAAAATTGTAGTTGGGATGATGCCTTAAGCCATGTCGCTTCATCACTTTCATCAATCATTGAACAACATGGCCCAGATGCCGTGGCGTTTTATGTCTCTGGACAATTACTCACAGAAGATTACTACGTAGCAAATAAGTTGATGAAAGGGTTTATCGGTAGCGGAAACATCGACACCAATTCTCGCTTGTGTATGGCCTCTGCCGTAGCGGGTCACAAACGTGCATTTGGGGAAGATATTGTTCCCGGTAATTATGAAGATATTGAGTTAGCCGATCTCGTTGTACTCACGGGCTCTAACCTTGCTTGGTGTCACCCGGTGATATACCAACGATTGAAAGCAGCCAAAGAAAAACGCGGAACCAAAATCGTGGTTATTGACCCAAGAGAAACCCGTAGTTGCGAGATAGCCGATCTACATCTCCCCCTATTTTCTGGCAGCGATATTGCCTTGTTTAACGGCTTACTGGCATACCTTGTCAAACATCAGCATATCAACCAAACCTACATCGATTCTCATACTGTCGGATTTGAACAAACCCTTACCCAAGCACAACGTTTTTCCACAATAACGTCGGTGGCGTTAGAGACGGGCTTAAAAACAACGGACATAGAAACCTTCTATCAATGGTTTTGTTCAACACCGCTCACCACCACCGTGTTTTCCCAAGGCATCAACCAATCCACGAGTGGCACTGACAAAGCAAACAGTATCATTAATTGCCACCTTGCCACTGGCCGTATTGGGCTACCCGGTAGTACACCGTTTTCAATTACCGGCCAACCAAACGCCATGGGTGGGCGGGAAGTGGGTGGGCTGGCAAACACACTGGCCGCGCATCTTGAATTTGGTAACGACGAGCACCTTTCGCTGGTGAAAGATTTTTGGAAAGCGCCCACTCTAGCAACCAAACCAGGGCTAAAAGCCATCGATATGTTCGATGCGATTGAAAAAGGAAACGTGAAAGCCATTTGGGTAATGGCGACCAACCCAGCGGTAAGCCTACCTGACAGTGACAGGATCAATCGCATTTTATCTGACTGCCCACTCGTGATTGTTTCAGACTGTGTTGCTGATACAGAAACGCTTCGTCACGCAAACGTCTGCTTACCCGCTCAAGGCTGGAGCGAAAAATCAGGCACAGTGACTAACTCAGAGCGTCGCATCTCTCGACAACGCCGATTGCTGCCTACACCAGGCGAAGGCAAACCTGATTGGTGGATAGTCAGCGAGGTCGCCAAACGAATGGGTTTCCATGACGCCTTTAATTACCAGACAGAGGCCGATATTTTCAGGGAGTATGTTGCACAGACCAACATAGGAAATCGTCCCGAAGACAGAAGCAAAAGAATGCTGAACCTGTCAGGGCTAAACGGCATGACCAATGAGGCGTATAACGACCTGTCTCCAATTCAATGGCCTGTTAACAGCACGACGGGCGAAAGTGAACGCTTGTTTAGTGATGGACAGTTTTCGACGCCGGATGGAAAAGCAAAGTTCATCACTGTTGATCATCAGCCTCCAGCCAATGCCATTAGCGAACGCTATGGACTTATCCTAAATACAGGTCGAATTAGGGATCAATGGCACACCATGACTCGCACGGGTTTATCGAGCATTCTCAACACTCATGACAGTGAACCCATGCTAGAGATCCACCCTTTTAATGCATCCGATCGGGGCATTAGAGATGGTCAGTTGGTAAAAGTCAGTAGCAATATCAGTACGCAAGTATTTCGAGCAAGCGTCACTCGTCACGTTCCGGTAGGACAATGCTTTGCTCCCATTCACTGGAGTCAAACTCACTGCTCAGGAGGTAAAACAGACGCACTCATTCCGGCGATTACCGATCCAATTTCAGGGCAACCTGAGTTGAAATCTACACCGGTGATGGTTCAGCCAATGTTTGTAAAAACCAGCCTTCAAATCTGCCGTTCATCACCGTTTTCACAAAGGCAATTGAGTCAGTTTTGTGCCGAATATTGGGTAAAGCAGAAAGTCTCAGGGGGCTACGTTTATCAACTTCAATTTTCTAACGAGATCGACGAGGTATATGCCACGCTTTTGGACTCATTCGTCGGTGATGAGGATGCCATCATTCAAGGTGGACAGCCCGCGCAGAGAAGAGCAGTTGTTTTTCAGCAATTGAAACCAACAATGGCATTTTCCCTTTGCAATATTGATAGCGAGCTGCGTCAACCCGATATTGCACAGCTTTTAGCATCTCACTTTACGCATCAGGATATTCACGCTTTCTTAGCTGGTTCCCTTGCAACGCGTTCTCCCATTATCTGCACCTGCAAGCAAGTCACGCAAAGCGATATCGAGAATCTCATTACTGAGGATTTATCCATTAATGCTAATACAATCAGCGAGTTAACGTTGGCGGGTACAGGCTGTGGCAGTTGTGCATCCGACATCGAACAATGCCTTTTGCGTGCTTGTACGAGTGCATTGTCAATGGTTCAGAAAGCGGGATAATAAAAAGGCAGCCTAGGCTGCCTTTTCAATTTTCACATTCAGCACTTCAAGCGCGAATACTACTTCTTCTTACGTTTATCTGTCACTTCCCACTTACCGTCTATCAGCAGACCGGTCCAACCTGATGGTTTACCATCTTCTTCGGTTCGGACGTAGTTCTCTTTGCTCTTACGGCTAAAGCGAACAACGGCTTTGCGTCCATCTGGATCTTCAGCAGGGGCATCAGCCAGATACTGATATTTTTCTGGAATGCGATCTTTAAAGCGTGCAAGTTCTTCAACTAATGGCGCTCGAGTTTCACGCGATTTAGGGAAGTTACTCGCTGCGAAGAACAAACCTGATGCACCGTCACGAAGCACAAAGTATGCATCTGAATTTTCACACGGCAGTTCAGGGAAATGCACCGGATCTTCTTTCGGTGGTGCAATTTCTCCGTTCTTCAAAATCTTGCGGGTATTCTTACAGGTCTCGTTGGTACAACCCATGTACTTACCGAAGCGGCCGTTTTTCAGCACCATGTCGGAACCACACTTGTCACACTCAACCAGTGGGCCTTCATAACCCTTGAGCTTAAACTCACCTTTCTCGACAATGTAGCCATCACAGCTTGGGTTGTTACCACAAACATGTAACTTGCGATCTTTGTCAATCAGGTACGCGTCCATCGCCGTTTCGCACTTAGGGCAACGTTTTTTGGCGCGGAGCGCAGCGGTTTCAACGTCTTCTTCCAGTACGTTAACAATACCTTCTTCATCCATCAGGTTGATGGTGGTTTTGCAACGCTCTTTCGGAGGCAACTGATAGCCTGAACAACCAAGGAATACGCCTGTCGATGCGGTACGAATCCCCATCTTGCGACCACAGGTTGGACAATCGATGTCAGTCATGACGATGCTGTTAGGCTTCATGCCGCCTTCAGCTTCTTCCAATTCTGCTTTACCCAAATCATCCGTAAATGCTTTGAAGAAGTTGTTCAGTACCTGCTTCCAATCTTCACTGCCCATGGCGATTTTATCGAGGTTCCCCTCCATTCGCGCAGTGAAGTCGTAATCCATCAAATCGGCGAAGCTGTCGTCAAGACGGTCGGTAACAATCTCACCCATCTTTTCAGCATAGAAACGACGTTGTTCAGTACGCACGTAACCACGGTCTTGAATGGTTGAAATGATCGATGCATAAGTAGAAGGACGACCAATGCCACGCTTCTCAAGCTCTTTAACCAATGCGGCTTCTGTAAAGCGTGCAGGCGGCTTGGTGAAGTGTTGCTTAGGGTCAACCTTATCTAGCGTCAAGATCTCGCCCACATCAACGTGTGGAAGCGTTGTATCTTCGGTTTTACCCATAGGACGCTGTACACGTGTCCAACCATCAAAACGTAAGGTGCGACCTTTCGCTTTCAGGGTAAATTCGCCTGCTTGAACGCTAATGGTGCCCGAATCATATTTTGCTGGTGTCATTTGACACGCAACGAATTGTCGCCAGATCAGGTCATACAGACGATGAGCATCTGGGTCCATGCCCTGCAAATCATCGGCATTCACGTCAACGCTTGAAGGACGAATCGCTTCGTGCGCTTCCTGAGCATTACCTTTAGAACCATATTTGAGTGGTGCGGATGGCAGATACTTATCGCCGTATTCGCTACCAATAAATTCACGTGCTGATTCAACAGCCTCTTGGCTCAAGTTGGTCGAGTCGGTACGCATGTAGGTAATGTAACCCCCTTCGTACAGACGTTGAGCCAACATCATGGTCTTCTTAACGCCAAAGCCCATGCGGGTACTTGCCGCTTGTTGCAGCGTCGAAGTAATAAACGGCGCAGACGGCTTACTGCTGGTTGGACGGTCTTCACGATCCACCACTTTGTAAGTCGCTTTTTGCAATGCGTCTGTTGCCGCCATCGCTTGCGCTTCGTTCAATGGCTTGAACGCTTCACGGTTTTGCTGAGCAACAACTAAGCGCAACACATTTTGGCTAGCGGTTGTGGTATCGGCGTGAATATCCCAATACTCTTGCGGCACAAATGCTTTGATTTCGTGCTCACGCTCAACGAGCAGCTTAACCGCTACCGATTGAACACGGCCTGCAGACAAACCACGTGCCACTTTCTTCCAAAGAAGCGGCGACACCATAAAGCCCACAACGCGATCCAGGAAGCGGCGTGCTTGCTGTGCATTCACGCCATCCATGTTCAGTTCACCAGGCGCTTGGAACGCTTGCTGGATAGCATTTTGAGTAATTTCGTTGAAGACAACGCGTTTAAAACGGCTTTCATCACCACCGATCAGTTCCCGCAGGTGCCAAGCAATGGCCTCCCCTTCGCGGTCCAAATCCGTCGCGAGATAAACAAAATCTGCTTTTTCAGCCAGCGCTTGAAGTTCAGAAACCACTTTTTCCTTACCTGGAAGCACTTGATAGTTCGCTTTCCAATTGCGGTAAGGATCAACACCCATTTTGTTGATCAGCGAATTCTTCTCTTTGTCTTTCTTAATTCGCTCTTTTTCTTCCGGACTCAACCCTTTGGTTGAGATAGGCGTCGCTTTTTTGCCGCCTTGAGCAGCACCGGTAGGCAGATCCCGAACATGACCTACACTCGATTTAACGATGAAGTCTTTGCCCAGGTATTTATTAATCGTTTTTGCCTTTGCCGGGGACTCCACGATAACGAGAGATTTACCCATAGTGACCAATACGCCCTCGCGTTAAAAATTCAATCTGTCAGTCCAAATCGCATGAAAACCTTGATGCCATGCTGACTGACGCTATTTACAATATTGAGCGAGTCGATCTGAATATCAACCAGTTTCTTTCTAAAATCCCCCGATTGGTCGCAGCTTCCGCACTTGTTACCGGCTTGTAACCAATAAACCTACTTTATCGGAGGGTTAGCGTAGTCTCACTTTTGCAAGCGCGCTAATCATTACCATTGACGCCAACCCATTTACCATTTCACTTCGAATTTTTCTGGCTTGGCTCACACAATGCGTTCTAGAAACATATCAATTCGACGCTTTCGTAAGCATGTCCTCTTTTAAGACTGCTCACGCTATAATAGGCGCTCTTTTTCCCTTTACTCGAGAAAAGTATGTCTGAGAAAACACCGATTAGCACTGAAGATCTGCTAATCATGGCAAACAAGATGATCCGAGAACACGATGCTTACCTAGATGGTATGCACACCAATTCAGTGGAAGAAAAAGCAGGTGTGATGGTTTTTAAAGGCGAATATTTTTTGGACGACAACGGATTGCCGACGCCTAAAACCACTGCAGTTTTCAACATGTTCAAATATCTCGCTCACCAACTATCAAAACAGTACACGCTGCAATAAGTTAGCGCGTTTGAGCTTGACCAGAAAAATGCCACCTATCAGGTGGCATTTTTTCGTCTAGACGATGAGGTTAACCCTCAAATACCGCCGTATCTTTTTCTTTGTCTTCTCGGACAGAATTACCGCCCTGATCGGATTTATCACCGCGACCTTTCGGATCGGGACCGAACTGATTCGGGCCCGGAGTGCCATCTAGAATACCCAGTTCGACCAAGGCGAAGATAGGACCAATTAACGGCAAAAAAGTCACAACAAGCCACCAAGGACTTTTATTTCTGTCTTTCAAGCGTTTGATATTGAGCGCAACTGATGCATAAATCGCAAATAAAGAAATCGCGATTGAAAGTGCATCTAGCACTACATGACCGCCTTGATAAAAGAAAGTTGGCAACACCATGACAAGTACAGGCACGCTGTAGAGCCAATAATCACGGCGTCTCATTCGGCCTTCGAACGAAAACAACGCCCACTTTTGGTTGTTCATTTCAACTCCTAAACGATTGGTCGCTGACCACGACTGATCCACTTCAGCAGCAGACGATCTGCCGCTTCTGCTGAAGCTCCAGCCAGTTTCTCAGCGAGCTTTTTACGTTGAACGTAACGCACGCTCAAAACGTCTTTCTCTTTTACTGCAGACACCAGATAGTCATCACTGGTTCCAATGCTATCAATCAAGCCTAAAGGCAATGCTTGATTACCAAACCAGTGTTCACCTGTCGCCACTTTTTCTAGCTCAAGTGATGGGCGATGATCAGCAATGAAATCTTTAAATAGCGTGTGGGTTTCTTCCAGCTCGCCCATGAATTTCTCGCGCGCTTTGTCTGTATTTTCACCAAACATGGTGAGGGTGCGCTTAAACTCACCCGCGGTCAGTTGTTCAAATTCAATATCATGTTTTTTAAGTAGTTTATTAAAATTTGGCAACTGTGCAATAACACCAATTGAGCCGACAACAGCAAACGGTGCGGCAATAATTTTATCCGCTACACATGCCATCATATAACCGCCACTGGCCGCCACTTTATCAACAGATGCAGTAAGAGAAATACCCGCTTGTTTAATGCGATCAAGCTGAGAAGACGCCAAGCCATAAGCATGCACCATGCCGCCGCCACTTTCGAGACGCACCAGCACTTCATCACCTTCTTTAGCGACAGACAAAATGGCCGTGACTTCTTCACGCAATGCCGTGACTTCGCGAGCATCAATACTGCCCTTGAAATCCAGAACGAATACATGCGGTTTACGGCTTGATTCCAATGATACGGAATCGGTCATTTTCTTTGCTTCTGCTTTCGCTTCTTTTGCTTTCGCTTTTTCCGCTTTTTTATCCGCTTTATCTCGTGCTTTCAGTGCCGTTTCATCATAAAGATAAGACTCCATAGAATGGATTAAATCTTTATGCTTTTCAGTCAGGTTCGTAATTTCTAGCTCCCCTTTCTGACCCTGTTTGCCACCAGCGCTTTTTGCGATAATCAGCACCACGATGACTGCAACGACAAACGTCAGTATCTTTGCTAAAAACAGGCCGTAATCAAGCAAGAATTCCAAACTGTATTCCTCATTTATAGTTATATGTTCCCATTCTACTAAACAACTACCCGCAAAGTGCAAGTTCGGTGTCGTTTTCTTTGTATTCGAGTGTTGTTTATTACAGGTTTGCCATCTTACAATGCAGTTTAGCCGAAGCGAAACGCGGTCGCGGGTCGAGTAACAGGCATTGAGATTAACAGGCAGCAACGCCGAAGATAAAAAGGAATATTGTAACGTGGAGTATCAAGTAGCAGCCAACGCATTAGACGGTAAAGTCATTCTGGTGACTGGCGCAGGTGATGGCATAGGCCGACAAGCCGCACTCAGTTACGCGCAACATGGTGCAACCGTTATTCTGCTAGGACGCACAGTAAAGAAGCTAGAGAGCGTCTATGACGAAATTGAGACCGCTGGCTTCCCTCAACCCGCGATTATCCCGCTAGATATGCTAGGAGCCACGCGTCAGCATTATCTGGATATGGTTGACACCATTGAGCAGCAATTCGGCCGTATTGACGGTGTGCTCCACAATGCAGGCATGCTAGGTGTATTGAGTCCTTTCGATCAGATCGAAGAAAAAGCCTTTGATGAAGTGATGCAGGTGAATGTTAAAGCCACTTTTCTGATGACCCAAGCATTAATGCCTTTGCTGCAAAAATCAGACGACGCGCGCCTGGTGTTTACAACATCTACCGTGGGACACGCTGGGCGAGCATTCTGGGGCGCATACGCGATATCAAAGTTTGCCACCGAAGGCATGATGCAAGTGTTGGCGGATGAGTTGAGCAACACCAGTGTGAAAGTGAATGCGATAAACCCAGGTGGTACACGCACAAAAATGCGCGCCTCTGCGTTTCCTGCGGAAGAAGCAAGCAAACTGAAATCACCACTGGATATTATGCCTCTGTACCTATACCTAATGGCGCCAGAAGGCATTGACGTTAACGGTCAGTGCATCGACGCGCAGCCTAAGTAATCGGGCTAAAAAACAGGCACAAAAAAGCCAGCATCTCTGCTGGCTTTTTAATATCAATATTTTCTTGCTTAACGCCCTTGGCGTTTTCCGCCCTGAGGCTTCTGGCGAGAAGACGATTGACCACCACGGTTCGGAGTTGCATTCCCCCCCGGACGACCGTTGCCGCGTTTACCTTGAGCTGGTTTACCTTGGCCTGGCTTACCCTGAGCAGGCTTACCTGACGCTGGTCGACCTTGACCCTGTGCTGGCTTTCCGCCTTGAGCAGGTTTATTACCTTGCACCGGTTTCGCTGACGGACCACCACGACGAGGCTTACGTGTTTCATTTGATTCAACACGCTCTTCGTGACGACGCACTGCACGACGGATCTTCTGACCACGTGCTTTACGCTTCTGCGCTTCTACCGTGATCATGGTTTCTTTCTCTGGACGTAATTCCACCATTTCACGCAGGTAGTTAACGTTATCCAGTTCAAGTTCCATCCAGCCGCCGCGAGGTAGCTCTTTGTTCAAGTAGATGTCACCGTAGCGTACACGCTTCAGGCGGCTTACCGTCACACCTTGTGTTTCCCAAAGACGACGAACCTCGCGGTTACGACCTTCAGTGATCACAACATAGAATGTGTGGTTGGAACCTTCGCCACCCGCGTATTGAATATCTTCAAAACGCGCTTCGCCATCCTCAAGCTGAACACCACGAACCAGATTCTTCACCATCTGCTCGTTGACGTCGCCAAACACGCGAACCATGTATTCACGTTGTACTTGACGGCTTGGGTGCATCAAACGGTTCGCCAATTCACCATCAGTGGTGAACAGCATCAAGCCTGATGTATTCGCATCCAAACGACCCACGGCCACCCAACGGGCACCATTTAGTTTCGGGAGACGATCAAAAACGGTACGACGACCTTCAGGGTCGCTGCGTGTGCACAACTCACCTTCTGGTTTGTTGTATGCCATTACACGGCACACAAGTTCAGAAGGCGCAGCTACCTGTACACTGTGCCCGTCAACACGAATGTTAGCGTTGACGTCATCGAGACGATCACCCAGCTTGGCAACAAGGCCATTAATGCTGACGCGACCTTCTTGAATCAGGGTTTCGATCTCACGACGAGAACCGAGACCTGCACGGGCTAACACCTTCTGTAATTTTTCACTCATTTACGTTTACCTTACTGTCGCCTTCACAGGCGTCGATGTCGGAAAGAAACGCCTCAAAAAAGAGGCAACGGCGTATTATGCCAAAATAGGCACAAATACACCACGGGATTTCGTTACTACTCTCCGCCATCACTGGAAATATTGCGTTGCAGTGTGACCGATTGACCTCCACCGCTTAGAAGTAGAGATACAAGCTTATTCGAATGGACTGGTATCACCTGTACCACGACGGAGAATTTCAGGCTTATCATCACTGAAATCAATCACCGTAGTCGGTTGCTCACCCATAAATCCGCCGTTCAAGATGCAATCAACCGCATGCTCAAGCTGATCGCGAATAGCTTCAGGATCTGACTCCGTAAAATCATTGCCCGGCAGAATAAGCGAGGTGGACATAATCGGTTCACCCATGGCTTCCAACAGATCCAACGCAATTTGGTTATCCGGCACGCGAATACCGATAGTTTTACGTTTCGGATTCATTAAACGGCGCGGCACTTCCTTGGTCGCCTTCAAAATGAAGGTATAACGACCAGGCGTATTATTACGAATCAATCGATATGCAGTGTTATCAACACGCGCATAGAGCGAAAGTTCTGACAGATCCCGACACAGCAAGGTGAAGTTGTGTTTATCATCCAAACGACGAATTCGGCAAATACGCTCCAACGCCATCTTGTTTTCCAACTGACAGCCCAATGCATAACCAGAATCGGTCGGATAAACAATGACACCGCCATTGCGAACAATAGCGACGGCTTGAGTGATCAAGCGCGCTTGTGGATTTTCAGGATGCACATAAAAAAATTGGCTCATACTTCCTCCTTTACGGGCACTTCTAACGTCGGCAACGTCCAAGATTCCCAGATTTCCGAACAACCTTTCGGTAAGTATAAGTTACGCCCTAATTCTAGCCATGGAGAAGGGTAATGGAAATCAGAACCTTGGGAGCCAGCAAGCCCAAATTGAATGGCATAATCACCCAAAAGGCGACGTTCATTCGGTGATTGTTGCGGTTGAGCGATTTCCATTCCATCTCCGCCAGCATCAGCAAAGGTTTGAAGTAGACGTTTCAACCATTTGGCCGAGAGTTTATACCGACCTGGATGCGCAATCACGGCCTGACCACCCGCTTTGTGAATAACGTCAACCGCTTCGTCTATCGTGCACCAGTTCGGTGGCACATAACCGGGGTTACCACGCGTAAGATACTTCTTGAATACAGCCTGCATGGTTTTTACGTGTCCTTGCTCAACCATCCAGCGTGCAAAATGAGCACGAGTCAGTGATACATCACCCGCTAACGCTTTCGAACCTGCCAGTGCACCGGGCATACCTTGCTTGTCGAGACGATCCGCGATTAATTCCGCGCGCGCTTCACGACGAATGGCTTGAGCATTAATCAAAGCAACCAATTCTGGCGCTTCAGGGTCGATATTTAAGCCCACAACATGGATATCTTTGTTTTCCCAAACGGTCGATATCTCGATGCCATTGACGATATGCAAAGGGAGCCCATGCTTTGCCACGGCAGCTTTCGCAGGAGCCAAACCCGCAGTGGTATCGTGATCAGTTATTGCGAGCACATTGACACGAAAATCAACAGCGCGTTTCACGAGATCTTCAGGGCTGAAGCGTCCGTCGGACGCAGTGGTGTGGCTGTGTAGATCAAATAGCATGACTTTTCTTCAATTCGTTGCTTGACTTTATCGTCATACACTAGTTAACTAGTACACGATTACTTATTCAAATGGATTACGTCTTCATGGTACAGCATAACCTCATTCAACAAACAGCACTGATTAACTGGTGGTGGCACTCCTATTAACGGGCGGTGTGATGAGTGATAACCAAAAGAAAGACGTCACCAAACCCGCCTAACGCGGGTTTTTTTGTCCCTGTTTTTGACCACCCAGCATCAATTGAGCACCTTACCGAAGGTGGCAGCACAGAAAGGACTTTTAGCATGATCATCGTATTGCAACCCCAAGCCACTGAGCCAGAACCAAAAACGGCGCTCGGTAAGAATGAACAAAGTAACCTAAAGACGCCTTTCATGCTGAGCGTCGCACTGATGGTAAAAAGCAGTGAGTAAAAATGGCAACCCAGCCTTGTTAATACGTTGACTTTCCGCCACTATCGAGGGATTGATGCAAGCCACTAATTATATCTATGACACTGGTAACACAAACATTATTTTGCATGGGCGCGGCATTCGAACGTTTGAAACGACAACCCGCAACATCGTTGATATCAATACAATCGCTGATATCCAGCATTGTCGTCACCTCAACTCAGCGGAAGCGCTGTCAGACGGACATCAAGCGCTCACCGAAAGCATGTTTGCGCAACTTATGCAGGAACTAAAACCTTTTGTAGAAGCAGCAGGGAGAACGCTGTGAAAAATCACGCTTTAAAACAAGGCGAACTCGATGTATTGAGCCTGGATGTGCCATACGTCGCCGCTCCAACTGAATTGTATGCGACAGTCTGCCAAGATCGTCCTTATAGCCTATTACTCGAATCCGCCGAGGTTGATTCCAAGCAAGACCTGAAAAGCCTTATGCTGATCGATGCCGCGGTGCGCATTGTCTGCCGTGGACGAACGGTTGAGTTAGAAGCTAAAACCAAAAATGGCAGAAATGTACTGAGCGCCGTTGAGGCTGAGCTTTCCAAGCAAGGTCTCGACATTGAATCGTCACGTACTGATGATTTACTCTTGCTTCACTTCGCGCAAGAGAACCGCACGTTAGATGAAGACGCACGTTTGCGCCAGCCTTCACCGTTTGATGCACTGCGTATCGTACAACACGCCTTTAATCTTGATGGACATCCAGACCAAGCATTAATGATTGGCGGTCTGTTTGCCTACGATCTCGTTGCTCAGTTCGAGCCACTGCCTAAGGTAGAACGCGGAAACAACTGCCCTGACTATCTGTTTTATGTAGCAGAAACCTTATTGGTTATTGACCACCAGCGACGTCATGCCACACTTCAAGGCACGCAGTTTGGTGGCAGTGAAAACGCCGAAACCTATTACGATTTAAGCCGACGACTTCAAGCCATCAAAGAAAGCTGCATCAATCCATCACCGATGCCAAAAGCCGAGGTATTAGAAACCTCAAACCTCACCGTATCCGTCAGTGATAAAGATTTCTGCGCTGCGGTTGATGAACTAAAACAATATGTGATCAAAGGTGACGTGTTTCAGGTGGTGCCAAGCCGTCGTTTCACCCTGCCTTGCCCTTCCCCACTCAATGCATATTTGAAACTCAAACAAGGTAACCCAAGTCCTTACATGTTCTACATGCATGACACCGACTTCACCTTGTTTGGCGCTTCGCCTGAGAGTGCACTGAAATACAGCAAAGACACGAACCAAGTCGAGATCTACCCGATTGCAGGGACTCGCCCTCGTGGCAAAAATACTGATGGCTCAATCAATCTTGATCTTGATGGCCGTATAGAGCTTGAGCTTCGTAACGACATCAAAGAAAACGCCGAGCACATGATGTTGGTTGATTTGGCACGAAATGACGTTGCACGTATCAGCGAGCCAGGAACCCGCTATGTGGCAGACCTGCTAAAAGTCGACCGCTACAGCCATGTGATGCATCTGGTCTCACGTGTTGTGGGACAACTGCGTAACGATTTGGATGCCCTGCATGCCTATCAAGCCTGCATGAATATGGGCACGCTAACAGGCGCTCCGAAAATTCGCGCGATGCAATTAATTCGCCAGTTCGAGAAAAGCCGTCGCGGCAGTTACGGTGGCGCAGTCGGCTATCTTACCGGTCATGGTGACATGGATACCTGCATCGTGATCCGCTCAGCCTATGTTGAAGATGGCATCGCACAGGTTCAAGCAGGCGCAGGCGTGGTATTTGACTCCATTCCTCAAGCAGAAGCCGATGAAACCCGAGGTAAAGCGCAAGCGGTACTCACTGCGATTCAAGTCGCCCACCAAGGAGAGCAGGCATGAGTCAGCACGTTAACGCACACATCGTGCTGGTCGATAATTTCGACTCTTTCACTTACAACTTGGTGGATCAATTCCGCTCACTCGGTTACCCAGTCACTATTTACCGCAATAGCCTGTCGGCTGATCAGATAGAACAAGCTCTGTCAGAGCTAGAGAATCCGGTTGTTGTGTTGTCACCCGGCCCAGGCGCACCATCAGAAGCAGGTTGTATGCCCGCTCTTATTTTGAAGCTCAAAGGCCGTGTGCCAATGATAGGCATATGCCTAGGACAGCAAGCTATCACTGAAGCCTATGGCGGCGTAGTTGCTGGCGCAGGTGACATTGTTCACGGTAAAGCATCCCAGATGACACATAACGCACATGCCGTGTTTGGTAACATTGAGAGCCCATTGACCATTGCGCGGTACCACTCACTGGTCGCGACCAAGGTGCCTGATTCGCTCGATGTTATCGCGGATGTGGAAGGCTTAGTCATGGCGGTTGTGAACGACGCTGATCGCGTGGTGGGTTTTCAATTCCACCCAGAATCAATTTTGACAACAAAAGGCGCAGACCTTCTGACAAATACAATCAACTGGGCGACAAAGCCACGCTGATGGACGACAGGACAAGGAGAGTAAACATGGACGCAATTATTAATAAGCTTTACGAACAAGCATCTCTGTCTCGTGAAGAAAGCCATCAGCTGTTCGACACCATCATCAAAGGTGAAATGGACCCTATCCTGTTGGCTGCAACATTAACGTCACTAAAAATCAAAGGTGAAACGCCCGACGAAATCGCGGGCGCGGCTTCTGCACTAACCGAAAATGCAAACCCATTCCCATCGCCAGAATATGATTTCGCTGACATCGTTGGCACGGGTGGTGACGGCTCGAACTCCATCAATATTTCCACCACAGCCGCCTTTGTTGCTGCAGCCTGTGGGGTGAAAGTGGCCAAGCACGGTAACCGCGGCGTATCCAGTAAATCAGGTTCTTCTGACTTGCTTGCAGCTTTTGGCATTGATTTGGCCATGAGCCCCGAGACGGCACGTGGCGCGTTAGACGACTTGGGCGTGTGCTTCTTGTTCGCTCCGCAATACCATAGCGGTGTTCGTCACGCGATGCCTGTTCGTCAAACCATGAAAACACGCACCATCTTTAATTTGTTAGGCCCATTGATTAACCCTGCAAAACCAACGCTGGAGTTAATGGGTGTGTATGACAAAGCCCTCGTAAGGCCGATTGCAGAAACCATCAAAACCCTTGGCCTGAAACGCGCAGCCGTTGTTCATGGCAGCGGGCTTGATGAAGTCGCGATTCACGGTGAAACCACCGTGGCAGAAATTAAAGATGGCGTTATCACCGAATACACACTGACACCGGAAGATTTTGGCGTTAACACTCACCCTCTCAAATCCATTGAAGGGGGTACGCCAGAAGAAAACCGAGAAATCATCACACAGATCCTTCAAGGCAAAGGTACCGAAGCACAACAAAGTGCTGTTGCCGTTAACGTGGCAATGTTACTGCGCCTCTTCGGACATGAAGATCTAAAAGCCAACACGCAAAAAGCACTGGATGTGATGCGCAGCGGAAAACCTTTCGAACTTGTTCAGCAACTTGCGTCACGGAGCAGCTAATGGAAACGGTACTAGCAAAAATTGTTGCGGATAAACGTATTTGGATTGAGGCGCGCAAGGCGGTACAGCCGCTTGAGAGCTTCATCAATGATGTGGTTCCCAGTGATCGCAGCTTTTATGATGCACTGTCAGGAAAACCAGCAAAGTTCATCTTGGAGTGCAAAAAAGCCTCGCCGTCAAAAGGCCTGATCCGCGATGATTTCGACTTGGATTACATCGCCAGCGTATACGGCAATCATGCCGCAGCGATTTCTGTCCTGACAGACGAAAAGTACTTTCAAGGTAACTTCGACTTTCTGCCACAAGTCCGCAGTCAGGTGCCTTGCCCCGTTTTGTGTAAAGATTTCATGGTGGACACTTACCAAGTTTACCTTGCACGCTTCCATCAAGCCGATGCCATTTTGTTAATGCTGTCTGTGCTGAATGACAACGAATACCGCGAACTGTCAGCACTCGCTCATAAACTTAAACTGGGTGTGCTAACGGAAGTCAGCAACGAAGAAGAACTGGAACGTGCCATTGCGCTAAAAGCGAAAGTGGTTGGCATTAACAATCGCAACTTGCGCGATCTAAGCATCGATTTAAACCGTACCAAAGAACTGGCGCCTCGCCTGCCAGAAGATTGCATTGTGATTTCTGAATCCGGTATCTACACCCACCAACAAGTACGTGAATTGGCACCGTTTGCAAACGGCTTTTTGATTGGCAGTTCGCTGATGAGTGAAGACGATGTTGAACAAGCAGCTCGACGCGTACTGTATGGCGACAACAAAGTCTGCGGCCTGACTCGACCAGAAGATGCCAAAGCGGCTTATGACTCGTTCGCCAATTATGGCGGCCTGATATTCGTCGAGAAATCTCCGCGTTACGTTGACCTTGACGCAGCACGCAAAGTCATAGAAGGCGCACCGTTAAATTACGTTGGTGTTTTCCAAAATCACGACGTTGACCACGTGGCAGACACAGCGAAAGCGTTGAAGTTAGCCGCTGTGCAGCTTCATGGTGAAGAAAACAGCGACTACATCGACAAGCTGCGCGAGAAATTGCCGCAAGAAACACAAATTTGGAAAGCCCATGGCGTCAGCGACAAAGCGCCGACGCTAGAAGCAGGTGCTGACCGCAATCTGTTGGACAGCCGTATTGGCACACAAAGCGGCGGCACCGGTAAGCAGTTTGATTGGTCGCTGATCCCACAAGATCAACGTGAGACTCTGATGATCGCTGGCGGTCTGTCAGGTGACAACGCCAAAGAAGCCGCAGCACTAGGCTGCGCAGGACTCGACTTCAACTCAGGTGTAGAAAGTACGCCGGGTGTTAAAGATCAACAAAAATTGGACGCTGCATTTTCAGCGCTTAGAGATTACTAAAGGACTGTTATGACTAAGTTGAATGCCTACTTCGGCGAATTTGGTGGTCAGTATGTACCACAGATCCTGGTACCCGCGCTGGACCAGCTAGAACAAGCGTTTATCGACGCACAAAGCGACCCTGAATTTCAGGAAGAATTTATCGGTCTTTTGGAAGAGTATGCAGGTCGCCCTACAGCGCTAACCCTAACGCGTAACTTGACCAAAGGCACCAAAACCAAGCTTTACCTCAAGCGTGAAGACCTTCTTCACGGTGGTGCGCACAAAACCAATCAGGTGCTTGGTCAGGCCTTGCTTGCAAAGCGCATGGGTAAGAAAGAAATCATCGCTGAAACAGGCGCAGGTCAGCACGGTGTGGCAACAGCACTTGCATGTGCTCTGCTTGATTTAAAATGCCGTGTATACATGGGTGCAAAAGACGTTGAACGTCAAAGTCCAAACGTGTTTCGCATGAAGCTGATGGGTGCGGAAGTGATTCCAGTACACTCTGGCTCTTCAACACTCAAAGATGCCTGTAACGAAGCATTGCGTGATTGGTCTGCAAGTTATGAAGACGCTCACTACCTGCTCGGCACCGCAGCTGGACCTCACCCTTTTCCGACTATCGTGCGTGAATTTCAGAAGATGATTGGTGAAGAAACCAAGCAGCAAATTCTAGAAAGAGAAGGTCGTCTGCCTGACCACTTGATCGCCTGTGTCGGTGGCGGCTCAAATGCCATCGGCATGTTCGCTGATTTTATCGAAGATACAGATGTCGGCCTGATTGGCGTGGAACCTGCAGGTTTAGGGCTTGATACAGACCAACATGGCGCTCCACTCAAACACGGCAAGTTGGGCATTTTCTTCGGAATGAAATCCCCGTTGATGCAAGATCCAAACGGTCAGGTTGAAGAGTCTTATTCCATCTCTGCGGGTCTCGACTTTCCATCAGTTGGCCCTCAGCACGCCCATTTGAACGCAATTGGTCGTGCTAACTATGTTGCCATCACCGATGACGAAGCAATGGACGCATTCCAAGAATTGGCCCGTCACGAAGGGATAATTCCTGCGCTGGAATCCGCTCACGCCTTAGCCTATGCGCTAAAAATGGCTCGCGAAAACCCAGAAAAAGAACAACTGCTCGTGGTTAACTTGTCCGGTCGTGGTGACAAGGACATCTTCACCGTGCACGACATTTTGAAAGAAAAAGGAGTGATGTAATGGCTGCCACCTTGTCTCACCGCTATGAAGCGATGTTTGAAAAATTAGATGCCAAGGGTGAAGGCGCTTTCGTTCCTTTCGTGACCATTGGTGATCCAACCCCTGAGCAATCTTTAAAGGTGATTGAAACACTGGTTGAAAACGGCGCAGACGCACTTGAATTGGGTATTCCATTCTCAGATCCACTGGCTGATGGCCCAACAATTCAAGGCGCAGCAATTCGCGCATTGGAGTCAGGCACAACACCTGACAACTGTTTTGATATTCTTCGCCAAGTTCGTGCAAACCACCCAGACATTCCGATGGGTCTGTTGATGTATGCCAACCTCGTGTTCGCAAACGGTATCGACAACTTCTATGCAAAATGTGCCGATGCAGGTGTGGATTCAGTCTTGATTGCTGATGTGCCAGCGGGGGAATCTGAAGAGTTTCGTGTGTCTGCTGCCAAGTATGGCGTTCACGCGATTTTCATCGCACCGCCTAACGCCAACGAAGAAACGCTGAAAACCATTTCTGAGCTAGGTGGTGGTTATACCTACCTACTTTCTCGTGCTGGTGTAACGGGCGCAGAAACCAAAGCAGGCAAACCTATTGATCACCTGATTGAGCAGCTTTCCGCTTTTAATGCACCACGCCCTCTTTTGGGCTTTGGTATTTCCGAACCTGCACAAGTTAAAGAAGCAATTTCTGCTGGTGCAGCGGGCGCAATTTCAGGCTCAGCCGTGGTCAAAATTATCGAACGTAACGTTGATGACCATAACAATATGCTCAAAGAGTTAGGCGAGTTTGTGGTTAGCATGAAAGCCGCTACCGTTAAATAACCAAACCAAATACCCACGTTTACTCCCAAGGCCAGCGTTACGCTGGCTTTTTTCTATGTAGAGGCCTTACTCAACACCATTCACGTTTTATCTGCTGCAAGATTTGGGTAAACTTCAAGGTCATATTGAAAGCCCCCTCGCGATTTGCTTTGGGAGGCAAACAAGGACACGTATCTAAATGAAACAGCTCCTCGACTTTATCCCATTAATTATCTTCTTTGCGCTCTACAAGATGTACGACATCTACACGGCAACGGGCGCATTGATTGTGGCGACTATCATCCAAGTAATCTTGACGTGGGTGCTCTATAAGAAAGTAGAGAAAATGCAGATCGTCACTGCAACACTGGTCGCGGTTTTTGGTGGTATGACGCTATTTTTCCAAGATGACAATTTCATCAAATGGAAGGTCACCATCGTGTATGTCTTGTTTGCCGCTGGTCTGCTCGTTTCTCAAATCATGGGGAAACCACTTATCAAAAGCATGCTGGGTAAAGAAATCACCTTACCTGATGTGGTTTGGCGAAATATCAACAGTGCATGGGTGGCCTTTTTCACTGTACTGGCGGTACTCAATGTCTATGTCGCCTACACCATGCCACTAGATGTGTGGGTGAACTTCAAAGTGTTTGGCTTGATGGCTATTACTTTGATTTATACGTTGGTGACAGGCGTATATATATACAAACACATGCCAAAAGAAACAGATTCTACCGATTCAAAATAGTTGATCTGGGCGGTGCTTATACGCCCTATTTAGTGAATAAACACCTCATCTCGGAAGTAGTAAGATGTCGGAAACAAACAATTGCCCACGCGGCCAATTATTGCTGCGAACGTTGGCGATGCCTGCTGACACCAATGCCAATGGTGACATTTTTGGTGGCTGGATCATGTCTCAATTAGATTTGGCTGGCGCCATTTTGGCAAAAGAAGTGTCCCATGGGCGTGTCGTCACCGTCTCTGTAGAAGAGATCGTGTTCAAGACACCCGTTTCCGTCGGTGACGTAGTATGTTGCTACGGCGAATGCACACGTATTGGGCGTACCTCGATGAGTGTTGGACTAGAAGTATGGGTTAAACCCGTTGCAACAGACGGGGTTGACGCTAACGCAGAAAAGTCTGCGAAGCAACGTTTAATTATGTGGCGATTGACGGTGAAGGCCGCCCAAGAGCGATAAATAAGTCATAAATCAGACAACATCGTCAGCATGATCCTTTAGCCTTGCATACAATAAGCCGAAGAAAAGTGAAGACGAATTAACACGGGAGAGAAACAAGGATGTGGTACGTCATTTTTTCACAAGATGTTGAAAACAGTTTGCCATTGCGCCTGCAAGTTAGAGAGCAACACTTGGCAAGACTGCGAGATCTTGAATCTCAAGACCGTTTGCTGGTTGCAGGTCCAAACCCTGCTATCGACAGTGAAGACCCAGGCGAAGCAGGTTTTACTGGCTCTACCGTCATCGCAAAGTTCGATAGCCTTGATGATGCAAAAGCTTGGGCAGACGCTGATCCATATATCGAAGCTGGCGTTTATAAAGACGTTATCGTTAAACCTTTCAAGAAAGTGCTGCCAGCCTGATTTTCTGACAGCTAACGCACAGGATCCCGTAATGCGACAATTTTCTACAACAGGACGATTGGCCCTAGCTGGCGCAATGGCTCTGATATTAACGGCTTGTTCTAGCACTTCAGATCTAGACATTGCTGAGACATTCGCCGAGCAGAGAGCTGATGTTTTGAGCAAAATCGTGCCCGTTACAATGAACGGTTACAATTTGGTTCGCGCAACATCAAACAGCACGGCGATTGAACTGACCTTGCTCTATTCAGGCAGTGGCGATGTTGCACCCGAAGCATTGGTCGACAAATTGCTAAAAACCTACTGTGTCGATAATGAAATCTATTCACTATTGGAAATGGGTGTGAGCTATAACCTTTTGTTTCGTGACGCACGTGGGCGTCCAGTATTAGAGCGCTCCATTACGCTTAACGACTGCGCCAAGTCGTCATGATGCTGGTATTATAAGCACACTGATGAATACAAAAAATCCCGCAAAATGCGGGATTTTTTATTGCGCCTAGAGGCTAAAATTATACCAATCGGATTAAGTAAGCGGTGATAAATTCACGCAGGAGAAATCGTCAAGAGCCAAGAGGAAATTGCAGTAACTCGTTATTCTACTTACAAAATCTCTGACGCAGTTATTGCCGATTTTAACCAGCAAGAATGCCTGAATACTTATTCCGATTGGTATTATTCATCTATCAACGTAAATCCCAAAATGAAAGACATCACCTTCTCTCTTGGCATTTCACAAGGTTTGAGTGACCAAACATCATCAATCAGATACAGATTTCCACTGATAAAATCTCCACCAGATAACGCTTCCGCAAACACTTTCACCGCATGACCGTTACTGTAACGCTTTACCGTCAGTCCCCATCGCTCATCATGATAAATCACCTTATGATGACCTGAATCCAATGCGTCTATTCGTTGAAATGCGTCCATGATGCAGCTCCGTCATTTAGTCCTGACGTTTAAAATGCATCACTTTTAGCGCGCTGTCTGTATCAATATCTTCAAATTCAGGTGGATTCTCAAGCCGAGAGACAAACACAAACTGTGGCGCAAACTCTGCCATCTGTTCTTCCAAGAAGCTTGGTTTTACATCTGGTGCATTCACGCAAGCCAACACATCACCACCTTCAGACACTAACTCCGGCAGGCGACGTAAGATTTTGGCGTAATCTTTGGTAAGAACAAAGCTGCCTTTCTGGAACGACGGTGGGTCAATAATCACAAGATCATAAGGCCCATTCTTCTTCACTTTACCCCACGACTTGAAAAGTTCATGACCCAGAAAACTCACCTTGTTCAGATTATGCTGATTCAATTGATGATTTTCTCGGCCTCGGGAAAGCGATGATCTCGCCATGTCCAGATTCACCACTTTATCAGCGCCGCCGTCAACAGCAGCAACGGAAAACCCGCAGGTATAAGCAAAAAGGTTTAGCACGCATTTATGCGCTGCATTTTCCTGCACCCACTGACGGCCAAGACGCATATCCAAGAATAAACCGTTGTTCTGACGCTTACCCAGATCAAGCGTGTAGCTCAAGCCATTCTCAACCACATTGATTTGGAACGGCATCTCACCCATCAAGGTTTCCGTTTCGGACCCTTCACGGTCTCGGTGTTGCACAACGACTGTTTTACCACCTACTTTTCGCCACACATCACTTTGGCAAAATTGGCTCACGCCATCGCGAAGCGCGGTATAAAACTCAGGTTCGTCTTCTTTAAAGATAGCGATTTGCAGAACACCGTTACCAAGCCAATCCGCGGTAATTTGTTCTAAGCCTTCATAGCATCGCCCACGACCATGGAACACGCGTCTAACTTCATCGCCACACGCTGCAATACGATCAGCGATCACGTCAAAAAAGATCTTTAGCGCATCAGGCTTCATCATGGTTTGTTTCCTTTATTTCTTCTGTTGAGATGTTGGAAAGTTCAACAGGAACACCGCTCATCTGAAGGTTATAGAATTCACAGTTACGTCGCGTGCGTGTGCGTGCGACCTTTTTCTTATGCTGACGCCTAATGTTGGCCAGCGCCCAAAGACGTGACTGTTTCAAACTGCGATTTTTATTGCGGGTGTGCTGCATGCATCTCTCCAACGCTCTCCTTCCTTGGAGATCAATGACCTGCTAGTGACAGATCAACTCGATTATTTTTGATTCGGTAATTTAGGCCACAAAAGCGATGATGGCTGTTGCCATTCTTCAGGCAGCGTTGGCCATTGTTCACCCATTGATGGCGGTAACAGAAATTCAAACGCCTCACCTGAATGACTAAATTGCAACGCATAGGCATGCAGATAGCCGCGGTCGGCACTGGCTCCACCGTAGGTGTCATCACCTAAAATTGTTGCACCCACACTCTTTAACGCCACGCGTATTTGATGGGTTTTTCCAGTGTGTGGCTTGCAAAGAAACAAGCGGCGACCTTCGCCACCCGCAGTCGAAAAAAACTGGGTGACGGCAGGGTTATTTTTACTGGTCAGCAGTTTCCACATTGAGCGACGACTTTTCATCATGTCGCCAATAATGGTCCCTTGCTTTTTCGTTGGCTTTTTCGCTGAAACCGCCACATAGAATTTACGCACGGTTTTTTCTGCAAACATCAGCGAAAGTTCAGCGGCTGCTTTTTGATGACGACCAAGCAGTAAAAGACCTGATGTCATTTTGTCGAGGCGATGAATCAAATAGAGTTGCTTGTCACCCGTATGCTTCGCCACTTCAGCGAGTAAGGGTTGCTCATTGTCATCTTTGTGGACACTGATCCCTGGGTGCTTATCGATGACCAAAAAGTCTTCATTCTGAAAGACCAGAGTAAACATGCCTAACCCTATAGTTGTGAGTTCGAAAGTCATTGCGAACAAAAAAAACAGCGCCGAGTGTAAACGGAATGGCGGCGAGGGAGAAGTCACGTATCGCATAAAGCCAAAATCCCCAGCAAGGCTGAGGATTTTTTTAGCTTTATGCTCGAGTAACCTTTATTTAAATAGCGGCCAGAAGAACACAAGCGCCATCAAGATAGGACAAACGACACGTACATAGGTTGGCCATACTTTCCAGAACGTGCTGTTTGCCAGTTCTGGATTGCCGTGGCTTAACTCTTCCAACACTTCGTTTCGCTTCCAAATCCATCCTGCAATAAGCGCCATGATCACACCGAGGATTGGTTGCACGTATTCGGTAGTCACGCTGATGACTGTGCCAAACATGCTGCCAAAGTTGAAAATAATCAAGGAGGAGAACAATGCAATTGCACCGCCAACCCACCACACGACGGTTTTACGATCTTTGTCCAACTCTTCTGAGATACAGGCAACGGGGACTTCAAGCATTGAAATTGAAGAAGTCAGCGCTGCGATCACCATCAAAGCAAAGAATGCGACGCCCACAATCAAGCCTGCGCTGCCCATGGTGTCAAACATGGCTGGAAGTACGCTGAATACCAAGGTATCACCATCCAACAACGCACCGCTTTCGCTGTATATCTGCACGCCGTTTTTCTGCGCCACGAACATCGCTGGCAAAATCAATAGACCCGCGACGAAGGCAACACCCGTATCCAACAGCGCAACCTGTGCAGCCGTTTTTGGTAAGTTCGCATCTTTACGCAGGTACGAACCATAGACCATCATGGTGCACACACCGATGGACAGAGAGAAGAACGCCTGACCCATTGCGCTCACCATCAAATCTGGTGAGAAATGCGACATGTCAGGGACGAGGAACATTCTCAGGCCTTCCATCGCACCGGGTTGAAGCAGGGTGTAGCCCACCATGGCGATAAACAAAACGAAAAGCACAGGCATTAGGCGGGTTGACCACTTTTCAATACCATCCGCAACGCCGTTACGCACGACCAAAACGGTCAACAGCATAAACACGCCCATCAATACCAAGTTACGTGCAATACCAAACCCTTCTAGCCAAGCCGCTGCGCTATCAAAACCGAAGGCGCTGAGTAACGGGCCAATCAAGAAGCCAAAAAACCAACCGGCAACAATGGCGTAGAAACTCAATATGCCACTCACACCTAGCATGCCTGCAATACCAACGGCAGAACCCAGCAGTTTGTGTTTTGGTGCAACTGAAATAAGGGAGCGTATAGGGTTAGATGCACCGAATCGGCCAATTGTCAGCTCTGCCACCAGCAGTGGATAAGCCAAAATAAAGACCATGACCAAGTATGTGATTAAAAAAACAGCGCCACCATTACTGGCTGCCTGTGTGGGGAAACCCCAAATATTACCGAGACCTACGGCAGAACCTGCCGCTGCCAGAATGAATCCTAATCGGGAGGAAAACTGGGCTCTATTACTGCTTGCCATACACACTCTCTCACTACAAACGATGATGTTGATATCCATACCCAGCGTCTTCTGCCATTCCATGGCACCTCCCCTGCTGGCTTGTAAACTTATTTTTACAGGAGACAGTTGACCCGTTTTCAATACAGGCATGGCAAGTAAACCAGTTTAGGAATAAAATTTGAAGCGATAGCGTTATATTTTTCATTTAGCCGACATAAATCTCCAATTTACCCCTCATTTCGATTACTTTATAACCACACTTCGGATACAAAAAATCATCAACTCGCCATCTTTCGTTGACGAGCAGTGCGCAATACTTCGCGTTTGCTAATACGAGACACTAAATACAGTGCATACTGTGTGCGTTCACTCTATATTGGAAGTCGAGTTGGGCTAACTAGATTGATATGGAACAGATTTATCAGATCCTTGTTTGGGCAAGTGTTTTTCTTTATTGGCTGCTAATTGCCGGTGTCACCATACGTGTAGTGTTAAAACGCAGAGCGCTGGGTGTTTCTATCGCCTGGCTGATGATCATCTACATCATTCCTATCGTCGGCGTTATCCTCTATTTATTGTTTGGTGAACTCAACCTTGGCAGGAAGCGGGCTGAACGAGCCAAAGCCATGTTTACCCCTTACCTTAGCTGGCTTGAGACCCTCAATGAATGCGAAGCACATCGCCCGCATCATCATAGTTTTCTCGCTCGGCCTGTTCACGATCTGTGTTTGCGTCGGGCAGGCATCCCTGCGCTGGCTGGCAACCAACTCTCTTTGCTTAGTGAAACCGCTGACATTCTGCGAAATATTGCCTTAGACGTTCAAAAAGCTGAGTCTTCCATCAATATGGTTTTCTACATCTGGCACCCTGGCGGGCATGCTGATGATGTGGCAAATGCCGTGTGTGCTGCGGCAAGACGCGGCGTTACCGTGCGAATATTGCTGGATTCAGCAGGCAGCAAAGCGTTTTTCCGAAGCCACTGGCCGGATGCGATGCGTCAAGCTGGCGTTGAATTGATCGAAGCCTTGGCGGTCAGTCCCGCGCGTATGTTCTTACGTCGTTTAGACATTCGTCAGCACCGTAAAGTGGTTATCATCGATAACAAGATTGGGTATACCGGCTCAATGAACTTGGTCGATCCTCGTTTTTTCAAACAAAACGCAGGTGTTGGTCAGTGGGTCGATATTATGGTCAAGGTCGATGACCCTTCTGTTCCGATCCTGAATAGTATTTTTGCGTGGGATTGGGAGTTTGAAACCGGTCTGCGCTACTTGCCTGATTTACCAGAATGTAGCCTCATTGAGCAGCACCAGCATGCAAACCATTCCGTTCAGGTTGCGCCGTCTGGTCCAGGTATGCCGGATGGTATCATTCAGCAAGTGCTTATGCTGGCCATTCATCAGGCAAAAAAGAGCCTGACAATTACGACGCCTTATCTTGTCCCTAGCGAAAGCTTGTTGAGTGCACTTCAAACAACGGCGCAACGCGGCGTTACCGTGAATATCATTATTCCGGCAAAGAATGACAGCTTAATGGTGGATTGGGCGAGCCGATCTTTCTTCAATGACCTGCTTCGTACGGGAATTAATATCTATCGATTCAATGGCGGTTTGCTGCACACAAAATCAGTCATGGTTGATGACAACTTCTGCCTGATGGGTACAGTCAATCTAGACATGCGCAGCCTTTGGCTGAATTTTGAATTAACACTCTGTGTTGACGACCCTGACTTCTGTGAAGACATGTTGGCTTTACAGCAATCTTACATTGAAGACTCTACCAGTGTCAGTTTGGCGGAGTGGTCAAAGCGCTCTATTATCAATCGTCCTATCGAGCAGTTTTTCTACATGTTTAGCCCTTTGCTATAGCAAAAACTTGATCTTCGTTCAGATTTGATTGTGCTCCTCACCTAACTTAGCCACCTATAAATGATAAGTTAATCATGTTTTTACATTTATTTACAAAGTTTCAGCCGTCGCTATTCTTTGTCTCATGGTTTACATTCGCTTGCCATTCGTTCGCCATCGGCGGAAATGTAGACAAACTCCCTTTACCTCAGTATCAACAATAAGACACTCGTTCACTGTTCTTAAGTATAAGTTCTTATATTTCAATCTATTACTTTTAAATAAACCTAAAGCCCCAAGCTGGACCTTCTCAATGAGAGAGTGTCTAGCAGGTTAGACTTATTCTGATTGGCAGAGTTAATATGCTGCCTCTTTCAAAATAATTAAAACAGTGATAATCGTGTATATTCAATCGGAACTCAGTTCTCTATGCCGACTTGTTGCTTTGAAGTCCGAAAAGCGAGCACAAGACTGGCTGGAAAACAAAGGCATTATTTTAAGTTCTGAGCAAGCAATCACCATCATGGCTATTTCGAAGGGAGTCGAATTCCGCCAAGGTGATTTGATGGGCATGCCCTATCTTGCGAGCGAAAAGTCAAAAGTGAGCCGCGTCGTTCAAAGTCTTGTTATGGATGGCTACATTCACCGTCGGGATGACATTCATGACCGACGGTCGAAAGTATTGACCCTGACAGAAAAAGGCCAATCCATGGCTGATCTGTTAAACCAAACAGAAGAGATGAACAAAGAACTGATGAGCGCGCTCTTATCACAAGAAGAGATGTACACCATTCAGATGTCATTGCAGAGAATCGCCAACGCAATGTAGATACCTCAAGCCTGATTACCAATCAGGCTTTTTTATTCAAATCCACTTGTTTACATTATTTATCAGAGCATTAACACCATTCAGCGATTTATCAGAAACGGATTAACTCCTACCTTTCATCCTAAACCCGAGTAAGCGCAATACATTTATTAGCGCATACTCGACACCATCATATGTGACTAATTACCGCATTTTATACGTGAAAATAGTTTTATTTATGCATCATAGCGTTGCTGACTTTCAGGCTTTTTCTCATGCTTTTCACCTGACTTTTATGCACTCTGTTGTCTACAATAAAATTGCAATTAGGGGATGACGCGCTGAGGGACAACATATGTTGGCAAGACATAGAAATTATCTGTTAAAAGACACCAAACAGCTCCATGCACATGTTCAGGTAATTCCAACTGGGACGATTGAAGTGGAGATAGTAGAAAAGCACCAACGTCACGCTGCGGAGTTCGAGCACCTGCGCTTTGAACGAAGTGGTAGAGTGACAAAGTTGGTCGGCAAACATACGTCAAATGGCAAACCCATTCATTGGCAATTACCTCTTGCGAATGATGATGCCAAAGAGCTAGAACACCTCATCGAAGAAGCGGCAGAAGAGCTCGAGATACTGATGAGAGACCTGTAATTTTTTTTAGTAGCAACTATGCCTTTCCACGCTGCTCATGCAGCGTTTTTTTTGTCTTGAATATCCCTGTAGCCTAACCAATGCTACTAACGCATAATGCTGTTTAGCATCGCCAAGAGATCGTCCCCTATATGACAAAAAACCTGTTTAATGCTATCGACTTAAACCTGCTCCGCATTTTCCTTGTATTGTTTCAGGAACGAAATATGCGTAAAGCAGCAGATCGACTCTTTGTCACTCAGCCCGCTATCAGTCAAAGCTTGAAAAAACTTCGCCACCACTTCAATGATGACCTGTTTATCAAAGCGCCGTTTGGGCTTGAAGTGACGGCTGAAGCTGAAAGAATTGCGGCAAATATTATCCCTCATCTTGATGGTCTATATGGTGCGCTCAATAGTCTAGAGGTTTTCGACCCAGCAACAATCAAACGCAAAATTCAAATCGCGTTTGCACCACAAGTGCTGATAAGTATGTCCGGTTGCTTTTTTCTTGAATTAAAAACAAAAGCACCCCATCTCGATGTTGAATTCGTTCAATGGACATCTAACACGTTTGAAGACATCGAAAATAGCAGCCTGCTATTGGGCCTAAGTTATGATTACCCCAATGTTTCTAAACAAATTAAGCAGATAGAAGTTGCTAAAATCACTGGCTGCTGTGCTGTAAGAAAAGGCCATCCTTTGAAAGGTCTATCTGCATCGGCTGAGTCATTTTCCCAATACGAGATAGCCTCTCTATTCATTCCAGGCTGGAGTGAAGATCTTCCCTTTGCCGCCAAGAAACTGAAAGAGAGATCACTGCCTTTCTCTGTGGGGTTTCGCTCCGCATTCCCAATGGCGATTGCAGACGTTATACAAAAAACAGATATGTTCTATCCAACCAGTAACCTTTTCCCTTTTGCCGACTATCCCAATATCCGGCGAATCGATGTGGAAGATACTGACATACAGAAACAATACTCGCTGTTCAGCTATTTCCACCAAAGAAACAAGAATGACCCGCTTACCGCGTGGTTAAATACAATACTCGCCGCCCAGTTAGAAAGCGCCATCCAATAAGCACTGCTTATGACGACAATAGGCCGTGCTACTTAGCCTGACATCATGAATCGCCGTACTTTGTCTATGCCATATCGGACTTGGCTCACAATGATCGGCAAGGACGCTCTTATTAATCAATGAGAGCAATGATGAAAAAAATAATCTTTAGCTGCACACTTTTATGTCTCCCTTTTTCTGCCATCACAAACGCCGATACTGGTCATCGCGTTGGACTGGGTTTTGCGACCACAGAAGTTGAAGACTACGCCGGAAACCAAATCGATTGGGGAATGGGTTTCAAGCTCGAGTATGGCTATGACTTCAATCGCGTTATTGGTATTAACGCTTCTTATACCAACACCAGTGATGATGTTTATCATAACTATGGCTCATTACGCTATGGCGCAGAGGTGAAGAGCCACACCTATAAGATCGATACCGATATCGGCTATGCCTTCCAACTGAATGACTTCTCCATCAAGCCGTATGGTGCAATCGGTTTAGCAAGCAACCGAGAAAAGCTCACTATCCACCTTGACGATAGATCTACCTCACAATCATATAACGACAATTCACTGTATTTGGGTGTCGGCGTTAGAACCACGCTGGGCATGGGCGTATATACCGATATACGCATGGACTTCCCAACTTTTGATGACGTATATACAGACCAATTTTCATTTTCAATGGGCTATCGATTCTAGTGTATCCCGCGCATTAGAAATAACACCAAACACCTATTGATACCTATTGGGGATAGTCATGATGAAAAAGATTCTTTTTGCCGCAAGTTTACTTGCCAGCACATTCGCGGTCGCAGATGTGCATTTCTCTCCTGATCTGAAAATAGGTATGCAATGGGGGTTGGGCGCGCAACTTGGCATGAGTGATACGCTCGGCTTTGAGGCGATATATGGTAGTTTTGGCATCGCTGAGTCCCATTGGTTTTCAGACAGAGAATCAATAAAACACTACCGAGTTGGCGTGCAGTATGAAGAGAAAAAGTACCGCGCGTATTCCGTTCAACTCGAGGCTGGGGTGGCCAAGTATTCAGGAAGTCGAGATTACTATAGTCGTGATAGAGAAGACTTAAGCGCTTATGGGCCAAGTGTTGCCGCAGCACTGGTGTTTGATTACAACTTACCAATAAAAGTGAGATATGGCTTGGAAATGGGTTATTTCAAGCATCAGGATACTTATCTCTCTGGTGGTATCTCGCCACAAATAAATGTTGGCGTCGTTCTTCCACTTTGATTGTCTGTTTGTTACATCCATACACCGAAGGGCCAATGTACATTTAGAGTTACTCTGGTAAAATGCGCAAAAATTCAAGTTAAGCATGACGAGAGCCAACTATGCCAATGTATGTAGTGGGACATAAGATCCCCGATTCAGATTCAATCTGCGGTGCCATTGCACTTGCGTACCTGAAAAACCAAATCGATGAGCCAGCAATCGCAGCACGTCTTGGTGAACTGTCTCCCGAGACTGCGTTCATTCTGGAGCGTTTCGGCTTCGAAGCCCCTGAACTAAAGCTTAGCTACGCTGGTGAAGACGTTTACATCGTCGACCACTCTGAGTTGACTCAAGCGCCAGATGACATCGCTGAAGCAACCATCGTTGGTATTGTTGACCACCACAAACTGGGGGACTTGACGACGTCTACGCCTCTGGAATGCTGGATCCGCCCTGTCGGTTGTTCTAACACTGTCATCAAAATGATGTACGATTTCTTCGGCGTTGCTATCCCGAAAGATATCGCAGGCATCATGCTTTGCGCTATCTTGAGCGACACCGTTATTTTCAAATCGCCAACTTGTACCACAGCAGATATTCGCTGTGTTGAAGATTTGGCTGAGATTGCTGGCATTGAAGATGTTCAAGCGCTGGGCATGGAAATGTTCAACGTGAAATCTGCCGTTGCTGGCACACCTGCACGTGATCTTGTTATGCGTGATTTTAAAGACTTCAACATGAACGGTAATCTGGTTGGTATCGGCCAGTTAGAAGTGGTCGATCTGGCAGTATTTGATGAGATCAAAGCTGAGCTAGAAGCCGATATTGCGGCGCTGAAAGAAGAAGGCGAACGCCACTCTGTGATGCTGCTTCTGACGGACATCATGAAAGAAGGTTCTGAGTTGCTGGTTGTTTCTGACGACATCACCATTATCGAACGTGCATATAGCATTGAAACCGAAAATGGCCGTGTATGGCTTGAAGGTGTTCTTAGCCGCAAGAAACAAGTCGTTCCGCCACTTCAAGACAGCTTTATCTAAGTTTTTTAAGATAAAACATCAAAGGGCGAATATCGCCCTTTTTTAACACCCTAATTTTGAACGATGTTTTTTATTGTGCATTTCTCTTTCCACTTTTCAGTTAAACATTCAAAGAATCACCATTGATCCATGTCACATAAAAATGCATAATCCGCGCAAATATTCACCAATAGGATAACACTGTGTCAAAAAAGATCATCGCTAAACTGTCGAAGTACACGCCACTTTTCGTTCTTATGAGCGTAACCATTGCATTTACCATGTTCAATGCAATGTACTGGAGCGGCGCATTCTAAGACGCAGTAGCTATATTACTATTGGCCTAAGCGCTCAGTCGTTTAGCGCAATCGCATTGAATATCTGAATTCAAAACCCAAGCCTTGTGCTTGGGTTTTTGTTTTTATGTGTTGAGTACAGAACATCCAATATCAAATTTCAGAAATGAATATTTGATCGTCCCTTCCTTTTCTCCGATACATCAGATTCCCAGCACCCAGAAACAAGAAAACCCGAGCATTTCTGCTCGGGTTTTGAATGTGGCGGTGAGTGAGAGATTCGAACTCTCGATACGTTGCCGTATACACACTTTCCAGGCGTGCTCCTTCAGCCACTCGGACAACTCACCAAATTGTGGTTGGACGTATTCGTCTCAACGGAGCGCTACTATAAATATTTACCCTTACAGCGTCAATGCTTTGGGCTTTTCGAATCGTTCAAATGTTCAGGGTTTAGACAAAGCGCTGTTTTAACGTTGGTTTAGGCATTACTCTCGGCTCTGTCATCGCCTAACTGAAAGCGAAAATCAAGCATGATATTAAATCTTGGCTTTTCTAAACGAGAAAACCCGAGCATTTCTGCTCGGGTTTCGAATGTGGCGGTGAGTGAGAGATTCGAACTCTCGATACGTTGCCGTATACACACTTTCCAGGCGTGCTCCTTCAGCCACTCGGACAACTCACCGTTTTGGTTGGACTTATCGTCTCAACGGGGCGCTACTATAGGGAAGCAGGTCAGTCAGGTCAACGATAAATAACAAAATACGGTGCGACTGTTTAAGTTTCCATCGGCTTGGTGCGGATTTCACGCTGAGTTACGCTTTTTATTCTCGAATTATCACTCGGGCTGATAGAATATTGGCCTAAACAGGACCAGAGAATTACTCATGACTATCTCGCTAGCGCAATTTATCACGGAAAATGGATTAGAGCCTTTTGTATTGTCTGCGACACAAACCGAAGGGTTTATCACCGCAATGGCTGCAGCGCCTAATCTGATCGATCCAAGCGAGTGGCTTGCTTTTATGTGGGGCGGCGAAGAAGAAGCACCGTTCAACAACCATGAACAACTTGAAGCGTACGCCACTATCATTATCGATATGTGGAATCAACAACGTGATGCGCTCCTTTCCAATGAATGGCAATGGCCTGACGTGTGTGCGCTGAGCGACGCTGAAATCGTTAACCAAGCGACGCGTGAATATTGTGAAGGTATGTTGCAAGGCTGGACGCTAGCACGCGATGACTGGGAAACACTCATGCCTGAGGACTCTCAAGAAAACGCACTTCTTGGCGGTGTATTGCTTTCTATTAGTCTTCTGTTCGACCCAGAGTCTGCATTGGCGACCATGGATGAACTAGGCGCTGCGGAACTCGCACAGTTTGAAGAAATCTTCAACGGTATGCCCGTGATGCTGTGCGGCTTGACGATGCGCGCAAACCAAATGGTTGAGCAACAATAATCTCGCTCAATCGACCCTGACATACTGGCTAGCAGTATCGGGTGAATAGCAATCATAAAGCGGCCGTGTGCCGCTTTATTTTTCGCGCAGTTTGTCAACATTCCTGATATAGTCCTGCCCCTGTTTTCATCCGCCAATACCCTGGCTTCTAAATACTGGAATTTTCCTGTGACCACACAATCATTCTCTAACCTGCCGTTGAAAGCTGAGTTGCTTTCCACACTTACTGATATTGGCTATACGGAAATGACGCCGATCCAAGCACAGAGCCTTCCGGCCATTCTTGAAGGAAAAGATGTGATTGGTCAGGGTAAAACAGGTTCTGGTAAAACGGCTGCTTTCGGCCTTGGTTTGCTTAATCGCCTGAATGTAAAACGCTTCCGCGTTCAATCGTTGGTTCTGTGTCCAACACGCGAGCTCGCGGACCAAGTCGCAATTGAATTACGCAAATTGGCGCGTGGCATTCACAACATCAAAATCCTGACCCTTTGTGGCGGCGTTCCAATGGGACCGCAAATCGGCTCTCTAGAACATGGCGCGCACATTATTGTGGGTACACCAGGTCGAATTCTTGATCACCTAGACAAAGGCCGCTTGTCACTTGAAGAAGTGAACACCTTGGTGTTGGATGAAGCTGACAGAATGCTCGAAATGGGCTTCCAACCCGCGCTGGATGCCATTTTCCAAGACGTGCCATCAAACCGTCAAACCTTGTTGTTCAGTGCCACATTCCCGACACAGATCCAGAGCATCAGCCGCCAGATCATGAACGCACCTGTGATGGTGAAAGTGGAATCAAACCACGACAGCAGCAGCATTTCACAGCACTTTTACCAGTGCAACAGCAACAAAGATCGCATGCATGCATTGCAATTGTTGCTGTTAAAACACCAGCCAGAAAGTGCTGTTGTATTCTGCAACACTAAACGTGAAGTAAAAGACGTTGCCGCAGTGCTTGATAACGAAGGCTTCTCTGTCGTTGCCCTTCACGGTGACTTAGAACAACGTGACCGTGACCAAATGCTACTTAAGTTTGCCAACAAGAGTGTCACCGTCATGGTGGCGACCGATGTTGCAGCTCGTGGTTTGGACATTGAAGCACTTGATGCCGTCATCAACTACGACATGGCTTTTGACACCGAAATACACATTCACCGTATTGGCCGTACTGGTCGTGCGGGAAGCGAAGGCGCAGCCTACACCTTCTTCAATCACGAAGATGGTTACAAGATTGCGCTACTGGAAGACTACTTAAAGCATGATATTAAGGGTGAAGCGCTGCCAGATGATTCGGCGATGACCAATATGCCACGCACACCTATCATGACGACACTGCACATTGAAGCAGGCAAGAAAAACAAAGTCCGCCCAGGCGATATTGTTGGCGCATTGACTGGCGAAAATGGTATTGAAGGCAGCGAAGTTGGCAAAATAAAAGTTACCGATTACCGCTCTTATGTGGCCGTTAAACGCGATGTTGCAAAACGCGCTTTAGACAAGCTGTCATCAGGGAAAATCAAAGGCCGTACTTACCGCGTTTGGCAATTACGTTAATTCACGTAGTCTGTCGACCAATAAAAATGCCGCTCATTGTGAACTGAGCGGCATTTTTGTTTGTGATGTTCACACACACCAGAAAGCTGAATGTCTCTCTTGTATCACTTAGTTGGCATGGGAAAATGCCCTGCGATAACGCGCAATTAGCAGCACCACAGGGATATTCATCAAAATCCCGTATAGTAGTGGAGTAAGCGCCAGTTCCGGTTGCTGAAGCTGCACCACAGCAACAAAAATCGCCGTGCCTGCATTTTGAATACCGACTTCGATCGAAAAGGTTTTGGTTAACTTAGCGTCATCGCCAAAACCTTTTGCCACTAACGCTCCCAATCCCATACCAAGCAGACAGAGCAGCAATACAGCTAGCGACGCAACAGAAAACAGCTGATAAAACACCTTAGTGTTCGCCGCTAGCGTGATAGCTACAGTGAAAAATAGTGCCCACAGCGCCGTTCGCCCTGCTGCATGGGTGAATTTATCAAACCACGTCGCTATGATAAATCGCTTAAGCAACATCCCCAAAACAACCGGCATCAAAGTCACCGCCACCAATTGAAGAATGGCCGTTTTCACAGGAAGCGTTGCTGCAACGTCAGGCAAGACGATTGGCAGTAACAAAGGCAAACTAAAAGGGATAATCAGACTGCTGATCGCCGTCATCGTTATCGACAGCGCCGAATCTCCACCCGCCAAATGGCTAATTGCGTTTGATGACGCGCCACCGGGAGCCAGTGCTAAAATCCAAAGTCCAACAGCGACAACGGGTGGCAAATTCAGTAGTTGGATCAAGCCATAAGCGATAAGCGGTAACCCAATCAGTTGGGCTGCTAAGCCTGCTGATATCTTGCCGGGAAATTGCAAGACGCGCTTAAAATCGGCAAGGGACAATGTCAGACCAACGCAAAACATCATCCAAGCGAGCGCAATCGGAAGACCAATAGTTAACATTGTTTGGCTCATGACCCCGCCTTAATAGAAACGTACAAATTGGAAAATTCGGATCAAAAAAGGCGAACAGTTCGCTCGCCTTTGTACTTAAAATCTCACGTTGTGTTACGCGTTACCTTTGACTTGTAGTTGCAACTCAGCAGCAAAATCAAGCATACGGTTTAGCGGGATCAGTGATTTCACACGAATGGCTTCATCAACAAAGATCTCATGTTCGTCGCCGCCATCGCGCAATGCGGTTTCAATGGCTTTGAGGCCATTCATCGCCATCCAAGGACAGTGTGCACAGCTTCGACATGTTGCACCGGCACCTGCAGTCGGCGCTTCAATCAACTCTTTGTCAGGCACAACTTGCTGCATCTTAAAGAAGATGCCCTTATCCGTTGCCACGATCATTTGCTGTTGCGGAAGCTCTTTCGCCGCTTTGATCAGTTGGCTTGTTGAACCCACAGCATCGGCCAATTGGACAACGCTTGCCGGAGATTCCGGATGCACAAGGATCGCCGCATCAGGATAAATCGCCTTCATATCACGTAAAGCTTTCGCTGAAAACTCATCATGAACAACGCACTCGCCCTGCCATAACAACATGTCAGCGCCAGTTTTGTCGGCGATGTAGGAACCTAAATGACGATCAGGCCCCCAGATGATTTTTTTGCCCTGTTCATCTAAGTGCTCAACAATTTCCAGCGCAATAGACGATGTTACCACCCAGTCAGCACGCGCTTTTACTGCCGCTGATGTATTTGCATATACCACAACAGTGTGGTCAGGGTGCGCGTCACAGAACGCACTGAAGCGGTCTTCAGGACAACCGAGATCCAGTGAACACTCTGCTTTCAGTGTTGGCATGATCACATTTTTTTCTGGGGTCAGAATTTTCGCGCTCTCACCCATGAAGCGCACACCAGCCACCAACAATGTTTTAGCTGGATGCTTGTTGCCGAACTTCGCCATTTCCAGCGAATCACCAACAAATCCACCTGTTTCTTCAGCCAAAGCTTGAATTTCAGGATCGGTATAATAGTGGGCAATCATAACGGCATCTTTTTCTTTCAGCAGTTGTTTGATGCTCGTGATGTAGTCTGTCTTTTGCAACGCAGACAGGACTTCCGGTTTCGGAGGGAAAGGATATACCGTCTCGGCGGTATTAATAATCTGGCTCATCGACTTACTCAGATTTGCTTGCAATTAGGACATTATACCCAGCTTAACGCCGAGTTTTCACGCTTTATGACGCCAATATTGAACGTGCTATAGGCTATTTATACAAAAAAGCCGACTTAATAAGTCGGCTCTTCAAATACATAAACAAAGACGATTTAGTTCAACTGCTTCTGGGCTTGCTTTGCCGTTGTGGTGCCAGGATATTCACTGACAACAGAGTTGAACAAACTTTTCGCTGTCGCTGTATCGCCTGCTTTTTCAGCAATCATGCCAAGCTTTAACATGGCGTCAGCACGCTTACTCGACTTTTTAGCCTGACTGACAGCAGTGAAATGTTGTTTTGCTGCCGCAAGATCATTCTTAGAAAAATAGAGTTGCCCTAACCAGTAATGTGCATTGGGCTTATAAATCGATTCTGGGTACTTAGTCAAAAACGCATTAAACGCTTCGGTGGCGCCTGCGTAGTTTTTCTCTTTCAGAATGAGATTAACCGCCGCATCGTATTGTGCATTCTCAGACTGATTAGAAGAGTAAGATTCTTTTGACCCAGACTCTTCAGGTTTGGTTGACACCACAGCGGCTGGTTTCGCACTTCTCAGCGTATCAATCTCTCGGTAGAGATCGCGCTGGCGCTCCAACATCTGATTTAATTCGTAACTGTTTCTTTCTACTGTGCCACGCAACTGATCGAGTTCGCCGGCCATTTGGTCTAACTGACGCTGCATATCTAATTGCATCTGATTGCGAGCAGCCAGCATTCGCTCCAAGCGCTCTACAGAGCTACCACTTCCTAACTCGGTCACCGGAGCAGGTGCAGCGGCCACAGGGGCTGCTGCACTCACCAGTAACGCCAGCGAAAGAGCACGCAAAGTGTTACTGTTCATAAGATTTACCTTTAATTAGTAAACCAGAACCGCACGACGGTTCTTCGCGTAAGCTTCTTCACCTTGGCCAAGAACCAAAGGTTTTTCTTCACCGTAGCTTACGAGTGAAATTTGTGATGCTGGAACACCTAGTGCTTGCAGGTACTTAGCCACTGCATTTGCACGACGCTCGCCCAGTGCGATGTTGTACTCAGGTGTACCGCGCTCATCTGCGTGACCTTCAACAACCACTTTGATTTCTGCGTTTGCGCGCAGGAATTCTGCGTGTGCATCAAGCATGTCTTCAAACTGTGGAAGTACTGAATAGTCATCAAAACCGAAGTAAACAGTTTGCGACTGACGCAGTTCGTTGTTACGGATCTCTTGTTCAGTCAGGCTACCTTGACCGCCATCTACTGGTGTTACGATAGTCGTTTCTGAGCCCTTGTTGGTTTCAGAACCAGTGCTATCAGTAGAGCTATCGCTAGAACTACATGCTGCCAGTGTGAACATAGGCAGCGCAACAGCCAAACCCTTAAGTACTTTGTTAAGTTGCATCTTGTTATCCTTTATATCAAATAAGCGCAAATATTATTGGTACGGGGACCATGCTGGGGCTCTCACCCTACCGTTAGTAGCAGGTAAACGTGCTTTAAATCGTCCATCAATGGAAACCAGTGAAAGTACGTTATTACGCCCATAAACTGAGCTGTAAATTACCATGCTGCCGTTTGGTGCAAGGCTCGGTGATTCATCCAACATTGTTTTCGTCAGAATCTCTACCGCTCCCGTTTGCAAATCTTGTTTTGCAATGTTGTAGCCAGAGTCCGATCGGTGAACCATGACGAGGTATCTACCATCCGGAGTAAGTTGACCACCGAGATTTTGGCTGCCTTGCCAAGTCACTCGATTAGTAGAACCATCGGCTAAATTTACTCGATAAATCTGTGGTTTACCACCCCGGTCTGACGTAAAGATCAAAGACTTCCCATCTGGATCCCAGAATGGTTCGGTGTTGTTCGCTCGCCCTTTGGTAATTTGTTCCAATTTACGGGTTTTCAGGTCCATCACATAAAGTTGCAGACTTCCGGTTTTTGACAGAACCAACGCGAGTTTGCTGCCATCAGGAGAGAAGCGAGGCGACCCATTGTGGCGTGGGAATGATGAAATCATCTCAATCTCACCGGTGTAGATGTTCATCAAGAAAATCTGCGCCTGACCATTTTCAAAACTCACATACGCCAGCTGCTTGCCATCAGGTGACCATGCAGGCGACATCAGTGGTTGCTTTGAACTCAGAACCCGCTTTTCGTTGTATCCATCATAGTCAGACAAACGTAACTGATAGGGAAACTCAGAGCTATCATCAATGACGACATAAGCTATTTGAGAAAGAAACGCGCCTTTCTCACCCGTCAGTTTTTCGTAAACCAGATCCGAAATACGGTGTGCATATTGGCGAAGCTGACTGCCTGCAACGGTCTTGCGATTATTGAGAAGAAGGTGATCTTTGGTGAGAACCAATTCGCCACTGGTCGAAAGCCCCTTGCTCTGACCGCCAGTCAATTGACCACGAACCACATCAATAAGCTGATATTCGATCAGATACTTACCATCTGGTGTTGGGCTAATTTTACCCGTCACAAGCGCATCCACCCCCATTGCAGTCCAATCGTTAAAATCCACGCTTGCTTCACTGTAAGGGGTTTGAGGCATCTTATCGATCGGAACGGGGCTGAATTTTCCGCTGCGCTGCAAATCCGATGCAATAACAGACGACACGTTAGTTGGCAGCTTTCCTTCGCCTTCCCATTTGAATGGGACAATGGCGATAGGACGTGCTGAATTTACCCCTTCAGTGATAACAAGTTTAAGCTCGGCTTGCGCGGGTTGAATAGCCGCAAGCAGTAGCGTAATCGCACCAAAGAATACGCGTTTCAACATGAAGAATCCCTCTTACTCTGGTTTCACGGTCAGCTCAATACTCTGAACCTGAGCCGCGACATCTTTATCTTCCGGCATTGGGAAGGATGATACTTTCAACACTGCGGTTTTAGTTGCACGACAAAGAGAGCGATTTCCACCCGCTTCGGTCACATCTAGCAACAAGCCTGTACCAGAAATACGCATTTTCACCACGCATTCCTGCCCTAGCAAACTGTCATCGACCAACAGATTCTGTTTAATCATTTGGGTATAGATTGCACCATACCTAGCGACTTCATCGCTGAGAAACTGCCCTCGAGCCGAACCACGACTTTCTGATTCAGACTCGAGACCGCTAAAAAGCTCGTTAAGCGCAGCCTCCTGCTCTGCTTGTTTGCGCTTAGCTTCGGCGGCTTTTCGTTCGGCTTCGACACGCGCAGCTTCTGCTTTACGCGCGGCTTCTTCGGCTTTTTTCTGTTCCGCTAGTTTCTGTTTTCGGGCTTCTTCGGCCTTACGAGCCTCTTCTTCCGCCTGTTTTTTCTCTGCGAGCTTGCGTTCACGTTCCGCTTCAGCTTGCTGACGCTCTTGCACTGCGCGCTGACGATCAGCTTCTGCTTTTTTGGCTGCTTCTTCCGCTTTACGTTGCTCAGTAACCTGACGCTTACGCTCTGCTTCAGCTGCCGCGGATTTTTCTTTCGCTATACGTGTCGCTTCTGCCGCCTGACGCTGCTCTTCCGCTTCTTTTTTGCGCGCCTCTACAATGCGTTTACGCTCAGTTTCTGCTTCACGCGTTGCTTTCTCAGCGATCAGTTTTTCAGCTCTGAGTTCGCGAAGGCTTTTCTCTTCCTGCTCGCGTTGTTTTTCAAGCAAATCCGTTTGCTGCTCAAGGCGGCGTAAACGGTCATCTTCCTGACGTTTTGCTTCATCTCGTTGTTGGCGGATCTTACGGGCTTGTTCACTCACAACACTCGGGTCGATCACCACAGCTTCAATGTTTTGTCCTGGCGATTGGTGAGACACCGTAGTCAGATCAGCGCCCCATAACAAACCACCTAAAAGCGCTGCGTGTAGCAGCACGGATATGACCGTCGAGCCCGCATATCCTTTATTTTCGTTATTCTTCATTCAGTTTCTCATTTTACGAATCAAGCGGTTCGGTCATAAGCCCCACAGATGAGACTCCCGCCTGATTCAACGCATCCAGTGTTAGAATGATTTCTGAATAAGGTACGCGTCCGTCCCCTCCTACAAGCACAGGAGATTTAGGATTGATTTCCAGTTCAGCTTTTACGCGCACCAACAAATCTTGTAGTGAAAGGCCGTGTTCCATATCGCCATTGTTCACACTCAAGCCAAGACCACCGTTCTGATCGACTTCTACAATGATGAAAGCACCGCTGTCAGCATCTTCTGCAAGATCAGCGGCGGTTTTAGCCGTTGAAGTCTGCGGCAATTCAACGTCCACGCCCTGTGTCACGAATGGCGCTGTCACCATAAAGATAATGAGCAACACCAACATAACATCGATGTAAGGCACCACGTTGATTTCAGCGGTCAGCTTCCTACGCTTAGGTTGATAAGCCATGGCTTACTCCTTGGGTGCCGCAAACGCTTGGCGGTGCAAAATGCTAGAAAACTCTTCCATGAAATTCACGTAGTTGTTCTCAAGCTTGCCGACTTTCGTTGTCAATCGGTTATATGCCATTACCGCAGGAATGGCCGCAAACAAGCCCATCGCTGTTGCTACCAATGCTTCTGCAATGCCAGGGGCAACCATCGCCAAGGTCGCTTGTTTCACTGCACCCAGCGCGATAAATGCATGCATGATGCCCCAAACCGTACCAAACAAACCGATGTAAGGGCTTATTGAGCCCACTGTGGCCAAAAAGGGTAGATTGGTTTCTAGCGATTCCACTTCTTTTGACAAAGAAACACGCATCGCACGAGACGTCCCTTCCATGACCGCATCAGGCACTTTGCCATTACTGCGGTGCAAACGCGCAAACTCTTTAAAACCTGAGTAGAAAACTTGCTCACTACCGGTCAACGAATCCTTACGTGCTTGAACCTCTTGAAAGAGTTGTGATAAATCCATGCCCGACCAAAAGCGGTCTTCAAAGCGCTCGGCTTTGGTTTCGGCTTGGGAAAGCACTTGAGAACGTTTGATGATCATTGCCCAAGACATAATAGACATGCCTAGCAGAACCAACATCACTGCTTTTACCAGCAGGCTGGCCTGTAAGAACAGATCAAGAATTGACAGTTCAGCGCTCACTTAAAATCTCCGATTGAATCGATATAGGGATGGATTTTGGTTTCATTTTCTCAGGGTCGATACAGGCTACCTTAACGGTGGCCCGACACAACACGTCGCCATTTGAATTAACTAAATCCTGACAGAATGTCATGCTGACTCGACGTAGCTCTGACACCGTTGTTTGAACGGTAAGCGCTTCATCAAGTGTTGCGCCTTTGAAAAAGTCCATATCTAGGTGGCGAACAACAAATGCCGTGCGTTCTTCAAACAGCGTCAGTTGGTTGACACCAATACTGCGCAATAGTTCGGTTCTGGCACGCTCGAAGTATTTGATATAATTCGCATGATAAACCAGTCCACCCGTATCAGTGTCCTCGTAATACACCCGAATTGGCCAGCAGAATGGAGTGTGATTGCTCATCCTGATAATTACCTGAAATCCATAATTAGGTTTAGCGAAATACTATAACTGACTTGCTCAAGGTATTGAAAGCACGATGCAACGAAGCAGGTCACGAATGGCGTAAATATACCCAAGCAACCACAATATGTCGCTTTCACCGCGGCTCATCACGGTATTTTAGATTGATTGGATACAAAACAGCCCGGCGCTATTGCAACCGGGCTGTTTGGGGATTGAGTTGTTTTCAATTAGAAAAAGGCACTTGTCAGCATCACGACCATCACTAACCACGCCAAAGCTGGGAAGAAAAAGATCTGCCATAGCCAAAAACGTGGTTTGAATCCCATACCATGAATGAATCCAGTACACGTTGCCCAAATCAGAGCCGGTGCGTTGGCAGCGTGAAAACCACCAATTTTGTCAGCAAAGGATTGCGGGTCCCAGATCACCAGTCCCGCACACGTTAGCGCAAGCACCAACGAAAACAACATCAAGACACGCTTATGAAGACGGTCATAAATACCGTCTAACATAGTCGTGAATTTAGTCTTCACTGTCGTGGTCCATGGCTTCAGTTTGTTCTAACCAAAGCGCATTGATAATACCGAACGAGCACGCCAGCAATACACCTAGAATCCAAGCGAAATACCACATGGTTGACTCCTTCTCTTAATACAGTGAGGTTTTGTTGTCTTCGATGAACTTTTCATCCAGACGACCAAACATTTTGTAATAACACCAAATGGTGTAAGCAAGAATGATTGGCACCATCACAAAGGCAACGCCTGTCATGATATTCAGCGTCAGTTCACTCGAGGTTGCATCCCACATGGTCAAGCTGTGCGAAGGCACGAGGCTTGATGGCATCACGAATGGGAACATCGCAAAGCCAGCCGTCAGGATCACGCCTGCAATCGCCAGACTTGAGAACAAGAAGGCATAACCACCGCGCTCAAGACGAGAACACAATGCAACCAACAACGGCATGAACACACCCAGCGCAGGCGCAGCCCAAAGTCCTGGGTAAGCATCAAAGTTATTGAACAACGCACCGGCCATTGTCACCACCTCTTTGTTAAGAGGATTAGACGTCGCATTCGTGACGATTTCACTGGTGATGACGAAGCCATCAATGCTTTGCGCCCACACGCCAGCCAGAGCAAAACACGCTGCGGTAAGCACCGCTGAGATTTGCGCCACGTTTCGTGAACGAGTGTGCAACACATCGGTGGTTTTCATCTGCAAGTATGTCGCACCTTGGGTGACGATCATGAACAAGCTAACTAAGCCACACAGAATTGCGAACGGGTTCAACAGACCGAAGAAACCGCCTCTGTAGGTTGGGATCAAGAACTCGCTCAGTTCAAACGGCACACCTTGAAGCAGGTTACCGAATGCAACACCGAAGATAATCGGCGGAACGAAGCTACCAATGAAAATGCCCCAGTCCCACGTATTACGCCAGCGTGGGTCTTCGATTTTAGAGCGGTAATCGAAACCAATAGGACGGAACCACAGTGCCGCCAATGTCAGCATCATGGCAAGATAAAAGCCAGAGAACGACACGGCATAAACCAGAGGCCATGCTGCAAACAACGCACCACCCGCGGTAACCAACCAAACTTGGTTGCCATCCCAGTGTGGCGCAATCGAGTTAATCATCACTCGACGTTGAGTATCCGTTTTACCAATAACAGGCAACAAGGCACCCACACCCATGTCGAAGCCATCAGTCACCGCGAAGCCGATCAGAAGAACACCGATCAACAACCACCAGATTAAACGTAAAATTTCGTATTCAAACATCGCTCAATCTCTCCTTATGCTTCAAGTTGACGCGCAAGATCCGTTTCCGGCGACTTTTGCTGTTCAAAGTGATATCGACCCGTTTTCAGGCTACTTGGTCCCAGTCGAGCAAACTTAACCATCAAGTAAACTTCAGCGATCAGGAATGCCGTGTAAAGCAGCACAATCGCAACCAACGAGGTAATGATTTCTGACGCTGGTAGATTTGATGCCGCCATATGAACAGGAAGGATTTCACCCACTGCCCATGGCTGACGGCCATATTCAGCAACGAACCAACCGGCTTCTGACGCAATCCACGGCAAAGGAATAGAGAAGAGTGCCGCTTTCAATACCCAAGGTTTCTGGTCAATCTTCTGACGACAGGTTTGAATGAATGCCATACCGAACACGAACAACATGATAAAGCCACATGCCACCATGATACGGAAACTCCAGAACAAAGGAGCAACCTGAGGAATCGACTCTTTCGCTGCCAGTTTGATTTGCGCTTCAGTCGCATCCACAACATTGTCAGTGTGTTCTTTCAACAGAAGGCCAAAACCAAGGTCTTTCTTCACGTCGTCGAACGCTGCAATGTTCTCAGGTGTTTTTTCACCCGCACGCAATTTTTCCAACAAGCCGTATGCAATCATACCGTTACGAATACGTGCTTCATGCTCATCAACGATGTCATGAAGACCTGTCACTTGCTTGTCTAAAGATCGCGTCGCAATGATACCCATGACGTATGGGATCTTGATGGCGTAATCCGTTTCCATCGTCTCTTGGTTCGGGAAACCAAACACGGTGAACGCAGCAGGTGCCGGCTCTGTGTGCCATTCGGCTTCAATCGCCGCAAGTTTCACTTTCTGAACATCACCTAGCTCATAGCCAGATTCATCGCCCAGAACGATAGTAGACAGAATACCGGCGATACCAAACGACGCTGCGATAGCAAACGAACGACGTGCAAACGCAATGTCACGGCCTTTAAGCAGATAGTACGCACTGATACCAAGAACAAACATTGCACCCGTGGTGTAGCCAGCCGCGACGGTGTGAACGAACTTAACCTGAGCAACAGGGTTAAGTACGACTTCCGCAAAGCTGACCATTTCCATACGCATGCTTTCAAAATTGAATTCAGCACCCACTGGGTTTTGCATCCAGCCATTTGCAACCAGAATCCAAAGCGCAGAGAAGTTAGAACCAATAGCCATTAACCAAGTAACTGCAAGGTGTTGGCGCTTTGTGAGGCGATCCCAGCCGAAGAAGAACATGCCGACAAGAGTGGATTCTAGGAAGAACGCCATCAGTGCTTCGATCGCTAACGGAGCCCCGAAGATATCCCCAACATAATGAGAGTAGTACGCCCAGTTGGTACCAAATTGGAACTCCATGGTCAGGCCAGTGGCGACACCCAACGCGAAGTTAATACCAAAAAGCTTACCCCAGAACTTGGTCATGTCCTTGTAGATTTGCTTGTTAGTCATGACATACAACGACTCCATGATGGCAAGCAAAAACGCCATACCCAAAGTCAGTGGTACGAATAAAAAGTGATACATCGCGGTAAGGGCAAACTGGAACCGCGACAGATCCACAATATCAGTTAACATGGTAACTCCTTCCTCGTCAGGCTGACTGACGCGCGATACTTTCGTATCGATAAGTAAATGCTAAAACACATGCACGCCTTGCTGGGCGTACTTAACCGAGCTTACTTACGGGAGCCGCGTGAACGACTCGCCTATTTTTTGTTGCATGTATGTTCCACACTGGTTAGGATATTGTTAAGCAATTCCTAATATAGTGATGGCTAATACTAATCATTATGGGAGGCAGCTTCAAAGTATTTGGGCCTCTAACACTTTGACTGCTGTCAAAGTAATCAATTATTGACCTCAAAATTTACCAATAGTTAGATCTTGATCATTTTCGGTCTTCATTTCGCGCTATTACCAATCACTTCTAGCACGATATTTACGCGCCAGTATGAGTATGCATCAGTTATTCAGAAATGGAAAAGGCCAGCATCAATGCTGGCCTCAGAGTGATATTTCACTGTTTTTTAGCTTATTCAGGCATATCAAAACCAAAGTGCAGATAGGCACGTTGGCTAGCAATCCGTCCACGCGGAGTGCGTTGAAGATACCCCTGCTGAATCAAATAAGGTTCAAGCACGTCTTCAATGGTGTCTTTCACTTCACCAATCGCAGCGGCAAGGTTATCAAGACCAACTGGGCCACCATCAAACTTCTCAATAATGGCTTTGAGTAACTTGCGGTCCATGTAATCAAAACCTTGGTTATCGACATCCAACATATCGAGCGCCTTCGACGCCACATCAGCATTGATTTCCCCGTCAGCTTTTACTTCCGCATAATCACGAACACGCCTTAGCAAGCGGTTAGCAATACGCGGTGTTCCTCGTGCACGTTTAGCAATTTCTAACGCGCCCTCTTCATCAATCACAAGATTCAGACAATTTGCACTGCGCAGCACAATACCTTTGAGATCGGCAACATTGTAATACTCAAGACGCTGGGTAATACCAAAGCGATCACGTAAAGGCGACGTGAGCGAGCCTGCTCGTGTCGTCGCACCTACCAAGGTGAAAGGCGGTAAATCAATTTTGATGGAGCGAGCAGCGGGGCCCTCACCAATCATGATATCCAATTGGTAGTCTTCCATCGCGGGGTACAGTATTTCTTCCACCACGGGGCTTAGACGGTGAATTTCATCAATAAACAACACGTCATGAGGCTCAAGATTGGTCAGCAGTGCTGCCAAATCCCCGGCTTTTTCTAACACAGGGCCTGATGTGGTGCGAATACTCACATCCATTTCATTCGCCACGATGTTGGCTAATGTGGTTTTTCCGAGTCCCGGTGGACCAAAAATCAACAGATGATCGAGGGCTTCTTCACGCTTTCTTGCTGCATGAATAAAGATCTCCATTTGGCTACGAACATGATCCTGACCTTTGTAGTCCGCCAGCATTTTTGGGCGAATAGCTCGGTCAATAACGTCGTCTTCTCGCATCGGAGGGACAACGCCAGTTAAGCGGTCTGCTTCAATCATTCAACAAAGCTCCATTAGACCATTGAGCGCAGCGCATCACGAATAATCGCCTCGCTTTTCATGCCATCTTGCGCAACCTGTTTAACCACTTTCTCTGCTTGAGCTGCTTTGTAACCCAAGGCAATCAGCGCGCTCATGGCTTCCTCTTTAGGGTTGTTCGAACCAGCCATGCCAGAATCTGTGCTATTTGTACGACGCGAAGCAGCATCAGCATGCGGCGTTAATAAGTCGAACGCATGCCAGTTCTTGAGGCGGTCACGCATCTCAATAACCAAACGTTCTGCGGTTTTCTTACCCACACCCGGAATTTTCACCAAGGTCGACACATCTTCGCGCTCCACGCTATCCACAAATTGCGTCGCCGTCATGCCGGACAAAATGGCCAAGCCAAGTTTCGGACCAACGCCGTTAGCTTTGATCACTTCACGGAACAAGGCACGCTCAACCGTGGTATTAAAGCCGTAAAGCAATTGCGCATCTTCACGCACAACAAAATGGGTATAAATAATCGCTTCTTCGCCGACATCGGGCAACTCATAGAAACAACTCATTGGCATGCTAACTTCGTAGCCCACACCATTGATTTCAAGAAGAACTTCAGGAGGTTGCTTTTCAAGCAAGGTTCCGCGCAATCGGCCAATCACAATGCTATCTCGACTCAAATAATGACAATTGCGATAAGGATAATGAACAACTGGATAGATATCCAGTCTTAAAGGGATTTTGGCCGTGGAAATGGGAAAGCGATCAGGCGGGATCGCCGCCTGATCTTTATCATACGCCTACAATACGAGCTGAGATGTCATCCTGAGTAGAAACTAACTGCAATGCGGCAAACTCTCGGTATAACGGCGAGCTCTCCATAAGCTCTTGATGCGAACCACTGGCGACCAACTCGCCTTTGTCTAGCACCAAAATACGATCGGCATTCACCACCGTCGCCAAGCGGTGCGCAATCACTAGCGACGTTTTGCCTTTCATCAAAGTATCCAACGCTGCTTTCACTTTGTGCTCACTCACTGCATCCAGTGCGCTGGTTGCCTCATCCAATAGCAAAATAGGTCTGTCCGCGAGAATGGCGCGCGCAATAGAAATTCGCTGCTTTTGTCCGCCGGATAACCTGACGCCACGTTCACCCAGATCTGTCGCATAGCCTTCAGGCAACTCTGTGATGAACTCATGCGCACGAGCCGCTTTACAGGCATCAATCACCACTTGCTCGGTCGCCTCTGGCGCTCCGTATCGCACGTTCTCTAACACCGACGTTGCAAAAATAACGGATTCCTGTGGCACCAGCGCAAATTGCTTTCTCAATGCATCTAGCGACAAGGTGTTAATTGGCGCACCATCCAGCGCTATCTCACCAGATTGCACATCGAAGAAACGCTGCAATAACGCAAATACCGAGCTTTTACCTGCGCCACTCGGGCCAACAAGCGCCACACGTTCTCCCGCTTTAACATCGAAAGAAAGGGACGAAAAAACAGGCAAGTTGTTATCGCCGGGATACGCGAAATCAACACCATCAATCGTGATATTGCCCGTCGCATGGGCGGGGAAATCTGCTGGATTCACAGGGTCGTCAATATCAGCTTTCATTACAGACAACTCAATCAAACGCTCAGTCGCACCCGCAGCACGTTGAATGTCGCCAATCACTTCGCTCACCGTCGCAACGCCGCCTGCGACTAAAAGCGCGTAGAACATAAAGGCAGACAGATCACCTGCTGACAGCGAGCCATCGAGCACATTTAGTGCCCCAACCCACGTCACCAAAATAATCGCAACAGTACTGAGTAACACAACAGAAGACATGAGCATGGCGCGATAACGAATACGCTCTTTCGCTGCCCCCATCACTGATTCGACACGAAAGGCAAAATGCTCTGAGTCTGCGTCTTCATGGTTGTATGACTGAACCGTGCGAATTTCATGCAAAGTCTCATCAACATGCGAGCCAAGGTCGGCAACCCTATCTTGGCTAACACGCGCTAAACGACGTACCTTGCGGCCCAACACGCCAATTGGCACGAGCACCACAGGTACAGCCAGCAAAACCATGCCCGTCAACGTGAAACTGGTGATGACCATCATCACCAAACCACCGATCACTGACACCACAGAACGTAGCGCCATGGACAGGCTTGAACCAACAACGGTCTGCAGCAAGGTGGTGTCCGCCGTAAAGCGGCTTATGACTTCACCAGTACGTGATTTAGCATAAAAAGAGGGGGACAGATTAAGCAGCTGGTTGTAAACCCTGATTCGGATATCGGCGCTGACACGCTCACCCAGCCAGCTCATCAGGTAAAAACGGCCAAATACCGCAACGCCACTGACCAAGGTGATACCCAAAATGATCAACACGGCGTTATTCAGTTGTGTGGCGTTACCGGATAAGAATCCGTCATCAACGACCAGTTTGACGCCCTGGCCTAAAGCAAGCCAACTTAGAGAGCCAACAAAAAGAAAGAAAATAGCGGCGATAACCTGACGACGATAAGGAACAAGAAACGTTCCAATCCATTGGAGAACATCGCGGGTACGTGCGGGAGAGACAATGTTGGACGACACAGGTGATCCTTACTCAGTAATGCCTAGTCCAACGTTATCAGATCATGGGTCTAGGCGCGAATAGAAGCGCCCAGACCAAGCAAAGTGTTAGTCGACTTGTTCGCGGTCACCTTTTCTTGTTTGATAAAGCAAAAAGGCGGCAGAAACCCAAACCAAGCACGCCATGACAAACAAGGTCCCGCCGTCGTTGCCGACCACGTCTCCCGCAGCATTAAACGCGGGTTGAGCAACACCAATTGGCGTGAACAGGTGAAAGAAAATCGCGCCCGTCATGGTACCTACAGCCATCAACGCGCCTAATGCATGCAGGCGAGTGAAAAGTAAAATAGATGCGATAAGTTCCGCAATACCTACCATGTACGCACCGTATTTTCCAAACCAAGCCAATCCGGACCATTCGCCCAATGTGCCAAAGATAAAGGTCGTTTCCGGCGAGCCCGTAAACTTAAAGAACAGCGATTGCACAAAGACAAATGCGATGAAAATGCACAGCACCCACTTGAATATTTTCATATCGTAAACCTGATAAAACGTTGAAACGGTTAACCTAACGATAGAAAAGAAACAGCAATGTGCCAGTCATTGAAAGAGGATTCTCATCAAACACGCAATACTCTAGTGCCTGAGAAATCAATTTAATAGCAAAGGATTGGTTTTTATACCTGAGTAAAGCAGGGTTCATCAAGACAGGACATATGAGGCAAAGAAGACAGCCAAATGGCCGCCTTCTCTTTTCTTGAACTAGAACTAGAACTTAGCGATAACGCCCTCGCCTTGCGCTTTTGGCTTTGCCTGCCATTGCCACCAGCGTGTGGTTGGTGTGAGCATGACAAATGGCAACCGCCAAGGCATCGGCGGCATCAGCTTGAGGCGTTGAGGACAATTTCAGCATGTGAACCACCATGTGTTGCACTTGCTTCTTGTCAGCGCCGCCATTGCCAACCACAGATTGCTTAATCAAGCGTGCTGCATATTCACTGACAGGTAATCCACCGTTTACTGCCGCGACAATCGCACTGCCTCGTGCTTGACCGAGTTTTAAAGCGGAATCTGCATTTCGCGCCATAAATACTTGCTCGATAGCAAAGGTATCAGGCTGAAACTGAGTGATCACTTCGCTTACACCCGCGTAAATCTGGCCTAAACGTCCGGCCAAGTCTTCAGATTCTGTTCGGATACAACCACTACCAAGATATTCAAGGTTGCGTCCTTGTTGGCGGATCACGCCGTAGCCTGTGATCCGCGAGCCCGGGTCAATCCCGAGAATAATAGCCACGTATACTTATTCCAATGTTGCTGCGACTTCGTCAGAAATTTCACCGTTGTGGTAAACCTCTTGAACATCGTCCAAATCTTCTAGCGCATCGATAAGACGAAGCAGTTTGGGAGCCGTCGTTTCATCTAGTTCCGCCTTCGTCGAAGGAACCAGTGTCACTTCTGCGTTTTGTGCCTCAAAGCCCGCGCCATCCAAAGCATCTTTAACCGAGCCAAAATCGACAGGTGTCGTGAATACGTCAATCGAGCCATCTTCGTGGGTTTCAATATCGTCAGCACCGCCTTCCAGCGCCGCTTCCATGACTTCATCTTCATCTAAACCCGACGCATAGGAAATCACGCCTTTTTTATCGAACAAGTAATTGACGCTGCCATCAGTACCCAAATTACCGCCTGATTTTGAAAACGCGTGGCGTACTCCCGATACCGTGCGATTACGGTTATCTGTCATACACTCAACCATCACGGCCGTACCTGCGGGGCCATAACCTTCATAGATGACGATTTCCATGCCTTCGTCACCTTCACCGCCTGCACCACGCGTCACAGCACGATTTACAGTATCGCGAGTCATGTTGTTCGATAGCGCTTTATCAATCGCCGCGCGGAGGCGTGGGTTGTTTTCAGGCTCTGCGCCGCCTTCTTTCGCAGCAACGGTAATTTCACGAATAAGTTTGGTGAAAATCTTGCCACGTTTCGAGTCTTGCGCAGCTTTGCGGTGTTTGATGTTGGCGAATTTACTATGACCTGCCATGTCTCACTCCTTTGTCAGCGGCTGAATCACCACTGATGTTACTTATCATCTTGGATTTATAGCAAAACAGACAAGGTTTGTTTGAGAGCAAGCGCTTATCTGTTTGATTAACTTCAACGAAAGCTAAATATACAAAGCACAAAAACAAACAAGGCCAGAAAATCTGGCCTTGTTGTTAGAAGAGGTGGTCGACTTATGCGTCGTTTTCTTCATTTTTCTTCGCTGCAGCTGTAACGGCAATCGCCAGTTCAGCCAACGATGCAGGGTTTGCAAGGCTTGGAGCGTCAGTCAGCAAACACGCGGCAGCCGTGGTTTTCGGGAACGCGATAACATCACGGATGTTATCAGTACCACAAAGCAGCATCACTAAGCGGTCAAGACCGAATGCCAAACCTGCATGTGGTGGTGTGCCATACTTCAGCGCTTCAAGCAGGAAGCCAAATTTTTCTTTCTGCTCGCCTGATTCAATACCCAGAATATCAAACACGACGGTTTGCATGTCTGAGTTATGAATACGCACAGAACCACCGCCCACTTCGTAGCCGTTAAGAACCATGTCGTATGCGTTTGAGATAGCAGATGCTGGGTTTGCTTTCAGCTCTTCCGCCGTCATGTTCAAAGGAGACGTGAACGGGTGGTGCATCGCGTGCAGGTTACCCTCGTCATCTTCTTCAAACATTGGGAAATCAACCACCCACAGTGGTGCCCACTTGTTGGTGTCAGTCAGACCCATGTCAGTACCCAGCTTCAGACGCAGTGCGCCCATTGCTTCGGTAACCACTTTCTTGCTATCAGCACCGAACAAGATGATGTCGCCAGATTCTGCGCCAGTGCGCTCAAGAATACCGTTAACCACTCCTTCGTTTAGGAACTTAGCCACTGGAGACTGAACGCCTTCTAGGCCAGCAGCACGGTCGTTAACCTTCATCCATGCCAGACCTTTCGCGCCGTAAATACCCACGAACTTGGTGTAGTCGTCGATTTGTTTACGAGAAAGCGCAGCGCCACCCGGCACACGAATAACCGCAACGCGGCCTTTAGGATCGTTTGCTGGGCCAGAGAATACTTTGAAATCCACATCTTTTAGTAGGTCAGCAACATCAACCATTTCTAGCGGGTTACGCAAGTCAGGTTTGTCTGAACCGAAGCGACGTGCCGCTTCTTCAAACGTCATGATTGGGAACTCACCCAGTTCCACGTTCAGCAGTTCTTGCCACATGCCGCGAACCATATTCTCGGTCATTGCACGAACTTGATCAGCGCTCATGAACGAAGTTTCGATATCGATTTGGGTGAATTCTGGCTGACGGTCTGCACGCAAGTCTTCATCACGGAAGCACTTAACGATTTGGTAGTATCGATCGAAGCCAGACATCATCAATAACTGTTTGAACAGTTGTGGTGACTGTGGCAATGCATAGAAGCTGCCTTTGTGAACGCGGCTTGGTACCAAGTAGTCACGCGCGCCTTCTGGGGTCGCTTTGGTCAATACTGGGGTTTCAATGTCCAAGAAGCCGTTGTCATCCAAGAAACGACGTACAAAGCTTGATGCTTTAGCGCGAAGTTTAATGCGATCACTCATTTCAGGGCGACGCAGATCCAGGTAACGGAACTTCAAACGCTGCTCTTCAGAGTTGTTTTGATTGAAATCCAGTGGCAGTGGCTCAGCACGGTTGATGATTTCCAAGCCTGTCGCGAGCACTTCTACTTCACCGGTTGCCATGCCTTTGTTCACTTGGCTTTCTGGACGAGCACGCACTTCACCAGTGAACTTGATACAGAATTCGTTACGCAGTTTGTTAGCAATCTCGAATACTTCTTTCATATCCGGATCAACCACCACCTGAACCACGCCTTCACGGTCACGCATATCAATGAAGATAAGACCGCCTAAATCACGACGGCGATTTACCCAGCCGCAAAGTTCTACAGTTTGCCCTACAAGGGCTTTGTTCAGGTGACCACAATATTGGGTGCGCATATGAATTTCCCGATCTATTACTGACTGTCCTATTGCACTAAAAAGCGCAAAGCTACAAATATGGTTGTGCAGACAATTCTGCAAGCTCCCGCCTAAGTTAGAAATCAACGATAGAAAACTGAAGTTAAAATCGAAGTTAGAAACTAAGCCAAAGCCAAAATACCTCAAAATGACGCAGCATTATAAAGGAAAATTTTGCGGAGCGGGAATTCGTAACCCATCGATCGAAAGAAATCGTCGCAATCGCGCAAAAAAGCAGCAAGGATTGACGCTGATAGCACGACACACCCACAATAGGCGTTCGACGACATGAGGGATTATCCGTTGCCATCATCGATTTCCAAACTTGCTCTGCTTTCCGACCTCACCACGCCGCCACTTCGGCTGGGCATGACCCAATGGTCACACAATACATGGCAACGTAAGTTTTACCCTGCTGGCACCAAAAGCGGCGAACGCTTGGCACGCTACGCGCAAGTTTTTAATACGGTGGAAGGTAACACGACTTTCTATGCAAGCCCTTCCCATGCCACGGTCGCGAATTGGAAAGCCGCCACCAGCGATGCATTCCGGTTTACCTTTAAATTCCCTCAGCCCATCACTCATCAAATGATGTTGCGACACTCGGATGCCATGGTGTCCGAATTCATCACACTGATGCAGCCACTACACGAACGCATTGGGCTTTGGAAAATTCAATTGCCGGCGGCGTTTGGTCCGCAATCATTGCCGGATCTCAAACGCTTTTTAACCGCAATGCCAACGTCTTATAACGTCGGTGTTGAAGTACGCCATCCTGCTTTTTTTGCCAAGGGTGATGAAGAACGCGCGTTGAACAGCTTGCTGATAGAGCACGGTGCGAATCGTATCATCATGGACAGTCGCCCCGTTTTTGCCGTACCGGCAGACACTGATGCCCTACTCGATGCGCAGCAGAAAAAGCCCTGTGTTCCTGTGCATGCCATATCAACAAGCAATACACCGATGGTGCGATTCATAGGCGACCCGACACTTGAGCGAAACGATGTGTTTTTTGCGAATTGGCAGAAAAAGATCCCGCAATGGATTGAGGAAGGCAAGACGCCATATTTGATGATACACACCGCCAACAACGATAAAGCGCCAGAATTAGCCGCGCATTTTTATGATTTACTCACTCAGCAAATCGCGCTACCGCCTCTGGCACCTTTATTTCCGGAAGATATTTCTAGTCAAATGAGTTTGCTTTAGAACGGGTTCTGGGTAGTGGCAGTTCGTGGAAAGCAATAGCCAGTGACGTCACCTCTGCGAGGGCTTTTCCTCAGCCCTAGGACCTTCTCTTCCTAGGGCCTTTCTTTCCAAACACCTAAAAATACCAACTGACTTCCGCTTCGACAAAGTCATCGCGTTTTAAGAAGTAAATAGGATCGGTGACGTTGTCCGAGTTGAACATCCAACCTGTCACCGTCCAGCTCCAATCATTCGAGAAACGACCGCTCGACTCTAAGCGCACCGTCATCGAATCTGTATCGTCTAAATCGACCGTACCCCCGACCAAGAACTCAGTGCCATCGTGATCATTGAGCACCCAGCGCAGTCCTGCAAACAGGTCATTTTGGCCAGCAACGGGGGCATCTTCATCGCGACTGTCATAAAGATATTCCATCAGAAAGCCCAGATCGGTGATGCCTTCGTTTACACCCACATAGGTATATTCAAAACCACCCGTAAACGCCGTGTTTGATTCTAAGCTGTAACGACGAATGGCCTCAGCTTTCCAAAGCCAGTCACCATAGATCGCTTGAACATCGAGGCCGACTTGCGTCATGAGCGCATAGTATGGCGATAAGGTGTTGAAGAAATATGGGTCTCGGTTAGTCCCATGAAACACACTCAAACCTACGTCCCATTCGTCAATCATGGTGCCATAACGCGCAGCAACATCAGGGTAAAACTCTTCATGACGAGATTCGTACTGTGCATCTGCATCGCCAGCACCAGGCACCGCTAAACGACCATCGTAGCTTGCATAGCTACGTTCGCGAAAATAGGGAAGTAAGTATAAATCAAGCAAGCCAGATTCGAGTTCTAGTCCCAGGCTCACCATGGGTTGACCGAGTTTCACTTCGCCATCGACGGCTTCAACCGCATCGGTTTGGTTAATAACATCCACAAGATGTTGTGACTCAGTCACGCCCCAAAAGACGATACCCAAGCCAAAGCGCAGTTCGTAGTTATCGTTGTAGTGCATCAACAGAGCTTCGCGAACATCGCCATGTGTGCGCTCATCATCCATTGAGTCCCAGCGGAAAAATGGCGAGAAGGTGAAACTTGTGTTCCCTTCTTCGCTTTCCCAATAAAGCTCTGGCTCAATGGCGATAGACGTTTGGCTTTTGTCCTGACCTTGTGCTCCTGTCTGTCCAAACTGACGCTGTTGAAAGGTCAGCTCACCTTCGAATTCAAAGGCGTAAGCGGGTGAGAGGAAAAGAGGCAACGCAAGCAGCGCCGCCAATGAAGTCCATGGTTTCATTCTCACTCCTAGCGCGCGCGCTTCAAGCTAGATTTAGAAAAATCACCTTCATCCAAACCCGTGTTGAACGCGAGATCTGTCGTGGTCAATTTGGTCGATTTACCCGTCTGGTGGTTCACCATCATCATGGTGTGAGCGCGCCAGTATTGGTTAAGGTACTGTTTATAGTCACTGAACGTCAGTGTTTTCAGCAATGACTTGCGGCGATCGTAGAACTCAGTTTTCAGTGGTCGATAATGCTCTTGATCAACCCACACTTTTTGGCTGGTATAACCTGAATACTTATCGGTTGGCGTTTGCACAATCACAAACGTATTTTGTCCATCAAGCGCTTCTTCACCCACCAAGTTAAACGTGTACTTCTCCAATTCGAACGAGCTTAAATCTTCGTACGCAAATTCACTGCCCATGAACGGGCCTGATTTGTTGCGTGAGGCTATACGTTTCACGCGCTTTAACGCAGGAAGGTAAAGCCACTGATCGTCAGGGCCAGTAATGTGCGAGTAGTTAAGAAAAACAGTACCACGCACATCACGAGGTTCATCAAAAATGGTTAACCCTTTATCGCCATCACTCTCGACTTCGAGTGTTTTAATGCGCAGTTTACGGTCACTGGTATCACCATTCGCGTTTTCAAGCAGCATGGTCATTTCAGCAACGCTGTCACCCCAGCCTTGATCTCGCACTTTACGCTCGTGGGCGATTTCTAATCCTTTCACTTCATCGGCAACCACAGGCACTGCTATCGCCATCATGCTAAACGCAATCACAACGGCTTTTGATAATGTTTTTATTGTTTTCATTTTTCTCTCCTTGAATTCGTTACTGCGTTGCTTCTTTACTAAAATCTTTAGATTCATTGGCATAGGCTTTCTTGTCTGCTACCAAGAGCACGGCAGGTAATAGAACAAAGTCCACGATGAGAGCAATGAATATGACAATGGCACTGAGTAGCCCCATGTCACTGTTTAGCCGGAAACCGGATGTTGCCAACACGCTGAAACCCGCAACAAGTACAACGGTGGTGATCCATAACGCACGACCCACTGAGTCAAATGCGTAGCGGATGCCGTCTTCAATATTGCGTCCCTGCACACGCGCATGGCGATATTTCGTCAGGAAATGTACGGTGTCATCCACCACCACACCCAAGGTCAGGGTGATAACAACTGAAAGCCCCAGGTTGATTTCACCTGACACAACAGCCCACAAGCCAAAGCCCAAAATGGCTGGCACCAAATTTGGCACTAGGCTAATCACACCAAGACGCCATGAACGTAATGCGAATACCAACAACCCAGAAATCAACACCAACGCAATCGGTAAGGTTTTCAACATGCTGGCAATATTGGTTTCGCCAATATGAGCGAACATCAGATTCGGGCCAGACGATGCCATCTCGTACTGAGGGGCATTAGCCTTGAACCATGCATCCATGCGTTTTTCTAGCGCAATCAAATCAACACTGCCGAGGTTGTCAGTGGTCAGTACCAACTTGACCGCAGACTTATCAATGTTGACTTCATTATTCAAATCTAATCCATACGGCAATGACATTTCGTACAACAGCAAGTATTGCGCCGCGAGTTCAGGGTTCTGAGGTAAGGTGTAAAACGTTTTATCATCACCGTGCATGTTCATGTTCAAACGTTTGAACGTGTCAGAGATTGACGCGACATGGTCTGTTTCTGGTTGCGTGCGTAGCCATTCAGTGAAGTCTTCAACCGTCGTCAAAAATTCAGGCTGAGTGATCCCTTGTGGCGCACCCGATTTAATGGAAATACTGAATGCCGTCGTTCCGCTGACAGCTTCTTCCATATAATCAGCCGCTTGGCGGAAGTCGTTGCTAGAATCGAAGTATTCAACGGCATTGTCATTGGCATGGTTTTGCATCAACAACACCGCGCTCAATGCCACGACAATGACACTGACTGGCAGAATCTTCTTATGATTCGCAATCACGGTATCGGCTACCCATCCCATCACTTTGTTACTGTTTTTCCGGGCAGGCTTCACCTTGAACGGCATCAATTGAAGCAGTGCAGGTAATAGCGTGACAGACAAGACAAACGCGATCATCACGCCCAATGCAGCGAGATTCCCCATGTCTCTCAATACCGGAGAGTCCGACGCATTCATCATTAAGAAGCCAATCGACGTCGTGACTGACGTGATCAATAGCGCGAGGAAATTAAGCTTAAGCGCATAATTAATGGCCTCAGTTTTGTCTTTACCTTCACGAAGAGCATGCACATAGGACGTGATCAGGTGGACACAATCCGCCACGGCGAGTGTCATAACCAGCGTCGGGACTGTCACTGTACCGTTATTCAGGTAGTGGCCTACCCAACCCAGCATCCCCATCGTGGCGGCAATCGTTAGCACAATCACGATCAGCGTCGCCATAACAAACTTCCAAGACCGCAACATAATGCCGAGGAACACTAGTACAACAAGAAACATCATTGGCACCAGCGTTTGGCTGTCTGCTTGCGCAGCGTCAGCAAAAGCTTTATTCATGGCGATAATGCCCGCCAGATGGAAATCTACGTCAGGATAGGTTTCGTGCGCTTTGGCCAGAACATCTTTCGTGAAATTCGCCACTTCCTGCACTTGCGCCGTTTGGTCACCATCCGGCAATTGAAAAGTGATATTCACAATGGCGGCTTGCGCGGTTTGACCCACAATAGCGTTAACTAAACGAGGTTCATTGAGGGCGACTTCCCGAATGTAGTCGATCCGCGCATCATCAAGTTCGTAATAATCTGGCGCGAGATCTTCAACAAGCAGGTCATCTTCTTCCGCGGAGGTATGTTGATAATTCGTGACGGAATCCACTCGACTCGCATATGGTGTAAGCCATGCTTCATCTGTGAGTTGCTGAATTAATGACAGGTTATCTTTGGTAAACACGTTCTTGTTATGAGGTGCTACCACAATGGCAAGCGTGTCCGTTTTATTGAAGGTTGCTTCAAGCTCTTTGAACGACTGTAGCTGCGGGTTCCCTTTATCAAAGAAAATTTGGTAATCACCTCGGAAATACAAGTTTTGACTACCCATCGCCGCAACAACGGCAAACAAAACACTGAGGATTACAAATAACCAAGGTCGTGCCGTAGGCATTCGATATAATTCTGTTTTCACCACACACTCCATTTGTGACGATTCGTCAAATTCCCTGCTTTAAAAAGCCAATTAATATGGCTTAATACTTCCTGAACATAGGGTTATCTCACTCACCCCATTCAAGCAAATTGAAATTACGCGTTCACATAGTTAGAAATTCAAATCATTGCCAGATACAAATTGACGCTTCGTCAATTAATGACGAAACGTCAATATAGTACAATAAAGTAACAAATTAAAGCTCATTTTGACGAATCGTCAAAAACAAGTCACTTGTCGCAATTAAGATTGATTTTCTATGAGGGCGACTTCTTCGCCAAACAGGTCTTTTTCGGCACGATCCCATGTTTTTTGGTAGTCGAAATCGCAAGACAAAGGCATCCAGCGCATCCCATCTAGGAGGAAGTTGAGGTTCTGGAGCACGATATTGGTGTCATGTTGGCGAGATACACAGCTACTTTGCGTCGCATTGTTTACCAATGAACTGGTACCAAATGCCATCGCCCAATTTGCAAACACAATGCTATCGCTCGTGATGCCGGGTGCGAGAGTGATGTCTCCAGAGCTCTGACCTAGCTCGATGAACTTATCACCAAATGACACCACGAGGTCTTCCAACGTGCTCAGTTTTTCCAGGCGTTCAGGGGCACTTTTTTCAGTGACCGCAGGCGTACGGCTAACCAGTGCACACATCGCGAGAATGGGCGAGAGTTTTGAGAAAAGGTGCATACCCGCATGCATGGCAATCAACTTTTCACGGCTGGAACCTTCAAAGTCGAGTGCGCTTTTGAACAGGGGAATTTTTTTACTCAGCGCTTGGATTGCAAGCGCAGCAAACAAATCTTCCTTACTGTTGAAGTGATTGTAAATTGTACCTTTGGAATACGAGCTGGCGGCAGCAAGCTTATCCATGTTGAGTTGTGCAAATCCTTCCCTTTCCACAATGCTACATGCTATTAGCAACAACTCACTCTCGCGATCACGCATTGCCAATTGTTTACGGCTCAACGTCGCGTCATCACTGATTAAATTTGATACTGCTTGCTCTAACATTGTGAATACCCTTAAAAGATCCTTACTTTTATAGCACAAATAAGAAATAGATTGGCAGCTTGTCCTCACTTTTTAATGCGATCACATCAACCACTCTCGTAGTCATTCCATTGAATATCCACGTAAATAGAAGTCACTCGCTTAGCGCTCGCTACAAAACAGCGCCTTTGATTCAGCAAAGAACTTATGGCTCATTGTGTTTTTTGTCGAAAATCAGGACCCACAAACGAGTGTTCAACCGGATTACTCAGTAATGTCATCAAGCCATCTGCCGTACTTTGAACAGATGGACTCATTACAATCGCTGAGTCTAGTTTTGATAGGTTATTGTGCTTGGGCCCAACGAACGATGTCATCACGCGGCCAAATCATCAGATAGCTTTTAGGTGTGTACTTCCCTTCATCAAACAACCGTCGACGCTTTTTGTTCTGCAAAGCAACATGCCCCACATCATCACACGATTCGAGCAGATAAAACGACGCGCCACCAGACTCTGGGAGCGTACGTAAATAGGCCATTTTCGACGATGCTTGTATCACGGTAGGGTCCCAGAACCAGCTTTGTGCAAATATGCCCGAAACGTGTGGTTCTGATTCAAGGCGCTGTGCAATTTCCAGATAAAACGCTCGCCATCCTGGTTCAAGGAAGTCAGGATTGGTTCTTCGATCTTCCATATGCAGTTCGTACATGTTTTGTCTGTTGTTCAGTTTTCTCAGCAACATATCCGCTGCACTAACAAATTGTGCGATGCCATTCGCAGTAAGAAATCGACGCGGTAATGGTCTGGGTTCATAATGACAAATAGAGCGACTTGGCCACATATTCAACGCGCTGATAGCAAGGTCTTTCCTAAACAAATCGCTCTTAACATTCGGCTCATAGCAGCCCGTCGCAATGTCATCTGCCAAATACTCAAACCACTCTTTGATAGAATCAATCACCATCGTCGGCAGCGTGACGTTATCACCACCTTGGTCGGCATGACGGCTTGAATCCAATGAGCGCAGACTCCGCTGCATTAAAGCCACTAGCGCGAGTTGATGAATATCTGCCTCTACGTCTTTGCTATGTGTGTTCGATAGCTGCTCAAGCCAACGATTCATTTCATCAGGGAAATGTGAATATGCGCGGCCGGGCATTTCATCTTGTACAAAAGACAGATATTGTTCGCGAACCGTCGATAACGTATCGACTTGCTTATCGAGCCTGCTTTCAATCATCTCGCGCAGGTCATCCAGCTTCGTTTGCAACGTCATACACACTCTCCGCCAGTGACCGAAAGGTTGACACCATTAATGTATTCCGCACCTTCAGAGAGCAAGAAGATCACAGATGACGCGACTTCCACTGATGTTGCATTGCGCTTCATCGGGTGAGATGCCGCGTTCTGAATCACCATATTATCGGGGATATCCTGCAAAAATGGTGTATCGACCATCGAGGGTGATACTGCATTCACACGAATGCCTTTGCCACCAAACTCCGCTGCCAGTGAACGCATCAAGCCCAACTGTGCGTATTTGGCAATGTTGTAATCGGCCATCGCCGCCGGCGGCATGCCTAACGTGACGCTACTTAGAATAAAAACGATTCGTCCATCACCACGTTTTACCATTGCCGGTAAGAAAGCTTTCGCAATCATTATGCTGCTCATCATTTGCACTTCGAGCTGTTCCATGACTTGATGGCGCGATAGCTTTTTAAAACGCGTCAGTTTCAGTCTCGGGGCTTGCGCAAAAATAAGATGATCGGGATCTGCACACAGTGCCGTTGCGTCCGAAATAAACGCCTCGCAACTGTCAGGGTCACTTAAATCAGCCCGCAGTGCATGAAGCTCGCTTTGCATGTTTGATTGCATACTTTCAAGTGCAGCAAGATTGTTACACCCATGCGCGATAATACGATTGCCTTCGCTATCGAGCATCGACATTACCGCTTTGCCAATGTCCGAGCTCGCTCCCACGATTAAACTGGTTTTACTCATGCCGATGACTCACTTTCATCAATCCCTGAATGGATCCGCGCTTTCGATACCACTTGTCCGTGTTGATTTCGGATAACTGCTTTGATTTCGATACGTTTAAGAAGGGGGTGAACGTCGACCACCTCCCCTTCAACCGTCAGCACATCGCCAACAAAAACGGGGCGACTGAAACGGGTTTGTATATCCTGCAACAGTGCATTTTCACCCGGTAGATATACCCCGACTAATGTGGAATATAACGATGCCGTCATCATGCCGTACACCACAACATCAGGGTGCCCTCGTCGTTTGGCATGCTCCGCATTGGTATGAAGCGGATTGACATCACCGCTCACCAGAGTGAAGGCATTCAGCTTCTCTTCGGTAATATCTGCAGAGAATTGGTGTTTTAACCCCACGTCAATGTCATCAATACGGTATTGCTTCATTCATCTTATCCCGATCATGCTGCTTGAAGTTTTCGAGTGATTAAATCGACCGTATCACCCACATTACCCGCCTGATTCAGCTGTTCGATTTCCGACAAGCTAAATTTAATCGCCAGCTCTTTCTCAATGGCATCGATGATTTGTATTTGTGCCAGCGAATCCCAATCTTCCGCATCGTCTGCCGTCGTATCTCGTGTCACCACTAAATCATCTTCATCCAGCACATCAAAAATAATCTGAGAAATCGCATTTAATATATCCATACAAGCTCCTTTATCGTGCCGCGCAGTGAACCTATTTCAAGGTTGAGTATTTGCTCTTTATTTAGCATTCGTTGGTACGCAATCATTCACGCATTATCACCAGCGGGAGATCAGGCTCTGCCTGATGCTCGTCGATGACATATTCCCATTGACTGCTGCCCTCTTCACTCTCCGACAAGCGCTGGAAACCCAGCGATGCATAGTGATCACTCACTAAGCCATTTTTTTTGGTCGGTACATACCTCCCGACCAATCTTTGCAGATTGCGCGCTTTCGCATGACGAACGAGTTCAGCAAACATTGCCTGTTCCATCTTGCGTTTGAACACACGACAGCTCATCAGCCATAAATCAATCGTGAGCGTGCTTTCTTGTTCAGCGCCGACAATCACAGAAACAATGCCGTTATCGCCAAACTTGTCACGCAATCGGCCATACAATGAGAGGTGTCGCGGAGAGTGCATGACAGACGTCATTTCCTGCGCGCTATACCGTTGAGTCGTGAGGTTAAACTGGTTGGTTTTATTCGTGAGTTGAGTGATGCGAGGCAATGCCACCTCATCAAAGGGCGCGATCATTGCGTGCATGTCTAACGAGCGCAGGTAGTCGTCATAGTTTTCAAACTCACGCTGCAACTGCTGACGCTCTTGATTATGCGCATACATGGCCGCTCGCGTAACATCTTCTGGATTAAGGGATACCAGTTCAAACCAACCCGCCTTGTCCAAAGCCGTGATGTATTGCGTGACATCTTGCCCAATGTTGGGCACAGCAACCGATGAAAGATTACTCGCCACGAGCGCCCGCTCACTGGCGTTATCATCAAGGAAAACAAGGGAATCCAAACCGATATTAAGTGACTCCGCAATCTGCTCAATATTTTGGTCTTTGTTTTCCCAATTAGCTTTGAATTCGCTGAAGTCAGAGAGCGTGAGTATTGAATCGGGATGCGAGAACCCTTGTTTCGCGTTCTCAATGTCATTTTTGCTGCATACCGTCAAAAGTACACCGCGCTGATGTAGCGCCTTCAAGTACTGTTGTAATTCGGTGTAGGCTTCGGCCTCTGCACTTTCATGGCCGATTTGAATGCCTTTTAAGCCATCATCACCAATCACACCGCCCCACAGCGTATTATCTAAATCACAGACGATGGCTTTCTTGCTCAATCCCACCACCGCGAGAATTTGATTAGCCACACTGTGCCCCAATTCAGGAAACGCATCGCTGCTCATTGCATATTTATAGGCAAACCACTGCGTTTTATTAAACCAACGTTCTAAGCCAAACCATGAAGAAAGATAGTTGAGGTCATGCAGAATAAAATGGCCATCTTGCTCGGCGTATTCGGCAAAGCTTGCATTCAATGCATTCGTGAAACGTGTTTTCCCCGTCACGGCAGACGCATCAATGTTTCCGAGCGGACGGGAAAAGGGTAGTTCGAAATTGTTCTGAATAATGGTGGCTTGATACTTAACGTGTAACGCCTGCCAAACGGAATGAAAGTCATCAAAAGTATCCGCGATTTTCACGCTAACGTCGGCGTCAAGGTCTGTCGGCACAGGCCATCTTGTTAGGTTCACGCTGCTGGTATGGAGATAAATAACTTGAGGATTAAAAGCGTCAAGCGCGTCGTTATCAAATAAGGCTTCTTGATAGAATTGGTTGTAATCAGACTGATAGATTTCTACGTTCACCCCGCTATCCAGCAAAAATAGCTCAATGTAGTTAGCCACTTCGCTGGTCGTGGACCCGCCCAAGATCGCAACACGCAAAGGCGGCGCAGTCAGCGAAGCTTTCAACGTTCTACGGAGCTTCTTTTGACGACGTTGCAGCAATGCCACATCCAAGGGGTAAGCGATTTTTATGTTCGTCGTTTCAGTCATGTCTGTCCCCAATCACCAATGCTTGCCCCTCGTTTAAGAGCGTGTTTTTCCCATCACCCAACGCAAGGTGTCCGCCACACCTGAAAGGGTCACGATAAACTGGTTCAACGAACGACTGTCCATCACCAAATTACGCTTCAACTTCAACGGGTGTTCTGTTCTTGCGTTCAACCCTTCATCCAAGGTTGTCGCCGTTCTGATACCAAGTGCATTCAAATCCGGTAGATGCTCTGGTGACCAAATCCCACTCGGATAGCAAAAATGCGTCAGCGCTTTTGGCGAAGCAATCTGCGCGGTTAATACTTCTCGATTGGTTTGTATTTCGTGATGAATAGCGTCGCTATCTGTCGGTAGTTTGTGGGTATGTGTGTGCAGTTGAATGTTGGTGAGCGGTGAAGCCATCGCTGCATTCAACTCTTTGTAATTGGCATTGTGGAAACGCTTTGTTTGTATCGCATCATCACTCACACCTAACGCACTCGCGGTCGCCGACAAAAACGCTGTTTTTTGGTCATCGTCAAAAGACACCATTGCGGCTTCTACCGCTTTAACCATGTCAGACACATTACCTGTGAACCCGTAGTGTTGACCTTGAAATGCCACCTCAAACGTTTCTGTCGGTTTGTGCCATAGCCAATATTGAAGCAAGACATTAACCACAGGGATCTGATGGTCACAGTAATAGGTCGTTACATAGACGGTCGAAGGAAATTGATACGCCTGAAATGTGGGCAAAAGTTCGGTAATACTGGAACGCCAACCATCATCTACGGTAATAACAACGGGGTATGTGAATTGTGCATCACCATTCAAATGACGCTCTGCATCGTCGAGACTGATGACATTGAAGTGAGAGTGTTGAAGATAGTCCAGCAACTCAATGAGCTTCTCTTTTGAGATGAAAACACCGGGCCAGAATTGATGTTCATCCTTCATCGACATCGAATGAAAACAGAGGATGATCAACTTATCGCGATGGAAATATGAAAGCGCTCTGGCAATGCCAGTTCGAACAAAAAAGGCATATGCTGCCTCCCTCAACTTCCCCATTAGATCCCTCTCCAATAAACGTCCGCCAACTTAAAATTCGCTAACGCGAAATCGACAAAAAATGGCCTTACATGCATGAATTAAAGTATAGAAGCGTGTATCAAATTTGGATCAAACAATTGAAAAATGAGAGGAAACAGCGTGTCCTGTGAATACAAGACAAGATCCATTACCTAGAGAAAATAAGAAGTGATAAGACGAAAACACCTCGTATAGAGACAACTCAGGTAAAATTCTCTACAATACGCGCCCTCTCGGTGCGGGACGGAATTCCGCGCATAAGATGATTTTTAAATGGCATGTCAGGGCATTAAGTACATGCTGTTGTTACCCTCAAGGCAGGTTCAGATGGCCATTCGCGATAATATTTTTGCTGCGCCAATTGAAAAACTGGGCGATTTCACGTTCGATGAAAACGTGGCTGAAGTTTTTCCCGATATGATCCAACGTTCTGTACCCGGTTACAGCAACATCATATCCGCCATTGGTATGTTGGCTGAGCGCTACGCGTCTGACGGTTCAACCGTGTATGACCTTGGCTGCTCGCTAGGCGCGGCAACCCTTTCTATGCGTCGTCATATCAAAGCAGAAAACTGCAACATTGTGGCCGTTGATAACTCGCCAGCCATGGTGGAACGCTGCAAATTGCACGTGAATGCCTATCGATCAGACACCAACGTTGAAGTGATTGAAGAAGATATTCGCAACGTCGATATTCAAAATGCATCTGTGGTTGTCCTAAACTTCACGCTGCAATTCTTGAATCCCGATGATCGCCTAACACTGCTGAAAAAGATTTACGCAGGCTTGAAACCGGGCGGCATTTTAATTTTGTCCGAGAAATACAGCTTCGCTGATGAAACTGCCCATGAATTGCTCATCGATTTACACCATGATTTCAAACGTGCAAATGGCTATAGCGAGCTAGAAATCAGCCAAAAGCGCAGTGCATTGGAAAACGTGATGAAGCCCGATACCATTGATTGCCACAAGCAACGCTTAAGCGATATTGGCTTTAGCAGCACCGCGGTGTGGTTCCAGTGCTTTAACTTCGGCTCGATGTTTGCGATCAAGTAAGCGGGAAGCTAATAGCCTAGGTCCTAGGTAAAAAAACTCGCTTCTCTCGACTAGCAAACAACATTTAATAAACACTTAACTGACAGACTAATAAGCCATGTTCGATTTTTCTGATTTTTACCAATTGATCGCTAAAAACCGCCTGCAATCATGGCTTAACGTACTACCCGCGCAGCTTTCTGAGTGGCAAGACCAACCGCACGGCGACATGCCGAAGTGGATGCGGGTGCTGAAAAAGATCCCAACCGATACCCCATCAACCGTGGAGCTTAAAGATTGCGTATCCATTGGCACCGAAAACGAACTGCCTGAAGGACAACGTGCAAAGCTCGAAAACCTACTGCGTACCTTCCATCCGTGGCGTAAAGGCCCCTATGACGTGCACGGGATTCAGATTGATACTGAATGGCGTTCAGACTGGAAGTGGGATCGTGTACTTCCCCATATTTCCCCGCTGAAAGGCCGTTATGTGCTGGATGTAGGGTGTGGAAATGGTTATCACATGTGGCGCATGCTTGGTGAGGGTGCAGAACTCACCGTCGGCATCGACCCATCAGAACTATTTTTGGTGCAGTTTGAAGCCATTCGTCGATTGATGGGCAACGACCAACGTGCGCACCTGCTGCCGCTTGGCATTGAACGTCTACCTGAACTCAAAGCTTTTGACACTGTGTTCAGTATGGGTGTGCTATACCATCGCCGCTCGCCGCTTGATCATCTTATCCAGCTTAAGAATCAACTGGTGAAAAACGGTGAACTGGTATTGGAAACGCTGGTGATTGAAGGCGACGAAAATGCGGTACTAGTGCCGATTGATCGCTACGCGCAAATGCGCAACGTTTACTTCTTCCCGTCGGCAAAAGCGCTGAAGGTATGGTTAGAGAAAGTTGGCTTCGTTGATGTGCGCATTGTTGATGAGTGTGTTACGACCACCGACGAACAACGTTCCACCAATTGGATGACGCATAATTCACTGCCAGAATACTTGGATGCGAATGACCCGTCGAAAACAATAGAAGGCTACCCCGCACCTAAGCGCGCGATTTTAATAGCAAAAAATCCTGACTAAGTCATGACAATGGACGCTTCTCACGTCCTTTTTTTCAATGTAAACTAAGTGCCATTAATTCATACGGTTCATCACCCAGCACGGAGCTACCCATGCTAACACGCAGCGGATTGCTGATTTTTTTCACTGTTGTTCTCTCTGGCTGCAGCCTGACATCTCAAGAGCAGCATCAGCAAACATTGGACGCCATCAGCAACATCGATACTAATATCCAATCGGATATGACGACGTTGAATCAAAATGTTGCCTCTCAACAAGTACAAATCGCAACCCTTGAACAACAGCTACTCACCATGTCTGACACACTCAAAGTGCTAAGACAAACTCAAGCACGCGAAGCGGCTAACCGCCCAGAGCCACAAGTGGTGTACGTAGAGAAAGAAGTGCCGGTTCCAACCGCGCAAGACAAAACCATTTTGGGCGAACAAGAATGGGTATGGATTGATGCGGCAGGTGACAATTTCAAAGCGCGTGTCGATACAGGCGCTACCACGTCATCCATGAATGCCACTGACATTCAAGAGTTCGAACGCGATGGGAAAACGTGGGTGCGTTTCAATTTAGCACACACCAAATCTGACCAAAATGATGCTGAGCCCGCCGTCGCCATTGAAGCCCAGGTCAAACGCTGGGTGAAAATCCGTCAAGCCTCTGCCGATGAATTAGAGCGTCGTCCCGTGGTTGAATTGCGAGTACGTCTTGGTGATTTACATGAAAAAGCACAATTTACGCTAGCTGACCGCTCCCAGATGGAGTTTCCGGTTCTGCTCGGCCGAGAATTTTTTAAAGACATTGCGATGGTTGACGTCAGTCAGTCATACGTTCATCCCAAGTTCGTCGCTGAAAAAAAATAATTCGCTGATGTAATTTCATCAGTTAAGCGAAAGAGGAAAACATGACTTCACGCGTCCCTTTTTATCTGTTGGTCATCCTACTTGTTATAGTAGGGATCGGCATGAGTATGTACCGTCACGATGTTTACGGTGTGCCTTGGACTGCAGGGCAAAAACACCAAGTTTGGGAAGTTGAAGCCCGCGTTGAATTTGAAGCTAAAGGCGATCCCGTTAAAGTGTCCTTGGCGACACCTGATACCCAAAACGGCTTTACTTTGATCAACGAGAACACCAGCTCTCCCGGTTATGGTTTTGCACTGGTCAATACCGAGAATGGTCGCCGTGCAGAATGGACCAAGCGCGAAGCAGCAGGCCAGCAAATCTTGTACTTCAAAAACCAAATGCTGGTTGATGACAATGCCAAATTCCCCAATGAGCCGCCGATTGGCAATGTTGTCCCTATCGCTCTCGATGGCCCATTAAAAACCGCAGCTGACGCTATTTTGACTGAAGCTCGACAACTTTCTGCAGATAACAGCACGCTCACACGCGAGCTCATCAAGCAATTTAACGACAGCGAAAGCCAAAACGCAGCACTGCTGACCAAAGAGATGAGCAAAGCTGACGCGATCGTGGCGATCTTGTCACTCGAAAACATCCATGCTCGCGTGGCGGGTGCGTTACAACTGGAAGATGGTCGACGCCGCCAAAACATCATCCCGATGGTCGAAATTTGGGACGGTGAATACTGGCAGTTATTTAACCTTGAAACCGGCTCAAAAGATTTCACAAAAAATCTGCTGCTTTGGAATGAAAAAGGCACGCCACTGCTCGAAGTCACAGGTGGTACGAATAGTCAGGTCAGCTTCTCCATCATTTCTCAGGACATTAGCCCTAAACAAGCGACAGATGAAAAGATCCAAGCAGAAAGCCTGCTGAACTTTTCCATTCACAGTCTGCCGATTGAAGAACAGGCCATGTTCAAAACCATTATGCTCGTGCCTATTGGCGCGCTGATCGTGGTTTTGCTGCGCGTACTTGTTGGCCTCAAAACGTCTGGTACATTTATGCCAGTGCTGATTGCCGTCGCTTTTGTGCAAACCCAATTGGTGCCCGGTATTGTTGGCTTCTTGCTCATTGTCGGAACAGGTTTAATCATTCGAAGTTATTTGTCGCGGCTTAACTTACTCCTCGTGGCAAGGATATCTGCGGTAATCATCACCGTGATTTTGATTATCGCCGTCTTCACGGTCGTCGCCTTTAAGATTGGGTTGGTAGAAGGTCTCAGCATCACCTTCTTTCCAATGATTATCCTGTCTTGGACTATCGAGCGAATGTCTATCATTTGGGAAGAAGAAGGCCCGAAAGAAGTCCTCGTGCAAGGTGGTGGTTCACTACTGACCGCGGTACTCGTTTACCTTGCTATGACCAATGACTTTGTTCGCCACATTACGTTTAACTTCATCGGTATTCAGCTCGTGATTCTGGCTGTTATCTTGATGTTGGGTAACTACACCGGTTATCGCCTCAGCGAATTGAAGCGTTTTAAGCCACTCGTGAAGGACTAAGCGCATGTTGGGATTGTTAAAAAAATACACCTCGCCGTTTAAGCTAAACCGCGCCGGTATTATGGGTATGAACCGTCGTAACATCAGTTACATCGGTCGCTATAATCAGCGCAGGCTTTTTCCCTTGGTGGATAACAAACTCAAAACCAAGCACCTCGCCCAGCAATCAGGGGCGACAGTACCTGAATTAATTGGTGTGCTTAGTGAACAGCACAGCGTTCCTTCCATTCATAAGATGGTCGAAAACTGGCCGGGCTTTGTTATCAAGCCCGCACAAGGCTCAGGCGGTAAAGGTATCTTGGTGGTCACCTCTAACAAAGACGGTGTTTACAAGAAACCGTCAGGTGCAGAGGTGAGCAAAAGCGAAGTCGAACGCCACATCACCAACACACTGGCAGGCTTGTTCTCGCTGGGTGGCAAAAACGACGTTGCCGTAGTGGAAAACCTGATCCAGTTCGATAATGTATTTGATGGCTTCAGCTTCGAGGGCGTGCCGGATATTCGCGTCATCGTGTTCAAAGGTTATCCCGTGATGGCCATGATGCGCCTTTCCACTTCAGCGTCTGACGGTAAAGCAAACCTTCACCAAGGCGCAGTAGGTGTCGGCATTGACATTGCGACAGGTAACGCCGTGCGCGCGGTGCAGTTTAACCGCCCCATTGAGCGCCACCCTGATACAGGTAGACCGCTCAGTGAGCTTAAAGTGCCTCACTGGGAACAACTGCTCGTACTTGCTGCCAGTGCATGGGAAATGACAGGCCTTGGTTATATCGGCACCGATATGGTACTTGATAAAGAACAAGGCCCAATGGTCCTAGAGCTCAATGCACGTCCAGGCTTGGCGATACAAATTGCCAATGGCTGCGGGTTGCTGCCAAGGTTGCGTCATATTGAACACCTTGGCACCTCAGCCACACCGCACACGCCAGAAGAACGTGTCGACTATGCCAGAATGCATTTTGGAGACACACTCCAACAGAAATAAGTGAATCGGGCAAATGCCCGATTTTTTTCCAAGCCTCTCTGATACCCAAGCCACCGCAATTATATCTGTGTATTCACACATCAATATCTTAAAACTAATTTCCCTTTACCCTCAACCATCGCGTTAAGTAAGCTAATTGCTCTCTAAATGCACAGAAACGTTAGGACGTAAGGACGCGTAATGGAAGCTAGTCAGCCTGTTTTTGATTTCGACAACGAACTCGATCGCACTGCCACCAGCAGCGATAAATGGGACAAATACAAAGGTCAGGATATTCTTCCTATGTGGGTCGCTGATAGCGACTTCCAATCACCACCTGCCGTTTTAGACGCCCTGCACGCACGCATCGCTCATGGTGTATTTGGTTATACCCATGCGCCAGAAAGGCTCACCGAGATCTTCGTTGCCCGCATGGCTGAACGCTATGATTGGCACATTCAGCCTGAATGGGTGGTGTATTTACCGGGTCTAGTTTGCGGCCTGAACATCGCAGCACGCGCCTTGACCGAGCAAGGGCAAACCATCATTAGCCCTAGCCCTATTTACCCGCCGTTTATCTCATCCGCCAAGCTAGCGGAACGTCCGCTGATCAAAGCACCTGTGGTATTAGAAAACGGCAGATGGTTACCAGACCTGCTGGGCGTATCGAATCAGCTAACAGACAAAGGCGGACTGCTGCAAATGTGTAATCCGCTTAATCCCGGCGGCACGGTTTATCGACGTGACGAGCTCGAAGCAACGCTGGCTTTTGCGGAAAAACATAACTTGCTCGTCTGCTCTGATGAAATTCACTGCGACCTGATTTTGGACAACGAACACAAACACATTCCGTTCGCCAGCTTAAGTGACAGTGCAGCACAACGCAGTGTGACGCTAATGGCGCCGAGCAAAACCTTCAACATCGCCGGATTGGGAGCGTCTATCGCCATCATTCCTAACGCTGACATTCGGGTGCGCTTTAACAAAGTCAAACGCGGTATTGTACCGGGCGTGAGCCTTCTTGCCTTTACCGCCGCAGAAGCCGCTTATGAACATGGAGAAGCATGGTTACAAGCACAACTGGCATATTTGGCGGGGCACCGAGACTATCTGATGCGAGAAATTAATACCCTACCCGGCTTAAAGCTAGAGCACATTGAAGCCACCTATTTAGCGTGGATTGATTGCAGCCAATTACCCGTCGATAACCCATTTCGTTTCTTTGAACTAGCCGGCGTTGGCTTATCACCAGGGTTAGATTTTGGTAATCGACAATTTGTCAGGCTGAATTTCGGCTGCACGCGCAAAACGTTGGAAGAAGCGATACGCAGAATGAAAGCCGCGATTGAAGCGCTCTGATAGGCGATCTAACCCAACGGACAGTAGCAAAGACACCCCAAAAACAGTACCGATTCGGTGCTGTTTTGGGTTGCCTAAAAAGCAATAGCCGCGTGAAAGTTAACGTCTTCTCATGCTGATTGTTTTGTCCTTGGGTTCTTAGTTCGTTTCAGCGACAGTCCGTCACGAATGTTCAAACCAATCATAGTCAGGTTGATGGCACCGCCGACTAACTCAATGGCTTGTACCGCCCAAAAGTAACCATCAAATTCCTGCGAAACGGCTTTAAAGTACAAAAACACGGCAGAGGGAAGCATCACAAGTAGACCGTTGGCTGCCGCGACTTTCATACGGCCTTGCTTAGCGCCAATCACGCCTTTGCCTTTTGACGGATAAAGCTTATTGCCGCTCACCCCAGTCAACATCATTGATAGGATCAACAAAGGGATACACCATAAAATCGCCTGCTTTACCGTCACTATGTGGTGCTGCACACCAGAGAGTTCGGCAAACAGTGTTGATGTGAAAAAGCTCGCAACCGTCAAAAACGCCAAAGCGCCTGCCGTGCGGTGGATTAACACCAATGTTTGCCGATTCATCTCACTGTCCTCTTATCGTTTAGTGCGAAACCCGCGATGACAGCTTTTGCAGCTGCGATCTGCGGCTTTAAATGCTTTTTTCAACGCTTTAACATCCTGTGCTTCAGCCGCTGAAGCCATGTCAGCAAACTGCATATCGAGCGTTGAGAGATCTTGTTCGAACTTATTCCACTTGTTCCAAACCGTTGTACGACTTCGGCTACCGACATCACTTCCTTCAGGAAACAGCGCGGGCAGTGTCGCTATCGTTTCGCTATTTTTCAGCGCCAACGTTTTTATCTGCGCCCAATCCGAATCACTACCGTCTTCCATTTCTTTCATCGCTTGGAGATTGTCAGCGAATGACAGAAAACCTTTTTGTCGCTCATCGATTTGTTGTGAGAAGTCACCTGCCACTGCACTTGCCACCATCAATAGACCCGCAGAAATCAGTCCAACAGACGTGATTGGTTTACGCATTTCTTTACATCCTTTTTAGGCCGTAATGGCTTGTTTCAATTTGAGTGTTGATAAGCTCGATGAATGTGCATTAAATACGCGAAAAGGCTTCTAGCCTGTACACCTACCCCCTATCATCTTCGTGCTTACTTAAAAGACAAAAACAATTTACATCACAATCATTGCATAAGCAACAATTGCAGTGTAAATTACTGTCAATCCACAATGATCGGATACAGAACATGAAGATATGGGATCTGCCTACCCGCCTTTATCACTGGCTACAGGCATTGCTGTTTACCCTTCTCGCCCTCAGCGGATTTTTCGGTAATGGACCGCATGAATTGTTTGGTCTCGCGTTAGCAACACTCTTGGCATGGCGTGTACTGTGGGGATTCTTTGGTAGCGAAACCAGTCGATTCCGCCAGTTTGTGCGCTCGCCAAAAACCGTCATCAATTATCTAAATGGCGGTCACTCTCATCATGGTGTCGGTCATAACCCAGCAGGTGGTTGGATGGTGATAACGTTGTTGTCTCTGCTCCTCGCGCAATGTTTTGTTGGGTTATCGATGGGGGGATATTTTGATGCGTATATCCACGAAGACAGCCTGTTATATGACATGGATCTTCTGATTTCCGTCCATGCGACCTTGGCTTATTTGCTTTTAGCTTGCGTCGCACTTCATCTCTTGGCGATCGTCATCTATAACTTACGCGGCAAGCCTTTAGTGAAAGCGATGCTCACAGGTAAGCAACCAGCACTGACTAACACCTTGAGTGTGTTTTTTCGTTCCAATCTACGTGCTGGTATACTACTTGCCAGTATCGGTGGATTGATCAGTGTTTTTCTGTACCCCGCATTTGCATAGCAAACAACGTCGACGTATGGCACTAAAAGAGAATAACGATGAGCGAATTTAATCGCCAGAACAGCTTTGGCTGGCTGATAAATGTAGTAGCGGGACAAGCTGAAAAGGAGCTAGATGCAGCCTTAAAAGAACATGGTCTGACTGTGGCACTGTGGCCAACGTTGATGTGTCTGTGGGAAGAAGAAGGTGTTACCCAACGGCAGATCGCGAAAAAGGCCAAAGTAGAAAGCTCCACCACCACACGCACGTTAGATAAGCTTGAAAAGCTGGGGTTAGTCGAGCGCCGCACTGATCCGGAAAGTCGCCGTAACTACCGAATCTATCTCACTGATAAAGGCATAGATTTACAAGCGGTTATCTCGCCATTGCCTTTAGCGGTAAACCAAGCATTGCTGGCTGATTTAAGCCCTAACGAAACCGAGCAGTTAGTCTCTTTGCTGCGAAAGATCGTTGATAAAGTAGAGTATTGAACAGTCTCAGTAACAAATACTGCGCCATCGCCTGCTACACTTCAGCTAGTGAAATCCCACTCAAAAGGAGTTTGTATGCTAGGCGAAAAACACTCACTGCTAAATGATTTTCCAGAACTTGAAGATCGCATAAATCAACTTGTCGAGTCGGATGCTACCTTTGCCACCGACAACAAAAAATACAACGCACTAGACAAAGAAATCCGCACTCTCGAACTGCAAGGCGCCCCAATTGGGGATGATGCGATGCATCAGCTAAAACATGAAAGATCAGTGATGAAAGATTCCCTCTACCAGCGTGTCACTCAATCAAACGGTTGATTCAATCACTTGCAGGAATATTGGCCTCTCTGGGTTAAATTTCATGCCCATTGCGTTGAGATAGCAAGATAGGCCAATATTCCTGTAGATTTCATGATTACTTTTTAGCCATGTACAACTTAAGTGCTTTCGCCGATTCATAAACAAATGTCGCTATCCCACCTGCAGACGTTGAATTTGCATAATCTTCTAAAGGCGCACAAAAGTTTGACTTAAACTTTTCGATGGCATCTTTTGGGGAGTCGGCATAAATCACATCATCTTCAACTTCAAAGCCAATCTGTAAGAGCTGATCTTTTTCGCTGACAAAGGTGTCAGAGCCCATGTCTATATAGGTGAACTCTTTACGATTTGATTCTGGTTTACAAAAGAACTGATACTTTGGCATCGTTGTTTCCCTACCCATTATTATACCCAAACACCAATAAACCATACCGACCTCACTCATAACACCCTGTTTCAAAAAGACTCCGACATGGTTCACAGTTCAATCATTGCGCTTGTCAATCGTTGCAGGTGATGGGATTTACGTATGTGCCGTCGTTGGAAGGGGGAATGGCAGGGCTGGCTGGATAACATTGGATGGCGAATAATCGTATAGCGTAACGGTGTCAGTTGGATAAATTCATAAACGTGCTATTTCAACGATGTTCGAAAAATAGCACGCCTTACCTGAATTCAGCCTTAGCCAGCATGTTCTAGTGGCGGTTCATCTTGCACTGGCGGCGTATCTTCATCTACAGAGGTATCTAAGAAGATAGCGGTGGGATCAAGGATCAAGCTATGAGATTGTTTGTGTTTGATCAGCCCGCGCATCAGTTTTTTGGTTTGCGCGTCCACGTCAAAACCGACTTTCACCAACTCTTCCAGTGGTTGTATATCGGTTTCAACCACTGACACATTGTCTTCCACTTTATCTACAAGTAAACCAATGCTCGGGTTCATTCCGTCCTTGGTGGTGAATACAATGATAGGTTTGTAATCGAGCGTGAGTTGTTCGCGAGCAGATTCAAACAAGCGGATCAGGCGCGCATACGTTGAGCGTTCTTCTCGTCTGTAGGCGTCTTTCGCTTCTTGTTGTTTGCCTGCTTTTAGCATGTCCAACACTTCATCGGCCAACTCATGGAGCTTGCGATGTGGGTCATCGAATTTCGCCAAGATCTCCGCGAACTCTTCATTTTCTGGCTTATAAGTATCGTACCAGCGGCCAAATGCGCATTTGTGTGGGTCTCGAGCTTTGGTAAATGGCACGCCTTCATGGATAGTCAATTGCAAATCACGCAGCCAATCCACATGGTCTTGTTCGCGAGCAGAAAGTAACGCAATCAGATCGTTGTTGGTGTCTTTGGTCGCCACGCGGTTTAGGATCAAACCCAAGTCAAAAATGGGAACAGGTTTACCCATGAAATCCTTGATACCAAGAAAGCTCTCGCGGTCATTAGGAAGTTGAGTGAGGTTCTCTTCATATTGCTCGGTCAGGAGAATGTCCAAGATTTTGAGTGCGACGGTCTTTTGTCCCACTTTGAAATTGATAAAATCCATGTGCCTCGATTCCTTAGTTACCCATCTGAATAAGCATAGTCAAATGCGCACATAACGTTTTATTTATAAGACAAAAGTTTCCTGAAATGAGCAGACAAAAAAATACGCTCCCGAAGGTGCGTATTCATCAATTTCAACACTGAGCATGACCGCAGATTGCGATTATTCAGAAAGGTCCAACTCGTTATGGATCAATACCACACATTGAGAGGCGAAGATCATTTTTGGCCCAAGGCTGATCTTCTCTGCACCAAGGCGTTTTAAGCTGTTGAAGCTTTTCTTCGGCATAGGCAGGTGATCGGTTAACAAGAAGCAGCAGTTCGCAGGAAACGTTTGTTCACGAATAGGCGTACCTTTTTTGTCCATCATGAACAATTGATATTCTTCTGATAGTTCTTGTACCAGCTTTTCAAAGCTGACGGTACGAACAGAGATACCTGGCTCAACGTCTCGTTCTTGTTCTTTACCCATGCCTTTCGAAGCATCTAACGCTCTGGCGACTTTGGCCAATAACGCTTGCTCATGAAATCCGCCAACGTTGGTCAGTTCATTCGCGTTAAAACGAATTGTTCGTGAGTAATCTTGCGTCTTTTCCAGCACCAGATACACGACCACATCTTCACGGTGAGATTGCGCCACAAAGATAGCGTTCATTAAGGTGTGAGCCAAAATCTCGGTATGAGCTTCCTGGCCGACCGATGCCAGCACTTGCTGACTATCCACAGAAGTAGATCGGGCTCGTAATACAAAAGCACGCATAGATGAAGTTCCTAATGAGTTAAACGGCGCACCTTCTTTAAAACGAACGGAGCGGCGATTCATGGTCATAGATTTAAGCGCGGCATTATCACAGTTTTACTCAGGTATGTAACTCTCTAATCACCGCTTGATTCGAGGGCGCTAGACGATTTGCTTTGCCAAGGTTTGGTAGCCATTGAAAATCCGTGACCCCGTGGTGAACCAACACATGGCACCAAACACACAGGCAATTTCCATAAAATGTGCAGGGAACACACACATCAGGATAAAGCACAGAATAGTCTCAGACCCTTCGGTTAATCCTGTCATGTAATAGAGCGATTTGTTTTTGTAGACGGGATCGTCGATGCCCTGTTTGTTCGCCATAATGGCAAACGCTAAGAAGCTACTTCCTGTGCCAATGAAGGAGAAAATCAAAAATGCGCCTGCGATGGCATTTTGATCAGGGTTGGCCAGCACAAAGCCAAACGGTACCAGCGAATAGAACAGAAAATCGAGACTGATATCGAGAAAACCGCCTGCGTCAGTCACCCCTTGAATGCGCGCTATTGCGCCATCTAGCCCATCCATGACACGGTTAATTAAAATGAACAGCAAAGCCAACGCATAGTTTTCAAACGCTAAAGCCGGCAACGCCATGGCGCCAATTGCAAAACCCGTGACTGTGGTTTGATTGGCGCTGATGCCCCACTTATCGGCCCACTCTGCGGCTCGCGATAACGGCCAACGCACCGCTTTAATTCCGATGCTATCAAGCATAAACGTGTTCCTCTTGCGCGGCATTCCAAGGCCAAGTGAGACGCTGACTGCCCGGAGGAATGTCAGCCATATCGTGTGTCACCATCAATGCAGGAATGTTCGCGTCTTTGAGTTGTTCAACCACCCAATCACGAAATTGGGTACGCAGATCTTTGTCGAGCTTGCTGAAAGGTTCATCCAGCAACGCTATTTTGGGTTTAGCCAACAACATACGCGTTAAGCTAATGCGTGCTCGCTGACCGCCCGAGATCTGATCGGGAAATGAATCTGCCAATGTAGTGAGGGCGATATTTTTCAGTGCTTGCATCGCACGTTCTTTTCGCTCAGCGCCTTTAATGGCATCAGGCAATGCAAACGCTAGGTTTTCCCACACACTCAAGTGGGGAAACAACAAGTCATCTTGAAATAAAATACCCACGTCACGCTTATGCGCTGGCATGTTATCTAGCGCCACGCCGTCTAAGGTGATGGTGCCTGAATAACGAAATTCATCGGACAAATGCCCCGCAACCGCATCCAACAGGGTTGATTTACCACAACCACTGGGGCCCATCAGACAAAGGATATCCCCTTTTTCAACGCACATATTGAGCGACGAAAACAGCGTCTCGCCAGAGGCTTTACGAATGGCGAGGTTTTCGAGACAAATACTCATTCGGCAATAACCCTTTGATTGAAAGTCGACGATATTTGACCTGTAAGTGGCTGACAAATATCGCAAATGAGAAAAATAGCAGCGGCAATAACGCCTGCCAAATGGCATAGACCGCCGTAACACGTCGATCGAACCCGCTTGAGAGCGCCACCGCTTCTGTGGTCAAGGTGCTGATTCTACCCGCACCGAGTACCAGTGTAGGGAGGTATTGCGCGAGACTGACGCTGATCCCAATCGCCCACGCGAACACAATCGCAGGAAGTAGGATCGGCAGTTTCACATTCAACCAAACATGCAGCGGCGATTTACCCAGACTCAAAGCAACACGCGTAAAGCCTTCGTTGTAACTGCGCCACGGGCCATCTAACGACAAGTAAACATACGGGAAAGCGAAAAATACATGCGCCCAACACACCCACAAGAAATGCGCGTCACCGCTGACGTACAAGGTCGCAACCTGCATGCCAAACAAAATGGAAAGCTGAGGAATTAACATAGGAATAGCGATGATGTAGCCCGGTACCTGCAAGCGGTAACGCAGACGATATTCGTGAGCAAGCAATGCCATCACCAAGGCGGTGGTGGCTGAAATCAACGCGATCAGCATACTCTGCTCAATGGTGCCAACAATGGACGCCCATTCGAATTCCCAAAAACGCAGGCTGTATCGGCTTGGCAATAAATCAGGGAAACGCCAACGTTGGGCAACGCTCCACAACAACATCAGCGGCATCATAGACACAGACATGACAAGTAACCCCAAGAATACGGTTTTACCCGGCAGGGCAAATCCACGTCGCCCTGCGTATTGCCACGACCTCAACCCTTTAGTGATTGACCACTCGATGAAACGCGCAAGGCCGATCAATATCAGGGAAATCACAAACAGCACGACAGCACCGGCGGATGCACGTGGGAGTAAAGTTAAATCCGGATCGTTAAACCATTGCCACACTAACACCGCAAAAGTGGGCGGATTGGTCGGCCCAATGATCAACGCCACATCAACCACAGACAGGCCATATGCCATGACCGCCAGCATTGGGAAACGCAGCTTGGTCAGCCATTGCGGCAGCACACACTTCCACCACGCTTGTGCGCGACTGTAGCCAAGAGATGCTGACACTTTTTCAATTTGGCTCACATTCACTTGCTGCAAAATCGAAATGCTCATCAACAATAGAAACGGCACTTCTTTCAATGCCAACATCAGGATCATGCCGAGCGCATGCGGGTCGTTGATCACCCGCGCGAGATCAGCCACGCCCTGCGCCGCGGAATCATAGGCAAACCATTCATGCAGTAAGCGTGTGCCCATCCCTGTTGGCGCGAACAAGAAAGCAAAACCAATCGCAAACGCCACATGAGGAACCGCAAGTAATGGCGATAACGAAACTTCAACTTTACGCCAAAACGCAGTGCCCCAAGTGGCCTGCAAAACAGCAAAAGTGATCAAACAAGCAAGGTAGGTGCTCGCAACGGCGGAATACACCGTCATGCTGATGGAGCGCCACACACCTTGCCAATCAAACACCATGGCGAAGCCGTCCAACGACGGATGATGCATGCCCAGCGGCGGAATATAGCCGAGTGAAGACAAAGAGACGCCCACTAGCCCAAACACGGTCGGCAGAACGCAACAAATGACGATAACTAAATAGAGCGCGCGTAACATCAAATCTAGCTTCCGTAACGTGTCAGCCACTCTTTCTCGATGGCGCTTTGCCAACTCGGGTGGGTTTCAGCAATAGATTTAAATGGCGTGTTCTCTTTGGCAGAGCCAGACAGGTACTCCGTTCTCAATACTGAGGGATCGCCCCAGATCTCAATGTTCCCTTTGCGTGATTGCGCTTCAGGGCAAAGTAGAAAGTTAGTCACCACTAACGCGCCTGCTTTGGCATTCGCATTCCACGGAACAGCAAGGTAATGAATGTTCGACAAGGCGCCAGAATCAAACGCATAGGCGCGAGTCGATTCGGCTAAATTACCCGAGGCATGCGCAGCGTACACCGCATTTGGGTTGAAAGTGATGGCAAGATCGATTTGTCCATCATCCAGCAATTGGAAGGTTTCGGCTGTGCCTGCTGGGAACTGCTTGCCTCCGCGCCACGCGACTTGATGTAACGCGTCTAAGTACGTCCACAACGGTGTCGTGACCGACGCATAATCCGCCTCAGACACGGGTCGCTGCAAACGTTCATCGCTGCTGGTCAATTCAATCAACAGCGATTTCAAAAAACTGGTGCCATGAAACTCTGGCGACCTGGATACGTGATGCGGTTCGGGTGTGCTTGGGCGTAACTGAGCATTGCAGTGAATGAACGTGGCGGGTTAGCCAGTTCTTCTTCATCGTGAACAAACACTAACTGCCCCATGCCCCAAGGCGCTTCTAATCCTTCGGTAGGCTCAGAGAAATCGACGGTCACAGGCAAAGACTGGTCAACGAATGTCCAACTCGGCAGCTTGTCCACGAACGGGCCAAACAGTAATTGGCTGTCTTTCAGTGATTTAAAGTTTTCGCCGTTAATCCACATCAGGTCGACACTGCCGCCTTGGGTTTTCCCCGCCGCTTTTTCGGCGATCAAACGTGTGGTGGTTTCGGTAATGTCCGCCACTTTTACGTGATGCAGCGTCACGCCATAACGGCGTTGCACTTCTTGCTTTGCCCAATGCAGGTAACGGTTTATTTCCTGATTTCCACCCCATGCGTGGAAATAGACGTGTTGCCCAACAGCGTCTTCTTCGATCTGTTGCCAGTTATCGAGATCAGTGGCGAAAGCGACACAAGAGGCAGTGAGCAATGCAATGGCAGAAATCAGTTTTTTCATCGAATTCGGTCTTATTTTCTTATTGGGTTTTCTGCATTTTATTGAAGGATATAAATGCAAAAATCGTCCCTTACGTGTAGCAAGGGACGACACAATATTCACTTCAGAAACTAGCGCAAGTTATTTCGCTAATTCTTCCATGTTGATGCCTTTTTTCTTAGCAATGTATTTCGGGATAAGCGACATACCGAACAACACCAAACCTGCACCTGCGAACTTAACTAGCAACATGGCTGATACGCCGTTCGTTGCGATGTCACCCGCCATGTAAGCGAAAATGAATGCACCCGGCGCCATGGTGATCAGAGAAACCAGCGCGTAAGTACCAAGGTTCAAACTGGTCAGGCCGTATGCGTAGTTTTGCAGACTGAATGGGAACACAGGAACCAGACGCGTCAGGATGAGGAAGCTCGTCCCGTTTTGCGCCACACCTTGGTCAATTTTCTTGAAGATTGGGTTGTCACCAAACTTCTTCATGATGGTGTTACGCAGCAAGAAACGGGCAACCACGAACGCCACAACCGCACCTAGCGTTGCAGAGAACAGCGCCAATATGCCACCTTTGATTGGGCCAAAAACAATGCCCGCTACGATGGTGAATGCACTGCCCGGTAGCAAGAAAACACACGCAAACACGAATGCTGCAATGAACACAACGTAGCCCATCGCGCCGAAGCCTGCGATCCACGCTTGCAAGCTCTTGATGTCAGTGATTATTTCAAGAATGCCTGTTTGCTTTGCCACGAAAACAATCGCTGCGATCGCCAAAGCGAACAAACCAATTTTTACAAATTTCATTATGTGTTACCCAATAAAAACGAATTCGACAGTGTCTTGCCAAAGAAGGCAAGACCTTGGCTAGATCAAGCTTCTCGCCAACATCATCAACACGCGGGGGAACGCAAAGTGATTGATGATGTTAACGCGCTAGACTGGCCAATAATTAACGTGACTGATAGTTACAGTGACACGCACTTGATCAGAGCCGCTTTGGACTTATAACGGTTGAACCATGCTTTCACTGGGCTTGCCAATACGTTGACCGGTGCGGGTGAGTCTTTCATCACAACAGGACCAAACATCAGATCCAGAATGTGCCATGAGTTTTGACCAACACCCATCATGGACGCGCGACATGCTGCGCAGTAAACCACAACGTGATCGCTTTGGAACTCATCAACACGGCGTTGAACAACGCGGTTCGCCACATCAGGGTTCGCTGGAACCACCATGCCACCGAAACCACAGCAACGTGTGTTTTCGCGAGTGAATTCAGGTTCAACAGTTTTATAGCCCAGCTCGTTCAGGATCCAACGGATACCGTCTTGAAGTTCGCTTTCGTAGCGGGTAGAGCAAGAGTCGTGAATGGTAAATACCACATCACTGTCTTTTGCTTTACCAACCAACTCTGGTGGAAGGCCGATTTCCGGTAGCAGTTTCCATAGCGACAACGGCTTTTGCTTGCCACCCGATTTTTTGATCATGCCGTAGCAGCTCTGGCACGCCACAATAACTTGTTCTGCTTCAAGTTTGTCAAAGTCAGCCTGTAGCTCGCCGTAACGCTCTTTAAACTTGTCAGCCTGACCAATTGCCGCAGTAGGTTTACCGCAACATTTCTGAACTGCACCCATTTCTGGGAATACATTTTTCAGGTGTGCAGCAATCGCAGCAACGCCTTCTGGTGAGTAGGATGGCAGGCTGCATCCTGGCATAAATACTTTATTGGTCATTTTGTCGTTACCGCGCGTTTAGCCATAGTGAAGAGTTTCGAGAAGCCCAGCTTCTGGTGCATATTGATCGCCTTGTGGCCTTTCATTGGTGATTCGCCATTGTTCGCATTCACGAAATCAACACGCGCACCAAGGAAGATTTCCTTCATTGGGTAATCTTTCGGGCAGACGATGGTGCACTGGTCGCAAGCGTTACAAGAGTAAGCCAGCAGCGGATCCATCTCTTTCTTGTTAACGAAGTCACCGAACAGCGTCTTCGGACAATCACCGAAGTCGTTCATCATGACGCACTCGCTCATACACAGTTTGCAACTACATTGCAGACAGCGCGTAGACTCTTGCTTCACTTGCTCTTGGGTAAAGCCGAAGTCAACTTGTGCGAAGTCGCGTTTGCGTTCTTCCGCATCGCGCAGTTCGCCATGCAGACGTGGAACATCTACAGTGCCTTTTGGTAGTGGAACGTCCAGACGAGATGCGTAGCTGTACTCATCTTGGAAATCACGACCTTCTTCTAAAGGACGACCTGCGAATTGGCGCTCAATGCTCATTGCCGCTTTACGGCCTAGCGCCATCGCTTCAATCACGATGTTACCGCCACAGGCATCGCCCGCTACATACACACCCGCCACTGAGGTTGCCATCGTATTCTTATCAACCACGTAACGACCGCCACGGGTTTGCTCAAGAGCACCATCAGTGATGTCGGCAACAATTTGACCTGTTGCGAATAACACGGTGTCGACTTCAATAACACGGGTTTCGTCTGCGTAGCTCGGTGCAAAATTACCGTTTGCGTCGAGAATAGAAAGTACACGCTTCAGTGTGATAGAGAACACTTTGCCGTCTTTCTCTTCGATAGAGATTGGACCCCAACCTGCGTTGAATGACACGCCTTCTTCCAGCGATTCTTCAATTTCAACGTGGCTTGCTGGCAGATTTTCCATGCTTTCCAGTGAACACTGGTGCACTTCATCTGCACCGATGCGCCATGAAGAACGTGCACAGTCCATCGCAACGTCGCCGCCACCAATAACCATCACACGCTTACCAGCACGCGGGAACGCACGGGTTTCAGAGACTTCTTTCAAGTATTCAACCGCTGAGAACACACCTTCTGCTTTGTGACCCGGCAGAGGAATGATTGAACCAATGTGCGCGCCGTGCGCCAGAACAACGGCATCATGGGTATTGCGCAGTTCTTCGAAAGTGATGTCTTTGCCGATTTCCACACCGAACTTGGTTTCAATGCCCAGCATATCTAGGTAGCTGTATTCGAAATCAATCACATTACGTGGCAGACGGTACTCGGGTATACCGACACGCATCATGCCGCCGTATACGCTCAGTTTTTCAAAAATGGTGACACTGTGACCTTTGCGACGCAGCTCGATTGCCGCTTGTGCACCCGCAGGGCCCGCACCGATGATCGCGATTTTCTTACCCGTTGGGTTAAGAACGGCAAGATCCCAGTTTTCTTTATTATCCATTTTTTCAGCAACGAAGCGCTTAATGCCCGCCACGCTGATTGCTTGACCGTATTCTGTGTTACGACGACATGCCGCTTCACATGGGTGCGCACAAATGCGGCCCAGTGTTTGTGGCAAAAACAACTTTCCGCGAATGGTATCAAGTGCTTCTTGATACTTACCTTCACCGGCCAGACGCACATACTGTTTAACATCAGTGTGCATTGGACATGCTGTTTGACATGCTGGATCTGCATCGCCCATACAGCCATCTACTACGCGTTGTGCCGCGTCATAGAGTTTTTGGCTAAAGATTACATTGCTCATTATTTTTATGCTTCCAGTAGAAGTTGAATTCTTTTTGTATCCGTTACATGACGCAGGGGTCAGCAACACACCGACCCACCGTCTTACTCATTCGCAATTAGCTTTTGCCGTTTTGTACCGCCACGTCAGCGCGTGATTGCTCGTAGTGGGCGTAGCTGTATTCAATCCAAGAACCGTCGTAGTTGTAGATACCTTCTGCACCCAGTACTTCTTCCAGTACCATTTGAGTGTGTGCAGAACGAACACCAGACTGGCAGTAAGCAATGACTTTCTTGCCTTTGATCACGTCGCCATAAAGTGCTGTTAGCTCTTCAGCGCTTTTCAGCGTGCTGTCTTCGTTCAGGGCTTGGGTCCAGTTGATATGAACACTGCCAGGAATCGTGCCAGGACCGAATGCCCCCGATACGGTGGTAGAACCATCAAATTCTTGAGCGCCGCGCGTATCTAGGATCACCCAATCTTCAGAAGATTGTGCATCGATCACCATCTCTAGTGTGGCTAATCCGTTCTCTACTGATTGCGGTGCAGGCGCTTCGTAATTGCTTGCCGTCACGGTCGGGTTAGCATTGCCCGTTGGGTAGCCTTCGCCAATCCATGCGTTCAAACCACCGTCAAGATAGCGAACATCGTCATGGCCTAGATTTTTGATTTGCCAGAAAAGGCGAGCAGCATCGTGGTGAGAGTTAGCAGCGTAAACAATGATGGTTGAAGAAGGCGTCGCGCCGTACTGGCTTAGCAGCGTTTCCATTTCATCGACAGAATTGCGCATGCCGTCAAATGCATAGGCGCCGTCTGCTGCAGAGTAGTCATTACGCCACATAGAGAAAGAGCCTTCGATTGGCGCATCAGGTTTCATTGGGTTAAGTGCACCAATGACCACAACATCTGCACCCGTGCCCATGATGCTTTTCAGATCTTGCGCAGAAATAAAGGCTTCAGGGTTAGCATACGCATTGAATTTTTCGTTCAATACGTCTGCACTTACGGTGACGGCTTGTGCGCCGAACATTGAGGTATATCCTACGTAGCCTGCTGCCATTGCAGTAGCTAGCACACCCATTGCAATTGTCGATTTCTTCATCACATCATTCCAATATTGTTTAAATTTTTTCGCTCATCACTGAGCAGATTGAAATCGGTGACATGACGCTTTACTGGGAGGCTGAGTTATTGTTTTTTAGTGCCACACGTTGAAAAGCATCACGCTATAAATAATTGAGTTGGCCGCTAAGAGCCAGTAGCACGGATTGTGCGTTTTTGAAGGGCTGACGGATATTGTGGTAAACCACAATATCGACACTAATTTGATCTAAAACAACATAAAGAAAGCGGTTATTTCAGGTATCATTCCCGCCAATCGAGTTTGCCCTCTAACGGTCCTCCCTTTTGTCTGGATATTTAGTGCGCCTGATGCCCCTGTTTAGCATCAAGGCCGTTTTACTTTTCGTCGTCAGTTTTAGCTGTTTTTGCGCCTGTCCGGTGCGAGCTAATGTTATTCAGCATTATGATGTTGGCGTACTTGCGTTGCGTGGAGACGACCATGCCAAAGCCGCGTGGCTTCCAACGTTGAAATGGCTAGAATCTCAAATTCCAAATACAACATTTGATATCCACACGTACGATTTCGACGAGTTAGATGATGCTTTCCGACACAATCAACTCGACTTTCTGCTGACCAGCCCAGGACAGGCGACCAATATTGCCCGCCAATATCCGCTTAACTGGCTCGCCACGCAGAAAACTGCCTACAGCAGTAATGCAACCCATTCCATCGCCTCGGTGGTCGTCGTGCACGACGACTCGCCTTATAAAACATTGAGGGATATTGAGCATGCGTCAGTCGCAGCAGTTTCTGAAAAAGCATTTGGCGGATTTTTGGCACTGCGGTATGAGCTGGATAAAAGCGGTTTGTTCAGTCGGGCTTTCTACAAAAACATCACGTTCACGGGGCCACCAACAGACAAACTGCTGCTTGATGTGCTGGATAAGACACTGGATGTGGCGATTGTGCCTGCCTGTACGCTGGAAAGTATGGCCAAAGAAGGCTTACTAAAACGTCATCAACTTCGTGTACTTGACCGTAAACACCCTCATGATTCGGTATGCGCTGTCACAACGGCGCTTTATCCAAACTGGACACTGACCAAAACGGAACGCGCATCGAACGAGATCGGTAAAAAAGTCACTCAGGCCTTATTGTCACTCCCTGAATATTCAAAAGCGGCAGCCGCGGCAGGTAACATTGGCTGGACACTGCCCGCCAGTTCGATGCGTGTAGACAAAGTGTTTCAACACCTTGACATGCACCCGCTGCAAGAAAGCTGGCAACAGGGCCTATTCAAGTGGCTGACCAAAAACCAACTCATCACCTTTGCCATCGTGATTTTTCTTGTTCTGCTCAACGTGTACCACTTCTGGCTTGAATACCATTTCAACCGCAGCAAGAAGGACTTGGAACGCACGTTGTTTGATTTAAAAGAAAAGAACACCATGCTGGAACATGCCCAGCGCACCATGATTGTCGGCGAGCTAGGCAGCAGCATTGCCCACGAAATTAATCAGCCATTAAGTACGATAAAGAACTATTCCGAAGGTATTCAACGGCGGTTAGATCAAGGTATGACCGCGGAAGAGCTCGCGCCATTTCTGGGCAAGATCCACCAGCAAGTGGGCGTTGCCAGTGACATTGTTCAGCGCTTAAGAAGCTTAATAAAACGCACTCCGAGCGAGCGGGTTATCTGTGACCCAGCAGCCTTTGTCAGTGAATCGTTAGAGCTTATCGAGTTTGATTTTCAAGCACTGAAAATTGGCTTGAAGTTCACGGTTGAAGGCACGCCAATACAAGGCGAATTTGATTACATTGGCATGCAACAAGTCATGCTCAATGTACTGCGAAATGCCAAAGAAGCGTGTCTTGCTAATCTGGATTGGGAACAGCGGCCAATGGTCAGCGTCGAGCTTCTCTATGGCGAAAATGACATTGTTATTCGCGTTGAAGATAATGGCGTGGGCCTGGAAGCCTGTGAGAAAACGGTAAAAGAACCCTTCTTCACCACCAAGCAGGACGGTCTTGGACTTGGACTGGCAATCTGCCGTGATGTCATTGAATCACACCATGGGCATTTGATGATCCAACCTGCCCGCCCGAATGGCTGCGAAGTCACGGTGGTCATCCCCCTCAAGAGAGAACAAGCATGATGAATTCCAACACTGGCCCCGTTTATGTGGTGGATGACGAAAACGCGGTACGAGAGTCGCTGGTTTTTATGTTGGAAACTTACGGCTTAACGATTCAAGATTTCAGCTCAGGGCAAGCCTTTCTCGATCATATTGATATTCATCAGCCAGGTTGTATTGTGCTGGACAGCCGCATGCCTGAAATGCGCGGACAGGAACTGCAAACCTTATTGAACGAGGCGCGAAGTCCGCTTTCCATCATCTTCTTAACCGGGCATGGCGATGTGCCAATGGCAGTCGATGCACTCAAAGATGGTGCAGTCGATTTCTTTCAAAAACCCGTCGATGGCGACAAACTGGCCAAAGCCATCGACAAGGCGCTGACACACTCTTTTCAGCGCAAAGGCCACGTTAGCGTAGAAAATAAATACAACAGCCTGACCGAGCGCGAAAAAGAGGTGCTGAAAGAGGTCCTAAAAGGCCAAACCAACCAGCAAATGGCGAAGACCCTGTGCGTTTCACTGCGCACCATTGAGGTTCATCGCGCCAACATGATGAAGAAATTCGAAGCCTCCAATGTCGCTGACTTGGTGCTGAGGCTGAGTACGCTTATTCAGCAGAGTAAGCTGTAAGGGGGAAGACGAAGCCTGTCACCCCTGTGCATGTCCGGTAATTAACGGCATCTGCTGCCATGTTCTTTCGTGCAGCAATTCACAGCCTGATTCAGTGATCACAATATTGTCTTCATGCACCATCATTCGGTTAGGCGCGAACGCCATGCCCGGTTCGAGCGTGAGTACCATTCCCGGTTTTAGCACCACATCACCATTGGGCACATGGGACGGCCATTCAGTGAGTTGCATGCCCAAGCCGTGCCCCATTCGGCCAATGCATGAAGCGGTGTCACCTGATAATCGGGCCATTGCGAAATCGAGGAAATGGCTTGCTCTGCATTCTTCACACTCAAAATACCCCGTTGGGCATCGCTATATGGCGTTTCTACATGCGATAGAGGGTTACGAAAGTGCGTCAGGTTGCCAGTGAGAAGCTGCATAGAAAATCATCCTTGTATTGGTTCGCCCATGGCTCGGTGTTTCAGCGTGTATTCCGTGAAGCACACGTTCAATGTTGATAATAAAAGTTTACCAACACGGCCTGCTGCGGTTGCGCCTTGTTGCGTTCAGAAGTGCGGGTTTTATACAAAATAGCGATGATCTACGCGTAAATCCCGCACCGTCAGCATCAAGCACCGTTGATGATCACACTTTCCAACGCTCCTTCAATCTCGCCAATATCAGTGGACACGCCATGTTAACTCGAACAACACCAACTCAATATTTTCAATCTAAGTTAATGATTTAAAGCTTATTTTATAGCCAGCATGTAGCACGCCAACTCCTGCCTTCTGGAAGCAAGATCGACATTTTAAAAACAAACTCTGCACCAAGATCAATGAATTGCATATTTACCCATCATCATTATTGATAAATCAATCAGAATCCCGTCCGTAAACACATAATTCTAATAACATTATTCTGGGACAAACCATGAAATTAAAGCTGTTGCCATTACTCATTGGGAGCGCACTTGTCAGCCTGCCTACACTGGCGGAAACCACCACACTCACCGCGCTGGGTGAACAAACTCGCGCATCGCTACAACAGATGCAGCAACTCGCGCTTGACCCCGCCAACATTGTTGAGCGCAACGGTCGTCGCTTTTTGCAGTACCAAGGCAAAGAATATTGGGTGAACCACGAGAACTACCCCCTATTTCCGCTAAACGATAAAAAAGGTGAATACAGTACGGCTTTCCCGTTTGTCGACACAGATTGGGAATACGTGCCTTACAATGGCGGCTTCTATGTCATGCATCGCGAATTCGGCGTCATGACGTCGGATGATACGGGCTGCTACGTAGAATACATTCCCGCAGCACGGGGCTCACAACATGATGATGGTAGCTATATTTGGCAAAGCGATATGGTTTTGCGCACCGTCACGTCCGATTGCGGCACGCTGACTCTGCCAGAGATCACTGAGCTGCAGGCAGCATCCGTGTCTGACATCGGCGTAGAGCTCGCTTGGATCGCAACAAGTGATGATGCTGAATACTCAATTGCACTGACCGCTCGCCACGAAGGCCAATCACCGATCACTGATAACTATTCTGCCAAAGGGAACAGTTTCTATATTGGCGATCTCGAACCAGAAACCACCTATGACGTCGAGCTGACAGGCTGCAATGTGCTGAGTTGCGACACTGAAACGTTTAGCTTTACCACTTTACCAACCCGCCTTAGCTACAACGACAGCCGCGATGCACAAAATCACTTGCTTGGTAACCTTCGTGCCCACGTTAATTTTGCACAGACACACACCAGTGTGATGCCAAATGGCAACGAGGTGTTGGGTCACCCGAACCTTGTCATGGATCGCAGCGCGCAGTTGTTGGTGACGCCGAGTCAGCCAGTTATTAATCAGATGTGGGTCGATGTTGAGCTTGAAGGCGTCAGCATGGGCCGTTTCCCCATGCTACCACCGAGCGCATTGGCGAAAACCGATCAGCTAAACAATGGCCGTAGCAAAGTGGTGTACTCCCACCACGCGTGGAGTTTCCCTCTGAGTTGGGAATGGATGAAGCCGGGTCTATCACTGCGCTTTAGCGACAACCGAGGCCGTGAAGGCGATCTAAACAGCGACATGGTGGTATTCGGCGGCGCACCAGAAATGGTGATTCAAAACATCGATATTGGCATGCTGGTTGAACCGCGTGATCGTTATGACATGATTAACCAAATGCCAAATCTGGCGACGGATTACTTCCAGAAGATCCCTGTGTCTAAGCTGGTGATGGCAGATTACACGCCCGTGCATTTACGAAAAGTGACACTGCCAAACGGCAAGGTGTACACCAAAGCCAGTGAGTTTGAAACTCCCGGATGGCACGCTGGTGACATGCGTGAATTCATCGGCAAGCGCCTATTCTCGATTGGTATTAACAACGCTAACTTCGGCATCACAGATACCGCTGGCGGCGATGCAAGCTGGGCTCGTCCATTTAGCCATATCACGGCACACAATAGCCGAGGCCGCTATTTGGCGAAAAACGCGGAGACCGACGTTGTCACGTCTAAAGTTGTGGTGCACGGCGGGAGCGGTGGCGGCGGCATTGTGACGCTAGACGATACCCGTGGCAACGAGTGGTCACACGAACTTGGCCACAACTTCGGTCGTGGTCACCACCCACAAAACTCATCGATTCATGACATGGAATCTGGCTGGGGTTGGGATGCACGCTACAATCGCTTCATCGGCAACATCCATTGGTCTGCTGCGCCAGAGACAATGGAAAACCCTAACAGTGGTGAAATTGTGCCGCCGTTTGCGGGTGAGTTCCGCTTTCTTCGTGAAGCCATGGGCGGCGGGGAGTACCCACGAACGGGCCTTATCAGTCATTACACATTGGAGCACCCTATTCAATCTCGCATCACACAAGATTGGTTTAACCGTTCGAATAATCTGGACATGAATAGCACCACGGGCTTCTCGCAGTGGGATCACTATGCACAGCAATATGTTGAAGCTGATTCAAACCATTCAAAACCGACATCGAAAGGCGTGCCAGTTATCACTGTGTTGGGCATTTACGACCCTTCAGAGAATAACCCAAGCCAGATTTATCCCTTGGTGTATTCCAACTACGGCAACCTATTTGATCTTCCTGCGCCAAGTGCCATCGACCTGCAACTCGAAGGCTGGCAAGACGTCGCTTCCCTCACCAGCGCTGATCGCGTGAACACCCAATGGCAGACGATCAAAGAAAACAATGAATGGCTGCCGCTTTGTCAGTTCAGCTACACCAGTGCGAATGGTGAACAAGCCAACTTCGTCGGTTATGAAGACGTTGCAGACAATGTGTGTCGCACCACATCAGACATGTATTGGGCCGTGAATGGCGAACGTGAAATGCCAATATCCGCGCCTATGGCATATCAACTGCTGGCAAACAAAGGTGAACTATTGGGCAAAGTGACCTATTCACCAACAGCGGCGCTGGGTGAGCAAACGCTTTGTAGCTTAGATAAAGCAGGCACATCACACGATGGTGCAGGCTATATTGCTAATGGAAAATGTACGCAGTTTGACGGTCTTAAACACGTCAACGGCGCAAACTGGGCTTATGCAGCGCATCAAGGCGGTATCATGCAGTACAGCCTGACTTCACAAAAGCAATGTGAGCTAGTTGTTGATGGCGAAGACGGTTCAGTGCAGCGCATTGCGCTGGCAGGTGGTCGTTACAACAGCGGTGAAAGTAACAAGTTCCACATCAACTTGCCTGCAGATGTGCACCCTGAGCGAATATCTCTGAGCTGTTCTACAGGCGTAGATTCTTACAGTGTGCTCGATTCGGTTGAAACGCCACGCAACCCTGCGGTTAACGATCTGATTGGCCCTGTCATTATTGGTCAAGAACACGGTTATGAAGCACTGGATTCCGCATTGCCATCAGGCTGGTTTAGCCACACCGACACCTTCGACCCTGCGGCATTGCCTGAAAAAGAGCGCCAAAACCTTGCAACCCTTCGTTTAGGTAACGATTACCCAAATATCTGCCGATTCCCAATGACAGTAAACGGCGTAGAAAAGACCTTGCATGGCTACGTGGATAACCTTGGCAACGGTGATTTCCAATGCACAGGTGGCAGTGAAATCACAGTACGTGACGCAGAAGGCGAACGCCCTGTTTTATCCGCGCTGAACCAATTTGAATGGCTGTCTTTGATCAGCAGAGAAGACATCGGAGAACGCATCAAAGCGACGGAAAACGGCGATGCTAACCTCTGTAGTTTGAATCGCGGCGGTGATTTTTACGGCGCGGGATTTGTGAACAGCGATGGCCAGTGTGTGCAAGAGCCTGAAGTGTATTGGTCAAATGGCAATCATTGGACCTTCTCAACTGGTCATGGTGGCTATAGCTTTCGTTAATGATGGCTTCGTTTAACGACAGTTTTCGTTAAATTAATCATATCCAACCCTTCCCGCCAACACCGCGCTTTTCGCAGTGTGTTGGCGGGATATTTTCTGTTCACATCCCACCTGAAACACCGCTCAGTCCCCGTTATTTCATTAACTTCTTTAACTCTTTCTGTCGCGTAAGTCCGTTCACAAAGCTCGCGATATTCATAACGTAAAATTATTCACTCGATAATAATCGATAATTTTACGCGCACACTATGAACGCTTATTCTCGACCCCATGCAAAGCCAACGTTTAGCGCGGCGTTTAAAAGAGAACATCATTCTTATCAATAGCCCTGACGCCTAACCGATTGCGCTGAATGAGATAAGCGAATACGAGGAAATCGACATGAAAGACGCATTGTTCCAACCTATTAAACTGGGTTCTCTTTCACTTCAAAACCGCATTGTCATGCCGCCGATGACACGATCTCGTGCCACCCAACCCGGCAATAGCGCCAATGGCATGATGGCGACTTACTATGCACAACGAGCCAGTGCTGGCTTGATCGTGGCTGAAGGCACGCAGATCTCTGCATTAGGCCAAGGCTATGCATGGACACCGGGTATTTATAGCGAAGAGCAAATCACGGGCTGGCGTAAAGTGACCGACGCTGTTCACGAAAAAGATGGCGTGATTTTCGCACAGCTTTGGCACGTAGGTCGTGTGACGCATACGGCTAACACAGGCGGTGAACAACCTATTTCATCGTCTGCACTTAAAGCCGAAAACGTCAAAGTATTCATCAATAACGGTACCGATGAACCAGGATTTGTCGACGTGGTTGAACCGCGTGAAATGACAAAAGAAGACATCAAAAACGTGGTGGCGGAATACCGTCAAGCGGCTTTGAATGCCATTGAAGCGGGTTTCGACGGCGTTGAACTGCATGCTGCCAATGGCTACTTGGTGAACCAGTTTATTGATTCAGAAGCTAACCATCGTACCGACGAATACGGCGGCGCTATCGAGAACCGTCTGCGTTTCCTCGGAGAAGTGATTGAAGCCATGACTGACGCCATTGGCGCAGACCGCGTCGGCGTGCGTCTCGCGCCGTTCACGTCATTGAACGGCACCGTGGATAAAACCCCCGTAGAAACCTACACCGCTGCTGCTGTGTTGTTAAACAAACTGAATGTGGTTTACCTGCACATTGCGGAAGTGGATTGGGACGATGCCCCAGACACCCCAACCGTGTTCAAACATAATGTGCGTGAAGTGTACCAAGGCGTGATCATTTACGCGGGTAAATACGACGGCGACAAAGCCGAACAAGCAATCAAAGACGGTCTTGCTGACATGATTGGTTTTGGCCGCCCATTCGTTGCCAACCCCGATCTGCCAAACAGACTTCGCAACGGCTACCCGCTGGCACAGCACGACCCAAACACCCTCTTTGGTGGCGGTGAAAAAGGCTTGACGGATTACCCTGAATATCACGCTGATTGATTTTCAGCGACATAGTTTCGGATATAAAAGCCCGGCCTTTCGTTCAACGACAGGCCGGGCTTTCTCGTTTTTCGACGCATTTGCATTTGCGCTGACAATAGAAGATTCAATAAAAAAGAGCCAAAAAAGCAGAACGTTTACACTCCCACTAATCACCAAGATTACAATTGGTTATCTTAAAAATTCACACAGAGAAACTCACTTTAATTGCTTCATTTACACAATCGGTATTTAATAGCCTCAGTGAATTGAGAGGTAGAAAATGGCAACGATCAAGGACGTGGCGAAAGAGGCGGGAGTCTCTGTCGCAACCGTTTCTCGCGTGATTAACAAATCGCCAAAAACGAGTGAATCATCCATCGCATCTGTCACCAACGCGATGAGTAAACTCGGCTATCGTCCCAACGCGGCAGCGCGAGCCTTAGTCAGTCAAAGCACCAACACAGTTGGCGTGCTAGTGGGTGATGTGTCTGACCCCTTTTTTGGCACCATGGTGAAAGCGGTAGACAACGTTGCCCATGAGCACGGCAAACACATATTGATCAGCAATGGCTATCACCGCCCTGAAGAGGAGCGCAATGCGATTGAGCTTCTAATCAATAACCGCTGCAATGCCTTGGTTATCCACGCAAAAGGATTGTCAGATGAAGAGTTGATCGGCTATGCCAAAGAAGTGAAAGGCATGGTGATCATTAATCGTCACATTCCTGATCTGGCAGAGCGCTGCATCTCGCTTGATAACCGCAAAGGCGCTTATCTAGCGACCGAATACCTCATCAATCACGGTCATACTAAAATTGCCTGTATCGCATCGTCACAAAACATTGAAGATGCTTCTCAGCGTGTTGAGGGTTATCTTGCCGCACTGAAAGACAACAATATTACGCTGTCAAAAAGCCATATCGAGTATGCCGAACCCAATAGTGATGGCGGTGAAATCGCGATGACGAACCTGCTTACCAAGTCACTTGAGATAACAGGAGTGGTTGCCTACAACGATTACATGGCATCAGGCGCGTTATCTGTTTTGGATGAAAACAGCATCAAAGTGCCTGAGCAAGTGTCCATGATGGGGTTTGATGATGGTTTAATCGCCCGTTATGTCTACCCTCGCCTCACCACAGTGCGTTATCCAATTGAGATGATGGCCGACAAAGCCGCGCGGTTAGCACTCGCATTAGCGCGTGAGGATCACGTAGAAAATGAGACCATCGTTTTTTCACCCACCGTTGTGCGTCGAAACTCCGTAGTGCGTGTGTCGGAGAGATAAGCCAAAATCACCAAATCAGACAAATAAAAAAGAGCGCGAATATGCTGATATTCGTGCTCTTTTTTGTTTTTACGCCCAACGCTAACATTAACGCAGGACAGCAACTCTCTCGTTGAACTGATTAAAAATCAAAAGCATAAACTGTGTGGTAGCGATACGTTTGATCTGGTTCAAGCACACAACTTGGCTGGTCCCACTCAGGGTGATGAGGAGAATCTGGCAAGAACTGAGTTTCCAGCGCGACGCCTGCATAGTCGGCATATTCACCACCGCTGCGATTTGGCGTACCAGCCAACCAATTCCCCGAATATAACTGCATCGCCGGTTTGTCGGTAAACACCGACATTTGAACCTTCTCATCATGACTCGCAAGCACAGCAACCGCCATCGAAGCCTCACGGCGAGGGTTAAACCAATAACTGTGATCGTAACCTTTGGCACCTTCTTGCTGACTATCCGCTAAGAAATCCTGACGAATAGTTTTAGGCTGCCTGAAATCAAACCCCGTCCCACCGACTGATGCCAACTCCCCCAAAGGAATACCCAAATCCGTCGTCGGTAAGTAGTGGTCCGCATTCACTTGCAACCTTTGGTCACGACAATCTGCGCCCGATTCCGCCCCATCGAGATTAAAATAAGCATGATTGGTCAGGTTAACGGGTGTCGCTTTGTCTGTGTTCGCTAAATAGCAGATCTCAATGCAATTATCCTCGGTGAGCTGATACGTCACCATCACAGTAAGGTTGCCCGGAAAGCCTTGATCGCCATCTGGAGACTCATGTGAAAAAACCACTTTTGCTGACGTCTGCTCGCGAATACGCCAGCGCACTTTATCAAAGCCGAATGCGCCGCCATGCAAGGTGTTGCCCACTTGATTAGTCGTCAGCTGATAAGCATGGTCGTGTATGTTGAAACGTCCATTCGCGATGCGGTTGGCATAGCGCCCAACCGTCACGCCCATGTAACTTTGCTGACGCTCAAAATCAGCCAATCTAGCCACGCCCAGTACGATTTCTCGGCGCTCCTCGTCAGCTATCGGCAATCGGCAACTTAGCCAGGTTGCGCCAATATCCATCAACACAACGCTGACTCCCGCCGCATTGCTTAATTCCACCAGCTGTGCCGGCTTGCCATCATAAGCAGACTGTTGCGTCATTGATTGAAACAGAGGATGCGTCATTACACTCCCTTACAACGCTTCTACTAGACCTGCGCCGTCATGCACCTGACACACGTAGATGGATTCTTTCAAGCCTGTCTGCGCTTCATAGCTGGCTTCGACTGCGGCCTTCACCTCATCGACCAATGAAGAAGGCACAAGGGCAACAATACAGCCACCAAAGCCGCCGCCTGTCATACGCACGCCACCTTGATCGCCAATCACTTCCTGCACGATGTCTACCAGTGCATTGACTTCTTTGACGGTGATTTCAAAATCATCACGCATTGAAGCATGGGATTCGGCCATCAGCTCGCCCATACGCTTCATGTCACCCACACGAAGGGCGTCTGCGGCAGCAAGGGTGCGGTCGTTTTCGGTGATCACATGGCGAGCACGTTTGGCGACTAACTCTGAGAGATCGCTAACTCGGTCATTGAATTGCTCAATGGTCACGTCACGCAAGGCTTTCACGCCAAAGATACGCGCCGCTTCTTCGCACTGAACACGACGCGTGTTGTATTCGCTGTCGACCAAGCCGCGTTTTTTGTTGGAGTTGATGATCACCACCGCCATGTCTTCTGGCATGGATACCGCTTGGGTTTCCAAGCTGCGGCAATCCAACAACATGGCATGGTTTGCGCGGCCTTCGGCGGAGATCATCTGATCCATGATGCCGCAGTTACACCCGACGAACTCGTTTTCGGCTTGCTGACCATTGAGGGCAATATCAGCTTGAGAGATATCGAGCTGATACAGTTCTTTAAACGTTTGACCAATCACCACTTCCAACGCGGCTGACGAGCTTAACCCCGCCCCCTGCGGCACGTTCCCGCTTACCGAAATATCTGCACCATTGAACGTCAAACCACGCTCAAGCAAGCATTTGACGACGCCACGAATGTAATTCGCCCACATCTTGTCTTGTTGGAAGGTCATGCCTTCGCTGATATCAAATTCATCGATCACATTGTCATAATCAACCGACACCACGCGAACGATGTTGTCTTCACGTTTCGCCGCTGCCACCATGGTTTGATAGTTAATCGCGCAGGGCAGCACAAAACCATCGTTGTAATCCGTATGTTCACCAATCAAATTGACACGTCCTGGCGCCTGCACGATGTGGGTTGGCAGGTAGTGAAAAATCTTCTCAAAAGACGCTTTCACATTTTGAATCAGATCAGACATATCTATCGCTCTTATAAAATTTCAAACTGGGTGAAGGCACACCAAATCGAGCAAGCCCTCTGAATTCATTTTTTTTCACTGTTCTTTAATCATTGTTGTTCTTTGTAGTGAACGTCGCTGACATCACGAAGACGCTGCGCTGCTTGCTCTGCCGTCAGGTCACGCTGACTTTCTGCGAGCATCTCGTAGCCGACCATGAACTTGCGCACCGATGCACTTCTCAGCAATGGCGGATAGAACAACGCATGCAACTGCCAATGGTCAATATCCGTGCCCTCATCAAAGAAAGGCGCGTAATGCCACCCCATCGAATAGGGAAAAGAACATTGAAACAAGTTGTCATAGCGACTGGTCAGTTTTTTGATCGCCACCGCTAAATCATCACGCTGATCATCACTCAATTCGTTCATGCGACGAATAGACGTTTTCGGCAACAACATGGTTTCAAAAGGCCATGCTGCCCAATACGGTACCAGTGCAACCCAATGCTCCGTTTCAACGACCACACGCGAGCGATCTTTCAGCTCAGCGTTCACATAGTCCACCAACAGGTTAGACCCGTGCTCTTGATAGTAGGCATTTAAGTGGTGTTCTTTGCGTTCGATCTCGTTCGGCAAAAAGCTATTTGCCCAGATTTGACCATGAGGATGTGGCTGAGAGCAGCCCATGGTTTCGCCTTTGTTCTCAAACGCTTGTACCCACAGGTAATCTTTACCGAGTGCTTCGATTTGATCGTTCCACGTATCAATCACGCGGCGAATGCTTTCAAGCGGAAGCTCAGGCAGCGTTTTACTGTGATCGGGCGAGAAACAAATCACGCGGCTCAACCCACGAACGCCTTGCGTTTTGAACAATAGATTGTCCGATTCGGGCGCATCAGGTGATTCCACCATCAAGGCAGCAAAGTCATTATTGAATACATACGTGCCCGTATAATCGGGGTTTTTGTCACCAGACACGCGCTCATTGGTTGGGCACAGGAAGCACGTTTTTTCATAGCTCGGCAGCGTGTCATTCGACGGTTTTTCATCTTGACCGCTCCATGGACGTTTTGCTCGATGAGGAGACACAAGGATCCATTGCCCTGTCAGCGGGTTATAGCGGCGGTGTGCGTGATCAACAGGGTTAAATTCAACATTCGACATCTTCGTTACTCATTAATCTTAAATCGCATGTAAACGTTTCCATAAGATAATAGAATAATACAGATTGAAAGAGAATGCAGAAAACCGCCCTGATCTTTCTATTGACTACATTGCGGCCACATCACGCGACACATTGGCTTTAAAGTGAAAGATATAGAATGAACAATCGTCGAAAATAGGAACTGATGCACTGTGACGCATCGACCACTCTCTAGCATGGTTGCTTAGTGTGTGTTTTGCGTGAAATATGATGGAGGGGGAGTGATGAAAATGCTATTTACCCATTTCTTATTAGCAGGGGGTCAGAGCTTTTACTCTGCCCCTAGCCTTTAGATTGGTTATTTCGACGAGCTATTCGCCAACACTTCTTCCAGCTTCAGTCCCGTCAAATCATGAATCGTTCGCCACAGGTAATAGAATATGCCCATCATCATGATGGTGGATGGCAGTGCAATCATTGGGTAGCTGTATAGTGTGAGTTGACCAAGTTGTTCATTAAACTCAGGGGTTCCTGCAGGGCTAGTGACAATCCACTTGGCGAGGATGAAGTTCATGGTTGCCGAAAAAGCAAAAGAGCCAGCGACAAGGTAGGTGGCTTTCATCAAGCGGCTTTCAAACGCCGCTATGCTGTTTCGCATTTGCAGACGTTGATTGATCTTCTCAACATCCATCACCGTTGGGTTGAAAAGCAACGCTTTGACTAACGGGGAAGAGGTAAAAGTAGAGACCAAAACAGCAATACCTATCGCAGCGGGAATAGCGGCTTCTTTAATGGCCAACCATTTGGTGTCCAGCTCGAGTAAACCAATGCCACCCGTGAGTAGAACGTTGGCGAGGCCCAACAAGGCAATGAAGTTGAATTTTCTGTATTTAATGAGTTCAAACAAGCCCCAACCGAGCGGGAAGCTCAAGGCGACAATCAAACCGCCGCTCGCACCTAGATCATTTTCACCACTTAATTTCATGAGAACAAAAGCAGGGATGACGATGCTGACCAGAAGGTCAATCATCGGGCGTGGTTTATGTGTAGGTGCACTATTCATGTTTTGTTGTTCCAGACTAAGTATGAAGGCTTATATACCATCGCTAATACTATCGAATGGAAAATTCGTTGGATAGTTTTCTGTCTGCCCTTTTTTGTTCGATTTAGTGTCTGACGTATTAATACCAATCGAAGCAACGATGTATCAAGCAACACGTGCGGGCAAATACGTGGGCACTTCTTCATTTACAGCGCGGAACTCAGGTTTCGGTACACCGCTTAGTTAATATTGATCTTCAAACGCTCATCCACTTCTAAGCGCAGCGCGATAGAGCGCTCTTTACCAACTTGCAGTGATTTTCCATTACCCATGCGGCGCATGTTTAAGCCAAGTGAGCGGAGCATTCTTTCGCAGCCCACCGTGGTAACCAATACATAAGCACGAATGTCTTTGGCTTGCGCGAAATCGTAGAACGATCGAATAAGTGTGAGCGCGTTGTTGCCGAACCAGCCATTAGTATTTTCGTAGCTTTCTCTTGAGGTAGTGAAACGCGAAATTTCCCATACGCCCTCTTCCATTGGTGCCTCTTCGCCCTGAAGAAGCTGAGGGAATACATCTTTGAGCATGTACTTGCCTTGCGTTGGCATGGCACGCCAACAGCCGATCACTTCTTGGTTTTCTTCCGTCAGTGCCACATAGCTAGTCTCATTCATCTCATCAAAGTTGTCTGATTCCATCTCTTCCGATGATTCCACTTCCCACCCTAAACGCTCCAAAAAACTGCGATGACGCAAGCGAAAAATGTTGTTCAGAACAGCAGGATTTTGAAGTTTAGATTCAGGTGTCAGGGTAATTATCTGGCTCATGGTTATTCCTTCAACTAGTCATTGGTCATCGTTTAGGGCGATTTCTTGAGAACGAGTTAAAGGCTATGGCAGTCCCTTCAGTCCAGTAAGCTGTCTGAAATTACAGTATTCGCTGTCTAATTTTTAATCCTCTCATTTATAAAGAGAAAACAATGATACTCACCTGTCCCTATCACTTTTGACAGGGTGTGTTTCCTCGGTAATTCCCTATTGTTGCACTATGCGATTTAAGGAATAGACCACATTGAATAATCAGCAAAAAAATAGCGCTGTGGCGCAGAGCGTACATGCCCCATCATTAGAAACAGATGCGATACCAGACGAATTAGTCATGGCATTAAACAAAGCGAAAACGCTATCCAGCCGCAACGGGGTTGCGTGGTTGCTGTTTGAAAATAATCAGTTGGTGGCGAGTTATAGTGGTCTCGCTGGTGACCCAATGTTGACCTCACTCAACCATCCTTCGCCCTCAAATCATCAACGCAGACTCTATCTTTCCTCTCCACCTCATCAACATGCTTACACCCGCAGCGAATTAGTGGAAACGGCAGACAAATGGTCGTTAAACACCATCTGTTATCCCATGCTTTCCGACACTATGCGTCAAGCGCTGTCCGTCGAAAATCTCACGCTGAAAGATCTGAATACAGAAAACGTGACTCTTCAAATGCCAAAAATCGGCGCAGGCAACGAGTCACTATTTTTTGGCCCTGCCACACTGAAAAAGCACCAACGTCCTTGGACCATTTGTTTTGTTTCCATGAACAGCCAAAACGCCAAGCGGTAAAGTACGACCACTTTTTTTCAGGTTTTGGTGCAGAAAGCACGTTTCATCATTCGCTAACCAAACACACCATCGTGGCACTGCAAAAAGGCTTAAGCCAAAGCGACCCACAACTGAATGCCATTAAAGAGAAATGTTGCGCCATAGAGATAGAAAATGCCGAGGCTTTAGCACAGCTTCAAGCAAAACTTGCCCGAGGCGGACAAAGCACACTCGTCACCTTGTGTGACAATGCCTTTTTCTATGCACTGGCGAATGACAGCAAAGTTGATGAGTGCAGAACGTATGTTGCCCTCACCGAACTGACGCATTTCCAGCCGCTCTCTGCATCGAATAATTCAAAAGTACCAAGGGTTCCAAACTTGTTTGGTTGGAAAGTCACCTCCACGCACAGTTTTGACGCAGGGGTACTTATTCAAATAAGGCGAGAAAATCAAACATTTGATCATGATAAATAGAAATATTAGAGAAAACCGTGTGCAAAATTGATCACAAAATTCATGCCGGGATCATATTTTCTAATATGAGAAAAAATGAAATACTTTACTATCTTTTCTCACTTTAGATTCCACAGAAACAAATTAATACACCTTACCTTAAAATCATGCCTATCATTTGATCGCTTCTCAACCACGGTGCTATGCTAAAAATCGCGAAACCCTTAACAGCAAAGGCTAAGGTCGATATTTTTCTCACAAAAGTGATAGCTAGCCTAGACCTCATTCATGACTAAATCATGTGAAATGCGTCTAATCTTAAGTAATACACCAAGGATGGAAACAGTACTTATGAATACCGATCAACTGTATGCCATTGTTGAAAAGCTGACTCATGTAAATAGTAGAGAAAAGTTAGAAAATATCTGCGAACAATTTTGTGAACTCGTAGGGCTTCCTTATTATTTATTTGGTGTGATAGAGCAAGATTCCCTTTACGCCCCCATCATTCATTCCTACAGCAATTACCCAACACCTTGGCTAGAAAGATATTTTGAACAAAACAAACAACGCGTCGATCCTGTGGTGAGTTATATCATGACGCAGCAATCTCCCATTCGTTGGGATTCCCTTGTGCAACGTGAAGAATTTCAATGCCCGAAACAACAAGAACTCATGGCAACCGCCAAGCAATATGGACTCAGCAATGGTTTCACCATTCCCATCAAATCCGCTTCTGGAGATTTCGTTTTGCTTAGCATGGCCATTGGCGATGTGGAAAATCAATGTGAAAAGCTAAACGCGGCCATTCCTTTTGCCCATACCCTCGCTACCCATCTTCTCGAGTGTTATCTCACCATGAAGATCAAAACCAAAGGCAGCGAGAAAGTATCTCTAACCCAACGTGAAACCGATTGCTTGTTTTGGGCCAGCGAAGGAAAAACCGCGTGGGAGATTTCAAAGATCATCAATGTCTCTGAACGCACAGTGCTGTTTCACTTAAATAACTGCACCAAAAAACTGTCAGCCTCTAACCGCCAACATGCGGTAGCACTGGCGATCAAAAAGGGATTGCTTAAACCGAATCTGTGAATCAATCGATGTCAGCGGCATTGCGCCCCCACACATATTTCGAGATAAACGAGAAAGTGAGCCATAAACAATAAAAATAAACAGAAATCAAAAACGCGAAGCCAGTTTGGTTTCACGTTTTTGTTCAATCTGACAGCATCCAGCTGTTTCTAGCCAGCACGGCGCAAAGGATCACGCTGAATGCTATCTGGCGACCCAACCCACACAGTCTGATCTATCTGCGTGTATCTTCGCTTCATCTCTTCGACAGTATCTTGCTTACCCACTTGTTTCACACCCGCTGGCGTGACCATGAATTCCGCAGGGAAGCCATGTCCAATAAACAAACCGGGCGAGCTAGTTATCGCATATGCGCCCACTTGATGCACCACCAAATAATCCCCCACCTCTAAAGGTTGAGATTCGAATTTATCCGCAATAATGTCAGACGGTGTGCACAAAGGGCCAACAAGGGTGTATTTCTTGCGCTCAATGTCTGAGGCCGCTGCACTGTCCTGCGCTTCTCGTTCAGGTAAACCAGATTGTGCGATAGCTTCGAGACTATGCCCCTCCGCTTTACCGATAAAATAAGGTTTTCGCATTAAGTTGGCGAAAGCCGTTGCGCCGTGGAACAAGTTATAGCCTCCATCACACACCACAAAGGTTTTACCGCCAGATTGTTTAATGGATTTCACTTGAACGACAGCTTTTCCGTTTTCACCCACAATGAAACGTCCGCTTTCAAAAAACAGTCGCGACGCACCTGTTCTCCTCACCAAGTTTTCTTGTAAAAACAACAACTTTTCTCTCATTGGCTCAAGCGATAACGCGTCCTCCCCTTTGTAATAAGGAATGCCAAACCCACCACCGAGGTTAAGCCAATTCATTGGCAGCCCAACGCGCATTTGTAAGCGAATCAGGTAATCACACAGCTTAGAAAAGTTAGCAATAAAATTGACGGAGTCCAGCACACGTGTGGTGGCGTACACATGTACACCCAAAATGGCAATGTTGTGCGATTTCGCAAGGGTGAGTAGCGACGGTAAATCTTCTTCTGAAATACCGAACTGAGAGGCCGCTCCGCCCATTTTCATTGAGCCACCGGAAATTTCTATGTTTGGGTTAATACGCAAAAGAATGGCGGTATCGGCGCCAAATCGCTGTTTCAACTCGCCGAGTTCCAACAATTCTTCTGCACTTTCAACCGCCACAAACGCGATATTATTCCGCGCACATTCCGTCAATAATCGTGTGGATTTATACGGGCCGACACAACCAATGTTTTTAGGGTCAACATCGCTGGACAGTGCCAGGTCTAGCTCAAATGCACTGCTCACATCACAGCCTAATCCTTGCTTAACAATGGTGTCTACTAGCGAAGGATTAGGGTTAGCCTTGAGCGAATACAACACACTCGCCACGTTAGGCAACGCCACCGCTTTTAAGCGCTCACATTGTTGTTGAATTCCCGCTTGGTGATAAACGTAAAAAGGCGTCGTTGGAAGCGACGCGCTGGGCAGCTCCCGCGTCAAAGACGCTGACTTTGAAGTCTCTAACATCATTGAATGTCCCATTATGGATTCTTAAATTCTTTGTATGTCAGGCAGCGCTTCGCGGGTGCGTGATGCACCATGTCTACCGACGCCAATTCATCGTTGTTGGTGTTTATCGTGATAAGACTGAGCACGTTATGACAGGCCTTTTCAGCACGCATACTCATGTACACGAAATACTCCAAATACTCTTGGTTTCGCTCTTCGCGCAAAAACGTGAAGTGATTGATTTCATCGTTTTCTTCAAACACCCAAGGGCTACCGGACAGCGCATGACCATTCAACATGGTTCGCAGTTCCTCTTGATTGAAGCTGGATTTGGCATTCACGAATGGCGCCACCAGCAGCAGTGCCAGCAGATAGCGTTTTTTCAGGACGGTTTTGAACAATGGACTACACATGGATCCTCCTTGGTATGACGCGATAAGACACAGACACAATGTCACATCGAAGGAATGGCGCTAACTGTCAGAATTGACAGCTGGGTGAAGAACAAATAACCAACAACAATGTGTGTCATACGTTCGTAAATGGAATGACACCATGACCCAACTGAATTATTGGTCGGACACTGCGAAAATCAGAGAGCCTGTTGAAACAACCCTCTCGCAACTCGGCTACGACACGGGCTATGTCGGTATCATCAAGAAGATTTTTCGTATCACCCAAACACCCGTGTCCAAATTGTCACCTCAGCAATACCTGCTGCAAGATGCCTTTTGCCAGCACGCTGATCTGCTGGGGGCGGATACGCTCACTTACACCCACACTGGGCAAGAAGTGTATCCCTTCGGGCACTCTTGTTTGCGGTCGCTTAATCGTTCAAGCCAAGGAAATGGCTCATTGTTCGGCTCCACCGCCAGTAATTGCGCATCCACATTTAAAGTGTTCGATCTCTATCGTCGTCGGTTACAACAACACCCTTTCGTTTCAAAACGTCATGTGATCGTGACCTGTGACACCGGCTTCACGCCAATCCTCAAAGACATTCCCGGATCGACCGTAACAGGCGACGCGCGCAGTGCCATTTGCTTGGACGACAGTGCAGCGGGCGACTATCAGTTGGTGGGCTATGAATCGCAGGTTTATCCGGCCCATTTTGGGGGCGCGTGGGAAGAGGCAGAGCAACACGCTATTTACGAGAAAACCTATAAAGATCGGATTGTCGCGTTGATCGAGCAATCGCTCGCGGCCCTTGCGCGTGAACACAAGCTCGATGCAGACAGCCGAATCGCTATCGTTCCGCATAACGTCAATGTCTACACATGGAAAGCCATCGAGAAAAAGCTCAACAACCCGCAGATTTTTTTCTTCACCGACGGCGTGGCTGACCACGGGCACTGCTATGGCAGCGATGCGTTCATCAATCTTCAGTTGCTCGAAAAACGCCATGCTGAGCAATTTAACGACAACCAAACGCCCCCAACGCCCGATTACTTTCTGTGTGTGACCGCTGGCGTAGGTGGCTTTTTCTCAAGCGTGACGCTGAAACCGACCAGCATGAAAAAGGACCCGTCTTATGACTAACACGACCTCGCATGAGCGTGACTTCACGCCGACTGCTTTGCAACAAACCATGGTGGCAAATATCGACAAACTTGGCGATAAAGCCGCAGTGCGATATCGCGATACCACTTACAGCTATCGCGCTTTGTTGGTGCTTGCCAGCCAACTTCGAGAACAAATTAATGCCCATCGTATTGTCAAAGACGAAGGCAAAAGCGCGCTTAATGGCTGTGACCAAAATAACGTGCCCGTTCTCACCTGCTCGCGGTCGCCACTTTTCGCCAATTTGTTCAACTTACTGCTTGGGATTGAAGGCATCACCTATGAGCCACTATCACTGAATGAGCCGTTCGATCGTGCCATTGCTAAAGCCAGCAAATGGCAAAACTTTGTGTTATTGACCGACACCCAAACAGAGAGCGAGCTTGGCCCCATTGCCGAGCGCGCCAGCCTGACATTGATTGCCGATGAAGACCTCTCCTATCGCATCCAATCTCGGCCCGAAAACGCCGGAGAGAACCACTTATCGCTCGACGAATGTGTGTACATTCTTTCCACGTCCGGCTCAACGGGTGTGCCCAAATCGGTGCCGATCAAACGCCACAATCTTGATGCGTATCTGTCCGCCGCAACCCGCTTTTTTCCTATCGAGCAAGACGAGCACTTTTCGGTGATCCACGATGTGTGTTTCGACTTCAATATTCACGAACTGTACCTGCCCATTCACAATCACGGGTGCCTGTGCATTGCCGATAAATCGGATTTGCTCAGCCCGGCCACGGTCAGCAAATTTGTTGAACGCCACAGCGTCACGTTTTGGTCTTGTGTTCCCTCTTTCATCAACCATTTAGACCATTTACGTAAATACAACAGCGACACCTTCAACAGCATTCGCAACACCATGATTTGTGGTGAAGCGCTGACGTTAGTGATCCAGCAAGCGTGGCGAGCACTCGCCCCCAACAGCCGAATATTCAATCTCTATGGGCCAACAGAATGCACCGTATCTGTTTCAGGCAAAGACGTCACACACCCGCGGAAAGACGATATTCGCGACGGTGTGCTAACCATTGGTCAGGCGTGGGACAACACCCAGTTCTATGTGCTCAATGAAGGTCACATCCGTCAAGAAGGCCGAGGGGAGTTATTAGTCGGTGGGCCACAAGTCTTTGACGGCTATTTCCGTGAAGGCCGCGTGTGTCGAGAAAAACTCGTCGAAGAACCGCAAACGGGGCAATTGCTTTATCGCACTGGCGACAATGTCGACCTCTCGCACAGTCAATCCAATCACTATCTAGGTCGCGGTGACGATCAACTGCAGATACGTGGACATCGAATCCAAAAAAACGAGATTTTACACCTAATTTGCCAAACCATTCCCTGCTCTAACCTCGCCGTGGTCGAGAAGAATTCCAGCAATGGCACCACTGTCGGCATCGTGCTGTTTATCTGCGGTGAGAACTTGCAAGAGGTGGACATTCGCCGGCGTTTAGCACGCACCCTGCCAAGCTACGCCTTGCCATTGAAAATCAATATCGGCCCACTGCCGATGAACAAAAACATGAAGATTGACCACAAGAAACTCTTCGCCCACGTGAACCCAGAGGTGGAAACCTCATGAGGATCGACGATAACGAAAATATCGCGCTGTCTATTGATGCCATTTGTGTGGTGCGACCGAAGCAGAAACTGGTGTTGGTGGACAATTATGACGCCGTGCATTGCACATCATTCAACGCGCACATTTTAAAGAAGATGATGGGGATTGAAACCGTCAATGTATTGCCCGACGGTGAACCCCATCAAACTTTGATGATGCCTTTGGTGTCAACGCCAATCGGCAACGGGCAAGAGGTGGAATTGCGCAGTGCCAACACGGGGGCGATGCGGGCGCAATTCGGTCAATCTATCGACCGTTCTTTGGCGAGAATTCACAATCTGATCCCTTTGGGATTAAGCAACGCCAATCGCTGTGTCTCTTTGTTTAAGCAACTGGATATGATTTCGCGCACTGCCCCTGCACCTCGTCATTACTGTATTCACAATGGCGAATTGGCGTTTAGCAAAGAAATGCGCATTACCCGTGGCTTGTCAGTGCAAGGTGACAGCAACACCAGCTTGCGGTTAAGCCACACAGACTCGCCGAAGATCCAAGTCAGTAGTGTGCACTTGCACTATGACCGCCGCTTTGCGCGGGGCATTTGGGGCGATAATGTGGAAACCAAAGCCTACGAAGAAAATTATCGCCAAAACATGCACCAGGTGATCCATTGCGCCTTAGACAAAGCAGGTGTCACCCTGTCACAAATAGACCACCTGCTCCCCCACAATATCAACATCAAATCATGGCGCTTTCTGTGCCAATCGCTCGATGTGTCTGAATCGCGGTTGTTCTCGCGAAACATCCAAAGTGAAGGTCACTGTTTCTGCAACGACATGGTGATCAACCTCAGTGATGCGCTAGACGCATTTACCCATGAAGACACCCCACCCACCGCAGAAAGCCCCTTGCGTTTTCTTGCCGTGGCCGCCGGCGCCGGCGGGATGTTCGGCGCCTGTGTGCTTGATGTTATTCAGCTAGAAGGATTACGTAATGAGAGACACGCTATATAGCATCATGGTTGAGGCGGGCGATCGCATTGCTGTTCTCGACCAAGATAAAACCTATCGCTACCAAGACGTATTGGAAGACGCCGCCTTGCTGCGTGAGAAACTCAATCTCGCCGCAAACGGCAACCCCACTGGCACGCACATCTTGATGTCGGCACAACGCTCCTACACCAGTGTGGTCATGTATGTGTTCAGTGTGGTCTATGGCTATACCTTGGTGCCTGTCACTGCTGAAATCGACGACCGTTCATTAACGCGTTTAATCAATGACCTTCCGGTGGCCTTCTTCTTCACCGACACGTCTTCGTCGCGCTTACTCACGCTGGCACAACAAACCCTGTGCCCGACCTGGGTGGCGGAACGCGGGAAAAGACTCAGCGACGGCATTTTTTATCAGCCGAGCCCTCGCCATGAAAGCCATTCACAAGAAGCCAATCTACAAAAAAACAGTCTGCTAGAAACCAATGCGCAAGAAACAAAGACGAATACAAACGCCACCCCAAGCCAAGACAACCCCGATCTGTATTTGATCTTCACGTCTGGCAGCACGGGTAACCCCAAAGGCGTGAGTGTCGAATCCCACAACCTGCTCAACTACTTGGAAGCCACACGGGATGAGTTTGGCATAGTCGCAGACGATATTCTCAGCCATATTTCCCCGCTGAGTTTTGATTTCAGTATTCACGAGATCTTCATTGCACTGTTCAATCAAGCCGCCATTGCCGTACTGCGTGAAAACGACAAATTCAACTTTTCAGGCTATTTGTTACGACATGCCGTCAGCGTGTGGGCATCGGTGCCCTCTACCGTGGCATACCTAAACAAAACCCGACAATTAAACCCCAACCAGTACCCCGCGCTGCGCTTGGCATTTGTTGGCGGCGAACCGGTTCAACCGTCGCTGCTTCATACCTTGTCGGTCGCCGCTCCACATTGCACCATTTACAGCTATTACGGCCCTACCGAATGCACCGTCGCGATGATGGCGTGCTTGTATGACCCGAACAAAGAATACGCTCAACACATGCCACTCGGACGGCCTTTTGGCGGCCATCGCTTATTCATTCAAACCGAGCAAGACGGTGCATTTCATGCCACGGGAACAGGCGAAGCCTTCATCGCTGGGCCGCAGGTATTAAAGGCCTATTGGAAAAACCCTGAGCAAACATCACTCCGTTTTTCCTACCACCCCGAACACGGTTATCTGTTTCGCACCGGCGATATCATTCGCATTGAAGAAGACGGCAACCACGCGTTCATCGCACGCCAAGATGACGACATCAAAATTGGTGGCTACCGCTTTAATACCGCCGCCTGCCGCACTTTTGTCGAAGAAGTATCCAAGGCCGAAGACGTGGTGGTGACGCCCTTTTCGCACAGCACCGAAGGCACGTTTGATCGCCTGCTTGTGATCACCGTGAATGCCCAAATCAGCGAAGCCGCCTTGGCGCGTATTTTCCGCGACCAATACGATAACTATGTGCAGCCTCACTTCGTTAATGTGTCAGAGCTCCCGTTCAACCGAAACGGCAAGCTGGACAAAAAAGCCTTGATGGAAAAGGTGGCATGCCATGTTTGATCAACGCCCTTCTTTAAGCACGTTGGCACGAAGAGAAGCCCCCATTGACTACGCAAAGCAGTCCTATGACGCGCTTATCAACGTCACGAATACGCCGCCGCGCGCGCCAGCCATTGCGGTGTTCAACCGGCTTGTTCCCATTGACGGCAAACCCACTAACCTCGCCATTTGGGCGCCAATGACAGATTTAGCACTAACCGATGACGCACGTGCACAGGGTGAGCAAAAAACCATGCGCTACTACCTCACGCACAAAGGTGATGCCTTCAAAACGCGTCACGTTCAGGCAAAGCCAGAGGTGCGGGTGAAAAAACTGTGCCTGATTTTCCCCGGTTTTAATGGTGGCCCCTTCGATCAATTTCACCTTGCTGAATCACTGGCCAAAGCAGGCTACTGGGTGATGTCTGTAGGCTGTTATATCAACCCTGATCTCAAACCGAGTGACGATCCCGACAAGATTGCCCTTGCACTGGAAGATGCATACGCCGCCTACCCCTCGGTATTGGAAGCGTTCACTCAGCTCACCGGATTGCCCCTTTCGTCAGAGGCAATCAAAGCGATCCGATACCTGTCTTTTTCAGCAGGTATCTACCCCTTGCTCCGCGCCGTCAGAAAGGGGAACTGCCCCGCTTGGCAGCATCACTTGTTATTGATGGCACCGGGGCTATCCGCCACACCAGGGGTAGCTGCGTTACTGGCCGATGCACCGATTTGCCATGTGGATCTTGTTCACTCGGCGCAAGATACGCACCCAACCTTTGGCGATCCCTTACGCTATTTAACCTTTTTTGAACCATCACGCACTCAGCTTCACGCGCTCTCGCATGGTGAGCATTACGACTTCATACATCTGCCACTGTCGATACAAAAATCGGCACAGAAAACGGCGCAACTCACCGCCAGCGGCGCCTCGGCGCAATCTCAACACGCGTCCACCGTCAAGCATGCTTGCTTAGCGATTCTCGACAGCCTGATTCATGGAGAAACACAATGAGCCTGAACATAGCCACAACGAGCTTAACTAACATCGCCAATGTCTATTCCACGCCAACGCCATACACCGCATTTGAGGATTGGCAACGTTTTGATCCGGCATACGGTGACGACATCTTGTCTGATCCACAAAGCGCCATTGACCTTGCCAACGAGCTGGTGGCGCATTACAACCACTCCGAATTCCACAAAATGGCCCCGGAGCGCGCCAACGATCTCGAACTGCGCTCGGTCAGCGAAATCATTACTCGCTTCCATGAACTCAATCCCGACCCGTCTGCGCCTGCCACCCCCGTCGGTGGTCGCTGTCGTGATTTGGCGCTGTTAGTGTGCAGCCAGTTTCGCGCCCAAGGGGTACCTGCCCGCCTGCGCTTTGGGTTTACACACATGTATTACGACACCAAACGCGCACTCGCCGATCACGTGGTGGTGGAATACTTCGATGAAGGACGTTGGAAAATCTTAGAACCACGCGGCAGTTCTCGTCTCATGGCCCATCAGGATCTAGGCATTAACCCCATTGATGTAGACCCGAAAAAGTTCATCAATGGTCCTCGCGCATGGCACAAGATCCGAAACAAAACCCTGCGCGCTGAATGGTTCAGTGGCACCACACCCAACGCACAAATGGGGTTGTGGTATGTCCGTAAAATCATGCTGTTTGATTTGGCAAGCCTGTGCCGATACGAAGCTGATGTGTTTGACTTATGGGGCTATTTAACCGATTCAAAACCAGGTGTGATGCCAAAGTTCAAGCCGCACCTAGAAGCGCTAGACACCATTGCTGCCACCGATTTTCTCGATGAAGCAGCGTTTACCGAGTGTTATCAACTGTTGGTTAACGATGATCGCTTTTTGCCCGACGGCGAAATCAGCGTGTCACCCACGCTAGGAAAACATAAAAAGCTGTCGGTAAGGAAAAATGACTATGTTCTATATTAGTCGCAACGTCACGGCAGACGCGCCTCGGGTGCTGAATGTGTTGGCCGACCATGAGGCGCTTTTTTTGAGCGCGTCATCCGCCAAAGTATTCAGCCAATGGTACGGGTTCCACGAACTGCCCTTTTACGATTACACCCCCTGCACCGAGTATTATCAGCAAGCGCTGCACGCATTCGTCGAGGCTGACAACACTGAACATTCATCGCCCTCACAAACCGCATCAGCGCCGCTAGATGCCGTGGTACACAACCACACAGGTGCGTTATGTGGCGTGTTTGGCGAACGGGTCATGCTAAGAAGCAGCCGCGCCGCGCTAAGCAAAAACGACGAGGCCGACAACAACTGGCTGCCGTTTTCTTCCTCGGCGGCAAAATGCGCCACACCGATGCAACTGATGAAGTATTTCGAACGCAACCGCGCCCTGAATAATATTCTTTTGGTCACGGGCGACATTGCCGACAACGTGGATCTTCGCGTCAATCCTGTTGCACTCAGCTCAGACACCATCAACATGGTGCAGCTTACTCGCACGCCAAGTGATATCTCGGTGTTGTCTGTCGCGACCCTGTTCGACGGGCAATTTTCAGGCGGGATCTACCTGCAATCCAACGACGGTATTCAGCAAAAATACAACGAGTTCTATCAGATCAACGTGGAAAGAGTGGTCGACCGCTGCCTCGCAGAAGCCAAGCTCACTCGCGACGACATTGATGTGATATTGCCGCATAACGTCAACGTGCAAACGTGGAAGAAATTGACAGCCAAATTAGGCATTAACATGGACAAGGTTTACACCAAGAACATTGCCCGATATGGTCATTGCTTCGGTGGTGATCTGTTCGTCAATCTTAACGATTTGTATAACGAATTAGACAGCCCAACCTCAGTGACCTGCCTCGCTGTTGCAGCAGGTATCGGTGCCTCTTTTGGCGCTACCTTATTCGGCATATCTAAAGGAAATGAAACAGAATGAGAGGTCGATGGAAGAAGATGAGTATTTTTCTGATTTCCACTATCGTCGTACTGAGCATCATCGTACTGGCGATATTTTTATTGCAACGCCCCCCAGTAGACCCTGCGCTAGAGAAAGGCTTGCAGGTGTCAACATTCACCGTGGACGACGCCGCCGGTCAAACCGAGCTGGAGGCTCGGACTTGGCAATTACCCCCCGACAGTAATACCCAACCCAAAGGCGTGATTCTAGTCTCGCATGGTTTTTCTGCCACCGCAGGCACCATGCGCGTATACGCCGCACAATTGGCGCACGCAGGTTATGTGGTTGCCGCCGTCTCTCATGATGATCTCAAAGGTTTGCGCAGCGGCCTTGTTGAAAACGACCCCATGGTGGCCAGGCAACGACACTTACAACTGCTGCTCGAACAGCTTTACACCAACGATGTCCAACATGCCCTTCGCGGTTTACCAGTAGGCATCTTGGGGTATTCATTAGGCGGTTACGCCGCGCTCACCAGCACTGCCTTTCCACCGCTGTTAGACAAGCAGCCTGCATTTTGTGAAACCCAACCACGTGGTGAAAACATCTTGCTGTGTAACCCCCGTTTTGGGCAGCGCATTCAGGCGATTCTTTCTCAAGACGCTAACGCATCGTCACTAAGCTTCACCCCAGCAATTCCTGCTGCTGCCATCGCGCTTTTTGCGCCAGCCTACACTCAGCTGATTGACATGGCAGACCAAGAAAATGCGCCACCGGTTTTCCTTGCTAACGGCCAGTTAGATGAGTACGTCAGCCCAAGCGACATGGCATCGCTCGCGCAGTCCCACCCTTACATCAAACAGCACCAAGAGTTAGAAGGTGCAGGACACTATGTTTACCTGCCGTCATGCCCTTGGCCGCTTTCTCTCTTTTTGGAAAACTGCAAAGACCCGAAACCAATTGAGCGCACCCCTAAGCAAACCGCACTCGCGAATGATGTGGTGGCGTTTTTTGATGAAAATTTGGTCACACAATAGCGGGATGGTTTGGCTCCCTCACCTTGCTGAAAGGTGGGGGAGCATCTTTCCTTTGCCTATCCTCCCGTCAGCGACCCCACCGATACTTAAAAGCCCTGCTAACTCGCATTTTCACAAGCGAAAACTAATTCCACCAAAAAGATAAAGAAAGCTCAGTGCTCACTTGTGTTCAGAAACCTAGTGTTTAGAAAAGGGATGTTGGAGCACGCTGAATAGATACCGACTTGATAGAGACATCTGGTTTAGACATGATGACTTATCGAGAGGTGTTATGTTCAAGGAGAACACTCATGATTAGGGAAATCACAAGATCGGATTTCGAATCATTCTGGCCAACGTTTTATGCCGTTATTCAGGCTCAAGAAACCTATGCATTCGACCCCGATATGACGTTGAAACAGGCATTCTCGCTATGGTGTGAAATGCCACTAAAAGCTTATGTTTTCATTGAAAATGATCTCGTTCTCGGCACCTACTACATTAAGCCAAATGCGATGGGTCCAAGTCGTCATATTTGCAATTGTGGGTACATGGTTTCAAGTGAGGCGAGAGGTAAAGGTATTGCTCGCCTTATGTGTGAACACTCACAAAAAACAGCGATTGAGCTCGGTTTCGATGCAATGCAATTTAACAGCGTTGTCTCTACCAATGACGTCGCGGTCAAGCTTTGGGAGAAGCTGGGTTTCACTATCATTGGTACTATCCCAAAAGCATATAAACATGCTCAGTTAGGGCTAGTTGATAGCTACATCATGTACAAATGGCTACGAACATAACAGACGTCAATGGCGTCTTTGCACACCCATCCCCCATGTTCCCTTGCTCTCATCTTTCCTTCTTTCTCGCCTTTTTCCCCTATGCACCCACTCGCCTGTCATAAGTGACAGCTCCGCTCGCTCGCCATACATGCCTTAACACCAACCCCAAATTTACATAATTAAAATCAAGCAATTAGGCCTACATACCTCTTCCACTCTGTCCTTGAAAAAACGCACTGTTAAAAGTGTCAGGTTATCAAATCTCCGTCTCAGGCTTAGTTTGTATTCATGGATTTCTAGCAACATACAAACAACCTAACCGAGTAAATGGAGTTAATTATGCAAAGAGAAACTGCGTATCAAAATATGGTGGCCATTCTGAAATCAACCATCACGATTCCGGAAGATGTTGAACTTGCTGAGAACACCAGCCTACGTGATGACTTAGGGATGGATTCATTAGGCTCTCTTACGTTCTTGATGGAGCTTGAAGAATCTATTGATGGGTTTTCGATTAATCCTGAAAGTTTGGAGGAACGCCATTTCAGCTCAATTGGCGCCATGGTCGATTACATTGTTGAAAATGTAGAACTCGCACCGGCTGCTTAATTATGTACATTAATTATTGCCAATATTTCCCACTGAAAGAAAGGAGCCTTCGACAGGAACCTCGGGAGCGGTATACCACCTACTTTAAGGATTTATACCGTATTTCCGACAAGAACCTGTCGCAAGAAACCTTTTTGGCGGGTGACCAATACAGCTATACCAACATTATTGATACGGTGCTAGACGGCGACTTACCTTTCGCGGCTTACCAAGATATCTCCGATGTGGCCTTTAGTTATTGGACACCCGAGTGGGACCCAGAGTACTCGGCATTTGCGACTTACTTCCTTTGGAAACGCGACCTAGACGCCGAGATCATTGATGTGTGCGATGTGGGGTCAATCGCTACCACGACGGCGCTACACATTCTTTTCAACACCGACAGTTTGCAAGACGCTCGCACCAAGATCTTGGTGGGTATGGAGCAAAACTCTGTGCCTCGCTACCTGCCAGACAACAACATCATGCCTGCTGGGTCGAGCGGTTCAGCCATGTTTGTCAGCCAAGCCAACCGCGACGGTGCTCTGTTCAAACTTGAAGACTCCGTATTTTTGAATGAAAACAAAATCTATACGTCCCACTTTGCGCTGAGCGGGGAAATAACAGCCCTGCTCGAAAAGCACAAACTCGGCGCGGGAGATTGCACCCTTTTCCTTCAGCGAAATACGGCCGCCTTTAAGCAGTTGGATTATTTATCTGACAAAGGCGAGATCCCGCCAGCATTACTCACGAACGCACACTTCTTACCTCCGGAGTATTCGGTTAATTCCCTACCCAAGCTCTTAGCAGAGTATCAGCAACACCCCGATTCATTTCGCAGCAGTATTTGGGTTTTCATTGATGAAGATGCCGAATCGCTAAATACAACCATCAGCTTGTTGAGGCCGTTGTAATGTATCGTCTCGATTTTGAAAATAATTGCAGCATCATTGATGATCTGCAACAAGAGCAAATAACAGGAAGCTTGATCTCTGTTTTTCATGGTGCCGATGGCAGCATGGTGATGATAGATCGCCAAGCCAACGCGCACGGCCCTGCCGTGAGCCTAGATCTTGTTGAGGCTGAAAACCTCATCGCCCTGCCTCATACCTATTTGGTGAAAGTGTCATCGCGTATTGGCAACACCTTGCCTACTTTGCCGGTGAACCAAGAGGCGTTTACCCACGAAACCGACCCCAAGCAAGGCGACGTTTGGGCAGATTTTGTCACCCAATCTTTGAGCCAATTTCACACTGAAATGTCGGTGTTCTTTCGCCATGTTGTGTCACGACTGAAAACAAAGAAAGTCGGCGATAACACCTTACTCGATATCGAAAATGTTGCCCTTTCCGTTACCGACTATCACCGTTTTTTGTTCCAAGTTGAATTGTCGTCTAAGACGCTGCCAGACACCTTAGCGCCGCTGACTGAGCGCGTACTGCTGGCAGCCAATATCCTTTCCAACTTACAAGGCGGCATTTCCATTCTTGCCGGAGGCGGTGTTGAACATCACCTGCAATATGCCCTTTTATTGAACGATTTGGAGCAATGGCGATGATTAGCTTAGACAGATATTCCGCGACCTACGGCGAGCTGTATGGCGAGCATATTGAGTGGCTGCGTGAAATCGCGACGGCGGTTGATAGCTACCAAGACATTCACAGCAACACGGATTTTCGCAACGCGCAACTGGATGCGCTGCTGCTGAGCAGCTTTTCCATGACCACGGAACAACGTGTCCGCATGTTTGAGCAGCTTTCTTACGGCGACCCCGGCGCTTTGTTGTTCTCTCCTGGCCCAAGTTTGTCTGGGGTGATCTTAAATGAAGCCGGATCGGAAGAACAAAAAGCACAGTTTTACGATTACCTGAAAGCGCACAACTGCCGCACTTTTTTTGCGGTGACTGAACCTAACAAAGGCAGTGATGCCGGACGATTGGAATCGCGCTATACCAATGGAACATTGAGTGGCGAAAAGTGGCTGATTGGCAACGGGACACGCGGCGACATGGGCGTGGTGCTGTTCAAAACAGGCGCTAGCCCGCTCGCGACCCGCGCTGCATTGCTCACCAAGGAGATGATTGACTCGCCACAGATAGAACGCCGTTTATTAAAGCAATACTGTTTGCGTGGCGCGCGTTTGTCTTATTTGAAATTTGATTCACTGCCAATTCCACAAGAGCAATTGCTGGGGGAGCACCTTCACCCTTGCGAGCGCGGTTTGTTTTCCATGATCCGCACCTTCAACAAAATGCGCCCTTGTGTGGTGGGTTTAAGTATTGGCTATGCACAAGCGGCGGTTGACCTCTTGCTGGAACACGGCAAAGAGGCAGGTATTCCGCAAGATACATGTCGTTACTTCAACACCATTCTCGCCACCATTCGAGAGGTGAATCTGGTGGCAGCGAAAACCGCGGATAAAGAGCCTGACAACATGGCGTATTCCTCGCTGGCGAAAATCGAACTGGATGATTTGGTGAAACAGATCCGTCCGTTCTTATTCCAGCACGTCAACAAGCTGCAATCTGACCACTTCACCCACGTTCGTAAGTTTATGCGTGATAGCTACGGCTTCGATTTTATGGAAGGCACGCACGTTATCCAAAAGCATAACTTGGCCAACATCCTGAAGCGGAATGATTACGTGAGCCCTTGGAGCGGACAATGAGACATATCGCATCGACACTTTCTATCTTCGCCTCTTCGTCGTCGACGTTTGTCACGCAGTTGTTGGCAGTGTGGATCATCAGCCAAGAAGACCAGCGGGCACTTCTGATCCTTACGGTGTTCATGCCGTTTGGCTTCACGCTGTCTGCATTGTCTGATGCGTTACGAGCAGGTGCACTGCCTATCGTATCGAGTCATGACGATGCAAAATCGCCCGAGGTTCACAGCGCCATTATCACTTTGTTGGGTATGGCGCTGGTGCTGTTTGGTGGGTTAGGCGCGATGGTGTGGGGGCTAATGCCCCTGCTCCAGTCTTATTTTCATCTGCCAATCGTCGCGTATCTCGATTTCTCGGACTTGCTGCTGGCCATGACGTTGGTGTTTTTGCCCATCACTGTTTCTTCGGTTTTAACAACTTGCCTGTTTGCGAAAGAGAAAAACGCGCTGGCCACCAGCATTGTGGTGGTCGCCAATGTTCTGCAACTGAGCCTGATTTTCGTGTTTGCCAAGCAAGGTCACGGCGTGATGGCAATGCCTTATGCTGCAGCCTCTTCAACATTGGTTGCCATCACGATGGGTCTGACGTTATCGCCGACGTTACGCCAAATCATCGCCCCTCGCGCATTGGCCTACTTCTCTGCCATGCAAGCGCAATGCAAACAGTTGCTATCCATTATTTTCCCCATATTTTCCAGCTACTTGTTACTCATTGCATGGTTGTTTTACATCACCTATGTCTTGTTGCAATACAGCGATGCGGCAGCGTCTGCCTTCCCACTTTACGCGCGGATTCAGAATCTGATCATCATGCTGTCCATTGCGGTTGGGGTAAGCCAAGCCATTCGTTTCAATAAACATTCGGCAGATTACGACTACAGCATGCTCAAAAACAGCGTGACCCAGTTTGTGGTTCAATCGGCGCTGTATCAAATCCCTGTGCTGTTGGCCGTGTTTATCTTCAGCGAAAACATTGCTCTTTGGCTGGTCAATGAGCCGTCCATTGCAGCGGAATGTGCGCAATACCTTCGCATTATTTCCCCAGCGCTATTGGTGCTCTCTACTTATGTCGGCATGACGGTGTATATGGAACAAACCTTCCGTTCTCGTCGCGCGTTTATCTACAACTTTCTCTACCTCGGCGGTGAAGTCGCACTGATTGAGATTGTCCGCCCTTATTGCACCACCAGCATTGAGCTTTACACCTTACTTGCCGTGGCGTTTTTCGCCTCTGCCATTTTCATCGTGTTTGAAATTGGCCGTTCTCGCTACGAATACCACCTGATGCAGAAAATGCAGTCTGTGACGCTATGAAGGAATATGACCCTATGAAAACGACACTTTACGATCAGTTACTACACATTCAACAGCGGTACCCAACCAAAGTATGTCTGCGCGACGCGAAGAACGATTGGACGTTCACCGACTTGCTGGATAAAGCCAATAGCCATGCCGATGCTCTGGCGCGTGAAGGGCTCGGTCTTGGTGATCGCTTGCTTTACATCGCAGGTCGCGGCATGAATACGTTGCCGCTACTTCTGGCGGCGAATAAGCTCGGTGTGCTGTTTTCCACCATTGATGCCCGCGCTGATCTGGCTAAAAATCAAGCCATTATCGATCAGTATGAAGCCGATGTGTTGTTGATTGCCCCTGAACATGCAAGCAAAGCCCTGTATCAATTGAGCTACTACCGGGAGTTAAACGCCCATGCCCAAGATGGTTATGCATTAGACGCGCCTTGCTGGCTTCGCAATGACCGCGCAACCGGCGTGTGTGATACCGCGGTGTCGGCACAGCAGCGCAGTCGCAAACCCGTCGCTAGCGATCTAGGTTTGGTGTTCTTCACCTCAGGTTCAACAGGCCGTTCAAAAGGTGTGGCGCTGAGTCATTCAAATGTGCTGTTCGCAGCCCAATCCATCATCGAATATTTGGAAATCAGTGCCGACGATGTGATTTACAACGCCCTACCCCTGAATTTCGATTACGGCTTTTATCAAATCTTGTTCCCACTGTTCACGGGCTGCCAAACCTTCTTAACCAACTCTTTTATGATCCCGCAGAAGAACTTGATGGAAGTGCAGAAAATCAATGCGACCCATTTCCCTATTGTGCCGTCAATGGCGCGCTTGATTAAGCAATTTGGTGCGGCTAAATCACTGGATTCTGTCACTACCATTACGAACACGGGAGAGGCTATCCACGGCGGTGAAGTGGCTTACATGCAAAGCGTTTTCCCCAACTGTCGCTTCTTTTCTATGTACGGTTTGACCGAGTGCAAACGCACCACATGGCTACACCCAGACGAGTACGCCAAAAAGCCAGAAAGCGTTGGCATCGCGATTCCTGGCACGCGCATTGAGATCCTGGATGAAAACAACCAACCCGTTCCTGCAGGCACAGAAGGGCAAGTTGTGGTGTCTGGCCCGCATGTAATGACCGAATACTTAGATAACCCAGAGGCCACTCGCAAGGCGCTTTTCTTCGATGAAAACGATTGCCAGAAGAAGCTTGCAACCGGGGATTTTGGCTGCATGGACAGCGAAGGCTATCTCTACCTCAGCGGTCGCAAAGATGAAGTGTTCAAAATTGATGGCTTGAAGTATTCCTGCAAAGAGCATGAGCAGTGGTTGAAATCTCAACCTGAAATTCGCGATGCCTGCATTTTGGTGAACCCAGACACCATGGTAATCACCGCCTTCATTGTGGAAGAAATTGGCGAAAGCGTATCAGACAAAGTGATTCGCGAGCGCTTACTCAAGCGTTCTGCTCTCTCTTCTCATCTGCCTAAGCATGTTGCGCGTTTGATGGACATTCCAATCAATGACAACGGCAAGCATAACAAGCCACGCCTGAAAGAAGCGTTATTGAACGATGACCTTACCCAATGGCAATCACGTGAGCCGCTTTCTCATGTTCAACCAAGACAGTTAGCAGAGACATTATGAACAATAAACTCGCTCTTCTTATCCCAGTTTTCACGGTGGCACTCGGTGCTTCGCTTTTCACCTTCGCAGGCGTAAAGAAAACAACGTCGGATACAGATATTCCTGCGGGCCTTCAGATGAAAACGGTTGAAAGCCAGCTCGTGCGGACAGAACGTCGCAATAAGGTTTATCAGTCTGCTTGCATGATTGCACCACAGAACATCTACCACCTTGCACCTAAAGTGGAGGGTGAAGTGGTATACGTTCGCAAAGGCGGTCATCAAGTGAAGAAGGGCGAGTTATTGCTCGAAATTGAAAACGAATCGGTGCGGTATCACTATCAAGTGGCGCAAAACAACTTGCGTTTGAATGAGCTGAATTTACAACGATACCGCTCGCTACGGGTGAAAAATGCCAAGCAGGAAGTCGACGAGCTGCAATTGAAAGTCGATAACTTGCGCGCGGAAGTGGCGTATCAACGTGCGTTATTTGAATCGTTCAAATTCTACGCGCCTGAAGATGGCGTATTCGAAACCCCGACTGTGAAGCAGTATGACCGCGTGAATCCTGGCGTGTCGGTACTCACGTTTTATGGCAACCAAACCTTTGAGTTCACGTCGAAAATTCCGCTCCACATTTTCTCTTCCATTGCGTTGAATGATGAAATCGCGCTGCGCTCTGTCGATAACGGCGATGTGATTGCCACAGCGCAGTACAGCCATCACGAACCCGAAGATAACGGTGAATTCGTGAGCCTTTACGGCTCGCTCAGCCCTGACGATGTGATGATGGAGAGCACAGGCCAACCCGCCAATTTGGTAAACCATTCACTGTTCGAACGCTGTACGGCCACTTTGCCGCTTCAACGCGCAGACCAAGGCATTTTCCTTGAAAACAAGTCGGTGCATTTGGATTACAAAGGGTTTTATGTGTTCAAACTCGATGGTCGACGCGTGAAGAAAAATTATGTTCAGGTCAGTTGGTATGACGATGGTGTGTTGGAGCTTGAAAGCGGCGTGAAACCGGGCGACTACATTGTGACCGCAGGTTCATTCAAGCTGCTGGACAATGAACTGGTTCGCGTGAAAAAGCCCCGCCCTGACAATACCCTGCCTGCTGAGCCTGAGTCTGACACCGCGCAACAATTAGTGGGAATGGTACGATGAAAAGCACAGTCACCGCGCCATCATTGCTTGGTCGCTACTTCGAATCACGCATGGGCTACATTATTTTGATGTTGCTCATTACTCTGTGTGGGCTGGCGGCACTCAAGTTCGTCACGCTCACTTCATTCCCCTATTCTCGCAGCAGTACTATTTTTGTTTCCGCCCAATTTTACGATAAGTCAGCTAAGTACATTGCGACCCACGTAGCGAGCTATATTGAGGATATTTTTGCGGAGCAAGATGGATTGGAATATACCCGTCTGACGGTGAGTAATAACTCACTTCGCGTCACCGGTAAGTTCGACAAAAGCGTGGACATTGACGCGGTAGCTCGCGATATCAGTAACCAACTGACAAATCGCCCTATGGTGCAAAATAACCTTGATGAACTGACCTCGGGGTTAGACAAAGGCGATTTCGCGCCGGACTTGGGATACGTATTCACCTCTAACGCGCGCTCAGATTCTCTGGTCAGCCGATTGCTGGAAAGTGAAGTGACGCCGATACTGCGCAGTTTAGCCGGCATTCAATCGGTGGCGCTTTATGGCCCAAGCGATGCCATTTATATCGATGTCGATCAAGACCGTTTGAACGCCGCCGGGCTTGCGCTCAACCAGGTCTATGACACGGTGCAATCGGCCTTTTCGCAGCCTGCCAGCTACCTTGTCGACGGTGACAATTACGAGATCTATCATCACAAATCCATGGATAACGGCATTCAAAAAATGGCAACCTTGCGCCTTGAAAATAACGGTACGCAAGGGGTTCACAGCTTATCTGATATCGCGACGTTTCGTGTTGCCAACGAATACTCTCGCGTGAAAGCCAAGTTCAATGACAAAGACGGCGTGGTGATGCTAGCGACCTTCGACGGACGGGCTAACCCACTGTCGGTCTCGACCGACGTGAAAGCGATGATCGCTGATTTCTTAGTTGCAGAACCCGATATTCAGGCGCAGGAAATCATGGACAGCACTGTGATGCTGTATGGCTCGATCAAAGAAACGCTGATGTCGATCATGCTCTCCATCGCCGTGACATGTTTGATTGTGTATTTCACCACACGTTCTTTTGCCTCAGCTTTTGCGATTTCGCTTTCTATCCCCCTTTCTTTGCTATTGGCGTTTGCTTTTTATTCTGTGTCTTTAGATTCCATCAACTTGATCACCATTACGGCGTTAATCATTGCGATTGGTTTGGTGGTGGATGACTCCATTGTGGTGACCGATTACTTAAACGGACACACCACATCAGCCCCAAACGGATTGACTCAAAGCGGCAATCAATTGATGCGATTACGCGCTATTTTGATGGTATTGGTGGCGATCACGCTAACGTTGGTGGTGGTGTATTTGCCGTATATTTTCTCAAGTGCAGACTATAGCGTGGTGAGCAAAGAATTTGGCATCGCCATTTCTATCGCCCTCCTGTGCTCTTTGTTTGTCTCTGTGCTTATCACCCCGAAGCTCTTGCCGACGCAACGCAAACACTCGAACGGCTCGGATGCGAACTCGAATATAACGCCTTATCAAAACCCGGCGCTACGTGCCTATCATCAATCGCTGTGCCATTTTGCCCAAAGCAGCGTGATCCGTGCGTTAACGGCGGTTGTCATCATGGGTGTGTTAGTGGTGGGGTTCTTTGCTTGGCAAAACAGCGACAGCGAAGTCGCACCGCCAGAGGACAAACGCCTGTTGTTGGTACTCAGTGAAGTGAGCCCGAACGCGACCTCCGCAGATGTGCAGCAGCAAGCCAGCACCTTAACCCAGCGTATTCTTGCGCTGCCATGGGTCGACTCCACCAATTATGTGACAGGCCTGCCTGACAGCAATATGATCACACATTATGTGCGCCTGAAAGCCCCTGAATTTGCCAATCAAACGTTAGAAGGAAACGAAAACGGAAAAGAAGCGGACACTGTGTGGTGGAAAGCCATCACACAATCCATAAAATATACTGCACAGCAATTTGTTGATAATCCGCAGAAAAACAACCTGTTGGTTAAGCAATCTGAGCGTTTGGCATCGTTACTGGCACAAGAAACCTTAAGCCGTTCTTTTGTGATTTTACCCACCGATATTCCCGGTGCATCAACTTTTCCTATCGACATGGCAATCATGGGCAGCGACACCGAAGAAGTGCTCGGCAACGTGGAGGCGGCTTTGCGAGAAGCACGTGCCACGGGCCTGTTTGAGTTTTTGGTTCACGATGCGAAATACGTGTCGAACCAATTCAATATCGACACGTTAGTGGACACCACCACCTATGGCAGTGCGGAACGCCGTTATTTCGCCTCTCTCATCGCAGCTTTTTCTCAGCCAAATTACATTGGCAAAACGCCACACGCCAATGACAACGTAAAAGTGTACCTCGGCGTTTCAACGTCTGAACCACACATTGAGAACACACAAAATACCACGCTGATTGATGACTACACGCTTTACAATGACGGGACGCGCAAGATCATGAAAAGTGCCGTTCAACATGTTGAGCCTTCCTTTGAGCCATTGAATATAAATAAAACCAATGGGCTACCAAGCGTGCAAATTCGCGGCATTACTCTTTCTGGTGTTAATAAGTACGATGCGATACACGCACTAAAAGACATTCTGATCTCAAAAGGCATTGCGGAACACAACATTACCTTCATTGGTTCGAGCCGATCGATTTCTTCGTCAGTGACTGAACACATGAACATCACCCTGTTTTCGCTGTTGCTCATTTTCTTGTTGCTGACGGTGTTATTTGACTCCATTGTCGCGCCTCTCATCATCGTGCTATCGACCGTACCAGTCACTTACTTCTCGGGTTATATCGCGTTAGATTTATTTGGTCTGTCAGACAATATCTATACTCGCTTGTCGATTCTGACCGCGGTGGGCTTATCGTCCAAACAGGCCGTTATCATGGTTTACGAAGTGATCCGAATTGCTCGCCAATATGCAGATCCTGCCAAGCTCAAAGACGCCATCGTCGAGGGATGCTCGCAGCGTTTCAACGCAGTATTTATGACCTCGTTCTCACTGATCCTTGGCGTGTTGCCTTTGGTGTTTCAGTTCAATTTTGGTGCGGTGGCAAAATACAATATTGCTGTGGTTATCGTGTTTTGCATGACCACCTCTTTCTTCACTGTGCTGTATCTCGTGCCCTTGGTGATGATGAGCTTACCTAAACGGGCATACGACAGATTGCTGGGATATGCCCCAACCCAAGCACCAGGTCGTACCTCGCCTATCGCACAAACAGAGTAAACAGGAAAATAACCACGTTATTTACGCAAAAGACAGAAACGAAAAAGCCCGCTCACTGAGCGGGCTTAATCTAATTTGGCGGAGAGATAGGGATTTGAACCCTGTCACAACCATTATCTTCTACATTAAAATCTTTGAATTCAGCTGGGTATCTTCGCACCAAGAATTGCCGCTGGTACATTTAGCCGTTACATAAGTAACATTAAGTGATGATTATATCCCTGTCAAATGACAACGCAATCAATCAATGGGCTGCGACACAAGGCGAATACCATTGGCAATAATAGCCTCCTGAGTCAACCCCCTGCCTGACTCACTCATTACTTGCTTCAATTCAGGCGGAATTTTATCTGAGGCTCTTTCCCACAACTGGTATTGGCTGTCGAAAAGCTCTGATCTACCATGCCTTGATAATTCTTCTTTTGATATGTCAGGCACAAGCATGGAATTCGCCACTGAAGCGAGAGCAAAAGATACTCCCGACGGATCTGTATCAAACCATGCTACGAGCTCCCTATCAGGAAAATTCAACGCTATTTCTTTTGATATAACGCCACCATCCTTATCTCCTCGATAAACGACAAGAGGGTTTGGGTTAATATCGGATTTTACTTTTCGAAAGTTTCTGAATGCTTCATAGTTCTCAACAATTACTATTTGTTCGTGTTCAATACTTATCAATCTATCTAGTGGTATCTCAATGGTCATACCATTCTCTAGATTGTATTTCTTACCATTTATGTTAGTGGACAATAACCCATAGACCTTGATTACCTTATCTTTAACCGGTGTAGTACTTAATTTCTCGTTTGGGAAATACTTAGCCATGTCCGTTCGAGTGTTTGGTATAGAATCGGTTAAAAAATCGAATCCTGAATGCTCTTTAATTAACTTCCTGACTTGGCGTATATCTTTGGGTGTTAGCTGTAACTTTCCAGCGCTAGTTTTACCGATACCATAGTCTTGGTGAAAGACCTGAAATACACCCGTTAAAACTACGGAGGCCCCATGTTGAATTTTGGCAGGAACGAAGATGTTTTTAAGTCGAGTTAGATCACCACTCGTAATATTATCAATAATTTTACTCACTAATTCCTCGATATAGATACATCTTCTAGGTGAAAGTTGCCATAGCCTATGTTACTGCCCTCAGCATAATAGGTATGTGCTCCAATAGGCTCAATAATAAAGTCTTTACGGTCTTGTGGAAGCATCGAACTATGGAAGTTAAGCACGCTAAATAGCCATACATCTTTAGCGCATGTTAGTCGCTCAAGATCTTCAGGTAGATCATCGTTGATTTGCTCATAGTAATCCAAAGCAGAAACCTTTGTTTTCCCCTTAGCCATAAAAGCTTCAACAAAGAGAGTATCGCAGTGGGAATCAATATCAGCTTCAATCAGCTCTTGTATCTCAACATCGAGTGTAAACTCTCGACGCTCAGCTTCTTCTATAACTGGTAGATCTTCCTGCTCGACGGGTTGTGCCGTGATTTTCTCTACAATGTCGGCCAATTCCGGTTCTTGGTCCATGTCCTCAGGATTTGGGTGATATGTCAACTCAATTGGTTCAGATAGCCAGAATGCAGGTAAACCGTCATGCTTTGCTATTTCATCTGGCAAAATCACTTCTTCACTTGGTGTCCAGTGTGGCTCTTGATCGATGAATCGATCAAAAGCGTTGATAAGGTCTTTATCACGCTCTCGATTACGATATTTCATCATGAGGGCACGAAGTTGATTTAGGATAGAGCCCAATTCTTGCTGGCAGCTACGAATAGCATGGTGCATTTCAACGCAGAACAATGTGTTTAGCTCAGAATTCTCCCCTCCCATGTCGCTTAGCAGCTTAAATGAGAAAGCTTTCATACCAATAACAAGTTTTTCAGCTTGATCGATGGCGACTTGGTTCTCTTTCTGTTTTTGAACAAGTGTATTGCCGTAACCAAATTCATAGCTGATACGGTTGCGTAGACGTCGAGAAGATTCTTGTAGATCCATGGTAATTTCATAGACAACACCCTCAAGGGTGTTGAATCTATCTGCTTCTTGCTCCCTTTTGCCATTGAGTTTGGCTTCTAGATATTCTTGGGCTAGATCTTGTATTTCTGGAATACGCTCCGCGTGCTGGGTTCCAAGGAACGAACTTGCTTCCGTCTCAAGGAAGTAGTTCATCAGTGCTTCCATCTTCGGGTGGACACGGTAGCCGCGGCTTGTAACGATAACAACTCGTGCTTCTTTCAGTTTGCGCAGTTCGTTGGCGTTCTCATGGGTTTCGCGGATCGTGCCGTTCTCAAAGACTTGAGTTAGCGTGTCTCTTGCTTGGCTGACTAAGCGAAGCATATGGCCGACGCCACCATGTTTGCCGTTGCTTTGAGAGCTACTCAAAAGTCGAACTCCGCTTGTTCCTCGTTTGCTTTGTTGACTGTCTCAACAATCTTCTCATGCGTATCGATGAAGTCTAGTATCTCGTAAACAAAGTCTAGCTTACCTGTCATTACATAAAGTTGACGTTCTTTATTTACGAGATGGGCAACCCCCTCCTTAACCAAAAATTCGACTACCACATCGAGTTTTTCGGTAGCAGTCTCACGAACTTTTTTTCGACTAACTTTTGGTAGTCGGTAAATACTATCGAGTTTCTCCATCAAACTTGGAGAGGATTGGATTTGCGCACTAAGTACAGGGACATTTAACTCATCACCGCCAACCATCACCGTTTCCACTTGAGCCGCTTCACTGACTGTTGCAATGAACTTAACAACAGGTCGAATGATACCGTGTACGTTGCTCATCAATGTCGTTACCTGGCGGCGGTTATGCTCATCAATAACCTTGTAAGTCACATAATAAGCACTCGTTCGGCTCGTACACTGAAGTTCTCGCCCCATAAGGGACAAAGCTTGCTTGATCTCACGGACGGTGCGTTCATCTTTAAGCGTCTTATAAGCTTCACGATCGGTTGCTGGGCAAATAAAGTGTAGTGGTTTAATGATCCCGGACACCATTTAAGGTGGTAAAGTCACCACTAAAGAAAGAGGTGTTCCATGACAAGACAACGTCGTTCATTCTCCGCTGAATTTAAACTAGAAGCAGCCTGTTTGGTACTTGACCAAGGGTATTCAATTGCTGAGGCTAGCCGCTCATTAAACGTCGGTGAAACGGGACTCAGACGCTGGGTCACACAACTTGAACAAGAGCGCGGCGGTAGTACGCCAGTTTCCAAAGCCTTAACGCCAGAGCAGCAGAAAATCCAAGAGTTAGAGGCAAGGATCCATCGACTTGAACGAGAAAAATCTATTCTAAAAAAGGCTACTGCTCTCTTGATGTCGGACGAACTCGAACGTACGCGCTGATAGACCAATTGAGAGAGCAAGAACCGGTAGAATTGGTCTGTACTGTGTTCGATATCGCCACGTCGACTTACTATGAGCACTGCCAACGACGCCATGATATTGATGCTGAACGTTTGCATCTTCGTAGCGAGATCAACCGACTGTTTACGCTGAGCAGAAGCTCTGCGGGTAGTCGCACTCTGGTCGGCATGATGTGTGAAATCGGACATAAGATTGGACGATTCAAGGTTCGCCGATTGATGAAAGAGGCACAACTCATCAGCAAGCAACCCGGTTCACATAACTATAAGCAAGCTACGGTTGAACGGCCTGATATTCCCAATCAGCTTGATCGTCAGTTCACTGTCGACGCCCCAAATCAAGTATGGTGCGGCGATATTACCTATATATGGGCGGGTCATCGTTGGTGCTATCTTGCCGTTGTCATTGATCTGTATCGCAGACGGGTTGTCGGTTGGGCCATGTCTGACAGTCCTGATGCGGCATTGGTGACAAAAGCGTTGTCGATGGCGTATGAGCAACGAGGAAAACCAAGTGGCGTGATGTTCCATTCGGATCAAGGCTCCCAATACAGCAGTCGCCAGTTTCGACAACACCTGTGGCGGTATCGGATGACACAAAGCATGAGTCGCCGTGGCAACTGCTGGGACAACGCTCCAATGGAAAGGCTATTTAGAAGTCTAAAATCTGAATGGATACCAGCAACAGGCTATGCATCTTTTGCTGAGGCATCCAAAGATATCAGCCATTACCTGATGAGCTATTACAACTGGAAGAGACCGCATAGTTATAACGGTGGTCTTCCACCTGCGAAAGCTGAAAATCAGCCTAATTTACTGTCCGGAATGAGTTGACCACTAAAATCAGCCTAATTTACTGTCCGGAATGAGTTGACCACTACACACTACATTTAGACTCTCTAAGATAAGAAAAATGAGGCCATTAAGCCGCTCGCCCCTTACTACTGATAGTTTTAACTAAATTAGAAAGGGGCACTTTCGAGCTAGTCATCATGACCACCTCAAAAGTGGACATCTCCAAGTTACGAAGCTTTGAACATTTGAATCATTTTTTCTACTCCAAACAACCTGAATAACTTACAACCCCCTTACCAGTTACGCTATTCCACAATCCTAATTTTGGTCGCCAATATCAGTTTGGAGTAACATCGTAGATTTATAGAAAGCTGCCCTGCTATCACAAAAAACATATCGATAATCGTCACGAGATTCAGCAACAAAGATAACTCGTAAGTTCTCTATTGATCGGACTGTTAACCGACTACGCAACCAACCTGAAAAGTTTGAATCCTTTAACGCTTCAACACCGTAAAACCAGATCCACCTAGGGTATTCATTTTCCTCAATAGATTTATTTAGATCCTCTGACGACCTAAAGTTGTCTTTATACTCATTCAAATCAATGGTCTCTACCGCGATCCCCAAAGATCCATTGATTCGATTGATCTTCAGGATGAACGAATCTGACAGGTTTGCACGAAACACGTGATGCCTGTACATATGCAGGGCCCAAGTACACCTAACATATCGTTCAAGACCTACCTCATAGTCAATGAAGCTAACATCAATATCTTCAAGTCTTTTTGAATGCATAATGGTTCCTTTGACTCAGTCATTGCCGAATGATTAGATTATTGCCGTTATTTGTAGTTATGTTAAGGCAAGAGTTGAGGCTGTCATCCGTGAGGAACCTCGTAGCTAACAAGCTTTGGGGCAAAACGGAGCAAGAAAATATGCACCTGCAAGAATTCGGACATAAAAGAGATAGGGCAACCTATCAGATCTGGTTTCATCGAGGTTAGTAACACGGCATGATCAGTAGGTGTCGCCCATGATGTCTACTGCTCATCAAAGCGATTTATCCCGTTCATCTGTAAGCGGCTAATGAACCGGTGAAGTCCTACTCGATGCCACTGAGATCAACATTCCACGGCATCAGATCCGTCATATCATCGGTAAGCGAACGCGTCGGCAACGCTGTAAACAGATGCCGGAAGTAATAATACGGATTGATGTCATTGGCTCGACACGTCATCACCAGACTGTACAGATTGGCACTGGCTTTCGCTCCACCGACTGAGGTTGAGAACATCCAGTTTTTTCGGCCTGTCGTGAATGGTCGGATATCCCGCTCCGTCACATTATTGTCAATGCTGATGTGGCCATCATCAAGGAAGGTCAGCAGCTTGGACCACTGATTTTGGGCGTAGCTTATCGCTTTACCCAATGCACCTTTGGGCAACACATGCTGACTATCTAGCCACGCTTTAAAATCATTCAGAATGGGCAGACTTTCTTGCACTCTAAGCTGTTGGCGGGCTTCAGCAGACAGTCCTTTCGCTCGCTTTTCAATACCGTAAAGTTTGCCGATGAAGGTCAGGGCTTTCTCCGGTTTCCCTGCTTTCGTTGACGGTGACGCTTTTTGCGCGTCGGTAAATTTACGGCGGACATGCGCCATGCAGGCGGCTTGTGTCACGTCTTTCAGTGTGTCGTAAGCACTATAACCATCTGATAGCAGATAGCCGGTGTAATCACCGAGGAACTCACGCACACAGGTGCCCGCTCGACTCGGATGATAGTCGTAAATCACCACTGGATTGGAGGTAAACTCTCCACTGCGATAGACCCACATGTAGGATTTGGATTGTGCTTGTTTGTCTTCCTCTCTGAGCACTTGCACCGTGGTTTCATCCGCGCAGATGAGTATTTCTTGTAAGAGCTGCGCTTTCATCGTGTCGATGATGACCTGCACTTTGCTGCCAAGCTGCACACACCAGTTGGCCAAGGTGGCGCGGCTGATATCGATGCCGGAGCGGTTGAGGATATCAACCTGACGGTAAAGCGGCAGTGCATCTACGTATTTGGCGGTGACCACGGCAGCGAAGGCCTCCGCACTGCCGAGGCTTTTGGGGATCATGCTCGCTGGCTTCGGTGCGGTGATGACCTTGCTGGTCTCTGCCGTCTGCTCGCACTGACGGCAGGCATATTTGGTGCGCTCATGGCGGATCACACTGACTCGCTGTGGCAGGATTTTCAACGTTTCACTGACTTCTTTGCCGCATTCATGCAAGGGCGCATCACAACAGTCGCAATATGGGGCATTGAGGGTGTGGCTTTGCACCTCACGTTCAAGGTCGGCGGGCAACGGTTTTCGACCCGTCTTACCGCGTTCGGTGGAAGGCTTGGGCAACGCATTCTGTTGCTCGGCTTCGTTGAACGTCCCTTTGGCGACTTTTTCGCTTTGGGAGGCGAAGCGCTTGGATTTACTGAGATTGAGTTGCTCAACCAGTAATTGCACTTGGGTTTTCAGGGCAGCGACTTCCTCCTCTTTGGCCTGCAACAAGGCATCTTTGGCAAGAAGCATGGCTTTAAGTTGTTCAATATCATCGGGAAAGTCGGTCATTGGGCATCATTTTACAGCACTGAATGATGCCCAGTGTGACGTCTAAAACGGATCGTTCAAGCGCAATATGACGATCAGTATCAAGCGTCACACTTCTAGCCCACTGAGGGGGCGATGGGCTTTGTTGTTCTCCAGTGATAACCCAGATAGCAGCCAATAAAGCTGGGGCTTGCTGATGGTAATAACGCCAAGAGGATTGGGATGTGGCCACTTGAAGGTTCCTTTTTCCAATCGACGATAGTAAAGCCAAAAACCGTTGGTATCCCAAAAGAGGATTTTGAGTTTATCTCGTCCCCGATTACAGAAGATAAACCAGGCTTCGCTGAACGGATCCATTTCAAGCTGCTCGGCGACAATCAGCGACAGGCCATCGATAGACTTTCGCATGTCGGTGACACCGGAGACCAGAAAGACCTTGCCAGAGGGGGTCATTGCAAGGCATCCACCCAGTGTTTGATCTGAGCGGCACTCAGTGTTGTTGGTAACTCAGCGCGAATACCATTGGCAAAGGTAATGATCACCGACTCAGCTTGCGTATCTTCATGTTCATTGAAAATGATAGGCTGAAGTGTCTGCGTCGCGTCAGGAGAACGCAATCGCTTAGACCAATAGTAGAAGGTTTGATAACTGATGCCGCTGTCTGCACAGAATTGCTTGATGGATAGCGGGCTTTGTTTTTGTTGCTCAACAACTGCTGCCCAATGGGCGCGTTTTTGCTCTTGGTTCATAGTGCCTCCGATAAAAAAGGCACTATGTCAAAGCACGTGTATTATTGGTATGTGGGGTTTATTAACCGCTTACGTTCATCTCGCCTTTTTTCGGCATGCTTCATCTCCGAGTCCATCAATATCGCGGCACGTTCCTTGAGTGGCTCAGGCAAAGCCAACAGGTGATCCACAGCTTGATTTACGAAGCGTTCAACTTTTTTCTTTAATCCCAAATCACTTGTTCGAAGTACAAAAAATAACGCGGCACAGAACTTTGTCATATGACCAAACACTTCTTCATTAAACGAACGCAGTGTCGCCAGTACCACCTGCTCCTCAGCACGTAATTTCATGACTTCGTCATGAAGAAACTTGTTGCTAAGACTCAATTGACTTCGCTCTTCTTTAAGCGCCGCCAACTCTCCAACAGTGACATGGTATTGATTCTCAACCTCTACAAGACGCACCTTCGCCTGTTTAGTTTTTTGCCATGTCAGCTCTAACTTTGCTTTTTGGTCCAAAATCATTCGATTGTGATAATTGAACTCTCTTTTCCCTTTAGGAAGGCTTGCTTCTTGGTTCATTTTGGTTCTTTGTTTAGATCGCCTTTCGCTCTCAGGAGCCAACTCTGCATTGAGTCCCTTGTGCTGAAACAAATGTTCGTTGAAATAGTCGAACACCATCAGCTGAAACAACTCTCCGACGCTTCGAGTCTGGTCTCTCGTTAAGTTCCCTTCCAGTGGTAAAGGCGCAACGTTCAGACTTTTACTCTTTGAGTAAACATTTACCACGGCACGCTGAGTTTTGAGCAAATCGAAATCACCCGTCATGTCGTTCTGTCCGCTTAGAAAGTAGTGGGTATGTGCGCCTGTGTCTTCATCTGCGCCCCGTTCATCATCATGTCCAATGACCGCCTCTATTGAATAGTTTGGGAAATAAAGTTCTAGGAAGCTAACGGTGGCTTGTATATATTCCTCAAGCGATATCTGATTGTTCCCTACCTCCCATTTGTGCGGCACCTTAAAAATCCCTTCTTGCACGTGTGTCAGGTTTCGATTTGGCGTTGACTCTGACATCGCGATGAAGAAATCCAGATAAGTTTCCAACATTTTTACCCGTTGCTTTTTTCGCGACATGGGAAGTTGCTCAAACTGCGGCATCACTGATTTGTGCCGTACGGCTTGCTTTAGGCTGAGTATTTCTTCTAAAAATACGGCTGCTTCTTCATTCCCTAATTGGCGCTCAGATTCAATCGCTGTTTTCAATTTCTTGCGATACTGTCTCAAGCGAGTTTGCGTCTTTGTATGATTTTGAACACATGGCTCGGGTACAATGCCGTGGAGAACCTCTTGTTTAATGCTGTCATCAATCTTGTCTAATTGTTTAAGTCTTCCGTGACGCCAGAGCAAATTGCATCCCGAAAGCTCAGAGTTCCACTCAAATTGTTTCGTTGTACTTAGCTCATTGGTCAGTCGCAATGAATGCCTTAACGACTGCTTGCATCGCACTCTATCTTTTTGGTTTGCTGTGTAATTAAAACGACGATGAAAAAATCGGATGGTCTTCATTCTCGACCTCTCTGAGGTCGAGTCAGAGAGTCAAGAGAGACTTCTCTTGCCCGCAGCTTGCGTGCATCTTTTGCGAAGCAAAAGTGTGACGCAAGCGCAGCGGGTTGCGTCACCGTCACATTTTGCCAATGCACGGTTTGGAGGTCGTCACCTACGGTCAACGAATGCATTAAGCTTCCTCCAACATCGTCTGAAGCAGTGCGATGAGCTGAGGTTTTTATTGCAACCTTCTCAGCAGCGCAGACGCCACATCATCACTTTTCGGTAAGGGTACCAATTGCGGTTTTTCATCTAGGCCGAAAATATCTTGAAGATGTTTAGACGCCAATAACGCACAATCGGGCGCATCGTCTCGAAGCCACTTGCCGTAGTGAGCATCTATCATATGCGTGCCCGTGTGCCCCATTTGCTGCGCAATCCACTCTTTGCTGATACCCGCCGTCAAACATTGCGATGCAAATGTATGGCGCAACTGTCCTGCCCCTCGATGCGTCACTTCTGCCTTATTGAGAAAGGGATTAAAGAAAGCTTTACCAAACTGCCTTGCATTCAAAAAAGGTTGTCGCGTCTTGCTATTAATAAATACAAATGCCACCGACTCTTTTCGGTAACTTTTGTTATCACGTTGCAGAATAGAAATTGTCTTTCTTCGTCGATTAGCCGTCATCATTTGTTGTGACTTAAGGATAGATATCGCCAAGGGGTTTAAGTCTATCGTTCGCACTGACCCCGCAGTTTTAGGCACTTTATAGTGTTTAAGGACACGAGCGCGACGCACGTACAGAAGACAACGATGCCAGTCCACATCGTCCCAAGACAATGCGATGAGTTCACTGATACGCAACCCAACCAGCGCATTCAACAACGCGGCGTGCTTTCCATGAACGCACACGTCACTACACTCAAACATTCGAGCCAGCTCTTGCTTGGTAAATGGATTGGGTTCGGTGGAGGTGATTCTCAAGTTCTCAATGCCAACTGTCGGGTTACGCGTTATCACACCGTCGCGCATCGCATGGGCAAAAATAGCTCTGAGAATAGTGAGGTGCCCGTTGATGGTTTTGTTTTTGAATCGGCGATGCCACTTCACAATCAACTGACGGATATCGCTATGGGTAATAGCGTCGATAGCGCGTTTCCCTATCAATCGTTTCAGATTATTCGTTTTACTTTTTTCTGAATTCAACGTGGATGGCGACACACTGAAACGTCGTTCGCTGAGATAATTGTCTAGGTAATTATTTATCGTTTTTATTGTCATTTTTTTGCTCTCTCGACAGCTGGATGCTGTTCTTTTACGAGCAAGCTACGATGCAATAACCTTGTCGTCAATCCTATAAAATCTTTAATAACAATAACTTAAATATTAACCCTATGGATACTTTATGTATAATGCTGCGAATGCTACGTCAAAATTCGCTATATTTATCATATGCATCTTCCTGCGCCTTCGACATGCCAGACGGGCTGAAGTAACGCCTTGGCAGCCCGTCTTTCAATCCCAAAACTTGCGAGGCACATCACCATTCACCAACATGTCTATCCCTGGGAATACCACTTTTTCAATCACCTTGATCAGTTTACTCACTGGATATTTTTTTCCATAACGTCCAAAGGTAATGCCCTTGTGTCTGTGACCTACAATTTGTGCGACCAGTGACTCTTCAACGTCATTCTGTTTGAGCTCATCAGTGAACGTGTGACGAAAACTGTATGCCGTTGGCCGCTCTTTTGCTCTCATGCCGATTTTAGTTTGCAATCTACCGAGCTGACGGCAATATCCTTTAGACCAATCGAGCCATTTTCCTTCTGGTTTATAATCAAACAACTGCAAGCAACGCGTCGATTGTCTGGTCGATACAAAATCCATAAAACCCTGCGCGAGTAGCTTGGGATGAATGGGCACCAGCCTGACACTGCTTGATGTTTTCACATGCTGATGCTCCCCCTCTTCTGATATGGCGAAACAAGCGACGCCATCTTCTGAACGAATGTCAGCGACACGAAGCTGGCAAGCTTCTGAAGGACGAAGTCCTTGATAAAGTAAGATTGCCGTGACCCACTTAAATTGCATGGATTGTGCTTGGAAAGACGTTGAGCGATAGAGCTTCACCAAATCATCCATCGTCCAACGTGCCCGCTCTTCATCTTGGTTTTTTTTCTTCACCTGATGTTTCACGGTGACATCGATAAAGGGGTTTTCAACATGGTAGTTCATCTGCTTACACCACTGACAGAATTGACGACAAGCCGCCAAATACTCTTTGTTGGTCTTGTAACTTCGTCCCTCTCGGTATAAACGATCACGAAATCGCAAAGCATCCGCACTGGCTGTTTTTGATATACAGTCCAGCGTTAAGTCCTCTAGGAAGTGAGAGATTCTTTGATTGAGTTGCTCAATACTCAGCGGCGTTATCTTTGAGGCTTTCTTGGACTCGATAAACTCTTCTAAGGCAAGTTGGGGCGAGATTTTGCGTGAAGGATGCTTTGTGTGCTCCTCTTCAGGTCGAGTCAGGTTTAGCGAACTGTTCGTTCGCAATCTTCGAGTGGGAAATCGCGGCGTATCTCTAAGTGAAAAGTTTTCTCGAACCTGATTGACGACGTCATCCACGTGATGGCGAAACGCTTTTGCATCACCGTACTCAAAAGCACGTTCAATCAACTCACGTACGCAAGGAACCAAGATGAAATTCCGCTCGACGGCTTCATCACGTCGCTTGGTAAGTAGCGAAATTTTCAAGTCAAAAGGAAACCCATTATCTCTTAAGGATTTAGGCAAGCAGATGCGAGTGTAGTAGGTCGAGTTTGGGGCACGGAATAGGTACATTGTCTCAGTCAATCCTGTTAGGTGACTTAATGCAGTACCAAAAACGCAAAAAGCCCCTGATAAATCAGGGGCTTAGAATTTGGCGGAGAGATAGGGATTTGAACCCTAGGAGGGCTATAAACCCTCGCCGGTTTTCAAGACCGGTGCTTTAAACCACTCAGCCATCTCTCCGTTGTTGCCGCGAATATTACAAAGCTATCGTGACCTTGTAAAGTGCGAATTTACTCTAATTCGCTCGTTTGGACAGGCTTTAAACAGTTCGTGCAAATGAACACCAGATCACTGCCGAAAAAGGCGAACGTTGAGTTCGCCTTGATAACATTATCTTAATTGACTGAAACCAAACACTTGGGTTTTACCCGAATCGGCCACCAATGTAATCGCGCGTCAGTGTGTGCTCGGGTTGCTCAAACACGTTGACGGTTTCATTCACTTCAACCAGATCGCCTAAATGGAAATACGCCGTGCGATCGGAAACACGTCGAGCCTGAGACATGGAGTGCGTGACAATCACGATGCTGAAGTTCTCTTTGAGCTCTTCGATAAGATCTTCGATGATTCCAGTCGCAATCGGGTCAAGCGCCGAACACGGCTCATCCATCAAGATCACTTCTGGTGCAATCGAAATAGTACGTGCGATACACAAGCGCTGTTGCTGCCCACCAGACAAACCCGTTGCAGGCTGGCCTAAACGTGATTTCACTTCTTCCCAAAGACCTGCGCGACGCAAGGATTGCTCCACCACTTCATCAAGCTCGTCTTTGCTGTCCACCAAGCCATGAATACGTGGTCCATATGCCACGTTGTCATAAATAGATTTAGGGAACGGATTTGCACGCTGGAATACCATGCCGACTTGTGAACGGAGCTCGACGATTTCTTGCTCCTTGGCATAAATGTCGTGGCCATCCAGCAAGATTTCTCCCGTGACATCGCAACCAAAAACCGTGTCGTTCATACGGTTTAAACAGCGTAAAAACGTCGATTTACCGCAACCTGAAGGGCCGATCATTGCCAGCACTTGTTTCTCGCCAATATCAAGATTGATATTACGAATGGCCGATTTAGCGCCACTCTCGTAGCTCACACCAACATTGCGCGCCGTCATACGAGGGGCATCGACAAAGGGGATCCCGCAAGTCTCTTTCGGGGCTGCGGTATGCTCCGCTGAGCGAACACTTTTGCTGGATGAAAAATCAGACGAATGTGTAATTATGGTTGTCATTTCCCTACTCCTACCATCTGCGCTCTAAGCGCTTGCGCATGATAACGGCACATGCGTTCATAAATGCCAAGAAGGCCAGCAGCACCATGATTGCGCCTGAGGTGTTCTCGACAAAGCCTTTTTCTGGGTTTTCCGCCCAGAGATATATTTGTACTGGAAGTGCGGTTGCCGCGTCTAATGGCCCAGATGGGACATCGACAATGAAAGCGACCATACCAATCATGAGCAGTGGCGCGGTTTCACCCAGCGCTTGTGCCATGCCAATGATGGTGCCTGTGAGCATGCCCGGCATGGCCAATGGCAACACATGGTGAATGACCATCTGCATTTTTGAAGCACCAACACCGAGCGCGGCGTCACGCACGGATGGCGGGACAGCTTTAATTGCCGCTCGGCTAGAAATAATAATGGTTGGTAAGGTCATTAGCGTTAGCACCAAGCCGCCCACAACAGGTGCTGAACGAGGCAAGTCTGCCACATTCAAGAACACAGCTAACCCGAGCAAACCAAACACAATTGATGGCACCGCAGCAAGGTTATTGATATTAATTTCAATCAGTTCCGTTGCACGATTACGCGGTGCAAACTCTTCAAGATAAATCGCGGCAGATATACCAATCGGAAAACTTAATGCCAGCGTGATTAACAAGGTATAAAACGACCCAACCGTCGCCCCCCAAATACCGGCTAACTCTGCATCACGGCTGTCGCCATTGGTGAAGAAGTTGGTGTTGAAGACAGTGCGAACATTCCCTTCTTTCACCAGTTCGTCATACCATTGGATTTGAAGATTTTTAAACTGTCGCCCATCTTCTGGTATGGCTGCCGTGATGTTGCCTTTGTTGTACTGATTGAAGTTGTCGCCCGCTTGCGCCCAGTACTCGATTCTTTTCCCAATTAGCGATGGATCGGCAATGACCATGTCACGCAAATCGTATTCCGCTCCGTTCGACAAGAATTTATAAAGCTGGCGTTTGTTCTGACGACCATTAACAGGCACATCGTCCAAAATCGCTTTGCGGATGACTTTACGAAAGCTCGCACTCATCAAGGTCTGTTGATTAATATCCTGACCAACCAGTCCCAGTTCATCCGCAGACAAGTCAACCGTCAGTTTAATTTCAGTGGTGAAAAACGCGGTATAGCCATCAGAAACAATGGTGGTCATCAACACAATCAAAAACGCAAATGCCATGGAGATGGATGCAACGCCATAGAAGCGAAAACGCTTTTCTTTGGCGCGACGACGACCCACACCTGCCTTCACTTTTTCTCGCTTGGTTTCTGCGATTTTTAATAATCTATCAGTCATATTGCTCTCGATATTTCTTCACGATTCGAAGGGCGACAAAGTTAAGTGCCAGCGTGACAACAAACAGCGTCAAGCCCAAGGCGAATGCAGCCAGTGTCTTCGGGCTATCGAATTCCTGATCGCCCACCAACAAGGTCACGATTTGCACTGTCACCGTGGTGACTGAATCCAACGGGTTAGCAGTTAACTTGGCCGACAAACCTGCCGCCATCACCACAATCATGGTTTCGCCAATGGCGCGTGATACGGCCAGCAGCAAGCCGCCGACAATACCGGGAAGCGCGGCGGGAATAACAACATTGATGATGGTTTCAGATTGGGTCGCGCCTAGGCCAAGTGAGCCATCACGCAGCGATTGAGGAACCGCAGTGATCACGTCGTCTGACAACGACGAAACGAACGGAATGATCATCACACCCATTACCATGCCTGCTGCAAGCGCACTCTCAGAAGAGGCCCCCGAAAAGCCAATCGCATGGGCGAGATCTCGAATAAATGGCGCGGCGGTCAAAGCGGCAAAGAAGCCGTAAACCACCGTCGGTATCCCTGCCAGCACTTCCAACACAGGTTTAACGATATTGCGAACGGTAGGCGAAGCGTACTCAGCGAGATAAATCGCGCTCATTAGGCCAATTGGCGCAGCAATACACATGGCGATAAAGGAAATCATCAAAGTGCCGGTGAACAGCGGAATAGCACCAAATGCGCCTGTTGCGCCTTGTTGATCAGCACGAAGGGCTATCTGTGGGGACCATTGCGTGCCGAACAGAAAATCTGTGATCGGGATAATTTGGAAGAAGCGAATCGCTTCAAAAAGCACCGAAAGAACAATACCTAGCGTGGTGAGAATAGCCAGCGTCGAACAAAACATGAGGAAAAATTGAAGGCATTTTTCGACGTGATGACGGGCTTTTAGCTTAGGTCTGACTGTACGCCAACCGAACGATAAGCCAACCAGTGACAAGGCAGCCACGGCGACGAAACGAAGAGTACGCCCAATGCTCTCGAGGTGATGATAGTAGGCCGCGGCCGCTAGCAAAGCAGGCTCATCCGTCTGAAGCAGACCGTTAGCAATATGCACGATCTGGCCAAACAACAACTGCGTATTTTCATTGGTATCAAGTACGCTCTGTGGCAGTTGCGCCATCACCAGCGATTTCACCGTGCTCGGCTCAAAGGCCTGCCAGATGATAAGAAGAAGTACACTCGGCACTGCCGCTAAAATAGCCGCATAGGAGCCGTAATAATTAGGCCGGGAGTGAAGTTTGTTCAAGCCACCAGCGACGGTAGCAACATCCCGGGAACGTTTTTTGGCAAGGAAGTACGCGCTCAACGTTAGCGCCAGCACTATCACCATCAATGTAGACGTTTGCATCCCTTTTCCTTTAATCCCTTGTACAACAAAGGTGGCGTGATGTTATCAGCACACCACCTCAGGGGTAACGCGTTACAGATTCGGTGTGAGGTCAACTGCGTTGTTGCGAACCAGTTTCAAATCACGCGCTGACAGCGGAATCAAACCACGGTCAGTCAAGTAGCCCTCATCGCCAATCGCATCTTCAGACGTGAAAGAGGCAACGTACTGCTGCAGACCCGGAATCACTTCTGCGTGCGCTTTCTTCACGTAGAAATACAGTGAGCGAGAAACAGGGTAAGAACCGTCACCAATCGCGTCGAACGTAGGCACTACGCCGCCGATTTTAGCGCCTTGCACTTTGTCTGCATTTTGCTCAAGGAAGCTATAGCCGAAGATACCAAACGCGTTTGGATTCGCAGCCAGCTTCTGAACAATCAGGTTGTCGTTTTCGCCTGCTTCGATAAACGCGCCGTCTTCACGAATACCGTGACAAACCGCTTTGTATTTTTTCTTGTCTGCTTTTTTCAGCGCTTTCAGCTCTGGATATTGCTTACAACCGCCTTCCATCGCCAACTCGACGAACGCATCACGCGTACCCGACGTTGGTGGTGGACCTAGCACTTCAATTTTGGTTGCGGGAAGAGAGGCGTTAACGTCTTTCCAGGTTTTGTTTGGATTGGCAATCAGATTGCCGTTTGCATCAGGAACCACTTTCGCCAGCGCAGTGAAAAGGTCTTTCAAAGTGATATCAAACTGCTGAGATTTTTTAGAGTTCGCAAACGCGATGCCGTCATAGCCGATTTTCACTTCAACGATATCTTTTACGCCGTTTTTCGCACACAACTCAACTTCTGAGCTTTTGATTTTGCGCGATGCGTTAGTGATATCCGGTGTGTTTTCGCCTACACCTGAGCAGAACAATTTCAAGCCACCGCCTGAACCTGTTGATTCGATTTTCGGTACAGCAAATGCTGACGTGCGACCGAAGCGTTCCGCTACAACGGTGGCAAATGGGTACACTGTTGATGAACCAACAATGCTAATGTAGTCACGTGACGCAGCAGCAACGTTACCCGCTGCAAAGGTAGACAGACATACTGTCGATGCCGCAATCAGAGTCTTAAGTTTCACATCAACCTCCAAGTCGATTGTTTGTTCATTTAAGCAGTCAGAAAAGCCTGTACTGCTTTCGTTTTCGCTTCAAAACTGATGTAAAAGTTAGAGGCCGCCTATGACAGTAACCTTAACAAAATGTGAACATTTGATTACAGACCGTGTCACTTTCACGCTGAAACATTAATGAAATCAATACGTCACCCGAGTGAAACATTGCTTGTCTAGGTTATACACGAGTAACCTCATCGACGTTTTTTCTCGCACGCATTGCAGTGGCTATCGAGTAGTGGAGGCACGTAGAGGGTGAATCTCATGTTCTGGGATCACCATTGATGAACAGCCAAAGAGACAAAAACATGGGTCAATGCGCGAAGGAAAGCGAAAAAGCAAACAGCAGAAACGAGGGGTTATCGGTATTGGAAAATGACACAGAGACGCCGAAGCCAAACGGGCAAAAAATCAAGCCCAGCGTGTTATTTCTTTGTGATGGAGAAGAAGGATATTCACTGGTTGCTCAGTCTATCTTGAACCACAAAGCTGACAGTTATTTCAAAGGCTTGTGTGCGTTCACTAGCGAGGTTTGCAACATCGCCTCAGCGTGTCAATCGCTTCGCCAATACAACATTGCATGTCGGGATGACCATTTACGCACAATAGAGGCTTATCAAGGACAGAATGTGGACTTTTTGATCGCACTATCCCCCTCTTCAGTACAGTCGGGAAAATCGCTGCCGCGTTACACCAAATTCATTCCTTGGGACATCACACAAGGCGGTGAAACAAGCGACCGCCAAATAACGGTCAAATACATCAACGACCAAATCAATTATTTTCTGTCTGTATACCTCTATCGATAATCGAGACAGGATTCAAAACAATGTATTTAAATCGGTAGCGACGTGATGGTGACAGGACGTTTAGATGCAGACACGGCACAATTTCGTCCTTTGGCTTTTGCTTCATTTAACGCGGTATTCGCTAAATTGATTAGCTTATCGAGTGCTCTAGAAAATGGGATTTTTTCTTCACTATCACTACGAAAAGCACAATAGCCGACACTAATGGTGACAGGCGTTCCTTCGACTTCGCAGTGAGAAACATGCGCCGCCATCCGTTCACACACTTTCACCACTTCCGATTGTAAAGTATCGGGAAACCACACTAAAAACTGTTCACCGCTGTAACGCGCAACATAATCGTAGTTACGCACGGCTTGTCTGAGCGAGTCTGCCACGCCTTTGAGTATGCGGTCACCCTCTTCATGGCCGTGTTTTTCATTGAACATGTGGAAGAAGTCGATATCCACCAGCGCGATCGCGCCTTCTCCGTCTCGACGAATCAGTTGGTTAATTTCGCGGTGAAGATAATCAAACAAAGCGCCACGATTAGGTAAGTCGGTCAACAAATCAATGTGCTGAATGTTTTTCAAACGCTCACTAAGCAATTGATAAGACGTGCGCGCGCCAAACAATTCTTCGCGATACTCATCATTTTCAAGTTTAAGTTCAAGCAAACCCGCCATCAGCAGCAAGGCATTTTCGTCATTCGCATTACTTTCACACAAAGCTTCAGAACTAAAACTCAGGGTTCCCCATACCACGCCCCCAAAATGAATAGCGACGCCCCAGTAAGCACCAGGCAAATGTTTAATATAAGGATGGCCGCTCAGTTTTTCATGTGCGTGAGTATCGGGCGCAAGTATCGGTGTTTGCATACCGGCTGCAACACCACTGAATGAATTCGCAAGCGGCATAACATCAGAAACGTTGAGAGGAGAGCCCTCTGCACTTCCGGCAGTGTCCGCCGAAAAGCGTTCCACAACATGGATCTCTTGGTCACTGACTCTGCAAAGCTCCCCGAGGCTGGCATTAAAATGGCTCGCCCCTACTTTCAGCAATTCTCCGACCCAATCAGAAAATGACTGACCGCGCCGACGGCTTAGCTGTTGCAAATCGCGCATCAAGATGTCGAGCGAAGGTTTGTTGTCAGACAAAGCGAGATTGGAGGTCATAGGTGGTTCCAACTTTGAGATGTTTGTATTAAAAGGAATAGCACAGGACGGGCAAGATGTGTTTACCGTTCCCCATTCTTTCGTCATACCGACCATTCAGATTGTATTCAGTGAAATTGCTCGAAATGGCAAATTAGTGGTTGATTATCGAACATTTTTGTTCTCGACTGCGATATTAAAGGACTATGCTAAGGATGAAAATAACGCTCAAATAAACATCAAGCGTCCATGTTAGAGGAGTTACGCCATGCCAAAAGTCACTTTCGGTCATACAGGAAATACTGTTGAACTTGCCAATGGCAGTTCATTGATCGATTTGGAAGACTCAGGAAAAAGCGAAGTGCCGTTTGGCTGTCGTTCGGCGGCATGCGGGACGTGCGCCATTGATGTGACGGCTGGTATGAACAACCTAAGTCCAAAGAATGAAGATGAGATCGACCTGCTTGATACACTGGACATGGACGGTGATAAACGCCGCCTTGCCTGTCAGTGCACGCTATACGGTGATATCACGATTATTCCAATCAACTAACGCTTGGTTGGCCAGCATCTTTCGATGCCTATCGGATCGCGCTTGACCACGTTCGATTTGTCCCTTTGATCTAAACCGCGAGCTTTTTCGCGGTTTGATGTAAAATCCCTCGTCTATTCGGCATCATGCCGAGCACTTCTTTATCGCCAGCATTTCATTAAAGGTTTACGCGTGATATCCAAGCTGCCCAAATGGGTTGAGTACGGGGCTTTTATTCTGGCTCTCACCGCAGGTTGCGTGAATGGCATTGGCTTGCTCGGTTTTGAGCACCAGGCTATCTCTCACCTGTCTGGCACTGCTACGCTGATCGGCACCGACATGATCAATAGCCATCCAGCCCAGCTCTTCCATTTGTCGAGCATTCTTGCCGGTTTTTTCGGTGGCGCACTCTTATCTGGTTTCATTTTGAAAGATGGCACCCTGTCACTAGGGCGTCGTTACGACATTCTGCTTATCGTCGAAGCTGGTTTATTGCTTGGTGCCATCTATCCAATGCAACACAATGCTGTGTATGGTTTGTATCTCGCGGCAGCGGCTTGTGGTATTCAAAATGGCTTAGTGACAAGCTACAGCGGCGCAATTGTTCGCACGACACACATCACCGGGATTATCACGGACTTGGGCTTAATGTTTGGCGCACTGCTGCGCGGACAACCACTCAATCGGCGTAAACTGGTGTTGTTTTTAGTCATCGCGATCGGGTTTATTTTAGGCGGTACAATCAGCGCGCTTATCTTCCCTATTTTAGGCGCTTATTCCTTTGCGGCTCCCGCCATGGTCTGTGTTGTACTTGCAATCATTTATCGTATTTACATGCACCAAATTAGTATTCGTCTGCGCTAAGGCTTATCAAATACAAGATCCTTGAACAGTAGCAATTTACACCCCTGTGCTTTATGCGATAGTGAGCCTTTCGGTTGAAATGTGCACAAGGATGAAACATGAAAGACGAAACGCTCTCCATTCACGCGGGCTACCAAACGGACCCAACCACCAAATCTGTCGCAACGCCTATCTATCAAACCGTTGCCTATGAATTTGACAGCGCTCAACATGGTGCTGATCTGTTCAACCTTGCCGTGCCGGGAAATATCTATACCCGCATTATGAACCCAACCAATGATGTGCTTGAGCAACGCATGGCAGCTTTGGAAGGTGGTATAGCGGGTCTGGTGGTAAGTGCCGGTAGCGCTGCCATCAACTATGCCATCCAAACCCTGGCGGAAATCGGTGATAACATTGTGTCTACCCCTCAGCTGTACGGTGGCACTTATACCCTGTTCGCACACATGCTGCCAAAGCAAGGTATTGAAGTTCGATTTGCAAAAGACGACAAACCAGAAAGCCTCGCGGCATTGATTGATGAAAAAACAAAAGCCGTTTATTGCGAGAGCATTGGTAACCCTGCAGGCAACATTGTCGATTTAGCCAAAATCGCTGAACTGGCTCATGCACAAGGTGTGCCTGTCATCGTCGACAACACAGTCGCAACACCTGTGCTTTGCAAACCGATTGAGCACGGTGCGGACATCGTTGTTCACTCACTGACAAAATATGTGGGCGGTCACGGTACAACGCTTGGTGGTGTTATTGTCGATTCAGGTAAATTCCCTTGGGCACAGCACAAAGCGCGCTTCCCTGTGTTTAACCAACCAGAGCCTTCTTATCACGGCGTGGTTTACACCGAAGCCTTTGGTGATGCCGCTTTCATCGGTCGCGCACGCACAGTCCCATTGCGCAATACCGGCGCAGCGCTCTCACCAATGAATGCGTTCATGCTGATGCAAGGGCTGGAAACTTTGTCTCTGCGCATGGAGCGTCATGTTGAAAACGCCCTTAAAGTGGCGGAGTATCTGAAAGCGCACGATAAAGTCAGCTGGGTAAGCTATGCGGGTCTGCCAGACTCTGCGTTTTATGATCTCGCGAAAAAATACATGGGTGGGAAGCCATCAGCGATTCTTTCTTTCGGATTGAAAGAAGGTTATGACGCAGGTGTGAGTTTCTATGACGCGCTGGGCTTGTTTAAACGATTGGTTAACATTGGTGATGCAAAATCATTGGCATGCCACCCAGCCTCTACCACGCATCGTCAATTGAGTGCAGAAGAGCAAGCACAGGCGGGCGTCTCGCCAGAGATGATTCGACTGTCTGTAGGTATTGAGCACATTGACGATATTATTGCTGACTTGGAGCAAGCGCTAAACGCTTAGTCCATGCACGCCCTAACCATTTGACACGTAAAGCTCGCTTCGGCGGGCTTTATCTTTTTCTATTACATAGGAAAAAACGTCTAACACACAGAAAAAAAACAAAAAGTCGTTAAAGGTTTTGGCTTTGACGTCGATAAACAGGAGGTACCCAGAAGAACTGCTGAGAATTATGCAAATCCACGCGCTCGACAAAGCCCAACTTATTACTGATGTACAGCTAGGTGATCACCTAAGTCATGCTGTTACACAGGGTCGTCGTTCGGATTTTGCTTTGATGCTTGCACTACTTTCTACTGATGCAACAGAAACAACCCCTCTCAACCCTCCATACCCTGAAAAAGCAACCGAGGCCGATCTTCGTCAAGCGCTGAATTTGCCTGAGCCTACGCGCCTGATTGCAGAAGAAAAAGATTATGAATTGTGCGGAACGCAAGCCGATGCATTCCACAAAGCCGGTATCGCCAGCGCACGATTAAATCACTGTGTCGCACCATCAGCATTACATTTTCCTGCCATTGGAACGCACAATTTGGGCGAGGATGTTTATCATAATCTCTCAGGACATCAGAGAAGACAGCTTGCGGCTGAAAATCCTACAACTACCGCACTCGATCCGGTAAATCTATACCATCAATTAGTGACGGCCAAGCGCTATCAAGAGCTTAACATCCAAGCTTAATCCCTTGATTATTAAGGACAGACAGCTTCCTTCTAACATAGCTAATTTAATACTTCAACTTCTTCCACCCCAAAAAACATAACTGTGATCACTTACTAAAAAAATCACTTTGCACACAGTTTGCACACACATTTTTGAACAATTTCACATCGCTTTCTCAAATCATGGTCCAAGATTGTTATCCACCCGTTGAAAAGCTGGGTATAAGTTGTTAGTTAATGCCGTATAACAATGTAATAAGTCGGAACAAATTGAGAAAGGTCAGACAATGGATATCGCAAAATCCGTCATTGTGATTACTGCAGCAGGCACCCCAACTGGACGTGCAATGGCTGAATATTTCTGCAAGCTGAACGCACGTGTTGCTTTGGTCGATACCGAGCGTCAAAAGCTGCAAACAACTTACGATTCGTGCATGAGATCGGGGGGCATTTGCTACTCATTCTCTCTCGCCAGTCGAAGCGTTGAGAACATTTCCTTCCTGTTTGAGGAAATAAATCGCGAAATGGGTGCGGTAGACGTACTGATTAATTATTGGCAAGCGAGTTGTTTGCCTAGCCTGTTGGCAAGCAATGATACCGTTGACCAAACCATCGCTGATGTTGCTTCTAATCTTTATCTGTTCGGACGCGGCGCTGCATTCAATATGCTCGATCGAGGCCGCAAAGGTGTCATCGTGAATATTCCCGGCTTGCAAGCTGAGATGGGGCGCGACCAAAGCCTTGATAGTTCAAATGCTGTTATTCGTGGTTTAACCCGTAGCTGGGCGCAAGAATTAGAACATGCCAATATTCGTGTAGGTGGGGTGCTTCCCCGCAAACGTCATTATGAGAATGGCAAAGTCCATTATCACCCTGCGGTTAACTACGACATGATTGATGGTGCCGCATACATCGTTGAAAACGACAGTTTCACCGGCCGTATATTAGAAGCTGCAAGTTAATCGGTTGGTGAACTTTGCCGTAGCCGCTTCTGTACCCTTTTCCTTGAAATGACCTAAATTCCGACAATTGGCGATTGCCCATTGTCAGGGCTTATTCGCTTCAAAGGGTATTTACCACTGCCAATAAAAAAGCCCGCGAAAGCGGGCTTTTTCTATCAGGTCAGCGGATTACGCTTTTGCTGATTCTTTTTTTGCTTTTGCAGCAGGCTTAGCGGCTACATCACGGTCTTCTTTCTTCTTGATAACCGTTGTACCTTCGAAAGTTTCACCTTCAACAAAGGCTGTGCCGTAGTAAGAAGAAACCAGCACTTCTTTCAGCTCAGTGATAAGCGGGTAACGTGGGTTCGCACCAGTACATTGGTCATCGAACGCTTCTACTGCTAGGCCGTCAAGCTTCGCGTGGAAATCAGCTTCAGACACACCAGCCGCTTGGATAGACAATGGAATGTCCAAGTCAACTTTCAGTTCTTCCAGCCACGTTAGCAGACGCTCAATTTTCTGAGCAGTACGGTCGCCTGGCTGTGCCAGACCTAGGTGCTCAGCAACTTCTGCGTAGCGACGACGTGCTTGTGGGCGGTCGTACTGAGAGAATGCAGTTTGCTTCGTTGGGTTGTCGTTTGCGTTGTAACGAACCACGTTAGAAATCAGCAATGCGTTCGCCAAGCCGTGTGGCAGGTGGAACTCAGCACCGATTTTGTGCGCCATTGAGTGACATACACCCAGGAATGCGTTAGCAAACGCGATACCTGCGATAGTCGCTGCATTGTGCACTTTCTCACGAGCGATTGGGTCAGCTGCGCCGTTCGCGTAGCTAGATGGCAGATATTCTTTCAGCATCTTCAGAGCTTGAAGCGCTTGGCCATCAGAGTATTCGTTCGCAAGAACAGATACGTAAGCTTCTAGTGCGTGCGTCACTGCATCGTAACCACCGAATGCGGTTAGCGACTTAGGCATGTTCATCACCAAGTTCGCATCTACGATTGCCATTTGTGGCGTCAACTCGTAATCAGCCAGTGGGTATTTCGCGCCAGTCTTGTCGTCAGTTACAACCGCAAATGGTGTGACTTCTGAACCGGTACCAGAAGTGGTAGTGATACATACCAATTCTGCTTTTTTACCCATTTTAGGGAACTTGTAGATACGTTTACGGATGTCCATAAAGCGCATTGCTAGTTCTTCGAAATGCGTTTCTGGGTGCTCGTACATTACCCACATAATTTTCGCTGCGTCCATCGGTGAACCGCCGCCAAGTGCGATGATTACGTCAGGTTGGAAGCTCTGCATTGCTGCAGCACCTTTCTCTACAACAGACAGTGTTGGGTCAGCTTCAACTTCGAAGAACGTCTGAACTTCCATGCCTTGTGCTTTCAGCAACGCAACGATTTCGTCAGAGTAACCGTTGTTAAACAGGAAGCGGTCAGTCACGATCATTGCGCGTTTCTTACCTTCCAAATCGCCAAGAGCGATTGGCAGGCTACCACGACGGAAGTAGATTGATTTAGGTAGTTTGTGCCACAGCATATTCTCAGCTCGCTTCGCTACAGTCTTCTTGTTGATAAGGTGCTTAGGACCAACGTTCTCAGAAATCGAGTTACCGCCCCAAGAACCACAACCCAAGGTCAGTGATGGTGCAACATTGAAGTTGTACAGGTCACCGATACCACCGTGAGTGGTTGGGATGTTGATAAGAATACGTGCAGTTTTCATCTTGTCACCGAAGTAACGGATGCGATCTTGGTTGACGTCTTGGTTAGTGTACAGACCAGAAGTGTGGCCGATACCGCCGATTTCAACCATGGTCACTGCTTGAGCAACAGCGTCTTCGAAATCGTCAGCGCGGAACAGACCCAGTGTTGGAGACAGTTTCTCGTGAGCGAATTCATCGTCATAAGACACTTTACCTAGGCCTTCACCGATAAGTACTTTGGTGTCTGCTGGCACAGTAACACCTGCCATTTCAGCAATCTTAACGGCTGGCTGACCAACGATTTTTGCATTCAGTGCGCCGTCAATCAAAAGAACTTTACGCACTTTCACTGCGTCGTCTTTGTTCAATACGTGTGCTTTGTGAGAAGCGAAACGCTCTTTTACTTCTTCGTAAACAGAATCCACAACGATTGCTGCTTGCTCAGACGCACATACTACGCCGTTATCAAACGTTTTAGACATCAGGATAGAGGCAACTGCACGCTTAATGTCAGCTGTTTCATCGATAACAACAGGAACGTTACCCGCACCTACACCGATGGCTGGTTTACCAGAAGAGTAAGCCGCTTTAACCATGCCTGGACCGCCAGTTGCAAGGATAAGGTTGATGTCGTCGTGCTTCATTAGAAGGTTTGACAATTCAACTGATGGCTCATCGATCCAGCCGATGATGTCTTTTGGCGCGCCAGCCGCAACTGCTGCATCAAGAACCAGCTTCGCAGCATCATTCGTTGAGTTTTTAGCACGTGGGTGTGGCGAGAAGATAATACCGTTACGGGTCTTCAAAGAGATGAGAGATTTGAAGATAGCCGTTGAAGTTGGGTTGGTCGTAGGGACGATACCGCAGATGATGCCTACTGGTTCAGCGATAGTGAAAGTACCGAACTCGTCGTTCTCTTCCAAGATGCCGCAGGTTTTTTCATCTTTGTATTTGTTGTAGATAAATTCAGAAGCAAAGTGGTTTTTAATAACTTTGTCTTCGACAATACCCATGCCAGATTCTGCAACAGCCTGTTGGGCTAGTGGGATGCGGGCATTATTCGCCGCCAAAGAGGCCGCGCGGAAAATTTTGTCGACTTGCTCTTGCGAGAAAGTGGCGAACTCTTTCTGTGCGTTCTTTACACGCTCAACCATTGCATTGAGTTCGGCTACGTTAGTTACAGGCATAGTTGTCTCCTACATACCTAAAGTTTAAAAATCATTTAGTAACTACATGCTCATTTGATTAGAGGCCTAAGCAACTCACATTACCCGTGAGCCTTGGCAAGCATTTAGTAAATAACTTTCAAAACTGATTATAGATTTTCAGAGAAGCAGAAAGTTGATCCGGATCATGTGTAATAAACTTTCATAAAGTTTTTCACCACCTGCTCAATTTTCAATCAAAAGGCTCTACAATCCACGTTTTGAAAGCTTAAAACCACATTAAAACTACGAGAATGTAACACATACGCCCCGTGTCTCACACACTTGTACAACGACTTTTTGTTTTAAAAAAATTACAACACACTCTAATGTGACACATATCACATATGTTAAATTGGTCATATGTGTCTGCCATACTTTCCAGCCAAAAACTCTCGATTACATTTAGAGCACTCAGGGTTAAAGCGCCTATTTTTGCAGCATCTAGGCCTTTCCACTCTTCTCTATGCATTGTCATGTTATCTACTGATTGGCATTTAATATTTCGTCGCTATACTAGCGCCCGCGATTGCTTTTTTGCGATCAATACCATATGTCCATTTTTCACCGACCGAGTGATTGGAAATGAATAGCATCGAGCTTGTAATATTTTTTCAGTTTTTCATTGGGTTGTTTGCTGCGGTAAACCCACTTGGCATCATGCCTATCTTTGTTTCATTAACCGCTCACTTAGATCCGGCCGAGCGCAACAAAACGGCATACACCGCCAGCATTGCTGTCGCTGCTATTCTGGTTGTGTCATTGCTCGCTGGGCAGCTGCTTTTGGATGTGTTTAGCATTTCGCTAGATTCGTTTCGAGTCGCCGGCGGTATGCTACTTGTTAGTATTGCCTTCACCATGATGAATGGTAAGTTGGGCGAAGATAAGCAGAACAAGCAAGAACAGTCTGAGTCGATCAGTCGTGAACAGATCGGCGTCGTACCGTTAGCAATGCCTCTTCTTGCTGGCCCTGGTGCAATAAGTTCTACCATCGTGTATTCAAGTCGCTACCCAAACTCTGTCGATACCATCGGTTTGATTGTCACCATTTGTGTCTTTACCGCCGGCATTTGGGGTTTATTTCGTCTTGCGCCAGCCATCGTGAAGTTTCTGGGTCAAACAGGCATCAACGTGATCACTCGTATTATGGGTTTGATTCTTGGCGCATTGGGCATCGAGTTTATTGCCAACGGGATGAGAGCGTTGTTTCCCGGATTAGGCGGGTAAACTAAACACCAAAAACATTAAACAAATAAGAAGAGAGGAGCCGAACGGCTCCTTTCTTCTTTAATGCGTATGAAGAAACAACATGGCGTATTTAGAACATGTAACGTGCGCCAGCTTGTAGCTGGTTGTCATTAATTTGCCCCTCAAGACGATTAAATTCATACCCCGCATAAGCAACAAAATCACTCGTCACGTTATAAACACCTTCAATCGCATTGTAGTTCACGCTGTATTCACCACTTTGTGCTGCTGGAAAATCAGACGTTCTGTAGTTGTACACATAGCGGAAGATAAAATCATCGAGGGTATAAGCTGTCGCGACTTCAAACCCACTCACATCCACATTGTTGACTTCACCGTTCACATAAACACCACCAATGTAGAAATCACCTACCGTGTAGGCGGCTGCTATATTGTATTGATCGACATCCAGGCTCGTTTGCTCTCCTGAAACATAACCAACACCAAATTGAAGCCCCACTGGAGAGTTATAGAAAAGGGAGCCCCCTGTGGTGTAATTTCCTTTCGAATCATCTCTCACATAGTTGAGCGTAGCGGTAAGATCTAAGGGCAATTGAGCAAGATAAACGAAGTTATTCTCTAGCTCATCTTGGTTCCCTGTAATGATATCTGACGCGCTCCCACCAAAAGTTTCCATAATATCAGTGACGTTGGTGAGTACGACTTGAGACGAGTCTTGTTGCCCATAAGAAAGAGCGCCGTAATCCGTGCCCACCCCAACGTACATATAGCGATTTTTGCTGTCAGAGCTATCTGAATAGATTTCACCACTGTAGTAGCCAAAGACTTTGATGGACTCTGTCACCTTAGTGCTTCCGTCCAAATTCCCTCGAACACGACTGATGTCATCAAAAGAGCTATTGTCAGCCGTTTTGTTTGCATCAGAAATATTAAAGCGCGGCTCAATGCGCCCAGTCACTGTAAGAGAAGATTCATCAGTCGAATAAACAGTGTACGCATAAGATGTCGTTGAGAGGAAAGAACTAAGAATCGCTGTTACTAGGAATGGTTTATTCATGAGCTGTCCTTCATTGCCTGTGATTGATATGACCGATATCGAGTCGAGCATCTCCTTTCGGACTCTCTTCAACTAAAGATAAATCGCAGCCATCTAGGTTCAATGCAACCAACAGAAATGATGGGATATTACTGAGTAATTCTTGTTTTAATGTTGAGAAAGTCAGACAAAATCAAGCACAGTGCTTTCACTAATCTTTATATATTCAAAACTATCAAAGAATTAGAGATTGAAGAAAAAGTAGAGCGATAAATGCAGTATTCGGAAGGATGGTTATTGATGCAGCCGTGATAGTAATTACAGACATAAAAAAACGGAGCGCGCGCTCCGTTTTCAGTTTCTAGATGATGCTAATTTGGGTTGATTACTTACGACGCCACGTTGTGCCACCAGCACCGTCTTCAAGGACGACATTAAGTGCTGCCAGTGCATCACGTGCAGTATCTGCTGCTGCCCAATCTTTGTTCGTGCGCGCATCGTTACGCGCTTTGATCAGCGCTTCGATTTCAGCCACTTCATCGCCGCCGCCCTGCGCATTTCCTTGCAAGAAGGCTTCAGGGTCTTGACCTAACAGGCCAAGTACATCCGCCAATTCACGCATGCGTGCAGCCAGTTTTGATGCCGCCACAACGTCTTCTGTTTTCAGGCGGTTAATGTCACGCACCATATCAAACAACACGGAATACGCTTCTGGTGTGTTGAAATCATCATTCATTGCCGCTTTAAAGCGCTCAACAAATGCCTCACCACCTTCAGCTTCAACCGACGAATCCAAACCGCGAAGTGCGGTGTACAAACGCTCCATCGCTGAACGTGCTTGTTTGAGGTTTTCTTCGCTGTAATTCAGCTGACTACGGTAGTGACCTGACATCAGAAAATAGCGAACCGTTTCGGCATCGTAATGCGCTAGCACGTCACGGATGGTGAAAAAGTTGTCCAGTGATTTTGACATTTTTTCACGGTCAATCATCACCATGCCGCTGTGCATCCAGGTATTCACATACTGGGTATCATGGGCACAGCAAGATTGCGCAATTTCGTTTTCGTGGTGTGGGAACGTTAAATCTGAGCCGCCGCCATGAATATCAAAATGGTTACCCAAAATTGCTGAGTTCATGGCTGAACATTCGATGTGCCAACCCGGGCGACCGGGTCCCCATGGCGATTCCCACGTCGGTTCACCTGGCTTGGACATTTTCCAAAGCACGAAATCAAGTGGGCTCTTCTTCGCTTCTTCAACGTCAACACGGGCGCCCGCTTGAAGTTGATCCAAGTCTTGGCGCGATAGCTTGCCGTAATCGTCAAATTTGGCGACTTCAAACAACACATCGCCATTGGATGCGACATAAGCAAACCCGCGTTCGATCAAACGTTCGACCAATTCAATAATTTCAGCAATAAATTGCGTTGCTCGCGGCTCAACATCTGGGCGCTTCATGTTCAATGCATCGAAATCGGCGTGCATTTCCCCGATCAGTCGATTGGTCAGTGAGTCACAGCTTTCGCCGTTCTCAGCTGCACGTTTGATGATTTTGTCGTCAATATCTGTAATGTTGCGAACAAAATTGAGGTCATAACCCAAAAATCGCAGGTAGCGCGAAACAACATCGAAAGAAACAAAGGTGCGACCATGGCCGATGTGACACAAATCGTAGATGGTAACCCCACACACATACATGCCAACCTTGCCAGGATGGATAGGTGTAAATTCTTCTTTTTTCTTGGTGAGGGAATTGTAGATTTTCAACATGGCCGTCGGGTTACCCATTACAATAATTAACGTAATTTAATGACTGTATATTACACCTTTTCCTTTCGTTTAAGGCAAGGCTATATGCCCAAGCGACCTGAAAGTACGGGAATTAAGATACTGTATGCCATGACTTACCTGCACTCTGCGGTTTTTTATGCGGCGATCGGTTGAATGTCCCGCCCGTTGGGATAGAATCATCGGTCTAAAGCTTAATGCTCTTTTAAGGAACTCAACATGGTTACGCTTCATACCAACTTTGGTGATATCAAAATCCAACTTAATGCAGAAAAAGCGCCAGTAACAGCAGCGAACTTCCTGCAGTACTGTCGTGACGGTTTCTATAATGGCACTCTGTTCCACCGTGTTATTGATGGCTTCATGATCCAGGGCGGTGGCATGATTTCTGGCATGGAAGAGAAAGAGTCAGGCGCGTCAATCAAGAACGAAGCAAACAATGGTCTGAGCAACAAAATCGGCACCCTTGCGATGGCTCGCACCATGGAACCGCACTCAGCGAGTTCACAGTTCTTCATCAACGTTGGCAACAACACCTTCCTAGATCACAAATCTGAATCTATGGACGGCTGGGGTTACTGCGTATTCGGCGAAGTGGTTGAAGGCATGGACGTGGTTAACAAGATCAAAGACGTAGCAACCGGCAACTGGGGCTATGTACATCAAGACGTACCTGTTGAAGAAGTCATCATCAACAACGTGACCATCGAAGAATAAGGTGGCAATGGGCAGTGGTTACCACCACTGCCCTTTTATCTATGACCATACTATTTATTGCAGATCTTCATCTCAGTCCATCTCATCCAGACATTACTGATTGCTTCTTCCGTTTTATGGAACAAGAAGCACCGTCGGCCAGCGCACTCTATGTGCTTGGGGATTTGTTTGAATCATGGATAGGTGATGACGAAGAAACGCCACTACAATGTGATGTCGCCAACGCCTTTAAAGCGCTGAATGCTAAAGGTGTGCCAATCTATTTCATCCACGGCAACCGCGATTTTATGATTGGAAAGCGCTTCGCGAAATCCGCTGGCATGACGCTGCTTCCTGAGCACCATGTTATTGACTTATTTGGCGAGCCAACGCTCATCATGCATGGTGACACCCTGTGCATTCAGGATGAGGCATACCAACGCTACCGCAAGAAAGTTCACAATAAATTTACGCAATGGCTATTCCGTCGATTGCCGCTTTCAACACGACAGAAGATTGGTCAGAAGATCCGCTCAAGCAGCTCGTCAAACAACCAAGAAAAGCCACAAGAAATCATGGATGTCGATCAGAATGAAGTCACCCGAGTGATGCAAGCTTACGGTGTCAAACAACTGATCCATGGTCACACCCATCGCCCAAATATTCATACTTTGTCGATCGGGACTGATCTTGCGCAACGAATTGTTCTTGGCGATTGGTACACTCAAGGGTCTGTTCTCGCTTGCACCCCAGAAGGCTGCACGCTAGAAGCGCGAAAATTCCAAAACTAACCATATTTCTTCAGCTAAATCTGACATTTCAAGATTAAAAAAGTATTATTTACTTAATTATTTTTCTTCGCGAAATATCAGACTTATTTGGCACTCTCGACTCTGAGACGGGATATACACTTAGTTTTATATTGATTTGCTTGAAGGTACTGTGGCTTTCTATGAGTTCGAACTTTGCAAGACAAGCGATTTTTGATATTCATAAGCAAGTAATCGCTTATGAGTTTTTGTTTCGTGATGGATTTCGAGACTCGTTCCCTGGTATTGCTTCTGACGTAGCCACGCAGAGCATACTCAATGACCTCTTTATTAAAGGCAATATCACTCAGGAAGCTGTCTCTGATGGCTTACCATGCTTCGTGAATTTCTCTTACCAAAGCCTAATTGATGGCACTGCTCTTCAGTACCCACCAGAAAATCTTGTGGTCGAAGTGTTGGAAGATTGCCAGGCAGACTCGGTACTGTTTGAGAAGTTGGTTGATTTAAGAGCCAAAGGATACTGCATCGCATTTGACGACTTTATCCCTTCGACTGATTGGATCCCTTTTCTTGGCCTTGCCGACATTATCAAAATTGATTTTCGCGCACAGTCACTGGATTCAATTACTCGCTTTGTGCAGGAATATCGAGAAAAGTTCAGCTTCAAGTTGTTAGCGGAAAAAATTGAAACCAAAGAGGAATATCACTTCGCACGTGAACTCGGTTTCGATCTCTTCCAAGGCTATCAACTGAGTAAACCTGAACGAATGCCCTATCCGTTTGTTGCTTAGCTTTGTTACTTAGCTTTGTTGCTTAGTTTTGCTAAATAGCTTGGTTAAATCGCGACAGAAAATGACAAAGAAAAAGGAGCCAGTAGGCTCCTTTTTGTCGTTTCAATGCGCTCGGTTTTTATCGCGTTCCACGCTTATTTCATTGTCGGCATGACAAAATCTGCGTTGGCGCGAATGCCTGTGGGCCATCGAGCCGTAATAGCTTTGCGACGTGTATAAAAACGCACGCCATCTGGCCCATGCATATGAAGAGGCCCAAACAAAGAACGTTTCCAGCCACCAAAGCTATGAAACGCCATGGGCACAGGAATAGGCACATTCACACCCACCATGCCCACCTGAATTTCATGGCAGAACTGCCTTGCCGCATCGCCATTTTGCGTGAAAATTGCGGTTCCGTTGCCAAACTCATGTTCATTGATAAGCTTCACGGCGGTGGCATAATCTGGCACACGCACAACCGCCAGAACAGGACCAAAAATCTCATCACGATAAATAGTCATATCCTCGGTGACGTTATCAAACAGACAACCACCAAGGAAGAAACCGTCGCCGCCGCCCTCTGCAACCACACCTCGACCATCAACCACCAGCGTTGCCCCTTCGGCAACACCCTCGGCCACATAGCCTTCTACTTTCTTTAAATGCTCGGCGGTGACCAAAGGCCCCATTTCCATGCCTTCAATCACGCCATTACCAACACGCAACGCTTTCACTTTTGGGGTTAACTTTTCAATCAATGCATCAGCGACGTTGCCGACGGCTACCGCAACGGAAATCGCCATACAGCGTTCGCCTGCCGAACCATATGCCGCGCCCATTAATGCAGCAACGGCTTGATCAAGGTCGGCATCCGGCATCACCACCATGTGATTTTTCGCGCCGCCCAATGCCTGAACACGTTTGCCATGCGCAGAGGCTGTGCTGTAAATGTATTCGGCAATGGGTGTTGAGCCGACAAAGCTGACAGCTTGCACATCTGGGTGAGTCAACAGCACATCAACCGCTTCTTTATCACCGTTCACCACATTGAACACGCCATCTGGCAATCCCGCTTGCGTTAATAGCTCGGCGATACGCATCGTCGAACTCGGATCTTTTTCCGACGGCTTCATAATAAAGGTATTGCCACAAGCAATCGCAATCGGGAACATCCACATGGGTACCATGATCGGGAAGTTAAACGGCGAAATCCCCGTCACAACACCGAGTGGCTGGTTCAGCGACCAAGCGTCAATACCGGTACCAATTTGTTCCGTCATCTCGCCTTTCAACAAGTGTGGAATACCGCATGCAAATTCCACCACTTCCAAGCCGCGGGTTAGTTCCCCTTTGGCATCATCAAGCACTTTGCCATGTTCTTTGGTGATCAACGCTGCCAACTCGTCGATGTTTTCTTCCACTAACGCTTTGAACTTAAACATCACACGAGCACGGCGCAGCGGTGACATTTCGGACCACGCTGGAAACGCCGCTTTTGCCGCAGCAATAGCAGACTCGGTTTCAGACACCGACGCCAAAGAAACGTCACCACACACCTTTCCGGTGGCTGGATTAAACAACGATTGTTTTCTTTCACTCGCAGCAGTGTATTTACCATCAATGTAATGTGTCACAGACATATCCCTATATTCCTCAGTTAACTCATAACGCGTTTTTGATGGCGCGTTCCAGCGTGCTGACCATCTGATCAATGTGTTTTGATTCCAAAATCAATGGCGGTGACATGGCGATGATGTCGCCGGATGCGCGCACCAAGACACCGTCGTAAAAGCTTCGTGTAAACACGTCGTAGCCACGTTTTCCAATCCCTTTCTCGCTTGGCGCAAGTTGAATACCTGCGATAATGCCCGTATTCCGGACATCGATAACGTTGGCATGGCTTGCAAGGGAATGAACGGCATCTTGCCATTCCGTTTCCATTTCACGGGCATGCTCAAACAGCTTTTCATCTCGGTAGATATTCAGTGATGCGAGCGCGGCGGCGGCGGCAACGGGATGACCCGAATAGGTATAGCCATGAAAAAATTCAATGGTGTCTTCCGGCGCATTCATACACGTATCGTAAATTCGCTCGCTCACCAACACTGCGCCCATTGGGATCGCGCCATTGGTCAAGGCTTTCGCCGTGGTGATCATGTCCGGTGTCACATCCCAACGCTGTGCGGCAAACGCATCACCCATCCGACCAAATGCGGTGATCACTTCATCGAAGATCAGCAAAATGTCATGTTTGGTCGTAATTTCACGCAGACGTTTCAAATAGCCAACGGGTGGCAATACCACACCGCCAGAGCCAGACATAGGTTCAACAATAACGGCAGCAATGTTCTCAGCGCCGTGCAGGGCAACCAATTGCTCAAGCGCCTCCGCTTTCTCTATACCGTTTTCTGGTAATCCTTTAGAGAACGCATTTTTCTGCATATCCAGCGTATGAGGAAGATGCGCGACACTCGGTAAAAGCTGGCCGTTAAACGCTTTACGGTTGTTCACCATGCCACCGACAGAAATACCACCAAAGCCAGTACCGTGATAACCCAACTCACGACCAATCAACATCGTGCGATTGGAGTGACCTCGAGCACGTTGGTAAGCCAACGCAATCTTCAACGCCGTGTCGGCCGATTCAGAACCTGAATTAGTGAAAAATACGCGGTTTAGGTCGCCAGGTGCCATGTCAGCCAAACGCTCAGCCAACTCAAACGGCAAAGGATGCCCCATCTGGAATGTTGGCGCGTAATCCAGCTCTGAGATCTGACGGCTCACCGCTTCAGAAATCTCGCGTCGGCTATGACCGGCGTTACAACACCAAAGGCCCGCAGTTGCATCAAGCACTGAATTGCCTTCAACATCTTCGTAATACATGCCTTTCGCTTTCGCAAGCAAACGAGGGGTCGCTTTGTATTGTCGATTTGCGGTGAAAGGCATCCAGAAATTATCCAGATTCACTCCCTCACTTTGTGGTTTTTGCACTGCCATCGTCAGGTATCCTTACATGCCGTCATCGTTGTTAATGAGTTGTTGCTGAATGAGCAATATTTGCAATACTATGTCAAATATAACGAACAGTAAATGGATTATGTTCAAGATAAAAACAATTAATCGCACTATTTGTAAAATATTTTGAAATAGTGCACAGTGGCAAAAAATCGGCAATTAACATGGATTAAGGGGCAGATATGACTTCTCGCACGTCTCGTCAAGACTGGGATTCGTTGGCAAATACGCTGACAATTAAGGGCCAAGCTTTCATCAATGGGGAACTCCGAGACGCCGTATCTGGCGACACGTTTCCCTGTCTTAGTCCTATCGACGGCCGAACACTTGCCCAGGTCGCCAGTTGCGATCTGGATGATGCCAATCTGGCCGTGGCCAACGCCCGTGAAACATTCGAATCTGGCGTGTGGGCGCATCTTCCTCCCGCAGAACGAAAAAAAGTAGTTATCCGTTTTGCTGAGCTTATTGAAGCAAACGGTGACGAGTTAGCGCTACTTGAAACCCTCGATATGGGTAAACCTATTCGCTATTCAAAAGCGGTGGATGTTAACGGTGCAGCGCGGGCAATACGCTGGTCTGGCGAAGCGGTTGACAAAATTTACGATGAAATCGCCCCAACGCCTCACAATGAAATTGGGATGATCACGCGAGAGCCTATCGGTGTTGTCGCGGCTATTGTGCCTTGGAACTTCCCGATGTTAATGGCGTGCTGGAAACTCGGCCCTGCGTTGGCTTCTGGTAACTCCGTCATTTTAAAACCCTCAGAGAAGTCACCATTAACAGCTATTCGATTGGGTGAGCTTGCTCTTGAAGCGGGTATGCCAAAAGGTGTACTTAACGTGTTACCGGGCTTTGGTCACACCGTGGGTAAAGCCCTCGCTTTACACATGGATGTCGACACGCTGGTGTTCACCGGCTCCACCAAAATAGCCAAGCAGTTGATGATCTATGCGGGTGAATCGAACATGAAGCGTGTTTGGCTCGAAGCTGGCGGAAAAAGCCCGAACATTGTCTTTGCTGACGCCCCAGACTTAGATGCCGCGGCTGCTTCTGCCGCATCTGCGATCGCTTTTAACCAAGGCGAAGTGTGCACTGCAGGCTCTCGATTGTTGGTAGAAGCCTCCATCAAAGATGCCTTTGTGGCGAAGGTGGTTGATCAACTAAAAAGCTGGCAGCCGGGTCACCCGCTTGACCCAGAAACGCAAGTCGGCGCTGTCGTCGATCAGCAGCAACTTGATACGGTATTGAGCTATATCGAAAAAGGCACACAAGGCGGTGCAACCATGGTTTGTGGTGGGAGTCGTGTTATGCCAGAAACCGGTGGATTATTCATTGAGCCTACTGTGTTCGATAACGTGAACAATGATATGTCTATCGCGCGCGAAGAGATCTTTATCCCGTGCTCTCTGTCATTACGTTTGAAACGCAAGAGCAGGCTGTAGCAATTGCCAATGATACGGATTATGGCCTCGCGTCAGCGGTGTGGACATCGGATATTTCCAAAGCCCACAAAACCGCGAAGGCACTACGTACTGGCATGGTGTGGATTAATCACTACGATGGCGGCGACATGACGGCACCGTTTGGGGGTTATAAGCAATCAGGCAACGGTCGCGATAAATCGCTTCACGCGTTTGAAAAATACACCGAAGTCAAAGCCACGTGGATTGCGTTCTGATCAGCCAAAACCCACGCTTATGGGCGATAGCAATCGATAAGTAATCAATACAAAAAGACCCAGCACAGCTGGGTCTATTCCCTTTGCGTCAGCCACTTTTTTAGCGTTACGCTTTCAACGCCGTGGTGATCACGATTTTGCTTTCTAGGGTTTTATGAACCGGGCATTTGTCCGCTATTTCCAACAAGCGTTGTCGTTCATCGTCCGTCAAGTTGCCAAACAACGCAATTTCACGCGCAAGCACTTCCACTTTAGAATGCTCATCATCGCAGTGCTCACAGTCGTCGCCATATTGGCGGCTATGTGACAGCGTGACTTTGACATCATCAAGTGGCAGGTTTTTGCGGTTCGCATACATACGAAGCGTCATGGAAGTACATGCACCTAGCCCCGCAAGCAAATGCTCATAGGGATCGGGCCCTAAATTGTCACCGCCGAAATCCACAGGTTCGTCCGCAAACCATTGGTGATGATCGGTTTGAATAGTGCGGGTAAATTGCTTGTTGTGCTCAGTCACTAGCACCTCACCACGTTTGATAGAGGTGCTGCTTTCTTTGATCGGCGACGCCAAATCAATGTAGCGGTGTGACCACGCGGCAATCAGTTCAGCGACATACTGGGCGTCATCCTTGTTGGTCAGCAGATGATCAGCAGTGTCGAGCGTCACAAAGCTTTTCGGATGCTTGGCGCGAAGGTAAATTTTCTCCGCTTCTCTAATCGAAACGACGCTGTCGATTGGCGAGTGCATCACAAGCAATGGCACTCGAAGGGATTCAATATCGTCATTTTCGGTGCGAATGTCGTCAAGAAACTGCTTTTTGATGGTAAATGGACGACCCGCCAAGCTCACTTCTGCCTCGCCATCTGCATCAATTTTTCCCACATCAGCAGAAAATTGCTTTACGACATGTTCTGCATCCGCAGGTGCGCCAATGGTTGCCACAGCGGACACCTCAGGAATACGTTGCGCCGCAGATAACACGGCGCGTCCGCCAAGGCTATGACCAATCAATAACAAAGGCGCTTGATAGTGCTCACGAAGAAAATCGCCAGCGGCCACTAAATCGTTCACATTGGACGAGAAATTTGTGTTTGCAAAATCACCGTCACTGCCACCAAGACCCGTGAAGTCGAAGCGCAATACAGCGAAACCAATATTCACCAATGCCCGAGAGATACGAGATGCCGCCGCGACATCTTTTCCGCAAGTAAAGCAGTGGGCAAAAAGCGCGTAGCCACGTGCGGTATGTTCCGGGGTTTCCAACATGCCAGCAAGTATGTTGTTTCCACTGACAAAAGTGACTTTACTTCGTTTTCCAGCCATTTAGCTCTCCAGATAAGTTCACGGATACGTTCGCATTGTGAGTGAGCGAGCACTAACAATCCTATCACTAACTAAAGAGACCGGAATGACGGGAAAAGTATGACAACACGTCTCTCATTTAGGCGAGAGACATGAATAGATGGAAAGTTGACTGGTGTGTTATTGCAGGATTTCTTTGATCTTGTGGTACGTCATACCAATTGCAAGCAATGGAGAGCGCAGTATCGGGCCACCAGGGAACGTCATGTGTTTCACTCGGGCAAACACATCAAAGCGTTCGGCTGTGCCTGAGATAGCTTCAGCAATCACCTTGCCCGCCATGTGCGTAGCATTCACACCGTGACCGGAATAGGCCTGCGCATAAAAAATGTTCGGTGCATCCGGTAAGCGCCCAATTTGAGGCAATCGATTCGCACCAATACCAATCATGCCGCCCCACTCGAAATCAATATTCGTCCCTTTTAGCTGCGGGAACACACGCTCAAGGTTTGGCAACAACGCGCCTGTAATGTCCTTTGGATCTTTGCCAGAATACGTACACAACCCACCAAACAGCAATCGGTTATCGCCCGATAAATGATAGTAATCCAGCGCGATACTGAGATCGGCAAACGCCATGTTCTTAGGGATCGTACTTTGTACCTGCTCATCCGTCAGCGGCTCGGTCGCAATGATGTAGCTCCCCGCAGGCAAGACTTTCCCGCCAATGTAAGACTCAAGCTTGTTGCCGATATAGGCATTGCCTGCCAAAAGCAAATACTGACACGTCACCTGCCCCTTGTTGGTTTTCACTACGGGCCTATTGCCTTTGATGATTTCAATCGCGGCGCTGTCTTCAAACATCTGCACACCCAAACTAGCCGCCGCCGCCGCTTCACCCGTAACGAGATTTAATGGATGCAAATGGCCGCTGCCCATATCAAGCATACCGCCAATATAGCGTTCTGAGCCGATAACCTCAGGCATCGCCTCTTTATCTAGCATGCGGATTTCATGGGCATAGCCACTTTGTTTTAGGCCATTGAAATCGTCTTCGAGTTCTTTCATGTGCGCGGGTTTCAACGCTAGATCGCAGTATCCCATGGTGAGATCGCAATCAATGTTAAACGCCCCGACGCGATCTTTAACGATCTCAACCGCTTCCACACCCATTTGATTGATAGCTTCAACGCCGTCTTTGCCTATCTGATTCGTGAATTGCTCAATACCATGACCAATACCACGGATCAGTTCGCCGCCATTCCGTCCTGACGCTCCCCACCCAATCTTATTCGCTTCCAACACCACAACAGAGTAGCCACGTAGCGCGAGCTCTATTGCACTGTTCACGCCACTGAATCCACCACCGACAATACAGATATCGGCCGTTATCGACTCAGTGAGTTCGGGATAGCGTTGCGGATACTTCGCGGTCGCCGCGTAGTAAGACTGTGTATGCGCTAGTTTTGACGACGTAGAAGCCATGACAAACACTCTCTGTAAAATATAATCAACAAAGATTAACGTATTCTCTACATGAAGGTGAAGTGAAAAATATACACAGTGAGACGTCGATTAATATTCCGCCGCCCACCAACCTGACTCTCATCTCCCTCTGGTTACAAAGGCTAATCTGTCATCACCACACATTACATTCCGTTTTCATATCAAATAAAGCGAGCATGAAACGGTAAATATTTTTTACATTATGGCTGCGCCATCACAAAACACTTGATTACCTCGGGCTAAGAAGTAGGATTGCTTGTTCAAAATCTATTACATTAGTGACTGATACATTCGAAACGAGGAGAGTCGGACATTGGATATTGGTGCCAACCTAAAGGCCGTAAGAAAAAGTCGTGGATTATCTCAGCGTGAATTGGCAAAACGCGCCGGTGTGACAAACAGCACTATCTCAATGATTGAGAAGAACAGTGTTAGCCCTTCTGTCAGTTCGCTCAAAAAAGTGTTGTCAGGTATTCCCCTTTCCCTCGTGGAGTTTTTCTCTGCGGATATCGGTCAAAGTGAGTCGGCACCGGTGATTTATCGCCAAACTGACTTATTGGAAATTGGCGATGACGCGGTTTCCATGAAGGTAGTTGGTAAAGACTATCCGAATCGTGCGCTGTCTGTACTCTCGGAGATTTACCCGCCAGGCTCGCACTCAGGTGACGATATGCTTCAGCATGAAGGCGAAGAAGCTGGACTGGTTATTGAGGGGAAATTGGAGCTTACCGTCGGCGATGACATTTATGTTCTAGAGGTGGGTGACAGCTATTACTTTGACAGTAATCGCCCCCACCGATTTGCCAATCCGTTTGATGATGAGTGCCGTATTTTCAGCGCGACCACGCCTGCTAACTTCTAAAAAGAATCTCCTCGTAATAAAGCGCCCTTAATCTTGGGCGCTTCTTGTTGATAAAGCCATTTGTGCGGGGCTAGCTGTGACATCAAATCCCGAATTTGTCGCGCATCGTGTAATACCACGCACCCAGTGCTGAAAAAGGCACACTCAGTACATGTCCACCAGGGAAAGGTAAATGCGGTAAGCTCGCGAACGCATCATACCGCTCTGCTTGCCCGCGTAACACTTCCGACAACAAGCGCCCCGCCAAATGGGTATAAGTGACGCCATGACCGCTACAACCCTGCGAGTAGTAGATATTACTGCCTACCCTACCCACCTGGGGCAGACGAGATAGCGTCATCAAGAAATTTCCTGTCCAGCGATAGTCAATTTTGACATTGCTGAGCTGAGGAAACGTTTTGAGCATTTTCGGGATAATAATCGCGTCAATATCCGCGGGATCGCGAGCGCCATAAACTACCCCTCCGCCATAAATCAGCCGTTTGTCGCCAGATAACCGAAAGTAATCCAACAAGTAATTACAGTCTTCCACACAGTAATCTTGAGGTAATAAGCTTTTGGCTTGGTCGTCCGTTAGCGGTTCGGTCGTGATCACCTGCGTGCCACAAGGCATCGATTTTGCGCGTAGCTCAGGCATCAATCCGCCCAAATAGGCATTGCCAGCAACAATCAAAAACGAAGCCGTCACAGAACCTTGCTCAGTAAACACTTTCACTGGCTCGCCACGCTCGATACGAATCGCCGCTGAATGCTCATAGATGATACCGCCCAAGCTTTCGACAGCATCCGCTTCGCCTAATGCAAGGTTTAGCGGGTGAATATGCCCACCAGACTTATCGAGCAATCCCCCCACGTAGCGTTCGGTATCGACCATACTACGAATGTCATTCTGATTGATCATTTCAAGTTGGTCGTTACCATGGCGCTCCCAAAGCGCTTTTTGATGTTCAAGCTCGTGCATCTGTTTGGCATTCAGCGCCGCAAACACGCCGCCGTTTTTCAAATCGCATTCAATGTTGTATTTCTCAACGCGCTCACGAATGATTTTACCGCCCTCAAACGCCATCTCACCGAAAAGGCGGGCTTTCTCTTTACCCACCGTTTTCTCAATCACATCAATATCACGGCTGTAGCTGTTGACGATCTGGCCGCCATTGCGACCTGACGCGCCCCAGCCCACTCGCGCAGCCTCAAGCACAACAACATTAAACCCCGCTTCCAGCAGATGCAGTGCTGACGACAATCCGGTATAACCCGCGCCGATAATGCACACATCCGTGGTGACATCTTCTTTCAGTGTCTCACGCAACGGCGAGGGATTGGCAGACGCCGCATAATACGACGAGGCATGCTCTAACTGAGGGTTTTGGGTGCGTTGCTTCGATTCCATTGAACCTGCTTGCTGCGACATGTGACGTTCCTACTGTTGTTCTAATTCTTGGTTGAGCCGTTTCATTTCTTCCTTGGACTTACGCTCAGAGCGGCGAGCGATATACCAAGAAATAAACGCAAACAACGACACAACCAGAATGATTAATGTGGCAAGGGCATTGATCTTCGGTGACACGCCCAGGCGCACAGAAGAGAACACCACCATAGGTAGCGTGGTTGACCCCGGCCCCGACACGAAGCTTGCGATAACCAGATCATCAAGAGACAAACTGAAGCTCAATAACCAACCCGCCACCAGCGCAGGCGCAATCATAGGGACAGTGATCACGAAGAAGACTTTCAGCGGGGTTGCCCCCAAATCCATGCCGGCTTCTTCAATCGAGAAATCCAATTCTCGCAAGCGCGATGACACCACCACCGCCACATACGCGGCGCAGAATGTCGAGTGTGCAATCCACACCGTTGTCATCCCGCGCTCAGCTGGCCAACCAAACAGCTCGCCCATTTGAACAAACAACAGCAACAGCGAAAGACCGATAATCACATCAGGCATGACCAGTGGCGCCGTGATCATGTTTGATAGCGTGAGCCTCCCCCATGAACGTCTAAACCGTGTCATTACAAACGCTGCAAGCGTGCCTATGATCACCGCCATGGTGGAGCTATAAAACGCGATGCGTAGGCTGGTCCAGACGGCTTGCAGGATCTGTTCATCTTTGAACAGTTCGATATACCACTTGGTGGAGAATCCGCCCCACACCGTCACCAGCTTTGAGGCATTAAATGAGTAGATCACCAAGATCAACATCGGCAAATAGAGAAACACTAACCCTACCCACAACATGACGGTTGAAAATTGCCAACGTTTCATCGGCTAGCCTCCATGTCCTTAGATTGATAGTGATGGAACAAGGTGATCGGAATGATCAACAGCGCCAACATCACAATCGCCAATGCCGAGGCAACAGGCCAATCACGGTTGTTAAAGAATTCTTGCCACAACACCTTACCAATCATCAGGGTTTCAGGGCCGCCAAGCAGCTCTGGTATCACGACTTCACCCACCACAGGAATAAACACCAACATGGAACCTGCAATCACACCGCCTTTCGACAAGGGCAATGTCACTTTCCAGAAAGTATTAAAGTTACGTGAGCCTAAATCAGCTGCCGCTTCGAGCAAGCTGCCATCGAGCTTGACGAGGTTGGCGTAAAGGGGCAGCACCATGAATGGCAAATAGGTATAAATAATACCGATGTACACCGCGACATTGGTGTTGAGGATCTGGATAGGGTCTGAAATCACACCGAGCCAGAGTAAAGAACTATTGATGATCCCCGAGTTACTCAATAGCCCCATCCAGGCATAAACACGGATCAAAAAAGAGGTCCAAGATGGCAACATGATAAGCAACAGCAGCACGGTCTGCATCCGTGCAGGTGCACGGGCAATCGCATAGGCCATTGGGTATCCCAATAGCAGACAACCAATCGTCGAGAAAAAAGCAATTTTGACCGAACTGAGATACGCGAGAACATAAAGATCGTCATCGAGTATTCGTAGATAGTTTTCAAGATTCAGCGTGATCTCAACCACTTCATCCACATATTGCATAATCGCTTCATAAGGCGGTATTGCAATGGCAGCCGTGGAGAGGCTGATCTTAAACACTATCGCAAAGGGCATCGCAAAAAAGAGTAATAGCCAAAGATAGGGGATCCCTAAGGTAAAATGCCGACCCTTTGGAAACAGAATGTGTGTCTTAGTCGGCGGCTTTTTCACGTCAGTATTAGGGTTAGAGGGCATCGTCATACGCGTAATACCACACCGCTGGTGGCCTCCCAACTGATGAACACTTCGTCATCCCAAGTGGGTCGGTCTTGGCGTCGAGAGATATTCGCCATGCTACACATCACGATTTTACTGCTAGGTAATTTGACGTAGTAAACGGACATTCCACCGAGGTAGGCAATATCATCCACCACACCTTTGGTCCAGTTGTACTCGCCTTCAGGTGGCTCTTTGCTGATCAAGGCTTTCTCTGGCCTGACCGCCAGCCATACTTTTTTGTCTTCGACATTAGTAGCAACGCCGTGACCAACATAGATGGGCTGCGAGATTTCGTGTGAATCAATCACGCAATGGTCAGTTTCATCCACCACGATATCGCCTTCAAACGTGTTCACCGAACCAATGAATTCGGCAATCATGCGACTGTTGGGGCTTTCGTAGATGTCCGTTGGTGAGCCTGTTTGGGCGATCCATCCTTCGTGCATCACGGAGATACGACCTGCCATGGTCATGGCTTCTTCTTGGTCGTGAGTTACCATCACACAGGTCACACCAACACGTTCAAGAATTTCCACCACTTCTAACTGCATTTGTGTGCGTAGCTTTTTGTCCAATGCCCCCATGGGTTCATCGAGCAACAAAAGTTTTGGTCGCTTTGCCAATGATCGCGCCAAAGCAACCCGTTGGCGCTGACCGCCCGAAAGTTGATGTGGCTTTCTTTTGGCATACTCTTCCATTCGCACTAAACGAAGCATCTCGGCAACGTGGAGATCAATTTCAGCCTTCTTCATTTTGTCTTGCTTCAAACCAAAGGCGATGTTTTGCGCCACCGTCATGTGCGGAAACAAGGCGTAAGACTGAAACATCATATTGATAGGGCGTTCGTAAGGAGGCATGTCGGTGATGTCTTCACCATCAAGATAAATTCGACCGCTTGACGGTTTTTCGAATCCCGCCAGTATGCGCAATAAGGTAGATTTACCGGACCCGGACCCACCCAATAGCGAAAAAATCTCTCCTTTCTCAATCGTGAGGGACACATCATCGACGGCACGAACATCGCCGAACACTTTGCTGACACGGTCAATTTTTAGCAGATCCTGTTTCTTCTGCTGACTTTCGATAGGTTGCGGTTTATTCGTCACACTCTGATCCTCCCTGTTACCGCTCAGAAAACGTAAATCCTGAAAACAGCGAGAGAGCCACAAACAATGCGGCTCTCTGATTAACCGTTACTGGCCAGTTTTCATTCGCGTCCAGTTACGAGTCTTGAGACGGCTTATTTTCAGAGGTAACACTTCAGACACGAACAACTTCTCCATCACCTCAGGAGTCGGATAAATAGAAGGGTTGTTCAACACGTCCTGATCAATCAGTGTGTTCGAGGCAGTGTTAGGGTTGGCATACACAACATAATCCGTGATTGGGGCAATCACTTCTGGACGCATAATGTAGTTGATAAAGGTGTGAGCGTTTTTGGCATTCTTCGCCCCCGCTGGGATCGCCATCATGTCGAACCAAATATTCGCGCCGTCACTTGGAATGGCGTATTCGATAACCTGACCATTGTCAGCTTCTTCCGCGCGATCTGCCGCTTGAAAGATATCCCCCGAGAAACCAAAGGCCAGACAAACATCACCATTCGCCAAATCGGTGATGTAGCGCGACGAGTGGAAGTAGGTAATGTAAGGGCGAATTTTAGCCAGTGCTTCCCCTGCTTTTTTGTAGTCTTCTTTATTGGTGGAGTTTGGATTCAAACCGAGATATTGCAGCACCTGCGGCATCACCTCATCGGCGGAATCGAGCATAGCAACACCGCACTCTTTTAATTTGGACACGTACTGAGGGTCCATCAAAAGGTCTAGCTTATTCTCGGGTAAGTTATCACCCAAAATCGCTGTCACCTTTTCGGTGTTGTAACCAATACCATTGGTACCCCAAAGGTAAGGAATGGCGTACTTATTACCTGGATCAGCCATTTCCAAACGCTTCATTAATACCGGGTCCAAATTTTTCATGTTGGTCAGCTGACTTTTATCCAATTGCTGGAATGCGCCCGCCGTGATTTGTTTGGCTAAGAAGTTATTTGATGGCACAACCAGATCGTAGCCCGAGTTGCCGGAAAGCAACTTGGCTTCGAGTATGTCGTTGCTGTCGTAGACATCATAGGTGATCTTAATACCCGTCTCTTTCTCGAAGTTTTCTATCGTGTCTTCCGCGATATAATCACTCCAGTTGTAAATTCGTAGCACTTCTTCTGCGTGTAGCCCAGTTGAAACCACCAGTCCCGCAAGCATAACTGCGGTGACCTTGTTTCGGATTACCATCTTCATGTTTTCTCCTTTTAGCCCTCTCCTTTTCAAAAGAAAGGCATTACTACATTCCAATGTCCAAACCAGTTTTGCAAGCTGGCTTTGATGGTTGATTGGCATCGCTTTGATGCCAATCAGTGAGATCTCGTGGGCGTTAAATCACGCCATTTTCCTGCAAATGTTGTAACGTCAAATCCAGCGACAATTTCGCTTTATGGATAAGTTCATCGACCTCAGCTCTCGTGATCACCAGCGGGGGGCTGATGATCATCGTGTCGCCACAAGCTCGCATTACAAGGCCATTTTCAACACTTAAGTCACGGCAAATACCACCAATGCCAACAGATTCATCGAATCGAGATCGCGAGGCTTTGTCTTTGACCAATTCGATCGCAGCCACCAGCCCTACGCCTCGTGCTTCACCCACCAAAGGATGATCCGCCAAGGTTTGCCACTGTTGTTGCAAGTAAGGGCCGATGTCTTCTTTGACGTATCGAATGAGATTTTTCTCTTTCATGACGCGCAGATTTTCCAACGCCACAGCCGCGGCAACAGGGTGACCGGAATAGGTAAAGCCGTGGTTGAAATCGCCGCCTTTTTCTTGAAACGCATTCGCCACACGATCACTAACAATCACACCGCCCATCGGGATATAACCAGATGTCATGCCTTTTGCGATAGGCATAAAATCAGGCGTGATACCGAAGTGTTGGCAGCCAAACCATTCGCCGGTTCGGCCAAAGCCTGAGATGACTTCATCAGTAATCATGAGAATGTCGTATTTCGCCAAGATGCGATTGATTTCAGGCCAGTACGTCGAAGGTGGAATGATCACGCCACCCGCGCCTTGAAACGGTTCTGCAATAAACGCAGCGACTTTATCTTCGCCAATCTCAAGAATGGCTTTTTCCAATTCTTGTGCCGTTTTGATTCCAAACTCTTCGGGGGTCAGGTCGCCGCCTTCCCCAAACCAATAAGGTTGTGGAATATGGTGAATGCCAGGGATCGGCAGCCCACCTTGCTTGTGCATACCTTTCATGCCACCTAAGCTCGCACCTGCAACGGTGGAGCCGTGATAACCGTTATGACGACCAATGATGTTGAATTTTTCAGGCTGGCCTTTCAACGTCCAATAATGACGAACCATGCGCAGCACAGTGTCGTTTGATTCAGAACCAGAGCCGGTGAAGAACACCTGATTCATGTGGTCAGGAGCAAGGTCTGCAATTTCCTTCGCGAGTTCCACCACCGGTGGGTGAGCACATTGGAAGAAACTGTTGTAGTAAGGGAGTTCAAGCATCTGTCGATGCGCGGCGTCGGCCAATCTTTTCTCGCCGTAACCGATATTGGTGCACCAAAGACCTGCCATGCCATCCAGAATGCGATTTCCATTGCTGTCCCAGATGTACACACCCTGAGCACGCACAATCATGCGAGCGCCCGTCTCTCTCAGCGTTTTGTGGTCGCTGAATGGGTGTAAATAGTGCGCGTTATCTAGCGCTTGCAGTGTTTCGGTATCTGGGTGTTGTGCGACGTGTGTCATTTAGACCTCCACATCCATATAGTTTGACTCAATGGCAACCTATTAGGTTGTCTCCCTTTTTACACTGTCAGCAATAAGAACTCTCGCTCCCACGAACTGATCACACGTTTGAAGTTTTCCTGCTCTTTACGCTTCACCGCGATATAGCCTTTGGCAAATGACTCGCCGAAATATTCAGCAACTTCATCGCATTTCTCCATGCGTTCCAATGCTCCTTCCAAGGTATACGGCAATGCAGGGCTTCTGATTTCATAACCACGTCCTTGTGCCGGCGGCGTCGGTTTTAGCTCTCTCACCATGCCGATATAGCCACACAATAAGCTCGCTGCGATGGCGAGATAGCAGTTTGCATCAGCGCCCGGCAAACGGTTTTCCACACGTCGATTTTGCGGAGAGCAACTCGGCACACGTAAGCCACAGGTTCGGTTTTCTTCGCCCCATTCGACATTGACAGGTGCGGAGGTATCAGGAAGGAAGCGACGGAACGAGTTCACGTTGGGTGCGAACATCGGCAGCATTTCGGGAATAAATTGTTGAAGACCGGCAATGTGTCCGTAGAACAACGACGAACTGGTGCCATCTTCATTGGTAAATATGTTTTTGCCCGTTTGGGTATCTAAAATACTCTGGTGTAAATGCATTGCACTGCCCGGCTCATCGGTGACCGGCTTAGACATAAATGTTGCCACCACTTCGTGTTTCAGCGCGGCTTCTCGCAATGTGCGCTTAAACAAAAACACTTGATCGGCCAGAACCAGAGGGTCACCGTGACGGAAGTTAATTTCCATCTGTGCGACCCCTTCTTCATGAATTAAGGTATCAATGGCTAAGCCCTGCTTTTCACACCACTCATACATATCTTCAAACAAGGGGTCGAATTCGTTAGCGGCATCGATCGAGAATGATTGGCGTCCTGTTTCCATTCGACCTGAACGGCCAATAGGTGGCTTTAAGGGTAAATCGGGGTTTTCACTGCGCGCGGTGAGGTAAAACTCCATTTCAGGCGCAACAACCGGTTTCCAGTTTCGCTCCTCATAGAGTTTCAGCACTTTCTTGAGCAAATTTCGTGGCGTCAACTCGATGGGATTACCCATTTTGTCGAACGTGTCATGAATGATCTGTGCTGTTTTCTCTATTGTCCACGGCAACAGATAAACGGCGTCTTCATCAGGTTTACAAATGAAGTCGATATCCGCTTCATCGAGCAATGAGTAGTAGATATCGTCATCCACATAATCACCGGTCACCGTTTGAAGCAGAACGCTTTCAGGCAATCGCATCTCACCTTCGTGAATAAATTTATCCACGGGCGCAATTTTACCGCGCGCAATACCTGATAAGTCGCCAACCACACATTCGACTTCCGTAATTTCGTTGTCCTTCAACCATTTCTTAAGCTTATTCATATTCTTTCTCACGTGATTTCGCTCTTAGTCTGCAGGCATTCCCGAATACTTCGAAGATAGCTGAATAAAAGGGATTTTTTGTGACTTCCCACTCAGGATGCCACTGAACCCCTAAAGCGAAACGTTTTGCATCGATAACAGAGACTGCCTCTATCAACCCATCTGGCGCATACGCTTCTGGTCGCAAACCCTTGCCTAATTGGTCAATGCCCTGTGTATGAACAGAATTGACCTCCGCAAAAGTGCGACCCCACGCCTCGTAGAGAAGGCCTCCAGGTTCGATTGTCACTGTGTGAGAAAGGCCATATTGAACACCCACGGATGCGGTTTTATCTTCCCGATGTTCAATAAAGCCACCAACTTCATGCAGCTTTTGGTGTAAAGAGCCGCCCATCACGACGTTCATTTCTTGAAAACCACGGCAAATCGCCAAAACGGGGACACCCATTTCAATAGCGGCTTTCATTAAGGGCAATGTGGTGGCATCGCGTTCTGGGTCGTGATGAGCATCTGAACCGCTTGGCGTACCTTGATAGTGATGAGGTTCAATGTTGGAAGGAGAGCCGGTGAACAAAAGGCCATCAAACGAGGCGAGCAATTGCTTCATAGGAAGCGCATGGCCCAATGCAGGAATAATCAACGGGCAACAACCCGAACCATCAACAACACCTTTAACGTATTTGTCGCCAGCAATATGGAAGGGATGCAATCCCAGCTGAGCACTGCAACCTGTCACGCCGACTAATGGCGTTGTTGAACACTGCATACCGTCCTCTACTTTGTCGTTAATTCCATGTGATGGGATAAGTTAAAAACCGTTATCACCACTTAACGCGTTCGTTTTTTCACACGCTACACGTTAAAAATAAATTACGCAAGTGACCAGCCCAACAAAATCAACCTAATTATTTATCAATTTATTAACATTGTTAATTGCCTGATTTATCCGCGCTTATCGCATTGATTTGCAGCAAAAATAAGGAATTTGTGATGTTGAACGCGGTTGACATTATTGTGTGTTTACTATTCACTCAGAGGTACACATCGAGGTGGCCAATATAATTTACACTCAGGTAGGTGTTTAATGCGATATCAAACAGACAAGGAAATGTTTACGCCTGAAGATACAAATTTACCGGATGCACAAGAAGCGATTCAGTTTCTCGAACAAAATCCGGATATTGAATTTGTCGATCTGCTGTTACTTGATATGAATGGCATCGTGCGGGGCAAACGCGTCGAGAAGGATAAACTGCCCAAGGCTTATGAACAGGGCATAGCATTACCTATCTCTATTTATGGCATGAACATTAAAGGCAACCCAGTCGAGGAAACCGGATTGGGATTGGAGATTGGCGAATCCGATGCGATCTGTTTCCCGGTTTCAGGATCACTGACACGCCAGCCTTGGCAAAAGCGTCCCATTGCTCAGGTCATGCTCGAGATGTATGAGAAGAGTGAAATGCCCTTCTTTGGCGACCCACGAATGATCCTTCGTCGGGTATTACGTCAAATGCAAGCGCGCGGCTTGAACCCCGTTTCGGCCTTTGAGCTTGAGTTTTACCTCATTGACAGTAAAACGCCGGGTAAAGCGCCATTGCCGCCAATCTCTCCTGTGACAGGAAAACGACCTGAGAATACACAAGTCTATTCGTTGGATGACCTTGACGAGTATGCCGACCTGCTTACCGATATTATCGAAGCAGCCCGTGAGCAAGGCCTACCTGCTGATACCATCGTTGCCGAATCTGCGCCCGGTCAATTTGAGATTAATCTCAAACATACCGATGATGCGCTCGCCGCATGTGACCATTCAATACTGCTCAAACGCGTGATCAAGCAAGTCGCCCATGATCATGATCTCGACATCACCTTTATGGCAAAGCCCTACGCAGACCAGGCTGGCAATGGCATGCATCTGCATATCAGCTTACTTGATGAAGAGGGAAGAAACGTCTTTCAACCTGAGGAAGACGGCCAGGTCACCGACACCATGCGCTATGCACTGGGTGGTCTGCTTGAGTTGATGCCACAGTATTTTTCAATCTTGTGTCCGAACATCAATTCGTATCGCCGATTCAGCCCAGATTTCTATGTGCCAAACGCAGCGACTTGGGGTCTGGAAAACCGCACCACAGCACTTCGTATTCCCGGCGATTTACCAGAGGCAACACGAATTGAACACCGTGTGGCAGGGACTGATGCCAACCCCTATTTGATGATGAGCGCCTTCCTCGCTTCGATCATGCATGGCATCGATAACAAAATTGAACCCTGTGATCCCATCGTCGGTAATGCTTATGACATGGACACCACGCCATTGCCCACCAACCTTCGTGACGCGTTAAGGTTGCTGTCGTCGTCAGATGTCTTGCGACAATATCTCGGTACTGATTTTGTCGACGTGTTCGTCACCTGCAAAGAGAAAGAACAGGAAGAGTTTGAGCAACACATCACTAACTTAGAGTACGACTGGTACCTTCACGCATTCTAGTGACGATATACCGATGTCAGCTTTCTTCCTGCCACAATGACATCGATATATTGACTCTTTGTGGCTAGCCTTCGAAAATGAACCGGATTTTATTCATTCGGTTCATTTTCATGACTGCTCAGCCTTCTAAAGCTTCAACACAAACACTTTGCCCATGCGGCAGCCAGCAGCCTTATAGCCAATGCTGCGAACCTATTCATTATCAACACAGCAATGCGGATCACCCAGAAAAACTGATGCGCGCACGTTACAGCGCACATGTTGTTGGATTAGTGGACTTTGTTGTTGCCACCTATCACGCCTCTTGCCACGCAGAAGAACACCGCGAGGCCATTGCCAAATCAGTGAAGAGCCGATGGCAAATGCTGCAAGTCCTATCAAGCTCTGTTGATGACGGTGGCAAGCAGGGTTTCGTCGAATTCAAAGCCCATTATGTAGAAGACGGTACGCCTTACTGCTTACATGAAAAATCGCGTTTTGTCACTGAAGAAAAAAACGGTGAAACCCTTTGGTTTTACATTGATGGGGAATACCCAAAAATCGAGAAAGTGGGCCGAAACGATCCTTGTCCTTGTGGAAGCGGTAAAAAGCATAAAAAATGCTGCGGTTAGAAAACACTCAAGCTGATTGATTTTTGGTCGATATATGGGGGAGCAACTCATGAGGACATATGATGGCTTGGTTCCCCAAAATCTCAGACTATTCACCACAAAAAGTGAATAACGTCTCGAAGCAAAATAAAACAGAGCAGCAAAAACAAAAGCTTGTTGATGAAGAAGAGCACGACAACGCTGAAAACGAACAGCATCCCGCATCGAAAGATAAGAAAAACGATGGGTTGTTAGATGTTTATGTCTGATCGAAAAAACCTTCGTCTTATTTCCGGTTTTTCATTCCCTACCCCTTGCTCCATCACAAAGTAAGCAGAAGAAAAGTGTCATAAAACCTTCGCGAAATTGACCCGTTTGCACTCCCGCTCATCTCCTTTTAAGCCATTGCCCTTTCTCATAGTCGCTAATTCGTTAAACACACAAATTACTTGTTGCAATATTTAATGAGTTTGTTAGTGTTGAGCCCAAGCAAACGTTTACTCGTTTACATATTGAGAGAAGACACAAATGCAAAAAACACTAATGACCATTCACCACCACCATCACCCTGAGTAGTCTTTCGGGAAGATTGGTTTCGACTGGAAGACAGGGATTTAGGTTCTTCCAACGGTCATTATAGTGAATACAAGATTCAGACCCCCGGAAGCGAACCTTCCGGGGGTTTTTACATTTTAGGATTAAAAATTGTGGCAACGTCTTCTAGAAGGAAGCGTTGATACCAAAGATACAGGGATTAGATCATGCAAACAGAACGTCTAAGAATCGCAATACAGAAAAAAGGCCGTCTCGCAAAAGAGTGTTTTGAACTGCTTAAGCGCTGCGGTGTGAAAATCAATGTCTCCGGTGATCGTTTGGTCGCCCACGCAGAAAACATGCCTCTCGACCTATTGCTGGTGCGCGATGATGATATCCCAGGCCTCATCATGGATGGTGTTGTCGATCTGGGTGTGATCGGTGAAAACGAACTTGAAGAAGTGCGTTTAGAGCGAGTCAAGGTTGGCGAACCAAGCGAATACAATAAACTTCGTCGTCTTGATTTTGGTGGTTGCCGCCTGTCTGTCGCCGTTGAAAAAGGCCAAGACTACAACGGCCCACAAGATCTAGCGGGCAAGCGCATTGCGACCACCTACCCTAACATTCTGAAAGCCTACCTCGACCAGCAAGATGTTAAATTCAGCACCTGTATGTTGAATGGTTCGGTTGAAGTTGCGCCGCGCGCAGGCCTTGCTGACGCGATTTGTGATCTCGTTTCTACTGGCGCGACCCTCGAAGCTAATGGCCTGAAAGAAGCAGAAGTTATCTTCCGTTCAAAAGCCGTGCTTATCCAACGTACTGGCGAGTTTGCTGTCGACAAAGCTGAGCTTATAGATCGCCTTCTTACCCGCATCAACGGCGTTATTAAAGCCAAAGAATCCAAATACATCATGCTTCATGCGCCAAGTGAAACGCTTGAGAAAATCGTTGAGTTACTGCCAGGTGCAGAAGATCCAACCATCCTGCCATTGGCGCATGACAAACAACGCGTTGCCGTTCATCTTGTGAGCACTGAAAATCTGTTCTGGGAAACCATGGAAAAACTGAAAGCACTAGGCGCAAGCTCTATTCTGGTGCTGCCAATAGAAAAGATGATGGAGTAAGCCATGAAAACAGTGGTTTGGAAATCGCTCAGTGACCAGCAGAAGGAAAGTTCATTAGAACGCCCTGCTATCTCAGACAGTGCTTCGATTACGGAAGCCGTTCAAAGCGTGATCAGTGATGTACGCCAAGGTGGTGACGCAGCACTAAAAGCACTGACCGAGAAATTCGATAAAGTCGTCCCTGAAAACATTCGTGTTAAACAGGAAGAAATCGATGCCGCTGAGTCACGTTTGGGTGAGGAGATTAAAGTCGCGCTCAAGCAAGCCTATGACAACATCGCTTGTTTCCATCAAGCACAAAAAGCACAGCCGCTGACTGTGGAAACCATGCCGGGTGTTGTGTGTGAGCTTGTCACCCGTCCGATCAATCGTGTGGGTTTGTATATTCCCGGTGGCAGCGCACCTTTGCCGTCTACCGTGTTAATGCTTGGCGTTCCCTCGCAAATTGCAGGTTGCCGTAAAGTGGTACTTTGCTCGCCACCACCTATTGCAGACGAAATCCTCTACGTTGCGAAACTGTGTGGCATTGATCAAGTGTATAACCTGGGTGGCGCACAAGCGGTTGCCGCCATGGCTTATGGCACTGAAACTGTCAGCAAAGTGGACAAGATTTTCGGCCCAGGCAATGCGTTTGTGACCGAAGCTAAACGTCAAGTCAGCAACGATCACCAAGGCGCAGCGATTGATATGCCTGCTGGCCCGTCTGAGGTGCTAGTCATTGCAGATGAAGAGGCAGATGCCGATTTCGTTGCCGCAGACTTGCTCAGTCAAGCTGAGCATGGCCCAGATTCACAAGTTGTGCTAGTCACGCCGTCTCCCGTATTGGCCGACAGAGTCGCCGATGCCGTGCAGCAACAACTTTCGGTACTAAGTCGCGCGGACATTGCCAGTAAAGCCTTGGGTTCAAGCATTATCATCATCGCTGAAAGCCTGACCCAATGTATCGCCATCTCAAACAATTATGGTCCTGAGCACTTGATTGTTCAGACCAAAAAACCGCGCGAACTATTACCGCTGCTGGATAATGCAGGTTCTATCTTCTTGGGCGCTTGGTCGCCAGAATCTGTGGGTGATTACGCGTCTGGTACCAACCACGTACTGCCAACCTATGGTTATACGCGCACTTACTCAAGCCTCGGGCTTGCGGATTTCAGTAAGCGTATGACGGTTCAAGAGCTATCAGCAGATGGCCTGCAAGCGCTCGCACCCACCGTGGTAGCAATGGCAAATGCAGAAGGTTTAGACGCGCACCGCAATGCGGTCACTATTCGCGTCAACAAGCTTAATAAATTGCAGTAATTTTGGGGTGAGTGATGGATATTGAAAAATTAGCTCGTAAGGATGTTCAGGCGTTGACCCCTTACATGTCTGCCCGCCGCTTAGGTGGTCAAGGTGATGTCTGGCTAAATGCCAATGAATCACCCTTTAACAACGAATACACCATTAATGGTGCTGGTCTTAATCGCTATAGCGAATGTCAGCCAGATGAACTCATCCGTGCGTATGCAGACTATGCGGGCGTGCGTCCAGAACAGGTGCTCACCTCTCGTGGCGCGGATGAGAGCATTGAGCTTCTTATTCGTACCTTCTGCGAAGCAGGCGAAGACAGCATTCTTTTCTGCCCGCCGACCTATGGCATGTATGCCATCAGTGCGGAAACCGCAGGTGTTGAGCGAAAAATCGTTCCACTGACGCCAGAGTGGCAGCTAAACATCGCTGAGATCGAAAACAATCTCGACGGCGTGAAACTGGTTTTCGTCTGTAGCCCAAATAACCCAACGGGCAACCTGATTGAGCGCAAGGACATTGAAGCACTGTTAGAAATGACCGCAGGTCGCGCACTGGTTGTGATGGATGAAGCCTATATTGATTTCTGCCCTGAGGCGTCGACCGTTGACCTTTTGGTTCGTTATCCAAACCTTGCGATTTTGCGCACCATGTCGAAGGCCTTTGCTCTCGCGGGACTGCGTTGTGGCTTCACCATTGCCAATCAACAAGTTATCCAGCTGATGCAAAAAGTGATCGCGCCTTATCCTGTGCCTGTTCCCGTGACGGAAATTGCTTGTCAGGCACTGTCTGAAGCCGGTCTTGCCCGCATGAAATATCAAGTGTTGGATCTGAGTGCTAACCGTGCTTATTTGCAAGCAGGTCTTTCCATGTTACCGGGTGTGCAAGTGTTTGATGGCTATGCTAACTACCTTCTGGTGAAATTCGACGACGCGGAACTGCTGTTTACCGCCCTTTGGGACAACGGCATTATTCTTCGCCGCTCTCCGATTGAAGGCTGCATTCGTATCAGCATCGGCAACCGTGAAGAATGTGAAAAAACTCTGACCTTTATCCGCCAGCAACTGGCATAAAGAGCGAAACGAAAAGGAATTTGTAGTGAAAGAAAAAATCCTCTTTATTGACCGCGATGGCACACTGATTGTCGAGCCACCTGTTGATTTTCAAGTCGACCGCCTCGACAAACTAAAGCTAGAGCCTGATGTCATTCCTGCTCTGCTTGCGCTTCAGGATGCAGGTTACAAGCTGGTGATGGTCACCAACCAAGACGGTTTGGGTACCGACAGCTACCCACAAGCTGATTTCGATGCCCCACATAATATGATGATGGAGATTTTCGAATCTCAAGGCGTTAAGTTTGCTGACGTTTTGATTTGCCCGCACTTCGACCACGAAGGATGTAGCTGCCGCAAACCCAAGCTGGGTTTGGTGAAAGACTACCTCCAACAAGGCCGAGTGGATTTCAAAACCTCCGCCGTGATTGGCGATCGTCAAACCGATCTGCAATTGGCTGAGAACATGGCGATCCGTGGTATTCAATATCACCCAGAAACCATGAACTGGAAACAGATCCTCAAAGATTTGACGACGTCCCCGCGCGTTGCTTCAGTGGTTCGCACCACCAAAGAAACCGATATTCGTATCACGGTAAACTTGGATGAAAGCGGCGGCAACAGCATCAGCACAGGCCTTGGCTTTTTTGATCACATGCTAGATCAAATCGCCACACACGGTGGTTTCCGCATGGTAGTCGCAGTAGAAGGTGACTTGCACATCGACGACCACCACACGGTAGAAGACACCGCGCTAGCGCTGGGCCAAGCACTGAAAGAAGCCCTTGGCAACAAACGCGGCATCGGCCGTTTTGGCTTTAGCCTGCCGATGGACGAATGCCTTGCACAATGTGCCTTGGATTTGTCTGGTCGCCCGTACCTGAAATTCGACGCGACGTTCTCGCAAGACAAAGTCGGCGATCTTTCGACCGAAATGGTCGAGCACTTCTTCCGCTCATTGACGGACACCATGGCCTGTACGCTGCACCTTTCCTCGGATGGTGATAACACGCACCACATCGTTGAAAGCCTGTTTAAGGCTTATGGCCGTACATTGCGCCAAGCGATCCGCGTTGAAGGCAACGAGCTGCCAAGCAGCAAAGGCGTACTCTAAGGAGAGATAGTATGAGCGACGCAAACATTGTCATTATTGATACCGGATGCGCCAACGTCAGCTCTGTGCGTTTTGCCATTGAGCGCTTAGGTTACGACGTCACGATTAGTCGTGACCCTGCCGTAGTACTGGCCGCTGACAAACTGTTTCTTCCTGGTGTTGGCACGGCGACCGAGGCAATGAAAAACCTTGAAGAACGCGATTTGATCTCGCTCGTTCGTGACGTCAAACAGCCATTACTTGGCATCTGTTTGGGCATGCAGTTGTTGGGCAAGTCATCACAAGAAGGTAAAGCAGCTGTTAACTGCCTTGGCCATGTTGATGCTGACACCACACTGATGGAAACAGGCAACTTACCGCTTCCACACATGGGTTGGAATACGGTCACTCCCGTGAATAACCATCCCCTGTTCAAAGATATCCCAGAGAACAGCTACTTCTATTTCGTGCACAGCTACGCCATGCCAGTGGGCGATTACACCATTGGCCAATGTGACTACGACAAGCCTTTTAGCGCTGCGGTACAAAACGGCAACTATTACGGCGTTCAGTTTCACCCAGAGCGCTCGAGCAAAGTTGGAGCGCAGCTGATCAAAAACTTTTTGGAGTTATAAGGATGATAATTCCTGCTTTAGATTTGATTGATGGACAAGTCGTCCGCCTTTATCAAGGCGATTACGGCCAAGTCACCGAATACAAAGTTGACCCTCGTGAGCAATTCGCGCTGTACCACAATGCAGGCGCAAACTGGCTACATTTGGTCGACTTAACCGGCGCAAAAGACACCACTGCTCGCCAGCTTTCTATCATCGAATCCTTGATTGAAAGCACTCCCGCGAATATTCAAATTGGCGGAGGCGTTCGTAAAGAAAGCGATGTTGTAGAACTGCTTCGCGCAGGCGCAAAACGCGTAGTGATTGGTTCAACTGCCGTGAAGCAGCCAGAAATTGTGAAGGGCTGGATGCAAAAATACGGCGCGGAACATATCGTCTTAGCACTGGACATCAACATCGACGAAAACGGCAATCGCATGGTTGCTGTATCAGGCTGGCAAGAAGATTCCGGCGTGACTATTGAAGCACTGCTGGAAAATTTCCTTACTGTGGGCTTAAAACATGTTCTGTGTACCGACATTTCCCGTGACGGCACATTGGCAGGTTCAAACGTTGAGCTCTACAAAGATCTTTGCGCAGCCTACCCGCAAGTTCAATTCCAATCTTCAGGTGGCATTGGTTCTCTGGCAGACATTGACGCGCTCAAAGATACTGGCGTTGCGGGTGTCATCGTGGGTCGTGCCCTGCTAGACGGCAAATTCACCGCAGAGGAGGCATTCGCATGTTGGCAAGAAGAATAATTCCCTGCCTAGACGTTCGTGATGGTCAAGTCGTCAAAGGCGTTCAGTTTCGTAACCACGAAATCATTGGTGACATCGTCCCACTTGCTGCACGTTATGCGGCTGAAGGCGCTGACGAATTGGTGTTTTACGATATTACTGCATCAAGCGATGGTCGCGTCGTAGACAAAAGTTGGGTAGCACGTGTTGCCGAAGTGATTGATATTCCTTTCTGCGTGGCAGGCGGCATCAAAACCGCAGAAGATGCACAGCGAATTTTGGAGTTTGGTGCAGACAAAATCTCCATCAACTCCCCGGCCCTTGCGAACCCAGAACTGATCACTACGCTTGCCGAAAAGTTCGGCGTGCAGTGCATTGTTGTCGGCATTGATTCTTACTACGACAAAGACACGGGTAAGTATCAGGTTTACCAATTTACAGGTGACGAATCGCGTACCAAGGCCACCAAGTGGGAAACCCGCGATTGGGTACAAGAAGTGCAAAAGCGCGGCGCAGGTGAAATCGTGTTAAACATGATGAACCAAGATGGCGTGCGCAACGGCTACGATCTGGAGCAACTCAACATGGTGCGCGAAGTGTGCCACGTGCCTTTGATTGCATCCGGTGGCGCGGGTGAAATGGTGCACTTTGCCGAGGCATTCAACAAAACCAACATTGACGGTGCACTCGCAGCCTCCGTATTCCACAAGCAAATCATTAATATTGGTGAGCTAAAACAATACCTAAAACAACAAGACGTGGAGATCCGCTTATGAGCCAGACAGATGGAACCGCCGCACTGGCTGAACGCATTGATTGGGAAAAGATTGACGGTCTCGTGCCTGCCGTGGTGCAAAATGCCACCAGCGGCCAGGTATTGATGCTGGGCTACATGAACCAAGATGCGCTAGCGAAAACCCTCGAAACCGAGCAAGTGACATTCTGGTCTCGCACCAAGGAGCGTCTTTGGACCAAAGGCGAAACCTCCGGTAACGTGTTGCAGCTTAAACACATCGACTTGGATTGCGACAAAGACACCCTGCTGGTGCAAGTCGACCCTATCGGCCCAACCTGCCACCTTGGCACAGAAAGCTGCTTTGGCGAAGACAATGAAAGCAAGCCAGCCCTGGTGTTCCTTCATCAATTGGAGCAAGTGTTGGCTTCCCGTCGAGGATCCGATCCTTCTACGTCTTACACCGCGTCCCTTTACGCTAAGGGTACCAAGCGTATTTCGCAGAAAGTGGGCGAAGAAGGCGTCGAAGTCGCGCTTGCAGCGACGTCGGGCGATAAGGAGGAGTTGATTAACGAATCCGCCGACCTGATGTACCACTTAATGGTATTGCTGCAAGATCAAGATTTCTCCTTACAAGATGTGGCGAACAAACTGAAAGAGCGCCATAAGTCATCATAATCACGGATAACGTCCGCACAATGAGGCAACTTCATGAGAAGTTGCCTTTTTTTTCGACACCTAATCACGCTGTAGGCATTTTTCCATCAATTGCATAGCCACACTAAGATAAAATACGTTTTGAAATATTAACTCACTTGCAAAGTTCACCTTTCAGTAATTTCTGCCCTAGTAGAATATTCGGCATCAAACTTGCTGGGTATCCGGATGTGTTTTGCGTAAAAGATCGAGAACAAATGCATAGCTATAGTCGACAATCTATCAATCAAGCTGACATAGAGTCAGTGATTGCAGCATTACAATCTGAGTTTGTTACTCAAGGGCCTAGGGTTCTAGAATTTGAGAATGCGGTAAAAGTAATGGTTGGCGCCGAATTTGCTATTGCCGCCAACAGCGCGACCTCCAGCCTTCACCTTGCCTGTTTAGCGTTAGGCTTAAGCGCTGGTCTGCGCCTTTGGACATCGCCAAATACCTTTGTTGCCTCAGCGAACTGTGGGCTTTACTGTGGCGCAGAGGTCGACTTTGTCGATATCGATCCTGTCTCCTACAACCTTTGCCCAGAAAAGCTCGCAGAAAAACTTGCGCTAGCGGAACAAGAAAACACCTTGCCGCACGTCCTGGTTGCCGTGCACATGTGTGGCCAAAGCTGCGACATGGAAGCTATCCATCGCTTATCAAAGCAATACGGTTTCAAGGTAATTGAGGACGCTTCACATGCCATCGGTGGGCGCTATCAGGGGGACTATATTGGTAGTTGTCGTTACAGCGACATCACGGTGTTTAGCTTTCATCCGGTGAAAATTATCACCACCGCCGAAGGTGGCATGGCGATAACCAATGACCCAGCACTTGCCAAGGCATTAGAAAGCTTGCGCAGTCATGGCGTGACTCGAGACCCCGCCGACCTTGTCGATGCTGGGCAAGGCGCTTGGTATTACGAACAGCAAGGCTTGGGTTACAACTACCGCATGACAGATCTTCAAGCGGCTCTAGGCGTATCTCAACTGACTCGTCTCGATGCGTTTGTCAAACGCCGAAATGCGCTTGCACGTCGCTACAACCGCTTACTCGAGAACCTGCCACTGGCTACGCCGACACTACTCGATTCGTGCGAGTCGGCATGGCATTTGTATGTCATTCAGTTAGCGGAACCGGATTGCCGCCGCCACGTCTTCGATACGCTACGGGCAAAAGGGATTGGCGTGCATGTCCACTATATTCCCGTGCACACGCAACCCTATTACCGCGAACTTGGTTTCGATTGGGGCCAATTCCCTGTTGCTGAAAATTATTACCATGCTGCGCTAAGTCTGCCGCTGTTTTTTGACATGACGAAAGACGAACAAGATCAGGTTGTGGCAGCACTTACTGAGGCGCTTAACGCCAATTAAAGGACACAATGAAAGTCTGTATTATCCCTGCCCGAGGCGGCAGCAAGCGCATTCCGGGTAAGAACCTTAAACCCTTCATTGGTCAGCCTATCATCGCGTATGCCATCAACGTGGCGAAGCAGTCAGGTCTATTTGATCGCATTATCGTGTCCACCGACAGCGAAGAAATCGCTGCCGTTGCCACAGAATATGGCGCAGAGGTTCCCTTTATTCGCCCGTCAGACATCGCCAACGATCACGCCACCACGCTGGATGTGATTAAGCACGCCATCGAATGGTTGAACGATCATGACCAAAGCCGTATCGAGGCGGTCTGTTGCCTGTATGCCACCGTGCCATTTACACGCACTTCAGATCTCGAAGAAGGCCTTGCATTGCTGCAAAGTGAAGGCACCAAATACACCTTCGCCAGCACGCGTTTTTCATTCCCGATCCAGCGCAGCATCCGCATGACCGAAGAAGGTAATGTCGAAATGTTCTGGCCTGAGCACTTCTCAACGCGCTCCCAAGATTTAGAGCCGGCTTATCACGATGCAGGCATGTTCTACTGGGGAACGCCAGAGGCATTTGTTTCGGGCTTACCAATCTTTGCACCCCATTCGAAATCGGTTCAAATACCCCATTTTCGCGTGCAAGATATCGATGAACCCGATGACTGGCTACGTGCTGAAATGCTGTATGAAATTCTGTCGAAACGAGGCGAGTTGTGAACGTCGCCATTCGCGTGGATGCGTCGAGTCAAATCGGCACAGGACACGTAATGCGTTGCCTCGTTCTTGCCAAAAAGCTGATCGAGCACGGACACCATGTGCGCATGCTTAGCCGAGAACTAACGGGGAATTTGCTTGAGTATTGCCGCCGACAAAACATCCATGTGCTTCCCCTACCGGCCATTGAAGAAACCTTTCTACCGGATACTGGCGATTACGCGCACTGGTTAGGCGTAACGCAGGAAGAAGATGCGCATCAGTGTCTCGCGATGTTGGATGACATTACCCTCGACTGGGTTGTTTTTGATCATTATGCGATTGATGAAAAATGGCAATCGCTAATGAAAACATCAGGTGCCAAGGTGCTCGCCATTGATGATCTCGCCAATCGTAGGCATGCCTGCGATATCTTGCTTGACCACAATCCTTGGCCTGACGTTGAAAACCGCTACCACTCATGGGTGCCCACTGAATGCCAACAACTGCTTGGCCCTCGCTTTGCGTTGTTGCGCGACTCATTTTCAGCGCTTCGAGATCACGATATGAGCTTAATTAAAAACCAAATTGTGGCCTTCTTCAGTGGTACAGACCCAACAGGTGAAACGCTCAAACTCCTTCACGCCTGTCAGCAATTTTCTACGCTGCCCTTTAAGGTTGTCATTGTCTATGGCATGGCAAATCCGCGAAAAGAAGTGCTGTTGACGGAAACCGTGCCTGAATTTATCGAATTAGTTGAAAGCCTTCCTGACTTCGAAACAGAACTGGCTTGCTCGCGCTATGCATTTGGGGCTGCGGGTGTTAGCGCGATCGAACGTACCTGTTTACGCTTGCCCAGCACCTTGGTGTCAGTTGCTGAAAATCAGCGTGACATGGCAGAGCACCTTGCCAAATCTGGACAGTATCGTTATCTCGGTTTGAGTAATATCACAACAGCCTCTCGCTATGCACAAGAGCTGACTTGGCTCGCCGAACATTGGGATGCTTTGCCGCTTCGTTTGCCTGAATCAGACATTGACGGGCTAGGCGCAGAACGTGTCGTTCGCGCAATGGAGAATTGCCAATGAGCGAGATGACGCCCTGCGACAACACCAAAACAACGCTGCGCCCAATGACAGAAGCAGATTTAGCGATGGTGAGAGAGTGGCGCAACGACCCCGCGGTTCGCCAGTTCATGTTCACCCAACACGACATCAATGCCGAGGAACACCGATGCTGGTTTACTGCCATTACTGATGATCAGACCAAGCGATTTCTGATCGCTCTGATTGATGAGACACCTATTGGTATGGTCTCTTTCACCCATATTGACGCCACCTCTGGCTCAGCCGAGTGGGGCTTTTACAAAGACCCAGGTTCGCCGACCGGTACGGGGATTCACCTACTTCAAGCTGCGCTGGTTTATGGCTTTACTGATTTAGCGCTGAGACAAATTGATAGCCGTGTACTTTGCACCAATTCCAAGGTGCTGCACCTCCACCACAAACTTAGTTTTCGCAAAGACGAGAGCGTCGCGGTGTTACAAAATGACGGTGGTGACGCTATTCCTTACTGCGTGTTTCATTTATCACGAGAGCAGTGGACACGCAGCGCTAACCACTTAACAGAGTATTGAATCTAGCTATGACGCAATGCATCACGATAGATGGTCGAAAAATAGGCCCAGAGCATAAGCCCTATGTCATCGCGGAAATGTCGGCGAATCATAATGGTTCCCTAGAACGTGCTTTTCAGACCATCGAGATGGCAAAACGCGCGGGTGCTGACGCGGTCAAAATGCAAAGCTACACCGCCGATACCATCACCCTGAATTGTGCTTCTGCAGAGTTTCAAATTAAGGGCGGCTTGTGGGATGGCAGAACACTCTATGACCTCTACCAAGAAGCTCACACGCCATTTGATTGGCACAAACCGTTGTTTGATAAAGCGCGCGATGTGGGTATCACGCTCTTCAGTACCCCATTTGATTTTTCTGCCGTTGATTTACTCGAAGATCTCAACGCACCCGCGTATAAAATTGCCTCATTTGAAGCGATTGATTTGCCCCTGATCCGTTACGTTGCTCAAACAGGCAAGCCGATGATCATTTCTACCGGCATGGCTAACAACGACGAAATCGCAGAAGCGGTTGCGATGGCGCGAGACAGTGGCTGCAAAGAGTTGGTTTTGCTCCATTGCATCAGTGCTTATCCGGCGCCTGCATCGCAAAGTCATCTGCGCACCATTTCCGATTTGTCTTCGCGTTTTCACACCATTGGCGGCCTGTCTGATCATACCCTAGGCACTACCGTGTCCATTGCAGCAGTGGCGCTTGGCGCGTCTGTGATTGAAAAGCACGTTACGCTCAGTCGCAACGATCCAGGGCCAGATTCCACCTTTTCGCTCGAGCCTCATGAGCTTGAGGCGCTATGCCGTGACACGGGCATCGCATGGCAGGCACTTGGCCAGGCAGGTTATCAACTCAAAGACGCAGAAAAAGCCAATGTGCAATTTCGTCGGTCTTTGTATATCAGTGACGATATCAAAGCAGGTGACAAATTCACTGCGCAGAACGTTCGCAGCGTCAGACCGGGCTTTGGCTTAGCGCCAAAATATTATGACGATGTGATAGGAAAAACGGCGAGTGCAGACATTGCCTTTGGTACCGCACTTCGATGGGACATGGTCACCAAGTAGCTAAAAACAAAAAGCCAGCGAGAATTCGCTGGCTTTGTCGATAATTCATCATCACTCTGACTGACTAAACTTTTTGTTCATCCGTCGAGGGCTGCTTGCCTTCTTGTGCGGGTTGATTTTGCACTTCTTCCAACCACAGTTTGTGGTGTTGTTTAGCCCATGCTTCATCGACATAGCCTGTCGCCATGCCTTCAAACGCACCTTCTGTACCCGCGGTACCGATATAGATGTGCCCGAACGCGGCAGCCAGTAAGCCCAAAGATGCAATACCGTGGATAACGTTAGCGATTTGCATGTCTGCGCGGGTTTGACCGAAGATCGGAAAATCCATCACTAAACCAGTAATACATACCACCACACCCACGGTTGCTAACAACCAGAACCATATCTTCTCACCGCCGTTACAAAAGCCAGCATCAGGGTGTTTACCGTTAGGTAAAATACCACCGCCTTGCTTAAACCACTCAATGTCGACCTTGTTGATCATGTTGTTCTTAAACCACTTCACTAACATGCAAAGCAGACCAAGGACGAACAAAGGGCCTAAGTAGTTATGCGACAGTTTCGCAGCGTAGATAATACTTCCCCACAAGGCCTCTGGTGCAACCGGTTTAATAAAATGTCTACCGTACAGCAGCACAACACCTGACAGCCCCAAAATGAGGAAGTTGATCGCGGTAAACCAATGCATTGCGCGTTCAAATGGCGACCAGCGGTGCACCTTTTTTCCTGTGCGTTCATTCGTTAGTTTGATGCGACCCGCCCACAAATAGAAAAGCAGTAGGCTTGCCGCAGATGCGCCCATAAAGATAAGCCCCAGCGGGCTAATCCATTGGTTGCGAATCTCACGCCATCGCTGTCCATCAACATTAATTAACTGACCCGCTTCAGCGCCAGTGGCGACAGTGAATCCCGACTCGCCGGATTTCACTTCACGCCAATACTCAGGTCCTGCCAATTGCACCATTTCTCTTTGCGGATCGGCTTTCTCGGCCTGTTCTGCAAAAGATGGCGACACAAACAACGTGGCGACCATCATCAGCATGGCGAGCAATGTTCTAAACATATCTCCTCCTAATGCTGCTAGGACGAACCCAGCAGCTCTCCATGCTCATCAGCTTTTTGTGGCGTCATAGGCAAGATCATTCCCGTTCGTCCAGCCAGCACCTTTCGCGCCACGCTCTACCACGCGCTGACGGAAGACCGCAGAGATTTTCTCCGCATCACCCGCAAGCAGTGCTTTGGTTGAGCACATTTCGGCGCACAATGGCAATTTGCCCTCTGCAATTCTGTTCGCACCGTAAAGCTCACGCTCTTTGGCAGAACCATCAGGCTCAGGACCGCCCGCACAGAAGGTACATTTATCCATCTTGCCACGCTCGCCAAACGCTGCCGTTTTCGGAAACTGAGGTGCACCAAACGGACAAGCAAACAGGCAGTAACCACACCCTATGCAAGTTTCCTTGTTGTGAAGCACAATGCCATCTTCAGTACGATAGAAGCAATCTGCTGGGCAAACGGCCATGCAAGGCGCATCCGCACAGTGCATACAAGCCACGGAGATCGAATTCTCTCCCGCCTCACCGTCGTTTAATGTGACGACTCGGCGGCGTTGGATGCCCCAAGTAACCACTTCTGAGTTCGCGTTACTACACGCAGTGACACAACCGTTGCACTCAATGCAGCGTTTGGTATCACACAAAAATTTCATATCGGCCATAATGTATGCTCCCTACTACGCTGGAATGATCTTACAAAGGGTGACTTTGGTTTCCTGCATCACAGTAACCGGGTCATAACCATAAGTGGTCGCGGTATTAGCAGACTCACCAATCACGTAAGGATCCGCACCTTCTGGATACCTATCAAGCAAGCTTTGTCCTTGGAAGACCCCGCCGAAGTGGAACGGCATAAATGCCAGCCCTGCATACACACGCGGTGTGATCATGGCTTTCACCTTCACACGACCTTTATCTGCGCCTTCGACCCACACATCTTGTCCATCAACAATCCCGATATTGTTCGCATCAACAATGTTGATTTCGACAAACATCTCTTGCTGCAAAACAGCTAGCCAAGGGTTAGAGCGTGTTTCCTCGCCCCCACCTTCATATTCCACCAAACGACCGGAAGTCAGAATGATCGGGTAATCCTTCGCGGCATCAATGTCTTGAATCGACTTGTATAGAGTAGGAAGACGGTAGATATCGGCTTTGTCATCCCAGGTCGCATACTCGGGGAGCAAATCCCGACGTGGCGTATAAAGCGGTTCACGGTGAAGTGGCACACGGTCTGGGAAGGTCCACACAATCGCGCGCGCTTTGGCATTACCGAAAGGAATACAACCGTGATTAATCGCGACGCGTTGGATGCCACCCGATAAGTCAGTCTTCCAGTTTTTGCCTTCAGCAGATGTTTTTTCTTCTGCAGTCAGGTCATCCCACCAGCCAAGTTGCTTGAGCATCTTGTCGGTAAACTCAGGATAGCCATCTTCCAGTTCACAGCCTTTTGAATAGCTGTCCACTGCCAATAAGCTTTGCCCTTCAAATTCCACCCCGAATCGTGCACGGAAATTACCGCCGCCACGCGCGACTTCTTTGGATGTGTCATAAAGAATGTGGGTGCCGGGATGCTTCATTTCTGGCGTTCCCCAACATGGCCAAGGCAGGCCATAGGTTTCACCATTGACAGGGCCACCCTGCGCTTCGAGTGTCGTGGTATTGAAGGTATGCCAGTTTTTCTGGTGCTCTTTAATACGCTCTGGGCTTTGACCGGTATAACCGATCGTCCACATGCCGCGATTGAACTCGCGGGTGATGTCTTCAACCACAGGTTCGTCGTTTTTCACCGCAATATTTTTGAAAAGCTGATCGGAGAAACCGAGTTTGTTCGACAGCAGATACATGATGGTATGGTCAGGTTTGGAATCGAATAACGGCTCGATAACCTTGTCACGCCACTGTAGCGAACGGTTTGACGCCGTGACTGAACCATAAGTTTCAAATTGCGTTGTGGTCGGTAGTAGATACACGCCATTTTTTCGGTTGTTCATGACAGCAGCAACGGTCGGATACGGGTCAACAATGACCATCAAATCCAGTTTTTCCATTGCTTTGCGCATTTCTGGTCCACGGGTTTGCGAGTTCACTGCATGGCCCCAGTAGAACATGGCGCGAATGTTTGATTTCTGCGCGATTTTGTCTTTGTCTTCCAGCACGCCATCAATCCAGCGAGAAACCGGAATACCGTTGCTATTGATAGGTTTTGAACCGTTGTATTCAGCGGGGTCAAAACGGTCTTGAATCCACTTCTGATCAACCTCCCACACTTTCGACCAATGTTTCCACGCACCATCAGACAGGCCGTAGTAACCCGGTAGGGTGTGTGACAATACGCCTAAGTCCGTCGCGCCTTGAACATTGTCGTGACCGCGGAAAATGTTAGCGCCGCCGCCGGATTTACCAATGTTACCCAGCGCCAGTTCTAACACACAGTAGGCGCGAGTGTTGTTGTTACCTGTGGTGTGCTGGGTTCCACCCATACACCAAACCACACAGCCCGGACGGTTTTCAGCCAAAATTTTCGCTGCTTGGTACATGTCATCACGGCCAACGCCCGACACACGCTCCACTTCTTCAGGCGGCCACTTGGCAACTTCTTCACGAATTTCCTCGAGACCAAAAACGCGCTGATGGATGAATTCTTTATCTTCCCAGTTGTTATCGAAAATGTGCCACAGCAAGCCCCAAATAAAGGCAATGTCTGTCCCTGGACGCAATGAAACGAAATGATCACTTTTCGCTGCAGTACGTGTGCGACGAGGATCAGCGACGACGATCTTACAGCCATTTTTCTCTTTGGCGATAAGGATGTGCTGCATCGCAACGGGGTGTGCTTCCGCAGGGTTCGAGCCAACAAAAAGCATCGACTTACAGTTATGCATGTCGTTAAAAGAGTTGGTCATGGCTCCGTAACCCCACGTATTGGCTACGCCCGCTACGGTAGTGGAGTGGCAGATACGTGCTTGGTGGTCAACGTTGTTGGTGCCCCAAAGCGACGCCATTTTACGGAACAGATACGCTTGTTCATTGCTGTGTTTGGCCGAGCCAAGGAAGTAGACCGCGTCGGGGCCCGATTGCTCACGGATTTCTAGCACTTGATCGCCAATTTCATTCAGTGCCGTGTCCCAACTGATTTTTTGCCACTTCCCATCAACCAGCTTCATCGGATATTTCAGGCGACGTGCACCATGACCGTGCTCACGCAGAGCGGCCCCTTTGGCACAATGTCCACCGAGGTTGAACGGGTGATCGAAAGCAGGCTCTTGCCCAGTCCATACCCCGTCTTGTACTTCCGCATACACGCCACAGCCCACTGAGCAATGCGAACAAATGGTGCGCTTTTGCTCTACTGGCTTATTAGGATCGGCGTCTTTTGCCGCCGCTTTTTTCATCATGCCCGGTGCAAACATACCTGCCGCCGCGATGCCTCCAGCTGTTGCCAGTGAGGTATTTCGCATAAAGGTACGGCGCGACACACCCAGCTGTTTTTCGTCCTTGCTGACCGAATCAGAGCGTTTCGTTAGTTTCATTGTCAAACTCCATCTTCACGCTGGGTTATAGGGAATCGTAGTAATCGCGAATATGTTGTGTTTCGCGATAACCCGACGGTTTTTTGTCTTGTGGTGATTTCACCATGGTCTCAGCCTGAGCGCTTCCTGTGGCAACGGTCGCGACTGCGCCCGCTGCGGCTGCAACCCCGAGGCCTGTCAAAAACTGGCGCCGATTCGGGTTCTGCATATCTGTATCTTTCTTGTTTTCAGACATTACTTGCTCCTTGTTCTTTTTATTCCACGTCAGGTTGAGGTCGTGCTTGTCACCATGGACGTTGGGTAAATCGCGTTTTTTCTATGGTTAAAAATCGTTGGGCAAGCTCTGCAACGGCTGCATAAAACACTGCAGGTTCAGCCCGTTTCACGTCCTCACATAACCGTTCACACCATGCTGCAATGTGGCGGTTAAAAAAGGCCGCTTGTTCAATGTCACTTTCTTCTTCCACCAGCATAGCCATCACTTCCAGCAATGCGGCGATATGATCTTCTGGCTCTTTGGTGTCTTCTTGGCGTTCATAACCTAGTCGACGCAGATCTTGACGAAGCAGTGCCAACGGCAACTCCATCAATGATCCCGTCAAATACCAAGAACCAAATGGCACCACTTCGCCACGGCCTACGCCAATAAACATCAGCTGATATTCATCGGCTGCCTGCGTTGTCGTAGTTTTGCTGGCGGTTAATCTGAGTACCGACCAAGCTGCTGCCATGCCGGCTGACTGCTCGTCGCCTTCTGTTTCCAGCGTGGCAAGCCAAGCCAGTGAGGCTTCATCAGGCGCTTGACGAAATACATGCGCCAACAAGCTGTAAATGCTCTGGCGGATCTGGTTTTCTTCGTTTGTTACATCATCAATGGTGATTTCTTGCATTGCCATATCCGCCTCCTATACCTTCAACTGTTTGTCTGGGTTATCCATCATGTCGGAGACAATGTCGCGGACACGGCAGTCTTCGCACATCGACAAACGTTTGATGGCGTCATCTTGGAAATGGCTATGGTTGCTCAGTTTCTCGATCAGCATGTTGACCATAGAAACCGGCGCGAAAGGTTTACCGCAGCTAATGCATTTTGCGGCAGGCTCTTCATGAACAATGTCACGTTGTTGGCGGGTAGCGGCGTCCCAGTTATAACGAGGCACCAAGGTGACCACTGATTCAGGACACGCTTGTTCACACAATCCACACTGCACGCAATCTTGCTCTCTAAACGTCATGCCGGGGCTGCTACCAATGGATTGCAACGCATCGGTAGGACACACCGCCACACATCCCATACACAAAGTGCAATCCGAGGTGGCGACATCAATACGTCCATAAGGCGCACCGTCAGGCACGGGGCTCACGGTAGTTTCCAACATCGCATTTGATGCAAGAAGGTCGAGGGCTAGCGCCAATTTTTCGCGCTTACTGCCTTCCAGTTTTTTGCTTTGGTCAAGCAAGGCATTGCTGTACAGGTTTTGCGTGCTCAGCGATGTGACCGAAGAGAGCGCAATACGATCTGCACTGTGCCCGAGTGAAGAGAGAAACGACGATGCGACGGCGAGCTCTTGTTCAAGTACTTTGCGTGTTTTAACCGGCAGTGACGAAGAAGCCGCAAGCACAACCTGAGATGCGCCATAGACCAGCGCACTGAACCAGCTATCAATACCGACCGATGCGAGTTCTTCCAACCGCACGGGGATAACACGACTAGGAAGCTCCGCTAACTGCTCAGCCAACTCCGTTTCAGAGGCTTCGGCGTAGAACATAACAATAGGGGATTCTCCCCCTTGCTCGCGATAATGCGTCAGCAACTGGAATACAAAATGTTGCGTATTATCGGGGTCTGGTAGCGCGTAGCTAATGGCTTCTGTAGGGCAAGCTGTGGCGCAAGAGCCCATGCCCTGACAAAGATAGGGATTGATTGTGATGGCGCTGTCTACCGAGCTCAGCGCATCGGCTGGGCAAGCATCAATACAGCGGGTGCAGCCTTCAATGCCTCGCGCCGAGTGGGCGCAGCTATTGGTATCTAGGCGGAAAAATTTGGGCTTATCGAATGTGCCCGTCATATCAGATAGCGCCTCAAGCGCATCGTCTGATGTCACAAGCATTCGGCCAACCGCGTAATAACCTAAGGGCGGTAATTCAGCGAAATGAAAGCCCCTTTCCGACAGATCAATAATCAAATCAAAGTGTTCATGGCCTTGGGTGATTTGCGCCAAGTTTTGCTTAACCAAGGTATGCGTGATGAACACATCAAACGCCCCAAGAAAGCCATCCACTTGCACCTCGCGCGCGTAGAAAAATGCCATCCCTTCAGGAAGAGGGATCGCGTTTGAGGATTCGTCAGTACACACCAAAACAGCTTGATCACGAAGCGATGTAGGGATCTGGGCAGCAAACAACGCTACCGCTTCACCACCGCCAACAACCAAGGCCAAACCTCGGCTTTCAAAGGTCACGGTTGACGGTATCAAATTACCCAGCGTTACAGTCGCTCGCAGCGCATGCTGTCTTGCTTTTCCGTTCACGTCGGTGGTCTGCTCAACCAATTGATTGAGTGTTGTTATTTTAGTTATTGTCGACATTGTCTTCTTAGCCATCGTCTTTTAAGCCATGGTGACCGGCCATCCCGGCGGGTTACCTCGTGGGCTGATTCCCTACATCGGCGGTTATCAATGCCATTGATTTACTCAAGGCCATCGCCAATGTGGTAAGGCGCTGTCAGACAAGGGTTTCACGCGTCCTTTGCCTGTGACCCTATTGATACAGCAAGTAGTGAACCAGTTTTGAAGGAAATAAAATGACGAATACGGAGTCAGGATCCGTCTGAATTATTATCCACACTTTCATTTGGGACAATTTGTCTCACCTCGTAAGACAAATTGTCCCTTTCTTCATCATGGGTACTTTTTGTCTCTCTTTTTGCAGCCGTACTTTCGACATCCTGTTCAACCGTTTGATCTAGAACGGACTCATCGTCAGTAAGATCTGGTATTTGACTCCCTTCTTGGACATCTTCGATTTTCTCTTTTGTCCATTGGCGCAGGCTAGCCGCGACTTCAGCAGAAAGAGAGGCCTTATTTGAATAATCAAGGTCGTAATCATTCATGCCATCCAACACGTTGTAGGCATCGGTATGAAACAGCTTCCTCAACGCGGCTTTTTTGATTTCTGCAGAGACCCCTTTGGCAAGAAATGACGCCGCTGAATCCCCTTGTTTCAAACGCGCCACGTCTTCCATATCAGGCGTTGGCGGGACATCTACTTCCTGTACAGTGTCCAGCGCCATTTGCACATCGGTCGCTTCTTCTCCTTGCTGGCCGTCGATCAGTTCGGTGTCTGAAATGAGGCTTTCAGCTTGATGGGGTAAATCAAAACGTCGGTTTTCAGACTCAGCAATGGCTTGGTATTCATCCGACGCTAGCGCCGTTTCTTGTTCCCGCAATTCTTCGTCAGCGATCGCCTGCTTTCGCTTTGACCAGCGGTTTAAAAAAGAATCAGTTGCCACTCGCCCTCCCTGCGCCTTTGCGCTTCTTCTTACGCACATCCAGCAACTCTCCATGACGCCCTATAAAGGCTTCCATCCACGCTTGAATAGGCAGTGGCATTGTCTCTGACAACACCAAATAATCACCGTCCATAAAGCTAGCGGCACTGGTTTGTGAGGCGGTCACTTTCAAGGGTTTGAGGGATTCGTCTTCGTTCACTTCAAAGATAAAAAACACATGCGGATCGCGAGAACTGAGGTTAAATCGGTAGTCTGTTCGCTCGTCTTTAAATAGCTCGAGCGGTAAAGAAATCATGTCGTCTTTGCGTTCACTTTCTTCCCGAGGAAGATGGAGATTGACCACAGACCAACGCTTTGTTTTCCAACGACCTATATCAACATCTGTTGATTCAAGGTCAAACTGCGTCAACCAGTATTGTGGGTCTTTTATTGTTTCAGTCACACATCACTCCTTGTTGTTCCTGCGGTGATATCTTCCCCGCACAGCGCATTTCAGCGACGTTTCTCTTAGCCATGGTTGGCGAAAAAATGCGGTTTTATTCACCCAACAAAGCAAAACACATACCAGTCGTGAAGGGTTGGAACAGGATTTGCTACCTACCCTCCAGCATTCAGGCAAAAGGAAAGCGGTTCGATGTCTCAGCCCAAAATTATTACCACGCAAACAGATATTCCTCAGACAATCGACGTGACCGTCCATGATGAGTACGGCGAAACCATGACCAAGCAGATCGCTTGTGAGCGGGCACTCACTGTTTATCTCAATTGGCGAGAGATAGTGACCTTGATGACGCTGGGGGCGCGACCGGACATGCTGGTGTTGGGGTATTTAAAAAATCAGGGATTGATTGAAGACGCTGACGCGCTCGATTCCGTCATCATTGATTGGCAAACCCAATCAGCCGCGGTCGTCACACGTGAGCAAAAGGCGGATATCGAAGAAACCTTGTCGAAGAAAACGGTCACCTCTGGCTGCGGTCAAGGCACCATGTTTGGCAACGTAATGAAGAAGCTAGAGAACCTGCAACTGCCTCGTCCGCACATTGAACAATCCATGCTCTATGGGTTGCTAGAAGCGTTGACCCATCACAACGACACCTACAAAGCCGCTGGCGCCGTACATGGTTGTGCCGTGTGCAAAGGCACTGAGATTCTCTCTTTTGTTGAGGATATCGGTCGCCATAACGCCGTTGATACCCTCACCGGTGAAATGTGGCTGAATGGGGAAATCGGCGACGATAAAGTGTTTTACACCACAGGCCGACTCACCTCCGAAATGGTCATCAAAGTCGCGCAGATGGGCATCCCCGTATTGCTGTCTCGCTCTGGCGTCACGCAAATGGGTCTCGACCTTGCTAAGCAACTCGGCATTACCATGATCGCGCGGGCAAAAGGTCATCGCTTTCAGGTCTTTAACGGCGCAGAAAACATTGAGTTTGATGTAAAAGGCGGCCGCGATGAGTGAATTTCCGCAATTTATGAATGCCCGTCAGGTTGCGGAATACCTCGATCTGAACGAAAAGAAAGTCTACAGCCTCGCCAATGAAGGGGTATTGCCCGCCACCAAAGTCACAGGCAAATGGCTGTTTCCTAAGAACCTGCTCGATCGATGGTTGATTGAATCAAGCCACAATGGTGTGTTCAACGATCGCCTACTCATTGCAGGCTCTGATGACCCTTTACTTCAGCACATTGTAAGCAAGATGGCGGCAGCGCTCGGCAGCACGGCATTGGTGGGATACACCGCAACAGGAACCAAACAAGGCCTAGCGATGCTCGAAAAAGGACACGTTGATATTTGCGCTATTCATTGGGGAAATGCCGAAGAGGCCAAACTGCGTCACCCTGCTCTGATCCAGCAATATTCAGGTCACCGAAATTGGGTGTTACTCCATGCTTTTGAGCGACAACAAGGCCTCATCGCCCGCCCTGAACTTGCTGACAAACTGCAAGACCCACATCATTTCATTGATAAACGTTGGCGTTGGGCGGGTCGGCAAGATGGCGCAGGCAGTGCACGCGCGCTAGATGAATGGCTATTTAAAAACGGGACGACCCGCGGTCAGCTCAATACCGTTGAGGAATGTTTAAGCGAGCGGGAACTCAGTTCAGCCATTGCGCGGGGCGCGGCTGATATTGGCTTTGGAAGCCAAAGCGGTGCAGGCGAATTTGGTCTGGCTTTTCACCCTATTGCCAATGAAGCATTTGAACTGGTGATCCCCAAAAACATCTATTTTCGCGCACTGGTGCAGCAGTTGGTTCACCATTTGGATGAGGACTCCATTCTCAAACAGAGCGAACAGTTTGGTGGCTATCATTTTGGTAATACGGGAAAACAAATGTGGGCATCAGAGTAAACTGCCAGTGTTTTACTCCACCATGTTCAGCGATGTAATTTCGTCATCCGGTTGAATTTTCTCACGAAGATAAAGCGTAAAAACACTGCCTTTTCCCAACTCGGATTCCACTTTTATTTCACCGCCCAACCCACTCACAATCCCTTGTGTTACAGCAAGTCCTAACCCTGTACCGGAGTGACGAGTAGTGAAAAATGGATCGAAAATTTTAGTGAGGTTTTCATTGGCAATGCCGCAACCAAAATCTTGCACGGAAATTTTGGCGCCTATAGTCATACCACTGCCATCCATCCAATCCTCTGACCGCACGATCAACTTACCTTTGTCGTTCATGGCATGAATGCCATTCATCTGCAGGTTAACCAATACTTGCAGCAGTTGGTGGCGATTTATCTCCGCGCAGCATTTGGCGTTTAGCTCAGTGAGCACTTCGACATCCTGTCTTTTGGTTCCTGAGCGAACCAAGGTGACACTCTCTTCAATCACAGGGTTCACGTGTTGCCACGTCACCGTGTCTTGCACCCCGCCTTGGCGGCTGTATTGCAGCAAGCTTCGGGTGATATTGCGAATACGGTCTATTTGCGCCAGTACGGTACTCATTTCCTCGGCCACCAAGTCGGCATGTTGCCCCAACTCGTATTCCATTAGCTCAATGTTACCCAAAATAACGGCGGTGGGATTATTGATTTCATGCGCAATGCCTGCGGTGAGTTCACCCAGCGCTGCTAGCTTTTCACTCAACAGCAGTTTGTTTCGGGTTTGTTCAAGCAAGCTAATATTTTGTTTTAGCTCTTCCGTTTTTTCATGCAAGCTTGCCGTGCGTTCTTTGACCTTGTCTTCCAATTCCAGTGCGTTTTGACGGATTTCCTCATGCTGTTTTTTGAGCTGATCCAACATGCTGTCAAACTGACGAGCCAGAATAGCCAGTTCGTGTTGCGGATCTAAACCCAGCTTGCCTATTCGCGTATCCTGATCAAAGCGAATTAGGTGCACAACACGGTGAATGCGTTCAATAGGACGAAATAAATCTTTGGCACCGCGATAAACCAACAATCCTGAGATCAGTAATGTCAGAAGCACCCCTATCCCCAACTCAATCAAATTGGTGAGATAACGGCTGATCAACGGCCACTCGAGGTAACCGGTATAAAGCATCCCAATGACCTTGTTATTAAAATCTCTAATCGGTTTATAGGCAGAGATATACCAGGCGTCATAAACATAAGCACGATTTACCCACTCATCCCCGTCGATAAGCACGGTATCGCGCACTTCATCAGAAACACGTGTGCCAATCGCTCGCCCAAATTTGTTTTCACTGTCTAGCGGAACATTGGTACTGACGCGGACATCATCCATAAACAGCGTCACTGTTCCCACGCTGGCTTCTGGGAGTTTGCCTAGCGGAAAGACAAGATCGCGAATTTTATCAACCAAATCTGTACTGTTATTAAGTAAGATCCCACCATCAATGATCCATTCTAGCTCGCCATTTTCATTGTACAGAGGGAGCAAACTTCGGCTTATTAGGCCGCGATATTCTTTGGTATTCTCTTGCAACAGCGGAATCTCAGCTTTGGCAGACAAACCTGCGGATATAGACGCCAATTCAATCGCTGACATGACCTGAAAAAATGTCCGCTCTTGGCCGTTCTGCAAAGGTTGCCGTAAGCTCAGTGGTAATCGTTCTATGTCGCCAGCAGAATAGACAGCAAGAAAATCAACGCCATATTTGTCGGCGCGAGACTGCGCCCAACCGGAAATTTGCCCAGGGTCTTCGATGATTTGAGTTTGAAAATCGTGGGAGTCTGCAATTGCATGAAGTTGGTTTCGCTGCTCGCGTTGCAGCACTTCCATGCTATTGCTCGCAACAGCAAGGTCTGCGTTTACACCCGACAAAGCATTCTTCCACGAATACGCCACCGTCCAGTAAAGCGTCAACGCAATCAACGCGAGCAAGGTAATGATAATAGGCACAGAAGTCAGCACCAGCAGACGATAACGCACCATGGTACGAAAACGCTGTCGCCACTTCTTAAATAACGCCATTACCCGCACTCCCTTTTAAACCTTGATGCCGTCTCTTTGATGGCTTTACTCTTCAAGCCAGTCTTTGAATTTTCGCTCTAACGTTTTTCTCGCCACACCGAGCTGTCTTGCCGCCGCAGACTTGTTGCCCTCATGGACGTCAACCACCTTCTCAATGTGAGCTCTTTCAACGTCTTTAAGCGGCCAGCAAAGTGGATAGCCAGTTTCTGAACCTTCGGATATCAAGCAAACATCATGCTCCACACTATCGCTGGCGGGGACAGAGTTTCCCTGCCAATGGCGAAGGTCAGGTTTGCCTAGTAAAATCGCACGTTCAACGGTATTTTTCAGCTCTCGAATATTTCCTGGCCAGTCGTAATGTTTCATCGCGACAAACTCTTCTTCCGACCACACCACAGGCTTTAGCCCAAGATCCCGTGCGAGCACATCCGAAAAATGATTAAGCAATAAGCCGATGTCTTCGACACGCTCACGCAGTGGGGGAAGTTCTACCGACAATACATTGAGTCGATAAAAAAGATCTTTGCGAAAACGCCCTGCTTCCACTTCATCATGCAAGTTTCGGTTAGTCGCTGCGACGATACGAACATCGACACTGACTTCACGCTCAGCGCCCACCGGACGGATGGTTTTTTGCTCCAAAGTCCGGAGCAACGAAGCCTGCATCGAAAGCGGCATCTCGCCAATCTCATCCAAAAACAACGTGCCTTTATCAGCGACTCGAAACAGGCCGTCTTTGTTTTTTCGTGCACCAGTAAACGCGCCCGAAACGTGGCCAAACAATTCGCTTTCGAGCAATTCAGGGGCAATGGCACCGCAGTTGAGGGGAACAAAAGGACCACTACGATGGCTCAAAGCATGAAGGGCGCGTGCAACCAGTTCCTTACCTGTTCCCGACTCGCCTTCGATCAACACGGCGGCGGGAGAAGGGGCAAGACGAGAAATGACTTCTCGCATCGCTAGCGTTTTGGGGGCTTCACCGATGATATCGACAGGGAAAGAACGAGCAACATCACGTTGAAGCGCCACATTTTGTCTTTCTATCATGCGTTTATCGAGACAACGCTGCACTGATTGCAGCATTTGTTCGAGATTAAAGGGCTTGAGAATAAAGTCAGATGCGCCCGCCCGCAGCGCTTTGATCGCCGTTTCCAGCTCTGCATAGCCTGTCATGAAAATGATGTCGCTGCGCCGCTCGTCGTCGTTAAACGCCTCATGCCAATCAATACCCGACCGTCCTGGCAAGTTGATATCTACAATCAGCAAATCGAAGTGATTTCGCTTTCGAAGGGCTTCCGCTTCTTCTAAAGAAGACGCGGTTTCAACCTGGGTCAGCTTCTTCGATAACGCTTTATTCAAGATAGCGCGCATACCCGGCTCGTCATCGACCACCAAGGCGGAGAAACCAAATTGCTGCAGTGCATCCTTCATCGGGTGAAAGTCCATATTCTCTCAGTGGCTTACATCATACATGCGACATTTTGACTCAGTCCAATACAACCGCTATGTAGGCATGCATGCAAATCTGGTCACTCGCTTAAGAGGCATAAAATATTATTGTTTATTTTTAGTGGGTTATGACAATTTACATCTGAAATATAAATTTGGCATTTTTGTTGCTTTGTCCACATTTAACCTCATCGGTTTAATGAGGCTATCGCAGTAGCGATATTAAAAAATCATCCATTGTCAGGAAGACATAATGAGCTTAATAAAAAAAACAAACGCGTTTGTACTACTTTCAGTCCTTGTTTCATTCTCTGCCACGGTGAGTGCAGCAGAGATCGTTCGGTTGGCGACGACAACGAGTACCTACCATTCAGGCTTACTGGATTTTCTCCTGCCAGAATTCAAAAAAGACACGGGATATGACGTACAGGTGCTGGCTGCAGGTACAGGTAAAGCACTAAAAATGGGCGAAAATGGTGATGTTGACCTTGTGATGACCCATGCGCCAAAAGCGGAAGCAAGCTTTGTTGACCAAGGTTTTGGGGTGCTCCCTCGTGGCCTAATGTACAACGACTTCGTTCTTGTTGGGCCAAAAAACGATCCTGCAAAAATCAAAGCCAGCAAAGATGTGACAGCCGCACTGGTAAAAGTGGCGAGTGCCGACGCGCACTTTATTTCTCGCGGTGATGATTCAGGCACACACAAGAAAGAGTTGCTCCTTTGGAAGGCCGCTGGTGTTCATCCTGATTTTTCCGCATACAAAGCGGTAGGACAAGGCATGGGGCCTACGCTCACTATGGCCAATGAACTTCAAGGCTATGCCCTCACCGACCGAGGCACATGGCTGGCTTATCAAAGCAAAATGGACCTAGATGTACATGTCCAAGGCGATGCGCGTCTGTTCAACCCGTATCAAGTGATTTTGATTAACCCAAGCCGTTATCCGGATCTGAACTACCAAGGCGCAAAAGTCCTGAGCGATTGGTTGGTGAATCCCAAAGCGCAGGCAATGATCGATACCTTCAAGGTTAACGGTCAGCAACTGTTTGTGGCAGACGCAAGCTAATGGACATGCTGGAAACTACCCGACAAGCGGTTGCTTTGCTGTTTAGCGGTGATACCACGCTATGGGGTATTGTTGGGGTGTCGTTTTCGGTGTCATTGGTTGCTATTGGGCTGGTGATCCTGCCTGCTCTTTTACTCAGTTTCGCGCTCGCCTATTGGGAAATTCCCGGCAAATGGATTGTGCTGTCACTGGTTAACACGCTCCAATCTGTCCCTACCGTTGTTATTGGGCTTTTGCTTTACATGCTTCTATCACGTGCAGGCCCTATGGGCGATTGGAAGATGTTATTCACCCAAAGAGCCATGATATTGGGGCAAATTCTGATCAGCTTACCCATACTGGTCTCGATGATGCATGCTGCATTTCAAAACAGTGATCGCCGTGCATGGGAAACAGCCTACACTTTGGGCGCATCCATTCCACGCGCCATGGCGACGCTAATGTGGGAAATTCGTTTCCCGCTTCTGGCTGCGGTTATCACGGCATTTAGCCGAATAATTACGGAAGTTGGCTGCTCCATGATGGTTGGCGGCAACATACTGAACTATACCCGCAACATCCCTACCGCGATTGCACTTGAAACATCAAAGGGCGCTTTTGCACAAGGCGTTGCACTCGGCATGGTGTTGCTAGTGCTGGCATTGACGATGAATTTTTTCATTAGTTTTGCTCGTGGCAATGGCTATTTACGGACATAAGCAGGGGCAATGATGAGTCAGATAATACTGGAAGCAATTGACCTTTCTGTGAAATACAAACACAGGTTACTGTTTCACATCCCTTCGCTAAAAGTCTGCCCGGGTGACGCTATCTATTTGTCGGGGCAAAACGGCATCGGTAAAACCAGCTTACTGAAAGTCATGGCCGGCATTCAAAAACCCACCAAGGGCTCTTTGAATCTTCAACGTCCATCTTGGTTGCAACGTCTAGCGGGGTTTACAGGACAAAGCGGGGTAATTTACATGCACCAAACCCCTTACCTGTTTGACGGTACGGTCTCCGAAAATGTCGCTTATGGCCTGAAAGGCAAGCATTTCTGTCAAAGAACCCAACGCCAGCTTACAATGCAGGCCCTGCGTAAAATCGGGTTAGAAACCCTGAGTCACGAGCATATTTCAGTGCTCTCTGGCGGCGAAAAGCAAAAGGTTGCCATGGCACGTGCTTGGGCACTCAACCCGTCAATTCTTCTGATGGATGAATCTTGCGCTAACCTTGATGCCGACGCCATCGACGCACAAAAACAGATGATTGATGATTTGCTCGACCGCGGGGCAAGCTTGGTGATAACCAGCCACCATCCCAACAAATTAACAGAATGCTGTAACCAGCAATGGCTGATTGAAAACCAACGCCTGATCCATAAACCCAAACTGAATATTATCGACAAGGATAACCATGCCTTCGCATTCTAAAACTACCTGGGTCATTCTCGCCGGAGGACAAGCCCGACGCATGGGTGGCCAAGACAAAGGACTCGTCACTCTAAATCAGAAACCCTTGATTGATTACGTCCATCAACGGTTGACGGAGCAAGGAGCCAACATCGCGATAAACGCCAACCGCAATAAAGAAACCTATCAACAATACGGTCCCGTTTTTGGCGACGTACTTGAGGGTTTTCCTGGCCCACTTGGCGGTATGCACGCCGCAATGTCGCACCTCGACAGCGAGTGGATAGGGTTTGTACCTTGTGATTGTCCGAACCTGCCACACAATTTGATCGAGAAGTTAGTTAACGCTATTGAAGCCGATACTGAGATTGTGGTCGCACATGATGGTGAATCCGTTCAGCCCGTGGTCACCATGATGAAGCGCGATGTTTTCGAACGCCTCGATCGCTTCCTTGCTAATGGCGACCGGAAAATTGTGATGCTTTACGACCTGTGTACCACCCGTTACGTGGATTTCAGCGACGAACACGATGCATTCATTAACCTCAATACCCCTGATGAATTGGAGAAGTTCGGAGCCCTTTCATGAACCTGTCCAATTGCTCACTACCTCTATTAGGGTTTGCAGCATTCAGTGGTACGGGCAAGACAACATTGTTAGAAGTGCTGATCCCAAAGCTCGTTGGAGCGGGCGTACGTATCGCCATGGTGAAACACGCACACCATGAGTTTGATGTCGATAAGCCCGGTAAAGATAGTTACCGTCTTCGCAAAGCGGGCGCATCACAAATGCTCATCAGCTCTCGTAATCGCCATGCCTTGATGACAGAAACCCCCGAAGAAGAAACCAGCCTCAACCAATTACTTGGCCGTCTTGATCAAACCCGTGCCGACCTCGTTTTGGTGGAAGGCTTTAAGCGCGAAGCATTTCCGAAAATCGAGTTAAACCGTCACGCCCTAGAAAAACCTTGGCTTCACCATGAAGACAAAAACATCATCGCGATTGCGTGTGACAGTGCGCCAGAGACGCCGCTTCCTGTGTTGGATATCAATGATGTTTCTGCGATAACGGCGTTTATTCTTCGCTGGATGGAAGGACACAAAGCGCAAACTGCCACGTGTGATTCCCTTTCCCCGACCATGCTCTCGGTCGACGCAGGACGCGAAAAAATACTCAACGCGATTTCTGAGCCGAGTATCGCGCAATCCCTTAACCTTGAATCGTTGCATCACTGCGTACTTGCAGAGCCCATTATTGCACCTGTCAATGTTCCGTCATCCACCAACTCAGCGATGGATGGATATGCGATCCGAAGTGACGACACAAGCAGAGACAGTTACCAACTGATTGCTGAGGTGTTTGCCGGACACGGCTATGACAAATCAATCAAAGCGGGGGAATGCGTGCGGATTATGACAGGCGCCCCCGTACCCGAACTCGCAGATACCGTGGTCATGCGCGAGCAAGCGCAAGATGTGAATGGCACCATCACCTTCGATACCCGCAAAGGGGCAATCAGACCGGGTCAAAATGTGCGTCAAGCCGGAGAAGACCTGCGCAAGGGCTCCGTGGTATTTGATAAAGGCACGCGCATCGGCGCGGCTGAACTTGGCATGTTGGCATCGCTCGGGTTAGCCAAAGCCGAATGTTATCGCCCTCTGTGCGTGGCTATTTTCTCTACTGGCGATGAAGTCCAAGCGCCCGGCTCTGCACCCAATGCTCACTGCATTTATGATGCAAATCGCTATACGTTGCGTGCGATGCTAACCCAGTTAGGCTGTGAATTGCTGGACTTGGGAATTGTTGAAGACAGCGAAGAAGCGCTGACATCCACACTAACGAATGCGATCAAAAACGCTGACTTGGTGATTTCATCAGGCGGCGTATCCGTGGGCGATGCGGATTACATCAAAACCGTATTAAGCCAAATGGGCGACATCAATTTTTGGCGAGTGAATATGCGCCCGGGCCGACCTCTCGCTTTCGGCAAATTGCGTGATGTGCCGTTCTTCGGCCTCCCCGGCAATCCGGTGGCTGTCATGGTCACCTTCTTGCAGTTTGTCGAACCCGCCATCCGCAAAATGCAGGGCGATCAATTCTGGCAACCTGAACGCTTGACCGCCATCTGCCAAGAGCGCATTCGCTCTCGTTTAGGTCGAAGCGAATATACCCGTGGGATTTACAGCTTTGGCGCCAATGGGCAAATGGAAGTGCGTTCAACCGGCTCACAAGGCTCGGGTATTCTACGCTCAATGAGCGAGGCGAACTGCTTGATTGAAGTGTCACCCGAAGTTGAATGTGCTGAAGTCGGAGACAGAGTCACGGTGATTCCCCTCGCTTCTCGGCTGTAAACCAGCACACGCTCTGTAGCGGAGTATTTCACCGAATAATCGTGGATAAGTCAGAAGGAAAAACAAAAAAGCGGCCTGTTCATCAGCCGCTTTTTTTATGTTTCATATTTTTCTAAGAATACGCTATTTTCCAAGCGCTTCTTTGTAGTGCACTCGACATACCGACTCGTATCTGTCGTTGCCGCCAATCACAACCTGATCGCCATCTGCAATTGCATTGCCGTCGGCATCAGTGCGGATCACCATGTTAGCCTTACGTCCGCAATGGCAAATAGTTTTCAACTCAACCAATTTGTCTGCCCACGCCAATAGGTATTGTGCACCAGCAAACAACTCACCGCGAAAATCGGTACGAAGACCATAGCAAAGCGCCGGGATATTCAACTTATCAACCACTTCGGTGATTTGATAAACCTGCTCTTTGGTCAAGAACTGGCATTCATCAACCAATAAACAGTCCACTTTGTTGTTAACGTTAATATCGCTAACAGCGGCAAAGATATCATCATTTGGGGAATACAATTGTGCTTCCGCTTGAAGCCCAATACGAGAACTCACTTTGCCCACACCGTAACGATCATCAATTGCTGCCGTAAAGATCAGTGGGTTCATTCCACGTTCTTGGTAGTTAAACGACGATTGCAAGAGCGTTGTCGACTTACCTGCATTCATTGCAGAGTAATAGAAATACAACTGGGCCATTGGATTCTCCCGAAAAAAGACGCAGGCATGCTACCGAAAAAAGCGAAAGGGTAAAAGCGTTACAGGCCGCGAAATGGCATAAAAAAACCTCCCCGAAGGGAGGTTATTGAAAAATAGATTAAGCCAGTTTGCCTGGGCGGCGTGATAACCAACCAAAGAACACACAGACAAGGGCAAAGGCACAGAAGCCTGCCAACAGCGAAATCGACAGCGAATCCGTGAAGCCCAGCACCAAGTAAGAGATACCGGCCACCAGCGCCACAGCCAGCGCATACGGTAGCTGCGTAGAAACGTGGTCAATGTGTCCACAACGTGCACCGGTTGCTGACAAGATGGTGGTATCTGAAATTGGCGAGCAGTGATCGCCGAACACGGCACCAGCAAGTACAGCGGACAACATCGGCAGCATTAACGCAATATCAGTGGCGGCAGAAAGATCACCTGCGATTGGCAGCATGATGCCAAACGTACCCCATGAGGTACCGGTTGAAAATGCCATTGCAGCAGACAATAAGAACAGCAATACAGGTAGAAGTTGTGGCGACAAGTTACCTTGGATCAAGGTCGACAAAAACTTACCCGTCGCCATATCACCAATCACGCTGCCTATCGTCCACGCAAACAGCAAGATCAAGATAGCGCCGAACATAGATTTGGCACCAATCCAAACGGTTTGGCCAACTTCAGGTACTGGAATACGCTGTTTGAATACAGTGATCAATGCTGACAGTAGACCCATTGCACTGCCGTACAACAGTGACATGCCCACATCGGTGTTTTCAAATGCACCGAGAATAGAGAAAGCTTTACCATTGGCTTCTAACGCTTGAGCGCCCGAATACACCATCCAAGACATGGTCGCCACGATAAGCACGACAATCGGCACCACTAAATCGGCCACGCTGCCCTTTTCGCTTTCTTCAATACCGAGTTCGTCATCTAATGACGGACCGCTATTTTCGTCATCACCTAAACGACTGCCCGTCGATGCTTGGTATTCAAAGCGACGCATAGGGCCCACATCCATCTGGAACCAAGCAACCGCAAACACCATTAGCAAAGCAAAAATGGCATAGAAATTCATTGGGATCATGTGCACGAATGCACTGAGGGGGCTGTAATCAGTCACGCCATGGCTAACAAGAATGCCGCCAACCACCGTAATGATATATGCACCCCAACTCGAAGCCGGCATGATCACGCACATTGGCGCGGCGGTTGAATCGAGAATATAAGCGAGTTTCGCACGCGACACATGAAAACGGTCAGTCACAGGACGACTAATGGCGCCAACCGCTAGGCTATTAAAATAGTCATCAACAAAAATGAATACGCCTAGAAATGCTGCCAGAAGTTTTGCACCGCGCTTACTTTTAATGCGAGTTTGCGCCCATTCAGCAAATGCACGTGTGCCACCGGAAAGTGTGATAAGTGCAGTAAGGGAACCCAGCAAGACTAAGAAAGCCACAATGCTCATGTTCCAGCTATTAATGCTGCCATCATCAATAAAAAGGCCTTTTACAAGCCCGGTAAGATAATACGTGGTCGCCGACAAAGAAAAGTCATTGAGTAGCAATGCGCCGGAGAGAATACCCAGCCCTAATGATAACAAAACACGACGTGTAACAATGGCGAGGCCCAACGCAAGAATCGCGGGCAATACCGATAAAGAAGACGCGGAAAAATCGATTAAGTTCATGATCTCTATATCAACCTGTAAGGTTGGAGATCTACTGCAGAAATGGAAACCAATTAATAAATAACAATGGTTAAACACATTCTTAAACCCTACAGTAGCGCTCCATAGTTAAATCCCAATACTATGGCAGTGTTGTGTCTGTTAGAGCACAACCCCAGCAGATTAGCTTGATAAGCAAAATCCTACTTCGGCGCTATTTCCTTTCTCACATTCTCAACGGCATCACCCTAAAATGTGTTACTGATAAATAGCGCACCTCTACGTGCATAAAGCCTGCGTATTGTATGTGACATCGAGGACATTGCAATAACCATCTAAATGATTTTACACATTAAGTGCATGGTATTTACAAATCACCTACAACCGTCAATCTCTTCTCTCTCAACGCATGCAAAGTCAAACACGCATGACGGCTTTATTGTACACCCCACGGATAAGTCATCCGATTTTTTTCAGGAAAAAGCGAATAAGGTTTATTTAAGTTTGCACTTTTCTTAAATTCGATATCTAATATTACTGAATTTAATTAAGCAAACATTGCAAAGAATTAATTATTCTTGCTACTCTTAGTACGGTAATTAATTATTATAAACGAGAGAATAGGATAGGCATAATGTCTGATGCACTGAAAGTATTGTTAAATCTGCGCAGCCTTCGTGCCGTGGCGCGTGAACTTACTCTGGAACAACTACAAGAAGCTCTGGAAAAACTGCAAGCTGTCGTTGCAGAGCGTGAAGAATCAGAAGCAGAAGCTAATGAAGCAGAAAAAGAGCGTCTAGAAAAACTTGAGAAATATCGTGAGATGTTGATCAAAGACGGTATTGACCCAGAAGAATTGCTGGCGACTCTTGGTGGTGCTAAACCAAAATCTAAGCGTGCTGCTCGTCCAGCAAAATATAAGTACATTGACGTAGACGGTTCAGAAAAAACGTGGACTGGCCAAGGTCGTACGCCAAAAACAATAAAAGAAGCACTTGAAAGCGGCAAGAAGATCGAAGACTTCCTGCTGTAATTGCGCATTAATTGTCATCGGTTTGTGGCGAAATAGCGTCAGGCTGTACAAAAAAAAGGGGCTTTCGCCCCTTTTTTTATCCCAACCCTAATGGTCTGGATACGATTGCAATAGTGATTAATTCGTTGCCCTATGCTCGCGTGATGGTCGCATTTATCATGCGACCATCAATAAAAATACCACAGATAACTTTAAGGTAATTAACGCATATCATTGCAGGCTAATCTAATCAGCTAGCCAGACTTAATCCTATCGGCCAAGTGGCTTACGGCAATTGCAAAATAGTGCGAACGGTTCCATTTCATCAAGCTTTGGTAATTTCCATAAACCAAATAGCTTCGTCCATATTCGTCATCAGGCTGAATCAACCAGGCGTTAATATCGACATCAGGCAACGAGGTGTTATTCATACGACGTATACCTAACGCTTGCCATTCTGCTAATGTTTTAGCTTTATCTTGACCTAATCCTGACAATTCTTTCTCAATGCCTACTGGCACTTTTACCTGACGTCCCCAAGTGTATTCGCTATCCCAACCTGCATTTTTTAAATAATTCGCAGATGAAGCAAATACGTCAGGCTTTGACGTCCATATATCTTTTTTTCCGTCATTGTTGCCATCAGCAGCAAATGCAACAAAAGAGCTAGGCATAAACTGGCATTGCCCCATGGCACCCGCCCATGAACCTTTCATGTTGCTTGGTGCAATATGGCCTTCTTGCAAAATCGTTAATGCCGCAAATACTTCTTTGCGAAAGAAAGCTTCTCGCCTCCCGTCGTATGCCAATGTAGCAAGCGCTTCAACGACATTATAATTACCGGTTAACGCACCGAAGTTACTTTCCACTCCCCAAAGCGCGACAAGAAAGCGTGGCTGCACGCCATATTCTTCGCCGATACGTTGAAGATCAGTGTAATGCTCGTCATATAAACGACGTGCTTTTTTCACTTTCCAATCTGGCACGGCACGCGGAATATATTCATCTAACGTTAAACGCTTTTCAGGTTGGTTACGATCTGCTTTAACCGCCCTTTCTCGATAGCGAATACCATCAAATGCTTGCTCAAGCAGTAACGAATCAATTCCCTTCGTTGCGCCCTCTTCTTTTAGGCCAGTGACATAGTTGTCAAAACTTGGCTTCTCGGCCATCACGGGCGCTGACAAAGACAACGCAGCCCCAATGAGGATCCCTATCAATCCTTTACGCATAGCGCTCCTTTATAACTTGGTATTGTTTGCTCTAATGTGTTGCAGCACTTGATCAATCGGAGGTGGTAGCTGCAAATAAAAACCGTCGCGTTGCAAACTCTCTTTTACTTTATCAAGATCGGCAATAGCCAGTTTCTCTCTCTTATCTAAGTTGACCATCATAACGAAATGAGGTTTCCCAAAAGTTTGTAACAATTGTTGAGGCACATCCCCTAAATCATCCTTACGATTAACATAAAGATAGGTCGAATCTTTTTTACTGCTTTTATAGATTGCGCAATACACCTTGTACCTCACAGAGTTGCAATTTCCCAATAAAGAGAAACCGCTTAGAAAAATGTAACAAATTCGGCGATAAAAACACCACAATCGGCGTTGGCTCTTGCCGCAAAGTATCCATGAATATACCATGCTGAACACTGTCTGATAATGCGCGTGACCCTGATATTTCTTGGGATGAAGCGGAAATTGTATTCGCCTCTTTTGCACATTGATATTTCTGTCCCGCCAGCCTCTCATGTTTGAGCCAATTTTATTCATGAGAAACGTTGAAGCGCGCACATCAGATCAAACAACTGCCATCTGGACAAAATCTCATGACAAAAAACGCCGAACTAAAAGGCAGTTCATTTACGCTTTCTGTGCTTCATCTAATGGATGATGACTTAGATGGTGCATTACAAGTGCTGTCCGATAAAGTCCTGCAGGCCCCCGCATTTTTTGACGGTGCACCTGTGGTTGTTGATATTTCAAGATTGCATCAACAACCGGACTTCATCACGTTAAAAGCCACCATTGAACAGACCGGTATGCTGGTCGTTGGTGTCACAGGGTGCAAACAAAATACTTGTCGTGAAGCGGCAAAACTCGCGGGACTTGCGGTCATGAACCCGGCGAAACAAACCCGTGTGAATGATCCTATCCAAACCCCAACGAAAGTCGTCACGACGCCTATTCGTTCTGGGCAGCAGGTCTATGCAAAAAATGCCGACTTGGTCGTGCTTAATCACGTTAGCGCTGGTGCGGAGATCATCGCTGATGGCAGTATTCACATTTATGGCGTGCTTCGTGGACGCGCTATCGCGGGTGCTAGTGGCCAAAAAGAAGCCAGTATTTTCTGCCAAAACCTGCAATCTGAATTGCTTTCAATTGCAGGAACATATTGGCTTAGCGAATCCATCCCTGAGCAGTATGCTGCTCGCCCGGTGAAAGTTTCGCTACAAGAAGACTCTTTAAACATTGAACACCTCACACTCTAATTATCCAAAGGATTGAGGAATGACTCGAATTATCGTAATCACTTCTGGCAAAGGCGGCGTGGGGAAAACCACGTCAAGTGCAGCCATTGCTACGGGCCTTGCGCAAGCTGGAAAGAAAACAGCCGTTATCGATTTTGATATTGGTCTGCGTAACCTTGACCTCATCATGGGCTGTGAACGCCGCGTCGTGTACGACTTTGTGAACGTCATCAATGGTGAAGCGAATCTTCACCAAGCAATGATCAAAGATAAGCGCATTGATAATCTATTTGTTTTGCCTGCTTCTCAGACGCGCGACAAAGATGCGCTAACCAAAGAAGGCGTCGGTCGCGTTTTAGATGACCTTAAAGCCATGGATTTTGATTTCATTATCTGCGACTCGCCAGCAGGCATCGAAGCAGGCGCCCTGATGGCGTTATACTTTGCTGATGAGGCCATCGTGACAACTAATCCGGAAGTCTCGTCTGTACGCGATTCAGACCGTATTTTGGGCATTCTCGATTCCAAGTCTCGCCGCGCAGAAAATGGTGAAGAACCTGTGAAGACGCACCTTTTGCTGACACGCTATAACCCAGCCCGTGTAAATCGTGGTGAAATGCTGAGCGTTTCGGATGTCGAAGATATTTTGCGTATACCGTTGCTGAGCGTGATCCCTGAAAGCCCGTCGGTGTTGCATGCATCAAACAAAGGTGAACCTGTTATCTTGGATGAAGAATCTGATGCGGGTCAGGCTTACGCCGATGCGATTAGTCGCCTACTAGGCAATGAGTGCCCATACCGCTTCTTGGAAGAAGAGAAGAAAGGGTTCCTGAAACGCATTTTTGGAGGGTAACACATGGCACTGCTGGAGTTTTTCCGTCCGAAAAAGAAAGCATCTGCATCTATGGCAAAAGAGCGTTTGCAGATCATTGTCGCTGAGCGCCGCCGCGCAGGGTGCTCTGAACCGACTTACTTGCCCCAGTTAAAACAAGATATTCTTGAGGTTATCCGAAAGTACGTGGATATCTCTCCAGAACAAGTCTCTGTTGCGTTGGAGCAACGAGATGACGATTTATCCGTTTTGGAATTGAATGTCACCTTGCCTGATGAAGACAAGTAAATCTCTTCAGAAACAAAAAACCGGCTTTCGCCGGTTTTTTTATGCTTATTTCAACAAGGGTAATACTCTGTCTTCCACGTAAGCTTTACGCCAACCAGACAACAGATCAGGCATTTTTTCAGGGTTTCTGCCGTTAACCCATGCCCATTTTAAGACCTGATGAATTTGTTTTTTTGACCCAACAAATTCAGGTACAACCCCCAATTGTTCTGCCACTGCATTGGTCTGATCTTTGATCTCTTTAACCATTTGCTTGTAGCCAGGCATGTCGACTAAACGAACAATCGCCTCTGGGTAATGTTCTTCCGGCAATGTATCAAGCTCGCTGACCATGCGAAGTAGACGGCTGCCATGGCGTTCAACTTCAAAACGATCAAAGCCTTCATCCACCATTTTATCCAGCGAACGAATATCAAACCGCGCCATCTTCCAAAGGTGCAACTCTTTCACCACGAAATTCAGTGCTAAATCGCGACGGCGCGCTTCACGTAAACGCCAACTTGCCAGCTTTTTCAACACAGCCAATTGCTGAGGGCGAAGCTGCCAAGCGTTTTTAATATCGAGGTAGGCTTTTTCTGGATCCGGCGTTTTACCGCGCTTACTCACCAGCAAGTCACACTCTTGGTTAACCGCTTCATTCCAACCTGCGTCAGCAACGCGTTCAGCCAAAAAATGATACAGCGGCCACAGGTAGAAAACATCAGCAGCAGCATATTCAAGCTGTTTGTCAGACAGAGGACGTGCGCACCAATCGGTACGAGCTTCACCTTTATCCAACGATACTTGTAAATACTCGTCCACCAACGCAGCAAAGCCCGTTGAAAGACCATGTCCTAAAAAAGCCGCCATGATTTGTGTATCGACCATCGGCGTCGGCATCACACCAGAATAATGGTGAAACACTTCCAAATCTTCACTGCATGCGTGCAGGACTTTGATCACTGATTCATCAGTAAGCAGCGCCCATAACGGTGACATATCGTCCAGTTTGATCGGGTCGATCAGTGACAAGGTCTCTCCATCATAAAGCTGGATAAGACCCAATCTTGGATAAAGGGTTCGCGTGCGCACAAATTCAGTATCCAGCATTACAGCTGGCACTTTTCTCGCCTGTTCACATACTCGTTCGAGATGGGATAGCTCAGTTACAATTTCAAAGTTCACACTGTCATCCGTATTTTGTTTGGCGCCCGAAAGCCTTACCTAATGTTGCGAAGACCAAAAACGAACATGCTGGCGTAAGCCAGCATGTTTTCAAAGGCATATGCCTCATTGTACGCGCTTCAACTTCAAAGCGCACGGGCGCGTTATGCTTCCGCTTTATTTGCTTCCTGCTTGGCTTCCTGCTCTTCGCGCAGTGCACGACGCAAGATTTTACCCACATTGGTTTTCGGCAAATCATCACGAAATTCAATAATTTTAGGGACTTTGTAGCCAGTGAGGTATTCGCGACAATGCGCTAACAACTCTTCTTTGGTCAGGCTTGGATCACGCTTAACAACGCAGATTTTAACGATTTCACCGGAGGTTTCATGAGGCTGACCAATGGCTGCCACCTCCAACACTTTGCCATGCAGTGCCACAACATCTTCGATCTCGTTGGGGTACACGTTAAAACCTGAGACCAAAATCATGTCTTTCTTGCGATCAACAATGTGCAAGAAGCCATCGTCATCAAACTTCACCACATCGCCAGTCGACAACCAACCATCATCAGTCAGTACTTCTTTGGTCGCTTCTGGGCGCTGCCAATAGCCCTGCATCACTTGCGGGCCTTTCACTTGCAACTCACCAACTTGATCGTTCGCCACGACATTGCCTTCGTCATCGACGATGCGGACATCAGTAGATGGCACAGGCAAACCAATCGAGCCATTGTACTCTTTCAGATCGTAAGGATAAGCGGCCACTAGCGGTGAACATTCGGTCAGGCCGTAACCTTCCAACAAATGCTTACCCGTCAGCTTCTTCCATTGCTCAGCGACCGCGCGCTGAACCGCCATGCCGCCGCCGACGGTGAGACTAAGCTTAGAGAAGTCTAACTCGTGGAAATCTTCATTGTTGAGCATGGCATTGAACAGCGTATTCACACCCGTGATGGCGGTGAATGGATGCTGCTTCAGCTCTTTCACGAACGCAGGAATATCACGTGGGTTAGTGATTAGCAGGTTTTGACCGCCCATTTCAATGAACAACAAACAGTTTACGGTTAACGCAAACACGTGATAAAGCGGCAGTGCCGTTACCACCAATTCGCGTCCTTCTACCAATACTGGCGCGTACATCGCTTTCGCTTGGTCAACGTTGGCCAGCATGTTCTTGTGCGTTAGTACCGCGCCCTTCGCCACCCCTGTAGTACCGCCGGTATATTGCAAGAATGCGATGTCATCCCCCGTCATAAAGGGTTTAACATATTGCATACGACGGCCTTTTTTCAGCGCAAGGCGCATAGACGTCGCATGTGGAAGGCTGTACTTGGGCACCATCTTCTTGATGTATTTCACCACGAAGTTCACCAAGGTACCTTTTGCTCGTGGCAATTGATCGCCAAGGCTGGTCAAAATAACGTGACGAACGCTGGTGTTATCAACGACTTTTTCCAACGTGTGGGCGAAGTTCGACACGATAACGATAGCAGCAGCGCCAGAGTCATTTAATTGATGCTCAAGCTCGCGCGGCGTATACAGTGGGTTCACGTTCACCACCACACAACCTGCGCGCAAAATACCAAACAATGCAATAGGGTACTGCAGCAAGTTCGGCATCATTACGGCGACACGATCACCTTTTTTCAGACCAAGATCATTTTGCAAATAAGCTGCAAACGCACGGCTGCGCTCTTCCAGCTTACGAAATGTCATCACCTGCCCCATGTTGATAAAAGCAGTTTGGTCGGCATATTTTTGCACCGACTTTTCGAACATTTCCACCAAGGATGGGTACATATTAGGTGAAATTTCCGCTGGTACATCTGATGGGTAGCGGTGATGCCAAACCTTTTCCACGTGATCTCTCCTATTGTGTATCGTGAGTCTTGGCCCACGTCAGAAGCAAAAATTCAAACGAGCGTTTTAACGCCCAATTAGACCATGAGTAACAATCAATTAACATCATCACGCATTGTGAGATGTAGCTTGGTCACAAAATCAATAATCAGTGCAGCTGTTTTCTGCTGACTTTGAAGATGGCAGTGGTGCGTACCTTCTACCATCTCAACCGTCAGGTTCTTAAACCACTCTTTGCGCTGTTCAGCAAGTGGGCTGCGTAGTTCTGGGTATCCGTCTTCGCCAATAATGGCGAGAACCGGACATTGTATACCTTTGATCAGGTGCTCTGCATGGTGAGTAGACATACGATAAATCGAGTCTGTTTTCAGTTTGGCGTCGTGTCTCCAGCGCCATTCCTCACCCACTTGCCGTATTCCACGTGTCACCAACGGCGTTAAATCTTCAATCGATACTTTGTTGATACTCCGGCGGAGTTTCAGCGCGGCATCCAGTGACGGTAAAGTTCTTGGTGCATTCATCTTCAATCGGCTTTCAACGCCATGACGAAGGCGATCTACCACCTTGTCATCACGCTCTGACATTGGGCCTAGCGCCTCAATCATCACCAACCCTTTTGCACGTTCTGGGAACGCAGCACTCCAACAAGAAGCCACTAATGCCCCTAAGGAATGCCCAACCAGAAAGATAGGTTTATCACTCAGCTGTAAAATCAGCTGATGAAGATCATCCACATAGTCAAAAAAAGGGTAGAAGCTGTCCGCGCCTTTGTGATCGGATAAACCATGACCAGGCCAATCTGGCATCACAAGGTCAACATGTTCGGTAAGAAGTGGTGCGAGAGGTTCGAAGCTTCCACTGTTGTCCTGCCATCCATGCAACATGAGCAAGATGGGTTTTGGACTGTCAGTGAGACAAACCTGTGCCGCGAGATTGCCAAACCTCGCTGCAAATTGTTTTTCTTGTAATACCATGATGAGCTGCTGAATGCCGTATAGGCTTCGCACCTCTTTCAGAGGGCGCGAAGCCTATCACAGTCGGGGTTAGTTAAGTGGTACGAGGAGTTGAAGTTAGCACGATTTCATACGAAAACATCCACACCAAACAAAGCCATAATCTCTTCTCGTCGAGCCTGATTTTTCACTTCCATATAAGAAAGGAGTGCATGTCGGCTTCGACCATCGGGAACATCATAATGGATCTGTTGATGGGCATCTTGTGCCAGCTCAGGATGACGAATCCCCTGACTTACCGCTTTAGCAACCACAGACGGCTGAGTAACCTCAGCGCTATTGGATGCTTTTTGTGATTTCTTACGTCCAGCATTGCTAGGACGTTGTATCGGTTGCGGTAATCCATGAATTGAAACCATCGCTGCTCTTCTCGGCTCGTCCTATCCGTTCTGCAAACAGAAATGCAGAGGTTATTCGCGACCTGGCAGCTTTTTCCATGCTACCGTGTCACGCAGATAAACAGGGCTTGCATGCTCTGCATCCACCGCCTCACCACGCTCAAGCGCATGATGCGCAAGAATAAGCATGTCTTCCGCTTCAGGGTACAAGACACCGCTATCTGTTGTTTCTAAGTGTAGCTGGCTTGCCAGATCTGGGTAAGCTTGCCACCCAGTTCCTGCCGTAAACCACTTATCTTCTGACAGTGTAGGTCTAAAATGATCTGGCGGTAAAACAGCCTCTTCAACCACACGTTTCCAGTCGCCGTTTTCTAAGCGCCGATAGCCACCCACATAGATTTCATTCATGCGAGCATCAATGGTCGCAAGGACATTGTTCGCTTGATTGCGACGATAAGCCTGCTGTGCCATTGCAGCCAACGTAGAAACACCCACCATCGGCAAATTAGCACCGAATGCCAAACCTTGTGCAATACCAATCCCGATACGCACACCGGTAAAGCTACCTGGGCCACGACCAAATGCTAACGCATCCAGCTGATTAAGTTTCAAGCCTGCTTCTGCAAGCACACTATCAACCATAGGGAGAATCTTGGTTGTATGCTCACGCGGGGCGATTTCACAGCGAGAAATCGTCTCGTTACCTACTTTCAATGCTACAGAGCAGTTTTCAGTCGCCGTATCCACGGCAAGAATTATAGATGTCATTTACGCCTCGGGTGTTGCTGCAATACCAGCAACATCGTTGTTATTTGGTCTGTTATTATCGAGCACTGCTTTATAGCAGCGCCCTTATTCGTTCGATTCAATGGCCGCGAGAAACTCGCCGACTTTTGCCAGATCCCGCGTTCTCGGGATAGGCGGCAAACTGCGCAAAAACGTCTCGCCGTATTGTCTACTCACCAAGCGGTTATCACAAATAATCAGCGCGCCATGATCGCTTCTGTCTCGGATAAGTCGCCCTACCCCTTGCTTTAGCGTTATCACCGCATCCGGTATCTGAACCTGGGAGAATGGATCCCCACCTTGCAATCGACAGTCTTCAATTCGTGCTTTCAGCAGCGGGTCATCCGGCGCTGTAAAAGGCAATTTGTCAATAATAACACAGCTCAGTGCCTGCCCTCTAACGTCAATACCTTCCCAGAATGCGCCTGTTGCGACCAAGAGCGCATTGCCCATTTCCAAGAATTCGGCCAATAACTTTTGCTTCGACGTTTCACCTTGCACCAGCACAGGCAAAGAGAGCTTTTCGCGAAAACGCTCTGACAAGTCCCGTACCATTTGGTGAGAGGTACACAAGAAAAAGCAGCGCCCTTCATTCTGTTCAATCAAGGGAAGGAGCATTTCCACCAGCTTATCCGCCAAACCATAGCTATTGGGTTCAGGCAAGAAACGCGGCACACATAAAATGGCCTGCGTTTCATAGTCAAATGGACTCGGCAGCGTAAACTGCTCGGTGGGCTCAATGCCAAGGCGATGACTGAAGTGGCTAAAATCGTCATTCACTGCCAGCGTGGCGGATGTGAATATCCACGCACCTTGCTGTTGTTGTATTTGTTCGCGAAATTTTTCCGCCACGGATAACGGCGTGATATTTAAGCTGAAGTGATTGCGGCTGCACTCATACCAATAGGAATAGCCCGGAATGGTGGTGTCGCTTAATCGTTCAAGTCTGGATTTTAGCATCGTTGTGCGCTCAAACGCGGCATCGAGCAATTGGCTGCGACCTAAGGACAATTTAATCACGTCATAGGCGAGAGTCAGTGCATCGGCTAATCTCACTAACTCACGTGCCACCGCAGGTGAAGCGCTTATCTCGCGCCAGTTTCCACGAAAGCCTGGCTCACCCAGCACAATACGAAGATCTGAGCCTGCATGAGACAACCTGTCCGCCACTTTATCTAACTGTTTGGTATCACGAAGTTCGGTGCGATACGCAATATGAATGTCTTTTGCTAGCTCTTGAATTTGTCGGCTCGACAAACTTTGCCCAAAGTACTGACTGGCTATGTCGGGGATTTGGTGGGCTTCATCGAAGATGAACACTTCGGCTTCAGGAATTAACTCACCAAAGCCTGTTTCTTTAATGGCTAAATCCGCAAGAAAAAGATGGTGGTTTACCACCACCAAATCTGCATCCAAAGCCCGCTTACGCGCCTTGACCACAAAGCAATCTTGGTAGCTTGGGCATTCTTTCCCCAAGCAATTGTCGTTCGTTGACGTGATGGTAGGAATAATCGGGCTGTCTTCAGCAAGATCATCACATTCACCCAAATCACCGGTTTTAGTTTCCGATGACCAACCCCGTACTTTGACCAACTGGGTGAGCAATTTAGGATCTGACTGTCCATCGTGACTTTCAATCATTTGACGACTGAGTCTTTCAGGGCACAGGTAATTCGCCCGCCCTTTCAGTAGCGCGACACGACCTGTAAAGCCGAGCGTATCCACCATTAATGGCAAGTCACGGTGAAACAATTGCTCTTGAAGGTTTTTGGAACCCGTGCTGACGATGGTTTTCTTGCCGCTTAATAAGGCTGGCACCAAATACGCATAGGTTTTACCCGTACCTGTCCCCGCCTCGACGACCAATTGCGTGCCGTCTTTAATGGCGCGTTCGACCGACAGTGCCATGTCTGTCTGGGGCTGGCGCGGTTGAAAACCCTTTATCGCGCGAGCAAGGGCGCCGTCTGTGGAGAAAACCGTCGAAATCATTGGTCATTTATACAGTGGTTGAAAGCATCGCATTATGCCAACAATCGCTCGCGTCTGCTACGGGTGAAAACGCAAAGCGAGCGTTCAACCTTTATCCGCCAAATTGCGATACATCAAAAGAGCGTCACGTGAGGTTTTGACCTTGAAACAAAATCAGCGTAAAACGTGATGAATAGCAAAAATCACTATTTCGCGAGATCCACACTTCTATGGAAAGAAAAACTCTGCTGACGGATTGTCCCGACGCACAAGGCGTTTTATCGCCAAAATCACAAACATCTGTTACAAACATCAGCTCAATATTATTCATAACAATGAGTATGTTGACCACAGCACGGGGCAGTTCTTTATGCGCACCGAGCTAGAGGGCATCTTTAATGATGAAACCTTCTTGATGGATATTGATCAAGCACTACCAGCAGGTAGCCATCGCAGCTTGGTTGATAGCAAACGTCGCAAACGCATCGTTATTCTGGTCACCAAAGAATCCCATTGTCTGGGTGATATTCTAATGAAAGCCTACGACGGCTCGCTAGATGTGGAGATTTCAGCAGTCGTGGGCAACCACGAAACGCTTGCAGCACTGACAACGAAATTCGATATTCCGTTCCATTTCGTCAGCCACGAAGGCATGGAACGTGAAGAACATGAAAATAAAGTGATTGAGATCGTCGACGCCTATACACCCGATTACGTCGTTTTGGCGAAATTCATGCGCGTGCTCACGCCAAGTTTTGTTGCGCACTATCACCGTCAGATCATCAATATCCACCACAGTTTCTTACCCGCATTCATTGGTGCACGCCCTTATCATCAGGCTTATCAACGTGGTGTAAAGATCATCGGCGCAACCGCGCATTTCGTCACGAACGATCTTGATGAAGGGCCAATCATTGAGCAGAACATCAGGCATGTTGACCACACTTTCAGCGCGGAAGACATGGTGAAAGCAGGACGTGATGTAGAAAAGACGGTACTCAGTACCGCACTGAGTCAAGTGCTAGAAGACAAAGTCTTTGTCTACGGTAATAAGACTGTGATTCTGTAGTTTCAAGAAACACCCATATATAACAAATTAAGGGGCATGATATGCCCCTTTTTCACATCTGTTTCAGTAGATTCTCAATAGCTTACTTTTCGCTTTCAATCACTTGCTCAAGCGAAACGGGATGTAACTTCACGCAAACGCCATTGGCTTTAAATGCAACGGTCGGATTAGCAAGGCGTTCACCCTCCCCTGATGGTGAACTGAGCTTCACCTTCACGCCCATCTCGCTCAGTGTTTCCCAACGTGCTTTCAATTCAGGAAACAAACAAAATACGTCATCCAATAGCGCTTCTGGGGTGACTGCATCGGAAGGTATCACCCATTCTGCATGCTCCCATCCTTCTTCTGGATAGGTTTTTTCACTCGGATACGGAAGCTCAACACAATGCGTTTTCCACTGCCCGAAAGACACACTGTCATGCGTCTTAATTACCACAATAGGGCGACCATTAATGGTGTTGACAGAGATTTCATCGCCATATGCCAACCATGCTTGGTGCAGTTGCAGGGCAAGATCAACATCATTGACACGAAGTGCAATATGGTCAGCTTCATAAGAAGCGAGATCGATACCCAGCATTTCCAATAATACGTTTATACGAAGGCTAAAAGAGTCAAGTGAGGAGAAAAGCTGATCAACGGTAAGTGCCGACATGGAAATCTCTGTGTTAGTCGTGGAAATCATGCAAAGTATCCCATCCCCACAAAACGATTACCAATACGTTATTGAATGAGTGAAATTTCTCCAGAAATACGCTGCAAGGAAATGAACACAACCCAGCGACAATGAATTGAAGGCATTTAACGGGATTTTGGTTTCAAACCACGCCTATTTGTGGGTATTATTACGCCTATCAATCTGCACTCGTTTTTGGTGTCGAAAGCGCGGTATTAAAGGCGTCAACCATGCCCCGCAATGAGCATTTATCATTGGGTATCGTTGACGGATTTTTGCTTTAGTACCAAAGCAAGTAAGCCCATCGTCGTGATCGTGGTCAACTATCACGCACTGTTAATCGGGTATCAAAATTAAGGTAAGCACGTGAATATTCAAGCCCTTCTCAATGAGAAAGTATCGGCTGCTATGGTCGCAGCAGGTGCACCAGAAGGCAGCCCAGCTGCAGTTCGTCAGTCGGCGAAGCCACAATTTGGTGACTATCAAGCAAACGGCATCATGGGCGTTGCTAAAAAGCTGGGTGGAAACCCACGTGATTTCGCACAGAAAGTGTTAGATGTTTTAGACCTTGACGGCATTGCATCAAAAACCGAAATCGCAGGCCCAGGCTTTATCAATATCTTCCTTAGCCCAGAGTGGCTCGGTGAACAAGCAGGCCTCGCGCTGGCAGATAGCCGCCTTGGTGTGGCTGAAGATAACAAACAGAACATCGTTGTAGATTACTCAGCGCCTAACGTCGCAAAAGAAATGCACGTTGGTCACCTTCGCTCAACCATTATCGGTGATGCGGTTGTTCGTACGCTTGAATTTTTGGGTCACAACGTCATTCGTGCCAACCACCTGGGTGACTGGGGTACGCAGTTCGGCATGTTGATCGCAAACCTTGAGCGCCATGAAGCACAAGGTGGCGACATCTCAATGGATTTGAGCGACATCGAAAGCTTCTACCGTGAATCAAAAACGCTTTACGACGAAGACGAAGAATTTGCAAAAACCGCACGTAACTACGTAGTTCGCCTTCAAAGCGGTGACGAATACTGCAAAGAAAAATGGCAGACACTGGTCAAAATCACCCTTGAACAAAACCAGCGTAACTACGATCGCCTGAACGTATCTTTGACTAACAAAGACGTAATGGGTGAAAGCATGTACAACAGCATGTTGGCAGGTATCGTGGCAGATCTTAAAGAGAAAGGTCTGGCGGTAGAAAGCGATGGCGCAATGGTTGTGTTCTTGAATGAGTACAAGAACAAAGACGGCGAACCTATGGGTGTGATCATCCAAAAGCGTGACGGCGGTTTCTTGTACACCACAACAGATATTGCCTGTGCGAAATACCGTTACGAAACGTTTAATGCAGATCGTGTTCTGTATTTCATCGATTCTCGTCAACACCAGCACTTGATGCAAGCGTGGGCGATTGTGCGTAAAGCGGGCTATATCCCTGAATCAATGAGCCTAGAGCACCACGCATTTGGCATGATGCTAGGCAAAGATGGTCGTCCGTTTAAGACCCGTGCTGGTGGCACCGTTCGTCTAGCGGATCTACTTGACGAAGCAGAAGTGCGTGCAGCCAAACTGATTGAAGAAAAAAATCCTGAAATGCCAGCAGACGAAAAAGCGAACATCGCCAACACCGTTGCCATGGCTGCCGTGAAGTATTCAGAGCTGTCTAAGCACCGCACCACTGACTACATCTTCGATTGGGACAACATGCTTGCATTTGAGGGCAATACTGCACCTTATATGCAGTATGCCTACACACGCGTTGCTTCTATCTTTAACAAAGCAGGCATCGAAGCTGACTCAGTACAAGGCGATATCATCATTGCTGACGACAAAGAGAAAGCACTCGTGTCTAAGTTGCTGCAATTTGAAGAAGCAGTTCAATCTGTCGCGCGTGAAGGTCAGCCTCACATCATGTGTGGCTATCTGTTTGAACTGGCAGGGACATTCTCTAGCTTCTATGAAGCCTGCCCTATCCTCAATGCAGACGGTGACACAAAACAAAGCCGCTTGAAACTTGCAGCACTGACTGCAAAAACCATCAAGCAAGGCCTTGATCTTCTTGGTATTAACACGCTAGAACGCATGTAATCATTACTAATTGCGTGTGAAAAGTTTGAGCCTCATTCAAAAAGAATGGGGCTTTTTTTCCGCTTTACCTCAACAAACTCTCGCATTTCTTGTATCATAATTGATACAAGCAGTACTAAGGGATTGTGCATGAGTGATTACGCTTTTTTCGAAGCAACAAAGATATTCAAGCGTGCCGTGCCATTGATGGTGAAGTACAAAGTACCCACTACCCCGCACTATTTTTCGCTTTGGTATACCTATTGTGCCGGAACTCATCCACAACTTAACCAAGCGGTTGATGAGACGGTCGAACGCTTTGGTCAATGCTCCAAAGGGCACTGCGATACCCTGATCGAATCCTACCTGCTTGATGATGCAAAACGAGAAGTCGACAGCTTTCGGAAGAAGTTGGAAAGCCTTGCCGCTGACTTAGGCCATTCTATTGACGATACGGTGCAAGACACTCAAGCGTTCCAGAACATTCTTAACTCTTCGGTTAGCCGGCTTGAGGATGTAAAAAGCCACTCTGACATCAGCGGTGAAAGCCAAGTTGTGCTTCAAGATGTGCTCAAAGGATCACAGCATTTACTGCAAGCCACCTCTCAATACCAATTGCAGGTATCATCGCAAAAATCAGAAATCGACTCACTCAAACTGCAGCTCAAAGAATATCAAAAGCAAGCCACTCATGATGCTCTAACGGGCGCATTCAACCGACGTGCCTTTGAACAAGAACTTGATGAACACCTTAAGCAAAAAAGCGAAATGTGCTTAGTGATGGTCGATATCGACCACTTTAAGTCGTTTAACGATGAATTTGGTCATCAAATGGGCGACAAAGTCCTTAAGATAGTGGCTCAGAGGCTTGAGCAAAGCGTCGAAACCAACGGAATGATTTTTCGTTATGGTGGTGAGGAATTTTCAATACTACTCCCTAAAATGTCTCTACGGGGCGCCTATCAAATTGCGGAGAAAACACGAAAATCGCTAGAGCGACTTTCTGTTACCGACAAACGTTCGGGGCAGAAAATCAACTCGATCACTGCCTCTTTCGGTATCGCCGAATTTGCTATTGGTGAGCAAGGTGCGCAGTTTGTCTCTCGCGCTGACGAAGCACTTTACGATGCAAAACATCGCGGTAGAAATAGAGTGATGCCTTTGGTGCAATAAAGCAGGTCAGAGGCTACTGATTCAACTTCGCCCCTCCTTCAACCAACCACAACATCTCATTTTCCGTCGATAGCCGACCTAAAGAGGCATTGCGTTGAGGGAAACGTCCAAAGCGCTGAATAATGTCAAAATGATTCCGCGCTTGTCGATAAAAGTTCTCAAACATGCCCGCCTCTGATTGGTCTGCTGATTCACATAGCTGACTAAATCTAAACAGCGCCTCTTCTTGATCTTCTGCGTGCTCGGAGTGCTGAAGTGGCGTATAGAAAAACGCGCGCTGGATCGGCAGCAATTGTTGGTCCTGACCAATCGCCAACCCACGCTTGCAAAGTGCTAACGCAAACTCATCATAGCGAAACGCAGCACTTAAGCCTCGATAGATACGGCGACTGAATTGATCGAGCAAAATAATCTGCGCTAATGCGCCAAAAGGCGTTTCTAGCCACTGTGACAATTTACCCTCCCCTGCCATGCTAACGTAAGGCAAAAAACGTTCACGAATAACACGGTCGGTACACTCGTCACCATGAAACCACATCGCTTTTATCAAATCATGCGTTTGTGGTGCCTCGGCATCCTCAAACCAAAAGTCCAGCACTTCTATATAGTCCATGCTCGCTCCCACGATGTTGGCTCTGATTGTGACTCTCTCTTTAGCCTAAACCCTTATCAGAAAAAGGGCGCGCTATTGGTCAAGTTGTAGTGGGTTTTGTGATTTTTCCATGACAATTAGGCAAACCCATTTCATCTAATCATCACAGAGTTTAATCTCTGTCATTGGTTTACATTTTTCAAAATTGCCAGTAGCTTTGAATGAGTTTTTGAAAAAAGAGAAAATAAAATGGCGTTTGAGTTACATCCGCGTTTGGAAGCAGATACCACATGGCTGGGAGATTTTTCGCTGTGTCGTGTTTTATTGAGCAAAGAAGATATTGGGCCTTGGTTTATTCTGGTACCCAAAGTGGTAGGCGTTACCGAACTGCATCACCTGAGTGAAGCTGATCAGCAACAGTTTATGCGTGAATCATCCTTGCTTGCTGCAAAGCTGGAATTTCTTACCCGCCCAGATAAGCTGAATATGGGCGCACTCGGAAATATGGTGCCACAACTTCATATTCACCATATCGCCCGCTTTCAATCTGACAGTGCTTGGCCTGGTCCTATATGGGGAAATACACCCGGTATCGCTCGAACCAAAGAAGATCAAGATGCTATGGCATTTCAATGGCGACAACACTTAAGTGAAATCAGCGATTTCATTGCAGCGTAACCGTCTGTATCGAAACCCGCATCTGCCCAATATCTATCTTGATAGATAACGCGAAATAGCCAATCGAAATATAGAAAAAGCGCGGTGTGAATATCACCGCGCTTTTTTAGTATCTACGTGTATCTGATAAGCGGATTACCCGCTCTAGCTGATAGCCACTTACTGTATGACAGTAATGCCTAGCTCTTTATCCGACACCCACTGATACCGGCGAACAACGCCATTTCGTGAATCGGAAACCGTGGTTTTGAGCTGGCCTTTTTTGACCCACACACTCAACATTGCGTCGATACCATCTTCCGACAATCCAAAGTGTACCGCCAATTCCGTCAAACTGCATTGGGGGTTAGCAATCACGTAATCACGCAATTCAGTCAGTATCACAATGCCACCGCATTCATTGCCGCATTACGTTTTGCATGGCGATGAAGTAAATGAATCACGACTGCCATCACGGTCACACTGCCAAGAATGGAAATACCACTTTTGACGGGTGTTTCCGTTAACATCGCGGCTTGATAAACGATAGTTGCACACACCACAGCAAGTAGCATTGTCCAACTGGCAATAAACACCGCAAACGGACGACCAAATTCACGGACATAGGCGCCCATGGCTGCCACACAAGGTGTATAGAGCAAGATAAACACCAAATAGGCAAATGCGCTGGCAGCTGTAAAGTGAACACTCAAGTTAGCAAAGATACTCAAATCGACTTCTTGTTCTTCGGCAACTGCGTGCTGATCGGGCAAATCACCAACGTCTATTCCGAGCGGATCAGCAAAGTTTAACCCCAGTAAATTCTCTGGAATGGTTTCCAACGCTTCTTGCAAACTCGCTAGCAAATCATAGTCTGACGTATCCGCTTCGCTTGGTGTCGAATAAAGATTATTGAGCGTACCGACAACCGCTTCTTTTGCAAAGATCCCAGTGATAATCCCAACCGTCGCCGGCCAATTATCTTCTTGAATACCAATAGGCGCAAAGACAGGTGTGATGACTTGTGCAACTTTTGATAAAACAGAATGTTCAGAATCTTGATGACCAAATGAGCCGTCTGTCCCCACCGAGTTCAAAAAGCTCAACACCGTCACAACGACGACAATGGTTTTACCCGCGCCCAACACAAAACGTTTGAGTTTGTGCCATGTTTTCAACACCACGTCTTTGATACGAGGCCATTCGTAGCGCGGCATTTCCATCATGAAGGAATCACTGTCCCCTGGATATAGCGTATTTCTCAGTACAACGCCCGTAAATACGGCGATAGCAATGCCAAGCAGGTACAACAAGAACACCACGTTTTGTCCGTTTTCTGGGAAAAAGGCGGCGGCAAACAGCGCATAAACAGGTAGACGTGCGCCACATGACATAAATGGCGCCATTGCTGCTGCTAATCGGCGTTCTCGTTCTTGATCAAGAGTACGGGTCGCCATGATCGCAGGCACATTACAGCCAAATCCTAAGACCAACGGTACAAATGCTTTGCCCGGCAAGCCAATTTTCTGCATCGCTTTATCTAGCACAAACGCGGCACGAGCCATATAACCTGAGCTTTCAAGTAAAGACATAAACAGGTAGAGACAGGCAATGACGGGGATAAAGGTGGCCACAGTTTGAATACCCCCGCCAACCCCATCAGCAAGAATCGTCACAAGCCAAACAGGAAGGTGCTCGTCAAGCAAGTAGTGCCCGCCGTCGACCAGTATCGCGCCGGTACTGATGTCAAAGAAATCGATAAATGCACTACCGATGTTTATCGAAAACATAAACATCAGATACATGATGAGGAAAAAGATGGGTAAACCAAAGTAGCGGCTCAACACCACATTATCGATAGCATCGGTAATTCGAGCTTTAAGTGGAACGACCTGCTTTTTACACAGACGACAAATCTGCGCCACGCGCGAGTAACGCACATTGGCAATAACGAGATCAACATCAGTCTGATCTAGTTGTTGATGAGAAACCTCATCAAGCAATATCTTGGTCTCGGCAGAGAGTTGACTCAGCAAGACGCGATCACCTGCCAGCAGACGAATAGACTTTGCGCGTTCGTAGTTTGCGGCTTCTTGCTTTAATCCTCCAGACAGCTTAGCGATTGCAGATTCAACGTCATTGCCGTAATCCAGAGTCAGTGCTGAGCTATCATATGGCGTTCGAATGCTTTCAGCCAGAGAGCACTTTAATGCGTCGACTGATGACGGATTCGTTGCGGTAACCGTGAAGACCTGACAGCCAAGCAGTCTAGCAAGCTCGTCGGTATCAAGACGAAAACCATGCTGCTCCACCACATCCATTTTATTCAAAACGACAACCATCGGTCGCCCTAGCTCACGCAACTGAAGCGTGAGGTAAAGGCTTCGCTCTAAACAACTGGCATCCAGTACATTGACAATCAAATCGCTTGGAAGAGAGAAAAGTGCCGTGATGGCAATCGACTCATCAAGGCTGTTTTCACCGTCGGCATTATCTAGGGTATAGATACCCGGAAGATCGGTGAGTGCGCAGCTTTCATCACCAAGCAATGCAGCGCCGGTTTTTTTGTCCACGGTGACACCCGCCCAGTTACCGATCTCCTGTCGACCACCAGTTAATCGGTTAAAAAGCGTAGTTTTTCCGGAATTCGGGTTACCGACAGTAAGTAACTGCTTACTTGTCATGACTTATTACCTCAATCTGGCTGGCTAAACTCTTTCGAAGCGCAATATCACATCCACGGACGCGGACTTGAATAGGGTCACCCATCGGCGCTAGGCGGATAATGCGTACCTCTGTGTCTGGTAGCAATCCCATCGCCATCAATTTCTTTCGGGGGATAGAAGGTACGTTTGATAACGACAGCACCTGCCCCGTTAAACCCGGCTTTAGCTCCGACAGCTTCATAATCACAACCTAAATGAGAATCATAAACGTTTGCGGTAAAGTATTGCAAAATGTTGCAGAAATAAAGTTGTTTTTGATCAACAAAATTGGCGCTTTGCTCGCTAAGAGACGCAACGCACTTTCTCGAACTCGTTAATTCCGTCAAAAATAACGTCAACTACGTGAAATTCCATCCCGTTTCATGCGTCCATTCCCGACTAATCAAACAAAATTCTCTTCAGCAACGTTGGCAGAAGATTGTTAATTTCGTCAAAAAATCACCAAATGGCTTTTTTTGCCCTTTGAAATCTTCGACTCAGTGCAAAAAACACATGGCTTTTTAATCGGAATGAAATAATGGCGGGAAATTACTATGTGCGAGGGAGGGAGAACCGTTTAAATGAACTCAAGTTAATTCCAGATGGTGTGAGGGACTCCCACACACCTCCGGCAGCAAGCGAAGGTGTCTTTGACGCCCGTGGTATAGTCAGTCGGCTATACCACGCTCTTTTTTTTCCACCTTGTTTACCTACCCCTTCTCACTCTCACATAATTCCCGAAACTGCGATGGCGTACATCCGTACTTTGCTTTGAAAGATTTGGTAAAGTAAGACGGTTCGTTAAACCCACATGCTACTGCTACATTTGTGATCTTATCGCCTTGAGACAGCATGCGCTTAGCATTGGCTAGCCTTGCACTGATTAATGCTTCTTTAAAGGTATAACCTAACTCTGTCTTAAACCGTCGTTGCAAGCTTCGCTCTGAGATAAAGAGCGCTTTAGCCAATACGGTAGGTGAGTAATCAGGGTTGTGAAAATGTATAGCAATTTCACTTAACGCCCTTTCTTTCCATTGCTTCGACTCTTCCGCCGTCTGTCTTGCTTCTTCAGAGAATATCTCCCCGGTCAGAGATGTGTCCAAAGTGACGTCATTAGAGGGCATATATGGGGCTTTAACGATATCATCCGCTGTGTCATCACCTTGACCATCAGAACCTTTAGCAAGCATTTGACGCCTATCTATCTCTATCACTTTTTGGTGAACAGTGTGGCGAAGCTGAACATTGTGGGCTTTGACAATGGCGGTTTTTCTTCGGAAATACCAAATAGCAAGTATTCCCATACCCATTATTAAGATCAATACATACCCAAGTCTTTCATACCAAGGGGCAGCCACGTTTAACGTAATCAACGTTCGTTCAGAAGACTGCCCCCCTTGGATGGGCTCTTTAATCATCAGTGTATAGCGGCCCGACTCAAGCGCACTAAAGAGAAGTTGCTGATCTTTAGTCGTGTGCCAATTATCATCGCTAACGCCATCGAGCCGATACTCAATGCTTTCGTGCTTGCCGAACGGCATCTTACCAATGTCTATCATCAGCGAAGCTTTGCTTGGCAAAGAGATATTGTCCAGATTCGTGCCACCAAGCCTCCATGGTCTGCCATTCACCGATATCGAACCAATAGACGAAGTCCGAAGTGGCGCTTCAAATAGAGCTTCTAACATCTCAAAGGAAAGTGAAAACACCCCATAGTCACCTGCGATTAACATTGCTTTATTCTCGATCTGACACAGATGGCGCAGCGAAGCCGCTGAAGTGGTCTGGTTGCCTCCCTGGATGTAGTGCTGTTGATACGATGCTAAATCAATGCGGTTAATGCCTTTTGTGGTCACAATAAAGGCCGCATGCTCAGACAATACAAAACATTTAGCCCTTGCCTCAATATCACTGTTGAATATGAGCTGGGGTGCAACTGTGCCATCCATCCTGTATTTAAATACGCCGCGCTCCGTCAGCATCCAAAGGTTATCACTGCCATCAATACTGATAGACTTTATGATACCGATTTTTTCTCGCGTTAATTTGGTTTGAAACTGACCATCGAAATAGAAAAGTAAACCTTCACTGGTTCCCAACCATGTCCCCTGTTTATCGAGGTCAAGTACGGCATTCAGTTGAGTGTAAGGCGTATCCGACCAATCGGAGCCAAAATCGATGAGCGTTTTACTTTCTGGCCAATAGCGAAAAACCTGCTTGCCAGAAACAAGCCATAACGAGTGAGTGTCTGCAATCACATGGTCAATCGATACGTTATCTAATCGTGGAGGAGACATGTTTTCTAGAGGTTGCAAGGTGTCAGGATCCAACGCACTTAACCCAGAAGCAGAAGCTATCCATAGGCGGTCATCTAAAGCACTCATGCTTTCAATCACAAGGTTGAGTTTGGCGGACTTAGTGGGTTTGAGATCTTTATCTAGCGCAACAAGTTTGTTTCTGGCACTTAAATAGTATTTATTACCTAAGGTCACCATTGACGAAATGCTTGCATCTCCCCAGTCCGGCATCATTGCGTGTAACGGGAAACGATGAACGCTTTGTGCCGCTGGCGAACGATAATTAAGCGCATTTTCTGTCGATAACCAAATGCCTCCTGATCGGCCAGTCTCAATATCAAAGATCTGTTCGCCCGATAAGCTGTATGCATCATCAATCTCCCCATCAATGTGCTCAAACTGGATGGCGTTATTGCTTCTCGATGTACCTAAATAAAGACCGCTATCTGTCCCGACCCACAGACCTTCGCTGGTTTCCTCAACCACATTCACTGAGGTATCTTTCAAAAAGTGAGACGATATTGTCCCATCGACAACGTGAAAAAGGCCCTGTTGAGAACCCAGCCACAGTGCACCCTCACTTTCATAGGCGGATTTCACCGAAACATTATCAGCTAACGCAAACACCTTTTTGCCGGTATGAACATCGATTAATGCTGATTCACTCAGACCAATCACCTTGTTTTGGCTCTCAAATAACCTCGCCAAAGGCATGTGTCCTAGATTTTCTGCTGAAGATGTCGCGAAAGGAATTCGAAACAAGTTTGATGAGGTAGAAACCCACAAATAGCGTGGGTCTGACGCGATATCTGTGACTGACTCAGCCTCCCCTAAGGGGATTATCTCTAACGCATTCGATTCAATGTCATAGCGAAACAAAGCGCTATTGGCGATAAACCAAAGCGAGTCATCAAACGCCGAAATACGCGAGATGGGATAAGACGGAAGCGGTAAAAACTGAGAAAGAGAATGGTAGTGAACACCATCATAGAAACTGACATTTCCATGGCTATCAAGCAACCATACTCCGTAATTAGGCGTGTACTCCACATCAACCACATTGTTAGATTGCTTCTCGCCAGTTAAAGGAAATGCATAAAAAACAGCCGATGCAACAGCTCGGATTGGTGCTGTTGCAAGCATCACCAACACAATGGAGATAATAAGCGATTTGGTTAGAAAGCGTTGATACTGTGAGAACATCGTTTACTTAGCGTTATTCTGATCTCGCCACATCTTGTCAGCTTTTAGTGACATTTAAGTTGATCGAGAACATCAATGCGATGCATATCACTCTCGCAACTAATCGCAGACCTTGCGTCCAAACGCCTAAAATCGCAAACAAAATTGCCGCTTCGCTTCAATTATCTTACTGAAAATTGCTTACAGCGAAAAACAATCAGCGTAGCTTTTACCTAGGGCGTTGAGGAAATCAACATAGTGGTTATCAACGAGCGACATATCTTGTGCCATCGGGTCAAGCAATACGATTTTTGCTTGTGTTCCTTTCACCACACTCTTCACCAAGCCCGGATTAAACTGGGGTTCTGAAAACACACACTGTGCTTGATCTTCCATCAATGCACTTCGAATGGAAACCAAGGTTCGTGCACCCGGTTTTCTATCCGGGTTAATGGTCAGGTGCCCAGCAGGTTTAAGCCCAAACGCACTTTCAAAGTACCCATAAGCATCGTGAAACAAGAAATAGCCTTTGGAAGAACTTGCATCAAGACTTTTCGCAATTCTCGTTTGCGCCTGAGTCACTTCCGCTAAGAATTTATCGTAGTTTGCCTGATAGTCCGCCGCATGAGCGGGGTCTCGTTGTGAAAGCGCGTTTTTAATGGCTTTCGCAATCACTTTGCTTTGGTCTGGACCAAGCCAAATGTGTCCATCAATCCCGTCATGACTATGGCCGTGATCATCATGCTTCTCATGGCTGTCTTCCCCATAATGGCGAACAGGCATACCTTCGTAAGTAATTAACCTGAGTGTATTGGGCTGACCACTCAACACTTTTTCTAAAAATAGTTCGACCTCTGGACCCACCCAAACCACAAGATCTGCATCGCGAAGTTTTTTTATGTCAGACGGTTTTAATGCGTAATCATGCGGTGAAGCATTGTCCGGTAGCAGGACATCAACCGTTGCTAGATCGCCTGCAATATCATGAGCAATCAAGCCGAGTGGCTTAATCGTTGTCACGATAGAAGGCTGTGATGCATATGCTGACATTGAAATGACGAGAAATAACATCGTCAGAATTTGGAAGCAACGGGTGATTATCATGAGTTTTGGGGCCAACATTTTAATACGACAGGAAATGTTATATTATAACATTTCAATTTAAACATCATGTCCAATTTATGTCCGCATCCTTGGTTACGCTAAATAACGTTTCGGTCATCTTTGATGGTAGGAGCGTGCTAGATCGCATTTCGCTCTCTCTTTATCGCGATAAGATCACTACCCTAATTGGCCCAAATGGGGCAGGCAAGTCTACGCTGGTGAAAACCGTGATTGGACTCAATGCGCCCACGGAAGGAACGATTGAGCGTCTGCCTCAGCTAAAAATCGGATATGTTCCGCAAAAGCTTCGGCTAAACGAAAGTTTGCCTTTGCGTGTTGATCGCTTCCTCAAGCTTTGCCCTAAAGCAACCAGTGCATCGATTCAAGATGCACTTAGCCTAGTCGGTGCTATGAAGTTACTGCACGCCAATATGCATACCCTTTCAGGAGGGGAAATGCAGCGTGTTCTTTTGGCAAGCGCTGTGTTGAAAAAGCCGGACCTATTAGTGCTTGATGAACCTGTCCAAGGTGTTGACGTGGCGGGACAACTCGAGCTGTATAGCCTAATTGCCAAGTTAAAAGAAACCCTTCACTGCGGTATTTTAATGGTTTCTCATGATTTGCATTTGGTGATGGCAAAAACAGATGAAGTCATCTGCCTTCAACACCACATATGTTGCTCAGGTGAGCCTGATGCCATTTCAACTCACCCTGAATACGTGGCGCTTTTTGGTCGACAAGAGAGTGAACAGTTGGCGCTCTATCATCACCATCACAACCACGACCACGACCTATCTGGCAACCCTGTCGGACCTTGCAAGCACGGAGACCATTAAGATGTTGGAATTTCTTGCCATCCCTCTGTTGGCGGGCATGTGTATTGCAGCGGCCGTTGGGCCTTTGGGCTCATTTGTTGTTTGGCGAAAGATGGCCTATTTCGGCGATACCTTGGCTCATGCCTCTTTGTTTGGCCTTGCCTTAGGTTTTATGCTGCAAGTGAGCCTAAATCTCGCCTTAATAGCAAGTTGCTTAACCATTGCTATCCTGTTGGTGGCATTGCAAAGAAAAAGCAGTGTATCTACGGATACCCTGCTTGGCATCATTGCGCATACTTCATTGTCGTTAGGCTTAGTCTCAATCAGTTTTGTTGACGACTTGCGGGTTGATTTAATGTCATACCTATTCGGCGATCTGCTTTCTGTCACTTATGCCGATCTCGGGCTTATAGCAGGTGGCTGTACCCTTGTTTCTATCGCACTATATTCGCTTTGGCGTCCATTGCTGGCCATTACCGTAGATGAAGACATGGCGCGCGTCGATGGCTACAACGTTGATCGCCTAAAACTGATTTTGATGTTAATGGTAGGTCTGGTTATCGCTATTGCGATGAAGTTTGTTGGTGCGCTGATTATTACATCGTTGATGATTATTCCTGCCGCGACAGCAAGACGATTCGCCGTTAGCCCTGAACAAATGGCATTTCTGGCAAGCCTAATCGGGGTCATTGCAGTGATGGGTGGTATTGCCCTTTCATGGTTTCAAGACACACCAGCAGGCCCCTCTGTCGTGGTTGTTGCGGGCCTATTGTTTTTTATCAGCCAGTTCCGCAAACAAGCAGAATAGCGCCAAACCATTCCCCCGACTGATTCTATGCAGACGAAAAAAAGCCGCTCTACAACGAGAGCGGCTTTTTATTAACTAATTACTTGCCGTATTACCAGCCCGTGGTTTCACGTAGCGCTTTACCGATGTCAGCAAGACTCTTAACAGTCTTAACACCTGCAGCTTCCAGTGCAGCAAACTTGTCTTCTGCTGTACCTTTACCGCCAGAAATAATCGCACCGGCATGGCCCATACGTTTACCCGGAGGAGCGGTCACACCTGCGATGTAAGAAACAACTGGTTTAGTCACGTTAGCTTTAATGTAAGCTGCTGCTTCTTCTTCCGCTGTCCCACCGATTTCACCGATCATCACAATCGCTTCCGTCGCTGGATCTTTCTCAAACATCTCAAGGATATCGATAAAGTTTGAACCTGGGATTGGGTCACCACCAATACCTACACAAGTAGATTGGCCGAAACCTTCGTCAGTGGTTTGCTTAACCGCTTCATAAGTCAGCGTACCTGAACGTGAAACAATACCCACTTTGCCTGGCTTGTGAATATGACCAGGCATGATGCCAATCTTACACTCACCCGGTGTGATAACGCCTGGGCAGTTTGGACCGATCATGCGAACGCCAGCTTCGTCTAACTTAACTTTTACTTCCAGCATATCCAGTGTAGGAATGCCTTCTGTGATGGTCACGATAAGCTCAACACCAGCATCAATCGCTTCAAGGATTGCATCTTTACAAAATGGTGCAGGTACGTAGATAACTGACGCTGTTGCGCCTGTCGCTTCTACTGCTTCTGCAACCGTGTTGAACACAGGTAAACCTAGGTGAGTCGTGCCACCTTTACCTGGAGATACACCACCAACCATTTGCGTACCGTACTCAAGCGCTTGCTCAGAGTGGAACGTACCTTGGCCACCGGTAAAACCTTGGCAAATAACTTTGGTATCTTTATTGATCAAAACAGACATTATTTGCCCTCCGCTGCAGCAACAACTTTATCAGCTGCTTCAGTCAGTGAGGTCGCAGCAATAATGTTCAGGCCGCTATCGGCCAGTTTTTGAGTTCCAAGTTCGGCATTGTTACCTTCAAGGCGAACAACAACTGGGACTTTGACACCCACTTCTTCCACTGCACCAATGATGCCGTCTGCAATCAGGTCACAGCGAACAATACCGCCGAAGATGTTAACCAGAACGGCTTTCACGTTGTCGTCAGACAAGATGATTTTGAATGCTTCAGTAACACGCTCTTTGGTCGCGCCGCCGCCAACATCCAAGAAGTTTGCTGGGCTACCGCCGTGCAAGTTCACGATGTCCATCGTGCCCATTGCTAGGCCTGCACCATTAACCATACAGCCGATGCTGCCATCCAATGCGACATAGTTCAGTTCCCACTGAGCGGCATGCGCTTCACGCGCATCGTCTTGACTTGGATCGTGCATTTCACGCACTTTAGGCTGACGATAAACAGCGTTGCTGTCGATGGTCAGTTTGGCATCCAAACAATGCAAGTTGCCTTTGTCTGTAATGACCAGTGGGTTAACTTCTACCAGTGCAACATCACGCTCGATGAACAGCTTAGCAATACCCATGAAAATTTTGGTGAACTGCTTAATTTGCTCGCCTTGAAGACCCAACTTAAAGGCCAATTGACGACCTTGGTATGGCTGAGGGCCAACCAATGGATCAATAGCTGCTTTGTGGATCAGTTCTGGCGTTTCTTCAGCCACTTTTTCTATTTCCACACCACCTTCAGTAGATGCCATGAAAACAACGCGACGTGTGCCACGGTCTACAACCGCACCCAGATACAGCTCTTTAGCAATATCTGTGCACTCTTCAACCAAAATTTTGCTGACAGGTTGACCGTTAGCATCTGTTTGATAAGTCACTAGGTTTTTACCCAGCCAGTTATGTGCAAACGCTTTGATTTCTTCTTTGTTGCTAACAAGCTTCACACCGCCCGCTTTACCGCGGCCACCAGCATGTACTTGGCATTTAACGACCCATTTGTCGCCGCCAATCTTGTCAGCCGCTTCGGCTGCTTCTTGAGGAGTGTCACAGGCGTACCCTTCGGATACAGGCAGCCCATATTCAGCAAATAGCTGTTTTGACTGATATTCGTGCAGATTCATGATGTTCTATCCGTGTCAATTCCATATTATAGGTCTAATTGCTTTCCAAACAGGGGGCTACCATGCCCCCTGTAAACCGACTAAAGCCGGGACTGCTTATACGTCAAGCAGCAAACGCGTTGGGTCTTCTAAAAGCTCTTTAATCGTCACCAAGAAACCAACAGACTCGCGTCCGTCAATCAGGCGGTGGTCATAAGAAAGAGCAAGGTACATCATTGGCAGGATTTCAACTTTGCCGTTAATCGCCATTGGGCGTTCTTGGATCTTGTGCATACCAAGGATAGCAGCCTGAGGCGGGTTGATGATCGGTGTCGACATCAGCGAGCCAAACACACCACCGTTGGTGATAGTGAAGTTACCGCCAGTCAGATCATCAACGGTCAATTTGCCATCACGACCTTTAAGCGCTAGCTCTTTAATGCCTTTTTCAACATCAGCCAAGCCAAGACGATCACAGTCACGCAGTACTGGTGTCACCAAGCCGCGTGGCGTAGAAACAGCCATGCTGACATCAAAGAAGTTGTGGTAAACAATCTCTTCACCGTCAATTGATGCATTCACTTCTGGGTAGCGTTTCAACGCTTCAACCACGGCTTTTACATAGAAAGACATGAAACCGAGGCGGATACCATGACGCTCTTCGAACACATCTTTGTATTGCTTACGAATGTCCATGATAGGTTTCATGTTCACTTCGTTGAAGGTTGTCAGCATGGCGGTACTGTTTTTTGCTTCAAGCAAACGTTCAGCAACACGCTTACGAAGACGCGTCATAGGCACACGCTTTTCACTGCGATGACCTAGAGCTGGCGTTTCTTCTTTCACTTGTGCAGGTGCTGGAGCCGCTTTAGCGCCACCATTTTTCAAGAAAGCATCGATGTCTTCACGCGTAATACGCCCGCCTACACCTGAACCCTTGATTTGGTCTGGGTTAACGTTGTTCTCTGCAAGAAGACGACGAACTGCAGGGCTAAGTGCATCGTTCTGCTCTTCGGTAAGAGACGCGGTATGGCGTTTATCTGGTGATGACTCAGAAGCTACAGGAACATCTTGAGTTGGTTCACCCGCAACTGCACCTGCTTTGATTTTTGCAAGCAGTTGCTTAGAAAGTACCGTCGCACCTTCCACTTCGATAATCGCTTCCAACACACCATCTTCAGGTGCTGGCACTTCGAGAACCACTTTATCGGTCTCAATATCCACCAGAACCTCGTCGCGTGTTACGACGTCGCCCGGCTTCTTGTGCCAAGTAGCCACTGTCGCATCTGCGACAGACTCGGGTAGGTCGGGAACCAGAATTTCGATTGTCATATCGTTTATTTCCTTAGCTTTCTAGTTCTTAATTCAGGGTAAGAGCGTCTTCAATCAACGCTTTTTGTTGTTTTAAATGCACAGACATGTAACCAACAGCAGGAGATGCAGACGCAGCGCGTCCCGCATAGCTCAGCGTTGAATCCGCCGGAATTGCCATTCGGAAATTGTGCTGACTGCTATACCAAGCGCCCTGATTTTGAGGCTCTTCTTGGCACCACACAAAGTCTTTGGCATTAACATATTGACTGATAACCGCTTGTAGGTCCTCTTTCGGGAACGGATACAGTTGCTCAATACGCACAATGGCGATGTCTTTAATTTCTTCTTTGCGTCTTGTTTCAAGCAAGTCGTAGTACACCTTACCCGAACACATAACGACACGTTTCACGGCATTGGCATCCAAATCATCCACTTCACCAATTGCTGCTTGGAAATTACCATTCGCGAGTTCATCCAAGGACGATGTACACAGCGGATGACGCAGCAACGACTTAGGAGACATGACCACCAGCGGACGACGCATTGGACGAAACACTTGACGACGAATCATGTGATAGATTTGCGCTGGTGTTGATGGCACACACACTTGCATGTTTTGTTCAGCACAAAGCTGAAGGTAGCGTTCCAAACGTGCAGATGAGTGCTCAGGGCCTTGACCTTCGTAGCCGTGCGGCAGAAGCATAGTCAGACCACACATACGGCCCCACTTTTGCTCACCAGAGCTAATAAATTGGTCAATCACCACTTGGGCGCCGTTTGCAAAGTCACCAAACTGAGCTTCCCACAAGGTTAAGCCACCCGGTTCTGCCGTTGCATAGCCGTATTCAAATGCCAGCACTGCCTCTTCAGACAATACCGAGTCAAACACTTGGAACGGACCTTGTTTATCATGAACGTTAGCAAGTGGAATATAGGTACTTGCATCAGTTTGATTGTGCAACACAGAGTGACGGTGGAAGAAAGTTCCACGTCCTGCGTCTTGCCCACTGATACGAATACGTTTTCCATCATCAACAATAGTCGCGTAAGCCAGTGTTTCTGCCATACCCCAGTCCAGTGCTTTTTCACCGTTAACCATCGCAATACGATCGTTATTTAGCTTTTCGACACGGCTGTGAAGCTTATGGCTTTCAGGATATTGCGTGAGACGCTGACCAATCTCGACCAATCGTTTCATATCGAAGGTATTCGCCCACTCGATAGTCCAGTCATGACCCAAATACGGAGACCAATCAACCGAATGAAGCGCCATAGGGCGGTATTCTTTCGTAACATGCTCACCGCGATCAAGCGCATCACGGTATTCGTTGATGAGGTACGTCGCTTTCTCTAGATCGGCAACCTTTTGATCGGCCAAAACATCGGCGTAGATTTTACGCGGTGTTGGGTGTTTTTTGATTTTTTGGTACATCAGTGGCTGAGTTGCATTTGGCTCATCGGCTTCGTTGTGACCATGGCGGCGATAGCACACCAAATCAATAACAACATCACGCTTAAAGGTACTGCGATAATCCAACGCTAAACGAGAAACAAACGCGACAGCTTCAGGATCATCTGCGTTTACATGCAGAATTGGAGCCTGAACCATCTTCGCTATATCTGTACAATATTGCGTAGAGCGCATGTCGTGCGGATTAGACGTCGTAAAACCAATTTGATTATTCACAACGATGCGAATGGTACCGCCAACACGAAAGCCTCGGGCCTGTGACATGTTGAACGTTTCTTGCACCACACCCTGACCAGCAATCGCAGAGTCACCATGAATAGTGATCGGCAATACGGTTGAACCGTCTTTATCGCCCAAGCGATCTTGACGAGCTCGGACAGAGCCGATAACCACTGGATTAACAATTTCTAGGTGTGAAGGGTTAAATGCCATCACCAAGTGAACATCGCCACCAGGTGTTGCAAAGTCACAAGAGAAGCCTTGGTGGTACTTAACGTCGCCCGTACCCCAAGATTCACCATGTTTGCCCGCAAACTCATCAAATAGCTCTGAAGGCTTTTTCCCCAGAACGTTGACGAGCATGTTCAGACGACCACGGTGGGCCATACCAACAACGACTTCACGCACACCGTTTGTACCAGCTTGGCGAATAATTTCCTTCACCATTGGGATCAGTGCATCGCCACCTTCAAGAGAGAATCGTTTTGCACCAGGGAATTTCGCGCCTAAGTAGCGCTCCAAGCCTTCTGCAGCTGTTAACTCTTCAAGCAACGCCATTTTCTCGTCGGTTGAAAATTTAGGCTGGCCAACAACAGATTCTAAGCGCTGTTGGATCCAACGTTTTTCGTCTGTGTCAGTAATGTGCATATATTCTGCGCCGACAGAACCACAATAGGTTTTGTTCAGAGCATCATAAAGGTCGGCAAGTTTCATGCTCTCTTGCCCAATGGCAAAAGAACCTACGTTGAAGGTCTCTTCGAAGTCTTCTTCGTTGAGAGAGTGAAAAGATGGATCCAGATCTGGAACGCGTTCACGTTGCCAAATACCTAATGGGTCCAATGTTGCTTGTTGGTGTCCACGGAAACGGTAAGCATTGATTAACTGCAATACTTTGACCTGTTTCGCATCGACATCCGGATCACTGACTGAGGCACTAAAATGCGCTGTCTCGGTGGCGAGCCTACGGAAGTATTCACGAACTCTTGAGTGGGGTTGCTCGGGTGCGTTGCCATTCACAACAGGCAGCTCATTAAACACTGCTTGCCATTCGCTATCTACAGACTCGGGGTCACTGAGGTACAGTTCGTAGAGGTCTTCTACGTAAGTTGCATTGGCGCCAGCCAAATGAGAAGACTCTAACCAAGCCTTCATCACGCCATTTTGCATTGTTATCCCTTAACCACTTAGTTATATGTATTACCACAACCGGAGGTTAACCGGCGTTCCTTTTAAGCTCCTCTCGCGAGGAGCCTAAATCTTAAATCATGTAGGTACAGAACCCGATATTACACCGCGCGCTTAAGCAGCATGGAGCGAATATGGCCTATAGCTTTTGTCGGGTTTAGTCCTTTAGGACAAACATTTACACAGTTCATGATGCTATGGCAACGGAAAACACTAAAAGCGTCGTCCAGATCTGATAAACGTTCTTCGGTCGCAGTATCACGACTGTCAATTAACCAGCGATACGCAGCCAACAGGCCTGCCGGGCCGACAAATTTGTCTGGGTTCCACCAAAATGATGGGCATGACGTACTACAACATGCACACATGATACATTCGTACAGCCCATCAAGATGTGCGCGATCTTCAGGCGATTGCAAGTTTTCACGCGCGGGTGGAATACTGTCATTAATTAGGTACGGCTTAACGCGTTCATAGTTTTGATAGAACTGCGTCAAGTCAACAATAAGGTCACGTACGACAGGCAAACCTGGTAGAGGACGAATCACAATGCTCGATTTATCAGTCAATGCTGATAACGGCGTGATACATGCCAAGCCATTTTTACCATTCATGTTAATGCCGTCGGAACCACATACCCCTTCGCGGCAAGAGCGGCGAAACGAAAGCGTCGGATCTTGCTCTTTAAGCAAAATAAGCGCATCGAGAACCATCATATCCGAGCCTTCAGGCACTTCAAGGGCGTACCCTTTCATGTGCGGCGCATCATCAACATCTGGGTTGTAACGGTATACAGAAAAATTCAGTTTCATGATTAACTACCTCCCTTAGTATGTACGCGCTTTAGGCACAAACGTATCACGATGAATCGGTGTCATGTTGACATCACGTTTCGTCATCGCTTCAGTTTCTGGGTTGTAGATGGTGTGGCATAGCCAGTTTTCATCATCTCGCTCTTGGTAGTCAAAGCGAGCATGTGCGCCACGACTCTCGGTGCGGTAATTCGCTGCAACTGCCGTAGACAACGCAGTTTCCATCAGATTATCAAGCTCCAAACACTCAATACGCTGAGTGTTGAATTCACTTGAATTGTCATCAAGACGCGCTTCTTTAAGGCGCTCGCGAATAACTTTAAGCTCTTCCAGACCTTTTGCCATGGCTTCACCTTCACGGAAGACCGAGAAGTTGTTTTGCATGCAAGACTGAAGATCTTTACGAATTTGAACTGGGTCTTCACCCTTCGGCGTTGAATTCCAACGATTCACTCGAGTTAGAGACGCTTCAATGTCAGATTCTGATGCATCACGCGCTTCAACTTGTGCTGCCAGCGTTTCACCAAGGTGAAGACCCGTCGCACGGCCGAAGACAACCAAATCAAGTAGCGAGTTGCCGCCAAGACGGTTCGCACCGTGAACAGAAACGCTCGCGATTTCTCCGCAAGCAAACAGACCTTGAATTTCAACATCGTTGCCGTTCGGATCTTGCTTGATAGCTTGACCAGAAATCTGAGTCGGTATACCGCCCATCATGTAGTGACAGGTTGGAATGACTGGAATCGGTTCTTTAATGGGATCAATGTGTGCAAAGGTGCGAGACAACTCAAGAATACCTGGTAGGCGTGCTTCGAGAACATCTTTACCCAAGTGGTCCAATTTCAACTTAAGGTGCGGACCCCAAGGGCCGTCACAGCCACGGCCTTCACGAATTTCAACCATCATTGAACGTGCAACAACGTCGCGACCTGCAAGGTCTTTCGCGTTTGGTGCATAACGTTCCATGAAGCGCTCGCCGTCTTTATTGAGAAGGTAACCACCTTCACCACGACAGCCTTCTGTGACCAATACACCTGCACCAGCGATGCCTGTTGGGTGGAACTGCCACATTTCCATGTCTTGCATTGGAACGCCAGCACGCAACGCCATACCAACACCATCACCAGTATTGATGTGAGCATTCGTAGTGGATTGATAAATACGACCTGCGCCGCCTGTTGCCATGACGGTTGCTTTTGCTTTGAAGTAGCAAATCTCACCACTTTCCATACACATTGCTGTTGAACCAACTACCGCGCCGTCTTGGTTTTTCACCAAATCCAGTGCATACCACTCAGAAAAGATCATTGTTTTATTTTTGATGTTCTGTTGGTAAAGAGTGTGCAGCAGTGCGTGGCCGGTTCGGTCAGCAGCAGCGGCAGTACGAGCCGCTTGCTCGCCACCAAAGGCTTTTGACTGACCACCAAATGGGCGTTGGTAAATACTGCCATCTTCGAAGCGAGAAAATGGAAGGCCCATTTTTTCTAATTCGATAATTGACTGAGGGCCGGTTTTACACATGTATTCAATTGCGTTTTGGTCACCAATATAATCGGAGCCTTTAACGGTGTCATACATATGCCATTCCCAGTTATCTTCATGGGAATTACCTAGTGCTACCGTAATACCGCCTTGCGCAGAAACAGTATGTGAACGGGTTGGAAATACTTTTGAAAGCAACGCACAAGAAAGGCCTTGCTCTGAAATTTGTAGTGCAGCACGCATACCTGCGCCGCCAGCACCAATGACAATTGCGTCAAATTCTCTTACTGGAATACTCACTTACACACCCCACAATACGAAAAAGCCAGTCAACAGGTAGACAAAAAGCAGTGCTACTATGCCAAACTGCATCAGAGCGCGAACCAATGTCGGCTTGATGTAGTCCGTCAGCACTTGCCACATGCCAATCCACGCATGGATAAGCACACAAACCAGCGCTAGCATGGTGAATACTTTGTTGCTTGTCTGGCCCCAAAACTCAATCCAACTTTGATAAGTCAGGTCTGGACCAAATGCAAAAAAGCCCACCATATATAATGTGTAAAGTGTCATGATGATGGCAGTGGCACGGATCAAGATAAAATCATGAACACCGTTTCTACCAAATGAAGATACATGTCCTACCATACTAACCCCCAAGCTAAAACAGACAGCACGGCAGTAATGCCGAATGCCACTTTCGCGCTCATGTTTCCTGACTCAAGTTCTTCGAAATACTTCATATCCATCAGTAAGTGGCGAATACCACCCACAATGTGATAAGCGAGCGCCGTTAAGATGCCCCAAAGTATGAACTTGGCAAAAAAGCTATCAACGATGTCCGCTGCAGCTTCGAAACCGCTTGGAGAAGATAATGACAGGCTTAGTAGCCAGAGAAGGATGGCAACCGAGAAGAAGGTGATGACACCCGAAACGCGGTGCACGATAGACGCTATCGCTGTGATGGGAAAGCGTATGGTCTGAAGGTCGAGGTTTACCGGTCTTGGCTTTGTTACTTTCACGATATGGCCCACTCAGCTCCATTGAGCAATTATTGTTATAACACTCTCTGCATATACATTTCGCGATCGCGCCAGACCTGCAACATCTTTAATTACGTTTTACGGTGTCTTCTGCTATTAACTGCAGATCAAGCCCCGTTTTACGCAGAGAAAATATCGATTTGAGCCCCGAAACGCCCCGGCATTATGTAATATCCAGAGACCTGCCGCAGAGTATATGCCCCGTAACATTTAAACACAAACCAATAAAATTGACGGAAATCCCGAAACAGAGCATTAACTTAATACGCACATATTTTTGATACTTGCGTACACCCGACAAAGATCACTTCTGCAAATTGACATCTTATGAAGCGATCGGTACAACAACGGGGTCCGTATCCGGGATAGGATTATATAAAAACAAAGGAGAATGTTATGGCAGAGAAGAAAGCTACCCTACAAATAGAAGGGAAAGCACCTATCGAACTGCCGATCAAAAGGGGCACAGTCGGTCCGGAAGTGATCGATGTTCGTGCGTTGGGCGCAAATGGCTATTTTACGTTTGACCCAGGTTTTGTTGCAACAGCGTCGTGTGAGTCACAAATTACGTATATTGATGGTGACGCTGGCGTTTTATTGCACCGAGGCTTTCCAATTGATCAATTAGCCAATAACGCTGATTATTTAGAAGTCTGTTATATCCTTCTGTATGGGGAAGTCCCAACCCGTAAGCAATACGAAGAGTTCCGCAAGATTGTTACTCGTCACACTATGGTGCACGAGCAAATTGCGAGCTTCTTCCACGGCTTCCGTCGTGATGCACACCCTATGGCTGTCATGGTGGGTGTTGTCGGTGCTCTTGCAGCGTTCTATCACGATTCGCTCGACATCAATAACGACGAACACCGTGAAATTACCGCGTACCGCCTGCTATCTAAAATGCCTACGCTGGCGGCAATGTGTTACAAGTACTCAATCGGCCAACCGTTCATTTATCCGCGCAATGATTTGGACTACGCCGAAAACTTCCTACACATGATGTTTGCTACGCCGTGTGAAGAGTACGACGTCAACCCAGTCGTTGCCAAAGCCATGGATAAGATCTTTACCTTACACGCTGACCATGAGCAAAACGCATCAACTTCAACGGTTCGTTTGGCAGGCTCTTCTGGTGCTAACCCATTTGCATGTATTGCTGCGGGTATCGCATCCCTTTGGGGTCCTGCACACGGTGGGGCAAACGAAGCATGCTTAAAGATGCTGGAAGAAATCGGCTCTGTCGACAATATTCCTGAGTATATTGAGCGCGCGAAAGATAAAGAAGACCCATTCCGCCTGATGGGCTTCGGTCACCGTGTTTACAAAAACTACGACCCTCGTGCAACAGTAATGAATGAAGCATGTCACGAAGTTCTTGATGAGCTCAACATCAATGATCCATTGTTGGATGTAGCGATGGAGCTTGAACGAATCGCGCTTTCTGACCCGTACTTCGTTGAGAAAAAACTGTATCCAAACGTCGATTTCTACTCAGGTATCATCCTGAAAGCAATCGGTATTCCAGCGTCCATGTTCACCGTGATTTTTGCGATGTCTCGGACTATTGGTTGGATTGCTCATTGGAACGAAATGCACAGCGATCCGCAAAACCGTATTGGCCGACCACGTCAGCTATATACTGGTTACGATCAACGTGATTTCAAACCATTAAAAGATCGCGATTAAATTTCGTAGCTAGCCAGGTTTTATCGCTAAATAAAACGCCGCTTAATGCGGCGTTTTTTATTTTAAATATGAGTATCTACGCCAGAATATTAGATTTAGCGAACCCTATACTGGATTGTCAATATCGATAAAGGTGACGTCCATCTTATGATTTTCTGCCAACCACTCACCCAAAGATTTAATACCATAGCGCTCTGTCGCGTGATGCCCCGCACCAAAATAATGTATACCCTGCTCTCTCGCAGAAAAAGTTGTTCTTTCTGACACCTCGCCTGAAATGAACGCATCCATCCCTTTACTTGCCGCCAAATCAATATAATCCTGTCCGCCGCCAGTACACCAACCAACACGTTTAATGTTTCGATGACTGCCACCATTAATAAACAGCGGTTTTCTGTTGAGTCGACTTTCAATCAAAGCAGAAAATGCATCACCGGTAATTGCATCGGGCAACTCCCCCCACACCGCAACAGAATTAGGATTTCCATCTTCCAATCCTCCGCGTTGTTCAATACCCAGTAGGCTAGCAAGTTGTGCGTTGTTGCCTACTTCTGGATGTACATCAAGTGGCAAATGATACGCATACAGGTTGATCCCATGCTCAATCAAGGCCTTGATGCGACGAAACTTCATTCCTTTAATTGGCTCTGGCTCGCCACGCCAAAAATAACCGTGGTGAACCAACACAGCATCAGCACCATGGGTAATCGCAGCATCAATCAATGCTTGTGAAGCAGTCACACCTGTCACGACTTTCATCACGTCAGGTTTACCTTCTACCTGCATACCATTAGGACAGTAGTCTTTAATCAAATGAGGTTTTAAAAAACCATTCAGGAGGGTTTCGAGCTCAAAATTGTTCATTTATGATCCTAGATCAGGCGATGACTTTCAATCATTCTACCCAGCATTGACGTGCAGGTGAACTCACATTCCGATAAGCTGTTAATTCTCAATCAGTCAATACGTTATGGACATTACGCATGTTTGCAGATAAAGCACAAGTTGCCCGAGACATGAATTGGATAGCCAATACGCAAACTATTGTGCAGCTACCTTCACGGTATCAGTTTGATCATCAATTCTGGCAAGGTGTGCCAAAGATGAACTGGCCAGGCTATGAGGGCGGTCAACGTATCGGTTTTTATTATCAATGGCTGGTTAAGCAATGTATTCATTCACACCCAAGCTATCAGCTAGTGACAGAAGAAATACAGGTAAGCAAGGATGGACGTACTCTTGGCGCTGTCGATTTTATTGTCGAAAACCCGCAAGGCCAATTAGAACATTGGGAAGTGGCCGTTAAATTTTATTTGGCGTTTAATACCGACTGGCATGGCCCAAACGGCAAAGATACACTGGCTAAGAAATATCAAAAGATGACAACCAAACAACTGTTGCTTTCTAATACCGAGGAATTCCTCTCGCAATTTCCGCAATATCCCATTAGCCAGCGAAAACTCTTGATGCCAGGCAGGCTATATACCAATCCTTTTCTTCCTAAACATAAAGTCACTACGCCGTCAGTGACATCAGATGCGGTTTGCGGGCATTGGTGCTGGCCTTCTCAATTACCCAGTGATAGACGTTTTTATCATCTTCACCGTCATCAATGGATGGAAGCGCCATCAGTTCATGAGCTTGATAAATTTACACTGAAGCTGCCATTGTTACGTGCACAGCATGTTATCGATGAACAGGGAGTGCGCTGGTTCGTTGTACCCGAGACTTGGCCTGAGCCCCACTAAAAAAGCCACCGATTTTCGGTGGCTTTATACACAACATTAGCGGCTACGTTTACAGGCCTGCGCTTTTGAACACTTCGCTGACGATTTTCTTCGCTTCTTCTTGGATCTCACGAAGGTGCTCGTCGCCTTTGAAGCTCTCACAGTAAATCTTGTAGATGTCTTCCGTGCCAGACGGACGTGCCGCAAACCAACCAAATTCAGTGGCGACTTTCAAACCGCCAATCGCTTGGCCATTGCCTGACGCATGAGTAAGTTTGGCTGTGATTGCATCACCCGCTAAGGTTTCAGCCGTCACCATCTCAGCGGAGAGCTTGCTCAGTACCGCTTTTTGCTCACCGTTGGCAGGCGCTTGGATACGCGCATAACAAGACGCGCCAAACTTTGCCGCTAGCGCGTCATAGTACTGCTGTGGGTTTTTACCGGTGACGGCAGTGATTTCTGCGGCTAACAAACAAAGTAAAATACCATCTTTGTCCGTTGACCATGGCGTACCATCCATACGAAGGAATGATGCACCTGCGCTTTCTTCCCCGCCAAAGCCTAATTCACCGCTATACAGTCCATCAACAAACCATTTAAAACCGACAGGCACTTCGCACAGTTTTCGGCCGAGATTCTCAACCACTTTGTCGATGATCGCACTTGATACCAGTGTTTTCCCAACCCCCACTTCACTGCCCCATTGTGGGCGATGCTGATAAAGGTAATCAATGCACACAGCGAGGTAGTGATTTGGGTTCATCAAACCCGCAGGTGTCACAATGCCATGGCGATCAAAATCGGGGTCGTTACCAAACGCGAGATCATATTGATCTTTGTATGCCAGCAGTCCTGCCATTGCTGAAGGCGACGAACAATCCATGCGGATCACGCCATCTTTATCCAATGACATAAAGCGGAATGACGGATCAATATCGTCATTCACTAGCGTAATATCGAGTTCGTAATGCGTTGCGATGGCTTTCCAGTAATCAATACCGGAACCACCTAGTGGATCAACGCCGATGTGAAGGTTGGCTTTTTTGATGGCTTCGATATCAACAACCTGACCTAACTCACGCACATAAGGCATGACCAGATCCGTTTCAATAAACAGATCGCTCTCCGTCGCTTGCGCAAAACTGATGCGACGTACGCCATTGAGGCCAGCTGCAATCAACGCATTCGCGCGTTGCTCAATGGCCTTCGTTAGCTCACCTTCCGCAGGACCACCATGTGGCGGGTTGTATTTGATACCACCATCTTGAGGCGGGTTGTGAGAAGGCGTAATAACAATGCCATCTGCTTGCATCTCGTTGGTTTTGTTGTGCGTCAAAATGGCATAAGAGATACCCGGCGTCGGCGTGTAACCACCGTCTGCCTGCGCAATCACTTTCACGCCGTTTGCGACCAGCACTTCTACCACAGAGCAAAATGCTGGCTCAGACAATGCGTGCGTGTCTTTACCTACGAAGAGTGGACCAGTGAACCCTTTCTCAGCGCGCACATCTGCAATCGCTTGTGCTATCGCCAGAATATGATCCTGATTGAAGGTATATTTATCTGCACTACCACGGTGACCCGAGGTGCCAAACTCGACTTTATGAGCAGGGTTGCTTGGATCCGGCGTCAGCTGAAAATAGTTCGACACCAATAGAGGAATGTTATGAAGATCTTGTTGCTGAGCACGTTGCCCCGCGCGATCAAAACTAGCCATGAGTTCGCATCCTTTCAGGAAATCTAATTCATAAAAATACAAAGAGGCTCGTCAATGACAGAGCCTCTATGTTCAATCTTATCTATTCGCAGTAAGCATTTTGATGTGATTTATGCGATAGCTTTAGATTTCGCCAACAACTTTTTCAGTAATGTCGCTAGCAAAACCCATTTTAGTCATCAGCTGCTCAACCATCTGGCGCTTACGACCGGTATTCGTATTGGTGATCACCCAAAACGGGGTGCTCGGAATGTGCTTAGGTTTCGTTGTTTTGCCACTTTCTAGCAAGGTTTGCTCGTTATCAGCGAAGTAAACGCGAGTACGGCCTTTCAACGCAGTAACCTCTGAAAACGCTGGACCATCAATACGATAAAGTGTTGACAGAACAAGCATAAAACGTCCGATCGCTCTTTCTTGCGCTGCAAATTCGTCAGAGATCAACAATGAGCGCATTTCTTTAACGCGATCCACAGAATCGTGTTTTCCCGCATCTTTGCTGACAACAATTCCCTTTGGCTTATTAGCGGGAGTCAATGTCGCAACGGGTTCTTGCTCCATCTGCGGTGCCATTAACAGGCGGCGCAGGATGTCCGATGCACTTTCGCCAATGTGATGCGTTTGGCTGGCAATGTACCGGTATAGCTCTTCATCAACCTCAATTGTCTTCATCGTTTGATCATCGTGTCCTAATTACAATTCAACGGGGCGATTATACAGAGTTAGACAGGTATACTCTACGGCAAACGATTCATATTGAGAGAAAAGAACGGTGTTTTTGAACTACAAGATCCAAGGAGAAGGACACCCTTTGCTGTTGATCCACGGACTTTTTGGCAGTCTGGACAACCTAGGGGGACTCGCACGCGTATTGGCTGAGCATTATAAGGTCTATCAAATTGATCTGCCGAACCATGGACAGTCGCCGCGCTCTGAACAGGTAGACTACCTTTCACAAGCTAATGCAGTGAAAGAGTTCTTGTTTCAACAAGGCCTTGATCGCGTCTCCGTCGTCGGTCACTCCATGGGGGGTAAAGTCGCGATGATGCTTGCCATCACCTGCCCCGATCTTGTTGATCAATTGGTGGTCATGGATATTGCGCCCGTCGCTTACCAAGTCCGTCGACACGATGCCGTTTTTTCGGGTTTAAATGCTTCTGTGCAATCCCCCATCTCAAATAGAAAAGAGGCGGAAGCGCGTTTAGCAGAGCATATTCAAGAGCCCGGCGTCCGCCAATTCTTACTTAAGTCACTGGCAAAGCAAGAGAACGGAGAGTTTGGGTGGCGCTTCAACGTTAACGCATTGGAAGTGAACTACAGTGACATTACTGGCTGGCCCGCGAGTGGCAAGTTCGACGGTGACACGTTATTTATGAAAGGTGCGGATTCGGATTACATTTCGGCGCAACATCGTGATGACATCGAGCGCCAATTTCCTCACGCAAAAGCGCACGTGATTGCGAATACCGGACATTGGTTGCACGCTGAAAAACCCGACACAGTTGCCCGTGTGATCACTCGCTTTTTAACAAAGTCAGGGCGTTAACAGACCGGTCTGAGTTGTGATATAGTGCGCGACGAAATAGGTTCCGAAAGGAGAGGGAAATGCTGTACGAGCATTTTGAATTGCTCGAAACGATAGGACTTGATCTGCTGTTTGCAGCAATCTTCTTCTTCATCGGCATGGCAATCAAGGACGTTTTAAAGGAAGGGAACGTACCGCCTTTTGGCCGACGCATTGTTTGGCTGGTACTTTTCTTAGGTTGCGCAGGTTTCATTACCAAAGGCGTGATTCAGTTTTTCTGGGAAGGCGCAGGCATCGGCTGATTGTCAGCATCTTACCCAAAACAGCAAGAAGGCTTGTCCTTCTTCTACACTTTAGAATTTGGGATGTGTATATTGCATCTCGACTAACAGAAAACAGGTATTCTCTATTATGGCGAGCGTAGGTCTCTTCTTTGGCAGCGATACAGGTAACACTGAAGCTATCGCCAAGATGATTCAAAAACAACTGGGTAAACAACTGGTACACGTTCAGGATATTGCTAAGAGCAGCAAAGAAGACATCAACAACTTCGACCTGCTGTTACTGGGTATCCCAACGTGGTATTACGGTGAAGCGCAGTGTGACTGGGACGACTTTTTCCCAGAGCTTGAGCAAGTTGATTTCTCAACCAAACTCGTTGCGATTTTTGGTTGTGGTGATCAAGAAGACTACGCAGAGTATTTCTGTGATGCGATGGGCACCGTTCGTGACATCGTTGAGACTAAAGGTGGCACTATCATTGGCCATTGGCCGACTGAAGGCTACGAGTTTGAAGCATCGAAAGCCTTGGTAGATGATAGCCACTTTGTTGGCCTATGTGTTGATGAAGACCGCCAACCAGAGCTAACTGCACAGCGCGTTGAAACTTGGGTTAAACAAATCCACGAAGAAATGTGCTTGTCGGAATTGGAAGGTTAATTCCCTCCTCCGGCGGCAAAAAAACGCGCCCCGAGCGCGTTTTTTTATGCCTGCTATTTGTGTAGCCTCGCAAATTCGTGATGTTTGGATAAATGCTTAAGGCTCTTGACGGTACTTCGGCTTTTTTCGCACATACAGCACCCGCCTGACACGACTGACGACTTCGCCACCCTCATCAACAACATTGACAACAAATTCGGGAAACACCTTGTCGCCGCTGGCCGTTGCATGCTGAATGGAAGTAATTGTTTCTTCCGAGATAACAAATTCTGCAAACAAATCCGACGAACCTGGTTTGATGAAGTTAATGTCCGCTTCTTTGTCCCAAACAAAGTATTTTTCACCCAAAATCCCCATCAACATCAGGGCATAAGTTGGATCTGTCATTGAAAAAATACTGCCACCATACTGAGTACGGTTGGCATTTTTATTCCACCAGCGAAGCTTTAAACGCATTTTAACAAAACGAAAATCATCGCTGATCTCTAGAATTTTAATGCCAGCCCCCCAAAATGGTGGCCAGCAGTTAAGCGCAAATTTCACTATCCCTGGTTTGTAGTATTTATACACAGTAACTCCCTTTCTGGTCTAACCAGTTTATCGTGCCATTTTTGCTTAACAACAACAAGCCGCAAAACCAACCAATTAGGTCAGTTATTTATCGCGTGACACTGGCGGCGACTTATCACATTTGTTACGCTAACACACAACTTTTCCCGTTCTCACAATTACAGGGAAAAAAGCAATTACGTAGGAAGAACCGGATGTCAGATAATAACAAGGCACTGAAAGACGCAGGACTGAAAGTCACGTTGCCACGATTAAAAATCCTAGAAGTCCTGCAACAACCGGACTGTCAGCATATCAGCGCCGAAGATCTCTATAAGAAATTGATTGATATTGGCGAGGAGATTGGCCTTGCTACCGTTTATCGTGTTCTAAACCAGTTTGACGATGCTGGGATTGTCACCCGTCATCACTTTGAAGGTGGTAAATCAGTATTTGAGCTCGCAACGCAGCAGCATCACGACCATTTGGTGTGTTTAGATTGCGGAAAAGTGATTGAATTCACAGATGAAGTCATTGAACAACGTCAAAGAGAAATTGCGACTCGCTTCAATGTACGTCTGACAAACCATAGCTTATATCTCTATGGTCACTGCATCGAAGGCGACTGTAATACTGATGAAACGCTGCACGATGCACGCTCTTAAGTCACCTTTGTAATTCAGCCTCTGTCTGTTTTAGTCACTAAAATAGCAAGCATAAAAAACCGGAGCTTATGCTCCGGTTTTTTCGTTTACTACGGGTGATACACCAATCGGATTAAGTAAGCGGTCATAAATTTGCGCAGTAATAATTGGCAAGAATGACTGAGTACTGCTTCTGGTTGGTATTAGCCGTCAATTTTCGCCCAAGTGTCACGAAGACCCACGGTGCGGTTAAAGACCAGTGCATCTTCCGAGCTGTCTTTACGATCTGTGCAGAAATAGCCCATGCGCTCAAACTGATAACCTTGCTCAGCAGCCGCTGCTTTTAGGCTAGGCTCAACAAAGCCATGAACCACAGTCAGTGACTCAGGGTTGATTGTTGCAGCGAAATCATCAGCAGCACCAGGATTTGGCACAGTGAACAAGCGATCATAAAGACGGATTTCAGCGGGTAAACCTGCATCTGCAGATACCCAGTGAATTACGCCTTTAACTTTACGGCCATCCGCTGGATCTTTACCCAAGGTTTCTGGATCGTAAGTACAGTAAACCGTCGTGATCTTGCCATCTGCGTCTTTATCACAACGCTCAGCTTTCACCACGTATGCATTACGCAGACGCACTTCTTTACCTAGTACCAGTCGCTTGTATTTCTTATTCGCTTCTTCGCGGAAATCTTCAGCTTCAATCCAGATTTCACGACTGAACGGCACATGGCGCTCACCCATTTCTGGTTTGTTCGGGTGATTCGGCGCTGACAAGGTTTCAATCTCACCATCGAAGTTTTCAATCACCAACTTAATAGGATCGAGAACGGCCATGGCACGCGGTGCATTGTCGTTCAAGTCATCACGAATACAAGACTCAAGAGAGCCGATCTCAATCGTGTTCTCTTGCTTGGTGACACCAATGCGCTTACAGAACTCACGAATAGACGTTGGCGTGTAACCACGACGACGTAGACCTGAGATCGTTGGCATACGCGGGTCATCCCAGCCATGGACCAGATTCTCACTCACCAATTGGCTAAGTTTACGCTTAGACATCACGGTGTATTCAAGATTCAGGCGGCTGAACTCATACTGGCGCGGTTGACACTCAATGGTGATATTTTCCAATACCCAATCGTACAGACGACGGTTATCTTGGAACTCCAACGTACACAAGCTGTGTGTAATGCCTTCAAGCGCATCAGAGATACAATGTGTAAAGTCATACATTGGGTAGATGCACCACTTATCACCGGTTTGGTGATGGTGGGCAAAACGCACTCGGTACAATACGGGATCGCGCATCACCATGAACGGCGACGCCATATCGATTTTCGCGCGTAGGCAAGCTTTACCTTCTGCGAATTCACCGTTCTTCATTTTGTCGAACAGTGCTAAGTTCTCTTCAACGCTACGTTCACGGTATGGGCTGTGCTTACCCGGTGCAGTCAATGTTCCGCGATATTCACGGATTTCATCTGCACTCAGCTCTTCCACATACGCCAAGCCTTTCTCGATCAATTCGACGGCATAACCGTGTAAACGATCAAAGTAGCCAGACGAATAACACACTTCGCCGCTCCATTGGAAACCCAGCCAATTCACATCGCTTTTGATTGATTCAACAAATTCGATGTCTTCTTTTTCTGGGTTCGTATCGTCAAAACGCAGGTTACATTGACCTTGATAGTCTTTAGCAATACCAAAGTTCAAACAGATCGACTTCGCGTGACCAATGTGAAGATACCCATTCGGCTCCGGAGGGAAACGCGTATGAACTGTTGTATGAACACCACCAGCCAAATCTTTATCGATGATTTGACGGATAAAGTTGCTTGGACGAGCCTCAGACTCACTCATCAAAAAATACCTCGTAGGAAGAACTACATGAAATTAAGTCAATGATCCACGATCACGAGGTTTTACTCAACCTCTACAGAACGTCGAGACGAAAAAAAGCCCGCATATAGCGGGCTTCTGAGTCATAAGGTGTCGTTATAGTGACACTACACGGCCTTCACGTTGTTTGTCAGCACTCAATGCACGTACTTTTACATTGCTTGCGTCGGACACGGTAACAGGTGCAGCGTAATCAGCCCACGTTTCACCGCCGTCTACAGAGTACTGAAGTGGCAGACCAGGCATGCTGATGTTCATGTGCAGTTTACCTGCTTCAATCATAGCGCCAGGAACTGGGATACGGTATTGAATACCCGCCGCGTCCAGTTTCGCCATTTCACGTTGACCCATTACGTTTGCAAAGCGTGTCCAATCTTGCAACTGAGCGTCTTTGTTTACGTGGTCGGTATCAAGGTTAAAGGCTTTACCCGCTTGGTAGTCCAATTCCCAATCTGCTTTATGCCATGCGCGTTCTGCAGCAGCAATGACACGCGGGAACACCATGAATTCATACTGCTCGTCAGTACGAACGGTTTCGCTCCATAGCTGCGCAGACAAACCGTGAAAGCCTTTCGATTCCACAGTGCCTTTGCCGTTAAAGCCATTACCATCACGGTCTACTGATGTTTCAGCGTTCTGTGGCAAGTTTTCTGGTGCAAAGCCAAACATTTTGCGCGTATCAGTAGCACGGGTTGCCCAATAGTAACCACGTTCTTTTGGATCAACCTCGTAAGGCATATCCATGTAAACGTAGTCTGGGTTTGACACGATCACGTCATAACCCTTATTCGCCCACTCGTAAGCCGATGCGTCTCCGCCCCAGTACAGAACGTCCCAGAAGTTAACGCGAACGTTGTCAGTGTCGAATGCTGATGCATCTTTCGAATACTTCAGGCCATCCTGCCACGCTTGGAAGTTAGGAATATCATGCGCCGCAACCACCTTGCTTACGCGCTCAGCAAAGTAGCTTGGCAGGTGACCGAAATCTTCTGCCACACCTTCTGCAATCGCTTTTTGACACACTGGCGACTTAGCGAAAGGCTTGTCTTCCTTGCTCAGATCAATGTTACCTTTCCAAGAAACAGGCTCTGCTGCATTCACGTCTTGGAAACCTGCGTTTAGCTTGATGTTCTTCGCTTCGTCACCACCAAAATGCCACGTCGTCAGAGGCATACCTGCTTCCGCGTGCATGGCTTTAACTTCGGTGATCACTTTGTCCACGAAGTTTACTGATGAATCCATGCATGGATTGATGAAGCTGCGCTTGTCATAAAGCTGAACAGTCGTCACATTTGATGTATCCAACGGATCCATCAGACGGAACTCTTCTGCTTTAGCCAGATCGCCTTGCTCTGCATACTTGGTGTAGCGTGCTTCCATAGAAACAACGGCAGCACGTGAGTGAGCTGGCATATCGATTTCAGGGATCACTTCAATACCGCGCGCCTTCGCATGGCGCAGGATTTCCATGTAATCCGCTTTAGAGAAGAAACCTGAACCGAAGTTTTCAGTTGTTGGACCTGAACCCAGTTGTGGGAGAAGACATGAGGTTTCAGACAAATCATGACAACGATCTGCGCCGACTTCTGTCAGTTCTGGCAGGCCAGGGATCTCTAGTCGCCAGCCCTCGTCATCAGTCAGGTGAAGGTGCAGTTTGTTCAGCTTGTACGCCGCCATCTGATCAATCGTGCGCAGCATTGCTTCTTTTGAGTGGAAGTTACGCGCAACGTCAACCATCACACCGCGGTATTCAAAGCGAGGGGCATCTTCAATCGCAACCCATGGCAGCATGCCGCTGTCGTCTTTGTCCATCAATGCCATCAGTGATTGCAAACCGTAGAATGCACCTACACGGTCAAAACCAAGAACATCAACACCTGCTGCATTCACTGCTAGCTTGTAAGCACCCGATACCGCTTCTTCGCCGCTAAATGCTGTCGCATCAACATGGATGTTAAGTGCGATATCACCGTCTACGTTGACACCCAAAAGCGCTGCACGATCTTCAAATGCCGCCAATTGGTCAGCATCTAGGGCATTGTTCGTCACGGCAAAGCCAGACGTAACATGCAGAGCGCCACGCATTTGCTTAGTTTTCAGTGGTGTTGGGATAATAGATGCTTCAATCGCACCATCCGACAGTTGCGCTACATCGCTGTTTTTCGCAAAGCGCGATGCCGCGGTTGCCAAGATATTGTTGTCTTCAGGCGTGCGTTTCCACTTGTCTCCATCGATTTCAGCAACAAATGCATCAACGTTTTCAGTGTCCATTGAAGCGATAGTTTTTGGTGTTGCATCACCAGCAACAACATACGCACGTGGCATAAAGTCAGTTTCAAACAACTGCCAGTATTCCGCAATCAGGGGGATTTCGATTTTTTCGCCAGCCGCGAAACCATCGAAAGATTGCGTTGGCGTCAGCGCGTAAAGATCACCCGTTAGGTGTTCAATCGTGAAGTCGTCGCTTGCGACATCTAGGAACACACGAATGCTGTGCAGATAGATTGTCCAATCATTGCTAGTAACGGCATCACCTTCATTAACAACCGTCATGTTTACTTTGTTACAAGATGCCCACTCAGCGCCCATGTCCTGACATGCTAGACCTTCTTGCGCGCCATGGTTGGTTTGAACGTCGTAGCTAATGTTCAGCTGAGAAGCCAACGCATCTACCGTTGCTTGTTGTGCAGAGCCAGAAGGCAGAACGCCACAACCAGCAAGACCTGCAGCAACCGCTGCAGATAAGATTCCCATCTTAAATGTCTTATTCATTTGTATTTTTCCCTACGATTTGGCCGAATTCGGCCCAAAAAAAGCCGACCCCGCTAAGGGCCGGCCATATTGACTGTTTAGTCAGTATATTTTAGTTAAGGCAGTTTGATTTCCGTCAAGTCTTCACTTGTGCCGACTTTTTTCATTTCGCCAGCAACGATTTCTGCCAAAGGACCCAAGATAACCTGCAGGTTATTGGTGCCCAATTTAACAACACCCATCGCACCTAGTGCTTTCAGTGTTTTCTCGTCGATCTGAGCGCCATCTTTAACAGTCAGACGTAGACGAGTAATACATGCATCGATAGTCGTCAGGTTGTCGTGACCGCCCAACGCTTTCAAATACTGGCGAGCTAGGATGCTGGTTTCTTTAGATGCTTCAACGCCATTTGATTCAGCGTCGTCATCTAGGTCTTCACGACCAGGCGTTTTCAGGTTGAACTTAACAATCGCGGTGCGGAACACGGCATAGTAAACACCGAAGAAAACCAGACCTTGAACGATAAGCATGTACCAGTTAACAGCCAGCGGGTTACGTGTAGACAAGAACATGTCAACAAGACCTGCAGAGAAACCGAAACCTGCAATCCACTGCATAGATGCAGCGATGTATACAGAGATACCAGTCAGAAGTGCGTGAAGCACATACAGACCAGGAGCCAAGAACATGAATGAGAATTCAAGAGGTTCTGTTACACCGGTAAAGAACGATGCGAAACCAGCAGCGATCATGATAGATGCTACTTTTTCTTTGTTCTCAGGCTTAGCCGTGTGGTAGATAGCTAGCGCTGCACCTGGCAGACCAAACATCATGATTGGGAAGAAGCCCGCTTGGTACATACCTGTTACACCAACAGTTGCAGTACCTTCAGCCAGAGACTTAGCGCCACCCAGGAAGTTAGGAATATCGTTAATGCCAGCAACGTCGAACCAGAATACTGAGTTCAGAGCGTGGTGCAGACCCACTGGGATCAAAAGACGGTTAAAGAATGCATAGATACCTGCACCCAGTTCGCCCATGCCCTGAATACCTTCACCGAAGTTAACCAGACCACCGTAAACAGTTGGCCATACGTACATCAGGATGAAAGAAACAATGATTGCAGCAAAAGAAGTAACAATTGGAACCAAACGCTTACCAGAGAAGAACGACAACGCTTTGTGCAGTTCTACTGTTGAGAAACGGTTGTACAGTTCCGCTGACATGATACCGACCAAGATACCAACGAATTGGTTCTGGATCTTACCGAAAGCCGCTGGAACAGCACTTGGGTCAATGTTTTGAATTTGTGCAACAGCACCTGGCGACAGTAGCGTCGTAACAACGTACATACCAACCAGACCTGCTAGTGCAGCAGCGCCGTCTTTGTCTTTAGACATACCGTAGGCAACACCTACAGCAAACAGCCAAGACATGTTATCGATAATTGCAGCGCCTGCTTTAATCAAGAATGCCGCCAGAACGCTGTTCGCGCCCCAACCGGTCGGATCGATAAAGTAGCCGATACCCATTAAGATTGCAGCTGCAGGAAGCGTGGCAACGGGTACCATTAACGCTTTACCTACTTTTTGGAAATAACCGAGAATATTCACCTGTGTTCCCCCTATAGTGGTTCTTTCTCAGAGATGTAATGACAACATGGGACTTTTTTTACTATCCAATGTGAGTCAGGTGGAGTTTATTCCATTAATTTCGCCCCGCAAATTAAAACAGGTGCAATTGTGATTTTTGTCACTCAAAACGATACGAGATCCTGTTTTTTGCTAGCGCCATCATAAAACTTATTTTATGATGAAAACTAAGATACGAATCCACTATGCTGTATAGTCTGAATTTGAATTAATTAAGAGGTGTACCGTGAGACTTATCCCTTTACAAACCGCACATGAAGTAGGCTTTTGGTCAGCACGCTATATTGTTGATGCAATTAACAAATTTGCTCCAACTGAAGATCGTCCGTTTGTTCTGGGTTTGCCGACTGGTGGCACTCCACTGAACACATATAAACAACTGATTAATCTTCATAAGCAAGGCGAAGTAAGCTTTAAACATGTGGTTACATTCAACATGGACGAGTACTGCGGTATCCCAGCAGATCATCCAGAATCTTACCGTAGCTTCATGTTCAATAATTTCTTCAATCACATTGATATTAAACAAGAAAATATCAATCTATTGAACGGAAACACTGACAATCACGAAGAAGAATGTCAGCGTTACGAAGACAAGATTAAATCTTACGGTCGAATCAATCTGTTCATGGGCGGCATTGGCAACGACGGTCACATCGCATTTAACGAGCCAGCATCGTCACTTTCATCACGTACTCGTATCAAAACCTTGACGGAAGATACGCGTATTGCTAACTCTCGTTTCTTTGATAATGACATCAACCAAGTACCTAAACACGCACTGACCATTGGCGTAGGTACCTTGCTTGACGCAAAAGAAGTGATGATTCTGGTTACAGGTCACAACAAAGCACTTGCTCTGCAAGCAGCGGTAGAAGGTTCAGTGAACCACCTGTGGACTGTCTCTGCGCTTCAATTGCACCCTAAAGCACTGATGATTTGTGACGAACCATCAACAGCTGAGCTGAAAGTGAAGACAGTTAAGTACTTCCATGAGCTAGAAGCTGAAAACATCAAAAACCTGTAAGGTAAGGAAGTATTCATGTACGCACTGACTAACTGCCGAATTTTTACTGGTAGCGAAGTGCTGGATAATCATGCTGTCATCGTCGATGGTGGCCTGATCCAGAACGTTTGTCCTGAAAGTGAATTGCCAGAAGGCATTGAAACTCGTTCACTTGATGGCGCATATCTCAGCCCTGGCTTCATCGATCTACAACTTAACGGTTGTGGCGGTGTGATGTTCAACGATGAAGTGACCGCGGACACTATCCACACGATGCATCTGGCAAACCTGAAGTCTGGTTGCACCAGCTTCTTGCCAACACTGATCACGTCTTCTGATGAAGATATGAAGGCATCAGTCAGTGCGATTCGTGATTACCAAGCACAATACGAGCATCAAGCACTCGGTCTGCACCTTGAAGGTCCATACCTGAATGTTGCCAAAAAAGGCATTCACAGTGTTGATTTCATTCGTCGCTCTGATGACGCAATGATCGATTTCATCACTGCTAATGCAGATGTCGTCACGAAAGTGACGCTGGCACCAGAATTGACGCCAGCGGATCATATCCGTCAGTTGGCTGACGCAGGTATCGTTGTATCTGCAGGTCACACCAACGCAAGCTACGTTGAAGCGCGTCTAGGCTTTAAAGCGGGTATCACGTTTGCCACCCACCTGTTCAATGCGATGACACCAATTGCGGGTCGCGAGCCTGGTATGGTTGGCGCTATCTACGACACCCCGGAGGTTTATACGGGCGTGATTGCAGATGGTTTCCACGTAGATTATGCAAACATTCGCATTGCCCACAAATTGAAAGGTGAGAAACTGGTTCTTGTTACTGATGCAGCAGCGCCTGCAGGAGCAGACATGGATCACTTTATTTTTGTAGGTAAGAAAGTATATTACCGTGATGGTAAGTGTGTTGATGAGAATGGCACACTTGGCGGTTCGGCATTGACCATGATTGAAGCAGTACAAAACTCTGTCGAACACGTAGGCATCGCTTTGGATGAAGTGATCCGCATGGCAACCTTGTATCCTGCACGTGCAATCGGCATGGATGACAAGCTAGGGGCTATCAAGAATGGATATGTCGCTAACCTGACCGTGTTTGATCGCGATTTCAATGTCAAAGCGACTGTAGTTAACGGCGAATATACATTGAATTAGGACATTTATGACAGGCGGACAAATTGGTAACGTAGATCTGGTTAAACAGCTAAACGGTGCCGCCGTTTATCGACTTATCGACCAACAAGGGCCGATATCTCGAATCCAAATTGCTGACGTGAGCAGTCTTGCTCCAGCAAGTGTTACCAAAATTACCCGCCAGTTGCTTGAGCGCGGCCTGATTAAAGAGGTCGCGCAACAAGCGTCCACAGGAGGTCGACGAGCCATCTCGTTGACCACCGAATGTGCCCCTTTTCACTCTCTTGCTGTACGACTCGGTCGTGACCGCATCGAACTAACACTGTTCGACTTGTCGGGCAAACCTCTCGCCGAGCATGACGAAGCGTTTCACTATCCCAATCAGGAAACCCTGATTGAAGGTCTTCTTTTTCACCTTCACAGTTTCCTCGCTAGCCAACAAGACATTGTAAAAGAACTGATTGCCGTGGCGATTTCGCTACCCGGCCTCGTTGATGCCGAAACAGGTATCGTCGAATACATGCCACATATTACGATCGACAAATTACCGTTAAGTGACTTAATTCGTGATGAATTTGGTGTGCAGTGTTACATCGGAAACGACACACGAGGTCAGGCACTGGCAGAACATTATTTCGGGGTGAGTAAAAACTACTACGACACCCTACTCGTCAGTGTTCACAATGGTGCTGGTGCAGGTATTATCGTTAATGGCCAAGTGTTTTTAGGCTACAACCGCAACGTTGGCGAGATCGGACACATTCAAATAGACCCGCTCGGCAAGAAGTGTCAGTGTGGTAATTTTGGCTGTCTTGAAACGGTTGCTTCTAATCCAGCTATTATCGAGCACGCACAGCAGCTTTTGGCACAAGGCCATGAAAGCATGCTGCAAGGCAAAAAAGACCTCAACGTATCCGACATCTGTCGTGCCGCTGTTGCCGGTGATGAACTCGCGCGTCAGGTATTGGTAAAGGTAGGTAATCACTTAGGCAAAGCCATCGCGATGACAATTAACTTGTTCAATCCACAACAAGTGGTGATCTCTGGTGAAATTACCGAAGCAAAAAGCGTGGTGTTCCCAGCCATTCAACGCTGCGTAGAAAACCAATCACTAAGAGCCTTCCACCAGAATCTTCCTGTTGTCGCAGCCAGCTTGTCTTCTACTACACCGACACTCGGCGCATTTGCGCTGGTTAAACGCGCGATGCTTAACGGAATATTGCTTCAAAAACTGCTCGAAGACTAAAATTCTGTTACACAAATTAGGCACAGCTTAAGCTAATTTATGTTTAGCTTCATAGGCAACACAGGTTTACCGTGTTGCCTTTGTTTTATCTTATCATTTTCTGTTGTTAGGCCCCCTGTTTGACCGGCTTAGGCTTAAACGCGCTATTTTTTCGCAAGGAAACAATCAAAACCATGGATCTCGTTATCATTGCCGTCGCATTTCTCAGCGGTTTTTTAATGCTGCGCTGCCACATGCCCCCACTCGTTGGCTTCTTGATTGCTGGATTTGGCTTACATGCAGCAGGATTCACCTCCACGCCCGTTATCCAAACGTTAGCCGATTTGGGTGTTACCTTGCTGCTGTTTACTATTGGTCTCAAACTCGACGTAAAGTCTCTGCTCAATAAAGAGATTTGGTTCGGTGCCACACTCCATAACGTGATGACAACTGCACTGTTCTCACTTTGCTTGATGGGCTTTAAGTCACTTGGCTTTTCCGCATTTTCAAGCCTCGCGTTAAACGACATTGTACTTGTTGCTTTTGCTCTCTCTTTTTCCAGTACCGTGTTCGCCATCAAAGCCCTGCAAGAGAAAGGCGAAATGAACGCCACCTACGGCACATTAGCTATCGGCGTTCTCATCATGCAGGATATCTTTGCCGTTATTTTCCTGACCATCGCCTCTGGAAAAGTCCCCGGAATAGAAGCCCTACTGTTATTTGCATTGCCATTGGCCCGTCCGTTGTTCTTTAAATTACTGGATCGCGTCGGTCATGGTGAAGTCTTAGTGCTTTATGGTGTTTTCCTTGCGTTGGTCGCAGGGGCGGGTTTCTTTGATGTTGTTGGCATGAAAGCAGACCTAGGTGCTTTGCTTCTGGGCATGATGATGGCAGCACATCCCCGTGCATCAGAGATGGCCAAATCACTGTTCAACTTGAAAGAACTCTTTCTGGTGTGCTTTTTCCTTAATATTGGCTTGTCAGAGCAGCCAACATTGCAAGGATTGATGATTGCGCTATTGCTGCTGCTACTGTTGCCATTAAAAGGCCTGCTTTACTATGTCATATTCAATGGCTTCAAATTCCGTGTCCGGACCTCGCTTTTCGCCACGCTCACCCTGTTTAACTACAGTGAATTTGGCTTAATTGTCGGTGGTATTGCCTACCAAATGGGCATCATGCCCGGCAGTATTTTGGTCGCCATCGCCATTGCAGTGTCTTTGTCCTTCATGTTAGCTGCACCACTGAATACGTTCAGTCATAAAATTTACGGCGCTGTATCATCACGCTTCAACGACCCGTCACCAGAACGAATCCATCATAACGATCAGCTTATCGATCTCGGTGATGCTTCCGTGGTTATCATCGGTATGGGCCGCATAGGCAGTGGTGCGTATGATGAACTCGCAATAGAATTTCCGTCAAAAGTACTAGGCATTGAAGCGCGTGAAGATTCAGTCGCTAGCCATCAAGAGTGCAACAGAAATGTGATTCATGGTGATGCCACAGATCCTGACTTCTGGTCTCGCGTCACCTCCTCTCGCCATATCGAACTGATCCTTCTTGCGATGCCTAACAGTCAAGCTAACACCTTGGCCATGGAGCAGATCAATCAATTAGGATTCGACGGCAAAGTCGCCGCTATTGCTAAGTACGTCGATGAACTTGAACAACTCAAAGCGCTTGGCGTTAACGAAGCCTATAACATCTACAACGAAGCAGGTGCGGGTTTTGCTCGCCATGTAAAAGACCAACTGCTTTAAGCCTCATTCTGAAATCCGTGACCACTCTTGTGCTCCCAAGCACAAAAGCGGTCACAAAATCATCAGCACCAATGTTTCATTCACTAAAAACCGCATATTGGTGAATGAAATTAAACTTCACCTCGGGTTTATTATTTTTATCTTCATAACAGGTTGCTTTTTTCTATCAAATTGGCAAATTGAAGACAATACAAAATTGAAACGCGTTTATGATGCGTGCATTAGGGAAGTTTGAGAGGGAATTATGTGTTCTGTATTTGGCATTTTAGATATTAAATCAGATGCGTCAGTGTTACGCGAATCTGCCTTGGAAATGTCCAAGAAGTTACGTCACCGTGGACCGGACTGGTCTGGCATCTATTCATCAGAGCGTGCAATTCTCGCGCACGAACGTCTCGCTATCGTTGGTTTGAACAGCGGCGCACAACCTCTTTATAGCCCTGATGGCAAGCTTATCCTTGCGGTTAACGGTGAGATCTACAACCACAAAGAAATTCGTGCGCGTTACGAAGACAAATACGATTTTCAAACCGATTCAGATTGTGAAGTCATCTTGGCGTTATACCAAGACATGGGGGCAGATCTGCTAGAAGAGCTAAACGGCATTTTCGCCTTTGTTCTTTATGACGAAGATAAAGACGAATATCTGGTTGGTCGTGACCACATTGGTATTATCCCGCTATACCAAGGCTACGATGAGTACGGCAACTACTTTGTTGCATCAGAAATGAAAGCACTCGTGCCTGTGTGTAAAACCATCAGCGAATTCCCTCCAGGTTCGTACTACCGCTCTCAAGATGCAGAGCCACAGCGCTACTACATTCGTGATTGGAATGAGTACGCAGCCGTACAAAACAACGCCACCAGCAAAGAAGAGCTGACTGAAGCACTGGAAGCTGCTGTAAAGCGCCAGTTGATGACTGACGTACCTTACGGTGTATTGCTATCAGGCGGTCTAGACTCGTCAATCACCTCTGCAGTTGCGAAACGCTACGCGGCAATGCGCATTGAAGATGATGGACAATCAGCCGCATGGTGGCCTCAACTTCACTCTTTTGCCATTGGTCTTGAAGACGCGCCCGATCTCAAAGCCGCACGTGAAGTGGCTGAGCAAATTGGTACTGTTCACCATGAAATGACGTACACCATCCAAGAAGGTTTAGACGCAATTCGTGATGTGATTTATCACATTGAAACCTATGACGTGACGACCATCCGCGCTTCGACGCCTATGTATCTGCTAGGACGTAAAATAAAGGCGATGGGCATCAAAATGGTCCTGTCTGGTGAAGGTGCAGACGAAATCTTCGGCGGTTACTTATACTTCCACAAAGCACCAAATGCCAAAGAGTTCCACGAAGAAACCGTGCGTAAACTGCTTGCGCTGAACATGTTTGACTGTGCACGCGCCAACAAATCACTGGCTGCATGGGGTGTTGAAGGTCGTGTACCTTTCCTCGATAAAGAGTTCATCGACGTAGCAATGCGCCTGAACCCTGCAGACAAGATGTGTGGCAACGGCAAAATGGAGAAGCACATTCTTCGTGAGTGTTTCGAGCACTACTTGCCAGAAGCGATTGCATGGCGCCAGAAAGAGCAGTTCTCTGATGGCGTAGGTTATGGCTGGATTGATACATTGAAAGCTGTTGCTAACGAGAAAATCTCTGATCAGCAAATGGAAACCGCCAGCTACCGTTTCCCTTACAACACGCCAACGACAAAAGAAGCTTACGTTTACCGTGAGATCTTTGAAGAGTTGTTCCCACTGCCATCAGCAGTAGAGTGTGTACCAGGTGGTCCATCAATCGCATGTTCAAGTGCGAAGGCCATTGAGTGGGATGAAAGCTTCAAAAACGCAGCAGACCCTTCAGGTCGCGCAATTGCAGCAGTTCACAACGAAGCCTACTCAAAAGCATAAACACCAGCATCCACCAATAAAAAAACCGCCATCACGGCGGTTTTTTATTTTTCGTCTCTAGCAAAGACCCGTTATCTCAACGCATTTGACACCAAGGCAAGGCGATGAAATGGTGACTGCTTAGTAGCTTAGTTCACTCAGTGACTAACAGCATTCATAAAATCAACGCAGCATCAGTGCCCAATAAGGCAGAGATTTAGCGCTCCCAGTAAGCTTCTTCCAGAGAATCTTCTCTCTCTGGCAAGCCGCGAGAAAGGCGCGGAGAATGCTGCGCCAACACTTCATAACTCACTCGGTTTGCGTACTTACACACCTGTGAAAACGAACTGTAGGTCAAGAACTGATGCACATGCTTGCTTGAGTTTGGCACGTTATCGCGATGGTAACGGTTTGCAGACATATCGTGCAGTACCGCTGACAACGCGCCATCGCCCGCACCATTGGTGTTTTTGATACGCTCTGGACCGCCCATGTAAGGCGCAATATGTGAATACACCTTCACCGGGTTAACGCACTGATCTTTCATCATCGGACGGCTGAATTCATAGCGGTTGAACTCAGCAATCGAACCTGGCAGCAATGGCAATGTGGTCTCACGTTTTGCATCATCATCGGTGTAACCTGCCATGTAAAGGCCAATTGGACCCGCAGTGCAAAGCACCATGTCGACCCAATCCAACGTTTTGTCTGCAGCCACTAACGGATCAGATTCACCGGTTAGTGCTTCTGCTTCTTCTTCGTTCATGGCAACCACGGACACGTGCTCTGCCAAGAACTCGCGCCACCATTGCGGGTTATTCTGAATAACGTATTTGGTGCCCATGGTCATTACAACTGGCACATCATATTTTTTCGCGTATTCAATGGCTTTCATTGTCGCTTCAGGCATCGGATCGCCTTCCTTGCAACGCACCAAATAGGCAGTTAGCACCAGTGCCGACGCATTTTTAAAGATGTGCTCAGGAATAGATTGCGGTGTCAGCTGATTCATCAGCCCTTCGCTAATAGCAAAGGTACGCTCGCCTTCTTCACTGATAAGCGCATAGCAACGACCAATTGGGCCTTGCACTGCTTCGAGATAATTCAGATCCATACGGCTAGACGTGTTGCACAAGTAGCGGTAAGAATAGCTACCAATGGTGATATCGCGGCTCATCACACCCAGAAGGATCGACTTATCATCTGCCAGCGTGGAATAGTTATGTAGCGTATTCCCAATCGTGCCACCCGCAAACTCATGGCTGATCATGTTGTTTTCTTTTAGCTCTTGATACAGCGCTTCTGCTCGCTTGTCATCAATCACCAAAGAATGGCCCTTACTTAGCCCATACTTTTCCACAAATTCATCGCTCACCTTCGCTTCAATATCAACCAGCGTTTGGTCAATACCGATAACATGAGGACGTTTCAGCTTACGTTGTTCACTCGCTTGAACAATCAATGGATCGCGGGCATGTACCGGAAAATAATGCTTAGACTTGCGTTGGCCTGGGAATTTCATGATTCAATGCGTCGTAGTAGGGGCGAAAATGAGAATTCTATCACAGATTTTTGAGGGTGGAATATCCGAATTACAAATATACCCGAGCACAGATCATATGCTCGGGTATAACATCAAAACGCAATCAGGTGGGAACTGGGGCTACCAATTTTGGGTATGACGCTCAACCAACTGTTTCATCATGGCAATATGCGCGGGAGAATCATTTAGGCAAGGAATAAAGTTAAAGACTTCCCCGCCCGCTTCCATAAACGTCTCGTGGCATTGATCAGAGATTTCTTCCAACGTCTCTAGGCAATCGACCGAAAATGCAGGAGAAATGATGTCGAGGCGTTTAACCCCTTCCTTTGGCAATTGCTCCAATGTTTTGTCGGTATATGGCTGTAGCCACTCTTCGCGACCAAAACGTGATTGAAAAGTGGTTTTTATCGCGACATCGGTATCGAGACGTGCAATTAGCTTTTCCGTGGTCGCTAGGCAATGCTCACGATATGGGTCACCGTTATCCGCATAACGTTTAGGAATACCATGATAAGAACACACCAACATGTCAGGCTTTCCATTCGCAGCCCACTGCGCTTCGACCGATTGAGCCAAGGCATCAATGTAGCTGTCCTCACTGTAGTAGTGATTAATAAACCGAAACTCAGGCAAGACAGGTTGGTCCTTTAACGATTTGGCCAGCTTATCAAACACCGCCGCCGTGGTAGTGCGTGAATATTGAGGGTACAAAGGTAACACCAAAATCTTGTTACAACCTTTGCCCTTCAAAGCGCTCACTGCAGACGCTATGCTTGGCGACCCGTATGTCATGCCAATCTCAACGGGGATATCCAGAATTTGCTCTAGCGCCGCTTGCTGACGCTTTGAGTGCACCATTAACGGTGAGCCCTCATCCATCCATACGCTTTGATACAGCTTTGCCACTTTCGGCGAGCGCACAGGAAGAATAATACCGTGTAACAACGGGCACCAGAGCCAGCGAGTCATATCAACCACTCGCTGATCGTGCAAAAACTCACTTAAAAATGCGCTAACTGCTTTGGCGGTTGGCGCTTCTGGCGTTCCAAGATTAACCAGCAGAACCCCTACATTGTTTTCGTTATTTTCCATTTCAACCTGCTTAAACAGAGCGTTATCAATACACTGACCCAAAATTCATCTTCATCGAGATTAGCGGGTTTCGTCTTAAAGGCAAAGCGTTAACTAAAGACTCTTTTTGTATCCAGTAACCTTGAGAAGTTTGGGAATAGAGGAACATAGAACATGAGTCCAATACTGCTTCATTCATTAAAGCGATCAAAAAAGGGCAATCATAAGATTGCCCTTTTTGCATCGAAAAAAGGAATTAACCTAGTGCTTTTTCGATCGCTTCGCTCACGTCAGAAACTTGCAGTGTTCCATCGAACTTCAGGTATTGAGTGTTACCTGCTTCAGCTTCTTTTTGGTAATAAGCAATCAGTGGAGAAGTTTGCTCATGGTATACGCCAAGACGTGCCAGAACGGTTTCTTCTTTGTCGTCATCGCGAACAACCAGATCTTCACCCGTGATGTCATCCTTACCTTCCACTTTTGATGGATTGTAAACGACATGGTAAGTACGACCAGAAGCCAGGTGGGCACGACGACCGCTCATGCGTTCAACGATAACGCTATCAGCAACGTCGAACTCCAAAACGTAATCCACATTTACACCGACTTCTTTCAGGTCATCCGCCTGAGGAATCGTGCGTGGGAAGCCATCCAACAGGAAGCCTTTCGCACAATCTTCCTGTGCGATGCGCTCTTTTACCAGACCCAGAATGATATCGTCAGATACCAATTGACCTGCGTCGATAACCGCTTTCGCCTGTTTGCCCATTTCAGTGCCTGCTTTTATTGCAGCACGCAGCATGTCACCAGTGGAAATTTGTGGAATACCATATTTTTCCATGATGAATTGCGCTTGAGTACCTTTACCTGCACCTGGAGCGCCCAGAAGAATGATGCGCATAGTTATCCCCTTTCTTTACTTTGGAGTTTCGCAAAAACCTGAAACATACACGGTTATTGATACCTAAACAACCTCACGTCCTGAGTTTTAGCACGCTAGAGCACGTTTCGAACGGTTTCCCGTTACACGTTCTTTGCACTAAAATTCGTGCTGACTTGCCCGATAAAAAATTCGATTTTTATGTCTCAATGAGGGCGTTTAGGTATATGACATAAATAAGCCCAGCGTTTCATGCTGGGCGTATATTGATGTTTATCTATTCGTTACCTGAATGCAATTAGCCTTTAGTCAAGAGTTGGTTAACTGCAGTCAAGAACTGTGACGGATCTTCCATTGAACCGCGCTCTGCGAGCATGGCTTGTCCCAACAGCATTTCCACCCAACGACCAAATACCGCCTCGTCGGCTTCATCAGCCATTTGTTTGATTAACGCATGCTCTGGGTTCAATTCGAAGATGTACTTCACTTCTGGCGCTTGCTGACCCGCTGCTGCCAGTAGTTTTGCCATCTGTGTGCCCATTTCAAACTCATCCGTCACCACCACTGCTGGTGTTCCTGACAGCTTGAAGGTCGTGCGTACTTCTTTCACTCGATCACCCAAGTAAGCTTTCGCACGCTCGACCACAGATTCAAACGCTTTTTGGGTTTCTTCACGTTTTTCTTTCTCGGCATCATCGTCAAACTTGCTCAGATCCAGATCCGCTTTCGTGATGGCCTGGAACTGCTTACCGTCAAACTCTGGCAAATAACTCATTAGCCATTCGTCGATACGGTCATACATCAGAACCACTTCAATACCTTTCGCTTTGAACTGCTCAAGGTGCGGGCTGTTTTTAGCCGCTTGATAGCTATCTGCCGTCAAGAAATAGATTTTATCTTGTTCTTCTTTCATGCGTGAAACGTAGTCAGCCAGTGACACAGTTTGCTCACTGCTGTCAGTGTGCGTTGATGCGACACGCAGCAGACCCGCAATTTTCTCACGGTTTGAGAAGTCTTCCGCAGGGCCTTCTTTTAATACCAAGCCAAACTCTTTCCAGAAGCTTTGATATTTTTCAGCGTCGTTATTTGCCATACGTTCCAGCATGGTTAAAACACGCTTGGTACAGGCATTGCGCAGCGTTTGCGTCACTTTGTTATCTTGCAGAATTTCACGTGACACGTTCAAAGGCAGATCATTTGAATCAATCAGACCACGAATGAAACGCAGGTAGTTCGGCATAAACTGCGCGGCATCATCCATAATGAACACGCGCTGGACATATAATTTCAGGCCGTGTTTGTGATCACGGTTGAACATGTCCCATGGTGCTTTTGAAGGCACGTACAGCAAGCTAGTGTAATCATTCTTACCTTCTACACGGTTGTGGCTCCAAAGCAGTGGGTCCGCAAAATCGTGGGAGAGGTGTTTATAGAATTCTTGATATTCTTCGTCACTGATATCAGATTTTGAGCGGGTCCAAAGCGCCTGCGCTTTGTTAATTTGCTCCCACTTACCTTCGTCTTTTTCGTTGCCTTTTTCGTTGCCTTCTTCGTCGCGTTCTTTGGTCCACATTTCAACCGAAATACCAATGTGATCAGAATATTTACCAATCACTTCACGAAGACGCCATTCATCTAAGTATTCTTTGTCATCTTCACGAAGGTGCAGGGTGATTGACGTACCACGGGTTGTTTTCTCAATGCCCTCAATGGTGTAGTCACCTTCGCCAGCAGATTCCCAAAGGGTCGCATTCGCATGGTCAGTGCCTGCAGCGCGGGTAGTGACAGTCACTTTGTCCGCCACGATGAACGCAGAATAGAAACCCACACCAAATTGGCCGATAAGTTGGCTATCTTTGGTTTGATCATCTGAAAGTTGTTTGAAGAAATCGGCGGTACCTGATTTTGCAATCGTCCCCAAGTTCTCGATCACTTCTTCACGAGTCATGCCGATACCATTGTCATCAATGGTCAGGGTTCCTGCTTCTTTATCAACACTCAGGCGCACACGTAAGTCGCCTTCATTTTCATACAGTGCAGAATCAGACAGCGCTTTAAAGCGTAATTTATCTGCCGCATCAGACGCGTTTGAGATCAATTCACGTAAAAAGATCTCTTTGTTGGAATAAAGAGAGTGAATCATGAGGTGTAGCAGCTGCTTCACTTCAGATTGGAAACCTCGTGTTTCCTTATTATGTAGAGTGGCTTGATCGCTCATTATAACTCCAAACAAATGTGGTTCAGTTAAGTACCCTCTTTAGATAAGGCCGTAATGTTGCTTTTCAAGGTCTAAATTTCATTTTTTGATTTCTTGAGGTCTTTTTCGCAATTCGAGTATAATCCTTCTCAATCCCGTCCAAATTCAGTGGTTTTCATCTAAAATCGCTCAAAATACGCGCAGGTTAATATATCGGATGTTAATTAAATCGAACCGTTACCTTCTGGGAGAGCGTTTTGTCTTTTCTCCTAGCGAAAGCTCGTTGGTCGATCTCCATGAAAATGATGACCTCGTCAGGCTGGGCAGTAACGAGTGCCGGGTACTTATGGTTCTTATCGAGGAACCTCACGCTATCGTTACGCGTAATCGCATTCATGACTATGTTTGGCGTAAACAAGGTTTTGAAGTCGACGACTCCAGCCTAACCCAATCTATTTCCACACTGCGAAAAGCGTTAAAAGATTCGACAAAGCACCCGCTAGTGGTCAAAACCGTGCCTAAACGCGGCTACCAAGTTATTTGCTCCGTTGAAGCGTATAACGACCAAGCGGTAGATCTGCCACATACCGTTGAGGTGACAAACCAAGAATCCGAGCCAGAAGTGACATCCGGTGAGATTACAGAGATTCAAGAAGACGATATTAAAGTCAGCGAGCAACACGACGCGTCTGTGGCTCCAGAACCCATAGTTGCTGACGTATTCGCTCAGCCAAACGTTGTTAAAAAAATCAAAACTCCCCTGAGTTCTTGGACTGCCTTTATTTTGGCGCTACTGGTACCCATCGCATTTCACGTTTACTCGACGCCAAAGTCTGAAGCATTTCGTGAAATACTCACCGTACAAAACATACCCGTCTATATCCCAGTGACCAATGCGCGTATTAGTCAGTGGCAACCTATGGTTGAACGATGTGTCGCTAAGTACATCAGTTACTATGGTCAGGATCGCGAATTAGAAGAAGTGATTGTGACTGGTGGGCAAGATAGCCAAATATCATTGAATTACATTCACAGCGAAAAAGATGCAGATGAAAACCTCACCTATGTTCTGCTGACGAGCCATGAGGAGAGTCATACGCTATGCCGTTAATGAACGCACCGCGCAGAAGGGATCAACTTAAGCGCTTCGGCCCTTTTGTTTTGCTACTGCTCTCGATTGTTGGCAGCGGCTGGGTATACCTGGGTGAAGATTTCCGTATCGCTAATCTGTTGCTTACCAAGCATTGGAACTCTAAAACCATTAACTATATTGAAGAGTCAGCGTACAGAGATGTCACTGGCCTAACAACCACAGAACAACATAGCAGTATGGTGTTCTTGCCGGACAATACCTACTCTCGAGATACGCAGATCATACTGAAAAATGAAACCGAAAATATTCAGGTAGTGATGTCTGTTTCCGAATCGGGCGAGTGGGAAGTCAGCGGCGGCTATTTAAAACTGAAACTGGGTCAAATCAAAGACGTGACAACAGGCGACACCACAGAGTTGTCTGAAGAAGACCTTGCACTGGTGCGCACCTTCTATCGACTCGGTGCAGAGAAAGTTCGACGTATCGATGTCTTGGGCGACGGTTCATTACTTCTGACAAGTTTGAATCATGGTTCGATGATTTTATACAATCAAAGTTAGCCTAGCCCTCTCTGTTTCTTTTTCGAATCCATTTTATAAAAACGTCAGCATTGCTGGCGTTTTTTTTGTTTTTCGCTTTATTGAAAGTTACTCAGAAGCCATCAGGTTTGACCGGAAAAACAAAAGAATCTTGCACCAATTTTTAGACCGATTAGAGCAAATAACTCTGTTGTGATCCTTTCTGATTGTTCTTATTGTGTAGACATTGCTGATACAGCAATTTTGACAGGAGATATTATTATGAAAACCACAATTCTTGCTTTGAGTATGATTTTCAGCTCTTCTATCGCAATGGCAATGCCATCACATCAGTTAGATATTGACGTCACACCAATAAACGATGGCGCCTGGGTTAAGCTAACCCAAGCTGGTGAGCCTATCGTTGGTGCAAGCATCAATAATCAATTTGTCACTAACGATCGTGGTCGAGTGTTTGTTTCCGTGGACAGCCAACGACCGAAGTCCGTTACATTCACTGCGATAACCCTTGATGGTGAAACCGTTTCAACAAAAGCGTTTATTTCACATCAATAAAGTCATCAATAGCGTAAAAAAATAAAGGCCGATCTCTCGGCCTTTATCTATTCAAACAAATCATTAACCTAATCGGTGCCGGCCAATGATGGAATGGGACAAGGTTGTACCGTCCACCAGTTCTAGCTCACCTCCCATGGGAACGCCATGGGCAATACGACTCGCTATCACACTATGTTCAACGCATAACTCGCTGATGTAATGCGCAGTAGCTTCGCCTTCAACCGTCGGATTCGTCGCCAAAATCAGCTCAGAAATAGACTCAGTGGCAAGGCGTCGTTCCAACACATCCAAACCAATGTCTGTCGGCCCAATCCCATCGAGAGGTGATAGGTGACCCATCAGCACAAAGTAGCGACCAGAATATTGCCCCGTCGCTTCAATGGCTGCAATATCTGCGGGGCTTTCTACCACGCAAATCTGCCCATTTTCCTGACGACGAGGATTGGCACAAATCGCACATTCCTCTTCCTCAGTGAAGGTTCGGCATTTAACGCAATGACCAATATCTATCATTGCCGATTGCAGCGCTTCAGATAGCCTAATGCCACCTTGACGATTGCGTTGAAGAAGATGAAAAGCCATACGCTGTGCCGACTTCGGGCCTACACCCGGCAGACAACGTAACGCTTCCATCAATTGTTCAAGCAGTTGGCTTGTACGCATAATTAATTAACGAATTCCGTTAGAATGGCATTTTAAAGCCTGGTGGCATCTGCATACCGCCAGTCACATCGCCCATTTTATCTTTTTGTGCTTCTTCAACACGACGCGCCGCATCGTTGAATGCCGCAGCAATCAAATCTTCCAGCATGTCTTTGTCGTCTTCCATCAAACTTTCATCGATTTCGACACGACGAACACTATGGCTGCCCGTGATGGTGATTTTCACTATACGTTTGCGCCTGCTTCACCGGTCACTTCCATGTTTGCAATTTCTTCCTGCATCTTCTGCATGCGCTCTTGCATCTGCTGCGCTTGCTTCATCAGGTTGCCCATTCCGCCTTTACCAAACATAATTCTCTCTCTTTTTGATGGAGCTATTTACCTTGAGGTCGACACTCAATGTGGCCTCAACTTAGTTCATTGTGGCCAATCATAAAGCGTATACCGCTAAAAATTCAATTTCGAAAAGTAAATAGCCTCTTAGGTGGTTTATATAGGTCGAATGCTCTCTTCATCTATTTCTGCAGAAAACCGCTGACAAATAAAGCGAACATGTGGATCATCACTCAGGTTTTGACTCGCCTGAGCCAGTTTTTCAGTGTAAAGCTTGTCTCGCCATTCCAGTGGTGTCGTACCCTTTTCACTCAACTCGACAGAGAGAGTGACGGCAAAGCCAAGCTGTTGGCTCAATGCTTCAACAAGCACCGCTTGCGCAGGTTCTGTATTTAGATGGCCTTGTTCCGCGCGAAGAAACAAGTGGATCTGCTGTCCGTCTTGCTCCATCGCAGCATTGAGTGCCATTTGCTTAACAAGACGCGGAATGTTCAACGCACTGGCTATTTGACTCCACGGATCTTGTTCTATGGATTCCACCTCAAGCTTTTCACGCATTTCTGGCGTACGTTCATGCGCTAACGCTTTCTTTATTTTCTCTGGTGTAATCACGGCTATTTGAGGCGCGGGCGCTGCGAATGTTGGCTTCCAACGATAAGCGTCATCACCAATATTCACTTCAGCTGTCGGCATCGACGCAGCTTGGAATTTTGCCGGATCGGCAGGTTTATGCTTTGCCGCGATCCTCTCCATCACTGACAGCGATTCGCTGCCAGCCGATACCGTTTTACCCTTTTTTGGCGATTGGCCCTCTTGCTGACGTACTCTGCTTCTCAACATATTACGTGCAGCCAATAAGCTTCCCGCGGATGAACCGCCTTGTGATCCAGAAGTCGACGTCGCTGTATTCGTGCTTCCCGTCTGAACAGGCATTTGGGGCGCTGATGATTCAGGTTCAATATGCCCATCTTGCTCATATTCACGCTGCGCATCTTGCTCCATGGCCGCCATGTGTGAAGACAACTGTGGGTCTTCATCATATTGCGGCTGCGCAACAGGCACAGACTTTTGCGGCGCAGCCTGAGAAGGTGCTACCGCAGGCACAGACGTCGATGGCATCGCCGCAGGAGCAATGGTTGGTGAGACGGCCTGAGGTGCAGGAGGCACTTCCACATGTGGCTGAGGCACTCGGCTTGAAGCCACTTGCGCTTTCAACGAGGCGAGTCTGTCTTGCGCGACAGAGCTTGCAGCTTGCGCAGGTGAGCTCTCGGCTGTTATTGCAGCGGGTTCTACCGATGGAACGGCAATCGATGCAGGTTCGAATTGAGACGACGTCACAGGTCTAAAGGCCAACAGACGCAGTAACACCATTTCCAATCCAGCACGACCGTCCGGTGCATACGGCAAATCTTGACGCCCTTGAAGCGTAATTTGATAAAACAGCTGAACGTCTTGTGGCGACAATGTGCGCGCCAAAGACAAAACGCGTTCAGCATCAGGCGAAGAAGCATCAACCGATTCAGGCAATGCCTGCGCCATGGCGACACGATGAAGCTGCGACGCGATTTCTTTTAACAGTCCGTCCCATTCAACGCCGACTTCAGCAAGATGGGTCAAACACTGCATGACATGATCGGCATGGCCTTCAGCCAGTGCTTCTAGCAACAAAATCGCTTGGTCTGTACTCAACGTACCGAGCATTTCGGTAACTTGCAGTTCAGAGACTGAACCATTGCCAAGCGCTATGGCTTGATCGGTCAGCGACAGCGCATCACGCATACTGCCTTCAGCCGCACGCGCGATCAGGGATAATGCACGAATCTCAGAAGGGACTGCTTCTTGCTCAAGTACATACGTGAGCTGATCTTTAATTTGGGTCGCATCTAGGTGCTTCAGGTGAAACTGAAGACAGCGAGAAAGTATCGTGACAGGCAGCTTTTGAGGATCGGTGGTCGCCAACAGGAATTTAACGTATTCGGGCGGCTCTTCCAGCGTTTTGAGTAAGGCATTAAAGCTGTGTCTTGACAGCATATGCACTTCATCAATCAAGTAGACTTTGTATCGCCCACGTGCCGGCTTGTATTGCACGTTATCAAGCAAGTCACGGGTATCTTCAACCTTAGTACGGGACGCGGCATCGATCTCCATCAGATCAACGAATCGACCTTGATCGATTTCCTGACACGTTGAACACACACCACACGGCGTTGATGTGACACCTTGTTCGCAGTTCAAGCCCTTGGCAAAGATACGAGCAATGGTTGTTTTCCCCACGCCTCGGGTACCACTGAACAAGTAGGCGTGATGCAATCGGTTGTGATCTAGCGCGTTAGCTAACGCGGTCAGAACGTGTGACTGGCCGACCACATCGCGAAACTGATGCGGACGCCATTTTCGGGCTAATACCTGATAACTCATGCGTTATAAATTCTGGTGATAAACTTCGGCAATCGTAGCACAGACACAAAAAGAGCGCGATCCTGACGATCACGCTCCTCCATCAATAACCGTTCAATTGGGCAATTAGTGACCGTCGAATTCACACAGGCTGTAAACATCAAGGCCGAGTGCTTCAAGGCGCGTTTCACCGCCAATCTCTGGCAAGTTAATAATGAAAGCGGCGTGAGCGACTTCGCCACCTAAACGACGAATCAGCTTAGTGGTCGCTTCGATTGTGCCGCCAGTCGCCAGCAGATCGTCGACCATTAGGACTTTGTCACCTTCTTGGATCGCATCGACATGAATTTCTAACGTGTCGACGCCATACTCCAACTCGTAGCTTTCACTGATCACTTCACGTGGCAGTTTACCCGGCTTACGAACAGGCACAAAGCCAACGCCCAACTCGAGCGCCAGCGGAGCGCCGAAAAGAAAACCGCGCGCCTCTGTACCCACAATTTTAGTGAAGCCTTGGTCACGATACTTCTCAACCAATAGCGCGATGGTGGTTTGGTAGGCTTGCGCATTTTCCATCAAGCTAGTGATGTCACGGAAAATGATACCTGCTTTTGGATAGTCAGGAATGCTTTTGATGCTGTCTTTAATAAATGCGATTTTGTCTTGGCTCATAATAGCTCACCACGAGAAGTGGCTTCCGTAATACTCAGGAAGTGTGTGTGTCCCATTGCGTGAGTGCTTTACATTGGGCATTAACGCCCGCCCGACAATGGGGACCAAACCGCCATGTTATGTATTTTCAGGGGCGTGAGCAACAGGTTCAATTTCGCGCAAACGATTAAACCAAGTTAAAAGTACGCACGCCATCACAATCAGCATACATTTGTGCCAAAGCTCAGGGACAACAGCAACAGAAAGGGAAAAGCTCAGGACGATGAAGACATTGGCGCGACGTTTGATTTTTCGATCAATCGCACGATGCTCATTCCAATTACAAATGATGGGACCAAATGTGGGGTGTTGATGCAGCCAAGCTGCAATACGGGGAGAGCCACGCATAAAACACGCACTTGCTAGCAACATAAAAGGGGTTGTGGGCAACAGCGGGAGGAATATACCGATAACGCCTAAAACAACCGATATCCATCCGAGGATGATAAATAGAAATCGTTTTAAAGAAAACTGCACGCTCCCCCCTTGCTTGCAGATTATCTGCTCAACATGCCGATCCACGTTAGGGTTGCCGGCAATGTTGGGATCAACACCACTGCCACCATTCCCAAAAAATATACGGCATTAAACGGGTCTTTGTAGTTAGCATCCATCATTCACTTCCTTCTACTTCAACATCTATTGATTGGGCTGACAATATAACCGTTTAACACCGCGCTAAATACCGACAAACATCAGGGTTTATCCGCGTTGTCTTGATATATATCAGAGCACGAATACCGTGATTCGCTAGACTACTTCGGATATGACGCGCACTGAGATATCACCATGCTTGATATAGAAATCGTAGCACAGCTACAAAAAAACCTCGTAAATGAGAAAGAAACCGTTCGTAGCAGATTGGAAGATGCGCTGATTGAACTGACAGGATTAGATGTATCCAACGTACCGACGGCACATCTGATTAAACTTTGCAGGAGAGAAAGTAGTACCTTGCATGCTGATGGCTTACGCTTAGAAAAAATTGATGCGGCACTTTGTGCAATACACACAGGTCTCTATGGGCTCTGTGCAGACTGCGAAGAAGAAATTGCTTTAGACGATTTACAACGAGACCCAGCAGAGTTACGTTGCGAAGAGTGTCGTAATCACAATCACTACCATCACGAAAAAGCCTCTTAATTGAGGCTCTTGCTAATGCTTACTGCGTAACGCGGTTAAATCAAAAGTCTTGATCAATCATCCAACGTTTAAATGCTTTCTTTTCTTCGTTGGTTGCTTTTGTATACCAAAGCTTAAGTTGTGTACCCGCATCGCCAGTGATATCAACATTGCCTTTTTCGTCAACGTTGACCAAAACATCTTCTAAATCTTTAGCTTCGCCGCCTTCGATGATGATACCGTTTTGTCTGTTGAAATCAGCGACTGCTTTTTCCATATTATTATAAGAACCAAAACCACTGCCCGTCATCAGTACTGCTGAGGTGATTTTAGTTTCGCCCGTAGACACGGTTTCTACTTCCCACTCAGGGTTTCTAAAAAAAGCATTGGCTTGGCTTTCAAACTTAAATTGAGGGACAACCAATGCTAAGTCGTCGTTAGCAACTTCCAGATCCAAAACATAAGGTTTTGATGTGAAAATAACGTTTTTTGAGCCTCGCTTAACTTCATCTTCGTAACGCGCAACTATTTGATGACGACCAGGCTCCAAATCCAGACTTTTGTCGGTGCCAGCAGCGAGTTTCTTTACATCCTTGCCATTAACAACAAGAAACTCAACACCATTTTTTGCCGTAATTTCAGTCGCTCCCACAATACCAGAAAAAGCCAGAAGCCCCACCAATAACATCTTCATTACATGTTCTCCCTAAACAAAAAGCCGCCCAGAAGGCGGCTTAATTAAGTATAACTCTAGGCAGTGCTTAGAATTTAACTTCCATACCTACTAAGTAACCAGTGTCGGTATCTTGGTCTACACCAGCAATTTCGACATCAGCACTACCCACTTCAGCGTATACTTTCGCATTGGTAGCCAATTTGTAAGTTACGTTAGCATAGATGCTGCTGCCTTTGTATTTTTCGTAGCTGCCAGACGCATCACTATCAACGTTGTCGTAGCCGAGACCGAAGGATGTGTTGTCATCTAGTTGGTAACCACCAGAAATCTGCCATTTGTCAACTTCATTTTTACCAGTTGCTTGAGCTGCACCAGCTGTATCAACAGAGCCTGCTTTGTACTCAACACGGCCATAGCTAGCAGACACGTCAAAGTCGCCTAAGTCATAGTCAACTTCTAGGTTGAAGCCACTTACATCTTGAAGACCTGAATCCTTATCAACTACAGAAAATGTATTTGACTGAAGGTTTTCACCGTCATACAAATATACTCGAGCATCAAGATCTGCAACACGAACACCTAGGCGACCACCGATGATTTGACGACCATCTTTTGCTTCTGATACTTCTGAGTCCAAATCAATGTTGGCACCTGCATAGAACATACCGTTGTCGTAGACCCATTTAGCCACTTGAGCGCCTTGGGTTTGAACAAAGTCAATTTGCTCAGTGCCAAGTTCGTAGTCATGGCCGTTACCAGCATCATCAGAAAGCAGAAGCTGACGACCGAAAGTCAAAGTACCGAAATCGCCACCCAGACCTACATACAGCTCGTCACTCTCAACACCACCATTGTCGACAGTATCAGCTTCGTATTTGAAGCCCATACCAGCAACAGCGTCAAGGTTGTCAGTTACTGCAATAGTAGTGGTAAGGATCAAATCTGCATCATCAATGCGCAGGTAAGCGTCATTGTCGTCGGCATTACCTGCAGTGCCAGGAGCGCGTGCATTGTATTTATTGATGTACTGAACTTCAGCAGCACCAGCAATGTTCACTACAACGCCGTCTGCATCGTACAAGTTAACGCTTGCTTGTGCCGCGCCTGCTGCCAACAGAGCTGGAACTGCCATAGCTAGAATTGTCTTTTTCATGTTAATCCACTGCCTTTTCTTTATTAGAATGGAATTCCTGTTCCAGGATCCCTTTTATATTTGTACTTGTCACAGCGTCACAAAAACCCTGCAACAAATACGCTTTAACTTCGAAACTTAGAGTGCAGAGAAATCTAAAATCTGTCAAATCCAAAAAAATCAATATCAAAAAAACAAAAAATCATTTAAATACAGCAATATAGATACATCACCTCGAGCGAGATCACAATATTAATGTCAAAATGTAAAAAATCTGCAAAGTTACTCGCAATATTGTCACGACATATAAAACTTTAAAATAGCAATAAAATAACAATTATCAGCATAATACTCTGCAAATCACTCCGGTATTCAGTGAATGGCATTCACTATGGTTTTCATAGCGATAGCTAATATTAGTTCAACTCATATTCGTGATCTGAATCCCAAAACAAAAAACAAATGACCGAATACTTGAACTCATTCACATTCTCAAGCCGTGATATAATGCGGTTCCCGTTACCTTTATGTGCCCTCAATGCTTAGTCCATCAGTTAAAAAAGACATACGTTGCAGCTACGAGAATTTAAAAGCGCAATTGCAGAATTTTGTTCCAAGAAAGGCGCAAAACTACCTTGTTGCAGAGTTAGCAAAAACACTTGCTGGGGAATACAACCCCAAGCGTCGAATTCTGGTTGCAGAGGCTGGCACGGGCATCGGGAAGTCAATGGCTTACCTGATGGGTTCTATTCCTTTTGCATTGAATAACAATAAAAAGGTCGTTATCTCTACCGCCACTGTTGCCCTGCAAGAGCAGCTCATCGAAAAAGACTTGCCGTTGTTCAGACGGATCATTCCGAAAGAATTCAGCTTCGTCTTAGCCAAAGGCCGTCAACGATATTGTTGTGGAGAAAAACTCGCCGGTGCAGCGAGCGCCGAAGGTCATGGTCAACAGGCGCTTTTTGAAAAGAAACCTAAAAAGTCTGATATCGACCTCGTCAACGACATGTATGAGGCATATAAAAAGGGGAAGTGGGACGGGGATAGAGACGCATGGCCGAAAACCATTCCCGACTCGGTCTGGATGAGCATTATCTCAGACAAGCACACTTGCCACTCCGGTTTACACGCACACCGAGGCTGTCCATTTGCAAAGGCGCGTGAATTTCTCGACAAAGCAGACGTGGTCGTTGCCAATCACAGCCTCCTTATGGCGGATTTGGAGCTTGGCGGTGGCGTGATACTCCCAGAACCTGAACAAGCGCTATATATGATAGATGAAGCGCACCATCTTCCTATTGTGGCACGCGACTTTTCGGCAGCATCGGCAAGTTTAATTGGTGCGGCTTCGTGGTTAGAGAAACTCAATCAATCCGCATCAAAACTCGCTAACGCAGGCGACATCAAACGTAGCAGCCGATTCCTTGATGCACTTCAAACGGGCATCCAAGTTCTTATTCCCGGGCTTCGTGCAGTGCGCGAAATGCTCAAATCGCTGCCACTTAATGCTGATGGCATCTATCGCTTTGAAGATGGCGAGTTGCCTGAATCGCTGGTTAACGAAGCCAAGGAGCTGCAAAAGGCAGTCAAAAAAGCTCATCAATCTCAAGCAAAAATGCATGACCTTGTGTCCGAGCGAGTGAAAGACGGCGAGATCAGTGCCCGACTTGCCGATCCCCTGCTAGCAGAATCAGCGTTCTTCCTGCAACGGATGGAAAACCTAGAAAAGGTTTGGACACTGATGGCACAACCCAACGCCACCAAAGGTGCGCCTCTGGCTCGCTGGATCCAACAATGTCCTGAGCGTGAAAATGATCTTGTCGTGCATGTTTCCCCGCTCGAGATCGGTTGGCGACTCGACCAACTATTGTGGTCGCGCGCAGCAGGTGTGAGCTTAATGTCTGCGACACTTCGCGCGCTCAATTCGTTTAGCTATTTTTGCCGCCAAGTCGGGTTGGATGAAAACGATGGCACACGTTTCTTAGCCCTGCCATCGCCGTTCGACTACCAAGAAAACGCATTGCTCGTTGTTCCATCGTTGCCTTATGAGCCACAGCAGGATGGGTTTACCAACATGCTTCCTGACGTATTGATGGAATACCTTGAAGGGCAAACATCTAGTCTCGTGCTGTTTTCCTCCTACTGGCAAATGAATCAAGTGGCAGACAAAATGCGCGCCCAGATCAAAAAGAATGGATGGCATCTTCATATTCAGGGAGAAGCTTCACGCACGGCCATTCTTGACGCGCACCGGCGTTGCTGCAAAGAAGGAAAGGTGAGCGTACTGTTTGGTACAGGCAGCTTTTCAGAAGGCCTGGATCTGCCCGGTAATCAACTGACAAATCTTATTATCACAAAGATCCCGTTTGCGGTGCCCACCTCGCCCGTTGAAGAAGCCCATGCAGAGTACATTGAACGGAAAGGAGGGAATCCTTTCCTGCAAATTTCAGTTCCAGAGGCAAGTAAAAAGCTTATACAATCAGCAGGTAGACTGCTGCGCAAAGAAGACGACTCAGGTCGAGTGGTCTTGTTAGATCGACGCGTCGTTACCCGCCGCTATGGCAAGGCACTGTTGGATGCTTTGCCACCGTTTAAACGTGTCATAGATCACTTATAGCCGTTATGACACACAACTTGACGAGCCACCTTAAATGCTAGAACTTTTTGACCCATCCACTATTGCCATTCTCGCCGTGGTTGCATTTTTGGCTGGCTTTATTGATGCTGTCGCAGGCGGAGGTGGCATGCTCACCGTGCCCGCCCTCTTGTCAATTGGCCTACCGCCGCACATTGTTTTGGGTACCAATAAACTCGCTGCCACGTTTGCCTCCTCAACAGCAGCGTTAACCTATTACCGTAAAAAGCTTTTCTCTCCGACATTTTGGCGTCAGGCGTTTTTTGCCACGTTAGTGGGGGCAATATTAGGTACTTTACTGGTGAACTACATCAGTACCGCATGGCTTGAGAAAGCACTGCCTCTTATCATATTGGCGATAGCGGTTTACACCATCTGGCATCCACAGCCGAAAGTCGATGGGCATGCATTGCCAAAAGATGACCCGAAATTAAAAACAAAACAATGGGGTCAAGGGCTCACGCTTGGGTTTTACGATGGCGTCGTCGGGCCTGGAACAGGCGCGTTTTGGGTCGTTTCGTCGATGTCGATGTACAAGATGAATATGTTGTTATCATCCGGTCTCGCAAAGGCGATGAATTTCACCAGTAACATTACTTCGCTCATCACCTTTATCATTCTTGGTCACGTTAACTGGGCAATTGGCCTCACCATGGGCTTTTTTCTGATGATGGGCGCTTTCATTGGCGCACACTCTGCGATTCGTTTTGGCAGCGCTTTTATTCGCCCTGTGTTCATCACCGTTGTCGTGATACTGTCGGTGAAGCTTGCCATCGATGCGTGGTTCTAGTACCAATCAGCGTAAATATTCAGTCATTTTTGCTGGTTTATCCGATTGGTATGATTTTTCACCGTCAATTTGAGAAATAACATGGATTTATCCTCGCTAAAAGAACAGCTCAATGCATTGGCAATTCAAGCCGCTGAGATAGATAGGCGACGCGGCGAAGGCATCAAGCCACTGTTTGATGAGCGCTTGTTTCGTACCCTTTCTCGTTTCCTCACGCCTTGTGTGGCAGAAGCAAAAAGCGTGGTGGACACACTAGAACGAGAACAATCCAGTGGCCGGCTATCACCTCAACGCGCTGAACATCTGTGTGAAAAACTCATCAATCAAATTAGCGCGTTGCAACGCGAAATGGCGACGGTATCGATTCGACAGAAAGAGCGTAGTTTTGCACCCAGGTTCGGCACCTCCACCGGTCAACTATACCAAGAGCTTGCTCAACATCAGGAGTGGGAGCGGCGCTTAGCCGATATGGTACGCGATGCGGAATTGAACATCGCGCATGGCAATACTATCGCGGAACAACAAGGCGCACAGAAAAATTTGCTGGTCGCGGAAAACCGACTGGCACGTTGTCGAGAGTCCAAAAAGAAAATTGAAGCTCGGATTGCATTTCGAGAAAAGAAAGGGTGATAAGAAAATATGTTGCCCCTTGTTTATCATGATATTTATTCTAATTTCCCGTTACCTGACGGACATCGCTACCCGCTTCAAAAATATCAATTGCTCAAAACATTTATCGAGCAACAGCAGTGGCCCGTTCAATCGTTTGAACCTACTGTCTTGTGCAGCGACAAACTAAAGGCCATTCATCATGTCGACTATGTCGATGCGCTCATCTCTGGCAACCTCCCTTTGGTCAAAATGCGACGAATTGGTTTTCCTTGGACCCCAGCGCTGATTCAGCGATCACTGACATCTTTAGGCGGTACAACACTCACGGTCGACAAAGCAATTGAGCACGGTGTGGCGATTCACCTTACTGGCGGCTACCACCACGCACACTTTGATTTTGGTAGCGGATTTTGCTTGTTTAACGATCTTATTCTTGCCGCTAACCATGCACTGTCTTACCCGGAAATTGAAAAAGTACTCATTGTGGATTGTGATGTTCATCAAGGTGATGGCACCGCAACACTGGCACAAGACCGATCTGACATCGTGACGCTCTCCGTGCATTGCGACAAGAACTTCCCATCGCGCAAACCTGAATCTGACATCGACTTACCCATGCCCATCGGTACAGACAGCGACAAGTATCTTCGTGAGTTTATACCGTGTCTGACACTCGCCCTCGCGCAGCATCAACCCGACATGGTGATCTATGATGCAGGCGTTGATATTCATACCGACGATGAACTTGGCTATATGTCTGTCTGCCAGAGTGGTATTGCGCAAAGAGACAACGCAGTATTTGAAGCGTGTAAAGCACACCAAATTCCTGTTGCTGCAGTGATCGGTGGCGGTTATCGTACGGAACAGACGGCACTGGTTCCGCTCCATGCAGAACTTGTTCGCGCGGCATTGAACACCTACTACCCACATACCGAGATATGAAAACAATGAATCAATCTGGATTAGAGCAAGCACCTGACGACGTAAAACTTGCCGTCGATCTTATCTATTTATTGGAGAACAATAACGTGACGCCAGAAACCGTATTGAAAGCGTTAGAGATCGTAAAAGCGGATTTTGAAAACAAAGTACAACGTCAAGAAAACTGATTCTTCAGGGCACAGCCCAACGCTTTACTAAGCAGGGCTCGTTTCATTTCTTCGCCCCCTACTGCTGCATCTATCCCAGTCGAATTCACCCCTCCAATGTTAACCAATTTCAGTGTTTATGTTGGAATTACCCATCAAAACCCACTCATATGATTACATAACGTACAACTAGCAAAACTTTCAGATGCTCAGATCACCAATTTAAAGTATTATCGCGCCGTTTTAAATCTCATGGCGCTAAAAGCTCATGAGTTAAGACTGGCCGTAGGGACATGCTCAAAAGGATTTGGAGATAGCGCAATAGACGCGCAACGCTACAGGCCATGAATCTCTGCAAGGAAGCGTCGCCAGGGTGATTTTTGTTACCCGGGGCAGAGAGCTGAAAAGGAAGTTTCAGATCCCTTGTCTCCTCCTTATCGCTCCGCTGCCTTTTTATTTTTGACGACAGTAGAGTTTGTTATGACGGAACTAAAAGAATTATTCGTATCCTTTGTCGATGCCGGGAATGGCTTGCTATGGGGAAGCGTGCTTATTTACCTTTTGATCGGCGCGGGTCTGTACTTCACTATTCGCACTGGTTTCCTCCAATTTCGCTCTTTCGGGCACATGTTCTCACTTATCAAAGTCAGCCGAGAAGGCGCTGATGGTGGTATTTCCTCTTTCCAAGCATTCAGCACCAGCCTAGCGGCTCGCGTTGGCACCGGTAACATGGCAGGCGTAGCTGTCGCTATCTATCTGGGTGGTCCTGGCGCCGTATTCTGGATGTGGGTCACTGCATTGGTCGGCATGTCGACTAGCTTTGTGGAGTCAACACTGGCTCAGGCATACAAAGTTAATCACAAAGACAACACCTTCCGCGGCGGCCCTGCGTACTATATCGAAAAAGGTCTAGGACAGCGCTGGTTAGGCATCGCCTTTGCAATTTGTTTGATTGTTGCATTTGGCTTGGCATTTAACGGCGTCCAATCAAACTCGATTGCCGCAGCGATGAACACCGCATTTGGCACTGATAACACCTGGGTAGGTATTATTCTGGCCATTGGTGTCGCACCAGTCATCTTCGGTGGAATGCGCTCAGTCGCGCGTGTCGCTGAACTGGTTGTGCCATTCATGGCAATCGGCTATCTGATTGTGGCCGTTTATGTTATTGCCATTAACATCGGTGTATTACCTGAAATTTTTGCCACCATCGTTAAAAGCGCGCTGGGCTTTGAACAAGCTGCCGGCGGTGCGATTGGCGCTGCAATGATGCAAGGTATCAAACGCGGTCTATTTTCGAATGAAGCGGGTATGGGTTCGGCGCCAAACGCAGCTGCAACTGCGACAACACGTCCAAATCACCCTGCCGCCCAAGGTTACGTTCAGATGCTGGGTGTGTTTATCGACACCATCGTTATCTGTACAGCAACAGCGTCCATCATCCTGCTTTCAGGCATGTTGGATACGGAAAGTGGCCTAACAGGTATTGCACTGACTCAAGCAGCACTTGTTACCGAAGTAGGCCCATGGGGCGCAGGTTTCGTTGCTATCGCTATTTTGTTGTTTGCATTCACGTCGTTGATTGCCAACTACTCGTATGGCGAATCAAACATCGAGTACATATTCAAAAGCAAGTTAGCAATCAACATCTACCGTGTAGCCGTACTGGCTATGGTAGTGATTGGTGCAGTGGTCGATTTGCCAACCGTGTGGGCATTCGCTGATTTGTCGATGGGTATGATGGCGATGATTAACTTAGTCGCCATTCTGGGACTTTCTGGCGTCGCGTTCGCTTTGTTGAAAGACTACGAGGCACAACGCAAGGCTGGTAAAACGCCAACCTTCGACCGCAAGAAGTTCCCGAAACTGGACAAAGAAATCGACAAGGACGTTTGGCAATAAGCCTCGGCTTATACCAATCGAATTAAGTCAGCGGTCATTAAAAAAGGGAGCCTTCGGGCTCCCTTTTGTGCAGGAAGAAAATCATTGGTTGGTCGGTGTCGACTAAGGCTCGGATCTTAGAATGCGCAAAGCTTCTTTGGCGTGTTCAACCGCATCACGACCAATAGATGTCAAATACCCACCGTCTTTCGCTGTGACCAGTTTTTTATCATACAAACGTTCTGTGGCAGCAACCAGAATAGGATCAGCATCGCTGCGAACCTTTAATCCCGCCATGTCTGTTGAAAGTGTAAATTTCACCAGTACATTCATTTCTTCAAGCAGTTCTGAGGTAAAAAGCATAAGGGCTCCGCAATCATTTACAATCAAACAGTTGAGTCAATATAGACCTTCAAACGTGCGGTAAACTGTGCCGAGATCAAGAACTGGTCGATCAATTTATTCAATTTCCAGTAAAACCTCAGAAATTTGATTTATGCCACATCTTGGGCGTGCTTCGTTCTGAAAAATCGCACTTCATTTCCAGGCTCTGGTGCTGAAGGAATAAAGCGAGATAACACCAACGAACTCAACGCCAACGCTGTCCCGAACAAAAATACAACCGTTGGAGAATACAACCATACCAACCCTAACGCCGCAGGAATGATAACTGCCGCAATGTGATTGATGGTGAAACTGACACCTGCCGTTGACGCAATATCTTGTGGATCGGCAATCTTTTGAAAATAGGTTTTAATGGCAATCGCCATAGCAAAAAACAGGTGGTCAATCACATACAAGGCACCCGCCATTTGCGCGTTCTCAACAAAAGCATAACTCGTAAAGACAATGGCGAGACCCATGTATTCAACGGTCAGCGCCCGTCGCTCTCCCACCCTGCCAATCCACGCGCCAATTTTAGTGGCAAACAACATGTTGAAGGCATAATTAACGATGAACAGTAGACTGACCTCACCCACTGAGTAACCGAACTTCTCCACCATCATAAATCCCGCAAATACGATGAAGATTTGTCGGCGTGCGCCGCTTAAAAACGTCAAGCCGTAATAAAGCCAGTATCGTTGACGAAGAATTAACTGACGTGTTTGTACGTGGGGCGAATCAAACGAGGGGAAGCTAAGCCACAGAAACAGCACGGCGCCCAAGCCAAAAAAGCCGAATAACATGTATACCGCATTGTAGTCCGCACCTAGCCATTCCATGACAAACCACACAGTGGCATAAGCGATGAGACTCGCTGCGCCTTTCCACGCCAATACTCGCCCCAAAAACTGCGCACTTTTGTCTTTATCCACCCACTGTAGAGTCAGCGACTGATTCACCGTTTCGAAATAGTGAAACCCAATCGACATCACCACGGTGGTGAGATAAAGCCCCCATTCGCTAGGAAACCACCCCGTCACAGCCACCCCGATGCACATCAGGGCGAGAAACAAAATTGCAAAGCTCTGCTCGCGTATCCAAAGCAGCAAATAGATAGCAGTAAATGCCAGAAAGCCAGGGACTTCGCGCAAGCTTTGTAATATCCCGATTTCTTTCCCCGTAAATGCCGCTTTCTCTACCACAAAGTTGTTAAGCAAAACATTCCAAACAGAAAATGTCATCGCCATGATGAAAGCCATCGCGATCAATAAGTTCGTTGGTGTTTTCAGTGCATTCACGCAGACGCTCCCAGCAGATTTTTCCACACTGTAACTGCGTTGTATCAAATAAGCTAACGAGAATGGTTTAGGTCAAACATAAGAATCATTGAAGTCATGTTGCTTATCGTTTGAAGATGATTGAAGAAAGAAGGAGGTTAAACGTTAAGCAGGAGAGCAGGCGTTAATCGGTAAAGGCGACGTTTAGCTATGTATGTAAGACGTGAATGGCAACAAAAAAGCAGCTGACTGGCAGCTGCTTTTTCAATATCGCTAGCGAGCTTGATATTACGCTTGGATACCCACAATTAACCATGGTGAGTTAGCTTGTGTCATATCGCGTTCCAAGTGCCAGATGTCAGTAATGTCTTCTTCGACACCTTCTTGACCATCACGGTAGCGACCGCTGAACTGCAAGCTCAGCTGCGCGCGTTGATTGTCGTAATCCGCACGAACAATTTCCGCATCAACATACATCACTTCAGTTTGCTGCTCGCCAGAAAGCTTACTGCGCTCTTCTGACAGGTCATTGTAAAGCTCAGGGGTCACATACTCTTGGATGGTTTCGAGTTGGTTGTGATTCCATGCGCCTTGCAAAATACGGTAATGCTCACGCGAACCGTTTACAAATCCCGCCATGTCAAAATTAGGGGGAAAGTTAAAAGGTACGTCGTTGTTTACCGCACCAAAACCACCCGTTGAAGACGTTGCTGTCGACTCGCGAGACTGAGGCTGCTCATGATAATAACCGTTACTTTTTTGCTGGCTATTACCGGCATACGCTTGTCGATTCGGCTGGCTTATTGCACCATTTTTCGCGGCCATTAAGCTCTTGAAGATCTTAAACAGCACAAAGGCAATCACTGCGATGATCAGAAAATCCATCATCTGGAAGCCATCAAACGCGCCCCCAAACATAGCAGCGATCAAACCACCAGCAAGAAGGCCGCCCATCAAGCCACCCAACATGCCTTTTCTAGACGAAGATTTCGCCGCAGAAGCAGGATCATTTTGCTTGTTGAGAGAATTCGTGTTGGTTGGTTGAGATTTAGGTGCTGGAGCAGTCTTAAAGCTTTTGCCGAAAGATTTCCCGCCACCAAATTTTTTCGCTTCAGCATGTGGGGCAGAAACCACCATCACAAACATTAGCGCGAACAATCCAAAAAAACGTTTCATTGCAAACCTTTACGTTCAGTTTCAAGACTACGCAAAAAGCGTAACATGCATTCATGCTAAGCCCATCGCAAATAAAGTCAATCTATGCACCCGTTGAAAATGTTACTAAGCGTTTATTTCCACCTTCATGCTCTCTCATGCCTTTTGCGATCAGGCTTCTTCTTTTAGCGACTTTGACAAAAAAAACGCACTCAATACGATTTACATCAGTCACTTTGCGCTTAAGTTGTTTTACACTCTCGCGTTAAATGCTTTAGGGGGAAATTCCATGAACGATACACACAGTAAAACAGTCGGTTATATACTCTGGATTTTTGGTTTTCTTGGCGCGCACCGTTTCTATTACGGCAAACCAGTGACGGGAACGATTTGGTTATTCACGCTCGGATTGTTCGGTATCGGCTGGTTAATCGATCTCTTTTTGATCCCTTCCATGGATCGCGAAGCCGATCTTCGTTTTAACAGCGGGCAGTATGACTATTCTGTTGCTTGGATTTTGCTGACATTTCTTGGTTTATTTGGTGTTCATCGTATGTACATGGGCAAATGGATCACCGGTATTCTTTACCTCTTTACAGGCGGATTTTTCCTTATCGGACTAATTTACGATTTCTGGACACTAAACGACCAAGTGTCCATTAAAAACTCTCAGCGCTTCTCGTAAAAGCACACGCCGCACACATAAGCCTCTCAGTTTGCTCTATATCTTCAAACTGAGAGGCACGTAACTTGCCCTTTAGATCCGCCACTCCTAGAATATCGAACATTGTTCACTATTTTGTAGCATTGATGTAATGGCACGCAGAAACGACCATAGCCGCGAAGAATTGGTAGAAATGACGCTAAATTGCGTTGAAGATTTTTTGAAGTCAGAACCCTATCAATCGCTAAGCCTCCGCAAAATCGCCGCCATGATCGGCTACGTCCCCAGCACCTTGGTCAATGTTTTTGGCAGCTATAATATTTTGCTTCTCCACGTTGTTACCCGCACCTTGGACGATCTTCAGTATCAGGCAAAAAATAGACTCGCCGATACCGATACCCCAAATGCCGCCCTCTTTGCACTTGCGCACCTTTATTTAGATTTTGCAGCGGCCAATCCTTATCGCTGGCGATTAGTGTTCGAACACACCATGCAAGGCGACAAAATGCCTGAATGGCACAGTGACCGAATCCAAAATATGACAGGAATGCTCGAAACGCTGCTCCGACAGCTTTCACCAAACAAAAGCGACGATGACATTGTACAAGCCAGTCGTGTCCTGTGGTCTGGTGTTCATGGTATTACCTTGTTGAGTGTTGATGACAAATTGTTTACTGATGCCCCCGTTGACGGCGGTAAGTTGATTGATAACCTGCTCACAGGGTATTTATCCAGCTGGGTAGCAAGCTAACTGCAAGGAAAAGGGCAATGTCGAAGCAATCAGCACTGTTAACACAGCGACGCTTTCTTCCGTATTTCGTCACCCAAGCGTTTGGCGCATTTAATGATAATGTGTACAAGAATGTACTGCTGATATTGGTCGCCTTTGCTGCACCAGGCGCACTTGGTGTAAGCACCAATCTATTCATTAATCTCGCTGCTGGCTTGTTTATTCTGCCTTTTTTCCTTTTTTCCGCGTTTGCAGGAGAGCTGGCTGACAAATACGAAAAATCGCAATTTATCCGCATTGTTAAGTTGGTTGAAATCGCCATCATGAGCTTGGCAGCGGTCGCTTTTATCTTCGAAAGCTACATGCTCTTGCTTTTTCTTCTCTTTTTGATGGGCACACAATCAGCTTTCTTCGGGCCCGTGAAATATGCTTTGCTGCCTCAAACGCTCAAATCCAATGAACTCGTCTCGGGTAACGCCTTGGTCGAAACCGGCACCTTTCTGGCCATTTTGCTTGGCACGATTGTCGCGGGGGTCATCGCCAACCAATCCGATGCCAAATACCTTGCCGCATTCTCGGTAATACTGTTTGCTGCACTTGGGTATCTCAGTGCGCGTTATATTCCTAAGGCCAGTGCTGGCAACCCATCACTCGAGATTCGCTTTGCCCCTGTGCGCCAAATGAAAACCACCATGAGTATCGCGCACAAAGACAAAGTGGTGCTGCAATCCATTTTAGGGATCAGCTGGTTTTGGTTCTTAGGCGCCAGCTACCTCACCCAGTTTCCTAACTACGCCAAGCTGTATCTCGGTGGCAATGAAGCATCCGTCTCCTTCTTACTGACCTTGTTTTCCATTGGTATTGCACTCGGCTCATTGCTTTGCGACAAATTATCAGGGCACCGAATCGAACCGGGTATCGTGCCAATTGGTGCACTAGGGCTGACTGTTTTTGGTGCGCACCTGATGTTTTCGACACCGGATGTTGCGCCGCACACTGACACTTTTCTCGGTTTCATCTCAGAGCCGTCTTTGTGGTGGGTGTTTATAGATTTATTGTTTATTGGTGTTTTTGGTGGGATTTTCATTGTTCCGCTGTACGCCATGATGCAAAGTCGCGCCGAAGAAACGGAGCGCTCACAAGTCATTGCTGCCAATAATATCTACAATTCACTGTTCATGGTGGTGAGTGCGATTCTCGCCATAGTGTTATTGGGTGTGATTGAACTCAGTATTCCCGCGTTCTTCTTCACGTTAGCCATGATGAACCTTGCAGTGGCGTTGTACGTTGGTAAACAAGTCCCCGTATTTGCACTTCGCTTTATCATTTGGGTACTCAGCCACAGCGTTTACCGTGTCCAACACAAAAACTTGCAGCATATTCCCGAACAAGGAGGCGCATTGCTGGTCAGTAATCACGTCAGTTATGTCGATGCACTGCTACTCGCCGGAGCCTGTCCTCGCCCTATCCGCTTTGTGATGGATGAAGATTATTACCACCTCCCTGTGTTGCACTATTTCTTTCGCACCACGCGCGTGATCCCTATCAAACTCACCAGCGGCTCTATTCGCTGTGCGCTTAATCAAGTCAAACAGCAATTGGAAGCCGGTGAACTTGTGTGCATTTTCCCTGAAGGGCAACTCACCTCTGACGGTGACATGCAGCCTTTTAAACGAGGGATTGATTTGATCCTCAAACAAACGCCCGTCCCAGTGATCCCGATAGCCCTAAAAGGCCTTTGGGGAAGCTATTTCAGCCGTGAAGGTGGACGCGCTTTATTGAAGTTTCCAAGACTTTGTCGATCTAAAGTGGAGGTTGTGGCGGGCTCGCCTGTTTCACCTTCAGAGGCGTCATCAGAGCGGTTGTTCAATGACGTGAAAGCGTTGCGAGGAGATATCTGTTAAGGCTAACTTGCCTAAGCAAGCTTAATTCACCAACTGTTGGTTCAGCCAATCTGACAGTGCTTTACGAGACACTTTAATGCCCGACGCCAAGAGATGTGTTGGCAGCACAAAAACACGTTGCGGGCACTGATACGGCGGGACCTGCGTTTTCGCCCATGTCAAAAAATCCTGCGCGTCGCACTCCCCTTCTATCAGCGCCACGGGCACTTGCCCCCACGCTTTGTGTGCAATCGGTAGGATGAAGAGCTGAGTCACCCCATTAAAAGCACTGAGTATTCGTTCTACCGTTTCAGGCTGTACATTCTCGCCACCGCATATAAACATATTGTCTAAGCGGCCTATGATTTGAAGATCTGGTCGCCTGCGCCCTTCAACACGCCAACTAGCTTTGTCTTTGGTCTGAAACCAATCCTCGGTTAACGGCACCAATTCGCCATGAATCATGTAGCCCGGTGACAATGTTTCCCCTTTTACGCACACTTCGCCGTTTGGTGACACACTCAACGCACGGTATGGCAGCGGCGACCCGACAGAGAAATGCCCATCGGCGCGCTTTGCCGTGATCGTCGATGCCATTTCTGTCATGCCGTAGCCACACCAACAGCGAATGCCTTGTTTCTCGGCCAGATCAACCCAGTGTTGAGGGATCACTGCGCCGCCAAGCAAGACAGAATGCAAGCTTGCAGGCTTGCCAGCCATGACAAGGCGTTCAAGTTGTGTCGGCACTAGCGATGCGTGGGTCGCACCATTTAACGCCGTCATAAGCTTTTCACCGCGGGTATCAGCAATTTTTAGCGTTGCGCCTTGCGCTAGCCAGCGCCAGACAATGGCAAGGCCTGAGATATGACAAAGTGGAAGCGACAGTAACCAGCAGTCAGCAGATTCAAACGGCATGAGCGAAAACAGGCCTGTTGCACTAGCAAGGTGATTTTCTGCTGTATGAGCAACCGCTTTGGGTCTGCCACTGGAGCCGGAAGTCAGGGTTAACGTCAGACAACGCTGCGCGTCATAGTCAAACACTGGCGTGTTAACCGAGGTGTTCAGCATCATTCCACTTGGTGTCGTTACCAAGGAATCAATACCAATATGAATTAGCAGCTCGTTGCGCTCACGTTCTGGAAAGGCAGGATTGAGCATAAGCGTCGTCAAACCGCGCTGCCATGCGGCAAGCATCAGTACGAGGGTATTGTAGTGATTATCGCTAGGGATGGCGATAGACGCGCCAGCTTGCAACGAGACGTCGAAGTGAACGCTCGCAATGTCGGCGCAAAGCTGCCGCCAGCTTATTTCAACATCATCGCGCACAATGGCCGTCGCATCAGGATACGTTGTCATCCAATGCTGCCACGGCCACTGCTCGAAACGGATCAGGCTGTTTGCTGCCATACCAAGCTGCAATCGGTCAGGGAAGTGAGAGGCAACGCGCAGCCCGGCCAAGGGGTATCGAGTTGTGCACCAAACAAATCCACCGTATCTAAACCGGGAAGCATGTCCGGTGTCAGCCAATGCGTAATGCGTGCCAGTTGATTCAAACCAAAGCTTGATTCAAGACTTGAACTTATCACCGCATCCATGCCCAATGCGTGAGCTTGCGAGACAAGACTTTTAACTGTGTCTAGGCTGCCAACCAATGTCGGTTTGATGACAACGGCGCGAAGCCCCTCTGCTGCTGCCAGCGCAAAGCCGTCATCACGCACGGTTTCATCCCATGCCAGCGCAATCCCCGTGTCTTGCGCAAACGCCAAGCTCTCTTCAGGTGTCTGACAAGGCTCTTCCAAAAAAGCGATGCGAGAACGAAAAACAGGACTCACATACTGAGCAAATTGCTGAGCCTTGGTGGGCGTCCACTGACGGTTAGCATCAAGGCGCAGCATGAGATCGGGGATCGCTTCAAGGAACATGTTAACCACCATGCCATCACGAATCGCCTCATACATACCCACTTTGATTTTCGCCACTTTCTGCCCCGGCATGTCGGCGAGCTTTTGTACCAACTCATCCGGATCGCCGCTGCACAAAGGGGCTGTTAGAAAGTTGCCCTGCTCAGGAAGCTCACCCTCAAGCTCCGCCAACGCAACCGAGAAGCCAAAGGCGACAGACGGATATAACGCGTCCCAATCAATCGGTTTGTTGGCAAGCCAATCAGACAACACCTGCTCAATTTGCTTCGCGGCATCGTCCACGGTTTCTTGACTGAACTCTGGCAAAGGCGCGATTTCACCGCGCCCTAGTCGCCCATTATCACTCAGCTCAAGGATTAACCCCTCACGCGTTGCCAGACGGGTGTGACGTAAAATCACACCACTGTCCATCGGTAGCGAATAGCGATATATTTTCGCGTGTTTCATTGCCGCTACCATTATGGGTTGCGCGGGAATTTATCGAAATCAGGGCGACGCTTTTCGTTAAACGCGTTGCGTCCTTCCTGACCTTCTTCAGTCATATAGAACATCATGGTCGCATTGCCCGCCAATTCTTGTAGACCGGCTTGGCCATCACAGTCCGCATTCAGCGCGGCTTTCAAGCAGCGCAGTGCCATTGGGCTGTGTTGCAACACTTCACGACACCAGCGAACGGTTTCACGCTCAAGCTCTGCATAAGGCACGACATGGTTAACCAGCCCCATATCCAACGCTTCTTGCGCATCATAGAAGCGGCACAGGAACCAAATTTCACGCGCTTTTTTCTGGCCCACAATGCGAGCCATGTAAGACGCCCCCCAACCACCGTCAAACGACCCCACTTTCGGGCCAGTTTGGCCAAACTGCGCGTTGTCTGCCGCTATAGTCAGGTCACACATCATGTGAAGCACATGACCGCCGCCAACCGCATAACCGGCGACAGCGGCGATAACCGGTTTCGGGCAGGTGCGGACTTGACGTTGGAAATCCAACACGTTTAAGTGGTGGGTGCCTTGGTCATCACGGTAGCCGCCGTAGTCGCCACGAATTTTCTGATCGCCGCCTGAACAAAACGCATGCTCACCTTGGCCTGTCAGCACAATGACGCCCACTTTCTCGTCATAACGCGCATCCGCTAACGCTTTGATCATTTCGTTGACAGTTTGAGGACGAAACGCATTACGCACTTCCGGACGGTTGATGGTAATGCGCGCAATACCGTCAACAGACTTATGAAACAGAATATCTTCATAGCCTTCAGAGCAGTCATTCCACTCTACCGATGCATAGAGTTCTTGTTCGGTTAAACCTGTTGTTATCGCCATAATGCTTCCATTAATTCATCAATTAAATGTCAAATCAGCCTTTTTACGTGCTGGCTAAACAGCGCTGGCTGTTCAGTATGAACATTGTGTCCAGCGTTTGGGATGGTAAAAAATGCGAATCCCGAATACTTTGCCAGTGCAGCAAACTTGTGGTCGTTCTCGCCACACAAATAATAAAGCGGCAACCCGCTGTTTTTCAGTGCTTGCGATAATATCGGCTGCTTAGCTAAAGATGTAGCACGCAACATACTGGCCACTTTGACTCCGAGGTTATCACTGCGAATAGCCACCAAACTTTGTTTTTGCTCATGATTTAGTGAGGAAAAGACAGCTTGTTGATACCAATCTTGAAGCACATCAACAATGGGCTCCTGCTCAAATCGCGCGGCCCATCGCGCATCATGGTCTTTTCTTGCTGCCCGCTCTTGAAGGGGCAACCCTATATGGCCGCTTTCAATGATGAGTCCCGCCAACCTCGCATCACCTTCACCAACGCTCTCTCGTTGGATAGCAGACAAATACATGGCAAGGCGCGCGCCAAGAGAATAGCCAATCAACCAAAACGGTTGATGAAGATGATATTGAATGGTTGTCGCAATCAAAGCGCAGGTATCGTCAAAGCCGGCAACATCAATGTGCTGGCTCTCACCATGGCCGGGGAGGTCAATGGTTAGGCAGGTGAAATCATTGCCGAGCGCGTCGATCACGTCTTGCCAATCTTTCCCGTTACCCAGCAGACCATGGAGAAACACTAACGCAGGTTTGTCTTTCGCATTGCCTGACGGTGAAGACAACAAGCGAGCAGACAATACAGACGCAGAAACGGGTTGTGCTCCGATTGAAGGTAAAGACGAATCCTCAGAAAAGATGGGCATGCGCAATGACATCAAAAAGGGCTTTCACATCACGTCCGCACTCACCTTCGGGCACGGTTAATTCCATGACCGTGGTGCCGTTTTGAGTTAAAACTTCAAGGCACGCATAACGCGCTTCAAGCAACGAAGTCGGACGGAGGTAGTTAAGACTAAACATGGCTGCAGCATGAGAAAATTCGACGCCATGGGGCATACGATAATAGGCATCTTTTTTAGCATCCGGCACGGGCAGCATGTCGAAAATCCCGCCGCCGTTGTTGTTAATAACCACTATCACCAGCGGCAGAGGATTGCGCGCCAACAAGGCCAAGCTGTTCAGATCGTATAACGCGGACGTATCACCAAGCACACACAGCATCGGACGTTGACGCGCTCGCTGAACTCCCGCTGCCGTAGCAATCAAACCATCAATGCCTGATGCGCCACGATTGGCAAACACAGCGACATCCGGCAAGCAGCAGCACATATCCAGAAGACGGATTGCCATGCTGTTACCGACAAAAAGATCGGTCTCTGACGTCAACCAATGAGCAAAATCGGTAGCAAACGTTTTTTCAGAAAGCGTATTAGACGCTTCACATTGCTGGCGAAGCAGTGCGAGGTATTTATTGCTCGCGACGGCCAGTGATTTCGCCCAGTTTTTTTCCGCCACATTGCCATCTAAAGCGGCCAGATCTTGTGCGAGCGCATCAGCAACTTGCAAGGGGCTAGCGACAATACGATATGCCGGTTTGTGCGAGGCGTCGAGCCTGCCGGGGTGCTGATCCACCAGCCAATATTCCCCAGCAAAAGATGAGATGAATTGGCCAAGGCGTTTCGATACCAAGCGAGCGCCAAACTGCAACACGCAATCCGCCTGCTTGAGCACAGATACGCAGTCAGGGTTTTGCAGCCAAACGTCAAAGCCCGCAAATTCCGAGCCTTTGCCCGCTTGGGGATCGCACAATAGCGGCCAGCCTAAGCGTTCGGCTAACACTTCTACGGCTTGACGATCGGCTTGTGTCATCCGACCGGCAATCATCACGCCTTTTTTGTGTTGTAAGGTTTGCCATTGCGTTAGTGCGGTATCAAGCGAGGTGGATGCCTTAGAAAACGTCAGATAAGGCTTATCACCCGTTAGCCAGGTTTGTATCGGCGCAAGATAACGACCTGCATCATCGACATTGCCATAAAGCGGCTCAGGAAACGGACAGTTGATATGCACACTGCCGCCATTCACGGCCTGATGATGTAATTGTTCACTTACCAGCGAAAGCAGCCAGCCCGGCGCGATGCTTTCAGTGGGGCTGGGCAAATCAGCAAAGCCATCGGCATGTTCACCGAAGATCGCTTTCTGGCTGATAGCTTGATTCGCCCCGCACTGGATCAGTTCTGTGGGGCGATCTGCTGTCAATAAAATGAGTTTTTCGCGAGTAAGACGACTTTCGGCCACGGCGGGTAACAAGTTAGCCACGGCGGTGCCTGAGGTGACAATCACCGCAACAGGACGGTTCGATGCTTTAGCAAGGCCGAGGGCGAGAAAGCCCAAGCCTCGTTCATCAAAATGCGTATGTAAGGTAACGCTCTTGCCACCTTGGCGTAATTGTTCAGCTTCAAGGGTCAGTGGCGTCGAGCGAGAGCCCGGTGCAATGCAAATATCAACGACGCCAGCGCGATGCAGGGCTGTCAGAATAAGACGAGACCAGATCCGGTTTAACGTGACCTGATTTAACGCCGTTGTGTTCGAAGAAGCCGTGTTTTCAGAGGCCATGTTTGCAGAAGCTGAATTCATCCTGCTCGTTTCTCCAAGGTGGAATCAGGGATAGGTGTGAGCAGGCTTAAAAGTGTCGAAATTTTGCGGTCCAATTCTTTCCACTCGCTCTCAGCCACAGAGCCTGGAACAATGCCCGCGCCTGCGAAAAGCTGCAAAGAATCCCCCATCATCAAAGCGCTTCGAATGGCGACGCAAAATTCGCTGCATTCTGCACTCAAATACCCCACAGACCCGCTATACCAACCACGAGCAAACGGTTCGTTCTCCACAATAAACGCCACCGCGTCTTCTCTCGGCAATCCTGCGATTGCAGCGGTCGGCTGCAACGTATCGAGCAAGGTTGCGCTCGACACACCTTTATTGAGCGCCGCATCAATCGCGCGCTTTAGGTGCTGCACTTTGCGCAAGCGCACCAGATGAGGCGTTTTTTCAATGGTTAACGTCTGGCAATGCGAGGCCAGACGCGATGAAATGTCATCCACCACCAAACGGTTTTCATACACATTTTTGCTGTCATTAAGCAGCCATTTGGCCAGCGCAAGGTCGTCTTCTGCGCTTTTGCCACGACCAATCGTTCCCGCTAAGGCTTCCGTCGAGAGATCTTGCCCATGGCGGTTGAACAGACGCTCTGGCGTTGATCCCACAAAGCAGTGCTTCTCGTCCAGCGCTAACATGAAATGGAAATTTGCGCGGTTCTGGTCGCGGCTGGCTTTAAGCAGTTGGGCGGCAGACACGGGGCGATCGAGCGATAATGAGGTTTTTCTCGCCAAGACCACTTTTTGCAGATCGGTTTGTTCGATGTGGGTCAGAGCACGATCAATCATGGCAGACCAATCAGGGAACGACGGCGAATGCTCAGTAGACAGAATATGGCACTCTGGCGGAGACAATGTGGGGTGCGCCATGGTCACTTTTGACAATGCAGCCTGTGTCTTCAGCAAGTCATCACCCAAATTAACCGTCAGTGTCCACGTGTCGTCTTGACGAGCTACTTCAATCTGCGGCAAGAAAAAGAAAGACTGCAAACAACGCTGATTGCGCGCGGTTCTACCGTCAAATGAACGGCCACCCCAAATACGTTGATTAGTCGATAACACTTTTTCCGCAGCAGCGGGATCGGTAAAGGTTTTCACTTGACCGAGCGCCATCACTTCTTCGCGACCGTCGCGAGTTTGCCAGTAGAATTTGGGATAAATAGGTTGGGCATCCAGCCATTCAATCGGGTCGACCTCTTCAGGCCATGAAAAACACACCGAAAGCTGATGGGGGATCGGGGACAGTGTCGACAAGGAATCAACAAGCTGGGCTATCGCTTGGCTTAAATCGGTCAAACTAACCTCACTGAATACTCACAAAGTGCCCGATTCCTTGGGTATTGCTGTTTGCTGAAACTCACGGGTAAAAGACCCCGGTTCAACCTCTGCTCACACCATGTTCCAAACATGCAGTATGATTTATGGGCAAAATATCACCAAAGTGGCTTTTTTTGCACCAACAGACGTCATTTCGCGACAAACTCGATAATATTTCCTGTTGGAAACGCATTCTACAACCTTATTGATTGTGATGAAAACCGAATGTTCTAGCATAACGTATGGGTTTACTGGCATTAAATCACTGATTTCTCTCTTTTTCGTTATTTATTACTATTAGCTACTTATATAAGCCTTTTCGTTAGTGTAATTTACTGCAAACACCAAAATTTAAGCTCAGGAATCATGATGCAAGATATCGGGATGTCGACCAAGCTGGATAATGTCTGTTACGACATTCGCGGGCCAGTGATGAAGCAGGCAAAGCGCCTTGAAGAAGAAGGCCACAAAATTCTAAAACTGAATATCGGCAACCCTGCCCCATTTGGCTTTGATGCACCAGATGAAATTCTGGTCGATGTGATCCGCAACCTGCCAACTTCTCAGGGCTATTGTGATTCCAAAGGCATTTATTCCGCCCGCAAAGCCGTGGTTCAGCATTACCAAAAACGCGGCATGCTCGATTTAGACGTTGAAGACGTTTACTTGGGTAACGGCGTGTCCGAGTTGATCGTGATGTCAATGCAGGCACTGCTCAATAGTGGTGACGAATTGCTGGTTCCATCACCTGACTACCCACTGTGGACGGCGGCAGTGTCGCTGTCTGGCGGCAATCCAGTGCACTATATGTGTGATGAAGAATCGGATTGGTATCCCGATCTGGCCGATATCAAAGCCAAGATCACACCAAAAACCAAAGGGATTGTGTTGATCAACCCGAACAATCCGACGGGTGCCGTATATAGCAGAGATTTCTTGTTAGAAATCGCTGAGATCGCACGTCAGCACAACTTGATTATTTTCTCTGACGAGATCTACGACAAGATCTTGTACGACGGCGCTCAGCATCACTCGATTGCACCACTGGCACCGGATGTCTTCTGTGTCACCTTTAGTGGCCTGTCTAAATCCTATCGCGTATGTGGTTTTCGCTCTGGCTGGATGATCCTGTCTGGGTCACTCCACAAAGCGACAAGCTACATTGCGGGACTGGAAATGCTGTCTTCAATGCGCTTGTGTGCCAACGTACCGATGCAGCACGCCATTCAGACGGCGTTAGGCGGATATCAAAGCATTAACGAGCTGATCTTGCCCGGTGGTCGTCTGCTTGAACAGCGTGACAAAGCCCATGAACTGCTCAATCAAATTCCTGGCATCAGCTGTGTGAAGCCGAAAGGCGCACTGTATCTGTTCCCGAAAATTGATACTAAGCGCTACAAGATATATGACGATGAAAAAATGATGCTGGATTTCCTAATGCAGGAAAAAGTATTGATGGTTCACGGCACAGGCTTTAACTGGCCGAAACCAGACCACTTCCGTATCGTGACCTTGCCTCGTGTCGATGATTTAGAGCTGGCGATTGGTCGCTTTGAACGCTTCCTGTCGACGTATAGTCAGTAATAACGACAGCTCAAAAAGACTTGGGATCGCTGGAAAGCGGTCCTAGGTCCTAGGTCCTAGGAACTCAGCATCCTTACCAGCACTCTCTTTCCATACTAACGCGAAAATTAAGCCTACAGCAGCCCCTGCCCAGTGCGCTTGATACGCGACACCAGCTTCAATTAATTCCGCCGTCATCGAATCACCGCCCGTAAAGGCTTCATGAACCAATTTGAGCGCGACGCCTACCAGCATGACCCATCCCAGTGGGACTTTGTTCTGAATGTCTCGGACGACACCAAACACAAATAACCCATGAAGTACGCCTGACAGCCCCGCATACCAATCGAATGGGCTGATAAACATCACTGCACCAATTGCCACCATCATGGTCCATAGCATGGCTAACAGCGAACGAGGCGCATAGTATCTGCGATGCAGTAAAGCCAATACCAGCAAGGCTGCTAAGTTCATGGCCATGTGGATAGCGTTGGTATGGGTAAGGTTTCCTGTTACGATTCGCCACCACTGACCCGCTTGTATATCAAGGCGATCCCAAACCAGCGCCTCATGGACAGTGGGAACTTGGGCAATCAGGGTGAGAGCCACCAAAGCAACCAATATTCGAGAAACTGACAATCGTGTCTCCAACTCTCCAGATTTCATTTAGTTATAGCGTACCGTGGTAATGAATAAGAAAGCCAGCCGATATTGTGAACATTGCGGGAAAGCCAAAAAGGCCTGTATCTGCCACTTCATCTCCCGTATTGACAGCGATGTGCCTGTCATCGTGCTTCAACACCCTTCTGAAGTCGACCAACCCATAGGCACGGCGCGTATTTTGTCCTTGTCACTGCCCCATTGTGTGTTGTTCGTGGGTGAAGACTTTTCCGATCATGCGCAGCTCAATACCCTACTGGCTCAAGACAATATCGACTTTGCGTTACTTTATCCTGCCGAGAACGCCATCCCTGTGTCTCTCTGGCAGGGAAAGCCCAATACAACTCGCGGCATCATCTTGCTAGATGGTACATGGCGCAAAGCCTTTAAGATGTATCAGCTGTCTGCCAACCTTCACGCGCTACCTGCGGTGACATTGGATGCAATAAGTGAGGGGAATTACCGTATTCGTAAGTCCCCAAAAGAAGGTGGACTATCAACGGTTGAAGCGGGGTATCACGCGCTATCGGCAATGAGCGGCAATGATAGGCGTTTTCAGCCACTGCTGGATGCGTTTGATGGAATGATCGCGTTTCAGATAAGCCAAATGCCGCCCGGGGTGTATGAGCGGCATTATGGGAAGAAAAGCGAATGAAAAAAGCTTAAGGTCCTAGGGTCCTAGGGTCCTAGGGTCCTAGAAGGAATTGTCCATCAGTTCTTTCGGCGGAGATTCTCTGAGGTTGAATAAAGCAGGCACGAGTAAATTATTCAACGGCACTGCTTTTCCTAGGTCCTAGGACCTAGGACCTGCTCTTTACCTAAGACCTGCACTCCCCCATTCCTACCTTATCTGATGCAAGGGTTCCTGATTTACTGCCGTAAACATAGTGGCGTATAGGCGCTGAGCGTAACCATCTGTCATCGCAGAAATGTAGTCAGCAATCACGCGTCGACCTGTTTTTCCATCAGCCACATCTTTTAACCATTGGTCACGCGTGGCGACAGGCAACAGACGTTTTGGGTCGGCATCAAACGCATCGAACAACTCCATCACTAATTGCTGACCTTTGTATTCAATCACCTGAAGTTCGGGCTTTTGCACAACGTATTCGCTAACAAAGGCTTTGAGTACACCTAGTACGGTGTGCATCACGTCAGTCAGTTTGGCATTCCACTGCAAAAGCGGATCGTCGAATCGGCTGACACCGTCTTGCACCGCAGGCTCAATGGCAATCGACGTCAGCAAAGTATTCACCAGCGCGCCAATGGCATCTTTGCGCTCATGATGAGGACCAAACATCTGCTCACTCAAATGGCCGATATTGGTTTCAAGCCAAGGATCGCCGCATTCGGCCAGTTTACTGGCGACAGCTTCTTGCCATTGGTCTCGCTGAACAATCCCCATCGCGATGGCATCTTCTAAATCATGCACGCCATAAGCAATGTCATCGGCCAATTCCATGATGGAACAATCGAGCGATTTATATTTTGATCGGCCATGGTGATCATCATCAGGCGCACGTCTTAAAGACGTAAACAAGTTCGCGTCTTTGTCAGACAACCCGTCTAACACCCAATCAAAGCGATCGGTATCATCCTGATAAATGCCCTTGGCGGGATGCCATAACGCTGCTTTGAGATGGCGAAACTCTTTCACATCCTCCGGCAATTGAAGCCGTCTAGTGTGCTTCAACAACGTCGGATATTTCAGCAGTCCCAATAAGGTGCGGCGAGCCAAATTCATGCCATCTTGCTCGGTATAAGGTTCGAGCAATGACACGATACGAAAGGTTTGCGCATTACCTTCAAAACCATCGTCGTTGCGCATCATATAGTTCAGCGCAATCTCACCGCCATGCCCATAAGGGGGATGACCAATATCGTGCGCTAAACACAAGCTTTCCATTAAGCTGGTTGAAGGCAACAAGGGTTTAAAATCTGGTTGTTTCTCTTTGAGCTGGGCAACGATGCCCGTGCCAATCTGTGACACTTCTAGCGAATGCGTCAGGCGGGTTCGATAAAAATCGCTGTGCTCAGCCCCAAGCACTTGAGTCTTCGCTTGTAGGCGCCTAAAGGCAGCCGAATGAAGGATACGGGCGCGGTCTCGCTGAAACACCGTGCGCTTATCGTTACGACGCTTCTTATTCTCTTCTGCCAGCCGTGCTTCCCATGTCGATGACACCAAAAACTTATTCATCACTGATCTCATCGAGCGTTAGCCCAAAGCTCGCGCCAAACGTTGACATAAAATACGCCGTCGCCTCACTGCCACGGTCTTCCATGGTGGTTTCAAGACGACGCTTAGCCTGCTCGAATTCGTGGTTGCCCGCCGACAGCTCTTCTAAACACTTTAAATAGGCACAGATAGAATCAGCTTGTTTCACTAACTGATAGTCTTCGGCATCTATCGCCGCGCTGTCGATTAACGGGCGGTAATCATCACGAAACTCTTCCGGTAACATGGCCACCAGTTTGTCTTCCGCAATACGCTCAATTTTTTTATATTCGTCGGCAATAGCCGGATTAAAGTACTTGATTGGCGTAGGTAAATCCCCCGTCAGCACTTCACTGCAATCGTGAAACATGGCCAACAAGGCAACGCGTTCTGGCGAATAATTGCCGCCAAATTTTCTGTTTTCAATCAGTGCGAGCGCATGGGCAACAAATGCGACTTGAAGGCTATGTTCAGAGATATTCTCGTTGAACACATTTCGCATTAACGGCCAGCGATAGATAAGTTTCATTCTCGCGAGATGGGCAAAGAAATGGCTGTGTTTCTGGCTCATGGCTTCCTTGACTTAGTTGAGACGTGGGTACTGATACCATTCTGTTGTCACAGTGATCTTTTCTCAAGCTTTTCACATGAAAAATCAGCCCATAAAGGCGGTAACCACTCAAGTGTCACGCATCAGAAGGTTAGGTTCAAATAACAGAAGGCATGGGAAGAGTACAAAACGCAGGGGGCAAATTAAATGAGACTGGGGAGAGGGTGCTCCCCGACACACAGCCTAGCGGGGATTACAGCGTAATGCGATCGCGATTTTTCTCTACGATGGCGTTACCAATCCCTTTGACACCTGATAGTGCTTCTACAGATTCGAAAGCACCGTATTCGTTGCGAAAGTCGACAATAGCCTGCGCTTTTGATTTACCGATCCCATCCAGATACTTATCAAGCTCATCGGCTTCCGCCGTGTTGATGTTCACTTCAATTGGTGCGCCCTGAGCCCCATCTTGCGCTGTCGCAAAAGGGCTGATGATTAGCGTTGCCGCCAGTACCAATGCTGAAAAGAAAGTTTTTATCATTTCCTGTTCCTTAGGTTGTATGAATGACTGTCCTCACCAGCATACAAATCCTTTCCCCCGGCTCCATTACAATGTACAAAAAAACGACGGGGCGCTAAAAGCGCCCCGTCGATGTGACTTATCAATTACAACTGCGATGCAATCACTTCAAAATATTAGTAATTATTGCTCCGCCGTGTCTAAAGAATAAGTGACCTCTGTTTTTTGTTTTAGCTGTGCAATCAAAGCATTCAGATCAGCATTGGCGGTGGTACGTGCCACACGTTCTGCCATCTGGCTTTGTAAGCTAATCTCTTCGGTTGCCGGTTCTTTCACGCTATCAAGCGCAACGATCAGAACATCACCGTTAACAGCACGCGTCAGACCATACTCACTCGCATCAGCAGCAGGTGTAGGCATGGTAAACACCAATTCAACCACTTCACGCTCTGGTGACACACGGCTAACTTCGCTTTCTGCACCAAATGCGTAACCTGATGCGTTAACGCCTGCATCATTGTCAGCGTTGAGTTCAGCGAGCAAGGTATTCGCCAATGCATCCGCTGCTTTTTCGCCATCTTGACGCTTAAGCATCGCCGTCACCTGCGCTTCCACGTCTTCATATGGTCGCACGGCTTCAGGTCGAACATCATCAACTCGCAGAACCAACACGTGTTCTGGTGCAATTTCGATGATGTCGGAGTTCAAGCCATCTTCACGCACTTCTGGTGTTTGTAACGCTTGCACAACCGCAGGGTTTGCGAGCGCACCGGACAGTTCGTTCAAGGCAATGAAATCCGTTTTATTCACCGTCGCATTCACTGCTTCAGCGGCATCATCAAGGTTGTCTGGCATTTCAAAGGCTTTCTCAGCCAGTTCGTTTGACAGTGCGTAGAATTTTTCAGCGGCGTGTTGTAGCTTCAACTGAGCGATAATTTCATCGCGAACATCAGCAAAAGGCTTCGCATCAGACGGTTTAATCTCATCAAGTTTGATGATGTGGAAACCAAAATCAGACTGAACAACATCAGTGACATCGCCCGTGTTAACCAGTGCAAAAGAAGCATCTTCAAACGCTGGATCCATCACGCCTTTGTCAAACCAATCCAGTTGACCGCCTTGTTCTGCGCTAAAGGTATCATCTGAACGCGTTTTTGCGAGCTCTGCAAAATCCGCACCTGCGTTAAGCTCAGCAAATACAGCCTGTGCTTTTTCGTTGGCTGCATCATCATCACCTTGGATCATAATGTGGCTAACTTTACGCTGCTCTGACGTGCCGTAAGCGGCTATGTTCGCGTCGTAGTAAGCTTCAGCTTCTTCTTCGGTCACATCCGCAACGTCAGCAACGCCTGAACCCGTAAGCTCAACATAAGACAGCTTAAATTGCTCAGGGCGAACAAATTGACTCGGATTTTGCTCATAGTACGCTTTCTTCTGCTCGTCAGTGATTTCCGCTTTATCAGAGAAATCAGACAATGGCAGCGTCAAGGTACGCACCATGCGCGTTTGTCCTTCAAGCTTATACAGCGACTCTAATTCGTCTTCTAGGGCAAACTCGCTGCTTACCAGCGCGTTAACCAACTGCTCACGAACCATGTCTTGGCGAACGTATTCAGCAAATTGATCCGGACTTAAACCGTTACGACGTAGTGCCGCAAGGTACAAATCATTATTGAAAATGCCATTGTTTGAAAAAGCAGGCATTTCTCGGATTGATTGTTTAACCTGAACATCACTTACTCGCAGACCCAGTCGATCAGCTTCTTGGTCAAGAAGAGACTGATTCACCATACGGTCTAGAACATTGCGACGGAATTGAGCCAGATAATTGGGATCGCTCAACATCGTTGAGAAGAAATCTCCAGCCTGTGATTGCATCTGCGCGCGCTCATTTTGATAAGCTTGCTCAAATTGGCTACGGCTAATTTCTAGATCACCTACTTTCGCCGCCGGAATCTCAGTACCACCAGCGAGGTAGCCACCGACACCTGCAAAGGCAAAGGAAAAGATAATAAGGCTTAAGATGATCTTAACCGCGATGCTATTTACGCCTTCACGTAGTCGCTCCATCATAACGTGCCGCTACTCCTGCTAAATTGAAACGTTCGTCTTAAAAATTAAAACTAAGTATTAAAGATTAAAACTTAAGTATTAAAAACTAAAAAAGCGCATCCCGAGATGCGCCTTTACACTCTGTTGAGCCTGATTATACGCTGATGTCACAGACATTACAGCCTTAAACTCGGCTCTCTGCGACAAAGAGCAAACGGTATATTTAAGATTAGTTAACCGCGTCTTTCAGAGCTTTACCAGCTTTAAAGCCAGGGACTTTAGCGGCTGGAATATCAATTTCTGCGCCGGTTTGTGGGTTACGACCAGTACGTGCTGAACGCTCACGAACAGAGAAGGTACCAAAACCAACTAGAGCAACTTGATCGCCATCTTTTAGGCTACCTGATACTGCATCGATCAGTGCGTCTAGTGCGCGACCTGCTGAAGCTTTAGACAGATCTGCATTTTCTGCGATTTTATCAATTAACTGCGACTTGTTCACTTTTTCATCCCCTTTACAAACGAACCACAAATCCCATTTTTTGCGGTGGCGAATAATTAGTCATCGCCTTTGTTATCAAAACAAGGCTGTAAAACGCTGTAGCTGTTATGAATTAAGGGCTTGCAACGTTTCTCTTAACTTAGCCCTCAAAAAAAAGACTGACAAGCCTTTTACTGACTGTCAGCCCTTTGCGTTGCTTATTTTTGCTACGCGTCACTCTTTTTAGCGGTGACAAGCTCGATTCCGAGCGGGTTGTTCTGCAATGCAAGGGTCAGAACATCGTCGATCCAACGCACAGCATGGATATCTAGGTCCGCTTTCACGTTATCTGGGATTTCTTCCAGATCGCGTTCGTTTTCTTTTGGAATGATGACCGTTTTAATACCACCACGGTGTGCAGCAAGCAGTTTTTCTTTCAAACCACCAATCGGCAACACTTCACCACGAAGCGTGATCTCACCTGTCATGGCAACATCAGAGCGTACAGGGTTACCCGTCAAGCTAGAAACCAACGCAGTACACATTGCGATACCCGCACTTGGCCCATCTTTCGGTGTTGCGCCTTCTGGTACGTGTACGTGAATATCACGTTTTTCGTAGAAGTCGTTGTTGATGCCCAGTTTCTCAGCACGAGTACGCACCACGGTCATCGCAGCCTGAATCGACTCTTGCATCACATCGCCCAGCGAACCGGTTTGTGAGAGCTTGCCTTTACCCGGCATTGATTCAGTCTCGATGGTCAGCAGATCGCCGCCCACTGATGTCCACGCTAGGCCCGTTACCTGACCCACACGGTTGCTCTCGTCTGCTTTTCCGAAGTCGAAACGCTGTACACCAAGATACTTCTTCAGGTTTTCCTGATTAATGGTGATCGATTTCAGCTCTTTGTTTAACAGAATTTCTTTCACTGCCTTACGACACAGTTTAGAAATCTCACGCTCAAGGCTACGCACACCCGCTTCACGCGTGTAATAACGAATGATGCCAACAATGGCGGAATCTTCAATCGTGATTTCGCTTGGCTTAAGGCCGTTACGCTGCACTTGCTTATCAAGTAGGTGCTGCTTAGCAATATTCAGTTTTTCATCTTCGGTGTAACCCGACAGACGAATCACTTCCATACGGTCAAGCAAAGGACCGGGAATATTCATGGAGTTCGACGTCGCCACAAACATCACATCTGACAGATCGTAATCGACTTCCAGGTAATGGTCATTGAACGCATTGTTTTGTTCAGGATCAAGCACTTCTAACAAAGCAGACGATGGGTCGCCGCGCATGTCTGAAGACATCTTGTCGATTTCATCCAACAAGAATAATGGGTTTTTCACGCCCACTTTAGCCATTTTCTGAATAAGCTTGCCCGGCAATGAGCCAATGTAAGTACGACGGTGACCACGAATTTCCGCTTCGTCACGCACGCCGCCCAATGCCATACGGGTGTATTTACGGCCCGTTGCTTTGGCGATCGACTGACCCAGAGAGGTTTTACCCACACCAGGAGGGCCTACCAAGCAAAGGATTGGACCTTTCAGCTTGTTGATACGGTTTTGTACCGCGAGATACTCAAGGATGCGTTCTTTGACGCGCTCCAGACCATAGTGATCAGAGTTAAGGATCTCTTCAGCTTTCGCCAAATCCTTTTTCACTTTCGAGCGCTTCGACCATGGCACGCTGACCATCCAATCGATATAACTACGCACAACGGTCGCTTCCGCCGACATAGGAGACATCATCTTGAGCTTTTGCAGCTCTTGCTCTGTCTTCTCTTTGGCTTCCTGAGGCATTTTCGATTCTTCAATCTTCAGCTTCAGGCTTTCGAATTCATCTGGTGCATCATCCAGCTCACCCAGTTCTTTCTGGATAGCTTTCATTTGCTCATTGAGGTAATACTCGCGCTGGCTCTTTTCCATCTGCTTTTTCACGCGACTACGAATGCGCTTCTCAACTTGTAGCAGATCGATTTCTGATTCCATCATGGTCATCAAAAATTCAAGGCGCTCAGCGATGTCCACAATTTCGAGCACTTGCTGTTTGTCATGCAACTTCAATGGCATGTGCGCAGCAATGGTATCCGCCAAACGCGCGGCTTCTTCAATACCATTTAGCGAAGTGAGGACTTCCGGCGGGATCTTCTTGTTCAGCTTAATAAAGCCTTCGAACTGGCTGATGGCTGTACGCACCAACACTTCTTGCTCACGCTCATCCATTTCTGGCGTTTCGGTGTACTGAGCATCAGCAATGAAGAAATCATCCTCGCGGAATTTTTTAATTTCTGCACGCTGCAAACCTTCAACAAGCACTTTGACCGTGCCATCAGGCAATTTTAGCAACTGCAGGATTGAGGCCACAGTACCGACTTCATACAGATCAGCAATGGATGGGTCATCAGTTGCCGCGTCTTTCTGCGCAACCAATAGAATCTGCTTATCATTGTCCATCGCTGCTTCAAGGCAACGGATAGATTTATCCCTTCCCACAAATAGTGGAATAACCATATGAGGATAAACAACCACGTCACGCAAAGGCAGGACCGGAATCTCAATGCGCTCGGAACGCTCCAAGTTCATATTTTTCTCTCTTCCGTTTTAGATACTAATGAGTATATGGGGATAGTTTGTCAGGATTCAACGGCATACCAAGCAGAATGTAAAAAAGGGAGCGAGCGCTCCCTTTTTTTTTATAATTTGTTGGTTAAATAAGCTATTTAACCGCACGCATAGTAGGACTTATTCCGCACCCGCTGCTTGACTCTCTGCTGCTTCATAAATAAGCAAAGGCTCAGATTCGCCTTTAATCACAGATTCGTCGATCACCACTTTGGAGACGTCTTTGCTCGAAGGCAAATCGTACATGGTGTCCAGCAACACAGCTTCAACGATTGAACGCAGGCCACGAGCACCCGTTTTACGATCCATTGCTTTCTTAGCAATCGCCGTTAACGCGTCATCACGGAACTCTAGTTCAACGCCATCAAGCTCCAACAACGCAGCATACTGTTTCGTCAGTGCGTTCTTAGGCTCGCGCAGAATTTGTACTAGCGCATCTTCGTCCAACTCGGTCAGCGTCGCCGTCACAGGCAGACGACCGATGAACTCAGGGATCAGGCCATATTTCACCAAATCTTCCGGTTCAACCTTGCTGAACAAATCACTCAGGGTTGCTTCTTGGTCTTTAGAGCGAACTTCCGCACCAAAACCAATACTGCTGCCTTTTGCGATGCGTTGATCAACCACTTTGTCGAGACCCGCAAATGCACCGCCACAGATAAACAGAATCTTAGAGGTATCAACCTGCAAGAACTCTTGTTGTGGATGCTTACGGCCACCTTGCGGTGGAACAGAAGCGATGGTGCCTTCAACCAGTTTCAACAGCGCCTGTTGTACACCTTCACCCGACACGTCACGTGTAATTGAAGGGTTGTCAGACTTGCGTGAGATCTTATCGATTTCATCGATATAGACAATTCCACGCTCTGCTTTGGCTACGTCATAGTCACATTTCTGAAGCAGTTTCTGGATAATGTTCTCGACATCTTCACCCACATAACCCGCTTCGGTCAGTGTGGTTGCATCAGCCATTGTGAACGGAACATCCAGAAAACGCGCCAGCGTTTCAGCAAGCAAAGTCTTACCGCTACCGGTTGGACCAATCAGCAAGATGTTACTCTTACCTAGCTCAACACCTTCCGCCGTCGTATCACCATTTCTCAGACGCTTGTAGTGGTTATAAACCGCTACAGAGAGCACTTTCTTCGCTCTGTCCTGACCGATGACATAGTCATCAAGGTGTGAACGAATATCCTGTGGTGTCGGAAGTTCGTTGCTGTCGCGCTTAGGCATGACCTCTTTTATTTCTTCACGAATGATGTCGTTACACAGGTCAACACACTCATCGCAGATATAAACAGAAGGTCCAGCAATTAACTTGCGTACTTCATGCTGGCTTTTGCCGCAGAAAGAGCAGTAAAGCAGTTTGCCGCTGCCACCGTCTTTTCGCTTGTCTGTCATTCGCTAACCTCTTTAGGCTTTCGCCCATGTTTGCCATGATCTGAGTCTATATCAACTCGGCGGAAATTTCCGACAGCCGCAAGACCCAATTCCAAAATAAATGGGGGATAAACCCCTAACTATCTCAGAACTAAAAAATTAATCGCGCTTATTTAATATCGAATCAACTATGCCATAGTCTACCGCATCTTGCGAAGCCATGAAGTTGTCACGATCGGTATCACGCTCAATCACTTCCAGCGGCTGACCAGTGTGCTCAGCAAGCAAGCTATTTAGCTTGTTCTTGATGGTCAGAATTTCTTGCGCATGGATTTGGATGTCCGACGCTTGGCCTTGGAAGCCGCCCAGCGGTTGGTGGATCATCACACGTGAGTTTGGCAGACAGTAACGCTTACCTTTCGCACCACCAGCCAGTAGAAATGCGCCCATCGAACACGCTTGGCCCATACATACTGTGCTCACGTTAGGTTTAATGTACTGCATCGTGTCATAAATAGACATACCCGCGGTAACTGAACCACCTGGAGAGTTGATGTAAAGGAAGATATCTTTTTCTGGGTTTTCTGATTCGAGAAACAGCAACTGCGCAACAACGAGATTCGCCATGTGATCTTCAACCTGACCGGTCAAAAAGATCACGCGCTCTTTCAGCAGACGTGAGTAGATGTCGTAAGAACGTTCACCGCGGGAGGTTTGCTCAACCACCATTGGCACTAGCGCATCAATAATAGAAGGCATTCCGTTTTTTTCTTGAAAGCTCATAGTGTTATTTCCCTAAAATAAATGGCCCGGATGAATATACTTCATTCGGACCATTGTTATCAGAAGAGTGAATTCTAAGTCAAATGTCCACTCTACAATTCTAGCACTTATGCTTGAACTGGGTTCATCAGCTCAGAGAAGCTTTGTGCTTTTTCAGAAACTTGTGCTTTAGCTAACAGAGCGTCGATAGCTTGTTCTTCAAGAGCAACATTACGCATGTTCTCCATTAGACGCTGATCCTTCGCGTAGTAAGAAACCACTTCTGATGGATCTTCGTAAGCAGAAGCCATTTCTTCAATCAGTGCTTTCACACGATCTTCATCAGCTTTCAGCTCTTCAGCTTTAATCACTTCACCAAGTAGCAGACCAACAACAACGCGACGTTTCGCTTGTTCTTCGAACAGCTCACGTGGAAGTTCAGGTGCGTTTTCCATGTTGCCACCGAAACGCTGAACCGCTTGTTGACGCAGAACATTCACTTCTTGGTCGATCAGAGCAGAAGGCACGTCGATGTCGTTTTTCTCAACCAGACCGTCGATCACTTGCTCTTTGATGCGGTTTTTCACAGCTTGCTTCAGTTCGCGTTCCATGTTTTTACGCACTTCTGCTTTCAGGCCGTCAACGCTACCGTCTTCAACGCCGAAACGCGCAACAAACTCTGCCGTCAATTCTGGCAGTTCTTGTGCTTCAACTTTGTGCAGTGTGATGTCGAACTTCGCTGCTTTACCTTTCAGGTTTTCAGCGTGGTAATCTTCAGGGAAGCTCACTTCAATCGTGAATTCTTCGCCTGCTTTCTTACCAACAACGCCGTCTTCGAAACCTGGAATCATACGGTTTTGACCCATAGCCAGCGCGAAGCCTTCTGCTTTACCGCCTTCGAACTCTTCGCCATCAATAGAACCGATGAAGTCGATAGTGACGCGGCTATCAGCTTGAGCTGGTGCTTCAACGTCTGCCCAACCCGCTTGTTGCTTACGCAGGGTCTCGATCATTTCAGCAACGTCGTCTTCGTTAACGTCAGCTTGTGGCTTAACCACTTCAACTTTGTCCAGATCTTTCAGTGCGATTTCTGGGTAAACTTCAAAAGACGCTTTGAATACCAGATCTTTACCTTCTTCAACATCAACTGGAGTGAAAGTCGGTGCGCCTGCTGGGGTGATTTTTTCTTTGATGATAGCTTCGATGAAATGACGCTGCATCACTTCACCCATCACGTCGTTACGTACTGCTGAGCCGTACATACGAGAAACCATTTTCAAAGGCACTTTGCCTTTGCGGAAACCATCGAAACGACGATTTTTAGCAATGTTGCGTAGTTCAGCAGTCACTGCATCTTCGATGTTTGCTGCTGGAACAGTAATATTCAGGTGGCGCTGCAGGCCTTCTGTGGTTTCAACGGTAACTTGCATTGTATATTTAACCTCAAAACTTACTCAGATTAGCTGAGTGATGTTGCCCGGCTCCAGCCGGTAGCATCCTTTCGTGCTACAGCGATTCAATCGCCATAGCGCCTGTGAATTTGCGTACAAAGCGATAAAACGCTTGTATCAAATAACCTCAAAATACGAGGTGTGGTTTTTTAGACGCGCCATTATAGCGACACTGCCCTGCCGAGTCGAGACAGGCTGGGTCCATCGTCGTGTTTCTGTGAGATTGGGGCGTGAAAATGGAATTCAAGGGGGAAAGCGCAAAAAATCAAAGGGCAAAGGGCAAAGGGCAAAGGTCCTAGGTCCTAGGTCCTAAGGAATGATACTAAGCGGAATCTGGAGCCAAACTGGAATACTGGAATACGGCTTTTGGCTTTTTCTAGGATCTAGGACCTGCTCTTCCCAGAAATCTATTCGGGAACAAGGAGTCTGACTATTTAGGAGAGTGACACGAACAAAGGAACTCGGGGAAGGAAATTGGTACGCCCTACAGGATTCGAACCTGTGACCCACGGCTTAGAAGGCCGTTGCTCTATCCAACTGAGCTAAGGGCGCACTTGATTCACACTAGTGTGCAAATGCAAGCCGGATTATAAGGGTCATAGACACTGCGTCAACGCTTTTCCTCACGCTTTGATATCAAATGCCTAATAAACAAGCATAGTCACTGCTAATTCTATTCAAACCACACCATTACACGACCCAATCATGTCCACAATGCCTCAAGACAGAAAAATCCAAGGCGTCACATTCGCTCCAGCTCCCGTCAGCATTCATCGTTTAGCTAACGACAGAATCAAACGCGATCATCGCTTTAGACGATGCCCAACAAGCGCTCTTCATTGTGCGGATCCGTCCTCTTTGTTTTAGTTGGGATAAATAACGTGGAATCTACATTGTCAGTTGCATGCCAACGCGTGCATAAAAATGGGAAAACGCGAGCAGGAAACCGGAAATACCTGACTCGCAGGCCCAATCGTATGCAGAATTTTGAATAGTCATGACGATAAATAAAATCGATTAACACGAACAGTTTATCTCACTTTACGTTTTAGACTGGCGAAATAATAATCACGCCAACAAACATAGAAAACCTGCTCACTTTGAGCAGGTTTTTTTCATTTTAAGTCATTACGATAGAGAAAACGCATTGCAACAGACCCTCGAAATACGGACTGAAGGTAACAGCCCACTCGTGCCTGTTATTAGCCTGAGCCTATTTGCCGTCGCTTCAGGTTTCCTGATGAGCCTGATCCCGCTTGCGCTGAGTGCAAGAGGGATGTCGGTCGATCTCGCCTCTTGGCTTGCAAGTGTGTTTTACGCTGGCCTGTTGGGCGGCGCACTCATTAGTGCACGTATCGTGGGTAAGTTTGGTCACCGCAATGCGCTAGTTGCATTCTTAATTGCTATCGTGGCGACAGTCGGCATGATGGCCACTATTGCCTCACCTGCTGTTTGGCTCGTCTCACGATTTCTCGCAGGCATTGCCGTTGCCGGCGTTTTCGTGGTGATCGAATCATGGCTATTGATGGCTGATACTGAAAAAGCACGTGCAAAGCGCCTAGGTCTTTATATGGCGTCTCTGTATGGCGGTTCGGCGTTAGGTCAACTGGGCATTGGTTTCTTTGGCACCGAAGGCGCGATGCCATTAATGGTCGTTGCCACCCTGTTCTCTGCTGCCATGCTGCCACCGCTGATTTTCAAAAAAGGTCAGCCAAAAATCGTTGAACATTCGAGCATCAAGCTACGTGAAATGCGAGATTTACCCTCAGCTGCCTACATTGGCTGCATTGTGTCAGGCTTGGTGTTGGGTTCTATCTACGGGTTATTGCCGCTCGATCTAGAGCAACACTACAGCCACAACCAGGTGGGCATGTTGATGGCTATCGTGATCTTGGGTGGCATGGCAGTACAGCCACTTGTGAGCTGGCTAAATTCACGCGTAGAAAAAGCACTGTTAATGGCCATGTTTTGCTTTGCTGGCCTCCTGGCTATCGCGATGATTGAAATCGCGACCGTGGATGCTGGCTTAATGGCGGGATTATTTCTACTCGGCGCAGCAGCATTTGCACTCTACCCGGTCGCCATTACCCTTGCATGCCGAAAAGTGAGTGAGTCGAAAATTGTGGCAGCAGCAGAGTTGATGCTACTCAGCTACAGCGTAGGCTCCGTGATTGGCCCCGTATTGGCAGGCAAAGCAATGAACACAGAAAGCGGTTTGATGTTCTATTTCGCTATTTGTTTCGCTGCTACTCTCATTTACATGCTGGTATCCACCAAGCGCAACCGCCGTCGTGGTGCGAATGGTGTCGATGACGTGATGCCGGTAGATTTGTAATTGGGTTCTAGGGTTCTAGGGTCGTCAGGATTTGGCTGATGCTTGGCAAATCAAATAAAAAGCAGGTCTGTATTTATAGACCTGCTTTTTTATGCTGTTTTTACCTTCAAACGCATAGACACATATAACCCAGGTTATACCGAGTGACTGGCGGCTTATTCTGGCATTTACTGGGTCATTACGACCAAAAACCTCTCAAGTTTCTGCCTAACGTCTTCGTTTTAAATCACATAACATGCGTTATCGACAAAAAGTATAATTTCACACTTGAAATGCTTCGATTAATCACAGCACCCCGCAAATAACACAAACAAAAAGCCGCTTCGCCATGGATATGCTCACCGCGAACTTAACCTCACCCGCATCTGAACCACTTATTGACGCTTCTGGGACAGGAAAAATAAAGTGAGCGTAGCGCAAACGTTTGCGCTATAGCCATGTCACATTTTTTTTGTCAAAATACGGCCTCTTTCCCGTCTGTATCTTTGCCAAAGGAAAATCATGGCCGCTCAAATTATTGATGGAAAAATCATTTCTCAAACTGTTCGACAAGAAGTTGCCGCGCGCGTCGAAGCAAGAAAGGCTGCGGGCCTGCGAGCGCCAGGATTGGCTGTTGTTCTCGTCGGTGATGATGCCGCGTCACAGGTCTATGTCGGCAGCAAGCGTCGCGTTTGTGAAGAAGTGGGTTTTATCTCTAAGTCTTACGATCTCCCATCAAGCACGCCCGAAGCCGATTTGCTGGCATTGATTGATACGCTAAATGCAGACGACGAAATCGACGGCATTCTGGTTCAATTGCCTCTTCCGGCGCAAATGGATGCAACTAACGTACTTGAGCGTATTCACCCAGAGAAAGACGTGGATGGCTTCCACCCTTACAACGTTGGTCGCCTGTGTCAGCGTATTCCTAAGCTTCGCTCATGCACACCGAAAGGCATTATTACGCTGCTTGATCGCTACAACATCCCGCTTCGTGGTATGCACGCAGTCGTGGTTGGCGCATCAAACATTGTGGGTCGTCCGATGACCATGGAGCTTCTGCTCGCAGGTTGCACCACCACCACATGTCACCGCTTCACCAAAGATCTCGAAGGGCATATTCGCCAAGCCGATCTCGTGGTCGTAGCTGTTGGTAAACCTAATTTTATTCCTGGTGATTGGATCAAACCCGGCGCAGTCGTGATTGATGTGGGCATTAACCGAATGGAAGATGGCAAACTGGTGGGTGACGTGGAATACGATGTCGCCAAAACGAAAGCCAGCCACATTACTCCTGTACCTGGCGGCGTTGGCCCAATGACAGTGGCCACATTGATTGAAAATACGCTACTGGCGTGTGAGCAGTTTCATTCGTAAGCCCTGAAACGGCTTCGCCAAGATCAAACAAAAGCGAGCATTCCTGCTCGCTTCTTTTTGTATTTAATCTGCGCCAAACAAATCTCTTGTGTACACCTTGTCTTCAACATCCAGCAAGGCGTCATCCATACGGTTCGACACAATCACATCGGTGCACTGTTTAAAAGCATCAAGATCGGTGAGCACTTCTGAGTTGAACAATGTTCTCCCCGTGTACACAGGCTCATAAATCACAATCTCAATGCCCTTTGCTTTGATACGTTTCATCACGCCTAAAATGGAAGACGCACGAAAATTGTCCGAGCCTGTTTTCATGATCAAACGATAAATACCCACCACTTTCGGCTTTCTTTTTAATATGGATTCCGCGATGAAGTCTTTACGCGTGCGGTTCGCCTCAACAATCGCCCCAATAATGTTATTGGGTACCGAATTGTAATTCGACAACAACTGCTTGGTATCTTTCGGCAAGCAATATCCACCGTAACCAAACGACGGATTGTTGTAATGGCTTCCAATTCGGGGGTCTAAACACACCCCTTCAATGATCTCTCGAGAATCCAACCCCAAAGCTTCAGCATAAGAATCAAGCTCATTGAAGTAAGCAACACGCATGGCAAGGTAGGTATTTGAAAAAAGCTTAACGGCTTCGGCTTCGCTGGAATGGGTAAACAGAACAGGGATATTCTCGTCTTCTGCACCTTCTAACAACAGGTTTGCAAACAACTCCGCAAACTCTGTTTGCCCACCGATAATGATACGAGAAGGATGCAGGTTGTCATACAGCGCTCGCCCCTCGCGCAAAAACTCCGGTGAAAAAAGCAGGTTTTCTGTCTGATAGTGGGTTTTTGCGGTTTCCGTAAACCCCACTGGTACTGTCGATTTCACCACAATGAGTGCATGAGGATTGCAACACACCACTTCTTGAATGACCGCCTCAACGGAAGACGTATTAAAAAAATTGGTGACAGGATCGTAGTCTGTCGGTGTTGCCACAATCACAATGTCAGCCCACGCATAGGCTTCGTGGTCATCTAACGTGGCGTAAAAGCGTAACTCTTTTTTCGTTAAAAAATGCTCGATGTCTTTATCAATAATCGGCGACACACCATTGTTCAGCATATCGACTTTCTCTTTCACAATATCAACGGCAACCACATGATTATGCTGCGCGAGGAGCATGGCATTAGAAAGACCAACATAGCCCGTTCCTGCTACCGCTATCTTCATTCAACGCTCCATGCTCTGCAAAGAAAAGTGCAGAAACGACAAAATGAACGCACCTAGACGAGCTCATTTGCATATCCATCACACCATCAATCTTAAATATAGAACATGACGCTTTTCTGACGTTTATTTTGAGGTTTGATGATGTTGTCGTAGCGAGGAAAGGAGGAAACGAAGCGGAAAAACTGAGCAGGTTCTAGATCCTAGGGAAGAGCAGGTCCTAGGACCTTCTTTTCCTAGGACCTTGCTCTTACTTATCAGGATAACCATTCGGGTTGTTTGACTGCCAACGCCAAGTATCCGTTACCATGTCATCAAGCGTATGGGTGGCTTTCCAATCCAGTTCAGTTTGCGCTTTGATTGGGTCAGCCCAGCACTCAGCGATATCGCCCGCGCGACGTGGCGCCACTTGATAGGCAATCTCTTTGCCGCTGGCTTGGCTAAAGGCCGCAACCATTTCCAATACGCTCTTACCGTCGCCTGTGCCGAGGTTATAAATGTGCAAGCCTGCTTTCTGACCGACTTTATCCAGCGCTGCCAAATGGCCATTTGCCAAATCAACAACGTGAATATAATCACGCACACCACTGCCATCTGGCGTTGGGTAATCATCACCAAATACCGACAAAAACTCGCGACGACCGACAGCCACTTGTGAAATAAACGGCATCAAGTTATTTGGAATGCCTTGTGGGTCTTCCCCCATTTCACCGGATTTGTGTGAGCCAACAGGGTTGAAGTAACGCAGCAGCGTAATGCTCCAATCTGGATTGGCGTGATGGAAATCCGTTAAACACTCTTCGACCATTAACTTGCTTCGGCCATACGGGTTAGTCGCAGAAGTTGGGAAATCTTCACGAATAGGCACAGAGGCTGGGTCGCCGTATACAGTGGCCGACGAACTAAAGATGATTGATTTTACACCCGCATCACGCATGGCATCCACCAGCACCAGTGTGCCGTTTACATTGTTGTCGTAATATTCCAGCGGCTTTTCAACCGACTCACCCACCGCTTTCAAGCCCGCAAAGTGAATAACTGCTTTGATGTTGTTTTCTTTTTCAAAAACAGAAGCAAGAAAAGCCTTGTCGCGAACATCACCTTGGTAAAACGTTGGACGCTTACCGGTAAGTTTTTCTATACGTTCAAGCACAGCAAACTTACTGTTATGAAGATTATCCACAAGGATAGGGTTCAACCCAGCTTCAATCATTTGTACGCAGGTGTGACTTCCGATGTAGCCAATGCCGCCAGTAACGAGTACGTTCATTCTTGTTCCTAAATGATGATTAATTCTATGCCCGTCGTTTTTCTTAAATCACACTTTGGGCTTTGATTCTAATGAGCATTATACGCATCTTACTATTCAGATAAACGCAAGCGTGCTTGCACTGCCTTTGATTGTAGCTCGCTGTCATGGTTACTACTGATAAGAACGCCGCCTAAATGTCAATTTATTCAAGGACGGGGCATCCACTTAAGAGCAACTGGGCATTCGGGATGGATTTGAACTATGTGGCGCAGCGCGACCCGAATTCCGAGTTTGGAATTTTCACGGAAGAGCGCCATTACGACCCGACAACAGGCCGTTACTACAATGTTCAAACCGGTACGCCAACTGGCCATTTCACAACGTATTATCGCCCTGAATGGAGCTGGTTTGATGATTTGCTGATCAAGGCGAGTGTGGGGCAGTATTTGGCTGAAGACAAAGGCGTGACGTTGGATGTGTCGAAGCAATTCGACAGTGGCGTGATTGCTGGCGCTTACATGGCGAAAACCAACTTGTCGGCGGAGCAGTTCGGGGAAGGAAGCTTTAACAAGGGCTTCTATATTTCGATCCCGTTTGACATTTTCACCGTGAAACCAAGTGCCAACCGTGCATTGATCGGCTGGACGCCTTTGTCTCGCGATGGCGGTCAGATGCTGAGTCGTAAGTACAGCCTATATAGCATGACTGACGCGAGATACCCAGCGGCTGAATTTACGAACAAGTAACAAGCGTAAATAACCGCACTGACCCGAAAATAAAAATGGCGCTCGATTGAGCGCCATTTTCTATTGGTCTGCGGCGATAGTGACTTTCTCGGCGAAGCCACTGGCCTCTATTTTCTTAGCTAACGCTTGCTGCGCGTGAAGATCGCCATGTACAAGCCGAATTTCATTCGGCCTCGACTCGATACCCGCAATAAATGCCAATAAATCTTTCTGATCAGCATGGGCAGAGTAACCCGACATGGTGTGGATGTGCGCGTTGATGTCGATGTTTTCTCCATCAATGTTGACGTGTTTGTCGCCGCGCTGAATATTACGCCCGAGGGTTCCCCGAGCTTGGTAGCCGGCAATAATCACATCAGTGCGTTTATCGGATAGCAAAGCTTTGAGGTAGTTGAGTACGCGTCCGCCGTTGCACATGCCGCTGGCGGCAATCACTATTGCAGGTTCTCCCGTTTGTTTTAGGCGGTTGACCAAGCCAATATGATCACTATGAGTGTTGATGGTAATGCATTGATCGAACGCGAGTGGGTGTCGGCCTGATTCCCACGTGGTTTTGGCTTCTTGGCTCCACAATTTTTTGAAGGCACGGTATTGTGCTGTCACTTTCGCTGCCACGGGAGAATCGAGAATCACGGGGATGGTTGACCAAGCACGCTTTTCATCTTCGTTAAGCGATTTAGCAATCAGGTTTTCTATATCAAATAGCAGCTCTTGTGTTCGCCCAACGCTAAAAGCCGGAATAATAACCACACCGCCGTCGAGCAGTGACCGATTGATTAGCGTTTTTAAGCGTTCGGCTCGCGAAGCAATCGATTCGTGCGTTTTGTCTCCGTAAGTACTTTCGATGACCAATACATCGGCGCGCTCTGGTGATTTGGGATCGGGCAGTAACGGGGTGTTGCTTGGCCCTAGGTCGCCGGAGAACACCAAAACCTGTTCATCTGGTAATTTCACTTCAATGTAGGATGAACCAAGAATATGCCCCGCAGGTTGAAAGCGGATTTCAGCGATTGTCCCGAACGCGTTAACAACGCTCGTCCAAGTGCCATATTCTATTGGCTGTGTGAGGGAACGGATCAGGTTCAAAATACGCTTTCGCTGCCTCGCCTTCATTCCTAACTGCAAGCGAAGCCCATCATCAAGCATCATCGGCATGAGTTTGGCTGTGGCTTCAGTACAATATATAGGTGCGCGAAAACCTGCCGCTAGTAGCCAAGGTATTCTGCCAATGTGGTCGATATGGGTGTGGGTGACAAGTAACGCATCGATATCTTTAACGGGAAAATCGATATTAAGCGGTTTGGTTTCATCGCCCTGAAATAGCCCACAATCAATAAGCAGTTTACCGTGATGGGTGTCGAGTTGGTGGCATGAGCCAGTGACGCCCGTTTTTGCGCCATGATGGGTGATTTGGAAGGTATTTGGGTTGGAGGTAGGCATAATATTGATTCCCAGACGATGAGGCTGGAAATATTGTCGCTCAGCACCGAGTGACCGTGTTAACGAATATTTGTGAGAAGGGAGTAAAACCAAGTTTTAAGCACACCTTCTTGAATCGGTTTCAAAGAAGGTGCGACAAAGTTAACGATGGGCATCGCCAACAGATTGATTAGCCAAACGTTGCAGCATAGGTTCTTAGCTTTTGATGCGGTCGCCTGAACCACTGCCCGTGACGGTTTGGATAATGTAGGTGAAGTAGTTCTTTACTGTCATGGTTTTGATCATACGTTGATCCCATTCAGCCAGTTTTTGCGGTGTCGACATGTCAATTTCATTGACCTGAGCAAGACCTGTCACGCCCGGCAGTACATCAAACACGCCTTTTTCTTGTCGCGCCTGTATCAATTCCTCTTGATTAAACAAACAAGGTCGAGGTCCCACTAAGCTCATTTCCCCCTTCACAACATTAATCAACTGCGGCAATTCATCCAGTTTGGTTTTACGTAAAAATGCACCCAATTTGGTCACTGATGAAGCACTGGCTAGGTGCGTCGCCACTGATGCCGTATCGGGTGCCATGGTGCGAAACTTAATCAGCGTGAACGGCTTTTGATTCTTGCCCACGCGCGTTTGGTAAAAAATGGGGGATTTCGTGTCGAAATACCCAAGCACCGTTACCAATAACAATACTGGCCACAGAAACAAAAGGCCGAAGAAGGCAAAAAGAAAATCGAGGAGTTTAGTCACTATGGTGTTCTCTCTGACGCTTGAACTCAAGGGGTGTTGGATACTTTCAAATACGCATCGACGGTATTGGCTATCCCCTGTTCAAAACTAACCGGAGGTGTCCAATCTAGCGACTCAATCGTATCTGAAATATCAACCTGCAGGTTACCACACAAGCGATTGGCAATATCCGATTTTCCCATTGCGCGCGCGACTGATTCAATAATCCGTTGAGGCATTGGTAGAAGTCGATTTGGCTTTTTCATGCTTTTGGCAATCTGCTTTAAAAGCCTTGTGGTAGAAACATCATCATTGTCCGAAACAAGAAAGGTCTTGCCTGCAGCATTTGGATGCGTGCAGCAGGTCAGCACCAATGACACTAGGTTATCAATATATACTAGGCTTCGTCGGTTGTTGATAGCACCAAGTGGCAATGGGATTCCTTTTCGCACGATATTCATCATGGATTGAAAATTGGCTTTTACCCCTTCGCCATATACTAGCGGCGGACGAATGATAACGACTTCCAGTCCCGTTTGCTCTGCAATCTCTTTCAGGCCTATTTCTGCTTCGTACTTACTTAAGCCGTATGGATCACTTGGCGGTTGAGAAACGTCAGGTGCGAACGCTTGTTCTGGAGATGTCTGTTCGCCATTCACTTTAACGGAGCTGATAAAAACAAAACGTTTAACGCCGGCGTCTGCCGCCTGACGGGCAAGATTGAGAGTACCTAATGTATTGGTTTCTCGATAAGCTTGAAGAACGTCGGCACCACTTTTCGCATCTGTCATTTGATGGACGCGAGCAGCACAATGAACGATGCAGTCAACATCTTGCAAATGAGCGGACCAATCGGTATTGGCTTGAATATCGCTGACAATGGTATCGTCAGCGCTCAATGCTTCATTTCTGACTTGTTTCTTTACTATCCAATTTCTATGCTCAGCGACGCTTGATACGCGATACCCAACAAAACCACTTGCGCCTGTAATGAGTAACTTCAACCTAATTCCTGTATTTAGTAGTGTTAGTACCAAGATTCTACCATTCAACACTGGCTAGTCGCACTAAAGGTACATACAATAGAACCACAACGAATAAATATATGTTTTAGCACACCGACCTTTGCGGCTAACGTCTACGAGAGCTACCCAAATCCTAATGTTTACTCCGATCCAGTTACTTCTCAGCGCGCAACGTAAAAACAAGCGAGTTATCAGTGTCATCTACGATATTCTTGCTGTGACACTCTCGCTCTATTTCGCCATAGCACTGCGCTTAGATACGCTGATTTTTTCAATCGGCATTGAAGAAGTCCTATGCCTTTTAGTCACCTGCGCTGTAACCATTTTTAGCTTTGTTAAGCTTGGAATGTATCGCGCCATCTTGCGCTACATGATGATGCCCGCGATTGGTAACATCTTTATCGCCGTGATTATATCGGCCGTCACCCTTGCGATAAGCGGTTTTTTCTTTCAAGCATTTGTGCCAAGAAGCGTCCCTTTCATCTATGCAGGGCTGGCAATACTCACTCTCGGCGCACCAAGAATATTCATTCGTACTGTTTACTATCACTACTATCGTAGAAAAAAACCCAATGTATTTATCTATGGTGCCGGTTCTACAGGTCGTGATCTCGCCTATGCGCTTATACAAGGCGGTGAGTATCATCCTGTCGCTTTTCTGGATGATGACCCCAAGAAAACAGGGCAGATTCTTACAGGAGTGAGAATCTATCATGCTTCAGAATTTGGCTCCCTTCTATCTCTGTATCAACCAATAAAGCTACTCCTTGCCATCAATAACGTCAGCAAGGGCGATCGACTAAGGCTTGTAGACGAGTTATCACACTGGCCCATTGAAGTTCAATCAGTCCCTTCTGTTGAGGACATCGCCGCGGGTAAAGCAAGTGTTACGGACATTAAAGATCTAGACATAGCAGACCTACTTGGAAGAGAACCAGTGTCTCCAGATATAGCGCTACTTCGGAAAAACATAACTGATAAAAGCGTTTTGGTTACTGGCGCAGGTGGGTCTATCGGCTCTGAACTCTGCCGCCAAATTCTCGCACAACACCCAAAAACGTTAGTTCTGTTTGAGCTAAACGAATACAACCTTTATGCCATTCATCAAGAACTCGAAACGGCAAGAAACAACCTAGGCTTGAATACTACCTTGGTCGCCGCATTAGGATCAGTACAGAAAGAGAACCGATTAACAAAGCTAATGGCAGCCAACAATGTAGAGTCTGTTTATCATTCTGCAGCTTACAAGCACGTCCCCCTTGTGGAAGATAACGTGATTGAAGGCATTCGAAACAACGTGTTTGGCACACTAGCATGCGCCAATGCAGCAATTGCAACAGGCGTTAAGAATTTCACGCTGATATCTACCGATAAAGCCGTCCGCCCAACCAATGTTATGGGCGCAAGCAAACGCATGGCTGAATTAATTTTACAGGCACTCGCTGATAGCAATACACTGACAAACTTCACTATGGTACGTTTCGGCAATGTACTTGGTTCATCTGGATCCGTCGTACCTTTATTCAAGAAGCAGATACGAAAAGGTGGGCCGGTTACTGTTACCCATCCAGATATAACAAGATATTTCATGCTAATCCCTGAAGCTGCACAGTTAGTAATTCAAGCCAGTGCGATGGGTCATAATGGGCAAGTCTTTGTATTAGATATGGGAGAACCTGTGAAAATCGCAGATCTAGCGAAACGAATGATAAACTTGATGGGAATGAAAGAATTCTATGACAACGATGAAGGAGACATCCAGATACGCTTTACAGGCCTAAGACCTGGAGAGAAACTCTATGAAGAACTGCTAATAGGCGAAAATGTTGAAGGCACAAGTCACGCCAAAATAATGACTGCTCATGAACACAAGAAATCACTGAAAGAAATCTTAGAGCTACTATCAAAAATCAACACCTATTGTCATGATTTCAACACTGTTAGCTTAAAGATCCTACTAGAAGAGATAGAAACAGTGTATTTCCCAAACAAAGAAAAATAGAGATACAGATGAAAGTATTACATATATACAGAACTTGTTATCCGGAAACTAAAGGAGGGGTAGAGCAGGTTATACGTTATATTTGCCTAGGGCTTGGCAAACTTAATATTGAAAGTAAAGTGCTTTCAATAGCCAGTAATTCTGAAAATAAAAGATATTTTTTTGAGGGGACTGAAATTATTCTTTGCCCGAAGCACATTGAGGTATCTTCAAATACCTTTTCGTTCAATTTCAAGAAAGAATATAGAGACCTATATGAGTGGGCCGATATAATAAATTACCACTACCCTTGGCCATCTGGCGATCTGGTAACACTATGTGATACAAAAAGAAAGCCGGCAGTGATCACTTATCACTCAGATATAATAAAACAAAAAATACTAAAATGGTTATATCGACCGCTAGAACGATTTTTCCTTAACAGGGTTGATGCTATTGTTGCAACGTCTCCACAATATGCAGAAACAAGCCATAACTTACAACACTACAAAACAAAAACACACATCATACCACTTGCTATCGACCCATCTGAATATAATTGTTTAGATGTAAACTCACTGAAGGAAACTCGATTTCATCACCTTCCGTGTGACTATTTTTTATTCATTGGTGTGTTGCGGTATTACAAAGGACTAGAGTTCTTACTTGACGCAGCTAGTATAAATGGCCTGCCTGTTGTCATCGCAGGTAGTGGGCCACAAGAATCATTCCTTAGAAAAAGAGCCAAACAACTACAATTGAATAATGTACACTTTACTGGCTATATTAGTGAAAAAGAAAAATTGGAACTGATTTCACACTGTAAAGCATTTGTTTTCCCTTCATATCTAAGATCAGAGGCATTTGGAGTATCTCTTCTTGAAGCTCAGATCATGGCCAAACCACTGATTACATGTAATATAAATACAGGAACGAGTTACGTCAACATTCATGATCAAACGGGCTTGGTATGCAAAGCAGCCTGTAAAAATAGTTTATCCGAAGCAATGAAAACACTATCTAACGATGACGAAAAATGCATTGATCTAGGAATGGCTGGCAAAAAGCGGACATTAAAGTTATTCACTATAGATATTCAGGCAAAAGAGTATGCAAAGCTATATAAATCGATCATTTCAAAAAGTTGATATCAAAAATGAAAATTGGAATTGATTCAAGACCATTAAGTCATGAGATAACAGGAATTGGACGCTATACTCTGAATGTTATCAAGAAACTGATTTGTGATAATAAAAATATTACTTGGTATCTGTATTCTGACCGACCACTATTAGTAGATTTCAAAGAAAAAAATGTAGTCGTGAGGACGGGAAAATCATCCATTAGCCTAAAAAGTACAATATGGTCACAGTTGATCTTTCCATACTGGGTTAATAAAGATAACTTAGATGTATATTGGTCACCTCGTCATCACTTACCTCTGCTGCTTCATTTTAGCGAAAGAGTAAAAAAAGTAGTAACGGTACATGACATTGTATGGAAAAAACACCCAGAAACCATGTCAAGATTCGGGCTTATTATTGAACGATTACTTTTCAATCCTTCAACAAGAATCGCTGACACTATTATAACAGTCTCAGATTTCACAAAAAAAGAACTTCTAAGTTTAAGCCCTAGCCTTGAAGGCAAAACCAAAACAATTAGATTGGAAAGTTTTATTTCCAAAGAGAGAATGACAGAAATAAATACTAGATACACAAAAAAAAATTACATTCTTTTTGTAGGCACATTAGAACCTAGAAAAAACCTAAAAAACCTTCTCATTGCGTTTAAAGAAATAAGAATTAGAAATCAATCACTAACATTGATTATTGCAGGGAAAGATGGTTGGGGAGATGTTAGTATATCAAGTGAAATTCAAGAAATGGGATTAGACACAGATGTTCTAATAACCGGTTACGTTAGTGATGACACACTTTTGTCGCTTTATAAATTTTGTGATATATTAGCAATGCCATCGTTATATGAAGGGTTCGGTTTACCAGCGCTTGAAGCACTATCGTTAGGTAAAAAGGTCGTCGTTAGCCGTTACAATGCCATAGCAGATATTGAAGGCGATAACATATTCATATCTGATCTGGACAGCAAATCGATAGCAGAGACATTGAGCAATGCACTGGACTCCTCACCGCATCAACTTGCCTCTGTGGGTAACAATTGGTCGAAAATCGCAGAAATGCATGTCGAAGCATTCAATACAAATAAAGAATGAGGTTATAAGTTGTTCCTTGTAAGCAAAAATCATAGAGATATTATATTCTATAAGGCTAAAGTTCATCTAAAGTCTGAAGCATCAAATACATATTTGAGCTATCTTTGGTGGATTTTTGAACCCATAATTTCTCTAGGCATTTACTATTTAATATTTGGCGTCATTTTTCAACGAGGTACCGAAGATTTCATTCCATTTCTCCTTATTGGCCTTGTAACATGGCAGTGGTTTAGTAACATCGTCAGTCACTGTACCAATTCCATCAATGGAAATATCGCATTAATAACAAGCATCAGCTTCCCAAAAGTGATTTTACCCAGTGTAAACATTGTTATGGACACTGCAAAATTTTTGGTTGTATTTCTTATCTTACTGGTTTTCTTATGGATATATGGATTCCCTCCTACACTCGAGTACGTATACCTGCCACTCATATTTTTGTGCCAACATTTATTTAATACAATGATCGGCAATTTGGTCGCCGCAATTGTTCCATTTGCTCCTGATCTTAGAATCATAATTTCTAACATTCTTAGAGTCGCATTTTATATGTCTGGAATTCTTTATGCAGTTAAAGACCTACCTGAGCATGTTCAAATATACTTTGAGTTCAACCCTATGGCACAGATAATACAAGCATATAGAGACGTATTAATGCATTCTGGTAACTTTGAACTATCAAAAATACTACTCTATACACTATTCTGCTTTTTTGGTGTGATTTTCAGCCATTGGATTATTAGAAAACTTGACCCAATTTATCCACGAGTGTTGTTGCAAAAATGAAAACTCCCGTTATTACACTAAAAAATGTCGAAGTGACTTATAAAAGTGGCATTCCTTTGTTCGGTCAAACCAACATACATCGCGCACTGAAAAACATCTCTTTCGAAATCAATGAAGGTGATTCTCTAGGGATCATTGGTCGTAACGGCGTAGGTAAAAGCACACTTCTAAATCTTCTGAATGGTATTATAAAACCAGACAGCGGAATAATAGTTAACCATGGATACAGAACAGCTTTACTTTCACTGAGTGTGGGATATGACAATAATGTAAGTGGTTTTGACAATGCTATAATGAGCGGCATGCTTCTAGGAAGAACTAAACTTGAAATGCTAGAACTTATCCCTGAGATAGTAGAATTCTCCGAACTCGGAGACTTTATCTATCAACCAGTAAAAAATTATTCTACCGGTATGAAACAACGCTTGGGGTTCTCAGTTGCAACAAAAATTGATACCGATGTACTTCTTATCGATGAGATACTTGGTGTAGGCGACGCTCGATTTAAGAAAAAGTCCACCGAAGTAATGAAAAGAAAAATTCTATCGGGAGATACAGTTGTTCTTGTTTCCCACAATGCTCCCACAATAAAAGAATTATGTAACAAGGCTGTTTGGATAGAGGATGGCACAGTAAGGATCTCGGGCGACCCCAACCAGGTTGTAACAATGTACGAGAAATATATAACTAAGTAGAATCTCTTTTGGTGTGGGTTAACAGTGCTATTGAAAATAAATACAGACTCTATACAAAATGTCGCGATAATTGATTCGAATTATACTCTTTTCCTTTACTTATTAGTCATGGAAACACCATCAGATAAAACTTTATTTATTGTATCTGATGGGGTTTCCGCATATGTTAGATGCAAGCTAGATAATTGTGTCTACTTACCAGACGAAAAATTCAACAAAATGAGAAAAATGAGAGAAGTAATTAGGAATTCCATACTAAGAGCTTCTCCATTGATTATAAGGTTAAGAAGTAAAAAAGACATACAATACTATGGACAAGATCATACTTGGTTTTCTTTTATTTCAAATGGTCGGCCACTCACCCTAATCGAGGACGGTGCAGCAAACTATCAACCAATGTTTAAAAAGAGCTTGAAACACCATTTTCTTTCTTTACTTGGCTTTCCTTACAAAAAATTTGGAAGAAATGATAACGTTATTAAAATTTATCTTACAGGCATAAAAGAGACACCAAAAGACATACTGAAAAAAGTTGAAATCATTGATTTGACAGAAAAATGGCTTTCTTTAGACAGCATATATAGGGAATATGTGACATCGCTCTTTACATTAGAAGATAGCGACTTCTCGTTTAATAAAGGTAAAAGTATCAATGAAGATTTACTCATTCTGACTCAACCACTGAATCAGGATGGAATTATCTCGGAAAAGGAAAAAATTGATTTTTATTTAAGGGCAATTGAGAAAGTAAACCCTAAAGGTGAAGTTTGGTTTAAAAAACATCCAAGAGACAATACGGATTACAGCTTTTTGGAATGGAAAGAACTTGATTTTCAAGATTGTCCAATAGAAATCCCTATTCTAAAAGGTTTATACTTCAAAACTGTTGTAACTTATGATTCTACGTCAATTTATAGATTCAGTGAAAGCATAAGATATACTAAAGATAATGTATGAAGGCCAGTAGGTTAGGGCGAGATTACGTATGTTCAAATTTTGCTCAACCCTTTAACGCCTGCCTGTACTCATCGGCGCAGATGAGAGGCTCTTTGATAAGTTGTGCTTTCATCGCATCGATGATGACTTGAACTTTGCTGCCGAGTTGCACACACCAGTTGGCCAAGGTGGCGCGACTGATATCGATGCCGGAGCGATTGAGGATATCAACCTGACGGTAAAGTGGCAGTGCATCCACATATTTGGCGGTGACCACAGCGGCGAAGGCCTCCGCACTGCCTAGGCTTTTAGGGGTCATGCTCGCCGGCTTCCCGATGGTGAAAGCGTTGATGTCGGAGCAAAAGCAGAAAGAAGCTCAATGGCAGCAAGAGCGCCAATCCCTGATTGAGCAATTTAAACTAGCCCTTGACCACCAGTTCGCGAAACGCTCAGAAGCATTGAAGCCTTACCATGACGCACAGGGCGACCTATTTAATGAGGCGGAATGCGAAGCGGCGAAAGAAGACGAGGAGGTCGTCACGACAACGACCACCACGAAAAAACGCGGTAAACGCCAGCCACTGCCAAAAGACCTGCCACGCGACACCCTCGTGCTAGGTAAGCGGTTAATAAACCCCACATACCAATAATACACGTGCTTTGACATAGTGCCTTTTTTATCGGAGGCACTATGAACCAAGAGCAAAAACGCGCCCATTGGGCAGCAGTTGTTGAGCAACAAAAACAAAGCCCGCTATCCATCAAGCAATTCTGTGCAGACAGCGGCATCAGTTATCAAACCTTCTACTATTGGTCTAAGCGATTGCGTTCTCCTGACGCGACGCAGACACTTCAGCCTATCATTTTCAATGAACATGAAGATACGCAAGCTGAGTCGGTGATCATTACCTTTGCCAATGGTATTCGCGCTGAGTTACCAACAACACTGAGTGCCGCTCAGATCAAACACTGGGTGGATGCCTTGCAATGACCCCCTCTGGCAAGGTCTTTCTGGTCTCCGGTGTCACCGACATGCGAAAGTCTATCGATGGCCTGTCGCTGATTGTCGCCGAGCAGCTTGAAATGGATCCGTTCAGCGAAGCCTGGTTTATCTTCTGTAATCGGGGACGAGATAAACTCAAAATCCTCTTTTGGGATACCAACGGTTTTTGGCTTTACTATCGTCGATTGGAAAAAGGAACCTTCAAGTGGCCACATCCCAATCCTCTTGGCGTTATTACCATCAGCAAGCCCCAGCTTTATTGGCTGCTATCTGGGTTATCACTGGAGAACAACAAAGCCCATCGCCCCCTCAGTGGGCTAGAAGTGTGACGCTTGATACTGATCGTCATATTGCGCTTGAACGATCCGTTTTAGACGTCACACTGGGCATCATTCAGTGCTGTAAAATGATGCCCAATGACCGACTTTCCCGATGATATTGAACAACTTAAAGCCATGCTTCTTGCCAAAGATGCCTTGTTGCAGGCCAAAGAGGAGGAAGTCGCTGCCCTGAAAACCCAAGTGCAATTACTGGTTGAGCAACTCAATCTCAGTAAATCCAAGCGCTTCGCCTCCCAAAGCGAAAAAGTCGCCAAAGGGACGTTCAACGAAGCCGAGCAACAGAATGCGTTGCCCAAGCCTTCCACCGAACGCGGTAAGACGGGTCGAAAACCGTTGCCCGCCGACCTTGAACGTGAGGTGCAAAGCCACACCCTCAATGCCCCATATTGCGACTGTTGTGATGCGCCCTTGCATGAATGCGGCAAAGAAGTCAGTGAAACGTTGAAAATCCTGCCACAGCGAGTCAGTGTGATCCGCCATGAGCGCACCAAATATGCCTGCCGTCAGTGCGAGCAGACGGCAGAGACCAGCAAGGTCATCACCGCACCGAAGCCAGCGAGCATGATCCCCAAAAGCCTCGGCAGTGCGGAGGCCTTCGCTGCCGTGGTCACCGCCAAATACGTAGATGCACTGCCGCTTTACCGTCAGGTTGATATCCTCAACCGCTCCGGCATCGATATCAGCCGCGCCACCTTGGCCAACTGGTGTGTGCAGCTTGGCAGCAAAGTGCAGGTCATCATCGACACGATGAAAGCGCAGCTCTTACAAGAAATACTCATCTGCGCGGATGAAACCACGGTGCAAGTGCTCAGAGAGGAAGACAAACAAGCACAATCCAAATCCTACATGTGGGTCTATCGCAGTGGAGAGTTTACCTCCAATCCAGTGGTGATTTACGACTATCATCCGAGTCGAGCGGGCACCTGTGTGCGTGAGTTCCTCGGTGATTACACCGGCTATCTGCTATCAGATGGTTATAGTGCTTACGACACACTGAAAGACGTGACACAAGCCGCCTGCATGGCGCATGTCCGCCGTAAATTTACCGACGCGCAAAAAGCGTCACCGTCAACGAAAGCAGGGAAACCGGAGAAAGCCCTGACCTTCATCGGCAAACTTTACGGTATTGAAAAGCGAGCGAAAGGACTGTCTGCTGAAGCCCGCCAACAGCTTAGAGTGCAAGAAAGTCTGCCCATTCTGAATGATTTTAAAGCGTGGCTAGATAGTCAGCATGTGTTGCCCAAAGGTGCATTGGGTAAAGCGATAAGCTACGCCCAAAATCAGTGGTCCAAGCTGCTGACCTTCCTTGATGATGGCCACATCAGCATTGACAATAATGTGACGGAGCGGGATATCCGACCATTCACGACAGGCCGAAAAAACTGGATGTTCTCAACCTCAGTCGGTGGAGCGAAAGCCAGTGCCAATCTGTACAGTCTGGTGATGACGTGTCGAGCCAATGACATCAATCCGTATTATTACTTCCGGCATCTGTTTACAGCGTTGCCGACGCGTTCGCTTACCGATGATATGACGGATCTGATGCCGTGGAATGTTGATCTCAGTGGCATCGAGTAGGACTTCACCGGTTCATTAGCCGCTTACGAAGCAACGTTATACAATTGGCGTAATAAACTCCGCTCCGAAGGTAAACCCCCGGTGTCAGGATAGTTGTCCAGATCTTAGAACGCCCAAAAATCCAGCAATGGAGGGCTAACGAAGGACACTATGCCGAGATATTCCGAAGAAAGAAAAGCTGCCATCTTGAAGAAGCTACTGCCACCGCATAACAAAACCATTCCAGAAGTTGCTGCGGAGGATCACATCAGCGAAGCAACGTTATACAATTGGCGTAATAAACTCCGCTCCGAAGGTAAACCTGTGCCAGGTAATCAAAAAAATTCTGAACATTGGTCAGCTGAAGCCAAGTTCGCCACCGTCATCGAAACCGCCAGTTTGTCAGAAACTGAGCTTAGCCAGTATTGTCGCCAGAAAGGTTTGTACCCTGAACAAGTTAAAGCGTGGAAACTCGCTTGTATCAGCGGTGCGGGTCAAGCAGAGCAATCTAAGAAAGCAGAGCAGACAGAGCGTAGAGCGGATAAAAAGCGTATCCGAAAATTGGAAGCAGAGCTGCATCGTAAAGACAAAGCCCTGGCAGAAACGGCGGCGCTATTGGTGCTGTCAAAAAAGCTCAAGGCCTTGTACGGGAGCGACAGCGAGGAGGACTGACTCCTCTCGATATGCGCGAGACATTGCTGGCGCTTTTTGATGAAGCGGTTGCTAATGGCGCGCCTCAGTACAAGGCTGCAGACCTCATGCAAGTTCCACAGCGAACGTTGCGCCGCTGGCGTACGTCACAGGGTCATGTGTTGCCCGATCTTCGTCCTCTGGCTATCAGACCAGAGCCGAAAAACAAGCTGTCAGAGCAAGAGCGCCAACATATTCTGAATGTCTGCAATGAGGCTGACTATGCCAATTTACCGCCCAGTCAAATCGTGCCGAAACTGGCCGATCAGGGAGAATATATGGCCAGTGAGTCAAGCATATATCGTGTGCTGAAAGCTAACGACCAACTGCACCATCGAGGACGGGCGAAACCGCCACAGCCTACGACGGAGCCCGCTTCTCATGTGGCGACAAAGCCCAATGAGATCTGGACTTGGGATATCAGTTATCTGCCCGCGAAGGTTCGTGGTCTGTACTGGTATCTTTATATGGTCATTGATATCTACAGTCGCAAAATTGTGGGTTGGGAAGTCCATGACTGCGAATGCGGAACCCTTGCTTCTCAGCTGATTGAGCGAGCCACCTTCAGTGAACGCTGCTTCGTGAAGCCTCATTATTTACATTCTGACAACGGGGCCCCAATGAGGTCACTCACCTTGCGTGCAAAGCTTGATGAAATGGGCATCCGAACATCCTTCAATCGTCCGGGCGTTAGTAATGACAATGCCTATTCAGAGTCATTGTTCCGTACAGCCAAGTACCGGCCTAACTATCCGGAGCATGGCTTCGAAACGCTGGCAGAGGCACGTGAATGGATGCTGAATTTTGTAAACTGGTACAACAACGAGCATCACCACAGTGCGATTAAGTTCGTCACTCCAGCAGAAAGACACAGAAACTTAGATACAACAGTGCTGGCGAAGCGGCATGCCGTGTATCAGCAGGCGAAAGCCAAGCATCCTGAACGTTGGGCAAGGGAGACTCGCGACTGGTCACCCGTTGGTTCGGTAACACTCAACCCCAAAAGCACAGACAATAACGAACATGGCGGTCAAAAAAGAGCCGCTTAATTAGAAAATCTGGTCAACTACCTTGAAATCTACCGCATCCCTCCGGCCGATTACCGGAGGAAATTGGAGACCTCTAGCTATGCATTGTCTCGCTAAAGAGGAAGTGGGCAATATCCAATTCTTCTATGGGTCATCACAACATTTAATAGGTGAATATCTGATAGACCTACCAGATAAAATAACAAATAATTAAGTGGATGTTTGAATTTTATTTTCTTGCATACTCTAGCAACATCCTTATTGGTCGTGTGTATTTCCATATTGTTGAATTTTCTATATCGTGGTACATACACTTTACTGATTCTATTTCTTCTTTTAACTTTGCATTCTCCTTCTTAAGACCGTCATTATTTACTTCAGTCACTTCTAGCTTATCACTCAGGTTAGTATTAAAAACATGCAGGTTACGTATTTCTTCATTTAGAAAACTTAATTCCTTAGTGTTTGAAAAAGCCAATGATGAAAAAGCAGAATAGTTCAATTTAGGTTGTTTTAATGTATTAGTGCTTGCTGTCTTCTTCAACAGTATCCTCAAGTGTATACAATCATCATCAATATTTTTGTTGTGCAGATTATTCCCAATCAATTCTGAATTACTGATGTAACCCGAAACAGATGGACCACTAGATGCCGCATCTATCAACTTGAAGCTCTGCATGTTTTCGAATAATTCCAGTAAGAATTTCTTATCAAAGTGATTAAAGTGACCGCTTAAATTGTCATATCTATCACAGAGTAGAATTGAATTATCCTCCAGAGGTACTTCAATAAAAAGAAGGCCATCAACTTTCAACAGATCCGCAATAGAATCTAAGAAATCAATTGGTTCAAGAATATGCTCCAAAACATGTGAACACGTTATTAAATCCAAACCGCCGACCAAAGATTTAGAAATGGAATCAATATTATCCGCCAACTTAATGCTTGTATTATCATAATAATGAGCAACCTTCGGGTCGGGTTCAACTGCAAATACTTCTTCAAAATTCGCCGATAACAACTTGGGTAAAAATCCCACACCCGAACCAATATCTAAAACTGAGCACATAGCATCTTCTAGATGTATTTCCTGATAGTTTCTCTTTATAAAATCCCACTGAGAGGCTGCTCTTTTCTGAAAAAATAATATCTGAGATGATGACAGTAGTTTACGCTCATTTCTAAAGTCATAGTTATAATAAAGTTGCAGATATCGGGCTTCCACTGGTGAAGTTTGTCTAAATCCACATTTACCACACTCAAATGTTGGCAATCCAAACTCCTTATTTGATTTAATAAATTTAGAGCTTTCGTCACTCCCACAAATTCGACAGGTTAACTCACATGGTAACTTGATTGCTTCTACAAATGTGTTTTTTATAGGCGAATCATCTATTATCATCTTTGACATTTCATCATCAAATGATTCTTTATAGTCACTCAACTTAATAACCTCAAATCCAGACTGCTTTAAGAACTTTTTGACCTTGTTAAAGTACCACCCATTCATAGCTATTTTTTTACAGCCTTGACTCGAATAAAGTTCACCTGCCCACTTAATCAAATCATCTAGTTGCCGACAACTATAGTTTTCTATTCTTCCATACTCAGAACACACTCGCCCCAAAAGAAGACTTTCAAAAGTAGCTTCTTCAAGCTTGTCAATATCACACTGAAAATTTCCGATTTCGCCACTTATGTAAGAACCGATGATCTTCTCTATATCAAGAAATGAAATTCTTAACACGCCGCCGAACTTCAACAAACGATATATCTCACAAAAAAGATTCTGCGCACTTATATCGGTAATAACTTCTATAGTGTCAGCACAGAAAACCTTTTCCACACAAAAGTCATCAACTGGAATCCTTTCTTTGTCCTTAAATTCAAATTCGATATCGCAATAGGCATCTTTACCTAGAGTTTCCCAGCCGTTCTTTTTCCACCCATTAACAGCCCCTATGTTAAAATTCACTCCGTTACCATCCTTCTGACCTTCATCCTTTTTCAGCTAGTACTCACAATCTATTTTCCATATAATAATAAGGATACGTAGCTACCTATTTATCTAATGAACTTAATCTAAGCTACATTCAAATACTTCAAGATACCCTACTATATTATTTCCCACTAGTCGTAGAAATACATTCACTCTCTGATGCTTGCGGCCCGATCCTCACACTAGAGGGCAGACCTTAATCTCAAAAAAATGGCCGCTCCCTAACACCACAGCAACCGATGAACATGCCATCAAGCGAGTCGACCATTTTTTTGCAATGAACTGTTTCACCGACAAAAGATGACATATATAAAATGAATTCTGTAGTGGTCAAGCTAAATAGGGCACGGTTTTTTTTCTTACCAATAGAGCCTATGTGACTCATTTGGTATCAGGGCGCTTTTATATAGATGTGGCCTGAGTTGACTGCAATATGCCAAGATATATTTGATTATCTTAAACATCACGTGAACAAACCTCTGACAGCTCATTTCTGGTAGTCATTCTGTCTTGGAGCCGTGAAACAAACACTCCATAGAATATTGTCCCAGAAATTTGACGCCTAGTTAGAATTTTTTATCTGGTTACGCTAAAACAATTGAAGGTAATGGCGACTCATAAAATCTGCCTTGATCGCTATGGAGTGTCACGGCGTTGTTTCCTAAATCATTGAACTAATCCCAATAGCCGCGATCAGATCATCAGGACCTCAAACAGGTAGACGATGATGGGCAAATCCAAGCACAAGATCAGCAACTGGAAAGAATACAACCAAGCCCTGAAAAATCGTGGCTCGGTCACCTTTTGGATTGATGCTGCTGCCATCAAATCTTGGCGCTGCAATAAACACCATGGGAAGCGCGGTCGGGGTTTTCAATTCAGTGATGCATCGATCGAGACGGCATTGATGATCAAAGGAGTTTTCAAGCCACCTTTGCGCGCACTCGAAGGATTCATTAACTCGCTGTTTGTGCTCATGGATGTGCCGCTGACGTCGCCTTCTTATAGCTGTATAGCAAGCGAGCAAAGACCGTCGACGTCCACTATCGTTCTCCAAGCCGCGGGCCTATCGCTCATGTCATCATCGATGCCACTGGCTTAAAAGTGTATGGGGAAGGTGAATGGAAAATGCGTAAGCATGGTAAAGAAAAACGCCGAGTATGGCGTAAGTTGCACCTCGCTATTGATGCCGCTACGCACGAGACCATTGCTGCTGAAGTGATCTTGGATTGTGTCGGTGATAATGAAGTCTTACCAACGTTATTAAACCCGCTTCGTCGAAAGATTAAACAAGTGAGCGCTGACTGTGCTTATGATACCAAAGCGTGCCATCGTATTTTGAAAAATAAGGGGATAACCCCCACTTTTCCTCCCGGAAGTAACGCAGGTTTTTGGGAGGAAGGGCATCCTCGAAACACCGCAGTAAGAGCGCTAAAAGCAGTTACTCAGTCCAAAACTGACGATAAGAGATTACAACGCACAAGTCGGAGAAGCGTTAGCAAACGTCAAGGCCATGAACAAAGTCATAAGACTCGGTATGCCTGTTCGAAAATCAACTGGTTTGGGCGTTAAAACCATACAGGATCAATTCGTTAACTTAACGATTTGATCAACAAGGCCCCTAACATTTGATCATCGAACCGTGACGATGTTTAAAAGGCTGTTGGTTTCGAGTTAAACAGCCACTATAAAGAAAATCATTTAGTTAGCCAAAAACCGAGAGCGTACGTACTAATGCCTTTATGGAAAGTAGGAAGCTCTCTAAATTCTTCAACCTTGAAACCAGATTTTTCAAATATAGAGCGGCATATATCTTCATTAAGAATTAAAGGATGTAGAGCGTCAATTTTAGAATGAGCATCAAAAGCTAAAAATGCTTTACCCTGCTCATTAAGGTAATTATACAAGTTATCGACAATGGTCTCAAATTCAAAACAATGATCGATTACATTAATACTTACCACATAATCAATCTCGCCTCTCATGCTATCAATAAATTCCTCAGCAGGCATACTAAACACTTCTTCAGCATCGTTCAAGTCACACCATGGTACTGTTTCTCTGAATTCATCTGCAAGTGGTTCTACAACATGTATCAAGGAATCAATAAAAAACTTAGTTCTCAATCTACTGCCAGCACCTAAATCTAGAATTTTTTTTCCCGAAAACTGTTCTTGTGTATATCCCAGACCCAACCAAAACCTTTCATTTGCGCCATTAAACAGTACGTCGTCAGTTCGAAAATTCTTCTTCTGATGAAACTCTAACTCCCCTTTTTGGGCAACATTCTTCCACTCCTCATAACTATGCTTAATAACAGGATTCTGCCTATTGTAAGCAAGAGTCAACCCCTCAATTTTTTTAAGGATTCTTGCATTATCTACCTTTAAATCCTTTATTTCTTTCTTAATACTTTTTAAATCGTTTATTTCTTCCCGAACACTCCTTAAATCTATGCTCGACCTTTCAATTGCCCCCTTAACTGCTGTACTTGACGCTTTGATCCGATTCAACACAAAGTCCCGATTGTCGGTTGCTAGTTTGTCACCACGAAGCCTCTTAAATAGTTCTTTGTACACAGCCCAATCCTCCCAAATTATAAATTCACTCTGCCATACTTGTTAGCATTTAGTCTTACTTTTAATAAACGACAATATAATCATCACTTTAGTACTGAAATCAAGCTCTTTTCAATTAAATAGTTAAAATAGTCTCTTTCCTTACTGAAATCATGATGAGAATCTCGCTTTGATTGTGCTCCGGAGTAATGCGTTAACTCAGAACCGTTCGACTCTTCGTAGAAAGAAAAACCATATACCGAAATGTCATATTCTTTCAAAAGATTATGCAAGCACCACTCAATAGAGACCATACCTGTTGTAGGCCATTGCTTACCCGAGAAAAGACCCAACTTTGACTTCAAGTTTGTGTAGTAAATTGTGGTATCAAGTTTATTTATCGAATCAAAATCTTGATTACTAGCTCCGTTTTCCTTTAAGCGCCCTCTAACAAATCCTTCATTTTTTAGGCTAAATTTATTAGCAAGAAACAAATATTTATTCTCATCTCCTACAAGCCTAAAGTTTTCATTCTCTTTACTCGCAATCGACAAGAACACCTTGTTCGTTTTTGTTCCAACAAAATTTTCATAGCCTTTAATTTTAAAGTTGTTAATTCTTACAACCAAATCGAACTTATCTATTGTGTCACCCAATTCAGCATTCATCACTACTGGGGAGTTCCCTATCACCAAAACCCGTTTTTTCTTTAATGGATTGCTTCTAGGTCTTTTAAAAACAACTTTTTCATCATATTTCCTTCTGAAAATACGTTCTTTCTCTATACGCTTAGAAGTTTCAAATGCATTTTTCCGGCGAGTATCATTGATAGAATCATAGAGACGTAAAATTATTTCGTCATTTTGGAATGACTCTTCCAAACGATAACTCAGTTTAGGTAGATTCAGATTTACACTTTCAATGTCAGAAAAAGCTTTACTTATAAAGTCAAGCGGCCCATATTGTTCTGCAATCTTTCTAAAGTAGCCCCTTGGATATTTGTTTTTGTTTCTTAAATATGAAGTTATATTCCCTTTAAACTCTTCATAACTATCTGCCACAAATTCCTGTGGAACGATCTCAGAAATCCCGGTTGAGCCAAAGCAAAAAACTGGTTTGTCGCAAGCAAGGCTTTCAAAGGCAACTAATGGAGAGGGATCATCTCTACTAGTTAATAGGAAAATATCACAGTTGTTAATAGCCTTTTCAAATTCTGGCTCGTGCCCCATCCACTCAATATGTCTAATTTCGTTAATATCGCCAATTCCCAAACTAGACATGACATCGTCTGTAGAGCGCGGCGTATACCATCTAAACTGTCCTTTTTCTTTAAGATCTTTTGCTAGGTCTATATATATATCACAACCTTTTCGGTAATCAGGTAGACCAGCCCCCATAAAAACATTCATATCATTTTTATTTTCGATAGGCTTAAACCTGTTCAGATCAACCACTTCATAAACAACTTTGATATTGTCTATATTACCACCAAATACATACGCTATTAATTGCTTCGATTGTCTAGTTGGCACTAAGTGTACGATATCTAAACGCTTGAATAAACCTAAAATAGATTTAAAAATTGTAGAATTTCGTTCCATGAACGCTCTTAAATTCCAAGCAGTCTCATGCCAGTATATGTATACACGTTTTTTGTCAATAAGCGCATTATGTAAAGCATATATGGAATTTTCACTTAATAGTGATGTAAAACTATTAAACAATAACACATCACAGATAGCGTTTTTATGGTCAAAGTCACGAGTAAAAACTTCATTCGTTAATGTTGTATTTACGTGAGCAGATAAATCCCAAACTCTATTTTCACCAATAAATGTTGTGTATAACGAAGAACATGGAGACTGGTGATGCTCTAAAGGATAATGAGAAAGCATCAATATTTTAGGTGTCATAATAATCTCATATACAGAAAAATATAATTGAATAGATCTTTAATAAGTAAAATTTCATTAATTAGTAAGTGGCCGGATTTAGAATAATATAGCCTAGTTCATGGTCAAGATAAAACAACTAGGTTATGATTTTCTCCAATGCCTTCAAGCTCTTCCAAAAACCTTCACCATTGTTCTTGTGTCCCTGCCAAATTTCAGGGATCCATGTTGTATTCGGCGCATCTTTTTCTAATGTATCAAAAATACGTACAAAATCGATCTCTCCTTCTCCGATTTGTAACCCTTCACCATCATCTCCTTTGGCGTCAGAAATATGGTGGTGGGCAGAATATTTAGCCACACAATCAGTAAACTCATAAAGATCCCACTTGTAGTAATTACAAGCTAGAGCTGTATGTGATAGGTCGTAACAAATTCGATAATTGTAAGCATCACAGAAATTAACTATCTCATCTTGTTCGACAAAGAGATTATGATATTGTTGCCCCCCAAAGTGCCATGGGAATGGTGGCATAGTTTGAGGAATAAGCTCTACTCCTTCTGTCTCGAGTTGCGAAAATGCATCTGCAATTTTTTCATAAAGTGGTACACGTTCCTCTGCGGAAACAAATCCTTCAGACGTAAATCCACCGCAATTCACCACAATACATACTTTGTCATTTTTATTTCGGAAGTACTGTTTAACGTCGCGAGCCATATTAATAACGCGTTGCATATGACTGATTGATAGTTGGCGATACTCTTCATCACTTGAACAAAGATCTAAAACATGATCACTTTCAAATAATTCTGGCGCGTGAATTGCTACATCCATATCATATGTTCCAGACAGATACTCTGCTATGTCTACATTCAAGTCTTTATAACTCAGATGAAACTCAATCATTTCCAACTCACCGCCATCACAAATCGTAGCAAAATCGTGGTAGCGTACTGGGATGCCATATTTCAGTGGCAGCTTGTATTTCTTCGCTTGGACGACCTCTCCATCAATATCACTTTGATAAAAGAAATCATTCTTTTTAATATCTCTGACAGACACTCGATTAATTAGCTCGGAAAGTTTGTATGGTGCAAGGCCTTTACCAGGGGATTTCACTACCAACATGTCTTCAGTGATCACATCGCCTTTTTTGATACTTACACTAGCAACGACACTTTTTGCTAGTGTTTCACGATTCATCATTTCACCTTGAGTGATCGTTTTTGATATATCCGGGCTACCCAATGATTCTTCAACTGCGCGAATCGCTCTCACCATGTCTTTAAATTCGTCGGGTAACAAGCTCACTTTATGGTCATTACCTTCCATTGATTTATCAATAGTAAAGTGTTTTTCGACAATTTTGGCTCCTAACGGGACACTTGCGATCGGAATTGCATAGCCTCTCTCGTGACCAGAATAACCAACTACAGTACGACCTAATGATTTTAAGCGTTCTAGGTACGAAAGGTTTACATCTTTGAATGGCGTTGGGTACGTAGAATTACAGTGAAGTAGAGCAAAAGATGCCGATTCATTCTCCAATAAATCTACTGCAGCTATTATTTCTTGTTCAATACTCATGCCAGTAGACAAGATCAGTGGTAACTTTTTTGCCGCTAAATGTTTCAGTAAGCGATGGTTGGTAAGATCCGCAGATGCGACTTTGAATCCAGCAATACCAATTTCTTCAAGCTTGTCAGCACTAGATTCATCAAAAGGAGTACAAAGCGCAAGAATATTTTTTTTCTTGCAATATTCAAAAATCTCTTTGAACTCTTCATCACTCAATTGGAAACGTTTTAGAAGGTCGAGTACATACTGAGCGCCTAGATCTTGTGATGCATCATCATGATCTCCTTCATTATTATACATTGTAGCCATATCACGCATCTGGAATTTCACGCAATCCGCACCTGCATCTGCCGCAAGATCAACAAGTTCTTTTGCTAACTCGAGGGAGCCATTATGGTTATTCCCTATTTCAGCTATAATAAACGTTGGCTCTCGGTCACCAATTTTTTTTCCAGCTATTTCTATAATAGGTTCATCGTCACCAATTATACCTACCAACAGATCAGATCTATCAAGAATTGGAACATTCTTTACTTTTGAAGAGAGTAGGTTGTAACCATTTGATATAGATTGATCGCTATAAATATATTGAAAATCTCTGTTTGCGGCTTCTATTACGGGATTATTTAAGTCTTGGCTTTTTTCGACAAGATAACGACGAATATCACCATCAGCTAACGAACCAATAATCGCTTCATTGTGATCAACCACAAATAAAATTTTTGTTTTTCTATCTGATAGTTTTTTCAGTGCTTGAAATATGGTTGAAGCGTGAGAAATCTTGAAGCTCTCTGTATCTCGATTAATATACATTATTTTTCACTCATTAATTGTTCGATTATTTTGAAGTCAACAGGCGTATCAATCTCATATCCAGTCTCTTCTTTCATCAGATGAACACCTATTCTCCCATTTAGGCGACATCTTGTCGTAAATAGATCATCTGAGCTCATAACATATATTGAGCCATTCTCTTGATATTCACTAATTTCTTGTCGCATTTTTCTATTGTGAGGGTCATAATTTACAGGCGTTGCATCACCGTTTGTATCAGTTTTCCAAAGAAATTTGTGATTCTCTACCACACTTAGCGCACTGTCATATCTCTTTGACAACACTAAATCTAAACATTCGGAGATGTCAGAGTCTTCTCGTATAGGACTGGTACATTGAAGAAATACGACATGTGAAACAACTTCACCATGCTCTTGCTTTAATGATTTAAGGCAATGTATTAAGGCATCTTCTGATGAGGCAAAGTCACCGCTAATCTCACTCGGGCGCTTCACCACCAAAGCACCATACCGTTTGGAAACACGCGCAATTTCGTCACAATCGGTACTGACAACGACTAAATCTATCTTGCTCGTCGAAATTGCTTGTTCAATGCTATAAGCAATCAACGGTTTTCCAAGTAAATTCTTAATATTTTTCTTAGGTACACCTTTTGATCCACCTCGAGCGGGAATTACTGCTACTACTTTATCTTTCATCACTGACCTTTTGATATTCCAAACTTCGCACAAATTATATCGATTGCTCGTTCTTTTTTCGTATCGCTCTGATAAATATAATTCTCTTTAAACTCTTCGTATGCATTATCATCTATATTAAACAGCATGGATTTATCAAAATTTTCCAAATTATCTAAATCGACCACTGCTTTATTTAGAAGCCTGGAAAAATTTTCAACTCTCCGGAAATCATGATGTAAATTCATCAATTCATTCTTTACGATCGCTATGGGTTTTTTCATATATACTGCAGAATATATACATGTCGAGAAGTGTGTAATTATCGCCTCGCTGTACTCAATCAGTTCTTCTGTTTTCCCTTTAAATGTTATAAAACCATCAAAGTATTCATCGTAATTATCAGAAGTTCTTGGATGTAGAGCAACAACAACTTTTAGTCCAGTGCACTCTTCAACAATTTTGAAGAAGCTTTTTAATGAACTATAATAATCCTGTTGGTGTTTTGTATAATCGAGGCCTAATCTTTTAGAATCCCTATGAAAAGGAAGTGCCTGATCAATGAAAACCACATAAGATTCATTTATAATTTTTTCTATTTCTCGTTCACGATATACAACGCAATAATGTCCAGTTTTTATTTGATTATGTGCGTTTTTTACGAACTTATAAGATAAATGATTCTTCCTTCCACTAACAATAATATGTGTATTTTCACAAACTTTATTAGTATCTATGTCGTTTTTCGCATTTCGTTTTTTTAATTTTATTTCGATTGGAGACTTGCATTTTGCATATTCAATACAATGATTGTAAAAACCAAGAAATCCCCTTATTTTTATTATTCTAGCTATTTTTCCAACAACACTTTTTTGATGTATGTTACCTATCGCATCTATTTCTTGACAAACTATTGGGAGCCCAAAAGTTGTATCGCATACTACATCAACATTTTTTGTAGCTAACCGTTCTCGGATAAATTTTGGTAGTCCATCTCCAGTTGGACAAAACGCAATATCTTTCGGGTTGATCCTCCCCAACAACACTTCTACTTCATCCTGATTTTTGCATATTACAGTAGGTGTAACATTACTTGTAAAGGTGCAAAAATCTATTTCTCTATCATTTACCAAATCATAAATATCGACTATAATCACATCGATTTTTTCCTCTAGTAATTCTTTTAAAATCCAGTAGTCATTCAATGGCGTCAACGAGGCAGAGAAAAAATAAATTTTTTTCATTTTTTGCTTAATAATTCCATAATCTCATTTGTTTTTTCAATCATAAGATTGACATTTGACTTACTTTCTACATTTAGGCGAACCACTGGCTCTGTATTTGAAGAGCGCAGGTTAAAACGCCACTCAGTAAATTCTAAGCTAATACCATCAGTTTCATCAAAAATCAACGCATCTGATTTGTAAGCACCTAAAACTCGATTAATTGATTCTTGCGGGTTATCTAGCTTTGAGTTTATCTCTCCAGACGAGGGATATGCAGCAATGCGCTCTTTTACCGTTTCAGAAAGCTTCATATTTTTTACTGAAAGTAACTCGGTTACTAACAGCCAAGGGATCATACCTGAATCACAGTAGGCAAAATCACGAAAGTAATGGTGTGCGCTCATTTCGCCACCATAAATTGCATCTTCATTACGCATACGTTCTTTAATGAATGCATGTCCTGTTTTAGACTTTACTGGGACACCACCCGCCTTAGTCACCACATCAATAGTGTTCCAGCTTAAGCGTGGGTCATGAATGATTTTGGCACCTTGTTCTTTCTGTAAGAACGCTTCTGCCAACAAGCCTACTATGTAATAACCTTCAATGAAGTAGCCATTTTCATCAAATAGGAAGCAGCGGTCAAAGTCACCATCGAAGGCAATACCCATATCTGCCTTGTGCTCTCTTACAGCATTTGCAGTATCAGCACGACATTCGGGCAATAGCGGGTTTGGGATACCATTAGGGAAATTACCATCTTCTTCATGATGAACTTTAATTAGCTCTAGTGGAATATTTAGTGCTTTAAAGCGTGCTTCAAGAGCATCAATCACGTGACCTGCCGCGCCATTACCGGAATTAATCACCAATTTCATTGGTTTGATGTTTTCTGGTTGTATGTAGCCCATAAGGTGATCGACGTATTCATTTAGAATAGATCGTTGTTCATAATTTCCTTTTGTCACAACAGGCTTAAAAGTATTTTCTTCAGCCAATCGCTGTATTTCTCTTAGGCCAGTATCACCACTAATTGGTCTTGCACCTTCACGTACCAATTTCATTCCGTTGTAATCCATTGGGTTGTGGCTTGCTGTCACTTCAATTCCGCCATCAACACCCAGATGGAAAGTTGCGAAATAGATTTCCTCTGTACCCGTCATGCCAATATCGATAACATTGATACCTGAGTCCATAAGACCATGTGCCAGAGAAAGCTTCAGGGCTTCGCTTGTTAAGCGAACATCACCACCAACTACGACTGTTCGTTTTACATCGCCATTTGCTATCAAAAATTGGCCAGTTGCTCTGCCAATGCGATAAGCAATGTCTTCGTTTAGCTCTTCACCCAATTGACCGCGTATATCATAGGCTTTAAAGCAAGTTAGCTTCTGCATTTTTATTTTTCCTCGAAACGAACGACATCGTCTTCTTTTAGGTATTGGCCTGACTGAACTTCAATTAACTCAAGCGGAACTTTGCCCGGGTTTTCAACCATATGATTCATTCCTACTGGAATATACAAGGATTGATTCTCGGTAATTATTTTCACTGTATCGTCAAACGTTACCTTCGCAGTTCCCGAAACAACTACCCAATGCTCCGCACGGTGATAATGCAGTTGCATGCTTTGCTTCTTTCCAGGTTCAACAGTAATTCGGTTGACGTTGTAGCGCTCACCATTGTCGATAGCATCTGATTTGCCCCAAGGGCGATATCTTTCCCTGTGCTCTTTGTATTCAGAGCGGCTTTCCGCTTTAAGACATTCCACAATACGCTTAACTTCCTGTACTTTGGATTTATCTGCAACCAGCACTGCATCTTTTGTTTCGATGACAACAATGTCTTTTAAACCGACAGCAGCAACAAGTTTGTTTGGTGCGTATATATAGCAATTCTCGGTATCTACAAGAATTGCATCTCCATGGTGAACATTCCCTTGTTCATCTTTGTCTGATACTTCCCAAAGTGCGGACCAAGAGCCAACATCGCTCCAGCCAGCATCCATTGGAACAACCACAGCATGATTAGTATGTTCCATTACGGCATAGTCGATAGAGTCATCAGGACATTTCAAAAACTGCTCTTCATTAACCCGAATGAAGTCATGGTCAAAACTCATTCCTTCAAGAGCCTTTTCACATTGCAGAAATATATTCGGAGCGTGCTCTTTAAGTTCTTTCAGATAGGTGGATGCCTTGAACATAAAACACCCACTGTTCCAGTAATATTCCCCACATCGCAGGTATTGCTCCGCAATTTCTTGTTTAGGCTTTTCAACAAAGGCCTCAACTTCATAAGCGGAACCATTAACAGCAACACCACGATGAATATACCCATAACCAGTTTCTGGCGCAGTGGGCACAATCCCAAATGTTGCCAACTTTCCATTTTCCGCTTGAACCTGTGCATGCATAATTGCTTCTTGGAACGCAGTCCTATTTTTTACAAAGTGATCAGCTGCGAGAACCAGAAGAATAGGATCTTCTCCCTTAGAGACCGCCAGCATTGCAGCAAGCGCTATCGCTGGTGCGGTATTTCGACCAGCAGGCTCTAAAATGATACGTGATTTTTTGTCTAGCCTTCGAATCTGTTCTGCCACGATAAAGCGATGATTTTCGTTGGAAATCACTATCGGTTCTGCCGACTCAAGCCCGCTTAAGCGATCAATTGTCGATTGAAGCATCGTCAAGTCTGTCGCTGTATCTAGGGATAGAAATTGCTTAGGAAATGCTGAACGGGAAAGAGGCCAAAGTCGAGTCCCCGAACCTCCAGCCATAATCACAGGAATAAACATAAATATCTTCTTTATATAATGCTAATAATCAAAATTAGTGTCTATTTTCAAACGCTACCGCCCTTAGGTGTCGTCCCTAAAGCCCGCGATAGCCAGAATGTGTTGTCGAACGTTGGTACTATTTTCTTCTCAGCACACTGTTTTCAGTAGATACTTCCACCTGACGATTGAGTAGGTTTATCAGCAAAATTGATCGCATTTCTCCATCCGCTTCTTTGTAAATTGCATCAGAGCCTTCAAATTGACCAACCAACACTTCGACTTGGTCACCTGACTTCAACATGTCACTTAACTGCTCGCGCTGATCATCCGAATCTTCATGTGCCATTAAGCTCAAAATTAAATCAAACGGAACGGTACAAGGCACTGCACCATGCCTAACAAAATCCACAACACCACGTGTAGAACGAACAGTGGTGTACGCAATTTTTTCGGGGTCAAAGGAAGCAAACACATAGTTTGGAAAGAGAGGTTCAAGCTGCGGGGTTCTTTTACCGCGGCGAATTTTTTCAACCGTCACTTGCGGATAGTAACAGTCGACGCCTTGTCGCTTGAGGTGCTGCTCTGCGCGTTGTTGCTCGCTGCGTTTACAATAGAGCAGATACCATGAATTCATTATATTTCTCGCCGATGTCCTAGCTAGCCAATTTTGCAACGTCTCTGCGACGCGACTCAAGAGTATATTAGGCTGGTCACCGTGCAGCAAGGGCTGTGCAGCCGACTGCTCAATTTGTCTGCACTAGTTCATAGTTTGAATTGTTGTATGTGGCATTTTTCAGAAAAACAAAAGGCCGCATTTGATATGTGGCCTTTAAGATGGGGGATTTTAAGAGGGTTGTACTTTAGATCACTAAGCACTCAAACGTTGAATATCTAAGCTAAAGCTGGTGAGTCCGACTTCGCTGAGTGAAACGCGCACATTTCCGCTTGCCAGATCAATCGTTTGAAAATGCTCACTAGCAGCATCGACACCTAGCACATGGTCGTTTTTGACGATGATAGCGTTTCCTGTCCCATCAACCACGGCGTTTAGCCCTGCGGACAACACACTAAGTTCGTTATCGGCGGCATTGAGTATGCCAAACATGGCTCTGATGGGGCTGGCGTAGGTGGATTTTTTTATGGCATGTTCGATCTGATGCACCAAATGCACAAAGCCACGTTCGTCTGCGTCTTGAGATCGCAGGTATTCGTTGAAAAACGCACGAATCATCAGCGTGGTTGCGGTGCCATTTTTTCCAGCAGAACCGCTATCCACCATGTAGAAGGCCATTTGACCATCCATCATCCACGTATAATCAAGCACCACTGGGCTGGAGTCTGCTGATTGCAGTGAATGGTATGACAGTCTCCAATCCCCTTGGCGTGAGTCTTGGTCTGGCATGAGCCCCATCAGTAAATCTCTTGCATTGCCAGGATTATCGAGCAAGTCATCGAGATGCCACTTCAATTCTTCGGTCAATGGCTGATCGCCGCCTTGTGCCAGCTTAAACCACTGCTGGCTAAAATCGGCATCGCTACTTGCACCACCGTCGGCATCTTCTAATACAGAAATGATGGCCGATTTCACCACCATGATGTCGTCAATGGGTTTAATCAGAAAATCTTTGACGCCAAATCGCAGCGCTTGTGCGACATCGGACATGCCGCCCGTGCCAGAGATGACGATCACAGGGAGCATGGGATATTCGAGGCTAACTTCCTCTACGAATTCCAAACCTGTCATAACAGGCATAGACAAATCACTGAGCAGCAGATCGGGAATGCCATCTCTGAGCGCTTTGAGCCCATCAAGACCATTCCCCGCCTCTCTAACAATGCACCCTTCTTTGCGCAGAAAGCCACCGATGATCCGAATGAACACGGGATCATCTTCAACAATCAGAACCTCTTTACCTTCTAACACTGCCTTGTTCTCCTGATTGGGGGCTAATTTACGCTTGACGAACGTCGCCGAATCTCTTTAGGATAGTTTGAAAACCGCTACGACGTTGCAACATACACGTAATTCTCCGTACCAGTACACATAACCTGATGTATACAGAAAAGAAAAAACTCGCCCAATAAGTTAGCTATCGCATGAACATTACGCGAACTACGACGCTGCTTATTGATATGAGACAACGAAAAGTCCGCCTTGTTAATTTCAAATGGCTAACTCCTTGCCTTTTTATTGAAGGCAATCGCATTATCGTGAATACACATGAAACTTGATGACCTAAATCTCTTTCGTCTTATCGTCGAAAACGGCAGCTACACCTTAGCTTCAAAGAAAACAGGTATACCTGTCGCTACATTGACTCGCCGTATACAAGCGCTTGAGGAAGACATAAAGATTAAGCTTCTTCATCGTGATGCGAGAAAGCTATCGTTGACCGAAGCCGGCCAAGGTTTTTACGAAAAGTGCTCCCCTTTGCTCGAACAATTGATGGAGGCGACTGAGAGCCTCTCCGAATGTTGTAAAGGGGAGTCTGGAACGCTTAAAATCAGTGCGCCGTCCAATATAGCGATGAAACTGCTGCAGCCTATGTTTAGTGCATTCTTGACTAAATATCCTGATATCAAGCTCGACCTTGAGCTGTCAAATGATTCAACCGCGCAGCATTCTGATGATCGTCATGCTTTTATTCGCATTGGCCCACAGCGCGATTCATCTCTGATTGCACGAAAACTGCACACGGTAAAAGATATTCTCGTTGCTAGCCCTGAGTACACCTCAAATCATTCTCCGTTAAGCGATGCAGCGGATCTCACTAAGCATCATTTGTTAAAGGGGTGGCCTCTGATGCGCTGGCGACTAACAAATCAACAAGGCCAGCAGCTATGTATTACGCAACAAGGCCGTTTTGAAGCATCAGAACTTCGCTTAGTGCGCGCAGCCGCTAAAGATGGATTGGGTATCGCATTAATACCTGATGTGCTGGTACAAAAAGACGTCGAATCCAATGAACTCGTCCAAGTACTTCCCGAGTGGACAACCTGCCCCCGCGATATCTTCCTGATGTACCATGGCAAAACTAACTTGCCTGCCAAGCTACGCGCATTTATTGATTTTGCATTTGGCTATTTTCATACAGACAACACTCAAACGTGACCTAGTTCACTGAATGTCCCAAAAGCGATAAGTGCTTAAAAAATCAACACACTTTTGCCAATGAAAACTTGCTAAGCCGCCCTGTGACCGCTAAATGTTATAGGGATGTAAAACCATAAAGCAGCGATATCTTTCTCTGCACAAACGTTAACGATGGTTTCTGCAAACGGAAGGAGCGATTATGATTTTGGGACACTTGCTAGGTTTGTATACCCATCCGAAAGAGGAATGGCAAAATATTGATGACCGCCATGAAGGCGCATCAAGCAGTTTGGGTCACGCTGCCATCATGGCGCTTATACCACCAATTTGTGCCTATTACTCGAGTGCGCACATTGGGTGGAGTATTGGTGTCGGCGACCCAATTTTTCTGACGGAGCAAAGCGCACTAATTATTGCTGGCGCCATGTATTTTGCCCTAATCACGGGTGTGATGGCTCTCGCCTACCTGACTCTTTGGATGAGTCGTACTTTTGGTTCCGATCCAACTTACACGCAAGCGCTTGAGCTTTCTGCCTACACGGCCACTCCTGTCTTTATGGTGGGTTTAGCCGCGCTCTTTCCTGTGGTCTGGTTCGTCATGCTGGTCGGGTTGGCAGGTATCGCCTATTCGATTTACCTCCTTTACACTGGTGTGCCGATCATCATGCACATTCCTGAAGAACGTGGATTTATTTATGCCAGTTCAGTGGTCACCTGTGGGTTGGTTCTACTTGTCGCAATTTTGGCAAGTACTGTGATCATGTGGAATGTCGGCTTTGGCCCCATGTTCGTGAACTAACCGAGTATGCTCTCCGTTGAAAGCTAATGAGTCATTGGCAAAGCTCACAACTGAAAACACGAGATAAAAAAAAGCGCGGTCGCTATTGCAGTGACCGCGCTTTTTATTTGTCTCTGTTTTTCTTAGCTCTCGTTATAAATCTCGAGGTTTGCTAGCTCTTGCTGTTGCTCGCGAAGCTCTTTGGTTTCATCGTTTCGCAAGCTATCAATATACTCAAGGTATTCTTGATTGATGTCCTGGGTAACGTATTGACCGCTAAATACAGAGCTGTCAAATTGCTTCACGTCAGGATTACCCTCTCGTACCGCATCTTCTAAGTCAGCTAAGTCTTGGAAAATCAAGCCGTCAGCACCAATGATGCTGCCGATTTCATCCACTTCACGCCCGTGTGCAATCAATTCGTTAGCACTTGGCATATCAATGCCGTAAACGTTAGGGAAACGGACTTCTGGCGCCGCAGAGGCCATATATACGCGTTTCGCGCCGGCTTCTCGTGCCATTTCGATGATCTGCTCAGAGGTTGTGCCGCGCACGATAGAGTCATCAACCAGCAGCACTGATTTACCTTTGAACTCAGAGCGAATTGCGTTGAGCTTGCGACGAACAGATTTACGACGCTGCTGCTGACCAGGCATGATAAAGGTACGACCAACATAGCGGTTTTTCACAAACCCTTGGCGATACGGTTTATTCAGCTCTTGAGCGATTTCCAGCGCGATGTCGCAAGACGTTTCTGGGATAGGAATCACCACGTCAATGTCGAGGTCATCCCATTCACGACGAATTTTCGCACCGAGCTTCTTGCCCATATTGATACGTGCGGCATATACCGAAATCTTATCAATGAAGGAATCAGGACGAGCAAAATAGACAAACTCAAAGATACATGGCGAAAGTGACGGAGTATCTGAGCACTGACGTGTGTACAACTGTCCATCAAATGTAATGTAAACCGCTTCACCAGGCGCAACATCACGCACGAAATCAAAGCCGACTGCATCAAGGGCAACCGACTCAGACGCGACCATGTATTCTTCACGATTGTTCACAGTGCGTTTGCCCAAACATAATGGGCGAATACCATGCGGGTCACGAAATGCGATAAGCCCATGACCAATGATCATTGCCACCACAGCATAAGCACCGCGAATTTGTTTATGCACTGCGCGAACAGCTTTAAACACATCTTCTTCCGTCAGAGGAAAAGCGGCAGCTTCATCGATTTGATGAGCAAGAACGTTGAGAAGAACTTCAGAATCAGACGTGGTGTTAAGGTGGCGGCGGTCTTGAGCGAAAAGCGACTCACGCAGTTCATTCGCGTTAGTGAGGTTTCCGTTGTGCGCAAGTGTAATGCCGTAAGGTGAGTTAACATAAAACGGCTGTGCCTCAGACACACTAGAACTGCCGGCTGTTGGATAGCGCGCATGCCCTATCCCAACCGTTCCCTGCAAGCGTTGCATATGCTTGAGTTGGAATACATCTTTTACCAAGCCGTTCGCTTTTCTTAAGCGAAAGCGGTTGTTGTCAATAGTTACAATGCCGGCGGCATCCTGACCACGGTGCTGAAGTACTGTCAACGCATCGTAAATTGACTGATTAACCGGGGTTTCACCCACGATTCCAACAATCCCACACATGTATGCTGTTCCTTGTAACGCAAAAGTAAGCCCAGGGAACTGTTTTACGTTTTCCTGCCTTTATCTGCTAAAAGCAGGCTGACGCTAGATCACCTTGGGCAAAAAGCTGGAGCTCTGCTCCAAATACGAGAAAAACCATTCAATCACTACCCCAAACTTAGGGATCAATTGTGATTGCTTCCACTCGCTGGCGCTGGAAAAATTAGTGAACGCATCGAGGAAGAACAATAACGCAGCGACTATCAGTACGCCGCGAATACCGCCAAAAACCACGCCTAGCACTCTATCAGTTCCAGAAAGGCCTGTTTTTTGAACTAATTGCCCGATGACATAGTTCACCACAGCGCCAACAATTAAGGTGGCAATAAACAGCGCCGCAATAGCAGCGCCATTTCGAATCATTTCGTCATGGATGTTCGTGAAGTAAGCGGCCAATTGCGGGTAGAAATTACTCGCGACAAAGAAGGCGCCAAACCAAATAACCAGCGATAACGCTTCTTTTACAAATCCACGGACCAAGCTAATCAATGCTGAAAAGCTGATCACTCCAATAATGACGTAGTCTATCCAATTCATCTTTTAATCATCTGAGCGATTCGCGCGCATTTTAACAGAAAAAATGACGACGCAAACGTTTTCTTATGGGTTGAGTGGGTTAAATCTAAGCAGTTGACCTTTCAATCCGGTCAAAGACTCTAAATCTGCTGTCATTGCCGCCAAATTGTCCTTAGACACATCGGGGCCAACTTCAACACGCGCCAACTCGCCTTCTTTCACATTACGAGGCATCAACTGTGCGGGATAACCCTTACTGCGCAAGGTTGTCACCAAATTCTTCGCGTTGTCGATGTTTCGAAATGTCCCTAAACGAATGATCCATGCTGAATCTGCGTAGCCTGTTTTTGGCAAGGCGTTATCGTCAGCAACGGGCATACGCCCCTCTGCTGTCACATCATCTGTATTTCCATTATCAACATCGTCCCCAATCGTCACTGAGACTGGCTCGTCTTGCGGAAGAAATGTATCCACGTCTTCAGGTGCTTCTATCGGCGTTTGAAGAAGCGTCTCGTCAAAATCTTCACGCAAAGGAATGGCTTGATAACTTTCCTGATAATGCGCTTTTTCACCGTCGAATACATCGGGCAAAAAGATCACCCCCAACGAAACCAAAATGAGCGTGCCGACTAAGCGATTCTGGAACTGAGTTGCCACAATTACTCCGTTTGAACGAGGTGGTCAGCGATTTCGCCGACGGTGTGGAAAGAACCAAAGACGATCAAGGTATCGCCATGCCATGTCAACGCGGCTTGTGCGGCGTTAAATGCGTCTGTAGGCGATGCATAACCGTCGATGCAGTCAGGTAGGTAACAAACGAGTTGTGTCCAGTCAGCGGCTCTTGGGCCAGTCAGCGAGGCGGGATACCACACATCTACCACTGGCTTCATTGCTTCCAGTGTTGCGGTGATATCTTTGTCGTTCAACATGGCAACAACAGCGTGAACCTTTCCGCCCGATGTTTGTTTGATCGCGGCTATTTGCTGAGCCAGGTAGGTCGCAGAGTGTGGGTTATGTGCCACATCGAGCAATACCAACGGTGACTCTGACACTCTTTGCATGCGACCCGCCAAAGTTACCGAACTTAAACCGTCAACTATTTGCTCATCCGTTACATCAAGCTCTGACAGCCCCAACGCCATGAGCGCCGTTGCCGCATTTGGCAAAGGAAGATTCGGAACAGGCAAATCGCGCAAATCAAACGCACCGCACTGCCAGTGCCAAACATCATCTTGTTGTTGGTAGTTAAACTGATAGCCAACTTGATGAAGCTCTGCACCGATATCATCGGCGTGAGCCGCCACACTCGCTGGCGGTTCAGGTTGCCCGCAAACGGCAGGTTTCCCAGAACGGAAAATACCAGCCTTTTCAAAACCAATCACTTCGATATCATCACCAAGCCAATCAACATGGTCGATAGCAAGGCTGGTGATCACGGAAACATCATGGTCAACAATGTTGGTCGCGTCTAATCGACCACCAAGGCCAACCTCGATGATTGCCACATCAATCTGGTTATCAATAAATAACCAAAGCGCAGCCAGCGTGCCAAATTCAAACAGACTTAAGCTGGTGTCACCGCGGAGTGATTCTACCGCAGCGAAGGCTTCGGAGTGGCGCTCGTCATCAAGCTCTTGACCATTAATGCGAACGCGTTCGTTGTAGCGAATGAGGTGTGGTGAGCTATATACCCCGGTTTTATAACCGGCTTTTTGCAAGATCGCTTCGATGATAGCGCAGGTCGAACCTTTACCATTCGTGCCCGCAACGGTAATGACTTTTGGTGCAGGTTTGATCAGCTTGCCTTTTTGACCGACAAGCGCGACGCGATCCAGTCCCAGATCGATGGCACTGGTGTGGAGTGATTCTAAATAGCGTAACCACTCAGACAATGGCGCAGTGGCGCCGGGAGAAATATGTTCTGACATCAGTATTCTATTCGAGCTTTCAATAGCTCAATCATATCAGTTAAAAGACAAAGAGCGCCATAAGGCGCTCTTTCGATGTTCATTTGTGGGACGTTTATTCTGTATCGTCCAGAGGCTCGGCTTCGATAACCTCACCTTCCAGCGGTTTATCAACTGGCACGACCAACGGCGATTCATGGTTGGTCATTTTCGCCAACAGACCACCGATACGCTGACGCAATTCACGGCGATCAACAATCATATCAATCGCGCCGTGCTCCAACAGAAACTCACTACGCTGGAAGCCTTCAGGAAGCTTCTCGCGCACAGTTTGTTCGATCACGCGTTGACCCGCAAAGCCAATCAGTGCTTTAGGCTCACCAATATTGATATCACCCAGCATTGCGAAACTTGCTGTCACGCCACCGAAGGTTGGGTCAGTCAGTACCGATATAAACGGCAAGCCCTTTCCAGACAGACGCTCAAGCGCTGCGCTGGTTTTCGCCATTTGCATCAGTGACGTTAGTGCCTCTTGCATACGTGCACCGCCACTGGCAGAGAAGCATACAAAGCCACACTTGTCTTCCATCGCTTGCTCTACCGCACGAACGAATCGCGCACCAACCACAGCACCCATTGAACCGCCCATGAAGGCAAACTCAAAGGAAGCGGCAACAACGGGCATACCCAGGATTTCACCTTTCATCACAACCATGGCGTCTTTCTCGCCACTGGCTTTTTGTGCTGCTGAAAGGCGATCTTTGTATTTCTTCGAGTCACGGAACTTGAGCAGATCTTTTGGCTCTAGCTCCGCACCCAACTCAATGCCTTTTCCTTCATCTAAGAAGGTTTCTAGGCGCTTACGCGCCGTCATGCGCATGTGATGGTCACACTTTGGACACACATGCAGGTTACGCTCAAGCTCAGCGTGATAAAGCACCTGCTCACAGGAGCCACACTTGGTCCATACGCCTTCTGGAATGGAGACTTTACGTGAAGAACCAATATTGCTTTTTGTCAGTATTTTTTCAAGCCAGCTCATGAACGACCTTTTCTAATGGAGCACCTGTCACTTCGACCTTTTGCCGCTCGTTATTAGTGAGCAGTCTCTATGTAGCGAAGACAAGTGGCCTGGATATTTACAAATTCAACAAGGAATTAAAACACAACTTGTTAAGACTTTGGACAAAAAACTGGTACTACCTATTTTTTGCCTAGCCTTTAGCACACCTGTCTGCAAAACGACTGCACGTTCAAACCCCAGAATGCCTAGTTATCCTTGCAGTTCAAAATTTCTCATCCCCTAGTAGTCTCAAGAGGCTTGGGTAGTTAACTGGGTATCGGGTAAAAAGAGTGGCCCAACTGGCGATGCAGGCAATTCAAACATTGCTGGGTACGCCACTTCAACCAGATACAAACCATTCGCTTTTGCCGTCGCTGCCGCCAAGTTGCGGTCTTTTGCCGCCAAAAGCCACTGAACCCACTCTGGCTCTTTCGCTTTGCGGCCAACATCGATCAAACTACCTGCAATGTTTCGCACCATGTGATGCACAAACGCGTTCGCTTTGATATCTATGATCACGAAACGGCCTTGGCGGGTCACATTTAAATGATGAATGTTGCGCCATGGCGTTTTCGATTGGCATTGAACAGCACGAAATGATGTGAAATCATTTTCGCCTAACAAATGTTGTCCGGCTTGATGCATTAACGCTTCGTCTAGCTCGTCATGGCAGTGTGTCACACCATGGCGAAGAATACCCGGACGTAGCGCATTGTTGTAAATGATATAGCGATACCGACGCGCTGTGGCTGAGAAACGAGCATGAAACTCATCAGGTACTTCTTTAGCCCAACGCACGGCTATAGCATCAGGAAGGTGAGTATTAACCCCCATCGTCCATGCGCGAAGCGGTCTAGAAACGTTCACCTCAAAATGAACCACCTGACCCGTTCCATGAACGCCCGCATCTGTGCGACCCGCGCATAGCACTTCAATCGGTTGATTGGCGATTTTTGACAGGGCTTTTTCAAGGTGTTCCTGCACACTGGGTACTTCACGCTGTCTCTGCCAGCCAAAATACTGTGCACCATCATATTCAACACCCAGGGCGATTTTCATTGTTTTTTCTCTGTCTTAGCGGTTCATTATTTTGTGAAGCTGCGCATTATACCCTTCTAAAACTAAAATGCAGCGATGAGCGCAAGGATAAAAAAACGGCGGGGTTTCCCCTGCCGTTCTCTTTATGTCTTTGAGTTCGATGATTCTCGCTTAATGAAGGTTTTCAATCATCATTCGCGCTTCTTCTTTGAGGTTTGAATCGTCACCTTGCATGACTTGCTCTAAAAGCTGAATCGCACCATCTACATCGTTCATTTCCAGATAGGCTTTTGCCAAATCCATATTGGTAGCAGCTTCACCGCTGCTATCAACATCAACAGGCTGAATGTCATTCAACACATCAGGGAAATCTTCGAGACCGACATTTAAATCCATTTTGGCCGCATCAGGATCGTCTTGTGGTAAACCGTCGTCTTTCATGAGTTCATCGATGCTGATAAAGCCATCACTCGACGACGTCGCTTCAATAAGTTCACTTTCGGCTTCTTCCAACAATCCCTCGAGATCAGCATCCAAATCCATGGATTTGATGTCATTGCCTAGAATTTCCGGTTGCTGTGACCAATCTTCGCTCTCTAATTCGGGTTCAGGCGTTTGCTCTGCATTCCAAATGCCACTTTCATCTTCGGGGATGTCTTGCTCATCAGAGGCATCCAACATGTCATGCGCATCAAACTCGTCATCAGAATCCAGCGCACTCTCAATGTCTGAGGCTTCACGGGCACTCAAGGCCTCCGTGAGTATCAAGCGCTTCCATCTCAAAGTCGCCAAGACCCATATGATCATCATCTAGGGGTTCTGAAAGCAACGCTTCCATATTAAGCCCTGCGACTTGATGTTCATCATCATCTAATTCGGCTATTTCATTAAGTTCGGCGGCACGATATGGCGCTTGTGAAACGGGTGCAGAAGGTTGTGAGAATTGGCTGCGCTCACTTTCAGGCACCGCTTCATCAAGTTCACGCTGCTCATCGAGCGCCGCGCCCAATGCATCGCCTTCATCAAACTCCCCCAGATCATCCAAACTAATTGGCTCGACGGGTGGAAATGCGAGGGTGTTATTTTCCGTTGCCGCAAACGGTGCGGGTGTTTCTTCAGAAGATGACTTTACTTCTTCCTCTAACTCTTGAGGTTCAATGTCTTCTTCAACAGGACGTTCTACGTCTGCGTTATCGTCGTCACTCGGCGTACTTTGTGAGTCAAAAGGCGCAGCATCGAAATCAACCGCGGCATCTTCTTCGGTATATTCTGGCAGATTATCGAGATCAAACGATTCCTCATCAATCTCTGCTTTTACTGGCTCTTCAGGTGCCGCTTCTTCAAAATCGCTATCAGCAAGTGCGGCTTCTTCGTCATATTCTGGCAATGATGAAAGATCGAGGGGCTCATCATCGGCAGTGTTCGTCTCAACACTGTCTGTTGCTTCCATCGAAGCTGGCTCTATGGCAGCCAATGCATTGTCCAGATCGGCTTCATCACCGGCTGATGCAACTTCCTCTGCAGCTTCACTTTTTTCTGCTTCGCTAGCTTCAGGCTCAGTCGTCTGTGTGACAGGCGTTTCATCAACAAACGCGGTAATGTCATCGTCACTTGACGAGGTATCAGCGCTTTCTTCGTGCTCTTCACCTAATAGGCTATCAAGCAAGTCGATATCGTCTTGGGTTGCTTCTGGCGTTTCACGTTCTTCTGCGTCTAACGCAACTGTTTCATTGGTTGTTGGCTCTGCCGCTGGTTCTTGCTCTGTTTCATCGTCTTGTGCCAGCAAGTTATCAAGCAAGTCGAGATCAGAATCAGATGCAACCGGTTCAAGATCATGATCATCAGAGACTTCGTCTACCAACTCTTCGAGCTCAGTAATGTCGCTATCAGTATCTAAGCTTTCAGGCTCTTTCGTTTGCTCGGGTTGTGCCTCTTGAATATCGTCTAATGCAGCATCATCTGTTACTGAATTATCAATGTCATCGAGATTGAACTCATCGTCATCAATAGAGATCAGATCTTCACCAAGCAGATCATCGTCTTCGGCGTCGTCACCTAATAGCGCACTGTCACCGTCGAGTTCATCATCTTCGCTGACCAACTCATCCAACAATACATCAGTGTCACCCAGATCGAGGTCTTCATCATCGGTTGTTTCACCAATCAATTCTGACAGCATATCGTCGTCATCAATGGCTTCATCAAGCAATGCGCTTTCGTCTAACGGATCAACATCTTCATCATCAACAAGCTCATCCAGTAAAATATCACTGTCAGAAATATCGTCGTTGTCTAACGCTTTATCCAGTGATAGAGATTCCGTGTCATCGCTGTCCTGTGGTGCCAGCGGGTTACCGTCTTCATCCAGCAGTTCTTCATCGAAAAGCTCATCAAGCAACGCATCAGTACTGTCGAGCTGTAAATCAGCTTCGTCAGTTTCTTCAAGAGAGGAATCGCTAATAAGATCGATATCATCGCCTAAAAATTCATCGAGCAATGCCGTGCTGTCTTCGCTCAGATCGCTGTCTAAATCAGCGTTTTCATCCGTGGCTGACGCAGTCGCCGTTTGATTGAAAATATCGTCTAAATCATCATCAGAAAGGTTGATATCTTGCGACAAGTCCACTTCTGGTTCGTCATCAAGCACCTTATCAAACAGTGCTTCATTGGTCGTCTCATCGCCTAAATCATCAAGCGCATCATTAAGATCGCCAGCCTCTGGTTCAGGCGCCAATACTTCTGATTCTGAAGCTTCTGGTTCGTCCGTCGTCTGTGTTGCGTTTAGCAAGGCATCAATGTCATCAACATCGCTGTCATTACCTTCGCTGAGTGATTGCTCCCACATGGCCGCCAGCGCTTCATCTGGACTAAGCTCGGTTTCTTCAGGCTGGGACGCCATTTCATCAAGGGCGCGCTCCATGTCTTCTAAACCAATGGCACCTTCTGTGCTCGCTTCGACACCCATTTCGGAGCCTGTGTCGAAGTCATCACCCAACATGGAATCCAAATCTGAGTCCATCGATGAACTCAGATCCGTTTCGCCGCCAAAGTCCGTGTCGTTATCAATATCTAACCCTGACTCCGAAGGCTCATCCGACAGCTCCAACGTGTCAGACAAATTAATGTCGTCCAGCTCAGAATCAAAGATGCCTTCGTCGCCAAACAGATCGTCAGCATCGGTGTCGTCTGTCACCTCAAGTTCATCATCTTCCAGCACGAGCTCATCGTCGTCTTCATCGACGTCTGGCACCATGATGACATTCATGTCTGGGTCGGCGCTGTCTAGCCCTTCCGGCTCTTCGACATCATCATCGTCTTTACGTCGACGCATGATAATAAAGGCGGCAACACCAATCACTAACAGTGCAGGAATAATCGCAACCGTCGCCAACATGAGCGGGCTTGCCATGAGCGACTCGACAAAAGATGGCTCTTTCATTTCCATCTGAGCCTGTCGCATACGTTGCGCTTCTAAGAAAGATTTGATTTCCTCAGTAAGCTCTTCGTCGGCATTCATCTGATCTTTCAGCGCGACTAGCTCGTTTTGCACTTCGGCAAGACGAATTTTGAGTATGTGGTTACTTTCAACCAACTTGCCCATTTGCAGATCAGATTGGTCGATCTGATTTTGCACCATCCCCATGTCTGGCTTAGGCGGAATCATATCCGCACCCATGCCTTCTTGCGCCTTCATTTCTGGCTTGGATGGTGTGTCAGTTTCTGCCATCTCTGACTCAGAGGTCTTAGTCACGGGTACGGGTGCGCTTTCAGCCGCAACAACAGGCGGTGAAGTGGGTTTTGGTTTAGCCACAGGTGCAGCGACCTGCTGACTTAGAGGCTGACGATTCACGCCGCGCTGAGCGTCTTTTCGCGCTTGGTCAATTTGCAGACGCTGGGCGACATCATCCGTGCTCTCACGACGGATCTCAGTCAGCGTCGGCATCAATAGCGTACTACCCGGCACTAACCCGTGAATATTTTGGTCTTCAAACGCATTAGGGTTTAAGCGGAAAACCGCACCTAAGGTTTGATACACCGTCACCGCATTGCTTGGCTGGTAACGTGTGGCGATAGACCAAAGGGTATCGTTGTCTCGCGTTGGGCCAAAGGATTGGCGGCGATTAACGGTCGAGGGCGCTTGAGTGGTTTGGGATAAAGGCGTGACGGCGCTAGGTGGTGGCGACTCATCAATAGGCCCAAGAATTCGAATGGCCGAATGCACAGAAAAGGTCGCAGCAAGGCTCAGCACCAATGTTGAGGCTGCAAGAATTTTGCCGAGTCGACGGCTTGCATTTGATAAAGAAAGCGTTCGCTTCATGGCGTTATATAAATCTGCGTCGGACACTGCCCGCATTCCCCTATGGCAGAATAATAGGCTTATTCCAAAACACTGCAAATATCGAACCAGCCTTGCCGGGGAAACGCATAACAGCATCACTGCTCATGAGAAATCTGCCCTGCGATATAGCGGTATCCGCGCAAAGTAAATCATGAATTTTGCGTCGCAACGTATGGTTAAGTACTTACTGTGGTTGGCATTACGTTATTTCCCTAACTATATCGGAAGCCAGGGTGAAAACTGTAGTGTGAGAAGATAAAACTGTGTTTTGTGATCAAACAACCGGCTCGAGATCACTCGTAGCCGGTTGTTTTCAGGGATTACAGGTAATCGCGAATGAGGACTTCTGCGATTTGAACCGAGTTAGTTGCCGCCCCTTTGCGGACATTATCTGCCACTATCCACATATTCAAACCATTTGGATGGCTGATGTCATTGCGGACACGACCGACCATAACGTGGTCTTGACCCGTGCCTTCTTTGACTTGCGTTGGATAATCTTCACCCATGAAAACTTGAACGCTTTCAGCGCGAGAAAGCAAATCCATCGCTTCGGTAGCGTCAATAGGTTGACGGCATTCAATGTGCACGGCTTCTGCGTGACCATAGAACACAGGAACACGCACGCACGTTGGGTTCACGGCAACCGTGTCATCGCCCAAAATTTTCTGCGTTTCCCACACCATTTTCATTTCTTCTTTGGTGTAGCCGTTGTCCATGAACTCATCGATATGCGGCAAGCAGTTGAACGCGATCTGTGTTTTGTACAGGCTCGGCTCAGCCTCTTGGCTGTTCAGCAGTCTTACGGTTTGCCCTGCCAGTTCATCAACGCCTTTCTTGCCCGAACCTGACACTGACTGATACGTTGCCACGTTGATGCGCTCAATGCCTGCCACATCATAAATTGGCTTCAGTGCCACCAGCATTTGGATGGTTGAACAATTTGGGTTGGCAATGATGTTGCGGTTACGAAAATCAGCAATCGCTTCTGGGTTAACTTCTGGCACGACCAATGGAACATCATGCTCATAGCGGAAGCGCGAGGTATTGTCGATAACCACCACACCTTCGTCAGCGGCAATCGGCGCCCAACGGTCTGACAATTCTGCACCCGCTGAGAACAGAGCAAGTTGCACTTGGCTCCAATCGAAGTCTTCAACGTCTTTTACCAGAATGCTTTTGCCATTGAAACGAATGGTTTCACCGGCACTGCGCTCACTTGCCAGCAAGTAAAGATTGCGCACAGGGAATTTACGCTGCTCCAATACCTCGATAATGGTGCGGCCAACAGCGCCCGTTGCACCTAATACAGCGATATCAAAAGCCACATCGAATTCTTGTGTCATGTTTATTCCTCTACGGTAAAACCTAATTTAGCGAGCGACTCTAACCCAAACTCGGCCTTGCCCGCTACTGTAATCGCACTGTACTCACGTCTGTCCCAGTAATTCTTGCGTAAGCGGTCAAAGCTTATGCGCTGCTGAGCAACATCGGCCATCTCGCGGCGAAACTCGGCATCGTCTCGGCGAATGTCGTATATCAGCTGACAGAGCGCCATAAGATCTGCGCTATTCCAAGGTTGGCTTAATGCAACATGCGGAATTGGCGCGACGGGTAGCAGTGAACTCGCCGCTACGTGCTCTTCGCTATTTCCGAGAAAATCACAGTAGGCGTTGTAAATCATGGTGGTGCCACGGGCTTTGCCTTCTAGGCCATATCCTGCGATATGTGGCGTTGCAAAGGCCAATAGCGGCAGGAGTTCTAGATCCACTTCGGGCTCGAATTCGAACACATCCAACACTGCCGTCAATTTTTCAGCTTTCAATGCGGCTTTGAGCGCATCATTGTCCACAACCGGTCCACGAGCGGCATTGATCAAAATACTGTTTGGCTTCAATGCAGCCAATTCTTTTTCCCCAATCAAATGATGTGTTGGGTATTTGCCTGCCCGAGTGATGGGTGTGTGCGTCGTGATCACATCGCACTCCGCAAGCAGGGTTTGTAGCGAATGAAACGCGCGCTCATCTCCTTCGGCTTTTTTTATTGGGTCACAAAGCAGATGTTCAATATTCAGTGCGCTGAGACATTTTGAAAGATAGCTCCCAACTTGCCCTGCCCCAATGATGCCGACTTTGCGATCAGTCAGCGTAAAGCCATGCTGCTGACTGAGAACAAGAAGCGCGCTGATGACATATTCCGCGACTCCAACTTTGTTACAACCCGGCGCGGCAGTGAAATGAATGCCACGCGAAGCCAGCAACGCTGCATCGACGTGATCAGTCCCGGCGGTTGCCGTTCCAACAAACTTAAGGCGATTAGCTTTCGCTAGTAAATCTTCATCCACTTTGGTCACAGAGCGGATCATCAAGGCATCCACATCAACCAAGTCGTCTGCCGTCAGTGTTCGACCCGCTTTGGCTGTCACCGTTCCCAGCTTACTGAATAGTGCTGCGGCGTACGGCATATTTTCATCAATCAGGATATTCACGCAATGCTCTCTTCAATCAAACTCACTGACGCTATTGTGACGCTTTTCCTTGCGACTTAAAACGAAAAAACCCGACCAATGGCCGGGTAAAATCCAGGATCTGAAAGATAGAGACCGGCTCTCAACGGTCAATACCTGCGTCTGTTGTAGGCATAATGCCAACTTCCCGGAAAATCTTAAACAACAAGCCAGTGACAGGCTCGTCATACCGAGAGACAGCGGTTTCGCTTATCCTTCGTATTTTTTAATGACCAGTGTGGCGTTAGTACCGCCAAAACCGAAGCTATTCGACATCACTGTTGTCAGCGTTTGCTCGCGCATTTCAGTCACGATATCAAGGCCTTCAGCAACAGGATCAAGGTTGTCGATATTGATACTCGGCGCAACAAAGTTATTTTCCAACATCAGTGTTGAATAAATCGCTTCGTGTACACCTGCAGCGCCCAATGCGTGACCTGTCATTGCTTTAGTAGCAGAAATGGCTGGGCTGTTGTGGCCAAACACTTCCTGAATCGCGCCCAGTTCTTTCACATCACCCACTGGCGTTGAAGTGCCGTGCGTGTTGATGTAATCAATGCTGTCGACATCTTGCATCGCCATCTTCATACAACGGATCGCGCCTTCACCAGAAGGAGCAACCATGTCATAGCCATCCGACGTTGCGCCATAACCGACGACTTCGCCGTAGATTTTCGCACCACGCGCAAGCGCATGCTCAAGCTCTTCGATCACCATCATGCCGCCGCCACCAGAAATAACGAAACCGTCGCGGTCTGCGTCATAGGTGCGTGAGGCTTTTTCTGGTGAATCGTTATATTTGGTCGACAATGCGCCCATGGCGTCAAACATCATGGTCAATGACCAATCCAGCTCTTCACCACCGCCTGCAAATACCACGTCTTGTTTACCCAATTGGATAAGCTCTACCGCGTGGCCTATGCAGTGTGCTGATGTTGCACACGCTGAACTCATGGTGTAGTTCACACCGCGAATTTTAAATGGTGTAGCCAAGCACGCTGAAACGGTTGACGACATGGTACGAGGCACCATGTAAGGTCCAACACGTTTTACGCCTTTCTCGCGCAATGTGTCTGTCGCAAGCACTTGGTTAATAGAAGATGCGCCACCTGAACCAGCAACCAGGCCAGTACGGTCGTTAGATACCATGTCTTCAGTCAGACCTGAATCTTCAATCGCTTGTTCCATTGACAGATAAGCGAAGCCAGCGGCATCGCCCATAAAACGGTATTTCTTACGATCAATATGTTCTGCGGGAATAAGCTTTAAATCACCCCAAACATTACTGCGTAGTTTCATGTCTGCGAACTGCTGGGAAAAACTGATCCCGGATTTCCCCGTCTTCAACGACTCCAGCACTTCTTTAACGTTGTTACCGATGCTGGAAACAATTCCCATACCTGTAATTACGGCTCGTTTCATCTTTTGTTCCTACAATTCGAGTTCGCACCGATGATAGCGTTTTTGCTCATCTAAAGTGGTCAGCTTTCCTAGAGTACGCGTGTAAGCTGAAATTCTTGTCCATACTCGCACAGACGCCCCTTAGAATCTGTAAATTCCGCTGGATTGACGTTAGAATCCGCGATCTGAGTGCAAATACACTTTTAATTAAGGCAAGGCTTGTGACCCAACCCCGTATCGAACATGCCCAAATTCACTGGAATGACGCCGGAACGCCGGTTTCTGATAATTTCGACGACGTGTACTTTTCTAACGCAAACGGCTTAGAAGAAACGCGCTATGTGTTCCTACATCAAAATCATCTTCCAGCGCGCTGGCAACAATTCGAGCGAAATCGCTTTGTTATTGCAGAAACTGGCTTTGGAACTGGCCTAAACTTTCTCGCAGCGTGGCAGTGGTTTGATGCGTTTCGTGCAGACAACCCGCAGGCGAAAACGCAGCAGCTGCATTTTATCAGTTTTGAGAAGTTCCCCGTTACACAAATCGACCTTGAAAAAGCCCATGCGTCTTGGCCTGAACTGGCCGACTACGCAAAAGCACTGCGTCAGCACTACCCCGCTGCCGTATCTGGCTGTCATCGTCTTATCCTTGCTGATGGCCGGGTGACGTTGGATTTGTGGTTTGGTGACATTAAAGACTGCATGCCTCAAGTGTGGACATCTGATGATGGTATTGTGGATTGCTGGTTCCTTGATGGCTTTGCACCTAGCAAAAACCCCGAGATGTGGAGCCAATCGTTGTTCGATGGCATGGCACGTCTGGCGAGAGAAAACTGCACCGTCGCGACGTTTACCGCCGCTGGCTTTGTTCGCCGTGGTTTGATCGACGCTGGCTTTGACATGAAAAAAACGCAAGGCTTTGGCACGAAGCGCGACATGATTGTCGGCACGATCAATCAACGTAACCAGCCTCGACAACAAGCGCCTTGGTACAAGCGCTTACCTCCAAAGGCCTCAAATGACATTGCGATTATTGGCGGCGGTGTCGCCAGTGCCACACTCGCGCTGTCTTTGGTTCGTCGCGGAAAACCCGCGACACTCTATTGTGAGCATGACAAGCCGGGACTTGGCGCATCGGGCAATCGCCAAGGCGCAGTGTATCCGCTGCTTAATGGCAGTGATGATGTGCTTTCTCGCTTTTTTGCACCCGCGTTTTTGTTCTCCCGTCAGTTTGTTGAGCAAGCGGCTGAAACCATCAACTTTGATCATGACTGGTGCGGCGTGACGCAATTAGGCTGGGATGAAAAAAGTGCTGACAAATTAGGGAAACTACTCAAGGGTGGGTATCCCAAGGCACTGGTTCATGCCGTCACTGCTGACGAAGCGGCAGCCATGACTGACATTGACACATTACATAGTGGTATCAGCTACCCGCTTGGCGGCTGGTTATGCCCTCAGCAACTGACACAAGGTTTGATCGCACAAGCGGAGGCCACAGGTTTATTGACCTGTCTCTACAACACCAAAATAACATCGTTGACGCTTCACGACAGCAAGTGGACGCTTCAAGCCGACGACACGACGTTTACTCATCAGACGGTCGTGGTTGCCAATGGCCATGAATTCTCTCAGTTTGAACAAACCGCGCCGATCCCTGCCTTTTCAGTACGCGGGCAAGTGACTCATATCAACACCACACCAGCGCTGAAAAAGCTCAAAACCGTGCTTTGTTACGATGGCTATCTGACCCCAGTTAATCCAAAAAATGATACGCACTGTATCGGGGCGAGCTACAGTCGCAATGACAGTTCGTTGGCATTTAGCATGGATGACCAGGTTGATAATAAACAACGTCTGGTGAAATGCATTCCGACCAAATGGTCACAAGCAGTCAGCACAGATCATGGCGCTGGACGTGTCGGCGTGCGTTGTGCCAGTAGAGATCACCTGCCATTTGTTGGTGATGTCTGTGATTACAGCGAGCTGGTTGCGAGCTATAGCAACCTACGTGATACGCAAGAAACCGCACAAGATGTGCCGGTTTACCCCAACCTTTACAGCCTTCTGGGGCTGGGTTCGCGCGGCTTAACTTCGGCGCCATTGCTGGGTGAGTTGATGGCTTCGCAGCTGTGTGGTGATCCTTTGCCGTTACCAGTGGATGTACTCAATGCATTGCATCCGGGACGCATGTGGGTAAGAAAGTTACTGAAAGGCAAAGCGCTGTGATTTTAGGCGGTTAAACGTGAACATTCTGAACTGATATATTCCGAGCATAAAGAAGGCGCTTCATTGAGCGCCTTCTTTGTATTTGTTGATGTTGATGTCTATTGCGATGGCTTTTAGCTCGCTTTCGCTTGCAAAGAGGACCACAAATTTGCCACCAGCACTTGATCTGCAGGGCTTAACTCGTTGGCATTGTTTTTCAAGCTACCGTCCACAAAGACTTTTAGTGCTTCGATATCATCAATCCCATCTTGCTCACAATCAGCGGCAGCCAATGAGATATGGCCACGCAAATACCCACTGGCAAACAATTCGTCGTCTGACGCGGTCTCTACCATGGCGTCTATCAAATCAAGGATCTGTTCTTCGTAGTCTTGGATCATAATCTCTCTCATACCAAACGCATTCGGGATGGTTATCAATAGGTAAAATCTGCGGCCGTTAACGTCGGACGATGATAAAACGCGCGGAGGGCATCTGAATAGGTTTTTGCGCGCGCTGGCATACCTTCATCGAGATAAATCAGCACTTGCTCACGCACTTTGGCGGTAAAGCCCGCGCGATCAGACTCGACGCCACTCAAATTGTCACAGCTCACTTGAAAGCGAAAACCACAGCTGGCAGAAAGAATCCACTCTACCGCTTGTGGCTTTATCTCCACTTTCTCAAATTCCGCCTGCGTTTTTTCATCGCGTCCATCTGGGTGATACCAGTAGCCATAATCCTCCAGCAATCGACGCTCAGGACCGGCGATACACCAGTGCGCCACTTCATGCATCGCGGATGCAAAAAAGCCACGAGCAAAGATAATACGATGCTTCGCGTGAGTTTCATCGGCTGGGAAATAAATAGGTTCATCACCACCGAGCAATAACTCAGTGTTAAATGATTCAATAAATGTCTGATTGAATACAGAAATAAGGTCGTTGTAATCGTGATGCATGCGTTATATGTAAATGTCTGGTTACAGCCAAAATCAGTCAGGCGGCATTTTACCTAGCACATGCCCTATTGTCGCCGTGATAATTGCCCATTTTGACGATTTTATCCGCGATAAGCATGAAATTGATTCATGGGTGACGTCGTCTATTTTCATTGGCTTGTGACTGGCATCACATTTACAATCGCGACCATCTTCTCTGATTAAATGCAACCGACTGAATAATAATGTTGTTGTCTACTTTGTACATTGTTGGCATTACTGCCGAAGCCATGACAGGCGCGCTCGCCGCCGGTCGAAGAAACATGGATTGGTTTGGCGTCATGCTGGTGGCAAGCTGCACCGCCATTGGTGGTGGTACAGTTCGAGACATTTTGCTCGGCCATTACCCCTTAGGCTGGGTCGCCAATCCGCATTATCTGGTGATTGTCTGTCTTGCGGGTATCGTGACCACATGGATGGCCTCATGGGTGGCGCGAAACCATAAACTGTTTATCTGGCTAGATTCTCTCGGCTTGATTGCCTTTAGTATTATCGGTTGTCGCGTTGGCATGGATATGGGCTTGTCACCGCTCATCGCAGTAGTCTCTGCCGTGGTTACTGGTGTGTTTGGCGGCTTGCTACGTGATTTACTGTGTCGTCGCCAACCCATGGTATTACACAAAGAGTTATACGCGTCGATCGCGTTTTTCTCGGGCTGGATGTACTGGGGACTGATGACTTATGGCGGACAATTTGGCGTCAACGAAAACTACGCGACACTCTCCACGCTGATTCTGGGCTTCACATTCCGTATGTGCGCAGTGAAGTTTCATTGGCGCTTGCCTGTTTTTAGCCTTGCCGAAGAAGAGAAAACAGAAGATAACGCAGAAGTGAAGGTGAGTTGAACGGAGGCTAAGAGCGAGGTCCTAGATCCTAAGACCTAAGACCTAGGACCAGACGTTAAATCTTCGGCGTCGTCGTTGTGACACCCGCATTCTGCGCACGATGACGCAGCAAGTGATCCATCAGCACGATAGCCACCATGGCTTCCGCGATGGGCACTGCGCGAATACCCACACAAGGGTCATGACGACCGCGTGTTATCACATCAACCGTTTCACCATCAACATTAATGGTTTCCCCAGGCACGGTAATGCTTGATGTCGGTTTCAGCGCTAAGTGTGCAACGATATCTTGCCCTGACGAAATCCCACCAAGAATGCCGCCAGCATGATTGGTTTTAAAACCAGTCGGCGTTAATTCATCACGATGTTGGCTGCCGCGCTGATTCACCACATCAAAACCGTCGCCGATTTCAACGCCTTTCACCGCATTGATGCCCATCAGTGCAAACGCAATGTCAGCATCTAAACGGTCAAACACAGGTTCGCCAAGACCGACAGGGACATTGTTTGCCACGACGGTCAGTTTAGCGCCGATGGAGTCACCGTCTTTTTTCAATTGACGGATCAATTCGTCCAAAGCGTCAAGTTTGGTTTCATCTGGGCAGAAAAAGGGGTTTTGCTCAACCTGATCCCAATCCACCTTGTCGATGGTCACATCGCCCATTTCAGACATGTAGCAACGCACTTCAATGCCATATTCCTGTTTCAGGAATTTCTTGGCAATCGCACCTGCCGCAACACGCATAGCCGTTTCACGCGCAGACGAACGACCGCCGCCACGATAATCGCGAATGCCATATTTCTGGTGATACGTGTAATCGGCATGACCAGGGCGAAAACGGTCTGAGATTTTGGAATAATCTTGTGAACGTTGATCGGTGTTCTCGATCAACAGACCAATAGACGTGCCCGTTGTTTTGCCTTCAAACACCCCAGACAAGAATTTCACCTCGTCTGCTTCACGACGTTGCGTGGTGTATTTCGACGTACCCGGACGACGACGGTCCAGATCAATCTGTAAATCCGCTTCTGAAATTTCGAGTCCCGGCGGGCAACCATCAACGATACACCCCAATGCCAATCCATGACTTTCACCAAAGGTGGTGACGCGAAACACCTGACCAATAGAATTGCCTGCCATTACTTCCTCTGTCTTTTAACTGGCTGCCTTTATTAAGGCATAACTGCATGCTTGTTAATGAAACATAACCGCGCACGAGAAGCAAAAGCTTTTTGCCTGCAAAACAGTCAACCCGCTGTAGAACGGGGCTCATTTCAAGAAACACGACAAAATGCAGGATGTGAAAACAAAAAAAGGCTGAAACAGATGTTTTCAGCCTTTTTAATAGCGAATTAACCGCGGTTCACGCGATTAAGCTTTATAGATGATGGTTAGTCTTTGTAGATAGAGAACTCGTCCGCCACGCTCACCAGATCTTGATACGTCATCATGAATACGCCGTGACCGCCGTTTTCAAACTCAAGCCACGTGAGCGGAAGCTCTGGATATTGTTCTTCCACATGCACCATAGAATTACCCACTTCACAGATCAAAACACCCTGCTCGCTTAGATAATTGGGCGCATTGGCGATAATGCGGCGCATCAGTTTCAAGCCATCAGAGCCCGCAGCCAGACCCAGTTCAGGCTCGTGGCGGAATTCATCGGGTAGGCTGTTCATGTCTTCTTCATCCACATACGGTGGATTAGAAACAATCAGGTCGTATTTGTCTTGTGGCAGATCGCGGAACAAATCCGAACGGATTGGGAACACTTGTTGCTCCATGCCGTGATCTTGCACGTTCATCTCAGCCACTGCTAGCGCATCGGTAGAAATATCCACCAGATCCACTTCTGCGTCAGGGAAGGCGTAAGCACACGCAATACCAATGCAGCCGCTACCCGTGCACAAATCCATGATTCGAGTCGGTTCAACAGGCAACATTGGGCTGAAACGGTTTTCAATCAACTCACCAATTGGTGAGCGAGGCACCAATACACGTTCATCAACAAAAAACTCAAGACCACAAAAATAGGCTTTGTTGGTCAAATAGGACACTGGCGTGCGATCGTTAATGCGGCGAATAACACGCTCTACAATACGATGGCGCTCACTGGTCGTCAGGCGGGAGTGACGAGTATCTGCTGGCACATCAAGTGGCAGATACAAGGTTGGCAACACCAGTTGTACAGCTTCATCCCATGCGTTATCCGTTCCGTGACCGTAAAACAAACCTGCTGCATTAAAGCGGCTTACCGTCCAACGTAGCATGTCCTGCAGCGTACGCAACTCGTTGACAACTTCATCAACAATAATTTTATCCAAAATGGCCTCCACTAGCCTGATTCACCCCAACGCACCGCGTTCATCTCTATTGATTTGGACAATTACAAATTCGACAGCGAGACATTGCTTCTATTTTGGGTACAATGCGCCTATCGGCATTTGGAATTGACTTATGAGTAAGAAAACCCCGATCTCAGACGATGACTTTTCATTGTTCCGCGATGCGGTAAAAGGCGTTAAAAAACTGCAGCAGGATACCATAAACCCGCCAAGACGCCAGACAGTGGAACAATCGAGAAAAAAGTTCTCTGACTCGACAGCACGTGACCACACCTTTTATTTTTCAGACGAGTTTGAACCCTTGCTGAAAGAGGATGGCCCAACGCAATATGCGCGTACTGGTGTGTCTAAGTATGAAGTGAAGCGTTTACGACGCGGCATTTACGTGCCTGATATGTTTCTCGACCTTCATGGCATGACACAACAAGAAGCGAAGCGTGAGATGGGTGCGTTGATTGCCGAGTGCATAAAAGAAGGGATTAGCTGTGCCTGCGTGATGCATGGCATCGGCAAACATATATTGAAGCAGAAAACGCCATTGTGGCTGGCACAGCACCCAGATGTTCTGGCATTTCATCAAGCGCCACTTGAATTTGGCGGTGCTGGCGCGTTATTGGTGCTTATCGAGATCCCAGAACGATAACCAAGAACAACAGACAATAAAAAGCGCCCCACTAGGCGTTTTCGTCGTTAGTCGTTTCTTGATCATTCAGTGCTATGCGTAGCCCATCAACTGAGAAGGGCTTTTCAACCACCGTACATCACTTTTCTCGCTCACAGCATCAAGCTCAATACAAGCAATCGACGACGTTGGAAACATAGGTGCCTGCATGTCGACGGCGAATTCGGCGGTGAGATAACCCACCAGCGGCAAATGCGACACCAGCAAAATGCTTGCTGGATGATCAACAGCCACTAACGCGCGCAGATACGATGCAACGTGCTCGCTGTCACCATAGGGCGTAATACCATCTTCTGTCAGCACTTTTTGCGCCGTTGGCAACACGGTCTGACAGGCATTCCACGTTTGTTGGGCGCGCAAATACGGGCTAACAAGCACCAAATCTAGCTTCCCTTCTGGTAATTCATTTGCAAGCCAACGAGCCATTTCTACTGACTGTTGCTCTCCGCGTTCAGTTAATGGTCGTTCTTCATCACTGGCTGCAAATGTCTGCGCCTCACCGTGGCGCATAATATAAATTCGCATATCACTACTGTTGATTTCTTAGATTCCTGATTATGCTACCAGTCAATTGTTGTTTCTGGAACGATAAAGCGCACAGATGTTTGCCTCAATTTGCTTAGGTGGTCATAATTAAGACCTTGCCTCAACCAGTGAAGGTGCTTTGTGCAAATCAGTCCGAATGATCACCGTGGCTATCGCCAGATTACACTCGATAACGGGTTACGTGTTTTATTGATCGAAGACGCACAAGCGCCGCGCAGTGCTGCAGCACTGACGGTGAATGTTGGCCACTTTTGTGACCCTGCTGATCGTGAAGGTTTAGCCCACTTCCTCGAGCACATGCTATTTCTGGGCACAGAACTGTACCCAAAGGTCGGCGAATTTCAATCTTTCACCAGCCGTCACGGCGGCAGCAACAACGCCTGGACCGGCACCGAAAATACGACGTATTTCTTTGATATTCAACACGATTACTTTGAAGAAGCGTTAGAGCGTTTTGGGCAGTTTTTTTCTGCGCCACTGTTTAATGCTGACGCCGTAGACAAAGAGCGCAACGCGGTTGATTCAGAGTATCGCCTCAAAATTCAAGACGATGTTCGCCGTATCTATCAGGTACAAAAAGAAACCATCAATCCCGAACATCCCTTTTCAAAGTTTTCCGTTGGCAGCGCTGAAACCTTGGCAGATCGCGAAAACAGTTCGATTCGAGATGAGTTGATCGCCTTCTATCGCAGCCACTACAGCGCCAATCTGATGGCGGCATCCGTTACTGGGCCATTTACTCTCGATTCCCTTGAAGAGCTAGCCGAAGAAACCTTTGAACTGATCCCAAACCACGATTTGCCGCTTTTCATTCCCGAGGTGCCTTTTGTTGATATCCCTCAGCGGCAACAGTTTATTCGCATCGAGCCATTAAAAGACGTGCGCAAACTGACGCTGGCATTCTCAATGCCTGCCACCGATGAACACTATCGCATCAAACCATTGTCTTACATTGCGAGTCTGCTTGGCTATGAAGGCATTGGCAGTGTTATGTCAATGCTAAAAAACAAAGGCTACATCAATAACCTCTCCGCTGGCGGGGGCATCAGCGGCTCGAACTTTCGTGAATTTACCGTCAGTGTCAGCCTGACGGAAGTTGGCCTGAACCACATTGACGATATTGTCGCCTATCTGTTTCAAGCGATTCACCTTATTCGTGAGCAAGGTTTGAACGAATGGCGTTACAAAGAAAAACGCGCGGTACAAGAAAAGGCATTTCGCTACCAAGAACCTTCTCGCCCAATTGATACTGTCAGCCATATGGTCCTCAATATTCAGCACTATGAAGAAGAAGATGTGCTTTATGGTGATTACATCATGGCGAAATATGACGAAGAATTGATCCGCCAGATGCTCAGTTATTTAACACCGGAGCACCTTCGTCTGACTTTGATTGCCAAAGGCGGCAACTATGATAAGCAAGCCAAGTGGTACGACACGCCGTACAGTGTGATCCCCTTTACCGACGCGCAACGTGCAAAATGGCAAATCACGGATGTTTCGCCAGACCTTGCCTTACCCGAGCCCAATCCATTTATCAGTTACGAACTCGATCCCGCGCAATTGGCATCGCCAAACACGACCTTGCCAGAGAAAATCCAAGAGTTACCAGGATTTTGCCTTTGGCATTTGCAAGACACCGATTTTCGCGTGCCTAAAGGCGTTGTGTATGTCGCTATCGATAGTCCTTATGCGGTGAAATCGGTTGAGAACATCGTTAAAACCCGCGTCAGTGTCGAAATGCTGCTTGAGGCTATCAACGAAGCGGCTTACCCCGCCGAGGTCGCAGGCTTGAGTTATAACCTCTACGCTCACCAAGGCGGCGTGACGTTAAAACTCAGTGGGTTCAATGAAAAGCTGCCGATACTGCTTGATTTGGTCTTGGATAAATTTGCCAATCGTGACTTTAACCCAGAGCGTTTTGAGATCATCAAAACACAACTGTTAAGAAGCTGGAAGAACGCGACTCAGAACAAACCCATCAGCCGATTGTATAATGCCATGACAGGCATATTGCAGCCAAACAACCCGCCATACGAGGCGCTTATCGAAGCACTGGAACCGTTAGACGTGTCTACCCTTCCCAATTTTGTAAATCGAGTCATGTCTGAGTTACACGTCGAGATGTTCGTTTACGGCAACTGGCAGAAGCATCAAACGCTGGCATTGGCTGAATCAGTCAAAGATGCCCTTCGTGTTCATGATCAGCGTTATCAGGAATCCATTCGCCCATTGGTGATGCTCAAAGGTGCCGGCAACGCGGCATACCATTTAGATTGCAGTAATCAAGACTCCGCGGTACTGGTTTACTATCAAAGCCATGGCACAACGGCGCAAGATGTGGCGCTGTTCACTTTCGCCCAACATTTAATATCTGCCATATTTTTCAACGAATTGCGCACAAAGCAACAACTGGGATATATGGTGGGTTCCGGCAATATGCCGCTCAACCGCCATCCGGGTTTGATTTTCTACGTGCAATCGCCCCAAGCAGGCCCAACGAAACTGATAGAAGCCATTGATGACTTTCTGAATGCTTTCTTCTTAGTGCTACTTGAGCTTAATGAAGCACAGTGGCAAGCAAGCAAAGAGGGCTTAATCGCACAAATAGATGAGCCTGATGCAAACCTACGTGCGCGCGGTCAGCGACTTTGGGTGAGTATTGGCAATAAAGATGAGAAATTTGAACAACGTCAGAATGTCGCAAAATCTATCAAAAACATGGCGCGATCTGACATGGTGAAATTTGTTGTCGAGCAGCTTAAACCTCGCACGGCGGATCGGTTAATTATGCATAGCTGCGGCGGTGCGCATCCCGATCAGTGCATACCGGAAGACACTAACGAAATTGACTCTATTGCCGCATTTCGTCAGCATCGTTTAGAAAGAGATTAAAAAAAATCCCCGACTCAGAGGTCGGGGATTTTTTTGCGTGTTTGCTTTGATTAATCAAAGAAACGCTTTTCTTCCGCAGCCATGGCTTTGAGCATTTCACACGGTGCAAATCGCTCGCCATATTTCGCTTCATGCTGTTCAAGCATTTCAACAAGGCGCTTAATGCCGATATGATCCATGTAACGGAACGGGCCGCCAAGAAATGGTGGAAAGCCAATACCGAACACGGCACCAATGTCGCCATCACGCGCCGATTTCACCACGCCTTCGTCCAAACAACGTGCCGCTTCATTTAGCATCATCAATACGCAGCGCATCGCCAGTTCATGGCCAGAAAGCTGACTCTTCAGTTCTACACCTAGCAATCCGTAAACACGCTTATCGACTTCTTTCTTCTTGCCGTTGTAGACGAAAAAGCCTTTGCCCGTCTTGCGTCCTTTACGGCCATCGCTAAGCATGACATCGAACACATCTGGTGCACGGAAACGCTCGCCGAGCTCATTGAGCAGAATTGGGCTGATCTTCGCGCCAATATCAATACCCACTTCATCCAGCAGTGTGACTGGGCCAACAGGGAATCCAAAATCCAACAAGGCATTGTCGATGTGCTCGACAGATTCGCCCTCTAACAACGTCATCGCCGCTTCATTCATATATGGCGCTAGGATACGATTAACGTAGAAGCCCGCTTTATCGGCAACCACAATCGGGGTCTTGCCTTGCTTTTTCGCAAGCTTAACGACAGTTGCTATCGCCTTCTCAGACGTTCCCGCATGAGGGATCACTTCCACCAGCGGCATTTTATCAACAGGGCTGAAGTAATGCAGGCCGACAATGTTTTCAGGCCGCTTTGCCCCTGCTGCAATTTGGTGGATAGGCAACGAAGAGGTATTGGTCGCGAATAGCGTATTTTCATTTAACGCTTCTTCCACTTCCGCAATCATCTTGTGTTTCAAATCAAGATCTTCAAACACCGCTTCAATCACCACATTACAACGATCCATGCCGCTGTAGTCTGTTGCGCCACTGATCCTAGCCATCTGCGATTGCAATTCCGACTTGGAGATAATGCGACGTTTGCGTTTCTTATCCAGTAACTTGTAGCTGTAGTTCATAGCGTTCAACAAGCCATCATTACTGACATCTTTGATCCGCACAGGAAGGTTTGCTTTGGTCGCTGACACATTCGCAATACCCGCTCCCATCAATCCGCCGCCCAGTACGGCAACACCCGTTACCATATCTGGCTCAGCATCAGCGCCAGTTTCTTTTTTCATTGCTGTCGTGGCGAAGAAAATGCTACGAAGTGATGCGGATTCATTCGTCATCACCAGCTCGCCAAAGCATTTCGCTTCGAGCGCTAGCCCTTTCTCAACCCCTTTGTCCAAGCCATGTTTGATCACGTCAAGAATGGCTTCGGTGGCGGGATAATTGCCACGGGTTTTTGCGCGGGTTTTCTTGGCGGCTTGATCGAACACCACTGAGCGGCCTAGTGCATTGCCGCCCATGGCCCAGCTTTGCCAGCTGTTCTGACGTTTAGGCTTTCCTTTTAGTGCTAACTCTTCAGCAACCCGAAGCAGCACTGAATGCGGAACGACATCATCGACGACACCCATTTTTTTTGCTTTTTTGGCGCGCAGTTGTTTGCCTGTCAGGATCATATCCAGTGCGCCAGCAACGCCAATCAAACGTGGCAAACGTTGTGTACCGCCCGAACCTGGCAGCAAACCGAGCTGCACTTCTGGCAATCCAACACGCGTTTTATCATCATCTGTAGCAACACGGCTGTGGCATGCTAGCGCCAATTCAAGACCGCCACCCAAGCATGGTCCGTGAATCGCCGCGACGACATGAAACGGCAGTTTCTCAATACGAGAAAACAGCTTCTGTCCTTGTTCTGCAATGGCTTGTGCGTCTTCTGCTGTTTCACAGGCATCCAACATACGAACGTCTGCGCCAGCGACAAAATTATCCGGTTTAGCGGAATACAGTACCAAGCCTTTGATGTCGGTTTTACTTTCAAGCTCGCTTAAGATACCGCTGATTTCATCAACAAAGCTCGCTTGCAATGTGTTCATGCTTTCGCCGGGAACATCGATGCTCAGCCATGCAATACCCTCTTCACCATGACGCAATGAAAATGCATTTGGGGTCATTGGTTCATTCATTATTCGGCCTCCAAGATCATTGCAGCACCTAAGCCACCCGCAGCACACGCGGTATTCAAGGCCAAACCGCCACCGCGACGACGTAGTTCGTTCAATGTTTGAGTGATCATGCGAGCGCCTGTTGCAGCAAACGGGTGACCGTAAGCCAAAGACCCGCCCAGCACGTTAAATTTGTCCATGTCGATCTCACCGATAGCTTGGCTTCGCCCGAGTTTTTGCTGTGCGAATGTCTTAGAGCCAAACATCTTCACATTCGACAATGCTTGAGCTGCAAATGCCTCATGCATATCAATCAAGGTTAAATCTGCAAGGGTGATGCCCGCACGATCAAGTGCAATCGGCGTGGCGTATGATGGTCCCATCAGCATGTCGTGCTCAACTTGAATAGCGGCAAACGCATAAGAACGGATGTAGCCCAAAGGCTTCAAACCCAGTTCTTTGGCGCGACCTTCACGCATCAGCATCACCGCGGCAGCGCCATCTGTCAGAGGTGTGCTGTTAGCGGCAGTCACAGAGCCATGTTTTCGATCAAACGCGGGACGCAACTTGGCGTAGCTTTCAACGCTGGAATCTTCGCGAATGTTGTTGTCTTTATCAATCCACGCGCGATAAGGTTCAGGGAAAGCGGTCATCACTTCATCACGCACGAGACCATCAGCCCATGCTTTTGCAGCAAGTGAATGAGAACGGTGCGCTAAGGCATCCTGATCTGCTCGGCTAATATGATGACTCTTGGCCATTTGCTCTGCAGTCTGGCCCATGCTCAAGCCCGTTGAATACTCAGCAACAGCAGGAGGAACAGGCGCGAGGTCTTTCAAAGAGAGCTTGCTTAATAGGCTCATGCGCTTACTAAACGTTTTGGCTTTGCTCAGGGCAAGCAAGGTTGCCGCAAGTTTTTTTGATACACCGATAGGAAGAACAGAAGAAGAATCCGCACCACCGGCGATACCAATATCAATGGTTCCCGACATAATACTTTCTGTCACATTAACAACAGACTGAAAGCTAGTGGCACACGCTCGGCTGACACTGTAGGCATCCGTATGAATATTCATGCCTGTACCAAGCACGATCTCACGTGCAATGTTTGGCGCTTCTGGCATTTGAACCACCTGACCAAACACAAGCTGTTCAATCAGCTTAGGGTCAATCGCGGTACGGTTTAGCATTTCACTAACAACCATTTTGCCGAGATCGACAGCAGGCACATCAGCATATGCGGTAGATTGTCGTGCAAACGGGGTACGTAAACCCGCCACAACTGCGATACGTTCTCCCTGACGCGTAGTCAGGTTCTGGGGAGAGTTCATTGCCGCTCCTTGCAAGCATTAGAGGTCAGACCAGAAGAGTGTAACCAATTTGTTATCAGATTAAAACGAGCGTTTAATTGAATTGGAATGTCAAATATAGACAGGGACAGCAAATTTGCGATAAACATCGGGCTAGCCGTCGTAGCGGCCACCTTATCTCAGCTGTCAGCGACGAGATACGGTCGGAGATTGGCAAAAAAGAAAATAACTGAATTTTGAGCAAAAAAAACCACACCCAATAGGTGTGGTAAAATTTTTGGAAAGCAATTGTGTATCAAATTCAATTAACGTAAAGCCAATTGCAAGTCAGGTCTAAGACCTGAGGAGAAAGTAAAGTCAGCCTTCAAAAAAAGGAAGTTGTCATCTTGCTCAACTCAGTCACGCACAGCCAAGGTCCGGTAAACCAGCGAAACCTGCAGCGCGCTCCCAGATGACAGTGCCTACTATACCCATAGAAAACGGCGACTTTTTGAACCAGATCAATTTTTCGCCTGATTATCCCCCACCACTTCTCGCCATGAGTGTTGCACCGAAATTCCCCACAAATATAAGCAACTCAATCCATAATGATATCGTAAGAGCAATTGTCTTATTAGTGCGACTCGCATGCGTATCGTTTTTCTGCCTATGATTAGACGCATTTACCGAGGTAACATGGTCCTCAAGGCAATTATTTTTAATGCTACCCACTTGTAAAATCAAAACTTTCAGGAAGAAAGCCCATGGTTTTGAAAATATTTGGAAAGAAATCGTCAACTTCCAAGGTCTCTACTGATATGGAAAAACAAAGACGATATGAAGCGCTCGTGAGAGCTTGGCACAGAGATCTTTATCGCTACGCTTACTGGTTGACGAAAGACCAGCATGTAGCAGAAGATCTTGTACAGGAGACATGTCTTCGTGCTTGGCGATCGCTCGATAGCCTTCAAGATGATAACGCAGCGAAAGCATGGCTGATCACCATTCTTCGCCGAGAAAACGCACGCCGATTTGAGCGTAAACAACTCGAATTAGTAGACATTGATGACCATCAGGTGGCAGATAATACGCAGCCTAGTGAAGAAGCCTCGGTAGAACAGCAATGGCTTCACAAGCAGATAATGCGCTTGTCACCGGAATATCGCGAACCGCTTGTTTTGCAAGTTATGGCCGGATTCAGTGGTGAAGAAATCGCTGAAATCATGGATCTCAACAAGAATACGGTGATGACGCGTTTGTTCAGAGCGAGAAACCAATTGAAAGAGTTCATGGACAGTCAAAACGAAACTCAACGAGGAGCGAAGAATGGACGAGCTTGAATTTCGTCGCCGCCTTTTGGCTGACCCTCAAGATAACGATCCCGAGTTGTCAGCCGCAAGGTTGTCTTCACCTGCCAATCAAAAATTGGCCTCTGAGCTAGACAGTTTGGATGCATTAATTGATCAAGCTTTGCGTGTTGATGTGCCCGATGATTTGGTCGACAAAGTGTTGTTTAAACAAAGCAGCCATGTGATCCGTGAAAAAAGAAAACCAAAATTTCATTTGGCTATCGCAGCCTCGATCGCTTTTGTGTTTGGTGTGATGTTGGGTCAATTTAACTGGCAGACCATTCCGCTTTCACCCAATCAACAGAACTTGGGTCAAATTGCGCTTCAGCATTATTACGATGAGACAGATTTCACTCGAGATATTAATGAGGGCGCAAGCCTTCACCAAGTAAACGCTAAGCTTTCCCCAATTGGCGAAGCCTTCAGTGGGTCTCTGCCAGGCCAAGTTTCTTACCTCAATCATTGCAGCTTTGATAAAAAGCATGCGGTGCACATGGTATTGAAAGCAGACAATGGTGAAGACTTTACGGTATTTGTAGTGCCTCAGAATTCTCCAGCCATGGAAAAATTCAGTGATGGCAACATGGAAGCCATTTCGCTCCCGGCCAATAACAGCAGTGTGATTGTAGTCGGTAAAGAAGGCTCAGATGTATTGCCTATTGCAGAGCAGCTTCAGCTTCATTTGAACCAAAAAGCGTAAACACACAATCTATTACATTTAAAAAGGGAGCCTTTGGCTCCCTTTTTGTTTCCTTTAAAGAACAGTCACCTGCACCTTCTCTGCTTCTGTTTCAAAACAGCGTCCCGTAACTGGTCAGATTTCCTAATAATGAGCTTCACAATAGAATCCGCCCAGCTTATTTAAAAAGCACATAAAATTATAAAACTATTATAAATTTCATTGGATTAATTCACACCATGAATAAGAAGCGTCTGTTTATCCGTTCAGCAGTGGCAATTGCTGTTGCGGCAAGTTCTACATCAGCTCTCGCGGCTGGTTTCCAATTAAATGGTCAATCTGCTACCGGCCTAGGCCGTGCTTTCGCTGGTGACGCTGTTATCGCTGATAATGCATCGGTCATGGCACGTAACCCTGCAGCAATGGCATTGTTCGATGCGCCTGAACTGTCTGTGGGTCTGATTGCAATTGATACCGATGTGGTAGTGAAAGGTACAACCTACTCACCTATCATGCTTGGTGAACGTTCTTTGGACGATGCACAAGCTGGTGACATTTCGTATGTACCAAACATCTTCTATGTACACCCGATCAATGAAAAATTTGCTGTTGGTGCAGGTATTTACTCAAACTTCGGCACAAAAACTGAATTCGACACTGATTATGCAGCCAATGAGTTAGGCGGCCTGACTGACGTTAAAAGCGTCAACTTTGCATTGAGTGGTTCATTCCGAGTTAATGAGCAATTGAGCTTTGGTGCTGGTATCGACTTCATCCAAGGTACAGGTAAGCTCAAGCGCTCTGGCCTAGAGTACGTCGGCCAAGCTATTCCATCGTTTGCAGACAGTGTTGGTGATAACATGCTTAACATTGATGCAGAAGGTACTGGCATTGGCTGGAACCTAGGTACCGTTTATGAAGTCAATGAGAAGCACCGCTTTGGTCTAAGCTACCGCCATAGTCCAGATATCAAAGCAGACGGCGACACCATGATCTACAAAGGCGAACAGCTAACAGGAGACCTCGTTCTTCCTCTGCCAGACATCGCTGAGTTCTCTGGTTACCACTTGCTGACCAACAAGTTTGCTATGCACTACTCTGTTCAGTGGATTGAGTGGAGCACTTTTGACCAGCTTGCGACGACAGATGGCGTTGTTCTGAATGAGTACAATTGGCAGGATGGCATGCACTACTCGATTGGTGGTACTTACTACCTGAACAACGACTGGACACTTCGTGCCGGTTACATGTATGACACCAGTGCACAAGATCAGAAGAAATCAATTTCTGTACCCGATTCAGATCGCCAATGGGTATCTGCAGGTTTCACCTATCAGGCAACCAAAAACTCGACCATTGATTTCGGTCTGACTTACCTAATGGGTCAAGATGTGGAAGTGAATGACAAGTTGGTGACAGACCTGCCTGGTGGCGGTGAACTTCAACTGTCTGAAGTCAATGCAACAACCCGCGCCAACGCATGGTTGTATGGCGTTCAGTACAGCTACCAGTTCTAATCAAGAACAGCGAACACCAAGGGGAGCATTCGCTCCCTTTTTCTTTGCCTCATTTCCTTCTGCACCCGCCACATCACTCTATTGGCAGTATTTTTCAGCGTACATTAGTTCGCTCAAGTCCGCATTTATCGATACAAGTGTTCGCTGAGTTTCAGTGTACACCTGTGCCAAACACCACTTCATATAGACGATCTATCGGAAGATGGAATACATGACAAAATTTCCGTCTAAAAATATTCAACCTAGTTCATTAAAATTGCATCCAAAGCGTTGGTCAGTACCCTATAGCGACCTTCAAAAACAAGAAATATATAATGAACAAGAACAAACTTCTTCCGTTGGCAATTGCCGCAGCACTTGGCTCTCTTTCTTCCACCTCAGCAATGGCTGCTGGTTTCCAGCTTGCAGAGTATTCTGCAACCGGTCTTGGTCGTGCGTACGCAGGCGAAGCAGCAATGGCTGACAATGCCTCTGCGCAATTCCGTAACCCAGCGATGCTGACGTACCTGCCTGGTACACAAGTATCCACTGGTATGATCTACGTTGACCCAAACGTTGATGTAGATGGCACTACCACTAGCCTGACTGGCAAAGAAACTGCGACGTCATCACATGATTTTGCTGATGCTGCCGTCGTGCCGAACTTCTATGTGTCACACCAAGTGAACGATCAGGTTTTCCTTGGTCTTGCTCTAAGTTCTAACTTCGGTATGCACACCAAGCTAGACGACAACTTCAAAGGCACGCAGTTTGGCAATGAAGCCTCTGTGATGACCATGGAAATTAACCCTAACGTTGCTTACCGCATCAACGACCAATTCTCCATTGGTGGTGGCGTTCGCTTTGTAATGGGTGAAGGCAGCATTGGGGCGAAGAGCTCCGCTGACTTTATGGGCGGTCTAGTTCCTTCGGGCACCACACTAAAATACATGGAAGGTGACGACACATCTTGGGGTTGGCAGGCAGGCGCTGCTTGGCAGATCAACGATGCAAACCGTATCGGCTTTAACTACCGATCAGAAGTTGATTTGAACCTTGAAGGTCATGCGAATGGTTTTGCGTTCAATAAAGAAAAATACTCTAATCCAATGAACTGGATGAGTAATGAACAATATGCTGGAAGCATGGCACTGACTTTGCCTGCAACCGCAGAGCTTGCTAGCTTCCACCAACTGACTGACAACGTCGCGGTACACGCTAGCGTGAACTGGACTGACTGGAGCACGTTTGAGAAGCTAGAAGCGAACATTCCTTCATTGTCTGTTCCTTCACAAATCGTGAAGCAAGAGAACTGGAAAGATAACTACCGCTTTGCCGTGGGTGCGACTTACCAACTCAATGATAAAACGCAATTGCGTTCGGGCGTTGCATACGATATGGCTGCTGTGGATGACGCTAACCGCACTATCACTATTCCAGAAACAGACCGTTTGTGGCTGAGCCTAGGTGCAGGTTATGCGTGGTCTAAAGACTTAACGTTGGATGCAGGCTTTACCTACATCTTCGCAAAAGATGCGAACGTGGTTGAACCTCGTCCAGGTATCGCCTCTGATGCATCAGGTGCGCTATTCGGCGGTAAGTTTGAAGGCCAAACAACCGGCAGCGTATGGTTAGCGGGTGTTCAAGCGACCTATCGCTTCTAAGTAAGCAGATATAAAAAATGGCCACTCATTGAGTGGCCATTTTTGGTTTTAGTAATCATCTATTTCGTCTAACAAGTCTTCGTCAAGGTACTCGTCATCCGGTTCAGGCTCTTCAATCGCTTTGCCACCACGCGCTTTAAATGCTTTGTGCTGCAAATAAGCATCGCGGGCAAATGCATACGGATCAGGAGAATTCTCTAGCAATGGCTCTTGAGGCACGACTGCCGCGCGACTTTCCATTCCGTCCAACGCCCACTTGATGATTGATTGTGGTAGCGTCAACAACGACAGCGGAGGATAGAGATCGTCGACCATGTCACCTGCACCTTCACGCAAAGTTATCGGACCATATATTGGCACCATAAAGTAAGGGCCTTGTCCGATATCGTAGTATCCCATGGCATCACCAAACTGACGGTCGTCCAGTTTTTGAATATTTGCTGCCGAGGCGATATCTATCAAGCCTGCCAGTCCAAAAACGGTATTAATCCAAAAACGATTAAAATGAGTGACCGCCGCCTCGCCTTCCAGCATAACAATACTGTTCACCATGCTCGCGGGCTCGCCAAGGTTATCAATAAAATTTGAAACCCCTGTTCTGGCAAAGCTAGGTACGTAGTTGACATAAGCGAGGGAAACCGGACGGGCTACGTACGGATCCAGAATGTCGTAGTTGAAAGCCCACATGGTGCGGTTGAATCCTTCAAAAGGGTCATTCGGGTGCGAGACATCAAATTTAGTATTTGTTTCCGCATCCACGGCGCTCTCATCAGGCGCCTGCGCACAACCACTCAATCCAACAATAACGCCAACTGCCAATACCAGACGTTTCCACATTGTTAATATTTATCCTAAAAAACAGGCTGGTCTATTAACCAGCCTTATCAATTTTTTAACAGTATAAAACACTTAATTCTTTTGGTTAATCACTATCTGCGATGAACCGCCCAGTTCAAAGGGTTGACTCTCACCAAACCAATCACCGCCTTTGGTCATCACATTGCCATCGCGATCAATACGTGCTTTCACCAACACGTTTGGCAATGACGACATGAGACGCTCTGGAATCATGCTATCTGCATCGGTAAGTTCCACATTGAGCGGAAAGCTACTTAATGGCAATCGCTTAGCTGCCACTGGCATAGGCGCACCGTCAGCGGAGTGAACGGATACAATAAGCACGCCTTCATTAGGAGTACCGACTTCCTCACCCAATGAAATAGTCACAGAAACAGATTGCCCGTTACCTGCGCCAACTTGTGCTTGTGCGCGTGCAATACTGCGATCCAGCATTGAGATACGAGGGTCGTTTTCAGGCAGAAGCTGCTTCATGGTTGACCATGCTGCTATGGCTTCATCATATGCATTGCGCTCGAACGCTTCGAATGCAAGTAGAGACAAGGCTTGCAGGTTGCCATGATCTTTCTTAATAACCTGACGCAGCAAGTTTCGCGCTGTTTCAATGTTTGTCTCGTCACCACTCAACATCAACGACTGTGCGTAACCAAGCTTCACGTCGTTGTCATTTGGCATGAGTCGATACGCTTTACCCATCGCGCCTTCCGCGGTTTGAATATCACGATTCGCTAAACCAATACGACCTAACAACAACCAGCCCATGGCATCGTCTGGCGTTTGCGCAAGCTTAGTGCGAAGCGACAAAGTGAGATCAGCCATTTCTTGATCGGTCATTGGCTCTTCGCTGTCAGACATCAGACGACGCGATAACTCAGGTAATCGTTCTGCAGTTTCCTGCCATGCGACCACCTGCTGCTGATTGCCTTCGAGAAAGTACAGGGAATAACTCAAGCCAACCAGGATAAGTACGCCCGGTAAAAGCATCAGCATTGACACTTTATTTTGTGTCTTTGCTTTATCCCCTTCAGGAATATCATCTAGCAGCGATTGTTGAAGCTCCAATGCCAACTCGCTTTGGTTGTCTACTAAACCTTCTTCTGTTTCTTCTTCCAATTCATCCATGCGGTCACGGAAGAACGCTTTATTCAATTCATCACGACTGGCCGCTTCATCTTGATCTTTACCCAGATAGACCGGCACGACAAAGAGTCCAACAGAGACAAGTACCATCAAGGCTGTGATCAGCCAGAACCACAATTCGGTCATCCGTTTGTATCCTTGTTATCTTTATTTGCGGATTGGTTATTTGCGGTGTCTCCACCCAACAGCGCGGCGAGACGCGCTTGTTCGTCAGTGTCTAGTTGTGCTTTCTCTGCCTGTGCTTTTGGTTTGCGGCTACGCATGACCAACACAGTAAATCCGATAAGCACAAACAGTGCTGGTCCCGCCCACAAAATCAACGTAGAAGCCGTTACCGGTGGACTATAGGTAACAAAGTTGCCATAACGCGCCACCATGTATTCCACAATCTCATCTTCATTCTTGCCTTGTTTGAGCATTTCATAGACTTTCAAACGAAGGTCTTGAGCCAGCCCTGCATTCGAATCTGCGATATTGTTGTTCTGGCACTTAGGGCAACGAAGCTCTTTGCCGAGTTTATGGAAGGCATCTTCTTGTTGCGGCGTATCGAATTCATACACCTCAATCGCGGCAGACACCGAAAATACAGCACTGCTTGCCAATAGCAGCACGAGCCAAAAGCGCTTGATCATCCTTTGGCCTCCGCCAGCATTTTCTCATACATAGGGCCAAGCTTGTCCTGCCAGTTACGTTCGTTAACGTCACCGACATGGCGATAACGAATCACACCGTTAGCATCTATGAGGAATGTTTCTGGTGCGCCATAAACGCCCAGATCGAGACCTAGCATGCCGTTACCATCAAACAGGCTCACCAAGTAAGGGTTGCCCAATTGATTCAACCAACCGATGGCTTTAACACGATCGTCTTTGTAGTTAAGGCCAATGATTTTTACGCCATTTGCCGCCAACTCATTGAGATACGTATGTTCGGCATAACAGGTTGGACACCATGTTGCCCAAACATTCAGTAATAACGGCTGGCCTTTGAAGATGTCTTGATCATAAAGCTTGCCCGCTTCGGTGAGATCTTCGAGACGAAACTCTGGCACAGGTTTACCAACCAACACAGACTCCAATTTCGTGGGGTCATCCCCTTGTGCATTATTTAAAAGCTGCCCAAGAAGAAAAACAACAACCACAAAAAACAAGCCCAGCGGGATAAAGAGTACAGGACGTTTCACGCTTAAACCTCCTTCACAGATTCGACAGAGACTGCTTCATCTGATTTCTTACGGAAACGGTAACGCTTGTCAGACATGGCCAGTAATCCACCAATGGACATGACCAATGCACCGAACCAAATCCAGCGTACGAACGGCTTGTAGTAGATACGAATGGCCCAAGCACCATCATCCAAACGCTCTCCCATCGCAATATACAAATCACGAGTAATACCGCGATCGATGTCTGCTTCGGTCATCATTGAACGCTGCACGGTGTAGAAACGCTTTTCCGCATGCAATGTATTGATGCGCTTGTCACCAAGGTAAATGTCGAAATCTGCAACATAGCCATCGTAGTTAGGGCCATCTTTGTCTCGCAAACCCGCAAAGTGGAATTCATAGCCTTGCATCTGAACGCGCTCACCTGGCGCCATCTTTACATCTCGTTCAATGTCGTAGTTTTGCACCATCGCAATACCCAAGATTGAAATCGCAAGACCAAGATGCCCAAACACCATCGCCCAGTGACTGCGACCTAACTTGCCTAACCCGGTCATCAAATCGTGACGGTGCGTAGCGCGTTGGTACAGTTCTACCGAGAGTAGAATAGCAATCCAAAGCCCCATCACTGCGCCTAGCGCCGCTAATGGTTTAAAGGTATCAGCAAAAATCCAAACCAGACCAACACCAATAACAACAGATGCCACACCGCTGAAAAGGACTTCCTTTTTCACGTTTTTTAGGTTGTCACGTTTCCAACGAATTAGCGGTCCAATACCGAGAAGGAAAACAAAAGGAACAGAGAGCCACGTAAACAGCAGATTAAAGAAAGGTTCTCCGATGGAGACTGAACCCAAACCAATCTGTTTGTGTACCAACGGCAACAACGTACCAAGAAGCACAACCACCAGCGCGGCAATCAGGAAAATATTGTTTGCGAGCAGCACGTTCTCACGCGATACCAGTTCGAAGTTGCCTCGTGAGCGCACTTCTGACGCGCGCAGTGCATAGAGCAATAATGAACCACCGATAACTGCAACAAGGAATGCCAAAATAAACAAGCCACGCGCAGGATCAGAAGCAAAAGCATGAACGGAAACCAGAACACCAGAACGTACTAAGAAGGTTCCTAATAAGCTGAGAGAAAACGCTGAAATTGCCAGAAGTACTGTCCAAGCCTTAAACGTGCCACGCTTTTCTGTGACCGCCAACGAGTGCATCAATGCCGTACCCGCAAGCCAAGGCATGAATGATGCGTTTTCGACAGGATCCCAGAACCACCAACCACCCCAGCCAAGCTCGTAATAAGCCCACCATGAACCCAGTGCGATACCCATGGTTAGGAAAACCCACGCGGCCGTCGTCCAAGGGCGAGACCAACGCGCCCATGCGGTATCAAGGCGTCCGGCCATTAATGATGCAATGGCGAAAGCAAACGCGACTGAGAAGCCGACATAACCCATATAAAGCATTGGCGGGTGAATAATCAAACCCGGATCTTGCAGCAGTGGATTGAGATCTCGGCCGTCAACAGGGAAGTAAGGCAATGTGCGTTCAAACGGATTCGACGTGACAATAATAAACAGTAAGAAGCCAACACCGATCATGCCCATAACAGCCAAGACTCGCGCGACAGATTCTTGCGGCATACCGCGGCTAAATATGGCTACAGCGAGTGTCCATCCCGCTTGGATCAATACCCAAAGCAGCAATGAGCCTTCATGTGCCCCCCACACCGCCGTTAGACGGTAGTACCACGGCAACGCACTGTTGGAATTACTGGCTACATAGGTAACCGTAAAGTCATTAACATAAAATGCCCAGCTCAGCGCAAAAAATGACATGAGTAGCATGAGGAACATGCCGATAGCCAACGGGCGCGCCGAGCGCATCATGGCTTGGTTTCCGATCTGCGCACCCCATAGCGGGTAAATGCTCAGCAACACCGAAAAACCCAGTGAAATCATTAGGGCAAAATTGCCCAGTTCAGCAATCATTAGTAGCTACCTTGTTGTTGCTCAGTATATTCAAGCGGCGTATGGCTCTTGTTCATTGCTTCCGCAATTTCCGGTGGCATATATTCTTCGTCATGCTTTGCAAGCACTTCGCTCGCATACACAGTCGTTGCATCCATGAGTTCACCCTGCGCAACGATACCTTGCCCTTCACGGAATAAATCCGGAAGAATACCTTCAAACACAACAGTGACTTCAGGGCCAATGTCCGCCACTTTGAATGTTACTTTTAGCGATTCAGGGTCACGACTCACTGAGTTTTCAACCACCATACCGCCAATGCGTAACCGTTGACCAACATAGGGTTTAGAGCCGTCAGGTTTGCCTTGCACGATCTCTGATGGCGTGTAGAAGAGATCCATGTTCTGATTCAGTGCATAGACCATCAAACCAACGGTTGAGCCAACACCCAGTACCAGAGCGAGAGCTAGCCCTAGTCGTTTTTTACGTCTCGGGTTCATAATGTGTTCTCCATCTTTTGGGCTTTCTCAATGCGTTGCTCTCGGGCAACTTTGTTCTTTATTTCACGATACAATTTACGTCGTGTGAGGTGGGACGAAAACACCACCCAAAACATGGCGAAAAACGTAATCGCGAATGAACTCCAAACATAAGCGGCATAGCCACCCATGTCTAAAAATGCGGAGAAGGAACTAAAATGCATGGTCATGCTCTCTCTACCAATTCACGGACCCATGGACGGTGCGATTCTCGTTGTAAAATTTGGTTTTTCAGCGCCATCAAGGTCGCTGCACCAAAGAACAATGCAAAGCCAAGTATGTTAAGCAGCAACGGCCACAACATCTCAGAGGCTATCGATGGTTTGGCAAACTTGGTGATTGTCGCGCCTTGATGCAGGGTATTCCACCACTCTACTGAGAAGTGAATAATCGGCAGATTAATCACGCCAACCATCGCCAAAATACCCGCGGCACGAGCAGCGGTGCGGTCATCATCGAACGCGTTATAGAGCGCGATAACACCCAGATACAAGAACAACAGAATGAGTTCAGACGTTAGACGTGCATCCCATACCCACCAGGCCCCCCACATCGGTTTGCCCCATATTGCGCCTGTGACCAGTGCAATAAAGGTGAACACTGCGCCCACAGGTGCCATAGCCGCCGCAGCCCAATCAGACGTTTTGATTTGCCACACCATGCCAATAAACGCAGCAATGGCCATCGACATATAGGCACCCATCGACCATATGGCCGCAGGCACATGAATGTAAATAATTCGGAAGCTATCGCCTTGCTGATAATCAGCCGGAGCGAATGCCAAACCCCAAACAGTACCCGCCATCAAAGACAACAATGCCAACACTGCAAACCACGGAAAAAGCGTATTACACAATTTGTAGGTTGCCTCAGGCTTGGCATAAGGATGAAGCCATTTCCACATTACTTTATCGCTCTTAATTAATCATAAAAATGGGATTATTGAACGCTCACACGCAATGCTGCAGACACAGCAAATGGCATCAGTGTTGCCGAACCCACCAGCATTGCGCCTAGAATCGCAAGCTGACCGTTGATCGGAAATCCATTCGAAGCCATCTCAATCGCTGACGTTGCAAAGATCAAAACTGGTATAAACAAAGGCAGCACCAGAAGACTTAACAGCACGCCTCCTTTACGAAGTCCTACCGTTAGCGCGACACCAATTGCCCCTAAAAAACTCAAGGTGGGTGTGCCTAATAACAATGTAAGCACTACCGCTTTGTAAGTCGCCCAATCTAAAGAAAGTAATACTGCCAATAGCGGACTTATGATCAACAAAGGCAAGCCTGTTAGCAGCCAATGGGCAACAATTTTAGCAAATGCCAATACAGACAAAGGTTCTGGCATCAATAACATTTGCTCTAGTGAGCCATCAATAAAGTCATCACGAAACAAACGCTCAAGTGACAACACAGCAGCAAGTAACGCGGCCACCCAGATAATGCCGGGCGCGATTTCTGCCAATAGGTTTGGCCCAGGTCCAATACCTAATGGAAAAAGCGTGATGACAATGATGAAAAACCATAACGGATTTAACATGTCTGACTGGCGTCGATAGGCAATCAGCAGTTCACGTCGAATAATTTGGTACATCGCCGCCCCCATTACGCACCCAACTTAATGCGACGCAGTAACGGATTTCCATCAAACATATCTTGGTGGGTGGTGAACAACACCATCCCTCCGCCATCTACATGCTTTTGAAAGAGACTTTCCAGCACTTTTACGCCTTGTTTATCGATCGCGGTAAGCGGCTCATCCAGTATCCACAACGGAGATTTGCTAATCCACAGTCTTGCCAATGCAACTCTTCGGTTTTGTCCCGCGGAGAGCTGCGCAGCAGTGACATCTTCTCGACCGGCCAAACCCACACGGGCTAACGCATCCCAAAGCGCTGCTTCATCGGTTTCACCATGCATCTTTTGATAAAACGCCAGATTTTCAAAAGCAGTCAGTTCACGCTTTACGCCTGTGCTGTGCCCCAAAAACAATAGATTGCTGTAAAACGCTTCACGTGCTTTGGTCACTGATTTTCCTTGCCAAAGCACATCGCCTGATTCAGCCAATCCCAACCCTGCAATAATTCGCAGTAAGGTGGTTTTGCCCGCACCATTTGGGCCTTCTATCTGTACAAGTTCGCCAGGCGACACTGTAAAGCAAAGGTCTTCGAACAATACTCGTTCATCACGAATACTGTTGAGTTGACGTACTTCCAACATGAGAAATCAATGTTCCCGATAAAGTATTCAAAAATTTGCCCGATAATAACATAGAGGTTTTTAATACCGTTAGCGGCGCGATCCCGCTCTTGTCCGCCATGCGTTAATAATTGTGAGTAAATATGAAAATAGATAACGCCAGTAACATCAACGTATTAACGCTTGAGAATATCCAAAGTAAACTTCAGGGAAAACTGTTGCAGGTGGGACAAGACAAAACGGGCATGAGTTCCCCCCCTCAACCACTATCTTCGCAACTTGCTCAAGTTCTAAGACTGATCAATTTATTCCCTCTTTTACTTTCCTCGCCAACCTCCTCTTTGCCAGGAAATACGCCAAGAGCGCACGCTGTGAGTACTCTATTAAAAGCACTCGTCATGCCAAGCACACCAGAGCTTGCAGCAAAATGGTTGGCTGAACGGCAATCGGACAAAGCGCTTCTTGATGCATTGCGACTCATCACGTCGGGAGCGGACGACGAAGGCAGTGGCAAGCTTAAAGCACTACTTATGCTGGTAACCGAGCAACGTTTGCAAGACGGCAATAAAGCCAATGAGCACCACTGGTTATTTCCTCTTAGCCATTTAACACCAACACCGGTTCGCATCACCGCCAAAAAGAAGACCTTGGGTAAACGGAAAAAATCTCGTTGGAGCGTGACAGTTAACCTCACATTGTCAAAAAACCGTCACCTCACCGCCACCGCAGAGTTAGAAGAAAAATCGTTGTCGCTCACGCTAACCACGGATTCCCCAGCGTTACATAAGAAACTCGAGCATGCCCTGCCGACTTTAGAGAAACAACTGAATAAACATCAAATTTGTATGTCTGAATGCAAAATAGAAATGAGCGAATACTGCGAACCTGTCGCGCTAGAAGCCGGAGTTAACATTCAAGTATGAAGAAACCAAAAAGCGCGGTGGCGCTTCGATATGATGGCATTAATGCACCGCAAATTAGCGCGAAAGGCTATGAAGCGTTGGCAGAAAAATTGATCGAGGAAATGGAGAAAAACGGCGGTTTGGTGCACAGCGACGAAACCTTGATGAACTGGCTATCTGCATTGGAAGTAGGCGATGAAATACCAGAGCAATTGTACTTGGTGATCGCAGAACTGATCGCGTTTGCGTGGTATTTAGACGGAAAAACCCCGCCCGGATGGGAAGGGTCTGTCGTCAACAAATCAGTGTGACCGTAGTTTGCTATTCTAGAGAGGACATCTGCACTACCTCACCATCCGTTGCTTTCTGATGCTAAGCAAAAGTTCCGCCTCAGCTTTTGGAAGATCACATTCTTCCATCAACTCATGGATATCGGCACCTAGCTCCACCATCTTGCTTGCTCGACTGTAGAGTCGACCATCCGGATCGTGCATTTCCAACTCGTTTTGCTTATCAACCAAGTCATCGAATCGTTGGGACAGTTCGGCGAGTTTCTGGCTCATGCCAATCGAACCTGCACGCAATTCATTGAATTGCTTTGAAAGGCTCTCATGCTGCTGGCGAGAGTTTTTATATAGCAGCTCCATTGCCTGGAATTTGGCATCCAGATTCAATCGGGCTTTTTTCTCTCGACGTAGTAGCAAGAATGCAACCACCGCTACGGTGATGGACACACCGAGCGGTAGCCAATGCAACACGACGTCAAGCATTACAGCATGGCCATGTCTGACCACTCATCGTCAGAGAGCAGTTTGTTCAAGTCAACTAGGATCAGCAAGCTACCATTGCGGTTGCTAACACCTTGGATAAACTTGGCACTTTCATCGGTACCCACGCTTGGCGTGGTATCGATTTCTGAAGTTCTGAGGTAAACCACCTCAGCCACGCTATCGACCATGATACCAATCACTTGCGACTCAGCTTCAATCACGATGACGCGAGTGTTGTCAGAGACATCACCTTGCATCAAACCAAAGCGAGAACGCGTGTCGATAACCGTAACCACGTTACCACGAAGGTTGATGATGCCCAGCACATAGTCTGGTGCACCCGGTACCGGCGCGATTTCGGTATAGCGTAAAACTTCTCGAACCTGCATGACGTTAATGCCGTAGGTTTCGTCTTCCAGCTGGAAGGTCACCCACTGTAGGACCTCGTCATTCACGTTATCTTTTTGAACTTCAGCTACCTGACCCATTTATTTTCCTCTTTACGTGCTGTGCTGCGTCAATTACGCCAACGCGTTGGCATCTATACCTTGATTTAGCATGGCAATCAGCGCTTCGACGTGAATCAATGCGCACATCTTTTGTTTGACTAACCCGGCCAACCAAGGCCGTTTGCCAGCTTGTTCACGCCATCGCACTTGTTCGCCCTTAAGTGACTCTGTACCTAGTAGGGTATTGCAAGCTAATCCCCACTTGCTGTCACCCAAGATCACAATATAACTATAGCCTTCGCGATGGTTGTTATCTGTTATTTTTTCCGGCATTACCCACATGGCCGTATCCACAACGTCGAGCTGCTGATCTCGCTCTGTTTGCAAGCCCAAATACCAGTCAGGTCGACCGATAAGGTGATTGCAGTCTTCCAGTCGATGAATCCCCCCCAGCTCGGCCAATGGCACAGCATAGGTAACACCAAAAGATTCAAAGAATAAAACCTGGAAAGCAGACTCAGACGCAATGTTTTGCCAAGGCGGCGCAATATCTTCGTCTTCTTGCGCTTCCGGTTCGACGTCAACGTTGGTTTCAACATCAACAGTCTCTTCAATCGCAATGTCGTCTGCAACAACCTCTTCGACGTGTGCCATCACGATGTCTTCAACGACAATGTCCACATCGGGTTCTACACTGACCGTGGCCGTGTCGAGTGCCACATCTGTTGATATCTCTACGTCAAAATCAGCCTCGACGACGCTCTCAACCTCAATTGAGATATCAATAGCGACATCAACATCGGTCATCACGTCAACATCTTGCACTGTGTCGGCGTTAGTCAATACATCTATGTCAGTAACGACATCGTTGTCAGTTGCAGCCTTAACGTCAGTGTCAGCCAATACCTCGGTATCAGTGCTAATTTCAGCATCAACGTCGAGCAGTGTATCGACGTCTCCGTCTGCGTCTAATTCGACTTCAACTTCCATGTCTTCTTCAAGCTGAAGCTGACTAAGGAGTTTTTCCACTGACGACAAATCACGCTCTTCTTTCGTGAGTGTCGCGCCACTGAATGTGTCTGTTGGCGCTACCGCCGCAGGCTGAGGCACCAAAGCTACGGCGTCAACGACCTGAGAGGTCGCATCCGTGTCTTGCGACTGTGGCAGAACATCGTCTTCCAACAGCGCATCAAAATAATCGTCCAGCGCCTGAACACTGGACAAGGCACGGCTATCTTTCATCCTGTTCCAGTCGCTCCAAATAAGAGAGCAGCGTTTTGTAAGCAAAAACGCCGCGACAGTTTTTCGCATAATACGATGGCGGCATGTGCTTTAAGCTGGCATCACGGAATTTAGTATCAATCGGCACCGCTGACGACCAAACTTGATCGGGATAACGCACTTTAAGCTCTTGCAACGTTTCCAGCGAAGCACGTGTACGTTTGTCGTACATGGTAGGCACAATGCACACTTTGAAGGCTGAGCTTCGAGATTTCTGCATGATCTGCAAGGTACGGATCATGCGTTCCAAGCCTTTCATAGCCAAGAACTCAGTCTGTACTGGTATTAGAATACGATTGCTTGCAGCCAAGGCATTAACCATCATCACACCCAAAATAGGCGGGCAATCGATCAGTGCGTAATCGTAATCTTCTTCGAGGCAAGCTAAGGTCTTTTTAAGCATCAACCCCATGCCACCTCGATTACCCATTGCTCTGTCCAATGTCGCCAAAGACATGTGGGAGGGCAACAGATCTAGGTTTTTATATTCGGTGTTAAGAATGAGCGGTTTGACCGTATCTCGATTGATAGTCTGTAATTGGAATAGATCAAACAGCGTACGTGGCAATTTATCCGAATCGTAATTCAGATACGTTGTCAGGGACGCATGTGGGTCGGTGTCGATCAACAACACACGTTTGTTTCTTTCACTGAGAAGCCCAGCAAGGGTGATGGTTGAGGTTGTTTTTCCTACGCCACCCTTCTGGTTTGCAATGCTCCAGACTATCACAGCCGCTCCTTAAACCAGATTGAGCTCAACAAGGATACGCTCGGCAATGCGATCTAGAGGCAGGTCTTCTGTTGAAATCCCTGCTTTCGCGACGGCTTGCGGCATACCATAGACAACACAGCTGTCTTCGTCTTGTGCCCAAACGGTTGAACCTTGTTGTTTCAGCATTCTAGCACCGTCTCGACCATCAGCACCCATTCCGGTGAGTACCATAGACAGCACTTTATCGCCGTACACGTTTGCAGCTGAACCGAATGTCACATCGACACACGGTTTGTAATTCATACGATCGCCACCATCGATGATTTTGACACGCGTTGAACCTGGACGTCCATCAATCATCATCTGCATGCCGCCGGGGGCAAGATAAGCCGTACCGGCTTTAAGCGGCTCGCCATCTTGCGCTTCTTTCACTGAAATTTCACACAGGCCATTTAGACGCTGCGCAAAGGCCGCAGTAAACGTGGATGGCATATGCTGAATCAAAAGAATTGGCATTGGGAAATTCGCGGGTAAAGCACTGAGCACTTTTTGCAGAGCTACAGGGCCCCCCGTCGACGTGCCAATCGCTGTAAGCTGATACCGCTTACCAGTGGCTTTGAATCGCCCCCCCGTTGACGCTGAGCGCGCAACGGGTGCAGTGTTAGGCGTCGAGCCCGCTAAGGGTCTAGCCGAAGCAGGCCTAGCAATTGAGCTGGGCGAAGTGGCCGTGCTTGTCGAAGATGTCACCGTGGTTGAAGTTACCGCTGGACGACGCATGAACGTTCGCTTACGCGCTATTTCGCTCACACGTTGCTGCAACAAACCCACCGCTTCATCTCTATTGCGCGCGATGTCTTCAAATTTTTTCGGCAGGAAGTCGAGTGCACCCGCATCCAGTGCATCAAGCGTTGCCTTGGCGCCATCATGCGTCAGTGACGAGAACATCAAAATTGGCGTTGGATTGGTCCGCATGATCTCACGAACTGCGGTAATCCCGTCCATCACGGGCATTTCGATGTCCATCGTAATTACATCGGGTTTTAGCTTAGCGGCTTTTTCAACAGCCTCTTTACCATTGACTGCACAGTCAATAACCTCAAGACGAGGATCCCCGTTAATAATTTCACTCACTCGGCGGCGGAAAAAGCTCGAGTCATCCACCACCAGTACTTTCACTGCCATGTTATTCCTTTAAATTATTATCGGCTAGCGTAGCGCTTGAGCAGATTAGGCACATCAAGAATCAATGCAATGTGACCATCACTGGTAATCGTTGCACCTGCCATTCCTGGCGTTCCTTGCAACAATTCATCCAACGGTTTGATAACCACTTCTTCTTGTCCAATCAAGGAGTCGACAACGAATGCAACCGACTGATGCCCCATCTGAACAACAACAACATGACCGCTGTCTCTGACCTCTGCGCGCGTCTTACATAGCCAATCTTGGAGATAAAACAATGGAATGGCTTTTTCACGAACAATGATGGTTAACTGACCGTCAATCGTATTGGTTCTCGACAAATCCAAGCCAATGATTTCATTAACATTAGAAAGTGGGAATGCAAACGGATTGTTGCCAATACCAACCATCAAGGTAGGCAGGATAGCCAGCGTCAATGGCACTTTGATCGAGATAACTGTCCCGCGACCTAAGGCCGAATCAATAGAGATCGTACCATTAAGTTGGGTGATCGCTGTTTTCACCACGTCCATGCCCACACCACGACCGGAGATATCTGAAATCTCGGTTTTGGTTGAGAAGCCTGGCGCAAAAATTAGGTTGAACGCTTCGACGTCCGTCAAACGCGCTGCCGCGTCAGCATCCATCACACCACGGTTCACAGCGATACCGCGAAGTTTCTCTGCATCCATACCGCCACCATCATCTTCGATGGTTAGCAAAATATGGTCACCTTCTTGCGATGCCGCTAACGTGATAGTACCAACGCGAGACTTGCCGTTTTGTTCACGGATATCTGGCATTTCAATACCATGGTCAACCGAGTTACGCACCAAGTGGACCATTGGGTCAGCCAGTGCTTCAACCAAGTTTTTATCAAGGTCGGTTTCCTCACCACGCATTTCCAGCACGATGTCTTTTTTGAGAGTACGAGCTAAATCGCGAACAACGCGTGGGAAACGACCAAACACCTTTTTGATCGGTTGCATGCGGGTTTGCATCACTGCACCCTGCAAATCAGCCGTCACAACGTCGAGATTTGTCACAGCTTTCGCCATGTGTTCATCTTCGCTGTTTGCACCTAGGCTGACCAAGCGGTTTCGCACCAGTACCAGCTCACCCACCATGTTCATAATGGTGTCGAGCGTTGACGTGTTAACACGAACGGTTTGCTCTGGCTGTGGAACCGGTGTTTTTTTCTCTTCAGCTTTAGCTGGCGGCTTCGCTACTGGTGCTGGCGGCTTCGCCGCTGGCGCTTCTGCTTTTGGTGCAGGAGGTGGAGCCGGTGCCGCTTTTGGTGCTGCCGCAGCCGGTGCGGGCTTATCATTAGACACGTCATTTTCGATAGGGCTTTTGCCTTTACCGTGTAAGTCGTCTAATAATTTTTCGAATTCATCATCACTGATTTCATCACTGCTTGGACTTTCTACCGCTGAATTTTGAGGCGGAGGAGAGGCTTGTGCAGTGTCATCATCAAGGGCTGGGCCTTTACCTGAACCGTGTAAATCATCCAATAATTTATCGAATTCATCGTCGGTCATGTCGCCACTGCCAGACGAGGCAGCAGGGGCAGCGGGGCCAGCGGGGGCGGCTGCTTCAGAATCACCCGCCGTTGGCGATTGGCCTTTACCATGAAGTTGATCGAGTAAACGGTCAAACTCATCGTCTGTTATTTCGTCAACAGAGTCGCCCGCAATCGCATCGCCGCCAGATGGCGTTTCGACGATTTCAGGTTCAGGTTCAGGTTCTGGTTCGGGCTCGGGTGCAACAGCTTCAGTCGCTTCGTCTTCAGAAGCTGGTCTGCTGTATTTGTGCAATGCAGCCAACAATTCTGGATTAGCCGCTGGTGCTGGCTCACTTTGTTGAACACAAGCAAACTGTTCATTAACAGTATCAAGCGCTTGAAGGATGATATCCATCACTTCTGCGTTTATTTCACGGCCACCATTACGAAGGTTATCAAAGATGTTTTCGGCACCGTGGCAGGTATCTACCAGCTCAGTGAGTGACAAAAAGCCTGCACCACCTTTAACCGTGTGAAACCCACGGAAAATTGCGTTCAACAAATTGCGGTCTTCTGGCGTTTTTTCCAGATCCACAAGCTGTTCAGACAATAGTTCCAGAATTTCCCCTGCTTCGATCAAAAAGTCCTGCAGGATTTCTTCATCCATTTCAAAGCTCATAACGCCCCCCTAAAAGCCAAGACTTGAAAGTAAATCGTCCACATCATCCTGACTCTGCATCACATTTTTCTCTTGACGCTGTTCCTCAGTGACGACGGGACCTTCAGCCTCGATGCCAGATTGTTGTACTGTTTCTGGTTCTAATTGTTCCTGTTCATCATCCAACCCAAATGCTGTCAGGATTTCGACCAGTTGTTTTTCGACTTCTTGAACCAAATCTATAACGCGACGAATAACTTGCCCCGTAATATCTTGGAAATCTTGCGCCATCAAAATCTCAGTCAGTTGACTGTGTAATTTGGTGGTATCACCTTCGACCTGTGTCAGCAAACCATCGATTTGATGACACAACTCTTTGAAATTTAAGAGGTCAATCCGCCCTCCCATGAGATTGTTCCACTGAGGTCTAACCTGAGAGAGACAATCTTGAAGGTTATCGGCGATAGGTAACGTCGCTTCCACTGCATCCATGGTTCGGTTTGCAGCGATTTCCGTTTTTTCCATAACAAAGTTAAGGCGATCTTTTGCATCAGGAATCTCGCTAGTAGCGAGATCATTGACGCGCGGATCCAAGCGAAAATTAGAGAGCGAATCGTGCAGTTGCCGTGTCAGTTTCCCAACCTCATTGAAGAGCGGATTACGCGGGTCGCCGGTCAATTTGGCCAACAACTCGTTCGCGCCTTCCTGATTCCCTTCTTCTAGCAAACTGACCAATTCTTTAGCTTGGTCGAGTGTTATCATTATTTTAATAATCCTTCACTGCGCGAAGAAGCAAATCACATGCGTTCGAAAATCTTGTCCAGCTTCTCTTTCAGCGTTGCTGCAGTGAATGGCTTAACAATATAGCCATTAACGCCCGCTTGAGCCGCTTCTACGATTTGTTCACGCTTGGCTTCTGCTGTGATCATCAATACTGGCAAATGCTTAAGATCAGCATCAGCACGAATATTTTTGAGCAGATCAATGCCCTGCATTCCCGGCATGTTCCAGTCAGTGACGACAAATTCAATACCACCTTTCTTGAGAATAGGCAGTGCTGTTAAGCCGTCATCTGCTTCAACGGTGTTGTTGAAACCCAGATCACGAAGGAGGTTTTTAACTATACGTCGCATTGTTGAGAAGTCATCAACAATGAGGATTTTCATATTTGTATCCAAAGTTGCCTCCGGTGAGGTCCCTTATAATTATAAAAACTTACTTTGACCAAGCAGTTAGCTTGGTCCGTAACCGCTGCATTGCCTGATTTTGAATCTGGCAAACTCGGGATTCACTGACCCCGATAATGGCACCAATCTCCTTGAGGTTAAGTTCCTCGTCGTAATAGAGAGAGAGTACCAAAGCTTCTCTTTCAGGGAGTCCTTTGATGGCTTTAGCTAGGTGCGCCTTAAAGCTATCTTCTGCGACTTCCTCAAAGGGAAGGTTCTCTTCGCGATGCTTTTCTGTCACGAAAGCATCTTCTGAAACGCCTAGATCTTCGATACCAATTAGTCGCCCAGCATTGATATCATTTTGGATCTGATAATACTGGTCAAGGCTCATACCCAAACGTTTCGCAATTTCTTTGTCGTTAGGATCTCGTCCTAACTCGCCTTCCAGTTGCGAAATGACTTCGCTGATCTGGCGGTTGTTTCTGTGCACAGAGCGTGGAACCCAGTCACCTTTTCGGATGTCATCTAACATGGCACCACGAATTCGGATCCCGGCATAGGTTTCAAAACTCGCCCCTTTTGAGGCGTCATAGTTTTGTTGCGCTTCTAACAGGCCAATCATGCCCGCCTGAATCAAATCATCAACCTGCACATTAGGGGGCAAACGAGAAACCAGATGATGAGCAATACGCTTTACTAGCGTTGAATATTGCTCAAACACTGTTTCCGTTGAGGCTCCTGTCCTGCTGTAGGTGAGCGCTCTATTCACCGAGATAGTCTCCTGCCGCTTCATCGCGTACAAGAAGTCTCTCGACAAAAAACTCCAAATGCCCACCTGGGTTTCGAGGTACTGGCCAGGTCAGCGCTTTGTTCGCAAGTGCATTCAAAGCGAGGGCTGCAGGCGATTGAGGAAACGCATCCACAACCACTTTTTGCTTCTTCACAGACTGTCGCACCCGTTCATCTAATGGAACACATGCTACTAATTCTAGATTAGCATTTAAAAATCTTTCTGTTACACGCGTTAATTTTGTAAATAAATCGCGACCTTCTCGATAACTGCGCACCATATTGGCCACAATTTTGAAGCGAGTAACGCCATGTTCACGGCTTAGCAGCTTGATTAATGCGTAGGCATCAGTGATGGATGTTGGCTCATCACACACCACAATCAGTACATCTTGCGCCGCTCGTGAAAAGCTAAGCACCATGTCAGAAATACCCGCTGCCGTATCGACAAGCAGTACATCCACCTCTTCGTCTAAGGTACCAAACGCACGAATAAGGCCCGCGTGTTGCGCCGTTGACAGTTCTGTCATGCCTCGCATTCCCGATGACGCAGGAATAATCTTTAAGCCATGAGGCCCTTCTACAATAATGTCTTTAAGGTCACAGACACCTTGCATAACATGGCTTAGGTTTTTTCCTACACGTATTCCCAAGAGCACGTCAATATTCGCCAAACCCAAGTCAGCATCCAACACCATGACTTTTTTACCTTGCTTCGCCATTGCCATGCCGATACCCAAGGTAATATTGGTTTTGCCCACGCCACCTTTGCCACCCGTTACGGTGATCACTTTGGTGCGAGTCGGGTTTGTCATACGGCGGAGGCCGCTTGCTTGATCATGCATGGTTGTCTCAATCATAAAAGTCCGCCGCATTCGACTCTGGTACATCATGACTCCAGAAATGGTTTTGCTGCTCTGAATCTTGATCCATCAGTTCACTTGCCCTGTTGACCAGGTATCTTCCACTGGCATGACGAATGTCTTCTGGCACTCGTTGCCCGTCAGCAAGATAAGTCACTGGAAGCGCATTTTCGATGGTCACGCTCAGTAACTCCCCTAGGCTGAGAGATTCATCCAATTTTGTCAGCACACACCCTGATAGGGGAATGCGTCGAAAATGGTCAATGGTCTCTTGTAACACGCGACGCTGTGAGGTGGCGGGTAAGACAAGTAAGCTTCGGATATGGGAACCACTACTTTGGATCAGAGTATCAAGTTGTTCTGAGAGCCTCAGATCACGCTGGCCCATGCCTGCGGTATCCAAGAGGATCAGTCGACGATGACGTAACTGATACAGAATATCGGCCAGTGTGTCTGCATCTTTAGCAACTTTTACAGGACAGCCTAAAATTCTGCCGTAAGTCGCAAGTTGCTCGTGTGCGCCGATACGAAATGTATCTGTTGTCACCAGTGCTATTTCTTCTGGGTCCAAGTCCATTGCCGCCCTTGCCGCAAGTTTCGCGATCGTGGTGGTTTTCCCTACGCCTGTAGGCCCTAAAAGAGCAATGACGCCACCGGTTTCCAATAGGTTTTCGCTTGAAGTAATCACTTGATCTGCCACAAGTTCTAGCAACTCTGACCAAGCTTCATTCGGTGCGGTATCTTCCGGAATATACCCTGCTAACTGGTCAGCCAGCACGGGTGAAATCCCCATTTTTTCGAGTCGTTTAATTAACATGGCGCGAAGCGGCTCTTTACGCTCAACTTCTTGCCACATTAAGCCTGATAATTGGTGCTCCAACAGGCTCCGAATTGTTGCCATTTCTTTACGCATCGATTCCATTTCGTCCGGTTGTCGAGGCGCTGGCTTACGTAATTCTTTGCGAGTGTCGTCAAGACGATTTTCCTGACGCGCACCGGTTCTTGGGTCACGGCGCTCCATGTCGTCACGTTTTTGACGATATAGGCGATCGAGTTCCTGACCTTTGGCTTGCTGGTTGCTTCGAGCCGTTGTTGAGCTGTAGCCTTGACCACCTGCATTGCCGCCCTTCGCATTGCCATTTTGAGCATTGCCTTTTTGAGCATTGTTGCCTTGAACACCATTGGGGCGACGAAGTGACTGCTGCGCTGCGCCGTAAGCTGCTTCTGTTTCACGACGACGTACGTCACTCTGACGAGCAAGCAAAGCACTGAGTGAATCAACTTCCGGTTCAGGCTCTTCAAGACGCTCATTGTCTGGCAATTGTGACTGGTAACGATCCAGCAAGCTTGAAAACTTGCTACCAAGAGCACCACCTAATGGTTTTCTGGCCGCTTCTTTGTTGATGTCACGTCGGAGATGGACTTTGTCATCAGCAACGCGACGAGGCTGTTGAGCGCGATCCATACTCTGTGCCATTTGTGTTTTTGCGGCTTCCTTGCGTACATCACGAGTTGGCGTTTCAGTATCAACAGCCGCCACGATTTCGACACCGCCGGTCACTTTCTTGTTCGACATGATGACCGCATCCGCGCCGAGTGCTTCTTTCACTTCGGCTAATGCTGTACGCATGTCTTTGGCAAAAAATCGTTTAATTTTCAAAATCGTTGTCCTGATTTACTGATGCACGGCATCAGTTGCCAACCGCTCTTACAATTCTTATTTGTTTTTCGTCTGGCACTTCCTGATAAGACAGAACGCGCAATGACGGAATCGTGTTCTTAACAAACTTGGCTAAGGTGGAGCGAAGAACGCCTGAGGTTAGCAATACTGCGGGTTCACCCTGAAGTTCCTGCTGCTGCGTTGCCTCTGACAAGCTTTGCTGCAATCGCTCAGCAAGCCCTGGTTCTATACCTGTGGACTCGCCACCTGATGCCTGCATAGTTTTATGCAATATCTGTTCCAACTCAGGAACCAACGTAATCACTGGCAACTCAGGCTCTATACCATTGATTTCTTGTACGATTAATCGCTTGAGCGAAATGCGCACTGCGGCCGTCAAAATGTCAGGATCTTGACTCTTCGGCGCGTACTCAGAGAGTGTCTGAATGATGGTTCTAACGTCACGAATAGGAATGGCTTCATTAAGCAAGTTCTGCATCACTTTCACGACCGCACCCAGCGACACAAGGTCGGGGATCAACCCTTCAACCAAACGAGGCGCCTGCTTGGCCAGCATGTCGATAAGATTTTGTGCTTCTTCGTGACCCAACAAACGCTCTGCGTTGTTAGTCAGCATCTGACTTAAGTGTGTCGCGAGTACCGTGGCGGAATCAACCACGGTATAACCCAGCGCTTGCGCATGCTCACGCTGAGATTTATCAATCCAAACCGCTTCAAGGTTGAATGCAGGGTCAACAGTAGGTTCGCCTTCAATCGGGCCAAACACTTGCCCTGGGTTAATCGCCAACTCTTTGTCAGGTCGAATATCGGCTTCACCGACAGCCACGCCCATCAAGGTAATGCGGTAACTGTTAGGTGGCAGTTCGAGATTATCGCGAATATGTACAGGGGGGATGAGAAAACCAAAATCCTGCGACAGCTTTTTACGCACGCCTTTCACACGGTCGAGTAGCTCACCACCTTGGTCTCGGTCAACCATAGGAATTAAGCGATAGCCTACTTCTAAGCCAATAACATCAACGGGTTGTACGTCATCCCACGACAACTCTTTCGGTTTAGGTTTGACCAAATCTTGTTTAGGCGTTTCTTCTGCCGCCTTCTTAGCATTGTCACGCTGTTGCGTTTTCCAATACGCAAAACCACCGCAAACAAGTGCCAACGACAGGAAAGGAAAATGTGGCATACCTGGCACCACGCCCATCACGGTCAAAATTCCCGTCGCGATGATCAGTGCTTTAGGGTTTTCAACAAGCTGGAACACCACTTGTTGTCCCATGTCTTCGTCTGTGTTTTGACGCGTCACCATGATAGCGGCGCCAATAGAGAGCAAAAGCGATGGGATTTGTGCGACGAGACCATCACCGATGGTAAGCAGCGTATAGATTTCAATGGCATCGGAGAAGCTGACGTTATGCTGAACCATACCAATCGACAAGCCGCCGATGATATTGATCGCCAGAATCAAAATACCTGCGATAGCATCGCCTTTTACGAATTTCGACGCACCGTCCATCGAACCGTAGAAGTCAGCTTCTTTTGTGACTTCCGAACGACGCGTACGTGCTTGGTCTTGGTTGATCAATCCAGCATTCAAGTCGGCATCAATCGCCATTTGTTTACCTGGCAATGCGTCCAAGGTAAAGCGCGCGCTCACTTCGGAAATACGGCCAGCACCTTTGGTAACAACCATGAAGTTGATAATCATCAAAATCAGGAAGACAACGAGGCCAACAGCGTAGTTACCACCAATCACCACCGAACCAAAAGCGTCAATAACCTGACCCGCAGCACCCGGTCCTTCATGACCGTGCAACAAGACCACTCGCGTTGACGCAACGTTCAGCGCCAAGCGCAGCAATGTGGCGATAAGAAGTACGGTTGGAAACGCAGCGAAATCGAGAGGTCTACGGGTGTAAATGGTCACCAGCAGGACAACAAGCGACAAGGCGATATTGAAAGAGAAGAACATGTCGAGCAAGAAAGCGGGTACGGGTAAAATCACCATCGCCAGCGCTGAGAGCACCAATATCGGCGCACCCACTGCAGGCATGACGCCAAGCTTGAACGGGAGTTTTTCTTGCACCTTATTGATGTACGGCAACGAAAGCTTCATGGGTCGTTTGTTGTCTCAGGCTAAATCACTATTTACTACTAAGCAAAAAACGAACCATCTTTTTTAGGCTTTAATATCAACATATTGCTAAAAATTGTGCGTATTTCAACCAACTAGCGACGTAATTCTGTCGGTATAGGGAGTTGTTGGTCCGCCAACGACGTCGGTTTACGTCCACGCCCCTTTTGATACTGCTTTAGCTGGAACACGTAAGCCAGCAATTGTGCCACCGCCGCGAACAAACCGTCAGGAATTTGGTCTTCCAGTTCCGTGCTGTAATACACAGCACGGGCCAACGGAGGTGCAGGGACAATGCTAATGTCATGCTGTGCGGCAACTTCTCGAATTTTAATCGCCATAAAATCCGAACCTTTGGCGACCACGACTGGGGCACGGTCTATTTTACTGTCATAGCGAAGAGCGACCGAATAGTGCTCTGGGTTGGTGATCACCACGTCAGCAGACGGGACTTCCGCCATCATGCGGCGCTGTGCCATTTCACGTTGGAGCATACGAATACGCCCTTTAACCTCAGGTTTACCTTCGGTATCTTTGTATTCATCTTTAATTTCTTGTTTCGTCATTTTTAGCTGATCGTTGTGCTGCCAAATCTGGAACGGCACATCAATCGCGACAACGACCAGTAAAGAACAGCAAATGAGAAGCACAAAATTCAGCAAGATATCTAGGGCGTGATACAAATTGGTGGGGAACATTTCAACGTTTAGCTGATAAAAATCACCAATACTGGACCACATCAGGTAAAACGCCACACCTGCTACCAGTGCTACTTTCAAAATCGATTTGAGTAACTCCACCATACTCTGCATGCCAAACATGCGTTTGATCCCCTGAAGTGGGCTCATTTTCGAGAGTTTAGGCCTTGCGGCTTCCCAAGAGAACGACACCCCACCCAGTGCGGATGCGCCAATTAAACCGGCAACGAACAACATCAGCAACACCTGAGCCAATGGCCAAGTGACGTGAAATATCGCACCGTAAATAATCCTCCCTAACTGGGTGACGTCAAAGATTTCCTCTCGCGACAGCGTAAAAAACTTACGCATGGTTTCCATCAGCGCTTCACCTACGCTTTCGCCAAACCACATGAGTGCGATGGCACCTATCACCAATACGGCGACTGATGCCAGTTCTCTTGAGCGCGGTACTTGACCTTTTTCTCGCGCCTGCTCACGCCTTCGGGGCGTGGCGTCTTCTGTGCGTTCTTGGCCTTCGTTTTCTGCCATTAGGCACCTCCACTCACATTACAGTCGAGACGAATCAAGTCACAGATGGCATTCACACCCGTATCCCAGTGGTTCAGATAATGCGGTAAGATCCCGCTGAGCAAATACATGCAAATCATCAAACCAACCAGCAAGGCAAAGGAAAAGCCGAGCGAGAAAATGTTTAACTGAGGCGCGGCACGGGTCATCACACCAAAGGAAATGTTGACCGTCAGCAGGGCAATAATGCCCGCCAATGCCATGCCCAATGCCACGCTGAACATGATGCCAAACCAATCAGTCAGCGCCCGATAATCTGCAGATTGCAACGTTTCGCCAATGGGTAAGCTTTTGAAACTCATCACCACCAGACTCAGCATTTGTAAATGCCCATCGGTAGAAAGGAAAAGCATGGTTGCGATAAACAGGTAAAACTGCCCCAGTAAGGGCGTGTTTTGGCCGTTAGCGGGATCAACCATTGAAGCGAAGCCAAGGCTCGACTGCATACCGATTATCTGACCAAGCAACACAAAGGTTTGCATCACATATTGGGTAATCGTACCCATCGCGATGCCAATCAGTAGTTGTTGAGCCAACACCAAAAAACCACCAAAAGAGACTAGCTCTACGGTGTCTGGAATACGGGGAATGGCAGGCATCACAGCAAAAGTAATCGCAAGTGATAGATACAAACGTACGCGCACCGGAACAAAACGCGCACCAAAGAACGTCATGGTCATCATCATGGCGGAGATGCGTGTCAACGGCCAAAAGAACTGGGCCATCCACTCAAGAATAATGTGCGCGGGATATTCCATGCTGAATGCTCAGTCAATACAGCAGCGTGGGGATTTCTTCCACCAAACGGATGAAATACTCCATCAGCATTCGTGTCATCCAGTGACCAAACACCATCATAGCAACCAGCGTCGCAATCAGACGCGGCAGGAAACTCAAGGTTTGCTCATTGATTGAGGTGGCGGCTTGGAACACAGCCACGATTAAACCCACGATAAGACCCGGAATAATGATGGCGCAGACCATGACAAGTATCAGGTACAACGCATCTTGAAACAGCTCAACAAACGCTTCTGGTGCCATAACGAACTCCTACCCAAAACTGCCGGCTAATGTGGACAAGATGAGGTTCCACCCATCCACCAGCACAAACAGCATGAGCTTAAACGGCAAGGACACAATCATGGGTGATAGCATCATCATACCCATCGCCATCAACACAGATGCCACAACCAGATCGATGATCAAAAAAGGAAGGAATAACATAAACCCGATCTGGAATGCGGTTTTCAGCTCTGACGTGATGAACGCAGGGATCAACACTGTCATTGGGACTTGCTCAGTCTCTGTGGCATCCGAGCCGGACATACTCACAAAGGTTTCTAAGTCTTTCACTCGCGTTTGCTTGAGCATGAACTCTCTCAGCGGGATCTGCACAAGGTCAAATGCTTCGCGGGAACTAATTTCTTCATTGAGGTATGGCTGAACGGCAGTGACATTCATTCGGTCGATAACAGGTGACATCACAAAAAAGGTGAGGAACATGGCGATGCCAATGATGACCTGATTCGACGGTGTTTGTTGCAAGCCCATGGCCTGACGCAATATCGACATCACCACCACAATACGGGTAAATGAGGTCATCAAAATCACAATCGCTGGTAAGAATCCAAGCGCGGTCATGAGCGCCAGAATTTGCAGCGTCACCGAATAGTCTTCTCCCCCATCGGGATTGACCGTCATGGTCAGCGCTGGAATACCACCGCCTCCATTGGTGGCTTGCATCATTGAGGCTTCACCGGCCTCACTGATCAGGGTTTCTGTCACCGTTTCAGTCGCGGGGGCTGGCTCTTCTTGCGCGAACGCATACGGTGTGACAATAAAACAACAAAGCGCCAGAAAAATGGCACTGACAGATTTAAGACGCATCATTTTTTCTCAGAATTTGATTAAGTTGAGAAGAAAAGGACGGACCTTGCTCTGGCGCAGCAATGGGCGTATCCAACGTTTTCAATAAAGTGATTTGATGCGGCGTGACCCCCACCAAGACTTGTTCACCGTTAACATCGAGCACAACAACACGCTCTTTTTGTCCAAGTGGTATTTGGCTAACGACCTTGAGCCCTGACTTAGCACCCATCAAAGAAGGAACTTGCATACGCTTAAGCACCCATGCCAAACCAAAAATCACACCGATCACCACCAGCAGAGCAACAAAGGTTGTGGCTAGATTTTGGCCGTTTGAGGTTGCTGCAAACGCGCTTGGCGTAAAAAGTAAACCCAATATAGTCAGTCGCAGGTGTGCCATTTTCTCTCTTCTTCACATTCGTTTTTTGAGCAATTTATTTGTTTAAGCAAAATTCAGGCCGAAAAAAAAGCACGCCACTAGGGGCGTGCTTTTTCTATGCATCTTTTATGGCATTCAGGGGTCGTGCCAGTACGATCGCGATCGATTACCCGTTCGAATAAAAAACGGTTAGCGCAGTTTCTTGATACGCTCTGTCTGGCTGATCACATCCGTTAATCGAATACCAAACTTATCATTGACCACAACCACTTCGCCGTGGGCAATCAAGGTGCCATTCACCAATACATCCAGCGATTCACCGGCGAGGCGATCCAACTCCACCACCGAACCTTGGTTCAATTGCAGCAAGTTACGAATATTGATATTGGTGCGCCCCACTTCCATAGAAATGGTGACAGGTATGTCGAGAATAGCGTCAAGCTTACGGGCTTCATCGGCATTAATTGGCGGAGCTTCATCTACCAATTCATCCAGTGGTGCCGTTTGAACGTCATCCCCACCTTCGACTTCTGCCTGTTCGGCAAGCGCCGCAGCCCAATCGTCTTCTACATCACTCATGATTATCTACCACATCGTGTTTGTCAGTGTTATTCATCGTGGTTAATTCTGCCGTTTTCAGCATGCTCAAAATCTGACATGTCTTCTTCCAACAGCACGATGTCGCTTTTCGCCACTTCAGGGCGTTTCAATTTTTCGCTGATTTTGATGGCAAGATTGTCGTTAGCTTGTCCCATTTTCCCGCGGAACGTCGGCAAATCTTCAACGAAAACGGTGCAGGCATCAGGCATTTTCACCGGAATGACATCCCCGACTTCCAATTCCATCAAATCACGTAAAGAGAGTTGGGTTTCCAGCAGCTTCGCTGTTAACTCCACTTCCACATCCATCACTTCATCTTGCAATGCTTTTGACCAACGAAGGTCCGTATCCATCTTGTCACTTTGGATACCCGCATCAAGTAATTCACGTATCGGCTCCACCATGGAATACGGCATCACCACGTGGAAATCACCACCGCCACCATCCAATTCAATGTGGAAGGAGCTTACAACAATCACTTCTGTTGGGCTCACAATGTTCGCCATTGCCGGGTTTACTTCGGAGTCGAGATACTCAAACTCGACTTTCATCACTGGCGCCCACGCGTCTTTGTAATCTTCAAATACCAGCTTCAATAGCATTTGAATCACTCGACGCTCCGTGGGTGTAAACTCACGGCCTTCGATACGGGCGTGGAATCGACCATCACCGCCGAAGAAATTCTCCACCAAGATAAACACCAGTCTCGCTTCCATAGTCACTAACGACGTGCCTTTAAGCGGACGGAAGCGCACCATGTTCAAACTGGTGGGGACAAACAAGGTGTTTTGGTATTCGCCAAACTTCACCATCTGAACGCCGTTAATCGACACTTCAGCACTTTTACGCAGCATGTTGAACAAGCTGATCCGCATATGTCGCGCGAAACGCTCGTTAATCAGCTCCAGTGTGGGCATTCGCCCACGGACAATGCGGTCTTGCGATGAGAAGTCGAAGTTGGAAGCAGAAGCAATATCGCCTCCACCACCCGCTTCGGGTTCATCGTCTTCTACATCGTCCACACCATGGAGAAGCGCATCAATTTCGTCTTGACTGAGTAGATCGGTCACATTGCACCTATTGCATTACAAAGCCAGTAAACAACACCCGCTCAACCACAGTTTTGCCGGTGACTTTTTCCATTGCAGCCTGAACAGTGTCGACTGCTTGTTTTCGGACTTCCACTTGTCCTTGCGGCGTACGAAGTTGTTCCACGGTTGCAGCCCCAAATGTCGTCAGGAGACTGTGCTCAACCAGAGGCAAATTCTGTTTCGCCATAGTTTCATTTCTATCGCCACGCACCATCAGCTGGACATTCACTTGCACCAATCTCTGTTGCATGTCTCCTGTCACGTTGAACACAAACGGCTGCTGCAAGGTGACATAAATTGCCTGAAGATTCACCGGTTCGGCTTCTTCAATCACGATATCTTCTTGTGCCGCGCTATTATCTCCTCCCATGAGGAATAAAAAAGCACCAGCACCACCGCCTAACAACACCAATACCGCGACGATAATAATAATCAGTTTCTTTTTACCACCACCACCGCCTGCTTCGATATCTTCGTCTGCCATGACTCACCTCATTTTTCGGTTTAATCGAATTTCAATCTCAATACATGCAAATCATAAATGCTACATTAAGCATAATAGTCAATGCTGTCTTTTGATGAGTTGACGTACAGCTCATGGTTGGTACTGGAGCGGTCAAGTTCATGATCGCCATCGCCGCGACCAAAACCCGATGATTCACTTTGTCTACCCTGCCCACCTTGGCCATCACCTTGTTGGGATTGGCTTCCAGCAAAGGACTGACGCCCGCCTGTATCTTGCTGCTGCACCGAAGACTGCGAAAGTTGCAAACCTTGCTGTTGCATCATTTCACGAAGACGTGGCATGGATTGCTCTACCAATTCCCTTGCGGCTTGGTTGGCAACCGTAAACTGTACGGATGCCTGATCTTGATTCATTGATAATTTAATCTGCATCCGGCCAAGTTCCGGCGGATCTAAACGAATATCAACATGTTTCAGGTTTTTCGACAACATGACGTTGACACGTTCTGACAAAGCGTTGGCTGCATCACCTTGATTCTGGCTCATCTGCAATGGGCTCTGTGCAACGGTGGTGTCCAATCGCGCTGCCGTGGTCGAACTTTGATTTCCAAAGCTTGATGCTAACTGCTGGGCCAATTGTTCGGTTTTTACATCAGTGCCCGGTCGGGTTGTTTCTGTCAGCGCTTTTGCCGATGCCGCTTCTAACGCTGCGCTGCTTGCGTTCAATTTCGGTTGACCATCACTAGCCGCAGCAGGTGTCCACGGAATCGCAGCGAACGCTGACATTGCAGTAGCTTGCGCAGCTGGAGGATTCACTGCTGCATGCACCGCTGACGCAGTTTGGGTCATGTTCGCTTGTGCTTGGGTGGACAAGCCTCGGGCGTTTAACTCATTCATCAAAGCACTGGGTTCGCCATCGGCTGCCAGCGGAGAAGCCAGTCCAGATTGCGAAGCCAAGGCTTGAGCGCGAAGCATCGCGTCTAGCTGACTTTTAGGCAGTGACTCAAACGCAACACCGGCTTTTGCCAACATTTCAGGGGTGATTTCACCCTCGGCATCGGCTACTACAGCCTGTGTCGCTGTGCCACTAATCTGTGTCTGCGTTAATGGCGATTGCACCTGCGCCATTTCTGCTGAAAGTAACGCAGCGCGTTCAGCGTCCGATAACGTTTCAGCACTTGCCGCGGCTAATATTGCAGGAGCCACTGTTTCTGCTGACTCGCTCATGCCACCCAATCCAGAAACGAGGGCTGCTTGTTGCTCACCAAGAAGCGCGTCTGAGGCATCATTCTCGGTGATGGTTTTATCAGTCAAAGCAGATTTTTCAGCATCTGACAGCAAAGCGTTGGTTAAAACAGGCTGTCCTGCCTCGCTCATCCTAGCTTGCTGAGATAACAAGGCTGGGTTTTCTTCAACAGATAGTTTTTCATTTTTTGCCAACACTACGCTTTGCTTTGCCAGCAACGCAGAATCGACGGCAAGTTCAGTATCACTCTCAGACGGCAACTTTTTGCCAGACGCTAATTTATCGAGCTCATCGACCGGAACGGCTACGCCATCATCGGTCACTATGGCTTCACTTTGTAGCGCTTGACTGGATTCGTTAAGACGCTGCAACAAGGCCTCACCGTCTTGCTTGGCTAGCTGTTGCGGGGCGGATTTTCCACCCTCTGCATTTTTGGCATCACTTTTAAGTGCCAATGCGGCATCTTCACTGTCTTTGTTCGTCGTCAGAGAAGGCTTTCCTTCACTGGCTGATAGGCCTTCAGCGTCAAGGTTTTCTCCCTTATGCGCCAAGTTTTCGGCATCTTCACCGTCGGCAAGCGTCATGGATTTTAGCAAGGCATCACTGATGGCTTCTTCGCTTGCGGCATCACCTTCAGTTAAAGCAGCGTCGCTGGCTAGTTCAGTTGTTGCGTCGCCGTCACCGGAAACCAACTGAGCAAGTTGAGCGAAAAATCCTTCACCTTCACTTTCAGAGACTTCGGGAGACAAAACGCCCTTGCCTTCGACTAGGGCTGCTTTATTGTTAGAAACGCCTGAGAGTAAGAAACTGGTTTGGCTCATAGTGATCCCGCTTCAGAAACTTTGTCGTTAAAGGGCAGTCTGTGTAGGCTGACCATTCGTTACAGGATTTGAAGCAATTATCAGGCCAAGTGACTAGAAACGGCTTTTTTGACGGGAAAAAGCGAGGGTAGCAAACTCATCCATCTGTTTTTGATCCAGACGTTCAGCCCGCATTTTTTCTTCCTTGAGGCGTTTTTCAATCAACCATTCTATCGAGCGCGTTTTCTGTCGACATTGCTGCCAATGTTCACGACAGCGCTCAACATTGTCTTCAAACTCACTTGCCGCCTGGCGTTGTTTTGCCAATGTCTCATCAAGCTGAACGATAAAGCGGTTGAGGTGACCATAACTGCTAGCACTTAGCCCTTGCCGACCACGATCGGACATCTGACGAAAATATTCTAGGCGGTAATGTTCAATCTGCTCAACTTGCACGTAATATCCCTGCAATTCTTGTTGAGCGGCAACCAAAATCAAATGCGCTTGATGCTCCGTATTTTTGGCCTGTTCAAGTAACAAATTCATGGCGTTAGAAGACATATATCACCTACTGCAAAGAAGAACGTAACATGTTGACGCACATGTCATAGGGCACCACTTCTTTCATGCCTTGTTGTAGGTAGCCATCAAGCCTTGGTTTCAATGTGAAGGCCTGATCAATACCTTGATCAGTACCCGGCTTATACGCGCCAATAGAAACCAAATCCTGATTTTTACGACAAACGGAGAGAATTTGCCGCACGGCACGAGCCATTAGCATGTGTTCGTCGTTAACAATATTGGGCATAACACGGCTGACAGAACGTTCGACATCAATTGCCGGATAATGCCCCGCATCCGCCATTTCTCGCGACAACACGATGTGACCATCCAAAATCGCGCGCGCCGCATCGGCGATGGGGTCCTGCAAATCATCACCTTCGGTTAGCACGGTAAAAAATGCGGTAATAGAGCCTTGCCCTTCATCACCATTACCGGCGCGTTCTACCAGCGCGGGCAATTTAGCAAACACAGATGGCGGATAACCTTTGGTGGCCGGTGGCTCACCGACAGACAGCGCAATCTCACGCTGCGCCTGCGCAAAACGGGTCAAGGAGTCCATTAGCAGTAACACATCTAACCCTTGATCACGGAAATATTCAGCGATAGTCAGTGCAGTTTGGCAGCCCTTTAAACGCATGAGTGGGGATGCATCCGCAGGGGCGGCAATCACGACAGAACGTGCACGCCCTTCAACGCCAAGGATTTCATCAATAAATTCTTTAACTTCTCGGCCACGTTCGCCAATCAAGCCAACCACGACAACTTGTGCCGTCGTGCCTCGGGTCATCATGCCCAACGTCACAGATTTACCTACACCAGAACCGGCAAACAAGCCGATACGCTGACCTTTACCCACGGTCAACAGACCGTTAATGGCTTTAATACCCACATCTAGAGGTGTATCGATAGGTTTTCTGGCAAGAGGGTTTATCGTTGCTGGCGTAAACGATGCAGTTTGTCCGGTAAAAATGTCACCCAGACTGTCAAGCGGGTTGCCGACACCATCAATGACACGTCCCAGCAGCTCAAAACCTACGGGGATGCCCTGCTCTTCTGACATCGGCGTGACGCGTGCTCCCGGCATCACCCCAAAGATTTGTTCACTGGGCATCAAGTAGAGTGTATCACCCGAAAAACCAACCACTTCCGCTTCAATGTTGCCATTGAGGGTTTCCACTTTGCACAAACTGCCGACTGGCGCGCGGCAACCAATAGCTTCAAGCGTCAACCCGACAACACGCACCAACTTGCCTGAGGCAACGGGGCGCATAGACAGGTTATCAAGCGTTAAGGCTTCGAGCTTTTCAGACAGGCTGACCATCATGTTCTCCGGCATCACCTGTTGGGGTAGTTTGGTCTAACGTGGTTTCTTGTTCTTCTGAGGCTTGTGATTCATGCGCTGAATCATCAGCACTATTTGGATCAACGTCTAGCTGGTCAGCACTGCTCTGCTCAACATGGCTTGTTTCAGTCACGTCATCATGTTCGGCGGAAACGGCTTGTTCAGACTCTGGTGGCACAACTTTATCCGCACCGAGCATGACATCAACATAGTCTTCCGGCGTATTCGGTTCGCGGGAGAGGTTTTGGCCAACAAAACGCGCCAAAATTTGTTTGATACGATCTTCTATGCGGTAATCCACGACGGAGTCTCCGCACGCGACCTGAATATCTCCACGATTTAACGCAGGCTCAGCAATCAATCGCCATTCGCGATCGCGCAAAGACGCTTCGCTGTGCGCGGCGGTCACCACATCCATATCGTCTGGATGCAAATAAATGGTGATTTGACGTCCAGTCATTGGCAACGCGTTCACCGCTTCACGTAAGGTGTTTAAAATCATTTGGGGATTGGTCAGCACTTCCGTTTGAATAACGGCTTTTGCAAGGTGCATGACCATATCCACGACTTGTTGCTGCACTTGGTGGTCAATTTGTACCAGAGGAAATGCCAGTTTTTCGAGCATGGCGTCAAGATGCTGACAACGCTCTTCTATCAGTACCTGCCCTTCTGTCAGCCCTTGCTGATAACCTTCTTCTTTGCCTTGCTCGAATCCTGCTGTTTTACCTTCATCGAAGCCAGCTTCTCGGCCTTCTTCAAATCCAGCCGATCGCCCCTCCTCCATGCCTTCATCAACTGCAGACTGTCGGATACCTTCCAACGCATCCGCAGTGAGCATGGTGAGTTCAATCTCAGGCTCTTGATCTTCATCAACGGGCTCTGGTGGCTCCCAACTTGGATCATAGTTAAGCGCAGTATCTTTCGGCGCAGCAACCGCGCTTCCATAGCTAGGAATCGACCAACGTTCTAAGGCGTTATCTTGCTCCTCAGTGGCACGAATGTACCCACGACGACGATCTAAGCTCATGCTACACCTTTACTTTTCATCTGTGTTTCAACTTGCGTATGCCATTTCTCTACCTGCTTCTGCATGGTTAGAGGAACTCGTCCGCACCGCCGCCACTTAGCATGATTTCGCCAGCATCAGACAGTCTACGTGCCACAGAGAGAATTTCTTTCTGCGCCGCTTCCACATCGGAAACACGAATCGGGCCCATGGCTTCCAAGTCGTCTTGCAGCATTTCGGCAGCACGCTTGGACATATTGGCAAAGATTTTTTCGCGTAGCCCTTCTTCTGCACCTTTGAGCGCTTTTTGAAGCGCTTCTTGAGGAACGTCTTTGAGTATGGCTTGGATACCACGGTCGTCGACGTCTGACAGGTTGTCGAACACAAACATAAGATCCTGGATCTGCGATGCCATTTCTTCGTCGTTTTGTCCGATTTGCTCCATCAATGCGGATTCGAGCGCATTGTCCATGTAGTTCATGATGTCTGCAGCTGCTTTCAAGCCACCAATTTTGGCTGCTTGCGCACCCGCTTGACCAGCAAACTGTTTCTCCATGATTTCATTCAGTTCATGCAATGCGGCTGGCTGAACTTCTTCAAGGTTGGCAATACGCATCACAAGGTCAAGAGCATCACGTTCTGCAAATTGAGTAAGGATTTCCGCAGACTGTTCTGGCTCAAGGTACGAAAGTACGATGGTTTGTATTTGAGGGTGCTCGTTCAAAATGATGGTGGCCACCTGACGGGGATCCATCCACTTGAGCGAATCCAGACCTTTAGAGCCACTACCTAATAGGATTTGATCAACCAAGTTATTGGCTTTGTCTTCACCCAGTGCGGCAATCAGTGCGTTACGAACAAAGTCTTCACTGCCCATACCTATAGAGGTAAAACGTTGAATATCTTCAAGGAAGTTTCGGTGCACCGCCGCGACCATTTCCTGACTCAGATCTTTCATCTGGGTCATGGCACCGCCCACTTTTTGAACCTGCTTAGGCTCTAAGTGGCGAATAATGCTCGCTGCATCTTGCTCAGTGAGACTCAGCAATAAAATCGCAGCCTTATCTATTCCTGACAGTTGGGTAACATCAAATTCCTTACCCGAACCATTTTCATCATCTTTAGGAGGCATCTTCACTCACCCAACTTTTCACGACCTGCGCAGCAAGATCTGGTTCATTGGCAACCAATGCTCGAATCGCTTTGAGCAGGTCTTCGTCTTTATGCAGATCTGGTAAATTCAAATTCGATGAACTCATTGCAAAGCTGCCGGAGCCATCTAAATCTGCACCAATAAGGCCAATGTCGTCGTCTGGACTCAATGGCAAGCCATCTGGCCCCAACATTTCTCCATTAGGCCCGAGCATGGAATCGTCGTCTCTCGCTGGGTTGATAAGCTTCGACAGTGCAGGACGCACCAGCACCAAGACCACGACGATAACAACCAACGCTGCAGCCAACCAACGAACCCAATCGTTGAAATTCGGGTGCTCCCAGATTGGCACTTCGCCAAGGGCTTCCACTTCTGGTATTGCAAACGGCATAGCAATGACGTCTAACACATCACCACGTAATTCTGAGTAACCAACCCCACCAATCAATAAGCGGCGAATTTTTTCAAGTTCTGGTTCGCCCACCGGAGTCCGCGTGATTTCACCGGTTTCGGGGTTGGTGCTTGAGATATAGTCCACCGCAACGGACACGGTTTGCCTTGCGACAGTGCCTGTTTGTGCGCGGCGATGGCTAATGGTGGTATCCAGTTCATAATTACGCGTTGCTTCACGACTGAGCGAGCCTTTATCGCCTGCACCACCGTTTTTCAGATCATTCACATCTTCAGGGATCGCTGCATCTGCAGGAGGCTGATTACTCAAAGCCCCGGGGATACCAGCGACGTAATCACTGTTATTGTAATTCTCACGGGTGTATTCGCTTCGCGTAGACGAGGTAGCAGGGTCAAAGCGCTTACGCGTTTCTTCAACGGCGCTGAAATCCATAGTTACGTCGACCTGAGACGTATAATTACCCAGCCCAAGCACAGGGATCAAAATCGAGTCAATTTTCCCCCGCAGAGCTTGTTCTTGTTTACGCTCAAGTTCGTATTCTTTACGGCGCTGTGACGCCATCGAACTCTCATTGCCCGAACTCAGTAGTCGACCATGTTGATCGGTCACCGTGACACGAGTAGGTTTGAGGCTTGGAACCGCAGACGCCACCATATCGACAATCGAATCCACCTCTTCTTGCCCCAACTGCGTGGTTCCGCGTACGGTCAAAAAGACGGTCGCAGACGCATCTTGGTTGTGACGAACAAATACACTTTGCTTAGGCATGGCCAACAAAACACGCGCTTTACTGACGGTCCGAATTTTTTCGATGGCAGCGGCAAGTTGACGTTCACGACTGAGTTTAAGACGCTCTCGCTCAAGCTGTTGAGAAACACCAAAGCCCATGTCTTGCATCAAAATATCGTCACCCTCTTCACGGGCGGAGTTAAGACCGGCACGACTGAGGTTGAGCTTGATAGAGGAATATTCTTTGACCGGAACGCGAATGGTATTGCCTTCCAGTTGGTAGTCGGTTTTTTGAGTGTCGAGATGATCCAGAATAGGGATCAACTCTTCAGTTTCATATGAACCTAGTGGGCGCATTTCTGGCTCTTGCACCCAGATAAACAGAAGCACAAGTAAGGAAAGGCAGATCACCACCGAGGCGATCAGGATCAATTGACGCGCAATGTCGATGCCTCCCAGTGGACCACTGGACGACGAAACATCGCGTTCCATTAAATCTGGATCGTTTAACGAGCCACCATCAGATGCCATTGGCAGTGCTGCGCCACCTGATACGGCTAGTTGCGTGTTGTCACTATCATCCGCCACGGGTTACTTCCTACTTTAAACAGGCATGTTCATCAGTTCTTTATAAACTTCGACGAGTTTATTACGTGTTTGAACCGTCGCATCAAACGCCACACTGGACTTGTTTCGCGCTAACATTACATCAGCCAAACTGACACTTCGATCACCTTGGTCAAAACGCGTTGCCAGCTCTCCTGACGATTTTTGTAATGTGTTCACATGATTGATTGCAGTAGATAAAAGCTCGCCAAAGTCTTGTGAGACTTGCTGACCAGTGGCGACACGACCCACGTTTTTTGCATCCAATGCCATGGTTTGCATTTCGTGCTGCATCGGGTTGATTTTCATGGTCCATCCTCACTGTCAAAACTTTGGCAATCCGCGCCGTATATGTGTTAACGGCTAATCTGACTAATATTTATGCAACTATCGAGCCAGAAATTATAACGTATTAACTCACTAAAAAGCAGTGCTTTACTGAGGAATGTCGATCCCCGCATCTCGCATTTTTGCTAACTTATAACGTAAGGTTCGAGGGCTTATCCCTAGACGTTCCGCGACGTCTTTCCGACGCCCTTCACACGCGCGGATGGTTTCCAGAATAATCGCGAACTCTTGTTCTCTCAGTTCACCGCCTAGACCTTCATTCGCCGCGCTCGAAATGTCCTCTATTTTGGTCGGTATCGCTTGAGGTTGAATGCTAGGTTGCGCAATATCTTTGCCTGAAACCAGCGATTGGAAACTGCTGGCATCTTGCCAATCAATGCCTTCAAGTAAAATGTCATTCGCTTCGATTCTGTCTTTCTGACATAAAATCAACGCGCGTTGCATAACATTATCTAGCTCGCGAACATTGCCCGGCCAACGATAAACCCCCAGTTTTTTAATCGCACAAGGCTCAAGATTTGGTGCTGGCTCACCCAATTTACTGCAGTGACGCAGAAGTAAGTGTTTAGCCAGTGGCAGAATGTCTCCAGTGCGTTCGCAAAGTGGCAGCCATGAAATTGGGAAAACATTGAGGCGATAGTACAAATCTTCGCGAAAATTCCCTTCTTCGACGTACTGACGAAGGTCTCGGTTACTTGTCGCCAATACGCGAACATCAAGCTTGATACTCTTGCGGCTCCCTAAGCGTTCAACTTCTCGCTCTTGCAGCACACGCAGTAATTTGGCTTGCAATGACAAGTCCATCTCACTGATTTCATCAAGTAAAATAGTCCCGCCTTGTGCTTGTTCAAATTTCCCAGGACAAGCTTGAACTGCACCCGTAAATGCGCCTTTTTCGTAACCAAACAGCGTCGCTTCCAGCATATTCTCTGGAATGGCGGCACAATTAATAGCAACAAAAGGACCATCAGGACGTAATGATTGGCGATGGATATGACGCGCCATGACCTCTTTGCCTGAACCACTTGGACCCAAAATCATGACATTTGCATCTGTCTTAGCGACTTTGTCGGCCAACGCAATGAGCGCCAAACTTTTTGGGTCTGCCACCACCGCATCCGTATTATCCGTTTTCACTGGCGCATAGCGACTCACCATGTTGAGGAGCACTTCAGGTGCAAAGGGTTTTGCCATGTAATCAATAGCACCCTCTTTCATCGCAGCAACCGCGTCTTGAATATTGGCATATGCCGTCATCAGTAAAACAGGTAACTTAGGATGATGCAGCTTGAGGTTTCTGAGCAATCCCAACCCATCCATGCCCGCCATTTGCACATCAGACACCACGATATCAACGGATTCATGCTTTAACAGAAGCAATGCTTGCTCAGCACTGTCCGCTTCCAGCCACTGGTAGCCCGCGAGCGCCAGCGTATCGACCAAGGCTTCACGCAATCCTTCATCATCTTCTACGATAAGTACTTTGCTCTGATTCATTGTGCTTCTCCTGATACCTTTTGCTGCTCGATATCGCAGTGTTCTGCCATGGGCAGACAGAGTGTGAAACAGGCACCCTGACCTGGTTGAGATTGCAACGTCAGCCTACCTTTGTGGGCATGGCAGACCATTTGTACAACGGCGAGACCAAGACCTGTGCCCTGCTGTCGCGTGGTGAAAAACGGTTCGAGTATTTTACTTTGCAGTGCTTTCTCTATACCGGGGCCGTTATCGGCAACGGAGAGGAATACTTGCCCGTTCATCTCTCGAGCATCGACAACAACCTTGCAGCTCTTTCCTGCCACTTGAATGGCATTAACCACCAGGTTTGAGAGAGCACTTGCCAGCGCATTCACGTTGCCAAGCAACTGAAGCGATTCGTCATCGCAGTTGATTTCAAAGTCAACGTTCTGGTTGTTTACCAGCGCTTCGACCATGGGTTCGAATTCATTGAGCAGCTGTTCGAGTGAAAAATTGTCAACCACCTTGTTGTCACCACCTTTGGCGAATAACAGCATGTCGTTAACCTGCTTTTCAAGATCATGAAGCCTGTCCACCAGCTTCATTTGAAAGCGTTTTCGAGTAGGCTCATTGAGATTATTCGCGCCGAGATTGGCAGCATAAAGTAATGCGCTCGACAAGGGAGTTCTGACTTGGTGAGCCAAAGATGCCACCATTTTACCCAGTGACGACAAACGTTGAAGATCACTAAAACGAGACTGTAACAATCGCGTTTCTGTCATGTCAGTGATGAGTATCAGTTGACCAGATGCCGAAGCAGATATCGCCAACTTTACGCGACGACCGTCTCGGAGCGAGACTTCATGGCCATCATCTTCTCGCGGCGAAAAGGCGCGATTAATCACATCAACCCAACGTTCTTGTTCAAGTGGCGCGCCTAGCAGGCGATGTGCTTCGGGATTAGCCTCCGCTACACGACCAAAGGGATCGAGTAAAATAACGCCAGCAGGCATCACATCTAAAACTTGTTTGTATCGAAGAACCTGCTGATCGACGGTCCCTAATGGTGAGTTTTTGGCTTCCATTGTCTTATACTTTCAGCTCTTTATTTCTGACGCTGAATAGCATTAAGCAGATAATGTGCCAATAATTAAATGATTTAAATCAACAGTTTATTTGAATGAGAAACAAAAAAGCGAAGTCATTTTTTTGACTTCGCTTTTTCAAAGCATCTAAACGGCTGTTTTAGATGGCAATGTCTTCTTTGTTAAGGCTGTACTTGCGCATTTTCTCAACTAAGGTCGTTCGGCGCATGCCTAGCATATCTGCAGCTCGTGCAACGATACCCATTTGGGCTTCCAACGCCTGTCGAATCATATCGACTTCAAGATCTGCAAGCATCGCTTTTAAATCAACACCTTCAGGTGGAAGACCTGAAACTGGCGAACTTGCAAAGCCTGGCATGTCTTCTTCATGTTCATCCATAGCAAAAACAGCGTGCAGCGCTTCGCGTTCCAGCACTTCACAGTCCTCAACATGAACAAATTGCTCGGGCTGAAACTCTGGAATATCGCTGTAACGATATTTCTTCGGTAGACGATTAACATCGACCATCTGGCCAGGATAAAGAATAACCATGCGTTCGATCAGATTCGCCAATTCACGAACATTGCCCGGCCAATCATGTTCAACCAATGATGAAACCGCACGAGGTGTTAGATGAACCTGGTTTCCGCCTTCAGCCTCAAGTCGCGTCATTAACTCTTGAATCAAAAGAGGAATATCTTCAATTCGCTCTCTCAGCGCAGGCATTTCGATAGGAAACACATTCAAGCGATAGAACAGATCTTCGCGGAATGAGCCTTCTTCAATCATGGCATCGAGATTGCGGTGAGTCGCCGCGACTACACGCACATTTGATTGAATGGTTTTGTTGCCACCGACACGTTCGAAACAACGCTCTTGCAAAACACGTAGCAGTTTCACTTGCATAGGCTGTGGCATGTCACCGATTTCATCGAGAAACAGGGTCCCACCTTCTGCCATTTCAAAACGTCCTTTACGCGCAGAGATAGCACCAGTAAACGCGCCTTTTTCATGACCGAACAGTTCGCTCTCAAGCAACTCTGGCGGTATGGCACCACAGTTCACAGGGACAAATGGCCCTTTACCACGCGGAGAATGGTAGTGAATATTACGCGCAACCACTTCTTTGCCCGTGCCTGACTCGCCAAGAATCAAAACACTGGCATCAGTGCTGGCGACTTGCTCAATCAAATGGCGTACATCACTGATAGACGCACTGCGCCCAACCATGCTGCGAAATAGTGTATTTTTTCGACTAAGTTGCGGGATATTAAATGCGTGCTTGCCTGAAAATTCCTGACAATGTCTAAGCGCATCCGCCAATTGCGGATAATTCAATGGCAATTCCAGTTCACCCACAAAATTCGGTAAACCAGATAATTCTGTTTTGTGTTTAGCAAGCGCAATAACCGGTATGTGGTTATTAATGACCAGGTTATCTAGCACCTGGGATAAACGCTGAGGTGAGTGAATATTACCCAGAAAACAAACGCCTCCCGCTTGCTTCCAGTGCGAATCATTTAGTTCAGTGGTTGAACATAGCAGGTATTGCTCACCAATAAACTCCAAGATAACGCCTACATCGTGACGAAACTTTTCATCATCTTCGATTACAAGAATCTTCGTTAAACCTTGCATGTGTGAGATATATCTGCCCCAAAACCATCAATGTCGTCGACGGGCATAATACCGCCCACGACAGAATAATCCAGCTATTGTAGTTATTGCTTGGTATAAGGCAACAAGAGACCACACAAAGCTGTGACTCTTGTGCCAAGACAGATTAGATTGTAGTGAAAATGAGGCGGTTTTATGCGTCTGCTTGAGTGATATTGTGATATTCAGCGGGTATTTGATCCCACGCTGACTTAATTTCGCGCAAAATATCGATCACGTCGTCGATCGGGGCATCGTGATTGTCCCTGTTTGCTTCAGAGATTTGACGGATCATAAAGTCATAGAGCGCATCAAGATTGGAGGCAATTTCCCCACCTTCATCCATAGATAGGCACGTTCTTAAACTAATAACGATATCCAATGCTTTGCCTAAGCGCTCACCCTTAACGGCAATATCGCCTTGTAACATGGCCGCTTTGCCTTGGATCAGGCGTTCAATCGCACCGGCCATTAGCATCTGAATCACCTTGTGCGGCGATGCAGCGCTCAACTGGCTGTCCACGGACACCTTTTTATAGGCCTGAAGTGACCCTCTCATAACAACCCTCACCTACTCGAATTTTTTATAAAGTTGTACTGACTTACGCCCTTTTAAATAACGACTGGCGTCGGCTGCAGCACTGTCGCGATGTCTTTTTATCAAACTGTAAATATGCTCGGTTCGGGAAATCGCTACCGACCAAGCTTCTTTTTCTGGTGGATCCGGCAATATAGTGATCTCTGCCAGACATTGTTTTCTTTCATTCAATAACCGTGCCATTTCATCAGGGTCAACATTCCCTTCTGTAAGCGCAGCCAATAGGCAACCGTCTATTGTTTCTAATTGCATCAATATCGTGGACATGGTCACTTTTCTTACCCTGACGGCATGATATTCATCATGGCCGATAGCTGCGATTGCATCTCACCCATGGCATTGTCCATGGTGGAAAATTGTCGCAACGTGCGATCTTCTAGACCTTGCATACGACGATCTAACGTTTCTTGCTCATCTTGCAAACGTATCCTTTGATCACCAAGGCTGCTCTCTCGGTTGCGTATCGTTCCGGTGAAGCCAGTAAATGACTGAACCGTCTCTTCCACTTTTCGAGCAAAGCCATTGTTACCACCAAAAAAGCCTTCAAGCGCAGAAAAATTCCGATTCAGCTGCTTGTCCAACATAGCGTTATTCACCTCTAGTCGGCCGTCCATGGTGGTTGAAATCCCTAACTCACTCAACGTTTTAAGAGAATCCGGCGCGCCTTCGATCGGCGTTGAAAAAAGTGAGCGCATTTGATTGACCGCAGAGCGAATAACACTGTCGCCAACCAGCGGACCGCCTTGCTGCGTTTCAGGGTCGTACTTAGATAAAGCTTTCGTGACTTGATAGAAGGCGTTATACGCATCAACAAACTCAGCCAATGATGCTTTTACTTTGTCACGATCTTCATCAACGGTAATGGTAACAGGGCCATCTTCTGGCATTGTCAGCTTAGATACCTCAATGTCGACGCCTCGAATTGCGTCAGAAAAGGTATTCGTGTCACTGGAGACCGACGCCAACCCATCAATTAAAATGCGCGCATCTTTCGCCGCTTGCATCTCATTCATCGCATTGCTTTGACTGGCAGGATTAAACGCGAATGCTTGAAGTGGGCTGGTTATCGGTGCATTAACTGACAATGCGAGTTGATTGTCAGCACCTGCTTTATCTCCACCAAGAATCAAACGTGCCCCGCTATCATCATTAATGACTGAGGCTTTAATACCTGGATTGGAAGGGTGACTATTGATAGTTCGAACGATATCCAACAGAGAGCTGTTGTCTTCCGCAATATCGATGGTCGTCGCGCGACCACCGAGATTTAATGTCAGTTTTCCAGCGCCAAAATCCGCTTTGGGATCCAATCCATCGGATACCAGTTTGTGTGATTGGGCTAATTGCTGTACGTCGATAGAGTAGACGCCAGTCACGGCTTGGTGGTCAGCGGTAGCGGAGACGGTTTCGGCGTTATCTGAAACCGTACTCCGCGCCGCAAAGGTATTATCACGACGAAAATCAAACATCAGATCTTTCATCGTATCGAGGGAAGTTTTGAGCCTACCGTAAGCACTGATGTTAGTTTCAACATCATTCATGTTCTTAACGATACGCTCTTGTTTGGGCGCGCGCTCGGCATCAACAATTTTGCTGACCATGGAACCAATGTCCATTCCACTACCAAACGTTTGTTGCGCTTAAACCCATTATTTACTCACCTCAGTTATACCTTTTCTGCAACCAGTCCCCTCGCATGAAGAGACAGTTGCTGTGCTAGCTCTAGCATTTCCTTCTCCGGAATCTGTCGAATAATATCACCACTACTCATTTCATAAACAGTGATAATACTCTTGCCAGAATCGTCATCGAGTCGGAATGATAAGCCTTTGTTAAAGGTAGACACAAACTCATCTAGTCGCTCAACCAGCGTTTCAAGCTGTGCTTGCTGTACCTCACGTGTGCTTTCAAATTTGTTAATTTGTTCTGCACGACGCTTGGACAGTTTTTCTGCACTTTCTGCCATTTGCTGCTGGTTTGTGATTTCGGGTTTAGTCCCCCCCACAGATTCTTTACTGCTAGCAACTTTTGTGCCGGACTGTGGAGTCACATGAGACAGGGATGATGTCGAAACGGATGATATGTCCATCTTAATTCACCTCCTGTTAGCTATAGACGGCGAGTAGCACACTCACCGTCATTTCTGCTACATCTCTATTATCCTAGCAGGCTCAAAGCAGCTGATGGAGCCTGCTTCGCTTGTGCAAGTATAGACGTACCAGACTGCTGCAGGATCTGAGATTTCGTAAACTGCGTCGTCTCTTTTGCGAAGTCAACGTCACGGATACGGCTGTTAGAGGCGCTCACGTTTTCGTTAACATTGTCCAAGTTGGCAATGGTGTGGCTCAATCGGTTCTGTTTCGCACCCAGTTCTGCACGGTGTGAGTCGATATACTGCATGGCATTATCAACCAGACCGACGGCTTTCTGTGCGCCACCAACACTACTTACATCAACATCTTGAACAGTTTCAGCGACTTTCGTTGCTGCGTTCATACCCAAGGACGCACCCAGAGCACCGGTAAAGGCAATGTCAGCGCCAGAAGCGGCAACCACTTGCAACTCACCATTTTCGGTAACAGAAGCAGAAATTTTGCTGTCTGATTGACCGTTAATGTAAGTGGCGATCTCTTCTACATCATCGCCTGCTTTTGCAGAGACGCTAATCGTTGATGTTGTGCCATCTGTATTAGTGATAGCCATGTTTAGCGTTGTACCACCAGTCGCAGTCCAAGCCGCCATATCAGCACTTGCTGCTACGGTTGCTTTGAAGGTGCTACCCCCCATCATCGCTTCATCAGCGCGGGTGTTTTTGAACTCCATCATGACAGCTTCACCAGCATCTGCACCCACTTGGAATGCTTTTGTGCCGAATGTGCCATTCAACAGTTTCGCACCACCAAAAGAGGTTGTTTCTGCGATACGGTTGATTTCATCTTGCAGTGCAACAACTTCTTCTTGAATCGCTTTACGCTCTTCAGTGCCGTTGGCACCATTCGCTGATTGCAGTGATAGATCACGCATACGCTGCAGGATGTTGGTGGTTTCTTCCATCGCACCTTCAGCAGTTTGTGACATTGAAATGCCATCGTTGGCGTTGCGAACAGCAACATCAAGGCCACGGCTTTGTGAAATCAGGCGGTTAGAGATTTGCAGACCTGCTGCATCGTCTTTCGCACTGTTGATACGGAAACCTGAAGACAGGCGTTCCATTGAAGCATTCAGCGAGTCAGTTGAATTATTCAAGTAGCGCTGAGCGGTCATTGCGGGCACGTTAGTGTTTACTGTAATAGCCATAACTATTCTCCTTCGGTACTAAGTCCGGCTTCCGCCCAGCAATCCAGGGAAAACCAGTTCTAAATCTCTCACACCCTATGTAACGGCACATTAAGAAAAACCTTTACATCTTTTTTCCTAATATTTTTACACCCTATGTTTCTTGGTACTGCTTGGGATTTTCCGTTGAATCATAGTGCTATGAGTGTTTTCGCCCTCACAGAGAAAAACTTTAGTGATGATTTGAAAATTTTCGTTATGACAAAAGTCTCACATCAGACAAACGCAGACAGGCAAAGCGATACAGAGGATATTTGCGAATATTTAAAACGAAGGAATACGGCGAGATATAAAGTAACACGCACAAAAAAAGCGGCAATTCATTGCCGCTTTTTCGATAAATTTGAACCGACTATTGAAGCAGATTGAGTGCCGCTTGCGGCAATTGCTTCGCCTGAGCAAGGATAGATGTACTTGCTTGCTGCAGGATTTGGCCTTTCGTGAGCTCAGTGGTTTCCTTAGCAAAGTCGGTATCACGAATACGGCTGTTAGACGCAGACACGTTTTCTTGGATATTCGACAAGTTACTAATGGTGTGGCTCAAACGGTTCTGCTTCGCACCCAAATCAGCACGCTGGCTGTCTATATACTGCATCGCAGAATCGATAATCCCCACAGACATCTGAGCGCCACCGACATCACTGACGTCAATGTCTTGCGCGGTAATAGCAGCGCCAGGTCCTGTCAGAAGGCCTAACGATGTCGCTAGCGCACCACCAAAGGTGACATTGCCTTGCAGCTTCTCTTCCGCAACAAAGATTTGCAACTGACCATCGTCATCGACAGACGCAGTGACCATTTCATCGGATTGACCGTTAATAAAGGTAGCGACTTCTTCGATGTCATCACCCGCTTTAGTATCAATCGACAGGTTAATGGTGTTACCCGATTTCGTGGTAAAGGCCATGGTGAGGGTTGCCGCAGCAGCAGAAACTTCCCAACCCGCTGATTTACCGGAAGTACCCTCAAACTCAGTGCCACCCATGCGATAATCATCAGCACGGATACTGGACAGCCCCATGATGATCGCTTCACCAGAATCTGAACCAATCTGGAATGACGCTTCGCCGAACGAGCCATTAAGAAGGCGACGGCCACCAAATGCTGTGGTTTCAGCAATACGATTAAGTTCGTCTTGCAGGGCTGCGACTTCTTCTTGAATCGCCACACGTTCTGAACTACCGTTTGCGCCGTTAGCGGATTGCAGTGACAAATCACGCATACGTTGCAGAATATTGGTCGATTCCTGCATTGCGCCTTCCGCCGTTTGCGCGATAGATATACCATCGTTAGCGTTTCGCATAGCGACATCTAAGCCACGGGTTTGGGCAATGAGTCGGTTTGAGATCTGCAGACCAGCAGCATCATCTTTTGCGCTGTTGATTCGACTACCAGACGACAAGCGTTCCATCGACGTATTGAGATCATTTGTCGATTTGTTCAGGTAACGCTGCGCAGTCATCGCAGACACGTTGGTGTTAACTGTTACACCCATTTTGCTCTCCTTTGACTTTCGCGTATTTTGCGAAACAGCCTACCCGCGACAAATATATCCGATTGCTAAGCGGGACCAGCCTTCAGTTCGTTATTAGGGACGCATCAACCAATGTGATACTTTCTTGCTCAACCTAATACAAATACTGTGCCAATATTAAAAAGTCTTTATTTTCAATAAACTAAATCAATACACTGATAAAATCCTTGCTTGGGCGGCAACATTTTTATCTTTCATCAATTGAAGAACGGCAATTCGCCGCCTCCAAAACACTGTCTGTTTAATCTCATCCAACGATCATGTTGTTGATTGATTAGCAATAGACCTCGCCTCACTCATGAGTGTCATCAATCAAAAACAATCAACCGCTCAAAAATGAAACAAACACACTTATAGTTATAGGCAATAGGCACGGTATTTGCTGCATTTCCTGCAATCGCCTGATGCGACCAAATGCACCTACTCTAAATGGATCCATTATGACAAACACCTCCCAACCTCAAGGTAATACATTAACGCTTGAACAAGCTTTTGAGCATGGCGTTAACTTGTACCAACATCAGAAAAAAGAGGAAGCCAGAGAGGTGTTTGAGCAGATTTTGCAGAAAGCGCCGAATGCCGTTCCTGTGCTGCAAGTGCTTGCTGTGCTTGATGTCGAACAAGGCTGTTGGCAAGAAGCACTGCGAAAACTCGATGCCGCACTCGACATAGAACCGCAAGAGGGCTCTCTGCTTTTTGATAAAGCACAGGTATTAGCGCAACAAGGCATGAATAAAGACGCGCTTGAAATCGTCGACAGTTTATTGGCGGTTGCCCCCGAGCATCAAGAACTGCTAGCCATGCGGCAACAGCTTACCGCCGCGATCGGCAATGTAGGAGAGAGCCGACGCACGGCAAAATATCACGCCAATGTGCGGTCACAAACGGCAAATGCCATCGATGCCGAAGTCGGCGAAACATTAACCCTTGCCGAGCAAATGCTCGCGTCGGGCAATAAAGAACAAGCCAAACAACTTTATCAAGCCGTAGTCAGCGTCGCTGGCGAGCAGCCAAAGGCGCTACTAGGGTTAGCAAAGCTTCAACTTGGCGAAGAAAATTTCGCCTTGGCAAGGCAAACCCTACGCCGTGCATTTGATGCGGAACAGTCTGATACCGAATTTTTCATCTTACTCAGCCACAGTGAAATAAAACTGGGGGAATACAAAGCCGCGCGTGATGTTTGTCGCCAAGGTCTCAAACACTGGCCAGATAATGCGTTGCTTTGCCGTTTGTTGGTTCAAAGCTACGAAAAAGAAAGCAATTGGCTAGAGGCTAATCGCGTTGCGCTTGAGAGTATTCGCCTGCATTCACAAGATGCTGACTTGCGATACCGTTTAGCCACAGCGAGCTTCAATTTATTACGTTCGCGCCATAACTTCACCGCAACCGCCATTCTTGATTGCCAAAAACATATCGAACAGGCAGCAGCCATTGCCAGTGACGAGAATAAGCAGCGACTTTCACTCTATCTTGCGGAAATCTTTTGGTACAAAGGCGAGGCGTTAGCATCAAAGCAATTACTGGAAGCACACATGAGCCGCTTCCCTGATGATATTGAAGCGGGCTTTAACGCCTGTTTTGTCTATCGCACCTTAGAAGAGTGGGATAACTATTACCGCACCAATGAGTTGGGCTTGGTCTGCGGTCGTCGTTTACGTTACCAAGGTGCTTTGCCGCAATGGAGTCTTGATCGACCAAAAGATGACATCGTGTTAGTTATGCCAGAACAAGGCGTGGGTGATGAAATTCTCTACTTTCACAATCTCAGGCTGGTGCTGGATAACTGCAAAAAAGTCTATGTGGCATGCGACCCTCGCCTTGAGCCAATCCTAAGTCGTGCTTTTCCAGAAGCGTTCATCGTGCCGATTAAGCGTATCGATCACCAAGATATCGATGTACCCAAAGAGGTGATGGATAACATCACCAGCTGGGTGGCGGGCGGCAGTTTGGCGGCGATGTGTTACCAACAATTTGGCCGTCATGTTTATCAAGCGGGTTATGTAAGTGTGAATGCGGACGTAAAAATCACCTGGCAAAATTGCCTTGATGCTATTCGCACTGAAAACCCAAAGAAGCCATTGATCGGGCTTTGCTGGCGAAGCGGTCTCGCTGCCGCCACACGGAACATGCATTATCTGATTGCCGATGAAGTGGCACATCTGGTTAAACAATTCCCTGATGCTCTCTTTATCAACCTTCAATACGGAGACTGCACCAAAGAACTGAATAAGATTGAAAAGCTCTCGGGCGTTCGTGTTGTTCAGTTAAACGGTTTGGACTTACGCGACGATTTCGAAGGGACTGCAGCCGTCATCCAAGGGTTAGACACGGTCATCACCGCAGGTACAGCAGTACATCGAATGACCACCGCCGTCGGCACACCTTGTCATGTTTTCTTCGCAGGCAAAGAAGACTCAGACTTTTCAGCGCCACAAACACTGTATTGTGACAATGAATTTGGCTACTTCTATCCACCGATGATGGAAAACAAATATCCGCTCATTGAAGCGATGGCGGCGCATATTAAAGCCCGTTTTTAAGCGAGTTTAAAAATCCATCGTGTCTATACCCTAGCAACCTCAATGTGCTGGATATAGACCAACAAAAGAGGCCAGCAATGCTGGCCTCTTTTTGATTGTCATGTTGATGAGTTAACTACTCGTCGCCTATTGCCCTTCCAATGCAATATTGGCAGGACAAGATGGTCGTTTCTCTCGCACCGACAACAACAGCAAGGTTAATGCCGCGACACCTGCTAGCATCATCGCAATCATTACTGATTGATAATCTTGCCACTCGGCAATAACACCCACAGTCACGCTCGACATCAGGCTGGCCAATAATATGCCGTTGTTAAATAGCGTGGTAGCGAGCCCCAACTGACGCGGCATTTTATTCTGAATGACTACCATGCCCAGACCAGCACTGATACCCACTGCGATACCATTGAGAATCTGAAGAGCATACATTTGCCACAACACTTGTGTACCAAACAACAAGGTGTAGAAAATACATGCTGCTGCCGCGCCAAACACCATCAGTCGTTGTGGCGCAACCTTTGCCGCCCAAAGTCCGGCCAACACCATCACGGGAATTTCGACAAACGCGGCAAGACCAAGCAACTGACCCGCAATAGAACCTGCCATTTCCAGCTCTTTTGTCACATAAAGCGGAATCGTGGTCACATACATATTATTCGCCCAGAACAGCATAAACACGGCACCTAGATAGAGAGGAACCCCGTCTATTTTGCGCCACTTCTGCTGCGACTCAACGATAGCATCTTGTTTTTCAATTTTGACCGTCGGATACATGAACCAAACAATCAGCACGGATATCACCATCATTGATCCCGCAAACAAGAACGCGCCATTAAAGCCATATGCGTCTTTGATGATGAACGCGAGCGGCGGGCCAATAACCCACGACAGCGACATCATGGCGCGCATCAATGATAAAAATAACGTGCCATTATCACCAAGATGCTCATCAGCATATTGGCGCCCCATGGTGAAGTTTTGTGGCATGGCCGCAGCGGTAAAGCTAGCAATTAAGACCATCACCAAGAGCGCCAAATAGTAATTTCGGATAAACACAAACAGCGCCATCACAATGATGAATGCCACTTGCGACCACATAATGATTTTGCGTCGATCCCAGCCCTGATCTGACAATTTGGCAATGCGTTGTGACACCAACACACCGCTTAAAATTGATACAGCAAGGAATATCCCCATTTGTAATGGCGACGCGTTAAGTCCATCTACGACATAAATCCCTGATAACGGATAGAAAAAGCCACCGCTTAGGCCTGAGAACAGGCTTACCAGCAAGTAACTAAGCGGAGCTTTTTGCGTTAAAAAACGACCATAGTTTTTCATTTATGTCTCTCGCAATAAAATATTACGGCTCTTGATTTGTTTATGAAGCAATTGGAGCAAGTTTAAGGATAAATATGCACTTCATGTGATAGCTATCAAGCAACCACTGATACTATTCATTCATAATCTTCCAACTAGCTGACAAGTTAGCTAGAACTAGCGCTGATATACTCAAGTGGCTTTTCAATAACAGAGAGTGGAGAGGCGAAGTGCGACCAACCATCGAGCGTATCAATAAAGCCGTGAGCCCTTCTTGGCATTTTGTCGATTACCTGTGCGATCATGCGATCACAGGCACGCATTGCGGTTGGCACTATCACAGCGAAATTGAACTCGTGCTTTATCACGACCCTCACAAGGTCTCTCCCGGAAAAACCGTTCTGGATGACTATGTGGGCGATGCGACTCATGGTTGCGCCTACCTTATCGGCCCTGGTTTACCGCACATGGTCACACGATCTTCAACGGCCACGCCCGAACGAGCCAGTAGCTCCCATGTGCTATGGCTTGATCAAGCTTGGCTTCAATCCTTGGTAACAACGGTGCCGGAGCTGTCGTCCGTGAGTGATCTATTGGTACGCGCACACAAGGGAATAAAACTGTCTGCTGCTTGTGCAGACGCATTATTTCCTTTGATGAATGGCACGCCGCAGCTCAAACCCTCCGCACAATTTTTGCGAGTGGTCGAAATCCTTCTGCTGCTTAGTGAAGATAAAATGGCGCAAGCGGTGACTTCTCGTCCGCTGTGTTTTTACGTCGCAAAAGAAACGCCCGTTATCGACAAGCTGGAAAAAGCGCAGCAGTTTATCGCCGACCGCTACAGTGCGCAAATTTCTGTTGAAGACATATGTAGACATCTCCATATGAGTGAAAGTTCGCTCTATCGAATGTTTGAAAAACACTTTGCGGAAAGCTTTTCGGATCACCTGAAGAACTACCGTCTCGGTAAGGCCTGTGAATGGTTAGTGCGGTCGAATACATCGGTATCTGTGGTCGCAGAACGCGTGGGGTTTTCTAACTTATCGAATTTCAATCGTCAGTTCAAAACGGCAAAAAATATGACGCCGACAGAGTTTCGGCGCTTATTTAGGTGATTGATGGGGGGAAGAAGCATTTTCTCGCGACACAACCCTCGCTTATCTCAACTCAAAACACATTAGATATAGTTAAACAGCGACAAATCTTTCGTTTTGGAAAACGCTTGCTGCGATGCTTTCAGTGCAAGCAGGTTTTCATTCATGTCGATCACTGCCGTGGAATAATCCAAATCTTCCATCGTACCCAGCGAGCGGTTGAGTACCAATTTGAAATCTTGGTGCATGCTTTCCTGACGATCAAGCGTCGTCAGGCGCGTACCTACTTCGGAGCGGGCTTTGTTCAAATGCTTAAAAGCAGCAGAAAATTGCTCTGTGACCTGATGCAGTTCGGCGGTCGCAGACGCATCAAAAATGCTTTCACGAGACAAATCGATGCCTTTTTTAAACGCATCAAACACATTGAACGTGTCCTGACGTTCTAGCGCTATCGTGTCGCCATCTAACATCTCACCTTCAAAACGCATGGTCAGCGTGCCAAACTCAACACCAGTTTGAGGATCATACATACCCGTGCTGACCACGTTGCCATTTTGCATCAGTTCATATTGCGTTTGCCCATTAGCGTCAACGTTGAAACTCACGGCATACTCAGAAATATCGGCATTATTGGTGTTCGTTGCGCTGGCCAACAGCAGTAAAGAACCGCTTTCCAATTCATATTCAGGCTGATAATCACCAAATGGATTTTTAATTTCCATGAAGACCTGATCACCCGGATCGCTGGTTTGAACTTCTACCGCAGGGGCAACTTGTGCGGTGCGATGATAACTATCGCCCGCGTAACGAACATCACCTGAGCTATCTCGATAAAACGGCTGTTTACTAGATTGAGTGCCAGCAAACAAAAAGTTGCCGGACTCATCTTTTGCGTTCACCAAGTTCATGAAGTTGTCGTACAGGCATTTTTCAAATCTTGACGGTGTGCGGTTCGATCATCGTCAGACAAAGAACCGTTAATCATTTCCATGGTTTTTCGTTTTGCGCTGTCGGTCAATTGCTCTGCGTCATCAATGGCAATTTCAGCACGAGTTTGACGATTTCGCGCCAGCGTAATGGAATCAACATACTGATCAAGCTGCTTGTCTTGCTGACGGAAATTTTGAATATAAATAGAAGCAACAGGGTCATCACCCGACGTGAGAACACGTTTGCCAGTCGCAAGTTGATCTTGGTTATCCTGCAATTTTACCTGCTGGCGCATCAGGTCATTCGACACTGATTGATAATTGTGAAAACTGGCAATGCGGCTAATCATCACTCACATCCTTATCGGGTTGCATTTAGCAGGGTTTCAAAGGTTTCATTTGCCGCCGTCATAATTCGGGACGACGCCATGTATGCGTGCTGGAACTTCATCATGTTGGCTGCTTCTTCATCAAGGTTAACCCCTGATATTTCAGCCACACGTCCTGCCGCTGCGTCGTGCTCTACACGACTAATATCTTCAAGGCGCGCAAATGACGCTTTCTGCACACCCAGATCGGTATTTAGGCCTTCGTAGACGTCGATCAAGCTTGAGCGACCACCATCCATGACTTTTTGAGTCTGCAATTTTTGCATGCGGATCAGGTTGCCGTTTTCGCCATCAGCAGCAATCAAACTTACCGAGAACACATCTTCTGGCGCTGCCCCTTCAGACAATTCAAACACAGTGCCATTCACATTGATCGGAGACGCTGGCGGATACGCTTGAGGTGCAAGCAAGATATTGCCTTTCATGTCCAGCACCGCAAACTGGGACGCATCAGGAGAAATAGCCACCTGAAATTCTTGTTGAGCGCCCGATTGCAGTACCGTCAAATCCCCCTGCCCGGTGATCACAGATTTGGAGCTGACATAGCTCTGCGCGGCAATTTTGGCGGGGTCTTCCATTGTCACACCAATTTGACCCGCAGCCTGGCGTACTGGGCGGATCACCACCCGCTCACCGGCACTTAAGCCAACATCGAGCTGAATTTTCAGGCCATCTACGCTAATCGATGGCGGCGTGCCTGTTGGGGTAACAGACATCATATTCTTTTCGGGATCGACCACAGTGTATTGGCTGCCATCATACTTCAACTGATAATCACCGATTTTCAGTTTCGTTAAATCATCGATGTACACTTTCATATCAGCTGTCGATTCTGGACTTTTTATCACGCGATCACGTGCAATGTTGTCACTGTTAAAATCAACAAAGATATTTTCGCCAACAGCGCCACTCAGATCATAGCCCTGACTTTGAAGATCATTAATAGACATCGCAAAACCAGCAGCAAGCCGTCCAAGTTCATCACGCGCCTGCCCCAGTGTCTTATCACGGTACTCGAACATCGCGCCAAGCTTGCCGCGGATGTCGCCGTTATCGATCGGCTTCAGCGCCTTACCTTCCACCAAGGCCAAACGACGTTTTTGATGATCCGGCACGCCTGGTACCGTTTGAAGTTCACTGGAATGCAGACCCGACACCAAGGTGTGTCCGCTGCCGATAATAACGTTATACAACCCATCGTCACGCTGGTTGACGCTCACCTGAGTGAATTCCGACAACTCGTTAATCAATCGTTGGTGACGGTCCAGTAAATCGTTGTCGACAGTCTGGCTTTTCACTATGGCTTTGTGGATATCCACAATCTCTCGGCCAATGTCATTCATACGCGTCAACGTGGCATCAATCTCTACCGAGGTATCCATCTCTTGGGACTGAAGTGCGTTGTTGATATCATTAAGGCCTGCAGCAACAAGACGCGATTTTTCTAACACCACTTTTCGAGCCCCCATGTCACTCGGGCTATCTGTTAAGCCTTTTACCGCGCCGTAAAATTCATTCATGTTTTCCGGAATTTTCTTGGCTGAGTGCGACATCATGTCGTCGAGCATGGTGAGCTGGCCATTTCGAGTGGCCGCGTGAGCTAGCGAGGATGTGGTGATATTAAATTCGTTAACGGCAAACTTGTCATAGTTACGCCTAACCGCAGCGGCATGAACCCCTGTGCCCCATTGGTTTGCAGACCAATAGGCAGAATCGTTGGCATGCTGTTCAACGGACTGACGGCTATAGCCTTCAGTATTCACATTCGAGATGTTGTGACCCGTTGTATTCAGTTGCCGTTGTGCTGTCAAAACGCCCTGAGAACCAAGCGTCAGCAGATCAAACCCCATTCTGCCCCCGTATGCGGAAATGCATAGCCTACAAAAGTGTGTATTAGACTTTTAATTCAAGAATCATGCCATGAAATTATATTGCTTTATTTCAATGGGATAACAGAATCTATCAGTACATTAAGTAAGGGGGATGTACAAGCAGGCAAGAGCTTGCCGTTAGGAGGAAAGCCATGTCCAGAAGCCAAAGGAAAATCGAGGGAGCAAATCAATGCCAGCGAAAGATTTAAGCAGATATAAGGAAATAATCACCATAGAAAACAGCGCAAAGCTGCCCACCAGCAACAAAACGACGCGCCATGCATTCGCCACTTTTTGCTCTGTACGTGAAAGATCTCGACGGTTTCGACCAAAAAGGAACACTAAATAATAGTTCCAGCCAAATCCCCCCATCACGGTTCGAATATCAACAGCATGGCTCGCTTTTCCTCGCGTACCAAACATCATCTTAAGTTGCAGTAACTGAGAATCAGTGAATGTGGAAGCAACATCTTTGGGGATTTTATCGAGGAAAGCACGAATGAAAGGGTCACGATGGATAGAGCCAGCCTGATTAAGCGATTGTTTTGGTTCTATCTTTTCAGTGCCGGTCAGATCGGTACCTAAGTGCTCTGTATCGGATTGCTTGCCTGATTGTTCCGCCATCGGGATACCTTGTCTGAAATACGTCGTTAAACATTACAATCCAATTACCTGGATCATTTATTGATCCATCAATCCTTTCACGCGATCAAAAACGCTAAGTACCTTGTCCGAATATTGCGGATCAGTGGCATACCCAGCCTGATGCAATCCTCGAATAAACGTTTCAGGCTCTTCTGTGCTTTGCAGTGCTGTCGAATAACGTGGGTTTTTATTTAAAAACCGCACATAGTCATTAAAACTGTCTTCATAGGAAGCATAGGCACGAAATGACGCCATTTCCTGTACGGGGATATCATCATGAAACTCAAGGGTTTGTGTCGCGACTTTATTCCCTTCCCAACGTGGATCCGCTTTGATATTGAAAAGGTTGTGGCTACTGCCTCGCGCATTAGCAATCACTTTTTTACCCCAGCCTGTTTCAAGTGCTGCTTGTGCAATCAAAATCGCAGGGTCAGTGCCCAAAGTTCGAGCGGCTTTTTGTGCATAAGGCGTTAAGCGTGAAACAAATTCATCCGGTGTTTCAAATGGCTTAGGCTGTGTTGCTTTAGGTAGCGTGTTTCTTTGCGCCAACATGTGTGGACTTGGCACAAACATATCTTGGGATGAGAAAGCTTTCCTTTCCAGTCCCTCTTGCGCCGCTTTTTGCTCTTCATCTGCCAATGCTGGAGGAAGTGGCGAGATAGGCGCAAGCTGAATGCGATCACTGGCAGTATTGCTACCCGTCTCCATTGGTTCACTACTTTGTGACCCTTTAAACTGCTGGACAATCAAATCAGCCAGACCAAGCGAGCCTTCTCGCGACAAGGCACTGGAAAGTTGTTCATCTGCCATTTGCTGATAGAACTTGGAAGTGCGGTCGTCGACAAGATCAGATTCAAACGCTTCGTTCGCCTGACGCATCGATTTAAATAGCATTTGCGTAAACAAAGCTTCGAATTGTTCTGCCGCTGCACGCATAGCATCGTCTGATTGCTCACCGCTTGCGGCTTTCTGACGCAGTATGTCCAGCCGGCTAATATCGTGGATAAATCCCGTATCTAATGGTGTTTTCATGGCTTAAATCACTATTAGTTGACCGTCAATGGCGCCAGCCTGCTTTAATGCCTGCAAGATGGCCATAAGATCGGAAGGGGCTGCGCCCACACCGTTCACTGCGCGTACGAGATCGTCAAGTGTCACACCTGGCTTGAAGTGGAACATTCGTCCATCTTCTTCTGTTACCTCTAGGCCAGAATCCGGCACTACCACCGTTTCACCGCCTGAGAACGCGCCAGGCTGACTGACTTGTAGGTTTTCCTTGATGGTCACGGTCATTCCACCATGCGTAATGGCCGCAGGGCGTAAGCGAACATTTTGGCCCACCACAATCGTACCGGTGCGACTGTTAACAATGATTTTTGCTGCCGCATCAGCTGGCTGAAACTCGAGATTTTCAACGGTAGAGAGAAAAGCAACACGTTGAGACAAATCCCGAGGGGCGCGCACGCGCACAGACATCGCATCCATCGCAAAGGCCGTGTTTGGCCCTAAAAAGCTATTAATGGAATCAGACATACGCTGAGCGGTCGTAAAATCAGATTCAAACAAGTTGAAGGTAATATGGTCACCACGACCAAATGGGCTCGGCACTTCTTGTTCAACCGAGGCACCGTTGGTAATTCGTCCTACCGTAGGGGTATTTCCCACAATCGATGAACCATCAGCGCCTTCGGCGCTAAATCCACCCACAATCAAATTACCTTGGGCAACCGCATACGTTTTTCCATCAAGGCCTTTGAGGAAGGTTTGGACCAATGTGCCGCCACGCAGGCTTTTCGCAGAACCAATAGATGACACCGTAATGTCAATTTTTTGACCTTGCTTAGAAAACGGAGGTAACTCGGCACTTACCGCTACGGCTGCGACATTCTTGGTTTTTGGTTTAGTACCGGGCGGCAATTGGATGCCGAAGTTTTTCAGCATGGCGTTAAAGCTTTGATCGGTAAAGGGCGTGCTCTCGCCCGTCCCCGCAAGGCCGACCACAAGTCCGTAACCCACTAATTGGTTACTACGCACACCCGCGACTTCTGACACATCTTTAATTCGGGCAGCTTGTGCGACGGGGCTTGCCAAGATGGCAATCAAGAACAGCTTTAACCAATACTTCACGTCAAATCTCCGGCAGCGTATACGTGTTAAAGAACGACATTAAAGAATCGTGCCAACCATCCCTGATCTTGCGTATCTTGTCTGTCACCCGTTCCTGAATACTGAATACGTGCGTTAGAAATACGGGTCGAGGCAATGGTGTTTTCTTGGCTGATATCATCAGGACGAATAGTGCCACTCAAGCGAATGTATTCATCACCCGTGTTCAAGGTAAGCCATTTTTCACCACGAATGATGAGATTGCCGTTCGACAGCACATCAACCACTTCGACTGATATAGAGCCGCTAATGCTGTTACTCTGATCGGCACTTGTCGAGCCACTGGTTGAATTGTCATGACTGGCTGCGTAAGACAGATTGGATTCACCAATAGTGACTTCCTGCCCGCCCATCTCTAACGGATCCATGCTCAAATCACTCGATTTTGCCGCATCGCTACTGGCGCTTTTTTTCGCCTGTGTTTTTTCTTCCAGCAAAACAGTGACAATATCGCCGACGCCACGTGGTTTAGTGTCATCGTAAAGATCTTGCGCTTTTACCGAGCTAAATAAAGAGCCAGTCGCCGTTGCATAGTGCTCCGGTTGGCGTGTCGGATGAAGTGGCACCCAGTTTGGGTCGCCGGCAATCGCATCTTCACGATCGCGCAGTAAACCAATCAAACCATCGCCACTCGGCTCAGTGTTACCTTCAACCGCATCAGTGTCTGTCGTGCCTTGCACAATGTCGCTTTGCGCCAACAAGGCTTGTTCGTTTATCAAGCCGCAGCCTGACACGCTGGCTAACACCAAGCTTATGATCAGTAACTTCTTCATCCGGGCTTTACTCCTGTCTTAGCTATCGCTTATAGCTGCTGGGTAACGTAACTCAGCATTTGGTCGACCGATGAAATCACTTTCGAGTTCATTTCATAAACACGCTGCGCTTCGATCATGTTGACCAGTTCTTCTGTCACATTCACGTTGGACGTTTCCAGCATGGATTGTCGAATGCTGCCTAGGCCATCTATGCCTGGTACACCTTCTTGTGGGTCACCACTCGCGCCTGTCGGTAAGTAGAGGTTTTGACCAATCGGCTCAAGGCCACCAGGGTTGATGAAATCCACGGTCGTGATCTGACCGAGTACTGCATTCGCCGTTTGGCCTCGCAGCCTTGCAGAGACTTCACCGTCGGTGCCGATGGTCACTTGAATCGCATCCGGTGGAACAACAATTTCTGGCTCAATGGAGTAGCCAGCTCCCGTTGTAACTAGGACGCCTTCGTCATTCAGTGTGAATTGACCATTGCGCTGGTAGCCAATGTTGCCGTCTGGCAGTAGCACTTGGAAAAAACCGTCGCCTTCGATCATTAGATCGAGTGCGTTATTCGTGGTTTGAGCGTTACCATTGGTGTGGACACGTTGTGTCGCGACCACTTTTGAGCCCGCACCCAGCATCAAGCCACTTGGCAGCTCTGTATTTTGCGAAGACTGACCACCTGGTTGGTTGATGTTTTGATAAAACAAATCTTCAAATACCGCACGGGATTTTTTGAAACCCACGGTTGAAGCATTCGCCAAGTTGTTGGAAATGGTCGAAATATTCGTCTGTTGTGCGTCTAGGCCGGTTTTACTTACCCATAAAGCTGGATGCATGATAATTCCCTCTTAATTAACCCATGCGCAGCAGAGAATTAGATGCTTGATCCATTTCTTCTGCAGTCTTCATTAGTTTTACTTGCATTTCAAAGTGACGCTGAAGGTCAATAAGCCCTGTCATTTCGCTGACGGCGTTCACGTTACTGCCTTCCAGCGCACCAGTGAGTAGCGTAACGCCAGCATCAGCGTTATACACTGTGCCAGGGTTTACAGGCTTAAACACACCATTCCGGTCTTTGAACATGTCTGCGTTATCTGGGCGAACGAGCTTAATGCGGTCAACTTCTTCCATTGCTTCTGGTGGTGCACCTTGCGGTAAAACAGAGACAGTACCGTCAGTGCCAATTTCGATTTTGGAAACAGGCAGTGGCAAGAAAATCGGTGCCCCCCCTTCGCCAAGGATCAAGTGCCCATGACCATTCTGAAGTAAGCCAGTTTGGTCAACTTTCAGGTTACCCACACGGGTATAGCCTTCTTGACCAGTGCCATCGAGTACCGCCAGCCAACCGTCGCCTTTAACAGCAACGTCAAGTTCACGACCAGTCGTGATGGTCGAGCCTTGTGCAAAGCTATGCCCAGGGCGCTCCGTCATGTTGAACACACGCGTCGGTAAACCTTCGCCATAAGCTTGCATGGCACGGGCTTGCTCTAAGTCTGCTCGAAAGCCTGTGGTGCTGACGTTTGCCAAGTTATTGGCACGCAGTTGCAAGGCTTGCATATCTTGTTTGGCGCCACTCATGGCAAGGAATAATGCGCGATCCATTTAGACGTTCTCCTGTCGCTTATGACTTGTATAAAGCAAGAAGAGTGCCAATATGTAATTAGAATGTTTTACAAGAGGTTAGCGTAAGAAGTGTTCAGTGGAGCTCTAGGTGGGTGGGTGTATTGAGAAGAATATTAGGAAGACAATTGCCGCTCGAATGTCGAGCGGCAAAAAAACTGCAATCAAGCAACAATAACAAAGACGCTAAATTATCGAATTTGCAGAATCGTTTGTTGCATCGAATTGCCCACTTCGAGTGAACGCGAGTTCGCTTGGAAGTTTCGCTGTGCGGTAATTAAGTCCACCAGCTCTTGGGTCATATCAATGTTTGATTGCTCAATGGTACCGCTTTTCACTTTACCAAAGGCACCTTGCATGGCTTCGCCCCAGACTGCCTCACCAGATTGCTGCGTTACCTTCCATTGAGTGTTGCCCGCTTGAGAAAGACCTTGCTGGTTAGATACGCGAACCATGGCTACACGACCAAGTGCGACGTTTTCACCGTTACTGTAGGTCGCCATAATGGTGCCTTTAGGGTCGATATCGACTTTTGCAAGATAACCCGTGGTTGCGCCATCTTCACTAAACTTACGCATTTCAAACGGAGAGGCGTACTGAGTCGGGTCTTCAAAATTGATGGTCAGTGCTTGCGCACCATCAGCACCGTTCATTTCAAGGCCTGCACCGTTAGCACCAAGCTCAACAGTTTGGATAGGTTGACCGCCATTGACGTTATTTACCGAACCATCACTGTTAAATTCGAGCGAATGGCCGACATGTCCTGCAGCATTGGTAAATTCACCGGCAGTAAGGCTGACTGGTTTTTCACCCGTTGGATCTGTCGCCGTGTAGTACACCGCCCACTTGTTCGGCGTGACGTTGTCTTTAACGTAATAGGTGGTCAATTTATATGGCTGACCAAGGGAGTCAAAGATAGTCGCTGATGTTGCTTTGTTATACGTATCCGGATCTTCTGGATTAAACAAAGCAGGATCTTTTTCTGCGCCGCCCGCAGGCAGGTTTAGACCAATATCAACATTCTCAGACGCACGAGGCTGTCCAAATTGATCAGGAACACTCAACGCTTTAGGCTCAAACGATCCCACTTGCAGTGTTTCGTTGTCCACGTTGTAGCCCAGAAGAAACTGGCCTTCAGAGTTAACAATGTTGTTGTTTTTGTCGAGGTGGAACGCACCGTTACGCGTCAACTGATTGTTCTGCGTCGCGAGGTTGTCATTCGCCACGGCGAAGTAACCGTTGCCGCTGATACGTAAATCAAGCGGGTTATTGGTGTAGATGCTTGACCCTTCATGGAACTGTTGCGCCACGATAGAGGTTTGCACACCACTACCTGTCGTTGTTTTCGCATTCGAGAAAATCGAAGCAGAGTAAACATCACCAAATTCAGCGCGCGATTCTTTAAAACCAAAAGTGTTGGCATTCGCAATGTTGTTACTGGTGGTGTTCATGTCTTTTTGAGCTGCCGCTAGGCCACTCAGTGCGATGTTCAATGCCATTGCTGGAACTCCTCTGTCCTTTTAGCTCTTACTCGCGCCGCTGACGCCAGCTTTACCTACTTCAAGCACTTCGGTGAGTTTGACCGGAGATGCATAACCCGCGATGTTTAACATCACATTGCCGTCACCATTGCCCAGTAGGACACTGTTAACGTTGGCATACGTTGAGAGCTCAAGATCTTGTGATTTGCCATCAATGTTGCCGCTTACGTTCATGCTGTAATTGCCTTCCGGCAATGGGTTGCCTGTATCATCTTTTCCATCCCATTCAACGCGATGGTCGCCTGGAGATTTTGCACCCAAACTAAAGCTTCTTAGCAATTCGCCTCGGTCATTCTGAATTCGAACAATGACGTCGTTCAATGCTTGCGGCAGTTTCACCATCGCAGCAATGCCACCTTCGGCAGTTTTAAAGCCATCATTGCCAGGGACCAATACATCTTGGCCGACCAATGACGACGCCTGAAGGGCTTGGCTTGATGTCATCGCAGCATTCAATGAACCAAACTGTTCATTCATCTTGCCGATGCCATCTACCGTCGCAAACGATGCCATCTGGGCGATCATTTGCTCGTTATCTACGGGTTTAAAAGGGTCTTGGTTCGCAAGCTGCTTCGTCAACAGAGAAAGAAAGTCTTCTTGTTTCAGATCGGTCTGACCGGTGACTTTTTCACCTGAGTCGCCACGTTCCGCACGTTGTTTTTCCTGAAGCGCTTTGAGTTGGTCAATGTAGCTTCCGCCACCTGCTCCACCTGCGCCATCAATCGGATTCATAGTGCCGTCCTCCTACCTTACTTGCCCATCTGTAGTGTACGCATCAGCATTTGTTTGCTGGCTTCTGCGACTTCTACATTGGTTTGATAAGAACGGGATGCCGAAATCATATTGGCCATCTCTTCCATTACGTTGACGTTCGGTTTAAAAATATAACCTTCCGCATTCGCCATCGGGTGATCGGGGTTATATTCCGCGCGAAGTGGTTTTTGGCTTTCTACAATGCCAGCGACACTAACAGGAACACTCGCGCCTTGTTGACCATTGAATCGGTTCAATTCAGCAGCAAAAACAGGGTGGCGGGCTTTATACGTCTCAGCCGCCGAACTGCTGACTGAATTCGCGTTCGCCAAATTACTGGATGTGGTGTTAAGTCTCACAGACTCTGCACTCATGGCAGAACCCGTTACATTAAACACATTAAATAGACTCATCCATTATTCCCCTTTCAATGCCTTGGACATGTTTTTAAACTTTGACCCAAGGAAATCCAACGACGCTTGATACTCTAATGCGTTTTGCATAAACAGGTTTCGCTCTACTTGCGAATCAACTGTATTGCCATCACCCGTATCAGGCTGGTTTGGAATACGATACATTTTCTGGCCGCTCACTTGCGTAGAGGCAGTAATATGCCGCCCATCCGTTCGACTTAGGCCAATGTTTGCCCCAGAGGTTGCAGCTTTCAGGGCGCGTTCGAAGTCTACATCCTGCGCTTTATAACCCGGTGTATTAGCGTTGGCCAGGTTACTTGCCAAGGTTTCAGCCCTTTGACCACGCACACCGACAGTGTGTTGATGTATACCCAGCGCTTTGTCGAACGATATCGCCATGAGGCAACCTCCTAAACTTTCCTACTTGAATAAAAGCAATAGTGATGCCAACTTTCTCGCAAACTCTTCCTGTCGATATAATATTTATTTTTTTCAGTCTCTTAGGCCTTTACTGCTTAACAACCACGAGAGCAACAGGGATCAATAGATACAAAAAAGCGGCAACTTCTGTGCCATGTTTAATTGCCGCTCAGCCCAGACGCCTTGCGGGACAAGGGCTGCAAGCCTACAATCCTTCCTACATTACGTCATACAGAGCCATTTTCCATGAGCCGCGACACCAAGTATCTGAAGCAGCGTCACAACATGTGGTACTTCCAACGCAGAGTACCAAAGGCATTGGAGCGCTTCTATCCAGCACAGGTGATGATCGAGGAAAGCCTAAACACTGGTGACCTTCGCATTGCCCGTGCCAAGCGTGACGTATTGCTAGGGAAGATGCGAGAGATGGAGCTTGAAGAGGCTGATAACAATGATGATAACTACCGATTCCGTGTCTACCAGAACCAGCTTAACGCCATTGCTCAGCAGGCAGTTAGGCAACCTATTGCCGACGAAGAAGAGTTAGCCGATGCTAGTTGGTCGTATGCACTGCATCCCGAAACCGTAGGCAAGACAAATGATGCTGCGTATGTGGAGGCTTATCGCTTGACCATGAGCGGTAAAACAACGTCAGACAAATACACACCAACACTTAAGGAAGCATTGCGCCAGTTCATAGTCAGCGCAGAGATTGCCAAGACGCCAACACCAGCAACGCTGAAGCGGTTCACAAGTACTGTGTCATTGTTTCTTCAGTATCTGGAAAAGCGGGATGTTCAGTTAAATCAGGTTGAGCGCTCAGTCGCCCGTGGTTTTCTTGAGGTCATGAGCAGTGATGCAGCACCAGCAACGGTAAAAGGCCAACAGTCGCGTCTCAAGATGCTTTGGAGCTTTGCGATTGACCGAGGCTTGACGACTGCGTCTAATCCGTTTGACGGGCTAAAGGTGGCTAAGACGGCAAGAACCGATAAGAAGAAACCATTTACATTGGATGAACTCAAGAGGCTGTTAGTACTTGCCAATAGTAAAGGCGATCAGTTCAAGCTGCTCGTCCACTTTGGTCTGTATACGGGCGCTAGGATTAGTGAGGTTGTCGGTATCAGGCTGAACGACATCAAGGCAGAAGACGGTATGTTGACTGTGACGCTGGCTAGTGAAGGTGGTAAAACAAATGCCGCAACCAGAACGATACCAGTACCTGAACAATGCTTGAAGTTGTTCGAAGCAGTACGACAAGATAGCATCGACAAGGGTTCAGAGTGGCTATTCAGTCAGCTTGTGTCAGTTCGCAGGGATGGACGCTTAGCTTATCGCATCACTGTCGAGTTTGGTCGATTCAAGCAAGAGCATATCACCACAGACACAGCGAAGGGTTTTCACTCGTTCCGTGTCATGGCAGCTACATACATGCAGCAAGCAGGCGTGACAGAGCACGAAGCCGCCTATCTGCTTGGGCATTCACGTAAGGGCGATACGATGTCATATGGTTACTACTCGAAAGGCTATACGCTGGCTCAGCTTAAGGAAGCTCAAGAGAAGTTATGCCGCTACATTGAGCAACAGCTATAGCCACCATCCGGTCACTTAATAGGCGACGCTACGTAAAATCCGGCAAGGTCAGACATCACGCTGGCTCTCAGATTTCACGTAGCGTCGCCTGTTTATATGTCATTGTGTATTAGATTATCGAGTAGCTCATTAAAATGGAGAAACACTTTATTAACTCCAATATCTTGGCTAAAGTCTCTTATTTCCCACCCGATTCTTTGTGTGTCCCTTTCAAACACATGCTGGAAATCGTCATCCATTATCTCGATGAGAAACGTATCAATATAGCCTTCGCTACTTACTGGTTTAAAAGCTAACTTCTCTGACTGAGTCAGAGAAGTCTGTAGTCGGAAAAATCGGAGTTTAAAAACAGACTTCGCTTCACCGAACCTTGCCACTGCAGTTCTCGCATTCTTTTCAAAAATGGCGAGTTCACCATTTTCAATGTCAGATGATTTAACGCTCACGGTAGATTTCAAGGTAGTTGACCAGATTTTCTAATTAAGCGGCTCTTTTTTGACCGCCATGTTCGTTATTGTCTGTGCTTTTGGGGTTGAGTGTTACCGAACCAACGGGTGACCAGTCGCGAGTCTCCCTTGCCCAACGTTCAGGATGCTTGGCTTTCGCCTGCTGATACACGGCATGCCGCTTCGCCAGCACTGTTGTATCTAAGTTTCTGTGTCTTTCTGCTGGAGTGACGAACTTAATCGCACTGTGGTGATGCTCGTTGTTGTACCAGTTTACAAAATTCAGCATCCATTCACGTGCCTCTGCCAGCGTTTCGAAGCCATGCTCCGGATAGTTAGGCCGGTACTTGGCTGTACGGAACAATGACTCTGAATAGGCATTGTCATTACTAACGCCCGGACGATTGAAGGATGTTCGGATGCCCATTTCATCAAGCTTTGCACGCAAGGTGAGTGACCTCATTGGGGCCCCGTTGTCAGAATGTAAATAATGAGGCTTCACGAAGCAGCGTTCACTGAAGGTGGCTCGCTCAATCAGCTGAGAAGCAAGGGTTCCGCATTCGCAGTCATGGACTTCCCAACCCACAATTTTGCGACTGTAGATATCAATGACCATATAAAGATACCAGTACAGACCACGAACCTTCGCGGGCAGATAACTGATATCCCAAGTCCAGATCTCATTGGGCTTTGTCGCCACATGAGAAGCGGGCTCCGTCGTAGGCTGTGGCGGTTTCGCCCGTCCTCGATGGTGCAGTTGGTCGTTAGCTTTCAGCACACGATATATGCTTGACTCACTGGCCATATATTCTCCCTGATCGGCCAGTTTCGGCACGATTTGACTGGGCGGTAAATTGGCATAGTCAGCCTCATTGCAGACATTCAGAATATGTTGGCGCTCTTGCTCTGACAGCTTGTTTTTCGGCTCTGGTCTGATAGCCAGAGGACGAAGATCGGGCAACACATGACCCTGTGACGTACGCCAGCGGCGCAACGTTCGCTGTGGAACTTGCATGAGGTCTGCAGCCTTGTACTGAGGCGCGCCATTAGCAACCGCTTCATCAAAAAGCGCCAGCAATGTCTCGCGCATATCGAGAGGAGTCAGTCCTCCTCGCTGTCGCTCCCGTACAAGGCCTTGAGCTTTTTTGACAGCACCAATAGCGCCGCCGTTTCTGCCAGGGCTTTGTCTTTACGATGCAGCTCTGCTTCCAATTTTCGGATACGCTTTTTATCCGCTCTACGCTCTGTCTGCTCTGCTTTCTTAGATTGCTCTGCTTGACCCGCACCGCTGATACAAGCGAGTTTCCACGCTTTAACTTGTTCAGGGTACAAACCTTTCTGGCGACAATACTGGCTAAGCTCAGTTTCTGACAAACTGGCGGTTTCGATGACGGTGGCGAACTTGGCTTCAGCTGACCAATGTTCAGAATTTTTTTGATTACCTGGCACAGGTTTACCTTCGGAGCGGAGTTTATTACGCCAATTGTATAACGTTGCTTCGCTGATGTGATCCTCCGCAGCAACTTCTGGAATGGTTTTGTTATGCGGTGGCAGTAGCTTCTTCAAGATGGCAGCTTTTCTTTCTTCGGAATATCTCGGCATAGTGTCCTTCGTTAGCCCTCCATTGCTGGATTTTTGGGCGTTCTAAGATCTGGACAACTATCCTGACACCGGGGGGAAGCTTCCCCCCATAATTTATTGTTGCTGGATTCACCTCTCCACCTAAGTGTTTGACCACGTCAGAAGCTTCTTTGACTCCTTTCGTGATTTGAACCAGAGTTTCTTTGATGTATTCATCTAGCTGCATTTTAAGGTCTCATGAATTAAAAAAACATAATACTATCAAAAGGCTGATTCGTCTCAGTGCGATTAATTGCCTAATCAAATTCATCCCGCCAGAGTCCAGTAAACCCCAAGACTATTTTTTGTAAAAAATCCGTGAGTGGTTATATATATAATACAGAGTGGATTTCCCCCCATACCCCCCAGTTCGACCAATCCATTAACGATAACCACATCAACTCTCCTTCATATAGATGGCGCAAGAGAGGCCGTTGCATGACGACAGGGAAACCAAGCGTCTCACATGATGAAGGCGTTGCGGCTTGGCTCGGTGTTCTGACCAATCGCCATACTTGGTGTCATGGCCTGATGCTCTGATAGGTGATGCGTCGCGTTGGCCTTCTGCTTCTCTCCTTGTCCTAGCTCTAGCCTCTTTCCATCTACTGTCCACAAAGGTACACCTTCTTGCGCACTCCAGTTCAACACCTAAAAGTGTACATTAAGTCTTTACATTTAATTAGTGGGCATGTACATTAATCACATTGGACTTTATGCACACTTACAGAGAACACCAAACATGCTTATCGGATATGCTCGCGTTTCTTCAACTGACCAGTGCCTTGAGACTCAAAAGACACAGCTCCTAGCGCTAGGATGCGAGAAGGTATACACCGACAAGGAAAGCGGTAAGTCAGCAGAGCGCGAAGGACTCAACGATTGCACGGAGTATGCGCGAGAAGGTGACACCATCATTGCTACAAAGACTGACCGTTTGGCTCGAAACACTATCGATGCGCTAAACATAGCCGACAAGTTGAAAGCGAAAGGTGTTGGCCTGAAGTTACTAGACCTTGGCGATGTCGATATCAATAGTGATGTTGGGCGTGTCATCTATACCACCATTAGCGCATTCGCTGAGATGGAACGTAAGCGCATACTGCAACGCTGCAACGAAGGACGAGCGCAAGCTAAGGCTGAAGGTAAGCATCTGGGACGCCGTAAGGATGAAGACAACCACAAGGCCGTGATGGAGTTGTTTAATGATGGAGTAGCAAAGGCACAGATAGCCAAGCGCTTAGGCATTAGTCGAACCAACGTTTACAACATCATTAACATGAACAAGTAAAACCAATTGACAGAGAGAGACTACCTCATGGCTAACACAATGACCGACACAGTTACGATGGAAGATAGCAGCAAGGCGATGTTGGATGCTGACATTGCAGTAATGAACGAAGCGATTGACCTAGCGTCTTTGGTTCAAGCGGGACGTTTGGCATTACATGCGTTGAGCCATGAGCAGTTGCAAGCGATGGTGTCTGGCCTAATGGTGGCTGATGCTTACATTGCAGATGCAGTGACGATTGAACGCAGCGCCCTGAACTGATGGCCTGAACGCAACGCCCTGAACTGATGGCCTAACCCAGTGTTAGGCTTTGCGCTGTCTGGAGGCTGCTGTGAGAGCGTATTGGCATTGGTTTAATACCTTAACTGGTTGGTACTTACAGTCTGAGCTGCAACCTCGACACAAGTTAGCTCGTGACAGGCTGGAGGTTAGCTGAATGGGTACTGAATGCTCAGTTCCATCGGTTTGACTAACGCTGCATACTTTTAGCCTAACACTAGGTTATGCCTTTTCGCTGTCTGGAGGCTGGCTGTGATAGCGTATTGGTATTGGTGTACTACCTTAACTGGTCGGTACTTACAGTTTGAGCTGTAACCTTGGCGTAGGTCTACTCGACACAGGCTGAAGGCTATCTGAATGGGTACTGAATGCTCAGTTTCATCGGTTTGACTGGAGTTCTTACTTTTAGTTCTGACCGAAAGCTCCCTCCTTTTCTAGTTATCAAACCAATAAGGAAGGTGTCTGAATGCAGAGATGTGTGTCGATACACCTAGCAGTAACCGCCGTGTCCACCTTCAGTACCAACGTTCAACACGGCAGCAAACTAACGCTTCACACAGTTACCTTGAAGTTACCTATCCTTTGTTGATTACCATAACACCAGCTACTTTCAGCCAACTTAGCGTAGATACTCCATGTTCTTTATAGGACGGACATTTCGAACATTTGTGTTAACTAATTGTTAATGGTTTATAGCATCATCTTAACACCAGATACTCTCAGCCATACCTTCAGCTCTCTCTATAAAGACGCCGTATAGAAACCACCTTCAGCCATACCTTCAGCTCTCTCTATAAAGACGCCGTATAGAAACCACCTTCAGCCATACCTTCAGCTCTCTCTATAAAGACGCCGCTTTGAACAAACCTTCAGCCATACCTTCAGCTCTCTCTATAAAGACGCCGTATAGAAAGTAATTACATAAACTGCTTGACACCTTCAGTCCACACCTTTCAGTCACTGCCTTTAGCTCTCTCTATAAAGACGCCGTATAGAAACCACCAGATACCTTCAACCCACACCTTCAGTCCTTCCAAGCGTTCATTTCAGACTAAGTACACATCATAGATTTACTACGCATCGACACGACGTTTGTTCAAATCCGATTTAGGACACCGCCTAGGACAACACAAATCAAATCACACCATTTCGCTATTCGCACAGGAGACCACCACCATAAAAGCAAACTACACACATGACGACCACGACCACGCCCAAGCGCTTCATTTCCTAAACGCAATGTATAACATCACGCCACCATCCATTGTTGTCGATAACGCAGCACCTGCCAAGAAGAAGGGTAACAAGAGGCCTCCAGTACATCTGCTTGACGTGCCAGCCTTCGACCCAAGTGAAGTACCTGATTGGCTGGATGATATCGTTAGCGGCGTACTGGCTTCGTTCTACGAGAAGAAGACCAACAAGAACAACCAAGCTTACGTTAACAAAGCAAAGCTATTTCGTTTCATGAGTTACCACAACGAACCAACCTTCACGACAGAAGACATCGCGCTCATCATTAGTGTTACGCCAAGAACAGCCCGCCAGTACGCCGAAGTGTTGAGAAGCATTGCGCTATTTGTCGAACGAGCCAAGGCGAACGGTCAGCTATACAAAGTCGCATATCCCTTCCACAAGTTGCCAAGCCGTGATGTGCGCCAGAAGCTGGTAGCAGTAGCCTAGCCTAGAGGATGAGAGCGTTGTGTTTCACATCAGGCAGGGAAGCCATTTTTGATGATTAACCAACTAAGCACACATCATAGGAGCAGACAGTCAGATTCACTGAGAAACCGTACATTTGAAGCAGGGATGAATTAGGACACCGCTTAGGAGATACATGTGAAAAACATAGCGCCTCCATCTGCACCAACGACCAAACTCAACGCCTTCACACGGCTTTCAAACCTACAGACACCATTTGCAAGACCTCTTTCTGTCACCATCTCATCGTTGTTAACGGCGCATTCAATCGCGCTGTATCTGTGGGTATGGGGTGGATGTGGGGCGGCGAGAGGTCATTCCAAATGAGGTAACAACAACCATGTTCACATTCAACACTACCATTAACACTACCAAGCGTTGCACACGGTGCAGCGATATGCAGCCTGTTTCTATGTTTAGTAAGGATAAACGAAGCAAAGACAGCCTACAGTCTCGATGTAAGCCATGCCAAGCGACCGCCAAGCGCGAGGGACGCGCAGCAAAGCACAAAGACAACCCAAAGTTCAGACCACGACCCCGTAAGGGATATGTCGATACAGACACTCACAAGCATTGTCGTAAGTGCGACGAGTTGAAACCTAGGGAAGCCTTTGGCAAAGCCAGACAAAAGAAAGATGAACTCCAGTCTTACTGTAACACATGCAACGTGATTACCTTACGTGCAAAGTACTTAGCTAGTCCGATGCTCACTACTTGGTTAAGCATGCGGCAACGCTGCTACAACCCAAACCACAAAGCTTACAAAAGCTATGGTGAACAAGGTGTAACTATATGCAACAGATGGCTTAATAGTTTCGATTCATTTGTCTCAGACATGGGCGACAAGCCATCACCTGAGCACTCAATTGATCGTATTAACCCGTTTGGTAGCTATACGCCAACGAACACGCGATGGGCTGATGCGACAACGCAAGCTAACAATCAGAAACGTCGCGTTCAAGCGCGTCGAGTTCAATCCTTAGTCTATCTAGCAGCCTTCGATTTGGCATGGTCAAACTACCAAGAAGAGGCAAACCTATGACCAACCATAATCACCAGCGTGAATGCGCAAAGCTTATCGCCGCAGCGCGTGAGAGCGAGACAGCTCACCATAAGACACGATACATACTCGTCGTTCTACGTTCACAAGGCATCCAGTATCCGAGCGAGTACTACTACAAGGTGTCTCCAGATATCCGCGCAGCTATCGAGTCCGTCGCTGATGCTAATCGTGTCGACCCGTTCCGTATCTTCAGCATGCTTTATGCATTACCAGCGGTCACGCCTGAGAGCGTCCGTAAGCAGCTTGACGACGACGCCAGCGACGCCTTAGTGAATGCATGGTTTGCCGTACTAACCGCAGCAATCAAAGCGCTAGAGCCTGTGGTCTTCATCTAAGACAAACAGAACAAACCTAATCAAAGTATGACGCTTGAAAGTGACTCCGCGTTACCTGTCGGTCTTGCTCGACCATGGCACAGGAGACAGCGCGAAGTCACCTTCAAGCATCATGAACAAATCAAACTCAATCACACAAACTCAATCCAACCCACTAACTCTCATAAGGAGAAACAACTATGACAATGATCAATCACAGCAACCGCGAACACTTCACCATCGACGACCTAGCACAACCACATTACGAACCTGCTGACACGTGGGTGACCAGTTACCGTGGTCAAATGGCTACGACGCACGACATCTACAACGGCAACGTTCACTCAGGCAATGCCAATGGTACGCCTTACGTTTACCGCGAGTGTGGTGCAATCGTCGACCCAAGCGAAGCGCGTGATACCGACTTGGTCTGCCTTCAAGGTCTAGAAATGACCGTCGGTGCTGCTATCTCTCTTGGTCTGCTTCAAGACTTCTAAGAAGAAACGAAAAGGAATGGTTGCGGTTCACACCGTGGCTATGTAGGCGAGGCGTCTGGAAAACGCCTTTATCTTCAAGACGACGCTGTGCAATGCACTATGTCTAACTCTGTAACCCTGTACTTAACATTAACACGTGGTGGTGGCGATGGCGGCAGGTAGGCAGACATGACGTAGGGCATTGCACTGCGCCGTCTAATCGTTCCCTTTTTATGGAGGTAATGACTATCAAGACAAATGAAACTCAAGAAAAACCAAAAGCAGCAAAACCAAAAGCAGCAAAACCAAAAGCAGCAACGAAACGCGGTCGCCCAAGAAAGCTAGATGCCAACGGAAAGCCAATCGTATACAGCGTCAGCGACAAACGGTTCAACCTTACAGACGCAATCGAAGCAACTGACATCGAGAAGGCATGGGATGTTGTGAGACTCAGCACCGGACATCGTCATGCTGGCCTAGCGTATGCACCGTCAGTGCTCATGTTTATCAATGAGAAAACCAAAGCGTCGTCGTTTAGGTACACCACTGATTATGGTGGCTGCGAAGCTTATGAACAACTTCAGTCACTCAAAGAGAGCGGTCGGATGGTGGGTGGTTACCAATTGCTACGTGAAGAAGACTCTGTCGATGACGTGATACTGGTCTTCTGGTGCTCACCCAACTCATTACAACCGAAAGACGAGCAATTAGCGACTGTGCGTCGGATGCGCGACATCCTGCTCGACCAACACAAGCAAGGCGACAAGATGCCAGAAGCATATGTGCCAAGCAACAAGATGCCAACCTACGGCTAATCAACCTTTAACCCAACTACTGTTTAAACAACCGCATACCTGAAGCTGTACCACTGAAAGATAGTTCGTTCAGTAGACCAGTGAGTACAGGTAGGACTTCGTGTGTGCGGTTGTCTGAGAGGACTTAATCAAATGAATACAACCAACAACACCAAACCTAAAGCAAACATGCAACCAACCTTCATGTTCTATGATGTGCCAGTACGAACTGTGATGCAGCCAGATGAGCACGGAGAGAACCAACCGTGGTTCGTTGCGACAGACGTAGCAAAGGCAATGGGTTATCGTGATGCTTCTGAGCTAACGCGCTCGCTAGATGGCGACGAGAAGGGATACACAACGCTGTGCACCTCCAGCGGTGACCAAAAGATGGTTATCATTAGCGAAGATGGCCTCTACACTGGAATGATACGATCACGCAAACCTGAAGCTAAGCACTTTCGAAAGTGGGTTACTAAGACCGTCTTGCCGTCTATCCGTAAGCATGGTGGTTACATTCATGGAATGGAGAAGTTCAGCCCAGAGGTGCAGCAAAAGGTCATGGTAATCATGGTCAATCAGTTCGCTACTGAAGCTGACCGTATTGAAAAGCGTCTACGTTACAAGTTACGTCGTGCTGACGAGCGCTCAATGCGCCGCCTTGAAGCATTTACACGTGCTGATGCTGAGGCATTGATCGCCCATGAACTTCGCTATAACACAGACGAAAGCCTAACTGATGCCCTGACCGTCGCAATTGCTTCACGTGGCCTTGAGTTCACCATCTAGCCTATGACCTTGTTTGACATGATGTATCTAATCTCACTGTCTGGCATGAGCGGTGTATTCACGCTGGCTATTCTTGGTCTTCGACTTTAGTAAACTGTAGGTCAGCCTAGTGCTGGCCTTCTCAAGCAACAATTGTAAATGGGTATGGAGCTATAAGTGACGCAAATGTTACATCGCGTATAGCTACGTTACCCTGCCAACTTAATGCCGACAAAATGCCTCAACCAAACGTCCTTGCCTCAAGCTCATGCTTGGGGTTTTCTGCTTCCACAACTTAATCATCCAAACGTGATAGCGTCTCTGTACGCCTCTCTAAGCCACGCTATGCGCAAAGCCTAATGCTCATACCACAGCATGACTTAACGCCTCTCTGGGTGACTTACAGATCCACCTGTTAAGGTTGGTTGAACTACAAAGACTGGTTACCTACAGACAGATACAAAAAGACCAGCGCTAGGCTGGCCTGATGTTCAGTGCTGGCGGTTTACTTAATGCAACTACAAGAAGCGTTCGAGCTGCATGCGTTCAATGGTTGATAAGTCTGGTTTACCTTCCACCAGCATCAACGCTTGAGCTTGTGTTAACTTCTCGTTGGTCAGGAATGCGGAATACACTTCACGCAACGTCATGTCATGCACTGCTGACACTGGGCTAGCTAGAAGCTGCTCAGGTGTCGTTATGTTCAAGCCTGTCAGCTCTGCGAAACGCTCACGATTGAATTGGTAGATGTTGTTTGCGTTACTACCGTCTTTCTTCTTGCCACGTTGGACGGTCACCAGACCTGAATCGACAACACCTTTCATGTTGCGTGTTACGGTCGACACGCTGACTTCCATTTCATCGGCTAAGGTCTTAAACGAAGGCCAACACTTCCAGTCATTCGCTGGGTTCATGTGCGCCGATAGCTGAGCCAGAAGCAATCGCTCAGAGTTGCGTAGACCCAGCAGTGAAGGACGTATACGTAATAGCATCGTGGTTAGCTCGAATTGGGTGTTTGGTAGTTGGTCTATTGTAAATGACATCAGCTTTCGATAAAACGGTATGAGTTATTTGCGCGTACCTTACCGCAACCTATGCTCAATATCAACAAAGAGTATGTGCAAAATGCTCAATATAGGTACGTGCAAAATGGGCGCATAAAAAAGAACTCTTAAAAGAAAAAGAACAAAGGGCTTACGCCGCTTCGCTCAATCTGATTTTTATCTATTTCTGACGAGCAAAAGAAAGGCCACCTACCACACCAGAAATACCAGCACAGTGAGCAGCCTATACGCCTTCCTACATCGCGTCATACATTGAGTTATAAGTCATTGATTATTAACGACCATTAAACCTAGAAGCAGTTACTTCTGTGCCGCTTTTCTAGTGAAGTAATGTATTTCCGCGCTCAATGTCGTGAATTGAGTGAGGTGTGTAGTTACTTCAACTTATAGATAATGCCTGGATTACAGCGAATCATCTCAAATCGGTCGGTGAGACCAGTGAGAGACTCTGAAGCCCCAAGCAACAAATAACCACCAGGGTTCAAGCTACCCGCCATCTGGTTAAGCACTTGCGATTTCATGTCCGGCGAAAAATAAATCAGCACGTTTCGACAAAAAATGATGTCGAACTTACCCAGCATGCTGTAGCTATCCATTAAGTTTTGAGGTTTGAAGGTCACCATGCGTTTAACGGAATCTTTAACCTTCATTCGGCCTTCGCCCGCATCTTCAAAAAACTGACGCTTACGCTCTGGTGACAACCCTCGGCTCAATGCCAAGTTGTCATAAACGCCCGCTCGACAGTTTTCTAACATGGTGGACGATATGTCAGTCGCTGTAATAGAAACGTTACTCAGCAAGCCAGGCTTTTTTGCCTGCACTTCTTGGATTGTCATCGCAATCGAGTAAGGTTCTTGACCTGACGAACTTGCCGCTGACCATATCTTAATCGGGCGCCTGCTTTCAGCCACTTCAGGAAGAAGTTTGTTAGCAAGCACTTCGAAAGGATAGGTGTCACGAAACCACAAGGTCTCATTTGTGGTCATTGCGTCAATGGCTGCAACAGCAAGATCTCTGTTTCTATTTGTTAGAACAAGCTGAAAAAGCTCCGATATTGAAGCCAATTTATAGCGGCTAATTAAAGGGCTAAGTCTGCTCCTAACTAGATACTGCTTGCTGTCACCGAGAACGATGCCACATTTTCCTTCGAGATATTTGCAGAAGTCTCGATATTCTTGTTCGGTGATCGCTATATTCGTCATGGATTATATTTCTTGGCCTTTAACCGCGTTTATTACTGCAGCACTCAATTCATCAGGATCAAATTTCGGAATAAATGCATCAGCACCAACTCGCTTAACCATGGCCTCATTGAATACACCGCTGAGCGAGGAGTGCAATACTACATGAAGATCTTTTAGACTCGCATCCTTTTTGATTTCAGTTGTTAACGTGTACCCATCCATCTCAGGCATTTCTATATCAGAGATAACCAACGCCAATTTTTCATACACACTGCCTTCTTTGGCCATTTCTTGAAGTTTATTCAATGCATCACGTCCGTCATGCGCCAAAAGCACTTCATAGCCAATGGTTTCTACCGCACGCTTGACTTGCCTACGTGCAACGCTCGAATCATCAGCCACCAAAACAATGTTAGGCGCCGTGCCTCCTTCTTCAAACACGGGTTTTTGCGCCAATACTTCATCACTGATCACTTCATTTACCGGTGAAATCTCGTTCAGGATTTTTTCCACATCAAGGATTTCAACTAACTCACCTTCAATTTCAGTCACGGCGGTCAAGTAGTTTGACTTACCGGTACCTCCAGGTGGCGGCAAAATCGATTCCCAATGCATATTCACAATGCGCTCTACTGAGCCCACTAAGAAAGCTTGCGTGGAACGGTTAAATTCAGAAATGATAATGAAGCGATTTTCTGGGTCTTGAATCGGCATCCCGCCTGTCGCCAAACTCATATCAATGACTGATAAGGTTTGTCCTCGAATGTGCGCGACGCCTTTTACTAGCGGATGAAGGTTTGGCATCAGCGTCAGCTTGGGGCACTGGAGTACTTCTTTTACTTTAAACACGTTGATGCCGTAACGCTGCTTACGCATCAAACGAAAGGTCAATAGCTCTAATCGGTTTTGACCCACAAGTTGTGTGCGCTGATTGACCGTATCAAGAATCCCTGACATAAGATAAACTCCATATTGCCCTGTTATTGTTATCGTATTGCAGCAAGCAACGTCGTTGACGGTACACGTTGGCACGCAACTTGAAGGTACACTGCAGCTATTTAATTTTTATACTAACCAATTTGAGACGTATGTGTTATCAACGATTAGCCTGGCTCTTTATCGGCACATTTCTCAGCGGCTTTAGCTCAATTATAGCCGCTGCTCCAACAAGTCAACTTGAAGCAGTGAAAGAAGCTGCAGAGGCGCATGTTCAAACGCTTGTCGCGGTGCCCGAATATGGCAAATTGGAGGTAAGCGCCGGAAATATTGATTCTCGACTCCGTTTGTCCGATTGCCCTTCATCACTTCAAGCTACCGTGCCTGGTCGTCAGTCTTTAAACAAAAGCGTGACGGTCATGGTCAGCTGCAAAGAAGACAATTGGCAAGTTTATGTTCCCGTTCAAATTCGACTGCTCACACCGATTGTGGTCGCGAAACGACCTATGGATCGCGGTGTGATCATTAATCACGATGATTTGATTGTGCAATTGGTAGATTCACGTTTTCAACGAGGTCAGACGTATACGAATGCATCGACTATCGTTGGCTCAAGAATCAAACGTGTGGTTGGAATGGGTGAGCCGATTCAAGGAAACGACATTTGTATGATCTGTCGAAACGACGTGGTCGTGATAACAGCCAGCGGTAACGGACTGAATCTTATTGCAAAAGGAACAGCATTAAGTGATGGCGCTCTCGGTGAACAAATTAAAATTCGCAACAGCAAATCGAATCGAATTGTGGATGGTACAATTACCTCTGTTGGGCAAGTAATTGTAAAATTCTAGTTTGTTGCAATTAAGTGCTAAAGTTCATATAAGCACGGCCGATACTGTGAGCAACAGAAGGTTCGGACATATATAAGGCTTTATTATGGCAAGTATCGATCATTTGCGTTCTGGTCAACCCATAAATACGAACAGAACCAATCAAGGCAAGTCACAAACTAACTCAGTGGAATCTGGCGCGAGTGAAGTAAAAACTCAACGCACCGATGCATTTTCGATGAGTGACGGTAGCAAAGCAATTGGTGCGCTGAATCAGCAAATGGCCAGTGAAAGCCATTTTGACAGTGCTAAAGTGGCCGCCATTAAAACAGCGATTGCGAATGGCTCTTACAAAGTTGATGTCGATCAGCTCGCAGCAAACATTTTAAAACATGAAGATGACTTTCGTGGGATTTAGTGTTTCTTGATGTCTGAGAAAGCGTCCGATTTCGAGCAATTCCTAGAAACGCAGACAGATAATGTCAGTGCGCTTCTTGATGTCATGAAACAAGAAACGTCGGCGATTGCAGCAAGACAATCCCCCGACATTGCGGCAACGGCCAAGCAGAAACTGACGCTGATCCAGCGAATTCAATTATGCGACGCTCAAATTTCCAAATGCCCTGAGTCAACATCTCCGTCTAACGATGCAACGCAAAAAATTGCTGATATAAAAGCCATTCTGGAACAATGTCACCAATTAAATGAAGCCAACGGCATCGCCTTGCAACGCGCCCACCTAAGCATTCATAAGCTTCGCAATCTATTCCAAGAAGCCGCTGGTAAGAATGAAATGACTTACGACAGTGACGGTAAAGCATCAGGTAGTCGCACATTAGGCACTAACGTCAAAGCCTGAACCTTAAGTAAACCCGCCTCAGTTTTCATTTCCCAAAAGAAGCATATATCCCCCCTCTCTCGAAGACTCCATGCTCGCACCAACCAATATGCCTTTGTCACAGTAATGGTTTCACTCTTTGTAACGCCAACTGCTAAAAACCAAAAAAAGCTGCCATAAGCAGCTTTTGATACCCAAGTTCATCTTGGATCTAACTATTGAGCGTTAGTTGAATTTACGTTAGAAGATAATCGCATCGTTTCTAGGAACATGATGGGATTCCCCATACTCTTTCATTTTGTTCATTTTCCGAAGATTAAGTTGAAGTTCAGTCACGTAGCTGTCGCCAACTTGATAACTGGCTATCACTTCGGCAGCACGGATTATCCCATCGGAAGCGCCACTCGTACGATCGTGGCCAAGTTGCTGATCATCAACTTGTGTCAAGCCACTAACACGAACCCCATATACTTGCTCCGACAGCTCTTTATAAGCTTCTAGCTTTGATGCTCGCATGGCGCGAAACTGTTTTTCTTCTAACGTATCGCCACGCTGTGCACTGACAGATGCAGTCCCCACAGCAGAAAGGAGTTCGTCTGAACGCATTTGAGTAATTGGCTGACATGCAGTGAGCAGCATCAATATTGCCAGAGATAACCAAGTTTTCATCTTGTCTCCGTGAACCATTAAGGCTTCAAAATTATGGTGTCTGGTAAATGTTTACGTTGATCGCCGCGAATGATCACGCCATCTTCAATCCGCACTTTACGCAATGTATCGATATCCCTGCCAATACGTTCTGCAGGCAGAAAACCTTGCGCTGATGCCACAACCACACGTGATCGCATTCCCACAATACGTGCGTTCACTAATACGCCACCGCCCTGACGAAGCATAGTGCCCGTTAACACATAATCGATTTGCTGTTCAGGATTGAGCTCTTTCCAATCACGACTTAGCGAGAAGTCACCATCTTGAGTCACACGAATTGTCCCCGTGTTCTTAAAGTCGATAAGAGTAAAGCCACGTCTCTGCATTTGGTAAATCATGCCTTCTGTGACTGAATTACCAAGCCAATTGGTTTGATCCATTTCTTCGATATCAACAAAGGACACGATCGCTAAAGGTGTTCTTGCAGTCAGATAGTTGTTGGTTTCCAATAGCTCTTCTGCAAGGCCGTCTAGAAAATAATCCAGGGTATGCCTTGGTGTTTGCTGCAACAGAAACTCACTTCCCGCATACGGTTCTTTGCCGTTATAAATCGGGTTGTATGCACATGAAGCCGTAGCAAGGCTCAGTAATATCACTATCCAGTTTTTCATCGTTGTCTGGCTCCGGACACATTTTAGGGTTGGCATTGGGCTCAACCGAGAAGAAACAAAGACAAATTCATTGTTTCAACTTTTAGGAACATTATTTGCATCAATGGGGTTATATTTTCGCTGTCATTGTTAACCGCATTGCCGCTTTTCCCGCGATGTTATCTGGTCTAGCAATTATTGTACCTACTATTGGAAGTCAGGGTCATGCGCAAAAAAATTATTACTCCGTTGATCGCCTGTATGGCGCTAGCAACCGCCACAGCAAACGCTGCATGGTATGAAGTGACAGGTGCCAGTACCATTCTGGAAAGTAAAGACCAAGCAAGAGAGCGCGCATTAGAAGATGCGGTTTATCAAGCGCTCAAGTATTCAGGTGCCGATATTGCTGGCCTGGCAGACATTCGTCCCTACTTGGCTGAGTCGCGCAGTGACTACCAATTCAGCGGCAATGAAATCCGCCACATACAGGTGCTTGAGACCAAAGACCGTGGTGGCGTCATGAAATTGACGGCTCGTATTGATATCTACCCCGCGGCAAAAGCTTGCCACAAGAACCAATACAAAAAAGGTCTGCTGTTAAGTCGGTTCGATATTGTTTCGCCACAACAAGCGGCACTAGGTGGCATATTTCAATTTGGTGATGACTTCACGGTGCTTCTGCAGCGTCAATTTGAAACTCAGGCTCAAAGTTTTGTTGTTCAAGGAATCACGCCGCATAACGTTTCTCCAACGCAACCTGATATAGCAACAATGATTGCCGAAGACGCTGGCGCGCAATATGTCATGATTGGTTCGATCACCGACATGTCGGCAACCATCGACCAAAAAGTGCTAAGGGATGACAAAACTAATCGACAACTGGCACTGTCCATCGACGTTCTGGATGGAAAATCGGGAGACGTTATTTACCAAAACATCTATCGAGACATCGCAGCTTGGCCGTTTGAGCGACAAAGTAAAGTCGACACCAAGACCGCACGGTTTTGGACTTCCGCTTACGGGGAGATGGCACAGCGAGTCAGTCGCAATATTTTGTTGGATTTGGAAAGCAACCTTTCATGCCGAGCTACCACGCCGGAAGTGATATCAATCAATGGTCAGTCTGGGCAGATCAATGCTGGTCGTGTGCATGGTGTGAAATACGGTGATGAATTGTCACTCTGGCACAATGCGTCGTTTACCGACCAATATGGCGTTAACCGCACGCAACTCAAGAAAAGTGACATGGTATTAACGGTGACACGTGTTTATGACAACTCAGCAGAAATCGCCGTATCCCCGGTTGAGCTCGGACCAAGCATTCAAATTGGTGATATGGTAACCAAACACACGTTATAGCGTCATGAAAACCTTAACCTCAAGATTCTTTTAGGTATACTGACCACCTAGCGCCGCTCAATTCCTCCGCGGCGCTTTGCGCTCCCATAGCTCAACAGGATAGAGCAGTCGCCTCCTAAGCGATCGATCGGGGTTCGAGTCCCTGTGGGAGCGCCATTTCTTATTTACCTTTCAATCTTTCAATATTTCAATATTTCAATCTTTCAATAATACAAAACGAAAAAAAACGGGCCATAAAGACCCGTTTAGATTTAAGGACAACTAATTGGAGATTAGAAGTACCATTCAGTACCGATACGTACCATGGTGTCGTCACCGTACTTGCTGCCTTTTGCGTCACTCTGCTGAGCAATACGCAAGAAGGTGTATACAGAGTTGAAGCTATGACCTACTTCACCAGTGATTGTTTCACGTTTCAGGAACTCATCTTTCGTTCCGTCAGTTTCACCATCTTGAGACGCGTAACCTAGACGGAAGTTTGTTGCACCCATGTAGTAGTTAGCTTGTAGCGAGAATGCATCGATGTCACGGGTGTTGTAACCTTTAGAGAAGCTACTAGCGTTACGCTCAAACTCACCCGCTTTGTATGCAGCTGCAACCATTACATTGTCGATAGGACGAACTTCAAAACCAGCGAACCAGTTGTTTGTATCACCAACAACAGACTTGGCAACTTGGGTGTTTACGCCAGAATCTTTGTCAATTTCATACACTGAGCCATCATCAAAATTGGTATCAGTCGTATTTTCCATCGCTACGTGCAACGTCAACATTTGTACCGGATTGATAGAGAAGCTCGCACCGTAGAACTTAGAATCATCTGTATTTTCGCTGCCGTTACCTACTGACGCAGAGAATTTAGCCATGTCACCGATTTTCGCTGAGTCAAAACGAATTTGCTGGCTCTTACGGTCAAAATGGAAACGCTCACCTGCACGCCAGCCGCGGTCAAAAGTCGTACCCATGTTTGATGCACTGTATGGCCAGTCAACCAATTCATACATTGGTGTCAGCATACGACCAAAGCGAACTTGACCCCAATCATCGCCACGCATACCAACGAAGGTATCGCGGTTACCAATTTTAGCACCATCATCCAACATCCAACCAGATTCCATCTGAACAAAAGCTTCAACAGAATCAGTCATAACATGGGATGCACGGAAACCAATTCGTGATTCATTCTCAAGAACAAAAGTGCTATCAGTTGTGCCGTAGTCAACAGCAGAGATAGAAACAACACCATACATTTCAACTGAATTTTCGTCAGTTTGCGCAATCACATATGCGCTTGCCGCAGAAGACGCTAAAACTGCGGCTGCTACTGCAGAGCCAATTACAGAACGTTTAAAGAATTTATTCATGGAAAACTCCTAAATAGAAATTATTTCGTTCAATGGTGTCATCACTGCTTAAAGTTGGCCGCCAAGCTGCGATATACATGAACGGTGATTGATTATGTTTATCAACGGCGAGAAGGATAATTTTTTTCTGACCAAATTAAACATCGTTGGAGTTGAACTTTGAAGATGATCAAAGTAAACGACAAAAAAAACATTAAACAATAAAAATCAACCACTTAAACTAAATAAAAATTAATAATATAATGTGAAATTTATATTTTCAGCCATTTTGATGATGAGAATCACATTGGAATTAAAAACTAACTCGCCTTTTTTTATTTTTTTTATTTAAGTTATCAAGTTTATTTGACCTGGTTCGCACAAAGAAAATAATAAACAAAAAACAACGAGAAAGATCGTTAACAAAATAAAAACACCAACACACATACGCTGCATCAATTACGCAAAGTTAATGCAACACAAATAAGAAATGGGGGACATGCCTTTAGAGTAAAGGCATTAAGTATGGGAGTGGCTGAAGAGTCACAAGATTCATGCAATCGCAACAGCAATCGGAGTGATCAAACAGGCGGTAATTTAGCGCCAATGGAGGTGATTTCTCTTCCAAGTAAAAATGCAACGTCCTTATTTATTCACGAAAAATATGATGCTCATCTACATTATGAGAGTGGAGGTATATCTGTATGTCTTTACTAACTTTCAATTTTTCTTGATGATCATGAGGTCAATAATGAAATTCATTTACACTGCTTTAGCCGCTTTGTTGTTTTCAGTAAGTATGGGCGCATCAGCTTACGTTCTTGAAGGCAAGCAAGTCGTCGTTCCAAAAGACATCATGCAATACTGTGCGGGTGCTAATAATTTTTGGGTTTGTGTACAAAGCCAAGAAATGTTGCGCGGCGACTAACGTGATTATCGCGTCGGGCAAAAAAAAGGCTGCCCATTTCTGAGCAGCCTTTTTAATTTGTCCGTCAAATCACTATGCGTTAGCTTCTCTCGCCGAGATAAAATTCAACGCTTTCGCAATTCTGGTCACCACTTTGTCTTTACCCAACAGTGCCATCACTGCATCGACAGATGGGGATTGACCTTGACCGGTTACCGCAACTCGAAGCGGCATGCCTACCTTACCCATACCAAGTTCTAGATCAGAACAGGTATCAGCAATTAATTGATGCAGGTTTTCCGTTGTCCAATCTTGCAAAGATTCAGCTTTAGACAATGCAAGCTCCAAGGCTTCTTTGGCAACAGGACGAAGATGCTTTTTCGCGGCACCTGCTTCGAACTCTTCAAAATCTTGGTAGAAGTATCGGCTTTGCTCTGCAAGTTCGATGAGCGTGTTACAACGCTCACCAACGAGTTTGATCACCTCTATAATAGAAGGGCCATTGCTGGTATCGATCGATTTAGCATCAAGATGCCACTGAAGATACTCGGCAACGTACTCAGGCTCAGCAGTCTTAATATAATGATTATTCAACCAAAGCAGCTTGTCTGTATTGAATGCAGATGCTGATTTACTGATTGATTCCAAGCTGAACAGCTTAATCATCTCATCCATAGAGAAGATCTCTTGGTCGCCGTGAGACCAACCAAGGCGAATCAAATAGTTCAACAAGGCTTGCGGCAAGTAACCTTCATCACGATATTGCATCACGCTGACTGCGCCATGGCGTTTAGACAGCTTTGCACCGTCATCGCCCAAAATCATTGAGCAGTGTGCAAATTCAGGAACGGGAGCACCAATAGCTTCGTATATGTTAATTTGACGAGGCGTGTTATTGATGTGGTCTTCTCCACGAACAACCTGCGTAATCCCCATATCCCAGTCGTCAATAACAACACAAAAATTGTAGGTTGGGCTGCCATCTGTGCGACGAATGATCAAATCATCCAGCTCGCTGTTTGCGATTTCAATGTGGCCACGGATTTTGTCGTCAAAAACCACCGTCCCTTCTTTAGGGTTGCGGAAACGAATACAGAAAGGCGAACTTTCTGTTGCTTCAGTATTAGCAGCGACAACCTTTGGATGATTAGCGTCGTAGCGAGGCTTGTCGCCAGCAGCCATCTGCTCTTCACGTATCTCATCAAGAAGCGCTTTGGGTGCATAACACTTATAAGCTTTATCTTGGGCAAGCAGTTGGTCAACCACGTCATTGTAACGGTCGAAACGTTTAGTTTGATAATAAGGACCTTCATTCCACTCTAAACCAAGCCACTCCATCCCCTCGAGGATCGCGTCAATAGCCTCTTGTGTAGATCGCTCGATGTCCGTGTCCTCAATACGAAGCACAAACTCACCACCCATGTGTTTAGCGTAAAGCCAAGAGTACAGTGCGGTGCGAGCACCACCTACGTGCAAGAAGCCCGTTGGGCTTGGTGCAAAACGTGTTTTGACCGTCATTTTGCTGCCTTATTTAGTTCAACGTTCCGAATAGGAATTCTACAATTTTGAATGGCACATTGTACCACCATTGTTTAAGCACACAATTGTAGCTTGGATAGGAACAAAAAATAATTTTCTTAGCCGTAGCCCTCATTTTAACTGACATTACCTACCTTATTTCACGTCGCAAACGTAGAATCGAATCGACGATATTAGGACCGACTGGGGAGCCAGCGGCAAAAAGGAGTTAATGATGTTTAAAAGAACTGTAATCGCAGCTGGTGTACTAGCTACAAGTTCTGTAGCTTTTGCAGATGTCACTATCGACATTCCATCGGGTGTTCAAGTCTTGGTTGAAAATGGTATTGATTCTGACTATTCAAACCTTGGCTTTGATAATCAAGATAACGTCGTATTGCCAAATGGTGAAAGTCAAATTTTGTTCCGGCTGTCTCATATCGTACGCGAGTCTGGCAGTAAGAAAACCAAGTATAAATCAGTACCATTGGTTGCGACATTCACTGCTGCTGATGCAACATTGACACTGAAACTGCCACGTATCGATACGCTCGATGATGGACGCATGTTTGATAAAAAGCCTAGCTTTACGCTAAGTAAAAATGGCAAACCAATAGACATCAAGCAAGACAAGCTATCGATTGGCTTTGATCTTATGCCGGACTATGTAAAAGAAATTGAAAAATACAATCGCACAAACAACATTGCCAGTTGGCAATCCACAGCCGCAGTTGCAACAGTAGCAGCAACAATTCCGGTAGTGAGCAGCACATCGAACGCTGATGTATCAAAAGTAACATCATCCCCAGTATCTGCGGATGCAGGTGTTGATACTGAACAAATGCTAAAGTTTTGGTTCGCACAAGCTGACTCAGAGTCTCAAAAAGCCTTCCTAAGCTGGGCCATCCAAAACGTTAAATAAAACTCGGATTATCAAACGTTAAAAAGCAGCGTAAATGGCTGCTTTTTCTTTCTTGTAATCGGAGTAGTTATGTTCACATCTCTAAATCATAACTGTCATTTAGTGCCCACTATCTAAGCAGCAGTCTACCTTTTTATGATTGACGACGACAAAAAAGAAAGCCCGGCAAAAATGAAGTGACCCCGTAAAGTTGGACATTTCTGTTAAGCGGCTTTCAAGGCCTGATTTCGATACTCTATCGGAGTCAGGCCTTTTAGTTTCACTTTAATACGTTTGGTATTGTAGTACTCGATATATTCTTTGATTTGATTCATCAAATCATCCGCATCTTCAAAGCGTTGATTATGGTACATCTCTATTTTTAGTAGTGCGAAGAAGTTCTCTGCCACTGCGTTGTCTAGGCAATTTCCTTTTCTCGACATACTTTGTGCGAGTCCATTGTCGTTAAGCTGCTTTTGATAGGCTCGGTGCCGATACTGCCAACCTTGGTCGCTGTGTATAATGGGCTTCGATTCCGGGGTTAGCGTTGAGATAGCCTCTTCAAGCATACCAGTGACGAGTAGTAAATCAGCGCGCTGCCCAACTTTATAAGTCACCACTTCTCGCGTGAACAGGTCAATCACTGGAGACAGGTACACCTTCTGCCCTTTGACTTTAAACTCAGTAACATCAGTTACCCATTTCTCATCCGGTATACTCGCCTCGAAGTCTCTTTCGAGTACATTAGTTGCTGCTTTCCCAGCCTCGCCACGGTAAGAGCGATACTTCTTGGGTCTTACTGTCGACTTCAAGCCTAACTGCATCATCAGCTTTTGCACTGTCTTGTGATTTAACGTTACACCTCGGTTTCTCAGTTCCAAGTAAATTCGACGATACCCGTAGCGTCCTTTGTGCTCATGGTAAATAGACTGAACTAACCGCTTTTCACATTCATAGTCATCAGGAAGCTGACTCGCTTTGGCCTGATAATAAAATACGCTTCTTGCCAGGTTCAGGGCTCGAAGTAAGTGTTTAAGCGGGTATTTATCTCTTAGATGTCAACGATCACCGAAAACTGACCCACTTTTAGGCTAAAGACGATCACTCAAAATTGACCCACTGTTTTACTCAGGTATAGCGCCTGAACGACGCTTATCTTTCAATCGATAACTATCACCACTTAATTGCAGCACATGTGAATGATGCAGAAGTCGATCCAGCATCGCTGCAGTCAGTGTTGCATCATCGGCAAAAGCACTTGGCCATTACCCAAACGATAAGTTGCTCGTTAAAATGATACTGCCTTGCTCATAACGCTTAGCGATCACAGTGAAAAATAGGTTGGCTTCCTCACGTCCGAATGGGAGGTATCCGATCTCATCAATGATCAACAACCTTGGTGCCATGACTGAGCGAGAGAGGTATTGTTTCAGTTTGTTTTGCCGTTTCGCTGTTGGTAGCTGCAACATCAGATCGGCTGCGGTGATAAATCGCGTTTTCTTTTTTGCTTGAACGGCTTTCAGTCCTAATCCTATTGCTAAGTGGGTTTTGCCAACGCCACTTGGCCCTAACAGCACAACATTTTCATTACGTTCAATGAACGTGAGCGCGCTTAACTCTTGTATCTGTGGTTTAGGTACACCTGTGGCGAACTTAAAATCAAACGTGTTGTAGTGGTTTAATGATCCCGGACACCATTTAAGGTGGTAAAGTCACCACTAAAGAAAGAGGTGTTCCATGACAAGACAACGTCGTTCATTCTCCGCTGAATTTAAACTAGAAGCAGCCTGTTTGGTACTTGACCAAGGGTATTCAATTGCTGAGGCTAGCCGCTCATTAAACGTCGGTGAAACGGGACTCAGACGCTGGGTCACACAACTTGAACAAGAGCGCGGCGGTAGTACGCCAGTTTCCAAAGCCTTAACGCCAGAGCAGCAGAAAATCCAAGAGTTAGAGGCAAGGATCCATCGACTTGAACGAGAAAAATCTATTCTAAAAAAGGCTACTGCTCTCTTGATGTCGGACGAACTCGAACGTACGCGCTGATAGACCAATTGAGAGAGCAAGAACCGGTAGAATTGGTCTGTACTGTGTTCGATATCGCCACGTCGACTTACTATGAGCACTGCCAACGACGCCATGATATTGATGCTGAACGTTTGCATCTTCGTAGCGAGATCAACCGACTGTTTACGCTGAGCAGAAGCTCTGCGGGTAGTCGCACTCTGGTCGGCATGATGTGTGAAATCGGACATAAGATTGGACGATTCAAGGTTCGCCGATTGATGAAAGAGGCACAACTCATCAGCAAGCAACCCGGTTCACATAACTATAAGCAAGCTACGGTTGAACGGCCTGATATTCCCAATCAGCTTGATCGTCAGTTCACTGTCGACGCCCCAAATCAAGTATGGTGCGGCGATATTACCTATATATGGGCGGGTCATCGTTGGTGCTATCTTGCCGTTGTCATTGATCTGTATCGCAGACGGGTTGTCGGTTGGGCCATGTCTGACAGTCCTGATGCGGCATTGGTGACAAAAGCGTTGTCGATGGCGTATGAGCAACGAGGAAAACCAAGTGGCGTGATGTTCCATTCGGATCAAGGCTCCCAATACAGCAGTCGCCAGTTTCGACAACACCTGTGGCGGTATCGGATGACACAAAGCATGAGTCGCCGTGGCAACTGCTGGGACAACGCTCCAATGGAAAGGCTATTTAGAAGTCTAAAATCTGAATGGATACCAGCAACAGGCTATGCATCTTTTGCTGAGGCATCCAAAGATATCAGCCATTACCTGATGAGCTATTACAACTGGAAGAGACCGCATAGTTATAACGGTGGTCTTCCACCTGCGAAAGCTGAAAATCAGCCTAATTTACTGTCCGGAATGAGTTGACCACTACATGTCCAACTCTTTATGAGTAGGGAATCCCGCCATCCGACCGAACAGGTGACGCGTCCGCTCATCTCGCTGTTGTTGCTCACTTTCCAACACGGTAAGTAAGAACTCACCATAACTCTTTTCGTTGGAAATACACTGTTCAGCCAATGATGGCCAATGTGAAGCAATAGAGCCGAGCTTTAATGATTCACAGAGGTGCTCAATCTGCTCATGCAATAACATGTCCACCTCCTAATAGGGCTTCGTACACCCTCATAGGATGTTGTAAATCGATTGACTCTAGCGGTGGTACGATGCGGATATCTTGCGTATTTATCTGCGAGGCTGAGGAGCGAACCATTCTTGGCAGAGGGAGCAGGTGTTTGACTTCTTCGGCCAAGCGCTCTGCGGGTATCTCTGAGGTAGTGCCATGCGTTCTTTGATTCGCGACCCGCTGTAACCATGGCCCTACCTTTGCGTTCGCCACCTCAACATCCAGTTCGAGGTTTTGCGCACGAACCTCGGCATTGAGTGGCACAATAAAGCTATTTTTTAGGTAGTGGTTAAAGCGCTCAACTTTGCCCTTGGTTTTTGCGCGATAAGGTTTGCAGGCACTCAATTTAAAGCCGTAATCTTTCGACATCTGCAGCATTTCGGCCTGTAATTTATGCTCACCTTCGGCATAAGCATCACGCTCAATGATGAGCGCCTTGGCGTTGTCACACAGTACTTGCTGTGGCACTCCACCAAAATAGTCAAAGGCTTCTTTTAAACCTTGTTGCCACGATTGTGCACGTTCGTTATCAAAGAATTTTACGAACGTCGCTCTAGAGTAGCCTAACGTGGCGACAAAGGCTTTAAGTGGCCGTTTGCCACGTCGAATCGTCGTAAAGTCGATTTGCATCTGCAGTCCTGGGAGCGTTTCAAAACGCACAACAGGCTCAGGAGTCTTACAGGGTTTAAGCTGACAAACAAAACGACGTAGCTGTGCAATTCCCCCTAGATAGCCTTGCTGAGCAACCTCATCAAACAAGACGGTGGCGGGTATCCAATCTGGTTTTGCTTGCTCGATACGTTGGACGAGATACGGTTTAAATGGAGCCAGTTTTGTCGGTAGCGAGTTTCTTTGCGCGTAAGTTGGCATCTGATGCAACTGCAAATGATGCCTTACTGTGTTACGGGAAATCCCTAATTCTCGGGCAATTTTACGAATGCTTTGTCCTTGTGCAGAGCGAACATGTATATCCACAAATGTCTCCTTGGTTAACATAAATTACCCGTACAAAAAATATACGGATAGTACCAAGTGGATCAGTTTTCGATGATCGTTAGTGGATCAGTTTTGCATGATCGGTGACATTAGAGTCAGAGCGGTTGCTGTTTTTTCTTCGTTCGACGGTTTTTCTCTTGCTCCAACTCCTCCTGCTTTTTTAGAACAGCATTCTCCGCGCGTAAATAAGCCAACTCTTCTCTCAGCTCTTCGAGCGTCATTTCACTATCTGGCTTCGTTGTCGTTTGAGGTTGCTGTTTCATTGGAGGTCTACCTTTAGGCTGCGGTTCAAGCCCCTTAATTCCTTGCTCATTGTAGCGTTTGAGCCAAGTGATGAGTATGCCATTGGATGAGAGGTTTAATACTGCGCTAGTGTGCGTGACAGACCAGCTATTCGTCCACATTAATCTCAATGCGGCCAGCTTAGATTGAGCGGTGGCAGCTTGTGTTGCAGGTAGAAATGAACGGTTTCCATGGATAGCAAAGACTTGAGTCCAGTATCGAATTTGTCTGGAAGATATTGAATGTTGTTTAGCAAGCACCTCAGATGACACCCCATTTAGACACTGCTTGGCAACGAGACACTTAAACTCGCGATTGTATTTAGACATAAAAAGACCCCCAATAATTGGTCGTCCAACTATTGGGGGTCAGTTCAAAACCGGGCTATTTTTTATATTATCTAACCACTTGGATTAGAAGTAGTATTCAAGACCTAGACCGTAACCAAACTCATGGTCAGAATCATTTTTAGAGATTACGTATGGACGTGCATACACAATCGCTGCAGGGTCAAGGAAGTACAGAGCTTGTAGAGAGATGATGCTGTCTTCAGTACCAGTTGCGTTGAAGTTAGAACCGGCGTTAGTTACGTCAGCCTCAAAGTTCGCGGCATAGTTTGCTTTGAACTGCCAGTTTTCAACACCGCCATATACAATACCGATAGAAACACTGTTTTGTTCAATAGATGCGCCAGCTAGGTTAACATCCTGAGTAACATCAGTATCTTTTTCACTTACAGTGAATTCAGCGTCGTCATAGTCAGCTGATTCCATTTTGTAAGCTGCATAGACACCAAAACCATTGTCGAAGTACGCTTCAAAACCAAGTAATGCAGCGTCGGTATCAGACTTAGTCGAGCCTTTGATTTCTTTCACTGAATCAATGTTTGCACTAAAGCCAGGCTGTTGCTTCAAATAGGTATTGTAGAAGTTATCTAGAGCAGAAACTGAACGATCAGCACCTAATTCATAACCCGCATGGAAAGTAATAACACCCACGTTGTAAGAGGCGCTCAGACCATAGAAGTTAGAGCCGTCATCACCTTCAGCACCACGACCAGCTGCCACAGAGAAGTTCAGGCCACCCATTTTTGCAGAGTCGTAACGAATCATGTTTGATTGACGGTCATAACGTCCGCCGCCTAAAACATCACCGCCCCAATCGAAAACAGCACCAGCACGCTGACCAGAGTATGGCCAGTCAATCATTTGATAAAGAGGAGTTAGCATACGACCTACGCGTACTTTGCCGCCATCGTCGAATTCAAAACCTGCAAATGTGTCACGAACACCTAAACCGCTGCCAGCACCATCATCACCGACGTTACCGCCTTCCAACTGCCAAATGAACTTTGGAGCACGCTCTAAATCAGCGCTGCCACGAAGACCAAAACGAGATTCATTTTCAAATTTAAGCGGCTGCTCATTGTCTGCAATTTCATCTTCGCCATATTGCCATACAGATACAGCAACTTGACCATACAGATCTACAGTTTCGGTAGCAGGTTTTGCGAAAGCGGCTGCTGATGCAAATGCTGCCGCAGTTACTGCAGTTGCAACGATTGAACGTTTAAACATTTTTTCCATGGAAAATAACTCCTAAAGGGATGTTTCAAAATTCCAGTTCATTGCTTTAAAGGTTGGCCGCCGAAAGCAATGAGCCGTTTATTCGATTGACTAAAACGACACGTTTATCATCGATTTAGATATTTACACCACCGATTGAACTCTCCCTCAACCGATGTGTCCCAGACTACTCACCTATAAAAAAACATCAATGAGAACTTTATTTGTTATTAAAAAAATATGACTGGGTGCAAAGTTCCCTGCATCTTCGTGATCCAGATCTCGCATTTATATAAAACACTAAAAATAAAAACATAAATTCATATTTTTCATCATGTTACAGGGTGATAATTACTCCTAAATTGAGGGAATTAAGTGTAATGAGATCGTTATCACACACTCAATAATGCTATTAATGTTTCGCTAAAGAAGCATTTTCTCACCATAAATTCGACAAGAGAATTATCTGAAGTCGCTCGCAAAAGGCCTGAATTCGAGGCATAAAAAAACACCCGTACTTGGCGGGTGTTTTAAATGGGGTTCGCAAAGTTAGTTAGCGTGACAAGAGTCTCAGCATCCCCTCTTCATCTAAAACCTCAATACCCAACTCTTGCGCTTTGGTGAGTTTAGAGCCTGCCGCTTCGCCTGCTATCAACAAGTCTGTTTTCGTTGACACACTGCCCGTCACTTTGGCGCCAAGCGCCTGAAGTGCAGCTTTTGCATCACTCCGTGACAGTTTTGACAAGGTGCCTGTAAGAACAACGACCTTACCTTCTAGTGGTTGTGGTGCACTTTCATCGCGCTGTTCAATGTCAGGCCAATGAATGCCACATTGCAACAAGGCATCAATAACGTCGATGTTGTGCGGTTCGGTAAAGAAAGACACCACATGCTTAGCGACTATCGCACCCACGTCTTGGACTTGAATCAACTGCTCTTCTGTCGCAGTGCGAATCGTTTCAAGGTTAAAGAAGTGATTCGCTAAGTTAGCCGCGGTGGCTTCGCCCACTTCGCGGATCCCCAAAGAATAGATAAAGCGTGGCAAGGTGGTTTCTTTAGAAGCCGCTAATGCATCCACCAGGTTTTGAGCCGATTTGGGCCCCATACGTTCAAGCATGGTGGCTTGCCCCGCCGTCAATTTGAAGAGATCTGCAGGTGTTTGAATCAACTCTTTGTCTATCAACTGCTCGACAATTTTGTCACCCAGCCCATCGACATCCATCGCCTTTCGCGATGAGAAATGTTTAATCGCTTCTTTACGCTGGGCTCGGCAAATCAATCCACCCGAGCAACGGGCAACGGCTTCGCCTTCGATGCGCTCTACATGAGATTGGCAAACAGGGCATTCAGAGGGGAATACAACCGCCTTGGCGCCTTCCGGACGACGGCTTTCAACCACACTGACAATTTGCGGGATAACATCACCAGCACGACGGATAATCACAGTATCGCCAATTCTCACACCAAGACGTGCAATTTCATCCGCGTTATGGAGCGTCGCGTTTGATACGGTTACACCACCAACAAATACTGGCTCAAGCTTGGCAACAGGCGTAATCGCGCCCGTTCTTCCCACTTGGAATTCCACATCTAACAAGGTAGTAATTTCTTCTTGAGCCGGGAATTTATAAGCAATCGCCCAACGCGGTGCACGGGCAACAAATCCCAGTTGTTCTTGAGTCACAATCTTGTCGACCTTAATCACCACACCGTCGATTTCATAAGGCAGTTCATTTCGGCGGGTCATAATGTCTTGATAGTAAGCAATCACATTATTCAGTCCATCCACTTTCTTCACTTCAGGACTTAGCGGAATACCCCATTGGCGAAGCTGCTCTAAACGGCCAATGTGTGAATCACCAAATGCTTCAGACATGACACCCACGGAGTAGGCATAAAAGCGAAGTGGACGTGTGGCTGTGATTTTAGGGTCAAGCTGTCGAAGGCTGCCCGCTGCAGCGTTTCGCGGATTGGCGAAGGCCTTTTCACCTTTTTTTAGGTTTTTCTCGTTCAGTTTATCGAAGCCATCTTTGAGCATGAACACTTCGCCGCGCACTTCTAAACGCGCAGGCCAACCCGAACCTTGCAACTGAAGCGGAACATTGCGGATGGTTCGTGCATTGTGCGTAATGTTTTCACCGGTATTTCCGTCACCGCGTGTTGCAGCTTGAACCAACACACCGTTTTCATACATCAAACTAACAGCAAGGCCATCCAATTTTGGTTCACAGCTAAAGGTGAAGTCGGCCGCGTTGTTTAGCCTGTCTTTCATGCGCTTTTCAAACGCGATAAGTTCGTCATCATCAAAGGCATTATCAAGTGACAGCATGGGAATTTCATGACTCACCTGAACAAACGCACTCAAGGGTTTACCGCCGACACGTTGGCTTGGCGAATCAGACGTCATCCATTCAGGGTGCTCTGCTTCAATAGCCAATATCTCTTGCATCATGCGGTCATATTCCGCATCAGGGAGTTCCGGCTTGTCTTCAACGTAATAAAGGTGGCCGTGGTAGTTCAGCTGCGCTTTAAGCGCCTGCAGTTTTTGTTGGATATCCGTGGTCATCAATGCTGCCTAGTCAATCGTCACCACTCTGTCATTACAGAGTGGTTGATGGATAAGAATGGGCAGTAGTATATCTCAAGATGACTTCAGACTGACAATTAGCACTTGTTGCAATCGCAGCTCAGGATTATGATGCAGCCAAGCATTAAAATGAGTGGTCTTATGCGAAACCCAACGTTGAAACAATCCAGTATCATGGGCGTATTGCTTGCGCTGGTGCTTGTCGTTTTTTCAACGTCCTCATTTTCTATTCCGAACAATACTTACACGTCAGTGCAAACAGATCACTTTGTTAGCCTTGATGTTGAAAATCCACAATCCGAAGACGCGCCAACGTCCCTGTATAGCGAAAATCGCTTACCTGCCAAATCGCTGGCCCCTAACTTGGCGCAGTTACTTCGTACTGGGTCTTGGCTTCCAGATCGCATCAACAATGTTGAGCCCAAATATGAATTGGTGATAGACCTCACCAGCGCACTGCCATCTGCATTTCATCCTCATTATCGAGTCTCGCTAACCCATTGGCGTGACTGGACAAGAAGTCCATCTAGCACCTCGTATCGTGTTGCTGGCTGGAAAGAATCTAACCTCCTCTATCGCTTCATCAGTCAATCTCCCGCCTGACGCGTCGCCAAATATCTGAGCAAAGTCTCAGCCATTAAACACGTCTTAATTTAGACCGTCATGCGGTCCAATAAGACGCCGTTATTGACGCTAGTTTGCCACATATCGTTGTGGCCAAGAGTTTGACTATGAAACCAAAAACGTCTCGAACGACCATGCTGAACCATTACCCAGCATGGAAGTATGTGGTGCTCATCACCACACTCATTATTATGCTATTCAGCGCCTTACCTTCTTGGTTTGGTGAAAATGCTGCCGTTCTGATTTCTCACAAAGGAACAACGCCTTCTGCAGTTGTCATCCAAAAGGCGCTCTCAAACAAAGATATTGAGATTAAACGCATCGACCAAGCAGGTAATAAAACCACGGTTGTATTGGATAACGTCGCGCAGCAAAATGCGGCCAAAAACATACTTGAAAAATCATCAAACCCTGACGACACAGTGGCCCTCGCCATGGTACCAGCCGCCCCAGGCTGGTTGTTGGATATGGGATTTAAACCGATAAAACTTGGACTGGATTTACGTGGTGGGGTGCAATTCTTGCTGGACGTGGATATGGATCAAGTATTCCATGCTCACGCCAATCAGGCTGCGGATTCAGTGCGAGATGAAGCGCGAGAACTGCGCATTCGCGGCGTTCGTGTACAGGTCACGGCAGATGACTCACTTCGCATCGTCACACCTTCAGGTAAAGCTGACGGCGACATTCGTCAATGTATTCGAGAACAGTATCCACAATGGGATGTAAAAGGCGGCGGGGATAATGCCCTCGTCATGCACCTAAAAGACTCTGAGAAGCAAACACTGACTAACTTAACGGTTCAACAAAACCTGCAAACCATGCGCAGTCGAATCGAAGAGCTAGGCATTACGGAAGCGGCGGTACAGCGTCAAGGCGAACATCGTATCCGCATCGAACTTCCCGGTGTGCAAGACCCTGCATCGGCAAAAAATGTCATTGGTGCAACCGCAAGCCTCGCATTTTACGAAGTGGTGAGTGACGCTAAACCCGGTTCGATAGCACTCCCAGACAGCAACGGGCAATCGGTTTACGTCAATCGAAAACCTGTTCTTTCCGGCGAACACATAGTCGATGCTCGCGGTAGCATGGGTGAAATGGGCATGCCAGAAGTTAACATTTCGTTGGATGCCACTGGCGGTAAAACAATGTCTGACTTCTCTGCCAATGCTATCGGCGAACCAATGGCGACAGCCTACAGCGAATACAGTCGCAATGCGGAAGGGAAAACAGAACAAACCACATCTATCATCAGCGTAGCGACCATTCAATCCCAACTAGGGAATCGTTTTCGCATCACTGGCGTTGGCTCTTTGGCGGATGCACAAGATCTCGCGCTGCTGCTTCGTGCAGGTTCACTGACAGCGCCTGTTACCATCGTGGAAGAGCGCACCATTGGCCCATCTTTAGGTGCGGAGAATATCCAAAACGGCTTTGCGGCACTCGCACTCGGTATGGGTTTAACTTTGCTATTCATGGCCGTTTGGTACCGTAAACTGGGGCTAGTTGCAAACCTTGCTTTGGTCATCAATATGGTCATGTTGCTCGGTTTGATCGCCTTACTACCAGGGGCAGTGTTAACACTTCCCGGTATCGCAGGTCTTGTGCTCACCATCGGTATGGCCGTCGATACCAACGTGCTTATCTTTGAACGAATAAAAGAAAAAATGCGCGAAGGAAGAAGCTTGGCTCAATCCATCGATTTAGGTTTCAGCAGTGCTTTTGGGACCATTCTCGACTCCAATATCACAACCTTAATTTCAGCCGCCACTTTGTACGCAATCGGTAATGGCCCGATTCAAGGGTTTGCATTAACACTGGGCTTAGGCTTGCTCACAAGTATGTTCACGGGAATTTTCGCGTCTCGTGCAGTGATTAACCTATGTTGGGGCAAAGATACTCGTCGTGGAGTGAGGATTTAACCATGATTACTATGAAAAACATGACCAAATGGCGCCATGCAGGCAGCTTACTTTCCTGCGTATTTATGCTGATTTCCATTTTCTTTCTTTCAACCAAAGGCCTAAATTTCGGATTAGATTTCACCGGCGGCATGATAAGTGAAGTGAAGATCGATCAATCACTGACTGCAACAGAGATTCAATCCAAACTTGAAGCGGCACTGAAGCAACCTGTTTCTGTGGTTGCTGCAGGCGATCCCGGAGAGTGGGTACTGCGCTACGCCGCACCCGAAAAACTTAGCGATCAACCTGAAATCAAAACCCTACTCACGGGTTTTTCTAACCATGTTGAAATGATTAACGTGAGTTTAGTTGGCCCGCAGGTTGGTCAAGAGTTGGCTGAACAAGGTGGCTTGGCCGTTCTGATTACATTGCTCGTGATCCTCGGTTACTTGAGCATGCGCTTTGAATGGCGATTGGCATCTGGGGCACTGTTAGCTCTCGTCCACGATGTGGTTTTGCTACTAGGCTTCTTCTCCATCACGGGTATGGAGTTCAACCTCACCGTACTTGCTGCATTGCTGGCAGTTTTAGGTTATTCGCTCAATGACTCCATCATTATTTCGGACAGGATACGCGAACTACTAAAAGCCAACGTGACTCTGCCCATTGCTGAACTGAATAACCGCGCAATCGTATCCACACTGTCTCGCACCTTAATCACTTCGGGAACCACCTTGATTTCTGTCGGCTCTCTGTGGCTGCTTGGTGGTGAGCCTTTGTATGGTTTCTCAATCACCATGTTCATTGGTATCGTTGCGGGCACATGGTCAACCATGACTATCGCAACCATCATCCCTGAAATGACCAAGCTAAACCCGCAGCACTATATGCCTGCCGTTATCTCTGATGCGCCATAGGCCTTTCACTTAGCTAAATTTGCTCATTCATCAGGCCCGGCTCTCGGGCCTGATTTTTGTACCCGGCTGCTCTCTATCACTCTTTGAATTCATCTATTTAGATGTTTTTACAAAAATAAGATGAACCAAACTGCACTTGTCCTTTCGAACTCACTTCATAGTACGTTACATTCAGCATATAGCTGAACAAGCGACGAATATAAAATGTACGCGCAGTGAGCGCTCACCTTTGCCTATTGAGTCGTACCAAGTGTCTCTATCGTAAACACATCAAACAGCGTTATTTAGCCTACCGTGTTGATGATTAGTTTTATTCTCAAGGAATCATTGATGCACCCAACAAAAATCATTAACCGACTTTCACTCATGCTAGTTAGCAGCCTTTGTCTCGCACTGCTCATTGCTACGCCAGCCAGATCAGAAAGCCCATCAACGGGCTGGCTAACTGACGCTAATCATCCCCCATTGACATCGCGTGTTGTGATAACAGGCGCTGCCGATCCCACTTCCAGCACGGTAAATGGGTTTTTAGAGATTCAGCTTGAGGGTGATTGGAAAACATATTGGCGAACGCCCGGTGAAGGCGGTGTCGCCCCGAGTCTCAATTGGCAAGCGTCAAAAAACATCAAAAACATTGAATGGCATTGGCCTGCGCCGGAACGTTTTGATTTATTAGGCATTGATACGCTGGGCTACAAACATAATGTGGTGATCCCACTCACTTTTACCCTTGATGATTTCAACCAAACCACGCTTTTCAACGGTACGTTTACCCTTTCATCTTGCACAACGATATGCGTACTGACCGACTACCCAGCAAATTTGACCTTCACGCCTTCCGAGCTGGAAATCAATCCTGAAGCCCTACATCGCTATGCTCAAGGCATGAGCCAAGTACCACAGCCATCTCCTTTGATTGAGCACCTATCAACCACATGGGATGAAGGCGCACAGCGGTTAGAAGTCATTGCGCAAAAAAAGATGGGATGGACATCGCCAGACGTGTTGATTGATGGTGAGTCACAGGCTGTTGCGGATGTTTTTTTCTCGGTTCCTCAAATCGTCGTCAATGGCAATACGCTTCAGGGAACGTTTGATGCCAGCAGTTGGATGGGCAAACCGAACCTTAGTCATACCGCTCTCAATGTGACCTTTATTGATAAAAATTTCCTTGCAGAACAGAGTATTGCCCCCAAAAGTGGCATAGTGACTGCGTCAACAACCTTGTCATTGTCCTCCGCGATTCTTTTCGCGCTGCTCGGCGGGTTAATCCTTAACATCATGCCTTGTGTGTTGCCTGTATTAGGCATAAAGCTCAGCGGTGTTGTTACCGCGCAAGGGTTAGAAAAAACGAAAATTAGACGCCAATTTATCGCGTCGGCATTAGGTATTTTGTTTTCCTTTTGGCTGATCGCAGCGTTTCTTAGCGTACTGAAATTAACTGGGCATGCCTTCGGTTGGGGTATTCAATTCCAAAGTCCTATCTTTATTGGCTTGATGGTCACTATCACTGCGTTGTTTGCTGCCAACATGTTGGGCCTGTTTGAAATCCGCTTGCCGCCAAATGTAAACACATGGATGGCAAGCAAAGGCAACAATTCCTATGCAGGTCATTTCATTCAAGGGATGTTCGCCACACTTCTAGCAACACCATGCTCCGCGCCATTTCTCGGTACTGCCGTTGCATTTGCACTAACCACCAACACCCTCATGCTTTTTGTGATTTTCACTGCATTGGCTATTGGGATGGCACTACCTTGGCTACTTGTTGCCCTATTCCCTTCTGTTGCCAAGCGGTTACCCAAACCCGGCCACTGGATGAAAGTGGTAAAAATAGCCTTTGGTTTCATGATGCTAGCAACTGCCGCATGGCTGTTATCGCTACTAGCAAACCATTTATCGTCAGGATGGGTTGTCTCGCTTGTCTTGTTAGGCGCCATGTTGTTGCTACGGCGAACGTCGTCTGTCTACGGTAAAAAAATCGCCGTCGTCATGGTCGCTATCGGCATCCTATTCTCGGCGACGGCGTTAATTGCAGCTAGTTTAACCGCTTCACGCTGGGCAACGCCATTGCCTGCTGATATCGCATGGGAAAGGTTATCTGAACCTCGAATCGCCAAAGAAGTGGCACAAGGAAAAACGGTTTTTATCGATGTCACTGCGGATTGGTGTATTACCTGTCAAGCCAACAAAATCGGTGTTCTACTGCAAGACCCTGTCTATAGTACCTTGAACAGCGATGGCATGATCGCGATGCAAGGCAATTGGACAGTGGCCAGCCCATCTGTCACTCAGTATTTACAAAAATATGGCCGATTTGGCGTACCGTTTAACATTGTTTATGGCCCCGGCGTACCGCAAGGAATACCACTACCCGTCATTTTATCTAGCGACGTGGTTTTAAACGCGATTGAATTAGCGAAAGGAAAGACGAATGAGTGATCCCTCTCAATCGCCGTTGCCAGAAGATCCAAAAACAGAATTACAAATCAGCAAGACCAAAAGTAAGTGGCGTAATCCCGTCTGGTGGCTAAAAGAAATCGCAACAATCATCGTGCTATTTATCGTGATCACATTTGCGTTGGATTGGTGGCAAAGCCGAGATATGCCAAACGGCAATGTCCCACATACCATTTTGACAACCTTATCCGGTGACACCTTTGATCTTGCCACTGCCAGCAAAGATGAACCTGTGGTGTTGTATTTCTGGGCGACGTGGTGCCCTGCGTGCAAGTTTGTCACACCCACAGTAGATTGGCTGTCTGATTCTTATAAGGTCGTCTCCGTTGCAATGACATCAGGCAGCCGTGAGCGTGTTGCTGGCTACCTACGCAGTCATGATATCTCTTTTGAAACGGTCAACGATGAGCAAGGTCGCTTAGGCCAAGCATGGGGGATCCGATCGACGCCTACGATTGTCATTGTGAAAGATGGGGAAATCACATCCATCACGACGGGGATTACCACACCACCAGGTTTGTTAGCGCGCCTTTGGTTACCTTGACATCCACGCGCTAAAAACAATCGAAAGAAAGGGAAGCCATGCTTCCCTTTCTTTGTTAAAAATCTCTCTTCTGCTCAAGCACCTTCGCGTATTCCTCTGATTTATCCGCCTTCCACATTTAGTGATTTGGCTTCCTTGTCGCTTCACATTTTTTCACGCCTTTGAAAATCTGCATTTTCTTTTTCGAGTGACCATCCATTTGTGCAATACACCAATGGAACAGCGCCAAAAAAATGACAAAACCTCTAGTGCACAAACATAAAAATACTAAAAACAACCAACAACAAGAGGAAATAAGATGTCACGAACTCGACTTTTACCCTATGTCGCCGTTGCATCCGCGGTGTCATCAGTGATGGTTCCACAGATAGTATCTGCGCATGGATACATGGATTACCCACCGGCACGCCAAGAAGTGTGTGCCCGTGATGGTGGCTATTGGGATTCAACAAGCGGCTCCACGATTCCCAATGCCGCGTGTCGCACTGCGTTTCAGGAATCTGGCTGGTATCCGTTTGTTCAAAAGCCTGAATTTGCCAAGCTCGTATCCAATTTCAACAGCCAAGGCGCAGTCGAAGCCGCTATTCCTGATGGTACATTGTGTGCAGCAGCTGACGCTAAAAAAGCCGGTATCGACATTCCCTCAGCGGAATGGCAAACCACCCCCATTGATCCAGCAGCTAACGGTAAACTCACCCTACTCTACCGCGCTTCCACACCACACAATCCGAGTTTTTGGAAAATCTACCTGTCAAACCCTGGCTATAGTCCAGCCGCAGATGCACTAGCATGGACAGATTTAGAACTCATTGCAGAGTTCGACAATGTTCCCGTCGTTGTTATAAACGATACAAAGTACTACCAAATGCAAGTCACGCTTCCGACCGACCGCGCCGGTAACGCCGTTCTTTATTCACGTTGGCAACGCGATGATGCAGCAGGTGAAGGTTTCTACAACTGCAGCGACATCAGCTTTGGCGGTGACGTCATTGCACCGACGTGGTCCAGCATTGGCAGCTTCATTAAATCCACGGACGACGCCTTAGCAGGAGATACCGTTTGGTTCCGAGTGTTTAACGGAAATGGCTCAGAAACGGTATTTGAAAAACTGTCGATTGATACAAGCAACGCGGCTGAGTCAGTATGGACGCGCAAATTGCCGAAGCTGTTAACGCGGCATCAGCCTCTGCGCAAATTGGTAAACAAAACCAAGACGGCACAGTCACGTGGGACAACGCCGATCTTTATGGCAATTTGGTCTTTGTGAAAAGCAAAGATGCTAGCTTCCAATTAGAAGTGAAGAAACCAGCCACCAATACCGCGCCGACCCTCAATGCGCCAAGCGCAGTCAATGTTGATAGCGAACAGCGAGTCAGCGTTTCGGTATCTGCCACTGATGCTGAAAATGACGCGATCTCATTCACAACTAGCACTGGTACGCTCACAAGTAATGGAAATATAGCCACCATTTCTTATCTAGCGCCAAAAACCACCACTGATATCATGGATCAAATCACAGTGATCGCTTCAGATGGAACAACCACCTCACAAGCTGTTATCACCATAAACGTAAAAGGCTCAAGCCCTATCGGGGATAGTGATTGGGAGTTAGCCAAGGTCTATGTGGCAGGAGACAGTGTCTTACACCTAGGTATCACCTACACAGCACAATGGTGGAACAAAGGCGAAGAACCAGGCGCATCATCAGCCTGGATAGCAGAAAGCGGTGCAAGCCTAAACTGGAGTAAAAGCCTCGCTTATTCGGGCGGTGATATCGTGACGTTTAACGGTAAAAGCTATAAAGCCAAGTGGTGGACGAAAGGGGACTTACCATCCAATGGCGGCCCTTGGGCAGAAGTAAACTAATCTAAGTCAGACAAATCAAACTGTAGATAGCAAAACGCCCCAGATGTGTTGGGGCGTTTTTGTGTTTACACCTAGGTGTCAGGTTTAAGCGTGGGCATGAAACTGCTTAATTTTCTCGCGGTAACTGTCTAAACGCTGAGGCGTCATCATCGAGCGCTTATCATCGGTCACTAGCCCCCCAAGCTGATCAGCCACTTGTTGAGCCGTTTGCAGCATCAGCTTGAAGTTTTGCTCCGCTTCGCCATAACACGGTAGCGTCATAAACAACGTAATACCTGGCGTCGTAAACTGGTGAATCGTTGCCAACGGGAAACTACCCGGGTTAAACATATTGGCAGCACTGAACAGCACTTGGCCCGTTCCTGCAAGATCCGCATGGCGATGGTAAATCTCCATCTCACCAAAAATCATCCCATGTTGCTCAAGGCAATTGATCAGTTCTTCACCATTAAACTCTTGGTTAGTACCCGCCTGAACATTAAGTATTAGCACCTGCTGTTGGGGCGCTTTTGGCGATTCATCAATTGGCGCAGCAGCAGACTCTTCATCCACGGCTTCAATCACGTCATCAGACGGCGGTCTTTCTTCTGCTTTTGACTCAACCTTTGGCGCTTCAACACTATGGTTGATATTGGCATCGTCTTCATCATCTGCATCAGATTGATAAAAGTCCACGGGCGACGACTTTTTCACAGGTTCAGTCATTTCTGCTGTCGAAGAGTCAGCCTCATCGGTGTCCGACGCTGAAAACGTCGGCAAGTCGATCTCGTGTTCTTTCTCAACATTAGAGCCCACATCAGAATGAGTAGCGAACAGAGGATCAACATCAGGTTTATCACCAAAACTCAAACCAGGCTCTTTACGATCAGCTTTTGGTTTCTCTTCATTGCCAGCTTTAATAACGCGAACGGAACCAATACCATCCTGATCAAATCCAGCATCAGCAGGATCGGTCAACTTGCCAATAGGCTTCTCACCGAACTTAGCAGGTTTTTCTTTTCTACTGGTCCATAGTCCATGCAACAACAATGCTGCAATAGCTACAGCTCCCAAAATGATTAAAACAAGGCGCAATTCCTGCATCATTTAATCTCAGCATCTATCCAATTAACGACGAATGGCGTACCTATCTAACACCTTGGTACAACCTTTGGCAATGTCGCACATACATTTTGCTGACTACTGTACCAAAAAGCGTATGAAAGTTAACGTCCATACCGTGAGAACACTAAAAAAGTCACTGTTCTTTCGAGCTTTTGACACTCAGCTCACCCAAAAATTCATCTCATTCGTAAATTGCCAATCTCATCGTGAAACCGTTAACATTGAGCGAGCAAAATCGAGGAGAGACTATGACACCTAACCAATTAGCTAAACAACCCGCTTCTGGCGCGAGTTATTTTCTGCGCGGATTTTCGCTGGCATTTACGCCAGGTATCCGTCGCTTCGTTGTTATTCCGTTGATAGTAAATCTGCTACTAATGGGTGCACTGATTGGCGTTGTATTGTCACAACTGAGCGACTGGATCAATGGCTGGCTGGCATTCCTACCTGACATGTTGAGCTGGCTGTCTTATGTACTATGGCCGCTACTTGCCATCGCCATCCTTGTCATCTGCTCCTACTTTTTTAGCACGGTCGCCAACTGGATTGCTGCGCCATTTAATGGGTTACTCGCGGAGCATTTAGAAGCAAAACTCACCGGAAAACGTCCACCCGATGACGGTATTGCCGACATTATTAAAGATCTTCCTCGCGTATTTAAACGCGAATGGCAGAAGCTTTGGTACTACCTACCAAAAGCACTCGGTTTACTTTTGCTGATGTGGATCCCTGTCATCGGTCAAACATTGGGTCCTGTGCTGTGGTTTTTGTTTAGCGCATGGATGATGGGCATACAGTATTGTGACTACCCGTTCGATAATCACCGTGTTTCTTTCCACAACATGAAGGCCACATTACGCGAACAAAAAGGCGCAACAATGAGCTTTGGCGCATTAGTGATGGTCTTTACCATGACGCCCATTCTGAATTTGTTCGTCATGCCCGCCGCAGTGTGTGGTGCAACCGCCATGTGGGTGGATAAGTACCGCAATAATCTCGCCCGCTACTAACCCTTTGCTTTACAAGCGCTGTTGCCGGATAGCGGAATGCATGACGGCAACAGAAGCTTTCGCTATTGCTCACGCTAAATTTGAGAACTTCATCTGAAACCAAATCGATAACAATAAGATATAACTAACGATTCCTTTGCAATTTTCGAAAGAAAGTTATTCTCTTAGTCGTACTCCCTTACAAACCGAAGGAACGAAAGAAGATGGGTAAGATTTACGAAGACAATACAACCACCATTGGCAACACCCCTCTTGTGCGCCTAAACCGCGTATCGAATGGAAAAGTGTTGGTGAAAATTGAAGCGCGTAACCCTAGCTTCAGCGTGAAATGCCGTATCGGTGCCAACATGATTTGGGATGCAGAAAAAACCGGCAAACTAAAACCTGGCGTTGAATTGGTTGAACCAACCAGTGGTAACACAGGTATCGCGCTGGCATACGTTGCTGCAGCTCGCGGTTACAAGCTAACCTTAACCATGCCTGAGTCAATGAGCCTTGAGCGTCGTAAGCTTCTTAAAGCACTGGGTGCAAACCTTGTTTTGACCGAAGCTGCAAAAGGCATGAAGGGCGCAATTGCAAAAGCAGAAGAAATCGTTGCATCAGACCCAGGTAAATATCTGTTGCTACAACAGTTCAACAACCCAGCAAACCCAGAAATCCACGAGAAAACCACAGGTCCAGAAATCTGGGAAGATACTGATGGCGAAATCGATGTGTTTGTTGCAGGTGTAGGTACGGGTGGAACACTGACCGGTGTTAGCCGTTACATCAAAAACACCAAAGGCAAAGCGATTACTACCGTTGCCGTCGAGCCAGCAGAATCACCCGTCATTACTCAAACCGTTAACGGTGACGATGTGCAACCTGCCCCGCACAAGATTCAAGGTATCGGCGCGGGTTTCGTGCCAGGCAACTTGGATTTGTCGCTGGTAGACAAAACCGTACTGGTGACTTCTGAAGAATCGATTGAAATGGCGCGTCGCTTGATGGAAGAAGAAGGCATTCTGGCTGGTATTTCATCAGGTGCTGCTGTTGTGGCTGCTAACAAAATTGCCGCATTGCCTGAATTTGCCGACAAAACCATCGTTACTATTCTGCCAAGTTCTGGTGAGCGTTATCTAAGTACTGCACTGTTTGCAGGTATCTTCACTGAGCTAGAAAACCAGCAATAACAGGCTTTCTCAGCTCAGATACAATCGCATGATTGACAACAAAAAAGCCCTGTTTGGGCTTTTTTATTTGATTTTTCCAGCCTGCTCTAGTAAAAATTCCCCGCCCTTTATTTTCCAGCTCGAAATTAATCCCCGCCTCGATGATGAGCCATATGTCGATTTGGAGGAAAATGTCACAAAAAATTGACTTGGATTAAGCTAGGGCACTCAAATCTTGGTTAGTTTAACGTCCATCGATAGCCAAAACTGGTCATTCAGTTTAAGCTATCCACAGATTTAATACATAAACCTAAATAAATAATGTATCGGGGTAAAACATGTATCAAAAGCAAGTAGAAATCACTGCTGAAAACGGTCTGCACACTCGTCCTGCTGCTCAGTTTGTTAAAGAAGCAAAAAGCTTTGAAGCAAAAATCACTGTGGAATCTAGTGGTAAAGAAGCTAGTGCGACTAGCCTGTTCAAACTGCAAACTCTGGGTCTGACCAAGGGTACTGTGGTTACTATCAAAGCTGAAGGTGCACAAGCTCAAGAAGCAGTTGATCACCTAGTTAAGCTGATGGACGAGCTGGAATAATCCGGCTCTTTTTCTATCCATTAGTTATTTCCATTGATCAAATGTAGGGTAAGGCTATGATTTCAGGTATCCTGGCATCTCCTGGTATTGCTTTTGGCAAAGCGCTGCTACTTCAAGAAGATGACATCGTCATCAACAAAAATCCGCTTCCAGCTAACCAGCTAGACGCGCAAGTCGAGCGCCTATTCGAAGCGCGCGAAAAAACCAAACAGCAACTCGAAGTGATTAAAGAAAAAGCTCGCGTAACTTTCGGTGAAGAGAAAGAAGCGATCTTTGAAGGTCACATCATGCTGCTTGAAGATGAAGAGCTAGAAGAAGAAATCATAGCTTTCATTAAAGACAACAAAGCATCTGTTGAATACGCGATTTACAGCGTCATCGAAGAACAAGCAACAACGCTTGAATCTCTGGATGACGAATACCTAAAAGAACGTGCTACTGACGTCCGTGACATTGGTTCACGTTTCATCAAGAACGCACTAGGTATCAACATCGTGTCTTTGAGCGCTATCAATGAAGAAGTGATTCTGGTTGCTAACGACCTAACTCCTTCTGAAACTGCGCAAATCAATCTCGACTTCGTTCTAGGTTTCATTACCGACATCGGCGGCCGTACTTCACACACCTCTATCATGGCGCGTTCTTTGGAACTGCCTGCGATCGTTGGCACCAACGACATCACTAAGCGTGTGAACAATGGCGATATGCTGGTACTTGATGCAATCAACAACAAGGTTGTCATCAACCCTAGCGAAGACGAGCTGAACAAATTCAAAGCGATCCGTGATGAATTTATTGCTGAGAAAGAAGAACTGGCAAAACTGAAAGACTTGCCAGCAATTACTCTTGATGGTCATCAGGTAGAAGTTTGCGGCAACATCGGTACTGTTAAAGACTGTGACGGCATCAACCGTAACGGCGGTGAAGGTGTTGGTCTATACCGTACTGAATTCCTGTTCATGGATCGTGACGCACTGCCTACTGAAGAAGAGCAGTACAAAGCGTACAAAGACGTTGCATTGGCAATGCAAGGTCACCCAATCATTATCCGTACTATGGATATTGGTGGTGACAAAGATCTGCCATACATGGATCTGCCAAAAGAAATGAACCCATTCCTGGGTTGGCGTGCAATTCGCATCAGTCTTGATCGTCGTGACATTCTACGCGATCAACTGCGTGCAATTTTGCGTGCTTCTGCCCACGGTAAACTTCGTGTGATGTTCCCAATGATCATCTCAGTAGAAGAAATCCGTGAGCTGAAAAAAGCCATCGAGGAATACAAAACAGAACTACGTGCTGAAGGCCTAGCGTTTGACGAGAGCATCGAAATCGGTGTAATGGTTGAAACGCCAGCGGCTGCCGCGATTGCTCACCACCTAGCAAAAGAAGTCGAATTCTTTAGCATTGGTACAAACGACTTAACCCAGTATACTCTTGCGGTTGACCGTGGTAATGAGATGATCTCGCACCTATACAACCCACTGTCTCCAGCAGTGCTGACCGTTATCAAGCAAGTTATTGACGCTTCTCACAAAGAAGGCAAATGGACTGGCATGTGTGGTGAGCTTGCAGGTGACGAGCGTGCAACTCTGCTGCTGATGGGTATGGGTCTGGATGAATTCAGCATGAGTGGTATTTCCATTCCACGCATCAAGAAAATTATCCGCAATGCTAACTTTGCTGATGTTAAAGCGATGGCAGAAGAAGCACTGGCGATGCCTACCGCAGATGAAATCACTGCGCATGTAGATAAATTCATTGCTGAGAAAACTGTCTGCTAGAATACGGCAGCAAAGTATTGATAACGCTTAGGAGCATACACTATGGGTCTGTTTGACAAACTGAAGAAGCTGGTTTCTGACGACAGCAGCGATGCTGGTGTCATTGAAATCATCGCACCACTTTCTGGTGAAATCGTAAACATCGAAGATGTGCCAGATGTTGTTTTCGCTGAGAAAATCGTTGGTGACGGTATCGCAATCAAACCAACTGGCGACAAAATGGTTGCACCAGTTAACGGTACCATTGGTAAGATTTTCGAAACCAACCACGCTTTCTCTATCGAATCTGAAGACGGCATCGAGATGTTCGTTCACTTCGGTATCGACACTGTTGAGCTGAAAGGTGAAGGCTTCAAGCGTATCGCTGAAGAAGGCCAAGAAGTTAAAGCGGGTGACACGATCATCGAATTCGATCTGGCTATGCTAGAAGAAAAAGCGAAGTCGACTCTGACACCTGTTGTTATTTCTAACATGGACGAAATCAAGGAGCTGAACAAGCTTTCTGGTTCTGTTGTTGTTGGTCAAACTCCAGTACTGCGCATTAAGAAGTAATTCTCTTTGATGTGTCGAAAAAGCGCAGCCCTTGGGCTGCGCTTTTTTATTTCTGTCACATTCTATCTTTATCTATCAATAGGTTCCCGCCAATTGATATACCGTCAATCCCGCTTCTAGCTGATCAGCTGTGGCATTGCCAATGTACTCGACAGTGACCGGAGAACAAGGCATTAAGGTGAAACTGGCATCGCTAAACCGCCCTTCCCCACTAAACTCTGGATGCACAAAGAATGCTGGTACACTGCTCGATAAGGTAACGACAATTCGCCCATCGGCATGCGTTTTCACTTCTGTACAGATATCTGACTTGCGCAATGGTAGACGTTTGTACGCATCATCAAACCAAACATTGGTTGCGGTTTTCCCCTCACAATCCATCACAACGTGGAAAAAACCCTGATGTTTGCGCTCATTGATAATATCCAGATCACAATGCCAAACCAGCTGGTTATCATCTTCTGACAGTTTGGTCTCAAATGGCCAAGTATCAATCACTTCGCCATGCCAGTCATACCATGTAACTTGCCCTGTAGCCGCTACACGTCGGTGTTCATCATTGATGAAACGTAAACTTAACGTATTCTCTTCTTCAACAAACACTGCAAGCTGCGGTGCAAAAAAGCGTTTCGCATGGTAGTGAAGTTGCTTCCATCGACCATTGTATTCAATACTCGACCATGAGCTCACCGGCCAACAATCGTTGAGTTGCCAGTACAATATGCCGCGGCACAAAGGTTTATTTGCACGCCAATATTCACTGGCAGTTTTGATTGCCAGTGCCTGTTGAACTTGACTGAGATACAGCATTTGCGCGAAGTCTTTCGGGAATCGGAAATAGCGGGTAAACATCTCGGTGATGATGCTGTTTCCTCGCCCATTTTTTTGATGTTGTTCAAAGGTTGGGGAGGTGACGTTCCACTCTTCTTCCGCCGCAAAGGTCTTTACCGTAGGTAATGACGGCCATGACTGGTAACCAAACTCACTGCAAAAACGCGGTTTCACTTTTTGGTAAGCATCAAACGACTTACCGGAATGCCAAACATCCCAAAAATGCATGTCGCCTTTGTTATCGTCATGCCATGCGTCGCCAAAGTCGAGTTCACCATTACACGGTGAACTCGCCCAAAAACGACGCGTTGGATCTTCTCGCTCTACCACTTCCTGCAATACGCGGTTTAAACGATCATAATTCACCACGTATTTTTCTCGATTCTCACGAGATTCGGGATACCAGCCAATCGCACCGATAACTTCATTGTCACCACACCATAATGCCAACGAGGGGTGATCGCTGAGACGCCTGACTTGCTCTTGTACTTCCTGTGAAACGTCTTTTAGAAACGCTGGCGTTGACGGATATAGCGCGCAAGCAAACATCAAATCTTGCCATACCAGTAAACCGAGTTCATCACAGAGGCGATAGAACACACCACGTTCATACATACCACCGCCCCAGACACGGATCATGTTCATGTTCGCGGCTTTCGCATCTTCCAGTAATTGGCGGTAGCGCTCCGGTGTTTGTTTGCCGGGCATAGCATCAAGCGGTATCCAGTTTGCGCCCTTTGCCATAATAGGTTTGCCATTAACAACAAATGTCATCGCTGAGCCGGCATTATCTTCTTGCGTATCGAGGTGTAACTCCCTCAAACCAAGTCGCTTTTCAACACGCTGTCCGTCGACGATTACTGTGAGTGAATACAGCGGCTGCTCACCGTAACCTGCGGACACCAGCGATCAGGTTGAGAAATCGTAAAGCGGCATTCAAGCTTGTTGCTATCAAGTGCGATCGCGTGACTGATCCGCTCACCGTTCGGTGTTTCCAACACACACTCAGCGATAGCATCAGAATCAGGCGTCAATCGCTCTGAGGCGAGCGTAACAATCACTTCGCAGCTTCCGTCACTGTGCCATTGCTGTGAGGTTCTCACGCTGTTTAAGCGCACATTAGAGATGGGCTGTAAGCGAATGCTCTCATACACCCCGCTTGCCATGAGGCAAATTCCCCAATCCCATCCGCTGTGGCATTGCGTTTTTCGCAGCGTATTCATGTGCGGGATTTGGTTGTTGCCTTCAGCCCATGGTACTGGAAACGGCAAGCGCTCGGCTCTGGCTTTGGCTTCTAGGTCGGCGCGTTTTAGCGTAATGCGAAGTGTGTTGATACCAGCATTCAAAAATGGGCGTACATTGCAGCGATAGTTTCGGAACATATTGCTACAAAGCATCACCACTTCATCGTTGAGGGTGATGGTTGCCACGGTATCGACCATGCTGAGGATTAAATCGACTTCTTTTGATTCGAGCAGTGTACTTTCGACCTCAAACTGCTTTTCAAGCAGCCAGTCGTGCTCGCCAACCCATTGTATGTCGGTCTCATTGCAACCGAGATAAGGATCGGGGATCACGCCTGCCTCTAATAAGGCGCTATGTACATCGCCCGGCATCTTAATAGGCACTGAAATGGAAAGGTCTGACAGCGATGAAAGCGTCCATTCACCATCGAGTGTTATTTGCGACATGGCATCTCTCCTATTGCAAAAATAGAGAGTGCGTAGGGTTCTTTTTGATTGGTATTGCTAGCGTTATTGGATAACACGCGCATTCAGCGACTCCGTCAATTTGTATCATCTGTCGGAGAGAAAAACACAGAAAAACCGTGCCGTCGAGCGAGTTTGGATAGAAGAAGAAAGCCAAATTTCAAAACCGAAATCTGGGTCAAAAATTAGTCATTACAGAGCATTACTCTCATCACATTCTGACAAACTAAAAAGCACCGACTTGCGGTGCTTTACAATTCACATATGTGACGAGTGCTGATTAAATCATTGAACTAAATGATATTATCCATCGCAGCCATTGAAGGCGCATAGAAGTAAGCCCCTGTCACTGCAGTGGTGAAACGCAGCATCATGTCTGTTTTTCCATCGCGCTCACCGAACATGCTTTCTAGCATCGTCTTGTGGACATGCTGAGTATGGCAGTACGCCAAAAAGAGCAAACCATGATCGCCCGAAACTGAGCCATAAGGCAGGCTGTGTCGCACCATTTTTAAGCCTTTGCCATCTTCTTTAATATCAACACGGCCAACGTGTGATGTTGCAGGCACATCTTCCAGCTCAATCGAATCAGGTTTGGTGCGGCCAATGATTTTCTCTTGCTTAGCAACAGACATTGGCTCCCATGCATTCAAATCATGCACATAACGTTGCATCATCACCACACTGCCACCAGCACAGTCGCCATCAGCAATGATTGCTACATCACGACGTGCGTCATCACCGTCAGGGTTTTCAGTGCCATCTATGAACCCAGTCATATCGCGCGAATCGAGGTAACGATAGCCGTAGGTTTCGTCCACAACGCTCACGTCAGACGAGATGTCAGAAAGAAACTTACGCAGTAGGAAGAAATTCAAATCGTGACGGGTAGAGTGCGCGTGCAGCAGGATATCGCAATCGGTAGCAGGCGCTTGAGTATCACCCTGACCTAGAGCGCGAAAATCAACGAAGTCTTCAGGAGTAACAATGCCATTTTCTTGGCAAAAAGCCGCTGAAAACGACAGTGCCGCTTTCAGGTTAGCACCGGGTTGGTTCGCGTTAATCTCGTCAACCAGCGAGTGGATTACGCGACATTTGTTCAGTACCGCTGATGTTGAGCCTGTGACTTTCAACACAGTGTAAATTGCAAACGGCCCAGCATCGGCCACGATTGCTGGCTGTGAAACCGCCATTGTTACCTCCAGATAAATACAGATCGATCAGCTTGTTATGTCTGATAGAAAGAAAAGTCTAAGCATACTGCCAACATTGTACTCAGACTTTGTCTCAGATCTGTAAAGATATCCAAGAGATGATTAAACCGACGTAACTTCCACCTGAAGTGATGCAGATTCGTCCAAAAATTCGTTAATTAAATTGACCGATGCCGGTGTATTTAGCCCTGCACATATGGTCGGCGCCATAATGGTTCGCCATTCGCCATCTGGACATTGCTCTTGAACGACCAATGATATCTTCACTTCATCTGCCGTTACCTCTAACAATTGAGCGGTGCCGACAAGAGATCGGCCCGAGGTGTCGTTATCAAATATAACTGTCTCTTCACCGGGAATGAGTGACACCGAGGTCTGGGCGCGGTGCTGTTTGCCTGCGCGATCCATTTCAAAATTCACATCAACTTGCCAATCCGCCATCGCCAATGGACTCAGCATGGCGCTAAACAGGACAAGTCCTTTCTTCCACTCGTTCATTTTTCTTCTCTTAAGATTGGCGCTTTGAATAAAAACTGAGTGCGGCGACTTTTAAAAAGGTAAATAACCAGCCAAAGCGCAATCAGTAAGGTCACGGCACTGCTCCAATGGAAACGCCAATGCAACATCATCAAGTGCTTGATTTGCAGTATCAAGTCAGCAAAAAACGCCGTGATTAAAAAGGCTTTACCCCAAAACCATATCCGATCAAAAAACGCCGGATAGCGGTGAAGGTTGCCAGCTAGCAGCATCAGCACCACTGCGGGAAATCCAACACCTAAGCCTATATAAAGGGCATCGTGGCTTGGGTAGAACAAGGCAAGGAGATCTTGTCCCTGCTCTCTGCTTACACCTGCAATCACAAACACCAGCCAAGCTCTTGCTAAAAAGACGCAGCTCAGCCAGAAAAGGAGGTTTGGCTTTGCATTGCCGTGCTTATCGAAATAATCAGGTGATTGGTACAAGTGCGTATTCATCTATATCTATCATTGTCAGGGGCTGAGAGTAATAAAACATTGTTCACAACCCATAGCCGAAATGTCTCAGTATTCGATGCTGGCGCAAAGCCCAAGCACGAATAATTGCGGAGTAGCTCAGTAAATTTCGCGACGAGATTCTAGTGAGTTCACACTTATCCTCACCATGCGCTACCCCAATGTTACCGCCGTTCCGCTCACGCTTACCATGAACATGCCACCGTTTGGCCCTACTACTTCATAATCGAGATCGATACCGACAACGGCATTCCCGCCAGCTTTCACTGCTTGCTCCCGTCATTCTTCAAACGCAATTTCCCGCGCTTTGCTAACTCGCGCTCATACGCGGCAGAACGGCCACCAACGATGTCGCGGATACTGGCGAATATATCCTTGAAGATGTTCGCGCCGAGTATTGCCTCACCAACAACAACGCCATGATAGTGGGTAATGTCTCGTCCTTGTACTGTCGGTGTCGTGGTTAAGATCATTTTCTATTCTCCCTATTTGGATTACTGGAACTTGGACACATTTACCGCTTTTAGGTTTCGTGACAATTCCTTATCAACGGTATAATTGCACCAAACGCCCTGATCGCGAAAGAATGATAAACCATGACAAACCCAACACCTTCGCCTGAAACCCAAAACGAAGCGATGCAAATCGCCAAAGCCACCCAGAAATCGAATCAAACAAAAGAACAAACTAAGCGGGTTGCACAAGGCATCGAGAAAGGTATCGCGCTTTATAAGAAGCAGCAAAAAGTAAAAGCCCGTGAACGCGACAAAGACAGGAAAAAACAACTGCGACACAAAGAACATCATACAAGCCAGGGTGACCTCGATGTGACAGAGTCATCAACGCCTGAGTCTACGTCAGGCCGTAATAGTCTACCATGGGTGTTACTGGTGTTAAGTTGGGTGGGATTTGCTGCCTACCTATTGATGGTGCAATAGAAAAACTGGGAGTAAACAATGAACAAATCACTTATCGCATTATTAAGTGGCGCTGCGTTGCTGCTCATGCAAGGGTGCGCACAAGGAGATGGAACAGTGAATGACAAATCAAGAACGCCATGTGGCGACAAGCCAAATTGCGTATCAAGTATCGATCCCCGTGAAGAATATGCTGTCGCGCCGTTTGCTCTGGTCTCAGATGAGGTCTCAATGCCACGCCTGGTCGACGCAGTTCTGACTTTGCCTGGCGCACGAGTCGGTACCCAAGAACCGGGTTATGCGCGTATTGAATTTGTCAGCAGTATCATGCGATTCGTCGATGATGTTGAATTAAGAATTGACGGTGAAAACCTGATCGTTCGCTCAGAATCTCGTGTGGGTTATTCCGATTTTGGCGTTAACCGCAAACGCGTGGAAGCGCTTCGTACCTTGTTGCAAGAAAAAGGATTCATCCAATAAATGAACGTGATCGCGCTGCGTCGCCATTGTGAGGTGTTGGTCGGAATCCGCCATGACGTGAAATGGGGCGGCGTCGATGTTTACAGCGTGCATCAAACCAAAATGGTATGCATCTTTTATGATGGCAACAAAATGGCCTGCAAAGTCCCTGACGACTTATTTTTGATGATGGCCGAAATTCCGGGATGTCGTCCAGCACCGCATTTAGCGAGAGTCGGGTGGATTGAGTTTGGCCTTGAGTGCACTCTGCCCAATGCGGAGATAGAGAGTATCATTACCCGATCGTGGCATTTGGTGGTTGATAAATTACCAAAATACGTTCAAAAGGCGTTACGGCAAAACGACAGCCATCACGGTTAAAAACATAAAAAACGCAGTCTGTTCACTGCGTTTCTCTTTTAGCCTGCGAGGGTGCCAACAATATCTCTTTTACGGTTTTCTACCCATTCGCGCTTGAAGGGACCCCAATCAGTCAGACGATAGTAGCCATCGTTATGACGACGTCCGTCTTGAATAAATGCCAACTCGATACCTAAACCAGCTAACGACTTAATCACGTCTTGAATGGTACGACGCGGCCAACCGGTCGCTTCTATCAAACGCGGAACGTTCGGACGTTCCATTTCTTCTACCAAGAAAGCGAGATACAGTCTTCTTGCAAAAACCGGATTCAGTTCCATTGAGACCTCCTAATATGACTTTCCCCATTATTCAATGAATAGCATTTGACGTATTGCGCTTGATCAATATGAATGCGCATTCACGGGGACACACTCGTCACTTAGAGAACTCCGACCCGTTCTCCTTCGTTCCGCTCAACAGAAAACAGAAACTGCCACCCGCAAAGGGGCAAGCACCAATAGTTATCGACTCACAAAATTACACCGCTATTGTTTGTACTCCCTGAGTGCTCATACCACCTTGAGTGACCGCTCCCTGCTCTCCGCACCAAGCGCCTTGAATGGCATTGATCAAGTTCTCTACTCTTGGGTCATCAATGCGGTAGAAAACTGATTGAGAAGATTTACGCGTCGCCACGAGTCCCGCTTGGCGTAACACGGTTAGGTGCTGAGAGAATGCTGACTGGCTCAATGCACTGTTTTGCAATAAGTGGGAAACATTACGCTCCCCTTCGCGCAATTGGCAAAGCACCATCAGCCGTTCAGGATGCGATAAAATACGCAGCACTTTTGCCGCTTCCGTTGCTTCATCTAAAAATTCTTGCGCCATATTTTCTTTCTCACTCAAAACGTCACTACATTAGATTTAACTAAAGTTAATTATATTAGTCAAACCTAATGTAGTACTTTGGATATTGCTGTTTTAACGAAAGGATTGTTTCTGAATCGATAACTGAGAGTGCCTTGCTTTCAAAACGTTGGAATGTCAATCTACGGCAAAAGACGACAAGTAAGAGGAAGCCGTCAATGACCACCATGGTTTACGGGATAAAAAATTGTGACACCATCAAGAAAGCGTTGAAGTGGCTCGAGGCGGAAGATAAAGCTTTCACCTTTCACGACTACCGTAAAGATGGCATCGACCAAGACATGCTGAAACAGTTTGTCGAAGTGCTAGGTTGGGAAGCGATGTTGAACAAACGTGGCACCACTTTCCGTGCCTTGTCTGAAGAGCAGAAAAGCAACCTCGACGAGACCAATGCCGTTGCACTGATGTTGGTGCATCCTGCGATGATCAAACGCCCACTTCTGGCGCACAATGGCAATTACTACCTTGGCTTTAAGCCCGACGAATACACCACCATTTTTAGCGAATAATCGAAAGTAAGGACACTTCTACTCATGACAGACAGCGCTGTATTGTCTTTGGCCAAGGATTTAATCGGCCGCCCCTCCGTTACCCCCATCGATGAAGGTTGTCAGGAGCTGATGATTCAGCGTCTTGAAGCACTCGGTTTCACCATTGAACGCCTCGTGTTTGAAGACACCACCAACCTATGGGCACGCCGTGGCACCGCATCGCCGCTGTTTGCGTTTGCAGGCCACACAGATGTCGTACCCGCGGGTCCTTTGGAGCAATGGCACACGCCTCCTTTTGAACCGACTTTGATTGATGGCTACCTGCATGGTCGCGGCGCAGCGGACATGAAAGGCTCACTGGCCGCCATGGTCGTTGCTGTGGAGCGTTTTATTGCTGATAACCCCGATCACACTGGCTCGATTGCTTTTCTGATCACGTCAGATGAAGAAGGCCCGTTTATCAACGGCACCACCCGCGTGGTTGATACATTAATGGCGCGCAATGAAATTATCGACATGTGCATAGTGGGTGAGCCATCAAGCACACACGCCGTTGGTGATGTGGTAAAAAATGGCCGTCGTGGCTCTATTACAGGCGATGTCACCATTAAAGGGATTCAGGGCCACGTTGCTTACCCGCAGCTGGCACGAAACCCTATCCATCAGGCACTACCTGCACTCACAGAGCTTGCGGCTATTCAGTGGGACGAAGGCAATGAATACTTTCCGCCCACCAGTTTTCAGATCCCAAACCTGTCATCAGGTACTGGCGCAAGCAATGTGATCCCAGGTGACTTCAAGGTGCAGTTTAACCTGAGGTTCAGCACAGAATTAACCGCTGATGATATCAAAGCGCGTGTTCATTCCGTGTTGGATGCGCACGGCTTAGACTACGATCTAGCTTGGACCTTTAGCGGTCATCCCTTTTTGACAGACACGGGCTCTTTGCTTGTTGCAGTTGTCGATGCGGTTGATGAAGTTAACCATCAAAAACCACAGCTTTTGACCACTGGCGGTACATCTGATGGTCGATTTATTGCACAAATGGGCACACAAGTGATTGAACTTGGCCCCGTCAATGCCACCATTCACAAAGTGAACGAGTGCGTAAAAGTGGCAGATCTTGAGAAGCTGACCGATATGTACCAAAAAGTGCTGGAGAAACTTTTCGCCAAATGAGTTGGACCATTTCGTCTCTGACAGGCCAAACACGCGATCATCTGGTAGAGCTAGATGATCGCTTGCTGCACCGCGACATTGTGGATGATTTTGTTCGCCTACAAGAAAGCGCAAAAGCCGCCGGCTTTGAACTTGTCATTGCCAGCAGCTTTCGCGATTTTGACCGTCAGAAACTGATTTGGAACAGCAAGTTTTCAGGCGAACGCCCGATCTTGGATGATAACGGTAATACTCTTGAACCAAGCACGCTGACCGATGATGAAAAAGTGCAGGCCATTTTACGCTGGTCTGCGCTACCCGGTGCTAGCCGTCATCATTGGGGCACAGACATGGATATCTATGCGGCAAACTTGCTACCAGAAGGCGTGAGCATTCAGCTTGAACCTTGGGAGTATCTATCCGGTCATCAGGCTCCTTTTTTTGCATGGCTGGAAGCAAACCTAGCCAGCTTTGGCTTTTTCTTTCCCTATCGTGAAGACAGAGGCGGTGTTGCCTTTGAGCCATGGCATATCAGCCATCAGGTCGTCACCTCTGGATTGCTCGATTCGTTAACGGAAGAGGTTTTACGGGACATTATCGCAACGTCTGATGTCGGTGGGCGTGACGCTATCCTTTTGTCACTCAAAGGGATATATTCAAAGTACATTGCCAATGTGTGCGAGGCCTAACATGGACATTCTCACTAACCCCTACTTCATCATTTTTATCGTGGTCGCGGTGGTGGTCAGCAATATCATGGCGTTGAAGTACACCGCAAAATCCAAATTTGGTATGCGACAGAAAGACAAGATAAAAGACGTCATGGTTGGCAAAGAACAACAAAAGAAAAGCGCACCAACTGACGACGATAACCATGATCGTGATAACAAGTCTTCATCCTGATGATCACGTTCAATGAGGCGACCTAAGGTCGCCTTTTTACTTTCATTTTTTCATCCCCACTCTACGTACATTCCGCACATGGATTTTTTAGGCAAACGTTTGCTTTTTCACTAACAGCACAAAAGAGTTCTGGTATGATGCCAACAAATGGGTGATGTGAGCTCTCTCATCACTTTGTGTTTTGCCGTATAACCCTAGATAGGAATGTCTCAATGAGCCTTGCGGATCAAGTTCTCGCCGTTAACGACGATCTTCCCATTCGTACCCACCAGCCTGTTCACAGCGGAAAAGTACGTTCTGTTTACTGGCTGACTGAAGAAGACAGTCAGCGCCTTATCAAAGAGAAAGGCTACGATGTCGCCCCTGATGCGCCGCTCGCGATCATGGTGATCAGCGACCGTATCTCAGCATTCGATTGCATTTGGCAAGGTGAAGGTGGTTTAAAAGGCGTGCCAGGCAAAGGCGCAGCACTCAATGCGATTTCCAATCATTGGTTCAAGCTGTTTAAAGAAAATGGTTTAGCAGACAGCCATATTCTCGATATTCCCCATCCTTTTGTCTGGATCGTGCAAAAAGCCAAACCCATTAAAGTGGAAGCCATTTGCCGTCAGTACATCACGGGCTCTATGTGGCGTGCGTATGAAAAAGGCGAACGTGAATTTTGCGGTATCGCATTGCCAGAAGGCTTGGCAAGAGACAAGAAACTGCCTGAGCTTTTGATCACGCCATCGACCAAAGGAATTCTAAAAGGGATTCCGGGCGTGCCAGATGCCGATGACGTGAATATCACCCGCAATAACATTGAAGACAATATCGCCGCGTTTAATTTCTCGTCCGTGAATGATATAGCCCGCTATGAGACGTTGCTCAAAGAAGGCTTTGGCGTGATCAGCAAGGCGCTGGAAGAAGTGGGGCAAACATTTGTCGATACCAAGTTTGAATTTGGTTACGTCACCGATGCTGCAGGTCAGGAGAAGCTGATCTATATGGATGAAGTAGGCACGCCTGATTCATCACGCATCTGGGACACGGCGGAATACAACGCGGGTAAGATTGTTGAAAACTCAAAAGAAGGGTTTCGACAGTTCTTGCTCAAGTACTTCCCTGACCCAGACATTCTGTTGAATAAAAACCGTATGCCTGAGCGTGAAGCATTAGCTCGCGACAACATCTTGCCTGAAGAAGCCTTGATGGATATTTCTCGCACCTATATGGGTATTGCTGAGAAAATCGTCGGTCATCCGATCCATTTAAGTGAAAATCCTAAGCAAGAAATTGTTGCTATCTTGAAAGCGGATTACGGTTTGGTTGATTGAACTTACGCCGAGTGACATAACAAAAAAAGAGAGGACGCCAAGGCGTCCTCTTTTCATATCAGTAATCAGTAAGCAAACTAGTTACGATTCAAACGCTCAACAGCTGCAACCAGTGCAGGGCTAAGGCTTGCCAGTTGCTCTTCTGGCACAGGTTTACCTGCACTGTCTGTCACATTAATTGACGTACGGTTGCCCAAATCACCGAGCAGAATACTGTAATTCTTACGCTCTAACTGAAGCGGTTGAACACCCAAATCTTGCCAGAACTCATCATCCTGATCTTTAAGCGCCACATTCAAGGTACCCTGAGATCGGTTACGATCTTCAATGGTAAAGCCAAGTTCATTGAGAATATTCGGCAAACGCTCCCAGAATACATCGTATGGAGCACGTGCGATGATAACAGGCAGACCACTGCGGTCTTTACCTAAGCTGATCGGAATATTCTTCACCAGCTCCTGTGCTTTCAAACGGGCTTCTTCACGCAAGTCGTTGTCATAACGCGCAGTGATCAAGTTAGTCATTTGAACGTTGTAACGCTCGCGGGAAGCCAAACGCAGATTCTCCGCTTCGCCGTTCCGTTTCCATTCCACCATTTCGATGCGGAAACCGTAACGAGCACGCTCTTCAATTGGCGTGAGGATATAGCGACTTTCGATCACTTCCTCATCATCTTCAATGGTCCACACAATCCAATCGGTTTCGATGCTGTCCGCAGATGCAGAGCGAACCGGAATTTGGGTTAACGAAGCCATTTCTTCAATCGTTTGCCACAAGCGCTGTGCTTGCTCGGCGCGCGGCATCCAAACGGTGACACCTTCAGCATCTTGCTCGTAACGTGCGCCAGGGATCAACTCTAGAATTTGCTGAGGTGGTCGAATATCAATATCACGCCCAATTGGGCCATCGAATTCACGCTCTGGAATACGATAAGCGCCAGAAAACTCTGGTTGCTGATCTGGCAATGTTTCCCACTGAGACAATGCAGATGTATCGAGATACTCGAAATCATCCGACGCTTGGCGTCGTTTATCGGCACTTGAACAAGCCGCCAATGAGGCGACCAGTACTACACTCAAGCCGAGTTTAAAAACAGGTTTCATTAAATCTCCAAAGAAGCGTTACAGTATGCCTGCATCAAGCAATGCCTGTTTCACTCGAGGCTGTAAGTCAGCATTCAAAACAGTGAGAGGCAAACGCAGCGTACCATCAGCAATCAAGCCCATTTCATGCAATGCCCATTTTACAGGGATTGGGTTCGCTTCTACGAAAAGATCTTTGTGTAGCGGCATCAGCTTTTCATTGATTGAACGGGCTTCATCCATTTCACCTGCCAGCGCTAGCTTCATCATTTTCGCCATTTGCGCGGCAGCAATATTATTCGTAACAGAAATCACGCCATGGCCGCCCGCTGCGACGAAATCAAGGCCAGTAAAGTCATCACCACTTAATAAGAGAAAATCTTCACGACAAAGTTCACGGTGTTGACGCACACGATCGAGATCACCAGTCGCATCTTTGATGCCAATGATGTTCTTGAACTCAGAAAGACGACCCACGGTTTCAGGCAGCATGTCTGCTACGGTACGACCTGGCACGTTATAAAGAATCTGTGGCAGTTCGCTAGACTCAGAGATGGCTTTAAAATGCTGATACAAACCTTCTTGTGAAGGTTTGTTGTAATAAGGCACCACGCTCAAGCAACCCGCAATGCCTGAGCCTGCGAACATTTTGCTAAAAGTAATGGCTTCATGCGTTGCATTTGCACCTGTTCCTGCAATGACAGGAATACGGCCATCTGCAAACTCCAGTGTTTTCAGAACAATCTTGATGTGCTCTTCTACGGTGACAGTTGCAGACTCACCCGTTGTTCCCACAGAAACAATGGCGTCAGTTCCAGCATCAACGTGAAAATCAACGAGATTTTTTAAACTGGCGTAATCAATCTCACCAGAGCTATCCATCGGCGTGGCAAGTGCCACGATACTTCCTGAAAACATTTCCTTCTCCAAAAATGCGTTTTCGACCATGGTACTTTTGGCGCAGGGCAAAAACAAGCGTATAGAGTAGGCCTATTCCTTGTGTTTGCGCGGTTGATCACCGTGAAAATGAACGATATTGTTCGTTGAAACGTATACCTTTTCTCTAAATGACTAAATGCGTTTTTTCTTATAGTCGCATTTTCGGTGCAGTTGAAGCAGAAAACACGACTTTCTTGCTTCAATGCTATTGCTGCACCATGAGAGATTGGGGCAAAAAAACATCGCGTTTCCATGCCAATATGCATCGTAACGATCAGGCATTGACTGGCATTGTCGATCAATGAGCCACGAATGATAAACATGAAAAAGGAAGACACATGCAAACGTTAACCGCGGGTGTAGCTGCACCGGATTTTTCGCTGCAAGACCAAAATGGAAACACCGTATCGCTAAGCCAGTTCAAAGGTAAAAATAAGGTACTGGTGTATTTCTACCCAAAAGCGATGACGCCAGGTTGCATTACTCAGGCCTGTTCACTGCGTGACAGCAAAAGCGAGTTAGAGGCACTCAACACGGTGGTGTTGGGAATCAGTCCAGATCCCGTTAAAAAACTGAAAGGGTTTGAAGATAAGAAAGCGCTTAACTTTACGCTACTCAGTGACGAAGACCACGCGGTGGCCGATGCCTTTGGTGTTTGGGGACCGAAAAAATTCATGGGTCGTGAATATGATGGCATCCATCGCCTGAGTTTCTTGATTGGTGAAGACGGTAACGTTGAGCACGTGTTCAACAAATTCAAAACTAAAGATCACCACGACGTCGTCATTGGTTATCTCAAAGGCGAATAACACCAAACGCTGTGTTACCAACTGATAGAAAAGAGAAAGCCGACAATCGTCGGCTTTCTCTTTTCTATCATAGCTTGTCGCTTACTCTCTCATGACCGCTGAAAAATTGATTGCTCAGCAGGAAAAGGAAGCGCTAGCGCATCAGGAAACTCGCGATTTCGCGCAATCAATTTAGCTTTCTCTACAATCGCATCTTGTTGCAGCGAGGCTGTGAGTATCAAAGACGGCGTTTGCCAACCGACGGGCAATGAAACCCAGCCCTTAGCTTCACAATGAGCAAGAATACGGTCTGCAGCCTGAAGCGCCGACGAGGCTTTGACTAGCTCGACCCGCGCGTAACGCTCACCCTCAAATGTTGCATCTGCGGCGCGCAAACTAGGGTCGTTACCCGGTATCTGCTGAGCGCCACAAAGCGGTTTGCCACCCACTTCTGCATGTTCAAAATCAGGCAGCCATTGACTGAAATGGGAAATAGCGCGTTCTGTTCGTTGACGAATTTCGCCCCACTCCCAGCCACCATCGGCTTTCACCACCATATGCTCTGGCAAATTGGGCTGTGCTGACTCAGCAGTGCTCGACACCAAACCACCTTCAAACAACGTGATGTCTTGGCTCATGCCGTGCAATTGAATAAACCCTTGTGCGTAGGGTGTCAGTTGCGCCATACCCTGCGGTGTGCCACGTTCGCCGTGCACGATGACCTCTGGCCACATACCCGGCTGCGATGGCCAGTGCGCCACATAGGCAGCTTTGTATTCCACCCAGCGCTGGCGCGGAAGCGATACTAGGTCGTCCAATACACCAGTACGAAAGCCACAAGCATTGATCACAAAATCGACCTGATGAGCCAATGCATTGCCATCGGCATCCTGCGTTCGAATCGTCCAACTGTCTTGCGACTTATCAAGACCTGTCACTTTTTGGTTAAGGTGTACTTGGCAATTGGGCGATTGCGCTAAACCAAGATCAGCAGTCGCAGCCATACGAAACACACTGAGTCCATATTCTTGCACTACAACCAAAGGAAACTTGAATTTGTCATGTGGCATAAACTTCGCCACGGGGATCAACCAGTCATCTGGCGTTTGAGGGGTTTCTGGCAATGGGCGCTGCGCCAAACGTACCAGATCCTCTTTCTCGTAGAGCGTGAAATATTGGTCAGGCTTCCCCAAAACAGCGTTGTTTGGGTCACTTTCAATAAGCGTACGGTAATGTTCAGTAAGCAGTGCAAGACGGCTCAAAATGGCATCTGGCTCTCCTGCATCTGTCGTTGGGATAGCAATAACGGTAGGGCGACGATTCACAGAGTGAGGATACGCCCGTACTGTCGCAATAGATTGCTCCAATAAGGCGATACACTGCGCTTCGGAAATCTCACGATATAGATTACCGCCGGCATGTAAATGGCAAATCGGCGGACCACTGACCAAGCTCTTTCCCGCTTCAATCAAAAGCGTTTCAATGCCCAACCCTGCCATTTTTAGTGCCGCAGTCGCACCTGCAACGCCGCCTCCGACAATACCGACTTTAAACGGCGCTTTTGTCGTCGCCAACCCTGAACGCTCATTACCCATCAAGATCGAAACTCTCATTTTAATTGTTATTAATGTTTAACTGCGTAAACAAGAAGAGACCCTTAAAGGTCTCTACTTGTTACCTTGCTCTAACCATTATGGATCATTTTAGTTGGAAGATTCTTCCACTGCATCATCTTCAAGATCATTCGATGGCAATGCATTCCATACAGCCTTAACCAATGTGGCCAGAGGGATCGCAAAAAACACCCCCCAGAACCCCCAAAGACCACCGAACACCAAAACAGCCACAATAATGGCGACAGGATGCAGGTTTACCGCTTCAGAAAACAAAACCGGCACCAGCACATTGCCATCAAGGGCTTGAATAATGCCGTAGGCAAGCATCAAATACCCGAGTTCGGGGCTGATCCCCCATTGGAACAAGGCCACCATGAAAATCGGTAGCGTAACCGCTGCAGCACCGATATAGGGGATCAACACTGACAATCCTGTTGCCACGCTCAGCAACGCGGCGTAACGCAAATCTAATAGCGAAAAGGTAATGTAGCTGGCGATGCCAACAATGATTATTTCTGTCACCTTGCCACGAATATAATTGGAAATCTGCTCGTTCATCTCTGTCCCAACACGATTGGTCAGGCGACGATTTCGCGGCAGCACCGTGCTGAATGACGCCAGCATTTGATCTCGGTCTTTGAGCAAGAAAAACAGCAATAATGGCACCAGAATCAGATATACCGCCAACGTTGCTAAACTCACTAGTGATGCCAATGAGCCTTTCACTGCCGTTTCCCCTAAGCCAAGCACGCGACTTTGCAACGTATCAATGAAAGCTTTGACCATCTGTGGCTGGATAACGTCTGGGTAGGCTTCCGGCAAGTGGGAAATGTAATTCTGTAAATCGTTGAACATGGTAGGAATATCGGCAATCAGATTGATCACCTGCGTCCAAATGGTAGGCACCAGACCGAAACAGGCCAATAGCATCAAGCCAACAAAAATTGTTAGTACCAGAATGACAGAGGCAACACGAGGCAAGCCAAATGACACCATCTTTGACACAGGCCATTCCAATAAATACGCCAATACAATAGCCACCAGCAGCGGCGCTAACAAATTGCCAAAGAAGTAAATGACAACAAAGCCCACAACAAGCAAAGCGATCAGGCTGACCGCATGGGGGTCAGAAAATCGTCTTTGGTACCAGCGGTTAAGCATTTCTAGCATGTAAATTCCCGTTTAAAGTTTGGTGACGCAAAACACCGTCACTCCATGAACAATCTGCTGTTCGAAATCAAACCCATTACTGTTCAAGTAGCGAGGAATGTCTTTCAATGCACCGCTGTCCGATACATATAGCGCTATTTGCTCTCCCTGCCCCAACGTTGCACAGGCTCTTTTGGCCATAAGCAACGCCATAGGACAACGTTGCTCACGCAAATCAAGGGATTGAATTTCCATTCTTTCTCACTGATCGCTATTATCGACCGCATTGTATACTCAAACGGCGCGGAGAAGTAGTTTGGGTAATAGTGATATTGGGGTAATTTGGGTAAACAATACAGAACCTCTCAATAGGTTTGGTGTCTACTTCTAAGATATCGCATTCTTACCTTTCCGCGTGCTGGAGGCACTCACGTCAGTTATGCAGCTGTTCAAAAAAATGACGACTAGCCTGCTTGTCGCATCTCTCTCGCTGTCTTCACCTGTTATGGCAACAAGCTACAGCGAACTGCCGGATATTGGCACCGTAGCGGCAGGCACTTTATCGGTCGAGAAAGAGATAGAATACGGTAATGCCTACATGCGCATGTTGCGTGGTAGCCAACCGATCGTTACCGACCCTCTTCTTTCGGAGTATATTTCATCGCTCGGTGCGACATTAGTTGCAAATGCGAATGATGTGAAAACACCGTTTGAATTCATTCTAATTCGCAATCGTGACATTAATGCATTCGCATTCTTTGGTGGTCATGTTGCTTTGCATACGGGTCTGTTTCTTCACGCTCAAAGCGAAAGTGAATTAGCCTCGGTTGTCGCTCACGAAATCGCACACTTAACCCAACGCCACCTTGCTCGCGCGATGGAAGAGCAAGCAAGACAAACACCGCTCACCATGGCAGCCCTCGTTGGATCACTCATGCTCGCGATCGCGGCACCGCAAGCGGGTATCGCGGCAGCACAAGCCACGACAGCAGCATCCATTCAAAGCCGAATCAATTACACGCGAAGCAATGAAAAAGAAGCGGACCGCGTCGGTATCGAAACCCTTTCTCGATCTGGGTTCGACGTAAATGCCATGCCGCGATTCTTCACACGTTTGTCTGATCAATATCGCTTTGCGTCAAAACCACCTCAGTTTCTGCTCACGCACCCAATGCCAGATGCGCGTATCACGGATTCTCGTGAACGGGCACAACAGTATCCGCAAAAAACGGTCCCTTATTCGCCGGAATATCAACTGGCACGATCGCGTGTTATTGCAAGGTATGCCGGTATCGATGCAAGCGCCGCGTTAGATGGTTTTAATCGTGATTTGAAAAAAGCCTCACCCGCACAAGCGCAATCATTAAATTACGGCAAGGCGCTGGTCTATATCGATAGCCGCCAATTTGACAAAGCAGGGGCGCTGCTGACGCCACTTTATAAAGCGCAGCCAAACAACCGCTTTTTCCTCGATGCAATGACCGACCTTGATGTTAGCCAGAAACATTTTGACCAAGCATTGAAACGCCTTAACACCGCATTGGAAAGCCAACCCAATAATCCTGTTTTGTTATTGAATCGGGATTACGTGTTGGTGAAAGCGGAAAAATATAAACAAGCCACGTCTGGGCTCATGCAATATACCCATCGCTACCCCAATGACATCAATGGCTGGTCGCTGCTTCAAGAAGCGTATGACAATCAAGGAATACGTCATGGCGCTCTAGCTGCGCAAGGCGAGTTATACGCGTTACAAGGACGCTGGCACAAAGCCATTAACAATTACACACAAGCTAGCCAGCTCGTCGATCTTGGCAGTCTTGATCAAGCTCGCTACGATGCACGTATTGACCAGCTTAGGGTTGAAGAAGCCCGATATGCTGCACTTCAGCGCTAACATTAAGATAATAACAATAAACATTGCGACGACGAACGCAGTAAAAAGGAGCTTTCATGTCAGTCACCATTTATCACAACTCTCGCTGCTCAAAGAGCCGTCAAACACTTGCGCTTCTTACCGAGCGAGGCATTGAACCTGAGATTGTGGCGTATTTGGATACACCACCTTCAATTGAAACCATCAAAACTCTGCTGTCTCAGCTAGGTTTTGACTCTCCGCGCCAAATGATGCGCACCAAGGACGATATCTATAAAGAACTCCATTTAGGCGATGCTTCCGTGACCGACGAGCAGTTAATCGTTGCGATGGCAGCTAACCCGAAACTGATTGAGCGCCCAATCGTGGTTGCTAATGGCAAAGCCGCAATGGGACGTCCACCTGAAAGCGTGCTTGATATCCTCTAATGACTGACATATTGGTGCTCTACTACAGCCGCCATGGCGGAACAAAAAAGCTTGCGCGTCTCATTGCCCGAGGCATCGAGTCAACGGGCGCTGTCGCGAGACTACGCACCGTGCCAGAGCTAGCTATTGCGGGTGAAAATCCGATACGGACTGAACCTGAAGACCCATTTGTCACCCTTGATGATCTGACGGCTTGTGATGGGTTGGCACTGGGGAGCCCCGTGCGTTTTGGCAATATGGCTGCGCCACTGAAGTACTTTATCGACAGCACCAGCAAAGCATGGCTAGCAGGCACCTTGATTGGCAAACCTGCCATCGTGTTCAGTTCAGGTTCAATGCTTCACGGTGGACAAGAAACCACACTTCAATCAATGATGTTGCCATTGCTGCATCACGGCATGATCATTGTGGGTCTCCCGCATTCAGAACCTGCCTTGCACACGACATCAGGCGGTGGTTCACCCTACGGCCCATCTCACGTGACGGGCGAAGGTCGTCGTCAACCCGACAGTGATGAAAAAGCACTCGCCATGGCAGCAGGTAAGCGATTAGCCGATATCGCCACCAAGCTGCAACATTGATAAAAGGAGTTATCCGTTGTTCTCTTCTACCTCTCGCCTCAGGGCGACTGCACTTTCTTCCTATCTCGGTTTGTTTGCCTGGGTTGCCCTTTGGCACGGCGTGTTATCGCCGCATGTGCACGTGAACCCCTATGGTGTAACCATTGCGTGGCTATTGCCTTTGCTTTTGCCATTGAAAGGTATTCTCACGGGTAAACCCTACACCCATGCGTGGGCAAACTTCATTTTGATGTTTTACTTCATCCACGCATTAACGATTCTTTGGGTCGATCAAGGTGAGCGCTGGCTAGCATTGGTGGAGTTGCTTCTGACGTCTATTTCATTTGTCAGCAACATTTATTTCGCCAAACGCAAAGGACAAGAATTAGGATTGGGTCTGAAAAAGCTGTCTCAAGTTGAACGCGAGGAAAAGGCGCGATTTGAGAAGTAATTGTGCTTAGCAATCAAATAGACATAAAAAAAGCAGATGACTAATCATCTGCTTTTTTTTCGCTTAGTTTAACGACTCCGCTAGCCAATCCACTGATAAGTGATTGCTGGCGTTACTGGCACAACAGCATCAGGAACAACCAGTGACGGAACAACTACGCCATCGATCATCTCACCCGACTCGATACTTGCAGGCTGTGTAGGTGCAGGAATCACTGACGGTTCAGGCAAAACCTCAACACGACGTAAGCGACGATCTGTCATCATCTCATTATGAAAGATCTCTTCATTCGCCAACAAGCTGATACGGAACGTTGCCGTCCCTTCCTCGATTGACTCCAAACGGAGCGCTGCAACAGAGTTAAGCCCTTTGAGGGTACGTTCAACCACGAAGAAATCTTCAGCATCATTTAAGCCTGAGATTCGCAGCGCTTTGGCACTGCTATCTGCCACACCCAAGTTAATCGCCAAACGATCAGCATAATAATCCGAGATATCGTCGATCATTTTTGCAAAAGCCTGTGCAGGTGCACCCGCAGCCTGACCTTCTATCGGCGCATCATTGCCAATGCTTGCAGCATTTGGGAACAGCTGCCAGCTCAGGCGATTATCGCGCACTTTCACCACAGCTACGCCAGTTGGGTTATAACGCGCACTGGCTTGTGAAATAGGCGCCGCAAAGCCACCCCACAGATCTGGAATAGACACCGCGACCACATCATCAAAGTCACCCACAGGCATAAGCACAGGTAAACCACGGCGCTCACCTTCCGCTTTTAGGGTATCAATAAGCGCAGAGCCCGACTGTTCCCACACCACGTTACGCTGCGACGCATTGTCTTCCACCAACCAGAACAAGACTTCTGGACGCGGTAAGCCCCAGTAAGGAGCCTGCGCCTGTGTCAGTAAGGTACGAATTTTGGCATCATCAAATGCCAGCACCAATGTGCGCAATCCCTCTGACTCGCCATAACCCAACTGAGTAATGTATTGATTCACAGACGACAGCGCTTTTTGAATAACAGCATTGTCACCTAACGCAGATTCGCCCGACGTGCGTACCAGCACATCAACAAACGCTTTTTGTTTTGCAGCTTGCTCCGTTGCTCTGTCGCTATCATCCAGCACCACTTCTGTACTGAATAGAGACGCGGCCATTGCGCTGGTTTGCCCAAACGCTAACGCTAAAACGAAAAAGAAGATCCGTAACATATATTTGCCAGATAACTCGATTTTTAAACGTTGATCATAAATTGAAGCCACACTGTCAGCAATGGCAAAACACCGAATTTGAGTGATATACCCAAACCACCGACGATGGGCTCAATACCTCGCACATATTCATTGACCGCATACTGAGCAAAAAGTTAGCAACAAGAGGTGCAACTCGTCGACAAGATGACGAGTGATGCTGCAGTGCCCTTACTCTTCATGATAGTATCCGCCGATTTTTTTATTTCAGGAAGGAGCGTCATGATGCAATTCTTACTCGGAGCACAAATGTTATTTGTAGCCTTCGGCGCGTTAGTACTGGTTCCGCTACTCACCGGACTAGACCCTAACGTCGCGTTGTTTGGTGCTGGTGTCGGCACTCTGCTTTTCCAACTCGTGACAAAACGCTCCGTCCCCATTTTCCTCGCGTCCTCTTTTGCTTTCATCGCACCTATCATGTTTGGCGTTCAAACTTGGGGTATTCCTGCCACCATGGGCGGCCTAATGGTAGCTGGGGTGGTTTATGTCATCATGGGTGGCATCATTAAAGTCAGAGGTGTTGGCTTTATCCACAAACTACTTCCACCTGTAGTGGTTGGCCCCGTGATCATGGTCATTGGCCTTGGTTTAGCCCCAGCAGCCGTCAATATGGCACTGGGGAAATCAGGTGACGGCGCATTTCAGTTAGTTGATGGGTCAGTCGCGCTTTGGATTTCAGGTATTTCACTGGCAACGACCATCGCGATGTCTGTATTCGCCAAAGGCTTCTTCAGGCTAGTGCCTATTTTGGCCGGTATTATTTCAGGCTATGTGACAGCATTATTCTTTGGCGTGGTCGACTTTTCACCGGTACTGAACGCCGCTTGGCTCGCCATGCCTGCCTTTACCGCGCCTGCATTTAACATTAACGCGATTCTGTTCATGATCCCTGTTGCCATTGCCCCTGCCGTTGAACATGTGGGTGACATGCTGGCAATATCGAATGTCACCGGTAAAGACTACCTGAAAAAACCAGGCCTGCACCGCACCATGGCGGGCGATGGTGTGGCAACTATAGCCGCATCCATGTTTGGCGCTCCACCAAATACTACCTACAGTGAAGTGACTGGCGCGGTCATGCTGACACGTGCATTCAACCCAGCCATCATGACGTGGGCAGCAGTTACCGCCATTATCTTGGCATTTGTCGGTAAATTGGGCGCAGTGCTGCAAACTATTCCAGTTCCTGTCATGGGCGGCATCATGATCTTGCTGTTTGGCTCAATTGCCACTGTCGGCCTTAACACCTTGATCAAAAATCAGGTCGATTTGCACAAAGCCCGTAATCTGACCATTGTGGCGGTCACGCTGGTATTTGGTATCGGTGGCATGGCATTTGGTATTGGTGAATTCAGCCTACAAGGCATCAGCCTTTGCGGTATCGTCGCTATCTTGCTGAACCTTATTCTGCCGCATGACATGGGTGAAACCCACGTTGTTGATAATGCACAGATGGAAGACTAAGCCTCTGAGCGCATTTCACTAAGCACAAAAAAAGGCTTCCCTCGGGAAGCCTTTTTCACATATCGCGTTTCCGCTTTCGATTACATTCGCACGATTACCGCACGATTACTTAGTACCGAAAATCTTGTCGCCTGCATCACCCAAGCCAGGAACGATGTAGCCTTTGTCATTCAGCTTTTCATCGATTGCAGCGGTGTACAGTTCAACGTCTGGGTGCGCTTTTTCCAAGGCATCAAGACCTTCAGGTGCCGCAACCAGAACCAATACTTTGATGTTGTCACAACCATTTTCTTTCAGCAGATCGATCGTCGCGATCATTGAACCACCGGTTGCTAACATTGGGTCAACCACCAGCGCCATACGCTCTTCAATGTTGCTTGCGAGCTTGTGGAAGTAAGGCACAGGCTCTAGCGTTTCTTCATCGCGGTAAATACCAACAACACTGATGCGTGCACTTGGAATGTGCTCCAATACGCCGTCCATCATGCCCAGACCTGCACGCAGGATTGGCACAACCGTCACTTTCTTACCTTTGATCTGGTCAACTTCAACCGGGCCGTTCCAGCCTTCAATAGTGACTTTTTCCGTTTCGAAATCTGATGTTGCTTCGTACGTTAGCAGGCTGCCAACTTCGGTCGCTAATTCACGGAAACGCTTGGTGCTGATATCACCTTCACGCATCAAACCGATTTTATGCTTAACCAGTGGGTGCTTAACCTCAACGACTTTCATGACAGACTCCTGAAAAAAACAAATTCCCCGCATTATACACAAGAAAAATGGGTGGAATAGTTACATACAACCAGTTGCGGTTTTTTGCTGCAATTTGCCTTACGCAAACGTTTTCCTTTTTAGAATGTCGCTGTTAAAATGGCGCGGCTTTTAAGTCCACAACTCGGTAAGGATCCCCAGTGAGCGATAATAAGTCTTCTCTAAGCTACAAAGATGCAGGTGTAGATATCGATGCAGGCAACGCCCTGGTCGACAGAATCAAAGGCGTAGTTAAGCGCACTCGTCGTCCTGAAGTGATGGGTGGTATCGGTGGCTTCGGCGCACTTTGTGAACTGCCTACGAAATACAAACATCCGGTACTGGTATCAGGTACTGACGGTGTAGGCACCAAACTTCGCCTAGCGATGGATCTGAAAAAACACGACACTATTGGTATTGATCTGGTCGCGATGTGTGTCAACGACCTGATTGTTCAAGGTGCAGAACCGCTATTTTTCCTTGATTATTACGCAACAGGTAAGCTGGATATTGATACCGCAGCAAGTGTTGTTACGGGTATTGGTGAAGGTTGCTTGCAATCAGGCTGTGCACTGATCGGTGGTGAAACCGCTGAAATGCCAGGTATGTACGAAGGTGAAGATTACGACGTGGCAGGTTTCTGCGTCGGCGTTGTGGAAAAAGAAGACATTATTGATGGGACGAAAGTCAGCGCTGGCGATGCCATCATTGCTATCGCTTCATCAGGCCCTCACTCAAACGGTTACAGCTTGGTTCGCAAAATCATCGAAGTGTCTAACGCCGATGTCAATGCAGAACTGGACGGTAAAACGCTAGGTGAGCATCTGCTAGAGCCTACCCGCATTTATGTGAAGCCTGTTTTGAAGATGTTGGAAACCTGCGATGCGCATGCGATTTCTCACATCACCGGTGGTGGTTTCTGGGAAAATATCCCTCGCGTATTGCCGCAAGGCACTAAAGCAGTTATCGACGGCAACAGCTGGGAATGGCCAGCGATCTTCACGTGGCTACAAGAAAACGGCAACGTAACGGATCATGAAATGTACCGCACCTTCAACTGTGGTGTAGGCCTGATTGTTGCTCTACCGGCAGAACAAGCTCAACAAGCGATCGATATTCTGAATCAAGAAGGCGAAAACGCGTGGTTGTTAGGCAACATTGAAAACGCTGCCGCTGGTGAAGAACAGGTAGAGATCAAGGGGTAACCATGAAAAAGCTGGTTGTTCTGGTTTCAGGGAATGGTTCTAACCTTCAAGCAATTATCGATCGCTGTCATGACAGAAATGACATGCATATCGCGGCGGTGATTGCGAACAAAGAAGAGGTCTATGGGCTAACACGCGCAACGGATGCGGGTATTGATGCAGTCGTGGTTGCCAGTAAAGGCATGACTGATCGCAGTCAATACGACAACCAGTTAATGGCGACCATTGATGAGTACGCGCCTGATTTAATCGTACTTGCGGGCTTTATGCGTATTTTGACACCGGCGTTTGTTCGTCACTATGAAGGCAAGATGTTAAACATCCACCCTTCACTGTTACCCAAATACCCGGGGTTAAATACCCACCAGCGCGCGATTGATGCAGGCGATACCGAACATGGCACGTCAGTACACTTTGTTACCGAAGAACTAGATGGTGGCCCTGTTATTCTTCAGGCGCGTGTACCTATCTTTGAAGACGACAATGCAGACAATGTCTTTGCTCGTATTCAAGAGCAAGAGCATCGCATCTACCCTCTTGTCATTGAATGGTTCTGCCAAGGTAGGCTTGAAATGACCGAAGGTAATGCCGTGTTAGACAGTGCAACGCTCGGCCTGCATGGCTATGCGTTTGAGTAACTGAAGCTATTTTATTATTCAATAACGCCGTGCTCAGCGAAAATTAGCGAACAAAAAACGCGCCCATTCAGTGGCGCGTTTTTTTATATCTCAGGTTTTCTATCAAAGTTCCCTAAGCGTTTTGTACTGCACTCATCTTCTGCGCGATTTCTGCCTGATTACAGGTAATCACCTCACCCAAATGAAACACACAATATTCACCCGGCTGCATTTTATGCCAGGTTTCATTGTTGGTCAGTGGTTGAGTGGCGATCACTGTGACGACATCATTCGGCGTGGTTTCTTGCTGAAAATCCACCGTCACTTCTTCGTCAATTAAACTGGCTTTGCCAAATGGAGCGCGGCGCGTTATCGAGTGCAGATTATTGGTGCAATACGCCATGACATAATCACCATCACTGAACAGCATGTTGAATACCCCCAGTTCACGGAGTGTGTCACAACGGCTCGCGATAAAGCGAAACACTTCCGTCATGTCTTCAGGCTTGTCCGAATAGTGCTTTTCGATCTCACACAGCAGCCAACAAAATGCCTTTTCACTGTCCGTTTCACCAACAGGTTTGAAATGGCCTGTCGGTAAATCTTCATATCCTGTCAGCTGCCCATTGTGCGCGTAGGTCCAATAACTACCCCAGATTTCGCGAGTAAATGGGTGAGTGTTCACCAAATTCACATCACCACGGTTAGCTTGACGAATATGACTAATCACCGCACAGCTTTTGATCGGATAACTCTGCACCAACTCAGCAATCTTCGAATTACAGCTTGGGTTGGGATCTTTAAACGTACGAAAGCCTTTGCCTTCATAAAAGACGATACCCCAGCCATCACGATGAGGGCCAGTATTGCCCCCTCGCTGAATTAGACCCGTAAAACTAAAACATATATCGGTAGGTACATTGGCACTCATACCAAGAAGTTCACACATATTCCGTCACGCTTTCCTTGGATTATTTTTCCATTTCTTTTTCAACTAACTGGATCAAGATATGAATAATCTTGATATGTACTTCTTGGATACGATCAGCATAACCAAAGTGAGGGACGCGGATTTCAATGTCCGCCAAACCCGCCATTTTGCCGCCGTCTTTACCCGTTAGCATAATGGTTTTCATGCCTTTGGTTTTTGCAGCTTCAATCGCTTTCAGGATGTTACCTGAATTACCAGACGTCGATAGACCAAACAGCACATCACCCTTCGAACCAACAGCTTCTAGGTAGCGTGAAAAAACAAATTCGTAGCCAAAATCGTTACTCACACAAGAAATATGGCTTGGGTCAGAAATCGCAATCGCAGGATAGCCTGGGCGATTTTCACGGTAACGACCGGTCAACTCTTCAGCAAAGTGCATCGCGTCACAGTGCGAGCCACCGTTACCACATGACAACACTTTTCCGCCGGCTTTGAATGAATCTGCCAGCAAAGTTGCCGCCGCTTCAATATCACCAATATTTTTGTCGTCACTAAGAAACGCATTTAGCACGTGAGCTGCTTCATTGAGCTCGGAGCGAATCAGATCTTGGTACATGGGCAATTCTCTTTATTGATTGTTGACTGTTTGCGGAGCAAGCCGCCGGCCTATCGAAGCAGTGTACCTGTAAAAGCCAGAAGCTGTCGATAATCAGGCTCACCTTCTGATTACTTCATAAAAACAGATGCCTAATAATTGCACGGCGTTTAATTGTCTCTCAGTGTGAAGCATTGTGCACATTTTTGCCGGTCATCATTTTACATTCCATTAAAAACCTGCTTACAATTAAGTGGTATGACCTCTTACCATTTAAAGATTGGGTTGATGGAGAAGGAGAACCTGACATGGCAACAACCCTGTACCTTACAACGTTCCTAGCAGTACTGGCGCTTTTGGCGTATCACCGCGCAGGACTGAAGATGTTCACCGCTGCAGCCGCGAGTTTGTTAATCGTTGGATCTCTAATGGGCAATATTGGCCAGCTTAGTTGGCTAGTTTTCTTTGCCGTGGCAATCCCCCTAAACGTGCGTTCTTTCCGCGAAAGTTGGCTAAGCAAACCTGCACTTAAGATGTTTAAAGGCGTGATGCCTGAAATGTCACAAACCGAAAAAGAAGCGATTGATGCAGGCACGGTATGGTGGGAAGCCGATCTTTTCCGAGGCGCCCCTGATTGGAATAAGTTACACGATATCCCAGCACCGCGTCTGAGTGCGGAAGAACGAGCCTTTCTTGATGGCCCCGTGAACGAAGTGTGCCGAATGGTGAATGACTACCAAGTGACACACGAGCTTGCTGATCTTCCTGAAGATGTTTGGCAATTCCTGAAAGATCACAAGTTCTTCGCCATGATCATTAAAAAAGAATATGGCGGCCTGGAATTCTCCGCCTATGCGCAGTCTTTAGTGCTGCAAAAGCTGACTGGCGTTTCTAGCGTACTGTCTTCAACGGTTGGCGTACCAAACAGCCTCGGTCCTGGTGAGTTGCTGCAACACTACGGTACTGGCGATCAAAAAGACTACTACCTTCCACGCTTAGCAAAAGGCCTGGAAATCCCGTGCTTTGCACTGACTAGCCCAGAAGCAGGGTCTGACGCAGGCTCGATTCCTGATGAAGGTTTCATCACTAAAGGCATGTGGCAAGGCGAAGAAGTTCTGGGTATGTCAATTACTTGGAACAAGCGCTATATCACCCTTGCACCTGTTGCCACCGTTCTTGGTCTGGCATTTAAACTGAAAGACCCTGATAGCTTACTCGGCGACAAAGAAGATCTAGGTATTACCTGTGCGCTCATCCCGACCGATATTGACGGTGTGGAAATTGGTCGCCGCCATTTCCCACTGAACCTGCCGTTCCAAAATGGTCCAACGCGCGGTAACAACATTTTTGTCCCATTGAGCTTCATCATTGGTGGTCCTGATATGGCAGGACAAGGCTGGCGCATGCTGGTTGAATGTCTGTCAGTGGGTCGTGGCATTACGCTGCCTTCAAACTCGACAGGTGGCCTTAAATCCGTTGCATTGGCAACAGGCGCGTATGCACGTATCCGTCGTCAATTCAAATTACCTATCGGTAAAATGGAAGGGATTGAAGAGCCTTTAGCACGTATCGGCGGTAATGCTTACGTCATGGATGCAGCCAGTGCGCTAACCGTGACGGGTATTGATTTGGGTGAGAAGCCCTCCGTCATTTCGGCCATTGTGAAATACCATTGTACTCACCGCGGCCAACGTGCCGTGATTGATGCCATGGATATTGTGGGCGGAAAAGGTATCTGTTTAGGGCCAAAGAACTTCTTGGCTCGCGGCTACCAAGGCTCGCCGATTGCGATTACCGTTGAAGGTGCCAATATTCTAACGCGCTCAATGATCATCTTCGGTCAAGGCGCAATCCGCTGCCATCCTTTCGTCTTGACGGAAATGGAAGCGGCATACAATGAAAACGAACGTGAAGCACTCACTGCATTTGACCAAGCTTTGTTTGGGCACGTGGGCTTTGTGATCAGCAATCTAGTTCGTTCAGTATGGTTAGGCCTGACTGACGGTCGTACCTCGAAAGCACCACGTAAAGACGAAACGGCTCGTTACTATCAGCAAATGAACCGCTATGCGTCAAACCTCGCGCTTCTAGCCGATATTTCGATGGCAGTACTGGGCGGAAACCTCAAGCGCAAAGAGCGCCTTTCTGCACGCCTAGGAGATGTATTGAGCCAGCTCTACATGGCATCGTCTACCATGAAGCGTTATGCCGATGAAGGCTACCAAAAAGCCGACCTTCCTTTGGTTCATTGGGGTATGCAAGACGCTCTGTACCAAACCGAAGAAGCGCTCATCGAGTTTCTAGCAAACTTCCCAAGCCGTTGGATAGCTGCACCACTGCGTGTCTTGTTGTTCCCATTTGGTACACGTCGCACCAAACCAAGTGACAAGCTCGATGGTAAAGTTGCTCAAATCCTGCAAACACCATGCGACACACGAAGCCGTATCGGTCGTGGTCAGTTCCTTGAAGCCTCAGAGCACAATCCCGTCGGTAAGATTGAGAAAGCGCTCCTCGATATCTTGGCGGCCGAACCTGTTTACAAAAAGGTCTGTGACGCAACCGGTAAAAAACTACCGTTCATGTTCTTGGATAAAGTGGCGGATGTGGGTTTGAGTGAAGGTGTTATCACTGAAAAAGAAGCTGATATTCTGCGCATCGCAGAAGAAGGTCGATTGGAAACCATCAACGTCGATGATTTTGAGTCTGATGAACTTGCAGCTGCAAGCAAAGCATTAGATAAAGTGACTCACGCGGCATAACCTGCCACACAAGCAAAAGCCAAAAAGGAGAAGCCTCGCTTCTCCTTTTTTTTGTCCCCCCTCAACGTGTCGTATCTGCAGTTAACCGTTGTCGCTAGCTGTGTGACTAACGCAGAACACTCACCTTACTACGCTGCTTTGTCAGGCTCTTCAGGTGGCGGCGCTTCTAACTCTTCTTCCGTTTCGGCGGCTAGCTTCTTGGCTTTAATCTTACGAATGATGAACCACGTCAATATCGCCAGTATCAACAGCAAAATATTGCCGCCAATGATGGTGATCATCGCCATCTTGCGGTCTTCTTCACGCTGTATGGCTTGGCGTTTTTCTTCTTCGATACGCGCACGCTCAGCCTCACGCTCTTCGCGCTCAAGCTTCGCCTGCTCTATCGCTTCATAATCCGCTACCGCAAAAGTCTGCTCTGGTAAATGGAAGACAAGAGGACGCCCTGATAATTTGTCCGTTCCGTAAAGCCAAGCAAACCATTTGTGTCTTCCAGGTTCGCCAAAGTTATCTATCTCAACATTCAGCGCGGTGTAATCCTTATTTGATACGCCTTGATAAACCGAAAGTTTACCGTTGGTATCCGTAAATTCAGCGTGCGCTGCGATGGTGCCCGTTTCAATGCTGGCGCTGTCAGATTCCACCAGCAAATGATGTGGCAGGGCTTTTTTACGACTTTGCGTAAAAGTAGCCATCAGCGGTGTTGGATAAACAAGCACTTCTTGTTCAAGGGTACGGAAGAACACGCCATTGCCCGATGTCACCCGAGCACGGTATTTCCCTGGAGGCGCGTTAACGGGCAATTCAACCGTGAAAATGCCATCACCCGCGGTTTCATCAAGTCCTGATCCGTCATCCACAAATAGTCCAAGAGACATTTCCTGAGGACGTTGGTCAACCGGAATGTCATCAACGCTTTCTATGTATTCAGTAAAGGTGACCGTCAACTCAACACGATCAAGGAAATCCCGCAGATTTAGGGGTTCATTTGCTTGCATCAGACGGGCAGTAAATTTGAGGGTTTCTCCCTGATAGAGCCGACTAGGGAAAGTGTCTACTTTCATGCTGAGTTCGGAAAGTATGCGGATCTTGTTCTCGGGCGTGACTTTTCCAATGGCCTGCCAAGGGCCGGGCATCGGGTTAAGAACAGACACAATATCCATATCTGATTCTTGATGCCAAGAGACACTGTCTGGATGTCTCCACGCATATAACTTAGTGCCATCAGGCTGAACCAGCACAACAGGTTGACTTGGATTCTGCCGATAGATAACAAAGGCGACCTGAGTGATGGTGGAGTCGATCCGAAAACGGTTGTTGAGCAAACGAATATCACGATCAGATGTCTGTTCCGCTGCGACGTTAAATACCGTCAACAGCGCAAGCAGCACGCCAATCCACCCAGTTTTCATACCTTCTCCTGTCACCGCCAGAGACAACTACCGTTTTTCGCAATAACGTCTAGCTGCGCTTCATGTTCTTTTAGTTCATCGGCAGATGCATGGATGATCTTTAGCTTTTTCGTACCGGCTTCGACACGTCGAATGGATTCGCCATTGGCATCTTGATCATTTGAGTCTCTTCCACTGAATGCCAAGGTTGTCTGGCCGCCTGTCATCAGCAAATAAACGTCAGCAAGGATCTCAGCATCCAACAATGCGCCGTGCAGCGTTCGGTGTGAGTTGTCTATGCCATAACGATCACAAAGCACATCAAGGTTATTGCGTTTCCCAGGGAAGATTTTCCTTGCCATGGCAAGGGTATCCGTAACCTTACAGTAGTCCGTGGTTTTGCCAATTTTGGGGTTTAATGTCTGGAATTCGTTGTCCATAAAGCTGACATCAAAGGGCGCATTGTGTGCTACCAATTCGGCGCCTTTAATGAACTCAAGAAAGTCTTGATGGATTTTTGCATAGTCAGGCTTATCAACCAGAAATTCATCAGTAATACCGTGGACAGAAATTGCCTCAGGATCTATTTGACGATCGGGTTTGATGTAGACGTGGAAATGTCTCCCCGTTAACTTACGGTTAACGATTTCCACGGCGCCAATTTCAATGATTTTGTGCCCTTCATAAACAGGGCCACCTTCACGGTTCATACCCGTGGTTTCTGTATCGAGAACGATTATTCTGTCGTAACTGGCTTTCATGACGTCACTTGTGTCAGACTTATTGATTAATTTAAGTAGATACTAACAAATATGGTCAAGCAGGTAGAAATTTTCACGGATGGTTCTTGTCTCGGTAATCCGGACCGGGTGGTTATGGGGTCGTTTTACGCTACAAACAGCACGAAAAAGAACTAAGTGAAGGCTTTGACCTCACCACCAATAACCGCATGGAGTTGCTCGCTGCCATCGTGGGGCTAGCCAGTCTGAAAGAGCACTGCACGGTGGTACTCACCACCGACAGCCAATACGTTCGTCAGGGCATTACACAATGGATACATAACTGGAAAAAGCGCGGATGGAAAACAGCCGATAAAAAACCAGTGAAAAATGCTGACCTTTGGCAGAAATTGGACTTGGAAGCACAACGTCATACGATTGATTGGCAATGGGTGAAAGGCCATACTGGGCACCCAGAAAATGAACGTTGTGATGAACTAGCAAGAACGGGGGCAGAGAACCCAACAGGCCCGGACACAGGCTATCAACCTAGCGAATAGCGTCTTACGCGCCGCCAGTTCGGTAATTGATACCCACTGGCGATAGTTGCTTCTTTAGTTTCAACTTTGCTTTTATCAGTTTTAAAGGGTAAGTGCGTTTTCGCGCCACGATGAAATACAGCGACCCCATCGCTGGCAACAACCCAGAGCATGCATTTTCAAACCAAACCCCGCAGGTACGATGCTTTGTAACCGGAATAAGCCCGAAACAGGACATTTCGACCAGCTCATAATTCAGCAGCCCTAACCAATCTCGCACTCGAAGCGGAGAAAACATTCGCCCATTCCACGGCAGTTGATTCTTCCGCCACGGTATTATGCGGCCGATCCCCATCAAACTGCTAGGATTCACTCCCGATATGACTAAATAGCCATCATCTATCATTACCCTATCGATTTCGCGTAGAAGCCGGTGAGGATCATCCGAATAATCGAGTTGATTGGCGAGAATGCAAACATCGAAAGCTTTATCAACAAAAGGCAATTCGTAACTTTCAGATTCAACATTTCGCAGAGGATTTAACTTATCAATGCAGACCTGATGATGAATGTTACAATGCCCACTGGTTAATTCGATGCTTAAGCCACCCAGTTTGAGCATGTGATAGCCGAAGAAGCGAGGGAGCCATTCATCCAGCCGTGTCTGTATGTGTGAGCACGCCCACTCGCCATGAGCGAATTGATCCCATGTATAAGGGTATTCCAGTGGACGTTGACTGCGTGCTGGTTTCATAGTGTATTTGAGTTATAGCTGGAGAGTTTAAATGCTATCTGTATCAAGCATACCCGCATTAAATGACAATTACATCTGGCTGATAAAAAATGATGACAATCATTGTGTTGTTGTCGACCCAGGAGATGCCACGCCCGTTTTTGCGTTCTTAGAGAACCACGGCCTTATCTTAGACGCAATATTGATTACCCACCACCATGACGATCATGTTGGTGGTGTGCCTGAGCTCACATCGCATTACCCGAACACCACGGTTTATGGCCCAGCGACCGCTCGCTTCCCTCAAGTTACTCACCCCCTGAAGGACAAATCAACATTTACCCTTTTCGGTAGTGAGTTCGTTGTGCGCGAAGTGCCAGGGCATACCCTTGATCATATTGTCTATTATTCTGAGGATATGCTGTTTTGCGGTGACACTCTCTTTTCAGGCGGTTGTGGCCGATTGTTCGAGGGCAGCCCGGCTCAGATGCACAAGTCGTTATCACTCCTGTCGTCTCTGCCTGACGATACATTGGTGTTCTGCGCGCACGAATACACACAATCAAACCTAAAATTTGCTCAAGCCGTTGAACCCAGCAATACTGCGCTTAAGGATTATTCTTTGAGCGTTGATGTGTTGAGATCTAACAACAAGATCACGTTGCCATCAACGATTGGAAAAGAAAAAAATATCAATCCATTTTTGCGCGTTGACCAAGCCTCAATAAAATCGGCAGTTCAACATCGTGCAACGGATAGATCAGAAACAGAAACGTTTGCGGCGCTCAGACGCTGGAAAGATGAATTTTGACGCAAGTCGCTTGTAAGCAGTATTGAAGGCCGATTACTATCATCGGCCAATTTTTGAAAGGTTAGGTTATTAATGAAGTTCCGTTATGTATTAGTGGGATCGATGTTCCTCGCAGGATGCCAATTGACTGGGCAAGATGACGTCGCGACAACGACTAATACGCCAGAACAGCAGGAAGCGTTGCTGACCAACGAGAAAGCTGAAAACACTCAGGTTGAAGCGGTGGTCGTAACACCTGTCATCACCCCGCAAAGTCAGGAGGATGTCTGGGATCGGATTACCATGCAGTTGGAAATGCCCGTACCAGAAAACAAGCGGGTGCAATATTACCGCAACTGGTATTTGAAAAACCCTCTGCATCTACAAACAGTCGCTAAACGCGCAGAACCTTTCCTCCACCTCATCACAGAAAAAGTCGAAGAGCGCGGAATCCCGCTCGAGATTGCTTTGCTTCCAGTCGTGGAAAGCTCATTCGATCAGTTTGCATACTCACATGGTCGTGCGGCAGGTTTGTGGCAATTTGTGCCGGATACAGGTCGTCGATTTGGACTAGAGCAAAACTGGTGGTATGACGGTCGTCGAGATGTGGTCGCATCGACTGACGCTGCGTTAGATTTATTGGAATATCTTCACAAAAAATTTGATGGTGATTGGCTACACGCACTAGCGGCATACAACACCGGCGAAGGGCGAGTATTTCGCGCAATTAGAAACAATAAAGCCAAAGGCCTGCCGACTGATTTTTGGTCACTGTCGCTACCGAAAGAAACCCGAGGATATGTTCCTAAGCTGATTGCTGTCGCTGACGTGATTAAAAACAAAGACAAATACGGCCTGTCTATACCTGAGGTTGCCAACAAACCAGTGGTTGAATTGGCAGAGCCTAACGTTCAAATGGATTTAGCCCTTGCTGCGAATTATGCGGGACTGTCTCTTTCTGAACTTCAGAGCTTAAACCCTGCATACAACCATTGGGCTACAGCGCCTGATGGTGTGACTCATATTCTGTTGCCAAAAGAAAACATAGCTCGCTTTAATGCTCAGCTAGCAGAGAATAATAACCAAGGTATCAAAGTTACCCGTTACAAAGTTAAAAGTGGTGATTCTTTAGGTCTGGTCGCACTGCGTCACAATACAACAGTAAAATTGATACAACGTGCCAACAGCATTAAAGGAACCAGTATTCGTGTTGGACAACACCTTATAATCCCTGTCGCACTTCAAGACGAAAGCCAATACTCCCTAAGCGCACCGCAACGTCTAGCCAAAATGACCAGTAAAAAACGCGGAGATTACAAACTCACACACACCGTTGCCAGAGGTGACAGCTTTTGGACCATATCGCGTAAGCATGATGTCTCTCACGGAGAACTCGCACGTTGGAATGGCATGAGCCCGAAAGATCCATTACGTATCGGCCAAGACCTGGTGGTTTGGAAGAAAGGGGAAGATGGAGCACGTATCCGCACTATTTTTTACAAAATCCGCGAAGGTGATTCATTGAGCAGTATTGCTTCACGCTATGGCGTGTCAGTGACGGATCTTGTTAAGTGGAACGCTCTGAAAAAGAGCGCTTATATCAAGCCAGGACAAAAACTGAAGCTGCATATCGATGTGACTAAAGTCAGCGCATAACACGTTTGGTATCTACATAACAAAAACGCGTTGTCGCAATACAACGCGTTTTTTTATATCACATCGCCATTGGGTGACGCTTCATCATTCTTATTCCTTCCCGCTTGAAACAATCAACTAACGGGTTTTCAGCCATGTCTGCTCGCCAAACAAACGACAATGAGCGTGAAATATCGAGTTCAGGCACATTCAGTGCAACCAACTTACCGTTTTCAATGTAACGATCCACATCTAGATACGGCAGACAGGTTAAATAAGAGCCATTCGCGACAAGGCTTCGAATGACGGGGACATGTTCGTATTCCCGCCAAACATCCAAATCTGCGATGTGATTGGAGATTGCACTTTCAAACGCAGTTCGCGTACCTGAACCATGCTCTCGCAATACCCATTTCGCTTGTTCTAATTGCGCAATACTAACGCGCTCATAACGTGAAAAAGGGTGATGAGCAGAAGCGACGATTTTGAGGTGATCTGTACAGAAAGATTCTTGATGAAGGCGATTATCATCACATCGTCCTTCAATAATACCCAAGTCATAGCGGTAGTCGAGTACGCCAGAAATTACAGAACTGGTGCTGTGAACGCTAAGTGCAATTCGAATTTCTGGGAAGTCATTATCAATAATACTGATAAGGTCGGGAACTAAGTGCTCGGCGGGGGTTTGGCTCGCGCCTAAACGTATTTCACCACTCAGTAAATGCTGGTCATAAAACCCCATTTCAATGTGTTGAGCGTCTCTTAAAAGACGTTTAGCTTTAGGTCTCAACCAACTTCCCCAGTGCGTAAGGAGTAACCTTTTCCCCTTACGTTCAAACAAAGGCCTGCCAAGCATTTTTTCTAATTGTGCCAGTGACATACTGGTTGCCGACTGTGTCAGAGACAGCACTTCAGCGGCCTGACTAACACTGCCAGTATCTGCCACAGTGTCAAATACTGCTAGCTGTTTGAGTGAATATCGCATCGCTTTTCTTCCCTAAAAAGAGTCACTGAAATAACCCTAAAGACATCATGTCTCCATTGTACCTACCACGGAAAAGTCATCAATAAATCTGAATATGATTCAAAGAATTATCAATTGTACTTGATCAAGCATTCCCCATTACGCTGATTAAGAAGCAAGGCAATCGCCAAGCTAAATCACAAGGAGAATGACATGAATACATATGGGAGGCATTGCGATGACGACGGTATACTCTGATCACGAATTCGTTTCAGTCAAAGGTTTTTCTGCATCAGAAATGATGAATGAAGCGGAACGTTATGCGCTAAAGAAAATTAGCAAACGCAGCGGTGCCACACTCAGTTTAGCCATTCTGGCTGGTGCCTTTATCGGTCTCGCCTTTCTGTTTTACATCACAGTAACTACAGGCAATGACAGCACAAACTGGGGCGTTAATCGACTGATCGGCGGTTTCGCTTTTAGCATGGGACTGATCTTGATTGTTATTTTTGAAGGCGAGCTATTTACCAGCACAGTGCTGTCGAGTATTTCATGGGCTAATAATCAGGTAAGCATCAGCAAGCTGCTTTCAACTTGGGGAAAGGTCTACCTTGGTAATTTCTTAGGGGCAACACTCCTTGTCATCATGGTAACCGCGGCAGGCTTATATCAGCTTGATGGCGGTCAATGGGGCTTAAATGCGCTTAATATTGCCCAGCATAAACTTCACCACACTTGGCTCGAAGCCTTCACTTTAGGCGTTTTGTGTAACATTTTAGTTTGTACTGCTATTTGGCTCACTTTTTGTTCTGCCAACCCCATTGTCAAAGCTGTAATGACAATGTTGCCTGTCGCAATGTTTGTATCTAGCGGTTTTGAACACAGTATTGCCAATATGTTCATGGTGCCATTAGGCATCGTCATCGCCAATTTTTCTCCAGATACCTTTTGGCTTGGACTTGGCGCTAATGCAGCAACCTATGCTGACCTCACCTTCAACAACTTCATCATCAACAACCTGATCCCCGTTACCTTAGGCAACATTGTTGGCGGCGCCGTGCTTGTCGGTCTAGCTAACTGGGGGATCTACCGAAAACAAATGCAACAACCCGACATGCTGAGCATTAACACGCCAGTGACTATCGCTAAAGCCAGTAAGGACTCTGCCATGATTAACTCCGTGAAAGTAAAAGATCTAATGAATACAAACCCTATCGTCTTGAAAGCAAGTGACCGCACGGCTCAAGCCATTGACACCTTGCTTTCTAATGGCATAACTGGTGCGCCAGTTTGCGACAGTCAAATGCAGGTTGTAGGTTTTTTCTCAGTACATGATGCGATGGTTAATCTTTGGTGTGAGGACTATCTACCTGATGCGAAACAAGTCGTTGGCGAGTTGATGTGTGATGATGTGACGGCGTTAAATGCAGAAGAAAGCTTAGTTGACGTCGCTGAATTCTTAGTCATGGACAAAGAAAAGGTTTTCCCCGTATCTCCGATGGGTATCGCAACAAGCTTCTCCAATTTGTCGCTAAAAGAGCGAGTTAAAGAGGCTAAAGTAAGTAAACCGCATATTTTGCCGGTTATCACTAATGGCCGCTTAGTCGGTGTGATTTCAAGATCTGATGTGCTGCAGGCATTAAGACCACTTTATGAAAACGAGCCGTTAGTTGAAGTAGCAAAAGCCATTTAAAGAAATGAAGGGCAGTAGCAATACTGCCCTTTTGTTATTGAGAAAGAAATGTCAGAGACGCTTCGATGAATGCGTGGTCAGACGCCGTTGTCTTTTTTGACAAAGATACATTAAGCTCAAGATCTCGGTAGAACAAATGATCAAGTGGATGACCAAAAACTGTCAGTCGATCGTCGCTGCTATATTGAGCCTCTTTCAGTCCAAGCTCATCAAGTTCTTTTTTAACCACATTCAGACGCTCATCGCTCCAAGTATTAAAGTCTCCAGCAATGATGAGTGAACCACTGATATCGCTCACCGCATCAACCAGCGACTGAAGCTGCTCTCTGTATTCTTCCACTCCAAAAGTAAAGTTAATACTGTGTAGGTTAATAACAGACAGAGTATTTCCATCCGACAAGGAGAATGCACTGTAAAGAGCACTTTTCGGTAAGCGCAGGTATGGCTCAACTTTGGTATAGGCGCAGACTTTTGCTGGCTTCACTTCAGACAAAGTCATCACGCCAGCAATTTCACCATTGATCGCGAATGCGTATGCCTGATTACTATGCCACCCTTCTCGCTCTATGTAGCTGAGAAGCTGAGGTTTAGATTGAGCTTCTTGAAGTAATATCAGTGAGTTTTTTTTCGATAAATCCGAAAGCTCAGTCTCCCAACCATCTAATTGTTGTTTGTAGATATTCCATACCGCGATATTAAGTGGTTTGGTCACATCAATCGTTTCGGTCTCTGAATAGTCACGACAGCGAACGCTTGCCTCTCCTGATGCCAAGCTCGCCTCCGTCGGTACATCAACAACCATATAGACCGTTAGAATGCCGCTGATTAATAATAATGCGCCAAGGATTGCCCATCGGGATCTAAGTTGTCTCATAAAAAGCGGCACCTTATTTATTAGTTTAACATTCGATCGATCTATCTAAGAGCAAGGGTATTTCGCTCTCCCCTGATAAATATTGTCGATGAACTCATAACAGTCGTTTCAATAGCGGGACACAGCGCTCTAATTCACATGTGCAACATTCAATTGCCCCTATACTCTCTCGACTCGCACATTCAGGAGCAAAAAATGGTTAATGAATCTAAAGGCATCTATTACCGTATTTTACACCCAGCTCAAAAACCTTGGATGATTGCCTTCGTTGCAGCGATTGGCTCTGCCATTTGTATCGCCTTGCTGGCATTAATTGATGAAAGTGCGAAAGGTGATTATGTCTTAATGGCGCCTTTCGGAGCAACCATGGTTCTGGTTTTTGGATTACCCCAAAGCCCCCTAGCACAACCTCCCAATGTCATCTTAGGCCATCTAACAACAGCCATCGTCGGCGTCATTTTTGCCAATCTCTTTCCTCCTGAATTTTGGTCACTCGGGTTAGCTGTAGGTACAGGGATTTTCTTTATGATTCTGTTTAATGTCACTCATCCTCCTGCCGGCGGTAATCCGTTGCTTATCATGTTGGGTGGACACACAAGTTTCACGTTTGCGCTTTACCCTGTGCTAGCAGGTGCGTGTGTCATCGTGATTGTTGCTCTGATTTATCACGGTTTTGTATCGCGATTAGAGTATGCATGGGTCAACAAACCGAAGAAGGCATAGGCTATGTACAGCAGAATACTTTACGCACTTGATCTTGACTCTAAACCCCATTTACAAAAAGCGCTCGCTATTGCGGTGCAACTCAACGCGGAACTTTACGTCGGATATGCTACCTACATGGGTGAAGACTACACAGATGACGAGATTTATTTCGGCAAGGCAGATGGCGACAAGGTCGTTGATAGCAAGAAAAAAGAGCTCGAAAATAAGCTGGAAGCATTGCTACTGGGAACAGAACTATCAAAAGAGCATGTGTATGTCGTCGATGGCCCAGTTGGAAAAGCAATCGATCATTTAGCCCAAACACTGAGTGTAGAGCTTGTCCTTATTGCAAAATCTCATCACCACTTCAGCTTGTTGATAAAGCCTGACACTTTAATACGCTATACATCCCACTATGACTTGTTGAGCTTCAACTAGACGAATGAAACCTCAGCATTGTTTCAGGGACGCCCAGTGTAAGGCTTTAGTTTTGGCATGAGCAAATAGAACTGGCAGGGGTGGAGAGATTCGACCGGGCTGGCGTTCCAGCTCACAACATCGCTTTGAAAAAGCGACAAATACGAAAAAGCCCCGACATTTCTGTCGAGGCTTTCGAAAGTGGCAGGGATGGAGAGATTCGACCGAGCTGGCGTTCCAGCTCCCAACATCGCTTTGAAAAAGCGACAAATACAAAAAAGCCCCGACATTTCTGTCGAGGCTTTCGAAGGTGGCAGGGGTGGAGAGATTCGAACTCCCAACACGCGGATTTGGAATCCGCTGCTCTGCCAATTGGAGCTACACCCCTGTAGTTGTTTTAAAGACTTAACTTTGTCTGAATAAATGGCGGAGCGGACGGGACTCGAACCCGCGACCCCCGGCGTGACAGGCCGGTATTCTAACCAACTGAACTACCGCTCCACACGAAGATAAACACCTTGGTGTCTATCCGATACACACCGTTCAATGCGTGTATCTAAACTTTTGCCTTCATCTTTTTCTTAAAAAGATGAAAACGAATTTGAAGCCTGGCGATGTCCTACTCTCACATGGGGAGACCCCACACTACCATCGGCGCTATTACGTTTCACTACTGAGTTCGGCATGGGATCAGGTGGGTCCATAATGCTATGGTCGCCAAGCAAATTCTGTTGTTGTATCCCGCTTGTGAGGCTTCACTCTGGCTGCATTGCCTGCCTCCTTCACTCGGTCATGTACAGTCGTACACTTCCTCGCTCAGCTCGTGGGCGGCTTTGCCAGAATAAACCCTGCCTACGCTATCTCTATGGATAACGGCAAGATACTAAATCTGGGAAAATTCTGACTAGCTATGGGTTCTCAATACACATTCAACGTTCTTATCTGAGTCCGCTAAAACCCCTTGGGTGTTGTATGGTTAAGCCTCACGGGCAATTAGTACAGGTTAGCTCAATGCCTCGCAGCACTTACACACCCTGCCTATCTACGTCGTAGTCTCCAACAACCCTTTAGGACACTTATAGTGTCAGGGATGACTCATCTCGAGGCTCGCTTCGCGCTTAGATGCTTTCAGCGCTTATCAATTCCGAACTTAGCTACCGGGCAATGCCACTGGCGTGACAACCCGAACACCAGAGGTTCGTCCACTCCGGTCCTCTCGTACTAGGAGCAGCCCCTCTCAATCATCCAACGCCCACGGCAGATAGGGACCGAACTGTCTCACGACGTTCTAAACCCAGCTCGCGTACCACTTTAAATGGCGAACAGCCATACCCTTGGGACCGACTTCAGCCCCAGGATGTGATGAGCCGACATCGAGGTGCCAAACACCGCCGTCGATATGAACTCTTGGGCGGTATCAGCCTGTTATCCCCGGAGTACCTTTTATCCGTTGAGCGATGACCCTTCCATTCAGAACCACCGGATCACTATGACCTACTTTCGTACCTGCTCGAATTGTCATTCTCGCAGTCAAGCGGGCTTATGCCATTGCACTAACCTCACGATGTCCGACCGTGATTAGCCCACCTTCGTGCTCCTCCGTTACTCTTTGGGAGGAGACCGCCCCAGTCAAACTACCCACCAGGCACTGTCCGCAATCCCGATAAGGGACCAACGTTAGAACATCAAGCATACAAGGGTGGTATTTCAAGATTGCCTCCACACCATCTAGCGACGATGCTTCAAAGGCTCCCACCTATCCTACACATGTAGGGTCAATGTTCAGTGCCAAGCTGTAGTAAAGGTTCACGGGGTCTTTCCGTCTAGCCGCGGGTACACAGCATCTTCACTGCGATTTCAATTTCACTGAGTCTCGGGTGGAGACAGCGTGGCCATCATTACGCCATTCGTGCAGGTCGGAACTTACCCGACAAGGAATTTCGCTACCTTAGGACCGTTATAGTTACGGCCGCCGTTTACCGGGGCTTCGATCAAGAGCTTCTCCGAAGATAACCCCATCAATTAACCTTCCGGCACCGGGCAGGCGTCACACCGTATACGTCATCTTTCGATTTTGCACAGTGCTATGTTTTTAATAAACAGTTGCAGCCACCTGGTATCTGCGACTGCCTCTAGCTCCATCCGCAAGGGACTTCACCGGAGGCAGCGTACCTTCTCCCGAAGTTACGGTACCATTTTGCCTAGTTCCTTCACCCGAGTTCTCTCAAGCGCCTTGGTATTCTCTACCCGACCACCTGTGTCGGTTTGGGGTACGATTCCTTATAACCTGAAGCTTAGAGGCTTTTCCCGGAAGCATGGCATCAATGACTTCATCACCGTAGTGACTCGACATCGTGTCTCAGTGTTAATAGCGTCCCGGATTTACCTAAGACACCCACCTACGCACTTGAACTTGGACAACCGTCGCCAAGCCCACCTAGCCTTCTCCGTCCCCCCATCGCAGTTATAAGCAGTACGGGAATATTAACCCGTTTCCCATCGACTACGCCTTTCGGCCTCGCCTTAGGGGTCGACTTACCCTGCCCCGATTAACGTTGGACAGGAACCCTTGGTCTTCCGGCGAGGAGGTTTTTCACCCCCTTTATCGTTACTCATGTCAGCATTCGCACTTCTGATACCTCCAGCAAACCTTACAGTTCACCTTCAACGGCTTACAGAACGCTCCCCTACCCAACAACTCCGAAGAGTTGATGCCGCAGCTTCGGTGTATCGCTTAGCCCCGTTACATCTTCCGCGCAGGCCGACTCGACCAGTGAGCTATTACGCTTTCTTTAAATGATGGCTGCTTCTAAGCCAACATCCTGGCTGTCTGAGCCTTCCCACATCGTTTCCCACTTAGCGATAACTTTGGGACCTTAGCTGGCGGTCTGGGTTGTTTCCCTCTCCACGACGGACGTTAGCACCCGCCGTGTGTCTCCCGGATAGTACTTACTGGTATTCGGAGTTTGCAAAGGGTTGGTAAGTCGGGATGACCCCCTAGCCTTAACAGTGCTCTACCCCCAGTAGTATTCGTCCGAGGCGCTACCTAAATAGCTTTCGGGGAGAACCAGCTATCTCCGAGTTTGATTGGCCTTTCACCCCTAGCCACAAGTCATCCGCTAATTTTTCAACATTAGTCGGTTCGGTCCTCCAATTGATGTTACTCAATCTTCAACCTGCCCATGGCTAGATCACTCGGTTTCGGGTCTACTCCTAGCAACTTATTCGCCCAGTTAAGACTCGGTTTCCCTACGGCTCCCCTATTCGGTTAACCTTGCTACTAAAAGTAAGTCGCTGACCCATTATACAAAAGGTACGCAGTCACCCCATAAAAGAGGCTCCCACTGCTTGTACGTACACGGTTTCAGGTTCTATTTCACTCCCCTCACAGGGGTTCTTTTCGCCTTTCCCTCACGGTACTGGTTCACTATCGGTCAGTCAGGAGTATTTAGCCTTGGAGGATGGTCCCCCCATGTTCAGACAGGATACCACGTGTCCCGTCCTACTCGTTTTCACAATAAAAGCATTGTCGTGTACGGGGCTATCACCCTGTATCGCGCCACTTTCCAGAGGCTTCCACTAACACTTAAACTGCTTAAGGGCTAATCCGGGGTCGCTCGCCGCTACTGCCGGAATCTCAATTGATTTCTTTTCCTTCGGGTACTTAGATGTTTCAGTTCCCCGAGTTCGCCTCATACAGCTATGTATTCACTGCATGATACGTGCTTATGCACGTGGGTTTCCCCATTCGGAAATCGTAGACTCAAGTGGCTTTTACTGCCTTATCTACGCTTATCGCAAGTTAATACGTCCTTCATCGCCTCTGACTGCCAAGGCATCCACCGTGTACGCTTAGTCACTTAACCATACAACCCCAAGAGGTCTTTATGTATGGCAAACAACCAAGGTGACTCTCGTTAAAGAGTCGGTTCAGCTTTCGCTGAACGGTTTTTCGCCGGACTCAAATATGTTCACCTTTCGATGAAACCAAGAACACTTGAATGTGTTTGGTGTTAATCCCATCAGGATTAACGTTTTGAGAACTTTTGTTTCATTACCTCTCGGGTAGAGAGATAAGAAACAGATTTCAATTTATTTCCTCTCTATAAAGAGAAGTCATAAATCTACTAGTCAGCTTTCCAGATTTTTAAAGAGCAAAGTGATGTGTCTCTGATACAGAGATGTCCACTTTCTAAAGACACTCGTGAGAATGCATTTAAAGAGTGGTGGAGCTAGACGGGATCGAACCGTCGACCTCTTGCATGCCATGCAAGCGCTCTCCCAGCTGAGCTATAGCCCCATCGAAATGGTGTCACTAGTGTGCTTTTTCTTTAGACAAGATGAAGTATTTCGACGTTTAGCATACCAAACGAATAAAACTTCAATTTAATATAAAGGAAAAGTGGTGGGCGATACCGGGCTCGAACCAGTGACCCCCTCCTTGTAAGGGAGGTGCTCTCCCAACTGAGCTAATCGCCCACGATAGTTTTAATTCCCTCATGGAGAGAATGGTGGGTCGTGTAGGATTCGAACCTACGACCAATTGATTAAAAGTCAACTGCTCTACCAACTGAGCTAACGACCCGTGGCGTCCCATAGGGGAGTCGAACCCCTGTTACCGCCGTGAAAGGGCGGTGTCCTAGGCCTCTAGACGAATGGGACACTTATCTTTCAACAACTCGCGTCGCTGATGCGTTGAGGCTTGGGACCTCAACCACTCTTTACTTTTTCAACCTATACAATTTGTGTGGACACTGGCATTAATAGTATCGTTAAGGAGGTGATCCAGCCCCAGGTTCCCCTAGGGCTACCTTGTTACGACTTCACCCCAGTCATGAACCACACCGTGGTAAACGCCCTCCCGAAGGTTAAGCTATCTACTTCTGGTGCAGCCCACTCCCATGGTGTGACGGGCGGTGTGTACAAGGCCCGGGAACGTATTCACCGTGGCATTCTGATCCACGATTACTAGCGATTCCGACTTCACGGAGTCGAGTTGCAGACTCCGATCCGGACTACGACGTACTTTCTGGGATTCGCTCCACCTCGCGGTCTTGCTGCCCTCTGTATACGCCATTGTAGCACGTGTGTAGCCCTACTCGTAAGGGCCATGATGACTTGACGTCGTCCCCACCTTCCTCCGGTTTATCACCGGCAGTCTCCCTGGAGTTCCCGACATTACTCGCTGGCAAACAAGGATAAGGGTTGCGCTCGTTGCGGGACTTAACCCAACATTTCACAACACGAGCTGACGACAGCCATGCAGCACCTGTCTCACAGTTCCCGAAGGCACTAAGCTATCTCTAGCGAATTCTGTGGATGTCAAGAGTAGGTAAGGTTCTTCGCGTTGCATCGAATTAAACCACATGCTCCACCGCTTGTGCGGGCCCCCGTCAATTCATTTGAGTTTTAATCTTGCGACCGTACTCCCCAGGCGGTCTACTTAACGCGTTAGCTCCGGAAGCCACGGCTCTAGGCCACAACCTCCAAGTAGACATCGTTTACAGCGTGGACTACCAGGGTATCTAATCCTGTTTGCTCCCCACGCTTTCGCATCTGAGCGTCAGTCTTTGTCCAGGGGGCCGCCTTCGCCACCGGTATTCCTTCAGATCTCTACGCATTTCACCGCTACACCTGAAATTCTACCCCCCTCTACAAGACTCTAGCCTGCCAGTTCAAAATGCGGTTCCCAGGTTGAGCCCGGGGCTTTCACATCTTGCTTAACAAACCGCCTGCATGCGCTTTACGCCCAGTAATTCCGATTAACGCTCGCACCCTCCGTATTACCGCGGCTGCTGGCACGGAGTTAGCCGGTGCTTCTTCTGCAGCTAACGTCAAATTAATACGCTATTAACGTACCAACCTTCCTCACTGCTGAAAGTGCTTTACAACCCGAAGGCCTTCTTCACACACGCGGCATGGCTGCATCAGGCTTGCGCCCATTGTGCAATATTCCCCACTGCTGCCTCCCGTAGGAGTCTGGACCGTGTCTCAGTTCCAGTGTGGCTGATCATCCTCTCAAACCAGCTAGGGATCGTCGCCTTGGTGAGCCATTACCTCACCAACTAGCTAATCCCAACTGGGCCCATCCCGACGCGAGAGGTCCGAAGATCCCCCTCTTTGGTCCGTAGACATCATGCGGTATTAGCAGTCGTTTCCAACTGTTATCCCCCACGTCAGGGCAGGTTCCCAGCCATTACTCACCCGTCCGCCGCTCGTCATCTTCAAAAGCAAGCTCTTGAAATGTTACCGCTCGACTTGCATGTGTTAGGCCTGCCGCCAGCGTTCAATCTGAGCCATGATCAAACTCTTCAATTAGAATTTTTCTTGTTATACCCCCTTCCGAAGAAGAAGGTCTAACGCTCAATGAATACTGAATTACTTTTTTGCCCTAAGGCAAATCTGCATTGACTGTGTTGACAGTGTCACTTCGAAAAGCTCAACCATCTTAGGTCACTCAGTGCATTGATAAATCTTATGTCTATCAAGTACGAGTGCCCACACAGATTGTATAGGTCAAATTGTTAAAGAGCTTGCTCAGGCTTGCTGAGCGGAGAGAGATTTAAACTCAACTCCATTTTTGAGTCAAGCACTTTTGCTTTCCTCACGTTAGCTGCGAACTTTGCCGTGCCAACAGGGAGCGCATTATAGGGAGAGAATTCGTGTTGGCAATACCTTTCCAGTTAAAAAAACGCTTTTTCTCTAAAAAATCGCTCAACCGTTCAAAAGATCATCAAAGTGATAAAAAAACAGCCCAGACGGGCTGTATTTGGGTCGTATGTATTCGCTTAAGTTTTTTATCGCTACCGCTATAGCGTTTTTAAATACCCTGGCACATCAGCAATACTATCTAATACTACCGTTGCCAATGCTTCACCATCTTCAGTGAGCGACTTCCCAGTGCGTACAAGAATTTTAGTTTCCACCCCCGCAGCACTTGCAGCTTTCATATCATCCGCTTTATCACCAATCATTACTGAATGAGTCATATCGATACCAAGGTGCTCTTGCGCGGATAAAAACATACCAGGCTTTGGTTTTCTGCAATCACAGTCTTTTTTGTACTTATCATCACCATGCTCAGGATGATGTGGACAGTAGTAGATGCCGTCAAATTCGACACCTTGATCTTCAAAATTCCAATCCATCCATTCGGTCAGAGAGATAAAATCATCTTCACTATAGTAACCGCGAGCAATGCCAGATTGGTTTGTTACCAATACGAGCAAATAGCCCATTTCTTTGAACACTCGGCATGCATCGAAAACGCCTTCAATATATTCAAAGTCATCGACCTTGCTAATGTAACCATGATCGACATTAATTACGCCGTCTCTATCAATAAATACCGCTGGTTTGGCCAATGCTCTGCCCTCTATTATGCTGAGTGCGCGATTATGACATGCAATTCGCTCATCATCTATTGTCTCGCCGCTGCCCAAGCTAACTATGGTAAAGTCTGTGTTAAAAGAATCAGAGATAAATACTATGAATTACTCACTTACGCCTGTGGGTCACATTCAGTCCCCTTTCAAAGAAAAGTTCGCCGTACCTCGCCAACCCGGTCTTGCACCTAGTGCAACCGCATCTATCGCACTTTGTGGAGAAGCGAATCAAGATGATGCCGTTCGTGGGCTCGAGCAATTTTCACATATATGGTTACTTTTCTTATTCGACCAAAATTTAGCGAAAGGCTGGACACCGACAGTTCGCCCACCGCGTCTTGGTGGCAATGAACGAGTTGGCGTTTTCGCCAGCCGTGCGACCTTTCGCCCTAACGGTGTTGGTATGTCCGTTGTCCCCATCACTGGCATTAGAAAGATAGGACGTCAGGTCATTATCGATATTGGTAGTTGTGACCTAGTGGATGGCACACCTGTCGTCGACATCAAGCCTTATATTCCCTATTCCGATTCGATCACTGAGGCAAAAGGCGGATATGCGGCGGAAATACCTGACACGCTAGAAGTTACCTTCAGTGACGACGCTAGAAATCTACTTTTAAAACAAAACGACGGTGCACACAAAATTCAAGTGATTCAAGAAGTACTCGCTCAGGATCCTCGCCCCGCATATAAAAAGGGGAAATCGGACGACAAGGAGTACGCCGTCCATCTCTTCGACTTAAACGTCAAGTTTACCGTTGATGAACCGCTAATCACTGTGAGTACCATAGAAGCCTTTGGCGATTAAGGCTCTCACTGGTAATATGGCTCCCTTATACCTTCCATACTGTAAATAGATAAACGGATAGCTTAGATGCGTACCAGTAAATACCTTCTCTCTACGTTGAAGGAAACACCAAACGACGCCGAAGTAATCAGCCACCAGCTGATGCTACGCGCAGGAATGATCCGCAAACTGGCTTCAGGTCTATATACCTGGCTACCAACCGGCTTGCGCGTTCTTCAAAAGGTTGAAAACATCGTTCGTCAAGAAATCAATAACGCCGGTGCGATTGAAATACTGATGCCTGTTGTTCAACCCTTTGAACTTTGGGAAGAGACAGGTCGTTCTGAAAAGATGGGGCCAGAGCTTCTTCGATTCAGTGATCGCCACGAGCGTCCGTTTGTTCTGAGTCCGACGGCGGAAGAAGTGGTCACGAGCCTTGTTCGTAACGAAGTGAACTCTTACAAGCAGCTGCCATTGAACCTGTATCAAATTCAGACCAAATTCCGTGACGAAGTTCGTCCACGTTTTGGTGTGATGCGTGCACGTGAATTCTCAATGATGGATGCATACAGCTTCGACATCGATAAAGAAGGTCTAGAAAAATCTTACGAAGCTATGCATGTCGCTTACTGCGCTGCATTTGATCGCATGGGCTTGGATTACCGCCCAGTGCTGGCCGACACCGGTGCAATTGGTGGTTCTGCGTCACACGAGTTCCATGTACTGGCAAACAGTGGCGAAGACACTATCGCATTCTCAACGAAATCTGATTATGCAGCCAACGTTGAAATGGCCGAAGCCATCGCTCCTGCTGGTGAGCGTGCTGCGCCAACTCAGGAAATGACGTTGGTTGACACCCCTGATGCAAAAACCATCGCACAGTTGGTTGAGCAATTTGATCTGCAGGTTGAGAAAACAGTTAAAACACTGTTTGTTAAAGCCTCTGATGCTGTTGACGCAGATATCGTAGCCTTGCTCGTTCGTGGTGATCATGAACTGAACGAACTCAAAGCCGAAAAATTGGCTCAAATTGCAGCCCCGCTTGAATTTGCCACTGAAGAAGAAATTCGTGCTGTCGTCAATGCCGGCCCTGGCTCGCTAGGTCCAGTGAACCTGACTGTTCCATTCATTGTTGACCGCAGCGTGGCAGCGATGAGTGATTTTGGCGCAGGTGCAAACATCGATGATAAACACTACTTCGGCATTAACTGGGGTCGTGATGTAGAACTTGGTGAAGTGGCTGATATTCGCAATGTCGTTGAAGGCGACCCAAGTCCTTGTGGCCAAGGTACCATTTTGCTGAAACGCGGCATTGAAGTCGGTCATATTTTCCAATTAGGCACCAACTACTCTGAGAAAATGAACTGCGGCGTATTGGGCACTGATGGCAAGAATGTGATTCTTGAGATGGGTTGCTACGGCATCGGTGTATCTCGTGTTGTTGCGGCAGCCGTCGAGCAAAACCACGATGACAATGGCATCATCTGGCCAGACGCAATTGCGCCATTTACCGTTGCTATCGTTCCAATGAATATGCACAAATCTGAGCGGGTTAAAGAAGCGGCAGAGAAATTATATGCTGACCTAACGGCTGCCGGTATTGAAGTATTGTTCGACGATCGCAAAGAACGCCCAGGCGTGATGTTTTCTGATATGGAATTGATGGGCATGCCTCACACCATTATTATCGGCGAACGCAGCATGGAAAACGGTGTGTTTGAATACAAACACCGTCGTGATGGCGAAAAAATGCCTGTCGAAATTGAAAATATGGTTGAGTACATCAAAGCGAAACTGGCTTAAGTTCTCCCCGTATCGAAGAGCGCCTCCTTATGGGAGGCGTTTTTTTTAACAAGGATCTTAAATCCTTATTTGAGCTTTGTTTAAGTCACTTTTTTAAACGATGTTTTCTGAGAATGTCACGTGGTTTCTGCCTGTTTCTTTCGAACGATACAATGCTTCATCTGCTCTCTTGAAATAGGCTTCAACCCTTGCCACTTCTGCACCCGCTTCTATGAATGTAGCGCCAAAACTCATGGTCACTGCAATCAGCTTCTCTTCATAAACAAAGTCATGGTGCTCAATGGCAGACCTAATTCGCTCAAGCACTTTCACCGCATTACAATCATCTTTCACCGAGAACAAAAGAAGAAACTCTTCTCCTCCTATTCGCCCAAGCCGATCATAAGGACGTAGTTCCTGAGTCAGCAAGTCGCCGAGTTGACGCAAGATCGCATCTCCCGCTGGGTGACCATATTTGTCATTAATACGTTTAAACCAATCAATATCACACACCGCAAAACAGAGATTTTCTTTAGCGCGATGAGCTCGTGAAAAATCTTCACGTATCCGCTCAAACAGAACGCGTCGATTAAGGAGCCCCGTCAACTCATCAAAACTCGCGAGATGATCGAGCCTAGTCATGGCATCGACTAAACGCGATTGAAGCTCAAGTGTACGCTTACCGACTTCTACTCGGGCTTTCAGCACTTGGGTATTGAAGGGTTTAGAAATGTAATCATTGGCCCCTTTGTTCAAACCTTGCACAATGTGCTCTGCACTATCTCGAGCCGTACAAAGAATAATATAAGGAGGGTTAGCCGTATCAATTTGACGAATTTTCTCGCAAAGCTCAATGCCACTGTAACTGGGCATCTCCCAATCAAGAAGAAGTAGTGAAGGCGGATCTGCTTGCATCATCACCTCCAACGCTTCCAAACCGTCGTAGGCAACCACCGTTTTGATTCCCCATTTTATCAGCAGCATTTCAACCAACTTGGCCGTTGCTTTGTCATCATCAGCAATTAATGCTGTTAAAGGAGGAGTCATGAATTCGCCAAAGAAATAAAAAGTGAACAGAAATATACCATTTACTGTTCTCTTTCTTCGATGGCATTGATACGCCATGCCGTCTCTTTTGGCGCTTGATCACAATCAATTCAAAAAGTTAGTTGAATAGGCGTAGGTAAAATCGAGTATGGCTCAAATACAACTTTTCTAAGTCATACTGAAAATTGACCCATACGACAGTCCAAGTAGAGTGTTAACACAATGGCATCAAAGACTGATTCAAAAGCACCGCAGAAAAAAATCGCGCTCTTATTGAGCGGAGGTGGGGCTCGCGCGGCTTATCAGGTGGGTGTGATGAAAGCAATTTCAGAATGGTACCCGCGCGTTCACGCCAGTCCTTTCACCATATACTGTGGAACGTCAGCTGGGGCGCTCAATGCAACCTCTCTTGCTTGTCATACGTCATGTTTTCGACTCGGCGTCAAAAAACTGTCATGGCTTTGGTCAAATCTTCACACAAAGCACGTATTTCAAAGCTCTTTCCAAGGCATGCTACTTCACTTAGGTCGACAGGCTTTTGCCCGCACGCAAGCACGTTATCATGATGCGCCGCCATTTGGCTTACTTGATAATCGCCCATTACGTAACCTGCTTAATAATGTCATTAATTTTAGCAAGATAGAACACCAGATACTGGCGGGAAACCTCCACGGATTAGCAGTCACCGCATCAAACTACCACACCAGTAAATCCGTCACGTTTTACCAAGGACACGCTGACATACCGGTTTGGCGTCGATCTCGTGCTATCGGAATAAAAAGTCAAATCAATACCGAGCATCTTCTGGCATCATCCGCGATTCCGATCGTTTTTCCCGCATCCAAGATTGGTCACAGTTTTTATGGCGACGGTTCCGTTCACCAAATTGCTCCGCTCCGTCCCGCGCTTAAAATGGGCGCTGAGAAGGTGCTTATTATTGATCTTGCCCCTCAAGCACCCACCACTCACAGCAGTATTGCTCCTGCTCCCGGTTTGGCTATGCTCGGCGGGCATCTGATGGATGCAATATTCGCCGACACCCTTTCGGCAGACCTTGAGCACCTGGATCGTATGAACAACCTCGCCTTGGCCGTGGATAAAAGTAAAGCCGATAATTTGGCACTACGGCAAGTTGATGCCCTTCACCTCTCCCCCTCATCACCCTTTGAACCATTAGTTGAACGGTACTATTGTCATATGCCTCTAGCAGTACGCAGCCTAATGAGAATTTTGGGCATAAGTCCTTCTGAAGATGCAGCAATTACTAGTTATCTGTTATTTGAACCGAAATATATCAACCACTTAATTGACATGGGCTACCAAGATGCTCAAAATCGTCGATCCGATTTAGTGAGCTTTCTATCAAGTGAATAGCCAGATAAAATAACGGACGAGCAGTTGCGCACCAATAACCTGGAACGCTTTTTGCTTCTATTGATTAAAGCATGAACGGTCATGGTTATTGGTTTCTGAGGCAGTTTCGATGAGTACGCAACTGGAACAACTCAAAAAAGCAGCAATACAGTCTCGCCGAGTACCTCTTGGTGCGGATCAGCGTCTAATGGTGCTGCAGAAGCTTCAGGGTCGGCTTGAAATCGATAAATTGTTTGAAGTGTTTACCAGGGAACTGGAAAAGCAAATCGACATCAATCGTTTAATATGGGAACACGATGACATCTCTCATATTGTTCGACGTGGCGGCTCTTCTGATTTTCGACAAACTTTTTCTATCAAATTTGCTCAATCGCCGTTGGGAATGCTTCAATACAGTACACCTTATCAACTAGACAACGATGAAATTAGTTTGATTCATACCTATCATCGTCTTCTCGCTGGCCCTCTTAGCAATGCAATCGAATATAGTCGCGTTCGAAATCTCGCGATGCTGGATAGTCTCACTGGCCTAAACAATCGAACCAGCTTTGAGCAAGATCTCCGCCAATCTGTCGCACTGACGGAAAGAAAAAATCACGGTTTGATCTTGATGATTTTCGATATGGATAACTTTAAGCAAGTTAATGACACCTATGGGCACCTTGATGGTGACAAAGTATTACGCCGATTTTCACTGTTATTGAAAGAAGCCATACGAGCCTCTGATCGATGCTATCGCTTAGGTGGAGATGAGTTTGCAGTTTTGCTAACACCCGCAACTCGCGAGTCGGCACAACTGGTTAACGACCGCCTTAAAACGCTACTTTCCCATGACACTCTTCTCACCGCGCATTCTATCTCCAGCTCTGTGGGCTGCTCAGCGTATCGTCAAGGCGATAACGTCACCTCTATGTTTGAACGAGCTGACCGCAGTATGTACCGCAATAAAGCAAGTCGCCGCCGATAACATCATTTCGCCCCCTCAATGATTAAGACTCCATCCTAGCTTCCTTTTACGGTATATTTCACTCAAAGTCTTTCCAAGGAGTAGCAATGAAAGTCTACGATTGTTGTGATTTAATCCGCCAACGTTACGCGGAAATTGGTAGTGGTGATCAAGGTTATATTCCTAACGCTATCGCTTGTGCCGTGAAAACATTAAATGCAATCGCATCTGACGAATCGGTTCCAGAAGAAGCTCGCGAGCAAGCCGCATTCGCCGCTGCAAATCTTCTGATCAGTGACCATAAGGATGCGTAGTGGATCTGACAGGATTTGAAACCATGGACACAGTAATGCTCATGAGCATTGTGAATATGAAACTACGCGATGAATTTCCATCACTAAGTGAATTGGCAAAGTACTTTGATATCGATACTGTTGCATTGCAAACAAAACTCGCCGGTGCCGGTTTTGAATACATTCCTGAGCAAAATCAGTTTCGTTAATTTACGCTAAACGATTAACAAGCCAATAAAAAAACGGAAGCCTAGGCTTCCGTTTTCGATCTTTTTAATAATTACGCAAAAGACATCCAAATCACCGCTATCACCAGCGCGGGGCAGACAAATTTCACATAGGTTGGCCAGATTTTCCAAAAAATCCCATCTTCAATGTTGTCATAACCTTGACGTAATTCTTGAAGTTTTTCACTACGCTTCCAAACCCAGCCACCGTAAAGGCAAAACAGTAACGCGGCAAAAGGCTGAAAATATTGAGTGGCAATGTTTGCAACCAAACCGAACATGCTGCCGAAGTTAAACACAATCACCACACTAAACAGCGCAATCAATCCCCCAAGGAACCAACTCGCCACTGAACGCTTCGTTCCCAAGCGTTCATTCATTAGAGATACAGGGCATTCCAACATAGAGATCGATGATGTGAGCGCTGCTATTGTCATCAACACAAAAAATATCAATGCGATGAACGCGCCTCCTGCACCTAACCCTTCAAACAACATAGGCAATACATCAAACACTAATGTGGATGAATTCAGCAATTCGCCCTTCGCATCATATATTTCGACGCCTTGCTGCATTGCCGCAAACATAGCAGGAAGAATAACTAAGCCAGCAATAACAGCAACAGCGGTATCCACTAGCGTGACATTAAGTGCCATTTTGGGGAGGTTTTCTTTACGGCTCAAATAAGAGCCATAAATCAGCATTGAGCAACCGCCAATCGTCAGTGAGAAGAAACCTTGTCCCATGGCTGCAAGTATCAAATCACGATCCATCACCTTGGAGAAATCAGGGATCAGATAGTGCGCAAGACCTTGAGTTGCTCCCGGCAATGTCATGACATAAACAAACAATATGCCAAACAAGACAAACAACGCAGGCATCAACCGAGTGGACCACTTCTCTATGCCCTCTTTCACGCCTGCTTGAACAATTAAAATGGTGAGGAGATAAAAAATTGCCGCGCCAAACAAGTTTCGTTCAACAGAAAAACCTTTTAGCCAGAGAGAAGCCTCATGCATACCGACGATATCTGCGCCTGCAGCCAGCATGAACGACACTAACCACCCTCCAACAATGCTATAAAATGCAAGCACGAGACATGGAACCATCAGGCCAATCAAGCCAACACTGCCACCGAGTGTTTTGGAAAGCGGCGAACGGCCTAGCTTACGCATGCTGTCAATGGGGTTTGCTTGACCATGGCGTCCAATTGCCATTTCAACAACCAACATTGGGTATGCCACAACAAGGATCATAAAAAGATAAACCAGCAAGAACGCTCCACCGCCATTACTTGCTGCTTGAGTAGGAAAGCCCCAAATGTTACCTAACCCGACAGCAGCACCTGCTGCGGCGAGCACAAAACCTATTCTTGAGCTGAAATGCTCACGTCCTGCAGCCATTGCTTTAACCTCGCACAATGTATCAGTGAGCTAGTACAATAGTAAATTCTAGTTTTTATAGCAATAGCAGCAAATTCGATCGAACAAAAAACGCACTGACCACACAAAAAATTGCGAGAAAGCTCGATACCAGAGCATCACCAACGTGCAAGATGCTCTGATATCGACAAATAAAAAAGCCACAACATAACGCTGTGGCTTTTCATAAGGATCCGGTGTGCCTATTTCATCTGTGAGAAATACGCTGCAAGGTTTTCCATGTCCGCGTCACTCAGCATTGTGGCCTGTGGTGCCATCACCATAGATTGCCCGCCTTTACGCTCGCCACTCTTATAAGCTTTCAAGGCTGAGACAATATACTGCGCATTCTGACCAGCTAGATTCGGGTAGCCTGGAATCATAGCAATACCATTTGCACCATGACACGCAGCACACACTGCAGCCTTCGCTTTGCCCGCTGCTGCATCACCTGCTGCAAATGATGGTGTCGCTAGCATTAAAGTAACCAGACCTAAAGGTAGTAGTTTTTTCATCGCTTCCTCGCTTTATTGTTTTCCAGTTTGCATAAATTCTTGCACGTGGAATCCATTCACGCACTGTATGGATGGTGTTTGTGCCAGACAAGCTCACATTCCTGTCCATCGAACCCTTCACAGACAAACAAATCAGCAACAGCAGCAAGCTGCTCACCGTAAAATATCAACGGGGTTCTTCTACGCTGCCAAGTGGGCACACCATATTCCTGAAAAAGCTTTTTAAGCTTTCGCTTACCTTGCCTTCCCAATGGATGAGCAAATAAGCCTTCCGGATTAAAACTGACCGTAACAGCTTCACTCTCACTGGGCAGTCGAAGCATTAAGCCATTTAAATCTTCACGCTCAATCAATGACAATTCACCGATACTGTCAGGCAAAGCTGCAGCACAATTTAGTGCTAACGTGTGCTGCCAAGCAGAAACATCTTCAGCGTTTATCACACAATATAAACTTTGCTGAAAACGCCTTACCTGCCAATTACCGAGCTGCACTAAAGGATTTGCATCCTCACCTGCATTGATAACGGAATTGAACACTTCGCTGAGTTGAACTTGGGACAAGTTGAGACCTGCCGTCTGTTTCAGCCATCTCCTCAACAGCGACGATTGCATTCGAGAAGAGTAAGCGCTTAACAATGCCAGTGACATCCCGCCATCTGGTTGCTGAATACGCACATCATGTTCAGCTAACAACTCATCCAACAATGCTTCTTGCGCTGCGCACAATTTGGAAGTTCGGTTGATCGCACGAACAAACCCTGGCCACCTTTCTCTCGCCTGAGGAAGCCATGCTTGTCTGATAAAATTACGATCAAAACGGCAATCCAGATTACTTTCATCCTCAATCCACGCTAATCCCTGTTTATTTGCGTACTTTTCGATATCTTGACGCATTACGGTCAATAGTGGTCGTAACAAATGGGCATGACCGAGCGGCCGAATCTCTGGCATCGCTGCCAGCCCTGCGGGTCACTGCCACGTTTCAATGCCAATAAAAACGTTTCAGCTTGATCGTCTGCATGCTGCCCTGTCAACACCAAGGCTTCGGGTTCGACAACTGATGCAATGGCCGAATATCGAGCCTCTCGGGCTGCTTTTTCTAGGCTTTCACCACGCTTATCGAAATCAACATGCAAGCCCTTGAAATCTAAACCGACCTCAACAGACCAACCTTCGCATTGTGCCAGCCAAGCATCGGCATTTTCACTGAGTCCGTGGTGCACGTGAATCACAAGGTAACGATGTTGAGGATGAATATCACGGTAGGTAGAGAGTAGGTCCAGCATGACACGCGAATCTACCCCACCACTGAATGCCAATACGATTTGGCGAGGCGTGAGTGCATAAGCATCTAGGACATTTTCAAACTGGGAGAACAGCATAAGTGCCTCAAAGACATTGAATTGTCGTCATAATAGCATCCGAATGAAAAAAAGGGCCATTAGGCCCTTTTTTGATATTCTCGTATTTTCGCTCGCTTTCGCGATTGCCAATCAGCAGTAACCGTAGCTTAGTAAGCGCTGGTAACGTCGCTCACGCAAGGCATCCGTGTCTAGTTGTTCAAGCTCTTCTAATTGCCTGACCAAAAGTGCTTTGATGTTGTCAGCGGTAAACGCTGAATTTCGATGCGCACCGCCCATTGGCTCTTCAATGATGTTATCAATCAAGCCAAGCTCTTTCAGACGCGGTGCTGTCATACCCATCGCTTCTGCTGCTTGTGGTGCTTTGTTTGAATCGCGCCATAAGATCGATGCACAACCTTCTGGGGAAATAACCGAATAGGTTGAGTATTGCAGCATGTTGACGAAATCGCCCACGCCGATAGCCAATGCACCACCAGAGCCGCCTTCACCTACCACATTACAGATAACTGGCACACTAAGGCCTGACATTTCTTTCAGGTTGCGGGCAATGGCTTCTGACTGGCCTCGCTCTTCAGCGCCAACACCAGGGTATGCACCTGCGGTATCAATAAAGGTAATGATTGGCATGTTGAAACGCTCAGCCATCTTCATCAAACGTAAAGCCTTGCGGTAGCCTTCAGGCTTTGGCATGCCAAAATTACGGATGACTTTCTCACGTGTTTCACGGCCTTTTTGGTGACCAATAATCATCACTGGACGACCATCAATACGCGCCATGCCACCAACAATGGCTTTATCATCGGCATAAGCACGATCGCCCGCCAATTCTTCAAACTCGGTGAAGATCAGATCGGCGTAATCCAAGGTGTATGGACGACGTGGATGACGCGCCAATTGCGCGACTTGCCAAGCACCTAAGTCACTGAAGATTTTTTTCGTCAATTCAGCGCTTTTTGTCTCCAATTGCTCGATTTCTTTATCAAGATTGACAGCCTCAGGATCGTCACCGCGTTTGGACACTACACGCAGGGCTTCAATTTTTGCTTCCAATTCAGCAATTGGCTGTTCAAATTCAAGGAAATTAAGACTCATAGAGAAAGAATCCTGTTCAGGTAATTAAGTTGCCCCGTCGTACACGACAGGACAAACGTATCAGTCAAATTCCAGCTCGACCTGTTTATCGCCGAGCAGCGTTTTTAAATCATCGATCAACTTGTCATCAGGCGTAATCCGCCATTCTGTACCTAAGACTAACTTCGCACGTGCATCGTCACGCTGATAATAAAGGTTCACAGGCACGGTGCCAGCGCGATAAGGTTCTAGGATTTCGCTAAATCGTTCAAAAAATTTGTTATCAATTTGCCTGTCAGTCACAGAGATAGCAAGACTGCGCAGGTACTTTTCGCGCGCTTGAGAGAGATCAAGCACTTCTCGTGCCGACATTTTAAGGCCACCGTTGAAGTCATCAAAGCTGACCTGTCCGGATATGACCAAAATTCGGTCTTTTTCAATGAAATCTAAGTACTTTTCTAATACATCTGAGAACAGCATCACTTCCATGCGTCCCGACCTATCATCCAAAGTTAGGATCCCGATGCGCGATCCACGCTTTGTGGTCATCACTCGGGCGGCTATCACTAATCCAGCAACGGTAGAAACAACATCACGCTTTGTTGCATGAGCATCTTCCAAACGCCAAGTAATATAGTGTTTTAGCTCTTTCACATAGCTGTTGATTGGGTGACCCGTTAAATACAACCCTAGCGTTTCACGCTCACCTTCAAGCCATACTTTTTCTGGCCAGTGTGGTACGTTCGCATACTTGTGTTCGACTTCCTCGGGTTCATCTGTCAACACACCAAACATATCAGCCTGACCAAACGATTCTGCCTGGTGATGCTGGCTTGCTGACTTAATCGCGTCATTCAGTGATGCCATCATCGCTGCGCGATGCGGACCTAATCGGTCCATTGCACCCGATTGAATCAATTTCTCTATCACGCGTTTGTTTACTTTTTTGGTATCTATACGCGCACAGAAATCGAATAAGTCACGGAAGTAGCCGCCTTTTTCACGCGCTTCAATGATGTTTTCAATAGGCGCTTCACCTGCACCTTTAATCGCGCCAATGCCGTAAACAATTTCACCTTTATCGTTTACATTGAAGCGATACAATCCAGCATTCACATCTGGTGGCAGCATGGTCAACTTCATGCGGCGACATTCTTCCACCAAGCCGACAATCTTGTCGGTGTTATCCATATCCGCAGTCATTACCGCAGCCATGAACTCCGCAGGATAGTGAGTTTTGAGCCAGAGTGTCTGGTATGAAACAAGTGCATATGCCGCTGAGTGCGATTTGTTAAAGCCGTAACCTGCGAACTTTTCGACCAAGTCGAAGATCTTCATCGCCAACTCGCCGTCGACGCCGTTCTTTATCGCTCCGTCTTCAAACGTTGCCCGCTGCTTGGCCATTTCTTCTGGCTTTTTCTTACCCATGGCACGACGAAGCATGTCCGCCCCGCCAAGGGTATAGCCAGAAAGCACCTGAGCGATTTGCATGACCTGCTCTTGGTACAAAATAATGCCGTAGGTTGGCTCAAGAATTTCCTTTAGCGAATCGTGTTGCCACTTTTCATCTGGATATGACACGACTTCTCGACCGCGCTTTCGATCGATAAAGTTATCTACCATGCCTGATTGCAATGGTCCCGGACGGAAAAGTGCCACCAGTGCGATCATATCTTCAAAGCAATCTGGTTGAAGACGTTTAATGAGATCTTTCATGCCGCGAGATTCCAACTGGAATACCGCGGTGGTTTCAGAGTTTTGTAAAAGTCGGAATGACGCCATGTCATCCATTGGGATCGCTTCAATGCGTATTGGCTCTTCACCTTCGGCTTGAAGGCGAGGGTTGACCATTTTAAGCGCCCAATCGATGATGGTCAGTGTACGTAAACCCAAGAAGTCAAATTTGACTAAGCCAGCGGTTTCTACATCATTTTTATCAAACTGGGTAACGGGAAAGTGACCTTCACTATCACAGTATAGCGGCGCAAAATCGGTAATCGTGGTGGGTGATATAACAACACCACCAGCGTGCTTACCTGCATTTCGGATACTACCTTCAAGGATTCGACACGTATCAATCAGCTCACGAACTTCTTCATCAGCTTCATAAAGATCGCCCAGTTGGGGCTCGACATCAAACGCCTTCGCCAGCGTCATACCTGGATCCGGTGGCACCATTTTTGAAATACGATCAACGAAACCGTAAGGATGACCAAGTACTCGCCCCACATCACGGATAACCGCTTTTGCTGCCATGGTACCGAAAGTAATGATCTGTGATACGGCATCTCGACCATAGATTTCCGCTACGTGGTCAATCACCTTGTCTCGTTTGTCCATGCAAAAGTCGATATCGAAATCGGGCATGGATACTCGTTCAGGGTTAAGGAAACGCTCGAACAGCAAATCAAATTCCAGTGGATCGAGATCAGTGATTTTTAGTGCATACGCCACCAGTGAACCTGCACCCGACCCTCGCCCAGGTCCTACCGGAATATCATTGTCTTTCGACCACTGGATGAATTCCATCACAATAAGGAAGTAGCCTGGAAACCCCATTTGGTTGATTACCTGCAGCTCGATATCTAACCGCTCGTCATATTCAGGACGGAGGTTCGCTCGTTCTTGCGGGTCAGGGAACAAAAGTTCAAGACGCTCTTCAAGGCCTTCTTGCGATTTTTTCACCAGAAACTCCCCTATCTCCAAGCCTTCGGTAGGGAAGTTTGGCAGGAAGTATTCATTCAAACGCACAGTCACATTGCAGCGTTTGGCGATTTCGACGGTATTGGCGAGTGCTTCTGGAATATCGTGGAATAACTCACACATTTCGTCTTCAGTGCGAAGGTATTGCTGTGGACTGTAGTTTTTTGGGCGACGTGGATCTTCGAGCGTAAAGCCATCATGGATCGCAACGCGAACCTCATGAGCATCAAACAGATCAGCCGAAAGGAAGCAGACTTCGTTGGTAGCAACCACAGGCAGGTCGAGTTCAGAGGCCAGATCCAAAGCAAAATGCAGGTAAGCTTCTTCGTCAGGGCGGCCTGTTCGGGTAAGTTCGATGTAATACGCATCTGGAAAGTGAGTCTGGTAAAACGCTGCACACTGTTTAGCTAGCGCCATATTGCCTTTTAGCAATGCTTTACCCAGATCACCTCGCCGTCCGCCGGACAACAAGATCAGCCCTTCTTTTAACTCCAACAGCCATTCAAGATCTATGACTGGCTGATGCTGAACATGACCGCGCAGATAGGCTTTTGATATCAGTAAGGTCAGGTTTTTATAGCCAATGTTATCTGCTGCAAGCACCGTTAATTGACAAAGATCATCACCAAATGCATCAGATTGGACTTTGAAATCAGCGCCAATAATAGGCTTAACACCATTGCTTTGCGCTGTGTTGTAGAACTTCACCAGACCACATAGGTTCGTAAAGTCAGTCAATGCCATCGCGGGCATGCCAAGTTCGCCAACTTTTTTTACCAAAGGCGGCACTTTGCCAAGGCCGTCAACCATGGAATAGTCACTGTGAACACGAAGGTGGATAAAACGTGGGTCTGACATAGTACTCGTACGTTACTGATTGATGGTTAGATAGGATAGTAGAGGGGAGCGACACTCCCCTCTACGTATTATGCAATGCCTAACGCTTTCTTGACAGGTTTAAAGCTCTTACGGTGCTCTGCGATGGCACCATGCGCATCAAGTGCTTCAAAATGTGCCTTGGTTGGATAACCTTTGTGCTTGGCGAAACCGTATTGCGGATATTGAGCATCCAGCACTTCCATTTCACGGTCACGCATGACTTTTGCAAGAATCGATGCAGCGCTGATTTCAGCCACTCGCAAATCCCCTTTGACGACGGCTTGACCTGGCATAGGTAATCCAGCAGGCACGCGATTACCATCGATCAATACAAAGTCTGGCTGAACCGACAGACCCGCTACTGCACGCTCCATCGCTAACATGGTAGCAGCGAGAATGTTGATGTCGTCAATTTCATCTGCCTCGGCTCGCCCCAAAGACCACGCTAACGCTTTTTCTTTGATGATCTCAAACAGCGCTTCGCGCTTCTTCTCGGTTAGCTTTTTGGAGTCCGTCAGCCCTTCAATGGGGTTGTTAGGATCCAGAATAACAGCCGCAGTCACAACCGCACCGACTAACGGCCCTCGGCCCACTTCATCAACACCAGCAATGAGTTTGGCTTCAGGATAAACAAAAGGTTCGAAATCCATGGATTAACGCCCTATCAGATTAAGTACGGCACGAGCTGAAGCTTTGTCTGCATCGCAACGAATAACTTCATGTAAACGTGTGAACTCAGCCATCAGCGCATCATTATCGTTATCAAGGTAACGAGAGACCTCTGTTGCCAATGCCTCAGGCGTACAATCTTCCAACAACCTTTCAGGCACCAACTCTCGTCCCGCGAGAATATTCGGCAAAGAGACAAATTCGGTTTTTACTAAGCGTCTTGCGATCCATGCGGTGATGGCATTCACTTTGTACCCGACGACCATGGGCCGCTTAACCAACATGCATTCAAGTGCGACCGTACCGGAAGCCAGAAGTACCACATCTGATGCTGCTATGACGTGACGAGCAGTATCATCGACCAGAGTAAAATCCAGGTCAGGCGCGGTTTCTTTCCATGCCTGTTCAAACTGTGCGCGACGGGTTTCATTTACCAGTGCAACGGCAAATCCCAAATGGGGATATTTCGCTTTAAGCAACTGACAGGTTTTGATAAACGTCGGGGCAAGCATTTTCATTTCACCACCACGACTTCCAGGCAAAACGCCCAAATACGTTTTGTCATTATCGAGGCCGAGCAAGGCTCTAGCAGCCGCTTTATCACTAACTAAGGGAATGTCGTCCGCCATGGTATGACCAACGAAATCACACGGCACATCAAATTTATCGTAAAACGCTTTTTCGAACGGCAGAAGCGCCAACACCAAATCAGTGGCTGCCGCAATTTTGAAAATACGTTTTTGACGCCAAGCCCAAACACTGGGACTGACATAATGGACGGTTTTAATACCAGTATCTTTGAGCGATTTTTCGAGGCGAAGGTTGAAGTCTGGTGCGTCAATGCCGACAAACACGTCGGGCGGATCCGCAACGAAGAAGTCGACTAACGCATGCTTGATTTTCAATAGACGAGGCAAACGACCCAGCACTTCCACAATGCCCATTACCGCCAGCTCTTCCATATCAAACAATGTCTCGCATCCTAAAGCCTTCATCCGAGGCCCACCGATACCGACAAACTCTGCATCTGGATATTGCGCTTTAACCGCTTTGATAAAGCCAGCACCTAAAATATCGCCGGAGATTTCCCCGGCGACAATTCCAATTCGTAACGGCTTTGTTGCAACAACCATTAGCGAATGATACCTCGGCTCGAGTTATCAAAGAATTCAACAAACAGTTGAAGTGCTTCTTCGTCTTTCGCCATTTCCGCTATTTGCTTTTTCGCTTCTTCCAGCGTTTTGCCAGATCGGTAAACTTCTTTGTATACCGCACGAATCGCTTTTATTGCGTTCTTGTCAAAGCCACGACGTTTGAGGCCTTCAACGTTAATACCAAATGGTGCACAGTGGTTACCTTGCGCCATAACGTAAGGAGGGACGTCTTTGACAACAATAGAACCACCACCAAGCATACTGTGGCTGCCAATTGTGCAAAACTGATGAATGGCAGTCATACCGCCAACAATAGCAAAATCACCCACAGTAACGTGACCGCTAAGGTTGCATTGTTAGCAAAGATACAGCGATCGCCAATCACGCAATCGTGAGCAACGTGTGCGTTAATCATGAATAAGTTATCGCTACCCACTTGGGTGTGACCGCCATCTTGAACGGTACCTCGGTGCATGGTCACGCTTTCACGAATCGTGTTGCGATCGCCAATTTCCAATGTGGTCGGCTCACCTGCGTATTTAAGATCTTGACACTCTTCACCGATAGAGGCGAATTGGAAGATTTTATTATCTTGGCCAATTTTTGTCGGACCTTTGATAACTACATGAGTTTTTACTTCGGTGCCTTCACCGATTTCCACGCCAGTACCGATGAAGCAAAACGCACCAATTTTAACATTAGCGCCTAGGGTTACCCCTTCTTCAACCACTGCGGTTGGATGAATTTGTGCAGATTCATGGATCACTGTTAAAACTCTCTTCTGGCACACTTCAGGTCTGCAGAGCAGACAACCTTACCATCTACTTTTGCAACGCCAGTGAAGGCAGCAATGCCACGACGCTCTTTAATGAACTCAACTTCCAATACCATTTGATCGCCAGGCGTCACTGGTGCACGGAACTTGGCATTATCAATGCTAGCAAAGTAGTAAAGCTCATTTTCCTTTGGATTTCCGAATGTTTTGAACGCCAACAAACCCGTAGCTTGCGCCATGACCTCGAGGATCAATACACCTGGGAAAATAGGAAGTTGAGGGAAATGCCCCGTGAATTGAGGTTCGTTAACCGATACATTCTTGATAGCATGAAGGTATTTACCTTCCTCAAAATCAATAACGCGATCAATAAGAAGAAATGGGTAACGATGCGGCAGCAGTTCTCTAATTTCGTTAATCGTCAGCACGTTGTTTTCGCGAATCAAAGTAATATTCCCGTATGAAAAGCTTATTATTTGTCGTTGAGAACGGAAAATGGCCTACACTGCAGACTACGGCGAAATTGAGCATTTTCTCAATGTGCAGCAAGCCACCAGAGTAGGCCATCTAAGACAGCGTTTACTTGCTATCTTCTAATTGTTTTTCAACGGCTTTTAGTCGTTTATGCAAGTCTTCGATCTTCATAACGCGCGCAGTTGTTTTACGCCAATCGCGGTTAGCTTGAAGTGGAATACCCGAAGAATACATACCAGGTTCAGTGATAGGTCTCATCACCATCCCCATACCAGTGATCGTGACGCCATCTGTAATTTCAATGTGACCATTTATTACGCAGGCACCGCCAATAATGCAGTGCTTGCCAATTCGAGTGCTCCCCGCAATAACGGTTGCACCTGCAATGGCGGTATTTTCACCGATCTCGACATTATGCGCGATCTGGCAAAGATTGTCGATAATCACACCATCAGCGATCACGGTGTCATCCAGTGCACCACGGTCAATAGTAGTACATGCACCAATTTCGACACGATCACCAATGACAACACGTCCAACTTGTGGGATTTTCACCCATTGTCCGTTGTCATTGGCATAACCAAAGCCGTCAGAGCCAATCACAGTGCTTGACTGTACCAAACACGATTCACCTAGCTGAACATTGTGATAAACGCTGACATTTGCCCAAAGGCGAGTATTCGCACCCAGTTTAGTGTTCTTACCCACAAAACAGCCTGCACCGATCTGAACATGATCACCCAGCTCAACACCGTCTTCAATCACAGCGTTGTGACCAATTGACACGCCCTCGCCCAACGTTGCCGTGGGCGAAACGTAGGCACTCGGCGCGATATCCGTCGCACAGCGAGGGGTGCTATCGAGCAATTGTGCTGTCAGCGCGTAGCCCAAATACGGGTCTTTAATTACCAGCACATTGCCATTGCAATAAGCGAGGTCGGCTTCCTTGACCATCACTGCACTTGCTTGACACTGTGCGAGGTGCTTACGGTACTTACTGCTAGATAAAAACGTGATTTGTCCTTCACTCGCTTTATCCATTCCCGAAATTGAACGAATGATGACATCGCCGTCACCATGAAGTTCTGCACCCAGTTTTTCCGCTAATTCAGCGAGCGTAATAGAAGCCATTTTCTACCTTACTTATTTGACTGCTTTCAGTACTTTCTCTGACAAGTCATCTTTCGGGCTTGCATAAAGAACTGCCTGGCGATCTAGCACCATGTCATAGCCCTCTTTTTTCGCAAGACTCGTGATGGTCTTTTGCAGTTTTTCTACCAGTTTACGTTGTTCTTCTGAGCTGCGTTTGCGCTCGTCTTCTTTCAGATTGCTGACCTTAAGTTTATAGTCAGAATCCAGAGATTGCAGTTGACGCTGAAGCTTAGTTCGCTCGCTATCACTCATTAGCTCGCCATTACGCTTCAGTTTTTCAATGCCTTTTTTCAGTTGGTCTTCCAAACGCTCAACGGTAGCAATGCGGTCTTTAAATTCTTTACGCAGCTTTTCGCTCACATTGCTTTGTTTGGCCATTTGAGCAAGCACTGGACCCGTCGCTACGTAACCAATTTTTTGCGCAGCCTCTGCCGCTGTAGCAAACATAGAAGCACTGAAGATGGCAAGGCTCAGGCCTGCCGCTTTGATAATAGGTTTCAAACTTTTCTCCTAGTCTTGAAAATCAGAACGTTTGGCCAATCGTAAAGGTGAAGAACTCCTCGTCATCACCTTCATAACTCTTAATGGGTTTTGACAACGAGAACACTAATGGTCCCATTGGTGATCGCCATTGGAGTGCCGCACCGTAAGACGCACGATAGTTGCCCGGATCGCTATAGTCGTAAATGTATTCTTGTCCGCTGATCACTCTCGCGTTATCGAGATCGTACTCGGTATCCCATACCGATGCGGCATCAACAAAAACGCTGGTGCGAATCGAGTTTCGCACTTCTGGGGACACAAACGGTGTAGGTACGATCAACTCCATACTCGCCAACGCAATGGCATTACCACCCACAGAATCGTTGCTGCCTACAAGAGCTGGGTTATTCCCTGCACCTTGATCGTATACAGCTTTCGGGCCAGCCGTGTTAGAGCGGAATCCACGTAGTGTCGAGTAACCACCCGCATAGAAGTTTTCATAAAACGGCAGTAAGTAATCATTTTCATCGTTCTTACCGTAACCATTGCCGTAACCGAGTCGACCACGCATAAGCAACGTAAAGCTATGGGATTCAGTAAGCGGAATATATTGCCTCACATCGTATTGCGTTTTGAAGTACTGGGTGTCAGAGCCCGGTACTGTCATGCGAAACGATGCACGTTGATAATTACCAGCCGTTGGGAAGAAGCCTCGGTTAAGGTTATTGCGACTCCAGCTTACCGACCAATCAAAGTCATCGACTTCCAATCCACCGTTATCGGTCACATTGTCTTCCATCGAATCGAGGAACTTCTGGATTTGGTAATAACCACCCAAGTTTTCAATCTGACGATGTGTATAGCCAAGAGAGAAGTCGAAATAATTCAGCTCATTAAAAGGGAAACCCCAGGTGAGACTGGTGCCATAGCTTTTATCGGTATAATCCACGATGTTTGCATCAGACGCTTCAAACTCGTTAAAGAATATCTTTCCGCCAAGACTGATACCATCAAGCGTCCAATATGGGTCGCGATAATCCAACGTCAGGTTTTTCTGATAATCATTCACCATGGCATTAATACCAAAGCGATTACCCGTACCTGCAAAGTTGTCTTGTTGCAGACCAGCCTGGAAGCTAATACCTGATTCCGTGCCGTAACCAATACCAAAGTTAACGCTGCCTGAGTTGGTTTCTTTAACGAAATACTCTACATCGACCTGATCATCAGTACCTGGCACTCGCGTTGTACGCACATCAACAGTTTCGAAAAAACCCAGTCTATTGAGTCGCTCTTTACTGGTTTCAACCGATTTGGCGTTTAACCAAGAGCCTTCCATTTGACGCATTTCACGACGTAATACTTCGTCACGCGTAATTTGGTTGCCCGAAAACTTGATATTACGGACATAGACACGTTTACCCGGTTCAACGTTAACATTTAATGCGACGCTGTTTTCATCATCATTAAATTCTGGAATCGTCGCCACCTGCGGGTAGGCATAACCTTGCTCTCCAAGCTTGCGCTTTATCTCGTCTTCCAGGCGAGTGACTTTCTCACCGCTGTAGACTTCACCATCCTTGAAAGGGACAAGCGATTCAAATGAAGCGCTGTCTTTACCACCACGCACATTCACGCCGGACACGATATACGGTTCACCCTCATCAATGTTCAAGGTGATGTAGACGCCTTTCTTATCTGGGGAGATAGAAACGTTGGTCGATTCGACACGGAACTTTAGGTAACCACGGTTAAGATAGAACGAACGCAGACTTTCCAAGTCCCCTGCGAGCGCTTGCTTTTGGTATTGTTCATTGGCAAGGAAATTCCACCAAGGAACGTCCGCTCGTAACTTAAAATTATTTTTAAGTTCTTCATCACCGAACACGTCGTTGCCGATGAAGTTAATTTGCTGGATGGTGGCCGAAACCCCTTCGGTAAACACGAATTTCACATCAGCACGATTACGCGGCAGCGGAGTGATAACCGTTTTGACTAGCGCGTTATATTTACCCACGCTGTAGTAGAAATCTTCGAGGCCTTTTTCGATATTTGACAAGGTGGTGCGATCTAGCGCTTCACCGACACGCAAACCCGATGCAGAAAGATTCTCTGAAAGCTGCTCTTCCTCGATGGCTTTATTACCCGAGAACGAAATGCTCGCGACCGTGGGGCGCTCAATGACCTTAACCAACAGGTCATCACCGTCACGAAATACGCGTACGTTCTCAAAGTTCCCAGACGAGAATAGGGATTTGATAATCCCTGATACTTCGCCTTCATCAATATTATCGCCAACTCGCACCGGCATCGCGAGCAAAGCCGCACCGAGACTGACTCGTTGAAGCCCCTCAAATCGAATGTCTTCCACTACGAACTCATCGGCCGTAACGGAACTAGAAAATAGAAGAGAGGCCAGTAAAAGTTTTTTCATCGCCATTGCTGCTCTGAGTGTTCCTTGCTATACGCTGATTTTTATAGACGGGCAAAATCGTTAAATAATGCCACGCCCATCAGTACCACGATAATGGCTGAACCAACCCGATATCCCATATCCTGTACACGTTCAGAAACAGGGCGGCGTGTTACGGCTTCTATGCCAAAAAACAACAGGTGCCCGCCGTCAAGAACCGGTAACGGTAACAGGTTAATAATGCCTAAATTCACGCTAATCAGCGCGAGAAAACCGAGAAAGTATACCAGACCGAAGTCTGCGGTCATCCCTGCACCTTTTGCAATTGAGATAGGCCCACTCAAGTTTTTCACAGCCACATCGCCCGTGAACAACTTTTTAATCATTTGTGCAGTCAGTACCACAACTTGCCATGTTTTATCTATGGCAGCTGGAATGGCATCCAATGGACCATACTGCAACGTAAACCGGTAAGTCTCTGGCCATTCACCTACTTGTGGGGCAAAGCCAGCATAACCTACGCGTGTGTCACCGTGCTCTCGAGCATCTGGCGTCAGCGCTAATTCTAACTCACGTCCATCTCGCAGAACAGTCATTGGCAGCGACATCTCTGGGTGGGCACGAATCACACTCACCACAACATCCCAGCTCTCAATAGGTTGACCGTCGACCGTGAGTAATTTGTCACCTTCACGTAAACCCACACGCTCCGCTGCGCTACCTTCCACCACTTGTGCGATCACATTGGTGATGTCGGGCGTAAACGGGGTAACGCCCAAGGTGCGAAGCGCCGATTCGGATTCAGGGTCAAAGGACCAAGAAGACAAATCCAATGATTTATCGACAGTGTAACCAGCGCTTTCACTTGGCAGCACTGACATCGTCATCTCGTCATCGCCAATGTGCGAGATAAGTTGCAAGTTAACCGACTCCCAATCTGGCGTTTTGATACCAGATACCGCAGTAAGTTCCATGCCGCTTTCGATTCCGGCTTGTGCAGCAATAGATTGGGGAGCTACCTCACCAATTACTGGCTTAACTGCCGGTATGCCTATGATCATCACTAACCAATATGCGACGATAGCAAACAGAAAATTAGCCGCAGGCCCCGCAGCCACGATGGCGCTACGCTGCCAAAGAGGACGGTTGTTAAATGCCATTTCTTTTTGATCGGCAGGCACGTCGTCAACGCGCTCATCCAGCATTTTGACATAGCCACCTAACGGGATCATGGCGATGGTGTATTCAGTACCATCTTTGCCAACACGCTGCCAAAGTGCTTTACCAAAGCCAATTGAGAAACGCTCAACTTTAACGCCACATCGTCTCGCTACCCAGAAATGGCCATACTCATGCACGGCAACCAGAATGCCAAGAGCAATAATAAAGAAGAATAAATTCCAGAGGATGCCGCTCATCGTCCCGACCTCGTAATACAATCTTGTGCCATTAAACGCGCCTTAGTATCTATGTCGAGTAGACTTTCCATGTTTGATGGTTCCTGAAGCTCAGCCCGTTGTAACACAGCATCGTTGATTTCAGCAATCTGCATAAAACCTACGCGACCATTGAGGAATGCGTCCACAGCCACTTCATTCGCAGCGTTAAGCGTTGTCGTTGCAGCCTGCCCAACGTAGCAAGCATCAATCGCGAGCTTCAGACACGGATAGCGGTCAAGATCTGGTTTTAAAAAGGTAAACTCACCAATCTCGCTAAAATCGAGAGGCTTCACACCAGCATCAATTCGTCCAGGATACGCCATAGCATAGGCAATCGGCGTACACATATCAGGGAGTCCCATCTGTGCCATGACTGAACCATCACGGTATTGAACCATAGAATGGATCACTGACTGAGGATGAATAATCACATCGAGTTGATCACGCTTGGCATTGAATAACCAACGTGCCTCGATGTATTCCAATCCCTTGTTCATCATAGTGGCAGAATCAACAGAAATTTTTGGCCCCATCGACCAATTAGGATGTGCAATAGCCTGAGCAGGTGTTACATCGCGTAATGCATTGATATTGGTATAGCGAAAAGGGCCGCCAGAGCCTGTAAGCAAAATTTTACTTACACCTTCAGAGGCAAGATCGCAGATCCCTGGATTAGCTTGAATTGAGGTAGGCAAGCATTGAAAAATGGCATTGTGTTCACTATCAACAGGCAGCAACTGAGCACCATATTGATGAACAGCGTCAATAAAAAACTGCCCTGACATCACCAACGCTTCTTTGTTTGCGAGTAATATACGTTTTCCAGCTTTTACGGCTGCCATCGTTGGTATTAGACCCGCTGCACCAACAACAGCCGCCATGACGGTATCAACATCGTCATGTGAAGCTATCGCGCACAAGCCATCAATGCCACTTAATACTTCCGTTTTGCAGCCTTGATTTTTTAGCGCCAAACGTAATGATTTGGCCGCAACTTCATCTGCCATAGCGGCAAACGTCGGTTTCCACTTAAGACACAGCACAATCATTTCGTTGACATTCGCGTTTGCAGCGAGCGCAAATACTGAATATGCCGAAGGATTCTTTTCAACTACAGCTAACGTGCTGGTTCCGATAGAACCCGTTGCACCAAGAATCGTTAAATTATGCATAGAAAACTCTAATCATTGTTTCGCCCAGCCAGAATGCGAATCACCGGCGCAAGGCCGGTGATTCCTTTAAGCCAACCAGAAATACAATACAGTGAAAACTGGAAATGCGGCTGTCAGACTGTCAATTCTATCGAGTATCCCACCATGACCAGGAAGAATACTCCCGCTGTCTTTCACGCCAGCAACACGCTTGAACATGCTTTCAGCTAAATCGCCAAGTACGGAGGCAAACGAAGTCACCAGCGCAACGATGCCAAGCATGGGAAGTGAAGAGAACGGAATTGAAAAATATTGCGCTGCACCAATAGTGACAGCAACAGAAGCAATCAAACCACCAATGAGACCTTCAATCGTTTTGTTAGGACTCACAGACGGTGCCATCTTGCGCTTACCGAAGCGCTTTCCTGCAAAGTAAGCCCCCGTATCTGCAGACCACACGAGCAAACACACGATTAATACCAGTTTGGCACCAAGATAAGGCTCAAGCTCATAGTGGTATGCTCGCAGCAACAGTACGCTCCATAAAAATGGTAGCAAGGTTAATACGCCAAAGCCTTGTTGCAGTGCAGCATTGTTAGCCCACCAACTCGCTCCTTTGGGATATTTCAATACCATGCCCGTTGCGAGAAGCCACCAAAGTGCACCCACTAACGCAATAGCGCCACCATTAAACGAAGATATATCCAACCCGTTTCCTGTCACTGGCAACAAGAACGCAGAACCAAGAAGGACAATAGCAGGTAAAGCAAACGCTCCTACACGAGAAGACGATGCGACAAATTTAGTCCATTCCCAGTGACCAAGCAGGGTAACGCTGGCCACGGCAATAATGAAAAGTTGAAACGGCAAAAAAAAGATACCTGCGATAACTAATGGCGCTAACACAGAAGCCGTTAAGACACGTTGTTTCAGCAAACGAAACCCTCTATTTTTCTACTTGTAACATGGCCTTAACTTGCTCACCGGTGCAGCCAAAACGGCGCTCGCGGTTGATAAACCAAGCAATGGCTTCAGTAAGACTGGTCTCATCGAAGTCGGGCCAAAATTGTTCAGTAAAATACAGCTCTGCATAAGCTGCCTGCCACAACATAAAATTACTGATGCGACATTCTCCACTGGTTCGAATCATCAAGTCCACATCTGGCAAGCTCGATGTTGTCAAATGTGCTTGGATGTCAGCTTCTGTCAGTTGATCGGCTAGAATTTCTCCTCGCTCAACCTGACCAGCCAGCTTTTGTACCGATTGAAAAATATCCCATTGCCCGCCGTAATTGGCAGCAATGTTCAATGTTAGCCCTGAATTGCTTTCCGTCAGCGCTTCAGCTGCAGCAATCTTATCCTGCAATGACTTGCTGAATCGCGATGTATCGCCGATTACCTTGAGCCTTACGCCATTTTTATGAAGGCGTTTCACTTCACGTCCCAGAACCGTGACAAATAGCTCCATCAGTAGGCTGACTTCTTCTTCTGGACGTCGCCAGTTTTCACTGCTGAATGCAAACAGGGTTAACACTTGAATGCCGAGGCGATTGGCAGTAGAAACCGTCTTTCGAACAGCATCAACACCGGCTTTGTGCCCAAACATTCGGGCTTTGCCTCGTGCTTTTGCCCAACGGCCATTCCCGTCCATAATGACGGCAATATGTTTTGGAAGCAGACTAGGATCTATCTCTAGATAGGAAGATTGGGAGCTCATCATTATCCTTCGCAATTAAAAAGCGCTGTACTGCTAGCACAGCGCTTTGGCAATGGAATCAGAGTGTAGCCGGAATTAGACTTCCATCAACTCTTTTTCTTTCGCTTCAAGAATCACGTCAATATCTTTAACAGCAGCATCTGTCAGCTTCTGAATATCGTCTTGACCGCGACGCTCGTCATCTTCTGAGATGTCTTTGTCTTTCAACAGGCCTTTAAGGTCACTGTTGGCGTCACGACGAATATTACGTACAGCCACACGGCCTTGTTCAGCTTCAGCGCGAACGATCTTAACCAGATCACGACGACGCTCTTCTGTCAACGGAGGCAATGGAACGCGGATAACCGCACCAGCTGACATTGGGTTTAAACCCAGGCTAGATGTCATGATTGCTTTTTCAACAGCTTGAATTACTGATCTATCAAAAACAGTAATCGCCAATGTACGTGCATCTTCAGCAACAATAGAAGCCAATTGCTTCAACGGAGTTGATGCGCCGTAATAGTCAACTGACAGACCATCAAGTAGTGCAGGATGCGCACGACCAGTACGGATTTTAGACAGAGTACTCTTCAGCGCTTCAACGCTTTTTTGCATGCGTTCTTTTGCATCTGCGTTAATTTCATTGATCACGAGATTATCCTTGAAGATTCTTTTTTCTAATTAGCGGATTATGCCACTAATTTTGATTAACCGTTATTAATTAGTGTGCCTTCTTGCTCACCCATCACAACTCGGCGCAAAGCACCTGGCTTATTCATGTTAAATACACGCATCGGCATCTTGTGATCACGTGCCAAAGTGAAGGCAGCTAAGTCCATCACTTTCAATTCTTTTTCTAGCACGTCTTGGTAAGTGAGGTGGCTGTAAAGCTCCGCATCTGGGTTTTTCGCTGGATCATCGGTAAATACACCATCAACCTTGGTGGCTTTGATCACGATGTCTGACTCGATTTCAATACCGCGCAAACACGCCGCTGAGTCAGTAGTGAAGAATGGATTACCGGTACCTGCAGAGAAAATTACCACACGACCATTGCGAAGCTGGCTAATAGCTTCAGCCCAGTTGTAGCTGTCACACACACCCTGCAGAGGGATTGCTGACATTACTCTTGCATTCACATAGGCACGGTGTAACGCATCACGCATCGCCAGACCGTTCATCACAGTGGCCAGCATACCCATGTGGTCACCCACAACCCGGTTCATACCTGCTTCGGCAAGACCTGCTCCACGGAATAGATTGCCACCGCCGATAACCAAGCCAACTTGGACACCTAGTTCAACCAGTTCTTTGATTTCTTGAGCCATACGGTCAAGCACAGCGGGATCGATACCGAACCCTTCCTTTCCTTGCAGCGCTTCGCCGCTCAATTTAAGCAAAATTCGTTGATAAGCTGGTTTTGGGTTTGTAGTCATTATCACTACCTTTAGGCACTTGCGTCTACGGATGGGATTGTAAAAAGACCGCAGGATTCTGCGGTCTTTTGGGTTCTGAAAAAGGATTAACCTTTTTGAACTGCAGCTACTTCATCTGCGAAGCTCATTTCTGGAGCTTTCTCGATACCTTCACCTACTTCTAGGCGAACGAAGTTAGAAACTGATGCGCCTTTCTCTTTCAAGAATTCGCCAACAGATTTCTTAGGTTCCATGATGAATGGTTGACCCGTTAGAGAAACTTCACCGGTGAATTTCTTCATGCGGCCAACAACCATTTTCTCAGCGATTTCTTGAGGCTTGCCTTCATTCATCGCGATTTCAACTTGGATTTGTTGTTCTTTCGCTACTACGTCAGCGGGTACGTCAGATGGGTTAACGTATTCTGGTTTAGAAGCAGCAACGTGCATAGCAACGTGCTTAAGAACTTCTGCGTCGCCTTCACCAGCAACAACAACACCAATACGCTCGCCGTGACGGTAAGAAGCGATTGATACGCCTTCTACGTAGTTAACACGACGGATAGAGATGTTTTCACCGATCTTAGTTACTAGAGCGATACGTGCATCTTCAAATTGCGCTTGCAGTTCTTCTACAGTCGCTTTAGAAGCTAGAGCCGCGTCTGCAACTTCGTTTGCAAATGCAGTGAAGCTGCTGTCTTTAGCAACGAAGTCAGTTTGGCAGTTAACTTCAACAAGAGCTGCAACACCGTCAGCATCTTTGATGATGATAGTGCCTTCGGCTGCGATGTTACCTGCTTTCTTAGCAGCTTTCGCAGCGCCACTTTTGCGCATGTTTTCGATTGCTAGTTCGATGTCGCCGTTGCTTTCAACAAGCGCCTTCTTACATTCCATCATACCTGCGGCAGTACGCTCACGCAGTTCTTTAACCAGGGCAGCGGTAACAGTTGCCATTGTTCAATCCTCGATTCGAAACTTTTGGGTAAAAATCAGGGGCCATATATTGGCCCCTGCTAACCTACTTAGCTTACAGTGCCGTTCATGACAGCCTGATGGCTAAGAACGCTCACAAGGAGCAATTGTATTACTCAGCGACTTCAACTAGCTCGTCTTCAGCTTGAGCTACGATGTCCTGGCTACGGCCTTCAGAGTAAGACTGAGCTGCAGCGTTCAGGTACAGTTGAACTGCACGGATTGCATCGTCGTTACCTGGGATAACCAAATCAACGCCATCCGGGTCAGAGTTGGTATCAACTACCGCGTACACTGGGATACCCAGGTTGTTTGCTTCTTTAATAGCAATGTGCTCGTGATCAGCATCGATAACGAACAGTGCGTCTGGAAGACCACCCATGTTTTTGATACCACCCAGAGATTTTTCAAGTTTCTCCATTTCGCGGGTACGCATCAGGGCTTCTTTCTTAGTCAGCTTCTCAAAAGTACCGTCAGTTGCTTGAACTTCTAGCTCTTTAAGGCGCTTGATTGACAGACGAACAGTTTTCCAGTTAGTCAACATACCGCCTAACCAGCGGTTGTTCACGAAGTACTGGTCACAGCTTTCTGCTGCTGTTTTAACAGATTCGCTAGCGGCACGCTTAGTACCAACGAAAAGTACTTTACCTTTACGCTCACCAACTTTAGTCAGTTCGCCAAGTACTTTGTTGAACATTGGTACAGTTTTTTCTAGGTTAATGATATGAACCTTGTTACGTGCACCAAAGATGAAAGGCTTCATCTTAGGGTTCCAGTAACGGGTTTGGTGACCAAAGTGAACACCAGCTTTAAGCATGTCGCGCATTGAAACAGTAGCCATTTAAAAATCCTCTCGGGGTTAGGCCTCCACATATCCCATACAGCCGACCCGCAAAGGGCACCCCGGCGCATGTGTCGATATGTGTGTGAGTTAAGTTAATTGTATTGTTGAAACCACCAACATAGAACCTGAAATTCAGATTAACCAAGATGGCGCATTTCGGCGCGCTTTATACCATAAAAACGCCCCTCAAATCCAGTATAAAAAAACATCTCGTCTAACGAGTAAGGTTTCCACAAGGCGATGCGATTGATAATATGTAGCGATAGCATTCCATTCCTCCTTTGTTTTATCGAAGGGAGCTAACTGAGAGAAAGCAATGAGCGTCACTATAAAATCAGCTGAAGAAATCGAAAAAATGCGTGAGGCCGGCCGCCTTGCTGCTGACGTGCTAGAGATGATCGAACCGCATGTGAAAGCAGGCGTTACCACTGAAGAGTTGGACGACATTTGCCACAAATACATCACGGAAACGCAAAACGCGATCCCAGCGCCGCTCAACTATCACGGCTTTCCTAAATCAATATGTACGTCCATAAACCATGTGGTATGTCATGGTATCCCGACACCATCAGATGTGTTGAAAGATGGCGACATCATCAACATTGATATCACGGTTATCAAAGATGGTTATCATGGCGACACATCAAAGATGTTTTTGGTCGGTGACGTCACCGCTGAAGACAAAGCTCTTTGTCACGTTGCTCAAGAAAGCCTCTACCAAGCGCTGAAGAAAGTTAAGCCGGGCGCACGAATTGGTGACCTTGGCACTGAAATTCAGAAATTCATCAAAAACCGTCCTAAGCGTTACTCTATCGTTAAAGATTACTGTGGCCATGGTATTGGCGCCGAATTTCACGAAGAGCCGCAGGTCGTTCACTACAAGAACAGCGATCGCACAGTGATTAAGGCTGGGATGTGCTTCACTATCGAGCCAATGATTAACGCCGGAAAATTCAACACTGAATTGGACGATAATGATGGCTGGACTGTCTATACCGCCGATAAGAAAAAATCGGCACAATGGGAACACACCATTTTGGTCACGGATACCGGATGTGAAATTCTCACTCTGCGCAGTGACGAAAAACTGCCACGCATTTTGAATAACGCATAAGCTTCAAAAATGTCGGCCTAAGCGCCGACTTTTTTATTTTGGCAAGATTCAAGGAAGATAATGAACGACGTGTTGTGCGAACCATCAGACCTGACAGCGGAGCAACTCAACCTCGCTGAACTTAAAAACCAATTGGTGCTTTTCGGTGAAGACCAAAAAAACACGTTTTTGAATCGCGGGTCGGTGAACGATTTGGTTTATCAGCGCTCGGATTATTTTGACGCCTTGCTGTCACGCCTTTGGCAACACTACAACTTTGACCATCATCCAAACCTTTCCCTTATCGCCGTTGGCGGGTATGGGCGCCGAGAGCTTCACCCCCTATCGGACATTGATTTGTTGGTCTTAAGTGAAGGGGGGCTTGATAAAGATTATCAAGGTCGCATCAGCGAATTTATCACCTTGCTTTGGGATCTCAAGCTCGAAGTCGGCCATGCCGTGCGAACACTCAAAGAATGTATCGACGTCGGTTTGGATGATCTGACGGTTGCCACCAACCTTCAAGAAGCGCGTCTACTTTGTGGCAGCGAACGTATTTATCACGAACTGAAAACCCAGATCCATTCCGAACACTTTTGGCCAAGTGCGAAATTCTTCAATGCGAAAGTGATGGAGCAAAAACAGCGTCATGCTCGTTATCATGATACGGCTTATAACCTCGAACCTGATATCAAATCCAGTCCGGGTGGGCTTCGTGACATCCACACACTAAGTTGGATTGCTCGCCGTCATTTCGGCGCCACCAGTCTACGTGAAATGAGCAAATATGGCTTTCTGACTGATGCTGAATTTCGTGAGCTTGACGAGTGTCAAACCATGCTCTGGCGCATTCGCTTTGCCCTTCACCTTGAGCTACGACGTTACGATAACCGCCTCACGTTTTCTCACCAACCCTCAGTGGCCGAAACACTGGGTTATCAAGGTGACGGCAACCGAGGTATTGAACTCATGATGAAGGACTTCTACCGCACGCTGGGAAGAGTGTCTGAACTCAATAAAATGCTAATCCGCTTATTCGAAATAGCGATAGAAGACGAACCTAACAGCAAAAAAATAGAAATATTAAGTGATGACTTTCAGCGCCGAGGCCGCCAAATTGAAGCGCGGAAACCCGCCCTGTTTCAAGCTCGACCAGAGAGCATCATGGATATGTTCCTGCACATTGCTAATGACAAATCCATCGAGTCGATTTCCGCACCGACGCTTCGCCAACTTCGTACCGCACGTCGTCGTCTCAATCGCTTTTTGTGTGACATCCCAGAAGCCAAAGAAAAATTTATTGAGCTGACCCGTCATACCAATGCCCTGCACAAAGCTTTCCCACTCATGCATAAACATGGGGTGTTGTCTGCTTACCTACCGCAATGGAGTCAAATTGTCGGTCAGATGCAATTCGACCTGTTCCACGCCTATACCGTGGACGAGCACACGGTTCGCTTGTTAAAGCACATCAACGGATACAGCCAAGACGAGAACCGCGACAAGCACCCTATTTGTTGTGATGTATATACTCGCTTGGCAAAACCGGAGCTTTTGTTACTTGCCGCCATTTTTCATGACATAGGCAAAGGCCGCGGCGGCGACCATTCTGTTATAGGTGCAGAAGAAGCGTATGGCTTCTGTATTGAACACGGTTTTTCACGCCCAGAAGCCAATTTAGTGAGCTGGTTAGTGGGGAATCACCTTCTCATGTCAGTGACGGCTCAACGCCGTGATATCTATGACCCAGAAGTCATCACAGAATTTGCGCAAAAAGTACGGGATGAAGAGCGACTCGATTACCTAATCTGCCTTACCGTGGCGGACATTAACGCCACCAATCCAGAGCTTTGGAATAGTTGGAAGCGTACCCTGCTGGCCGAACTTTACTATTCAACGCAAAAAGCGCTGCGCCGCGGATTAGAAAACCCGCCAGATGTGCGTGAACGCATCCGTCACAATCAACATCTCGCGTCTGCACTGCTACGTAAACACGGTCACACGCCACGAGAGATTGAGCTGTTGTGGCAGCGTTTCAAAGCCGATTATTTTCTACGCCATACTCACAAGCAAATCGCTTGGCACAGTGAACATATTTTGCATCACCATAGCAATGAACCATTGGTACTGGTAAGCAAAAACGCCACCCGCGGCGGCACCGAGATTTTTGTGTATAGCGAAGATAGACCCAGCCTTTTTGCACGAGTAGTGGCATCGCTAGATAAGAAAAACCTTAGTGTCCATGACGCACAAATCATGACCAGTAAAGATGGCTTCGCGCTCGATACTTTTATGGTGCTCGACGCTAACAACGACGCGATCTCTGCAGATCGTCACGAAAAAATTCGCGAAGGCGTCACGCTTGCATTAATGCAAGACGGTGCGATTACTATTCCGGTGCGTCGCGCACCGCGCAAACTGATGGCATTCAATGTAAAAACCCAAGTGACCTTCTTGCCGACTCGCACAGGTAGACGCACCTTACTTGAATTGGTTGCTTTAGATATGCCTGGATTACTCGCTCGTGTCGGTGCGGTATTTGCTCGCCAAAAGGTGTCATTGCAAGCGGCCAAAATCACTACGATTGGCGAACGTGCAGAGGATTTCTTCATCGTCACTGATGGTGAAAGACAAGCATTGACCGAAGAAACACAGCAGGCATTAAGAGAAGCCTTATTTGATGCGCTGAGTGATGTGAGTTAAGCGCACATGAAACTGGATTTATTCTCATATTCAGCATTTTAGGCGATCTCGACCACAAGTCTCAGACATTGATCATTCCTGCTATTGGGTGTACCTAAACGCTGCTGCTAAAGTGGTATGAATCGAGCGAAAAAATTCATGTTCAGTGTGTACGTAAAGAGGCAGTTATGTATCAGAATCTAAAGAATATCGGTATCGAACATCCAGAAAACATCGAGCGCTATACCCTCCGTCAGGAGGCGAACTCAGACACACTGAAGATCTACTTTCATAAAACGAAAGGCGAACTTTTTGCCAAAAGCGTCAAATTTAAATACCCACGCCAGCGTAAGAATGTGGTCGTAGACAGCGGCAGCGGTCGCTTCCGTGAAGTCACCGAGATCAACCGCAGCTTATCTCTGGTGGTTGATGAGCTAGATAAAATCGTCAGAAAAGAACAAGGCGAACAAGATGTGAAGAAGAAAATCCTGCGAGACCTTCGCCACTTAGAGAAAGTCGTTGCAAGCAAGATCGCAGAGATCGAATCAGATCTAGAGAAGCTGTAGACGTTTCGAGTTTCGCGCAAGGTACCTAGAAAAAACCGCCATTTCAGGCGGTTTTTTTAGGTTTAACAACCATGCGTTAGTTTCTTTTTAAAGTCTATTGCCTAACCCCAAACCTTCTAGCACTCTGCGCCAAACCGGATCGATCGACGCTTCAATGACAACGTCGTCACCCGTCACTGGATGTTCAAACTGCGTGCGTGATGCATGAAGCAGGAGTTGATGGCACTCAAATTCGTCACGGAACAATCTGTTGTGCCTGCCATCACCATGATTCACGTCACCAACGATATGGTGGCTCAAGTGATGCATATGACGACGAAGTTGATGTTTGCGTCCTGTATGTGGCTTCATTTCCACCAAGGTATAGCGACAACTTTGGTAACGTCCCATCGCAATCAGTAACTCCGCGTGTGCAATGGGCTGATATTCAGTAATCGCTTCTTTCGCTTCTGGTTCTTTTGTTGCTTTTTTATCGGCGATTTTATCCAACTCTTCTTTGAGTGGATAATCCAGAGTTGCCCCTTCTTGTATCCAACCACGCACAATCGCATGGTACGTTTTGTGAATATCACGACCGGCAAATTTTGGCATCATTTGCGACGCCATCTCAGAAGACAAAGCAAACAAAAGCACCCCCGATGTCGGTCGATCTAATCGATGGAGTGGATAAACATGTTGCCCAATTTGATCGCGAAGGGTTTGCATCACAAACCGGGTTTCGCCTTTGTCCAACCAAGAGCGATGCACAAGCATCCCTGAAGGTTTATTCACGGCAATCAGCCATTCATCACGGTAGATAATTTCAAGTTCAATTTGCATAAATGATCACTGCGAAGAAAGAGAAAAAAGGGCATCAATATCGATGGACACGCGCGTAATTTCCTCGTGACCTTGCGCACCTTGAAGTGCCTCTTCTACATAAGGAGAGATAGAAAACGAAACGGGAAGTGGATGCATATGCTCAATAAAAAACTGCATTTTAGGAATGAAAATCCATTGTAACCACTCGGTACATGTCAGGGTATCAATCGCAAACGGCTCAGTGCTCGCCAACGCTTCGACAGAGGGAGAAGCAACTTGCCAGTGGCCATTGCGCTCAAGTTCTCGCTGCAACTGTGCGAGTAGCACCTCAACGTCTTGGTGTTTACTCATAAAATTGCCCTCTTCTTTGGCAACATGGGTTGAAATTTCAATATCGCGCAAGCATATCATCATTCATCACATGCAGTGAAAAGGCCGATAACCATTCCCACCAACATTCAGGCAGGGATGGATAATGAACGCCTTTCGCTCTCCGCCAACGACGGCCAGGTTATTTAGAAGTTATCATGGAAAATACGCTTTCTCTCAACGCCATTTTCAGTCAGGCAAACTGTGAATTTTTGGCTTTTGACCTTAGCCGACGCGTTACTGAAATCAGTAACAAAGACTTCACTGCCATTGAAGAAAATCGCGTTGCGTACCCGTTTCCTGCTCAGCAGCATGCGCACATGGGTATCGCATTCTGGCAACCCAATCAAACACCTTGGATTTGGTTTTTGAAAATGCCACTAGATGAACGAGGACTCCTGCAACAAGCCGCACTGGGCAATTTTATCCAGTATGTTGCGCAAGCAATGGGCGCGAGTTTCGATAAAACGCTGACAGAAGAAGAGCAAGAAAAACTGGCGGCCAATCCCTACACGTTCAAGCCACAAGATGACAAGAAAGCGATGTTCCATGCTTTCTTAACCGACAAGTTACAACAGCCTGCTAGCCAATATTATGATCATGCCCAGCACTATATGTCAGGCGAGTTAGGATGGGATAAATGGCAAGGCGTTGGCTTGCAAGGGCTTGCTGATCTTAGCGTGAGAATGGAACGCCATAACAACGCGACGCGCATTCGCAAAGCCATGAGCAATATGCCAGACACACCTAAATACGCCCTGCTTGGCTGTTTAGAACATTGTGATATTCCTGACGCATTGGCTGAAAGGATTGAAGAATGCATGGATACGATTTTGGCTGCTGGCAACGTCGATCTGTTTCTGCTTGCGGCGCATGTTCGAGCGTTAGCGGGGGCCTCTCCAGAAAAATGTCAATCGGTCATTGAGCGCATGCTTGCCATCCCCGCACTGCGACACCGCGAGATGTTAATCGCTATTGCTGGGCGATGCTGGCAGTCTCTGGCCAACGATACTTTGTTAGACACCTTCCTTATTGCCGTAGCAGAACAAAGCGATCAGGCTTTTTTCCAACAAATGGTTGCTGATCTCGTCATGATCCCATCACTTCGTCCTCAAGTACTGGCTTTATTGCACGGCAGTGCGTCAACTGAGCTAATGAATGCGGTTCAACACTTGCAAGAACACGTCAAGGCATCATCATGATTGCAGATTTATTTTGGATCATCCTTATCGCGGTTGTTGCTAGTCTCTTCTGGCAGCAACGCCGTCAAAGCGAACTAGCAAAGCAATATATCCAACGTCGATGCCAGCAAATTAACGTGCAACTGCTGTCCATCGCGCGCGGCAACCATACGTTCGGCTGGCCTAAAGGCCCACTAAATGTACAAACTCGATACTATTTCGAATTTTCGGTTAATGGATTGGATTGCTATCAAGGCTATGCAGTAATGCGAGGAATGCGCTTGCAGGAAGTGTACATGCCTGCCTATCCAATGGTTGAAGAGTAAATTGATAGTTTGAATTTCGAGAGAGCTTTGCCACTACACGTGAAAAATCAAGCTCTCGCTTTTTCCTTCTCATATATCGCAACTGCTTTACTTTTTACTCTTCTAAAACAAGAACGGGCACGACTTTCGTCGTGCCCTGAGGTCTTACTTGCAGCTATCCTGCTACGAATGTGCTCCCTGCATCATTCCATGATCAGTGGCCGAATCCTTCAGCTCAGTCCTTATCTCTCCGTCCTGGAGGTGTCCTTCGGTCTTACCTTGACCCGTCGAGTCATCCTGTCTCGATTCTCGTCCTCATCCTGAGGGTGTCCTTAACTTCATCCTGAAGTGATTCCTTAAGCCCCCATCCTGGGTTGTCCTAAGTGTCTTCCTGACCAGTAAATATCCTATCTACTGCTACGGTTCCATCCGCATCCCTAATGCCGCATTCCTTGCTAGCAACACAATCCTTGCGCTACCTGCTCATCCCGAGCTTACCAAGTCCGTGGTGTTAGTTCCTGTTCCGTATGTCAGCATCCTTCCGACACCGCAAAGATTACGCGAACTTCATTTCAAAACAACCAACCCCAAGGTGATTGAACTCACACTTTACAACAGGCAAAACGGTAAAACGGTTAAATTCATGTTTTTTAACACATTTAAATTTCACTCACTTCCTATATCAACACTAAAAACAGTAGAATCCCACGCATTTGTAAGAGATATCTCACAAGGTTGTGAGCGTTCTCCACAGGATCAACATGCTGAGTTTTCAGGTGTAGTAGAGCCCAATCAGTTTATCTATCCGAGTTGTTGCTAGTTTGTAGGTAACTTGAATGGTTTTGAGTGGTTTCACCACAAAAAGTAGCGTGAAGCTTTTAGAATAAACGAAGAAGAAAGTTGGGGGATGAAAGTCACAGTGAAGAAAAGCCAATTGCCATAAACAAGAACGGGCACGACTTTCGTCGTGCCCTGAGGTCTTACTTGCAGCTATCCTGCTACGAATGTGCTCCCTGCATCATTCCATGATCAGTGGCCGAATCCTTCAGCTCAATCCTTAACTCTCCGTCCTGGAGGTGTCCTTCGGTCTTACCTTGACCCGTCGAGTCATCCTGTCTCGATTCTCGTCCTCATCCTAAGGGTGTCCTTAACTTCATCCTGAAGTGATTCCTTAAGCCCCCATCCTGGGTTGTCCTAAGTGTCTTCCTGACCAGTAAATATCCTATCTACTGCTACGGTTCCATCCGTGTCCCTAATGCCGCATTCCTTGCTAGTAACACAATCCTTGCGTTACCTGCTCATCCTGAGCTTACCAAGTCCGTGGTGTTAGTTCCTGTTCCGTGTGTCAGTATCCTTCCGACACCGCAAAGATTACGCGAATCAATTTTCTACACAAGCCATGATTAACTGATCGATCTCTCACTTTGAATCACCCGCCGACCAGCATTAATTAAGTCATTGATTTTAAATTGATTAATTAATCAACCTTAGAGATTAACATTGAAGAAAGCAGTATAATCTTACCCCTTTGTAAGAGATCTCTCACAAGCGGTAAGGACACCTTGCCAAACCAGCTTCTATACTTTCTGAACACTTTGAGGAGGGCATTGCCGATGGAAGTATTTGATCACAACTTAGCACACCTTTTTCTGCAGCTTGGCTTGCCCGCAGATGACACTGCTATACGGGACTTTATCAACAAGCATTCACTTTCTGACAGTGAAAGTTTGCCTGCAGCAGCGTTCTGGACAACCAGTCAACGTCAATTTTTAGAAGAAGCAAAATCACAAGACGCTGACTGGGTAGAACAAATTGATACCCTCGATACCTTATTGCGTAAGGCATAAACTTCCTGTATTCATCATTCCTAGTTACGCTGGTACATTCTTGATGGACAGTAAAGGTTTGATGGAAAGGAAAAACACCATGAGCACTGATTTCACTCCCGCATTGCAGCAAGCCATTGAGGCACTTTTGCGCGAAGGTAAAGAACCCACGGTTGCTTTAGTCAAAAGCCGCTTGAATCAATCCGTGCCTATGCCGCTGATCATCAGTGCGCTGCAGCGTTGGAAAAAAAACGGCAAAGTACCGAAGATAGAGATAATCGAGAAAGTAAAAGATGCCGATGCAAGAATCGAAGCGTTGGAGGCTCAAGTGAGAGTGTTGACCCAACGACTTGATGCATTGGAACAACACAGCAAAAACAACAGTGAGAGCTAGCTCTTTAGGCGATTATTGAAAGTCCCACGACAAGTTAGACACTATTCGACATGTATCGCATTTGAAATGAAACACATCATGGAGGGGCTGCTCAAGCAACCAGTCACCTCCGCATTTCGGGCATTTTCTGCCCAGCTCAGACTCCGCACTTTTTCCGCCCACACGATACTGATAATAATATGTCGGCACCTTGGTTAAATGCTCGATGCGACCTCTAATTTCCCAGCCCTTTCGAAACAGCAGACTATCCGCGTCCTGGATTTCAGCCAGTGCCGCATACTCCGCTTTAAACGCACCCGCCATCTGAATTTCATCACACGCCTGCCACTCAGTTTGCCATTTCACTTCCGCTTTATGATCGCCATTGAAGGTCGCAGGAAGGCGATATAAGGGAATAGGCAACAGTGTTTCACCACAGCGAAGCGGTGAACAAGTATGTACATACGTGGTGTAAAGCACCTGCCAAGAGCGATCTTCGTCTAGCGCACTTTCTTCAGAATTGATGTCACGCCCAAGTACTTTAAGCTTAGGCGACAATAAACCCGCATCAGACAGCTGACGAATTTTTAGTGCCACCTGTGGGCTGTGGTGTTTTGGATTGAGGCTGTCTTTTTCTGGGCACACTGCGCGAATATGAAACACCCCATCCCCCATGACCATCGGAAACTCTCGACCTAATACTTGTCCGTTGTAGCGCAAGGTATCCATCAGCCCATTGACCGCGCGATCAACCGCTGAGATCGTTGTGTCATCAAAACATTCGAATGTCAGTTCTACCACGTACATAATTGTTAAACCTCAGGCGTCAACAAGCTAAGAAAGGTAACTACATCGGGCGCAAGCACACTGCGCTCTTTGGTTCCGATTCGTTCTTTGATGACTTCGCCGCTTACATTGCAAATAGACACTAGGTCCAGCTCATCATCGGTCGAGGCGATGAACACGGTTGGGTTTTGCTTTAGGCGCTTTTGCATCAACAAGTGACCAAGCATATTTTCTTGCAGGCGCGGCAAGTCTTCGTCACTCCACACCTGAATAAGCTCAAGTGGCTGACCATTCAACGTTGCAGACATATCGCCACAATAAAGACCCGCATAAAAAGCCTTAATATCATCATGCAAACTAATTCCAATGCCGTCTTCAACATTGCTGAAATCAGCACGCTCATCGCGCTTAACAGGCTGCCAGATCACAACGTCATCGGTTTCTTGAACCACGCAAGGCGATATGAGCCCACGATAAGCATCGCTCTGTGGCTGAGAGCCATGTTGCGCATTCCAAGCATCGACAAAGCGCTCGCTAAACGACCAAAGCGCGTTAGTGACAGAGTGATTCATTAGCAAGATTCCTCAAGATTCAGTAAACTTTGCGCATTCTAATCGATCCGTGGCAAAACCGTATGAGCAAATATCAAGATGCAAAAGAACTTGCTGGCCTGACATTAGGACAGAAAACGGACTATCAGGAGCACTACGCCCCTGAACTGCTGCAACCCGTTCCGCGTAGCCTTAACCGCGATGACCTTAATTTGGGGGACTCGCTGCCTTTTACCGGCTACGACATTTGGACGCTCTACGAATTATCCTGGCTTAATACTAAAGGACTGCCTCAAGTGGTCATCGGTGAAGTGCGTCTTTCCGCCACCAGCCCGAACCTGATTGAATCCAAGTCATTCAAACTCTATTTAAACAGCTTCAATCAAACCCGTTTTGAAAACTGGCAAAAAGTCGTGGATACACTGGCTAAAGACTTGTCGGCCTGTGCGGGTGAAGATGTCGATGTCACCATCTTACCTCTCGATGAATTCAGCAATACGCCCGTTGTCGCGTTTGGCGGTGAGAACATCGATGATCAAGATATTGAGATTACTGGCTATGCCTTTGACTCGAGCATCCTCGAAGATGCAGCTGAAGGACCTATCGTCAGCGAAACCCTTAACAGCGATCTATTGAAATCAAACTGCCTGATCACCAATCAACCAGATTGGGGGTCAGTGCGCATTGCGTATAAAGGCCCGCGAATTAATCGCGAAAAACTACTGCGTTATATTGTGTCGTTTCGTCGTCATAATGAGTTTCATGAACAATGTGTCGAACGCATATTTACCGATCTCATGACGTACTGCCAGCCTGAGATGTTAACCGTCTATGCACGTTACACACGTCGTGGTGGTTTGGATATCAACCCATATCGTACTAACATGGGTAAAACGCCAAGCGAAAACAACCGACTCGCTCGTCAATAACCCTGAAGCAGGCTCAGTATCTCGTATCTGGGCCTGTATCTTCACTACCATAGACTCAGCCAATCATGCGATTTTTGACAACCGCACTGCTTTTCTTTTCGCTGCTAATAAGCGCTACTGTCAGCGCTAAGCTCAATTCAACGCCAATTCTGGCGGAAGCAGATGCTTTGCTACAAACCTCGCCAGAACAAGCCTTGCGGGTGACTGAACGCTATCTCATGCAACGCCGGTTGGCTGAAAGCACGAATCGCCCGCACAGCAACAATGATGCAGATCGCTCTATTCGCACTCCGCTAAACACCGTGCACGCTCACTTGATCGCCGCAAAGGCGCACGGTGCGCTTGGCCATCAAGAAGCGGCATGGGCAGAACTGGCAAAGGCAAAAGATGTCGCGAAAAGCAACCAATTAACGCGAGCATCATTAGAAGCAACACTGGCTGAAACCTCGCTGCTTTATTATCTCGACAATAACCCTGACGCCGCACAAGCCCTTGTTCAATCTCTGCTCGCCGAGCTATTAACATTGGACGACATGCAATCCAGCCGAATTGAACGCTTGAGATTTGAGGCCTCGTTACTCAATGCCATCATTATTACCGCACAAGAAGACGAGCAGCAGAGCATTGCGCAATTTAATGCTGCGCTCAAAGCGTTAGGTGAGACACCAGACTTAAAACACAAAGTGCGTTATCAAATCGCACTGGGTAATTATTTCCTCAGTATTAACTCTTACGAACGTGCATTATCGGAATTACTTAGCGCTTACTGGCAAGCCAGTGAAAATGATTTCGCGGTGCAAATCGCCAGTGCGAATATCTCGTTAACCAAACTGTATCAACAACAAGGTGTGCTTGATAAAGCACTTCAACATGCAAACCAAGCAGCGGAGTTCTACGAGCACTACGATTTGAAGCGCGGCTTATCCGAAACACAGACGCTTCTCGCCGCGATTTATAGCCAACAAGGCCGCTATAACTTTGCATTGGTGCATTACTTCAATGCCTTAGAGCTTGAAACCATGCTCTCTCGCACCGTGAACATCGCCGACATCAACGTGGCTATCGCCAACACATACCTCAAATTACAGAGCTATCCGCAAGCTGAAGAGTACGTCAATAACGCCATAGAGATTGCTGAACATGCCTCGCTTATCGAGGAGCTTTCCCAAGCGCTTCTTGTAAAAGGTGAACAAGCATTTCTTACCCTACAGACTGACATCGCCATAGAGGCCCTCAAACAAGCACTAAGTCATGCTGAAACCTTAAAAAACCGTCCTCTAATGCTTGAAAGCCTTGCGCGTTTATCACAAACCTGCTATGAGCAAAAAGACGACTTCGACAACGCACTGCACTTCCAACGTCATTATGATCAACTCAACAAGCGTGATGAGAAAAAACGCCAGATCAAAGAAGTTGAGTCGTTTAAGCACCGGCAGCGCGTTATTGAGCGTCAACTTCAGTTTGATGACATGCAGAAAAAGCATGCAGACGACACACAAACCATTGTTGAACAAAAGAAAATTAACCTATTTCTTTTGGGCAGCTTGAGCGTGTTGCTACTCGTATTAGTGTTGAGAAACCGTGCGGCAGGCATGCGATTAGAGCAATTGCAGGAGCTTCGAAAAGAACTTTATACTCACCCGCGAAGTGGCTTACGTAACTTGCGAATGCTCAACGACAGATTGTCGAATTCACTCGCCAAAAGCAGTGCACATTTTGAGCAATGGTATTTAGGTGAAATGATCCATGAACCACTAAGCGATAAACTCAGCTTTGCCATGTTCGAAGTGCCGTTTCTAAAAGTGGTTTATCTGCAACATGGCTACCACCAAGGTTTAGAGTTAGAACGAAAAATGGGAGATTACCTAAAATCACGTCTCCAGAAACCAGCACGTCTCTATCATTTTTCGGATGCCATGTTCATTTATATTGAGCCCAACGCCGAAACCCTGAATGCCCCCGAAAAATTGGCCACTAAAATTCAAATGTTGGTGGATGGCTTTATCCAAGAATCTGGACTTAACGACGTTGATAACCGTCTACGCGTAGGCATGGCCGACTACCCTTTCCTTCCTCGCGCCTTCACGTCAATCAACGACAAGGAGCTTATCGACATCCTGCTAATGGCAACCAGTGCCGCCCGTCAGGCCTGCAAAACCCAACACTCTAGCCAATGGGTTCATATCAGCGCAATTGACTCAACTCCCGCCGCTTGTTTCGCGAATAACAACGTTCGCCAAGCCTGTTTAGATGGCATAAGTACAGGGTTGCTTAAGGTCAAAACTTCAGCACATGGCGAGATTAACTGGCAGACGGTTCACGAATCTGACAAAAACTAACGCCAATTTATTGATAAAGCAGGCAATAAACCGTTATAGCTAGGCGTTGCGCGTGAGCGCTTGTTATTTATCAGCCCCAATAGTCAGTGCAAGTGCGCTCTAGACGGGGGTTTGGAGATATAGTCGTATTTATGTCCAACTTCTCGTCAGATGAAGACGTCATTACACTGAAAGAAAAGTTGCAGCACTCTCAGCTGGTATTCCGGGATTTAGCACTTAAATCCCGGCGCGAAGCGACGATCTTAAAAAGGCTCATTTCACGCCTTATCGCCGCCTCTCAAGCGCATGAAGACCCACAGCTCAACGAGCGGTTGTCTCAGATACGACGTGATATTGACAGTCAGGATGATGTCAGTAGATTGATCCCTCAACTTGCATTGGTAGAGCGAATGGTCAACAGACATAATCAGGCAACGGAGAAAGCCAAAGACGCACTGGAATGTCAATTTCAGCAAAGTGGTGAAACGCTCAAATGTTTACCAGGCCTCCCTGCGCAGTTAAAACGTGATCTCCGTAACTTACTGATTAACGCTGACAATCAACAACAAGATGGTCACCATAAAATGGTGGCACTGCTACAACTTTACGAACGTGCACTCAAATTGCTGTCTCTGCCTTCAAATGGGCTTTCTGCCAAAGATCTTCTGAACATCGATCGCATCCACCAACTTTGTACTGAACTACAACATCTCATCACCGAACTCGATTTTGACGGTGAAGTGGGCGACAAATTGCTGGATATTAGAAGTCGACTTCTACTGACTCCGGACTCACAAACCCTGCTTGAGCTAACGCTTGAATCTGTCCAACTCATTCTTGATGGCACCCGAAACGAGCGTAAAACTTCACAAGTATTTTTGTCCCAGGTCAACGAAGATTTATCGGCTCTTCAGCGTCACAATGGCCGCTCTATTGATAGCTCTCAAACCATTTCATCACAACGAAGTTCACTCAATGATGAGCTCGCTTCATCTGTAGAAACGATTCAATCTCAGCTTAGAGAGGCAGAGTCTCTCGAAACTCTGCGCCCTAAGATATCTCAGGTATCAGTAAACCTTGAATCATTGGTCGCGCGTAACAGAGAACTTGAAGAACGCGAGCAGCAACTGCTAGAACAGCTTCAGCATAACGAGCAGAAACTGGATGCCTTGTATCAGCAAACCATGGACTACCGCCGTCGTCTGGGCGATCAAGAGCGTAAACTGCTGTTAGACCCGCTCACTAAGGTCTATAACCGTGCGGCACTAGATGACCGCCTGGAGCACGAGTACCGCTGCTGGATTCGCTACGAAACACCATTCTGCCTTGCCATGATTGATATCGACCACTTTAAGAGTGTCAATGACCAGTACGGGCATCTAGTGGGTGATAAAGTTCTCAAGGTCGTCGCACGAACCATTCATCAGTGTTTACGTGACACCGACTTTATCGCGCGATTTGGTGGCGAAGAGTTCGTGGTGTTGCTGCCCGATGCAGACGAAGAAACCCGAAAAGCACTGCTTACTAAAGTACGTGAAACTGTCGCCAAACTGCCCTTTAAGTTCAAAGACAGCCGCTTGACGGTGACGGTTTCTATTGGTGCCAGTATGTTTAGAGAAAATGATAATACCGTCGAAGTGCTTGAGCGTGCTGACAATGCGCTATATAACGCTAAACACAACGGTCGCAACAAATTGGTGTGGGCATAATCCCCACTTTCACGATTTTTCGTTCCATTTAGCATCCCCTCAGCCAGCATTGGCGGCCCCTCATATCTCGATACATTTTTCTTTTATTGCACCAAACTGGCTAAACTTAATATCTATGTGTATGGTTAATTAACACACTGATTTTTATAGTATTGAAAATTGTAACCCTTTGATTGAGTTGGTGTAAAAAAACGCCTCTCAACGTTGTACAGTGTGTTTTCTTCGCACAGGAGGTGACTATGATCACTCATATCAGCCCAGTCGGGGCAATGGATCTACTCTCTCAACTTGAGGTCGACAGACTCAAAGACACAGCAAAGAGCGATTTGTATCGCCTCTACCGCAACTGCTCATTAGCGGTACTCAATTCGGGCAGCCATACCGATAGCTCGAAAGAATTGCTTGAGCAATACAAAACGTTCGACATCCGCGTCATGCGTCGTGAACGAGGGGTGAAGCTTGAATTGGTGAACCCACCCGATCATGCGTTTGTCGATGGGAAAATCATTCGGGGCATCCAAGAGCACATGTTTTCGGTGTTGCGCGATATCATTCACGTCAACGTGCAGCTCGAACATGCGAAGATATTTAATCTCACTAACTCAAACCACATTACCAATCTGATTTTCGATATTCTACGCAACGCAAAAGCAATGGTTCCGGGGCGCGATCCTAATCTTGTGGTCTGTTGGGGCGGACACTCCATCAACCCGATTGAATATCAATACACCCGTGAAGTTGGCCACGAGCTTGGCCTACGCGAACTCAATATTTGTACTGGCTGCGGCCCTGGTGCAATGGAAGGACCAATGAAAGGTGCTGCTATTGGCCATGCTAAGCAGCGTGTCACCGGCAGTCGTTTCTTGGGGTTAACCGAGCCTTCGATCATTGCCGCCGAGCCACCGAACCCCATCGTCAATGAACTGGTCATCATGCCTGATATCGAGAAACGCCTCGAAGCGTTTGTTCGTGTGGGGCATGCAATTGTCATTTTCCCCGGCGGCGCTGGTACGGCGGAAGAGCTACTCTACTTGCTGGGTATTTTAATGCATCCTGACAATGTTGATCAGCCTATGCCTGTCGTACTAACAGGACCAAAAGAAAGTGAAAGTTACTTCCGTGTCATTGATGAATTTGTTCGTGATGTTATTGGTGAAGAAGCCACTAAGTACTATCAAATTGTCGTCGGCGACCCAGCTAAAGCAGCTCGCATCATCAAGCAAGGTATGCCTGCGGTGAAAGAGCACCGTAAATCCACTGGCGATGCGTACTCGTTCAACTGGTCTCTAAAAATTGCACCGGAATTCCAGCTGCCTTTTGAACCCAACCATGAAAACATGGCGAACCTCGATCTGCACATGAATCAGCGTCCTGAATTGCTGGCATCCGCATTGCGTCAAGCCTTCTCTGGCATCGTCGCGGGTAATGTGAAAGAAGAGGGTATTCGTGAAATTGAACGTAACGGCCCATTTAAAATTAATGGTGATGCCGTCTTAATGAAGAAAATGGATAAGCTTCTACGCGGTTTTGTTGAGCAGCAACGTATGAAATTGCCCGGAACTGCTTATGTCCCTTGCTATGAGATAGTGCAAGGCAAAGGTAACGGATAGAAACGGTTAGCCTTTCATTTATCTCTCAAGCAATTAGAATGGCCCTATTGGGCCATTCTAATTTAGCGGACACACCATTCATGTCTATTCATCTCGTCATCATTGATGCAATGAATCTTATCCGACGCGTTCATGCCGCCCAACCGGATCCGAACGATATCGACGGCGCTGCGCTGGTCTGCTGCCGTGCACTGAAGAAAATCATCAAATCGTCCGAGCCTACGCACATGGTTGCGGTATTCGATCATGCAGAGCAAGACAGAGGTTGGCGTGCAGAGCTGATCCCTGAGTATAAGCAAGGGCGAAAACCCATGCCAGAGCCCCTTCACGATGGCTTAAACAAAATTCAGGATGCCTTCTGGGACATGGGTATTGACTCACTGCTCTCATCTGGTGATGAAGCAGACGACATGATTGCCACACTCGCGGTGAAAGTTGCGAGCAGAAAGGGACAAATCACAATTGTCTCGACCGACAAAGGCTATTGCCAGTTGCTCCAACCCACACTGCGTATTCGCGATTATTTTCAGCAGCGCTGGTTAGACAGTCCTTTTATTGAAAAGGAGTTCACCGTGCAGCCTCGCCAGCTTGTCGACTACTGGGGATTGGTTGGAATTAGCTCCAGCGGAGTGTCGGGTGTACCAGGTATTGGCCCGAAAACTGCGGCTACTTTGCTTCAGCGATATAACACGTTAGAGCAGTTGTTCGCCGCAGATGATATTGAGCCTAAATGGCAGAAGAAATTGGACGGGAATGAAGATTTAGCACAGCGCTGCAAACAAGTAGCGACGTTAAAAACCGATATTACGCTCGGCTTTAATCTTCAAGATATTCGCTACACACCTGACGCTTAATCCGCTTTTCACAACACAGTTTGTCATCGAACTAACATCACTCCGGTTAAGCATGAGTAAGTGTCACCGCGCATGAATAATGAAACGGCAGCCATTTGGCTGCCGTTTCATTGTGTGCTTTTTCGACGTCGCATCAGTCTAGTCGACGAAGGTGTACCGTCACTTCTTCACGATCGTGATACAGGTGCTTAGCTTGAATTTCAAACTTCACGCCGTTTTGAATCAAAAACTTTTTCAAGTTATCAATGTCTTCTTTCACTTGTTCGTAGCGTCGATTCATCGGCAGCTTCAAGTTGAAAATGGCCTCTTTGGCCCAACGTTCAATGATCCATTCACCCATTAATTGCGCAACGCGATACGGCTTTTCGATCATGTCACAAACCAGCCATGTTACGTTTTTACGTGGCGGCTCAAACTTGAACCCATCCGCAGCATGGTATTTAACCTGACCCGTTTCCATAAGACTTTCTGCCATCGCGCCATTGTCTACGGCATGGACGAACATAGAACGTTTCACTAATTGATACGTCCAGCCCCCCGGACACGCGCCCAGGTCAACCGCCCTCATCCCCGGAGCAATTCGCTCATCCCAGTCATTACGCGGGATAAATGCGTGAAATGCTTCTTCTAGTTTGAGCGTTGAACGACTTGGCGCATCAGCAGGGAATTTCAAACGATGAATTCCCATGAAATGTGGCGAGTTGTTGTTGCTCAGTGAATAACCCACATAGCAACAACCTGGTGCGGTAAAGTAGATATGTAGCGCAGGTTGCTTAAGGTTTTCTTTCGCCAGCAAAACACCGCGTTTACGCAATGCTTGACGAAGCGGAACCGTGAACTTACGGCAGAATTTAAGCAAGTCTTTACCTTGGTTAGTGTCCGGTGTTTCAACACGCAGATCACCACATTTTGGTAACTCACCACCTAACGCCAAGATCGGTGAAATACGGTCACCTGGATCGAGATCGGACAGTTGCTCAATAACAGCAAACATCTGACGTGCAAAAATGAGCGACTTCAGAGGAAGCGTTTGAAGCAATTTCTCTGCATCGCCTTGCTGATAGCATTCAAACAACACATAGCCTGCATTTTTCTCTACGCGAGGAAAGCCGTAAACGCCTGCAGCTGTCGCTTTGTCTTGAATCTCACCTGCACATTCTTTTTCAAAGCCTTGACGGCAATACAATAAAATCTGATTCACACGATGCCTTTAAATGCCGTGGTAAAAATAACGCGCAATTATACCTCAGAAAACGTGATTCAGCGCACCTAACTCGTTTGTCGCCATAACGACCACGCAGCCAGCCCCCAGCCAATCAATAAACTCATGCCGCCAATAGGCGTGACAGGCCACAGCCATCGCCAATCCATCAGTGCTAGACCATACAAACTTCCACTAAAACAAAGAATGCCCACCACGATAAAACCACCAGCAATAACCAGTAATCGCTGCGGTGCAACCTTCAACCAAAGACCCAATACGATAAGTGCCAGCGCATGCCAGAGCTGATACTGAACGCCCTTTTCAATAATTGAGAGCGCATAGGGCGTGATCTGTGATTTCAATCCATGCGCAGCAAAAGCCCCCAACGCCACAGCCATCGCAGCGAAAAGACAGCCAACGGCCGCAAATTTGTTCCCCTTCATCAACCAGCCCCCAATACAAATTCGGCAGTTTTATCTGCCGCCAATTGGCGGTTGCTCGCTTCAGTGTGTCCCGATACTTTACGCGGCTTCATGCTATGGTCGCCATCAGGCACGAAGATCACGGTCACTTTTTCGGATAGCGGATAGTTTTCGAGCTCTACACGGTTACCAAACGTATCGCGTTCCCCCTGCAAAATGAGCGTGGGTTTGGCGATTGTCGAGAGATGCTCACCTTTGTCCTTCTCGGGCTTACCGGGTGGGTGAAACGGAAAACCAAGACATACGATACCTTTAACATCATCCCGCTCGGCTAAATGGCTTGCCATACGCCCTCCCATCGACTTGCCCCCGATGAAAGTCTTGTCTGAACCAAAGACGTCAATGACTTCATTGAAAGCCTCCAGTAACTTTGGCGCTCTGTCTGGGGGACGTCGTTTCCCATCCTCTGCACGTTTAACCATATACGGGAAGTTGAATCTCACAACGCGAATGCCATGCTCAGCGATTTTTCCCGCCACATCCGCCATAAAGTCGTGGTTCATATCTGCGCCAGCACCATGGGCAAAAATAAAGGTCACGTCAGCGTGCTCTGGTCCATTAATGACGACATTGTTCATGCAGAAATACTCTCCTGTTCTGCCGCGGCTTTTGCTAAAACCCAATCACGGAATGCCGTAATTCTTCCTGAATCAGCATCTCTTTGCTGACTGACTAAATAAAAAGCATTTTTGCTCATCAGAAAATGTTCGAACGGACACACCAAGCGCCCAGATTCAAGCTCAGGTTGCGCGAGCACGTTATTACTCAAGGCGATCCCTTGCCCAAGCGCTGCAGCCTGCAACACCATTGCTGAATGGCTAAAAATGGGACCATAGTTAAGATTAATATCAGTAATCTGATAGTACTTTGCATAAGCTGTCCAATCTTTACGTGAACGGTCATGAAGCAAGGTGTGGTATTTGAGGTCTTCCAGCGTGTTCAACGGCTTTTCGCTATGAAACACAGCAGGGCTGCACACTGGCAAGAGAAACTCAGGGTATAACTCATCACAGCGCAAACCGGGCCAGTTTCCGCGACCATAGTAAATGGCGACATCGACATCATCAGTCAATGAGCCCTCTTCTAAATCAACGGCTTTAATCCGCACATCAATTTCAGGATGAGCCTGATTAAAATCCGATAAACGCGGCACTAGCCATTGAATGGCAAAGCTAGGCGGTAAACTGATCGTCAATGCCCCTTTCGCCCCGCGCTCTAATACTCTGTCAGTGGCATCCGCCAGTGACACAAAAATATCTTTAATATCGAGGAAGTAACTTTGCCCTTCCTCAGTGAGTAGCAAGGATCGATTACGGCGCCTAAATAGCTTTAAACCAAGAAACTCTTCTAATGCCTTTATCTGATGACTCACCGCAGCTTGGGTGACGAACAACTCTTCTGCTGCACGCGTGAAGCTTAAGTGCCGCGCTGCTGTTTCAAACACTCGAAGAGAATTAAGGGGTGGTAGACGTCTGGCCATTTCTCGCCCTCATGAATAAGTTTTTCTAATGTAGAACATTATAAAATGTCCATTGTTCAGTCACCAGAGAAAACCTATAGTTTGCGTGCGCCATGAGATAAACGTTCCCTACGTGCGTTTTATATTGTGGTTGCGATGTTGTGTTTGCATATTTCGGCCTCAGCCGAGTCTCGGTAGTCACATCTACCTTTGAATACATACCGTATTTTTACACCTTACTATGAAATAGTTTTTCATCGCACCGAGCATTTCACTCGGTGCTTTTTTTTTGCTCAAATTTCACTGGTGGCAATCAATCCATCTTATTGCTCAAGCAGAGAGCATCAAACACTTTCTCTTGAGTTAACGACATAGAAAAGCGATCATCAACACCCTGTATCCCATTCAATAACGTGACGCCCAGATAATGACAACTCGCCCTTTTAATGTTGAAGCCATCCGCTGCGATTTCCCATCGCTGGATCAGTGCGTTAATGGACAACCTCTGGTCTATCTTGACAGTGCTGCCACCTCACAAAAGCCGTTGTCTGTCATTAAATGCATCAGCGATTATTACTCTGGCGCTAACGCTAACGTTCACCGTGGCTCCCACTCTTTAACCGCATCGGCGACACAGCGCTTTGAATCGGCCAGACAAACGGTTGCTGATTTCATCGGTGCATCTGTCGACGGTATGGTTTGGACCCGCGGCGCAACCGAAGCGTTGAATCTCATCGCACAAAGCTACGCAAGACAAATACTCAAAGAAGGCGATGAGATCCTGATCAGTGAAATGGAACACCATGCCAATATTGTCCCGTGGCAAATCGTTGCAGAACAAACTGGCGCAAAAATCGTCAAATGGCCAATAGAACCCGTTCACTGCCAGCTTGATATGTCGGTGTTCGATTCACTGCTCAACCCTCGCACAAAATTAGTCGCAGTGGCCCATATCAGCAACGTAACGGGCACACGAAATCCCATAGAAGCCATCATAAAAAAGGCACACGGCCTCGGGGCAATCGTAGTGGTAGATGGTGCACAAGCTATCGTGCATGAGCGCATCAACGTCAAAGAAATGGACGCGGATTTCTATGTATTTTCCGGCCACAAATTGTTTGCCCCCGCAGGCATTGGTGCGCTTTATGGCAAACCCGCCATGTTGGAGGCAATGCCCCCCTGGCACGGCGGTGGGAAGATGGTGGAAAACGTCTCTTTTGAAGGGACGACCTATACAAGGTCTCCCGCCAAATTTGAAGCAGGTACGCCAAACGTCGCTGGGGCTCTAGCATTGGCTGAAGCCATTACGTGGTTAAATGGCGTCGATCGTGATGGCGCAGAAAAGCACATTGCATCACTTCAAGCGCAACTGGTTGATGGCATTAAAAATATTGAAGATCTGTCGATTATTGGCCTCCAAGCAGGAGCGAGCGTGGTGGCGTTCCATATCGATGGTGTACATCACTCTGATATTGCAACCTTGCTTGACCAACAGGGCATCGCCATACGCTCTGGACAACATTGCGCGCATCCCTTAATGGATGCACTTGGCATCAGCGGGTGTGTACGAATTTCTATCGCCTTATACAATACCTCTGATGATATTAAACACTGCATCACCGCCATTCAAAAAGCTTGTGATTTACTCTAAGAAATAATGATGACTATGACTACATTTCCAGCACACCCTTTTGGTACAGACATTACTGCTGCACATATCACTGAAAGAATGGAAAAATGCCGTAGCTGGGAAGACAAATATCGTCTAATTATTCAACTGGGTAAGCAACTACCTAATTTAGATGAACAGCTAAAGTCAGAAAGCATGCCAATCCCCGGCTGTGAAAGCAAAGTCTGGCTAGTTTGGAGAATTGAAAACAACCTCTATCATTTTGCCGCAGATTCCGATGCACGCATTGTAAAAGGTTTGTTAACAATAGTAGTAGCAGCCGTTGAAGGAAAAACCCGTGAAGATCTAGTGGCATTTAATTTTGAGGAGTACTTCGAAAAAATGAATTTATTAGATCATCTTAGCCCATCTCGAAACAACGGAGTTCGTGCAATAGTAGAGCAAATTCAGCGAATATAATGCCCAAGATCAACACAAATCCCTTCATCAATTCAAAACGTTAACTGACCACCTTACCGTACATTACACTTTTTAATGCTGAGACCTCAGTCAATAATCCCGACATTGAAGTTGCGTATTTCAGCTTTTATTCCTTTACTAAGTTTGCTTATTCTTTACTCGGCACACGCCATTATTGAAAATCTAAATAATTAGGTGTCTCTCTCATAAAAAATAAGCATTTTACCCAGATTAAAATCAAATAGATCCAACCGAAAACCAAGAGTTAACACCCCGTTAACTTTTGGTCGTTTATTGTGGATCTAGATCTTGTTTTGCTAATTCTCCCTCCATTCCTTTTGCCTTACTCAAAAGATTGTATATCTTTGAACTCAGTGGTCACAAAACCATCATAATAATAATTTAAAGTACTACCGAAATTAGTTGAGTTTCACTGGTTTCAACCCTTACGCGCTAATACTAGATAATTAACGGTGCCTGTATTTTTGGACTTCCAGATGCAGTTACAGGGGTCATGTTTCAATTGCTTGTTGTTAAGAATGGAGTCATCAATGAAGAAACTCGCGCTCATCACCGGATCAAAAGGTGGTATCGGCTCAGCGATCACAGAGAAACTGGTAAGTCAGGGCTATCGTGTTATTGCTACCTACTTCACCGGAAACCTGCAGTGTGCCGAACAATGGTTCGATGAGAAGAAATTCACATCTGACCAAGTGCGCCTTTTCGAACTAGACGTTACAAACACAGAAGAGTGTGCAGAACGTCTCCCGCTCTTGCTATCTGAAGAAGGCACTATCGACGTTGTGGTTAACAACGCGGGTATCACCCGAGATGGTCTTTTCAAAAAAATGGCAGCCGAAAACTGGCGCACAGTTATCGATACCAACCTGAACAGCCTGTTCAATGTTACTCAACCTCTTTTTGCTGCAATGTGTGAAAAAGGCGGTTGTCGCGTCGTCAACATCTCCTCAGTTAATGGACTGAAAGGTCAATTTGGTCAAACCAACTACTCTGCTGCGAAAGCCGGCATGATTGGTTTTACGAAAGCATTGGCAATGGAAGGTGCGAGATATGGCGTAACGGCAAACGTCGTGTCCCTGGCTACACAGCAACCCCAATGGTAGAAGCGATGCGAGAAGAAGTGCTCGAATCTATCAAAAGTGAGATTCCAATGAAGCGTCTGGCTCGTCCAGAAGAAATTGCGGAAGCAGTGGCATATCTTGCTAGTGATGCAGGTGCCTATATCACCGGGGAAACGCTGTCAGTCAATGGCGGTTTATACATGCACTAAGGTTCACGTATTCACTCGTTGTACGTGCTCTAAAAAAGGAAAGAGTTAACATGGAAAAAGTGTATATCGTTGCCGCCAAACGCACGGCGATTGGCGCATTCACTGGCTCACTGAAAGACACACCAGCAGGCCAACTTGCCGCCGTTGCTATCAAAGGCGCATTAGCAGCCGGTAATATCGCACCAGATGCTGTCAATGAAGTCATCCTTGGCAACGTTGTTAGCGCAGGTCAAGGCATGGGTATTGGTCGCCAAGCTGCTATCTTTGCTGGGCTGCCTGAAACAGTTCCCGCTTACGCCATTAACATGGTATGCGGAAGTGGCATGAAAGCTGTCATGGATGCTGTCGCTCACATCCGTTGTGGTGATGCCGAAGTGGTTGTCGCTGCTGGTGTAGAGAACATGTCTCAAATCCCATTTGCTGCATCGGGCTCTTTGCGCGGCGGCCAAAAAATGGGTGACATCGGTTTAAAAGATCTTCTTATCAACGATGGTCTGACTGATGTATTCAACCAATTCCACATGGGTGTAACAGCAGAGAATGTTGCAGAACTCGTCGGCCTAAGCCGCGAGCAACAAGATGCTTACGCTCAACAAAGCCAACAAAAAGCGGTTGCTGCGATTGAAGCGGGACGATTCAAAGATGAAATCGTACCGGTTGAAGTGAAGCAACGACGTCAAACTGTTTCTTTTGATACTGATGAATACCCTAAATCAGACTGCACGCAAGAAGGTCTGGCGAAATTGCGCCCGGCATTTAACCGTGAAGGTTCTGTCACTGCGGGTAATGCATCAGGTCTGAACGATGGTGCCAGCGCGGTAATTGTTGCCTCTGAAGCTGCAGTTAAACGCCTGGGATTGAAGCCATTAGCAGAAATTACCAGCTACGCGCAAGTTGGGTTAGATCCTAAAATAATGGGCTTAGGCCCAGTGGGTGCTGTAACCGAAGCTCTGAAAAAAGCAGAGCTCTCGATTTCCGATATGGATCTGTTTGAACTCAACGAAGCCTTTGCCGCTCAGGCCCTAGGTGTTGTCCACCAATTGGCTGACACACATAACGTAAGTCCAGAAGCGATTTTGGAAAAGGCAAACGTTAACGGTGGCGCAATTGCATTGGGTCACCCTCTCGGCGCATCAGGTAACCGTGTTTTGGTTTCCCTGATCCACGAGTTGGAAAAACGCGAAGGCACATACGGTGTTGCTTCGCTCTGTATCGGTGGCGGCATGGGGACGGCAGTGGTCGTCAAACGTGCTGACAGCTAAGACGGTTTAAACAAAACCCCCTTGGATCTAATTAATACACTCAGGAGATACACCATGTACACAGATATGTTCAAAACATTCTCAGAGCAAACTGAAAAAGCACTGGCACCTTACGTGAAATTCAACAAACTGCTGGCTAAAAATGTTGAAACCCTAACCGAGCTTCAGCTGACCGCTGTTCGCACATACGGCGACATGGGTTTGTCACAAGTTAAAGCCGCTAGCAGCGTTACCGATGTAACGTCTATGACTGCATTTGGTGGCCAGCAAATGGCAGCGATGACGAAACTCTCTCAGCAAATGATGGATGACAGCAACAAGCTGCAATCTATCGCCAAAGAGTTCAAAGAGGATCTCGAGCAACTGACTGCTGATAACGTGAAAGCAGCTACTCCAGCTTAAACTAGGTCGTCAACCCATCCTCTTTTCGAGGGTGGGTTGTTTCCGATCAAGAGGGTTTACACATGTATCAGAACTTCTTCTCGGACTACCTTGTAAAACTCCAAGAGAGTAACCAGAAATGGTGTAAGGATGTTGAGCAAGGCAAGGCAGCCGTAGATACCCCCTTAAATAAAGCGATGCAAGAGCAGAGCATGCAAGATACTGCAAAGCTTCTTGAGGGCGCTTCAAGTCAACCCGCCGCAATGCTGCAAATTCAAATGCAGTGGTGGGAACAGCAAATGCAAATTTGGCAAAACGTTGCACTAGAAGCCAACCAAACCAATATTGTATCGCCAGAAAAAGACGACAAACGATTCCAAGATGAAAGCTGGCAGGATGAAAAATTCTACAATTTCATCAAGCAATCATACCTATTATTTGGCCGCACCTATTTGGAAACAATCAACGCAGTTGAAGGCTTAGATGAGAAAGCGAAAGAGCGTCTGACGTTTTTCTCTCGCCAAGCGATTAACGCGATGTCACCTAGCAACTTCGTGGGCACAAACCCAGAATTGCTTAAGCTCACCTTAGAAAAAAAAGGTGAGAACTTGGTGAAAGGCCTTCAACAGCTCCAAGAAGATATCGAATCAAGCTCTGACATTTTAAAAGTACGCATGACCAATACCAATGCCTTCCGCATTGGTGAAGATGTGGCCAACACGCCGGGTGATGTCGTTTACAAAAATGAATTGTTTGAGCTCATTCAGTACCGCCCAATGACCGAAACAGTGAATGCAACGCCACTGTTAATCGTTCCGCCTTTTATCAACAAATACTACATTTTGGATCTTCGTGAGAAGAATTCAATGATGCGCTGGCTGGTAGAACAAGGCCACACCGTATTTATGATGTCTTGGCGCAACCCAGGTATTGAGCAGCGTGATGTTGAATTCGGAGATTACATCACCGAAGGTGTAGTGAAAGCCGTTAGCGCGATAGAAGACATCACCGGTCAGTCGCAAATCAACGCTGCTGGTTATTGCATTGGCGGTACAGTATTGGCATCGACCATAGCCTACTATTCGGCTAAGCGCATGAAGGCTCGCATCAAGTCAGCCTCATTTTTCACTACACTGCTCGATTTTGCGCAGCCTGGTGAAGTCGGCGCTTACATCAACGAAAGTTTAGTCAGTGCTATTGAGTTACAAAACAATTCTCGCGGATACATGGATGGTCGCTCTTTGAGTGTCACCTTCAGCTTACTTCGCGAAAACAGCCTGTACTGGAACTACTATGTCGACAACTACCTCAAGGGCAACAGCCCTGTCGATTTCGACCTCCTATACTGGAACAGCGACAGCACCAATGTCGCCGCAACAACACATAACTTTTTGCTGCGCGAGCTTTATCTCAACAATCGTCTGATTGAAGATAAAGGTGTCAAAGTGGGTGGAGTCTGGATTGATTTGAGTAAAATCAAAATCCCAACTTACTTTATCTCGGCAAAAGAAGACCATATTGCTCTGTGGCAAGGCACTTATCGTGGCGCGTTAAACATGAGCGGTAACAAAACTTTTGTACTCGGTGAATCTGGCCACATTGCAGGTATTGTGAATCACCCAGCAAAAGAAAAGTATGGTTTTTGGGTTAACGATGAACTGTGTGAATCAGCTGATGAGTGGTTTGATTCAGCGAAACACAACACAGGGTCGTGGTGGTTGCATTGGGATAAATGGTTAGAAGCTTACAGTCCGAAAGAGAAGGTCGAACCGTATCAAGCAGGTTCTGATAACTTCCCTGTTCTAACTGTTGCGCCGGGAGATTACGTGAAGCAGGTGTTGCCTGTTGCAGCGAAACCCGAGCCTCAAGCCAAAAAGCCGCGCTCCAAAGTAGAAGCATAAGCTAACGCTCGCTTAAAACCAAAAGGCCGCAATGCGGCTTTTTTTGTCTTTGGTGCACAGGGTATTTCAAGGCTTATTTATTCAGCCATTTTCTTTGCTGTTAGCTTGGCAATAATGCGTGAAACCGCCACAAAACCAAAAGTCGCTGTCACCATCGTTGCTGCGCCAAATCCACTGGCACAATCCATTCGCTTTGGCCCTTCAGCAGTCGCTTTAGTTTCACAAACACTGCCATCTGGCTGCGGGTACTTAAGCTGTTCTGTCGAGAACACGCAATCAATACCAAACTTTCGTCCTTTGGTCTTCGTGAAATTATGGAAACGACGTAAATTATTTCGCAATTTTGCTGCAAGCGGATCTTGTATGGTTTTCGTCAAATCTGCCACTTGGATTTGCGTCGGATCTATTTGACCACCTGCACCACCTACCGTGATAATTTTGATTTTATTACGCTTACAGTAAGCCAGAAGCGCAGTTTTTGGTTTAATGCTATCAATAGCATCAAGCACGTAATCAAAATCTTTAGTGATGTATTCTGGGATGTTTTCTTCGGAAATAAAATCATCAATCAGATTAACCTGACAATCTGGATTAATGGCACGAACACGCTCTGCCATCACCTCAATTTTACTCTGTCCGATTGTTCCTGCCATGGCATGGATCTGACGGTTGATGTTAGTCACACAGATATCATCCATATCAATCAACGTCAGTGCACCAATGCCACTGCGCACCAGCGCTTCCACCGCCCATGAGCCGACACCACCAATCCCAATCACACAAACGTGAGATTGCCTTAAAATCTCAAGCTCGGTCACGCCATATAAACGGCGTGTGCCACCAAAGCGTTGCTGGTAGCTTTCTGATGCTGGTGATGTTGTGGTCATACTAAATCGCTCAGTGTTTGGGTGGTGATTATAAAGTGCGGTTTATACGCGTTTGACGCCAAAATGTCCATGCTATCTGGGAGCGTGTCCCTATTGTTGATTAGCTAATGGGGCGAATAATTTCTTGCTTAAACCAATCGATGACTTGCTTCACTGGACCAAGCCTTCGCTTGTACCCATGGCTAAACAAAAAATAGCCATAGGGGCTATCAAATCGCAACGACAATGGATTAATCACCACCCCCTGCTTCAAGTAATCTCGCACTAAAAAACCAGGGATCAACGCCATTCCCTGTTGATATCTGACTGCTTCCAATGCCATGTAGAAATGTTCAAACCCTGTACCATAAATTGGCCCAGTTGGCGCAACAGCATGGTGGTGCCAGAACTGATTCCATATCTGAGGGCGAGTAATATGACTGATAGAAGGGAGCGATAAGAGATCAGTAATCTCCATTACATCTTGCGACATTTGGTCAGGATGAATCACTAACCTCAACTTTTCGCGAATGAGCAACTCAGCATCTTCTTCTTGGGTTGAAAGCGGTAAACAATGAATTGCAATATCACTTTGATAAAGATTCTGAGCATCAGACGTCACACTTGCTTTTACGGTAAGTTCGATGTTGGGATTCTGTGCGCGAAAAGCCGTCAGTCTGGGAATTAACCACATACTGGCCAATGAAGGAGGTACGGATATTTCAACATGGCTTTTGGTCTCCGATGATTGCATCACTGTTGACGTAGCATGCTGCAAATTTTCCAACGCTTCGACAACGGAAGGTAAATAACGACGACCCGCTTCTGTCAGCTCAACGCGGCCACCACTTCGCTCGAACAATGAGCACCCCATTAACTCTTCCAAATGACTTATCTGCTTGCTGATCGCGCTTTGCGTCAGATTAAGTCGCTTTGCCGCCTTCGAAAAACTCAAAGTTTGTGCAACCACTGTAAAGGTGCGCAAGGTTTTCATGGGCGGAATTGGCATCGTCATTTTGATTTCTCTCGGCCTAGCTATGAATTTTTAGCATACCCTCTGAATTTATATCGTTTGCCGTACAATTTCCAACCCGCTAATACTGAAGTGAGTAAACGGCTCAACTTCATCTAAAATGCGGCGAAATAAACACAATGACTCACATACTGCAACGGCACTGTCACTCAAACCCTCCTTTAGTTTCTGGCGGGGAGGGAGTATTTCTTCTTGATGCTAACGGAAAACAATATCTCGATGGCTGCGGAGGTGCGGCAGTCTCTTGCCTCGGGCACAGCCATCAAGGCGTATTAAATGCCATCCAGCACCAACTGCACACCATTCCATATGCTCATACTGGATTTTTTAGCTCTCCGGTTGCAGAACAGCTGGCTGAACGATTAGCTGACAAAGCGCCTGGTCCGCTAAACCACGTGTACTTCGTGAGTGGAGGGTCGGAGGCGGTAGAGTCGGCCCTCAAAATGGCGCGACAATATTTTATTGAAAAAGGCGAGATGTCTCGCACTCGTTTTATCGCAAGACGTCAGAGCTATCATGGCAATACGCTAGGGGCGCTAGGCGTAGGTGGGAACATGTGGCGAAAAGAGCCCTTCGCACCACTGCTACAAAACGGTGAGCTTATCGCGCCTTGTTACGCCTATCGTGATAAAAAAGAGGATGAAACCCATTTCGAATATGGACAACGTGTCGCCAACGAACTCGAGGAAAGGTTGTTAGCTGTCGGGCCTGAAACCGTGATCGCATTTGTAGCAGAACCCGTCGTCGGTGCAACGGCAGGTGCTTTGGTCGCTGAAAAAGGTTACTTCAAAAGGATTCGAGAGATCTGCGACAAATATGGCGTACTTTTGATCCTTGACGAAGTGATGTGCGGGTGTGGTCGTACGGGCACCTACTATGCATATGAACAAGAAGATATTATTCCTGATCTCGTGACGCTAGCAAAAGGGTTGGCTGCAGGTTATCAACCCATTGGTGCCGTTATGATCCACCGCAAAATCTACGACGCCATCTCGCAGGGCTCGGGATACTTTCAACATGGACACACCTTCATGGCTCATCCTTTGGCCTGTGCAGCAGCCTGCGCTACCTTGGATGCGTTAGAATCAGGGACGCTGGCAGAAGTGACCGAAAAGGGTCAATACTTAGTCAAACAGTTACAGCAAAAATTAGGAACGCACCCATTTGTCGGTGATATTCGAGGGCGGGGCTTGTTCCTTGGTCTAGAGCTGGTGCAAGACAGAGTCAGCAAAAGCCCCTTTTCTCCAGAACGTTCTCTCCACCAGCAGGTGAAGAAAATAGCAATGGAACAAGGATTAATGTGCTATCCCATGGCTGGCACACTGGATGGCATTAACGGACATCACATTCTCTTGGCGCCTCCCTTCATTATTTCCGAGCAAGAAATGGACGAACTGGTACGCCGACTCTGCACCACCATGGACAATGTCTTCGCATAAGGATATATCGTGCAAACAGGAAGAACGATTATTGTCGCGCCAAACGGGGCGCGACGGGGCAAGGATGCACACAGCCAACTCCCCCTAACTGTTGATGAAATGAGCACATGTTTAGCGCAATGCGCTGATGCCGGCGCCGCCATGGCGCACATGCACGTGCGAGACGCACATGGAAAGCATTCATTAGATGTGGGGCTGAACCGTGAGTGGTTAACAGAAATACGGGCGCGTTTTGATTCCCGGCTAGTTATCCAACAGACCACCGAGGCAATAGGCCAGTATCAACCTAGCGAACAAATGGCATTGGTCAGAGGCACAGATCCCGAAGCTGTCTCTCTTGCTCTTCGAGAACTCCGCCCGAATGCGAGCTTTGAAAAAGAAGCCAGCCGCTTCTTTTTTGAACTGGCCGAACGACAAATCTATGTGCAATACATTTTGTATGATGCTGCGGATTTATCCCTTTACTTTCAGATGGTTAATGACAAGGTTTTGCCAAATGTCGGACATCACCTACTATTGGTACTAGGAAAGTACAAAAAAGACATGTTGTCAGCCCCTCGTGATCTGCTCGATTTTGACATTAAACGTTTGTCTGATGAGGGTATTTCATGGGCAACATGTGCATTTGGACAGAATGAGCATCAATGCTTAAGTGCAGCAATGTCATTGAGTGGCGATGTTCGGGTCGGATTTGAAAATAATCTAATGAATTTAATAGGACAGTATGCGGATAACAATGCAGAGCTTGTCCAGCAAATCACGGTTTTGTCTCAAAACATGGGTTTATATATCAACTCTGTGGAAGATTTAAGGAAAAATATCTTTCGTAGCTTTGAATCGTGAGGTATATCTCTTGCGATCTAAAATGCAACTGTCAGATAATTTAATCTTACAGCGGAGTTACAGTTTTACAACAAGCGGACTCGCACCGCGATAGCAATCACATCGTAGACAAGGAAAATAAAGCATGAAAGCGTTAAAACCAACACTGGCCGCAATGAGCTTTGCAGCTGCTTTAACCGCCGTGCCTGCACAGGCTAACCAGTTTGTAACAATCGGGACTGGCGGTGTCACTGGTGTGTACTACCCAACTGGTGGTGCAATTTGTCGTCTGGTCAACAAATCGAAAAAAGAGCACGGCATCCGTTGTTCAGTTGAATCAACTGGCGGTTCAATCTACAACATCAATACCATTCGTGCTGGCGAGCTTGACATGGGTATCGCCCAATCAGATTGGCAGTTCCATGCTTACAACGGTAGCAGCAAATTCACTGAACAAGGTCCATACAAAAACCTTCGTGCCGTGTTCTCTGTTCACCCAGAACCGTTCACAGTGGTTGCACGCGCTGACTCGGGCATCAAAACGTTTGATGACTTGAAGGGCAAACGTGTAAACATCGGTAACCCAGGTTCAGGTCAGCGCGGTACTATCGAAGTGCTGATGACCGAAATGGGTTGGACAATGGATGACTTTAAACAAGTTTCCGAGTTGAAAGCGGCAGAGCAATCTAAAGCGCTTTGTGATAACAAAATCGATGCCATGGTTTACACCGTGGGTCACCCAAGTGGCGCAATCCAAGAAGCAACCACTGCATGTGACAGCGTCATCGTAGAAGTAAACAATACGGCTGCTCAGAAGTTGGTTAGCGATAACGATTACTACCGTTCGGCGACTATTCCTGGCGGCATGTACCGCGGTAACGACGCTGACACAGCAACCTTTGGTGTAGGTGCGACCTTCGTTTCTTCTACTGAAGTACCAGAAGAAGTTATCTACCACGTAACGAAAGCTGTGTTCGAGAACTTTGATGATTTCCGTCGTCTGCACCCAGCGTTCGCAAACCTTAAAAAAGAAGAAATGATTGCAGATGGCCTGTCTGCACCTCTTCACCCTGGCGCAGCAAAGTACTACAAAGAAGCAGGTCTGCTTAAATAAGACGGCTTACACGATCAAAAAAGGCGGGAGTATAAAATACTCCCGCCTTTTTTATTGCTTACGCCAGCCCCATTTCAATTAAGTGTTTTATTGAGACTTAACAGATAACGATTCAACCGTAAGCGGCTTAGTTAGCTTCCAAACACGACCAAAGTGCTTGTGATGCCCAGCTTTAATGCCAGCGTCTTCACCAGTACCATGATAAAGATCGAGGTGATTTTTCTTCACTGCTCCGCCTGTATCCAATGCCATCAGAAGCTTCAGCACATGCTGACCATTCCAATTGCCTTCTTTATCAAGCTGAGGCACCTCTGCCAATAGCACACTCCCCATTGGTAAGTATTCACGGTCAGCCGCAACAGACGCACCCGCTAACAACGGAATACCTGCGGTACCTGAGACGGGGTCAGCCGCTCTTGGCAAGAAAAACACATAGGAAGGGTTTTGATTGAGAAGTTCAGTCACACTGACTTCATCGTTCGCTTCTACCCAATCTTTAATGGCTTTCAGTGACATTTTCTCTCGCGATACTTCTCCACGCTCGATAAGCACTTTACCGATGCTGACATAGGGATGACCGTTTTTCCCACCGTAGGCGAAGTACTCCAATTGATCGGTATCACCAAAATGGATAAAGCCACTGCCTTGTACTTCCATAATGAAATTATCAATGAGTGATGCACTGTAGCCCAGTTCAAGTCCCAAACCCTCAAGAGCACCATTATAGATTTCTTCGCGCGTTGGACACGACTCGCCGCAAGTAGGCATGGCATAAACAGGATAGCGAAATAAAACATCTGGCTGATGGCGCATCTCAATCACAGGCGAAAAATAGCCAGTGAACATAACATTGCCGAAGCCATCACCACCGCCCATCTGTTCTAGCTGAATACCGTAATCAGTCAATGCTGTTGGTTCACCACTTTCATTGAGCCAAGCTTTAACACTGTCATAAAGCGGCTGATTGGGTTTAGACAGTGAAGGCGAAAGTGACTCCACTTTTTCCAGTTGAGCGGGAAACAGACTGTAATCTTTTGGCTGATCAGACGCGACTGACTCAATCGGGTTGAGCACCTCATCAAAGCGTCCATCAATATATTGCTGCCCACGATCAGTAGGACGAGCACATGCGGCTAAAAGTATAGAAATGCCAACAACACAGAGTGCGCGATTCACGGTTAATCCTGATAGATAAAACAATAAAAAGAGGGTGACAGATGCACAGATTTTCTGCAAATGAAACCCGTAAAACCCTTACCTATAGTGCCCTTTAGAATGCGATCCATATCCAACACCACTCAGCTTGCAACATTTTGTCACATTACTGTAATCAAAATTGGTTCTAATCATCCGTAATGAAAGTGTCTTAAAAGTTAAACATTGATTTCGTAAGGGAGTACGAGATGGAATTGAAAATAGGTCGTAAAACACTGCTAGATCCCGAATCGATCGAATATCAGTGGATTCGAACACTCGCCAGTGACGGCAGCAGCAAAGAAATGATCAACTCAAGTATTCGACGCTGTTTAGGCGGAAATGATGATGTCGCCGATCGCATTCGACGCGTCGCTTTGGGATTAACACCCGTGACTGAATTGCTCAGCGTGTTGCCAGCAAATTATTAAGCTGCAATAACTCAGTCTCCGTATCAGCGTACCTTGATGAAAGGTGTACTGTAGTGATACGGTTTTTCTCTTTGTAGTGTTTTGTCATCTTCCATAACATACAAATACGTATGGTTACCGACGGTATAAATCAACTTACGGCCCGTGAATTCATAGTGGCTTGTGGTGCGAGCGCCTTTCGTATAGATACCGTCTTTACGAACTTCAAATTTGTCCGCAGCATAGGGTGCCACCCCTTGTTCAACCCACTCGCCATAAATGACAGTTTGATCAACTTCGGTAAAAATCGGCACGTCATTCGCAACCAAAAAACCGACCAATCCGCCAATCAGTAGAACAAAGAGCGCGATAGATTGTCCAACAATGCTCACAAATAAAGTCTCACCAGAGAGAAGAAAAGGATTTGTTTATTAACCATTTTATTATAAAAACTCTCGAACTGCCGATAAAGGCGGGCATCAATAGTTTGAAGGTATATCACCCCCCTTGCCAAACATGGAATATTTAGTCAATATTGAAGCATATAAAATCATAATAATGGAGTAAGGTGTTGAAACTTCGTAGTACAGCACTTGTAAAAGGATTTAGGCAATCTGCGCCTTATGTCAATGCACACCAAAATAAAACCATCGTCATCATGCTGGGCGGTGAAGCGATCGCGGATAACAACTTTGGTAATATCGTCAACGATATTGCGCTTCTCAACAGCTTAGGTCTGCGTCTTGTTCTGGTTTATGGCGCGCGCCCTCAAATTAGCCAGCTTTTAGACAAGCAAGGGCTAGAAACGCCCTATCACAATGGTGTAAGGGTGACAGACTCCGCTTCGCTGGAGGTCGTCAAACAGGCTGCTGGGCAGTTGCAGCTAGACATCACCGCTCGCCTCTCAATGAGCCTGAATAATACACCAATGGCTGGTGCACAAATCAACGTCGTGAGCGGTAACTTTGTCATCGCACAGCCTCTAGGCGTCGATGAAGGCATTGATTATTGTCATAGCGGCCGAATACGCCGGATCGACATTGAAGGTATTCACCGTCAGCTCGATCAGCGTGCGATCGTCTTACTCGGCCCCGTCGCAAGCTCTGTTACCGGAGAGTGCTTTAATCTCACCTCAGAAGAAATTGCGACTCAACTTGCAATTCGTCTCAATGCCGACAAATTAATCGGATTCTGTTCATTGCAAGGTGTGATAGGCCCGAACGGCAATGTATTGTCTGAGCTTTTCCCGCATCAGGTTGAAGAAATTCTACACCAGCGCGAACAGGCGGGAGACATTCAGTCAGGCACTGTCCGCTTTTTGCGTGGTGCGGTCGCTGCCTGTCGCTCTGGCGTGCCAAGAAGCCACCTTCTGAGCTACAAAGTCGATGGTTCCTTAATCCAAGAATTATTCTCGATTGAAGGGATTGGCACCCAAATTGTCACGGAAAGTGCCGAGCAAATCCGCCAGGCGACTATTAATGATATTGGCGGTATTTTAGATCTCATTCGTCCGCTGGAAGAACAAGGCATTTTGGTTCGGCGCTCACGGGAGCAACTCGAACAAGAAATCCCTCGCTTTACCGTCATTGAACGCGACGATCGTATCATCGGTTGTGCAGCCCTTTACGCCTACCCTGAATCAAAGAGCGCTGAGATGGCCTGTGTTGCCGTACAACCAGAATATCGTGACAGCGAGCGCGGTACGCGCTTGTTGCAATACATCATGCAACAAGCATTGCAAGATGGGCTTAAAACCATTTTCGTGCTCACGACACGCAGTATTCACTGGTTCCGCGAACACGGTTTTGCCGAAGCAGATGTGAGTGCGCTCCCTGATGCCAAGCAGGAGCTTTACAATCTGCAACGCCGATCTAAGGTACTAACCCTAGATCTTAACGGGCACGTAATGCGTCTGCCAACCCACTAAAGCGCTGCGTTTTCCTTCTTACTGCCCGCGCCAAACTGGCGCGGGTTGCGTAAACATCTAACCTCGACTTTGCCCGAGTGACGCCGGTATATACCAGCTCTCGCGTCATGACGGGTGTTGGCGTTGGTGGCAACACCAACAGCGTGTGATTGAACTCCGAACCTTGAGATTTGTGGATGGTCATCGCATACGCGGTTTGATGCTCAGGTAAGCGACTCGGTAAGAAAGCTCTCACGGTGCCATCTGACATTTCAAACACCACTCGTAAACCATCCTCTTGCTTAACCACAATGCCAATGTCACCGTTATAAAGACCTAAGCCATGGTCATTTTGAATCACCATAACCGGTCGACCGGAATAGAAAGCTTCTTCTCCGGGAGCAATTAGGCGTTTTGCTGACAAGGCTTTCTCAATCGCACTGTTCAGCCCTTTCACGCCAAACGGCCCATCCGCCAACGCGCACAATAGGCGCACATCAGAAAACAAGCGCAGTATCTGTCGATGGTCTTCTCCTGCTAATAGTGCACGGAGGTAGGCACTATATCCTTCTACCGCCTGCGTAATCGCATGACCGTATACATCACCGTCTAAATCATGCAATGCGATATCGGCAAAGCCCTGCATCAACACCTTTTCTAATTGCTTCGGATCCCCAGCATTAATCGCGTTAGCTAATTGACCAACACCCGATCGTGCGTGAAAACGATAGCTTTTCTTGAGCAGACAAACCCCATCGGACACGGCGGGTACATGCTCATGCCCTTGCAGTTCGAATCCAGTGAGTGCTGATAATTGATTTGCACGCGATGGACTGTAACCCGCATCAGCGCCATCACAAATATCACCTAATACCGCTCCGGCCTCGACCGAGGCGAGTTGATCGCGGTCGCCAAGCAAGATAACACGCGCATGATCGGGCAGTGCTGAAAGTAATCGCGCCATTAGCGGTAAATCAACCATTGATGCTTCATCGACCACCAGCACATCAAGATGGAGTCGATTACCCTCGTGATGACGAAACTCAACGCGGTTCGGAATGGCCCCCAACAGACGGTGAATGGTGGACGCTTGCACCGGAATTCTTTCACGAATACTCGCATCTACTGGCAATGCAGCAACCGCTTTTCCGATTGACTCTGTAAGTCGGTTTGCCGCTTTTCCTGTTGGTGCCACCAGCTTGATATCCAGCCCTGACGCTTTGTCACTGCTACTAACAAGCGCGGCGAGTAATTTAGCCACTGTCGTGGTTTTTCCTGTACCCGGACCACCTGAAATCACTGTAAAGCGATAACTGAGTGCCACGGCAGCAGCGACCTTTTGCCAATTGAGTCGAGCCGACTCTGGCACTGCAGACAATATTGCTTCATGACTGGCACCGGATGAAATCAGCGTGATCAATGCTTGGGTATCAACGCGATTTGACTCAACAACATCAAAAAAATCCACCAGCTTTTGTGGCTGTTCTGCGTCAGGCCACAATGCAAATTGCTCTTTCAAATAGCCAATATCCGGCACGAACAAGTTATCAAGAAGCTGGCGTGTTTCGTCAGGTAATTCAATCGTCTTAACGCGTTTGCTGATCTCCGCCACCACGCGCTGCTCTGCCAGCCAATAACGGTGAAGGTAGAGTCTAGAACCATCCATCACGAGTGGCGTAGGAATATCGCCCTTACCGACAACAGGACTTTGCTCAACCAATGTCAGTGCATGTTCTGGTTCGAGAAGTGCAGCAACGCGAGCAGAATCGGCCGCAGGTAAGTCAAACAGTCTTGTTGGATCGATAGCGGCGAGATCGATGCACACATTGCCTTTGCCCAGCTCGAAACTGACCAAAGCCGCCCAACCTGCAGTTTTCGTATTGGTATCATTGAGCTGATCTGCAATGAACAGCGCAAATTGACGATCGATCGCCCGAATAACGCCACGCTTATAAAGCGTCTGAAGCATCTCATTCATCGCCATCAGCGCTCTCTCCATCGGTAAAAAGCATGTCCAATCCGTCAATCAGAGAATAAGAAGGTTTGGTGTAGAAAATGCCATGCCGCGTATCAGCTTCAATGCCACGCACAAATAAGTAATAAACGCCGCCAAAATGGCGTTCAAAATCATAATCCGGTATCCGCTGACGCAAGAATCGATGTAATGCCAACGAATAAATCTGGTACTGAAAATCATATCTATGATCAACCATTGCCTGACTCAGCGCCGCTTCGGTGTAATCCGCGGGCGTATCACCAAGGTAATTCGATTTCCAATCGAGTACGTAATAACGTCCCTGCCAACAAAACACCAAGTCGATAAAACCTTTTAGCATGCCACTTGCCGTATCAAACCCAAGCTCAGAAGCCTTAGCAGAAAGCGGATCGTGCGCTTGGATCAGGCGATTGACGCGACCACATTGAAGACGTTCAACGGGCATCACGAACTCCATTTCTGTCAGCCGTGCTGGCGCGTCAATTTGCGACAACGTAAGTCCTTGCTCGCCAAGCGATTGCGCTACAACATCGGTCAACAAGCGCTGCAAAACAGGCACCCAAGCTTCGTCGTAGTTTTCCATCGCCAGCGCATGACGGATCATCTCCGCCACTTCTTCGCTGTACATATCTTCGCCGAAATCAACATTTTCAAATAAGGTATGCAAAAACGTACCGGGGCGTGCACCTCGTGGGAATTGGAAGATCGATCCAAACTGGTCAATAGGTTCATGCTCATCGCTTTGCTCGTCGGCAGCATCAATATCAAACGCAGGTAAATCGGGTAGCGCAGAGCTATGCCCTTGCTTAACCAAACCGGAATAACTGGTTAAGCGCCAATCGCGTCTTATCGTCCCTTTGAATTTTCGCGCAGCAATGGCCTCATCAACCGCGTCCTGTGCCGCGAATTTTCCGCTGGCATCGCTTGGTGGCGAGGTAACGGTGCATTGATGTTGGTCTTTGACAAGATCAATCACAGCCGCGTGAAGCGCATCAGCATCCCCTGCTTCGCCTTTTTGAATCAAATACCCCAGCGCAGATTTGTGCAGCCCAGTATCCCCTGTTGATTTACGTCCGTCTTTCAGCGGTGCTAACCCAATAAAGCAACCATAAACAGCGCGGGTCAATGCCACGTAAATCAAACGCAGATCTTCAGCGAGACGCTCTTTATCTGCTTGCTCAATCGCAGGTTCTGGGTTGGACAATGCCAAGGTCGGCGTATTGTCTTCGTCGTGGAAAAACGGCCTGTCTGACGGTCTGAAATTGCACGCAAAGGGCAAATACACCAAATCATATTCCAAGCCTTTGGATTTGTGGATGGTGACGATTTGAACCAAATCACGTTCAGATTCCAAACGCACCTGTTGCTCTTCGCTGTTGCCATTGGGATTGTCGATATGATCAGCAAGCCAGCGGATCAGCGCATGGTGGCTATCTAGGGTTTGGCTCGCTTGTTGGAGTAATTCGCCGAGGTGCAATAAGTCAGTCAATGCTCGCTCGCCTTCGTCTTCAAGCAATAAACGCTCTGCGATACCGCGACGCTGCATAACCTGACGCAACATAGGTAAGATGCCGCGTGAAAACCACACTGACTGGTAGGTGGCAAATTCGATAACGGCCCGCTCCCACGATTTTTCATCATGATTCAAGGCATCGAGCTCTTCTGCGGTCAATGCAAATAAGCCACTGGCGAGCGCCGCGCGAAGTGCACGCTCATTATCGGGTGATAACACCCCAGCCAAAAGCCGCTGTAGATCGGTCGCTAAGGCGCTGGAAAACACACTGTTGCGATTGGACAAGTAGACCGATGCAATGCCCTGTCTCGCCAGCGCTTGCTTAACTTTCGCCGCTTCGCTACCTGTCCTCACAAGAATGGCAATGTCACCCGCGTGAATGGCTTTTTGGCTCTCACCTTTACAAAAATGCGCACGCTCCTCGTTACCCGCCGTCAGTATCTCTCGAATACTGCTCGCGGTAGCAATCGCCATAGTCGATTGATAATCATTCTTGCTGACCAATTCCCGGTCATCCGGCAACCAAAAGGTTAAGGCTGCTTGTTGTGCGCCATCGTATTGCCAATGTCTGTCTTCTGCTCCTGGAGCATGATCAACCGACGTAAACGGGATATCACCTTCGTAAATAAACGGGGCGTCAGCATAGGAGAAAACGCGATTTACCGCTGCCACCATGTCAGCCGTTGAACGCCAATTGATGCCAAGATTGTAGTGTTCGGTGATCTGTCTACGTGCATGAATATAGGTAAAGATATCCGCACCACGAAATGCATAAATTGCTTGTTTCGGATCGCCAATCATAAACAAACCGCACTGTGGCGCATCAGCATAAATATCGCTAAAAATATGGTACTGCTGAGGATCCGTATCTTGAAATTCATCAATCATAGCGACAGGAAACAAAGTGCGGATCCGCTCTGCAAGCACGCGTTCACTGTCTTGACTCAGTGCTTCTGACAACTGAGAGAGCAAATCATCAAACGATAACCAGCCAAAGCGGCGTTTTTCCTGCGCGAGTAGAATTCGCACTTCTCGAATGGCATGTGCCGTTAGCGCGTCTTTGAGTGTCGGCGGAGAGGCCAACAAAGTATCAATGGCATCAAAAACGGTGTGTGTGGGCACTTCCCCTTTCTTGGTTTTTTCACTCAAGATGGATGCGGCGAAGCGAGGTAGATTGGTCGGAAAATCGTAGTTTATCGTTGGGACCAGAGCCCAGATACCGACTTCTTCTAGCCAATTTGGCAGTGATCGTTTGCTATAGCTGCGTTTATCAACGCCCGATGACGAAATCAACGCTTCTAAGTCAGGCGCAGCAGCGCACCACTGCGATTTCACACCCTCAATGCGCGCTAGATTATCTTTGTGCAACTGTTCTAAATCATCGGGCATCTCGGGCGCTTGAATGCTGACCAGTGGCCCCGACAAATACACACCAACATCGCCCAACAATGAGAGTGGAGACGCCCAATAGCTTCGTACTACCCCCGCCAAGGATTTCGGCAAGGGATAAAACTGACGACGCCAGAAATCAGAGACAGCACGCTCTCGCAATGCCGACTCATCGGTGATGAATTCATTACTGAACAAGCTACCGGATTCAAACGCGTTTTGCGTCAGCATACGCTGACAAAAACCATGAATCGTGTATATCGCAGCTTCATCCATTTGGCGTTCCGCTTGCAGCAGTAGTTGCTCAGCGTGCTTGTGATCACTCACTTCATCAAGCAATGGCTGAATGACCGGATCGCGACTTTCACCCCGACTGAATGCCAGTCTTGCTTCGTGAATACGCGCACGGATGCGATCTCTTAGCTCCTGCGTTGCCGCTTCAGTAAACGTCACCACCAGAATTTTTTCGACCGTCAGTGGCACTTCATGTGCCGACGCTTCAGTGCCATGCCCCAAAAGTAACCGCAGGTACAAGCCCGCGATGGTAAAGGTTTTACCGGTCCCCGCAGAGGCTTCGATCAGTCGCTGACCAAAAAGCGGAAAAGTCATGGGATGAAGAGGTTGAATTGCCATGCAATGTCGGCTCACTTGAGATGTATCGCTGGATTTTATCAAGTCTGGCACCGAATGTAATTGAAATGCCTACGCAGACTTTATTGACAGTTCACGCTTTAAAACTTAGACATAAAACGCGAAGAAAAATATGCATGCGACCAGACTCTCAGTATTACATGTTTCAGCGTATGAATAGCTATTGATACCCCCCTCAAATTAGGCGACCCTTCTTGTTTCAAAGTTGTTACAGCACACTAAAAAGCTGAGTATCTCTAGTATAAAATTTGTTGCAAATCTTTCGGTGAAATATAAGTTACTGCTTATTGTCTGCATTTCAGTGATTAGCATTACCCTTCTCACCGCTTTCCAAGTCCGAAGCCTACATAATGACCTACTCCAGGAGAGAAAGAGCAATCTTAAGCAGACCATTGATATTGCTTGGCAAATCATCGACAACAATTATCAAAAAGATGCCTCAGAAAAAGGGCTAAGCAATGCAATGGCGGCGCTACAGCCCTTGCGATTTGGTACTGATGGCTACTATTTCGTTGTTGATAACAATGGCACCATGTTAGCTGGTGCTAAAAGCTGGATCGGACGTGATTTCAATGCATTCCGCGACAGCAATAGATCTGCGGTGTTACGCGATATGAGGCAAGCGGCTCAACCTGCAGGTGGTGGATTTAGCAGTTATTGGTTTGCCAAACCTGGTAGCAATACCGCCATTGAAAAAGTCAGCGCCGTAAAACGCCATGCGCCGTGGGGGCTTCTGATTGGCACGGGCATCTATATTGATGACCTTGAAGCATTAGTTTGGAAGGAGGCGAGTAAATCTGCCTTACTCGCGCTGTCCTTCACCATGGTATTGATTCTATTGGCAACAGTACTTTCCCGTATGCTGTTGAAAGCTATTCGTGAAATCCAGCGTGCGTTAGGGGCTGTTGCTAAAGGCGACCTCACCGCAAGGGCCGACGTTAATAGTGGCGATGAACTGGGAGAGATGGCGCAAAACCTAAACGATGCCTGTCAACAACTTCAAACTCTGCTCTCTAACGTGGATACCACGCTCCACGAGCTTGATTGCGACAGCAAAACGATGGAGCAACTGGCTACTCGATCGACAGATGGCATCCGTAGTCAAAGCCAGGAGTTAGATTTAGTCGCAAGTGCCATGGAAGAGATGTCTTCTGCCATCAAAGACGTAGAGTCCAGCACGCTGACGGCACAAGACAGTACTCGTCATTCACGAATGCTGGTGGGTGAAGCGGAAAAGGTACTCTCAACGTCTCTTGGCAAGTTTGAAGAGGTTAACCGTGATGTGATTGATGCTGAGCGTAACATTCGTGAGCTTGCCGCTTCGAGCGACCAGATCAGCGATGTGGTCACTGTTATCAATGATATTTCAGAGCAAACCAATCTGTTGGCTTTGAATGCCGCTATTGAAGCCGCTAGAGCAGGCAGCGCAGGCGGTGGTTGCTGATGAAGTAAGAAAGTTGGCTCATTCGACTAAAGAGTCGACCACGCAAATCAACGCCATCATTGAGAAGTTGCAAGAACGCGCTCAAATAGCGGCGAAGATCATGAGCAGTGGTACAGACAAAACTGCGCAGAGTCTAGAGCAGGCGCGTCAAGCACAGTCGCAATTGTCTGCACTGGCAGATCTTATCAACGACTTGGAACAGTTAAATACCGCTGTCGCCACTTCCACCTCACAACAAGCCAGTGCATCATTGGAAGTTGCACGGAGTGTGGTGAGTGTTAGTGATATTTCACATACCAACCGCGATGCCAGCGAAGAAACGCTAGTGCTTAGCGACAAGGTCAAGTCACTGAGTGAGACTGGTCGTAATCAACTCGCAAAGTTCAACATTACTTCCTAGCCATTCTTTGCAAACAAGCAGCACAGATCACTGTGCTGCATTGAGAGAAGACTGACAAAACCGCTGTTAGTCTTCTTTTTTTTCTGCATTCAGCGCAGGTAGCAGCACGTTTTCCCCCCACGCCAAAACGTCATCCAATAATTGGTCACTGGCCTGAGGCCATACACGTCTGACATAGGCGTTCTCGCCCTCGCCTGTTGTCATATAGCCGCCATCAAATGCTGCGCGCATTTTAATCTTGGCTTTATCTCGCACTACATCATCGTCTGACCAATTGCCTTTTTTGTCGATGCAGGCCAATAACCCGGCCAACGCAGTGTTGGGCAAATACGCCATCGGTCGCTCTGTGCCTTCATCATATTGTTCTAAATAAAACGTCAAATACGCGACAGCATCAGCGGCAGGGATTGGCGTGAGGATGACTTCTTCATCAACACCAATAAAACGCGTCTCGGTCATATCCCCTGCTGCGCATTGGCACAGATGATCAATCCACGCTGCCAACCTGTCTCGAGCACGGACTTTTCCGCTGCGGAACAAAACACGTCCTACGCGATAGCGTTCATCTAGCCAACCTTGTAACAAGACGGTGCCTCGCGATGTAGGTATCGACAAATTGATTTCAAGCGGTTGGCGGCGTTCTGAAAAATACGGTTTGAGCCTTTCGTACATGGCAAGAATGCCTGCTTGCTCACTTTCAAGCGTCAGCTCGCCAAAGTGGCTGAGTGGCAAGGCACCACTGGCTTTTTGCAGTTGAAAGAAACGATTAAGTGATTCTTCACTGTCATCATGCTCGATGACGTGTGAGAGCAAAGCATCACGCAGTTGATAACGTTGCAGGTTGTCCAATGCGAACGGCTCGACATCTTCCATTGCTCCGCTTGGCGCTTCAAAAAAGACTTTCAAACGGCGATTGAAAAAATATTGCACGGGCAAACGCCAAAAGCGCTGTAATTCGGCCAGTTCAACAATCCCGAAGTCCGCTTCGCTTTCTGCAGTCAATCCCTGTTCGCCAAGAAAAGAAGCTGCCAACTTTCCTTCGCCTTTGGCTGCAGGCAGCCATTCGGCAGCATAGCTTTGTCTTTCGCTGCTAAACGCCACACGACTAAATGGTACAAGTGGATTGTTATGAACCAAGCAACTAAGCAGCTTTTCCCCTGACTCAAACTCAGGAAGAGCAGTGTCACCTTGTAAGCAGTAACCTTGTCGGCAATAGTCGAGTAGCTCGCTGATCAACACTGAAGGCACTTTCTCAGAATTATCCTGCACCGAACGACCCACATAGCTTATGTATAAACGCTGCTGTGCCGATTGCAGTGCTTCCAGAAACAGGTAACGGTCATCATCACGACGAGAGCGATCACCCGCTCGCGTGCGGCCTGCCATAAGATCAAATCCGACTGGTGCAATAGTACGAGGATAATCGCCATCGTTCATGCCCAATAGACACACAACGTTGAACGGAATGGAGCGCATTGGCATCAAGGTACAAAAGTTAACCTGACCTGCCAAAAAGCGCTGACTAACTCGCTCACCACCGAGTTTTTCTTTCAAATAATCGCGCACAATAGCCAACGACAATGTCTGGCTAAAACCGGCATCATCGAGCTGGGTGAGCCAGTTATCAAGTTGATCACGGATCAGACGCCCTGCCAATTCTTCATCTGTATCAAGAGCAAACATGTCGTCAAACAAAACCGTAAGTGTCTGAACCCAGTCCTCACCAATCTTAGTTTGCGTCAGTGCAGTTTGCGCCTCATTCAATACGCGGAAAAACTCGCCGAGTTTACCCGCGACATCGGCCTCTAGCCCCTGCACCTCGTCATAGGCAAGTACATCGTTATACAAGCCTTTTTCACTTGGCATCGCATAACCCAGTAACATTCGATTGAGCCCAAACTGCCACGTATTTTGATGCTGATCGGGCAGCGAAAAATGTGTAGCTGTTTGATCATCTAACCCCCAGCGTATCCCCGCCTCTTCAACCCAGAATTTCACCTTCTCAAATTGTCGGTGATCAAAACCAAAGCGGCGAAGCACTGATGGAACCTCGAGGATTTCTAATAACTCTGCCGCGCTGCAACGACTGTCTGGCAAGCCCAGTAAACGCAAGAAGGTGGTGAGAATTGGGCTTTCCTGATCGGCGCTACGATCCGATATCGAAAAAGGAATGTAGCGTTCACCGGGGGCATTCCCGAACACTGACTGGATAGCAGGGCTGTAGGCATTAATATCGGCAACCATGACCACGATATCGCGAGGAGTGAGAGAGGGATCGGATTCCAGCATATCCAGTAAGCGATCGTGCAAGACTTCCACTTCTCGCATTGGGCAGTGGCAAACTTCTATTGTGACTGAGCGATCGTGTGGCGAAATCTCCTGCTTGCTCTGACTGGTTAGGGTTTCTAGAACATTACCCGGCTCAATCAAATCGAGAATATCAGCTTGGATTTGCTGCAATAAGCTGTGGCGTGGAATGTCGACAAACCCCTGATCCACTTCGTGACATTGAAGCTCTGATATCAACAGTAAATTATCACGACCGAGCTTACCCATGGAAGCCAGCAGACTATTGCCAATTTCTGCAGCATCATCTTCACCGCCTAACGGCAATGAGAATTGAGCGGGTTCATCGTCACCGTTTGTGCGGCTAATACGGCTATCCATTGCCGCGGCTCGTTTCGCCAGATAGCGTTTATCGCGAATATCCCCCCAGAAATAGCGACAAGGGTTAGTAAACATGTAATGCACATCAACATGCTGCCCCAAGGCTTTCAGCGCATCCAGATAACGCGGAGGCAGGGCTGAGATGCCGAATACAAATACGCGCTCAATACCCGCCAGCCCCTCGGGTTTGGATGAATGAGAAGCGAGTGTATCGATGAACTCTTCATAGAGATTGGCGCGGTGAAATGGTGATTGGCCTTGCTGCAACGTGTAATCGTAGAGAGCCTGCCAAAGTAAAGGCTGCCAGTTTTTTTCTTCTTCGAGCTCTGGTACTGGCTTTTCATTTTCCCACGCTTTAATCCATTCAGGACGGTACACCAGATATTGGTCATAGATATCGGCAATCTTACCAGCAAGTTGGTAGAGCTTTTGTTGGTCGATATCGTCTTCGAGGTAGCGTTTGAGTTCTGCGAAATCGGGCTCATCGAGCATGGCAGGTAGCACTTTCATTAACTTCCACGTCATCGCTTCTTTATTAAAAAAGCTTCGCTGAGGAACGCCATCCAAAATGTGGGTAAACATCTGCCAAATGAAAGTAGCAGGCAAAGGAAATTCTACGTTTGCCACGATGCCCTGCTCTTTGGCCATCTCCAACTTAAGCCACTGTGCCATCCCTGGACTTTGCACCAAGATAATTTCTTTCTGGAAAGGATTATCCAACGGTTTTTGTTGAACAATAGCTACCAGCAAGCTTTTCAATAGATCTAATTGGTTGGAATGGTAGACAGTAAACACAGTGCAGAACTCTTGAGAACTTGAATGGAGAGATTGTGGCGGAATGCTTTCAAGAGTGCAATTTCAGGCCGTTAAGCGTGAGCGGAAAGTTGAAAAAAGCCCGCAAATTTGCGAGCTTTTTTTTGCAGACTTAGTTTTTACAAACTCAGTATCTTGCGAACTTAGTTTTTATGCAGCAACAGGTTGTTTCCACTGCAAGGAAATAAAGCGGCGATAATGCAAAGAGACATAGCCGACAACAACGGTTGCTACGACCAACTCAATAAGTGCAATCACTGATATCTGGTTAACGTACTCAGGTGCCATTCCTATCGATTGCATCCAAGTCGCTGTTTTATAAAGTGCTGTCGCACCGATGACCATGGGGAAGGTAAATGCCGCAAAACCTGGCGAAAATGGCAATCGCATCAAATACGCGAATGACACATAAATTACCGCGGTCATCAGCAGCGCGATCCCGAGTAGCACTGCAACAATCACAGGCGAAGGTGATTGACTGACGGTGAGATAACCCGCTAACGACAGACTAGCTGGCGCTGCCATGATGGCAATCGTTGGTTTTGCTCCATCAGGTACTTCACCACAGAAGATCAAACGGTAGATCATCATCGGCAACAAGACGGCATAAGATAATAAACCAAAGATCAAAATTGCATCAGCCACCGGGCGCAACGCAGGATTACCCGAGAAGGCGACATCGGCAACAACAAGACCCACCGGTGGTACAAACCAACTTGGCACCATGTGGCTCAATGAGAAACTCTTTGCTCGGTGATACACAAAAGAGGTGAGAAAGGTCAAGTGCATAGCAACGGCAAACACCCACAAGGTGTCGCCGGCCATAGGAGACCACTTCCCCAATGCACTTGAGACAATCATCACACCCATGGCAAAAGTAGGGACGACACTGCCTACAACTGGGTGCTGCAGATCTGCCCAGAGGTTCTTAGGACTCAATAGAAACTTGGATGCGATGAGTAACAGCATGACGCCGCCAATAGCAGCTCCAATATATTGCGCCGATCCGTTAAAGTTACCTGCATTTTCCCAGCTCCAACCAAGACTAGCTATTGCCAGCGCCAAACCGGCCATGGGGGTAGGAAGAAGATTTAAATGTCTGCGCATCGCTCTATCACGTCTTTAGAAGAAAAACATATAAATTATGATAGAACGGCATTGTGTTTTAGTATATCTGAATATATTTAAACCCACTTTCAACTAAGCTTAACCTTATGTCTGTTTCTTTACGTCAATTACAAGTTTTCGTTGCTGTCGCGCAAGAAAAAACCATTACTGCTGCATCAGCACTGCTGTACCTCTCTAAGCCTGCGGTGAGCATGGCGATCTCCGAACTTGAAAAACAGATCGGGCATAACCTTTTTGAACGTGTCAATAATCGCCTATTGATCAACGAACACGGTAAACGCCTTCTGCCTCTTGCTGATGAGTTACTAACGCGCAGCGATGAAATCATAAAAGTATTGGATACGACAGGGGAACTTAGTGGTCATTTACGCATAGGTGCTAGCGATACCATTGGCAATCAATTGGTACCTTTCCTGCTACGAGACTTTCGCAATCAAAGCAATCATGTCGATCAAGAATTAATGATTTCTAACAGTCAGACAATTATTCATGGACTGATGGCGTTTGAACTGGATATCGGATTAATTGAAGGGCAGGGAGAGAATAAGCGTCTTCTCAATAATACTGATTTACTGATGGAACCATGGCTGTCAGATGAGATGTGTATCGCTTGTGCCGTGGATCATCCATTGGTGCAAGAGAGTACGCTAACACTGTTTGATCTTGAAGAGCATCCATGGATTCTACGTGAAACGGGTTCAGGGACGCGGGAGCATTTTCTCTCACGCATGGCACCGCGACTCGAACATTGGAACATTGCTTTTGAGCTCAGAACCACAGAAGCGATCATTAACTGTGCTGCCGCGGGATTAGGGCTCGCCTATTTATCAAAACTCGCCGCTCGACATGCTGTGTCTAACAACCGTTTACACTTACTTGATATACCTTTAGACCTCAGACGTCAGTACTGGCTCGTCCGTCATAAAGACAAACACCTATCTCCCCTACTCAACCAATTTATCACCTTCAGTACCAACTGGCAGATTTCAGGTTAATATACCAGCGTTAGTTGCTGTTATCGCCCACACTGAATGCGATGATTTGGCTTATTTGGCAGAAAGGACGGCCACTTTCAGCATGCCAAAAGTTAAACGCATCCTGAGCGGCTTGCAAAGATTTGCGAGTATCACGCCCACCATCAATGATGTTATGCGCTCGCAGATAAGCTTCAACATCACCAGATAAAATAAATGTGTCTTTTCCCATCAGTCTAAGGGAATAGGGACCCGTATTTCCCCCTAATCGATTACCTTGTTTTTTCAGATACGCCCATAGACCTACAATGTCGGCACTTGGCCAATCAGCAATAAATTGAGAAAAACTCCCACGATCTCTGCTGGCATGCTGAATCATCTGGGCGTTGTGAGGAATCGTCATCACTTTTCCAAGGTGGCGAATAATGGCAGGATTCGTGGCTTTTTTTTCCCACATTTCAGGCGGGATCAAACACATCTTTTCGATATCGAACCCCCAGAAAACCTCCTCAAATCCTGGCCATTTATTTCTCACTACTTGCCAGTTCATACCAGATTGGAAAATCTTCTGACTGAACATCGCCAACCAACGGTCATCGGTGATTTTCAACAAATCTTCAGTAGATTTTGGATACGACAAGCGTTGTTCCAAAGCACTATTGCTGCCTTTTCTTGTCGCTGCGCGATAATAAATATCTGAGAATTTTTCTAATGCCATCACACTAATCACGGTTAAACTAGACACATACATTTACTCTACTGTATAAACAGACAGTAGACAATTAATGAGGGGTTAACCGTGGCCGTTATCGTCAAATATGTGGTTGAACGCAATGGAGAAGAGAAGATGACTTTTACCTCTAAAGCGGAAGCTGATGCGTACGACAAAATGCTCGACATGGCTGATGAGCTATTCGAACTTTTAGGTAAAAGTGGCGCTGCGGCAGATGAAGCGCAACGTGAAGAGTTATCTCTCTTTTTGGCACAAAACCGCGAAGACGTTTTGTGTGCTTTGGGAGCAAAGCGCAAGCCAACACCAAAGCCGACAAAGAAGAAAGTTGAACTGGCCAAAGAGGATGACGCTGAAGCGGCATAATCTTCTAGGACGCTCCGATATCGGGGCGTTTTTTATTTTGTTTTGAGACCTGTTTTCGGTCTAATTGTCGAGAAACCTCCACTAAGTACTGTTTTCTGAAAGAATCTAATTCTTCGCCCTTCAATCTTGTCTCCCTTCACTTTAAGATGTCTCCAGCATTCACAATATTGAGTGATCTCTGTTTCATGCAGCGATCAGAAAAGAGACAAGGAGACCTTCTCATCATGGCAAGTTTTGCTCTGGCGCTTGGCACCGCAACTAAAAATAAAGACGGAAAAATCATTGAAGCATTTTTCCCAACCCCAACCCTAAACCCGTCAGATTCGTTGATAGTTGCTCTGGCTGACGTCGTTAAATACGAAGAAGGTAACCAGTTTTTCAACGTAGAAGCGTCTCAATGTGATGCCATTTCAGCAGCATTTTCCAAAGCAGACCAACAACTAGCAGCAAGTTTTGCCGCGAAAGCAGCAACATCTAACCAGCCATTGGTTTTGGTTATTCTTGCAAACGATGAAAAACCGGCCAGTGTTGCAGAAGGTTTCTTGAAACTGCAACTCATCTCTCAGCGACTGGCAAAGCCTCATGCTATCGTTTTGGATGGCATTTTTGGCTTGCTGCACAACATTGCATGGACCAACCAAGGGCCTATCGATCTACCTGAACTGGCTGAACGCCAAATAGAAGCACGTTTAGCGGGTGAAACACTGACCGTAGATTCCGTCGATAAGTTTCCTAAAATGGTCGACTACGTGGTTCCAGCGGGTGTTCGCATTGCCGATACGGCGCGCGTACGCCTGGGCGCACATGTAGGCGAAGGCACAACGGTAATGCATGAAGGTTTCATCAATTTCAATGCTGGCACTGAAGGTGTGAGCATGGTTGAAGGCCGTATTTCTGCTGGTGTCATGGTAGGAAATGGCAGCGACATCGGTGGAGGCGCTTCTATTATGGGTACATTGAGTGGTGGCGGTCAGTTAGTCATCTCTATTGGCGAGAATAGCCTTCTGGGTGCTAACGCAGGTCTAGGCTTCCCTCTTGGGAATCGCTGTACTATCGAATCTGGCTTGTATGTTACTGCTGGTACTAAAGTATCGATGCTGGATGCAGGCGGTGCTGAAGTGGAAACCGTGAAAGCACGTGACTTAGCAGGTAAATCAGATTTGTTATTCCGTCGAAACTCGCTGACTGGCAAGATCGAATGTCTGACGAATAAGTCGGCAGTAGAATTGAATGCAGAGTTGCATGCAAACAACTAAGTATTAGAGCCTGTAACAGATTCTGTGTAACTGCCATTTAGTTAATATGCTTTTCGAGGCGTTCCCCGAACTCGATAATAAATCGACTCATCGCCTGGCGCCAGTTTTGAATCGGCATTGTCCATTTCTTACTGGCGTCCTTAATGGCCAGATACACCATCTTCCTTGCCGCATCATCACTTGGGAATACCTTCCGTTTTTTGATAGCCCTTCGGATAACACTGTTGAGAGATTCAATCGCATTAGTGGTGTATATCGCTTTGCGAATGTCATCAGGATAATTAAACAACGTATTGAGATTCTCCCAGTGATTACGCCACGATTTGCTGATTTGTGGATACTGTGCATCCCAAGTCTCGCCGAACCGCTCTAATTCAAGCAAGGCCTCTTCTTCTGTGGCAGCACGGTATACGCGCTTCAGAGCGGCTGTGACCGCTTTGTAATCTTTCCAAGAGACGTATTTCAATGAATTACGCACCATGTACACGATACATAGCTGGATGTGTGTTTGGGAGTAGACAGCATTGATGGCGTCAGGGATCATTAAACCACTACACAAGCCATCAACACAAGCAATGAGAATGTCTTCAACGCCACGTTGCTGAAGCTCAGTCAATACACTTAACCAGAACTTTGCGCCTTCGTTCTCGGCTATCCACATGCCCATGAGCTCTTTATGTCCCTCGGTATTAATCCCCAGAGCCAAGAAGATAGACTTGTTAATGACACGCTTATCTTGGCGAATTTTCACGACGATGCAATCAAGGTAAACAATCGGGTAAACAGCATCGAGAGGGCGAGACTGCCATTCAATAACTTGCTCGATGACCGCATTGGTGACGCGTGAAACCAGCGTCGGAGAGATGTCGGCGCCGTACCATTCGTCGAATGCATTAACGATGTCACGCGTGCTCATGCCTTGCGCGTAAAGCCAGAGGATCTTGTCATCCATAGAGGTAAAGCGGGATTGGTGTTTCTTCACCAACGCTGGCTCAAAAGAGCCCTCACGGTCGCGTGGTGTATCAAGCTCAAACTCGCCATCTTCGGTTTTGACACGCTTGCTGCTCGTGCCATTACGACTGTTGTTTGACGATGACTTTTGATGTTTTTCGTAGCCTAGGTGCTCATCCATTTCAGCGTTCAAAGCCGCTTCAACGGTGATCTTTTTCAACATCTGACTAAATTCGTTCAAGTCCTCAGGTGTTTTGATACCTTTGGCTGCTTCCTTGGCGAAAGCTTCGAGTTTTTTCTTGTTCATGCGCATCTGCCTATCCTTAACTCTCATTAGAGTATGGTGTGATAAGCAGTTACACAAAATTAGTTACAGTCTCAAGTATAAATTCATCTAAAAAGACCAGCATTAGCTGGTCTTTTATTAATAACTAGAGTCGCTCTGATGTTCTTCCGGACAGCCAACTTTGCTCATACATCCACCCATTAGGTGTAGTAAAGCACACATCATTTCTAGGCTTCCCAATACGACCAGCGAGATAACCCTTTCTTGGCTCACAATAAAAATTCACATGTGCGAGATATGCGTCTACATATTCTTCTTTTGCCTCAAAACTAATAGCGCCAAGCTCCTCCAAGTTATCATCGGTTCTCTGCTTTTTACCAAACTCAACATCATGTTGAGCTACTGCAACCCAATCTTGTTGTTCCGTCATTTCAAGAATAACGTTTGAGCAGCCAGAGATAGACAGTAGCAATACGATTATTGATAGTGTTTTATTCATTTGAGCCCCCTGTATCTGTTAACTCCCTCAATTTTACATGTCAGACATTAACACCAGCTGAAGTAATAAACGTTACATTCATGTCTACGAGCAAAATCTCAAAGATACGAAGGGATATCATTCCCTTCGAGGGGGAAAAATCAAAAACACAAAAAGGCCACCCTATCGGGTGGCCTTTTGTTTTTCTTTTTGCTTTCATCTTTTTCTTAAAAAGATGAAAACGAATTTGAAGCCTGGCGATGTCCTACTCTCACATGGGGAGACCCCACACTACCATCGGCGCTATTACGTTTCACTTCTGAGTTCGGCATGGGATCAGGTGGGTCCATAATGCTATGGTCGCCAAGCAAATTTTGTTGTTGTATCCCGCTTGTCAGGCGTCACTCTGGCTGCATTGCCTCCCTCCTTCACTCGGTCATGTACAGTCGTACACTTCCTCGCTCAGCTCGTGGGCGGCTTTGCCAGAATAAACCCTGCCTACGCTATCTCTATGGATAACGGCAAGATACTAAATCTGGGAAAATTCTGACTAGTGACTTCTCAATACACATTCAACGTTCTTATCTGAGTCCGCTAAAACCCCTTGGGTGTTGTATGGTTAAGCCTCACGGGCAATTAGTACAGGTTAGCTCAATGCCTCGCAGCACTTACACACCCTGCCTATCTACGTCGTAGTCTCCAACAACCCTTTAGGACACTTATAGTGTCAGGGATGACTCATCTCGAGGCTTGCTTCGCGCTTAGATGCTTTCAGCGCTTATCAATTCCGAACTTAGCTACCGGGCAATGCCACTGGCGTGACAACCCGAACACCAGAGGTTCGTCCACTCCGGTCCTCTCGTACTAGGAGCAGCCCCTCTCAATCATCCAACGCCCACGGCAGATAGGGACCGAACTGTCTCACGACGTTCTAAACCCAGCTCGCGTACCACTTTAAATGGCGAACAGCCATACCCTTGGGACCGACTTCAGCCCCAGGATGTGATGAGCCGACATCGAGGTGCCAAACACCGCCGTCGATATGAACTCTTGGGCGGTATCAGCCTGTTATCCCCGGAGTACCTTTTATCCGTTGAGCGATGACCCTTCCATTCAGAACCACCGGATCACTATGACCTACTTTCGTACCTGCTCGAATTGTCATTCTCGCAGTCAAGCGGGCTTATGCCATTGCACTAACCTCACGATGTCCGACCGTGATTAGCCCACCTTCGTGCTCCTCCGTTACTCTTTGGGAGGAGACCGCCCCAGTCAAACTACCCACCAGGCACTGTCCGCAATCCCGATAAGGGACCAACGTTAGAACATCAAGCATACAAGGGTGGTATTTCAAGATTGCCTCCACACCATCTAGCGACGATGCTTCAAAGGCTCCCACCTATCCTACACATGTAGGGTCAATGTTCAGTGCCAAGCTGTAGTAAAGGTTCACGGGGTCTTTCCGTCTAGCCGCGGGTACACAGCATCTTCACTGCGATTTCAATTTCACTGAGTCTCGGGTGGAGACAGCGTGGCCATCATTACGCCATTCGTGCAGGTCGGAACTTACCCGACAAGGAATTTCGCTACCTTAGGACCGTTATAGTTACGGCCGCCGTTTACCGGGGCTTCGATCAAGAGCTTCTCCGAAGATAACCCCATCAATTAACCTTCCGGCACCGGGCAGGCGTCACACCGTATACGTCATCTTTCGATTTTGCACAGTGCTATGTTTTTAATAAACAGTTGCAGCCACCTGGTATCTGCGACTGCCTCTAGCTCCATCCGCAAGGGACTTCACCGGAGGCAGCGTACCTTCTCCCGAAGTTACGGTACCATTTTGCCTAGTTCCTTCACCCGAGTTCTCTCAAGCGCCTTGGTATTCTCTACCCGACCACCTGTGTCGGTTTGGGGTACGATTCCTTATAACCTGAAGCTTAGAGGCTTTTCCCGGAAGCATGGCATCAATGACTTCATCACCGTAGTGACTCGACATCGTGTCTCAGTGTTAATAGCGTCCCGGATTTACCTAAGACACCCACCTACGCACTTGAACTTGGACAACCGTCGCCAAGCCCACCTAGCCTTCTCCGTCCCCCCATCGCAGTTATAAGCAGTACGGGAATATTAACCCGTTTCCCATCGACTACGCCTTTCGGCCTCGCCTTAGGGGTCGACTTACCCTGCCCCGATTAACGTTGGACAGGAACCCTTGGTCTTCCGGCGAGGAGGTTTTTCACCCCCTTTATCGTTACTCATGTCAGCATTCGCACTTCTGATACCTCCAGCAAACCTTACAGTTCACCTTCAACGGCTTACAGAACGCTCCCCTACCCAACAACTCCGAAGAGTTGATGCCGCAGCTTCGGTGTATCGCTTAGCCCCGTTACATCTTCCGCGCAGGCCGACTCGACCAGTGAGCTATTACGCTTTCTTTAAATGATGGCTGCTTCTAAGCCAACATCCTGGCTGTCTGAGCCTTCCCACATCGTTTCCCACTTAGCGATAACTTTGGGACCTTAGCTGGCGGTCTGGGTTGTTTCCCTCTCCACGACGGACGTTAGCACCCGCCGTGTGTCTCCCGGATAGTACTTACTGGTATTCGGAGTTTGCAAAGGGTTGGTAAGTCGGGATGACCCCCTAGCCTTAACAGTGCTCTACCCCCAGTAGTATTCGTCCGAGGCGCTACCTAAATAGCTTTCGGGGAGAACCAGCTATCTCCGAGTTTGATTGGCCTTTCACCCCTAGCCACAAGTCATCCGCTAATTTTTCAACATTAGTCGGTTCGGTCCTCCAATTGATGTTACTCAATCTTCAACCTGCCCATGGCTAGATCACTCGGTTTCGGGTCTACTCCTAGCAACTTATTCGCCCAGTTAAGACTCGGTTTCCCTACGGCTCCCCTATTCGGTTAACCTTGCTACTAAAAGTAAGTCGCTGACCCATTATACAAAAGGTACGCAGTCACCCCATAAAAGAGGCTCCCACTGCTTGTACGTACACGGTTTCAGGTTCTATTTCACTCCCCTCACAGGGGTTCTTTTCGCCTTTCCCTCACGGTACTGGTTCACTATCGGTCAGTCAGGAGTATTTAGCCTTGGAGGATGGTCCCCCCATGTTCAGACAGGATACCACGTGTCCCGTCCTACTCGTTTTCACAATAAAAGCATTGTCGTGTACGGGGCTATCACCCTGTATCGCGCCACTTTCCAGAGGCTTCCACTAACACTTAAACTGCTTAAGGGCTAATCCGGGGTCGCTCGCCGCTACTGCCGGAATCTCAATTGATTTCTTTTCCTTCGGGTACTTAGATGTTTCAGTTCCCCGAGTTCGCCTCATACAGCTATGTATTCACTGCATGATACGTGCTTATGCACGTGGGTTTCCCCATTCGGAAATCGTAGACTCAAGTGGCTTTTACTGCCTTATCTACGCTTATCGCAAGTTAATACGTCCTTCATCGCCTCTGACTGCCAAGGCATCCACCGTGTACGCTTAGTCACTTAACCATACAACCCCAAGAGGTCTTTATGTATGGACAAACAACCAAGGTGACTCTCGTTAAAGAGTCGGTTCGCTGTTTTTGACCCTACTTTTATGAAAAAGTGGAAACCAAGAACGTTGAACGGTTTTTCGCCGGACTCAAATATGTTCATCTTTCGATGAAACCAAGAACACTTGAATGTGTTTGGTGTTAATCCCATCAGGATTAACGTTTTGAGAACTTTTGTTTCGTTACCTCTCGGGTAGAGAGATAAGAAACAGATTTCAATTTATTCCCTCTCTATAAAGAGAAGTCATAAATCTACTAGTCAGCTTTCCAGATTTTTAAAGAGCAAAGTGATGTGTCTCTGATACAGAGATGTCCACTTTCTAATGATTTTCGACGCAAAAATGCGCACCCGATAACATAATTTGCTTATTGGGTCTGCGATTCCGTTGCAGAAAATTTTTAGAGAGTGGTGGGCGATACCGGGCTCGAACCAGTGACCCCCTCCTTGTAAGGGAGGTGCTCTCCCAACTGAGCTAATCGCCCACGATAGTTTTAATTCCCTCATGGAGAGAATGGTGGGTCGTGTAGGATTCGAACCTACGACCAATTGATTAAAAGTCAACTGCTCTACCAACTGAGCTAACGACCCGTGGCGTCCCATAGGGGAGTCGAACCCCTGTTACCGCCGTGAAAGGGCGGTGTCCTAGGCCTCTAGACGAATGGGACACTTATCTTTCAACAACTCGCGTTGCTGATGCGTTGAGGCTTGGGACCTCAACCACTCTTTACTTTTTCAACCTATACAATTTGTGTGGACACTGGCATTAATAGTATCGTTAAGGAGGTGATCCAGCCCCAGGTTCCCCTAGGGCTACCTTGTTACGACTTCACCCCAGTCATGAACCACACCGTGGTAAACGCCCTCCCGAAGGTTAAGCTATCTACTTCTGGTGCAGCCCACTCCCATGGTGTGACGGGCGGTGTGTACAAGGCCCGGGAACGTATTCACCGTGGCATTCTGATCCACGATTACTAGCGATTCCGACTTCACGGAGTCGAGTTGCAGACTCCGATCCGGACTACGACGTACTTTCTGGGATTCGCTCCACCTCGCGGTCTCGCTGCCCTCTGTATACGCCATTGTAGCACGTGTGTAGCCCTACTCGTAAGGGCCATGATGACTTGACGTCGTCCCCACCTTCCTCCGGTTTATCACCGGCAGTCTCCCTGGAGTTCCCGACATTACTCGCTGGCAAACAAGGATAAGGGTTGCGCTCGTTGCGGGACTTAACCCAACATTTCACAACACGAGCTGACGACAGCCATGCAGCACCTGTCTCACAGTTCCCGAAGGCACTAAGCTATCTCTAGCGAATTCTGTGGATGTCAAGAGTAGGTAAGGTTCTTCGCGTTGCATCGAATTAAACCACATGCTCCACCGCTTGTGCGGGCCCCCGTCAATTCATTTGAGTTTTAATCTTGCGACCGTACTCCCCAGGCGGTCTACTTAACGCGTTAGCTCCGGAAGCCACGGCTCTAGGCCACAACCTCCAAGTAGACATCGTTTACAGCGTGGACTACCAGGGTATCTAATCCTGTTTGCTCCCCACGCTTTCGCATCTGAGCGTCAGTCTTTGTCCAGGGGGCCGCCTTCGCCACCGGTATTCCTTCAGATCTCTACGCATTTCACCGCTACACCTGAAATTCTACCCCCCTCTACAAGACTCTAGCCTGCCAGTTCAAAATGCGGTTCCCAGGTTGAGCCCGGGGCTTTCACATCTTGCTTAACAAACCGCCTGCATGCGCTTTACGCCCAGTAATTCCGATTAACGCTCGCACCCTCCGTATTACCGCGGCTGCTGGCACGGAGTTAGCCGGTGCTTCTTCTGCAGCTAACGTCAAATTAATACGCTATTAACGTACCAACCTTCCTCACTGCTGAAAGTGCTTTACAACCCGAAGGCCTTCTTCACACACGCGGCATGGCTGCATCAGGCTTGCGCCCATTGTGCAATATTCCCCACTGCTGCCTCCCGTAGGAGTCTGGACCGTGTCTCAGTTCCAGTGTGGCTGATCATCCTCTCAAACCAGCTAGGGATCGTCGCCTTGGTGAGCCATTACCTCACCAACTAGCTAATCCCAACTGGGCCCATCCCGACGCGAGAGGTCCGAAGATCCCCCTCTTTGGTCCGTAGACATCATGCGGTATTAGCAGTCGTTTCCAACTGTTATCCCCCACGTCAGGGCAGGTTCCCAGCCATTACTCACCCGTCCGCCGCTCGTCATCTTCAAAAGCAAGCTCTTGAAATGTTACCGCTCGACTTGCATGTGTTAGGCCTGCCGCCAGCGTTCAATCTGAGCCATGATCAAACTCTTCAATTAGAATTTTTCTTGTTATCACTATTTCCGAAGAAACAGGTCTAACGCTCAATGAATACTGAATTACTTTTTTGCCCTAAGGCAAATCTGCATTGACTGTGTTGACAGCGTTACTCCGAAGAGCTCAACCATCTTGGGTCACTCAGTTCATTGATAAATCTTATGTCTATCAAGTACGAGTGCCCACACAGATTGTATAGGTCAAATTGTTAAAGAACGTTGACTGCAGAAGCGACTCCGTGGAGACGTCTTCTCATCGTCAGGGCTGCGAATTCTACGCTGCCGGGCGATGAAGTCAAGAAGAAATTTTGAGATTTTTCAGCGTGCTGCTCACCGCCTCCAAAACGTCTTGTTGACTCACTTCAACCGCGATAAGCACTGGGCTTTTCCGTTGAAGCAGGCGGGCATTCTACTGATTGGGTCGTTAACGTCAAGCGTTTATTTCCGTTCAGTTTTGAAGCCGTTTTCGCCGTACTGATTGGGCTGTTTGTTCCGTGTGGAGCAGGTCGCCGTGTCAGTGAGGTCGCATTATAAGGAGGCTTGAGATCTTGGCAAGGGCTTTCTGTGAAAAACATCACAAAACAGTATTGCTCGCGCATTATTCAAGCAGATTGGTGTATTTAGACACAAAAACAGGGATTGCCAGCGTTTTTCCTTCATTATTTCTGTCCGTCCATGCCACTGCTACTTGGTAGACTTTTCCATATATTTCTTCTCCAGCTGCGGTTTCATGCGTTAAAGATTTGATGCTAGTGACGGTTACAGTAAAAGGACTACCTTCATCTTGCTCATTGATACAATCTTGAATGTTTGCGAACGTCTTTTCTGCACAACTTGATCCAATAGTGTTAACGGTTTGAAGAAGAGCCAATTGAGATTCAGCAATAAGCTTGGCCTCAACGAACATGGCAGCATTGGCCTTTTCAACTTCCATATAGCTATAGAGCTTCAAGGTCCCAATTCCAGACAAAGCCACTACAACTATAGAGACCAGTACTTCAATCAATGAAAATCCGCGATTAGAAGTCATGAATGCTGCCTTTTACTAGAGTCGGCTTACCTGATAAGTAGACATTATCGTCGTCTGGAGCACCTCCGCTGAATGAGCCACGTATTATCGAGTTCCCACCAGGAACATCAACCATGTAACTCCCACTGCTTGTAAAAGAGCCAAAGAAGAAAAATGACAGCGCCTCCCACTTAGATTTTGTCATGTTTTCTAAATTTATTAACTGGGCACACAATACATAGGCTGGCATTCCAAAAGTACATGACAGATTTCCATTGCCATCATCCACTATCCCCCAAGAGTCCAAACGGCTTTCTCCCGTCATAGAGTTATCTGCATATTGGAAAATAGTACCTTTAAATTCAGAAACAGCACTCTGAACTGTAACAATGCCGTTCTGGATAACGATGGTCACTGGCTCTGCCTCTGTCCCGAGATTAGATATGCCATCTAACTGGCAATCTCCTTTAACCCAAATAAAATCATCTTTACCTGAAACTTCAGCATCACTAATAGCCGATTTGATGTTTGCTCCACATGTAGTCATATCAATACCACTCATATCGACCTGCTTGGGCGAATACTTATCAATTACTGTTTGGTACTGTTCTCGCGGCACACCAAACAGATCATCGAACAAGTCCATTGGGTCATCTAAGCTTCCGTTTTGGTTAACTAATATGTCGCTTTCAAAGCTATTTGTTATCACTGGAGTATGGGCTATAACATTTGTACTATATTCATCAGCGCATTCAGGTGTCACTATATTGAATGACGCACCATCACTGCTCCCAACATCAATGGTAACAGAGCCTCCCGCGATGATTGCAGTGCAGGCAAATTTATCGTCAATCGCTTCTCCTATAACAGACTTCCAGGCATGCCCCCCTTCAATTGTAAGATCACCCGAGGTTTTAAAGGCCGCATCTTCTCCTGATCCTGCTTTGATCACCGCAACATAAGAGGCGTAACCAAAGCTAGAGATTAATTCCCAGTGTGTTGGATGTGTCTTCAAGCTCATAGAGCTTTCACGTGACGTTTTACATAAATTAAATTTGTCTACAAAATTTTCAGCAGTTGGATTTAGATTCAACTGTTCAAACACCGCAATCGCACAATCTAATCCGGTCTTTGCGTTTGCTCTCTGTCTCGTATCCTCAACCAAATTCTGAGCTTTCTTTATATCTCCCAACCCAGAACTCGCCACAGATACCGAGAACAAAGCGATCACGATTAAGATGCCACTCACTGCAGCGAGTGTTGCAATTCCATTTTGACTATTCATCACTAACCATCCACGTTGGGAATTGAAACAGAAAACTCAACCGTATCCTTAATGGTCGGATCAGCTTTTAAAGATGCTTCAATCAATACCTGTATAGATTGAAGCTTGTTTGAGCTTCCAATACCTGAAAAACTCGACCTCGTAAAAGAAAGCGCATCAATCACAATTCTTTCGTAAGTCATATCTCGCCAATAGCCACTAAGGCCACCACCAGAGCTATCACTGCTGCAATTCCAGTTTTCTAATCCTTTCCAATTTTCGTAGATTTCGATAACTTCATTTCCGTCAGGATCAGTGCCTAAACGAAATCCTTTTGCATCATCCTTCCCATAGGTTGCTGCGCCCAAGCGTTTATCATGGTTATAAGCGAAGCGAATACAATCTCCCGTTTCTTGGGTGGTACTGTCATCAATCAAGATCGAGGATGAAGTAGTACTGCCATCATTGAGCAAAAAGACATTGTTAGACGTGCAGTCATAGCAGAAACCCGCTCTCGATATTTCGCGCTTCATATTGGCTGCGATCGAATTAAGTTGTGTATGCAAAAAATCGCTCTGAAGTTGCTGACTACCCATACTGGTGTTTACAGAAAAAAGCGCCATTGATGATGCAAGCACAACAAGACTAACCGTCATACCAATCATCATTTCTACCAAGGTATAACCCCGAGAAAGATATACGTTCACGATGGGCAGGACTCCCAATCGGCAATAGCGGTATTACTGCACCCTTTTAGGCCGGAATATTGACGGATCATGACACCTGACTCCTTTCCGGTTTCAGTACCCGACGTCAACTTCACTGTTTTGTTGTTAGAAGGAAGCCCAGTCACAGAGGAGAAATGAAAGAGTTTAGACGGCTCGCTTAACTCAGGTTCCTGAACAGAAAAAGAATCTAAACGATTGAGTACAATTTTTTGTAACCCCTCACTGTCGGAGCAATCAAAATTCGCCACATCTGATTTTTCACTCAAGCCAATACAGCCGTCAGTATTTTCAGAAGTAGGAACATAGTGAACGAAAACATTGCGATGGCGTTTTAGCGATTCTGATTGCCCCATCTCTAGTACCGATAGCAATTGCATCGCTTTGTTTTCAACCAATGCCGTTTTATGTGCTGACATGAAATTGGGGACAGCAACCGCTGTGACCACTGCCAGTACTGACAAGGTTGTTATCATTTCAATTAAACTCAATCCGAGCTGTCGATTCCATTTACCCACAGTGAGCATCCAATTATTCCCACACAACTTGTCTGAATGCTAACACAGAGATAATTTATCCCTCTGGTACGTAAGCAAATATCCTGTATGGCGAAACAAATTATGACACTGAGAACTCGAACGTTTCAAACTGGTATGACGTTGATCGAAATATTGGTAGCCGTGGTCATAATCGGTGCTATCGCTGCAATCTCGATTCCTGCCTTCGGACAATATGTGATTAAGTCAGAAAGAAGCCGAGTACAGACGGATCTGTATCAATTGCAAGTTTGGGTGGAACAACAGTACACAATTGACGGGGCTTATCCTGACGCAATCAATTGCACAAGCTGTCAGTTGTCTGACGAATACTCTTTCAGTATTGAGGTGGGAGGTGCGGGCAATAATACTTACAAGTTAAAGGCCACACCAAAAGCAACGTCTAAACAAAAAAACGATACTGATTGCTACATCATGGTCATCAATGCTGGTTCTGATCAATCGAACCTAAACAAAGATGGTGACGCCTTAAACAATAAATGTTGGATATAAAAAAACCGGCTTTCGCCGGTTTTTCTTTTTCTAAATCTTAGCTTGTCAGGTCATCAAAGAATTTCTTCACGCCATCAAAGAATCCTTCAGATTTAGGTTTGTGCTTTTTAGCTGCACTCCCACCTAGGGTTTCTTCAAACTCGCGTAACAATTCTTTTTGCTTGTTGCTTAGGTTAACTGGGGTTTCAACCACCAGCTTACAGATTAAATCACCTAGACCACCACCGCGCACCGACTGAACACCTTTACCCCGCATGCGGAACATACGACCCGTTTGGGTTTCAGTAGGTACTTTCAGACTAACTCGCCCGTCAAGTGTTGGGACTTCAACTTCACCACCCAATGCTGCCATGGTAAAGCTGACTGGCACTTCACAGTAAAGGTTGTTGCCATCACGCGTGAAGATATGGTGATCGCGAACATGCACCTGAACATACAAGTCGCCTGCTGGCGCACCATATTCTCCTGCTTCACCTTCACCCGTCAGACGGATACGGTCGCCCGTGTCGACACCTGCAGGGATTTTAACGCTAAGAGTTTTGGTTTTTTGAACTCGACCTTGACCATGGCAACTGTCACACGGATCTTTGATGATTTTTCCGCGACCATGACAGGTTGGACAAGTCTGCTGCACAGCAAAGAAACCCTGACGCATTTGTACTTGGCCTTGGCCATGACACGTACCACAGGTTTGTGGTGATGAACCCGGTTTTGCGCCACTGCCACCGCAAGGATCACAGCTAACATAAGTCGGAACATCAATTTCTTTGCTCACGCCGCGAACAGCTTCTTCCAGTGTGAGTTCCATGTTGTAGCGCAAATCGGCACCGCGTTGAGCACGAGCCTGACCGCCACGACGACCACCGCCACCAAAAATATCACCGAACACATCGCCGAAGATATCGCTGAAGTCTGCGTTGCCGCCACCACCGAAACCGCCGCCTCCGCCACCTTGTTCAAAGGCCGCATGACCATATTGGTCGTAAGCCGCTCGCTTTTGCGCATCAGTCAGTATCTCATACGCGAGTTTGACTTCTTTAAACTTATCCGTCGCCGTCTCGTCACCTGGATTTTTATCCGGGTGGTACTTCATCGCCAGACGCTTGTACGCTTTTTTAATGTCGCGTTCACTGGCGTCACGGCTTACGCCAAGTACTTCATAAAAATCACGTTTTGACATGTTTTACTTGTCACCTGTTTTTAGACCAAGCGAACATTAACCCGCTTCGCATCATACAACTACGGGCGGAGGAGATTTCTCCTACGCCCGTGCAAAATAAAACGGCTAATCAGCTAGTCTTATTTTTTGTCGTCTTTGACTTCTTCAAACTCTGCATCAACAACATCGTCGTCTTGCTTAGTTTCTTCACCGGCATCTTGTGACTGAGCTTTTTGCTGTGCCACTTCCATCAGCTTTTGAGATGCTGCAATAAGAGCCTGAACTTTAGCGTCAATGGCTTCTTTATCTTCGCCCTTGCGCGCTTCTTCCAGTTCGCTGATTGCTGCTTCGATTTTCTCTTTCTCATCGGCTGGCAGAGCATCGCCTGCTTCTTCAACTTGCTTGCGAGTACCGTGAACTAGCTGGTCAGCTTGGTTGCGAGCAGTAACAAGTTCTTCGAACTTCTTATCTGTTTCTTTATTCGCTTCCGCTTCCTGAACCATCTTTTCAATTTCGTCGTCGCTCAGACCACCAGATGCCTGAATCGTGATCTTCTGCTCTTTGCCCGAACTCTTGTCTTTCGCAGATACATGCAAAATACCATCAGCATCCAAATCGAACGTTACTTCAATTTGTGGCATACCGCGTGGAGCTGGGTTGATGCCTTCTAGGTTAAATTGGCCCAGAGACTTGTTGTACGTCGACTGCTTACGCTCACCCTGTAGTACGTGGATAGTTACCGCATTTTGGTTGTCGTCAGCTGTTGAGAACACTTGGTTAGCTTTCGTTGGGATCGTCGTGTTCTTCTCAATCAACTTAGTCATCACGCCGCCCATGGTTTCGATACCCAAAGACAGTGGTGTTACGTCAAGTAGAAGAACATCTTTTACTTCGCCCGACAATACGCCGCCCTGTACTGCAGCGCCAACAGCTACTGCTTCATCAGGGTTCACGTCTTTACGTGGCTCTTTACCAAAGAATTCCGTTACTTTAGCTTGAACCATTGGCATACGTGTTTGACCACCCACCAAGATAACGTCATTGATGTCGTTAACAGACAAGTCTGCATCAGCTAGCGCAACTTTCAATGGCTCAAGTGAACGAAGAACAAGATCTTCAACCAGTGACTCAAGTTTCGCGCGAGTCACTTTGATGTTCATGTGCTTAGGACCGTTCGCATCTGCTGTAACGTATGGCAGGTTTACGTCGGTTTGCTGTGCTGAAGACAGTTCAATTTTCGCTTTTTCTGCTGCTTCTTTAACACGCTGCATTGCTAGCGGGTCTTTACGCAGATCGATACCTTGGTCTTTCTTGAACTCGTCAACCAAGTAGTTGATCAGACGGTTATCAAAGTCTTCACCACCTAGGTGAGTGTCACCGTTGGTTGCAAGAACTTCGAAGGTTTTCTCGCCTTCAACTTCATCAATCTCAATGATAGAAATATCGAAAGTACCACCACCAAGGTCGTAAACCGCGATAGTGCGATCGCCGCCTTCTTTATCCAAACCGTATGCCAAAGCAGCTGCGGTTGGTTCATTGATGATACGTTTTACTTCTAGACCTGCAATACGGCCAGCATCTTTAGTTGCTTGACGCTGCGCATCGTTAAAGTACGCAGGTACGGTGATAACAGCACCCGTTACTTCCTCACCTAGGAAGTCTTCTGCTGTTTTCTTCATTTTCTTAAGAACTTCAGCCGATACCTGAGGAGCTGCCATTTTTTGGCCTTTCGCTTCTACCCAAGCATCACCGTTGTCAGCTTTCACAATTTTGAAAGGCATGATTTCGATGTCACGTTGAACTTCTTCATCTTCGAAGCGACGACCAATCAGTCGTTTAATTGCATACAGCGTATTTTCTGGGTTAGTGACAGCCTGACGTTTTGCTGGCTGACCTACCAAAATTTCACCGTCCTGGGTGTACGCGATGATTGATGGCGTTGTGCGATCGCCTTCCGCGTTTTCAATTACGCGTGGCTTGTCACCGTCCAGTACTGCTACACATGAATTGGTGGTACCCAAGTCAATACCAATGATCTTACCCATTTGGTTTTCTCCGAAATTCGTCTTACGTCTATGTTGCGTTACCCCTTATATGGGGGTCGCGATAAAGGGTTCAACCCTGCACAAGAAAAATTTTTAATTTTCTTTAGATGCACAATAAATAGGGGCGGCTTTACCGCTTTCAAGGGGCAAAAAGAAAAAAACCCGCAAAAAGCGGGTTTTTATTTAAAACGGACGATTATGCTTGCTCGTCAACGTTGCCTGATGCGGCTTTCGAGACCATTACCATTGCAGGGCGAACAACTCGACCATTCAGTTCATAGCCCTTTTGCATCACCAACATCACAGTGTTAGGTGCATGCTCTGCACTTTCCTGAATAGACATTGCCTGATGGAATTCTGGGTTGAACGGTTCGCCGTGAGGGTTTAACTCTTTCAGGCCAAACTTCTCGATAGTGCCTTGCATCGTTTTCAGCGTAAGCTCGATGCCTTCCAGCATTGGCTTAATGGCGTCATCGTTTCTATCTGCCAGCTCAACCGCACGCTCCATATTATCAATAACAGGGAGTAGCTCACCCGCAAATCGTTCCAACGCATATTTGCGCGCTTTATCGATTTCTTGCTCAGTACGGCGGCGCATGTTTTCTACGTCAGCACGAGCACGCAATACACTGTCTTGCTGCTCTCCCACTTTGGCTTCACTTTCTTCAAGTGCCGCTTCAAGTTCTGCAATCCGGCTAATCATTGCATCTGCTTCAGCATCTAGAACATTTTCATTTTTTGCTTCAACATTTTCGTTTTGCAATTCGTCTTCCTGGATCTTGTTTTCTTCTTTGTTCATGCTCTCTCCGACACAATACTCTGTGTTGAAACCCACATTGTTAAGCAATGGGGCAACAATCTCGACGGTTTTGCTTATTATGGGGATGTATAGCCGTGTTTCAAGGAGTCATTTACGGCAAAGTTCGACAAGAGTTACCGAATATTTATACCTCTACGATGCGACAGGGCAATATTAGCCTTTATTTGGGTGCACTTTTGCTTCGTTTATATCCGTCATCTAAGCCGATGGTAAAGCTCGCTAACGCATACATGTCGAATGAATTTGGGTATATAATCAAGCCACTAGACAACGCAGGATCTATAAGATGTCAAAGCGTTTTGAAACAATTGCTTTGGTTGGCAAGCCGCGAAACCCCGAAGCCGTTACAACACATGAAAATCTTTACTACTGGCTAACGAAGCAAGGTTATCGCACGCTCGTCGATAATAGGCTCGACAGTTACATCGATATTCCTGCCGAAGATTTTCACGATTTGCTTTCAATGGGTGCTAAAGCTGACCTTGCGATAGTTATTGGTGGCGATGGCAATATGCTAGGCGCTGCGCGTGTGCTTTCACGTTTCGATATTTCAGTGATTGGCGTCAACCGCGGCAATTTAGGCTTTCTTACCGATCTTGATCCTGACGCATACGAGGAGCCTCTATCGGCAGTACTTTCAGGTGATTTTGTTGAAGACCCGCGCTTTTTACTGGAAGCCGAAGTGCACCGCCACGGCCAAATAAAAAGCCACAACGCCGCATTGAATGAAGCCGTATTGCACCCTGGTCAAGTGGCTCACATGATTGAGTTTGAAGTGTATATTGATGATAACTTCGCCTTTTCACAGCGCTCAGATGGTCTCATCATTTCAACCCCGACAGGTTCAACAGCATATAGCCTTTCTGGCGGCGGCCCAATTTTGTCGCCGAGCCTTGATGCAATCTCACTCGTCCCTATGTTTCCCCACACACTTTCAAGTCGTCCACTTGTGGTTGATGCTAAGCGCCACATCAAACTCGTTGTTTCACCAGACAATGGGAGCACTTTAGAAGTGAGTTGTGACAGCCAAGTCTCACTCCCCGTCAATCCTGGTGATGAAGTACATATTTATCGCAGCCCATCGTTTCTCAAACTGATTCATCCAAAAAACTACAGCTACTACAAAACGTTGCGAACAAAACTCGGATGGTCAAATAAACTTTTTTAGTCATCACTCGATGAATAAGCATCCAAAGAGCAGGTCAATCCTGCTCTTTTTTGTTAGCCCTATCACAAAATAACCCTAAGAGGCCGCCATAACGACTTTACTGTATACAAACACAGTATATACTGTATGTACAAACAGGTGATGATAGATACAGGTATTCACACATGCTGGCGCACATTACGATTCAAAACTTTGCCATAGTTAAAGCGTTAGAACTCGATTTCCATCAAGGAATGACCACGATCACTGGCGAAACAGGCGCAGGTAAATCCATTGCCATTGATGCGCTGGGCCTTTGCCTTGGGGACCGCGCAGACGCATCCATGGTTCGCCCTGGTGAAGATAAAGCAGAAATCGTAACACTCTTCCATTTGCAGAATAATCCAGCGGCACGTCGCTGGATCGAAGATAATGAGCTTGCAGACGGTGAAGAGTGCATCTTGCGCCGAGTGATCACCAAAGAAGGTCGCTCTCGCGCCTTCATTAACGGAAGCCCTGTTCCCGCTTCACAACAAAAGTCACTGGGCCAACACCTCATTAACATCCATGGTCAACATGCTCATCAGCTTTTGATGCGTAATGATTTCCAGCTCACCTTGCTTGACCAATATGCAGGTCACCAGCATCTTCTCGTCACCATGCGTCAACGCTATCAAGATTGGCGTGCCGCGCGTAACGAACTTAAACAACTAGAAAAAAACAAAGAAGCTTTTGAAGCACAAAAGCAGCTTTTAGAGTATCAAGTTAACGAGCTCAACGAGTTAGCGCTAGGTGAAACCGAATACCCCCAACTTGAAGACGAGCACAAACGCCTATCCAACTGCGGTGACATTGCTATTTGTAGTCAAAGCGTTATCCAAGCGCTGAGTGAAGATGATGACAATAACGCTCTTCACCTATTGCAATTTGCCCAGCAAAAACTGGCTGAATTAACCGCGATGGATAGCCAATTTAAGCCGCTAATGCAGATGTTGGATGAGGCCTGTATTCAGGTACAAGAGACCAGTCACGAGATCATCAGCTACATGGATCGACTAGATATGGATCCAGCCCGTTTGAGCTACCTTGACGATCGAATGGCAAGCATCATGCGCTTGTCTCGCAAACATCAAGTGCTTCCTGCTGAACTCTATCAGGCACATCAATCGCTCGTTGCCGAGTTAGACTCACTCAATGACAGTGATAACCAGATTGAAAAGCTAACTGCAGACGTAGACGTGAAACATCAAGCCTGTCTTACTGCTGCAGAAAAGCTCAGTAAGAGCCGTAAACGTTACGCCAAAGAACTTGATAAGCTGATTTCATCCAGCATGCATGAACTCAGCATGCAACATGGCAAATTCCATATTGATATCAACAGTCAGCCTGACAGTAACCTGTCACCAATGGGTGTCGATAGCATCGAATTTTTGGTCTCCACAAACCCTGGCCAGCCAATGCAAGCGCTGGGCAAGGTAGCATCAGGTGGCGAACTATCTCGTATCTCTCTCGCCATACAAGTCATTACGGCTCAGAAAGTCGATACACCAAGTTTGATTTTCGATGAAGTCGATGTGGGTATCAGCGGGCCAACTGCAGCCATTGTTGGAAAGCTGCTGCGCCGACTTGGCGAATCAACGCAAGTCATGTGTGTGACGCACTTACCCCAGGTCGCAGGTTGCGGACACCAACAAATGTTTGTCACCAAAACCAGTGAGAAAGGAACAACGACCACCAGCATGATTCCGCTTGATGTCACCGCGCGAGTGCAAGAACTGGCTCGCCTGCTAGGAGGAAGCGAAATCACAGAACACACGTTGGCGAATGCCAAAGAGTTGTTGGTGGCGGCATAGCGGCAATCAGAAAAGAAACTTTTTCGAAATAGCACGGTCGAACACCAAGTTGAGACAAGAGTTTTTTACTTCTCTCACTTGCTTGTTTATCATCGTCCCCTATTTTAGAAATGAAGTAAGAAGTCATGCATTGGAAACACGTCGTTGCGGTATCTCTTGTCCTCGCCAGCCTGACAGGTTGTTCTTGGGTTAATAAGCTGGTTTACCGTATAGATATCAATCAGGGAAACTACATCGACCAAAGTGCAGTTGAAGAACTCAAATTTGGCATGACCAAAGAACAAGTCAAATTCTTACTTGGTCCACCAATGTTGGTCGAAGCTGGCTATCCAAATACTTGGTATTTCGTTCAATGGCTTAAACCTGGTCATTCAGAACCTGAACAAAAAGAGCTAATCCTCTCTTTTGATAACAGCGGTCAGTTGATTGGCATGAAAGGAGACTTTCAGGCTGGTACAAGTTTCTTTGAAGTGATTCGATAACGCTGTTACTAAAAAACCCGCATCAGCGGGTTTTTTTATGTCGATGCCATTATGCTTTCCGATAAGCACTCGCTTTTCAGCGATTAGCTTCTGTCTACTTGAGCATTTTCTCTAACTGTTCTTTGTTGGTATGACGTATGTCTTTACCCTTAACAAAGTAAATAATGTACTCGCAAATATTCTGGCAGCGATCCCCAACACGCTCGATAGCACGAGCAGACCACATGACCTTCAACACATTCGGTATTGAGCGAGGGTCTTCCATCATGTAAGTCATAAGCTGACGAATAATCGCCTCATACTCTTTGTCTAGATGATCATCACTGTGATAAACCTTCATCGCTGCATCCACATCCATGCGCGCAAAAGCATCAAGTACATCATGTAGCATACGAGCCGCTTTATGACCCAGATTTTCTAGCGAAACCAAAAACGGTTGCTGATGGTTTGAAAAGTTATCCAACGCCATCTTAGCAATACTGTCTGCAACATCTCCAATACGTTCAAGATCGGTAATGGTTTTGATGATCGCAATCACCAAGCGCAGATCACCTGCGGTTGGCTGACGTTTAGCAATGATCCGTGTACAAGCTTCATCGATCGCCACTTCCATCGAATTCACTTTGTGATCTTCTCGAATAACTTGTTTAGCGAGATCTACATCCTGAAAGTGTATAGCACGCAACGCGTCTGTTAGCTGACGCTCAACCAGCCCGCCCATTGCTAGAACGTGCGTCCGAATGGACTCCAACTCAGCATTAAACTGACCCGAAATATGGCGACTGAAATTGTGATTATCCATCTAATCAGGATCCTTTAGCCGTAGCGACCAGTGATGTAGTCTTCAGTTTGCTTATTCTTAGGCGTCGTGAAGAGTGTGTCGGTATCCGCGTATTCTACCAGTTTACCTAGATTGATAAATGCCGTTTGATCTGAGACACGCGCCGCCTGTTGCATATTATGTGTAACAATCACCACCGTATACTTTCGCTTAAGATCGTTAATCAGCTCTTCGATGGTCAGCGTCGAGATAGGGTCTAGTGCCGACGTCGGTTCATCCAACAGCAACACTTCGGGCTCAATCGCAATCGCACGCGCAATAACAAGGCGTTGCTGCTGCCCTCCCGACAAACCAAATGCGTTGTCATGAAGCCTATCTTTCACCTCATCCCAAAGCGCAGCAGCGCGAAGAGAGCGCTCTGCTGCATCATCCAGATTTCTCGCATTTTTAACGCCTTGCAATCGCAACCCATAAATCACATTTTCATAGATAGACTTTGGAAATGGGTTTGGCCGTTGAAACACCATTCCCACTCTTCGGCGTAGCGCTGGCACATCAACGGCTTCGTCGTAGACATTGGTACCATGCAATAAAATTTCACCATCAACCCGACAGCCGTCAACCAGATCATTCATTCGATTGATACAGCGAAGAAGCGTTGATTTCCCGCAGCCTGAAGGTCCAATAAATGCAGTGACCTTACCTTTGGGAATACGCATATTAATATCAAACAATGCCTGGGAATTGCCGTAATACAAATTAAGATTTCGGATAGCCAGCGTCGTCTGTTCATCAGAAAGTGACGATAGATCAATCGGTCCGGGTAACCCTATGTTGGCATTGATGGATATCATTTCGTTGCTCGTTCCTTTCGGGATCCTACAGTTCTTGTTCTAACGCGCGGTACTTTTCGCGCAGATGATTACGAATGGTGATAGCGGCTAAATTCAAACTCACTATCACAGTAACCAAAAGCAATGAGGTTGCATACACCAATGGGCGCGCCGCTTCGATATTGGGGCTTTGGAAGCCAACATCGTAGACGTGATAACCCAGATGCATAAACTTTCTATCCAAATGCAAGAACGGAAAATTACCGTCTAACGGTAGACTTGGTGCAACTTTGACAACGCCCACCAGCATAAGGGGCGCAACCTCACCGGCAGCGCGGGCAATCGCGAGAATGAGGCCAGTCATAATAGCAGGGCTTGCCATAGGCAAAACAATGCGCCACAAGGTTTCAGCTTGTGTGGCACCCAAAGCCATAGAGCCGTGGCGCACTGACACTGGGATACGCGTTAGCCCTTCTTCTGTGGACACAATCACTACGGGTAGCGTCAGGATAGCCAGAGTCAGCGATGACCAAAGTAGCCCAGGCGTTCCGAATGTTGGATTGGGCAAAGTATCTGAATAAAACAAATCATCGATGTTTCCACCAACGAAATAGACGAAAAAGCCAAGACCAAACACACCGTATACAATCGACGGCACACCCGCCAAGTTCACAACAGCGATACGAACAATACGTGTAAACGTATTCTTACCCGCATATTCATGAAGATAGACTGCAGCCATCACCCCTAATGGCGTCACCATGATAGACATAAGTAGCACCATCAAAACGGTACCGAAAATGGCAGGGAATACACCACCTTCTGAATTAGCTTCTCTTGGATCCTCGGTGACAAAACGGACAATTTGGTGCGCCCAGTGAAGCAGCTTTTCATGCCAACTCATTGCATTGGGATACCACATTGCCAGCACATTATTGAGTGGGACTTTAATGGATAAACCACTCCGCTCTTTCACGATGAGATAATCAAGACTGAGCCCTGTGCGCATCGTAATCAAAGTGGCTTCAAGCGTTTGATAGCGCCCAGTGAGTGTGTCAATTTCATCGAGAACAAAGTCGGGAACTGCTTGGTCTGCTTTTTGGTAAGCTTGAGCTTCCAACTTCAAAGCAATTAGCTGACGATTCGCTTTCTCTATATCGCCTTGCTCCAGCTTGCTTATGGCGTCTCGTTGTTGTTCAGCAACGTCAATCTTACCTTCGAAAAATGCAGCAGTAACACTATGGTCAATAATCTTTCCATTGTGCATATAGCCCGTTGGTAATCCGAAGAAAGCCCCATGCTCAGTTCGCTCTATCACGGCAATATCAGGGCGGGCCTTCTGCGAGAGAATATTTTGTTCAAGCACCGAAACGAAGTCATGATCCTCTCGCTCACGGTTGGCTATTTTGATCAAAAAGCGGTTCTGCTCAGTATCAAAATGCGGTTTTAATTCAATACCCGCCTCTTTAAGTTGGTTGGCAGGCACGGATTCAACACCGTAAATTTCGCCAAACAATGTTTCAGTGCCTTGTTGTGTTTCTACTTGAAATTCATAGATAGGTGCAGGCCAGAAATAGGCAAGTCCTTTCCAACCAATCAACAGCATCACACCAAGCACTGCAACCAGACATAAGCTGACCATACCTGCAGTCATCCACACCCACGGGGAGCTTCTGTTTAATCGCTTAAACATGCTCACTCCTAGATAAGCGAGTTGCTAAAAACGAGATGCTACCGAGAATGGATAAACTACAAAGCACGGTATTTATCTCTCAACTGCTGACGAACAAATTCGGCCACCGTATTAAATAAGAAGGTAAAGCTAAACAAAATAAAAGCCGTTAGGAACAAGACACGATAGTGCGAACTACCAACTTCCGATTCAGGCATTTCAACAGCGATATTTGCCGATAATGTGCGCAGACCTTCGAACGGGTTCCATTCCATCAACGGCGTGTTCCCTGTCGCCATCAATACGATCATCGTTTCTCCCACTGCGCGACCAAGCCCCATCATCACCGCGGAGAATATACCGGGACTCGCGGTAAGCAATACGACACGAGTGAGCGTTTGCCAATGCGTTGCACCCAACGCCAATGAGCCATTGGTCAAGTGGCTAGGTACAGAGAAAATGGCATCTTCCGCAATAGTGAAAATCGTTGGGATCACGGCAAAACCCATTGCCAGTCCGACCACGATCGCATTGCGCTGATCGAAGTTCACGCCCAGCACATCAGTGACAAACACACGGCTGTCACCACCCAGAAAGGTATTTTCCACCCATGGGCCGATCGCGAAAGCCATCGTTCCAATCGCTAAAATCAGCGGAATCAAGACGAAAAGATGCCCTCCCGGAGGCAACTTTTTACGCCAATTTCGAGGTAATGAAGTCCATACGACTGCCGTCGCCAAAAAGGATATTGGCATTGCAAAGAAGATGATAAATACGGCAGGCAGATGCGTTTCGACAATAGGTGCTAGCCACAGGCCCGCAAGAAAACCCAATATAACGGTGGGTAGCGCTTCCATGATTTCAATCGTTGGTTTCACGACTTTACGTAAGCCGGAAGGCATAAAATACGCCGTATAAATCGCGCCGCCAACAGCCAGAGGGATCGCAAATATCAACGCATAAGCGGCAACTTTTATGGTGCCGAAAACAACAGGGACGACACTTAACTTGCCCTCAAACGCCTCACTGCCAGACGTTGACTGCCAAACATAGTCAGGTTCACTATAACCTTCATACCAAACTTCTTTCCATAATGATGTAATGCTGACATCAGGATGAGGATTGTCGACGTCTAAGAGTGTGATCACCTGATTCTGTTCGACTAATAATCGGTCTGCACGCGGGGAAAAACTCATCGCGTCCACATCACTCGCCAGCATTGGGAAATCAAACCCAAGCCACGTTTCACTCGGCGCGTGCCAAAGTGACAATTCACCACTGCCAGCTAGATTTGCGAAAACATTTCGGTGCGCTTCAACAGCCAAATGCCCATTCGGTGTCGAAAACTCTCGCACCATGGTCAATGTTCGCGCGTTAGCTTTCACCACATCAAACCACTGCCCAATAAGGCCATCTTCAAGTCTCACCAACAGTGAATGCCCTCCCGCCAGCAAGGTCATCGATTCTGGCAACTGTCCCGTCACCGTCTTGATGTTCACCGTCTCACGTAGAGACACCTTTTTCGCAGAAAGGTTATAGATATTGAGTTCCTCTCCCACCAGCTCAAATAGCTTCCTCCCATTCGGTGTTACCAATACAGAGGCATCACCTTCCGTGGGAATCGCGACACGCAATGATTCCTGCCCCGATTGCTGAGCGACTATATGTAAAGTGTCACCCACAATGCCCGCAACGACACGATCATCACCATTCAAGGCGAAAGAAACACTGGAAACAGCCTCACTTGGCACTCCTAACTGGATACGGTCAAGGGGGTTAATATCAGGCGTGAAGCTACGCTCCCCCTCTTTGTAGTGAGCAAGAAAACGTAGCCGTTGAAATGACACAGAGCCATCGCCCAAACCATATGCGCTGACACTACTCGAAGGATTTGGCGAGAAAAAACTCGTCGGCGATAATGCCAACTGTCTTTGAATCAATACTTCATGAGGTGTGGTCAATGAGAATACGGTCAGATCACCCGCATCTGAATAGCGAAAGCCGATCTGGTTATTTTCGTCCATACCAATTTGAACAGGAGCATCGGACACACCTAAGTCAAATTGCTCACCCAGAGTCACATCTGGATTTTTGAAAAGAGGAAGAACAACATAAGCGAGGTAGAAAAAAATTAGCAACAATGCAAATAACACCAAAAGACCGCCCCCTGTTACAGATAGGCGAGCAAGCTTGTCTTTAAAACGCCGACGAGGATCTCCTTGAGTCAGCGAATGGGTGGCGTTTGCCATTGGTACCTCTTTTCCTAGATTAAGCGGCCTATAATATTTCTATTTGATGACAAAAATGTGACAGCCCAGAAATATAGACCAAGTTGCCTAGCTGAAATAAATCTGTAATAAAACATGTTTAGCCTCGCTAACATTGATGTGTGGCACAGAACGGAAGTGCTCATTAATGCAGCAGTGGACACGCTTTCATGCAAATCTAATAATGAAATTTCATTCCGCTGTATACGTTAAGGACCAACCATGAAGCAGTTAGTTATTACCTTGATCGGCACCGATCGCCCAGGTCTCGTAGAAACGCTTTCTGATACCGTATTCAAGCATCACGGCAATTGGCAGGCGAGTAGCCTAAGTAAGCTCGCGGGTAAATTCGCGGGTATCATTCAGATAGACATTAAAAATGATGATGCAAAAGCATTGTCCATTGCACTGGATAACATCTCCGAACTTGATGTTCTTATCACCGATGCACCTCATCAATCCGAACCAGACTCTACAACACACTCTTTGACAGTCACAGGCAATGATCGCCCGGGGATTATTCAAGAAGTGACTCGCGAAATTGCAAAATTTGGAATAAACATCAACAACCTGGAATCTACTGCACAAAGTGCCGCTAATTCAGGTGGTGTCATTTTCATGGCAGATTTCGATTTAGACATTGCGAATACAACGTCATTGGACGATCTTGGCGAGGCATTGGAAGGCCTATCTGATGATCTGATCGTGGAGTTTGACGTCAACGATATTCATTAGCAGGAAAAGGGAAGAATGAGCGCTGATAATTGTTACATAGATAAAGAACTCAGTTGGCTATCCTTCAATGAAAGGGTGCTGCAAGAAGCAGCAGACAAAAGTGTCCCTATCATTGAGCGGGTTCGATTTTTGGGTATTTTCTCCAGTAATTTGGATGAGTTTTATCAAGTGCGCTTTGCTGATGTGAAACGTCGAATCCTGATCAACGAAGAACAGGGTATCGACAATACAGCTAAAGAATTACTCAGCAAAATTCAAGACAAGGTACTGAAGCTTAATCAAGACTTCGACCATCTATACAATGACATTCTATTGGAGATGGCTCGTCGACACATTTTTCTGGTTAACGAGCTTCAACTGACTGAGTATCAGCAGAACTGGCTAAAAAGGCACTTTGTCAGCAATCTTCTTCCCCATATCACCCCCATTATTCTTACTGACGATATGGATTTGCTTTCTTTCCTCAAAGACGCATATTCCTATCTTGTGGTCGAACTCAAAAAAGAAGATCAAGCCACGCGTTATGCGCTGATTGAAATCCCCACGGATGAAATTGAGCGCTTTATTAAAGTGCCTGAACCCAAGGTCGCAGACGTCGACGAAAAACCATCATTCTTCTTGATAACATCATTCGGCTCTGTCTCGATGAAATATTCCAAGGCTTTTTCGATTATGACAGCGTTGAAGCCTATGCGATGAAAATGACGCGCGATGCTGAATATGATCTCACCAACGAAGTCGATCATAGTCTGCTAGAAAACATGTCAGACAGTCTCGACCAACGCATAACCGCACTGCCTGTGCGTTTCGTCTACCAGCGAGACATGCCCAAAGCCATGGTCAAGCGCATTATCAGAATGCTCCGGATCTCGGACTATGACAGCGTCTTGCCTGGTGCGCGCTACCATAATTTCAAAGACTTTATTGGTTTTCCCAATGTCGGCATGCGCTATTTAGAAAACCCCCCATTGCCCCCCATTGAATCTGCTGACTTTCGTCAGTCCGGCAATGCGTTCGATGCCATTCGCTTACGCGATATACTGCTTTACTACCCGTATCACACCTTCCAGCACATGACAGAGCTCGTGCGTCAGGCTTCTTACGATCCCAAGGTGCGTAGCATTCGCATCAATGTTTACCGCGTGGCAAAGAAAAGCCGCATCATCAATTCGATGATAGATGCAGCCAACAACGGCAAACGGGTCACCGTGGTAGTCGAGTTACAAGCGAGGTTTGATGAAGAAGCCAACATAGAATGGGCTCGCGTATTAACAGATGCGGGGGTGAAAGTCGTCTTTGGTACACCAGGGCTTAAAATCCACTCCAAGCTTTGCCTTATCTCACGCCGAGAAGAGGACGGCTTACGTGAATACGCGCACATCGGCACGGGTAATTTCCATGAAAAAACCGCTCGTCTTTACACCGACTTTTCCCTGTTCACCGCCGACAAGTCCATCACCACTGAAGTCAGAAAGGTGTTTAACTTCATCGAAAACCCCTACAAACCGGTCAAATTCAATCACCTCATCGTGTCACCTAGAAACTCACGAAGCCGATTGTACAAATTGATCGATCGCGAGATTGAACATGCAAGAGCCAAGCGTAAATCCGGCATTACGTTGAAAGTGAATAATCTCGTTGATGTTGGCTTGGTGAACATGCTGTACAAGGCCAGTAATGAGGGCGTAAAAATACGCATGGTCGTGCGAGGCATGTGCTCTCTGATCCCTGGCGTTAAGGGATTAAGTCAAAACATTCGGGCAATCAGTATCGTCGACCGCTTCCTTGAACACCCTCGCGTTTTTGCATTTGAAAACGGCGGAGAGAGAGACGTTTATATTTCATCTGCCGACTGGATGACACGTAACATCGATAACCGCATTGAAGTCGCTACCCCCATCAAAGATCAGCGCTTGAAAGACCGCATCATGGATATCCTTGAAATACAGTTTTCCGATCGTGCCAAAGCACGCGTTTTGGACAAAGAAATGTCCAATGCCTATGTAAAACGCGGAAATCGCAAAAAAATACGCTCGCAGATTGAAATTTACGATTACCTTAAACAAATGGAGAGAACTGAAAAACGACGGTTAGCGGACAAGCAGAAGAATGAGTGATACCACCAATCCTGAAAAGCCACGAGAGATCGCAGCCATTGATCTCGGTTCAAACAGTTTCCACATGGTCGTTGCCCGTGTCGTCGGTCAAGGGCTTCAAATTGTCAGCCGCCATAAACAGCGAGTTAGACTAGCTTCTGGTCTCGACAACCATCAGAACCTCGACAATGCCGCAATTAACCGCGGCATTGAATGCTTAGCCATGTTCGCCGAGCGTTTGCAGGGATTTGATCAGGAAAACGTGCGTGTCGCCGCAACCTTCACCTTACGCGAAGCAAAAAATAGTCATGTATTTTTGCAACGAGCTCAGCTTGCTTTCCCCTATCCCATCGAAATCATTCCTGGCGTTGAAGAAGCAAGACTGATTTATTTAGGCGTTAGCCATACGCAGCCAGGAGAAGACCGGAAGTTAGTTGTTGATATTGGTGGGGGAAGTGCTGAGTTAGTGATTGGGAAAAATTTCAATCCCGCCTTGGTTAACAGCAAACGAATGGGTTGCGTCAGCTTTAACGAGCGCTTTTTCAAAGACGGACAGATATCACCAAAACGCTTTGCATCCGCACAACTTGCTGCGGAATTGAAGCTCGAGGGCATGGCTCGCCAATACATCAAATATGGCTGGGAGGAAGCGGTCGGATCTTCTGGCACCATCAAGGCAATACGAGAAGTGTTGATTGCCAGTGGTCATGACGACGGCATTATCACCCGCAAACGTCTTGATGGTTTGATTGAACAAGTACTGGCGTTTAAGTCGAGCGACGAATTAGTGCTTCCAGGTCTATCACCAGACAGACAGCCTGTTTTCGCCGCGGGACTTGCTCTTCTTTTAGGGGTATTCCACGCATTGAATATCGAAAAAATGGTTTTCTCTGACGGCGCTCTTAGAGAAGGTCTTCTCTATGAAATGGAAGACAGATTCCAACACAGTGATATTCGAAGCCGTACCGCCGCCGATCTCGCTGAGCGCTATCACATCGACCAAGATCATGCCGAGCGCGTTCAACAGGTAGCCGAAAACGTCTATTTACAAGCGGAACCTCAGTTGGGTCCCAAGAAAGCAGAATTGGTGATCCTCATGAGCTGGGCCGCGCTGTTGCATGAAGTCGGTCTGAGTATTTCACATTCAGGCTTTCACAAGCATTCCGCATATATCCTACAAAACACCAATTTATCGGGCTTTAACCAAGAGCAACAAACCGTATTGGCGACACTGACACGGTTTCATCGTAAAGCGTTGAAACTGGGTGAAATGCCTGAGTTTGCACTGTTCAAACTAAAACATATTTTTCCGCTCATTCGTGCCTTGCGCCTGGCTTGTGTGCTTAACGTTCAGCGCTCTGGTGATCCTCTACCGGATGTGAAACTAGAGGCCAATGATGACCATTGGTCACTCGTTTTCCCAGAACATTGGCTTAGCCAGAATCGCTTACTTGCTGCTGATCTTGAGACTGAACAAGCCTATTGGGCTGCTGTAGGCTGGACACTGACCATTGCGAAATAGCCTTTGAGGCTACTGAGAAAATAAAAACAAAAAAACCGATCAAGCGTTGGCTTAATCGGTCTTTTCACTTTTGTACTTATAGCCAGACCAAACCTTTCTATGCCAATTATTCGCGACCAATCTCGGTTAGCAACTCACTGCAAATCCAAAGCTGTTAATTGCTCTTCTATGACATTTTCAGGCAACGGTACAAAGCCTTCAGCGGCAGCAAGTTCTTGCCCCTGACGCGACAACATGAGCTTTATAAACTCGGCTTCCATAGGTGCTAAAGGTCTATTTGGCACTTTATTTAAGTAGACATATAAGTAGCGTGATAGTGGATAGACGCCGGAGGTGACGTTATCGACAGTGGCATACACAGATTCACCGTCCACATCCAGCGGCAACATTTTAGCCCCTGCCGTACGATACCCCACCCCTGCATAACCCACCGCATTGAGCGATGAACTCACCGACTGCACCACAGAGGCAGAGCCCGGTTGTTCGTTGACGTCGGCACGAAAGTCGCCATCACATAGTGCTTTATCTTTGAAGAAGCCGTATGTGCCCGAAACGGAGTTACGACCAAATAGCTGAATGTTACGTTTATCCCAGCTTCCACCTAGTCCTAACTGCCCCCACTTTTCAAAACGCTCAGTTGAACCGCAGCGCAATGTTTGAGAAAACAATGCGTCAATTTGCGTCATATTGAGCACTGTCAGCGGATTATCCTGATGAACAAAAATCGCCATCGCATCAATGGCCACTTTGATGGCTGTTGGCGGATAGCCATATTTACGTTCAAACAATTCGACTTCTCGCGGACGCATTTGGCGACTCATTGTACCGAACTGTGCCGTTGCCTCAATTAGCGCCGGAACAGCAGTCGATGACCCTGAGGTTTGAATTTGAACATTCACGCTAGGGTAGTACTTTTTGAACAACGCTCCCCACTGTGTCACCAAATTGGCCAAAGTGTCAGAGCCCACGGTAGATAGGTTGCCAGAAATACTATCAGCGCGATGATAAAGCGGCAGATGATCATCTGCCGACGCAACGCCACCAAGCATCAAAAAACCAATGGCGACGAAGGCCTGCTTTAACATGCCAACCGCTCCGGTAAGGTAAAGGAGAACACGCTGCCTTTACCGACCTTGCTGTATATCTCGAGTTCCGATTCATGATGATTCAGAGCGTGTTTTACTATCGCTAATCCCAAACCACTGCCGCCAGTTTCACGGGATCGCGCTTTATCGACCCGATAAAAACGCTCCGTTAGGCGATCGATATGCTGAGGTGCAATTCCTTCTCCGCTGTCTTTCACTTCGAGGCGTGGACCTTGAGGCGTTCTAAACCAACGCACGGCGATCTTCGCACTGGCTGGCGTGTGTTTAACCGCGTTGTAAACCAAATTAGAGATAGCACTTCGCAGCTGATCGTCGTCCCCAAGCACACTAAGTGAATGGTCAACGTCAAATTCAAACTCATGAGCTTGATCGCCACTGAGTGCTTGAGCTTCTTTTTGCAGTACATCCAACATGGCAGGAACATTCACTTTCTGATCAAGCGCGATTTTCACACTGGCTTCGATTTTGGAGAGCGTAAGTAGTTGCTCAACCAATCCCTCCATACGCGTCAATTGCTCTGTCATCACGCCGTGTGCTTTATCCCACATCGGGCCCACCAGCATGTCAGGATCTTCTGCCATTTCTAAGTAGCCACGAAGCACTGTCATGGGTGTCCGTAATTCATGAGAAACGTTGGCGAAGAAATTCCGACGCATACCTTCAAGCTGTTTAAGCTGCGTAATGTCACGCACGACCATCAGATACTCGCCTTCCGCGTAAGGCATGGTACGAAACTCGAGAGTTTTCGATACATGTAGCGGTGAGCGCATCTCGAATGCTTCACCGAGTTCTGCTCGGCTCAAATATTCAATGAATTCAGGCGTACGGATAAGGTTGCCAATATACTGACCGGCATCATCGGGCATGCGAAAGCCAAGAAGATCTTGTGCCAGCTTGTTACACCACACAATCGACCCATCGTGTTCAAACACCACAACGGCATCGGGGAGTGATTCTGCACCGTTACGGAATCGACGGATCAGGTTAGCGAGCTCTTTACGACGGCGACGGTTACGTTTCTGCAACCGATAAATACCATTGAACAGCGGTGTCCAACTGCCCGAACCCGAAGGCGGAGTGAGACTGCGCTCTTTCCACAACCAATCAGAAAGCTTGAGTTGGTGATAAAAGTTCCACAACAGAACAAGTACAGTAGCGAGCAGCAATAGCCAAGGCAGACCGCCAAAGAACCAGCCAATCACAAACCAAGGTAAATAAAAAAAAGCCAGCTCTAGGGCCAGCTTTTTCCATGTGAGTCTTTCGACCATCTATGTCTCCATCAGGCCATCCCGTGGCCAACGGATAGCAACATGATTATTAATTTGTCAGGCTAGGCGCGCGTTGAGAAACGGTAGCCAGCACCACGCACTGTCTGAACCAGTTTGTCGTGCCCGTCTTCTTCCAGCGCTTTTCGCAAACGGCGAATATGCACATCTACGGTGCGATCTTCTACATATACGTTGGTACCCCAAACGTTATTGAGAAGCTGCTCACGGCTGTAAACGCGCTCTTGGTGGGTCATGAAAAAGTGCAACATCTTAAATTCTGTTGGACCCATATCCAGCGGTTTTTCATTCGCAGTCACGCGGTGAGAAACAGGGTCAAGTTTCAAGCCCTGAACGTCTATAACATCATCCAAAGAGGTCGGCGATACACGACGCATCACGGCTTTTAATCGCGCCATCAGCTCTTTAGGTGAAAAAGGTTTAGTGATGTAATCATCTGCGCCAACTTCTAAACCACGAACTTTGTCTTCTTCTTCGCCGCGAGCGGTAAGCATCACAACAGGGATTTGACGAGTCAATTCATCGCGTTTTAGGTGCTTGATCAGGTTGATCCCTGATCCACCCGGCAACATCCAATCCATCAGGATCAGTTCAGGGTAAGGCTCGCAGATTTTTTCCAGAGCACTGTCATAGTCTTCTGCTTCTACGGCCTGATAGCCTTTTTGTTCCAGTACAAAGCACAGCATCTCGCGAATCGGCGCTTCGTCTTCGACAACAAGAATCCGTCTTACCATTATTTCATACCCAGTTAACTTATGATTTATGGGCGCCATTATGTGATTCTATTATGACAGTTTTGTGACCTTTCGCGATGAATGCGTGTACAGACATTGCTAGATTATGTCGACTTATCCCTACACACCACGAAACATACGGTCTATAGCAGATTACGCTCTCGTGACTCGATAGTCACTTTCTAGCTCGCTAATTCCCAATCCGGTCTTTTTAGATACGCGCAATTGCGTCGGGATCCGCTCTTTCATCGCTTCGATATGACTGATCACCCCAATCATCTTGCCGGATGCGTTTAAGCTATCCAGTGCATCCAAAGCAATATCCAAGGTTTCGCTGTCTAGCGTGCCAAATCCTTCATCAAGGAACAGAGAATCAATGCTGGTTTTGTGGCTCACGAGATCAGAAAGCGCCAATGCTAACGCCAAGCTGACCAGGAAGCTTTCGCCGCCTGACAGGGTCTTCGTGTCACGTTCAATATCGCCCTGCCACGTATCGAGCACACTTAATTCTAACCCCTCACCCTGCTTGCGATTAAGTTGGTATCGACCATGAATGCGATCCAACTGTTTGTTCGCGAGGTACACCAGATTATCCAGTGTTAAGCCTTGGGCAAACTTACGGAATTTATCGCCCTTTTGTGAACCGATCAGCGAGTGCAAATACTGAATATCATCATAGTCAGCACGAAGGCGTTCAATCTCAGCAAACAAGGCTTGTTGATTCTCTCGACGTTGCTTGTCAGATGACAACTCATTACTTAGCTCACCACTGCGTTTTGCCAATTGGTTAAGTACGTCAGTTTGCGCCTGAAGCGCAGTTTCTACTTCATCGAGTGGCGTTTGCTGCAATCGTTCTGCGTTTTCATGAGCCAATACCTCTGCCACATGATTTTGCGCTTTTTGAAGCAAGACTTTCGCCACTTCTAACGCATGTTCTAGCTGGCGCTTTTCTACCAACAATTGCTGCTTTTCATCTTCTGGCAATAAGGCTGATTGGAAGGCATCCAGTGATGAAAAAGGTGAAGCAAGTAAGCGTTCATTCCACGTTGTTTCTTTGTTTGCTGTGTCTTCTTTCTGGCTATTGAGTGCTTGTTCTAAGCTGCTCACTTCCGCTTGTATCGCGCGCAAATCACCTTGGCATTGTTGCGCTTGCTGCTGAGATAACGTCAGGGCTTGTTCTGCGTTCGCCAATTTCACTGCACTATTATGTCGTTCTTGCTCCGCCACTTTGTCGCCGAATAGCGCGTCTCGCTGTGCTTTCGCTCCATTCAATACACCGAGCAGTTTTTCGCTGTCCGCTTGCATGGCTAACCGCTGTTCGTTCAATGCGATTAACTCACGAGATATGCCCGCGAGTTCAGATTCCAACAAAGCCACCGCTTTTCCAAGTGCGTCTTTACGCTGCGTGTTTTGATCCCATAACTCCGCATCTTGCTTTCTTTCCTCAAGCCAGGTTAACAGCGTGTCGGCATCAGGCGCGGTGTAACCGCTATCCACAATTTCGGTGTTCAAGGCAGCTTGTAAGGTATCAACTTTGTCTAGGCGCAGGCGCTTGTCTTCTTGCAAGCGGTGTAGCTGCTGTTCATTATTTTTTATAGTTAACGTCAGCAAAGACAGAGCTTGCTCAACACCCGTTTGAACGCGTTCTGCGTCATCCCATTGCTGCTTCGCGAGTTGAAGATGCTTGTCTTGGTCTTTCAGTTGAGCCAGCGTTTGCGTCAATGTATCTCGGGCTTGTTTTTGCTCATCAGTGATGGCCGTAAACGCGTCTTTCTGCTGTATCGCCAATGCCATAGCCAATGCAGAAGAGGTTTCGGCCCATTGGTGTTCTAATACTGCCTGTTGAGATTGTGTGCGCGCTAATTGCTGATCAAGCTCAGTGACGTAACGCTTGCATGTTTCCAGCTTTACGCCTGTTTCTTTGCCTGTAATTTCCAGCTGACTCAATACTGTTTCTGCATCGATTTTCTGTTGAACGGTTTCTGATACATTCAGCACCGCACCAGTCAAAGCAGGATGTTCGGTCGAACCACACAGCGGACATGCTTCTTCAGGCTGAAGTGCTGCGCGGTACTGAGCAAGGTGCTCTTCTTGACTGACAAGTTTGCCAAGCGCGTCAATAAGCTGCTTTTTATCTTTGAACTGACCGCGAAGTGCCACCAGTTCTTGCTCTAGGGTTGTCGCCAACACGGTTTGCTGTTCAAGTAGTGTTCGTTTCTCGACATTGTCTTTATCGATATCAATCCACTGCTGTTGCCACTGACTCAACTGGAAGTGCGTTGAAAGTTGCGTGTTGAGCTGCTCACGCTGCTTATCGATGGCTTCCACATCACCCTTTGCTGTCGCTTCTACAAAGGCATGCTGCAAGGCTTCCCAGTGGCGTTTTGCCGAATCACTGGCTGCAACTGCGGCACGCTGCGCCTGCTGATCTTTCTCTGCTCGAGCCTTGTCAGCATTCAGTGACTCGTTAAGCGTTTTTTCTTGCTCGGTAAGCGCCCCCATGGCGGATTGTTCTTGTTGGATCTGCTGACCCATTTGTGCCCATTGACCAAGGTGCTGCTTGAGCATTCCCGCCGATTGATGCTCGCTAAGGTAAGCTGTCACCACTCCCAGCGCTTGGGTTTGCTCCTCTAGAATTCGCACTTTTTCATCACGAACCGAGGTTTGATCAGCACACTTGGTTTGCAGTGCCAGGCTCTGCGCAGAGACCTCTTGGTGACGCTGGGTGCTGTGTTTTATCTCAGCATCAAGAGGCATGACTTTTTCGGTGATCAGTGCATCAAGCGCTTGGTGCTGCGCTTTTGTTTGCGTCAAGATTTCTTGCGCTACCGTCAGGGCTTTTTCTGCCGTCTCGCTTTGCACTGTGCTGGTTGTCAGCATATGCTGTTTCGCCGCAAATGCTTCGGCACTTGATGCACTTTTCTGCATCGCTGTTTGCCATAATTCGTAAGGCATACGCAGCTTTTCAGCAGGTTCACTGTTTTCTAGTTTTTCAATGCGCGGCTGGGCAGCATCCCAATTTGATTGGGCAAGATGTTGCTGCTGTTCAGCTTGAGTCTTTTCTTGCTGGCTCTTTTGGTGCTCTTTCCACCACGCAAGATGAGCTGTCAGCTCGACTTGTCGTCCTTGCTGGGTTTTGTGGTTAGCATCCGCATCTGCCAAGGCCTTTTCGACTGCCTCGACTTCTTCTGCACTCAGCAGTTGAACACCTTTGGCTTCCGCTTCCTTTTGGCTAAGTAAAAGCTTCGCTGCCGCAAAATGCTCGTGCACTTTCTCTGAAATTCGACCGTAGATCTCCGTGCCCGTGAGTTCTTCCAATAACTCCGCACGTTCGTTTTCTTTGGCATTTAAGAAAGCCGCAAAGTCACCTTGCGACAACATCATGGATTTCGTGAATCGCGAAAAATCGAGACCTGTGATGTCTTCCACCAGCTCATTTTTTTGCTTCACTTGTGTTGCCAGCACCTTGTCGGTTTTCGCATCGACCAACTCAACATCGGCCTGCTGCAAGTTACCGTCAACCTTGCCGCGAGAACGTCGCATGCTCCAAAACGCGCGATACGGGTGGCCTTTCACTTCGAATTCCACTTCCGCGGCACACTCAGCCGTGCCGCGAGTCATGATTTCGTTACTTGAGGTAGAGATCAGCCCCAATCGCGGTGTTTGGTGATAAAGCGCCAAGCAAATAGCGTCCAACAAGGTGGTTTTACCTGCACCGGTCGCGCCCGTAATGGCAAACAAGCCATTGTCTACAAATGGCGTTTGGGTGAAATCAATTTTCCATTCGCCTTTCAGCGAATTCAGGTTTTTAAAACGTAAGCTGAGGATTTTCATTCGCTGGCCTCCACATGCTCAACTTCCGCGACGATTTGCGCGAATTGAGTTTGAATGCGTGCTTTGCGTGCTTCCTCTACCTCTCCGTCAAACACTTCTAAGTCGAGGCGTTTTTGGAAAACATCTTGCGGGGTTAATTCTGCCAAGGTTTCTTTTGCCTCTTGGGTCAGCGCTTGCGATTTTTGTGTGCGAGCACGTTGTAGCTGAAGCACTTCCACATTGAGGCCTTCGGTAAGAAGCTGAATGCGTTGCTGCAGGTCAGACAAATAGTCTTGCACCGAGACTTCAATGTGCAGCCAAATAGGTTTTGGATCATCATGATCTTTTAACTCGGAAAGCTGTACTTCAATCTCTTCCAGTGACCCTTTTAGGACAGCCATAGGCTGAAAGCTCGGCACATTGATTGGTTCAATGCTTTTGCGCTGTTCACCGTCGAAATCCACCAGCACCACTTGCTTGCTAAATTTGAGCTCATCAAAACTCAAGGGAATGGGCGATCCGCTGTAACGAATATGCTCGGACTTGGCAACAATTTGAGGGCGATGAATGTGCCCCAAAGCAATATAGTCGGCTGGGGGAAAACCATCCGCGGCAAAGCCATCGAGCGATCCGATATAAATGTCACGCACCGATTTAGACGGGCTCACGCCCAATGCGGTTAAATGCCCGGTAGTAATAATGGGAACTTGCCATTGGTGTTCATCGCGAAGCGCGACCGCCGCTTGATAAAGCGCGTGATAATGGGCCTTGATAGCATCGCCTAACGCTTGGCGTTTTTCAGTGCCCGACTCGCCAGCGCGGCTGATCATCACATCACGAGGGCGCACAAACGGCACGGCACAGACAATCGCGCCGACATCGCCCGCTTTGTTTTTCAGCGTCAGTAATTGGTCTTGAAGATCATCGCTGGTATTGGCCACCACTTGTGTATGAAGGCAGGCCAATACGGATTTAGACTCTTTTAGCGTCGATACCGAATCATGGTTTCCGCCTAAGACAATCAGTGAGCAGTGACGTTGACTAATCGATACCACAAATTGGTTATACAGCTCTCGGGCATAACTTGGCGGTGCGCCCGTATCAAACACATCTCCCGCAACAATAACCGCATCGATTTGGTGATCATCGATCTGGTCAAGTAACCAATCGAGGAAGGCTTGGTGCTCGCTTCGACGACTTTTCGTGAAGAAGTTTTGCCCTAAATGCCAGTCAGAAGTGTGGAGTATTTTCATTGCCGTTTGTGTGCTCGCTGTTTTAGATCTGCGCCAAATTGTACTCCATTTGGAGCGACATTCTGCTATGAATGCAATACCATGTGGCCTTTGTCATTATCGGATGGATAGAGCCTCGCCATGATTTGGTTTAAGAATATTTTTGCCTACCGCCTTACTCGAGAAATCGATCTCGACCCTGAGCACATTGAAAAGCAGCTATCTGAGTTTCGTTTCACGCCATGTGGCAGCCAAGATATGCAGAAGTTCGGTTGGACGACGGCGCTGGGTAAACACGGCGATATGATGACTCACGTCAGCGATGACAATATTCTGATCTGTGCACGCAAAGAAGAAAAAATGCTGCCCGCGTCAGTGATCAAAGATTCGCTAAATGCTCGCGTTGAGGTAATGGAAACCGAACAAGGTCGCCCGCTTAAAAAGAAAGAAAAAGACAGCATTAAAGATGACATCGTGATGGACTTGCTCCCACGTGCATTTAGCCGCTTAAGCCAAACCTACGCGTTAATTATGCCAAAGACGGGCTTTGTGATTGTCGATGCTAGCAGTGCTAAAAAAGCAGAAGACATCTTGGCGCTGCTTCGCAAATCTTTGGGTAGTCTTCCTGTTGTTCCAGTGGAAACCAACAAGCCGGTGGAACTGGCGATGACTGAGTGGGTTCGCTCTAATGCCGCGCCAAAAGGTTTCACTATCGGTGATGAGGCTGAACTCAAAGCCATTTTGGAGCAAGGCGGCGTGATTCGCTGTAAGCAACAAGATCTGTCGAGTGATGAGATTCTGGCACATATTGAGGCAGAGAAGCTGGTCACCAAACTGGCACTCAACTGGCAAGATCGTATTGATTTGATGCTGTGTGATGACATGTCTATCAAGCGCATTAAGTTCTCTGAAGAACTACGCGATCAAAATGCGGACATTGACCGTGAAGATATGGCTCAACGTTTAGATGCAGATTTGTCGCTAATGTGCGGCGAGCTAGGCGCATTCCTGCCAAACCTCTATGAGGAACTTGACGGCGTCGATAGAGCGGAATAATTCGGTGTAAACAGCACAGTCTGCATATTAAAACGGGGCATCGTAATGATGCCCCGTTTTTGGTTACTTGAATTGCTGTGCCAACATCATCTTGTCAAACGCGGCGACTGATTTCTTAAAATCAGTCATTTCAGCACGAGGCACAGATGTCGCCATAGGGATTTTGGCTTTCATCGGATTGACAGCTCTACCACGACTTAGCAATTCATAATGAATATGTGGCCCGGTCACGCGCCCACTGCGTCCAGATAATGCGATTTTCTGACCACGGCTCACGCGCTGCCCTTTGCGCACCAATATCTTGCTGTTATGCAGATAGCGAGTACGAAATTGGTTGCCATGGTCTATGACGATATACTTACCTGCGTAAGGGTGATTACGCACCATCACCACGACACCATCACCTGTCGAAACCACCGGTGTTCCTGTGGCAACGGCAAAATCAGTACCATTGTGCGGCGAAACTCGCCCTGTCACTGGGTGTTTTCTTTTGGGGTTAAAGTGGGAACTGATGCGTCCCTTATAAGTCATCGGATAGCGCTGAAACGCACTCTGAAGACTTTCGCCTCGATTGTCATAATAGTTGCCATCCGAATGAAGATAAGCCGTGATAGGCGCACCTCTTCGCTCTATACGGATACCTTGTATTTCGCGCTGCCCACTGGGTTGACCATCAACAAACTGCTCCGCTCGAACCACTTCAAACTTATCGCCGGCACGTAGATCACGAGAAAAGTTAATTTTGTCTTTGAGTAGGCTGGTGACAACTTCAACATCGTTGTAGCTCAATCCGGCTCGGCGGGCTGAGACAGAAAAGCTTCCTTCGATATCACCAGCGGCTACTGTCTGAATCCATTTACCTGGGACAATGATCTCTTCCAACTCGTACGAGCCATCGTCCAAAAGTTTGTATTGCACCTTCTGAGCAATGTTAAATTCAAGCTCTAGCTTTTCAAGGTGTTTACCACTGCCATCAACCCAAAAGCGCAAAATGTCATTGGGTTTTAACGTATCGATACGCAGGTGGTTTAAATCCGCTTCCATTAATTTCAGCAAGTCGCTGTATGGGATCCCCAGTTTCATGAAAATTTCGCTGAGACTATCACCTGACTGAATGGTGTATTCATAGGCAGGGAGGTCTATGGCTATTTCTGAGGGCGCTTCCACCGCAGGCTGCGATGGCATCACAGATTCTGAGATGTTGAGGGGGATGATTCGAATCGGGTCGTTTTTCATGTTAACGGACACCGCCATCGTCACGAGTGACAATCCCATCAAGCCAAGCATCGATTTAGACAGCTTACTAAACGTCTTGGGTTTCTTTTCGTACATCAATCCACTTCTCAAACTTCTGATTTTTGCTCGTTCAATGAGAACTATAGGTGACAGTATAATAAAGCACCGTACAATTCATTTCATCATAATGTCAATTTATGCGCTGCTAATGAGTAAGTTTGCAGACCATAGGAAAGACATTATTTTCTTCGATTGGTTTCCCGAATGGAACTGGCTATGTTAACCAGATCACAGTAAAATCGCCCGCTACCCCGCATCAAGTTCGATGTGGCCTGACTTAGACTCAGAAAATAGAAGCCCAAGAATATGTTTGTACCAGAACTTTTGTCGCCAGCTGGCAGCCTAAAAAACATGCGTTACGCTTTCGCTTATGGCGCAGATGCAGTCTACGCGGGCCAACCGCGTTATAGCCTTCGTGTGCGCAACAATGAATTCAATCACGAAAACCTTCAAATCGGTATCGATGAAGCTCATGCGTTGGGCAAGAAGTTCTACGTGGTATGTAATATTCAGCCACACAACTCGAAGCTGAAGACCTTTATTCGCGATCTTAAGCCCGTCGTAGACATGGGACCTGATGCTCTAATCATGTCAGACCCAGGTCTTATCATGATGGTTCGTGAAGCATTCCCTGAGATGGCTATTCACCTGTCAGTCCAAGCAAATGCTGTTAACTGGGCGACTGTAAAGTTCTGGAAAACCCAAGGCGTTGAGCGTGTCATTCTGTCGCGTGAATTGTCTTTGGAAGAAATCGAAGAAATTCGACAAGAAGTCCCTGAGATGGAACTTGAAATATTCGTTCATGGCGCACTTTGCATGGCGTACTCTGGACGATGCCTACTTTCAGGCTACATCAACAAACGTGACCCGAACCAAGGCACTTGCACCAACGCTTGCCGTTGGGAATATAAGGCAGAAAAAGCGACAGAGGACGAAACCGGGCAAATCGTTGAAGTGCCTAAAACGTCTGGCGTGCAAATTCACGAAGCCGAAGAGCGCCCTGATAACACCTTGGGTCTGGGTAAGCCAATTGATGACGTTGTTCTGCTGAGCGAAGCACATCGCCCTGAAGAGAAAATGGCTGCGTTTGAAGATGAGCACGGCACGTATATCATGAACTCAAAAGACCTTCGTGCTATTCAGCATGTTGATCGCCTAACTAAAATGGGTGTTCATTCACTGAAAATTGAAGGTCGTACCAAGTCTTTCTATTACTGCGCACGTACAGCGCAAGTTTACCGAAAAGCAATTGATGACGCTGTTGCAGGTAAGCCTTTTGACGAAACACTCATGTCTACGCTTGAAAGCCTTGCTCACCGTGGATACACAGAAGGATTTCTTCGCCGTCACAACCATAGCGAATACCAAAACTATGACTACGGATACTCTGTATCTGACAGCCAGCAATTCGTTGGTGAATTCACGGGTAAACGTCGTGGAAATTTGGCTGAAGTTGAAGTGAAGAACAAATTTGTTGTTGGTGACTCAATCGAAATGATGACGCCAAATGGTAATGTTGTATTTACACTCGAAACGATGGAAAACCGTAAGAGCGAAGTTATCGACGACGCAAAAGGTAACGGACACTTTGTCTTTATCCCGATGCCAGAAGATATGGATTTATCGTTTGGTTTGCTAATGCGCAATCTGGTTGCAGGTACTAATACCCGTAATCCAAACGCCATTGAAGTGGTGAGTGCGTAATCCATGGCACTACTGATCACCGAGAAGTGCATTAACTGTGACATGTGCGATCCAGAGTGTCCGAACGAAGCAATAACGTTTGGGGCTGAGATCTACGAAATTGATCCAGACAAATGCACGGAATGCGTTGGTCACTATGAGAAGCCAACCTGTCAGTCCGTTTGTCCAATCAACAATTGCATCATCATTGATCCTGACAATCAGGAAGCCAATGACGAGCTATTGGAAAAGTTCGTCAAACTGCAAGGTTTAGCCTAGTTGAGTAAGCGCCTGTTAGAGGCGCTTTTTTTTATTGCGTCAGAACTATCTAGCACTCACTAGGCTTCACCTTAACTCGCTTCTTCTTCTTGACTGTTTCTTTGTTTTTTTTACCATCGTCAGGCTTAGGTCGCCAGCTCATCAACTCTGATCCGCAACCATCACCTGCTGGTATAACATTTTGTGGCACGCATTCCTGACTCCCGTCAGGACAATGAAGTCTGACATGCATATGATAATGATGGCCCCACCATGGTCTCACCTTTCTTAGCCAAGCTCTGTCTTCCCACTCCATGCCACAAAGCGTTTCTTTTATGACGGGATGTACAAATATCCTTGCAACCTCAGGCTCTGAAGCTGCGACCTGAAAAAGGATCGCATGATCATCCATCCAAGTATCTCGACGAAGTGAGTAGCTCTTTAGATCAACTACACTGACCGCCGTTGGGCTTTCTAACCTTTCCCGAGTTAAAGTTTCCGGTGCAAAGCTAAGCCAAATATCCGCATCCAACCCTGTTTGATGGCTTGAATGGCCACTCGTAAAATTTCCGCCTCGTGGCATAGAAATGTCTGCGATCATCAAATCATCCAGTCCAAATCCTTGTGTCTTTGAAGCAAGTTTTTTGAGATAAGCAACCATGTCAGGATGTGCATAGTAGCGATGACGAGAAGAACGGATCACTTGATAACCTACACCATTAAGCGGTAACGCTTCTGCGCCACTCAAACATCCATTGGCATAACTTCCTATCGACTGCTCACTGCCTTTTGAAGGATTAGTAACATTTTCCCATGGATTAGCATTTGCTATAGCAATCAAACTGCCAAGCAAGAAAAGAAAGATAAAAAGGATCATAAGTAGATTTTTCTTCATTTCGCCCCCGCCACATTCACCTTAGTAACATCCTAGCAGGCTACTTCTTTCAAATTGTTAACCTAACGAAATTTGAGAGGCGTAATACCAACAGCGGAATCCCAACAGCGGAATCACAAATAAGAGGATTAAGTAAGAACACAAGATAGTCACAAATTACAGAATAATGCGTATTGTGTCGCTTGCGAGGATATCAAGCGGTGATTAAGTCAAGGAAAGCGAGGGGGGAATTTGAAACTTACAGACGATAAAAAGCCACGTCATTTCTGACGAGGCTTCTTAATAAATGGCGGAGCGGACGGGACTCGAACCCGCGACCCCCGGCGTGACAGGCCGGTATTCTAACCAACTGAACTACCGCTCCACACGAAGATAAACACCTTGGTGTCTATCCGATACACACCGTTCAATGCGTGTATCTAAACTTTTTGCCTTCATCTTTTTCTTAAAAAGATGAAAACGAATTTGAAGCCTGGCGATGTCCTACTCTCACATGGGGAGACCCCACACTACCATCAGCGCTATTACGTTTCACTACTGAGTTCGGCATGGGATCAGGTGGGTCCATAATGCTATGGTCGCCAAGCAAATTTTGTATTGTCCCCCGCCAGCAGGCGGAAAACGAAAATCTGGGAAAATTCTGACTAGTGACTTCTCAATACACATTCAACGTTCTTATCTGAGTCCGCTAAAACCCCTTGGGTGTTGTATGGTTAAGCCTCACGGGCAATTAGTACAGGTTAGCTCAATGCCTCGCAGCACTTACACACCCTGCCTATCTACGTCGTAGTCTCCAACAACCCTTTAGGACACTTATAGTGTCAGGGATGACTCATCTCGAGGCTTGCTTCGCGCTTAGATGCTTTCAGCGCTTATCAATTCCGAACTTAGCTACCGGGCAATGCCACTGGCGTGACAACCCGAACACCAGAGGTTCGTCCACTCCGGTCCTCTCGTACTAGGAGCAGCCCCTCTCAATCATCCAACGCCCACGGCAGATAGGGACCGAACTGTCTCACGACGTTCTAAACCCAGCTCGCGTACCACTTTAAATGGCGAACAGCCATACCCTTGGGACCGACTTCAGCCCCAGGATGTGATGAGCCGACATCGAGGTGCCAAACACCGCCGTCGATATGAACTCTTGGGCGGTATCAGCCTGTTATCCCCGGAGTACCTTTTATCCGTTGAGCGATGACCCTTCCATTCAGAACCACCGGATCACTATGACCTACTTTCGTACCTGCTCGAATTGTCATTCTCGCAGTCAAGCGGGCTTATGCCATTGCACTAACCTCACGATGTCCGACCGTGATTAGCCCACCTTCGTGCTCCTCCGTTACTCTTTGGGAGGAGACCGCCCCAGTCAAACTACCCACCAGGCACTGTCCGCAATCCCGATAAGGGACCAACGTTAGAACATCAAGCATACAAGGGTGGTATTTCAAGATTGCCTCCACACCATCTAGCGACGATGCTTCAAAGGCTCCCACCTATCCTACACATGTAGGGTCAATGTTCAGTGCCAAGCTGTAGTAAAGGTTCACGGGGTCTTTCCGTCTAGCCGCGGGTACACAGCATCTTCACTGCGATTTCAATTTCACTGAGTCTCGGGTGGAGACAGCGTGGCCATCATTACGCCATTCGTGCAGGTCGGAACTTACCCGACAAGGAATTTCGCTACCTTAGGACCGTTATAGTTACGGCCGCCGTTTACCGGGGCTTCGATCAAGAGCTTCTCCGAAGATAACCCCATCAATTAACCTTCCGGCACCGGGCAGGCGTCACACCGTATACGTCATCTTTCGATTTTGCACAGTGCTATGTTTTTAATAAACAGTTGCAGCCACCTGGTATCTGCGACTGCCTCTAGCTCCATCCGCGAGGGACTTCACCGGAGGCAGCGTACCTTCTCCCGAAGTTACGGTACCATTTTGCCTAGTTCCTTCACCCGAGTTCTCTCAAGCGCCTTGGTATTCTCTACCCGACCACCTGTGTCGGTTTGGGGTACGATTCCTTATAACCTGAAGCTTAGAGGCTTTTCCCGGAAGCATGGCATCAATGACTTCATCACCGTAGTGACTCGACATCGTGTCTCAGTGTTAACAGCGTCCCGGATTTACCTAAGACACCCACCTACGCACTTGAACTTGGACAACCGTCGCCAAGCCCACCTAGCCTTCTCCGTCCCCCCATCGCAGTTATAAGCAGTACGGGAATATTAACCCGTTTCCCATCGACTACGCCTTTCGGCCTCGCCTTAGGGGTCGACTTACCCTGCCCCGATTAACGTTGGACAGGAACCCTTGGTCTTCCGGCGAGGAGGTTTTTCACCCCCTTTATCGTTACTCATGTCAGCATTCGCACTTCTGATACCTCCAGCAAACCTTACAGTTCACCTTCAACGGCTTACAGAACGCTCCCCTACCCAACAATTCCGAAGAATTGATGCCGCAGCTTCGGTGTATCGCTTAGCCCCGTTACATCTTCCGCGCAGGCCGACTCGACCAGTGAGCTATTACGCTTTCTTTAAATGATGGCTGCTTCTAAGCCAACATCCTGGCTGTCTGAGCCTTCCCACATCGTTTCCCACTTAGCGATAACTTTGGGACCTTAGCTGGCGGTCTGGGTTGTTTCCCTCTCCACGACGGACGTTAGCACCCGCCGTGTGTCTCCCGGATAGTACTTACTGGTATTCGGAGTTTGCAAAGGGTTGGTAAGTCGGGATGACCCCCTAGCCTTAACAGTGCTCTACCCCCAGTAGTATTCGTCCGAGGCGCTACCTAAATAGCTTTCGGGGAGAACCAGCTATCTCCGAGTTTGATTGGCCTTTCACCCCTAGCCACAAGTCATCCGCTAATTTTTCAACATTAGTCGGTTCGGTCCTCCAATTGATGTTACTCAATCTTCAACCTGCCCATGGCTAGATCACTCGGTTTCGGGTCTACTCCTAGCAACTCATTCGCCCAGTTAAGACTCGGTTTCCCTACGGCTCCCCTATTCGGTTAACCTTGCTACTAAAAGTAAGTCGCTGACCCATTATACAAAAGGTACGCAGTCACCCCACGAAGAGGCTCCCACTGCTTGTACGTACACGGTTTCAGGTTCTATTTCACTCCCCTCACAGGGGTTCTTTTCGCCTTTCCCTCACGGTACTGGTTCACTATCGGTCAGTCAGGAGTATTTAGCCTTGGAGGATGGTCCCCCCATGTTCAGACAGGATACCACGTGTCCCGTCCTACTCGTTTTCACAATAAAAGCATTGTCGTGTACGGGGCTATCACCCTGTATCGCGCCACTTTCCAGAGGCTTCCACTAACACTTAAACTGCTTAAGGGCTAATCCGGGGTCGCTCGCCGCTACTGCCGGAATCTCAATTGATTTCTTTTCCTTCGGGTACTTAGATGTTTCAGTTCCCCGAGTTCGCCTCATACAGCTATGTATTCACTGCATGATACGTGCTTATGCACGTGGGTTTCCCCATTCGGAAATCGTAGACTCAAGTGGCTTTTACTGCCTTATCTACGCTTATCGCAAGTTAATACGTCCTTCATCGCCTCTGACTGCCAAGGCATCCACCGTGTACGCTTAGTCACTTAACCATACAACCCCAAGAGGTCTTTATGTATGGACAAACAACCAAGGTGACTCTCGTTAAAGAGTCGGTTCAGCTTTCGCTGAACGGTTTTTCGCCGGACTCAAATATGTTCATCTTTCGATGAAACCAAGAACACTTGAATGTGTTTGGTGTTAATCCCATCAGGATTAACGTTTTGAGAACTTTTGTTTCATTACCTCTCGGGTAGAGAGATAAGAAACAGATTTCAATTTATTTCCTCTCTATAAAGAGAAGTCATAAATCTACTAGTCAGCTTTCCAGATTTTTAAAGAGCAAAGTGATGTGTCTCTGATACAGAGATGTCCACTTTCTAAAGACACTCGTGAGAATGCGTTTAAAGAGTGGTGGAGCTATGCGGGATCGAACCGCAGACCTCCTGCGTGCAAGGCAGGCGCTCTCCCAGCTGAGCTATAACCCCATCGAATACTTAGTGTTTAACCAATCTCGTCTAGGAAACGAAATTGGTGGGTCTGAGTGGACTTGAACCACCGACCTCACCCTTATCAGGGGTGCGCTCTAACCACCTGAGCTACAGACCCAATTTTGCGTCCCTGGCTGTGAACCAACGACCTCACCCTCTTTTACCAAGGGAATGGGGTGCTAACCACAGGGGCAACAAACACATCTAAGTAATGTTCTTTGCTTTTTCAACCTATACAATTTGTGTGAGCACTTGCATTAATAGTATCGTTAAGGAGGTGATCCAGCCCCAGGTTCCCCTAGGGCTACCTTGTTACGACTTCACCCCAGTCATGAACCACACCGTGGTAAACGCCCTCCCGAAGGTTAAGCTATCTACTTCTGGTGCAGCCCACTCCCATGGTGTGACGGGCGGTGTGTACAAGGCCCGGGAACGTATTCACCGTGGCATTCTGATCCACGATTACTAGCGATTCCGACTTCACGGAGTCGAGTTGCAGACTCCGATCCGGACTACGACGTACTTTCTGGGATTCGCTCCACCTCGCGGTCTCGCTGCCCTCTGTATACGCCATTGTAGCACGTGTGTAGCCCTACTCGTAAGGGCCATGATGACTTGACGTCGTCCCCACCTTCCTCCGGTTTATCACCGGCAGTCTCCCTGGAGTTCCCGACATTACTCGCTGGCAAACAAGGATAAGGGTTGCGCTCGTTGCGGGACTTAACCCAACATTTCACAACACGAGCTGACGACAGCCATGCAGCACCTGTCTCACAGTTCCCGAAGGCACTAAGCTATCTCTAGCGAATTCTGTGGATGTCAAGAGTAGGTAAGGTTCTTCGCGTTGCATCGAATTAAACCACATGCTCCACCGCTTGTGCGGGCCCCCGTCAATTCATTTGAGTTTTAATCTTGCGACCGTACTCCCCAGGCGGTCTACTTAACGCGTTAGCTCCGGAAGCCACGGCTCTAGGCCACAACCTCCAAGTAGACATCGTTTACAGCGTGGACTACCAGGGTATCTAATCCTGTTTGCTCCCCACGCTTTCGCATCTGAGCGTCAGTCTTTGTCCAGGGGGCCGCCTTCGCCACCGGTATTCCTTCAGATCTCTACGCATTTCACCGCTACACCTGAAATTCTACCCCCCTCTACAAGACTCTAGCCTGCCAGTTCAAAATGCGGTTCCCAGGTTGAGCCCGGGGCTTTCACATCTTGCTTAACAAACCGCCTGCATGCGCTTTACGCCCAGTAATTCCGATTAACGCTCGCACCCTCCGTATTACCGCGGCTGCTGGCACGGAGTTAGCCGGTGCTTCTTCTGCAGCTAACGTCAAATTAATACGCTATTAACGTACCAACCTTCCTCACTGCTGAAAGTGCTTTACAACCCGAAGGCCTTCTTCACACACGCGGCATGGCTGCATCAGGCTTGCGCCCATTGTGCAATATTCCCCACTGCTGCCTCCCGTAGGAGTCTGGACCGTGTCTCAGTTCCAGTGTGGCTGATCATCCTCTCAAACCAGCTAGGGATCGTCGCCTTGGTGAGCCATTACCTCACCAACTAGCTAATCCCAACTGGGCCCATCCCGACGCGAGAGGTCCGAAGATCCCCCTCTTTGGTCCGTAGACATCATGCGGTATTAGCAGTCGTTTCCAACTGTTATCCCCCACGTCAGGGCAGGTTCCCAGCCATTACTCACCCGTCCGCCGCTCGTCATCTTCAAAAGCAAGCTCTTGAAATGTTACCGCTCGACTTGCATGTGTTAGGCCTGCCGCCAGCGTTCAATCTGAGCCATGATCAAACTCTTCAATTAGAATTTTTCTTGTTATCCCCATTTCCGAAGAAACAGGTCTAACGCTCAATGAATACTGAATTACTTTTTTGCCCTAAGGCAAATCTGCATTGACTGTGTTGACAGTGTGACTCCGTAGAGTTCAACCATCTTAGGTCACTCAGTTCATTGATAAATCTTATGTCTATCAAGTACGAGTGCCCACACAGATTGTATAGGTCAAATTGTTAAAGAACGTTGACTGTAGAAGCGACTCCATGGAGACGTCTTCTCATCGTCAGGGCTGCGAATTCTACGCTGCCAGGCGATGAAGTCAAGAAGAAATTTTGAGATTTTTCAGCGTGCTGCTCACCGCATCCAAAACGTCTTGTTGACTCCCTTCAACCGCGATAAGCACTGGGCTTTTCCGTTGAAGCAGGCGGGCATTCTACTGATTGGGTCGTTAACGTCAAGCGTTTATTTCCATTCAGTTTTGAAGCCGTTTTCGCCATATCGATTCAATGGGCGTTTCCTACTGGAAGCACTCACCGTGTCGATGGGCTGCATTATAGGGAGAATTGATATGTTGGCAAGGGATTTTTTAGAAAACCTCAATAAATAGACCTTTTTGCTCGACAATCACTCAAGACGCTTATAAAGCAATCTAATCCACCAGATTAAATGCACTAAAAGCAAGAAAGAGGCTATTTCTAGCCTCTTTCCATGTTCTCGAATTGAAAAAGTTATTGGATTGCTTTTATTTGGTCGTCCTCTACTACCAGTCGAACTGGCTTACCAGGTTTGACTTCACCTTTAAGGATGGCCTGCGCCAACGGGTTTTCAATACTCTGTTGAATAGCACGTTTTAACGGGCGCGCTCCATATACGGGGTCGAAACCCGCTTGAGCAATCAAGGTCAATGCTTCTTCACTAACCTCAAGCACCAAGTCTCGTTCAGCCATTCGCTGTGCGAGAAGATGTAACTGAATATCTGCAATCAGCTTGATGTGCTCTTGACCCAACGGGTGGAACACCACAGCTTCATCAATACGGTTAATAAATTCTGGACGAAAGTGCTTGCTCACAACATCCATAACCATCACTTTGATACCGTCGTAATCCAATTCACCAAAGTGTTCTTGAATCCGATCCGAACCAAGGTTAGAAGTCATGATAACCACAGTATTGCGAAAATCGACAGTTCGACCTTGCCCATCAGTCAATCGACCATCATCCAATACTTGTAGGAGAAGGTTAAATACATCTGGGTGTGCCTTTTCTACTTCATCCAGCAAAATGACAGAGTACGGACGTCGGCGTACAGCTTCTGTTAAGTACCCGCCTTCTTCATAACCCACATAACCTGGAGGCGCACCAACTAGTCTCGCTACAGAGTGTTTCTCCATAAACTCCGACATATCGATACGTACCATGGCATCGCTACTATCAAACATGAACTCAGCTAGCGATTTGCAAAGCTCCGTTTTACCTACCCCCGTTGGCCCCAAAAATAGGAATGAGCCTATTGGACGATTTGGATCAGCAAGACCGGCTCGGCTACGACGTATGGCATTTGCCACTGAATTGACCGCTTCTTCTTGTCCAATAACACGGGAATGAAGTTCATCTTCCATTTGAAGTAATTTTTCTTTCTCGCCTTCAAGCATTTTGGCGACAGGAATACCTGTTTGACGCGACAGGACTTCGGCGATTTCAGCTTCTGTTACTCGGTTTCTGAGCAATGTCATTTCCTGCATCTCAGCTTGGCTTGCAAGATCCAGTTGCTTCTCTAGTTCCGGGATACGTCCATATTGCAGCTCCGACATTCGATTGAGATCACCCGCTCGACGCGCAATCTCTAAATCAGTACGAGCTTGCTCTAACGCACTCTTTATATGTTGTGTGCCTGAAAGCGCCGCTTTTTCTGCATTCCAAACCTCTTCCAGCTCAGCATAATCACGCTCTTTCTCATCAATCTCTGTCTGCAATGTTTCAAGACGTTTTTTACTTGCATCATCATTTTCTTTTGCCAGCGCTTGCTGCTCGATTTTGAGCTGAATAAGACGTCGTTCTAAACGATCTAATTGCTCTGGCTTTGAGTCAATTTGCATTCGAATACTAGACGCTGCTTCATCAATAAGATCTATTGCCTTATCTGGTAATTGGCGATCAGAGATATAACGATGAGATAAGCTCGCTGCCGCCACAATCGCAGGGTCGGTAATTTCCACAGCATGGTGAAGTTCGTAACGCTCTTTCAGGCCACGTAGAATGGCAACGGTATCTTCCACCGTTGGTTCATTGACTAATACTTTCTGGAAGCGACGCTCAAGGGCCGCATCTTTTTCTACATATTGGCGATACTCGTCTAAAGTCGTCGCACCAACACAATGTAACTCGCCACGAGCAAGTGCAGGTTTGAGCATATTACCCGCATCCATCGCGCCTTCTGCTTTACCGGTCCCCACCATTGTGTGGATTTCATCGATAAACAGAATGACATTGCCTTCTTCTTTCGCCAACTCGTTCAAAACTGATTTCAAACGTTCTTCGAATTCACCTCGATATTTCGCCCCCGCGACCAATGAACCCATATCAAGAGAAAGCACGCGTTTATTGCGAAGCCCTTCTGGCACCTCGCCATTAACGATACGTTGAGCAAGGCCTTCAACGATCGCGGTTTTACCAACGCCCGGCTCGCCAATGATCACAGGGTTATTTTTCGTTCTGCGTTGCAACACTTGTATGGTGCGTCGAATTTCTTCGTCACGACCAATCACAGGATCTAACTTGCCTTGTTCGGCTTTTTCAGTCAGGTCGACCGTGAACTTTTGCAGTGCCTGTCGGGACTCTTCAGCATTGGGGTCATCAATGGACTGACCGCCGCGAACTTTATCGATCGCTGCTTCCACTTTTTTTGTAGCCAATCCAAGACTACGCAATAGTTCTCCCAATGCCCCTTTTTCTTCGACTGCAGCGAGGATAAACAACTCAGAGGAAATGAATTTGTCTTTACGCTTTTGCGACAGTTTATCGCACATGTTGAACAACATGCCCATGCCATGGGAAAGCTGAACATCACCGCCTGTACCAGTGACTTTGGGAAGTTTATCTAACAGTTCACTGAGACTAGAGCGTAATTGAGTAACATCAATATTAAGTAGTGTCATCAAAGGTCGAATGGTACTGCTGTCCTGATTGAGGAGAGACACCATCAAGTGGACGGGTTCGATGTATTGATTATCGCGCCCTAAGGCCAATGACTGAGCGTCGGAAATGGCCAGTTGGAATTTGCTGGTAAATCGGTCAAGGCGCATAGCCCCTCCTCTAATTTCGTCTAAGTTTGCATAACGAAAATGGGAGCGATCGTGACCGATTTCAAGTTATTTGGTGAAATTTTTATCGCATGCTATCTGTAGAGATCCAAATACAGCTTGCCTGACGGCCTGTACGAGCCTCTCGACGGTAGGAAAAAAAACGTTCTGGCTCTGAGACCGTGCAATGAGTCCCGCCATAGATATCAGTGACACCTGCCTGCGCAAGGCGACGGCGGGCTAGAAGATAAATATCCGCTAACCAGCGACCGTTACGCGGTTTAAATGCAGAGCTTGCGCCAGTATCCTTCGCTATAAATTGCTCTCTCACCTCGCCACCAACTTCAAATTTCTCTGCGCCAATAGCAGGGCCAAGCCATGCCATGACGTTTTTAGGATCAGAAAATTGAGCCAAGGTCTCTTCCAATACACCATTAACCAAACCACGCCAGCCAGCATGCGCAGCCGCTACTTGAGTGCCATCTTTACTGCAAAAAAGTACAGGTAAGCAATCTGCAGTCATCACCACACAAACTTGCCCCATTTCAGCCGTAAAAGATGCATCAGCATCTGGTACTTGCAACGTTGACGTCAATGGTAGTGTCACCACATCTGTTCCATGGATTTGGTTCAGCCAGCTTGGCGCTGATGGCATACACATAACATCAGCTAATCGAGTACGGTTTGCCAAGACAGCATCAAGAGAGTCATCAACGTGAATACCCAAATTAAAGCTATCAAACGGCGGTTGGCTTACGCCTCCCGCTCGAGTAGTACTCACTGCTTTTACCGACAATGGTGCTGGCCAGTCTGGCGTGATCCAATCCATGCTTAGTAATCCAAGTCCCCAAGCTCAAGCGCATCAGCACGTAACACTTCAGTCAGATTCACCATGTCATCTGGGATCGGCGCATGCCATTCCATCGTTTCTTTTGTTGTCGGATGCTCAATACGCAACATTGCTGCATGTAGTGCCTGACGATCAAAAGAACGAAGTGTTTGGATTAGGGTATCACCAGCATTACGCGGCGGTCGTGGACGACCACCATACAAGTGATCACCGATCAACGGATGATTCAAGTAAGCCATGTGAACACGGATTTGGTGAGTACGACCCGTTTCCAAGCGCACGCGTAAGCGTGTATGGGCACGGAAATGCTCAACCACTCGATAATGCGTGATCGCTGGTTTGCCCAACTCCTGAACCGCCATTTGCGTTCGCTTGGTCGAATGACGGCCAATAGATTTCTCAATAGTACCGCCACCTGTCATGGTGCCCATCGCAATCGCTTCATATTCACGGGTGAATTTTTTACGCTTTTGCAATGCACGAACCAATCGTGTCTGGGTTGGAACATTCTTCGCAACCACCATTAGACCCGTGGTGTCTTTGTCTAGACGGTGAACAATACCTGCACGCGGAACTTCAGCGATCTGCGGGTAAAGATGCAACAAACCATTTAGGACGGTGCCATCTGGACAACCTGCGCCTGGATGCACAACCAAACCACGTGGCTTGTTGATCACGACAATATCATCATCTTCATAAACGATATTAAGTGGAATGTCCTGAGCTTCCCAACGCAGTTCATCTTCAATATCCGCTTGAACAACGATGGATTCGCCACCCATCATTTTCAAACGCGGTTTATTGGAGATTTCACCATCGACAGTCACTTTGTCTGCAAGAATCCATTCTTTGATGCGCGATCGGGAATAATCCGGAAACAACTCCGCTACCGCCTGATCGAGACGTTGCCCTAGTTGATTCTCATTAACTGTACTGTTTAACTCTAACTGCTGTGCCATAACGAACTTTTTGATTCTCAATGAGACTAATACCGTATTACGCGATTTTCAGCCCTAGGGCTTGGTCACGTTTACTTGTTGGTATTATATCTGGCCGATGGGTAGAATAACCTCTATCGCGCCATTGTAGCTTTTTGCGGCTGAATCCGTAATGGCAAAGGCTGAAAATATTCTTTCAAGGAAGCACCTGTAGTAATGAAACGCCTTACTTTATCCTCACTACTTGCCATTTCCGTGCTGGCTGGATGTTCAAGCACTGAAGACATTGTTCCTGATATTCCGCCGTCGGAGCTGTATCAGGAAGCACAGGTTTCACTTAACCAAGGCAGTTGGAATACCGCGATCCAAAAACTCGAAGCCCTCGATTCTCGCTATCCTTTTGGCGCCTATTCAGAACAAGTGCAGCTTGATTTGGTCTACGCGTACTACAAAAATGATGACCTAGCCTTGGGCGAGGCGACGATTGATCGCTTTATGCGTATGAATCCCGGACATCAGGAAATGGACTGGGTCTTGTATATGCGTGGCCTAACGAGCATGGCGCAAGACAGAAGCTTTATTCATGATGTAATGAGCATAGACAGGAGCGATCGAGATCCTGAGCCCGTACGCCGTGCCTTTATTGATTTCCGTCGTTTGCTAGATCGCTATCCTGATAGTGAATATGCTGCTGATGCTCAAAAGCGACTAGTCTCATTGAAAAACCGCCTGGCGGACTACGAATTGGCAACCGCTGATTTTTATGTGAGACGTGAAGCATGGATTGCTGTGATCAATCGTTGTCAACAAATCCAGCGAGATTTCCCTGACACTGACGCCGCGAAAAAATCATTGCCATTAATGCTTAAAGCTTACGAAGAACTTGAGCTTGAAGAACCAGCGAAGCGTACTCGAGAACTGATTCAGTTAAACGGCGCCGGCGCATAACACGACCTATCAACGAAAAAAGCAGCCATTTGGCTGCTTTTTTTATCATTCGGTATACATGCCAATCTGATATATCCCCAAGTACTCACATAGGATACGTAATGCAAGCTGGTGAATTATTCATCAACAAGATTATTTAGCACGAATAAAATCCCTAACATTGAATGTTTGTTAGCGACCTTATCTCTTCATCTTGCAACACATCCAATCCTTACATCAAGCACTTTCTGGCAGTTTTAAATCAGAGTTAAAAACAGGATCACAATTACTTAGACAGATAAACTTTCACGGCATAAAGGTGATCTAGATCACTTTATTTATCCTACAGAAACGTAATCTGAAAGTGAGCCCAGCAAAGGGCAAGCAAAAGAGGAAAGACCTATGAGAGTAGAAGTTACTGGTAAAAACATCGACGTCACTGCAGCTATCCGCGATCGAATCACATCTCGTTTTGAAAAGCTGGAAAAATGGCAAGTCGCTCTCATTAACCCTCATGCAGTCATCAGTGAAGCACCTGGAAACAAATTCAAAGTAGAAGCCGGCGTATCGGTTCCTGGCACAAAGCTGGTTGCATCAGCAGAACATGATGATATGTATGCAGCAATAAATGACGTAGGTCAGAAACTGGAGAAGCAACTCAACAAACAAGCTCACAAAGGTGAAGCTCGCCGCGCAAGTCACATTGACGTGCCGGAAGATGAAGAATCTGAAGTTGTATAAACCCATTGAGGATTAAAAAGAATCAGCCCCGCCAATGCGGGGCTGATTCGTCTTGACATGACACGGTCAGCCCAATATGGTTGAACAATATAACGTCAACTAAAACCACTATCGATGACACTGACAACCTCGTTTTTCTTTCGCTTTGTTATCCGCACCTTTTGAGGTGGGGTTTAGGGCGAGCATCGATAACGATAGAATCCCGAAGCCTCCCTCCATCAGGGGGGCTTTTTTATGTCAGTCAGGGTCAGACTAAGAAACAACAGGGAAAGGGAATGAGTAAACCAACTATGTCACTGGATGAAATCAGAGAAAATGTCAGTCGAATCGATAAGCAATTGCTATCGCTACTGGCTGATCGCCGCAAGCTCAGCCTGGAAGTTGCGAAGAGCAAAATTCAAACCCAGAAACCTGTTCGTGATATAGAACGAGAGCAAGCTCTTCTGGAAAGACTGGTAGCAGATGACCACACCCACGATCTCGACCCGCAGTACGTCACCAAAATCTTCCACAGTGTTATTGAAGATTCCGTGCTCTATCAGCAAGCATTTTTACAACGCTTGGCGAACCCAGACAATGAACAGCCCCTAGCTCGTGTTTCGTTTCTCGGAGGGAAAGGCTCATACTCCAATCTTGCTGCACGCAATTTCTTCGCCCGTAAACACACTAAGCTTGCTGAAATTCAATGCCCAAGCTTCAAAGAAGTCATTGAAGTAGTCGAAAGTGGCAACGCAGATTACGGCGTGCTGCCGATCGAAAATACGAGTTCTGGCTCAATAAACGATGTTTATGACCAACTTCAGCACACGCGTTTGTCCATCGTGGGTGAAATCACGCAGCCTATCGAGCACTGCTTATTGACCTCGGTGGACACTGACGTTGATAAGATTAATGTGCTTTACTCGCACCCGCAGCCACACCAGCAATGCAGCGAGTTTCTACGTTCACTGGGCAACATCAAACAAGAATATTGCTCCAGCACCGCCGAAGCGATGAAAGTCGTGGCTGAATTGAAACAACCAAACGTAGCGGCGATTGGCAATGCGAGCAGTGGTGAGCTTTACGGGCTGAAACCGCTCAAGTTTGGCATTGCCAATCAGCAAGAAAATCACACACGTTTTATCGTGGTGGCGCGTAAACCTATTGACGTCACTGCTCTGATACCGGCCAAAACCACTTTTATTATGTCGACAGGACAAACTGCGGGCTCACTGGTGGAATGTTTACTGGTGCTGCGCACCCGAGGCATCAATATGACCAAACTTGAGTCACGTCCGGTGTTGGGCAACCCTTGGGAAGAAATGTTTTACGTCGATGTGGAAGGCAATATGCGCACAGACATCATGAAAGAGACGCTAGAAGAGTTAACCAAGCTGACACGCTACATCAAAGTATTAGGCTCATACCCTATTGAGAATGTTGCCCCAACTGAGATTGATGTCTAACGGCATAACTCACCGTCAGCATGACTTTTATCCAGGTAAATAAAAAGGAGCAATTGCTCCTTTTTTCATTTCTCGTTATGCCACTTTCCAATAAAGACTAACCTCGGTGAGCAGTATCATTCGCTTGCCTCAGCAAGTTCTGACTTTCCTTTAAGAAGCGCGGAGCGAAATCACCAAACCAGCCATCAACCTGCTTAAAGGCAGTAATAAAACCATCTTTGTCTTTTTGATCAAGTAACTCAATCGCTTCACCAAAGCGAGCATGGAAGCGCTTAATCATGTCTATATTCTGGTTAGACGACATAATAATGTCCGCATAAAGCTGTGCATCCTGTGCAAACAAGCGCCCTACCATTGCCAACTCAAGACGATAAATCGGTGAACTGAGTGCAGTGAGTTGTGACAAGTTCGGGTTTTCTTCGGCCAAATGCAGGCCGTAAACAAATGATGTAAAGTGTCGCAATGCTTGGATCAGAGTCATGCCCTGATCATGCTCAATCGCACTGATACGATGTAAACTCGCCCCCCAGATACGAAACTGCTCTAGCAACCATTGGTAAGCTTCTGGATTACGACCATCACAATACACAATGACCTGCTTAGCCAAACTCGCAATGTCTGGCCCAAACATAGGATGCAAACCCACAACTGGCCCCTTATGAGACTCGAGCATAGCTTGCAACGGCTCACTCTTGATGGAGGTAAGATCAGCCAAAATACAATCATCTGGCAAGGTACTGAGCTGACGAATTACAGAGTCTGTTCGATGAATAGGTACGGTGACCACAACCATCCCTGCGTCCGATAGCATGGCTTCCGCGTTATCCCAATCTTGGCTACCCAGCACTTTCACGTCATAACCTGACAGACGAAATAGCTTACCGAATAATTTGCCCAGCTGTCCGTTACCGCCAACTATCACAATGGAGCGCAATTCAGGATTAAGGCATTTAAACCCCGAGTCATTCTCACTGGCGTATGATTCACGCATCGTACGGCGAAGAATATCTTCGATCAGATCAGGTGGAATACCTTTGAGTTCGGCTTCCTGACGGCGAGAAGCCAGCATTGCCGCCTCACGATCAGGGGCATAGATAGGCAAACCATGACGGCTTTTCACTTCGCCCACATCCGAAACGAGTGCTAGGCGTCGCGCTAGCAATTCCACCATTTGTTTATCGACTTCATCAATCTGATCCCGGAGAAGGGACAACTCTGCAACCATGAGGCTTAACTTCCTTTTAAACGCTGTTCCAAGAATGGGGTCAAATCACTATGTGCACGACGCAACAGGGTTTCAGTGTCCTCCCAATCAATACATGCATCCGTAATAGACACGCCATAAGCCATCTCTTCACGCGGAAGATCCGCAGATTGATTTCCTTCATGGATGTTACTTTCAATCATCAAGCCGATAATAGACTGATTACCTTCACGAATTTGATGAAAGACATCCTCGGCCACCAGTGGCTGACGATGAAAATCTTTACGAGAGTTAGCATGGCTGCAGTCTACCATCAGAGATGCTTCTAGCCCTGCGTCTTTCATCTCATTTTCGCATTCCGTCACAGAGACAGAATCGTAATTTGTTTGTTTACCACCACGAAGGATGACATGACCATCAGGATTGCCTTGGGTAGTCAATAACGCAACCTGCCCCTCTTTATTGATCCCCATAAAACGGTGACCAGACGAAGCCGCTTTCATCGCATTAATTGCAGTAGAAAGGCTACCATCAGTACCATTTTTGAAACCGATAGGCATTGATAGACCACTGGCCATTTCACGGTGAGTCTGTGACTCCGTCGTGCGCGCACCGATAGCCGCCCAACTAAACAGGTCGCCAAGGTATTGAGGGCTAATTGGGTCAAGCGCTTCAGTAGCCAATGGCAAACCCATATCTGACAGCGTAATCAACAACTCGCGCGCTTTGTGCAAACCCGCTTCTACATCAAAAGAACCGTCAAGGTGCGGATCGTTTATCAATCCTTTCCAGCCAACCGTTGTACGTGGCTTTTCAAAGTAAACACGCATCACGATATAAATCTGGTCGTTCAATTGATCTGACAACGTTTTTAATTGTTTAGCGTATGCAATCGCAGCCTCGGTGTCGTGAATTGAGCAAGGTCCACAAACCACCAACAAGCGGTGATCTTTTTTATGGATAATATTGGCGATGTCATCACGTGATCTAGAGATAAATTCCAGCGTCTCTTTTTTCACCGGCAGTTTTTGGCGTAACTGCTCTGGGGTGATCAGTACCGTTTCATCCTGAATGTGTACATTCGTCAGCAGATCTCTTTCCATGAAAACAATCCTTACTTAATCTTTTAGTGCTTAACCATATTGAACAGCGTTGTTTTCGCCGCAGATGTCACACACCTTATCAATCTGAAACGGGATTGCAAGCATTCGTAAAGAAAAAATAACATTGTAATGATAAGTTTACACAAAGAAATGAAATTGGCTTTATTGGAAGCTATGAAAGGGAGGAAGGATAAAGTCGGGAAATATATTCGTAAACAAAAATGAACAAAGGCCAAATAATGGCCTTTGAATTGGAACACGATCAGCAGCTAATCAGAAAGTCTGATCGGCAGATTGGAAGTCCTCAAAGCCTCGCTGCCATTGCATCTGAAAGCGCATACCATCATCTTGGTTTGAACACACCCCAAGGTATTGCATACCAGACAGACCTATATCATAAGCATTGTTAACATCGCAGTAGAGATCGATGCCAGTGTTATAACCCGCTTCATAGCCACCAACGTCTACATTTTGAACGCCAGCTTTATTGGCCAAAGCATCCAGATTGGACATAGAACGAGAGGGTAAACCTCTCACACCATCACGCTCACCGACCGCCTGCCAGTTACCTTTTTGAACCAAAGACTCTGTTGCTTCGATATTCACACAACCAACCAAAAGCAACGCCAGTAGCGACGTCAGGAATTTATTTAGCATCCTGTTCCTCAATTTATCATTCAGACGAAAAGGCATTCACTATAGACGAATAACCCGTTTTTGACTGCGATTTCCTGATGCAATCAACTAACTGTCTGACGTTTTCATGCTTTTGAGTTTGAAAGACAAAGCAACAAACAACACACCAAACACAAACGCATACGTCGCAATAACCCATACCAACGCCATCGCACCAGCTGCTGGATTACTCATCAAGAAGCCACCAAACAAGATAGAAATAATACCGCCAAAGATTAACAGCCACTCACCTGTGATTTCTTTACGAAGTCTGATCGCGGTAATGATTTCTAGCACCCCTTTGACGATTGCCCAAACCGCTATATAAAAAAGCAATGCAACGGCCGTCAGGCCAGGGACGGCAAACGTCATGATCCCTGCCGCGATCCCCACTACGCCCCAAAGTAACAACACAACCCAGTTATCATGATCTTTACGCTCAACCAAGGCTGTCCATACTTGCAAGCTGCCATCCACAAACGCGTAAATGCCAAAAACCAGCACTAAGGTTTCTATCGACTCTCCCGGCGGAAGCGTCCACATCATAAAGCCAAAAATAATGGCCGCAATACCACGTAGCAATAACACCCACCAATTACGGGATAGTACTCCCACCATTTGCTTAGCCAGTGTTTCTGTTGGTTCCATTACTTGTCTCCTCAAATTGTTCTTTTGGTTTATCTCTATCAAAAACCCAAGCAGAAAACCAAGCTAACAACAAATACAACTAGCGTCGGTAAGATGCTGACTTACCTAAAGAGTGAAGACTGCTTTGAGTCAGTACGGTGTTCTATCTTTGAAACCAAATGAATATTGCAAAAACAGGAGAGCAACATGAGAAGAGAAAGGCAAATAGATGAAGGGAAAATAGTCAGCAGGTTGCACGAACAACCTGCCTGCAGACAGTGTTTAGCGCATTAGCCTAGTAAATAGCGTTCAATCTCCGCCCAAGAGTTGGCAATATAAGTCGGAGAGACACCATTGGGCACACATTGTTCATCACGGTTTAGCCAGCAAGTATCGATACCCGCTTTATTCCCGCCAAGAACATCCGAATCAGGATTATCTCCCACCATCAAAATGCGCGATTTTTCTGGTAGTCCCATTTTCTCGAAAGCATAATCGAAAATCGCCACGTCTGGCTTAGCGACCCCAACCTCTTCCGATATCACCACCAAATCGAAATACTCACTCAAATTCGTTTTTTCCAAACGCACTTGCTGAAGCTGAGTAAAACCATTGGTGATGATGCCGAGTTTGGCTTTTTGAGCGAGTACAGGAATAAGCTCGCTCACTCCCTCAAGTGGCTGGCACACATCGACCATGGCATTCAAAAAGAGACGATTAAGTTTCGCGGGGGAAACATTCAGTCTTTCAGACCAGAGAACGAAGCGATCTTCCTGTAATTGCTTTGCAGTGATCTCGCCGTTTTGGTATTTTCCCCAAAGTGGCTTGTTCACGGCTTGGTATTCAGAAAAGTCTTGCACAGAGAAATCAACGCCAAGGCCAGAAAACAGGGCCTTTAATCCAGCAAATGCATCAAACGAAAACAAAGTTTCATCTGCATCAAATAAAATCCAATCGTATTTCACGCGTAATCCTCCATAGCGACAACGCATTATACCCGAGTCACCTCAATATGCAGGATTCAGAGCGACACATCACGCTCAATTTAAGGAGAAAAGTGGAAGGAATAGTCCTCCCTTTCGACCCTTTCCGTCAAAAAAAAGTGAGCATGATGTGTGGCTGCCGAGCACCAGTCTTGTTGGCTTCCAGGCTGTATTGCTGACTTTCAACGTAAAGCCACTATGTTTTCAAATCAGCGCCTTGCCGGCGCGACAGGCAAACCAACAACTTCTCGCTGAACAAGCATCTTGAGGTTGCTCAGCTGTATATAGAAGAAAGCTTTAGCTGAACGTTTGTCTTTGTACCGATAAAAGAAAAGCCCGCCAAATGGCGGGCTTTTTCTATCCCTTGCGGGGTATAAACGCCGGAGCGATTATTTCTTAGTGAGACGCTCTTTGATACGAGCTGCCTTACCAGAACGCTCACGCAGGTAGTACAGTTTGGCACGACGTACTGCACCGCGACGTTTAACAGTAATGCTGTCAACAACTGGTGAGTGAGTTTGGAATACACGCTCAACGCCTTCACCGTTAGAAATCTTACGAACGGTAAATGCAGAATGCAGACCACGGTTACGTTTCGCGATTACAACACCTTCATATACGTTTGTAGACGTGAACGCTCACCTTCTTTAACTTTAACCTGAACAACAACAGTGTCACCCACTTTGAAGCCAGGAATGTCTTGCTTAAGTTGCTCTTCTTCGAGCGCTTTGATGATGTTACTCATTTTCTATACCCTAGAATAAACTGATACTAAGTATGTTTAGGAACTTTAACTGTGTTCTTTAATGAACGCAGCAAGTAGTAATTCCTGTTCGTCAGTCAGAGCTAGGTTTTCCAGGAGCTCTGGTCTTCTGAGCCAGGTTCGGCCTAGCGATTGCTTCAATCGCCAGCGGCGTATGTCCTGATGGTTACCGGATTTCAGTACCGAAGGTACATCGAGTCCGTCTAACACTTCAGGTCGCGTGTAGTGTGGGCAATCAAGCAAGCCATTTGCGAAAGAATCTTCTTCCGCTGACGCAAAGTCTCCAAGTACACCCGGTACAAACCGAGCGACTGCGTCAACCAACGTCATGGCAGGCAGTTCGCCACCACTGAGCACAAAATCACCAATAGACCATTCTTCATCGACTACGGTTTGTATAATGCGCTCATCTACCCCTTCGTAGCGTCCACAGATAAGAATCAAGTTCTCATTCTGCGCCAACTCTTCGACACCTGCTTGGTCAAGCTTTCGACCTTGAGGTGAAAGGTAAATCACTTTCGCCTTGCCTTTGGCGGTATGTTTGGCAGCGTCAATGGCATCGCGCAAAGGCTGTACCATCATCAACATGCCCGGGCCGCCACCATAAGGTCGATCATCAACCGTCCGGTGTTTATCGTGAGTAAAATCGCGGGGATTCCACGTTTCTACTTCGAGTAGGCCTTTTTTTACCGCCTGGCCAGTTACCCCAAAATCGGTAACAGCACGGAACATTTCAGGAAAAAGGCTGATAATACCAACCCACATTTTTCCGCTCCTATTGCTTTAAGTGTTACCTGGGGATTTTAAAATCCAGGATCCCAGTCAACTTCGATCCGTTGAGCAGAGCGATCAATCGACTTGATGACTTGCCCATCGAGGAACGGCACTAGGCGTTCCTTCTGTCCAAAAGCATCTTTCAAGTTTGCAGTCACGACTAACACATCGTTAGAGCCTGTCTCCAGAATGTCCGAGACCTTACCCAGGTTGTAACCTTTGGTAGTGAACACTTCCATACCGTAGAGCTCTCGCCAGTAGAATTCTTCATCCGACAGCGCAGGCAATACCTCTGGGTTAACCGCAATTTCGGCATTCGTCATGACCTGGGCGTCTTCACGCAAATCCAGACCATTCAGTTTACCAACAAAACCTTGACCATGGCGTTTCCAGTCTTCAAGACCGAATTCTTGCCACTCGCCACGCACCTTAATAAACCAAGGTGTGTAGTCGAAAATACTTTCAGCATTTTCAGTGTAAGAAAAAACTTTGAGCCAACCACGGATGCCATAAGAAGCACCTAGCTTGCCTACTACAATCTTTTCTTGCTCACTCATTTCTTCTTTTAACCCTGACACTGATAAATTACGCAGCTTTCGCAGCGTCTTTGATCAAGCGTGCTACTCGGTCAGAAACCGCTGCACCTTCGCCAACCCAATGGGTAACGCGATCAAGGTCCAAACGCAGTTTCTCTTCTTGACCTTGTGCGATCGGGTTGAAGAAACCAATTTTCTCGATGAAGCGACCGTCGCGAGCTTGGCGGCTGTCGGCAACAACGATTTGATAGAATGGACGCTTTTTAGCGCCGTGACGTGCCAAACGAATGGTTACCATATCGTCCTCTATTGCATTACTGAATTAAATTGGCCCTGCGTAAATACAGGGCCTCGTGCCAAAATAAAGCTCCGGAATTTTACGCTTTCTGTGATCGAATGCAACTGCTTTAGCTAAAAAAGCATCAGTGCAAATAAACAATCAATCACTTAGCAAATCCGGTTGCTTTAGTCTTTCAGGCCTAGGTACTTCACATTCCTAGACCTTTATTTACGTAGCATACGCTTAACGCGGGAACATTCCACCGCCTCCGCCCATGCCACCCATCATGCCTTTCATATTGCGCATCATGTTCTTCATGCCACCCTTTTGCATTTTCTTCATCATTTTCTGCATTTGGGTGAACTGCTTAAGCAAACGGTTAACGTCCTGAACTTGTGTACCAGAACCCGCAGCAATACGCTTTTTACGTGACCCTTTAATTAGGTCAGGGCGTGTACGCTCTTTTGGCGTCATGGAATTGATGATGGCTTCCATTTGAACGAACATTTTGTCGTCCACTTGGTTTTTTACATCATCAGGAAGATTGGACATGCCTGGCAGTTTATCCATCATGCCCATCATGCCGCCCATGTTCTTCATCTGTTGTAACTGATCACGGAAGTCTTGCAGATCAAAGCCTTTCTTCTCTTTGAACTTTTTCGCCAATTGTTCCGCTTTATCGGTATCGACATTGCGCTGGAGATCTTCAATAAGCGACAGTACGTCACCCATCCCCAAAATACGACTTGCAATACGATCAGGGTGGAAGGGTTCAAGTGCGTCAGTTTTCTCGCCCACACCCAAGAATTTGATCGGCTTACCCGTAAGATGACGCACAGACAGCGCCGCACCACCACGAGCATCACCATCGACTTTCGTCAGGATCACACCGGTCAATGGCAGTGCATCGTTAAATGCTTTTGCCGTATTTGCGGCATCTTGCCCCGTCATGGCATCAACCACAAACAGGGTTTCTATTGGATTTAGAGCAGCATGGATGTCTTTAATTTCATCCATCATGGCTTCATCGACATGCAGACGACCTGCAGTATCGACAATCACCACATCGTAAAATTTCAGCTTGCCGTGCGCCAGTGCTGCTGATGCAATATCAACAGGCTTTTGATCTGCCGTTGAAGGGAAAAAATCGATCCCAACATCCGTCGCCAACGTTTCCAACTGTTTAATCGCCGCAGGGCGATAAACGTCAGCCGAGACCACCAGCACTTTCTTCTTGTGGCGCTCTTTCAGCATTTTACCCAGTTTACCGACGCTGGTCGTTTTACCCGCACCTTGCAAACCTGCCATCAAAACAACCGCAGGAGGCTGGGATGCCAAATCCAATTCAGCGTTGGACTCACCCATCACAGCTTCTAGTTCAGATTGAACTATCTTGATGAATTCTTGACCTGGCGTTAGGCTTTTGGATACTTCAAGGCCAACCGCACTTTCTTTTACTTTTTTGACGAAATCACGCACCACAGGAAGCGCAACATCGGCTTCAAGTAACGCCATACGTACTTCGCGCAGGGTCTCTTTAATATTGTCTTCAGTGAGTCGACCACGACCGCTGATATTTTTCAGCGATCGAGATAAACGATCCGTTAAGTTCTCAAACATGTCCTACTCGCTCTCTACGCGACGGCACCACAAAGCTGATAATACTCAGGTGGCGATCAACACAAAATTGCTGGGATTATAACTCATTATAAGCTTGTCTTACATGATGGCAGTGACGATAGTTTTAAAGGTAGTTGCTGTCACTTTCTGCTGAGTTTGCAAGCTGCAAGACGGTTATGCCTAAAAGATCGGCTGCCTTGCATAGCGACTCTTAGCTGTGCAGGGTATACTAAACCTTTATTTTTTACGCGATGTTGTTGAAAGACGCATGGATATTTTTATAGCACTCCTAGCCGCACTGCTCTATATAGCGGCACTTATGCAGATCATACCCGGGCTATCCGGCCCCAATCAGATCCCTGCAAAACGCGTTTTTCTCAGCGCTTGCGGTGCACTCGCTCTCCATGCTTATCTGATATCTGATCTTATTTTTGCCGATGGCGGCCAAAATCTCAGTATCCTTAATGTCGCGTCTTTGATCAGTTTTATTATTGCCGCTATCACTACCGGTCTTCTTTTCAAAATGCGCGTTTGGGTATTACTGCCCGTCGTCTACAGCTTTTCTGCAATTAATCTTACTGCTGCGACCTTGCTTCCTGGGGCTGTCATTTCGCACCTTGAAGCGAACCCACAAGTCCTTTTGCATATATCACTGGCTCTATTCTCTTATTCAACACTGATGATAGCGACATTGTATGCCATACAATTAGCGTGGCTTGATCATCAATTGAAAAGTAAGAAAAAGCTCATGATGAATCCGAATTTACCGCCACTAATGGCCGTAGAACGTCAGTTGTTCAATATCATTTTGATTGGTGAAATTTTACTGACGCTAACGCTGATAACTGGCTTTGCATTCGTGCATGACATGATTGCCCAAGGTAAAGCGCATAAAGCTATTTTATCCGCCATGGCATGGTGTGTTTATGGCACCTTACTATGGGGGCACTATCGTTCTGGATGGCGTGGTCGACGTGTTATTTGGATAAGTATTGTAGGCGCATTTTTGCTGACTCTGGCCTATTTCGGCAGCCGATTTGTACGCGAAGTCATTATTGCTTCGTGATGACAGGGCTAAAATTTAACCATCGGGTTTGACAGCAGCTCACATTCTTGTCCTTAATTAGGGCTGAATTGAATAAAAAGGATCTTGTAATTTGGACGACATATCGACGGGAACGTTAATTTCCCTATTGGTATTGCTCATCGTCGTTTCAGCGTATTTCTCCGGTTCCGAAACCGGAATGATGTCGTTAAACCGTTACCGAGTTCGGCACCTTTCCAACCAAGGACACAAAGGCGCAAAGCGCGTAGAAAAGCTGCTTTCGCGCCCAGATAGGCTCATAGCGTTTTATCCTGATTGGCAACAATCTCGTCAATATATTGGCCTCTGCCATCGCCACCATATTGGGTATGCGCTTGTACGGCGACCTTGGCGTTGCTATTGCTACTGGTGGTCTCACCTTAGTCATCCTTGTTTTTGCAGAAGTCACGCCAAAAACACTTGCCGCGCTCTACCCTGAACGCGTGTCCTACACCAGTAGTATCTTACTTAACATCCTAATGAAAGTGATGTACCCACTGGTGTGGTTGATTAATGGTATTACCAATGGCTTTTTACGTTTAATTGGTTTAACCACCAGCCATGATGGAAGAAACCACCTTAGCTCAGAAGAGCTGCGCACAGTGGTCAATGAAGCTGGCGGGCTGATCCCCCGTCGCCACCAAGACATGCTGATCTCGATTCTGGAACTAGAAGAAATTACGGTCAATGACATCATGGTGCCACGCAACGAGATTACTGGCATTAATGTTAATGATGATTGGAAAGCCATCATGCGTCAGTTAACGCATGCACCCCATGGTCGCATGGTCCTCTATCGCGATAACATTGATGAAGTTGTCGGGATGCTGCGTGTTCGTGAAGCCTATCGTATGATGGTGGAAAATGAGTTCAATAAAGAAAATCTGCTGAGAGCAGCCGATGAGGTCTACTACATTCCCGAAGGCACGCCTCTCAACGTGCAAATGCTCAAATTCCAGCGCAATAAGCAACGCATAGGTCTTGTTGTCGATGAATACGGCGACATTATCGGACTCGTCACTTTGGAAGACATTCTGGAAGAGATTATTGGTGAATTCACCACATCACTTTCACCGAGCCTTGCTGAAGAAATCACGGCGCTGCCAGACGGCAGTTACATGATTGACGGAACAGCCAACATTCGTGATTTGAACAAAAGCCTAAACTGGGCATTACCCACCGATGGACCTCGTACCTTAAATGGGTTAATACTCGAGCATTTGGAAGACATTCCTGATAGCCAAGTCAGCATTGAGGTCGAAGGTCATCAAATGGAAATTGTCGAGGTGGCAGAGAACATGATAAAGCAAGTCAAAATACTTCCCGTCCCCAAAAGCGCAAACGTCTAGTTTCTGCTCTCGACATGACTAAGCCAGCTAATCGCTGGCTTTTTTACACATTCACATCCCATTAGATCTCACTCCCTCAATCTTTATTTGATGTGCATATTAAATGGCTTCTTAAATATCAGACGTTAGTGTGATATTTGAACTATTTTTTAATGAGTACTTTGCAGATATGTCCGATTAAACGGCGCATCAGCAAATGAGAATAACTTGTGGAAGGTAGATTCAATGTTCAATGGGAAATTAAAAAACAAACTTCTAGCCGTTGAAGAAGCTGCGGCTCATAACACGGCTTTGCTCAACGCAATTAATAACAGTGTCGCCACCATCTACTTCACGCCTGATGGTATCGTCAAACGCGCAAATCAGCTATTCCTAGGCGCAGCCGGTTTTACCCTAGAACAACTCACAGGCAAACATCACCGCGAACTGTGTGATGCCGAATATGCCCAAAGCGCTGAATATCAAAAATTTTGGGCGCGTTTGCGGGCTGGAGAAGTGATTAGCGGCACCGTTGCTCGGAGAAACAGTAAAGACGAACGCCTTTGGCTTGAAGCCACTTACTTCCCGATCAAAGAGAACGGTACTGTCACTGAAGTGATGAAAATTGCTGCCGACGTCACCAAAGATAAAATCCAACGAGATGAGAACGAAGCGGTTGCGACGGCATTAGACAAATCAATGGCCACGATCGAATTCCTTCCTGATGGCACCATTGTTAAAGCCAATGCCAATTTCCTTGGTGCCGTCGGCTATTCCCTTGATCAGATCAAGGGCAAGCATCACCGCATGTTCTGCCCGGATCATTTCTATCAAGAGAATCCGAACTTCTGGGCGGAACTCGCCGCCGGTGACTTCATGGGCGGTCAATTCGAACGCAAGGATTCAATGGGGAAGGTGCTTTGGCTGCGTGCGACTTATAACCCCGTGTTTGATGACAAAGGTAAGGTTGTCCGTGTTGTAAAATTCGCCAGCAATATTACCGAAAAGATAGAACAAGAGCAGGCTATTCGAGCAGCGGCAGAAATTGCTTACTCTACTTCTATCGAAACATCGCAAATTGCTAAGCAAGGTGCTGATGTTCTGGAATCAACGGTTGCGACATCTCAATCCATTTCCGATCAAGTGTTGGAAACATCTGTGTCAATTTCGCAGCTCAATGAGCAGTCAAAAAGTATTGAAGCGATTGTCTCGACGATTAGCGATATTGCAGACCAAACAAACTTGCTTGCCCTTAATGCAGCCATTGAAGCCGCTCGAGCCGGAGACCAAGGCCGAGGCTTTGCGGTGGTTGCAGATGAGGTTCGACAATTAGCAGCAAGAACCAGTCAATCAACGGCTGAAATCGCCGATGTGGTGAAAAAGAACCGAGACCTTACTGCAGAGGCAACACGCAAAATGTCGAGCGTGTCAGAATCCGCTGAACTCGGTAAACAACAAATATCCGAAGCCTCGTCTGTAATGGAAGAAATTCGCGTTGGCGCTGAAAACGTGGCACAAACTGTTTCGGGCTTGAATACGGGCAACTAGCCTCATTCACCAGTAAGAAGCGCCAAGTAAAAACCTCAGTGCAAAAAAAAGCCCCATGTTGATTTACCAACGTGGGGCTTTCTACATGTTTAACCACTCACCGGATACGCATGCCTGTTTCTCGATCAAACAACACCAGCTTTTCTGGGTTGAAAGCAAAGTGAGTGATATCACCCAGTTTTAAATTAGCATTAGCGGGCATTCGCGCCACGACTTATTTTCCAGACAACAACGTAATCACATACGTATCTGCCCCCGTTGGCTCGGTGACATCCACTTTGCAAAGCAGTGTTCCTTCACCGCCGTGCTTTTGGTCAGAGATGTCTTCCGGACGCACACCAAGGCTCACCGTTTTACCAACATAAGAGGCCAACTCAGAAAAACCACGGTTATAGCTGACGACTTGTGCTTCCCCTTCATGCCCATGGATCTCAAGTTGAGTCTTCGAGCTATCTGATGCTTCTACCTTTGCATCAAACAAGTTCATCGAAGGGCTACCCATGAAGGTTGCCACAAAAGTATTTGCTGGGTTGTCATACACCTCAGCGGGTGAGCCAAGCTGCTGCACTTCACCATCTTTCATGACCGCGATTTTGGTTGCTAGCGTCATAGCTTCAATCTGATCATGAGTCACATAAACAATCGTGGCGTTTAGGCGCTGGTGGAGACGTTTGATTTCCGTTCGCATGTCTACCCGTAACTTCGCATCAAGGTTAGACAATGGCTCATCAAACAAGAAAATTTTCGGATCGCGCACCAGTGCGCGCCCCATCGCCACACGTTGTCGTTGACCACCCGACAATTGACCCGGTTTGCGCTTCAGTAAGTGCTCAATTTGCAACATGGCTGACACATCGCCAATCAAGCGCTCACGCTCTGGTTTTGGAACGTGACGCATTTCCAGACCAAACGAAATATTCTGTGCCACCGTCATGTTCGGATACAAAGCGTAAGACTGAAACACCATCGCAATATCACGATCAGCGGGATGCAGCGTATTGATCATGTTGTCACCGATCATCACGTCGCCATCACTGATGCTATCAAGCCCTGCAATCATGTTCAGCAAGGTTGATTTACCGCAACCTGAAGGTCCTACCAGCACCAAAAAATCACCATCATCAATGGCAATATCAATACCCTTTAAAACCTCTATTTGTCCAAACCGTTTTTTTACGTTATTTAGCGTCAAAGATGCCATTGTATTATCCTTTTACTGAGCCCGCCATGAGACCGCGAACGAAGTAGCGCCCGGCCAGGATATAAACCAAAAGCGTGGGAAGTGCTGCAATCATGGCGCCAGCCATGTGCACGTTGTATTCCTTCACACCCGTCGAAGAGTTGACCAAATTATTCAATGCGACCGTGATAGGCGCAGTGTCGCCCGACGCAAACGACGCGCCAAACAGGAAGTCGTTCCAAATATTCGTGAACTGCCAAATGATCGTCACCACGATGATCGGGCCTGAGCTTGGCAATAAAATGCGGAAAAACATTCTAAAGAACCCTGCGCCATCAATCATGGCGGCACGGATCAATTCACTTGGAAAGGCTTCGTAGTAATTGCGGAAGAACAGTGTCGTAAAGCCAACGCCATAAATCACATGCACCAGAACTAGGCCTGCCGTGGTGTTCGCCAAACCAAGTGCGCCTAGAACCTGACTCATGGGTACGAGCACGACCTGAAACGGGATGAAGCAGCCAAACAGCATGAGACCAAACACCCAACGATGCCCTCTAAAACGCCACTTAGTCAGCACATACCCATTCAAGGCTCCTAAGATTGTCGATATCAAGACACCCGGCACTGTGATCATAATGGAGTTCATGAAATACCCATTAATCCCCTCACACGTCAGTCCGATACAAGCCGAGCCCCAAGCTGAAACCCAAGGTTCAATTGTCCAAACCTGAGGAAGCGCCAACATGTTGCCCTGACGAATTTCATCCAACTCTTTAAACGAAGTCACTAGCATGACAAACAAAGGAAGCAAGTACATGAAGCCAAACACGATCAAAGTGATGTAAATCAGAGCGCGCCAAAAACGAGCCCCTTGGAAATGCGTGTTAGTTTCTTTACTGCTCATGCTTTTTCTCCTTCAACTCGCTATAGAGATACGGCACGATAATCGCGGCGATGGTCATTAACATGATGATGGCACTCGCTGAACCCACCGCCATTTAGTTACGGGAAAAAGTGTAGGAATACATGAAGGTAGCAGGCATTTCTGTGGCATTTCCGGGGCCACCACCTGTCAATGCAATGACCAAGTCGTAGCTCTTTATCGCCATGTGGGCGAGCACGATGAAGGCACTGAGAAACACCGGACGCAATTGCGGAATAATGATACGTCGATACATTTGAAAGGCTGATGCGCCATCAAGTTGCGCGGCTTTCAGCATTTCACTGTCAATACCACGAAGGCCTGCAAGGAACATCGCCATGACAAAACCAGAGGTTTGCCACACCCCCGCAATCACCACGGTGTAGATCGCCATGTCGGGATTGATCAGCCAATCGAAACTAAAGCTTTCCCAACCCATCTCTCGCATCGTTTTCTCAAGGCCAAGTCCTGGGTTGAGGAACCATTTCCATGCCGTCCCCGTCACAATAAAACTCAGCGCCATTGGGTAGAGAAAAATGGGTCGTAATGCCCCTTCTATGCGGATTTTCTGGTCGAGCAAGATAGCGAGAAATAACCCCAGCGCACAGCAAATCACGATGTACAAAATACCGAAGATCGCGAGGTTTTCCAACGCCACATTCCAGTTCAGGCTATTCCACAATTTTTCATAGGGCCGCACACCATCTAGGTTGTAATTGGGCAGCATGCGCGAGGTGCTAAAAGAGATATACGTTGTCCATGCAATAAAGCCATAGACAAAGAAAAGTATCAGCGCGAAGGAGGGCGCGATGACGATTTTAGGGAGCAACTGTTGCCAAAATTGGCGAGAGCTGTACTTTCCAGGAGAGGACATAAATTGATCCTTGAAGCGAAGGGTAACAAAATGCGAGGTTCACGAGACAAGAGAAGCCTTCTATCTGAGGGAGATAGAAGGCGCATTCGACACACGAATGTCACCTTCTCTTTCCTCGCTACTGCTATCGATTCCCTACTGAGCGTCTTGCACCGCAGAGACCAAGGCTTTTGTCGCTTGTTTAGAGTCCATGCCACCGTTGAAGTGGTTAGTCACCACATCATAAACGGCATTTTTCACTGCTGCAGGTGCAGCGTGACCGTGGGCCATACTGCCGACCAACGTATCATTTTTGTTGGCTTCAGCCAGATCGGCTATGCCTTTCTGACCACAAGTATCAAACGCTTCATTTGATACATCAGTACGCGCAGGTACAGAGCCCTTCACCACGTTAAATGCAGACTGGAAGGTCGGCGACATAATGGCTTTTGCCATTTCTTGCTGAGCTTTTGATTCGCCCACATCAAACATCACAAATTGGTCAGCATTGAAGGTCACCATGCCTTGCGTGCCCGGCATACGGAAACACAAGAAATCTTCATTGGGCTTCATGCCCGCTTTGAGAAACTCGCCTTTCGCCCAGTCACCCATGATTTGCATGCCTGCTTTGTTTTCAATCACCATCGCAGATGCCAAGTTCCAATCACGACCCGGGAAGTTCTTATCTACGTAACCGCGAAGCTGAGACATACGATCAAACACCTTCAACATGGTGTCTGAACCTAGCGCCTCCGGATCAAGATCAATCATCGCCTTGCGATAGAAATCAATGCCGCCCGTTGTTAGCACCACACCATCAAACAGGGTAGCGTCTTGCCAAGCTTGACCACCGTGAGCCAGCGGGATATACCCTGCTGCTTTCAGTTTATCAAGCGCACCAATCAACTCCTCCCACGTTTGCGGCTGTTTGAGACCCACTTGCCGTCGTACTTAGAAAAGCGCTGTAACGCGCCAGGTACTTTGTCGTTCCAGCCTTCCGCTTCTGCAACACTGTTAAGGTTGGCCACCACATCTTCTGCGGCCCAATCTTGAATATCAAAACCCAGCATTTGTACTGCTGTTGGTGGATTACCAGACGTTACTCGAGCACGCAACACAGTCATGGCATTACCACCACCACCGCCTGCAACCGGCATATCTTGCCAGCCAATGCCTTGGGTACCCAGATCGTCTTTTAATACGTTCAGCGCTGCGGCTTCACCGCCCGATGTCCACCAGTGCAATACTTCCACATCTTCTGCCTGCGCGACCGCTGCGCTTAACAGCAAAGTACCTGCGAGGGGCAGGGTTTGAATCATGTTGCGTTTTCTCATGATAGTAGTCCCATCTGTGTCATTGACCTGCGTTTACTGCAGCCTTCCTTTTGTTGTTGAGGAAAATTAGGCCAGTTCACTCGCCTATTTCCCCACCGAACAACATGACGAACGAATCACTAGTTCCACACCAACGAGGGTGCTTTCTGGCACTTTTTGGTTCTCTCGCCATTGCTGTAATCTTTCACATGCCATCAGACCAATGTCTTCTGCACTGACTCTCACTGTGGTCAGCGCCGGTGACATTAGCCGACTGTCTTCTAAATCATCGAATCCCACCACGGCAATATCTTTGCCAGGGGTTAAACCTCGCTCGCGCAACGCGGTATACGCACCGTAAGCCACCACATCCGTAAAACAGACAAACGCGGTGATCTCTGGGGCGCGGTCTAACACTCGGTTCAGCGCAATTTTCCCGCCTTGGCGCTTGGTCGAGCTTGGCTCAATATCACCAATTTCAACAGACAACCCGGCCTCTTCCATCGCTTGCATAAAGCCTTGTTTGCGTTCTTGATAATCAGATATCGACTCAACCCCACCAATGAATGCGATTCGCTGATGCCCAAGACCAATCAAGTATCGGGTTGATAAATACATACCTAGGCGGTTATCTGGCATCACAGTCGGTACATTTGCCCCTTCAACATCACGCATCAAGCACACTACGGGGGATGTCGCATCGGCCAATGCTTGTAGCCAAGCCGCTTCAGTATTGGGCGCTGGCGTAATAAAAAAACCAGCGACATTGTGTTCTTTGAGTGAAGCGACCATCGCAGTTTGTCGCGTCACACTTTCATTGATATTGACAACAATAGGCATAAAGCCTTGTCGCTCTAGCTGTCCTTCAAGCGCAATAATCACCTGCGCCAGATATGGATTGGCTAAGTCGTTTGCCACGATGGCGACTAGATTCGATTCTTTGTTTCTCAGCCCCGCTGCATAGCGGTTGTAGACGTAGCCCAGTTCACCTATCGCTTGATTCACTTTTTCAACGGTTTCAGCCTTCACTCCTGTATTGCCGCGAAGCACTAAAGAAACTGTGGATTTAGAGACGCCCGCTGCTTTCGCAACGTCAATCACAGTGGCCTTTCGTCCACTGGAATGTCGTGATGATTTGCTCTCAGGCACAGATGAACAGTCCTCGGGTTATCGCTTTCCAGCCAATGAAAAAAGTTATCTTTCAATTACAAATATATGCGAGACACCAAAGCCATTGATTGAAAAATAAACTGGAACGTTCCAATAAAGGTAGTATATTTGTGTAAACCGAGTTGCTAAAACGTTAAATACGAAGCCAAAAACAAGCGCTAGATCACGCAGTGAAGTGAGAGCTAGTTAGGCGTTCATGGAAGTAAGACAGGAAAGGAGGGCGCATGGCACTTTCCACGCAAAATCTACCTCAACAAATTCGTGAATTTAAGCGAGAACTGAAAGCGCAGTGTCCCGATTACAAACGCCGATTTGATGACATATCTAAAGCAATGGAAACGGAAATCGAACGCATTAAGCATGAAGAAAGTAATGGTTCAGCCATTCCACAGTTTGCGTTTTCTGATATCGCTGAAAATGGCTTTAACGACGAGCAACGTAAGCGCGTGCATCAAGCAGGTTGCTGCATTATTCGCAACACTTTGCCGACGGATGAAGTCACTGCACACAATGACGCCCTCTCCCGCTACATTATTGAAAACGGCTACTATGAACATGTTCCGACTGTTGAAGACAATTATTTCAGTCAGTTGAAATCCGACAAGCCGCAGATCTTTGGGATCTACTGGTCTGCTGCACAAATATGGGCCCGACAACACCCCAACATGGCCGTCGCTCGTCGTCATCTCAATCATTTATGGACATGGCAGGACAAGGGCAAAACCTTTTTCAACCCTGACTTGGAAGCCAGCTACGCCGATCGTGTCCGTCGGCGCGAACCGGGCGATGCCACGCTGGGCTTATCGCCGCATGTGGACTCCGGCTCAGTCGAACGTTGGATAGAATCCCATTATCGCGAGGTCTACCGTGATATTTTTCTCGGTGACTGGCATCAATACAATGCGTTTTATGGCGCTAATCGCATTGAAGTGGAAGAGTTCCCGTCGCCCGCTGTATGCAGTGTGTTTCGCACCTTTCAAGGCTGGGTGGCGTTAACGCAGCAAGGTAAAGGTGATGGCACATTGCGAATGGTGCCATCAACACTCGCCATTCCTTATATGCTCCTAAGAGCCATCCAAGATGATGTTCCCGACGATGATCTATGCGGCGCTGCGCCTGGCCGCGCACTCACTGTTTTTCAACAGTGGCATCCGCTGTTATTTGAGGGCTTAGTGTCTATTCCAGTCGTGCGCCCCGGTGATACCGTTTGGTGGCACCCAGATACTATTCATGCCGTCGAAGATAAACACAATGGTGATGGCTATAGCAACGTCCTATTCATTGGTGCTGCGCCTGATTGCGAGAAAAATCGTCACTTTTTGGACAAACAGCGCGCGGCGTTTCTCCGTGGCGAAAGCTGCCCAGACTTTGCCCCTGAGCATCATGAACGCACTTATCAAGGAAGAGCATCGGAAGATGATTTAACTGAGTTAGGCAGGCGTCAGATGGGCTTTGACTAGCCAAGAAACCAAGCCATAAAAACAAAGAAAGCGCCAAAATTGGCGCTTTCTCAATGACATTATCAATGGATGTCCGCTTTGACTAGAACGGCCACCAGCTTCGGTTAGATTCAAGCTCTGAGCGGCAACTCTGCAGCTGTCCACCATAGGTCTTCGCCTGACGCTCTACTTTACGAGCTACCTGCATCACCTTAGGTTTTGATTTATAAGTACCACGCTTAAAACCGCCACGGCCGTCGTGATACGCCAAGTACTGATTGTACGCATCCCATTTGGATATCCCCAACTGACGTTGCGTTTCGCTGGTGTACCATCCAATAAACTGCATGGCGTCGCCGTAGTCGGTTCGAGAGCCGCCATTGCTGGTGGCTTTTTGATAATCAGACCAAGCAGGATCTTGTGCTTGAGCATAACCATAAGCGCTGCTGACGCGGCCCCATGGGATCACCCAGAGCACATAGTCTCTCGGTGGCAGCGCATCATGAATGTAGGAGCTTTCTTGTTTCATGAAAGCCATAGCGACGTGTATCGGCGTTCCCCATTCGTCTTCCATGTCCACCGCATCTTCATACCAACCATCATATTGACGGAAAATACTGCAAATGTTCTCGGGGCTTTTTGGCGGAGGATTAGCGCACCCTACCAAAACTAATGAGGTGAGAAGTAAAAGCCACTTGGGTGAAAAGCGCATAGTTGTCCTTGTCTCTCGAACCATCGACACGAAAAGTTATCCAGATGCCCAAGTAACCTCAAGATACTTGTTCAGCGAGAATGTGTTTAGGCATCCCAGATACAAAAACAGGCAGGAAGACCTGCCTGTTTTCTAGTGAAAACTGAGTCCATTAAAGCGACACACTATCACCAAAATATTCAGCCAGATACTGATCGAAGCTAATAGCGTCGCCTTGCTCCACATCTTGCTGTTTTTTCAGACTCGCCTGCGCTTCTTCACGAAATTGTGCTTCAGAGACAAGGTGATACTCGCCTTGCGCATACAACTCAGCGTTTTGTTTAGCAATCGCAAGCCCGACTGTACCGATGCTTTCTTGCTCGACAACATCACGAAGCAATCGCGCTGACAGCGTTTTATCTGGGTTGTCAAACCAGGTCACAAGCTCACGACATACCGCTTGGTATTTGTCCCCGCCATATGCCTTGTCCATGACTACCGCCAGTTTAGCCAGATCAGCAAAGACACGATGTCCCCACTCAACCTGAGTTAACTGTTCGCCATCACAACCAATTTGCAAAGTCAGGCCCGGTTTACGTCCTTCCATCACCACTTTGTTCCAGTTCTGGTGCCAGCATTGCAGCTCACAATCCGTCATCGGTTCAGAGTCAGTCATGACGCTCCAAGTAAGGAAAAGATCCAAGAAGTAAGCCTGATTCTCATCAATACCCGTTGGACTGAATGGGTTCACATCCAACGATCGCACTTCGATATATTCCACACCACCACGATCTAAAGCCTCTGATGGTTTTTCACCACTTTTGGCAACACGCTTAGGTCGAATTGGAGCATAAAGCTCGTTTTCAATTTGCAGCACATTGGCATTCAGTTGGCGATAGCCAGTGGCATCTTTCACACCAATTTTGGCAAAATCAGCAGATGGCGTTTGAATGGCGGTGCGTACCCCTTCAAGGTACTGCTCAAGGCTGTTAAAACCAATCTTCAATCCACTTTGCGCACTGTTGGTATAGCCTAAATCACTCAAACGCAATGATGTCGCATAAGGCAAATAATATGTGCCTTTACCCAACACTTTGAAATCTAGATTGGTGTTGGTTTGCTTGATAAACGACCCACACAACGCTGGGGACGCGCCAAACAAATACGGGATCATCCAGCCAAAGCGGTAGTAGTTTCGGATCAAACCGAAATACGCATCAGACACCGACTCTTGACGCGCATAAGGCGTTTGTTCACCAAACTTCTGCTGCCAGAAACTGTCCGGGAATGAAAAATTGAAGTGCACGCCAGAGATAACCTGCATCACACTGCCGTAACGGTGCTTAAGGCCCTGACGGTACAACGTTTTCATTGCCCCAACATTCGATGTGCCGTACTGCGCCAGTGTGATGTCATCTTCATTGGCAACATAGCATGGCATTGAAAGCGGCCACAAAGATTCACCGCCTAACTCACGGTAGGTAAACCTATGAATGTCCTGCAACTGCGTCAGCATGTCAGAGACCGAGTACGTCACTGGGGTAATGAACTCCAGCAATTGCTCTGCAAAGTCGGTCGTGATCCACTGATGCGTTAACGCTGAGCCTAACGCTGTTGGGTGGGCGGCAGATGACAAAGTCCCTTCTGGTGTGATACGCAACGCTTCGCGTTCCACGCCTCGGCCAATGCCTTTAAGCGCTTCTGGATGTTCAGAAAACGCTGCCAACCTTTGAGAAAAACTATTCAAGGCTGTACTCGTTTATATTTTGTAAGCAGTAAGATGGTTAAGGATAATCACTCTCAACGCCAAAAGCCATCTCACTGTTTTTACGGTTAGTCTAACTACCTATAAATATCGCTCAATTCTCAATCACTAAACGTTTTACAGGTAATCCCAATGTGGCAAGTGAAGGCTCAAGCTTGCTAGCATCGCCAACAACAATGACCTGATAATCATCTGGGTTGAACCACTCACTGGCCAGTGTGTTTAATGTCTGTTTATCTACATCATCGATGATTGCTTTCTGCGTTGCTTTGTAATCTGAAGGCAATTCATGGCGCATGATGTTGGCAATAAGACCAGCTTTATCGCCCGGCGTTTCATAACTCAGCGCATCTTTTTGCCCGACAGCAAGACGCAAAAACGCTAACTCTTCATCGGTTATGCCTTGATCTGCCATGACTGACAGTTCATTTTGCATTTCCTTGACGGTATCCAAGGTGGTGTCTGCACGCACTTGCGCTTGAAAAACAATACGCCCTTTGTCCTGATCACCCAGCACATAACCGCTAGCACCGTAAGTGTAGCCTTTGTCTTCACGAAGATTGAGGTTCAAACGTGAGTTAAAATTACCGGCAAGATTAAAGTTCGCCAATTGCGTTTTAAACATTTCTCCCGTTGCATCGTAAGACATAGCGTGACGTACCATCTGCACCACACTTTGCGGCGCTCCGGGCTTATCTACCAGCCAAATTTGCGGCTTAGCATACTGTTTCAGTTCTGCTTTTGCAGGGCTGTTTGCCTCTCCCCCTTTCCAACGGCTCAATCCATTAATTTTAGAAAGAAGCGTCTGTTTGTCGATGTCACCAACGGCAATCAGTCGAGTGGTATCCGGCGTATAATTGTCAGCATAAAAGGCTTTCACATCATCCAGTGTAAGGCTGTTCAATGTGCCCAATGTGCCTTCTGATGGCAACGCATGCCAAGGGTCTTGATACAAGACTTCACGGCGAGCCTGACTCGCCTGCCATTGTGGCGTTTGGTGGCTAAACTGAATACTTTCAAGTGCCTGCTTTTTAAGTCGATCAAAATCAGCCTGATCAAAACGAGGATTAAACAGCATGTCGCCTGCAATCATCAGGGTTTCTTTTAGATTTTTAGTCAAAGAGGACACACTTACCGTGGTGCCACGCCCCGATGCACTGATACTCACACTCGACCCTAGGCGATCCAACTGCGCGGCAATCGCTTCGCTCGTTTGATTCTGAGTGCCTTCGGCAATTAAATCCGCGGTTAGTGATGCGAGACCATTTTTCCCTTCAGGCTCCATTAAGGTGCCTGCTGGAAGAATGAGATGCATCGCCACCGTTGGCGTTTCATTCGATTCAGCGCCCGTAATTTGAATGCCATTGCCCAGCATCGAATGATAAAGCGTAGGCACATTCAAGGTGACCGATCCGGAAGGTCCAGGTATCACGCTACGATCGAAGGTCTCTGGGGTTTGGCGGGCTTCAACCAACGCCGGATTGGTATCCTGATCTTTTTCCTTCGCTCGTACGGCGTTGAAATTTTGATGCGCCGCTTCCAGTGATAATTTGCCTGTTGGTACCACAGAAACCGTGACTGACGGTTGTTGCCAAACAAACTGACTAAACGCACGTTCAACGTCTTTGGTGGTTACGTCACCCAGATCCGTGAGCCATTGCGATAATCTGTCCGGCTTTCCATAGAAGGTTTCGTTGGACGCCAACTGCGAGACTTTACCGTGAACACTTTGCAGACCAAACACGGCACCCGCTTCAGCACTGCCTTTCACCTGAGCAAGATCATCTTGCTTGATGCCGCGCACTTTTAGTGAATCCAGCACCTTGAAAACATCATCACGTACCTCGGTCAAATCTTGGCCTTGGTTGCCAAGCACATAAAGCTGAAATGTACAGGCAAGCTCTGCGCAATCTTGATAGGCGCTAGCACTGAGGACTTTGCCAGGTTTAACCAGCTCTTGATAAAGTAAACTGTTGCGCCCTTGTCCAAGCACGGATGCCAGCATATCCAGTGCAACCGTTGATTCTGCGTCGGGGTATTCCGTTGGCCAGCTCATCACCAGCATAGGTTGCTGGATCTTATCTTCAATCGTCACAAAACGATCGCTGTCGAGCGTGACAGGCCATGTTTCTGCTTTAACCGCATCAGGCCCACGCGGAATGTCACCAAAGTATTTGTCGACCCAAGCGAGGGTTTGTTCGACATCGATATCACCACCAATGGTAAGCGTTGCATTGTTAGGTCCATACCAACGTAGGAAGAAGGCTTTAAGATCGTTAACATCAACGCGATTAAGATCCTCTACGTAGCCAATCGTTGGCCAACTATAAGGATGAGTCGGTGGGTACAATGCAGCAGACAAGGTTTCCTGCACCAGTCCATAAGGGCGATTATCATAGTTTTGCGCCCGTTCATTTTTCACCGTATCGCGTTGAATCTCGAATTTACGTTGCGACACGGCTTCAAGCAAAAAGCCCATTCGATCGGACTCTAGCCACAGCATTTTTTCTAGCTCATTCGCTGGAACCGTTTCGTAGTAATTGGTGCGATCTCGGTTGGTCGTGCCATTCACACTGCCACCCGATTCAGTGACTAGTTTAAAATGCTGCTGATCGCCAACATTCTTGGAGCCTTGAAACATCATGTGCTCAAAGAAATGCGCAAAACCTGATTTACCCGGTTCTTCTCGTGCAGAACCGACATGATAAGTCACATCAACATGCACTAAAGGATCGGAGTTATCTGGATGGAGCAATACAGTCAATCCGTTATCGAGTTGATATTTCTGATAAGGGATTGCAGGAGTGCCCGGTTTGACTTCGTGTTGTTCAATGAATGTAATCCCCGAAGGAAGCATCGTTTCTGGTGAAGCCGAATAAACACCACAACCTGACAGCGCAAGCGCCGCTGCCGTAAGGATAAAATAACGCACACACTATCCTTTCAAAAAAAAAATTAGACAAACAGCAACCCTCGAGTCACAAGCGCGAGTATCAGATATCTGAGGGCTTTTCCTGCCGCAATCAATATCCAGCACCACCGTTGTTTCAGTCTCAACCAACCCGCAGCGAGACAAAGAGGGTCACCGATAATAGGAAGCCAGCTTAACAACAAGGTCCAATACCCATAGCGTTGCAGCCAAGCAATGGCTCTTTGACCTTGTTTTTGCTCAAGGGTTCGCGCTGGAAGGAAGCGCCCTATCCAATAATTGGTCATGCCGCCCAAAGTGTTGCCCAGCGTGGCGACGACAACCAAGACACCAAGGCTATAAGTGTTTTCTTTCAGAAGAAGGATCAGGTTCGCTTCTGAACCGCCGGGAAGCAAGGTCGCGCTGAGAAAACCGGTCGAAAATAACACCCACAACGCGGAGTCTCCGCTAATCCAATCCAACATCGGTCACTCGTACATCGATTACATCCATGCCTGCTGCAGCCGCCGCATCGAAACCAAACACGGCATCTTCAAACACGAGACATTTGCTTGGGGTCACGCTGAGAAGTTCTGCACAGCGCAGAAAGGTATCCGGTGACGGTTTATGCGCTGACACCTGATCAGCACCAACCACCACATCAAACAAATGAAGTAGTTCGGCCTTTTTTAGCATACGTGTGGCAATGTCGGTCAAAGTTCCGGTCCCTACCGCCATCGGTTTCTTTCCCGCATAACGACGAGCAACTTCCGTAAAAGGCAAAATTTCCAGATGCGCTTCCATGACCTCTGCGAAACACTGCATTTTATGCGCAGCCAGCACACTGGGTTCTATATCCAGATGAAGCTGCTCCACCAAGGTGGTCGCAGTCAAAATAGTCGGACTTCCGCCGCGTGTGTGGTACCAGCTTTCTGATACCTCAAAGCCAAAGTCCGCCGCCGTTTTTTGCCATGCCGCATAATGACCCGGCATGGAGTCAAGCAAGGTGCCATCTAAATCAAAAATCAGGGCGTCATATTGGTCATAACGGCTCATTGCGGCATCTCCAATAAAATCTTGCCGCGCGTTCGACCTGATTGGATATCAATGTGCGCTTGCACGCCGTGCTCTAGCGGATAGGTTTTGGCGATTTCCACGTGTAACTCTCCTGCTGCGACTTTTGCCAGAAGAGCATCCATTTGCGCAGGATTAGGTTGAACAAGCATACCTTGGGCTTCAATACCTTTGGTTTTGGCAGCATTGATGATTCGCTCAGCGGTAATAGTCGGTACCGTGACCACTCGCCCGCCTTGTTTCACACATGCTAACGCAGCCTCTCCAGCATCACCGCCCATCAAATCAATCAACACGTCAATGTCACTAACCTGCGCATCGAGCGCTGATGCACGATAATCCAACGCCTTTGCACCGAGTTGGGAAACAAACTCAAGGTTAGCGTCAGAGCAAGACGCATACACGGTTGCGCCCATCGTTTTAGCAAGCTGGATCGCAATATGTCCCACGCCGCCAGCACCTGCCAATATCAACACTGATTCACCTGCTTTTAAATCTGCAAGCTCCAAGGCTTGAAGTGCCGTTAGGCCGGCAACGGGCAGCGACGCGGCGTGTTGAAAGGATACGCTTTCAGGCATACGAGAAAGCGCATCGAGATTGGCGCAAAGATATTGGCCGTAACCACCACCTTCTACTATTCGCCCTGCAACACGATCACCAGCCTGATATTGACCCACGGCGTTAACCACCGTACCCGCCGCATCAAAACCAGGAACCCACGGGAGAGAGTCTTTGATTTTTTCAGCGCCCCAGCCAAGTCCTGCACGCGTTTTCGCATCAACCGGATTAACGCCCGCATAGGCGACGTTGACCAATACCTGATCCGTTGTCGGTTCAGGTATCTCCGTTTGTTGTAGTTTTAGGGTGTCGGGTTCACCAAACGCAGTGATTGCCAATTGAAGATTGTGAGACATGCCATCATCCTTTTTTGCGCCATTAATACTTTTCAGTGTCATTAAAAAAGGCGGAAGACACAATGCCTTCCGCCTTTATTTCATCACGTTGACTTAGCTTATCACGCTAACTTAGCGCATAAGCGTCGCTGAGCACTTACCCCACTAGGGCCAGTAACACGCCCGCAGCAACAGCGGAGCCTAATACGCCGGCAACGTTAGGTCCCATTGCATGCATCAGCAAGAAGTTATGCGGGTTAGCATCCAAGCCAACCTTATTCACCACTCGCGCCGCCATAGGCACTGCAGACACACCCGCAGCACCAATCAATGGATTGATGTTGTCTTTGCTATATTTGTTCAGCAATTTCGCCATCAACACGCCAGCCGCAGTACCAATACTAAATGCGACCGCACCCAGTACCAGAATCCCTAAGGTTTCAACGTGAAGGAATTGCTCCGCTTGAAGCTTCGAACCAACGGAGAGACCCAAGAAGATGGTCACGATATTGATAAGCTCGTTTTGTGCAGTGTTTGACAGACGATCAACAACACCACACTCACGCATCAGATTACCTAAGCAGAACATACCGACCAACGGCGTTGCCGATGGCAAGAAGATAATCGCCATCACCAATACGGCGAGGGGGAATATGATCTTTTCGGTTTTAGAGACGTGGCGTAACTGCTTCATCTCGATTTTACGTTCATCTTCAGAGGTAAACAGCTTCATGATGGGTGGCTGAATAATCGGCACCAACGCCATGTAACTGTAGGCAGCAACCGCAATCGCTCCCAGCAGATCAGGAGAAAGCTTACTGGCGAGGAAGATAGCTGTCGGGCCATCAGCGCCACCGATAATCGCAATCGATGCAGCATCTGCCAACGAGAACTCCATACCCGGCACCAAGTTCAGCATAATGGCACCAAACAAGGTAGCGAAGATACCGAACTGCGCCGCCGCACCGAGCCACAGTGTGCGAGGGTTGGCAATCAACGCGCCAAAGTCTGTCATCGCACCGACACCCATAAAGATCAGGAGTGGCGCAATACCGGAGGCAATCGATACGTTATAAAACGTGTAAAGTGTCCCATCGGTAAACTTCGCTGCATGTGCCGCTTCATCAAGCTCAGTAATTTGATGCACGCTGGCACCGTCAACCGCCACTCGAATCGCTTCAGGGTTCACATCTGAAGTGCCTAGAATACGTGCAAACTCACCCAAAACATCAGGGTTGGCAGCGTAGATAGCGTTTTCTAATGCATTATTCGCCAAACCCACTTCGGGAATATTGGCAAGAATGGCACCAAAACCAATGGGTAATAGCAGTAAGGGTTCAAAACCTTTGCGGATAGCCAAAAATAATAGCAGGCACCCAACAAAAATCATCACCAACTGGCCAATCTGGAAATTGGCAAGACCCGTGCCTTGCCAGAGGATCAACAAACCTTCCATGTTTTCGTCTATCCTCTTACGCTAGGCTCATCAACGGCGAGCCGACAGTGACAGAATCACCCTCTTTCACCATGACGTCTTGGACAATCCCTGCGCGTATTGCACGGATTTCAGTTTCCATTTTCATCGCTTCAAGAATGATCAATACATCCCCCTCTTGAACCTGATGCCCTTGCTTGGCGACAACTTTGAATATATTACCCGCCAATGGCGCAGCAACGGATTCTGCCGTGCCTGATGTTGGCGCTGGCGCAGATGCGACCTGTTGACCTGAAGCCGGCGCGACAGACGTTAGCTCGCCCTGAGGGCCAACAACCACATCATAGACCTGACCGTTTACTTGGACGCTGTAAGCTTCAGTACCACCAACAGATGGTGCAGCCGCCGGTGCCGTTGCTACAACATCTGCTTCAGTACCCGGAGCGGGTTCGAATGCTTCAGGGTTGCCACGATTTTTCAGGAACTTCAGACCAACTTGCGGGAACAATGCATAAGTCAGCACGTCATCCACTTGTGATTCGGCTAGCAAAATACCCTCTTCTTTCGATTTGGCAATCAACTCGTCCGTCAACAGATGAAGTTCTGACTCCAGCAAATCAGCTGGGCGGCAAGTGATAGGCTGAGCGCCATCAAGCACACGAGCTTGTAGCTCAGCATTGACTTCAGATGGTGCTGCGCCGTATTCGCCTTTCAGTACACCCGCAGTTTCTTTGGTGATGCTTTTATAGCGTTCACCTGTCAGTACATTGATAACCGCTTGGGTGCCCACAATTTGTGACGTTGGCGTAACCAATGGGATATAACCCAGATCTTTGCGGATGCGAGGAATCTCTTCCAACACTTCGTCCATACGATCAGCTGCACCTTGCTCTTTCAACTGACCTTCCATGTTCGTCAGCATGCCACCAGGGACTTGAGCAATCAAAATGCGTGAATCAACACCTTTAAGCTGACCTTCAAACTTGGCGTATTTTTTACGCACTTCTCGGAAATAGGCCGCGATAGGTTCAATCGTATCAAGTTGCAAACCGGTGTCGCGCTCTGTGCCTTGCAGCATGGCAACCACGGTTTCGGTCGGAGTATGCCCGTAGGTTGAGCTCATCGAAGAGATAGCGGTGTCCAGAATATCCAGACCCGCTTCCACAGCCTTCACAGCGGTTGCTGTAGAGAGTCCAGTGGTTGCATGGCAGTGAAGCGCCAGTGGGATATCACAAGAGGCTTTTATGCGCTTGATAAGCTCTTCCGCTTCGTAAGGTCTGAGCAAACCCGCCATGTCTTTAATACACAGAGAGTGACAGCCGAGGTCCTCAAGACGTTTTGCTAGGTCTGTCCATGTATCTAGCGTGTGATGAGGGCTAGTCGTATAAGACAGAGTACCCTGCGCGTGTGCGCCAACATCGACGGCTGACTTAACGGCTCTTTCAAAGTTACGTACATCGTTCATTGCATCGAAAATACGGAAAACGTCCATACCGTTTGCATGTGAACGTTCAACAAATTTCTCCACCACGTCATCGGCATAATGTCGATAACCCAGTAGGTTTTGACCACGAAGCAACATCTGCATCGGTGTTTTTGGCATGGCTTTTTTCAGCTCACGCAGACGCACCCACGGATCTTCACCAAGAAACCGGATACAGGAATCAAATGTTGCACCGCCCCACGTCTCCAAAGACCAGTAACCGACATCATCGAGCGCCGCAGCAATCGGTAACATGTCATCAAGACGCATACGCGTCGCAAAGAGAGACTGATGGGCATCGCGTAAAACGACATCTGTAATAGCGAGTGGCTTAGACATACGACATAACTCCTTGTAATTGTATGTTTCGCATCAGCTAACGCTGGCGACTACGATATTTATGCACCGCTGCAGAAATGGCAGCGATAGTGTCCCCAGAAATTTGACCGTTATTATTTTGATTAGGTGTCGTGGTCGAAGCGGCCTGAGGCGGCAGCTCTTCGGGGACAATACGTGACATCAAATTGACCAGAACGATCAAAATGGTGAGAAAGATAAAAACCACAGCCATGCCTGTAAACATGAGCGTAGCGGCTTGCTCGAGAGTGCTTCCCAAATCCATAGGTTTGTTCCTTCCTTTGAACCGATTGGCCTAAACCAATCAGCAACAACCATTCTCTCAGATGTGAGTAACATTTTATTGAGAATTTACTTATTCAGTTAAGTAGTAGGTCAAAATACTAACAAATCACAATAATGACAATCCTGTAATACTGATCATTTCTGCCATTTTCGGCCTCTGACGCAATAAAAACGCACAAATGTTACCAAACTGTTAACCAGCATTGGTGCTATATACCTTTACTATGTTACTAAAAAAAACGGGATAAAAGAGAGTAATATCAGGAAATTAACGCAGGGTTTTGGAACAGATAAACGGTGTTTAGAGAGAAGTCACTGAAAGTGAAAAAAAACGGTATTAGTTGAGGGAAGTTTGCTTTTTGAGATAATACAAAAATAGGCAGAAAAAATGAATTTAAATGCAGAAAGAAGATGGTGCGCGTGGGAGGATTCGAACCTCCGACCGCCTGGTTCGTAGCCAGGTACTCTATCCAGCTGAGCTACACGCGCATCTTGGTATTACACAACAAGCATAGGCTTATCGTTTTGAAATGGTGCGCGTGGGAGGATTCGAACCTCCGACCGCCTGGTTCGTAGCCAGGTACTCTATCCAGCTGAGCTACACGCGCATTTCGGTGTTACACAACAAGCATGAGGCTTGTCGTTTTAATAATGGTGCGCGTGGGAGGATTCGAACCTCCGACCGCCTGGTTCGTAGCCAGGTACTCTATCCAGCTGAGCTACACGCGCATCTTGGTGTTACACAACAAGCTTGTGGCTTATCGTTTTAAATAATGGTGCGCGTGGGAGGATTCGAACCTCCGACCGCCTGGTTCGTAGCCAGGTACTCTATCCAGCTGAGCTACACGCGCACAGTGCTTTCTTCTTTCATAAAGCGTTCCTCTCAGCTACAAAAGGAACAGTGCCACCAATGAACATTACCTTAGGTAAATTCAGTGGTGGCAAAGAATGGCGGTGAAGGAGGGATTCGAACCCTCGATACGGGATAAACCGTATACTCCCTTAGCAGGGGAGCGCCTTCAGCCTCTCGGCCACCTCACCACACAAATTTGGTGCAATAACAAGTCAAACAACTCGTTACATTAAAATGGTGCGCGTGGGAGGATTCGAACCTCCGACCGCCTGGTTCGTAGCCAGGTACTCTATCCAGCTGAGCTACACGCGCAATATTTCTCTATTTGAGAAACTGTTTTCTTTACTAGAGAAAACGTGTTGATTGTCATTTCTAACCACCAACAAAATAATGGCGGTGAAGGAGGGATTCGAACCCTCGATACGGGATAAACCGTATACTCCCTTAGCAGGGGAGCGCCTTCAGCCTCTCGGCCACCTCACCGTCTTGCGGAGGCACATATTACTTTGAGACGAAAATATGTCAAACACTTTATCTGGAAAAAGCTTCAAACACGGTGCGTTTGCACACTTCTCCGCCACTCGCACTATTCAGCGAACACAAAAGCATCCATTTGCGTTTTAAATGAACAACCTGCCTTTAGCAAAAAGGCCGATGAAATAACCGGCCTTTTGTAAAATACGACTGCGTTAAGCTTAGAAATTACCAGTGGTCGGCGTTGGATTGCCTTTTTCAGCCTGAATACGCATGTAGATCTCTTCACGGTGAACAGACACCTCTTTAGGCGCGTTCACACCGATACGTACTTGGTTACCTTTAACACCCAGTACAGTTACCGTTACTTCATCACCAATCATCAGCGTTTCACCTACGCGACGAGTCAAAATCAGCATTCTTCTACTCCTTGAGTAATTACAACTTTCTTCTTAGTTGAGTCTTTGGTCTTCTTACTGCACGAAGTAAACTCACGCGGCAGCTCAAGCTCCGAGATGGACAATCAACATCTTCCTTCCTTGCGAGCATCCTTTACAGGCACATGGAACACATCACCAGCGCCTTTACGGTTTTTCAATATGGCTTATTTCTCTGACCAACTCCAGTTTGCCAATGAGAATTTAGCGATAGAATCCGGACATTGTGACTCCTGTGCCCAGAAGATCACATTGTAAGATACTGCGCAGCAAAGAAAGTTCGTCCTCTCGGATCAAAAATTCCGATGTATAAGACTTTATTTAAAAGCCTCACTTACTTTAAGGCGATGCACTATACAGAGTTAAAATAAAAGTGCAAAGAATAAACGCCACAATGAGTAGGGACAAAAAAGGCTTCCAAAGGAAGCCTTTTTTTACACAGATTTTACAGCGCTTAAATACTTTATAAACGCTCTGTCAGCCACGGCGTAACCGTGTCTAGCGCATCAGGCAACGCCGCAACATCCGTACCACCGGCTTGTGCCATATCAGGGCGACCACCGCCTTTGCCACCGACTTGCTGAGCAACCATGTTGACCAACTCACCCGCTTTGACTTTGCCTACCAAGTCTTTGGTAACACCGGCAATCAGACCGACTTTGTCATCAGCGACGTTGCCAAGGAACACAACACCACTGCCCATTTGGTTTTTCAGATCATCAACCATGGTGCGTAGTGCTTTGTTATCTGCGCCATCCAACTTACAGATCAACACTTTGATACCATTGATATCTTTTACATTGTTGATCAAGCTTGCGCTTTCTTGCGCGGCCAGTTTTTCTTTCAGTTGTTGGATCTCTTTTTCCAGTGCTTTCGCACGGGTTTGAGAGTCGCTCACTTTCTGAGTGAACTCCTGCTGCTGACGATAAAACGCGTCTTCTGCTCCTTTACCGGTTACCGCTTCAATACGGCGCACGCCTGCTGCAATGCCACCTTCAGAGGTGATTTTCAGCATACCGATATCACCGGTACGATTGGCGTGTGTGCCACCGCAAAGTTCGATAGAAAAATCGCCCATGCTCAGGACACGAACCTGCTCATCATATTTCTCGCCGAACAGTGCCATTGCGCCTTTTGCTTTCGCAGACTCAATATCCATCAACTCAGTGCTAACGTCATGGTTACGACGGATTTGCTCGTTAACCAGCGCTTCTACCGTTCGTAGTTCTTCTGGCTTTACTGCTTCTAGGTGAGAGAAGTCAAAACGCAGACCTTCAGCGCGAACCAGAGAGCCTTTCTGCTGCACATGGTCACCAAGTAAGATACGTAGTGCTTCGTGAAGGAGGTGCGTTGCTGAGTGATTAAGTGCAATCGCCTGACGGCGTTCTGCATTTACTTTTGCTTCAACGCTATCACCAACCGTCAGCACGCCATCAACAAGCTTACCGCGATGGCCAATTGCTGCGCCGAACTTCTGCGTATCGATCACTTCAAACTTGCCAGCATCTGTCATCAGAAAACCTGCATCACCACTTTGACCGCCCGATTCTGCATAGAATGGTGTTTGGTCAAGAACGATCACAGCTTCATCGGCATTTGCCAGCGTGTCCGTTGCCAAGCCATCAACAAAGATGTCAGTGATCAAGCCACGACCTTCTGTTTCACCATAACCGGTGAACGCAGAGTCGCTTTCAATTTTAATAACCGCGTTATAGTCGGTGCCAAACTGGCCAGCTTCACGTGCACGTTGACGTTGCGCTTCCATCGCAGCTTCAAAGCCTTCTTCATCGATGGTTAGACCGCGCTCACGCGCAACATCGTTGGTCAAGTCAGCAGGGAAGCCATAGGTATCGTAAAGCTTGAATACCGTTTCGCCATCAAGAACATCGCCTTTCAAGCCTTCTAGTGCATCGTCCAAAATCGCCATACCGCGATCCAGTGTGCGACCGAAGTTTTCTTCTTCAATCTTCAGGACTTTCTCAACCAAAGCTTGTTGCTTCTTCAACTCTTCGCCTGCGGTGCCCATGATCTCAGCCAAAGGACCCACTAGTTTGAAGAAGAATGCGTCTTTCGCGCCTAGCTTGTTACCGTGACGAACAGCGCGACGGATGATTCGACGCAACACATAGCCGCGACCTTCGTTTGATGGCATCACACCATCAACAATCAAAAACGCACATGAACGAATGTGGTCGGCCACAACGCGTAGAGACTGGTTAGACAAATCTTCATAACCAATCACGTCTGCCGCTGATTTGATCAACGTTTGGAAGATGTCGATTTCATAGTTTGAGTGAACGCCCTGCATGATCGCAGCGATACGCTCAATACCCATACCTGTATCTACAGATGGTTTTGGCAGTGGTTCCATCGTGCCATCAGCATGACGGTTAAACTGCATAAATACGTTGTTCCAAATCTCGATAAAACGGTCACCATCTTCTTCCGGTGAGCCCGGAGGACCGCCCCAGATATGATCGCCGTGATCGTAGAAAATTTCAGTACATGGGCCGCAAGGACCGGTATCGCCCATTTGCCAGAAGTTATCTGACTCAAACGCTTTACCGCCTTCCTTGTCACCAATACGTACGATGCGATCCGCTGGGATACCGATATTCTCGTTCCAGAGTGCGAATGCTTCGTCATCTGTTTCGTATATCGTTACCATCAAGCGATCTTTAGGTAGTTTCAGAACATCAGTCAAAAACTCCCACGCGTAACCAATCGCGTCTTCTTTGAAATAGTCACCAAAGCTGAAGTTACCCAGCATTTCAAAAAACGTGTGGTGACGGGCAGTGAAGCCGACATTTTCCAGGTCATTATGCTTACCACCTGCACGTACACAGCGTTGTGATGACGTGGCACGCGTATAGGCGCGCTTTTCTGCGCCAAGGAAGCAATCTTTAAACTGGTTCATACCTGCGTTTGTAAACAACAGCGTTGGGTCGTTTGCAGGTACAAGCGATGAGCTAGGCACGATGGTGTGCCCTTTGCTTTCAAAGAATTGGAGAAACGCTGTGCGAACCTCGTCGGTGCTCATGTACATTGGCTAATCCTGAAATTGGAGTTGTGGTAGTAACTAAATCGCCGTTAACAGCGAAATTACCAGAGTCAATTGCTGCTTATTGTAAACAACCTAACCTGTGGCGAAAAGAGGCAGAAACAAGATAGCTCGCAGTGCGAGTGAAGAATGAGGGGGTTCTAACTTTCTTTTGAGAATGCGTAGTTGATTTGATCGAAGCTAAAACCGCGACTTTGCAGATAGCGAGTCCACTTTGCACGCTGTTTAAAATCAACATCGGGGAAAAAACCGTCTAGGTCAGCAAAGCGACGAATCGCGAGTTCTTTCGCTAACTCATACCAGTCATGTTGTTGATTTTCTTGCGCTGCTTCTAGCATAGGCGTGGTGATACCTTTACGTTTGGCATCAAAGCAAATGCGTTGCCAGCCATGTCCTTTTGCCACACCATGGCGTAGCGTCGCTTCGGCAAAACGCTTGTCATCTAGCCAACCATGGTAATGGCAATGCTCGATGGCAATATCTATGTCTTCTGGTGGGCACTGTTTCTTCGCCAATTTTTGGCGAAGCTCCAGTTCAGAATGATCACGGCGGGCAAGCATGCCCACCGCTAATTCTCTGGCGCTTAGACTCAGAATGCTTCGCCTTCTGGTTGCTTAGCATCTTCTTTTGCGCTTTCTTCTTTACCGTTGCTCAGCAACATTGCACGCAGCTTTTTATCTAGCTCTTCAGCAAGGTGTGAGTTCTCTTTTAGGTATTTACAAGAATTCGACTTACCTTGACCAATCTTGTCGCCGTTGTAGCTATACCATGCACCTGCTTTCTCAACCAGCTTGTGCTTAACGCCCAAGTCGATCAGTTCGCCATAAAGGTTGATACCTTCGCCGTACATAATTTGGAATTCAGCTTGTTTAAACGGTGCTGCAATCTTGTTCTTCACGACTTTTACGCGGGTGTCATTACCAACAATCTCGTCGCCTTCTTTGATAGAGCCAATACGGCGGATATCAAGACGAACAGATGCATAAAATTTCAGTGCGTTACCACCTGTCGTGGTTTCTGGGTTGCCAAACATCACACCAATCTTCATACGAATCTGGTTGATGAAAATCATCAAGGTGTTGCTGTTTTTGATGTTAGCAGTCAGCTTACGCATGGCTTGAGAAAGCATACGCGCTTGCAGACCCATGTGAGAGTCACCCATTTCGCCTTCGATTTCAGCTTTAGGTGTCAATGCAGCAACGGAGTCAATGATGATAACGTCAACAGCGCCTGAGCGAGTCAATGCATCAGCAATTTCCAGCGCCTGCTCACCTGTGTCTGGTTGTGAAACCAAAAGGTTATCGATATCTACACCTAACTTGCCCGCATAAACTGGGTCAAGTGCGTGTTCTGCATCGATAAACGCACAAGTCTTGCCGATTTTCTGCGCTTCCGCCACGACTTGCAGCGTCAACGTTGTTTTACCTGAAGATTCAGGACCGTAGATTTCAACAATACGACCGAACGGCAAGCCACCCGCTCCCAGCGCGATATCCAGTGACAATGAACCGGTTGATACGGTATCAATATCCATGGTGCGATCGTCGCCTAGGCGCATGATCGATCCTTTACCAAATTGTTTCTCGATCTGGCCTAGGGCCGCGGCTAATGCCTTCTGTTTGTTGTCGTCCATTTGATTCTCCAACGGAAGCAATATTCGTTCAGATAACTGTTCGCTAATGAGGCTAAGTATACTGTCCATTTATACAGTGTCTAGCCCTGTGTAAACTTTTTCTTTGCTTTCGTGTCGCGTCTCTTATTTTTCTGCTTCTAGGTAACTGAGCAAACGGCACAAACTGTGGGCGATAGTGTTTCTACGAATGTCATAGCGTGTTCCGTCAAACAAACAAGTCTCCGTTACCACCCCTTTCTTGGTTGCCCAACCAAAACACACCATGCCAACAGGCTTCTCGTCACTGCCACCTGTTGGCCCGGCTATCCCCGTAACCGCGAGTGCGAAATCAGCACTTGCGGCCTTTAGCGCCCCTTCTGCCATTTGAGCGGCAACTTCTTCACTCACTGCACCATGGGCGACCAGCGTCTCTTGTGGCACGCCTACCATGTCATGTTTCGCGTCATTGCTATAAGTGACAAACGCGCGCTCAAACCACGCAGAACTACCCGCAATCTCTGTCAGCATGTAAGCAATACCACCGCCTGTGCATGACTCTGCAGTGGTCACCGTCTGTTGGTTATCTTTAAGCCGCTCACCAATTTGTGTCGCCAATTTCACTAACTGTTCCATGCTTCCCTCTGACGGTCATATTTTTCATCATCTTCCAGTCATCGCGATATCGATACTTTACCCTTTCACCGCGATTCACGTATCCTTGTTCCCTTCTCTTACCTTTGTAATTTTGCAGGCCAGAACGTGACAGTACAAGCACTCGCTACTCACACGCCAATGATGCAGCAATACCTTAGAATTAAGGCGCAGCATCCTGAAGAACTTCTTTTCTATCGTATGGGTGATTTCTACGAATTGTTCTTTGACGATGCCAAGCGAGCTTCGCAATTGCTCGATATATCACTGACCAAGCGTGGTGCCTCTGCTGGCGAACCTATTCCTATGGCTGGTGTTCCTTATCATTCTGTCGAAGGCTACCTCGCACGTCTGGTTCAGCTCGGAGAATCTGCAGCGATTTGTGAGCAAATCGGTGACCCAGCCACCAGCAAAGGGCCAGTTGATCGCCAAGTAGTGCGAATTATCACACCAGGCACCGTTTCTGATGAAGCCTTACTCAGCGAACGTGTTGATAATTTAGTTGCGTCTATCTTTGCCCACGGTGAGCGTTTTGGTTATGCCACGCTCGATATTACGTCAGGGCGTTTTCTATTAAGTGAGCCTTCGACAGAAGAAGAAATGCAGGCTGAACTTCAGCGTACCCGCCCCGCCGAATTACTCTACCCTGAAGATTTTTCGTTCCCCGCGCTGACCGCCATGTGCAAAGGCAGTCGTCGACGCCCAATTTGGGAATTTGATGTCGAAACCGCTAAGCAGCAGCTTAATCAACAGTTTGGCACGCGAGATTTAATTGGCTTTGGCGTTGAAGACTGCTCACTGGGTCTCGCTGCTGCCGGTTGCTTAATGCAATACGTGAAAGACACGCAGCGCACCGCATTGCCGCATATTCGTGCTTTGGTCAAAGAGAACAAAGACCATTCCGTTATTTTAGATGCTGCAACGCGCCGTAATCTCGAACTGACACAAAATTTATCAGGCGGCTTCGAAAATACCGTCGCATCCATACTAGACAAAACCACCACCCCGATGGGAAGTCGCTTGCTCAAACGCTGGCTGCACCAACCCATGCGTGACTTTGTCACCGTCAATGCTCGCCTTGATGCCATCACTGTTTTAAAAGATACCGGGATTTATTCTGATTTGGCAACGACACTGCATCCTGTTGGAGATATGGAGCGTATCCTGGCGCGCTTGGCGCTTCGGTCTGCTCGTCCACGAGATATGGCAAGACTACGCGGCGCATTGCAGCAATTGCCTGAAATTGAAACCTTGCTCACTGAAGTAGAAGACTGTGCGATTGCACCGCTCAAAGCAGCAAGCGAGCCAATGCCCGATCTGGTTCAGTTATTGGTTGAAGCCGTTGTGGAAGCACCACCCGTTGTGATCCGTGATGGTGGTGTTATTGCCCCAGGATACAACGCAGAGCTTGATGAATGGCGCGAACTGGCGGACGGCGCAACTCGCTTTTTAGAAGAACTTGAGCGCCGTGAACGTGAACAGCACAACATTGATACCCTCAAAGTCGGCTTCAATCAGGTTCATGGTTTCTTTATTCAGGTCAGCCGAGGTCAAAGCCATTTAGTGCCTCCGCACTATGTACGCCGCCAAACGCTGAAAAATGCGGAGCGCTACATTATCCCTGAGTTAAAAGCGCATGAAGACAAAGTCCTCAATTCCAAGTCTAAAGCGTTAGCACTAGAGAAAAAGTTGTGGGAAGAGTTGTTCGACAAGCTGTTGCCGCATCTCGAAACGTTACAGCGCGTGTCTGATGCACTATCTACACTCGACGTGATGGCGAACCTTGCAGAACGCGCAGAAACGCTAAATTACTGTCGCCCGACACTTACCGAAAAGCGTGGTATCGACATTGTTGGTGGTCGCCACCCTGTGGTTGAGCAGGTTTTAGATGCGCCGTTTATTGCAAACCCAACATCATTACGTTCCGATCGCCGCATGTTGATCATTACTGGCCCTAACATGGGCGGTAAATCAACGTATATGCGCCAAACAGCACTGATCACTCTCTTGGCACATATCGGCTCTTACGTGCCTGCAGAGGGCGTGACTCTTGGTCCTGTCGACCGTATTTTCACGCGTATTGGCGCGTCAGATGATCTGGCCTCTGGCCGTTCAACCTTTATGGTTGAAATGACCGAAACCGCAAACATTCTTCACAACGCCACCGAGAACAGCTTGGTATTGATGGATGAGATCGGTCGCGGCACCAGCACCTATGATGGCTTATCGCTCGCGTGGGCAAGTGCAGAATGGTTAGCTGAACGGCTCAAAGCCATGACGTTATTCGCCACCCACTACTTCGAACTGACTGAGCTCTCAGGTCAAGTTGAAGGCTTGGTCAATGTTCACCTAGATGCGGTTGAACATGGTGATGAGATTGCCTTCATGCACGCCGTTCAAGAAGGCGCGGCAAGCAAGTCATATGGATTGGCGGTTGCTGGTCTTGCTGGCGTACCTAAAACCGTCATTCAGCGCGCGAAAAACAAACTTCGTCAATTAGAAGCAAGTGGGCATGAGGTAGTGACAGGTGAATCCGTTAAGCCAACATCTGCCGCTCAACTTTCGCTTCTTCCTGAGCTGAGCGAGACCGAAAAGGCGTTGGCGGATATCGAGCCCGATAACCTAACACCACGACAAGCACTCGACGCGCTTTATCGACTGAAAGCCCTTCTATAACCTGACGGGTAGGTATGGCGCCACCAGACACAAAAAAGCCCCAAACGGGGCTTTCAACTAAACACTTAGAAACGAGAAATAAGAAGAGGAAGTGTTTAGTGCTCAGTATTGAACAAGGATTCAATGTTCAAACCTTGGTGAGTCAACATATCGCGCAGGCGACGTAAACCTTCCACTTGGATTTGACGCACACGTTCACGTGTCAATCCGATCTCACGACCAACATCTTCCAATGTTGATGCTTCATGACCCAGCAATCCAAAGCGGCGTGCTAACACTTCGCGTTGTTTCGGGTTCAATTCTTGCAGCCAATGAACGATAGACTTTTTCATGTCATCGTCTTGCGTGGTGGTTTCAGGACCGCCTTCTTTCTCATCAGGGATGATATCTAAAAGCGCTTTTTCTGAATCACCGCCGATAGGGTTATCGACTGAGCTGATACGCTCGTTGAGGCGCAACATACGGTTAACGTCTTCAACAGGCTTATCAAGTTGCAGTGCAATGTCTTCTGCTGTGGGCTCATGATCAAGTTTTTGTGCCAACTCACGTGCAGTACGTAGGTAGACATTTAGCTCTTTCACGACATGAATAGGCAGGCGAATAGTACGAGTCTGGTTCATTATCGCGCGTTCTATCGTCTGACGGATCCACCACGTTGCGTAAGTAGAGAAACGAAAACCACGTTCTGGATCGAACTTCTCAACCGCACGAATCAGTCCCAAGTTACCTTCTTCAACCAGATCCAGCAGAGCCAAACCGCGGTTAGAGTAACGACGAGAGATCTTAACCACCAAACGGAGGTTACTTTCGATCATACGTTTTCGAGCGGCTTCATCACCACGAAGTGCACGACGTGCGTACAGCACTTCCTCGTCTGCCGTTAGCAGAGGAGAGTAACCAATTTCGCTTAGATAAAGTTGAGTAGCATCCAATGCTTTAGAGGATGCAGAGAAGGATACCGACTCTTCAACGCTTTCAGCTTTTTCAGACTTTTCAGCTTCAGCGTCAGCATCAAGCTCTATTTGCTCGATTTCAGCTTCTTCAACGACCAAGTCATCGACTTTCTTTGCAGTATTATTCTGACCCATAGCGCCTCCCAATTTTGGCGTAGCAGCAAGACAGTACAGCAAAATCTGTCTCGGTTTACCGCTTCGGCAGATACCTTAACGGATTCACCGATTTTCCTTTGTAACGAATCTCGAAATGCAACCGGACACTGTTTGTACCAGAGCTGCCCATTGACGCTATTTTTTGCCCCTTCTTGACGCTCTGGCGTTCTGACACAAATATGCGGTCGTTGTGTGCATAAGCGCTTAAATAATCATCGTTATGTTTTATGATGATCAAATTCCCATAACCGCGTAGCGCATTGCCCGCATAAACCACCTTGCCGTCAGCAGAAGCACTGATGCTCTGCCCACGTTTACCTGCTATATCGACGCCTTTATTTCCAAGCTCTGAGCTGGAAAATCCCGAAACTACCCGTCCGCTCACTGGCCATTGCCAACTTATTGCTTTCGGTGCTCCTGACGACTTATTTGCAGATTTATCAACAGATGGTTTGTTTTTTGTTACAGGTCGACTGTACTCCTTCACTTTTTGCTGTTCAACATTTTTCTTATTTTGTGAACTAGACTCAGACTTTTTTTGCGAAGCGTATTTTTGTTTATCTTTGTCCGATTTAGCAGATGATCCTGTAGGTACAACTGGCGCCTTAGAAGCAACAACTGGCGCTGTCGCGACTACTGCTGGGGCGACAACTATCGGTGCAATAGGAATGTCACTTTTCTTGCCATACGTAGGCGGGACGTACTTCTCCTGCCAGAGATTTAGTTTCTGACCAGGGAAAATAGTATAGGGGGACGTGAGCTTATTGGCGCTGATAATTTCTTTAACATCTCGGTCCGTGACATAAGCAATGTAGTATAAGGTATCGCCCTTCTGCACCTTGTAATAGCTGCCGCGGTAGCTTCCCCGCTCTACATCGCCATAGTCAGGACCCACACTCGAAACAGGTGCGGGGCTAGATATTGAGCACGCGGACAAAAATCCCAATACAGAAAGAAAAACCAGTATTTTCAACTGAATTGAAACCCCTTCCACAAATACTTACCTAAGCCAAATCACCAGCAACTAATGGGACAAAACGTACCGCTTCAATTGCTGTTGTTTCAAATTCATCACCAATACGGGTGACTTTGTAAAGTGTCTGATCGGTCTCGCCGACAGGCACGATAAGGGTTCCACCCTCTGCGAGCTGCTCGCAAAGCGCCCTAGGCATACTGGCTGCAGCCGCGGTAACAAGGATGGCATCAAACGGACCTTTACTTGCCCAACCTTCCCATCCATCACCATGTTTTGTTGATATATTGTAGAGCTCAAGCTGTTTAAAACGGCGCTTCGCGACCATTTGAAGCTGCTTAATTCGCTCCACGGAATAAACATGCTCAACCAGTTGCGCTAGCACACATGTCTGAAAGCCCGACCCCGTTCCTACTTCTAATACACGACTGTCATAATCCAGCGTTAAGAGCTCTGTCATCTTTGCCACAATATATGGCTGTGAAATCGTTTGACCAAAGCCTATCGGCAACGCGTTGTTGTCATAGGCTTGATGAGCCATTGCTTCAGAAACAAAGAGATGACGAGGCAAACGCTCAATAGCATTGAGCACACGTTGGTCTGCAATCCCTTGTTGTCGAAGTAGTTGAATAAGTGAATGCGAGTAATTCACCAATGTCACCTTTATTGTTCCGTTGCGTATGTTGCCCACTGAGACAGCGTATCCAGCGTATCATGCGCTGTTAGATCGACCTGTAAAGGCGTCAAAGAGACACATTTGTTTTCAATGGCATGGAAATCTGTACCCGGACCTGCATCTTGTTTAGCGCCAGGAGGACCAATCCAAAATATAGGTTGCCCACGCGGATCGGTTTCTTCGATCATGTCTTCTGCACGATGTCGCGCACCAAGACGCGTCACCTGCCAGCCATTCAATTCGTCTAGCGGGCAATCAGGCACGTTAATATTTAAAATGCGGTTACGCGGCAATGGGTTGTGTTGATCCAACAGCACTGCTTTTTTTACCACTTGTGCGGCTGTATGAAAATGTGTGGAGCCACAAAGGGAGACCGCTATCGCAGGCACACCAAGGAAAAAGCCTTCTGTTGCCGCAGCAACAGTGCCCGAATAAAGTACGTCATCACCCAAATTTGCACCGTGATTGATGCCCGCGACGACAAAATCGACTTTTTCTTTGATCAGCGCATTTAATGCCATGTGCACGCTATCTGTCGGCGTGCCTTGCACTGCATAACGACGCTCAGCGATTTCCCGAATGCGCAGCGGGCTTTCCAATGTCAGCGAGTTCGATGCACCTGAACGATTACGATCCGGTGCGACGACGGTGACCGTCGCTATTTCAGATAAGGTTTCCGCCAGCACATTAATGCCTTCAGCAAACACACCATCGTCATTACTGATCAATATGTGCATCAGACTCTCCATCCGTTGTGTCTTGAATAAGCTCTCGCATCACAGCCGTGGCAAAGCTTCCTGCAGGTAGCGAGAAAGACACTGTCAGTGTTCCTTCATCGTGAGTCCATGCCATATCTTGCGGGAAGAGCATCAATGCTCGGCGATCGTGTCGCATGCGGTTGCTGCGAATAACAGCTAGCAAGTCCGGCTCTTGGTTGATAATGGCCTGCTCAAATTTACGTGCGTCAGCTTCAGTCGGCAGCGCATTGTCGCCAGTCATCGGGCCCGAGATTTGCCAAATGCCTTTTTCGAGAAGCTCATTAGCTTTATTGATTTCCAGCGCCATTTTCAAGTGATCGGTGTCATCGATCAGCATGTCGCCACGCATTGGTGTATGCGCCATGTCCTGCTTAATTCGTGCTGACAACACCAAGTTAAACAAGTACGAGCGAGCTGCTGACAAATAGAAACTGCGTTGGCTTTTATCACGCACGCGGATTTTGTCTTGGCCCCATTCACGCGCCGCGACGACATTGTTCCCATTACGGCCAAAACGTTGGCTGCCAAAGTAGTTTGGTACACCTTTGTCACGGATGCTGACAAGACGCGCTTCGATCGCATCATCACCATCAAAATCTGTGATCACTAACGAGAAGCGATTGCCAATCAAATCACCGGGACGCAGTTTTTTGTCGTGGCGAGTGGTCACTAGAATTGCATCGATCCCTTCATGGGTTTCGAGGAATTCAGTCAAATCGGGGTCAGGTTGACCTGGAAGATGCACACTAAACCATTGTTCAGTGACGGCATGACGGTCTTTTAATCCCGCCCAGCTCACATCACGAGATTTCACCCCACACGCTTTTGCCAATTCATTGACAACATACTTGGTGTTTTCGCCAATTTTACGGATACGAACAAGGAAATGCTCGCCATGTCCTGCGGGGGTAAAATCAAGCGTTTCGCTGACGAAAAAGTGCTCAGGTTTTGCTTTCAAGCGACCTGTCGCGGTTGGTTTACCGTTCAGGTAGGCCAACGATGTCATTACATCAGTCATGAGATTCCTTACGGATAATAACGACAGCTTCACAGGCGATGCCTTCTTTGCGCCCTGTAAAACCTAGTCGTTCAGTGGTGGTCGCTTTCACATTAACGTTACTGATATCCGTTTCGAGATCGTCTGCAATCGCTGCACACATGGCATCAATGTGCGGTGCCATTTTAGGTGCTTGGGCCATGATGGTCACATCAAGATTACCGATAACATATCCTTTTGCCTTCACTTTTGCGTAAACGTCACGCAGTAAAAATCGGCTATCCGCGCCTTCCCACTCCGCATCTGTGTCCGGAAAGTGACGACCAATGTCGCCTGCTGCAATCGCACCAAGCAAGGCGTCACAAAGGGCATGAAGTGCCACATCGCCGTCGGAGTGCGCAATCAAGCCTTGCTCATAAGGGATCTTAACGCCACCAATGACAATTGGGCCTTCTCCGCCAAATTTGTGTACGTCAAAACCGTGTCCAATACGCATCATTGTTTGTCCTCTTGATGTCTATCCCAGCTAGGATCGTTGCGTTAAGAAAAATGCGGCGAGTGCCAAATCTTCTGGCTGGGTGACTTTAATATTGTCTGCGTGGCCGACGACTAACTTAGGTGTGCCACCCGCAAACTCGATGGCTGATGCTTCATCGGTCACGGCCAATGATTGCTCAAGCGCACGCTGTAATGCCGTTAGTAATAGATCTCGTCGAAACATTTGTGGTGTAAGTGCATGCCAAAGCTGCTCACGGCACACTGTATGATCAACGCAACCCTCGGTATTTGCTCGTTTCATCGTGTCTCGCACTGGCGAGGCGAGCAATGCGCCATCTGCATGAGATGTTGCCGCTTCAATAAGCGCATCAATGTCTTCATGACGAACGCATGGCCTTGCTGCATCGTGCACCATCACCCATTCGGCATGAGTGGCGTTAAGCCCTGCTAAGACCGAACCTGCACGCTCTGCACCACCAATTGTCACCACTACCCGATCATCATCAGCCAGCGACGTTGAATGAAAATATTCATCTTCCGCACCAATTGCTATCACCACTTTTGACACCTTGGGGTGATCAAGTAAGTAATGCACTGTGTGTTCTAATAAGGTTTTATTACCAATGGTGAGATATTGTTTGGGATAGGCTGCGCCCATGCGCTTACCCACGCCTGCTGCTGGCACAATGGCAACAACATCAGAAACGACGGAGCGAGGCGAGCATTGATTTTCATTACTTGCCGGGGTTGTCATGATTCTCTTCGTTTTATAAGGGGAGTACGTTAGTCACTTACAATGCGGAAGAACGTTTCTCCCGGTTTTATCATGCCTAGTTCATTACGGGCACGCTCTTCAATCGCTTCTTGCCCGCGTTTGAGGTCTGCAATTTCTGCGAACATCTGTTGGTTGCGTTGGTTTAGCTTGTCGTTAGCTTGAGCTGTCAACTCAGTCACTGCGCTAACGTCGAGATATTCTTCCATCCCGTTTTTGCCCCACCAAAGGTGATATTGAAGCCATCCGAACAATACGATCAGCATGACTGTCAGCATTCGCATCGCGTTTTCCTCACCATGACGCAACCCAGATATGACGCCGCTTACCTGCGCCGCCCAGAAATATTATGTATAGAGGATAGCAATATTCCCACATTCGTCATTGCCACACCAGCAATGGCAACGACAAACACGTGAATATCAACATATTGGACAGTATCGAACGATTTATTAACGGCTTACCTCAGTAACGAGGCCATCACGCATCCGCTGGCTGTCCAAGAAGGTGAATAGGATTAGGTAATGCAGAGAGGAGAACGGGGAGATCTTTCGCGGCAAACGCAAACGTAAATTCTGGGGGACCTGGCGTATACATTAAAGTATCAAAACCATACAGCGTATCATCAACCAACAATGGGATATGCTCGGGTAATCCAAAGGGACACACAGCACCTGGCACACACCCCAAAGTGGCGATCATTTCTTCATTCGATGCAATCGAGGAGCGTTGACCCATCAAGGCCTTCACGCTTTTGCTGTCGAGGCGTGTGTCTTTATGGGTGAGCAATAAGGCATGTCCGCCCGACTTAAACGACAGAAACAAGCTTTTTGTGGGCGTCGCCGTCCAACCTAGTCGTTCTCCTACATGTTCGTCCGTATCGAAATCTAAAATAGGTTCATGCTCCCATTGCTGATAAACAACATCACATGCGGTCATCAGTGCGATGTTCTTCTTCATTATCTCGTCGAGTGTTTGCGACATTATCCCTCCCAATTCATCATCCATTTTTGCATGAGCAGATACGCCACATAGATCAACATCGCAGCAACAAGCACGTCTATCACCTGACGCACACGCGGTTTCGATAATACGGGTGATAATTTGGCAGCGCCAAGCGCAATTCCATAAAACCAAACGAGCGAAGCAAGCACGGTGCCAATCGCAAATGCATTGCGTTGCGAGGGCTCAAACTGGCCGCCAATTGAGCCAAGTACCACCACGGTGTCGAGATACACATGTGGATTGAGTAGTGTCACGGCTAACGCGCCTAAGATAACAGAGAGTAGGGTTTTATTGGCTGTTGCTGATGTTGATGCACTAGAAGCATCGTCATTTTGAGCCCACCATGCTTGTCTCAGCGATTGAAACGCGTAAGTGAGAAGAAACGCAACGCCGCCTAAGGTCACGACATTCAGCAAAATCTCATTGTTCGCTAACATCGCGCCGCCACCAAACACACCAAGAAGGATCAATAGCGCATCGCAAATAAAACAGATGGTTGCCACAGCCACATGGTGGTGTTTGCGGATCCCTTGGTTCAGTACAAATGCATTCTGCGCCCCAATTGGCACAATCATGCTCAATCCTAACCCGAACCCTTGAAGCACTATGCCACTGCTCATTTTGATACATCCTATGTTTTATTTATCGCTAGTACGAGAGAGGTAAAATTAGAGGGATGACAAAAGTAAGTAAATCTAATAATTTTAATGGTAAATAAGACTAACTAATATGGTCATCATGAAAGGATTGGATTATCGCTGGGTAGAAGCCTTGGATGCCGTTATTGCCCATGGTGGTTTTGATAAAGCGGCGGAAGCGTTGTTTGTGACGCAATCCGCCGTCTCACAGCGCATTAAGCAATTAGAAAAGTTTGTCGCACAGCCAGTTTTAGTCCGGGAATCTCCGCCTCAACCCACCGCTATTGGGAAAAAACTGCTGGGGCTCTATCGCCGACTTCAACTGCTGGAAAAAGAATTACTCCCTGAACTCACGCCTGACGGCTCATCCGTTGCTATCACGGTCCCCATCGCTACCAATGCTGACAGCCTTGCCACATGGTTGCTACCCGCATTGGCACCGATGATGAAAGCGCAGTCTTTAGAAATCAATTTGATTGTGGATGACGAAAGCCGAACGCTGAATCGCCTTCGCGCAGGTGAAGCCGTGATTGCCATCAGCACTGAGCCCTCACCACTTCAAGGCTGTGTTGCGCCAAAACTGGGAACCATGGAGTACGTCTGTGTTTGTACACCCGCGTTCAAGGCACAGTATTTCCCTCATGGACTCAATGCCCAAGCAGTGAGTAAAGCACCTGCTGTGGTATTTGATCGCTTCGACGATATGCACACGCAGTTTGTTTCTGAACGATTCAATCTGCCGACTGTAGGCTGGCGTAGCCACATGGTTCGTTCATCCGACGCTTTCGTCAATATGGCAAAGCTCGGCGTGGCGTATTGCTTGATCCCTAAACTTCAAATTGAACAAGAATTGGCAAACGGTGAGCTTATCGACTTATGCCCCGGAGATGGGGTGACACGCCACCTCTATTGGCATCACTTTGCCACCGAAAGCGGCATACTGGCGAAAATGACAAAAGCATGCTTAAGTTACGCTCGAGCCGTTTTTCCTTAACCCACGCTACATTCTTTCTTCCGTTAGGGATAATCCAGAGACTCTTGCGGTCAAATCGTGTTGAAATAGACAAAATGGAAGCATTCGTATGAAAAAGCATCTAATAGCCACACTGTTCGGGGCAACTATCGCCCTTTCTCCTTTTACCTCTGCCGCATCACCTGACTTTCCGCATTTAGAAACCGTGGGTATTGGCGAAGTGGTTGCTATGCCAGACATGGCAAATATTGATGTGGCTGTATCCCTTAATCGCACATCAGCACAAGCCGCAAAAAAAGCGTCTGACAATGCGATTGCCGCCTTGCTTGAACGCCTTAAAAAAATGGGCATAGACAAGAAAGATATCGAAAGTGCCAACCTCTCGCTGCAACCTCAATACAGCTACCCCAAAAACAGCGAGCCTAAACTCACAGGTTATCGTGCAAGTCGCACCGTGACAGTAACAGTTCGAGACCTCGCTAACCTAAATCGCTTATTGGACGGGGCATTGGCTGATGGCCTAAATCGCGTCAATGGCATCTCTTTTTCTTCGAGCAAGGAATCGGAGTTGAAAGAAAAAGCTCGCATGGCTGCCATTGCTGATGCGCAAGCAAAAGCAAAGTCACTCGCAAATGGATTTGGTGAAACCTTGGCAGGCGTATGGGAAATTCGCTACGTCGATCAAACGCCAATTCGCCCTGTTATGATGCGAATGGCTGAAGCCACTGCTGGTGTCAACGCCACTTATCAAGATGCAGAAATCACCATCACAGATCGCGTGAATGTGGTGTACGCGCTCAGCGAATAACGCTCATCTAAGCCATCTAAGGGTTTAAAAAGACAAAAAATAAGGCCGCAATGACTGCGGCCTTATTTCATGGGAGAAAGACGGTTTGAGGGGGGCAAACGCGTCAATCAGTGAAGGATACGTGCACGCAGGGTGCCATCGATCGCTTTCAGTTTCTTTAATGCCTTTTCAGAATGCTCAGTTTCGACGTCGATCACAACATAGCCAAACTCAGCATTAGTTTGCAGATACTGAGCAGCAATGTTGATGCCTTCTTCTGCAAAGATGGTATTTATCTTGGTCAAAATACCCGGTTTGTTCTGGTGAATGTGCAGCAGGCGTGATGTACCGCTGTGCTCAGGCAGTGACACTTCTGGGAAGTTAACACAAGACAGCGTTGAACCATTGTCTGAGTACTTCACCATTTTACCCGCGACTTCGATGCCAATATTTTCCTGCGCTTCTTGTGTAGAACCACCGATGTGCGGCGTCAAAATAACATTGTCGAATGCCTGCAACGGCGACGTAAACGGGTCGCTGTTGGTTTTTGGTTCCGTTGGGAATACGTCAATCGCTGCACCGCCGATGTGACCGCTTTCCAGTGCGCCGCAAAGTGCGTCGATATCAACCACCGTACCGCGAGCGGCATTAATAAACACAGCGCCTGGCTTCATGCGCGCGAACTCTTCGCTACCCATAAGATCTTGAGTGGATACTGTTTCAGGCACATGCAAAGTGATCACGTCGCTTTTGTTAAGCAGTTCTGACATGGAGCCGACTTGTTGAGCATTTCCCAATGAAAGTTTGCTCTCAATATCGTAGAAGAAAACACGCATACCGAGGTTTTCCGCCAAAATACCCAACTGAGTACCAATATGACCGTAACCGATGATGCCAAGATTTTTGCCGCGCGCCTCGAACGATTGATCCGCCGATTTCATCCACTCACCACGGTGTGCCTTAGCGTTCTTCGCTGGAATGCCGCGAAGCAACAATAGGATTTCACCAAGTACTAACTCAGCAACACTGCGGGTGTTAGAGAATGGGGCGTTAAATACAGGGATACCACGCTTTGCAGCCGCGTTGAGATTGACTTGGTTTGTACCAATGCAGAAACAGCCGACAGCGACCAGTTTCTTTGCCTTTTCAAACACTTTCTCAGTGAGCTGAGTACGAGAACGGATACCGACGAAGTGAGCATCAGCAATGGCGGCTTCAAGTTCCTCACCTGCCAATGACCCTTTATGATATTCAATATTGCTATAGCCAGCGCCTTGCAACACTTCTATTGCTGTGGGATGAACACCTTCAAGAAGAAGGATTTTTATTTTGTCTTTTTCAAGCGACACTTTAGCCATGCGGTTCTCATCCTTAAAAACAAACCAGAATTACAAAAATTGGTTACGCCATCCAAGTGGCTGGGGGCTGCGATCAAAACTCTGGCCGGTTGAATGATTTTCAACCAAAAAAACGTATCAACCCCTCATAATTAGTGACTAAGGTAACAAAAAGTTATCCGAAAGGGTAAGAATATTACGTTATAAAAGCGAAAAAAAACGGCGTCTCAGAGACGCCGCTAACTTATTGAGTTTCTTGCACGCAAACGTTTGGCTTTCACATCAAAAAAAGTGAAATGCTAAGGGTTTGCTCGCCAAAGAAAATTTAGCTTTTTACGACACCGTTCGGTGTGCCTTCCAGCACGACGTCAGCGCCACGGTTTGCAAACAAACCAACTGTCACAACACCTGCAATCGCATTGATTTTATCTTCGAGTTCTTTGGCATTGGTGATTTGAAGGTTGTGCACATCCAGAATCATGTTGCCGTTATCCGTGGTGCAACCTTCACGGTAGCAAGGGTCACCGCCAAGTTTAACCAGCTCACGCGCCACATAAGAACGCGCCATTGGGATCACTTCAACAGGCAATGGGAATTGACCCAGTACATCAACCTTTTTGGTGTCATCAATAATGCAGATGAATTTATCAGAAAGAGCTGCGACGATCTTCTCGCGAGTTAATGCTGCACCACCGCCTTTGATCATGTCATTGCCAGGGTTGATTTCGTCCGCACCATCCACGTAGATATCCAAACTCGCCACTTCGTTGGCATCAAACACTTGGATTCCGATCTTCTCAAGACGCTCAGTCGATGCGACAGAGCTCGACACTGCACCTTTTATTTGCTCTTTCATGGTTTCAAGGGCATCGATGAAGTGATTAACGGTTGAGCCAGTGCCAACACCGACAATGCTGCCTTTGGTGACATATTCCAACGCAGCCCAGCCAGCCGCTTTCTTCATTTCATCCTGAGTCATGAGGATCTCCTGCTAAATAAGGGGGAAAAACGCGAGGCCGATTATACAGATCTGTCTCGTTAAGGTGGGGATTTTTGCGTACCCAGATCTCGTTCTTATCGATCAATGGTGCTCGTGTCAGATCGACCATTGCCAGTGCATCGATGGCGTCAAGATCTCAGGCAGTGGTACGTCCCACACCTCAATAGGTAAGGCATCCACTTGCTGACAATCATGCGCAACCCCTAAAGGTCGTGCGCCTTGTCGGGTCTCATACCAAGGTGCCAGTGTACGATCATAATAGCCGCCGCCCATGCCTAAGCGCTGTCCGCTTTGATCGAACGCGACCAGTGGCGTGCAAATCAGATCCAGTTTTTCTGCGGGCAACACATCACGCACATCGAGCTTGGGCTCAAGAATGCCGTAACGATTGGCAACAAGTGTCGATTGCGGATGATAGCGAAGAAAGAGCAAGTGCCCTTTGCTGAATGGGTGGATCACGGGAAGATAAACCGACTTGCCTTGCGCCCAGCAATACTCGATGAGTGGGGCGGTATCAAGCTCGCCATCAACCGCGAGATACAAAGCGATATGGGTGGCGCTTTGTACTGTGTCGGATTGCTGAAAGCGCAACAGAAGCGCAGCCGAAGCATCGGTTTGCGCTTGTGCCGTGAGTGCACGGCGTTGGCTTCGGATATGTTTGCGCAGCGAATTTCGCTGTTCGGAAGCAGTCGCTTGCATCGGCTGTCCTTGCCGTATCGCGGTGTGTATTTTGTGGGGAAGGCCCCAGAGTGCCGTTGAGAATCTTACGCCCTTGAACCCTGCGGTTCAAGGCGGATGGGCAGAACAGACCGTAGGCTTCTCGGTACGAGCCGAGCTTGCACAAAAGCCTGTAACAACTCACCCTTAGATTTGCTTATCGGCTCAGGGACTCAGATCCACTGACGAACACTCCAGGGTCAAACAGGTAAAGCCCTTAGGCTTTTGACGCGCTGTGTTTTAACAACGCCTCTTCAATCGTTTTTTGCAACAGCGTGATGCGCTGTTCCATTTCATTCTTTTCGTCGACGCCTTGCTGTCGCTCTGCTAACAGTTCGTAACAGACGTTAAGCGCCGCGATGGTGAGCAACTGCTCTGTATTCGTTACTTTAGTGCGCCCGGACAATTCATGCAACCGCTGATCAAAGTCGTTCGCCGCTTCAATCAATGCTTCTTCCTGACCCGCCGGACAGTTAACGCGCATTGTCTTGCCTAGGATTCGAATTTCAACAGCCTGCGTAGTCATAATCTTTTAGAGCTCCCTTCAAAGCGCGATGTCGCACCCTGACGTAACGGGCACAAACTATAGAAAATGGAAGATTAAACTGCAAGTTTATCCTAATGTCTTGCGTCTCTCGACGTACTGTTTAGACGAAAAGTCGTCAATGTGATGAAAATCAGAGCTATTTTTAATTTCTCACCCACGATTCCGTGGTCATGCATGGACTTTTTTGGTTGAGATGTTCAGTGCCATTGCGCTAAGTGGTAGCATACGGCTTGAAATTAATGGCATCCAAGGTGGCCCTCGTGACTCAAGTAACTTTACCCGAATACAGCAACATTGCTACCACACTTAAATCTGACAGTTTAGCGGTTACTCCGGCTGAAATGCAGGGTCTACTATGTGGCATGTTATGCGGCGGACTCGATCCAGAGCTGGGCAATTGGATGCCAATGCTTTATGACTACACCAACGAAGGTGAAGGCTGGCCTCATGAATCAAAAACATTGGCAGCGACTTCACTAGGTATCGCACACAAACAGCTTTCCGCGGGTCAAATGGACTTCGAACCACTGTTACCCGACGAGAACACTGTGCTACTCGACCGTGGTGATGCGCTGTCTGAGTGGGTTAATGCTTTCATCGCAGGTGTCGGCCTGGCGGGTGTCACGGCGGGAAAATTGTCAGAAGATGCCAAAGAAGTACTCGCCGACCTGGCTGAAATTGCACAACTGGGTATCGACGAAGACGATGACATGGAAGAACAAGCGGTATTGCTTGAGCAAGTGATTGAGCACGTCCGTGTCTGCGCCATGACACTGCATGCCGACCTTGGCATCAAGTCACAAGATGATGAAGACAAAACGCCAACACTGCACTGAGACTAGATACTCGCACTCAGCGCTCAACACGTCACGCATTAGCCCCCAATAATGGCTGGAGATTGACAACGAATGGATGCAACAGCGCCGTCAACACACTCATATGATGTTGTTATCGCAGGTGGTGCGATGGCCGGTGCGACACTCGCTCTGGCCATTGAGCGCTTAACGCAAGCAAAGCTTTCTGTGGCAGTGGTCGAAGCGGCCATCCCCGATAATACTCACCCGGGGTATGACGCCCGAAGCATTGCCCTTTCCTACGGCAGTTGCCAATTGCTCGACCAAATCGGCGTATGGCATGGCGTGGCGCCATTTGCTACCGCCATCAATACCATTCACGTCTCCGACCGAGGCCATTTTGGATTCACTGAAATGCACGCCGACAAGGAAGGACTGCCGTTTTTAGGAAACGTGATTGAACTTGCTGATGCGGGACGCGTATTCCATAAATCGCTGAGTCAGGCGAAAAATATCTCACTGTTTTGCCCTGCGTTTGTCACTGACATTACCCGTGCGACCGACAAAGTCACTCTTACGCTCAACGACGGGCAAACGCTCACCACTAAGTTGATGGTCGCCGCCGACGGCGCACTCTCTTCATGCTGCGACATGGTTGGAATTTCCCGCCACGAGCATGATTTTGAACAAGTGGCACTGATTGCCAATATCACGACATCTTTACCGCATCAGGGCAAAGCGTTCGAGCGTTTCACTGAATCAGGTCCCGTGGCTTTATTGCCGATGTCTGAAGGGCGAAGCTCTTTAGTTTGGTGCGTCAAACCACAGGATGTCCCTGCACTTATCGAGCTGTCTGATCACGCGTTTGCAGACAAGCTCCAAGCCATCTTTGGTTGGCGTCTTGGTAAGCTATTGCATGTTGGACAGCGAAACAGCTATCCGCTGATTTTGCGCCAAGCCACGCAACTGATCAGCCACCGTTTCGCGGCTGTCGGCAATGCCGCGCAAACCTTGCACCCTATTGCGGGACAAGGCTTTAACCTTGGGCTTCGTGATGTCATCACCTTGGCAGAAGAAATTGCTCGCGCACACAACGAACAACAAGATTGCGGCGACATGGCATTGCTGCAGCGCTATCTACAACGTCGAGAACCCGATAGGGATGCGACTGTTGCCATGACCTCTGGCCTTGTGCACGGCTTTTCCAACACGTCTGCGCCGCTTATCCTTGGGCGCAATTTAGGGCTGGCGGCCATGTCCGCCTTTAGCGGATTAAAAGCGCCATTGCTGCAACGAGCGATGGGACTGGTAGAACGATAATGAAAATGACAAATGTAGATATCGCCATCATTGGTGGCGGCATGGTGGGGTTAACCTTAGCGGCAGCTTTGGCTGATAGCGACCTTCGAATTGCTATCATTGAAGGCAAAGAACCTGAGCCTGAATTAAATGCCCGGCCCGACCTTCGCGTTTCGGCTCTGAGCCGCGCGAGTGAAAATATCCTAAAAAATATTGGCGCTTGGGAAGGCATTCTTGCTCGTCGCAGTAGCCCTTATCAAAAAATGTCAGTGTGGGAACAAGACAGCTTTGGCGCCATCGATTTTGATGCCATGGACATGGGTCAGCCGAACCTAGGCTATATCGTCGAAAACCGCGTTATCCAACTGTCATTGTTTGAACGCATCAAGCAGCAACATAATGTGACCCTATTCTGCCCAGATAAATGCGCCTCCATGATGTTCGGTGAAACCGAAGCATGGCTAACCTTGGATTCCGGCAACGCCATCACCGCTAAATTGGTGGTGGGTGCAGACGGTGCGAATTCTTGGGTGAGAAATCAGCTCTCTATCCCACTCACACATTGGGACTATGGCCACAGCGCTCTGGTTGCCAACATACGCACCACAGAGCCTCACGATGGTGTAGCACGTCAGATCTTCACACCAGACGGCCCTCTGGCCTTTCTACCGCTTTCTGACCCACATCTTTGTTCCATTGTTTGGTCGCAATCACCAGAGCAAGCCGACCAACGATGCACCATGTCGGATGAAGACTTTAACAAATCACTCACTGCCGCCTTCGATACGCGACTTGGTCTTTGTTCAGTCGAAGGTGATCGCGCCGCATTCCCCTTGAAAATGCGTTATGCGCGCGACTTTGTCGTTGAACGCGTTGCCTTGGTGGGCGATGCAGCCCACACCATTCACCCGTTAGCGGGCCAAGGTGTCAATCTTGGTCTGTTAGATGCCACCACGCTGGCGCAAGAACTGGTGCGTTTGCACGATGAAGGCAAAGACATTGGCGAGAAAGCCAACCTGCGCGCCTTTGAACGCTGGCGTAAAGCGGAAGCTGCACAAATGATCACAGCGATGCAGGGCTTTCGCGATATTTTCTCAGGTGACAACCCAGCGAAGAAGCTGTTTCGTGGCATTGGCTTGGTGGCTGCCGCAACCCTACCGGGGATCAAAACGCAGTTTATTAAGCGAGCTTTGGGGTTAAGCGGAGATTTGCCGGAGTTAGCGAAGAAATTAGGACCTAGGTCCTAGGGCGTTGTTTCCCTTATCCTACAAACAAAAAAACGGCTCCCAAGGGAGCCGTTTTCATCTCTAAATCAGCGTATCGCCGACTGAATGAAGTGCTAAGCGATTACGCTTGGCCTTTAACTTCTTTCAGACCGTTGAAAGGTGCGCGTTCGCCCAGAGCTTCTTCGATACGGATAAGTTGGTTGTACTTAGCAACACGGTCAGAACGGCTCATAGAACCCGTCTTGATTTGGCCAGCAGCAGTACCAACAGCAAGGTCAGCGATAGTTGCATCTTCAGTTTCACCTGAACGGTGAGAGATAACTGCAGTGAAACCAGCATCTTTAGCCATCTTGATAGCAGCCAAAGTTTCGGTTAGTGAACCGATTTGGTTGAACTTGATCAAGATAGAGTTAGTGATGCCTTCTTCGATACCACGAGCCAGAATCTTAGTGTTAGTCACGAACAGATCGTCACCAACTAGTTGGATTTTGTCGCCCAGCAGTTCAGTTTGGTGCTTGAAGCCAGCCCAATCAGATTCGTCCAGACCGTCTTCGATAGAAACGATTGGGAATTGATCAACGAGACCAGCAAGGTAGTGGTTGAACTCTTCAGCAGTGAAGGTTTTGCCTTCGCCTTTCATGTTGTAGATGCCAGCTTCTTTGTCGAAGAACTCAGATGCTGCACAGTCCATAGCAAGAGTGATGTCTTTGCCTAGCTCGTAACCAGCAGCAGCAACTGCTTCTGCGATAACTTCTAGTGCTTCAGCGTTAGACTTAAGGTTAGGAGCGAAACCGCCTTCGTCACCAACTGCAGTGTTGTAGCCTTTAGACTTCAATACTTTCGCTAGGTTGTGGAATACTTCAGCACCCATGCGAACAGCTTCTTTCAAAGTTGCAGCGCCAACTGGCTGAATCATGAACTCTTGGATATCAACGTTGTTGTCAGCGTGCTCGCCACCGTTGATGATGTTCATCATTGGTAGAGGCATAGAGAACTGACCAGCAGTGCCGTTTAGTTCAGCAATGTGCTCGTACAGTGGCATGCCTTTAGCAGCAGCTGCTGCTTTTGCGTTCGCTAGAGATACCGCTAGGATTGCGTTAGCACCGAACTTAGATTTGTTCTCAGTACCGTCCAGGTCGATCATGATCTGGTCGATTTCTGCTTGGTTTTTCGCGTCTTTGCCTTCTAGAGCGTTAGCGATTTCGCCGTTTACTGCACCGATTGCTTTCAGTACGCCTTTACCTAGGAAACGAGTTTTATCGCCATCACGTAGTTCAAGTGCTTCGCGTGAACCAGTAGATGCGCCTGATGGTGCAGCTGCCATACCAACGAAACCACCTTCCAGGTGTACTTCTGCTTCTACAGTTGGGTTACCGCGTGAATCGATGATTTCACGACCCAGAACTTTAACGATCTTAGACATTGTGTTTCCTCTCGTATGTCAATAGCTTAAAAATGCGAAAAGCGGCTGCACTACCTTCGCAACCGCTCCTTGTTCTCAGTTACAGCTCACCACGCTGATTTTTACCTGACGCAGCCACAAAACCTTCAAACAAAGGATGGCCATCGCGTGGGGTCGAGGTAAATTCAGGGTGGAACTGGCACGCCACAAACCATGGGTGCTCAGGATTTTCAATAATCTCAACCAGCTTCTTGTCCGCTGACAGACCCGATACCACAAGGCCAGCTTCTTCAAGTTGCGGACGTAGCACATTGTTGACTTCATAGCGGTGACGGTGACGCTCATGGATTGAAGCGTTGCCGTAAAGCTCACGCGCTTTGGTGCCGTCTTTCAGGTGACACAGCTGTGCGCCAAGACGCATGGTGCCGCCCAAATCGGATTTTTCAGTACGCTCTTCTACCTTACCTTCGCCGTCGACCCACTCAGTGATCAGGCCAACAACCGGGTACTTGGTCGCTTTGTTGAACTCAGTCGAGTTCGCGCCTTCCATGCCAACAACGTTGCGCGCATATTCGATCAGCGCCACTTGCATGCCAAGACAGATACCCAAGTAAGGGACTTTGTTTTCACGCGCGAATTTCGCTGCCAGAATTTTGCCTTCTACGCCGCGATCGCCGAAGCCACCCGGAACGAGAATAGCGTCCAAACCATGAAGGACTTCTTCACCTTTGGTTTCTACATCTTGTGAGTCAACGTATTTGATCTTCACGGTCAGGCGATTTTTCAAGCCTGCGTGCTTCAACGCTTCGTTAACTGACTTGTAGGCATCGGGCAGTTCAATGTATTTGCCAACCATACCGATAGTGACTTCACCGGTTGGGTTCGCTTCTTCATAAATAACTTGTTCCCACTCTGTCAGATCAGCTTCTGGCGCTTCGATACCGAAACGCTTACAAACCAAATCATCCAAGCCTTGCGAACGGATCAGTGAAGGGATCTTGTAGATGGAATCTACATCCTTCATTGAGATAACGGCTTTTTCTTGCACGTTACAGAACAAGGCAATCTTAGAACGCTCATTCGCAGGAATAACGCGATCGCTACGGCACACCAGAATGTCTGGCTGAATACCGATAGATAGCAGTTCTTTCACAGAGTGTTGAGTAGGCTTGGTTTTCACTTCACCTGCCGCAGCAAGGTAAGGAACCAGAGTCAGGTGCATGAACATGGTGCGCTCACGACCTAGCTCAACCGCCAACTGACGGATAGCTTCAAGGAATGGCAATGACTCGATATCGCCCACCGTGCCGCCGATCTCAACGATAGTCACATCGTGACCTTCGCCGCCCGCAAGCACACGCTCTTTGATAGAGTTGGTGATATGAGGAATAACCTGGATGGTTGCACCCAAGTAGTCGCCTCGGCGCTCTTTACGCAATACGTCTGAATATACACGGCCAGACGTAAAGTTATTGCGCTTAGTCATCTTGGTGCGGATGAAACGCTCGTAGTGACCCAAATCTAGGTCGGTTTCTGCACCGTCTTCCGTAACGAATACTTCACCGTGCTGGGTTGGGCTCATCGTGCCCGGATCCAAGTTGATGTAAGGGTCAAGCTTCATCATGGTCACATTAAGACCACGTGCTTCTAAAATCGCTGCCAATGACGCTGCAGCAATACCCTTACCGAGGGAGGAAACCACCCCGCCAGTTACAAAAATGTAATTCGTTGTCATGCTAAACCTGAGAGTTGGATTTAGGGGAAATATTGGAAATCTGGACGGGACGACATGTTACCAGAGCCCGAAACTTCCCACAACGTGAAAACTATCACACGGCGTACCCTTTTTTTTTGTTGTAAATCAATTCAGCGATTCACACCGGTTTGTTGCCTTCGTCACATTTCACTTGCTGCCAGAGTTTTTCGAGTTCATCTTGCTGACTTTCCTGCAAGTTTTTACCATTTTCGCGTAATTTCATTTCAATTTGACGAAAACGATTTTCGAATTTTAAATTGGCCTGTCGTAACGCCTTTTCTGGGTTTGTTCCCACATGCCGCGCCAAATTCACCACAGAAAACAGTAAGTCGCCCATTTCTTCATCAACACGAGCCTGGTTCACGTTCACCATCAACGCTTCTTCCATGACTTCTTCAAGTTCTTCTTGCACCTTGTCGGCAACAGGACCAATCGCATCCCAATCAAAACCAACACTGGCACAGCGCTTTTGTAGCTTAGCGGCTCGCCCCAATGCGGGCAGTGCCGTTGGTACATCATCAAGAATACTCAATTCGGCGTCTGGTTCGGCTTTAGCGGCTCGCTCTTGCGCTTTGATGCCTTCCCAATCTGCTGCTTGCAACGGATTGCCATCAGCGTCTTTCTCACCAAACACATGGGGATGACGGCGCACCAACTTGTCACAAATCGCACCAACCACGTCGTCGAATTCAAAGTCACCCTGCTCTTTGCCGAGTTGACTATAGAACACAATTTGGAACAAAAGATCACCCAACTCGTCACGCACATCGCCCCAATTTTGGCGCTCGATGGCATCGACTGTCTCGAAAGTTTCTTCGATGGTGTAAGGAATTATGGAGTTGAACGTCTGCTTTTTATCCCAAGGACACCCATTTTTCGGGTCTCGTAGGGTCGCCATAATTTCGAGCAATTCTTGCATTCGCGACATTTTATTCATGCCTATTTATCCATTGTCAGTTTGTTTTAAACGGGCTTAATAAAAAGGGAAAGCCTTCGCTTTCCCTTTTTGCTAACAGTTAGTGTTTAGTGAAGCCGTTTCGCTTCATGCACGTCTTTGACTTGTTCAAGACGGGTGATCACTCGGCTGAGAACGTCTAAATCGCTCAACTCCAGATCAAAATCCATGATCGACATGTTTTGCTTGTAGTCGACACGGCTTTGCATCCCTGCCACTTTAACTTTGTCATTGGTTAACACGGTCGTCAGATCTTTAATCAACCCGTTGCGCTCGGACGCTAACACACGCACGGTAATTTGGTAACTGCCGACAAATCCGCCCCCCCATACCGTATCAATAATACGCTCGGGTGCATGATGACGAAGCTCTGCCAACTGTTCACAATCAGAACGGTGAACCGAAATACCGCGTCCTTGTGTGACATAACCTTCGATAGCATCACCGGGAATGGGCTGACAGCAACGTGCAAGGTGCGTCATCAGGTTATCAACCCCTTCTACCACCACAGCGTCTCTGCGCGGCTTTTTAGGGACAGGAGAGCTCTCCACCTGCTCCAGCTTCGCTCGTAACTGTTTGTCTTCTTCTTCCTTTGTCGGTTTATTGACAATGGAATTGATGAAATTCACCACCTGATTGATGCGTAAATCGCCACTACCGACACCAGCGTAAACTTCATCAAGGCTATTCATGTTGAAGCGCTTCATGGCTAAGGTGGCATCTTTACTGGCGGCACCAATTTTGGTCAGTTCGGCATCGAGGATCTCTTTGCCCGCAATCATGTTCTTTTCACGCGATTGCTTGCGGAACCATGCATTAATTTTGGCACGAGCACGACCTGAATTGACGAAGCCCAAACTTGGGTTTAGCCAGTCACGTGACGGGTTCGGCTCTTTTTGCGTGATGATTTCGACTTGATCGCCCATTTGCAGGTGGTAAGTGAACGGCACGATGCGCCCTTCCACTTTGGTACCAATACAACGGTGCCCCACTTCCGAGTGAATGTGGTAGGCGAAATCTAGTGGTGTTGCACCAATGGGCAAGTCGACCACATCACCGCGCGGAGTAAAGGCGTAGACACGATCATCAAACACTTGGCTTCGCAACTCATCGAGCATTTCGCCCGAATCAGACATCTCTTCTTGCCACGCCAGCAGTTTACGTAGCCACGTGATTTTCTCGTCGTAACCACTACGTCCCGTCGTTGCACCTTCCTTGTATTTCCAGTGCGCGGCGACGCCTAGCTCGGCATCATCATGCATTTGCTTGGTGCGAATTTGGATCTCGACCGTTTTCCCTTCTGGCCCCAACACCACGGTGTGGATAGACTGATAACCGTTAGGTTTAGGATTAGCGACGTAGTCGTCGAATTCTTTGGGAAGGTGGCGATATTTGGTGTGCACTGCCCCTAGTGCGGCATAGCAATCTTGAAGCTGGTCAGCAATGATACGCACAGCGCGAACATCAAACAGCTCATCAAAAGCAAGGCTCTTTTTCTGCATCTTACGCCAGATGCTGTAGATGTGCTTAGGGCGGCCGTAAACCTGCGCATTGATGTTGGAAACGCTCATTGACTGCTGTAAGTCCGTGACGAACGTATCGATGTATTCTTCGCGGTCAATACGTCGTTCAGCTAGCTGTTTAGCAATTTGCTTGTAGGTATCTGAATGCTGATAACGGAAGGTGTAATCTTCGATTTCCCACTTCAGCTGACCAATCCCTAATCGATTGGCCAATGGCGCATAAATATTGGCGCACTCTTTAGCGACGGCCTTTCGTACATTGTCCGGCTCGTTTTTCACTTCACGCAGATAACTGATCCGCTCTGCCAGTTTGATCACCACACAACGAAAGTCATCCACCATCGACAGCAACATGCGACGTACGTTATCCACTTGCGCTGACGTCGCTTCTTCGTCGTTGGCATTCAGATGACGAATAGACGCCATTTCCTGCACGCCATCCACCAGCTTGGCGATGGTGCTGCCATAGCGTTCTTTGAGCACGTCGTGAGCCAGCAAGCCATCTTCCACCACAGGGAAGAGTAACGCCGCAATCAAGGTTTCCTTGTCCATACTTAAGGTGACAAGGATTTCAATCATCTCTCGACCAAACCATAACGGCTGCGCCATGGCTTGCTCGTCGCCCAGCGATTGGCAGTCATAATAAGCATCAATCAACGCCTGCGAAACATCCGCGTCTTGGGCGAGACCATCTACCCAGCGTTCAAGTAAAAAATCTTTGTTGTCATTTAGGTGCGCGCCACGAATTGCGACCATTTCACTATCCTGTTTTTCTAATCCTTACCGGCAACCATCATGGTTGCCGGTTTCGAGCGACTTAGGCTTTGATAAACAATGCCATCGACTCTAAGTGCCCGGTATGGGGGAACATGTCCAACATGCCCAACCTGGCTAACTTGTATCCTTTATCGAGCAGTACTTGGCTGTCTCTTGCCAGTGTTGCAGGGTTACAAGAGACATACACGATACGCTCGGCACGTGATTGTGCCACATAAGGCATAACCCCTAAAGCGCCAGCACGTGCAGGATCGAGCAAAATTTTGCTATAGCGCTGCTTGCCCCACTCGGTCTTACCTGCATCCAGTTCAAGGTTTGCGTGGTAGAACGCCACATTGTCTAAACCATTGTGCGTTGCGTTGTCGCTGGCACGCTGCACCATGTCCTCAACGCCTTCAACGCCCACAACCGACTCTGCTTTGCCTGCAATCGGTAAACTGAAGTTACCTAGACCACAGAACAAATCGAGCACCTTGTCGTCGTTATTAAGATCTAGCCAATCAAGTGCCTGGGCAATCATTTTTTGGTTAATGTCGGCGTTGACCTGAATAAAGTCCTGCGGTTCAAAAGAAAGCGACAGCGTACCCAACGAATAATGTGGCGCGTCACCACACATACGCTCGGCGTTGTCTTCACCTTGTTGGAGATACAAAATCAACGCCTTGTCATCGGCAAACTGTTTAAGACTCGCCATGTCTTCGTCATGCAGTGTCTTAATCGCCCGCACCAGCAGCACGCGCCCTGCATCTGATTCCACCAGCTCGACGTGCCCGATAACACGACGACCACGCAACGCATCCAGTAGCGAATAGACCTCGGGAAGCAGAGCATCAAGTTGTTTGTCTAAAACCGGACAATGGGTCACCGTCACGATTTCTTTTGAGCTTCGCTGACGAAAGCCCATTTCCAGCTCGCCCGTTTTACTGATTTTCACGCTCAATCGCGCACGGCGCCGATATCCCTGCCCTTCTGAACGCACAGGCGCATCTTGAGTTAAATCCGCAGCGGCAAATTTTTTCATCAGCTGAGAAAGTGAATTTTGCTTGGCTTTAATCTGTGCATCATGTCCAAGGTGTTGCAAGTTACACCCTCCGCACACACCGTAGTGGGCACAAAATGGCTCTATTCGTTCAGCACTTGGTGTTACCACCTTGATCAATTTGGCACGAGCAAACTGGCGCTTATCTTCTGTCAACTGCGCCACGACTTCTTCGCCCGCTAATGCCCCGGCAATAAACACCGGTCTTTTTCCGTCAAAAGCCACACCATCACCTTGATGGTCAAGACGCTCAACCGTGAAGGCCTTGTGTTTGGTATCGAGATTTTTCTTCTTCTGTGGCTGAAAAAAACGCGCCATGTTGGTTTTCCAATGTCGGCCATCACCCCCCTTTCCTGCGGTGGGCATGGCAGTGAATCGTATATTGGCGGACAGCGGGTTGTGATAACCTGCTGAATTCTCGCCGACAGCTTTGGTGTACAGCCGTACCTAGGATTAGAATGTAGTCATAGGTACTGGATATGTAGGTACTAAACAAACGGCTATTGAATAAATAGCTCGGTAAAAAACAGCGACACGATGAACAATGACGTCATGACATATATGTCATGACCAGGTACGTCATGAAAATGACGGCAATTCTCCCACAGAACAAACAGCATGACCAAATACGGACTTCGCGCCAGAGTAATTACCCTTACCATCGCACCGACTCTGATCATCGGCATCTTGCTCAGTGCTTACTTTATCAAAAACCGCTATCAAGAGCTGGAACAGCAACTGAGCGTGGCCGGTCAGGCGATCATTGAACCATTGGCTATCGCCAGTGAAATCGGTCTTTCTAATGAAAGCCGTGAGAACGTGCGCCGACTCATCGGCCACACTCATCGCCAACACAGCCAGTACATTCGGAGCATTGCGGTGTTCTCTGATCAGAATGATCTCTTCGTGACGTCAAACTATCATCGCAATCTCGATTTAATGGCTATCCCCGACGGCGACTCACTGCCCGATCGACTTGAAATCAGTCGGTTACAAGATACCTTGCTATTGCGTGCGCCCATCCGCGCCATTGGCGGCTTCAATAACAACCTGACGCAAGATCAAACCATCGGTTACATCACGATGGAAATGGACTTATCCACGGTCAAGCTAAAGCAGTATCAAGAAATCATTTCCGCAGCGGTTGTGCTGATCCTTGGCGTCATTTTGTCAGGCTTTTTTGCTTATCGCTTGCTGCTTGATGTCGAAACACCGATCACCCAAATGATTAATATGATCGACCGAATCCGTCGAGGGCATCTCGATGTTCGGATTGAAGGCAAATTATTGGGCGAACTCGACACACTAAAAAATGGCATTAACGCCATGGCGATCTCGCTGTCTGAATACCATTTAGAAATGCAGCAAAGCATCGATCAGGCAACCTCAGATTTACGAGAAACCCTTGAACAGCTTGAGATTCAAAACGTTGAGCTAGATATTGCCAAGAAAAATGCCCAAGAAGCGGCGCGCGTAAAATCAGAATTTTTGGCTAATATGTCTCATGAACTGCGTACCCCGCTTAACGGTGTCATTGGCTTTACGCGTCAAATGCTGAAAACCCAATTGAGCAGCAGCCAGCAAGATTATCTGCAGACTATCGAAAAGTCCGCCAACAACTTGCTCACCATCATTAATGACATTCTCGATTTCTCCAAACTCGAAGCGGGCAAGTTGCTGCTGGAAAACATCCCGTTTGATTTTGAAGACTCACTAGAAGAAGTCATGCGCCTGCTCGCGCCGATGGCGCACGAAAAAGGGCTAGAGCTAGATCTGCGCATTGACCCTCGCATTCCGGCTGGCGTGATTGGTGATCCGCTCCGTATTCAGCAAGTACTCACTAACCTTATCGGTAACGCTACCAAGTTTACCGAACGCGGTCATATCCGCATCAGCGTAGAGCTAAAACAACAACGCGATGAACAATTAGAGCTTCAGTTTGTTATCCGCGATTCTGGTATCGGTATTTCTGAGCGCCAACAAGCCCAGTTGTTCCAAGCGTTCCGACAAGCAGATGCCAGCATCAGTCGCCGTTATGGCGGCACAGGCTTTGGTTTGGTGATCACACAAAATCTGGTGAATCAGATGGGTGGTGACATTGGCTTTAGTAGTCGCTTACACCAAGGCTCAACATTCTGGTTTACTTTGTCACTGTTAAAAACTGATTTGCCGTTAGTCCAACCTGTAGACAGCGAAGCACTAGCAGGGCAATCACTGCTATTGGTGGAATCAGATATTGAAAGCCGCCAGTTGATGAGTGAGCGTTTATCACAATTTGGCCTCAGCATCCGAAGCGTTGACACCTTGCCTGAGCAATCTGAACCCGTTTCGTGCGTGCTAATTTGTGTCGATGCCAGTGATGTTCCTTCTCCTGACACCTTGATCGCCCAAGCAACTCATGCTGAATCTTTCAGTGACAAAGTCATTTTCTGCCTGCCTACCACCGAATTAGCGCTGTCGGAGCACCTGTTAAGTTCAGGCGTGAACTCATGCCTTGCGAAGCCATTATCTGTAAGAAAATTGGTAGAACTTCTTCAAGGTGAGCAGCAAGCGCCAGACGTTTTGCCGCCTGCAGTGGAAACCCATACCAATAAACTTCCGATGACGGTCATGGCGGTCGATGACAACCCTGCCAACTTAAAGTTGATCACGGCGTTGTTGAAAGAAAGGGTGACCCATGTGGTGACGGCACACGATGGAAAACATGCAGTAGATCGTGCACGTTCACAACGTTTTGATCTCATTTTGATGGACATACAAATGCCCGAAATGGATGGCGTAACAGCATGTAAAGAAATACGAAAGTCGCCATTGAATCACCAAACACCGGTTATCGCTGTGACCGCTCATGCCATGACGGGAGAGCGCGAACGCCTGCTTGACGAAGGGATGGATGATTACCTGACCAAGCCCATTGAAGAGCATATCCTCGAACAGGTCCTTCACCACTGGACCCATCCGCACACAGGGGACATTCAGCCATCAAGTCCACTCATCAAAACGAATAATGTGGGTTCGTCACTGAGCATTGATTGGTCATTGGCCATGAAACAGGCATCTGGCAAAGAAGCGCTCGCCAAAGAGATGCTCCAAATGCTCGTGCGTTCATTTGATGAAGTAGAAGAAAAGGTCAATAACGCGCTTGATGGCGACAATATCGAACTCTGGCCGATTATTCATAAATTGCACGGCAGTTGCGCTTACAGCGGAGTACCCAAGCTAAAAGGACTTTGTTATGAGCTAGAGACACAGTTTAAACAAGGTGATGACAATGATGATGTTGAGCCGGAGTTGTGTGAACTGCTGGATGAAATGAATAATATTCGCGAGCAATCGCCGCATTATCTTTAGATAAAGCAGGCAATACCGAGGATGAAAGTGACAGAAAAACGGGCAATCCTAGCCCTTGGGGGTGCCCGTTTTTTCATGCAACCAGCAGCCACTGATAAGCCCTCTCCGCAAATCGAAACATTATTAACCCCAATCAGGACGTAGAATCAACACGTACTCAAACAACCAAGAGCATGCATTTCAAGACAAATCAAGTCGATAATGGCAACACTCAAATTCTACGAGTAATTTCAAACATCGACGTCTAAAAATGTAAACACTCAAGAAATGTCACGATTCATACCCCCATTCACCTCACGCGCTTCGCTCCCTATTTACGTATCTGCTATACGTGCCATTGAAATCATACGATAGATGCTCAGTGCATGCTGTCAGAATACCATTAGAAGGTAATGAAATGGCTGATGTAGATAACCCGAATTTTAAACAGGTTCACCACGCGTTAATTGAATTGTTTGAGCTGGTACCTGAAGACGTTGTGCCAGACGCCAATCTGTATGAGGACTTAGTGCTTGATAGCATTGATGCAGTAGACCTTGTCGTTCACTTGCAAAAAGAAATAGGTAAGAAGATCCCGCCCGAAGTGTTCAAAAGTGTCCGTACTGTGCAGGATGTTGTTGATGCCATAGAGCAACTGCTTCAACCAGCCTGATCCTGCCTCACTACAATGCTATTACGTTGTGAAAACGTGATTATTTTATTGAGACGTAATCGATTCGTTGAACCACATGACTCTACAAGGTGTTAGTACAGCACTAACACCTTGTAGAGTCATGCAAACGAATGATAAGCCATTCTATAAAGACCGATACTCATGGATTTCAAGCCGCTCTCTCTTTTGCTTTCTCGCCCAACAGATGATGACTTATTTCTCGTTGCCGATGGTGAAATCGGTTTCAAAACACAACGAGACTTTCAGCATGATGTCGCGACGCTTTACCATGTTTTGAATACACACCCCGCAGCACGATGGGCTGTTTGTTTCGACGACAGTTATTACATGGCCGTTGCTGTTCTGGCTTTGTCTTATGCGGGAAAAACTGTCGTCATACCGGGTAATATCCAGATTGGCGCATTGAACGAGTTAGCCCATGAATTCGACGCTATGTTGTCCGATCGTCATGCCAGTGCCTTACCCAATAACGATGCCATTACATTGCCGCTCGACCACAAAAGTCACCCTGCCATCGCGCTCGATGCCTTGTCTCTCGACAGTATCAAAATAGTTTTGTACACCTCAGGCTCAAGCGGAAAACCCAAAGCGATAGAAAAATCGCTTCAACAGTTACAAGCGGAAATAGATGTCCTTGAACAAACTTGGGGCAGCGAACTTGCAACGTCATCCATTGTCAGCACCGTTTCTCATCAACATATTTACGGTCTGCTGTTCCGTGTACTGTGGCCCTTATGCGCAAGACGAACATTTTCTCGCACCAACGCCGTCTATCCACAACAACACAGCACCGAACAAGCATTGTCTCAAACATTAATCAGCAGTCCTGCGCAGCTTAAACGCCTCAAACAAGATCACCCGCGATTGTGTTTTTGTGCCGTATTTTCTTCCGGTGGCCCTTTACCGTTTAACGCTGCTGAAAAAACCGAACAATACCTGGGTAAACGCCCGTTCGAAGTCTTTGGCAGCACTGAAACCGGCGGGATCGCTCACAGACAGCAACACGCAGACACCGCGACTTGGACGCTGTTTGACGGTATCTCGGCAACGTTAACCGAGCAAGGCTGCCTGCGATTGCGCTCCCCCTTTATTCATCCCAAAGTGGATTATGACACCAGCGATCTTTGTGACTTTCACAACGATGGTACTTTTACCTTGCAGGGGCGTGCAGATAGGATCGTCAAGATCGAAGAAAAGCGCGTTTCTCTGGCGGAAGTGGAAAACCGCTTGATGGACCACACATGGATTGAAGATACCGTCTGTATTGCCAAAGAAAGCGCAGACAGACAATACATTGCAGCGGCACTGGTACTAAGCCAAGAAGGCAAATGCGCCTTTCAGAATCAAGGGGATGCGATATGCCGTCAAACGTTACGGCAACACCTCGCACAATGGCTAGATGCCATTTCTATACCACGAGAATATACGATTGCTTCTCATATCCCCCAAAACAGCCAAGGGAAACGCGAAGCGAACGCCGTGGATGAATTATTTACCCCTTCATCAAAGAAAAAAACGACCGATCGCCCACCTAGCGTGGTGAAAACTGCCATCTCGAACCTTCATGCCGAGCTCTCACTTTGTGTCGACAGCGATCTTCGCGAGTTTGAAGGTCATTTCCCAGGCTTCGCAATCTACCCAGGGGTGTCACAAATCAATGCAGTTGTACATTTAGCCCTCGATATTTTCAGTATCACTGCTCCTTTTCGATCGCTTGATAAATTGAAATTTGAAGCACCGATCTGGCCTGACATGCAAGTGCAACTTTCCATGAATTGGAAGCCAGAAAAAAACGCCCTGACCTTTCGGCTGGAATCTACAGCAGGTCTCCATACCCGAGGTGTCATTCACTTCGACTAAACACAACAATAAATCCATTCACCGATGAAAAGAGCCATGGAAAAGGCACCTGTACCGGTGATTTATTTCAGTTAGCAAGGAAAGACAATGACCCAGAATATCGACGACACCATCGTATTTGGTGAGCAACCATTAACCATCGAATCTGTTGTTGCCATAGCCAATGGAAGTCAGGCAGCGCTGAATCCAAGTGATGAATTCAGCGGCCGTATCGAACGCAGTGTGGCATTCCTAGAACGGCTATTGCGGGAAGATGGGGCTATCTATGGCGTCACTACTGGCTATGGCGATTCGTGCACGGTCGCTATCCCACCTTCGCTGGTAGATGAGCTCCCCCTTAACCTGACACGCTTTCACGGCTGTGGTCTTGGTGATGACCTATCTCACCAGCAGGCAAGAGCGGTGTTAGCCACAAGACTAAATTCACTCACCCAAGGTATGTCTGGTGTGAGTATGCCTTTGCTCAAACAAATCGTTACCTTAATTAACAAAGACATTTCACCGCGTATCCCACAAGAGGGCTCGGTTGGCGCTAGCGGTGACCTGACCCCGCTGTCTTACCTTGCTGCAACCTTGATCGGTGAGCGAGACGTTATCTATAACGGCGAAGTCCGCCCAACCGTTGATGTATTTCGCGAACTAGGCATTCGCCCCATCAAGCTAAAACCCAAAGAAGGTTTAGCTCTGATGAATGGTACGTCAGTGATGACGGCTCTTGCCTGTTTAGCGTTCAAGCGAGCGGAATACTTAACACAGCTTTCTACCCGAATCACAGCCATGGTGTCGCTGGCGATGCACGGCAATGATTTCCACTTTGATGAGGCCTTGTTCGCCGTCAAACCCCATCCAGGCCAACAACAAATCGCCGCCTGGCTTCGCGATGACCTGCAAGTTAATCGCCCGCCGCGTAACAGTGACAGATTACAAGACCGTTATTCGCTTCGCTGTGCGCCACATGTTATTGGCGTATTGCAAGATTCACTGCCGTGGCTGCGTCAAATGATCGAAAACGAACTCAACAGTGCCAATGACAATCCTATTATTGACGGTGAAAATGAACGTGTTTTACATGGTGGACACTTCTATGGTGGCCACATTGCGATGGCTATGGACAGCCTAAAAATCGCGGTCGCGAATATTGCCGATCTTTTGGATCGCCAAATGGCGCAACTGATGGATTACAAGTTCAATAACGGATTGCCATTCAACCTAACAGGCGCAGAAGGCAGCCGTAAATCAATCAATCACGGTTTTAAAGCCGTGCAAATTGGCATCTCAGCGTGGACCGCTGAAGCCCTCAAACACACCATGCCAGCCAGCGTATTTTCCCGTTCAACTGAATGCCACAATCAGGACAAAGTCAGCATGGGTACCATTGCTGCGCGTGATTGCTTGCGCGTGTTAGAGCTGACAGAGCAGGTCACCTCCGCGAGCCTATTGGCCTCATTCCAAGCGCTGCAACTTCGCTGTCGCAGCAACGAATTGTCCATGCGCGATCTGAGCCCTTCGCTAAGAGAAATGATCTCTCAAATGGGTGCAGAGTTTGATTTTGTCAGCGAAGATCGTCCGTTAGAGCAAGATTTGCGTCGCTTCATCGCCTTTATTCAAGAAAGACGTTGGGATCTTTATTAATGAGCACCGTGCACTTGCGAGCAGAAGCGACCATAGTGACCTCGTTCCAAGATGCCGATCCGATGGGTGTGATCTATCACGGCAATTACTTTCGCTTCTTTGAAGAGGCTCGCCGACTTTTGATGGAAAAAATCGATTACGGTTATCGCGACATGGAAGCATCTGGCTTTCTGTGGCCTGTGATTGATGCCAATGTTCGCTATATAAAAGCCATTGAATACAACCAGACAATACGCGTTATTGCCACTTTGGCTGAATGGGAGAACCGATTAAAAGTCGATTACCTCATTACCGACCCTCAATCCGGAAAGCGTCTTTGCAAAGGGCACACAGTGCAAGTCCCAGTGAGACTCGATAACAAAGAACTGCAATTTGAGGCGCCAAAGGTACTCGAAGACAAGTTGCTTGCTTATTCCGCTCTTTCTGGCGAATTGGGGGGAGCTTTTTCATGATTAACCAAAGCACGGCATTTCCACCGATTAAGCAATTGGTGCCTCACCGTGCACCCATGCTTTACCTCAATAAAATGGTGGATGCAGGTAAGAGTTTTGCCCACTGCCAAGCACGTCCTAACACAGACCACCATTTTTTTGACACCAAACAACAAGGTTTACCTTCTTGGGTTGGCATTGAATTAATGGCACAAACCATCGCCGCTTGGTCTGGCTTTCAGTATTACCAAAAAGGGCAATCGCCCGTCATTGGTTTTTTAGTGGGAAGTCGACGCTACCAAACCGTAACCGCTTTTTTTGCCCGAAACCAAGTGCTAGACATTCACGTTGACGAAGTCATGAGCCACGAAGGGGTGTCGGTATTCAGTTGCAAGATTGAAAGCGATGGCGCATTACTCGCCTCATCTCAACTCAGTACTTTTGAACCATCAAATGCCGAGTTAACACAAATCAAACAAGGAGGTGCTTCGTGAGCCGCAGCGTACTGGTCACAGGGGCAAGTAAAGGAATTGGCCGAGCCATTGCTCTTTCTCTAGCCTCATCAGGTTTTGATATCATCGTCCACTATGGCAAAGATGAAGCGGGTGCCGCAGAGACACTCAATCAACTGACTCACCTTGGTGGCAGCGGAAGAACCATCCGATTTGATCTTCGTTATCGCGATGAATGTCGCGCGGTATTAGAGTCTGACATCGAAATGTTTGGCGCCTATTACGGTGTTGTTAACAATGCGGGTGTAACGGCAGATACCGCCTTTCCAGCGATGACTGAAGAAGAATGGGATGGCGTCGTTCACACCAATCTAGACAGCTTTTACAACGTTTTACACCCCTGCATTATGCCAATGATCAGGCTGCGTCAAGGTGGCCGAATTGTCACAATGTCATCGGTATCAGGATTAATGGGAAACCCTGGACAAACCAATTACAGCGCGGCAAAAGCTGGGATTATGGGAGCAACTAAAGCTCTTGCCATGGAACTGGGCAAGCGCAACATCACGGTAAACTGTGTCGCACCTGGCCTAATTGAAACGGGCATGATTAAACAACATGTCATCGATAAAGCGCTGCCTGATATTGCGCTGAATCGTATGGGCGCTCCAGAGGAGGTGGCCAGTTTGGTCAATTTCCTGATGTCTGACGCGGCAAGTTATATCACTCGACAGGTCATTTCAGTCAATGGAGGATTACGATGAACCGACGCGTAGTAGTAACAGGAATGGCAGGTGTCACTGCATTCGGCAACCATTGGGACGAGGTATCATCTCGTTTAAAGTCACACAAAAATGCAGTTAAATACAATACAGACCTAGAGCAATATCAGGGCTTAAACACTCGCCTAACCGCTCCACTTGATGCGTTTTCTTTGCCGCCCAATTACACTCGTAAACAAGTTCGCAGCATGGGACTGGTGGCGAAATATTCTACCGTTGCCTCTGATCTCGCCCTGCAACAATCCGGTCTACTCGGGATGGATATCCTGACAAATGGTGAAACAGGCGTTGCATTTGGATCGTCAACAGGCAGTACTCCACCTTCCCGTGCTTTTTCTATCATGATGGAGCAAAAAACCACGGAAGCCATCAATGCCAATACCTATGTGCAAATGATGCCCGCCACCACGGCCGTGAATGTGGGTTTGTTTTTTGGATTACGCGGCCGAGTGATTCCAACAAGCAGTGCATGTACATCCGGTAGCCAAGCAATTGGGTATTCCTTCGAAGCGATCAAACACGGATATCAAACGGCAATGGTCGCTGGCGGCGCCGATGAGCTTTGCCCAACGCAGCCAGCGGTATTTGATACTCTTTATGCGACGAGTCAAAAGAACGAGGCGCCGAATTCGACGCCTCGTCCATTTGATATAGACCGAGATGGCATTGTCATTGGTGAAGGTGCAGGCAGTTTGGTGCTTGAAGAGTACGAACATGCGAAAGCCCGTGGTGCAACGATCTATGCTGAAATCGTCGGCTTTGCGAGTAACTGCGATGCCGCACACATCACCGACCCAAAAAAGGAAACCATGCAGATATGCATGGAGAAAGCGTTAAAAAATGCAGGGATTTCTGCAAATAAAGTCGGTTACGTTTCGGCGCATGGCACAGCAACAAGTAAAGGTGATATTGCTGAATCTCAAGCCACCGCCAATGTGTTTGGCCCACGCATGCCTATCAGCTCCCTGAAAAGCTATTTTGGACATACTTTGGGTGCTTGTGGGGCGATTGAAGCATGGTTGTCCATTGAAATGATGAATGAGGGCTGGTTTAGCCCAACGCTGAATCTAGACAATATTGACCCAGCCTGTGGGGAATTAGACTATATTCGTGGCGAAGAACGTCATATTGATTGCGAGTACATCATGAGCAATAACTTTGCCTTCGGTGGCGTGAACACGTCCATCATCTTCAAGCGATACACACCTGAATAATTGCCGTTTGATGCAATAAAAAACGCCCGCGATATTTACCAATATCACGGGCGTTTTTGTTCTTCAGCGAGCATTTTATTTATCGAGTAATACGGTCGCCACTGCATACCGCTTCTCATCGGCAATAGTCAGCAAGACGTGAGTGACACCGCGCTCATCCGCCAACTGTTTGGCTACGCCAGAAAAGCTCACTATCGGCTTACCTAACTCATCATTACTCACCGTAAAATCATGAAAAGTCACACCGCACGCAATCCCTGTTCCCAGCGCTTTGGCTGCCGCTTCTTTGACGGCGAAACGCTTCGCCAAATAGCGAGCTGGAAACTTACTGCTGCTGTATTTTTCCATTTCACTGTCTGTGAGGACGCGTCTTGCGAACGCATCTTCCGTTCGCGCAATCACTTTCTCAAGTCGCGCGATTTCTACAATGTCAGTCCCTAAACCGACAACCGCCATTAGCGACGAGCATCCTGCATAATGGCTTTCATGTCTGCGACCGCTTTTGGCAAACCGTCAAACACAGCGCGACCAATAATTGCATGGCCAATGTTCAGCTCGTAGATCTCTGGGATCTTAGCGATAGGCGTCACGTTGTGATAAGTCAGGCCATGGCCTGCATTCACTTTAATACCTTGGTCTGCGGCGTAGCTCGCACCCGCAGCGATTTTTTTCAGCTCAGCCTGCATCTCTTCTTCAGATTCGGCATCTGCGTAGCTGCCAGTGTGCAGCTCAATAAACGGCGCACCACATGCTTTTGCTGCATCAATTTGTGCGCGGTCAGCATCGATAAATAGTGAAACTTTAATGCCTGCCTCGGTCAGCGTTTGTGTCGCCGCTTTCACTTTTTCAAGCTGCCCAACAACATCCAAACCACCTTCGGTAGTCAGTTCTTCACGCTTCTCTGGCACCAGACACACGTACGCAGGTTTCACATCCAATGCGATAGCAACCATTTCGTCCGTCACGGCCATTTCAAGATTCATGCGCGTTTGTAGCGTGTCTCGTAGGATATAAACATCGCGATCTTTGATGTGGCGACGATCTTCGCGTAAATGCACAGTGATACCATCCGCGCCCGCACGCTCAGCAATCTCGGCCGCATGCACAGGATCAGGATATTTGGTGCCACGTGCATTACGAACGGTGGCGACGTGGTCAATGTTGACGCCCAGATAAATGGTATTCATTGCGTTAATTTCCTTGTTCTTAACGAAAATAGCTCTCTGCTTTTTAGAGGCTTGGAGCCAAGATAAGGCTTGAGTGCCAGCCGTGTAAAGCGCTTCGCCGCTTTTAGCTGATCTGCCGTGGAGAATTGTCGGGTTGCCAATGCGTTCAAATCGCTGCCAGTGAACGTCAGATTATTGCTTTTCATCAATGACGCAACAAAGCCAAGTTGCTCTCGAAAAATATACGTCATGTTCTCATCGACAGGCTCACCGCTACCAGCGCAGTTGAGAAAATCAACGCCATACCCCAATGAATCGAGTAAGGCTAATTCGAAGCGGCGCAAAGCAGGTTCTGGGTTGGCGTGCTGCGCCAACTCTGTCAACGCGGTCACGTAATCGAAAAACAGCTGATGGTAACCCGTTTCAGGTTCGACAACGCGGCTCAATATTTCATTGAGGTAAAAACCGGAAAACAAAGCATTACCAGCAAGGGGAATAGCGAGGCCCATCGCTTCCGCATGGCGAAGCGTACGCATTTCACCGCGACCGGACCATTTCATCAATAAGGGGGTAAAAGGTTGGAGTGCGCCCTTAAGGGGAGAGCGCTTACCACGGGCGCCTTTTGCCATTATGCTGACACGCCCGTGGGTTTCGCTGAATACATCTAGGATCAGGCTGGTCTCACTATAAGGTCGTGAGTGCAGAACAAAGCAGCGCTGCAAGCCTTCCATATTGCTCCTGATGTATTTTAGTGGTGATTAAAGATCGTCGATGTAGCCAAGACTGCGCAAGGCGCGCTCGTCATCTGCCCAGTTCGATTTCACTTTCACCCAAAGCTCAAGGTAAACCTTACGCTCAAACAATCCTTCCATATCCAGACGGGCTTCGCGGCCGATGGTTTTGATTTTATCGCCACCTTTGCCGATCACCATTTTCTTCTGGCTATTTCGCTCAACCAAGATCAGCCCGTTGATTTCAAAACCATCTGTCGCAGGATTGTAATCAAAACGCTCGATTTCCACAGTGACCGAGTATGGCAATTCATCACCCGTAAAACGCATCAGCTTTTCACGGATAATTTCAGATGCCATAAATCGCTGTGAACGGTCGGTCACGTACTCTTCAGGGAAGTACCACTCGCCTTCTGGCAAGTGCTTACGAACCAGTTTTTCTACCGCATCAATATTGGTACCGCTCTTGGCAGACACGGGGATCATATCCACGAAATCCATCTTTTCGCTTAGTGCCTGAAGGTGCGGGAACAACTCGCCTTTTTCTTTAACGTTGTCGACTTTGTTGATAAGCAGAACGGTCGGTAATTCCGATTTCTTCAGCTTATTCAATACCATCTCATCATCGGCAGTCCACTGGGTGCCATCAACAAGGAAAAGTACCAGTTCAACATCGGTCAGAGAACTCGCCGCAGCGCGGTTCATCAGGCGGTTAATGGTACGCTTCTCTTCAATGTGAAGTCCTGGCGTATCCACGTACACAGCTTGATAACCATCACGAGTATCGACACCCATAATGCGGTGACGTGTGGTTTGTGGTTTGCGCGAGGTAATAGACAGCTTCTGGCCAACCAGACGGTTGAGAAGCGTGGATTTGCCCACATTAGGGCGACCTACAATGGCAATAAAGCCACAGTGGTGGATTTGCAGTGTGTCAGTCATGAGTCCAGCTTTTGCAATGCGAGTTCGGCAGCCGCTTGCTCAGCCTTGCGACGACTGCTGCCTTTACCTACTACAGGTCGTTCCAGACCTGCTACTTCACACTCAACCGTAAATTGCTGGTTGTGTGCTTCACCGTGCACCTTAGTTACATTATAGGCAGGCAGCGGCTTTCGACGTCCTTGCAGGAATTCCTGCAAACGTGTCTTTGGATCTTTCTGGTTCACACCCGGCATAATGGTATCAAGGCGTTGCTTGTACCAAGCCAGTATCGTCCCACGTACCGTTTCCAGATCGCTGTCGAGATAGATAGCACCAATGATCGCTTCTACAGCATCAGCCAAAATAGAGTCACGGCGGAAACCACCACTTTTCAACTCACCTGGACCTAACTGCAGCACATCACCTAGTTCAAACTCGCGGCCCAATTCGGCCAGCGTGTTACCACGAACTAAGGTTGCACGCATGCGGCTCATGTCGCCTTCATCAACGTTCGGGAAACGATGGTAGAGATCGTCAGCAACAACGAAACTCAAAATAGAATCGCCCAGAAACTCCAAACGCTCATTGTGTTTTCCACTGGCGCTTCGGTGTGTCAGGGCGAGACTAAGAAACGCCGCATCGTTAAATTCATAACTGATACGACGTTGTAATCTATTTGTAGGTGTTGTCATGTCTTTCCAAGTTAATCAATGCCACCGATACGATCAAATCGCACGCCGACAGGTACCCAAGACGGCAGGAAGCTGTCGCCTTGTTCGTCAAATTCGAAACTGATCCAGATAGCAACGGCTTTACCTACCAGATTGGCTTCAGGCACAAAACCCCAGAAGCGGCTGTCTTTACTGTTGTCACGGTTATCGCCCATGACAAAGTACTGACCGTCTGGCACGATCCATTCACCTAAGCCTGGTGTCGGATAGTACTGACCTGTTTGGTTTGGCATGTAAGGGTTCACCAAAATTTCGTGAGGCTCTTCACCCAAGCGTTCTTGTGCTTGGATAAGGTTCACGCCACGTTGAGTGAATTCACTTTTGTGAACATCATCAACCGGCACCAGTTCACAAACAGACTCGCCTTGCTTTTGAATACACAGACGTTTCTCTTCACTGTAGCGAACCGTATCGCCCGGCATGCCCACCACGCGCTTGATATAATCAATACTCGGCTGTGGTGGGTATTTGAACACCACCACATCGCCGCGCTCTGGTTTCCCCGTTTCCACCAATTGATGGCGGAAAACAGGATCTTTCAAGCCGTATGCGTATTTCTCAACCAGAATAAAATCGCCCACCAACAAAGTTGGCATCATTGAGCCTGACGGGATTTGGAATGGCTCGTAAATAAACGAGCGCAAAACCAACACCAGACCAATGACAGGGAACACAGACGCGAAGGTTTCCACCCAGCTTGGCTGAGGGGCAATCTGGGCCACCTGCTCCGCACTTATCTCACTGCTATCTAGATTGAGCGTCTCTGCCGCTTTTTGCTGACGCCTAGGCGCCCATCTGAATTTATCCAATGCCCAAATAATCCCTGTAAACAGGGTAATAAGCACCAGAATCAGCGAGAAAGTATTAGCCATTATGTTCCCTTAAAATCCTTTTATTACTTGTCTTTGCCTACGTGCAGAATGGCAAGGAAGGCTTCTTGAGGCAGTTCAACGTTACCGATCTGCTTCATGCGCTTCTTGCCGTCTTTCTGTTTCTGCAGCAGTTTCTTCTTACGGCTGATATCGCCACCGTAACACTTAGCGGTTACGTTTTTACGCAGCTGTTTCACCGTCGAACGCGCAATGATGTGAGTGCCAATCGCCGCTTGAATTGCAATATCAAATTGCTGACGCGGGATGAACTCTTTCATCTTCTCAACCAAATCACGACCACGTGTTTGAGCATGATCTTTGTGCGTGATGATGGCCAATGCATCCACGTTATCGCCGTTAAGCAATACGTCTACACGCACCATGTTTGACTCTTGGTAACACTGGAAGTTGTAATCCAGTGATGCATAACCGCGTGAGGTTGATTTCAAACGGTCAAAGAAGTCGAGAACCACTTCCGCCATGGGAGTGTCATACGTCAGCGCCACTTGGTTACCGTGGTAAACCATGTCTACCTGCGTACCACGCTTCTCAATGCACAAGGTAATCACGTTACCGAGGTATTCTGATGGCACCAAGATATGACAACGGGCAACGGGTTCACCCATGATCTCTACGTCGTTCGTCGCCGGCAGCTTCGCTGGGCTATCGACATAGATAACATCACCGTTGGTCTTCTTCACTTCATACACTACGGTTGGTGCAGTAGTGATCAAATCAAGGTTGTATTCACGCTCAAGACGCTCTTGAATGATTTCCATGTGCAGCATGCCAAGGAAACCACAACGGAAACCAAAGCCCAGAGCCGCCGAGTTCTCTGGCTCATAGAATAGCGATGCATCGTTCAGGCTCAGCTTGCCCAGCGCGTCACGGAAGTTCTCATAATCATCAGACGAAACAGGGAACAGACCCGCATAAACCTGAGGCTTCACTTTCTTAAAGCCAGGCAATGCTTTTTCTGCGCCATTTTTCGCTTGCGTCAGGGTGTCACCCACAGGTGCGCCCAAAATGTCTTTAATACCACAAACAACCCAGCCTACCTCACCAGTACGCAGACCTTGGGTATCCGTTTGTTTTGGTGTGAAGATACCGATGCGATCAACACCCCAGATTTGGCCCGTGCTCATGACTTTGATCTTGTCGTTTTTCTTCAGTTCGCCATTTTTAATGCGAACCAGAGAAACCACGCCCAAGTAGTTATCAAACCATGAGTCAATGATCAGCGCCTGCAGCGGCCCTTCTGGGTCACCTTCTGGCGCAGGGACACTTCTCACGATCTCTTCGAGTACCAAATCTACACCCAAGCCTGTTTTCGCAGAACAGCGAACGGCTTCAGTGGCATCGATACCAACGATATCTTCAATTTCTTCAGCTACGCGATCAGGGTCGGCGGCTGGCAAATCGATTTTGTTCAAGATAGGAACGACTTCTAGGTCCATCTCGATAGCTGTATAACAGTTAGCGAGTGTCTGAGCTTCTACGCCCTGACCCGCGTCAACCACCAGCAAAGCACCCTCACAGGCTGCCAAAGAACGTGATACTTCATAAGAGAAGTCAACGTGCCCTGGGGTGTCGATGAAGTTCAGCTGATAGGTTTCCCCGTCATTTGCTGTGTAATTCAGCGTCACACTTTGTGCTTTGATGGTGATACCACGTTCGCGTTCTAGATCCATAGAATCAAGAACCTGCGCTGCCATTTCACGTGTAGTAAGACCACCGCAAACCTGAATTAAACGGTCTGATAGGGTCGACTTACCGTGGTCAATGTGGGCAATAATCGAAAAATTACGAATGTGCTTCATAGATGGTGTGACTAACTCGTTAGTGAAAATTGGAGGATCTCTCGATCAAGTGGCGGGATTCTACCGAAATTAACGGCTAGTCGCTATCATCAGTTGCGGCATTTATCACCGCCGCACTGCCAACTGCGCCACCGAGCACGCGTAAAAGCGTCGGTGTGGTGCGTGTATCCTGCTCGAGCTTGTGCGAAAAATGGCGTGCTACAGCAACACCCGCAATACCTGCCAGAGCTGATAGCAAGATAACAATACCTTCGCCAACGGACAGTAGAGTAGACAAAAACTGGCCCAATACCGCACCTGCAATGGCAAACATTAAAGGCAGAATATAGACCAGCATTGCTGATCTGAGGACAGTTTGTTCCTCTAGACCAATTTCTATCAGGCTACCGACTGTCACTGATTTGGCGGAAGGCACCCGAATATCGAGCACCTTTCCCGGCAATGCGTTGCTGACAATGCCCGTGCCGCAGCTGCTTTTTGACGCGCAACTGCCACAGCTGGTTTTCTGCTGACAACGGACGGTTAAATAACCGTCACCATTGCCAGTCACTTCAGCCAACGCCTTGATCATGGGGTTTGATTCTCACTCACTGCAGAATCAACCGATGCTTCGTCAGCTGGAGATAACTTAACTGACTCTGCGATTTTTTTTGCTGTCGCAGGCGGAATGTCACCTACAATCGTAATTTCCGCATTGCCCACCACATGGCTATGTAGTGTACGGCTACCCTTGCGAACCAATTGCTCTCTCACTGACATCTTGTCCGCTTCCGCCAAGTACACAGAAAAACTAAACAAGCCATCGCTGAACATCTGGCTTTCTACCGGACGCTCCGTGATCAGCAAACGGTGACGGTTCTGATAAATTGGCGTAAAGCCTTCAGGCAAGCCAGTCACTTGCCATTTCAATACCGAATCAGAAGACTTGGGTACCTGCACCACGGGTGGCAATTCAAGTGCTGCCAACGTACTCATGCCTTCGCTGATTTGCGGAGAAATGACCAATGATAGCGCGCGATATTGCTCAATGGGATCACCATCGCGGTCGAGCAAATCAGCACGCACTAGTAGCTTACTGCTTTGGTCTATCCACAACACATACGAGTAGCGTTCACCGTCTTTAGGAGACACACGTACCACGTCACAAGGAACGCCTGCTTCTCGCGCTCTGCCCAATGGCACAAAATCGTACATGGTCGAAAGATGTTCGATGTCCGCCTGCATAATGGCAGGAAGCGGCGCAACCATTTGGCTACTTTCAATGGTAAAAGGGTCGATGCCCGGTTCGAAGTAGCTGATCTCATTGCCACGGCGAATGACTTCACGCGGAGGACCACTCAAATAAGCGATGTGACCAAATGACTCGCCTTCAACCAGTGCATGACGGAAACGAAGTGGTTCGATGCTATTTTTACGCACCAATATGTAGGATAACTCGTAGTTCTGTTGCTCGGTGGCCTGGCCCATCTGATGTAGCAATGCCCCGGCGGGATTTTCTTCCGTCGAGGCATTGGCGACCAGACTGACCAGTGCAACAGCACCGATCAGGAAAGCTTTCATCAATCTATTTGCTCATGTCAGGTGTTAGCATCACGCCTTGGTCAATGATTTCATCAGCATTGAGGCGCAGCTGCAACTCATAGTCTTGGAACATCGCATTCACTCGACGACGTTGCTCCATCACCAAAGCTTCCGAAGGGTTGCTCTGCATCGAATCTCGGCTAAGGCTCACAGGCTCTGCCGATCCGCCAAGCGGAATGGTTTGCAGTACAGGCGGTTGAGAGTCGGCCAGCGTCGTATTGGCATCAAAGCCACCATTGTATTGCTGAACACCCACGATCACAGCGAGTGAGACGGCCGCTGCCATGCCCACTTGCGTGAGCTGCTGCAACCAAGACGGCATCGATTTTCTCGCCGTCTGAGGTGTCGGCTGAGACTCCTGCAAAGGCACGACATTCGGTGTCACTACCGTATCTACAGTTTGCGCATCCGATGTTTGTAAGCCATAGCTTGGCTCACTGTCTAACGCGGCGGCCACACTGGCGGCGATATCCCAATTCGGATTTTTCGGCGCATCTCCACGCATGACATCGCGAGTAACGGCAAAGCTTTTCCATGCTTCTTGCGCAGACGGATCATTTTCTAGCGCTTCAATCAGCGCCTGATCTATCTCGTTACCATCAAACAATGCGGAAAGGTTTTCTTTTTCAGCCATTTATTTCACCGTTTTCAACAGTTAAAACTGTTACTGGTTCATGAGTGGACGAACACGTTTGTCTACCGCTTCCCTGGCGCGGAAAATACGCGAGCGTACCGTTCCTACCGGGCAGTCCATTACTTCTGCAATCTCTTCATAACTCAAGCCGTCGATTTCGCGCAGTGTAATGGCCGTTTTCAGATCTTCAGGCAGGGCTTCAATCGTACTAAACACCACCTGCTTCAACTGTTCTGACAACATAAGGTTCTCAGGGTTCGATATTTCTTTCAGTGCTCCACCATTTTCATAATTTTCAGCTTCTTCAGCATCAATATCACTGGCTGGTGGACGGCGTCCTTGGGCGACCAAATAGTTCTTCGCGGTATTGACTGCAATGCGATACAACCACGTATAAAAGGCGCTTTCACCTCGGAAGCCAGGCAAAGCTCGATAAGCTTTGATAAAGGCTTCTTGAGTGACATCGGGGACATCACCGCTATTGTTCACATAGCGAGAGATAAGGTTGCTTACCTTATGCTGATATTTGATGACCAACAGATTAAACGCCTGTTTATCGCCGTTCTGTACGCGCTCTATTAAGGCTTGATCAGTTAACTGCTCGCTCATTCGAGCGCCTTCTCCTTATTATTGATACCAATGCGCTTCTTTAACGCAATAACGCTATTCACACGATAAAGTGTCACAGTAAAACGTCAGAAGACCGTCAGCACTTGGTATTTCTTTTCGCTCGTTGTCACTTTGCTGCCACTAAATTTAAAAAAAACGACACGTCGTAAAGAGTGAGCAAAGTGTATGAGTGATACGGTAATATAAAGTTCCCTAAAAAGGCGGGATTCGTCTCATGATCCGATCCAGCTCGCAAAGTCTACCAGATAGCATGGTGACTCTGTAACCACTGCGTCTCGCCATATCCTTATCTCTGTGAATATAACGAGTATCTAACGCTCGGCCCACTTAGCATTCTACGGTCTGCAGGATTAGTGTAAACTGACCAAACCACCTGAATATCTCGTTGTTTCAAATGACAGCAGGCGGATTTGTGCAGCTTCATTTGAGAGAAAGGAATACATAATCAATGAGCAAACACCCAGAACACATCTGTGACGTACTGGTTATTGGCAGTGGTGCCGCGGGTTTATCCCTAGCACTGCATCTTGCGCCGACACAAAAAGTGATGGTGTTAAGCAAAGGCCCAAGCAGTGAAGGGGCAACTTACTACGCACAAGGTGGCATTGCCGCTGTTTTTGACGAAAGCGATTCCATTGAATCTCACGTTGAGGATACACAAATCGCTGGCGATGGCCTGTGTGACGAAGACATCGTGCACTTTATCGCAGAAAACGCCAAAGAATGTGTGCAATGGCTGATTGATGGTGGCGTCCCTTTTGATCGCGAAGAAAACAGCGAGAGTGACGAACCTAAATTTCACCTCACTCGTGAGGGTGGCCACAGTCATCGACGCATTCTGCATGCTGCCGATGCAACAGGTATGGCCGTACAAACATCGTTGCAAGAAAATGTCATGCAGCACCCAAACATCAAGGTGCTTGAGCGCCACAATGCCCTTGACCTCATCACCCGTAAAAAAATCGGTATCTCAGGGGCGAATCGCGTACTGGGTGCCTACGTGTGGAACCGAGATCGAGAAGCGGTTGAAACTGTCCGCGCTAAGTTTGTAGTACTTGCCACAGGCGGTGCCTCGAAGGTTTATCAATACACCTCGAACCCAGACGTCTCTTCAGGCGATGGTATCGCCATGGCATGGCGTGCAGGCTGTCGGGTCGCCAATCTTGAATTTAATCAGTTTCACCCCACCTGTTTGTTCCACCCTGAAGCCAGAAACTATCTGATCACCGAAGCACTTCGTGGTGAAGGCGCGTATTTGCGCAGACCCGATGGTTCTCGCTTTATGACTGATTTTGACGAGCGTGCCGAGCTTGCGCCAAGAGATGTCGTCGCACGCGCTATCGATTTTGAAATGAAGCGCTTGGGTGCTGACTGCATGTACATCGACATCAGTCACAAAGACCCTGACTTTGTCATGAAGCATTTCCCCACTATTTATGAAAAGTTGCTCACCTATGGCTTTGATTTAACCACAGACGCGATTCCTATTGTGCCAGCGGCTCACTATACCTGTGGCGGCGTGATGGTCGATAAGAACGGTCAGACCGATCTTCAAGGTCTTTATGCTATTGGTGAAGTCAGCTACACAGGGCTTCATGGCGCTAATCGCATGGCATCAAATTCATTACTGGAATGCGTGGTGTATGCATGGGCAGCAGCGATGCACATTGGCGAAAATGCCGCATCAGCCGAAGTGCCACCATCTGTACCACATTGGGATGACAGTCTCGTCACTTGCTCTGACGAAGAAGTCGTTATTCAGCACAACTGGCATGAACTGCGCCTGTTTATGTGGGACTACGTGGGCATTGTTCGCTCCACCAAGCGTCTTGAACGCGCGCTACGTCGTATTGAGTTATTGAAACAAGAAACGAACGAGTATTACAGTAACTTCCGCGTATCCAACAACTTGCTAGAACTGCGTAATTTACTGCAAGTTGCAGAGCTGATGGTGCGCTGCGCCATGGCGCGTAAAGAAAGTCGCGGGTTGCATTACACTCTTGATTATCCTGACAAAGTCGAAAACAGTGGCCCAACCATTTTGGTCCCCGACTTTCCGTGCTAACTGACTGACATGAAAAAGCCCTCTACGTGAGGGCTTTTTGTTGTCTTGAATTCAGTGAGTCGCCATCCATCAACGATTTAGCGCCCTCACAGTGAGGGGCGAGACATCAGGAACGAAATGCGGCGATAGCAGATTCCAACTCTTTGCTCTGCTCTGCAACACGTGCCGCTGCGCGTGCATTTTCACTGGTCGCAGCGGTGTTAGAGGAAGTGATGTCCTGAATGGCGTGTACGTTCAGGTTCACCTCTTTCGCTACCATGCTTTGTTCTTCAATCGCCGCTGCAATTTGCGTGCTCATGTCCATGATTTGCTGCATGTCGACGATGATGTTATCCAACTCTGTCGCCGCCTCTTCGACATAACTTACCGATTTTTCACTGTCGTTTTGGCAAGACGTAATTCGATCCACAACGTGGTTAGTCTGCTGCTGCAATGACGAAATCATGGTCGCAATTTCGTCGGTCGATTTATGGGTACGCGTTGCCAAAGATCGAACCTCGTCCGCCACTACGGCAAAACCTCGGCCCTGTTCGCCTGCACGTGCCGCTTCAATCGCTGCATTCAGTGCCAACAAGTTCGTCTGTTCCGAGATATCTTTGATGACATCAACCACGCTGCCAATCTGTTGAGACAGCGAGACCAAGCTATGAATATCACTATTGGCGATACCTAGTCCTTCTGACAGCGTGACAATAGCGTTACGTGTTGCTTGAACGGTTTGATGGCCTTTCTGTGCGCGTAATAGGCTTTGATCGGCATTTGATGCCGCCGCTTCGGTGTTTGATGCAATTTCTCGAATGGTTGCTTCCATTTCGTTAACAGCAGTGGCGGCCATTTCCGCTTCTGAATGCTGCTTATCAAGGGAGATTTCCGCATGGGAGCTACGTTTTTGAACATCTGACGCTGTTGCATTCAATGTCGTGATCGACATTTTCACGCCAGCAATTAAGGTCTGACAATGCTCAAGTACCGTATTGAAATCTGTTGCCACAACGGCGATTTCATCATCACCGTCGGCATTCGCACGCAATGTTAAATCGCGTTCCGCAGCGACCTGCTCCATGGTGCTGGTAAGCGTTCTAAGGCGACGCTGAATATCGCGATTTAGCCAAATACTGATTGAAATGAGCAGTAAAAAAACCAACATCAGTACCGAACCTGTTGATGCTGCCAATGAACGGGTTGACGTGTTCAGTTCATCGGTAAGCTGCCCGCGCATCGCATCAAAATCAAGTTCAACCTGATGAGTTTGCCCGCGGATATTACCCAACAAACCCGATTGATGATCCAATCCGACCGTACCGTTTAACTGCATATAACGTTCAACCAATGCCTTTTGTTTAGTCAGTAATGGACTATTAACACGTGACGACACATCAGTCCAAATCGCCTTAAATTCATCAAAACGTGCCATTGACGTATCTGCCACCAGCAGACGAACCAAAGTAACGAGATATTCCACTTCAGCATTGTTTTGTTGCTGTGAAAGCAACGCGGTATTAGCCGCGGTTAATTCGCCCCACGTGCCCAACTCTCGATTCAACCCGAGTGCTTTGTAGCCTTCAGTAAGGTCAATAAAGCCATCACGATAATTCTTCATCGCTTGTTTGACCTCGCCAATTTGAGGCAACGTCAGATCCAAGGCGTCTGCTTCTTGCTGCAACTGAATAAGCGATGCGTCAAACTCCGTGACATTCGCTTCAAACCGATCAATGTATTTACTGTCTAAACGAGACAGAAAATCCTTTTCATTTCTTCGCATGTTGAGCAATTGAACTTCCAGGTCGCCAACAAGTGTCAATTTGGTTTTCAAGTCAACCATACGCTCCGAAGCCTGCCAGCCGACAAGGGCAAACAAGACCAAAGACACCGCAGAAAATGCGGTCAGTGAATAAAGCTTGGTTCTAATTTTCATGTCACCCCTTCCCTATAGACTTCGTGGGTACAGCGTATCGAAAGCAAGACAAATGGCTGTATAGCTTGTTATCGGCGGGCTCAATGATTCGTTTAGGGATGGCGTACGTTAAATATTCAATAAACGTGAAGTTGATCAGCTTTTCAGCACAAGGCAGACCCGACTAATATGGCGAAAAGTGTCATGAGAGAACGCATCGGCAGCCAGTGGTAAACGAAGACGACACTGATGGCGTTTAAGATCTAAAACAATTAAATGTCTGCTAAACAAAAAGATACGTGAAACATCATAATCTTTGCCTTGATAGCGGCAAAGGCCACTACTGTGCAATTGCATATTGCCAGTCATTGAACCGACATGCTTAAGGCGACGCATCAAGTCAGACAATAGAAACACAAGCATGAGAGTTTTGGCTTCAAGAGGAAACGCAGAAGCAACGAAGAGTAACATCACCAGAGAGACATAGAGAGTAAACAGCCCCCAGCGCAACCATCGAGAGCGCTGGAGCCGTGTGTTAACGCAATTTGCTGCGGTTATGTGCAATGATTTTATCCGTCATTGTCGCATGTGCTGGCAACGCACTGCGGGTGTGTCCCATTAGCCAAGAAAACAAATCGGGGTCATCACATTCAAGCAGCGTCACGAAATCCTGTTTTTCTGCCTGTGTCAGGTCATCAAAACACTCTTCGAAAAACGGCATAATGATCACGTCCAGCTCTAACATGCCACGACGGCATGCCCATTTGATCCGCGGTTTATCTTCGGCGGTCAGCATGATTACCTCATTCAGTGTCAAACATAACAAGCCAAATAGTATCAGTGCCCTTACTTAGGCGCTATTACTGCCGATGTAAGGGTGTTGACCTTGTGATCTAGGTAACTCACCCTTACATAAAGAGTTAATGCTGACATTCCTTGCAGACCGCATTACCATAACGAATCCGTTTTTTTAGCGAGAGACACCATGACAACTTGGTACCAAACGCACACGTTTCCTCGACTCCCACTTTCTTCAGACAGCGCTCTTCCTGCACTGTCAGTGATCGCGCTTGACCATATTGCACTGATTACCGCAGTGGGTGCAGACACCATCAGCTATCTTCAAGGTCAACTGACCTGCGATCTGGTGTCATTAGAAAAGAACCGCTCAACCCTCGCCGCACAGTGTGACGCAAAAGGCAAAGTATGGTCAGTCATGCGCCTTTTCCATCACGGTGAAGGCATCGCATATACCCAACCGGCTTCAATTGCCGAAAAGCAGTTAGCTGAAATCAAAAAATACGCTGTGTTTTCTAAAATCACCGTCACCCTAAGCGAACAAGTTCTCATTGGTGTTGTTGGCGATAAAGCCGATAACGCGATGCAATCTCGCTTTTTGGGCGATGGCGACGTGCGACCAACTCAAACCGGCACTGCCGTTAAAATTGAAGCCAATCGCTGGCTATTAGCTGTCGATGCAGAAGAAGCCGACAACATCATTAATGAGCTCGGTGAGCGCGCAGTATTGAGCGACAACAGCGTGTGGGATTTGTGTGAACTTCGCAGCGCAATCCCTGCTATCACCGATATCACCACCAACGAATTCATTCCTCAGGCGCTTAACCTGCAGGCATTGGATGGCATTAGCTTTAAAAAAGGCTGTTACACAGGGCAAGAAACCGTTGCTCGTGCCAAGTATCGCGGTATCAATAAACGTGCGGCGTATTTACTGCAAGGTGAAGCCAATGAATCACCAAAATCTGGTGATGTATTTGATCGCAGCGTGGGTGAAAACTGGCGTACCGGTGGCACTGTGCTTTCAGGTTACCGCTTTGATGATGGTCAGGCACTAGCACTGGTCGTGCTGCCAAATAATTTGGAAGATGACAGCCAATTCCGCCTGCCAGACACTGATTCGCTATGGCACAAAACTGACATGCCTTACAGCCTAGAAGATGATGCCTGATCTTAATACACCTATCGTTGTGATGCTGCGTGACAATGACATTGCACATCGCATACTGCCGCATCAACGTGCAGCCACCACGATATTAGACGCCGCAGATCAACGCGGCGTTGACCCTCGCCAATTAGTGAAATCGATGCTGTTGCGCGACATGGGCGGCCAGTACGCATTAGCCTGCTTACCGGGCACAGCGTCGGTGGATCCAAAAAAAGTACGCGCATTGCTAGGCTGTCGTCGCATGACCTGTGTTGATAGCACCCATGTTCAAAGCATTACTGGCTATTCGCCGGGCATGATCACGCCTATTGCAGTATTGGGGGCGATGCCGATTTTCTTCGACCCTTTTCTCAGCGAATTTGAACATGTCAATATCAGCAGTGGTTCGCCATTGGCAGGCATTGAATTGGCTTATCAAGATCTCATTGCCCTGTGCCAACCTGTGGTGGCCGACATTTGCCGTGAGGGCACGCCAAGCTCATGAGTCGCGTAAATTGGCGTGGTGTGGATTTAAACCTACTGGTGGCTTTCTCCGCGCTAATGGAAACACGCAGTGTCACTCGCGCGGCCGAAAAGCTGTCCATTGGGCAATCGGCCATGAGCCACAACCTCTCCCGTCTTCGCTCCCTGCTTGATGACCCACTGTTCCACCGTCAAGGCAACGAAATGCTGCCGACAGCAAGGGCGATAGAACTGGAGCCCGTCATCACCCAACTATTAGAAACCATCGCCAGTGACGTGCTGACACCTATGGCATTCGAGCCATCACAATATCAAGGCGTGGTGAGGATTGGCCTGACTGATTATGCAGAGCTCGTCTTTGCCCCTGCACTGTTTGATGTGTTTCGCCAGCAAGCGCCGCACTGCCAACTGAGTTGCCGCCCCGTCGATCGCGTCAATTATCGCGAAGCTTTGAAAGCGGATCAGATCGATGTGGTATTAGGTGCAGTGGAAACGCACGACCCTACGCTGCGTATGGAAGATCTCTACACGGAGCGCCACGTGTGTTTATTCGATCCTGTCGCGACGGCGCTAAAAAGCCCACTGACATTGGATGACTACATCACCACACCCCACGCGCTTGTTACTGTGGATGGGCAGCTTAGTAGCCCAGTCGATGACACACTCAAAGCCTTTGGGTGTGATAGGCAGGTTGTGATGGGCTCACAGCGCTTTCTTACTGTTCGCCATTTACTGTCAGGTAGAAACCTCATCTGCACCGTTGCAGAGCTGATGGCAAAACTGGACATGTTCAACACTACGCTCGCGATCAGCCCTGCGCCCGTCGATGTCAGCAATTTTGTTATCCGCCAGATTTGGCACAAGAAACATGCCAACAGTGCTAAGAATCTATGGACTCGTCAAACCATTCATCAAACCGTCCGCCAACAAGTGCAAGATTTACGTGCCAGATAAATAAACCAAGTGTCTAGTTATCTAGAATGTGACCTATCCCAAATTCATTCGCTTAATCCTCATTTTATTCGATCAAGTGTCTTAGCTGTCACATTGTGGTCATGCCCGCGTCGTTATAATGCAGCCCGCCAAAATTCCAGAATTAATCACTGGAATAAAGGATGTTGGCTAGCCGTGCCGGGAGGCACAATAATAAAAAAGAAAAGGAACTGCGAATGCGGATGTTTAATCGTTATTTCCCGACTCTCATCGCCAAACACGTCTATCGGTTGTTTAACGGACGTATTTATATTGATGGCCGCGGAGATTTCGACTTTCATCAGGGAATGGTGCAGGCGCAATCAGACGCGGATTTTGAGCATTATCGTACCGTAAAGGAAATTAATGCTGAGATCCGACGCTTGAAAGAGCAGTGCTAATTAGTGCTTCAAACACTTCGCTTGATCAAAAACACCGCGCATTGCGCGGTGTTTTTTTATTGTTTCAACTGGACTACTCTTCTTCTTCCAGGTTTTCTTGATACGCTTGTGCATCAAGAAGCTCATTGAGTTCCGAATCGTCGGTGATACGAATTTGGAACAACCAACCATCTCCGTAAGCGTCAGTGTTGACGTACTCCGGAGAGCCTTCCAAATCTTCATTGACCGCGACGACTTCGCCCGTCAGCGGCGAATAAATATCTGAGGCCGCTTTTACTGATTCAGCAACGGCGCAATCATCACCCGCATTTACGGTGTCACCCACCTCTGGTAAATCAACGAAGACCATATCACCCAGCATTGCCTGAGCATGGTCAGAAATGCCTACGGTATACACACCATTGCCTTCAGGTCGAACCCACTCGTGGGATGCCGCGAATTTTAACTCAGATGGGATATCACTCATAAATCAGGTTCCTTCATAAATTTGTGCTGCAAACTGTCGGTGACTTAAAAAAGCGCACAACATCAGATACGCAAGGTAGGAAAGCCTTCGCCTAATCGCAAGGAAAATCACTACACAAGAAGCAATTGTTTTAACTCGATCAACCCTTGTCTCAAACATTGATTCAGCGACAGTCCAGAATACCGCCCAATCCAAACAAAAAAACGCCAATGACAACATAACTGCCATTGGCGCTTTATTCACTTAGCTAAGTATTAGCTTTCGCTTTTTTGCACATGAACATCCATTTGAGGGAAAGGAATTTCTATTCCTTCTTCGTCCAATGCTTCTTTGATAGCTTGCAGCAAATCGAAGTAAACCGGCCAGTAATCACCAGTGCGCACCCAAGGACGTACCACAAGGTTTACCGATGAATCGGCTAGCTCAACCACACCGATAGTTGGCTCAGGCTCAGCAAGAAGACGTGACTCTGCCGCCAATACGCGTGTCAGTACATCTTTGGTTTTTTTCAAATCCGCGTTATAAGAAACGCCAACAACGAAGTCGATACGACGGGTATCATGACGTGAATAGTTGGTGATTGGGCTAGAGATAACGCCACCGTTAGGCACAACGATCATTTTGTTGTCAGGCGTTTTCAATACCGTCGAGAAAATTTGGATTGAGTCTACTGAACCTGCTACACCCGCGATTTCAACGTAGTCGCCCGATTTAAACGGACGGAATGCAACAATCAATACGCCCGCAGCAAAGTTTGACAGCGACCCTTGCAGTGCCAAGCCAACAGCAAGACCTGCAGCACCGATAACAGCAACCACAGATGCGGTTTGAACACCCAATTTACCCAGCGCGGCAATCAGGACAATAACGAATAGTAAATAGCGAATAAAGGTATGCACGAATTCAACAACAGCATTGTCGAGGTCTTTCTTGCGTAACACTTTCGCGACGGTACCGGCAATCTTTTTAACGACCCAATTACCGATAATGATAATAACGAGCGCGGATATAACATTCACCGCGTATTGAAGCAGCAGATCTTGGTTTGCAGTAAACCAATTCAAGGCTTCATTAGTTGCATTTTCCATTGCGATTCCCTTGATAGTTGTTTTGTAGTTTGGTCGATTTCCCTGAGAGTCGACAACAAGAGCCTCTCATTTCCGGATCAATCCGCACCAGAAAAATCAGAGCAGAGTGTACAGTTTAAACAGTAAAAAATACTGTCTCAAATTTAAAACACCCACACTGATCTATTTGTGACTTCTCGGGATGACACGCATAAAAAAGCCCTACCAAAGGGCAGGGCTCCACGTCAATATGCTGTCTTTATGCCATTTCAGCGACGGGTTTGCTTTTTTCCTTCGCTTTCGCATTCACAAGGGCGGCGTGATAATGCACATCCATCTGTGGGAATGGAATTTCAATCCCTTCTTTATCGAGACCTTCTTTGATCGCCTGCATCAAGTCAAAGTAAGTCGCCCAGTAATCTGCGGTGTTAACCCAAGGGCGAACCACAAAGTTCACCGATGAATCAGCCAGCGCGTGCACACCAATGGTTGGCTCAGGATCTTGCAAAACACGCTCATCAGCATTAACAATTCGGGTCAGTACTTCTTTCGTCTTTTGCAAATCCGCTTTGTAAGAAACACCAATGATAAAATCAATACGACGTGTCTCATGACGAGAGTAGTTGGTGATTGGGCTGGAAATAACCGTCCCATTTGGCACAACGACCATCTTGTTATCTGGCGTCGTCAATACAGTCGAGAAAATCTGAATCGAGGCAACAGAACCCGCCACGCCGCCCACTTCAACATAATCACCTGACTTGAACGGACGGAACGTCACAATCAACACACCCGCCGCAAAGTTCGACAGTGAGCCTTGTAGTGCCAAACCAATTGCTAAGCCAGCAGCACCGATTACAGCGACGATAGAGGCTGTTTGAACACCCAAGCGGCCCAGCGCTGCAATCAGCACAATCGCAAACATCACGTAACGCACCATGTTCTCGATAAAATCGACAACTGTCTGATCCAGTTCGCGCTTCTTCAATACTACCGCCACAGATCCGGCGACCTTCTTCACTATCCAGTTACCGATAAGCAGGATAGTCAGTGCTGTCAGCACATTCATGGCATATTGAATCATCAATTCTTGGTTCGAAGCCAACCAGCTCATGGCTTCATGTGCTGTTTGTTCAACAACAAGTACGGCATTTTGTTCGGTCATCGTTTCTCTCACTAGTACAAAAACAAAACCACCTCACGCAACGAGAAACCATCAGATGGCATCCAGTCACGTGAGGTGGTTCAGGGTATGACTGAAATGCAGTCATAAAAAAACCCGCTAAATTTAGCGGGTTTCTAGATCTTTTGTAACCTGTTTTTTTAAAAAACTAAATTACAGAACGTCGATTGCGTTCAGGTCAGCAAATGCTTTCTCAAGACGAGTAACCATAGAAGCCTGACCAGCACGTAGCCATACGCGTGGATCGTAGTACTTCTTGTTTGGCGCAGCTTCGCCAGTTGGGTTACCGATTTGACCTTGTAGGTAATCAAAGTTATCAGCAGAGTAAGTACGGATACCGTCCCACGTTGCCCACTGAGTATCAGTATCGATGTTCATTTTGATAACACCGTAACCGATAGACTCTTGGATTTCTGCTTCAGAAGAACCAGAACCACCGTGGAATACGAAGTTCAATGCGTTCGGAGCGATACCGAATTTCTCAGCACAGTAAGCTTGAGAATCACGCAGGATAGTTGGAGTAAGAACAACGTTACCCGCTTGGTAAACACCGTGAACGTTACCGAAAGATGCTGCGATAGTGAAACGTGGGCTGATAGCGCTCAGTTTCTCGTATGCGTATGCAACGTCTTCTGGAGAAGTGTAAAGCTCAGACGCGTCCATATCAGAGTTGTCTACGCCGTCTTCTTCACCACCAGTACAACCCAGTTCGATTTCTAGCGTCATGCCCATCTTTTCCATGCGAGCAAGGTATGCAGCACAGATTTCGATGTTTTCTTCTAGTGATTCTTCAGACAGGTCAATCATGTGTGAAGAGAACAGTGGCTTGCCAGTTTCAGCGAAGTGCGCTTCACCAGCGTCAAGCAGACCGTCGATCCATGGCAGCAATTTCTTAGCAGCATGGTCAGTGTGCAGAATAACGGGAACACCGTAAGACGCAGCAACTGCGTGAACGTATTTTGCGCCAGCAACAGCACCAAGGATTTGTGCACCTTGGCCTTCTAGCTTAACGCCTTTACCAGCGAAGAAGCCTGCGCCACCGTTAGAGAACTGAACAACAACAGGTGCTTTAACTTTAGAAGCAGCTTCTAGAACACCGTTGATTGAATCCGTGTTTACTACGTTTACCGCTGGAAGAGCGAATTTATTCTCTTTAGCAATTTCAAACACTTTCTGTACGTCGTCACCAGAGATAACGCCAGGTTTTACAAAATCAAAAATCTTAGACATAACAATAGTCCTATTTACTCTGTAGTCTTTGAATGAATCAGTACCAAGCTGGCCATATCCCGACCAACTCAGCTAAATCGGCAAACGTTTGCGATCAGCGCTGCGCATTGTACCCAAACGTCTCACCAAACACATTAATTTTTCGGTTTGGTGTCTGCATCAAACCGGACATTAGTCGCAAGATAAGATGCATAAAAAACGGGGGTAACAACCCCCGTTTTTTATATTATGCTTTTGCGCGAGCTTCTAGCATTTCAACAGCTGGAAGTACTTTACCTTCAACAAACTCAAGGAATGCACCACCGCCAGTCGAGATGTAAGAAACATCAGCTTTGATACCGAACTTGTCGATAGCTGCCAATGTGTCACCACCGCCTGCTACAGAGAAGCCAGCAGATTCAGCGATTGCTTTAGAAATACCCGCCGTACCCGCTTCGAAGTTTTTGAACTCGAATACGCCAACAGGGCCATTCCATAGGATGGTTTTCGCGTTGCTGATGATTTCAGCAAGCGCCGCAGTTGATTCAGGACCTAGGTCGAAAATCATGTCGTCATCTTGAACGTCAGCAACGTTCTTGATTTCAGCTTCTGCGTTTTCGTCAAATGCTTTCGCACATGCAACATCAGTTGCAACTGGAATTGCACATTCTTTCATTAGCTTTTTAGCTGTATCTAGCAAATCCGCTTCGTACAGTGATTTGCCCACGTTGTGGCCTTCAGCTGCAATGAAGGTGTTCGCGATACCACCGCCAACAACCAGTTGGTCAGCGATTTTAGATAGAGACTCAAGAACAGTCAGCTTGGTAGAAACTTTAGAACCACCAACGATAGCAACCAACGGACGCGCCGGGTTGTCCATCGCTTTACCTAGTGCTTCAAGTTCAGCCGCTAGAAGAGGGCCTGCACATGCGATAGGAGCGAATACACCTACGCCGTAAGTCGATGCTTGTGCGCGGTGCGCAGTACCGAATGCATCCATCACGAACACATCACAAAGTGCAGCGTAAGCTTTAGACAGCTCGTCTTCGTTTTTCTTTTCGCCTTTGTTGAAACGAACGTTTTCTAGAACCACTAGCTCACCCGCGTTCAGCTCTAGGCCGTTCAGGTAGTCTTTTGCTAGTTTAACGTCACAATCAAGCGCGTCGTTCAAGTAGTTAACGACAGGCTGCAGAGAGAATTCTTCCGCGTACTCACCTTCAGTTGGACGACCAAGGTGAGAAGTAACCATGACTTTCGCGCCAGCTTCTAGGCAAAGCTTAATCGTTGGCAGAGATGCAAGAATACGTGCATCAGAAGTTACTTTACCTTCTTTAACCGGTACGTTTAGGTCAGCTCGGATAAATACACGTTTGCCAGCCAGATCCAGATCGGCCATTTTGATTACAGACATTTTCGTCCTCTCTCTAAAGTTGCAAAAATAAAAAATTTGCTTTGGTTTTTACAAAATAAAAACCGTGACTCAAGCCTTCGAGCCACTTGAAATTGCATCCATGGCTAACGCGGTATCAAGCATCCGGTTAGCAAATCCCCACTCGTTATCACACCACACCAGCATCTTCACCAAATTGTGGTTACTTACTCGTGTTTGCGAGCCATCGACAATGGCACTGTGAGGGTCATGGTTAAAGTCTATCGAGACAAGTGGTGCCTCGGTATAATCTACAATGCCGTTCAATGTACACCGAGCGGCCTCTTCGAGTGATTGATTTACGTCATTAACTTTCACTTTCGTGTTAACTGTGACGCTTAAATCCATTGCAGTGACGTTAATCGTTGGAACTCTAACCGAAATCGCTTCAAATTTGTCAGAAAATTTCGGAAAGATTCTTCCAATTCCCAAATGTAATTTGGTGTCGACAGGAATAATTGACTGACTCGCAGCACGGGTGCGTCGCAAATCAGGGTGATAAGCATCAATCACTTGCTGGTCATTCATGGAAGAGTGAATGGTGGTGATGGTGCCAGACTCAATACCAAACTGTTCATCAAGCACCTTAATCACAGGCACGATACAGTTAGTGGTACAAGAACCATTGGAAACAATGCGATCGCTGGCTTTCAAGGAGTCTTCATTCACACCAAAAATGATGGTGTTATCTAAGTCATTACTACCAGGATGGGAGAACAATACTTTTTTCGCACCAGCATCGAGGTGGGCTTGACCATGTTCGCGATTGCCATAAACACCCGTGCAATCGAGCACGATGTCGATGTCTAGATCACGCCAAGGAACCAGATTAATGTCACTTAAGTGAAGGATGCGAATTTTATCGTCGCCGACAAAAAGAAACTCCTGGCTATTGGAGACTTTTTTAAAAAATCGACCATGACTGGTGTCATATTGCAGAAGATGCGCCATCGCATCAGGCTCAGCGAGTTCATTGACAGCGATGATGTCAATTTTGTCTCTTCGGCCACTCTCGTAAAGTGCGCGAAGCACACTACGGCCAATTCGACCAAATCCATTAATTGCAACGCGTAATGCCATGTCCCTGACCATCTGAGTCGTGAATGAAATACGGCGGACAGTCTATCTCAAGCACGTAAAATACGCACGTAGAATGTGACTGGTCTCTCATCAAAACTTCTGATTGATTCGTTCAGATATCAAAAAGAAAAAGCCCCGCAAAAGCGGGGCTAAATATTGACGTTCGAACACCTGACATCGTCAGTTATGCAAGTAGCTCTTTCGCCGTCTCTACCACGTTTTCAACGGTAAAGCCGAACATCTTGAACAGCTCGCCTGCTGGTGCAGACTCACCGAAAGAGTGCATGCCGATGATACGACCGTCAAAGCCAACGTACTTGTACCAGAAGTCAGCGATGCCCGCTTCAATTGCAACACGAGCGGTCACATCTGAAGGCAGTACTGATTCACGGTATGCCGCATCTTGCTTGTCATAAACGTCTGTCGCTGGCATAGATACCACGCGAACTTGCTTACCTTCAGCAGAAATTTGCGCAGCCGCTTCAACCGCCAGCTCAACTTCTGAACCGGTTGCAATCAAGATAAGATCTGGCTGGCCCACACAATCTTTCAGCACGTAACCGCCTTTAGCGATGTCAGCCACTTGCTGTGTGTTGCGATCTTGTTGTGCCAAGTTTTGACGCGAGAAGATCAGCGACGTTGGACCATCTTTGCGCTCAATCGCCAGTTTCCAAGCGACCGCAGATTCCACTTGGTCACATGGACGCCATGTGCTCATGTTTGGCGTTAGACGCAGTGAGGCGATTTGCTCAACCGGCTGGTGTGTTGGGCCATCTTCACCCAGACCAATCGAGTCATGGGTATACACTTGGATGTTCTGAATTTTCATCAGCGCAGCCATACGCATTGCGTTACGCGCGTATTCCATGAACATCAGGAAGGTTGCGCCGTAAGGTACAAAACCACCGTGCAGCGCGATGCCGTTGATGATCGCTGTCATACCGAACTCACGCACACCGTAGTGAATGTAATTACCGGATGCGTCTTCAGCAGTCACGGCTTTCGAACCCGACCACATGGTGAGGTTTGAAGGCGCAAGGTCAGCAGAGCCGCCCATAAATTCTGGTAGCATGGCACCAAACGCTTCTAGCGCGTTTTGAGACGCTTTACGTGATGCAATGTTGGCTGGGTTTGCTTGCAAATCAGCGATGATTTGGCTCGCTTTCGCTTCCCATTCTGCTGGCAGTTCGCCGTTTACGCGGCGTTTGAATTCAGCAGCAAGCTCTGGGTATGCCGCTTCATAAGCTGCAAGTTTTTCATTCCACGCAGACTCTTTCGCCGCGCCAGCTTCTTTGGCATCCCATGCGCCGTAAACGTCAGCAGGGATTTCAAACGGACCGTGCTCCCAACCAAGCTGTTTACGTGTCGCTGCGATTTCGTCAGCGCCTAGTGGTGCGCCGTGACAATCGTGGGTGCCAGCTTTATTTGGTGAACCAAAGCCAATCACGGTTTTCGTACAGATCAGGGTTGGACGACCTGTTTCTGCTTTTGCTGCTTCAATCGCCGCATTGATTGCATCGGCATCGTGACCGTCTACTGCTGGAATAACATGCCAGCCGTACGCTTCAAAACGCTGAGGCGTATTGTCAGTGAACCAGCCTTCAACATGACCATCGATAGAAATACCGTTGTCATCCCAGAACGCCACCAGCTTGCCAAGACCTAGCGTACCCGCCAGTGAACATGCTTCATGAGAGATACCTTCCATCAAGCAACCGTCGCCCAAGAACACAAAGGTGTTGTGGTCAACGATAGCATGGCCGTCGCGGTTAAATTGCGCTGCCAGTGATTTCTCTGCCATCGCCATACCAACAGCGTTGGTGATGCCTTGGCCTAGTGGGCCTGTGGTGGTTTCAATGCCCGGTGCATAACCGTATTCAGGGTGACCTGGGGTTTTTGAATGCAGTTGGCGGAAGTTTTTCAGATCATCAATTGAGAGGTCGTAACCCGTCAGGTGAAGCAGAGAGTAAATCAGCATTGAGCCGTGACCGTTGGATAAGATGAAACGGTCGCGATCAGCCCATTCAGGGTTTTGCGGGTTGTGGTTCATGTGGTCGCGCCACAGTACTTCGGCGATATCAGCCATGCCCATTGGGGCGCCCGGGTGACCAGAGTTGGCTTGTTGTACACCGTCCATGCTTAGTGCACGAATCGCGTTTGCTAAAACCTTGCGGGAAGACATGTCTGCTCCTGAGATCAATAGACGTTTTGTTTTATATGCAATCAGGCGCAATACTTTTATTCGTAGATGGCCAGATCGCAGAAGTCGGCGGGGTCGTATTGTCGCAAGACTCCCGTTCCTCTGCAAACGTTTTACATGGCTGATTTTATAGGAAACTGCGCCTATCTAGCGTGTTTGTGCCGCATCTATTTGTAATTACAGGATGACCAACGCAAACGTTTCCCTTTTAGGCGGACAAACCGTGGGGTTGATTTATCAATCTCGTGACGTAGAATAGACGTCCAGATGGAAAAGCATCTATACCTTTAAACGTATATTCGATATCAATTTTATACCAACGGCAGTCAGCACACGTTTAACACACTGCTGAAATTGGTATTTACTCATTAGGGAAAACGTTATGGCTAAGCACCTGTTCACTTCTGAATCTGTATCAGAAGGCCACCCAGACAAAATTGCAGATCAGATTTCTGATGCCGTTCTTGATGCAATTTTGGCGCAGGATCCAAAAGCACGTGTGGCGTGTGAAACCTACGTCAAAACTGGCATGGTGATGGTTGGCGGTGAAGTAACAACGTCAGCATGGGTTGATATCGAAGAAATCACACGTGAAACCGTGCGTGAGATTGGTTATGTACATTCTGACATGGGCTTTGATGCAGACTCTTGTGCTGTATTGAATACCATTGGTAAGCAATCGCCAGACATCAACCAAGGTGTTGATAAAGCAGATCCTAAAGATCAAGGCGCTGGCGACCAAGGCATCATGTTTGGTTACGCAACCAACGAAACCCCTATTCTTATGCCTGCGCCAATTACCTATTCTCACCTGCTGGTCAAAAAGCAAGCGGAAGTGCGCAAGAGCGGCAAACTAGATTTCTTACGTCCAGACGCTAAATCACAAGTTACCTTCCAATATGACCAAGGTAAGATTGTTGGTATTGATGCGGTTGTTCTTTCGACTCAGCATTGCGATTCAGTCACGACTGAATACTTGCGCGAAGCGGTAATGGAAGAAATCATTAAACCGGTTTTACCGATTGAATGGTTGAACAAAGACACCAAATACTTCATCAACCCAACCGGTCGTTTTGTTATCGGTGGCCCAATGGGTGACTGTGGTTTGACAGGTCGTAAGATCATCGTCGATACCTACGGCGGCGCAGCGCGTCACGGCGGTGGTGCATTCTCTGGTAAAGATCCATCGAAGGTTGACCGCTCAGCAGCATACGCAGCACGTTATGTTGCTAAAAATATCGTTGCAGCTGGCATGGCTGATCGCTGTGAGATCCAACTGTCTTACGCTATCGGTGTCGCTGACCCAACATCTATCATGGTTGAAACGTTCGGCACAGAAAAAGTGTCTCAAGAGATCATCATCGAAGCGGTTCGCCAAAACTTCGACTTGCGCCCATATGGCCTGCAAGAGATGCTTGACCTGCTGCAACCTATCTACAAAAAGACAGCAGCATACGGTCACTTCGGTCGTGAAGAATTCCCATGGGAAAAAACGGACAAAGTGGCAGCATTACGCGATTTCGCGAACATCAAATAATCGCGACCACGCAGCACCACAGATTAAGAAAAGGGAAGCTTCGGCTTCCCTTTTTTCATGCCTCTCTTTACCCTAGCCGCTGTCACCACTTAACTTTGCCAAAGCGATGAACGAACTCCACTACCGTATTACCCGACGCGTAAGCGAATGCATTTATCAAGCAAGCCAGACCTTAAAGGCAGATTTTGCGGTGCCTGCGATCCGTTTTGATATTCGGGGAAAAACGGCGGGAATGGCGCTGCTTCAACGCTGGCAGCTTCGCTTCAATCCCGTATTATTGGCCGAAAACCCAGAAGCATTTATTAACGAAGTGGTTCCCCATGAAGTCAGTCATTTAATTGTCTTTGCGCGATTCGGACGTGTTCGCCCGCACGGCAAAGAGTGGCAAGCCGTTATGTCACAGGTCTTTGATGTTCAACCTAAAACCACGCATAGCTTTGACATCAAATCCGTGGAAGGCAAAACCTTTCCTTATCAATGCCAATGTGACGTCATCCCTTTATCTGTGCGTCGTCACAACAAGGTACAGCGCCAGCAAGTGCAGTACATGTGCCGCCGTTGTAAACAGCCCCTGATGTGGAAACCTTCAGCATTCTAACGCGAATGCGTTAATTGCCACTTTTCCCTCAATTAACAAGTTATTCAATTAACACTATTTTAGTGAGATTTAACTCGCATACATCTGCAATAATCAAAGTACTTAATTCCAAAAAGACTTTGTTTCATGATGAAAAAGTATCTCTTGCTGCTTTCTGCGTTGTTGATATCACCACTGGCGATGTCTGCTCCTGAGCATCCACAATCCTTTTCGAAAGCCAAACGCATCGCGCAAAAAATCTATCAGGATTATCCCACCTCTTTTTACTGTGGCTGTGACATTGAGTGGAAAGGGAAGAAGGGCGTGCCGCAATTAGATGAATGTGGTTACCAAGTGCGTAAGCAATTAAAACGTGCTAGCCGCATTGAATGGGAACATGTCGTTCCCGCTTGGCAATTTGGCCACCAGCGCCAATGCTGGCAAGACGGCGGACGCAAGAATTGCGGCAGAACAGACATAGCCTTTCGTTTAATGGAAGCGGATCTGCACAATCTGGTCCCTGCCATTGGCGAAGTGAACGGCGACCGCTCTAACTATCGTTTTTCACAATGGAACGGAAACAAAGGCGCATTTTACGGACAATGCGAAATGAAGGTCGATTTCAAACAGCGCGCGGTCGATCCACCCGCGCAAAGCCGTGGCGCCATTGCACGTATCTACCAGTACATGAATCAACAGTATGACTTTCGTTTGGCGTCAGCACAGAAAAAGCTCATGAATGCGTGGGATAAAACCTACCCTGTTACGGATTGGGAATGTGAGCGTGACCGTCGAATAGCCAAAGCGCAAGGTAACCACAATCCTTTCGTGAAAGCATCGTGCGAGAAAGCAGGTCTCTGATCTAGCTGAAGGCGAGCAACACTACAATCGTGAGGCAGCAGCGTGATACACTGCTGCTCATTATTAACAACGAAACGACCATCATGCGTATCCCTAGAATTTTCCATCCTGAACGTCTGCCCGACAATGGCCGCGTCTCTCTTAGTGAAGACGCTGCAAACCATGTTGGACGCGTATTGCGAATGCAAATTGGTCAGGAAATCCTGCTGTTTGATGGCAGTGGTGCTGAATTCCCCGCCGTCATTGCTGAAACGAGCAAGAAATCTGTCGCTGTTGATGTGGTTGAGCGTGTTGAACGCAGTATCGAATCGCCTCTGGATTTACACCTTGGTCAGGTGATCAGCCGCGGTGACAAAATGGAATTCACCATTCAGAAATCTGTTGAGCTGGGCGTCAATGTCATCACGCCGCTGATCTCAGAACGTTGTGGTGTCAAACTCAACGCGGAGCGCTTCGATAAAAAACTGCAGCAATGGCAAAAAATTGCGATTGCGGCCTGTGAACAAAGTGGTCGTAACATCGTGCCAGAGATTCGGCCCGTGATGGCGCTGGAAGAGTGGACGACTGAAGACTTTGATGGGCTGAAACTCAACCTGCATCCACGTGCAAAATACTCAATCAATACACTGCCAGAACCGGTCAAGCGCGTTCGTTTGCTCATAGGTCCTGAAGGTGGATTGTCAGCAGACGAAATTGAAAAAACGCGCGAATTTGGTTTCGAAGAAACCTTATTAGGGCCGCGCGTGTTGCGAACAGAAACCGCAGCATTAACGGCGATCACCGCCCTACAGGTTCGCTTTGGCGATCTCGGCTAATTAAGGACAATACATGATCAAACTGGGCGTAGTGATGGATCCAATCGAATCCATCAATATCAAAAAAGATTCTTCCTTTGCCATGATGCTAGAAGCGCAAAAGCGTGGCTGGGAAATTCACTACATGCAGATGCACGACTTGTCGCTAGAACAAGGCAAAGCATTGGCACGCACTAAAATCGTGACGCTGGAAGAAAACCCAGACAACTGGTTTGAAGTGAAAAGTGAGCAAGAGATCGCTCTTGCTGATCTTGATGCTGTTTTGATGCGCAAAGATCCGCCTTTTGATACCGAATACATCTACGCAACTTACATTCTTGAGCGCGCTGAAGTGGAAGGTTGTCTTATCGTCAACAAACCGCAAAGTCTGCGTGACTGCAATGAAAAGCTGTTCACTGCGTGGTTCCCTGAGCATACGCCGATCACTTTGGTGACACGTCGTGCTGATCAGATCAAAGCTTTCCATGAAAAACACGGCGACATCATTCTCAAGCCCTTAGATGGTATGGGTGGCTCATCGATTTTCCGCGTTAAGCAGGGCGACCCAAACTTGTCAGTGATCATCGAAACTCTGACAAACCTTGGTAACACCTACTGCATGGCGCAAACCTTTGTGCCAGATATCAGTAACGGTGATAAACGCATTCTGGTGGTGGACGGCGAGCCAATGCCATACTGCCTAGCGCGTATTCCCGCCAAAGGCGAGACCCGCGGTAATCTGGCTGCTGGGGGTCGTGGTGAAGCCCGCCCTCTGAGCGATACCGATTGGGCAATCGCACGCGCCGTTGCGCCAACGCTAAAAGAGAAAGGCCTCGTATTTGTAGGTTTGGATATTATCGGTGACAAGCTGACTGAAATTAACGTGACCAGCCCAACCTGTATCCGTGAAATTGAAGCGGCCTTTGATATTAATATCAGCGGTAAGTTGATGGACGCGATTGAAGCGCGTCTACAAAAATAATCCGCACACAACCTCGCGTAGTTTCGGCTGCGCGAGGCTGACTTTCTCTGACTTACCGCTCATACTGAACTAAGCATCATTATTTCACAGCACCTGTATATCAGTCGCTTTACGCCGACGCATCTCAGCAGTGGAAGGGCATCATGAACTTTAAAAATCATTTCCTTGTCGCAATGCCCAGTATGTTAGATGACCGTTTCAAGCACAGTGTTATCTATGTGTGCGAGCACAATGAGGACGGTGCAATGGGACTGGTGATTAACCAGCCCATCGATATCTCGGTCGCCAACATGCTTGAACAAATCGAGGTAGAGCGCGAGAGCCATGTCACCCACCCAGTGAGCCTCGATCAGCCTGTCTTATTTGGCGGCCCTGTATCAGAAGATCGCGGATTTGTTCTGCACAAAAACAGGCAAGAGTTCGGCTCTAGCATTCAACTGTCTGATGCACTGACAGTGACCACATCGAAAGATATTCTGAGTATCTTAGGCACTAACGATGAACCTGAGCAGTTTATTGTCGCGCTGGGTTATTCAGGCTGGGACGCGGGGCAACTCGAACAGGAGCTGGCTGAAAACAGTTGGCTCACCATTGAAGCTGACCCTACCGTTATTTTCGATACCCCAATCAATGAGCGTTGGGAAAAAGCACTCAAGCAATTGGGCATCACTGCGCTCAATCTTTCGTCCGATATCGGACACGCATAAGAGACATCCAATGAGTAACATTCAAACTGTGCTGGGCTTTGATTACGGCACAAAAAGTATTGGCATCGCGATTGGCCAAACCATTACTGGCACCGCTCAACCGCTTAAGGCACTGAAAGCAAAAGATGGCATCCCAAGCTGGGACGCCATTGAAGCGATCTTAAAAGAATGGAAACCCGATTTAGTGGTGGTGGGTTTACCGCTTGATTTACAAGGCGGTGAACTAGAAAGCATCACACCTCGCGCACGCAAATTTGCCAATCGCCTAAAAGGGCGTTTTGGCGTTGATGTCGAGTTGCATGATGAGCGTCTCACCACAACAGAGGCGCGTTCTTCACTTTTTGAACACGGCGGGTATCGCGCATTGGGCAAGGGAAACATTGACTGCCAATCCGCGGTTATCATTGTCGAAAGCTGGCTTGAAAATCAGTACAGTTAAATAAGCGCCTGATGGCGCTTTTTTTTCGTTTACTTACGAGCCTTCGATACTAACATCGGCAAGTGACAGCGAACTCGAGGATTGCTCTGCCATTTTCATCATCAGCTTCAGTTCATTGCGAGAATCAGCGTGATGTAACGCTTCTTCCTTCGAGATTTTTCCTGCCTGATAAAGCGTAAACAGTGATTGGTCAAAGGTGCACATACCCGCTGTTTCGCCCTTGCTGATACACGCTTTAAGCTCGTGCAATTCACCACGACGGATCAAATCAGAAACATGGGAAGTATTGAGCAATAACTCATATGCGCCATGACGACCAATACCGCTGATATCAGGCACCAACTGCTGCGCTAGAATGCCCCTGAGATTAAGTGACAAATCAAACAGGAATTGTTCACGACGCTCTTTCGCCACCAAATGCAATACACGTTCGAGTGCCTGATTGGCGTTATTTGCGTGAAGGGTGGCGATACACAAGTGACCCGTCTCCGCAAACTGCATGGCATATTCCATGGTCTCTCTCGTGCGGATCTCGCCAATCATGATCATGTCCGGCGCTTGACGCAGCGAGTTCTTTAGCGCCACTTCATAGCTCTCGGTATCAATACCTATCTCACGCTGTGTCACAATGCATTTTTTATGCGGATGGATGAACTCAATCGGATCTTCTACCGTCAGAATATGGCCGCTGCGATGAGTATTGCGAAACCCTAGCATGGCCGCCATAGATGTCGATTTCCCCGACCCCGTTGCGCCCACAATCAATACCAGCCCACGTTTGGCAATCGACAAATCCTGAATCACATCTGGCAAGCCTAGCGTTTGGATCTCTGGGATCTTGGTTTCAATACGTCGCATCACCATGCCAGGCAAATCTCGCTGCCAAAACGCACTGACACGAAAACGGCCTGATTCGGTGACCAAAGCAAAGTTGGCCTCACGCTCTTCCATGAATTTCCGATGTGTGTCTGTATCCATCGCTTGCGATATCAATGCCTTCACCCCACTCAGATCTAACGTTTCACCGTTGGGCGTTAAGCTGCCATCAACACGCAGCATGCAAGGCGCACCCACAGTGATATAGCAATCTGATGCACGTTGATTGAGCATGGCATCAAGCAATTGAAAAAGGGGCGTCTGATCTGTCATCGTTAAAAACCTGTCCCTGAGCTATCTAACGCCTTGTTGGCTTCGCTGCTATCAATCACACCCTGCATCATCAAGTTGCGCAGTGATTGCTCCATGGTTTGCATGCCCATACCAGAGCCTGTCTGGATCATCGAATACATCTGCGCCACTTTGTCTTCACGAATCAGATTTCGAATGGCAGGCGTCGCAATCATCACTTCATGGGCAGCCACTCGCCCGCCAGTGACCTGTTTAATCAGTTTTTGCGATACCACCGCGCGTAGCGATTCTGACAACATGGATCGCACCATCGGTTTATCCGCACCAGGAAACACATCAATAATCCGGTCAACCGTCTTCGCGGCACTCGACGTGTGCAAGGTGCCAAACACTAAGTGACCCGTTTCAGCGGCGGTCAACGCAAGGCTGATGGTTTCTCTGTCGCGCAACTCACCCACCAAAATGACATCTGGGTCTTCACGCAATGCGGAACGAAGCGCGTTATTAAATGAATGCGTATCTCGGTGAACTTCACGCTGGTTGATCAAGCAACTTTTTTGCTCATGGACAAATTCAATCGGGTCTTCAATCGTCAACACATGACGATGTTGTTCACGGTTAATCTTATCTACCATCGCAGCCAACGTCGTGGATTTACCTGACCCCGTTGGCCCAGTAACGAGCACGAGTCCTTTTTGATAGTTAACAAACTGCTCAAACACCGAAGGCGCATTGATGGCCTCTAGCGTTGGGATCTTTGATGGGATGTTTCGAAACACCGCTGCGCAACCGCGTGATTGGTGGAATGCATTAACACGGAAACGGCCAACAGATGCCAGTTCAAACGAGAAATCCACTTCAAGGTTTTGCTCAAATTCTCGTTGCTGGGCATCGTTCATAATATCGAAGATGAGGCGGTGCACGTCATTGTGCTCGAGTGCAGGCAGGCTAAGCTTTCGAACATCACCATCAACGCGGACCATCGGAGGCACTCCCGCAGAAAGATGTAGATCTGAGGCATTATGCTTTACACTAAAGTCCAATAATTCAGTAATATCCATTAATCCGTTTCCTCGCAGAATTAGCCATGTGTAGTATCAAACAAAACCTAGAGCAGGTCACCCGCCAAATAGACAATGCCGCACAAAAATGCGGGAGAGACGCCGCTGGCGTGCAACTGTTGGCGGTAAGCAAAACCAAACCCATTGAAGCTATCGCACATGCGACAGCCGCTGGGCATCGCCAGTTTGGCGAAAACTATGTACAAGAAGGGGTGGATAAAATCCTTCACTTCCGCCCGCTTCATTCTGATTTGGAATGGCATTTTATTGGCCCGATTCAATCCAATAAAACACGCCTAATTGCCGAACATTTCGATTGGGTGCATTCCGTTGATCGCAGCAAAGTTGCACGGCGATTGAGTGAACAGCGCCCAGATGACATGCCCCCGCTGCAAGTACTGATCCAAATCAATACCAGCGGCGAAGCGTCAAAATCAGGCACTGGTTTTGAAGAAGTGAAAGCGCTGGCAGATGAAATCGACCAACTTCCTCATCTCACACTGCGCGGCCTGATGTGTATCCCTCAGCCCGAAAGTGATCACGATGCACAAATGGTCGCCTTTGCGCCATTAGTGGCATTGTTTGAAGAGATGAAAGCGACGCGCCCACACTTTGATACCCTTTCGATGGGAATGAGTGGCGACATGGACGCCGCAATTGCCTCGGGCAGCACCATGGTTCGTATCGGCACCGCCCTTTTTGGCGCGCGCGATTACAGCAACCGTGGCGAGTGAAGCATCCTCGCCATATGAATACATCAGGTAAGCCAATCACCGCTTGCCAGACACAAGGAATCATTTGATGGAACAACGCACCATTGCCTTTATCGGCGCGGGCAACATGGCTCGCTCAATCATTGCGGGTTTGATTCAATCGGGCTACCCCGCCTCACTTCTGACAGCGGTTAACCGCACGCCAGAGAAAAGCGCCGCCTTTCGCGATAGCTTTGGCATCAACGCCAATGAAGATGCCATTGCCAGTGCAAAGCAAGCGGATGTCGTGGTGCTGGGCGTGAAACCGCAAGGCATGGAAGAATTGCTGGCGAGCATGACGGAGATTGATTGGAGCAAGAAACTGGCTATATCGATCGCCGCAGGGATTTCTGTCGCACGCTTGTCAGACATGGCAAGCGCGCCACTTAACCTTGTTCGTGTGATGCCAAACACACCTTCACTGGTTGGAGAAGGTATGAGTGGGCTTTATGCTCCAGAATCAGTAACAGAACTTGATCGTCAGTTTGCTGGAGATCTGCTGCAAGCGGTCGGAAAAATTTGTTGGGTCAGCGAAGAATCTGGCATCAATGCTATTATCGCTGCCGCTGGCAGTGCACCTGCCTATTTCTTCTTGTTTATGGAAGCAATGCAGGCAGAAGCTGAGCGCCAAGGCTTTGATAAACAAACTGCACGCGCGTTGGTACAGCAATCCGCGCTCGGCGCAGCTAAAATGGTGGTTGCCAACCCCAATATTGAACTGGCAACCTTAAGAGAACAGGTAACGTCAAAAGGCGGCACCACCGCTCAGGCACTGAGTGTATTTAATAACAACCAACTTTCAGAGACTGTATCAGAGGCCATGCAAGCCGCTGTTCGTCGTGCTGAAGAAATGGAATCGCTATTTTAGGGCTAATTTATGAACTCAATGAACTTCCTCGTTTCAACACTGTTCGACCTCTACATTATGGTGGTGTTGCTTCGAGTTTGGCTGCAATGGGCACGCGCAGATTTTTACAACCCATTCAGTCAGTTTGTCGTTAAAGCGACGCAACCTATCGTTGCACCATTACGCCGAGTCGTTCCATCAATTGGTAACTTTGATTTTGCCACGGTGCTGTTTGCGTTCGTGTTGTGTGTCGCCAAGTTTTTTGTTCTGCAAATGATCGCTTCAGGTGGCATGCCACCGTTTGATCTTTCCTACCTGCTAATAGGATTGATTGCATTGGTGAAAGCCGCGGGTGGTTTGCTGTTTTGGGTATTGATCCTGCGAGCAATCCTGAGCTGGGTCAGCCAAGGTAAAAGCCCGATTGAGTTTGTTATGGTTCAGTTGACGGAGCCTCTAGTGGCCCCTATTCGTCGCGTACTACCATCGATGGGCGGTTTGGATTTGAGTGTACTGGTTCTGTTTATCGTATTGCAGTTCTTGAACTTCTTCATCGGTGACCTGCTCAGCCCTTACTTTGGCAACCTGTGGTTCGTACTATAATTAATGAGTACTGCATGGCTGGATAACGAGGATTTAATCCTAAGATTGTATATCCAGCCTAAAGCAAGCCGTGACCAGTGGATGGGAATACATGGCGAGGAAATCAAACTCGCCATTACTGCTCCACCGGTTGATGGCAAAGCCAATGCCCATCTCACCAAGTTTCTCTCCAAACAATTCAAAGTCGCAAAAGGCCACATCGCGATCGAAAAAGGCGAGTTAGGCAGACACAAGCAAGTAAGGGTGAAAAATCCGGTCATTTACCCTGAGGCTATCAGCAATCTGATCCCCTCCTCCAAACAGTAAATCAGTAAGTGCACCGTTAACTTCACCGTGCGCCTACTCCACCAAACAAGGAACTCTGTCATGAAACCTCTGTTACTCTCTATCGTCAGCGCCTTGTTGCTGCTGATATCGCCGCTATCACAAGCGGAACAGTCGAAAGACATGGGGTCATTGGAAGTGCACTACTCTGCGCTCAACGCCACCTTTATTCCTCCTGCGGTTGCGAAGGCTTATGGCATTAAACGCAGCAGTGCCAACGCACTGATCAACATCGCTATCTTAGATAAGAATCAATCAGGCAAGCCTGCACTGACCGCGAACATTTCCGGTAATGCGCGTAATTTGCTAGGCACCACCAAACCCTTAGAATTTCGTGAAGTCCGCGAAGGGAATGCCATTTATTATCTGGCGGAAGTTCGCATTGCTAATGAAGAAAACGTCACCTTCAATATTGATATCAATGCCGAGGGGAATCGCAGTGGCAAGCTGACGTTCCAGCAAATCTTTTACGAAAACTGAGCAACAGCACATGTGGGTACGTCTTGCTAAGATCGAAAGATGACACCACGTGGCAATCCGGTATTATGGCGCCCATTCGTGGCGCCATTTTTTATCGGCGACCACCCAAGAGGAGACGAAAATGATGAAAGTGGTTCTGGCGACAGGTAACGCAGGCAAAGTAAGAGAAATGGCCGATTTGCTGCAAGATTTTGGTCTGGATGTCATGGCGCAAAGCGAGTTTGCCGTGGTTGATGCCGAAGAAACCGGCACCACCTTTATCGAAAATGCCATCATCAAAGCACGTCATGCCGCCAAAGAAACTGGCTTGCCAGCGATTGCTGATGACTCGGGCTTGGAAGTGGATTATTTAAATGGCGCACCCGGCGTATACAGCGCACGTTATGCGGGTGAAGGCAAAGGCGACCAAGCCAATCTAGAAAAGCTACTAGAATGCATGGCTGATGCACCAGATGATCAACGTTCTGCTCGCTTCCATTGCGTACTGGTTTACATGCGTCACGCTAACGATCCAACACCACTGGTGTGTCATGGTGTCTTCGAAGGCTCTATTGCACGTGAAGCGTCAGGTTCACATGGCTTTGGCTACGATCCGGTTTTCTATGTCAAAGAACACGATTGCACCTTGGCGAACCTTGAGCCTGCAATGAAAAAACAAATATCGCACCGCGGTCAGGCGCTGAAGAAACTGTTCGCCGCGATGCGTCAAGAGAAGAAGTAATTCATCATGGCTGTTCAAATCCCATTAAGTCTTTACGTGCATATCCCTTGGTGTGTGCAGAAATGCCCCTACTGCGATTTCAACTCGCACACACTAAAAGGCGAGATCCCAGAGCAAGATTATATCTCTGCTCTGCTGGACGATTTGCAACGAGACTTAGTCCGTTTTGATGGCGTAAGTGGTCGTCATCTGCATTCGATCTTCATTGGCGGTGGTACACCGAGCTTGATGTCACCACAAGAGATCTCACGTCTTTTAAACGGTATCGATGCACTGATCCCGTTCAAAGAAGGCATTGAGATCACCATGGAGGCCAACCCCGGCACAGTGGAAGCTGACAAGTTCATTGCTTACCAGAGCGTTGGCGTCAACCGCATCTCGGTGGGCGTTCAAAGCTTTGACAACGCGAAGCTTGAACGCTTGGGTCGAATTCATGGATCAGAAGAAGCCAAGCGTGCGGCCAAACTGGCTCATGAAGCGGGATTGAACAGCTTTAACTTAGATTTGATGCACGGGTTGCCCGACCAAACCTTGCAAAGCGCCTTGAGCGATCTCAAGCAAGCGATTGAGCTCGACCCTCCGCACCTGTCTTGGTATCAGCTCACCATTGAACCCAATACTCAGTACTATTCGAAACCGCCGGTTTTGCCTGACGATGACGACCTGTGGGACATCTTCGAGCAAGGCCATCAACTGCTCACTGATGCAGGTTATGTGCAATACGAGACCTCGGGTTACAGCAAGCCGGGTTATCAGTGTCAGCACAATCTTAACTACTGGCGTTTTGGTGACTATCTGGGCATTGGTTGTGGAGCGCATGGCAAAATTACTTCTGGCATCAATACCATACAGCGCACAGTAAAAGTGAAACACCCGCGCGGATATCTCGATACTGAGAAAGAATACCTCAGCGAATTGCATATAGTGGAAGCTGATGAAATGCCGTTTGAGTTTTTCATGAACAGATTCCGCTTGGTTGAGCCGTGTCCAAAAGCTGACTTCTCTGCACGTACAGGCTTATCACTGGATGTGATTGCAACACCCATTGAAAAAGCCATCGAGCAAGGGTTGCTGAGCGAAACCGAGACCCACTGGCAAGTGACTGCCAAAGGCCGCCTGTTCCTGAACGATCTTCTTTCCGTCTTCATCAACGAGTAAAGGCAGCACGAACGCTGCCTTGTCCCTGAGGCGCTAACGCTCAGGTAAAGCTAAGGACAGCGTTGTAGATGAAGAAGTATCTGTTTGCCCTATTTGTGTTGATGTTATTGCCGCAAACCGCCCTTGCTCAAAAGGGGCGGTTTGCGCCGCTCCCTGGTTGGATTAAACCCATCGTCGACATTCCTGCGTTTGATCCCGCAGGCCATCACTATGATCAGCAGTTTCTGCTGGTCGATAGACAACTTAATCTGGTCTCCCAATCCCCTGTTGAATACAAACGCTACACCAGCAAAGTCGTCTCCATTGAAGGGGTGGAATCTGGCTCACAAATCTCTATCGATTTTGATCCCAGCTACCAAAGTGTGGAACTTCATCGTTTGGAAATCGTGCGTGATGGCCAAACCTTTGACCGAAAAAACACAGCAAAAACCGCCCAATTCAAACGCGAAGTCGACCTAGATTCCTTGCTCTACAACGGTGATGAAACTCTGCATATTGTGCTCAATGATATACAGGTGGGCGACATTATTGATTTTAGCTACACCCTTACGGGCTTTAATCCGGTGTTTGGCGACAACCGAGAGTGGTATGTCAAAACAGGGTGGGCATCCACTGTCGCACTGGTCAATGCTCGCATTTTAGTCCCGGAAGACAGCCCTATCACCGTCACTAATTTGGACAATAAAGGCAAAGGTACGCTCACAGAAACCACGCAAAAAACGGTGCGTGAATACCGATATCAAGAACAAAACGGCTTGTATGATTTTGATGAGCCTGAGCAGCCACGCTGGTACAACCCCTACCCATATTTGCATGTCTCTAGCTACAACAATTGGAAAGACGTGGTGAACTGGGCACTGCCTTTGTATCAAGCATCACCAAGTGATCGTGACGTTCAAACATTAGCGAACAAGATCAAGCAAACACACCCTGACGATCTTGATCAGCAAGTGGTCGCAGCCATTCACTTTGTGCAAAACAATATTCGCTACTTAGGCATAGAAAATGGCATCGGCTCTCACCAACCACGCCCACCGCGCCAAATCCTGTCCCAAGGCTACGGTGATTGCAAAGACAAGGCCTTGCTGCTGATTTCTTTGCTTGGCGCTATGGGCGTCAATGCCCACCCTGCATTAGTGGATACCTTTTGGCGAGATGAACTGCCACAGCAGCCTGCTGCGCCTTTCAGCTTTAATCACGTCATTGTGCAGATGGAATACAAGGACCAATCTTGGTGGATTGATGCCACTCGCACCCATCAGGGTGATCAGCTTGAAACACTGGCGCAATCACGCCTTGGTTACGCACTGGTATTAAAGCCTGGTGCGGACGATTTGGTGGCCATGTTGCCACCTGCCATCCCCGTGTCACAAGACATTGAACAGCGCTACGTGGTGAACCATGCGAGTCAGCCAAGTTACCTCACGGTAAAAACCATCTATCGTGGGTTTGAAGCTGAGCGCTGGCGTCGTTATCTCGAGTCCAAGCCGCTAAGAGAGCTAGGCGAAGAGTATGCGAATTACTATGCGGGATTTTTCGGTGGGTTGGATTTCCTGCGTCCACTCAGCGTCGAGGACGACAAGAACAACAACGAAGTCACGGTCAATGAAGCCTATGTGATTGAAGATCTCTGGTCGAAAACTGACGATCTCTACTCGTTTGTAATCTCGGGTGACATCGTCGATGACTATCTCACCAAACCGGATCTTATCCGTCGTAAAACGCCGTTTCGGTTCGGTTCTGAGGGGGCCGTTCGTCAAAAAATCACGCTCAGCCTGCCCGAAACGTGGAGCATTGATCCATCAGATCATGCGATCAATAGCCCCTATTTCGAGTTTAATAGTTCGCTAAAAGCAGTTTCAGGCCCCGGTGACGTGCTGCTCGATAAAACCTATGTCGAAGCAGACTATTATTATCGCGCCAAAAAACGCCATGTTGATGCGAGCGAACTGCGTCAATACATGCGACATATCGATGAAGCATGGCAAAGCGTGGATTATGAGTTTAGCTATCAGCCTTAGTACTGGTGTTGGTGTTGGTGTTGGTGTTAATAGTTAATCCGACAGAACGGCGGACACAAAAAAACGCGGTGAGACAACTCACCGCGCTTTTTAATGTTAGGTCTCAGAGATCAGCACATGCTTCACGCCAACCCACAGACTATTTGCGTACAGTAACCGTCTTCCAGCTTGAAAGAGCGGGGATCAAGGAGGCGATTTCAGCTTCCTGAACCTGCCACTGCGCGAAGCGTTGACACACTTCCTGCTGAACGTCTAAGGTTCGGTCACGTTGCAACCTCACTTCGTCCGCGAGCTTGTTCTGTAATGCCGCCATCTTTTGCGAAATGAACTGCATCTTATTGCTTTTGCCTTCACTCAACATCGCTATGTCCATCAAACCTCGGCTGGAAACCGTAGCAATCAACTGAGGGACGCTGGCTTCAAGTTCACGCACTGCCGTGGTTAACGCCTGATGCTTGAGCTGAGGAGATCGGTCGAGATCATAAAGAGAAGTGCTGACCTGATTCTGCAAGTGTTGGTGAAATTGTCCCACTTCACCACGTAATGCACTTCTTTCGCCAAGTTCTGCCGAGAGCACACCATCGAGAGCCAGCCACGACGTATGTAGCTCCTCAGACAACGATCGCCCAATAAATGGTAAATCATTGCGTATCGTTTTGTTGTACTCCGTTAACGAGGCTCGTTGCGCTTCGCTCAACGCCACGCGATGAACATCAAAAAAAAGATTACCCTTAGGATCGATGCGAAATTTGTTGTTATTACTCTCAATCAACACATTGTCGGCTTTAATTGCAATGTCACCATGCAGTTCAGGACGACAGCTCTCAGCGGCAACATAAAACGGCAAAAATGCCATAACAAAACAAGAAACGCGCAATGCGTAAGACAGACTTCCACTACCCATAATCATTCTCCGTGTCACTGGATGAAACGACCACGACATCCCATCGCGATAACCCATCCAAGTGTTAGAAAATTGAACGTCCGATGCGCTCGGCAAGCAGCTCTAATACTGCCGTTCCTGCCAGCGAGTTACCTGATTGATCAAGCTCTGGCGACCATACCGTGATGGACATTTCACCCGGAACAATAGCAACGATCCCGCCGCCAACACCCGATTTCCCCGGCATACCCACACGATAAGCAAACTCACCCGCACCATCGTAAAGACCACAGGTCGCCAGTAGGGCATTAACCTGCTTACTCTGAGTCTGGCTGACAATTGTTTTTTCTGCGCCTAAAGGAAGTCCTTTGTTTGCCAAATAGTTAAACGTTTTTGCCAAATCCACACAGCTCATGCGCAGTGAACAATAGTGAAAATAATTGGCCAACACCGGCATCACCGCGTTATCAAAATTGCCAAAAGCACGCATCAAATACGCAATAGCCGCATTGCGGTCGCTATGATCCATTTCAGATGTTGCCACCACTTTGTCGTAACAAATATGGTCGTTACCCGACAACTGACGAACAAATTCCAGCATCCGCTGACGTGGTGCTGATTGGCGGCTATACAGCATGTCACAGACCACCAGTGCACCAGCATTGATGAAGGGATTTCGAGGGATCCCTTGTTCCATTTCAAGCTGGATCATCGAATTAAACGCCTGACCTGACGGCTCTTTTCCTACCCGCTGCCAAATCTCTTCAGGGCTGTAATTTTGCAGCGCTAAAGTCAGGCTCAACACCTTTGAAATAGACTGAATAGAAAACGGCTCGTCAGCATCACCTGCCATAATAATTTCGCCGTCGTTATAGCACACCGCCACCCCGAGTTTATTGGCTGAGACTTCCTTCAAAGCAGGAATATAGTCCGCAACACGTCCTTGCCCAATCAATGGGCGGACCTCTTCCAGAATGTCGTTCAACAGCTGTGGGGTGGGTTTCATGGCGTTCTCCAACGGTCAAAAAAAGCCAACACAAGGTTGGCTTTAAACATGCGACGCTACATTACAATGCAGCGTCGCAAGAAGGGTATGAGTTTTGTCTTATTCGCTACGTGCGTATTTCATATCCCACACGCCATGACCTAGACGATGACCACGTGCTTCAAACTTGGTCAGTGGACGTTCATCAGGGCGAGGAATGTAAGAACCATCCGTTGCGGTATTCTTGTACCCCGGCGCTACGTCCATCACTTCAACCATATGCTCTGCGTAGTTTTCCCAATCTGTTGCCATATGGAAAATACCGCCAATTTTCAGCTTGCTACGTAGCATTTGAGCAAAATCAGCCTGCACGATACGGCGTTTGTGGTGACGCGTTTTGTGCCATGGGTCTGGGAAAAACAGTTGAACCGTATCCAGGCTCAGTTCAGGCAACATGTGCTCGAACACTTCCACTGCGTCATGACACATCACACGCAGGTTAGTGATACCTGCATCGCGTGCAGCCATTAGGCAAGCGCCCACACCTGGGCTGTGTACTTCTATACCGATGAAGTTTTTTTCTGGGGCATTTTTCGCCATTTCAACCAGCGATGCACCCATACCAAAACCGATTTCAAGTACCACCGGATTGTCATTACCGAATACCTCAACCCAGTTCAGCTTCTTTTCTTCGAAGTCGATACCCATGGTTGGCCAGCATTCGTTCATTGCTTGCTCCTGACCTTTGGTCAGACGTCCTTCTCGACGTACAAAGCTTCTGATTCTACGAAGAATTTTACCTTCTTCGGTCAGTTCGGTTTTGGTGACTTCAGTCATGGTCTTTTGCCTGCAATCAATAATGAAGAAAAGTTAAGCGGATCGCGCATTATCCAAAGATAACGCCTCGGTGCAAGCCTTGTGCGCCGCCTACTGAGATCTTTCTCTCTGTCGCGTCAAGATCGCTGTCTTTTTCAGCAATCCCAGCCATTCATTGATAGAATGCGCGACGATAACCTATCACCCATAAAGATAACAAAAGAGCATTCATAGTGAGTCAGTCTTTTTCCGATGCCATTTTGACATGGTATGACAAATACGGCCGTAAAACCCTGCCATGGCAGCAAGAGAAAACGCCTTACAACGTTTGGCTTTCAGAGATCATGTTGCAGCAAACCCAAGTCGCCACCGTGATCCCTTATTTCGAGCGTTTCATGGCGCGCTTCCCTTCGGTCACCGATCTGGCTGACGCTGAACTCGATGAAGTACTTCACCTTTGGACAGGCCTTGGCTACTACGCAAGGGCGCGCAATCTCCATAAAGCAGCACAGCAGATTGCTCAGACCTACCAGGGCGAATTCCCAACCCATATTGACGAAGTGTTGGCTCTGCCCGGCATTGGCCGCTCAACCGCCGGCGCAGTACTTTCGCTGTCACTGGGTCAACATCACCCAATTTTGGACGGCAATGTAAAACGTACCCTGTCGCGCCATTTTGCTGTTGAAGGCTGGCCAGGTAAAAAGCCTGTCGAGAACCACCTTTGGATACTGGCAGAAGAGAATACTCCTGCAGAGGGTGTGCAACGCTACAATCAAGCCATGATGGACATGGGCGCGATGATTTGTACCCGTAGCAAACCAAAGTGTGAAATTTGCCCAGTCAATTATAGCTGTGAAGCTAACTCCCTTGGCCGTCAGGCGGATTTCCCCGGTAAAAAGCCGAAAAAGACCATTCCTGAAAAAGAAACCTGCTTTGTGCTTTTCCAGTATGAAGACCAAGTGTGGCTCGAGCAGCGTCCACCCACAGGGTTATGGGGAGGCTTATGGTGCTTACCAGAAACCCAAGAAAGCGACGCCCCCCATTTCATTCAAGGTAAATTACCGAGTAATGAATTTGACAAGCCTGAGCAACTCACCGCTTTTCGTCACACGTTCAGCCATTTTCACCTTGATATCGTCCCTTTTCGCGTCAAACTTCATAGTAAACCCGAAAATATTGGGGAAAACGGGATCATGGAAGGGAAAGGCGGCCTTTGGTATAACTTATCTCAACCAGCAAAAGTTGGGCTTGCTGCCCCCGTGCAGAAGTTACTAGAAAGCCTAACCAGAGAATTTCAGACTTCGGCAAATGCCGGAAAATTATAATATTGGAGCTTAATGATGAGCCGTACTGTTTTTTGCCTGCGTTTGAAAAAAGACGCAGAGGGATTAGATTTCCAATTTTATCCGGGCGACCTTGGCAAACGTATTTTTGACAATATTTCGAAAGAAGCGTGGGCGCAGTGGCAAAGTAAACAAACCATGTTGATCAACGAGAAAAAGCTCAACATGATGGATGCAGACCACCGCAAACTGCTCGAAGAAGAAATGGTGAAATACCTGTTTGAAGGGCACGATACTGTGATCGAGGGCTACACCCCGCCATCCGAGTAAGACGCTAGCTCACAATTTCGCTTCAACACTTTGTAAATAAAAGCATCCTGATTACGCTAATCATGGATGCTTTTTCAATGTATGGACCTCATGAAAACTCTTCGCTTGCTAATTTCATTGCTGATTGTTCTTTCTCTTTCTGGTTGCAGCCGCGAAATGATCGAATCTGTTTACCAGGTCGATTACGGTACGACTAACCGTTTTGCAAAGAATCTGGCGCCTTTGCCGGGACAATTTGAGAAAGACTTCGCCTCCCTAGACAAGCTGATCAACAATTTCACCGGAGATATCGAAGTTCGTTGGGGACAAAACGAAATCTACGTGTCCGGTAAAAGTGATTATGTGAAATACACGGATAACTACCTCAGTCGTGCCCGTGTTGATTTCACCAATGGTCTGGTCACCATTGAAACCGTCGCGACCACGCAGCCAACGCAGCACCTAAAGCAGGCCATCATCACCACTTTGCTGACGCCGAATGACCCAGCCTCGGTTGATTTGTATTCTGCTGCCGACGTGCAACTTGAAGGGCGTCCATTTTTGCAAGGCCAGATCCTCGATCAGGACGGCAAAGAGATCGCATGGGAATGGCGCGCTAACCGCTATGCTGACTACCTGATTGAAAAACAGGTTAAAACCAAATCACTGCGCTTTCAGAAAGTGTTTTATGTGCAGATCCCGATGGTATCTGATCACTCCAGTAAGCGGCGCTACCAGTATGCCGACCTGATCCGTGATGCCGCAAAACGCTACGGTATCTCTGAAGAGTTAATTTACTCCATCATCAAAACAGAAAGCAGCTTCAACCCATACGCAGTCAGCTGGGCAAATGCTTATGGTCTGATGCAAGTCGTGCCGAAAACAGCCGGGCGTGATGTATTCAAGCTCGTCAAGAAGCGCAGCGGTGAGCCTTCTCCTGAATATTTATTTGATCCCGCCAAGAACATTGATACCGGTGCGGCGTATTTCTATATTTTAAAAACACGTTACCTGAAAGACGTGAACGATCCACTGTCGAAACACTACAGTATGATCTCAGCGTACAATGGTGGCGCAGGCAATGTGCTCAAAACCTTCCATAAGTCCGACCGAAAACGAGCAATGAATGATCTCAATCGACTGCAACCGAACCAAGTTTATTGGGCTTTGACCAATAAACACCCATCTTCGGAGTCGCGACGCTACTTACAGAAAGTGACTAATTACCAAAAAGAGTTTCGCGCAATGCAGTAAAACCGTAGTCAACATCCGAAAAGCAGAGCGCTTTTAAATCAAAACGATGAAAAAGCCATCAAACAGTCCTATTTGGCGTTTTTTTTTCAAAAAGATGTTGACGGAAACCATCAAAATCCGTTTAATGCACCTCGTTGCCTCGATAGCTCAGTCGGTAGAGCAGGGGATTGAAAATCCCCGTGTCGGTGGTTCGATTCCGCCTCGAGGCACCATATTTAGTGAGATGGTGTTAAGTACGCAACGTTTCCAAGGTTTGTGTGCCGGCTTAGCTCAGTTGGTAGAGCAACTGACTTGTAATCAGTAGGTCACCAGTTCGACTCCGGTAGCCGGCACCATTATTTTGATATTGAGTGATTCACTCTTTAATCAAAGCCTCGATAGCTCAGTCGGTAGAGCAGGGGATTGAAAATCCCCGTGTCGGTGGTTCGATTCCGCCTCGAGGCACCATATTGCAAGAATGGTAATTGATTCAGCTTCGGCTAAATTGGTTCCTAGCAATTCCCCCTTAGTTCAGTTGGTAGAACGGCGGACTGTTAATCCGTATGTCGCAAGTTCAAGTCTTGCAGGGGGAGCCACATTATAAGGCCTTGTCGAAAGACGAGGCCTTTTTTGTATGTGTTAATCGCTTCGCGATTTGTCGCAACCCTAGGCGGGCCCGACTAGGCGTCCCCGATAAGTCTTGAAGGGGGAGCCACTTTAAGAAACCGAGTCTTCGGACTGGTTTTTTTTCGCCTTTTTTTCAGGACGCTGCACTGATTGTCGCAATCCTAACAAAAAGCGCAGACAAAAAATCCTGCACATTGGCAGGACTTTTTAGCGTGTCATTAAACGGCTTTGCCGCTCCACTCCCCTAACGGTTGTATTCCATACCGGAAGCAAGCTTATACATGCCTCTGGCGGTTCTCCCTTCGTCTTCATAGGTAAAGAACTCGCAAAGTTCGGTGACCAGTGCAATGCCGCGTCCACATCGTGCCAGTGATTCTTCTAACGTGCTGTCGATATCATCGACCCAAAAACCCTCGCCATTATGGGTGACGTAAAAACTGAGTTCACGTTTGGTCGGATTAAACGAGATACCCGCTTCCATATAAGCAAAAGCATCCAGTGTTTCCAAACGAGATTGACGCTCCATATAATAATCCAGAAATCCATCATCATCGGATTTCAAACTGGATTCTAACTTCAACAAACCATGCTCTAATGCGTTGTTGGTCAATTCAGATAACACGGTGCACATCAAATCCAAATCAATGTTGCTGCCAAGCGTTCCCTTGAGCATTCGCCTCACCTCACCAACCAGGTTTACTTTGCGAAGTTCTTTGGCACCAAAGTACACATTGAGTTGCGCGGGGGATCGACGGTCATAATAATCAGGGTCACCCGGCTGTTGTTCAATACGACTGCGTATCGGCGCAGTCAGTTCTAGCATAGACATATCATCGCCAACGCCACCACCACTGGTGAATTGCGCCACATGCTCACGAGTCATGTCGATTACATTGGTGCAGGGCGTCGAGATCAAGGCTTCTAGCCCTTCTTCCCCCAGTTCATGCCCCTCAGCATTTCGCGCTTCAGTCACACCGTCAGTGAAGAAGAACAGCTTATCGCCTTCTTCCAGAGTCAGGGCAACAAGGTTGGCTTCAAACTCATCAGAGTCCATCGCGCCCAATGCCATGTGCGCAGAAGGTAGTCGTTGTTTAATCTCACCATGACGATCAATAATGTAGCCATCTGGCATACCCCCACCCCACCAATTAATGTCTAAACCATTGGCCGACACTTCCAGCAAATTGGCCGCTACTAGCATGCCTGGTGGTAGAAAGGTTTTCAGGGTTGAATTCATTTCTTTGACAATGTCACCCAACGCGAAACCATTCTTGGTCATCGCGAAAAAGGCTTTCGTTGCGGGTATCGAAGAAATGGCCGCAGGCAAACCATGACCTGTCGCATCAGCCAACATCGCGTAAATTCCGCCTTGTGGCCTTGGCGTCACCAACACCACATCACCATTGAAGTTGGTGTAGGAGCTAGTGTAAAAACTCACCCCTTCAGCTTCCTGATAACAGCCTTGCATCAGATTACTGAATATCGTTTCTGCCATGGTGTGTTCGTAGAGGGTGTGGGCTTGAAAGTGCTTTAGCTTGTCGCGTTGAACGGCCACTTCGTTATAAAGGCGCACATTGCGGCAATGAGCACGGACTTTTGCCACAATGGTGGTGCGACTGATAGGTTTCGTTAGGAAGTCATCACCGAGCGTCATACAGCGATTAAACGCGTCGTTATCTGTAATCCCAGTCAAAAAGATAATGGGAAGATACGCGCTTTTATACCGCATTCGGATCTGTTTAGCTGCCTCGAAACCGTCCATCTCTGGCATCAATACATCCATGATGACGATATCGGGCAGCTCATCCATTGATTCGAGCATATCCAGTGCAATCTGACCATTATCAGCAATGAATAATTCATCAAATTCATCTTTGAGCACATGCTCGAGGAAACATTGCAGTGAAATTTCATCTTCAACGATAAGTACTTTCACACGCTATCCCCTTAATGATGACAACGACAGCTAATCATTTAAATTACTCAATGATGAATTTCTTTTCGAAGCGCGCAATCACCAGCACGCGCTTGATTTGAGGCATAGTGTTGGTTAAACGAATGTCCCCTTCTTTTTTGTTTAAGAAGGTCTGCATATTGAGCAACATCCCAAGCCCCGCACTATCGATGTATTCCGTACCACGGAAATCAACGATGATCTCTTTGCCCTGACAATCTTGATACGCATCGCGGAATTCCTGCACCACGCTGAAATCAAACTGTCCGTTCACATGGATAACAACAGATTTTCCGTCATTTCTTTCTTCACGACTGATAGCCATACCGTCTCCTAAAACAGTTCTATGTCGCCTTCATCAGCAGACATTTGTTTTGCCGGCGCTCTCGCTGCAGAGCCCGCCATTTCTTCGATTTCATCAACAGCTTTGTGTAATGCAATCCAATCAACCTCGTCGGCCGCTAAGCTCTCAATAATCAGTGCATTTAAGTCTTCCAAAATATGAAGATTGCTCAGAACATGCTGTCCTTGCTGTGAAACGATGTCAGCAAACTGAAGCCCTTGAATACTCTTGGACACTTCGCCGCGAACCGTTTCACCTTTTTCCGTTACCTTGCCAATCTCCAACGTGACCTGTCGGTTAACTTCTTGAACCCCTTTCAATAACGCTTCAATGCGTGTTTTAGACTCAATAGAAGTGGTCATATCCAGCGTCGCAATCTCTCCGACAATCTTACTGGTTTGCTTCACTGTGTCTTGAGCGAGGTTGATGTCCTTGTTAATTTGGCTATTCAGTGTCGACGTGCGATTGGCAAGATCTCTCACTTCAGATGCCACCACACCAAACCCCCGACCAAGCTCGCCCGCCCTTGCCGCTTCGATTGCTGCATTAAGTGCTAACAAGTTAGTTTGATCTGACATAGCCTGTACTTGATCAAGCAGGTTAAACACTGCATCCAACTTTGCGGACATATCGTGAATACAGTGAATCGCCGTGATACTTTTCTCTGAAACCGTCACCAACAGCGCAATGTATTGATCTATCGCTTTTTCTGTCTCTGGCAAAACTTTGGTTAAGTTAAATTCACTCTCGGTATTATTGAGAAGCTCACCCACCATACGCTTGGACAGCGACGCCTGTTCACTCACCGCCCGCTCCATGCCGAAGAAACTGGAGTTAAGGTTATGAACCGAGTCGTCGATAACTTCCTGCTGACGATCCAACTGCTCCCGAATCGGCACCAGTTCAAGATTCAAAATGCTATGTATCTTGTGCAAGATAGCGGTGGATTCGCACGACACAGAACTATTCTCCAGAGAAGTGTCAGGCTCCTCTTGTAAATGGCTTTCTACATATTGCTGTCGCCACAAATAAGCGATAGATATAATGACAATCACAGACGATGTGATGCTCAATGGTGTTTGCTGAAGGAAAAGCGGCACAGCACTGGCCGCGATAGCTAAAACAGCAATAAACGATGTCGATATTGTTCTATCCATAAACTTTACCCACTAAGTACGTGGCAATTTTATCCAGCGGAAGTACCTGCTGTGCCGCCTCCATTTCAATCGCTGCACGCGGCATACCCCACACCACGGAGCTCTGTTCATCCTGCGCAACGGTTAACGCACCTGCTTGTCGCATTTCTAACATACCTTGCGCGCCATCTCGTCCCATTCCCGTCAATAGGACCGATAGCGAGCGTCCACCAGCAGCTTGAGCAATAGATGAGAACATCACATCAACCGAAGGTTTATGCCGTTGAACCGGTTCACTGTCACATCGTGTACAGTAGTAACACCCAGATCGTTTAACCACTTGTAAATGCTGATCGCCCGGTGCGACATAAACACGACCGTTAACTAATGGCGCTCTGTCTGACGCTAATTCTTCCACCTGAAGTTTGGATGCACGATTCAACCTCTCGGCGAATGACTTACTGAAGACCGCTTTGATATGCTGAGTGATCACAATCGGAGGCATCATGTCCGGCAACGCTTCTAGCACGTTACGAATAGCTTCCGTACCACCGGTAGATGCACCGATAGCGATGATGTCGTAAGCAGAGCTCAACTGACGACCAGATACACTGATTTCAGATGGCGTTCGGTGCACAGCACCCGCGATGTTTGCCGTTGCCGCCATTTTGACTTTTTCTACCACCAACTGACGGTAGTTACTCATTTCTGACGCGACGTTTTCTGTCGGCTTGGGGAAGTAATCCACCGCGCCAATTTCCAGTGCTGCTAACGTGGCTTCGGCGCCATGCTGTGTCAGCGTCGAAATCATGACAACAGGCATGGGATGGAGACGCATTAAGTTACGCAGGAACTGCACCCCATCCATTTTGGGCATTTCAATGTCTAATGTGACCACGTCAGGCTTGAGCTTTTTAATTTTTTCTCTAGCTTCAAAAGGGTCAACTGCCAATCCCACGACTTCGAGCTGAGGATCTGAATTGATAACATCACTAAGCAATGCTCTAAAAACAGCAGAGTCATCAACGATCAGTACTCTATGTACTCGCTTACCCATTAGAATAGCTCCGCATTTTCGCCATCGTCGCGTTTTGCTTCAGACACCAGACGGCGTTTATAGTTGGTTTCTTCCGCTTCAACTTCACCGCGGTAGCCTCTGAGTTTCTTAACCCAAGCCTTGCCTGTCATTGGATCAAAGACGACTTTGCGCGGAAACTCACTTCCCATGTCTTCCCCAATCACATTCAATCCTTCGCTTTGTACATAGTTACGAATGAACGCAATGTTCTTCTCACCAATACTTGCTTGCTTACCCATCACCATCCCGCCACCAAATAACTTCACGCGCAGACGACTTTTAATCGCACCTTGCTGAATCATGGTATTGATCAACAACTCCATCGCGTAGTTACCATAGCGGGCTGCATTTGACCGCCACTGTGTGGGGTCCCAGCCTTCAATATTGTCGGCGTCGCCAAAAGGCAACATAAAGTGATTCATGCCTCCCAGTTCAATGAATGGATCCCACACGCAGGCAGATATACAGGAACCTAGCCCCGTCGCTATCAGCTCACGCTCAGAGGTGACATACACCTCTCCCGGCTGAATTTTCACCATCATCATTTGCTTTCCGGGGTGGAAAAATCGCCTTGCACCCGCCCCTATAGGACAACCGGTAAGCTCCAGGATCTTATGCATACAACGCTCAGTTCGCGGTTATTTCGAAGATACAGTCACTGCGATTAAGGCTTGCGAAACATGGTTTGACCCAAGTTCTCAAATCGACTGCCCATTTGCCCGATGCTTTCAGAGTGACCGATGAATAAAATGCCGCCACTGCCAAGTTTTTCCCAAAAACGATAAATCAGCTGCTGCTGCATATCCTTCTCAAAATAAATCATTACGTTTCGACAAAATATGGCATCTAATGGCCCTTTATGAGGCCAAGCTGCGGTTAGGTTAAGCTGTTTAAACGTTATCGCTTTCTGAACTGACGGTTTCACTTTCAATAATTCCTGCTTCTTGCCTTTACCACGGATAAATCCATGATGAAGCATAGCGGCAGGAATCGCCTTGCTCGCTTCGATGCCATAGGTGCCATTTCGACCAACCTCTAGCACTTGTGTATCCAGATCGGTCGCCAATATTTTGCAGTCATAGCTCGGCGTTAGCAGACCACTGGCTGCGAGCGTTGATGCTATGGTGTAGGGCTCTTCGCCCGTAGAGCACCCAGCAGACCAGATACGAATACGTCGCTTTTTCTGGCTTTGCCATTCTGGCACCATGGTGTTAGTGAGAAAATCAAAGTGATGCTTCTCTCTAAAGAACTGTGTTTTGTTCGTCGTTAGCGCATTAACAAACGCAATTCTCTCGTCCATATCACTATTAACACGGGCGAAATAGTCGCGAAAGTTAGTGATCCCCGTACGACGAAGCCGCCTCGCAAGCCTTCCATATACCATTGAGGTTTTACGCTCAGAGAGTGAAATCCCCGTTTCTCTGAGCATAAATTCCTGAATGTAAGTGAAGTCATCAGCAGTGAACTCAAACTCACGCTGCTCTTCAATTTGACTCAGCGCCTGAATTGCGTCCACCGTTAGAACTCCTCCCAATCATCATCAGAAGACGCCGCAGAAGGCGCTGACCCGTTGGCCACTTTTTTCATCGGTGGCGGTGCTGACGGAGCTCTCATTACTGGTGTCTGCGCAGCTGGCTGCTGGAAGCTTTTTATTTGACCCGCATTGGGGTTGTTAAGCCCTGTACGCGTGTTGTCGACTTGGAAGAAACCAATCAGATTGAGCAGTTCACTCCCCTCATCGCGAAGGGACTGGCTCGCGGCAGATGCTTCCTCAACCAAGGCGGCATTTTGCTGCGTCATTTCGTCCATCTTCACAATCGCTTTCGATATTTCATCAATGCCAGTTGCTTGCTCCTGACTGGCCGAATTGATCTTGCCTATCAAGGTCGACACTTCACCTACCGCATCAACAATCTCATTCAACATCCCGCCCGACTCATCCACCAAACGTGACCCTTCTGAGACTTTTTCAACACTGTCTTTGATAAGATCTTTGATTTCTTTTGCCGCCCCTGCACTGCGCTGAGCAAGATTACGAACCTCACCTGCAACCACGGCAAATCCACGACCTTGCTCACCGGCTCGGGCTGCTTCAACCGCCGCATTGAGTGCAAGAAGATTAGTCTGGAAAGCAATTTCATCAATCACGCTAATGATGTCTGAAATACGCTTACTGGCTTTGTTGATTTCGCCCATGGCTGAGACGGTTTGTTTCACTACCTCCCCACCTTTCTGTGCTTTGGTGCTCGCATCTTGTGACAAGCGGTTGGCTGAATTAGCACTCTGGGCATTTTGTTTAACCGTTGAGGTCATTTCTTCCATGCTTGCGGCGGTCTCTTCGAGACTTGCTGCCTGCTCTTCGGTTCGTTCGCTAAGGTCACTATTACCTTCCGCGATTTCACCAGACGCAGAAGCGACACGCGCTGACGATGCCGTGATTTTCTCAACCATGTCACGCAGGTTGGTAATGGACGTATTCACCGCATTACTGAGCGCCGCAAAGTCGCCTTTATAATCTTCTGGCATGTTGACCTTAAGATTACCTTCGGACACCTTACTCATCACATCGCGACAGTTATTCATCGGCTCGACCATGTTGTCGAGCAGGCCATTGACGCCCTCACTGAGGATGGCCATAAAGCCAGAGTATTTGTTGGTATCCATACGAGAACCAAGACGTCCTTCTGACGCGTCTTTGATCAATCCCTGAACATCTCGCTGACCCGCCATTTGCTCCGTGATGTCTTCCCACTGCAGAGCTGGACCAATGTAGTTACCTGCCGAGTCATACATGGCGATACACGTTAAGGTGAACTCTAACTCGCCCACTTGAATCTGAGCGGTATGGGGCAAGCGATCTGGATTGTTAATAATGGATCGCTGATGCGCGGGGTTTTTGTGGAAAATATCGATGTTCACCCCGTTAAGTTTATCGGCCTGAAACCCAGGGAAAAACTTGCGTAAATCGTCTTCGCGCTTACCCAGTAGCTTCTTAAGCGCTGGATTGTAATAGGTAATGTTGCCTTCTTTATCTGCCATCATGATATTGGTGGTCATACCTTCAACAGCAGACACGAGACGCCCTACTTCGATTTCACGTTCACGCAGTTGAGTAACATCACGCCACTCGAGGCTGTTCCCGATGTAATTGCCGCTGGCATCAACAATGGCTGCTACATTAAGCTCAATCTTAAGATCAGCAACGCTGATATCCGTCTTGTACGGCAGATTTCCTGGACTGGACAACAACTGACGTTGGTGCGCTGGGTTCTTGTGAAACTCATCAATACAGCGCCCCATTAACCAATCGCTGGTCGCAGTGAAACCGGGCCACATTTGTTTGAAAGACCCTTCGTGCTTCTTAAACAACGTCAAGGTCTGTTCATTGATATAAGTGATGCTCAAGTCACGATCGATCAACACCATGGCCGTCAATGACTGATCGATTGCAGCGCGAAGACGAGCGCGCTCGGTATCGGCAAGGATCTTTTCTGTCACATCGTCCCATTCCAATGTGTTGCCCACGTAGTCACCACTTGCATCGATCACGGCACCAACGACGAGACGAAGTGACACTTCTCCCACCTTGATGATCGTTTCGTGTGGCAAGTTAGCGGGATTAGACAACATCTGCCTTTGATGAGCCGGATTTTTATGGAACAAGTCGATACATGTTCCTTCAATCCACTCTTTCTCTGCACGGAAAGTAGGCCACTGTGAGCGGAACAAATCTTCGTGCGTTTTAAGCAGTTCCACTGATTTTTTGTTGACGTAGAAGACCTTGAAGTCCCTATCAACCATCATCAATGCCGTCTGAGCAGTATCAAGCGCGGATACAATATGCGCCTTTAATCCCTGCTCTTGTTGTGTGTTTTCAGTTACAGCCTCTTTTTTCCACCAAGACATAATCGTCAATCCTCGCTAACCAGATCTGGCTGCGTTACTTCATGCAACACGTCGAAATCAAATAGTCGTTCAAGTTGTATTAACACCACGTGGTTTCCACTGACAGAGGCAATTCCTTCAATGAATCGCTCGTCAATTTTGACAAAACCGGGTGCCGCCTTAATTTGACTCGCCGATAGCTGATATACCTCAGCGACTGCATCGACAATTATTCCCAAAGACTGTCCTTCTGCATTTCGGACAATCACCACCACCGTCGTCTTACTTAAAACGGAAGGGGGCATATTGAATCTTTGCCTGAGATCGATAATGGGGATGTACTCTCCCCTCAACTCAAGCACCCCCAGCAAATAGCTCTCACTGTTGGGTAGTTTTCTGATATCAGACCAGCCACGGACCTCTTTCACATCAAGGATGTTGAGTCCATATTCTTCGTCATCTATCATGAAACTCAGGTACTCCATCACCTCTTCTGACATAACGCCTCCTTAGTGAACTAGCCCTTCAATGCTGAGTAAGGCATCGACATCCAGCAGACTCATCACTTGGGCATCCACGTTCAGCAAGCCGCTAACAAAAGGCATCACCTGTGAATCACCAATGGGCGGAATTAAACTCTTATCACCGAGATCAATCACATCAGAGACCGCATCCACCACAACACCCATCATTCGATTGCCTGCGGATTCACCCGCTTTCAGAATAAGCACCACGGTTGTCGGTAAATACTCCACAACACCGATGTTAAACCGGACACGTAAATCCATAATGGGCACGATCATGCCGCGCAAGTTAATGACCCCAAGAACAAATTCAGGAGAGCGAGGAATCACAGTGGGTGATTCCCAAACACGGATCTCTTCCACTGCCTGTATATCGACCCCATACAACTCGTGCGCTAAATCGAAACTGAGGAAATCGGATCCCTTAAGGCGGTCTTGACCATCTACCGGTTCATCATTCACGTCTGTGGCCGCCAGAGCTTGATTTGTCATGCTCTCCTCCTACGCCGCTATGTGGCTGTTTGTATCGGCGACTCGACTCAAAAAGCCAGTCATCAGTCCCTGAATATCAAGAATGAGGGACACGGAACCATCACCAAGAATGGTGGCACCCGAGACGCCATTCACACGGGTATAGTTAGACTCAAGGCTCTTAATCACAACCTGCTGCTGGCCAAGCATTTCATCGAGCAACAAGCCAACGCGGTTGCCACTCGCTTCAACCAGACACAATAGTTGCTTGTCCAGTGCGCCAGATTCTCCGAGTCCAAACTCTTCTTTAAGGCGCAATATCGGAATGTTCTCATCTCGTAATCGATAGAGTTCAACGCCACCTGTCGCGACTTTTACGCGTTCAGATTCAATCTGAATTGATTCAATAATTGAGATCAGCGGCACCACAAAGACTTGGTCAGCAAGCTTCACAAGTTGTCCATCGAGAATGGCTAAGGTCAGCGGCAAACTAATGCGGAATACACTGCCCACATCAATTTCTGAATCGACCTCAATATGCCCACCTAAATCTTCGATGTTACGCTTCACCACATCCATCCCGACGCCTCGACCTGATACATCAGACACAACATCTGCCGTTGAAAATCCTGGCGCGAAGATCAAGTTGTACACTTGGTGATTGGTTAAGTCGTCCAATGCGGTATCTTGATGGATAAGCCCTTTTTCGATGGCTTTTTTCCACACTCTTTCTTTGTTTAGTCCAGCACCGTCGTCGCGCACTTCAATGACAATAGAGCCACCTTGGTGATAGGCATAAAGCGACACGCGACCCGTTTCTGATTTCCCTTTATCAGCACGCACGTCCGGGAGTTCAAGACCGTGGTCAACCGCATTACGGACCAAATGCACCAGCGGATCGGTGATCCTTTCGAGTACGGTTTTATCCAGTTCGGTTTGTTCGCCTTCAATGACAAGTTCCACCGTTTTTCCAAGTTGAGCCGACAAATCGCGGATCAGGCGCGGGAAACGGTTGAATGCAAAGCTGATCGGCAGCATACGAATATTGAGTACGCTTTCTTGCAACTCTTTGGTGTTTTGCAATAGCTGATCAAGCCCCGCTTGCAGACGCTCAATCTTGCTCTCTGAAAAGTTCTGGCTGAGTTCCGTCAACATAGATTGCGTGATGACCAATTCACCCACGAGGTTGATCAAGTTATCGACTTTGTCGATCTCAACCCGAATCGAAGACACCGCATCAGATTTAGTCGCGGCTTGTTTGGCAGCTGGCTTGGCTGCAGTTGCAGGTTTTGGCGCAACAGGCTCCGCTTCGGCAGAAGACGCAGTAACATCCAGCGCTTCATCGGGCTCTTTTTGAGTGCGCGAAATAGCTAAATCACATTCGTCTTCGACCCATTCAAAAATCTCTTCAACCAGCGCGATATCAATATGACCTTCCACGGTAATGCGCCAACTGAGGTAGCACATTTCTGGTTCCATCTCACTGAGCGTAGGAAGTGCATCGGTTAAACACTCAACGTTACAATGAACGCCGAGTTCAAAAAGCTCACGAAGAATTCGTACCGGATCGTTGCCAGAAAAGAACATGTCTTTATGAGGCGTAAACAGAACAATCCAGTCCCCGTCACCCTCTAATTCTCTGGCTGTAGAAGGCTCTGGCTCATCTGCAACAACAGGTGATGCCTTATCTGCACGACCAGAATCGAGTAGTTTGTTCAGCTCGTCGGTGAGCGCATCTCTTAACACATGATCGAAATCTGAATTCGTTTCATATGCAATCAACATGCTGTTGATACAGTCGCCGCCTTTCAGGAAGAGATCGATGGTGCTTGAGTCTAGACGACGCTTACCTTCCCTCGCCTCATCGAGTAATGTCTCCATGACATGAGTAAACTGGCTAATCTCATTGAGATTAAAGGTCGCTCCACCACCTTTGATTGAGTGAGCCGCCCGAAAAATGGTATTAATAACATCAAGATCGATGTCGCCATCAGGATCGAGTGACAGCAGTTCTCGCTCAAGGATTTCAAGGTTCTCACGACACTCCTCGTAGAAAATCCGGCGCAGTTGGTCCATGTCCAAAGCCATAGTGATCTCCTTGCTTGAACACTTAGATAACGCGTTGCAACGTTTTCAGAAGGGTATCGGGGTTAAACGGTTTAACAATCCAACCTGTTGCACCAGCAGACTTGCCCATGCTCTTTTTCTCTGCAGACGTTTCAGTCGTCAGCATCAAAATGGGTGTGAATTTATATTGCGGTACTGCACGAACTTGACGAACAAATTCGAGACCGTCCATGTTTGGCATATTCACGTCTGAAATAATGACGTCATATTGGCCCGATTTGGCTTTTGAAAGTGCTTCAGCGCCATCGTTTGCAGTTTCCACTTGGTATCCTGCTTCTTTAAGCGTGTGGCTTACCATTTGACGAATTGAAACAGAATCGTCTGCAGCTAGTATCTTTCGCATACTGTCACCCTGATTGAACTACGTGAAAAACTATTCAGCAAAATCGACCAAGCCTAAAGGCTCAACCAACCCCAATGTCTTCGCTGCTCCAATTAACTCGTCCGATGCACCTTCCCACTTCCATGTAATGGACTGGTTGTGGCACAAGATTTTGGCGGTTAAGAGGAGCTGCAGCCCCGGAGCATCAACGCGTGAGACCTCGCTACCATCGATTAGCAAGTTTTCAGACTGCTCCAATTCGACTTGCAGGCGGTCTTTAAGACCCATAACCTGCGTAATGTCTAATTGTTCTCCCAATGAGAATCCCATCGCAGAATTCCTTCTCATTCCTGTTGACTTACGTCGGAAATATTTATGTCTCTGTAAGTGTAGCAATAATGGGAAAAATGAAAGTTTTTTAGTCAATTGGATTTAAAGTAAGACAAACAGTAGGGATTTATTGAGGATTTTGACGACCAGAAATTTTGTATAGCAATGAAATAAAAGCTAATCGTTTAGTTTGGAAGCAAAAATAGACATGTCACTATTATTTTATCACCCACAAAACAATGAAAGCAGGTCAAAGAAAAATCACAGTGGTCGGATTAGCGACAAATCAAGCAAAAAAGCAGCAGTCAGACGATATTAGGCGAAATTATTTTGACAAGAACGCGCCTCTCCTATTTAATAGCGCTCGTTGCCTCGATAGCTCAGTCGGTAGAGCAGGGGATTGAAAATCCCCGTGTCGGTGGTTCGATTCCGCCTCGAGGCACCATCTTTTAGTAATCGCTACTAGCGGTTACGAGGAAATGGTCTTCACGAAGAAGCAACGTTTCCAAAGTTTGTGTGCCGGCTTAGCTCAGTTGGTAGAGCAACTGACTTGTAATCAGTAGGTCACCAGTTCGACTCCGGTAGCCGGCACCATCTTTACGAAAGCCTCGTCATTGACGAGGCTTTTTCGTATCTGGATTTTGAATATCTTCGCTTACCAAACCCTAGGACTTTCCTTTCCTAGGGTCTGTTATTCGTAGTTTAAAGCCTCAATCAAACAAACTATTAAACCAACCCACCGGATCCGGTTTATCACAACGCTTGCGCCAGTATCCTTTCGGATCCCACATTGGTAATTTCTGTTTGCTAAAGCAATTCGTCACGTATTGTCCTTCCTGTACTTGATACGGCACGCTAGTGACTTCTGAAGGCCAATTCAAAATGAGCTTTTTTGGCTGTCTCGCCGTGATGTAATCGGTGTAAACACGCAATGCACCCGAAGAGCCGGTGAGTTTCGTCGGCTTATTGTCATCTCTCCCCAACCATACCGTCACCACTTCGCGCCCATCAATACCGACGTACCAGCTGTCTCGGTTTTTATCTGTGGTCCCCGTTTTCCCTGCCAATGACGCCCAAGCAAGAGACGTATTGAGATATCGTGCCGTACCTTCTTTGACAACATGCTTCATGGCGTACATGGTCAGCCAACTGGCTTGCTCAGGTAGCGTTTGGCTTGATTTAGGCCAATTGCGATAAAGCACTTGGCCTTCTAGGGTAACGACAGCTCTTAGTGCCGTCAGTTCTGCCTTGCGTCCACCACTGCCTAGCGTTTGGAACATTTGCGTGACTTCCATCGGCGTTAAGGTAAATGCACCTAGCAGTAATGAAGGTACGCGGGTTATCTGATCTGGGTTCACGCCCAAATCATCAAAGGTGGACACGACCTTATCTAGCCCTAACGCCAAGCCAAGATTAACGGTAGGTATGTTATAAGAGTGCGCTAATGCTTGAAGTAAAGGCACTTGACCACGGTATTTTCTGTCGTAATTACGCGGACGCCATTCGCTGCCTTGATCGCCTTTGAGCACCAAAGGCTTGTCATCAAGTGGTGTCGCAAGGTTATATTTATCAGGCTGGGACAATGCGGCTAAGTAAACCGCTGGTTTGGACAACGAACCAATCTGGCGACTGCCATTCAGCGCACGGTTGAAACCCGCATAGCCGGGACGACTGCCGCCCACCATGGCGCGGATTTCACCGCTCTGGCGATCAGCAATGACAACGGCGGCTTCCAATTCCTCTCCAGCCACCTTCTTCAGCGCCTTAACCTTGTTAACCACGGTCTTTTCAATCAACGACTGTGACAGTGGATCTAAGGTACTGAATACACGGAGGCCACTTTCAGGGTTGAAGTCACTTCCGACTCGCTCACGAATTTCGCGCGTCAGCTGCTCAAAGTAAGCGGGCTGCCTGCTATTAAGGCTTGGCGATTTCTGCACATCGAGTTTACGCGCAGCGGCTTGCGCATACTGGTTGGCAGTCAGCACACCATTTTCCATCATCATTCGTAAGATGAGATCTCGACGCTCTTGCGCACGTTCAGGGTGGCGCCAAGGGTTATAGTAAGACGGTCCTTTTACCGTGCCCACCAGCATCGCCAATTGATCAATACGTAGCTCTTCGATCGGACGACCGAAATAGAGCCTTGCCCCTAACGGGAAACCATGTACCGCCTGCCCACGCGCTTGACCTAAATAGACTTCATTGAGATAGGCTTCCAGAATACGGTCTTTGCTATATCGATAATCGAGAATGATCGCAATGTACGCTTCCTGCACTTTGCGCCACAGGGTGCGGTCACGGGTGAGAAACAGGTTTTTAGCCAACTGCTGCGTCAAGGTTGAACCACCTTGCACAGTACGTCCTGCTTTCAAGTTTACGACCATGGCGCGAGCGATGGCTAATGGCGACACGCCGTCATGGTGGTAGAAATCACGGTCTTCGGTTGTGAGCAAAGCATCAACCAAAAATTCAGGGAAACGCTCACGAGGCATGAAGATACGTTGCTCGTCAGTGTTGGACTCCATCATGCCGAGCAGTTTAGGCTCAATGCGCAAATAGCCGCGTTGTTTGCCGCTATCGAGTTGTTTAATAGAGGTAACACCTTGCGCGTCAAACGTTAGCATCACATGCTGTGCACTCTCTGGCCCATCTTCAAACTCGAAAGGACGACGAATAATTTCGACGCGTGTTTTGGAAGCAGAATATTCCCCAGCACGAGTCGGTGAACGCACTTTATTGTAATTGAGCAGGTCTAATTCACGCTTTAAGGTGGTGATATCCACCGAATCGCCAGGCGCTAGATGTAATATTCGTCCATAAACCACCGCAGGCAGTTGCCAGATCTGTCCGTCAAAGCGGTCGCGAATTTTCCCATCAAGGTAAATACCCAGAATGGCGAGGGCTGCGATACCCACCAGCCCTAACTTAAAGCCCAGAGACAGCAGTTTCTTGCCCCAGCCTTTTGACGGTGGCGTTTTTTTCTTCTTGGCCGCGGGCGTCGAAGGTTTACGCGTGCGGCTCGTGGTTTTCTTGGGAGTCTGTTTAGTCATGAATGTGGGGTTCAGGCGTCCGGTTTAAAATGGCGTTTGGTTAATGTCGTCGGCTGATGATTCGCAGGATCATCAGGCCAAACATGCTTAGGGTATCTACCCTTCATTTCTTTTTGCACGTCACGGTATGTGCCTTGCCAAAAGCCCGCGAGATCTTGCGTGATCTGCAAAGGGCGTTGCGCAGGGCTCAGTAATTCCACCAGCAAAGTCACCTTGCCATCAGCAATCGCTGGAGACTGCGCCTGCCCATACATTTCCTGCATACGCACCGCGAGCGTTGGTTTTTGATCGAGCTGATAACGAATAGCGTGTCGACACCCCGTTGGCACTTGATAAGTTTCTGGCAACAATCGGTTCAGCTCTTTGGTCGTCGTCCAACCAAACCACGCTTCCAGCGCACTAAAGATATCGACTTTTTTCAGATCCTTCATTGAGCGCACGCCCGTCATAAAAGGCGCTAGCCACTCATCCAACGAAGAAAGCATGCTTTCCTCGTCAAGCGCAGGCAGGCTAATTGGCAGTTGCCACGCCAGTGCACAACGCGCACGGACCAACAGACTTTCCGCTTTTTTCGGCAAATCCAAACAAGCCAAACCTTTTCGTTTGATGGCATGCAGTAATGCTTGCGTCATCATCTCATCGTTTCGCTGAGTGATGGGTTTGCGTGACAGGATAATCTCGCCACAGCACATTTGCATTTCCGCGACCAATGCGCCTTTTTTATCATCCCAGTCTACCCACTCTCGCTGAGAAAACAGTGAAGGCTGCAGGGTTTGTAGCGTTGAAAAGTCAGCTCTGCATGCCGTAAAAATACGGCTATCGCCTTGCGACACACTCATAAGATCAACGGCGATCAAAGCTTCTTCGCCTGAGAGCGGATGATCGGCATCGATCTGCGCACCATGGCCGTTACTTAACAAGAAGCGACCATTGTTGCCTCGAGATTTAGCGATACGGTCAGGCCACGCCGACGCCGCCAGCACAGGCAAGATATGTGGGTTAATGTCTGAAGACAATGTTGCCCCCAAACGGCCCGCAAGCTGAGAAGCCCGTTGTCGATGCGGTCCTTTCTGCGCAGCAATCATGGAAAGTTGCAGTCTTAAGTCAGGCTCTGTCTTTCCACGAAGTGGCTCTTCTGCCCAAGCAGCCAGCCAACATGCCGTTGAAATAGCGTCATCCCCCAGCATGTTGGCGGTATAAAGCATGGCCCCGAGTCGTGCGTCCGTGCCAAACGCCACCACCTTCTTGCCTTTGGCGGTCAATGCACTATTTGTATCAAGTACGCCCAATTGCTGAAGTAGCTTAACGGCTTGCTGCCAATGTGCCGTGGGCGGAAGGTCAAGCCATTGCAAATCTTGCGCACCACAGCCCCACAGCACCACCTCCAACACCAGTTGCATCAGATCGCTGGTGACAATTTCAGGATCAGGCACGGCTCGCATACGCTGGAAAGTATCTTCACTATATAGACGAAGGCAAATCCCCTCGGATAATCGCCCTGCTCGCCCCATTCGCTGAATGGCGGATGAGCGAGAAATCTGAACCGTTTCCAGCTTGGTGATCCCAGATTTACGATTAAACCGCGCAACGCGCTCTAGGCCTGAATCCACCACTAAGCGAATACCTTCAATGGTCAAACTGGTTTCGGCAATATTGGTCGCCAGTACCACTTTACGTTTGCCATTGGGCGCTGGCGCAATCGCGTCTTGCTGTTCGTTGGCGGAAAGCTGCCCATATAAAGGACAAATCATCACATGACTTGGGACGATTTCAGCCAGCGCACTGGCAGTGCGTTTGATTTCTGCCACACCCGGCAAGAAGACCAGTGCCGAACCTTCCTCTTTATTAATGAGTTTGGCTATTGCACTGGCAACGGCACTTTCATAACCGTACTGGCGAGCAATTGTGAAATAGCGGGCCTCGACAGGAAAACTTCGACCTTCAGAAGACACAACGGCAGCATCAGGTAACAACCCACTTAACGCGTCGCTATCGAGCGTGGCAGACATCACCAGTAAGGTCAGGTCATCGCGCAGCCCCGCTTGAACATCCAGTGAGAGTGCTAGCGCCAAATCAGCATGTAAGCTTCGCTCATGGAATTCATCAAAAATCACCAAGCTGACACCCTCAAGCTCAGGGTCAGATTGGATCATTTTTGTCAGCACCCCTTCGGTGACAATTTCAATGCGAGTTTTGTCACTTACACGGGTTTCACCGCGAACGCGCAAGCCAACGGTTTCGCCGACTCGCTCTCCGTGTTGCGATGCGAGAAAGCGAGCAATGTTACGCGCGGCAAGACGACGGGGTTCAAGCAGGATAATTTTTCCGTCGAAAACCTCTCGCTCTAGCAGTACCAGTGGCAAGCGTGTTGACTTACCCGCACCCGGCGGTGCTTGTAAAATCACATGTGAACAAGTGTGCAATGCAGATATCACGTCATCAAGGACGCTATCGATGGGGAGCTGTGACAAATCAAAAGCCTTTGTGTCAGAATTACCTGCAGAGTATACCCGAGTCACTTCAAGATGCAGGGTTCAGATACCACCAAAACGAAGACACTGTATTCGCTGCCCCAATCGCAGAGCACTGTCAGGATTACAATGCGTATTTCATTCGCACAGCAAGGACGTCCATGAAATTTGAACCCGCTTTAAAATCAGCGACCCTACTTCGCCGCTACAAACGCTTTCTGGCTGACGTGCAATTGCCCGATGGCAGTGAACGTACTATTCATTGCGCTAATACTGGGGCAATGACAGGCTGTGCGACTCCGGGCGACAAAGTGTGGTATTCCACATCAGATAACGTGAAGCGCAAATACCCAAACAGTTGGGAGCTGACTGAAACAAAAGCGGGCCATATGATTTGCGTCAACACTGCGCAGGCAAACCGTTTGGTTGTTGAGGCAATAAAAGAAGGTGCAATAAAAGAGCTTGAAGGTTACCCCACCCTTCGAACTGAAGTGGCTTACGGAGAAGAAAAAAGCCGAATCGATGTCTTGTTGCAATCCCCGACGCGAGAAGACTGCTATATAGAAGTGAAAAGTGTCACATTACTCGAAGACAATGATCAGGGCTATTTTCCCGATACAGTCACAACGCGAGGCCAAAAACACCTCAGAGAATTAGCAACCTTGGCGCAACAAGGAAAACGTGCCGTTCTCCTCTTCGCAGTGCTTCACTCTGGCATTGACAAGGTTTCACCTGCAAAACATATAGATGCGGTCTATAATCAGTTACTTATAGAAGCTGAGTCGCTTGGTGTAGAAATTCTGTGTTATCAAGCCTCACTCTCATCAGAGATGATGAGCATAAATAATAGGGTCCTGTTTTCCCAGTTTCGAGAAAAAATGTAGACATCTTCACACTGGGATTACATGAGGCAAAAACAAAGATTGCCTCACTATAGGGTTTCTGATATAGATACCGCCCTCTTTTGACCAAGCAGGTCAGGGTGTATTTAGGAGAACGCTTACATGCCAGAAAGCAAAGTTAAAAGATCGCTAGGCATCCTGGCTACGGCTGGGTTAGAACCTTACCAAGAGAAGGCTGGCGAGGAATACATGAATGATCTACAAGTAGATCATTTCCGTAAAATCCTCCAAGCGTGGCGCAACCAGCTCAGAGAAGAAGTTGACCGTACTGTGCACCATATGCAAGACGAAGCTGCAAACTTCCCTGATCCAGTAGACCGTGCTGCACAAGAAGAAGAATTCAGCCTTGAACTACGCAACCGTGACCGTGAGCGTAAGCTGATCAAGAAAATTGACAAAACATTGCAACGTCTGGAAGACGACGATTTCGGCTTCTGCGATTCATGTGGTGTAGAGATTGGCGTTCGCCGCCTTGAAGCTCGCCCGACCGCAGATATGTGCATCGATTGCAAAACTTTGGCAGAGATCAAAGAGAAGCAAATGGCAGGCTAAGCCTACCGCTTCATCGAGATTAATGGCAAAAAGGGAGCGGATGCTCCCTTTTTCCTTTTTACGGTAGGTTAAATCACCATGCAGTACGTCGGGCGCTTTGCCCCTTCTCCTTCAGGTCCTCTCCATTTTGGATCACTGGTCGCTGCTCTCGGCAGTTACTTGCAAGCACGTGCCAATCAAGGGCATTGGCTAGTACGTATAGAAGACATTGATCCACCTCGTGAAGTAAAAGGCTCCGCCGACGCGATTTTACACACGCTAGATGCCTACGGTTTGCATTGGGACAACACCGTGTTGTATCAACACACACGCTATGACACCTATCAATCTCAAATCGAGACGTGGCTGAATGATGGAAACGCCTACTTCTGCCAATGTACACGCAGACAAATCAAGGATTCAGGTGGAATTTACCTCGGTACGTGTCGCCATAGAACCTTAAATAGCGAACATTCCGCCGTACGTATTTGTATCGATAATCCCGTTGCTGAATTCATCGACATCAAACATGGCACCATACAAATGGATAGCACCATGGCGACAGAAGATTTTATAATCAAACGTCGTGATGGTTTATTCGCTTATAATCTTGCTGTTGTCCTGGACGATATTTATCAAGGTGTGACCGAAGTTGTCAGAGGCGCCGATCTGATCGAGCCGACTGGCAGACAAGTTTCTCTTTATCAGAAACTCGACGCATCCCCTGTCAGTTATTTGCATTTGCCACTTGCACTCAACGCTGACGGGAATAAGCTTTCTAAACAAAACCACGCACCCGCAATCGACAATGCAAATCCAGGCCCAGCATTGGAAGCGGCAATGGCCTTTTTAGGTCATCACGTTCCCGTCGATTTACACGGTGCGAATAGGGAAGAATTGTTACTTTGGGGCATCGAAAATTGGCAGATCCGTAAATTGCCAATTGCCACGGAAGTGATTACAGCTTTCTAAAATGCGAGGGCGTGATATATGATATGCCGTCGTTTTTATAGACCGACCTGTCAAATACGAGGTGAGTTATCTTTAATCGAGTTACCAGCTTTTGCCGTAAGGTATTGAATCGCGATAACAAAACACGCGAGGTTACTGACCTAAAGCTTGAAGTTATTCCTCGCCAAGAGCACGGTATATCAAGAAAAGGTATCAGCGAAAATGCGCTGAAAGTGCTTTACCGCCTGAATAAAGCGGGTTTTGAGGCATATCTTGTTGGCGGCGGCGTGCGTGATTTAATGCTAAATACGCAACCAAAAGACTTCGATATCGCAACCAATGCGACCCCGGAAGAGGTGCGTAAGCTTTTCCGTAACTGCCGTTTAGTCGGCCGTCGCTTCCGCCTTGCTCATATCCTTTTTGGACGAGATGTCATTGAAGTGGCAACGTTCCGTGGACACCACGGCAGCGAAAAGGGCGAGAAAGGTGAGAAAGGTGAAAAAAGTGAAAAGGGCGAGAAGAATGCCAGCCAATCAAATGATGGCATGCTACTTCGTGACAACGTCTATGGCTCTATTGATGAAGATGCCGAACGCCGCGACTTCACCGTTAATGCCCTGTATTACAACATCGACGATTTCTCGATACGCGATTATGCTGGCGGTGTTGAAGACCTTAACAATCGCGTGATACGCCTTATTGGCGATCCAGAAACACGCTATCGTGAAGATCCGGTTCGCATGCTTCGCGCCGTGCGCTTTGCTGCCAAGCTAGACATGACCGTGAATGAAGCCACTGCTGCTCCAATTCCAGCGCTGGCTCATTTGTTGCGGGATATTCCCGCTGCGCGTCTGTTTGAAGAAAGCTTGAAACTACTTCAGTCTGGTTACGGTTCACAGACCTACAAACTGTTGCGTGATTTCAATCTATTTACGCCGCTGTTTCCTATCTTGAGTGAACACTTCACCGAAGATCGCAACAGCAAGTGCGAGCAAATGATAGAGCTTGTGCTGAAATCAACAGATGAACGTGTTGCTAGCGAACAACGTATCAATCCGGCCTTTATGTTTGCCGCGATGCTATGGTACCCGCTAGAAACTCGCGCGGAAGAAATTGCCTTCGAAAGCGGTCTAAGTTACTACGATGCCTTTATGGTCGCGGCAAACGACATACTGGACGAGCAAGTTAAAAGCATTGCTATTCCACGTCGATTTACCGCCATGATCCGAGACATCTGGCAACTTCAGCTTCGCCTGAGCCGTCGTTCTGGCACTCGCGCATACAAGCTACTGGAACAAAACAAGTTCCGCGCTGCGTTTGATTTCCTTGAGATGCGTGGTGAAATCGAAGGCGGTCAGTTGCAAGAACTGGCGCAGTGGTGGGATGACTTCCAAAAAGCTGACCGTGATGGACGTAACGACATGGTGCAAGTGCTGAACAAAGCCAGCTCGGCCAAGAAAGTACGCCGTCGTCGTAAAGCCAAGCCGCGTCGCCGGAAGCCGACCCAAGAATCATGATCCGAGCTTACATAGCGATAGGCAGCAATCTGGGTAATCCGGTAGAAAAAGCGCAGTGTGCTATTGAAGCACTGTCGCAGCTACCGGACAGCCAACTGACTGCTTGTTCATCGCTCTATAGTAGTAAGCCGATGGGTCCCTCAGACCAACCTGATTACGTGAATGCAGTGGTTTCTATTGACACCAAACTGCTTCCGTTGGATCTTCTTGATCACACACAACGTATTGAGTTGGCGTTTGGTCGAGAGCGCAAAGATGAGCGCTGGGGACCACGAACACTAGATTTGGATATTCTCCTTTATGGTGATGTCCAACTAGAGAGTGAACGGTTAACCGTTCCACACTACGGGATGAAAGTACGGGAATTCGTGCTTTTCCCTCTCGCCGAAATAGCCCCTGACTTGCACCTGCCCGATGGCAGTGCTGTCGCCGATTTAGTCGCCGTCACGGATAAGAACGGTCTGACTGCTATCGCGTAAGCACAAAAGCCTCAGCATCAACACCATAGCAAGCAGGGTTTGGGAGACGATATGAAAAAAATTACGATAAATACCTTAATGGCATGGAAGCAAGAGGGACGTAAATTTGCCTCGGCAACGGCTTATGATGCTAGCTTTGCTCAACTTTTTGAAGCACAAGAAATGCCCGTCCTGCTTGTTGGCGATTCACTCGGTATGGTCTTGCAGGGTAAAAGTGACACCCTGACCGTATCCGTTGATGAAATTGCCTACCACACGCGCAGCGTTCGTGCAGGAAGCCCAAATTGCCTCCTAATGGCTGACATGCCTTTCATGTCTTTTGCCACGCCAGAGCAAGCCTGCGCTAATGCCGCCGAATTAATAAAGGCTGGCGCCAATATGGTGAAACTGGAAGGCGGTGCTTGGCTTGCCGAGACCGTAACCATGTTGACTCAGCGTGCCGTACCTGTGTGTGCTCACCTTGGTCTAACGCCTCAATCTGTCAATGTTTTTGGTGGTTTCAGAGTGCAAGGTCGTGACGAAGTCAAAGCCGAGCAAATGGTACAAGATGCTTTGGCATTAGAAAAAGCAGGTGCACAAGTTATTTTGCTGGAATGCGTACCTAAAGCCTTAGCCGCACGTATCACTGACGCCGTGCGCGTCCCTGTGATTGGCATTGGCGCGGGCAACGCGACCGATGGTCAAATTCTGGTGATGCACGACATGTTTGGCATTTCAGCCAACTACATTCCGCGCTTTTCAAAAAACTACCTCGCGAGCACAGGCGACATGCGTCAAGCCGTTTCGCGATATATCGAAGAAGTTGCAACTGGCGAGTTTCCTGGCCCAGAGCAGACGTTTAATTAAGGAATGCTGAATTTATGCAAGTGATCGCTGACATTGCCCCACTACGAGATCAGATCCTTCAATGGCGTCGTGACGGGCAGCGAATTGCATTCGTCCCTACCATGGGGCATCTTCACGATGGCCACCTAACTTTGGTTCGACGAGCGCGTGAAAACGCCGATATTGTGGTAGTCAGCATTTTCGTCAACCCTATGCAATTCGACAAAGCAGATGATTTAGCGGCCTACCCTCGTACCTTAGATGAAGATGTTGCCAAGCTAAACAGCGAAGGGGTAGAAGTGGTGTTTACACCATCCCCAGAGATGATGTACCCCAATGGCATGGAACAACACTCATTTGTTGATGTACCTGGCCTTTCGAGCATTCTTGAAGGATCATCACGACCAGGACACTTCAAAGGTGTCGCGACGGTCGTCAGCAAGCTATTTAACATGGTTCAGCCTGATGTTGCCTGCTTTGGTGAGAAAGACTACCAACAACTTGCCGTGATCAACAAAATGGTCAACGACCTGTGTATGCCAGTTGAGATTGTTCCCGTACCCACGGTACGTGAAATGGATGGTCTGGCAATGAGTAGTCGAAACACTCGCTTGACGGTTGACGAGCGTCAACGTGCGCCCGTACTCGCCAAAACACTTCGTTGGATGAGCAGCCAAATGCGCGGTGGTCGCACCGATTACAGTGAATTGATCCTTGATGGCAACGACCAACTTCGAGCCGCAGGCTTGGAGCCCGATGACATTTTCATTCGTGATGCTCATACTCTGTTGCCTATCGTGGAGCAGTCTTCCAAAGCGGTTATCCTTGCGTCGTGCATGCTTGGACAAGTGCGTCTCATCGACAACCTGAGTGTGGACTTAGCGCCGCCCATCAGCGATGACAGCGAAGAGTGATGCAAAGCGCAACACCGAATAAACACTAGATAAACAAAAACCGCCGAAAGGCGGTTTTTGCTTTTTCGCATCAAACGCACCCGTTGATGCAAACTCATGTTGTGATTTCTGGTGACTAGCTTCTTAAACCAATACCTCGACTAATGAGATACCACGCGATGGTATACAGCACAGCAATCGCCCCAATTAGCACGGAAAATGAGGTATAGATACTCACATCTGACACGCCCAAGAAGCCATAACGGAAAGCATTCACCATGTAAACAATAGGATTTAGCTTCGAAACGCTTTGCCAAAATTCAGGCAACAGAGACAGCGAATAGAATACACCGCCAAGGTAGGTCAACGGTGTAAGGATAAACGTTGGAATGATACTGATGTCATCGAACGTTTTCGCATACACCGCGTTAATCAAACCGCCGAGAGAAAACAAGATCGACGTGAGCAACACTGTCGCGACAATCACGCCAAGATGAGCGATGTTCAGATCGACAAAAAACATCGATACAACCGACACGATAAGCCCAACGGCCAAACCACGGCTCACTCCGCCGCCCACATAGCCCGCGATAATGATGTAATTCGGCACAGGCGCGACCATTAGCTCTTCAATGTTGCGCTGCATTTTGGTGCTAAAGAATGACGAGGCGACATTCGAATATGAATTGGTGATCACCGACATCATGATCAAACCCGGCACGATATACGCCATATAACTAAAACCGCCCATCTCGCCGATGCGGCTACCGATAAGGTTACCGAAGATAACGAAATACAAGGTCATGGTAATGGCGGGGGGTACCAAGGTTTGCACCCAAATGCGGCTGTATCGCGTAATTTCTTTGATCAGCAAGCTTTTAAAAGCGACCCAATAGGCTTTGTTCATGCAGAAGTCCCCTCGCTGTTGCGCACTAAATTCACGAAGAGTTCTTCCAATCGGTTCGCTTTGTTTCGCATAGATTGCACTTGGATACCTTGTTCTGACAACTGTGCAAACACCGTATTCAACCCCGTGTTTTTATGGATTTCCACTTCCAACGTGTGGTCATCAACTTGCTGCCACTTTACGTTTTCTAACTTCGTCACCTTGCTGTCTGGCGCAAGGTCTAACACGAAGGTTTCCACATCCAGCTTTTTCAACAGCGCCTTCATCGACGTATCTTCCACCAACTCTCCACGGTTAATAATGCCGATATTTCGACACAGCATTTCCGCCTCTTCGAGGTAATGGGTGGTCAAGATAATGGTGATACCTTGCTCGTTGATTTCCTTCAAAAACGTCCACATTGAGCGACGTAATTCGATATCAACGCCCGCTGTGGGTTCATCAAGAATAAGAAGCTTAGGCTCATGCATCAATGCACGCGCAATCATCAACCTACGTTTCATGCCACCAGATAGCGTTCGAGAAGGTTCATCACGCTTCTCCCACAAATCCAGCAGTGTTAGGTACTTCTTCGAACGCACTTTCGCTTCGGCACGATCAACGCCGTAGTATCCCGCTTGGTTGAGAAGAATTTGTTCAACTTTTTCGTATTGGTTGAAATTAAACTCTTGCGGCACCAAGCCAAGCTGCCTTTTGGCATCAACAAGATGAGTATCAATGTCGTAACCAAAAATTTTCACTTTGCCGGACGTCTTATTCACCAAAGAGCTAATAATGCCAATGGTGGTGGACTTTCCTGCGCCGTTAGGGCCCAGCAGGGCATAAAAATCACCCTGTTGTACCGATAACGACACGCCTTTAAGTGCATGAACGTCCTTGCCATACACTTTGATCAGGTTATCTATCTCGATTGCTTTCATAAATAGTTTTAATTCTTTTAAGGCATGACTTCCGTTAACCGCTTTGCGGCATGCAATGCGTCGTGACGAGAGTCGAACGTGTGCGCATCATTGACCCAATCACCCACATGAAGGCGTTCCAATTGCTCTCTTGTTTGCTGATGAGGACATAAAAGAAAAACGGTGCAGTTCACTTCACGGGCATCTTTGATGGCATTTTCAAGCGCAAGACCAACGGTCATGTCGATCAGAGGCACATCGCTCAAATCCAAAATCATGACACGATATTCACCAATTCGGGCATGTTGCCGCGAAATAGCTTTTGATACGCTGAAGATCATTGGGCCGGACAGATAGAAAAACAACACCTTTCCATCAGAACTGTCTAATAGCGCCCGTTCGTCTTCACTAAGGGGCACATCATCATCATCGGCATCACTGATGGCTTTCACTTGCTTGGCCTGCTCGCGACTCAAACGCTCAATAATCACGATGTTGGAGATAAAAACCCCAAGCCCCACCGCCACAATCAAATCCACAAACACAGTCAATGCCATCACTCCATACATGATGGCGGTTTGATGCAAACTGACCTTGTGCGCTCGTTGCAAAAAACTCCAATCAAGTATGTTGATACCGACATACAAAGCAATACCCGCCAACACAGCCATTGGAATCGGTTCGGTTAAAAAGCCGGCCACCAATACCACCGCAGCAAGGATCAAAGCGCGAACGATTCCCGAAAGCGGTGAACGCGCCCCCACCTGCACATTCACCACAGTTCCCATGGTGGCACCTGCGCCAGGCAATGCACCAAACAGACCCGAGATCATGTTTGCAATGCCTTGACCACGAAGCTCTTTATCTGAGTTGTGCTCTTCACGAGTCAATGAATCCGCGATAACCGCAGTCAGCAAGGTATCAATACAACCGAGCGTGCCTAGAACCAGCGCGTCAATCACCATGGTTGTGAGCATTTCTGGCGTAAAGGTGGGCATGACCATTGAAGGTAGACCTGTAGGAATTTCACCAATACGGCGAATACTGTCGAGGTCGAACAACATGAGTGAAAGCAAGGTCACGAGTACCAACGCCACTAATTGAGCAGGCACGTAGCGGCGGTATTTTTTGGGGAAAAGGAAAAGAATGGCAAGGGTCGAAAGCCCTAGAAATAGCTCTTTGAAACTAAGGTTAGCAACGGTATCAGGAAAGGACTGAAGTGTCCCGATCACCCCTCCTGCCGGCGCTGCGTGCCCCATGAGCGGGCTGATTTGCAGCAAAATTAGAATGACACCAATACCCGACATAAAACCGGATATGACGCTATAGGGCATTAACGTGATGTACTTGCCCAGCTTGAGGGTGCCGAGAAGCACCTGAAATGCACCTGCCATCATGACCACAGTAAAGGTCATGGCCAACCCTGTTTCCGGATAACGCGCCATCATCGACGTCAATACTGCCGTCATGATCACTGTCATCGGCCCTGTAGGCTCTGAGATCAGGCTTGATGAACCACCAAACAGAGCGGCAAATAATCCAACGAGAATTGCGCCCCATAAGCCCGCTTCAGCGCCAGCTCCCGACGCCACACCAAATGCGAGTGCGAGAGGTAAAGAAATAATCGCGGTCGTTACACCACCAAAAATGTCACCTTTTAGGCTCCATTGTTTGAATCGGTCAAAATTCACAACTTGCTCCCTTTTATTACTTCCTTTTTCGGCAAGCCACCGAATTGCGCCGCTAGTATACCGATGAAACACAATTTGAGGGATCTGTTATACCAATGCTAATGCTGGTAAGAGGAGCTAATATGTTGAGAAGGAAGTGTTAAATTGTATCTAATTATGATCTTGAGTGGTGTATAGTGTCTCGCAGCGCACGTTTTGAGGGGAGCCTTCATGGCACAAATTAAGCAGCTTTTTGCGAACAACGTGAAATGGTCAAAAACCATCAAGGAAGACAGTCCGGCTTACTTTGCCGAGCTTGCTCAATCACAACATCCAGAATACTTATGGATTGGTTGCGCAGACAGTCGTGTTCCCGCAGAGCGGCTGACTGGCTTAGATTCTGGTGAGCTTTTCGTTCACCGAAACGTCGCCAACCAAGTCATTCATACTGATTTGAATTGCCTGTCCGTCGTGCAATATGCAGTGGATGTTCTCCAAGTCAAACACATCATTATCTGTGGTCATTACCGTTGTGGTGGTGTTCATGCCGCAATCGAAAACCTTGAACTTGGGCTAATTAACAACTGGCTCCTTCATATTCGTGACATTTACCGCAAGCATAAAAGCTACTTAAGCTCCCTCAGCATTGAAGAGCAAGGCAACAGGCTGTGCGAAATAAATGTAGCGGAACAGGTATACAACCTTGGCAACTCCACCATTCTTCGATCAGCATGGGAGCGAGGCCAGGACGTCAAAATACATGGCTGGTTCTATGATATCAGCGATGGCGTGTTAAAAGACTTGGGTATGAATGCCAACAGCCTTAAAACGTTAGAAGCGGTGTATGAAGATGCAATGGCTGAGTTGATCCCCAACAAATAGCCGAAGCAACGAAATAAAAAGTGAATACAAAAAAGCGACCAACGTGGTCGCTTTTTTCATGCCATCAATCTTCCAATGGAACGACTTTGCCAATATATGGCAGATGACGATATTTCTGAGCGTAATCGATACCTACACCCACAACAAATTCATCTGGGATTTTAAAGCCATACCAATCAACATGAACATCCACTTCGCGACGCTCAGGTTTATCTAGCAAGGTACAGATGCGAATAGACTTAGGCTCACGAATAGACAAGATTTCACACACTTTGCTCAGCGTATTCCCTGTATCGATGATGTCCTCGACCAAAAGCACGTCTTTGCCTTTAATATCATCATCCAAATCTTTCAGAATACGCACATCACGCGTACTTTCCATCGCGTTGCCATAGCTAGAGGCTGTCATAAAATCAACGGTATGTGGCAATTCTATGGCGCGAGCAAGATCTGCCATAAAAACAAATGAGCCACGCAATAGGCCCACCATCACTAAATCTTCAGAGCCTTTATAGTGTTCTGTAATTTCAGCGCCTAGCACTTTCACGCGCTGTTGGACTTCCTGCTCTGAAATCATCACTTCTACGGTATGTTTCATTATAAACCTCGACGGTTTTCCGCCTGACTACCTGTGTAAATGAGGTTGAGTATTCTATCACTGTGCAAACTCGACGCCTACTCTCGATACACGTCAAAATTTCGACGCTTTATATGGACAGTTCGTTGTTCTGCAACTTGTTGCTGTTGTACACTTCGCAAGCAGTTGTTAAATATCACATTAAACCTATATAAATATTGCAAATTGCAAAAATTATTAGCGAGTTAAAGTTGGCAGGAACCAGGATGGCTACTTCAAGTGGACGTACAAGAACCCGATTGTCGCCGGAGCAGAGAAAAGAACAACTGCTCGGATATGCGCTTGAGGTGTTTTCAAAGCGCGGCATCGGACGCGCAGGGCATGCAGACATCGCCGATATGGCAAATGTCTCTGTGGCTACCGTATTTAACTATTTTTCAACCCGTGAAGAGTTGGTTGATGTTGTACTCAACCAAGCGGAAAAAGAGTTTCAACAACTCATTTCCCACAATATCAAACTTGGCAACGGCGATGCACATGCATCCCTATCTCACGTCGCATCAGCATTAATCAATGCGGCATTAGACGATAAAGAGTGGCTCAAAGTCTGGTTTGAATGGAGCACCTCCATTCGTGAGGATATTTGGCCAAACTTTGTCAACGGCAAGAACGTCGTTCTGGAGCAATACGCAAGTTTGTTTGAGCAAGGCATTGCATCAAAAATACTGCCTGCTAATCGAGAGCCCATGGAAATGGCTCGGATGTTCGATGGCGTATGTTACATACTTTATTTGCAAGCCCATCAGCAACCTGACAAGGACGCATTGACCCGTCAGGCTGAAGGCTACATAGACATGCTTTGCAGTAAATAAGCGAAATATTAAGTACTAAGCAGTAAACCAATGTGCTTAATTAAAAAAACCGGCTATTCGCCGGTTTTCTTTTGTCTGCACATTATATACCGTGAACATTTACTGCGAAGCAAACAAGACAGGCGGGTGTGGACGGATATTGAGATTGACGGTATCGCCCATTTCCAGTAACTGGTTTGAATACACCATCAATGTCTGGTCATTCACTTTCACCAGATAGCGACAACTGTCTCCCATAAACTGGGCATCTATCACGACCCCTTCACCCGATGCATCGGATGAAATGGTCAGGTTTTGTGGACGAATGAGCCATTCGAGCATGGTTTCATTTTCAGCGTGCTCAATGGACACTCACCAAATGGAGTACTCATCGAGTTGTCACCATTCAGTGATACGGGTACATACGAACCGTGACCAAGAAAATCAGCCACAAAGCGACTGCTTGGCTGGTAATACAAGGTGGTGGCATTGCCATATTGCTCAATCACACCATGATTCATCACTGCCAGCTTATCGGCGAAAGCAAACGCCTCCTCTCGACTGTGTGTCACAAAGATCGCCGTCACGCCCTGCTCTTTGAAAATTTTACGAATTTCCTTAATCAAGCTATGACGCACTTGCGTGTCAATATTTGAAAAAGGTTCATCTAGCAATAAAAGGTCAGGTTTACACGCCAGTGCACGAGCAATCGCAACGCGTTGCTGCTGACCGCCAGACAATTGGTGCGGATAGCGACTTTCCAATCCCTCCAGCTTCACCAACACCAGCATTTCTTGCACCCGTGCCATCACATCAGCTTTCTTCCAGCCGGAGAGGCCAAAAGAAACATTTTCAGCCACGGTCAGGTGAGGAAACAAAGCGTAATCTTGAAAAATCATCCCAATATTGCGTTGCTCAGGAGGAACGTTGAGGTGATCGTCCACGATCGGGCGGCCATTGATGGTCATCTTTCCGCTATCTAATGGCAACAGACCTGCAATCGCTTTCAACAATGTCGTCTTGCCGCAACCGCTGGCACCCAACAAACAGACAATCTCGCCTTTTTCAACGCTAAACGACAAGTCGCTTAACACGGCCTGACCATTGTAACGACAGATTAAATTGCTAACAGTTAGCGCATCACTCATGAGTGGCTTTGCTCCAAAGAACGGTTAATCATGATCAGGGGGACAAGCCCTACCAGTACCAGAAGCACCGCGGGCAACGCTGCATATTCAAGATGCTCATCCGAGGCATAGTTGAACACGAAAGTCGCCAGCGTTTCGAAGTTGAACGGGCGCAGTAACAGCGCAGCATTCAGCTCTTTCATCGACTCGATGAACACCAATAACATCGCAATCAAACACCCTCGACGAACAAGCGGTAAATGCACACGCTGGATCATCCCACGCACGTTGCAGCCCATGGTTCGCGCCGCCATATCTAACGAGGGCGATACTTTCGCTAAACTTGATTCCACACTGCCAATCGCCACGGCACTGAATCGCACCACAAACGCCATTAACAACGCAAACATGGTGCCAGAGAAGAGCAGCCCTGGCCTGCCCCAGTCCATCGCTTTGGCAATGTCATTAATAAGATGATCGGCGCTGGTCAAAAAGATAAGTACACCAATGGCCAATACTGTTCCTGGCACGGCATAACCCAGTGATGCCATACGCATCGGAATGCTACTGACCGCATTGCCAGCAAGGCGGCGATAAAAATTAACGACAAGCGCGATAACCAATGCCGCAACTGCTGCAATAGTAGACACGTATAAGCTGTTTACGCTGTATTGCGCGAAATCTTGTATCGAGCTACTCGCATGGTAATCCCACGCGTAAATGACAAGTTGAGCCAACGGGGCAACAAAAGCGATCACAAACAATCCCCAGCACCATATCGTCGCGAGGAATTTGTACTTCCCTTGTAATGGCGTTTTGGCGATCTTGTCTGGCGACACATTCTGGCTAAACAGTTTTTGCTTGCGGCGACTGTAACGCTCGGCACTTATCAGCAAGAAAATCACCACCAACATCATGGCCGATATTTTTGCTGCCGCATTAAGGTTGGAGTAACCCAGCCACGTATCGTATACCGCGGTCGTTAGTGTACTCACGGCAAAATAGCTGACGGTACCAAAGTCTCCAAGCGCTTCCATCGCTACTAAAGAAGCACCCACCGCAATGGCTGGACGCGCAAGTGGTAGAGAAATACGGAAAAAGCTTTGCAGCGGCGAGCATCCCATTAAACGAGCAGACTGGGTGAGCGTCAGGCTTTGCTCCATAAACGCAGCGCGAGCGAGCAAATAGATATATGGGTGCAGAACCAGTGACAGTACAAAACACGCACCTGGCAAGGTTCTTAAATCAGGAAACCAATATTGCGCGGCAGATGTCCACCCAGTTATGTCTCTAAGAAACATCTGAATGGGGCCAGCAAAATCAAACCAATCGGTATAGATATAACCCACGATATAGCCTGGCATCGCGAGTGGCAGTACAAGTGCCCACTGAAGCCAGCGGTCACCGGGTATCGAATAGTTGGCCATTAACCAAGCTGAAGGGATCCCCATGAGCAGTGACAAACCCACGGTGCCAACAACCAAAAGGGCAGTATTGAGGGTATAGGTACCCATTACCGTCGACATAAGGTGACCAAACACTTGGTCGGATTCACCTATCGCGGTATAGAAGATCGCTAAAATCGGCAAAACCAGCAGTAAGGATAATACCCAGCTGCTGGTTTTCAAAAATCGGTTCTGTTCTAACATTGCCTACTACAAATTGGCGTCAGAGTGCAGCAAGGGGGAACACTGCTCCCCCTTAACCGCTTAGATCGAAGCGATTACAAATCAAACTTCGTTTCATCAAGAAGCTTCATCGCCTTCTCATGATTCTCTGCAACGGTTTCCAGAGGCAGTTTGTCTGCACGGTAATCGCCCCATGATGCCACCAGCTCAGAGCTTGCTGCGCCCGGCTTAACTGGATCTTCATAGTTCAGTTCCGCGTACATTTTCTGTGCCACGTCTGACGTCAAAAACTCCATCAGTTTTTGCGCATTATCTTTATTAGGTGCGAATTTCGCCATGGCCATGCCACTCACGTTAACGTGAGCGCCTTGCGCATTTTGACCTGGGTAGTTCAGATAAACTGCTTCAGCCCACGCGTGCTGTTTTTCATCAGCCAGCATTTTGCCGAGGTAGTAACTGTTGCCCAGAGAAATGTCACACAGACCTTCGGAAATGGCTTTAACTTGCGCTCGGTCGTTGCCCTGTGGCTTACGTGCCAAGTTAGCTTTTACGCCTTCGAGCCATGCCTTTGCTTCTGCTTCGCCGTGATTTGCTATCACAGATGAAACAAGGGACACATTGTATGGGTGTTTACCTGAGCGAGTACAGATTTTTCCTTTCCATTCAGGCTTAGCGAGATCCATGTAGTCAAAATCGTCGCCTAATTTACCAACACGGTCGCGTGAAGAGTAAACACTGCGAGAGCGCAACGTCAGTGCAAACCAACGATCATCGCTATCACGAAACTGTGAAGGAACGTTTTCATCAATCACAGTGCTATCAACAGATTGGATCAAATCCTTATTGACCAATTCTTTCAAGCGAGCAATATCCACCGTCAGCAATACGTCGGCTGGGCTGTATTCGCCTTCCTGTTGAAGCTTTTCAGCCAAACCTTCTTTTGCAAACTTCACGTTTACTTTAATACCGGTTTCTTTGGTGAACGCGTCTAGCATTGGCTCTATCAAAAATGGCTGGCGGTAAGAATAGACATTCACTTCTTCCGCAGCGTTTGCCGCGCCCGCGCCTAAAACTCCTAGCATCAGTGCCGATGCTGACAGCAAATTTTTCATTCCTTGGCTTTCCTAAACTGTAATGAGAACGTTTATCAATGCGATTAGTATACACATCCTTATTTACGGTGCAACAAAATGTGCATGAACGAAAAGCAAAAAAAAGCCCCGCATTTTGCAATGCAGGGCTAGCTATTGAGTTAAAGCGAACTCGTTTAGCGTTAAATATTAGCTCACGCTGACGAACTCAGGGTAAGCATCCACACCACAATCGTGGAAATCCATGCCTTCAAGCTATTCTTCCTCAGTGACACGAATACCCACGGTGGCTTTCAGTACAGCCCAGACCACGAGGCTTGCACCAAATACCCAAGCGAAGATAACCGCCGCACCGAACAACTGTGCACCAAACGATGCATCTGCATTGCTGAATGGCACGACCATCAGACCGAACAAACCACACGTACCGTGCACTGAGATTGCGCCAAAGGAACCAAAGGATAAACACACCCAAGGCAGCTAGCGGTATGTTTGAGCCTAGCGTTGGGTGAATATCTTAAATCAGATGACGACTTTTACTGCCTTCAAAAAATCTTCGATTGTTGGCGAGTTACTCGCTTTTCGATAGGCGACATAAAGCTCGATTTTTTCGTCATCAGCATCAAATGGAACGAAGGAGACGCCTTTGGGTGCGATGCTTTTAACCCATGCAGGGGTCAAAGCAATACCGAGGCCATTGATGACAAACTGAAGCATGGTCGATTTATCGATAATTTCGCAGGTGACTTTTGGCTGAACGCCAATTTTACGAAAATTGTGCCACAACATATTGTGAAGAATAGGTCGTGCATGTTTGGGGTAACCAACAAATGCTTCATCAACCAAATCGGTTGTCTTAAGTGACTTTGCTTTTGACAGAGGGTTGCTATTCGATAAAACAACCATCACCTCTTGGCGTTGAAGCAACTCACTGGTGATATATTCGTCATCTGGTGGTGTGCGGACGAAAGCAATATCGGTGCGATGATTAACCAGTTCTTGTGTATGTTTATCAGAGGATGAAATCTCTAATACCTGCACATGAACATCTGGGTTTGTTTTCCTAAACTCGAGCAATGCTCGGGGTAATATCATCGAGATAGCTTCATCTACACCGCTCACTCTAATGTTTTTTAACGCAGCCCCAACGTTGTGCTTTGCTTTAGAAAGTGACGTTTCAACATCATTCAAAATACGTTTGGCATCGCCAAGAAAGCCCGCACCTACTTGCGTCAGGCTGACTTGTCGCGTGGTACGGAAAAACAGCGGTGCGCCAATTTCGTATTCCAGTGCAGCAACACGTTCAGACAGCGCTGATTGGCTTAGCCCAAGACGTTCGCCAGCACGGCGAAAATGTAGCTCTTCAGCAACAGCCACAAAACACTCTAATTGCCTAATATCCAATAGCCCCACCTATCCCGTATACCTATTTATTGTTGGACGCTGACATGCTGATTGTCATTCAGCTTTGCTTCATAGGCTTGAATGTCTGACACCAATTTCAGCGTATCCAACGTATCATCACGACCTTCGATCAACCCTCGCTGAGTTGCTGGATCCATGGTGAAATCAACATTCACGTTTTTACCTATGATCTTGAGGGAAGCAATATCAATTTCAATATCGTAACCTTCTGAATTAGAAGCCAGTTCAATCAATTTGTCACGTTCTTCAGCCGTTACCATTGGCAAAGCCAAGCCGTTTTTACGCGCATTGTCGTAGAAAATGCCGGCAAACTCGGTGCCGATAATGGCCTTAACCCCCAGTTGCATCATTCCCCACACCGCATGTTCACGACTAGACCCGCAACCAAAGTTATCGCCCACAATCAAGATCGACGCATTCTTCCATTCCGGTTTATTTAAGACAAATTCAGGGCGACGGGCACCGTTATCATCAAAACGCAAATCAGCAAATGCTCCGTCTGCGAGTCCTTCACGAGTAATGGTGATCAAAAAACGCTTGGGCATGATGACGTCGGTATCTACATTTGCCATCGGTAGAGGCGCGGTTTGTCCTTTAATATTCATCTCACTCACCCATTTCTTCTAACGTTTTAACATCCACTAAACGCCCTGCAATCGCGGAGGCTGCCACCAAAGCTGGATCCATCAAATGGGTGCGAGCACCGCGCCCTTGCCTGCCTTCAAAGTTTCGGTTGGTGGATGAAGCAATGCGCTCGCCATCTCTGGCGATATCATTGTTCATGGCCAGACACATGGAGCATCCACTTTCTGGTCGCCAGTCAAACCCTGCATCAATGAAGATTTTATCCAAGCCTTCTGTTTCTGCATTAAAACGTGTTAATGCAGAGCCGGGAATAACAATGGCCTCTACACCCTTCGCAACCTTACGTCCTTTAACAACCGCAGCCGCACTGCGAAGGTCTTCAATTCGGCTATTGGTACATGATCCGATAAAGGCGGTATTGATCTCGATATCACTGACCTTCTGACCCGGCGTTAACCCCATATATTCAAGCGCGCGCTTAAGGCCAGCTTTCGCCTTGGGTGTTGGCATATCATCTTCTGTGGGGACAGTTCCACTAACAGAAACAGATTGGTCTGGGCTTGTTCCCCATGTCACCAACGGGGAAATGTCAGAGGCATCAATGGTGACATGTTTGTCAAATTCAGCACCGCAATCAGAAGACCATTCTTCAGAATCATATTTAAGGTTAGCGCCTTGCGGTTTTCCATTGGCTGCCTCATAAGACTTCTCGTCCGCTGCAATCAATGCTGCACGTGCACCTAGTTCTACGGCCATGTTACACACTGTCATCCGACCGGCCATTTCCAAATCACGGATTGCAGCACCTGAAAATTCAACGGCATAGCCATTTGCACCACCAGCACCAATGACTTTCACCACATGCATGATGATATCTTTGCCAGTAACGCCTGGCTGAGTTTCACCAACGATATCTACCCGCATAGTTTTCAATCGCTTGTATCGAAGCGTTTGCGTGGCAAGCACATGTTCCACTTCCGACGTACCAATGCCGAAACCTAGCGCACCGTACGCACCATATGTCGTGGTATGACTGTCACCACAGGCGATAAGCATTCCTGGCGCAACCAACCCTTGCTCAGGAACAACGATATGCTCAATGCCCTGACGAGGATCACCCAGTCCATAAAACGCGATGTCATGGTCTTTACAGTTCTTTTCTAGATTTTCGATCAGCAGTTTTGACGCTTCATCATGATGTTCCCGGCTCTTCGTCGCATTGACATGATCAACAACAGCGAGGTGCGCTTCGGGTTTACGCACACCAATATGTTTGGTAGTGAGTCCCGAAAAGGCTTGTGGGCTGGTGTATTCATTCATAATGTGAAAATCGACATAGACCAGTAAGTCGCCATCGGGCAGTTCACATACGGTATGTGCGTCGACCAGTTTGTCATACAGGGTTTTATTCATTGTGCGATGTCCTTTCGCTCATTTGAAAATTGATTGAAGAAAGAAATGAAACTATCGGCAATCTCTTGGGGCACCTCTTCTGCCATATAATGCGTGGCATCAACGGCGCGACCACTGATGTGAGACGCTCGTTTATCCCAAAGATCCATTGCATCAAAACAACGCTCAATGACGCCATGTTTTGCCCAGAGCACTTCAGTGGGAACACTGAGCTTCCGTCCGTCATCTTCATTGTCATGATCGATATCGATCGTTGCGGCAGCGCGATAATCCTCGCAGCTCGCATGAATTGCTGCAGGGTCATTAAATGCTGCGAGGTATTCAGCCAGTGCTTCAGGTGCAAACGGATTATCCCCACCCGCCTGATTGAAACATTTCAGTTTCCAGAAAGTTTCAGGATCATTTCCGATCAATGTTTCAGGGAAGGGATCACTCTGTGTGAGGAAATACCAATGCCAATATGCCTTAGCAAATTGACTGTCCGCATGGGCATACATTTCCCGTGTTGGCGCAATATCAAGAAGAACCATTGCCTTGACTTTATCTGGGTGATCCAGCGCTAAACGGTGCGCAACCCGAGCCCCACGATCATGGGCACCGACATAAAATTCATCATGCCCCAATTCAACCATGAGCTGCACAATGTCATTGGCCATCGCACGCTTGGAATACGTCAGGTGTTGATCATCAGTCTCTGGTTTGTCCGAGCGCCCGTAGCCGCGAAGGTCTGGGCAAATAACCTGATAAAAGTCAGAGAGAAGAGGAGCAACCAAGTGCCACATTGCAGAGGTTTGCGGATAACCATGCAGCAAAACCAATGGGGGGGCAGATTTCAGTCCTCCCCGACGCACAAATAGTCGGACGTCTGCTGTATTTACATATTCTTCCGTGAAGCCATCAAACATATTTTTGCCTTTGTTACTATCTTCGACACTAACAACAATAACAAAACTATAGGTGGTTATTATTCGTAATAACTGAACAGTTTAAACGACTTAACGTTCTCTCTCCCTGTTGCTACTTTTGAGATGTCTCCAAACAGAATCCGGCCTCTGACCTAGAGGCCAACGTTGATTGTTGAGAAATGACCAGGGAGGTCAAAATGAAAAGAACATTTATCTTCGCACTCGTCGCAGGTACGCTTTCTTTAGGTGCAACAGACGCATTTGCAGAATGTGACAGTGGCGAAACTGTCATTAAATTCTCACACGTAACCAACACAGACCGTCACCCAAAAGGCATCACAGCGTCCTTGTTAGAAAAGCGTGTCAATGAAGAAATGAACGGCATAGCCTGCATGAAGGTCTTTCCGAATTCTACCTTGGTCAATGACGACAAAGTATTGGAAGCGCTCTTGCAAGGTGACGTCCAGCTTGCTGCCCCCTCTCTTTCAAAGTTTGAAAAATTCACAAAAAAATTCCGCATCTTTGATCTGCCATTCATGTTTAAGAACATTGAGGCAGTGGATGAGTTTCAATCCTCTGAAACGGGTCAAAAGCTCAAAGACAGCATGCAACGCCGTGGTCTTCAGGGGCTAACATTCTGGCACAACGGCATGAAACAGATGTCAGCGAATAAACCGCTTATCACCCCCACAGATGCTGACGGCCTAAAATTCCGTGTTATGTCATCTGACGTGCTAGTCGCACAAATGAAAGCTATCGGGGGATCTCCTCAGAAAATGGCGTTCTCTGAAGTGTATGGCGCCCTTCAACAAGGCGTGGTTGATGGTCAGGAGAACTCTTGGTCAAACATCTACGGTAAGAAATTTTTTGAAGTGCAAGATGGCATCACTGAAACCAACCATGGCGTTCTCGACTACCTCGTTGTGGCATCCGTTGACTGGTTAGATAGCCTTGATGAAGGAACGCGCGTTCAGTTCTTGCAAATCCTGCAGGAAGTCACCGACCAACGGAATTCTGAGAGCTTTAAAGTCAACCAAGCTGCCCGCCAGCACGTGTTGAATACCGGAGAAGAAGTCCGTCAGCTGACTGAGGCGCAACGCCAAGAATGGGTCGATACCATGAAGCCAGTTTGGACACAATTTGCAAAAGACGTTGGTCAGGACAGTATTGATACCGCCCAACAAATCAACGCCAAATATTAGTCTTCGATTTAAGGGGGAGTCCTAGGACTCCCCCTGTCTTTTTCAGGAGTACTGTGATGAAAACAGAATCCAGTTTTACAGACGTTGTCGAAGAAAAAGTTATCGCTGGCATTTTAGGTCTAATGACAGCACTGACGTTCGCCAATGTTATTGCACGATATGTATTTAATTCGAATATCTTGTGGGCCCTAGAGCTCACAGTCTTTCTCTTCGCCTGGTTAGTTCTGCTTGGCGCATCTTACGCCGTCAAAAAAGGGGCACACCTTGGCGTCGATGTTCTCATCAATTTATTCCCCGAAAAAGTAAGAAGAGCACTGGGTCTGTTTGCTGCATTTACCTGTATTGGTTTTGCCTTTTTGCTCTTGAAGGGCAGTTGGGATTATTGGGCTAACTTTGCCAACTTACCCGCTACTGAGGGGCGCTGGTTCCCCACAGGGTTTGAAGATAAATTCAGAGAAAAAGGGTGGTATGAAGTGAATGACATTCCCATGCCGGAAACCTTTGCATGGTTGGCCGACATTTTCAATGAAGGCGAACCCTATGAAAAAATCCCACGCTTTATTCCTTACTTGATATTACCTCTTTCCATGCTTCTCCTCTTGGTGCGCTTTTGCCAGGCATTTTGGATGATCTGGACGGGTAAAACGGACCGCATTATTGCGAGCCATGAAGTGGAAGATGAACTTGAAGAAATTCGCGAACAAGTGGGGAAAGCAGACTAATGGACGTCGCATTACTATTTATTTTGATAATTGGGCTTCTGCTTGTCGGTGTACCGATCGCCGTCTCACTGGGAATGTCCTCAATTCTGTTCCTGCTCTGGTTTTCAGACAGCTCGCTGGCCTCTGTTGGGCAAACACTGTTTTCGGCCTTTGAAGGCCATTACACCCTTCTAGCAATCCCATTCTTTATTCTCGCCTCGTCCTTTATGACGACAGGGGGCGTTGCCCAACGCATTATCCGCTTCTCTATCGCCTGTGTGGGTCATTTGCCAGGTGGTCTAGCCATTGCGGGTGTTTTTGCCTGTATGTTGTTTGCTGCACTTTCAGGTTCATCGCCTTCTACCGTTGTTGCCATTGGCTCCATTGTGATTGTTGCGATGCGTCAGGTGGGTTATTCAAAAGACTTTGCTGCTGGCGTTATCTGCAACGCGGGGACATTGGGTATTTTGATCCCGCCTTCCATCGTCATGGTTGTTTATGCCGCGTCAGTGGAGGTGTCAGTTGGCCGTATGTTCTTGGCAGGTGTTATTCCTGGATTGTTAGCGGGTTTCATGTTGATGCTCACCATTTACGTGATTGCCAAAGTGAAAGACCTTCCAAAAGGAGAATGGAAGGGTTGGAAAGAAGTTTTTGATTCAGCACGAGAAGCGGGGTGGGGCTTATTCCTGATCGTTATCATTCTCGGTGGTATCTATGGCGGTATTTTCACCCCAACAGAAGCCGCAGCCGTTGCTGCAGTTTATGCCTATTTCATCGCGACGTTCATTTATAAAGATATGGGGCCATTGGCTGAAAGCGGTGACAGTGTCTGGAAGAAACCACAGACCTTAATCACGGCCCTTTTCCACAAAGACACACAAAAAACGCTGTTTGAAGGTGGCAAGCTGGCAGTGACATTGCTTTTCGTCATTGCGAACGCGCTGATCCTGAAGCATGTGCTGACGGATGAGCAAATCCCACAACAGATAGCGGAGTCAATGTTATCTGCAGGGTTTGGTCCGGTTGTCTTTCTCATTGTTGTCAACGTGATCCTGTTGATTGGTGGTCAGTTTATGGAACCGTCAGGCTTGCTGGTTATCGTTGCCCCCTTGGTGTTCCCTATCGCGATTCAACTGGGGATTGACCCCATTCACCTTGGCATCATCATGGTCGTGAACATGGAAATCGGAATGATTACGCCCCCGGTTGGGCTCAACATATTTGTGACCTCAGGGGTGGCAGGTATGCCGATGATGCGGGTCGTGAAGGCATCGCTTCCATTCTTGGCAGTCTTGTTCGTCTTCCTCATCATGGTCACCTATATCCCATGGCTTTCAACCTTCCTACCCAACACGTTTATGGGGCCAGAAATTGTCACACAGTGATATCGTTTATCGGATCGTGGAAGGCGTACATTAGCAAATAGTGTGCAACGTCAACCAAATGAAGCACAAACAAAAAAAGCCCCACACCGCTAGGATGTGAGGCTTTTTGCTCGGTTATTTGTACGATTTATCTCACGCTGACGAACTCAGGGTAAGCATCCACACCACAATCGTGGAAGTCCATGCCTTCAAGCTCTTCTTCCTCAGTGACACGAATACCCATGGTGGCTTTCAGTACAGCCCAGACCACGAGGCTTGCACCAAATACCCAAGCGAAGATAACTGCCGCACCGAACAACTGTGCACCAAACGATGCATCTGCATTGCTGAATGGCACGACCATCAGACCGAACAAACCACACGTACCGTGCACTGAAATTGCACCCACTGGATCATCAATCTTCACTTTATCTAGGCCAACGATACTGATAACAACCAATGCGCCTGCTAAGCCACCGATAACCAAGGCCGCAACTGGCGATGGTGACAATGGGTCAGCAGTGATGGCGACTAAGCCCGCCAAGGCGCCATTCAGAACCATGGTCAAGTCAGCTTTGCCCCACGTTGCTTTACAGACACCCAGCGCAACCAAAGCACCTGTCGCTGCCGCAGCATTGGTGTTCAAGAAAATTTGACCCACCGCTGTCGCGTTTTCAAAATCTGAAATCATCAGCTGTGAGCCGCCGTTAAAGCCGAACCAACCGAACCACAGGATAAAGGTACCCAAGGTTGCCAATGGCAGGTTTGAGCCTTGAATTGGATATATTTGACCGTTCTTACCGTATTTACCTTTACGAGCACCTAGCAGCAACACACCCGCCAATGCGGCAGAAGCACCTGCCATGTGAACGATGCCTGAGCCAGCGAAATCGCTAAAGCCTGCTTCTGACAAGAAGCCACCGCCCCATGTCCAGTAACCTTCCATTGGGTAAATAAAGGCAGTCAGAACCACTGAGAAAACCAGGAAAGCCCACAGTTTCATGCGCTCAGCAACCGCGCCAGAAACCACAGACATTGCCGTTGCAACGAAGACAACTTGGAAGAAGAAGTCAGAAGCCAGAGAGTGATCCGCGCCTTCGCTTTGTACGCCAATCAACATGCCTAATGACGGCAACCAGCCACCTTCAGAGTTATCGACATACATGATGTTGTAGCCCACCAAAAGGTAAGTGGTACAGGCAATCGCATACAAACACACGTTTTTCGTTAATATTTCAGTGGTATTTTTTGAACGCACCAAGCCCGCTTCTAACATGGCAAAGCCTGCGGCCATCCACATCACCAGCGCACCAGAAATCAAGAAGAAAAAGGTATCGAGTGCGTAACGCAACTCTGTCACAGTGGTTGATAATTCCATTTTCAGTACTCCCTTAAACCTTAAATTGCTTCCGCATCCATCTCGCCAGTACGAATACGTACCGCTTGCTGGAGGTCATAAACAAAAATCTTTCCATCACCAATCTTGCCGGTCTGCGCCGCCTTGCTGATCGCTTCGATAATTTCGTCCACGTTTTCACTGTGCGCTGCAATTTCCAGCTTCACTTTTGGCAGAAAATCGACCTGATATTCTGCGCCGCGATACAGCTCTGTGTGACCTTTTTGACGACCAAAGCCTTTCACTTCAGATACCGTCATTCCATCCACGCCGACTTCGGCGAGTGCTTCACGCACGTCATCGAGCTTAAATGGCTTGATAATCGCATTGATAAGTTTCATTCCCGTCTCCTTGAAGAACCGTATTTAAGATGTTCTGTACAAATACATAACAAATCACGTGCCAGTTTTTATTATCATTAAAATACAATAACTTAACCAAGAATTAGATTGATCGGTAATTCATTTCGCACTAACTTGGTGCAGAGGGTTCACTAATTTCATGCAGAGAATGGCGTGCGGGGAATAGATGCACCAATACGTGGCGAAGAGAAAAGCAGACAAGGATTAGAAAGGAAGTTGGGCATACAGCAGCAGCGCGCTGTATTACCCTTAAATCATAGTGTTAGCGACCGTATCGACGAATAAAGTCTTGCCATGCCTCTAGCACCAAAAGGAGATCTTCTGGTCCGCAAACAGACACGCTTTCTTCTTCATAGGTATGAAAATCATGCTCTGGCATTTCTTCATCGTGGTTTTCCAGCATTGCATTGGCTTGCACCACGGCTTCTTCTTGTGTCAGCTGCAACAAAAATACCTTACCCGGGCGATCCCACTCGCCACCATGATTTATGACACGGTTAAGGTTTTCCAAAACCCTATCAATTTCAGCGTGATCTGTTGCCAGCTCATCAATGAGCCAACGTCCTAGCGCTTCATGTCCCATAGAGAGAGTGACATGAAAGCTGTCGTCTAAAGTATTGCGTCGAAATTCGTAATCCACAGGGTGTGCTCCTCAAAATAGCGCGCTCATTGTTTCGATTTAGCGGAAAAATGCAATCGGATTATTGAACCGCAACCTTCACATTATCGATACGCAACCCGCCACTATTTCTCATTGCGAGGTAAGGTAAACGCCATACTTTCCGAAATTCTCCTAGCTATCAATGAAGATTACCTCACAGATTGCACATGCCATTGTCCAACGGGCGATAAAGATCATAAATAACGCGCTAAACGTTATGGATGAACGTGGCTACATCATTGCGTCTACCGACCCTTCCCGTTTGCATCAACGTCACGAGGGGGCCATTTTGGCCATGTCTGAGCGCCGAATTATTGAAATCACCAAAGACATGCAACACAACATGCATGGCGTTAAGCCGGGCGTTAACCTTCCGATCTTCTTCAAAGAAGAAGCCATCGGTGTGATTGGCATATCGGGGCACTTGGATGATGTTCGACAGTATGGTGAGCTCGTGCGTATGGCAGCTGAAATGACCGTCGAGCATGCTTATGAACTAGAACAATTGCAGTGGAGTGAGATCCGCAAAGAAGAATTAGTTCTCCAATGGCTTCAATACGAACCAGACGCCCAACGATTAAGTGCTATTGCGGCTCGATTACACATCGATCTTCATCAACCATTTGGTGTTGCGCTTTGCCATCATCAACTGACCGTTGATCAGCGCCAGTTAGCAAAAACGCTACTGAAAGAAAATGACCAGATGCTCAAAGCCGGATTCAACGATGCACTTCTGGTCTTTCTTGTTCCTCTGCAAGGAAAGAAGCAAGAGTCGATTGATCGATTCTGGAAAAAACAGCAAGAGAGACTGGTGAAGCAATCAGAGGCGACAGCATTATGCCGATGGGTATTCAGCCAACCCGCCTACTCTCCGCAAGATGTGTCGGCTGAGTTTAGTGCAAGCTGTTCACTGCTCAACGGCTTGCCCAAGGAAATTATGCTTGCTCACACAGAGCAACACCGTTTTTTAGCATTGCTAAACCCAGTGTCAGAGCAGTGGCAGCAACATTACGTACTAGCGACAATCCAGCCACTGCTGGACAAAGGTGAGCCTTTAAGCAGAACCCTCGTGTCTTGGTTCGAAAATAACTGTGATATTGGAAAAACCGCTTTGGCTCTTTTTGTTCACCCTAACACTGTCCGCTATCGATTACGTACCGCAGAGGAGTGCACCGGTTTGAAACTCAGCCACTTTCAAGATAGAGCCATTCTGTACGCAACACTCATGATCAAGCCTTCATCACAATGGATTGTATCAATGAACAAATAGAAACTGTTTTGATCGCTATTTATTGTCAAACCATACATAGAATTACACTTAGCAGACCCTCAAAATACACACGATAACAACAAGAACAACTATCTTACCCCTACAAGGAGAACTCTAGATGGAACTCGTTATCGTGCTCATCGTGGCCATAGCCTTTGTTGTGCTATCCACTTCAATGTTCAAAATCCACCCGTTTCTGGCGCTATTAGGCGCTGCTTTTTTAACAGCATTATTGTCAGGGTTGCCGCTCGGCGACATCGCGAAAACCATCAGTGGTGGTTTTGGCGGAATACTGGGTTATATCGGACTTGTTATCATGCTGGGTACCATCATAGGTACCATATTGGAGCGCTCTGGTGCGGCCATTACCATGGCTGATACCATCATTAAGTTGCTGGGCGAACGCTTTCCTCACCTCACCATGTCGCTCATTGGCTATCTCGTTTCTATCCCCGTTTTCTGCGATTCTGGTTATGTCATTCTCAACTCATTGAAACGCTCTTTGACAAAACGGATGAACGTTTCAGCGGTCGGAATGAGCGTTGCATTAGCAACAGGGCTTTATGCCACACACACTTTCGTTCCACCTACACCAGGCCCTATTGCAGCAGCAGGTAATCTAGGGCTGACCAACAACCTCGGCTTGGTTATCGGTGTTGGTCTTTTTGTTTCCGCGATCACGGCACTTGCGGGTCTTGCATGGGCCAACTTCGCCGCCAAACGCTATGAGTGCGGTGAAGATGATGAGGTCATGGAAAACTATGAAGAACTAAAAGCGCGCTATGGTGTGTTGCCAACAGCAACACAGGCGTTTTCTCCTATCTTGATCCCCATCCTGCTTATTTGTTTGGGTTCAGTGGCTAACTACCCAAGTGCTCCACTTGGCGACGGTTCGTTTAAAGAAATTCTCGCATTCCTTGGCTCACCACTTAACGCCTTGGTTATCGGCCTCTTCCTTGCACTTCCATTGATTAAAACCAATGAAGAGAATCCAAGTAAAGGCGCAGCGCTGACCGCACAAGTCAATGAAGCCATCAAAACAGCGGCACCTATTTTGCTCATCACAGGTGCTGGCGGCGCGTTTGGTGCAGTATTGAAAGCAACGGGTGTGGGCCCACAACTGGGTGAAACCCTTTCAACATTTGGCATTGGTTTGTTCATGCCGTTCATTGTCGCTGCTGCATTAAAAACGGCGCAGGGTTCGTCCACCGTGGCGCTTGTCACCACCTCGGCACTTGTCGCACCAATGCTGGGCGATCTAGGGCTAGCCTCAGAAATGGGGCGCGTGCTGACCGTAATGGCAATTGGTGCGGGTGCGATGACCGTTTCTCACGCCAATGACAGCTTCTTCTGGGTTGTGACCCAATTCAGCAAAATGTCAGTCAGTACCGCTTACCGCGCGCAGACTGCCGCAACCTTAGTACAAGGTATAACGGGTATCATCACCGTGTATCTTCTTAGCCTCGTCTTTCTGTAATAGTGATTAAATCGAGCTGGAGCCGATAAATGCGAATTGTTATTGCCCCTGATTCTTACAAAGAAAGTCTTTCAGCCATGGATGTTGCGACAGCCATTGAGTGCGGATTCCGACGCGTGATGAAAGATGTAGAGATCGTTAAGCTACCGATGGCAGACGGCGGTGAAGGCACGGTTCAATCTCTAGTTGATGCAACAGACGGTCACATCGTCGATGTGACCGTCACAGACCCTTTAGGCCTACCTGCTGACGGCTTCTTTGGTTTACTCGGTACTGGCGAGACTGCCGTGATCGAAATGGCCGCGGCTTCCGGCCTACATTTAGTGCCCTCTGCTCAGCGTAATCCACTCCAAACCACCAGCTATGGTACGGGCGAGCTAATCAAAGCCGCACTGGACCATGGTGCAAAACACTTGATCGTCGGCATTGGCGGCAGCGCCACTAATGATGGTGGTGCAGGTATGGCACAAGCATTGGGTGTAAAACTGCTAGACAACGATGGTCATGCCATCGGTTATGGCGGTGGCGCACTGGCCAATCTACATACCATCGACATGACAGAAATAGACCCACGCCTTGCCAACGTAAAGCTGGAAGTAGCCTGTGACGTTGATAACCCACTGTGTGGTGAAAAAGGTGCATCTGCGGTGTTTGGCCCTCAAAAAGGCGCAACACCGGAGATGGTAAGCACCTTGGACAGCAACCTCGCACACTACGCAGAGATCATGAAAACTCAGCTCAACAGCGATGTGAAAAACCGTGCTGGCGCAGGTGCTGCAGGTGGCATGGGCGCAGCATTGCTGGGGATCTTCAACGCCGATCTTCGACCGGGTATTAATATCGTCATGGATGCCGTGGATTTGTCAGCACACGTTAAAGATGCCGATCTCGTGATCACGGGTGAAGGCCGTATCGACAGCCAGACCATTCACGGTAAAACGCCGATTGGCGTCGCTCGCTGTGCCAAGCAATTTGGCGTGCCCGTTATCGGTATTGCAGGCAGTATTACCCAAGACAGCGTGGTGGTTTACGATCATGGCATAGATGCCCTATTCAGCGTGGTCTCAGGCGCATGCACGTTGGAAGAAGCACTGGCTAACGCAAAAGAAAATGTCGAACTGACGGCAGAGAACGTGGCGAGAATGATAAAAATAAGGTGCTAGGAAGGGCAGGTCCTAATCCCTAGGAAAAGTTTTAGAGCAATGAGAAATCTAAACATTGCCTCAAAGCCCTAGGTCCGATTTTCCTTCGATACAAAAAAGCCTCCAAATCTGGAGGCTTTCTCTTATCTAGCGTCTCGTTTCTCGAGACTCACCACTGATGCTTATACCGCGGTTTGGATAATGACTTCATCCGCTTTTTTGGTGTACTCATCCATACGGTGGAAGTTCAGATAACGATAAGTATCTGCTGCCGTCGCATCGATTTGCTTCGCGTACTCTAGGTATTCTTCAACCGTTGGAATACGGCCAATAATCGCACCAACAGATGCTAACTCTGCAGAAGACAGATAAACATTCGCACCTGTACCCAAACGGTTCGGGAAGTTACGGGTAGAGGTAGAAATCACGGTCGCTTTATCAGCGACACGCGCTTGGTTACCCATACACAGTGAACACCCTGGCGTTTCGATACGCACACCAGCACGGCCGAAGATACCGTAGTAACCTTCTTCCGTTAGCTGATCACGGTCCATCTTCGTCGGTGGCGCAACCCACAAACGGGTCGACAAGGTGCCACCAAATTTCTCAAGCAATTTACCTGCCGCACGGAAGTGACCAATGTTGGTCATGCAGCTACCAATGAAGACTTCATCAACCTTGTCACCCGCAACATCAGACAGCAAACGCGCGTCATCTGGGTCGTTAGGTGCACACAGGATAGGTTCTTTGATATCAGCCAGATCGATTTCGATCACTTCTGCATATTCTGCGTCTTTGTCAGCTTCCATCAGTTCTGGATTCGCCAACCATGATTCCATTGCCGTGATACGACGCTCGATGGTACGGCGATCGCCATACCCTTCGCTGATCATCCACTTCAACATCACGATGTTTGACTGAAGGTACTCTGACACAGATTCTTGTGACAGTTTCACCGTACAGCCAGCAGCAGAACGCTCTGCAGAGGCATCTGAAAGTTCAAACGCTTGTTCAACCGTGAGATGTTCAACACCTTCGATTTCAAGAATTCGACCAGAGAATGCGTTGATCTTGCCCGCTTTTTCTACGTTCAACAGACCTTGCTTGATCGCAAAGTAAGGGATCGCATGGACCAGATCACGCAGTGTGATACCCGGTTGTAGTTCGCCTTTGAAACGCACCAAAATTGATTCTGGCATATCCAATGGCATAACACCTGTCGCAGCAGCAAACGCAACCAGACCTGAGCCTGCTGGGAACGAGATGCCCAGCGGGAAACGGGTGTGTGAGTCACCACCCGTACCGACGGTATCAGGCAGCAGCATACGGTTTAGCCATGAGTGGATAACACCATCACCCGGGCGCAGTGCTACACCACCACGGTTCTGAATGAAATCAGGCAGTGTGTGGTGAGTCACGACGTCAACAGGTTTCGGGTACGCTGAGGTGTGGCAGAAAGACTGCATCGTTAGGTCAGCAGAGAAGCCAAGACACGCCAAATCTTTCAACTCATCACGAGTCATAGGACCGGTGGTGTCTTGAGAACCTACTGTGGTCATTTTTGGCTCACAGTACGTTCCAGGGCGAATCCCCTGAACGCCACACGCTTTACCTACCATCTTCTGACCAAGGGTGAAGCCCTTATCAGATTCAACAGCAGGTAATGGACGGCGGAACACCTCAGAAGGTGAAAGACTCATTGCTTCACGAGCGCGATCAGTCAGACCACGGCCAATGATCAACGGAATACGGCCACCCGCGCGCACTTCATCGTACAGCACGTCAGTTTTCAATGAGAAGGTAGACAACACGTTGTCAGTGCCGTGGCTACATACTTCGCCTTTGAATGGATAGACGTCAATCACGTCACCCATGTTCAGCTTAGCAACGTCTAGCTCGATAGGCAGTGCGCCTGCATCTTCCATAGTGTTAAAGAAGATAGGTGCGATTTTACCGCCCAGACAAAAACCACCCGCGCGCTTATTAGGCACGTTTGGAATGTCATCGCCCATAAACCAAAGCACTGAGTTAGTCGCAGATTTACGTGAAGAGCCCGTACCAACAACGTCACCAACGTAAACCAGTTGATGACCTTTTTCTTTCAAAGCATCAATTTGTTTGATTGGACCAACAACGCCAGCTTGATCAGGTTCGATACCGTCACGGGCGTTTTTCAGCATTGCCAGAGCATGCAATGGAATATCAGGACGTGACCAGGCATCAGGGGCTGGAGACAGGTCATCGGTGTTCGTTTCACCGGTCACCTTAAATACAGTCAGTGTGACTTTTTCAGGAACGTTTGGCTTAGACAGGAACCACTCCGCATCCGCCCAAGCTTGCATGACTTGTTTCGCGTACGCATTACCTGCTTTGGCTTTTTCTTCGATGTCATAGAAAGAATCAAATACTAGCAAGGTGTGTGACAGTGCTTTAGCAGCAATTGGCGCCAATGCCTCATCTTCTAGCATGTCGATCAGGGGCTCAATATTGTAGCCACCTTGCATGGTACCAAGCAGCTCAACCGCTTTTTCTTTGCTAACTAATGGTGAGCTTGCTTCGCCTTTTGATACAGCTGCCAAAAAGCCCGCTTTTACATATGCGGCTTCATCAACACCCGGTGGAATACGGTTTTCAAGCAGGTCGATAAGAATAGCTTCTTCGCCCGCAGGTGGGTTCTTGAGCAATGCAATTAGGCTTGCGGTTTGATCCGCATCAAGTGGTTTAGGGACAATACCCTGAGCAGCACGTTCTTCGACGTGTTTACGGTAGGCTTCAAGCACGACGTTTTCCTCATATTGCGGTCTGACCATCGCGGCCAGACATCCTTGGAATTAAGCTCGGCTTGCAGGCACCTTAACGAAACGTAGGGTAACTATCTTTCTATAGTGCCTTGCATGACGAAGCTGGTATGTTATCACTTTTTAACCAAATTTTAAATTCCAGCCATGGAATGAAACATTTGGTTTGGCGATGAGAAAGTGGCTCTCACCTTCCTCGCAGTCCTTTAAAAATCAGACCCGACTATAAAATAGAACGAATCGAGATCATTTTCTGTACGACCATAGGCGACAATGATTGGACCCAATGGCGAATCAACTCCCGCAAATATACTGCCTGCGGCATAAAACGGTACTTCTTTTAGCGAAAAATCTGGGTTGTTCCACACTCCGCCATACTCAATAGATGTCCCTAAATAAACAGGAGATTTAAACAAACCGAAGTCGTTATCCAGCAGACGATATCGATAAACAACCGCACCAAAAGCGATATTGTTTGCCCACAACGAGTCTCGCGGTATACCTGACAGGTTAAGGAACCCCCCTAATTCATGAGGTTCAATGGCAACGCTTCCGACTCGCGCATTAATGGTGCCGTACTTGGCTTTACCATAAACGGTATGTTTACCGATGTTCTTTGCGTAAATGCCCTCGATATTGAGCACACTGGCTTCGGCAATTGATCGCCCTTCGCTACTGTCTAATTGATCTCTTGCGTAGCCCAACGACATATTAAGATAGCCGCCACGGTTCGGAAAAACACGATTATCCAACGCATCTAACGTCACACTGATATAAGGCATCTCGCGCTGATATTTGAGTTCAGATAACCCACCCGCCAACTCTTCTTCACCATCGATATACCGATAACCCAGCATAAACTCACCCCAAAGCTGGGGTTGCCAACCTATGCCAACATCTGCAATGACCTCACTGTAACGAGCGTCCACGGTGAATGTATCTTCGCCCAAATTGGGTTCATCAGAGCGGTAATACGCATCTCGCTCACGCACTTCCAATCCACCAAGCACTTGCGCAAAGTAAAGCTGATCGGCAGAAAACGGGAGATACAACTCTGCCTGTGCGCGCTTGTCCGTGCCCAGCTCAAAGAGCGTTCTTAACTCTGCACCATAATCAGTAAGCCCTGTGCTATTGATACTGACACCGGCAGAAAAATTAGTATCCGATTCAAAGTTGTCTTCTAACGCAAAACGGAAGTCGACAAAGTTTGGCCCCCAGCTTTTCTCTTTAACATCAACAACGAGGACATTTTCTTCACCTTGGCGCTCAAGGTGATAACGCACGGTTTCAAACCGATCTAAGGCGTAGAGATTTTGAACCGATTTCTCAAGTTCATTCGAGTCCACTCGCCCCGTTTCAAGGGATAATCTGGCTTTGAGGACGTCATCTGAAAAGCTGGTATCGTTATTGATGATAATGTTATCAACTGACAAAATATTGCCATAAACCATCAATCTGCGGCGACGTTGTTTTTTCTCGATATAAATCTGATATTGCCCAGAGGTTAAGCCCAACTCTTTGAGCACGTCTTTGTGTTCAAACGCCACCAAATAGCCTTTCTCGTAAGCCTCGGGCATACGATCGAACTCTGTGGTTTCCATGTCTCCGACTTGTGGCGTCAGCAAGATATCGTCGTCGCTCATATTGGCTATCTGCTGATCGGTGCTATTTCGCACCATATAGTTAACCAGCTGATTCATGACAGAAAGATAAGAACCTAGCTCCGCCGCAGGACTGTAATCCGTACTGATATCCACCGCGATAACTATGTCTGCGCCCAACGCTTTAGCGACATCAACCGGCATGTTGTTTACTGAGCCACCGTCGACAAGGTAGCGCCCTTCAAGCTCAACAGGCGGCAGCGCACCGGGCACCGCCATACTGGCCAGCATTGCCTCTGTTAACTGGCCGTCACCAATCACAACCGGAACTAATCTCTCGATATCCGTCGCAACCGCACGGTAAGGCACCACCATTTGATCGAAGGACTCAAAGGAAGGAAGATTACCCGTAGACTCACGCAGAATACGGATCATATTCTGGCCTTGGACAATCCCTTGGGGGGTTTTTAAGCTTTTGAAGTCAAAACCGAAATTCGTTGATAGGTTATAGCGATCTTCATGCTCTTTATCACGCGTGCGTCGATCTCCTCGATAGACGCGATCTTGATACCCGGCGTTCCAATCAATGGATTCCATCAGCACCGAGATTTCGTCAGCCGTCATACCAATGGCATACAGCCCACCAACATACGCCCCCATACTGGTCCCAGCGATATAGTCCACCGGGATCCGCATTTCTTCGAGAGCTTTAAGCACACCAACATGCGCAGCCCCTTTCGCGCCGCCGCCGCCCAAGACTAACCCTACGGTAGGACGAGATATTTTCTCTTGTGAAAATGCGAATGATGCAAACAGCATGGCGACTGCAAGCACTAGGGTGGCGATGAATCTTCCTTTTAAAAGCCTAATCAACATGTTGTGCTGCCTTGCAATGTTAATATTTCTTTGCGCGTAATTAACACCGATGAACCATCGATACTATGGAGAAAAACATGAATTCTGAGTATTTGGCGGTCTGTGAGGTTAAGTAATACTGTTTACGTGATTTTTTATTTTCAATCACTTAGCGTATTCACCTCGAACGCAAACCACGATGGCACACAGACTCTGGGTGAATGGAACACAATATCATCTCACCTATGTATCAGGGAAATGTCTTACTGATGTTAATTAGCAAATGAGGAAGTGAGGGAATAACGTGAACAACAATACCCTTTATGTCAGTCATAAAAAAACGCCACAAATGTGGCGTTTTATCAACGAGAGATGAATATTTCTCTTTTAGACGCGAAAACCACTAACCACGTTATCTAACTGACGGCTCTTGTCTGCCAATTCCGCGCATGTCTGCTCAACGCTCCCCAGATTCTGGTAAACACGCTGACCATTTTCGACAATACCGTGAATATTTCGGCTGATGTCTTCTGAAACTGCCTTTTGTTGCGATGACGCAGTAGCAACTTGTGCGTTTTGATCGTTGATGGTGATGATCATCGAGGACACGGCATCGAGGTATTCAGACGTTTGTTGAATGTGCGACACGGTGTCATTGCTTGCTTCGCTGCTTTCATTCATGGATGAAACCGCATTTCGGGTGCCCGTTTCCAGACGTTCGATCATGTTGCGGATCTCTTCTGTGCTTTGTTGCGTTTTGTTTGCCAAGTTACGCACTTCATCCGCAACTACCGCAAACCCTCGGCCCTGCTCACCCGCACGTGCCGCTTCAATTGCCGCATTCAATGCGAGTAAGTTGGTTTGCTCTGCGATACCACGAATCACATCAACGATTGACGCAATGCTATCTACATCGTGATTCAACGACGTGATCATAGTCTGTGACTGTTCAATACGGCTGCGTAACGAAGACATTGCCGCTACAGTGCCAGCAACACTGCTCTGCGCTGCGCCAATTTCCTGCGTGGCCGTGCCTGTTGCATCTGCGGCATCCGACGCATTCTGGCTGATTTGCATGCTGCTTGCGCTCATCTCCTGCACCGCGGCGGCAATCATGTCACTCTCGCGATGCTGATTTTCCGTTTCCGTCACACTGCTGCGAATGGCGATTTCAATCTGTTCAGTGTGCTCACGAACATGATTAGATGCATCAACGACCTCTTTAATACTCGCCTGTATCTTAGCGACGAAGCGATTGAATGACTCGCCTAGCTGACCAATTTCATCCGTTGAACGCACCGTCAGACGCTGCGTGAGATCACCATCACCTGAAGCAATATTTTCAAGAGCATCACCCATCTCTTTCACGGGTTTAAGTAGCATGTTCGACAGTAAAACACCGCCAAGCACCGCGAGAATTAGCGCGCCAATGGTGCCGCCAACAATCAAACGCTCGGCTTGAATGGTAGACGCATCGATATCTGCAGAAATTTGTGCTGATACCTGACTAATAGCCTTAGATAGAATTTTAATATCGCCACGCAACTGAGCAAATGTATCTTCTATGCCTTCATAACTATTGGCATATTGGCGGCTCGCCGAATCAGGCGTTCGGATCAATCTTTCGAGCTCTGAAGTCCATGAGTCTGTATTATTGATCAAACGATTCAGTGTCGCTTGATGGCTCACATCAATCACGCCCGCATCGATAACACGCTGTACAACTTTCAAACGAGGAAGGGTATTCGGTGCGTTGTCGTTAAACTCAAACGTCTGCTTCTCGACCATTTCTTGCGTCACGCCTTTCGCCAACAAACCTTCAACACTGCCTAGCACTTGATAGAGATCGCGATAAGCATCATCAATACTTTCAACCGTCGGATTAAGCAGATCATTCAATGTCGAATTAAGCGCGACCTGACGTTCGAACGTTTGGTAAGTCATCGCCAACACAATCGTAAAGATGACTGAAACAAACCCAAGGGGAATAAATAATTTGGTACGGAATGAAAGTTGACTAATGAACTGCATAATTCCTCAAGTGCGAATAGATGACGGCGTTAAATGATAGGAAAATAAGTGGATCTAGCGTCGATTCGCGAAATAAAGCGCGGCTATGAATATCCAAATAATCTGGCAGACATTGGGCGCCCTCTGTAGCAGCATATGCGTTAGCACCCAATATTCGGCATGGCGTATGGTATCAACTCAAACTATTGATACGAAATATAATATGCAGAATTATTGATATAACACACTAAAAAATACAATGTATTTTTAATTTTCATTGCCTCCTTCCAAAATTCATCAATATAGCTAACCACCCCAGATTAACAGACAGTCTAATCAAAATAGCATGTGACAAATTGGCAAAAAAAAACGCCTCGAAAATCGAGGCGTTTCTAACAAATCAGCGAAAAATAATTACTTTTTCTTTTTCATTGCTTTTGCGTTTGGCAGGTCAGTGATTGAACCTTCAAATACTTCCGCAGCCAAGCCAACAGACTCATGCAGCGTTGGGTGAGCGTGGATAGTCAGTGCGATGTCTTCTGCATCACAGCCCATCTCAATCGCCAGACCAATTTCGCCCAGCAACTCGCCACCGTTAGTACCAACAACAGCACCACCGATGACACGGTGTGTATCTTTGTCGAAGATCATCTTCGTCATACCGTCTGAACAATCAGAGGCGATCGCACGACCAGAAGCAGCCCAAGGGAAAGTAGCAACTTCATAGTTGATGCCTTCTGCTTTCGCTTCTTTCTCGGTCTTACCTACCCAGGCAACTTCTGGCTCAGTGTACGCAATTGAAGGAATCACTTTCGGGTCAAAGTAGTGTTTCTTACCAGAAATCACTTCTGCCGCTACGTGGCCTTCATGAACACCTTTGTGTGCCAACATTGGTTGGCCAACAACGTCACCGATTGCATGGATGTGTGCAACATTGGTACGCAATTGCTTATCAACGTTGATGAAACCACGCTCATCAACTTCGATACCGGCTTTTTCTGCGTCCATCAGCTTACCGTTTGGTACGCGACCGATAGCCACCAGCACCGCATCATAACGTGTAGGCTCAGCGGGGGCTTTTTTGCCTTCCATTGAAACGTAAATGCCGTCTTCTTTTGCTTCAACCGCAGTCACTTTGGTTTCAAGCATCAGGTTGAATTTCTTGCTGATACGCTTAGTGAAGACTTTGATGATGTCTTTATCCGCAGCCGGGATAACTTGGTCAAACATTTCAACCACATCAACTTTAGAACCCAGTGCGTGGTATACGGTACCCATTTCTAGACCGATGATACCGCCACCCATCACCAACAGCTTTTCTGGAACTTCATTCAGTTCTAGTGCGTCAGTTGAGTCCCAAATACGTGGGTCTTCATGGGGAATAAATGGCAATTCGATTGGACGCGAGCCCGCCGCGATGATCGCGTTGTCGAATTTGATGGTGGTTGCACCATCCGCGCCTTCAACCACGATGGTGTTAGGATCGGTAAATTTACCGTAACCATTGACCACGTTAACTTTACGCATCTTAGCCATACCGCCAAGACCGCCAGTCAGTTGATTAACAACTTTTTCTTTCCAAACACGGATCTTGTTAATGTCGGTTTGCGGCTCGCCGAAAACAACACCATGCTCAGACATTGCTTTGGCTTCTTCAATCACTTTAGCAACGTGCAGCAAAGCTTTTGAAGGGATACAGCCCACGTTAAGACAAACTCCGCCCAGCGTGCTGTATTTTTCTACCAGAACAGTTTCCAGACCCAAATCCGCGCAACGGAATGCGGCTGAATAACCAGCAGGACCTGAACCCAGCACCACGACTTGGGTTTTGATTTCTTTACTCATTCTGACCTCGTTGTAGTCTTATATCCCTGACAGGCTAAGAGATTAATTTATTTTTCTATGACGGACTGTTATGTAGGAACAGTGTTGTTTCACTGCGAGTAGTTAGCCATTGGCAACCGCTCGTTTTGGCTCCACATTTTACAGCCGTGTTAACAAGCTGAAAAATAAAAACCCATAGCCTGTGAGCTATACATCAAATCAGCGTTCGTCATATGCAGACGAACGCTGATCGGGTGTCGTATTACAGTACTAGACGACGAATGTCAGATAGACACTCGTTCAGGTACGTTACGAAACGTGCACCTTCTGCACCATCAACCACACGGTGGTCGTATGACAGTGACAGAGGCAACATCAGGCGAGGAACGAAGTCCTTACCATTCCAAACCGGCTTCATTTCCGATTTAGATACACCCAGGATGCCAACTTCTGGCGCGTTAACAATAGGGGTAAACGCCGTACCACCCAAGCCACCAAGGCTAGAGATAGTAAAGCAACCGCCTTGCATGTCAGACGCAGTCAGCTTGCCTGAACGTGCCTTCTTAGACACTTCCATCAGTTCAGCAGACAGCTCGTAGATGCCTTTCTTGTTAACGTCACGGAATACAGGAACAACCAAACCATTTGGTGTGTCCACCGCGATACCGATGTTTACGTATTTCTTCAGGATCAGGCTCTCACCATCATCTGACAGCGAAGAGTTGAACGATGGGAACGCTTCAAGTGCTTTCGCAGCGGCTTTCATGATGAACACCAATGGGGTGATCTTCATGCCAGTGTCTTTCTTCGCTTCCACGGCATTCTGCTCTTTGCGGAATGCTTCTAGCTCAGTGATGTCTGCGTTATCCCACTGTGTAACGTGCGGGATCATTACCCAGTTACGGTGCAGGTTAGCGCCAGAGATCTTCTTGATGCGAGACAGTGGTTTGGTTTCAGTTTCACCAAACTTGCTGAAATCAACTTTCGGCCAAGGAAGAAGACCCAGTGCTGCGCCATCGCCTTTGCCTGATGCAGACGCTGCTGCGCCAGATTCCAGACGCTTAAGCGCATCTTTCACGTAGCTCTGAACGTCTTCTTTCAGGATGCGGCTCTTACGGCCAGAACCCTTCACTTTCGACAAGTTAACACCAAACTCACGCGCTAGACGACGAACCACTGGCGATGCATGTGCATATTCGTCGTTGTCGACGAAATCTGCTGATGCTGCAGGGGCTGGTGCAGAAGCAGCTTGAGCGGCAGGCGCGGCTGCCGGAGCAGAAGCAACGGGTGCTGCTGCCGCAGGAGCAGGTGCTGCACCCGCTGCGCCAACGGTCTCAAATACCATGATCAAAGAACCGGTAGAGACTTTGTCGCCCGCTGCGATTTTGATTTCTTTCAGTACGCCAGCGAAGGGGGCAGGGACTTCCATTGAAGCCTTGTCACCTTCAACAGTGATCAGAGATTGCTCTTCTTCAATGCTGTCGCCAACCGCTACCATGATCTCGGTAACTTCAACTTCGTCGCCGCCGATATCAGGAACGTGAACTTCTTTCAGTTCAGCCGCCGCTGGTGCTGCTACTGGAGCCGCCGCCACAGGTGCTGCTGCAACTGCTGCGCCAGACCCTGCAATTTCGAAAACCATGATAAGAGAACCAGTAGACACTTTATCGCCAGTGTTCACTTTGATTTCTTTCAGCACACCCGCGAAAGGCGCTGGTACTTCCATTGACGCTTTGTCGCCTTCAACGGTAAGAAGAGATTGCTCTTCTTCGATGCTGTCGCCAACCGCTACCATGATTTCGGTAACTTCAACTTCATCACCGCCGATATCTGGCACATGAACTTCTTTCAGCTCAGCCGCTACTGGAGCTGCAGCAACAGGTGCTGCTGGCGCTTCAGCCGCTGGAGTTGGAGCAGGTGCCGCAGCGCCTGCCTCTTCAAAGATCATGATCAAAGAGCCAGTAGAAACCGTATCGCCTACGACGATTTTGATTTCTTTGATGATACCTGCTTGAGACGCAGGTACTTCCATTGACGCCTTATCACCTTCAACAGTGATCAGCGATTGCTCTTCTTCAATTTTGTCACCGACGCTAACGAGGATTTCTGTTACTTCAACCTCATCGGCACCGATGTCTGGTACATTAATTTCGATTGCCATTGATATATGCCTCTTACGCGTACAGTGGGTTCACTTTCTGAGTGTCGATATCGAACTTTGTAATCGCTTCAGCAACCACAGATTTTTCAATATCACCACGCTTAGCCAGTTCAGTCAGCGCAGCAACAACAACGTAGCCTGCGTTAACTTCGAAGTGACGGCGCAAGTTTTCACGGCTGTCTGAACGACCGAAGCCATCCGTACCCAGCACTTTGAAAGACTCAGAAGGCATGAACGCACGCACTTGTTCTGCGTAGTTTTTCATGTAATCCGTTGCTGCAATCGCTGGCTCAGAGCCCATCACTTGAGTGATGTATGGCACTTTTTGCTCTGCGGTTGGGTTCAACATGTTGAAGCGCTCTGCATCTTGACCTTCACGCGTTAGCTCATTGAATGAGGTAACAGAGTAAATGTCAGACGCTACACCGTAGTCATCGCTCAGGATCTGCGCGGCTTTACGCACTTCGTTCATGATAGTGCCCGAGCTCATCAATTGAACTTTGTTTGCACCCGCATAAGACTCAAGCTTGTAAATACCTTTACGAATGCCTTCTTCAGCGCCTTCTGGCATGCCTGGCATTGCATAGTTCTCGTTCATCAGCGTCAGGTAGTAGAACACGTTTTCTTGTTCTGGGCCGTACATGCGACGGATACCGTCTTGCATGATCACCGCTAGCTCGTACGCGAACGTTGGATCGTAAGAGATACAGTTAGGGATGGTGTTCGCCTGAATGTGGCTGTGACCATCTTCGTGCTGCAAACCTTCACCGTTCAAGGTAGTACGACCTGCCGTTGCGCCCAGAAGGAAGCCACGTGCTTGTTGGTCGCCTGCCATCCACGCCATGTCGCCAACACGTTGGAAGCCGAACATTGAGTAGTAGATGTAGAACGGGATCATTGGCAAATCATTGGTGCTATAAGAAGTTGCTGCAGCGACCCATGAAGACATGGCGCCCAGTTCGTTGATACCTTCTTGCAGAACCTGACCAGAGGTTGCTTCTTTGTAGTAAGAAACGACGCTGCGATCTTCAGGCGTATATTCTTGGCCTGATGGGTTGTAAATGCCGATTTGACGGAACAGACCTTCCATACCGAAAGTACGTGCTTCGTCGGCAATGATAGGAACGATGTTCTTACCAATACCTTTGTTTTTCAGGAGGATGTTCAGGGTACGAACAAACGCCATGGTGGTAGAGATGTCACGCTTCTGCTCATCAAGCAGTGGTTTGAACTCTTCCACTTCTGGAATAACAAGTGCTTCAGAGAACTTAGGCAAACGCTTAGGCGTATAACCGTGCAGCGCGTTACGACGTGCATGCATGTATTCGTACTCTGCTGAACCTTCTTCCAACTTCAAGTAAGGAAGTGCTTTCATGTCTTCATCAGACACAAGCTCTTGCAGGCCCAGACGATCGCGAAGGTGTTGAACATGCGTCATGTCCATTTTCTTCACGCCGTGTGCAATGTTTTTGCCTTCTGCCGCTTCACCCATGCCGTAACCTTTAACGGTTTTCGCTAGGATAACGGTTGGACGATCAGAGGTTTGCTCGGCATTTTTGAATGCGGCAAATAACTTAGACGGCTCATGACCACCACGCTTCAGCGCGAAGATCTCTTCGTCAGTCATGTCTGCGACCAATGCCAACGTCTCTGGGTATTTACCGAAGAAGTTCGCACGAACGTACGCGCCATCTTTAGACTTAAACGTCTGGTAATCACCATCGATGGTTTCGTTCATCAACTGAAGCAGTTTACCTGTGGTGTCTTTCGCCAGCAGTTTGTCCCAACCGCTGCCCCAAACAACCTTGATAACGTTCCAGCCAGCGCCTTTAAATAGGCCTTCAAGCTCTTGGATAATCTTGCCGTTACCCATGACTGGGCCGTCAAGACGCTGCAAGTTACAGTTGATCAGGAAGCATAGGTTGCCCAGTTTTTCACGAGAAGCGAATGAAATCGCGCCACGTGATTCTGGCTCATCCATCTCGCCGTCACCCAAGAATGCGTAAACGCGTTGAGCGCCAGTTTCTTTCAAGCCACGGCCTTCAAGATACTTCAGGAAGCGCGCTTGGTAGATAGCAGAAATAGGACCCAGACCCATAGAAACGGTCGGGAACTGCCAGAACTCAGGCATCAGTTTCGGGTGCGGGTAAGAAGGAATACCCTTGCCATCAACTTCTTGACGGAAGTTATCCAGCTGCTCTTCAGTCAAGCGGCCTTCAACAAACGCGCGAGAGTAAATACCCGGAGAGATGTGACCTTGGTAGTAAACCAAATCACCACCATCCACCTCGTTAGGTGCACGGAAGAAATGGTTAAAACATACTTCGTAGAATGCAGATGCAGACTGGTAAGACGCCATGTGGCCGCCAAGATCCAAGTCTTTTTTCGATGCACGCAACACGATCATGATCGCGTTCCAACGAATGATAGAACGAATACGACGCTCCAGGTTTACGTCACCTGGATATGCTGGTTCTTTATCCGCAGGGATGGTATTCACATAGTTGGTGGTGATGCCTGTTGGCATATCAACACCATCAAGGCGTGCCTTTTCCATAACTTGCTCAAGTAGGAACTGGGCACGTTCTACACCTTCTTCACGAACGACTGATGCAAGAGCTTCTAACCACTCTTGAGTTTCAAGTGCGTCCACGTCATTTTTCATGACTTCAGACATGGCGATTCTATCCTTTCGTTGATTGACTCGTACAAAACTAATGTTATCGCAGCTGAAAAAACGCATCCTGACAGCTACTTCGGCGTTGTCCTATTGGACACATACACTGACAAAGCTCTCAGGACGCGCTATTCCGACTCGTCCTTGCGTTGTTGAATCCGGCGAAGAGAGCGCTCACGGCGACTTTCTTCCCTACCCAGATCCAACAGGGTTTCTTCTATAAATGCTAAATGCGCATGCGATGCCTGACGGGCTTTTTCTGGTTCGCCAGCCGTGATCGCTTGCACAATGTTTGCTCTGTGTTTACTGACTTTATCAACGACATCTTCACGTCGATTCAGCAGTTCAAAATTCTGTAAAATGTTGTGCTCTAGCAACGGCGCCAAGCTGCGCATAATGTGCAGCAATACCACGTTGTGTGACGCTTCTGTCACCGCGATAAGGTATTGCATAACCGCAGCGGCTTCGGCTTTGATATCACCGAGTTGCTGAGCTTCGCGAATGTTATCGTGACAATGACACACTCGCGTTAAATCTTCTTCTGTGCCTCGTAATGCCGCAAAATAAGAGGAAACCCCTTCTAGAGCGTGCCGAGACTCCAGTAAATCCAATTGGCTTTCTGGGTGCTCTGCGAGCAAATCAATCAGCGGCTCAGAAAATCTCTGCCACAATCGCTCGCTAACAAATGTGCCACCACCTTGTTTTCGAGTCAGTAGCTTTTTAGCTTCTAATCGCTGAATCGCTTCTCGAACAGAAGGGCGTGAAACATCAAATTGTTTCGCTAACTCTCGCTCTGGTGGCAATTTCTGCCCCGGCGATAGCGTCCCTTCTAGAATCAGGCTTTCAAGCTCTTTCTCTATAACATCTGACAGTTTGGGTTGACGAATCCGTTGTATAGCCATCGTTCTTCTTCGTTATTTGGCGCCGGAGTGCCTGCGCGTCCTTTCCCATTTACCGACATTGTCAATTGGTAAGACCAATTACAAAACAGGTAAAAAGTTACCAGAATGCGGCTTAAGTGTCCACCGTAAACTTGATTTGCGTCATAGAAATTACAATTAGACTCGGGATGGCAATTAATCAACAAACTCGCAATGGTCAGACCAATTTATTTGGTCAAGCCAATGAAAATAGACTAGCGATTTCACTGTGGTTTCATTTAAGACGCAGTCTCGTCAACACAGCATTACGCTATTAGGCTGTTTTTAATTTTTTATAAGTGATCACGAAACGTCTTCCAGTTAAATGACCGACCTGGATCCGTTTTCCTTCCCGGCGCTATATCTTGGTGCCCTGTGATACGTTCTTGAGTAATCGCGGGATAATGGTGCATTACCGCGGCGGCAACATTCCCTAGTGTTTGATATTGCACATCGGTGTACGGCAGGTCGTCAGTCCCTTCAAGCTCAATGCCAATGGAGAAATCATTGCACTGCTCTCGTCCTTCAAACACGGATACGCCGGCATGCCAAGCTCGTCGATTAAACGGAACAAATTGCACCACGCTGCCATCTCGCTTGATCAAGCAATGCGCAGAGACTTTCATATCACGAATTTCATCAAAATACGGATGCGTGTTACAGGTTAGTTCACCTTGGAAAAATTGCTCAATGTAAGGCCCACCAAACTCGCCGGGCGGCAAGCTAATGTTGTGCACCACAAGCAATGACACATCGTCAGAAACTGGCCTGTCGTTGCAGTGTGGGGAGGGTAGATAGGAAGCGCTGTCCAAAAGGTGGTGGGTAATCGTCAGCATGAAATGATTCTGTGTTTCATCCGTGTAAACAAGTGCTTTGTATTTTAGCGTATTCACACCAGATCCCTAGCAATTAAACCGGTTGATTTCAAAAAATGCATGCCTCGCAATCTCATTCCCTCGCAGGTAAACTTGCACACAACACGTTCAGGCTTTGCCTGTCTATATTCTGTATTTATCAGTGATGGAACCACCATGTCAGAACAAGCTAACGCGTCACGCATTCATGATAGCCGAACCCGATTGGCCTACCTCAAAGAACACCTGCATGACGACATTATTCGTTGTGTCACCGATACGTTAAAAGAAGACTTGGGCGGCAGCGTTGATGCAACGTACGACATCACTGCCAGCTTGATCCCTGCCAGCACTCACTCTACCGCGACCATTATTACCCGCGAACACGGCGTATTTTGTGGCCGAGCATTTGCTGATGAAGTTTTTCGCCAGTTAGGCGGTGAAGTCAGCATCACGTGGAAAGTAGAAGATGGCGACAAGGTTGAACCTAACCAAGTGCTGTGTGAATTAAGCGGCCCTGCCCGCGCCCTGCTCACGGGCGAGCGCAACGCCATGAACTTCATTCAAACCCTGTCAGGCTGCGCAACAGAAACCGCGCGTTATGCTGAAAAACTGGCTGGCACCAAAACTCGCTTGCTGGATACCCGCAAAACCATTCCCGGCCTGCGCAATGCGCTGAAATATGCCGTGACCTGTGGTGGCGGTTTTAATCACCGTATCGGCGTTTACGACGCGTACCTTATTAAAGAGAACCACATCATTGCTTGTGGTGGCATTCAAGGTGCAGTCACTACTGCCAAAGCGCTCAACCCCGGTAAACCCGTTGAAGTGGAAACCGAAAGCTTAGAAGAGCTGCAACAAGCCATTGATGCAGGCGCAGACATTGTGATGCTGGATAACTTCACCACAGACATGATGCGTGAAGCCGTGACGCTGAACCAAGGTCGCATCGCGTTAGAGGTGTCCGGCAACGTGACCTTAGATACCCTTCGAGAGTTTGCCGAGACGGGTGTAGATTACATTTCTGTGGGCGCACTGACGAAGCACATCCGCGCGATGGATCTGTCGATGCGTTTAAAATAACACGCCTAATTTATTAAACAAAAAACACGCTAAATTATTAATAATGCAGACATTATGTCTGCATTATTAATTCCTCAATCACACCGCCAGAACTGACAAACATCTCAGTTACAAAAAAGACAACTCATCCCTCGAAAATCGCTTTTTATCCGCTGTTTTAGCCACTTAATCCGCCGTATTGTGAGCCCACTACAGCACTTTGCTGCACATAAAAACGGAGAGAAAAGGCAATGAAAAAACAAAAAGGTTTTAGCTTGATTGAGCTATTGATTGTTGTTGGGATTATTGGTGCGTTGACGGCGATTGCGGTTCCAGCATATCGTGATTTCCAAGAACAAAGCACCGTAACTGCTGGGGTTGCTAGCCTAAAAAGTCTCAGAACAGTAATAGAAACTAGCATACAAGAAGGCGATAACTTTCCCGTAGCCGCAGACCTAGGTGACTTTGGCGAACTGAACGGTGTGACTGTGCAAGCTCAAGCAACTGTAACCGGTACGCTGCAAATAACTGAGGCGGGCTTATTTACTGCACAGTATGCACGCGATGCAAATGGTGTTTGGGCATGTACATTTGGGGCAAGGACCGCGAATTTGACTATTGATGGATGTACAAGAGATGCAACTTTGAATCCATAAATTTCGACTAAATACCTTGATTAACAACCTTGCATCCATCCTTCATCGGGCAAATCGCCTTAGCAAGGTGCAGTTTGAAATCATCAAAAACCAAGTGGCACAGACATCTTCGTCTGTGCCTGCTGCGATCATTGCAAATGGTTTTTTTTCGGGTGCAGAGCTGGCACAAGTGCTTTCTCGGCTTTTTGACGAGCCAATCAAGTCAATTTCAGACTACCCTTTTACATTTACCACCGAGAAGATTAATAATCCTGATCTAATACTGCGGCATCAGGCGTTACCGCTTGAAATCGAGAACAATCAGTTACAACTGGCTATTAGCGACCCTAGCAACCTCGAAGCCCAAGACGACTTCCGCTTTACCACTGGCCTCCAAATTAAACCCGTTCTGGTTGACCATCAACAACTGGTGGGCGCGATTCGAAAACTCTATGGTAAGCAGATAGCATCAGGCCAAGGCGATTCAAAATCTGTTAGTGATTCAGAACTCGCCGATCTTGCTCAATTCGATGACGATGCCAACGCCGATGAACTGGTCACCGACGAAGCGCCTGTTAGCCGTTATATTCAGCAAGTGTTAATGGATGCCGTGCGCAAGCAAGCCTCTGATATTCATTTCGAACCGTTTGAACAGCGCTACCAAATTCGTTTTCGTTTAGACGGCATATTGCAAACCCACGGCACGCCGCCAGTGGGCATTTCACGCCGCCTTTCGACTCGTTTAAAAATTCTCGCCAAGCTCAACATTGCTGAACGCCGATTACCACAAGATGGGCGGATTAAACTAACGCTGGCGGACGGCAAATCTATCGACATGCGTGTTTCCACTTTGCCGACTTTGTTTGGCGAAAAGGTGGTGCTACGAATATTGGATGGCGGCAGTGTGGCACTGGATATTGATTCGCTAGGTTATAGCGAAATACAAAAACAAGATTACCTAACGGCGCTGGATAAACCCCAAGGGCTGATCTTGATGACTGGCCCAACCGGCAGCGGCAAAACCGTGTCGCTGTACACAGGGCTCAAATACCTCAACACAGCCGAGCGCAACATTTCTACTGCGGAAGATCCGGTAGAAATCAACTTGCCCGGCATCAATCAGGTCAATATTAATAACGACATCAAGCTCGATTTCGCCACGGCGCTGCGTGCTTTCCTTCGTCAAGATCCCGATGTCGTCATGGTAGGTGAGATGCGCGATCTTGAAACCGCTGAAATTGGTATTAAGGCCGCACAAACCGGACACTTGGTGTTATCAACACTGCATACCAACTCGGCGGCAGAAAGCATTACCCGCCTAGCGAATATGGGGGTCGCACCTTATAACCTCGCGGCATCACTGACATTGATCATCGCCCAGCGTCTGGCGCGTCGTTTATGCCAACACTGTAAAGTGCCTCACGAAGTCGATGATCACCAACTGACCGCTTTGGCGCCGCTCTACCCCAGCTTAATGTTGAATCACGTTTATCAAGCTAACTCGGAAGGGTGTGACCATTGCAATAATGGCTATATTGGCCGAGTCGGCATTTACGAGGTGATGCGTATCGATCGCACGCTATCTGAAGCCATTGGTAACGGCGCATCGGCTTCGCAACTTGAAACTATCGCCCTCAATAATGGCATGCTCACGCTCTCGCTTTCCGGTATTGAAAAGCTCAATCAAGGCATCACCAGCCTCGCAGAACTTCAACGCGTTATTAGTCTGTAAAGGGAATTACCATGGCCTCAAAACCCCGCAAGCTTTATTCATTCCAGTGGCGCGGCACGACCGCCAAAGGCGCCAAAGTCAAAGGCCAATTACTTGCTTACAATGAACAAGATGCCCGAAATTCATTAACCGAGCAGCGGGTTCGCATCATCAAAATCAAGCGTCGCTCGCCGTCTTCATGGGTAAAGCGCCGCAACACCGCCAATGCTAAAGACATCACACTATTTACGCGACAAATGGCCACCATGTTAGAAGCAGGTGTGCCACTGGGAGAAACCCTGCAACTACTGAAAACAGGATCAAAGAAGGCTGAAATGAAGCTGATCATCGGCCAAATTTATAGCCATATTGAAGCAGGTTCCTCGTTATCGCAGGCAATGAAGTCAAGCTCAACGCTGTTTGATCAGTTCTACTGCGATCTGGTGGCAACGGGTGAGCAAACGGGTCGTTTAGAACAAATATTTGCGCGCATCTGCGTGTATCGTGAAAAGAGTGAGGATACCCGATCCAAAGTCATCAAGGCGATGATTTACCCCGGCATTGTCTGCTCCATTGCCATATTGGTGACCATCGGTATGCTGTTATTTGTTATCCCAACCTTTAAAGACATCTTCTCGTCATTCAACGCCGAGTTGCCTTGGTTTACGCAAAAAGTTCTCGGTGTGTCTGATGCTATCCATGATTATGGCGTGTACATGCTGATTGGAATAATACTGGCGGCATTGGCGTTCAAAACCAGCTATCAAAAGAGTTACGCTTTTCGTCTCAAAGCCAGTCGATTTTCCCTGCGCATCCCTATTCTTGGCGACGTACTCACAAAAGCCACCCTCTCACGTTTTACGCGCACACTCGCCACCACGTTCAGTGCCGGTATCCCACTGCTCAATGGTTTGTCGGCAGCAGGTAAAACGGCCAATAACACCTACTTCAAACAGGTGATTGAAGACGTTCATAAGCAGACTTCTGGCGGGCGTCCTTTGCATCGTGCCATCAGAGAAACTGACGCGTTTCCTGACATGATGATCCAAATGGTGATGATCGGCGAAGAGTCCGGCGCATTGGATGACATGTTGAACAAGGTCGCGGGGCTGTATGAAGCCGATGTCGATAACACGGTCGATAACTTGGGGAAAATCCTCGAGCCTATGATCATTGTGCTGCTTGGCGTGTTGATTGGCTCGTTAGTCGTGGCGATGTACTTGCCGATGTTTGATCTGATGAACGTCATGGGGTAGACACTCCTAGCCTTCTGTTCTCTTATTTCACCTAAATACTCTGAGTATTCGATAGATGTTTAAATTCAGTTAATAAGAGGATAGAGGCGAGCCAAACAACCCGTTATCATGTCCCCATCAACTTACACTGGATTTCAACATGAATTGGCTGTTCGACTCTCCGAGTCTGTATGTGTTTCTCGCGTCTGTGTTTGGGCTTATCGTAGGCAGCTTTCTCAACGTCGTGATTTATCGCTTTCCAAAAATGATGGAAGCGCAATGGCGTACTGATTGTCATGAGTGTTTTCCAAGCGAGATGCCTGCACCTAAAGATATGGGCGTATTTAACCTCAGCCTCCCCCGTTCGCATTGCCCTTCTTGCCAAGCGCCCGTTAAAGCGATGGATAACGTTCCCGTATTGAGCTGGCTGATCCTTGGTGGTAAGTGCCGACACTGCAAAACTCCGATTAGCATTCGCTACCCCTTTGTGGAATTGCTGACCGCACTGCTTGTGGGCACCACGGCGTATTTCCTGCCGGGCTCTTATTGGTCTCTCGCCGTGATTGCTGCGACGTTTGTGTTGGTCGCTCTGTGCTTTATCGATATCGATACCATGCTGCTGCCCGATCAAATGACGCTGCCTCTAATGTGGGCGGGTATTCTACTGGCGGTGATTGGTATATCGCCGGTTTCACTGCAAGATGCGGTGATTGGTGCCATGGCAGGCTATCTGTCGCTTTGGAGCGTGTTCCAATTGTTTAAATTGCTGACTGGCAAAGAAGGCATGGGATACGGTGATTTCAAATTACTTGCCGCACTTGGCGCTTGGCTTGGCTGGCAACCGCTCCCTATGGTGATCCTCATTGCGTCGTTTGCGGGTGCAATCATTGGCATCATCATGATGCGTATAAAAGGCACGGGGAAAGAGACCCCGTTCTCGTTTGGACCATACCTTGCCATTGCAGGCTGGATTAGTCTGCTGTGGGGCAATAACATCATTGATTGGTATTTAACGTCATATTTGGGTTATTAGATGGCTTTTGTTGTTGGCGTCACGGGCGGCATTGGTAGCGGAAAAACCACAGTAGCAAACCTGTTTGCCGATAAACGCATTGAGGTCATTGATGCCGATGTGATCGCGCGTCAAGTCGTCGAGCCCGGCTCGGAGGGGCTAAGCGCCATTGCTGCAAAGTTTGGTGACTCGATGCTATCAGCAGACGGCACGCTGGATCGCGCTGCGCTGCGTGAGCACGTATTTTCACATCCTGAAGACAAAGATTGGCTCAATAATCTGCTTCACCCAAAGATCCGCCAAGAAATGATTCGCCAAACGACTCAAGCAGGTTCGCCATATTGTTTACTCGTGATCCCTCTTCTCGTTGAGAATGGACTTCAAAGCTTGTGTGACCGCGTTTTGGTAGTGGATGTGTCAGAGCAAACACAAGTTGAACGTGCATCACGAAGAGACAGCGTCTCAAATGAGCAGGTTAAACGCATTTTGGCGGCTCAAGCGACGCGTGAGGATAGACTTGCCCTTGCTGATGACGTTATCGTAAACGAGTGCACGCAAGAAGAACTCAACGGTCAGATTGACACCTTGCATCTGCACTACCTCACATTAGCCGGACACGATACTGAGAATCAACATGAGTAGCGATACCCTTTACGAGCACCCTTTGACTGAGCAGGTTCGCGTTTATCTGCGGCTCGAGTATTTGCTAAATCAAATCACCCAATCTGCAACGCTAACTGAGGATTCGCAATGGCGGGTTTTCTTTAAAAGCTTATTTGATTTAGCGGAGATCCTTGAACAAGTGCAAGTGAAAGGCGATCTGGCGAAAGATCTCGAAAAGCAGCGATCCAAGCTGGAAGCATGGCTCAATGTGCCCAATGTTGATACTGAGCAGCTAAATAGCCTGTTGCGCGAAAGTCGTCAGTTACAAAAAACCTTGCTGCAATCTCCTCGGTTGGGGCAAACGTTAAGAGAAGACAAGTTTCTTTCCTCTATTCGTCAACGCTTTTCTATCCCGGGTGGCACCTGCAGTTTCGATTTGCCTTCACTGCATCATTGGCTCAACCTGCCATTGGCACATCGTCAATCAGATGCAAAGACTTGGTGCGACACACTTCATCCGTTAGAAAATGCGCTGACATTTTGGCTGCAACTCACACGTGGTGGTGCCACCATGCAGCCCCGCACAGTGAGCAATGGTTTTTATCAACAAGAGGTCGACGGCGCGAGTTTGTTGCGCATGAGAATCTCCCCCGATTACAATGCATACCCTTTGGTGTCTGGTCATAAATCTCGGTTTGCTATACGCTTCATGCCGTTTGATGAAAACCAAGCTATTGCCGAGAAAATGACACTCTCGATAGCGGTGTGCTGATCAGTTAGAAGAAATGAGGTTTCCGTGAACCAAGAAAAACCCATCGTCGTAAAATGCCCACAATGTGGAATACCGGTTGTTTGGGGCGAAGTGAGTCCTTTTAGGCCATTTTGCAGCAAGCGCTGCCAGCTTATTGACCTCGGTGAGTGGGCTGAAGAAGAAAAACGCATTGCGGGCGCGCCAGATATGTCCGACAGCGATGGCTGGTCGGAAAATCAATAGAGCCAAATGACGAGAACACGAGGTTCGAGTCATCAGGGCGACAATATCCAACGTTAGCGCTTTTACTCGTTCCTCGTTATTCTCAATGCCAGCCTAAGCCTAAGCAAACATCTCTTGTATCTTTGCCAACACAGGGCTGTTCGCTTCTGGAAATTCAAACCCAGAAAGCGCTAAGATCTCAACCCACTGTCCAGGTTGCCCTTCCTTGCCATACGGCACGCCATCAAACACTTTAATAAGAAAGAAATCAAACGTCAGCGCTTTGTCAGGGTAGTCATGTGTCATCGACATAAACGCTTCTACGACGGTCGCGGTAATTCCAACCTCTTCTTCAAGCTCTCGGATCACCGCTTGTTCTGCCGTTTCCCCATGCTCAACTTGCCCTCCAGCAAATTCCCAAAACCCACCTTTGTGTGCTTTCGCTGGGCGCTGGGTAATGAAGATCTTGCTGTAATCAGGATTGAGGATGATCCCTGCGGCGATGTGTATTCGTTTCTTATCCATGTTTGACGCGCTCTCGTCCCATAAAAAAGGCCGCTTAGCGGCCTTTTGTGTTTCGTTGTTTATGCCCTTTGATTCGCTAATTTTCTTAGCTCATCTTACCGTGGCATTGTTTGAATTTTTTACCTGAACCACAAGGGCAAGGATCGTTGCGACCGACCTTACGACCATCACGAACCACCGTTTCAGACGCTGGATCTTGATTGTCTTCCAGTTGGCTTCCCGCTTCCTCATGGCTCATTTGCTGGCGACGTGCTGCTTCTTCCGCTTGTGCACGACGCTGCTCTTCCATACGGTCAACTTCTTCTGGCTGCTGCACACGCACGCGACTTAGCGTCATCACGACATCAGACTTCAGTGAGTCAAGCATGCCTTCAAACAGCTCAAACGATTCACGCTTGTATTCCTGTTTCGGGTTTTTCTGTGCGTAGCCACGAAGATGGATACCTTGACGTAGATGATCCATCGCCGCTAGATGCTCTTTCCAAAGCGTGTCCAGCGTTTGCAGCATCACGGCTTTCTCAAAGTTACGTAGGGTTTCGGCGCCCACAGTACCTTCTTTCGATTGATAGACGTCGATAATCGTACTTAGAATGCGCTCACGTAGCTGCTCTTCATACAACTTGTCGTCATTTTCCAACCACTCGCGCAACGGCAAGTCAGCATCAAAGTCTGCCTTAAGGCGCGTTTCAAGACCTTCAACATCCCACATTTCTGCCAGAGATTGTGGTGGAATGTACTGATCAACCACATCACCCAACACATCCTCGCGGTTGTGTTCAATCATCTCGCTGATGTCCGTGCTGTTCATCAGTTCGTCACGCAGCTCATAAACCACTTTACGTTGGTCGTTGGCTACGTCATCAAACTCGAGAAGCTGTTTACGAATATCGAAGTTGCGGCCTTCAACTTTACGTTGTGCGTTTTCAATCGCTTTGTTCACCCATGGATGCTCAATAGCTTCGCCTTCTTCCATACCTAGCTTCTTCATCATGTTAGATACACGCTCAGACGCGAAAATACGCATCAGTGAATCTTCCATAGACAGATAGAAACGGCTAGAACCCGGATCACCCTGACGACCAGAACGACCACGTAGCTGGTTATCAATACGGCGAGACTCATGACGCTCTGTACCGATGATGTGCAGGCCACCTGATGCTTTTACTGCTTCGTGCGTTTCACGCCATTTGGCTTTGATATCCGCAATTTGCTGCTCAGTCGGGTTTTCCAGCTTGGCAATGTCTGATTGCCAACTACCACCTAACACAATATCCGTACCACGACCCGCCATGTTGGTTGCGATGGTAACCGCACCTGGCGAACCCGCATCTGCAACAATATCCGCTTCGTGAGCGTGGAACTTCGCGTTCAATACGGCGTGTTTTACACCTGCTTTTTTCAGTGCTTCTGACAGCAGTTCAGATTTTTCTATCGACACAGTACCCACCAAACTAGGCTGGCCATTGGCGCTGCGAGTTTTGATGTCTTCAATGATAGCGTCGAATTTTTCGCGTTCAGTCATGTAGACCTGATCCGCCATGTCATCACGAACCATGGGTTTATTGGTCGGAATAACGACGGTGTCCAAACCATAAATGGATTGGAACTCGAACGCTTCGGTATCAGCCGTACCTGTCATGCCTGACAGTTTGTCGTACAAACGAAAGAAGTTCTGGAAAGTGATCGACGCCAGTGTTTGGTTTTCGTTCTGAATCTTAACGCCTTCTTTTGCCTCAATGGCTTGATGAAGACCTTCAGACCAACGACGACCCGGCATAGTACGTCCAGTGTGCTCATCAACGATGATAACTTCGTCGTCTTTAACGATGTAATCGACGTCTTTCTCAAACAGTACATGGGCACGTAATGCGGCATTGATATGGTGAAGCAATGAAATATTAGCAGGCGAGTACAGGGTATCGTTCTCGTCCATCAATTCATTTTTCTTCAGCATATCTTCAACAAACTCTTGACCATTTTCTGTCAGGTGAGCTTGCTTAGATTTTTCATCAACGGTGAAGTGGCCTTCGCCGCGATACTCTTCACTGTCTTCTTTTTCCTGACGGATCAGCTGTGGGATCAACGTATTAATACGCGCATACATCTCAGAGCTGTCTTCCGCAGGACCAGAAATAATCAGCGGTGTACGCGCTTCATCGATCAAGATGGAGTCGACTTCATCCACCACGGCAAAGTAACGCTCACGCTGAACGCGATCTTCTGGACGGAAGGCCATGTTGTCACGCAGGTAATCGAAACCAAACTCGTTGTTTGTTCCATAAAGAATGTCTGCAAGGTAAGCGGCTTTTTTCTCAGGTGGTGCCATATTTGGCACATTCACACCCACCGTCATATCAAGGAACTCAAACAGGGCACGGTTGGTTTCAGCATCACGCTTGGCCAGGTAGTCATTCACGGTAACAATGTGAACGCCTTTACCAGTCAACGCATGCAAATAGGCAGGCAAGGTCGCAGTCAGGGTTTTACCTTCACCAGTACGCATTTCAGCAATTTGGCCATTGTTCAGCACCATGCCGCCAATCAGCTGTACGTCGAAGTGGCGCATGCCGAATACACGCTTTGATGCTTCGCGCACCGTTGCAAACGCTTCTGGCAGGATCAAATCTAGCGATTCGCCTTGCTCGATACGCTGGCGATATTCAGCGGTTTTCGCTTTCAGATCGTCATCGGTGAGGGCTTCAAATTGAGGCTCTAGATTGTTGATTTCATTTACGACTTTGCGAAGGCGACGCAGTGTACGGTCATTGCGGCTTCCGATTACTTTTGTGATTAATTTCGATAACATGGCTTTGCCGTTTCTCTCATTTTGTCGCTTTAGCGTCGGGATCAAAGCCTGGATACTGCACGGCAGAGAAAGTCAGCATGTCCCTCTGCCCAAAATTCTTTTCAGAAGAATTAGCGATGATTAAAAAGCATGGTTCTTTTCGTAGCATTGATCTTGTGCCTTAAAATGATGTTTTCAAGGGCAATGATTCAATTAATAAAGCTAGGTTAGCACTAAGGCTATTTATAATAAGCCATAACTGCGGTGCATCCCACCTGTAATGCGGGTCGCATCAAGTTAGATAGTAAAAATTAGAACCTGTTCATTCACTAGAACCAAGTTAGTGCATTTTATGTTCAATCTTGGTGCGTTTTTTCTTCTCTTATGTGGAAGGCTGTTACTCAGTTATCTACAACAAGCATGGTCGGAACCCTAAAGCCCTGTTACTCTTTGAAGCAGTGCTACCACAGCGAATTGATTATGAGAGACCACAGACCCAAAGCGGCACAAGATTTACTGGAAAATGGCCTGACGGGACAAGTACGCCAGCGCGCGATGGTGTTGTCGCAACTCAGCCAGCAAGTGAAAGCGCTATTGCCCCCAGCCTCTGCAGAGCATTGCCGAGTGGCAAACTATCGTGATGGGATTTTAGTGTTGGAATGTGGCTCGTCGTCTTGGGCGACTCGGCTCAATTATGACCGCCATACGCTGATGTCAGCGCTTCGCCGTGGCACTTTGCCCTCGCTCATGACTATCGAAATCAAGGTTAACCCTGAACTGGCAAGACGTGAACGTGCAGAAGCGGAAAAAGTTGAGAAAGCGAAAGAGTGGCGAACAGTCAGTCCGGCTGCGGCTGAATACCTGAAAGCCATTGCTCAAAGCGCACCTGACAACGTGAGAAAGAAGCTGGAAGCTATTGCAGAATTAGCAGAGCGAAATAGGCACAAGTAATACAATTGACGACTGCTGCCCTACCGCCTAGGGATCCTACCCAGTGTGCAAGTACGACGAATAGGGTTATACGGACATAAAAAAACCGGAGTGAATCACTCCGGTTTTTTTGTATTCTTGATTTTCTTAGGCCAGAACCATACCGGGTTCTGCAAATCTAACGGGCAGAGTCTGCTCGTTTTCAAATGTCGCCCATTCCCAAGCTTCTTGGTCTGCAAGTACTGCGCGAAGTAGCTGATTATTCAACGCATGGCCTGACTTAAACGCACGCATTTCACCAATGATGTTATGACCACACATGTAAAGGTCGCCAATAGCGTCCAGTACTTTGTGTTTGACGAGTTCATTGTCAAAACGCAGACCGTCTTCATTAAGGATGCGGTAATCATCAAGGACAATGGCACAGTCGAAACTACCACCAAGACACAGATTACGTGACTGGAGGTATTCGATATCGCGCATGAAACCAAAGGTTCGTGCTCGGCTAATGTCTTTGATAAACGCTTGTGAAGAAAAATCCATCACCAGGCTTTGCTGCTCTGATTCAATCGCTGGGTGATTGAAATCAATGGCGAAGTCTAAGCGGAAACCGTCATACGGTAACAACTCAGCCCATTTATCGCCATCTTCGATGCGAACAGGCTTCTTAATGCGCACAAAGCGTTTTGGTGCATTAAGGGTTTCAATACCCGCTGATTGCAGCAAATATATGAATGGGCTTGCGCTGCCATCCATAATTGGAATCTCTGGTGCGTCTACTTCAACGATAACGTTGTCGATACCCATACCTGCCAATGCAGCATTAAGATGCTCAACGGTAGAAATACGAACACCATCGTCGTTAACCAGTGCAGTACACAGCATTGTATCGCGCACTGAAGCTGGATCCGCCGGGAAATCCACAGGAGGATTCAAGTCAGTACGACGATAGATAACGCCAGTGTTAGCTGCAGCTGGGCGCAGGATCAACGTGACCTTACGTCCAGAGTGCAAACCCACTCCTGTCGTTTGAACAATAGTCTTTAATGTTCGCTGTCTAATCATCTGTCATTCCCAACTGAAAATCTCTTTTTGCGCCCCATGTCACTCATTACAGTGTCACAACGAGACAAAACGGGCAGCATAATATCATGCTGCTGTACACAAACCAAGCGCTGCCTGATTAATCCGCTTGCTTACGTAAAAACGCAGGGATATCCAGATAGTCTTGTTCTTGCTTAGGCTTAGGTGCAACGTTCGTTGTCTGTGTTTGAACAGATGATTCGACTGCATGTCCGCTTTGGACATTCGTTGCCACCTTCGTCTTTTCTTGCAAAGGTTGTGCCTTATTTTCCACTGGCGCTGGTTTCTGTGTACCCGGAACCAAAGTGATATCAGGCTTACGCTCGTTACCGATGCCAGTAGCAACAACGGTCACTCGAAGCTCATCACTCATATCAGGATCCATCGACGAACCGATAACCACAGTGGCATTATCTGAGGCAAAAGCCTTAACAGTGTTGCCTACAGTTTCGAATTCATCCAGTCGCATATCGAATCCAGCTGTAATATTTACAAGAACACCTCGTGCTCCAGCCAAATCGATGTCTTCTAGTAGTGGGCTAGAAATCGCCATTTCAGCGGCTTCTTCTGCACGGTTTTCACCGGTTGCAATCCCACTACCCATCATGGCATGACCCATTTCCGACATCACGGTACGTACATCCGCAAAGTCGACGTTGATCAAGCCAGGACGCGTGATTAACTCAGCAATACCTTGGACTGCATTTCGCAGCACATCGTTCGCTTTTGCAAAAGCATCAAGTAGTGTAATTCCACGACCCAATACTTTCAGTAGCTTCTCATTCGGGATGGTGATCAGTGAATCGACGTGCTTAGATAGCTCTTCAATTCCCTGCTCAGCAAACGCAAGACGCTTCTTACCTTCAAAGCTAAATGGCTTAGTCACAACGGCTACGGTAAGAATACCCAGCTCTTTTGCGATTTCAGCGATAACCGGAGCAGCACCTGTACCTGTGCCACCGCCCATTCCCGCTGCGATAAATACCATATCGGCACCTTCGAGCTCAGCTTTAATCGCTTCACGATCTTCAAGCGCTGACTCACGACCTACTTGTGGGTTTGCACCCGCACCTAAGCCTTTTGTGATATCGCCGCCAATTTGAATTACCGTGCTAACTGCCGTCTTACGAAGCGCCTGAGCGTCCGTATTGATGGTGATGAACTCCACCCCTTCAATTGACTCACGCACCATGTGCTCGACTGCATTACCACCGCCGCCGCCAACACCAACGACTTTAATTACCGCATCATTGGACATTTCCATCATCGGTTCAAACATGTGTTCTCTCCGTCATTCCTGTTCGCATCAGGTTCAAAATTCTTTCTTGAGCCAGCCACTAAACTTACTGAACATTCCTGATACAGTACGTTTAGGCTCTGGCTCGCTCGTTTCGTTCAATAGGTTGTCTTTGCCATAGTGCAGCAAACCCACCGCGGTAGCGTGATAAGGGGCATTGACGTAATCCGTCAAACCCGTCACGCCAGAAGGAAGGCCCACGCGGACTTGGTTTTGGAATACGCGTTCTGCGCACTCCACCAATCCTTGCATTTGTGCCGCACCGCCAGTCAGGACAATACCTGCGGCCAATTGATGCTTCACACCCTGCGCGCGTAAACGCTCCTGAACACGCTCCAATTCTTGCTGCACCAACCCCAGCAATTCACTGCAACGTGGCTCAATGACTTCAGCCAATGTTTGACGCTGTAGGCTTCGCGAAGGACGCCCACCGACGCTCGGTACATTGACCTTGGCATCTTTGTTTACCAGCTCACCTAACGCACACCCATGCTTCACTTTGATTTTCTCAGCGTCACTCAAGGGCGTACCGAATGCATAAGCAATGTCACTGGTGATTACATTACCTGCGTATGGGATCACCGCTGCATGTCGCAACGCACCACCTGTCCATACTGCAATGTCCATGGTTCCGCCGCCAATATCGACGACGCAAACGCCTAATTCTCTTTCATCAGCGGTGATCACCGCGTGGCTTGCCGCCAAACCGGAGAAAATCAACTGATCGACTTTCAGGCCGCAACGCTCAACCGCTTTTTCAATGTTGCGTGCTGTGTCGCTGTGGCAGGTAATAAGATGTACGCTGGCTTCCATGCGCACACCCGATAGTCCTACCGGGTTTTTGATCCCTTCTTGATAATCGATTTTGTATTCTTGCGGGATCACATGCAGCACGCGCTGCTCATCACTAATTTTTACAGACTTCGCGGTATGGATAACCATTTCCACGTCATCTTGAGTCACTTCTTCGTCAGAAATCGTGCCCATTCCACGCTCTGTTAAGCAATGGATATGTTTTCCTGACAGTGACAAAAACACGGAGCGAATTTTACAGTCAGACATCATTTCTGCGCCATTGACTGCACGTTCAACCGATTTTACTACAGATTCCAGGTCGTTCACGCCGCCTTTATCCATACCCTGAGACGGTGTTGTACCCACGCCCAGTATATTGACAGCACCGTCAGGCAATATCTCACTGACTAACACTGAGACTTTTGATGTCCCAATGTCTAATCCAACAATCAGCGGTCTGTCAGTTGCTTGCTTCATTCCATTTACTCTTAGGCTTACTCTTCACTGGGTGCTTCATCAGGGGCTTTCCAACCCACGGCAGCACCCGTGTCATAGCGCAAATCTACGTATTGAATATTTCGCCCTGTTGCGTTCATGTCATCAAACAAGTCCACAAAGCGATGTAATCTCTCATTTCTCGACTCTCGCCCTAACTCGATACGGACGCCGCCTCGAGTGACGATTCGCCATGAACGACGTTCATTTAGCGCCAGTGCCGTGATGTGAAGCTTTGTTGGTAGCAGAATGTCACGCATTTCACGCCATGCTGCCAACACTTCCTTTTCGCTGCCCTCAGGCCCATGCAAAGAGACTAAGCCTCTCTCTTTAACATCATCGGGGCTTGCGCTGAACGCAATACCACCAACATCCAGTAGCTGCGACCCATTCCAGACTGCTTCAGGCTGGTATTCAGTCACATCCACTTTAATGGTATCTGGCCATTGCTTTCGAACCGCCACATTGGCGACCCAAGGCAAAACTGAAATCGCACCGTGGATATCATCCACATCTTGCAGCATAAAGCTGTTTAATGGACCAATCTGAAGCACCGCATTTCGCACTTCAAGGGTCGACAAGTGTGCCAATTCACCTTGTACAACTATCTGGGACAACGGCAACTGCTTTTCGTCACCCATCCACGTCAGAACACGGAGCAATAACCAAAGAATCGCAAGAATGACAAATACCAAAAACACCAGCCCCCCCCAATGCGCTTTTAACATTGAAGGTTGAGCCGGTATGTCATTCGCGGTCACATTAGTCATATCAGGCTATTGCCTCGCCTCTCTTGGGCAACCTGTCGCTTTGTTGCGTACAAAGTCGACCGGATTATAACGGTCAGTTTGACAGGTCACCAAGCCTTGTTGACGCATAAGTGATAAAGCTGAGATCAAATACATGCAAAACACGCAAAATCAGGTTAAAAGTTAGACACAACTCTTTTCTCGGCTCTGCAACGCCTCACATTACACTTATTTCTCTTTGCTCAACGCTTTTTTATCAAGTTTCAATTCAGCCAGTTTTTTGGCTACTTTGCCAACATCGCCCGCACCTTGGGTCAAAACCAAATCCCCCGCTTGCATCACAGCTGCTAACGCGGCAGGTAATGAGTCCACGTCCGGAACAAAGATTGGATCGATTTTCCCACGACCACGAAGAGTACGACAAAGGCTACGCCCGTCTGCGCCTGCGATAGGTGCTTCACCCGCTGAATATACATCCAACATCAGCAGCACATCGACATTCTCTAGTACATTGGCAAAGTCATCATACAAATCGCGTGTACGGCTATATCTATGCGGTTGGAATACCATTACCAGACGGTTATCTGGCCAGCCTGCTCGTGCAGCCTGAATGGTCACATCAACTTCACTCGGGTGATGACCGTAATCATCCACCAGCAATACTTCGCCATCGTCAACAGGGAACAAGCCCAATTGGTCGAAGCGGCGACCTGTGCCTTCAAAATTCACTAACGCACGCCAAATCGCATCGTCTTCCACGCCATCTTCAGTCGCGACAGCAACCGCTGCTGCGGCATTGAGTGCATTGTGGCGTCCAGGAATATTCAGCTCAATATTCAGCGCAGGTTTGTCTTTACGCAAAATCGTGAAAATGCCCTTTTGGCCTTCTTGACGGTAGTTCTCCAACTTCACATCAGCATCATCAGAAAAGCCGTACGTGATCACTTGGCGTCCAATGGACGGTATCACGTCTCGCACTACAGGATCGTCAATGCACATCACCGCCTGTCCGTAAAACGGCAACTGGTGCAGAAAATCAATGAAGGTCTGCTTTAAGACTTCAAAATCACCACCATAGGTGTCCATGTGATCCGCTTCGATGTTTGTCACAATCGCGACCATCGGCTGCAAATGCAGGAAGGAGGCATCACTTTCGTCAGCTTCAGCAATCAAGTAGCGGCTACAACCTAAACGCGCATTGGTGCCAGCACTTTTGACTAACCCACCATTCACAAATGTTGGGTCAAGGCCTGCCTCTTGATAAATCAGCGTGGTTAGTGCTGTGGTGGTGGTCTTTCCGTGCGTACCAGCCACTGCAATGCCATGGCGATAACGCATGAGTTCAGCCAGCATTTCTGCACGGCGAACCACGGGAATACGTGCCGCTTTTGCCGCAACCAGTTCCGGGTTATCTTGCTGGATGGCGGTAGACACTACCACCACGCTAGCTCCGTCCACATTGCTTTCAGCGTGACCGAAAAAGACCGTCGCACCTTTACTCACAAGGCGCTGAGTCACCGGATTTTCTGACAAATCAGAACCCGATACTTCATAGCCTTCATTTAATAACACTTCGGCGATACCACACATTCCAGCGCCGCCAATACCGACAAAGTGAATGCGTTTTACACGGCGCATTTCTGGCACCATGGTTCGGATTTTTTCTAACTGATGACTATCAAACTTGCCCATCACTGTGTTCTCTTATTTCGCTACGTCTTTGATGACTGATGCAACTCGCGTGGCAGCATCGGTAATCGCTGCTTGTTTTGCCGAACGCGCCATCGTCATCAACGACTGTGAATCTAGGTTTTCCAATACCGTCGCCAGCTTTTCAGCGGTCAATTCCGGCTGCTCAATCATGATGGCTGCGCCACCTTGGACTAAATGCTCTGCGTTCAATGCTTGTTGGCGATCTTGGTGCTGAAACGGAACAAAAATCGCAGGGACACCGGCGGCGGCCACTTCTGAAACAGTTAACGCTCCAGATCGGCAAATCAGGATGTCCGCCCAATGATAAGCTTCTGCAACGTCGTCAATAAACTCAGTAACGTCAGTGTTAGCGACGCTTGCGTGACTAAACCGCTCTGCGGTGTCCGCTTGATTACCTTTACCCGCTTGATGGCGAATAACCACATCGCGTTTGAGCAATGCTAATGCCGCTGGCACGGTGTGGTTAAGAATACGTGCGCCTTGGCTACCGCCCATCACCAACACGTTAAGCGGCGTGCCATCCTGATAAGCCTTAGGGGCAGGCAACTCGCAAACATCTTTTCTTACTGGGTTTCCGACCACATCAGCATGAGGAAATGCGCCCGGAAAAGCCTGCAATACGCGCGTGGCAATCTTTGCTAGCCATTGGTTGGTTAATCCCGCCACGGCATTTTGCTCATGCAACACAACAGGAACACCGCTTAACCAAGCAGCCAAACCTCCAGGTCCACTCACATATCCGCCCATGCCAAGAACAGCATCTGGTTGCCACTTCTTGATATGTTTTCGCGCTTGAATAACGGCATTCAGTACCATCCAGGGGGCGAGAAGTTTACGCGTAAAGCCTGAGCCACGCAGCCCTTTTACTTCAATAAAGTCGATCTCGATGCCATGTTTCGGCACCAGATCCGCTTCCATTCTATCCGCTGTCCCTAACCAGCGGATTTCCCAACCTTGTTGCTGCAATTCACTGGCCACCGCAAGCCCTGGGAATACATGACCACCAGTTCCGCCGGCCATCACTAATAATCGTTTATGCTTTTGTTCGTTTTCGTTTTTCATGAGTCACAATTCGTTGGTGCGCTTGAGAGGTCTCTAGCCGGTATTCATGGTCAATACGAAGAAGAATAGCGACCGCTGTCGACATAATAAATAAACTGGAACCGCCATAACTGACCAGCGGCAAGGTCAAACCTTTGGTGGGCATAATGCCAGCCGCTGCACCGACATTGACGAGAGCTTGAAACGCAAACCAGATCCCAATACCAAAGGCGAGGAACCCACCGAAAAGCTGGTTACTTTCAAGGCAGCGTTTACCAATAAACAAGGCGCGAAATACCAGCCCAAAAACCATCAAAAGTACAGCAACCACGCCGACCAAACCTAACTCTTCAGCCAAAACGGCAATAACAAAGTCGGTGTGCGCTTCAGGTAAATATTCGAGTTTTTGAATCGAATTACCCAACCCCTGGCCCCACCAATCTCCACGACCAAAGGCCATTAAAGATTGCGTCAACTGATAGCCGCTCCCAAAAGGGTCTTGCCATGGGTCTAAAAATGAAGTGACACGCGCAACACGGTATGGCTCTGCGATGATCAGTAGACCGACTAGCCCCAAACCGCTAAATAGCAGAACACCAAACTGCCATAGCTTGGCACCAGCGATAAACAACATGCCAACAGTCGTGACAAACATTACCACCACGGAGCCCAAATCAGGCTGAATCAGTAAGAGGCCGGCAATGATCACCAGCACTGCCAGTGGCTTCAAAAAGCCCATCACGCTCTCTCTCACCTCGCCATGGCGACGTACCAGGTAACCTGCCATAAACAGGAACAGTGACAGTTTCGCCACTTCTGCGGGTTGTAAGTTGATCACACCCAATGGCAACCAACGCACTGCGCCGTTAACAGAGCGGCCAACCACTAATACCGCGACGAGCAATACCAGTGAGATAAACAGCATTGGCACGCTGAATTGTTGCCAGCGAGTAAGCGGAATTTGCAAGGCGATCGCGGCAATGGCCAACGCACCGACTAAATAAATCCCTTGTCGCATAGCAAAGTAGAACGGCTGATCAACCAGACGTGTTGAAACTGGGATAGAGGCAGATGAGACCATGATCAGGCCCACCATCATTAAACCAAACGAGAGCCAAACGATATATCTGTCGTACAAAGCAGTGGGCGATGGTCGCGATAACCAGCGCAAGACATGCATGTCTTCCCACTTCATGCTCGTCATTCGGAAGCCGTCTCCAAGGCGCTATGTGCAGTAATAGCTTGTGCATAGGCCGCGAACGTCTCTCCGCGCACCATAAAATTAGTAAATTGATCGAAGCTAGCACACGCTGGCGATAGCAATACCATGTCTCCTGACTTCGCGGTTTGTGCGGCAATATCCATGGCTTGCTGCATGGTGTCGACGACAACAGGTGTCTCGACCAACCCTGCAAATGCTTGTCCATCGCGGCCATAGCAATACAAGGTGACATCAAGCGCTGCTAGTACAGGTTGTAGTGATGAAAACTCTGCCCCTTTACCATCGCCGCCAACAAGAAGATGCAGCTTACCTGGCAATTGCAGCCCATCTAATGCCGCTAGCGTGCTGGCTGGATTGGTAGCCTTTGAATCGTTGACCCACAAAATGCCGTTATGTTCCAACACTTGCTGACAACGGTGAGGCAAGCCACAGTATTCGCGCATCGCCTGACATTGTGCGTCTCGCGCAATGCCAACAGAATCTGCCAACGCCATCGCAGCAAGGCAATTGGCAACGTTATGGCGCCCCACTAAGGCAATGTCAAACACTGCCATCACTGGTTCACCTTTTGCGGTTAACCACTCGTTACCTTCTTTCAAGGTAAGTGTGTAATCCCCTTGCGAGAAACCAAAGCTTTCAGAGTATTTATCTTCAAGTGCTTTGGTTTGCAGATCGTCATGATTCCACAGTGCCAGTTGGGTTTGATCAAAAATGCGCAGCTTGGCCTGTCGGTAATCTTCCATGCCGTCATAGCGATCCATATGATCTTCTGACAGGTTCAAAAACACGGCAGAAGCCATATCTAACGACGACGTGGTTTCTAACTGGAAGCTTGATAATTCGAGTACGTAAAGCGCGTGGTCATATGCCAGCATATCGAGCGCAGCAAAACCGATGTTGCCACCCACACCGACGTTAACACCCGCGGCCTTGGCCATTTCACCCAAAAGACTCGTGACCGTGCTTTTTCCGTTTGAACCGGTAATACCGATCACTGGTGCGGCAACATCACGAGCAAACAGCTCGATATCACCGACAATCTCGATGCCTTTTTGCGCAGCGGCTTTCAGCTCAGGCGTTGCTAACGCAATGCCTGGGCTGGCGACGATCAAATCAGCATTGAGTAGCCAATCCATGTTCCAGCCGCCCGCATGAAGCGCCACGTTTTGCGGCAACTTGTCTGCGCCTGGAGCCGCATCTCGCGTATCAATCACACTGATCATCGCGCCATCATTTTTAGCGACAAGATGATTCACAACAGAGAGCCCGGTCATACCAAGCCCTATCACCACAATGTGCTTGTTCGCGGCGTCTGTCTTCATTTAACGCACCTTCAAGGTTGCAAGGCCGATGAGTACCAGCATCAAGGTAATGATCCAAAAACGGACAATCACACGCGGTTCAGGCCAGCCTTTCAGCTCGTAGTGATGGTGGATAGGTGCCATGCGGAAAATACGCTGTCCGCGCAGTTTGTAAGAACCGACCTGCAAAATCACAGACAAGGTCTCCATAACAAACACACCGCCCATGATCACCAGCAAGAATTCTTGACGCACCAATACAGCAATCGTGCCTAATGCACCACCCAACGCCAATGAGCCGACATCGCCCATGAAGACTTGTGCTGGGTAAGTGTTGAACCATAAAAAGCCAAGACCCGCCCCAACAATGGCGGCACACACCACCACCAGCTCGCCCGCGTCTTTGATATAAGGAATATGCAGATATTCGGCAAAGTTGACGTTGCCCGTTGCCCAAGCAATGAATGCGAAACCACTTGCTACCATGACGGTCGGCATGATGGCCAAGCCATCAAGGCCATCAGTGAGGTTAACGGCGTTACTGGTACCAACAATCACGAAGTAAGTGAACACGACATAGAACAAGCCAAGCTGAGGCATGATGTCTTTGAAGAAAGGCACCACCAACTGCGTAGCGGCAGTATCTTTACCATGGGCATACAGCGCGAAAGCGACAATCAGCGCAATGGCGGATTGCCAAAAGTACTTCCAACGCGCAATAAGTCCGTCAGTGTTCTTGCGCACCACTTTACGATAATCATCCACAAAGCCGATAGCACCGTAACCCAAGGTCACAAACAGCACGGCCCACACATACGGATTGGATAAATCGGCCCAAAGCAGCACAGTCACAGTTATGGCAGTTAAGATCATTAACCCACCCATTGTCGGTGTGCCACGTTTACTGAAGTGAGATTCAGGGCCTTCGTTACGAACAACCTGACCGATTTGCAGCATCTGCAAACGGGCAATCAAGCGCGGCCCCATCCAAAGTGACATCACTAAGGCGGTTAACACGCTTAAGATGGCGCGAAACGTCAGGTAATCAAACAGTCGGAAAAACGGTATGTGCTGGGCAAGAATGTCCGATAGCCAATCTAGCATGACGCTGTCTCCTCGATAGCTGCGACGACTTCTGACATTTTCATTCCGTTGGCCCCTTTGACCAAAACAGATACTTCACGTTTTGTTTTCATGAGTTCTACTACATGCGCTATCAGTGCGCTTTTATTATCAAAATGCTGTCCACCACAACGCTCGCTAATCGCGGCGCTGGCGGGTCCATATGTGAGTAAGGTTTGAATCGACGCCTGACTGAGATGCTCTGCCACTTCCTGATGCACAGCATCAGAGTGCTCTCCCATCTCACCCATATCTGCCAAGACGATCACCTTGTCGCCGTCAAAACCATCCAGTAAATCAACGGCGGCTTTCATCGCAGCAAGGCTTGCGTTGTAGCTATCGTCAATGAGACGAAGTCCAGGGCGCGGGAAGCTTATCGCGCCACGTCCCTTCACAGGCGACACAGATGCGAGACCGCGCGCCACATCGTCCATGGTAATGCCATCAACATTCAGCGCTGTCATTGCCGCCAAGACCGCATTCGCGACATTATGCGCACCAGGCAAGTTAACAAATAGTGGAGAAACAACGCCTTGTGCGACTAAATCAAACTGATAACAACCGTTTTCAGCCTGTTGAATATTCTCTGCGCGATAGTCAGCATCTTTACCCGCCACTGTCATGGTAAGTACTTGCTTACTTTTCAGCACGGCGTCCCAAGAATGCCCACCACAACTATCAAGGTTCACGATAGCAAGAGCGCCATCGGCCAATCCTTCAAAGATTTCGCCTTTGGCTTGTGCCACGCCTTCCAACGAGCCAAACCCTTCAAGGTGAGCTGCCGCAAGGTTAGTCACCATGGCAATATCTGGTTGTGCCAGTTGCGTGGTGTAGGCAATTTCACCGATATGATTTGCCCCTAATTCCATGACAGCAAAATCGTCGAAAGGTGTTAAACGAAGCAAGGTTAATGGCACGCCGATATCATTGTTAAAATTGCCAGCGGTATACAGGGTTTGCCCCTTTTGCGACAAAATAGCCGCCAGCATTTCTTTGACCGTGGTTTTGCCACAGCTGCCTGTCAGTGCGATGGTTTTCACATCACATTGAGCCTTTACCCACGCACCGAGCTGACCTAAAGCCAACTTGGTATCATTCACCACCAGCTGTGGTAACTCTGACGCAACAGGCGTGGAAACCAGCAGTGCTGAGGCACCATTGGCTTCTGCAGTATCAACAAAATCGTGTGCATCGAAACGCTCACCGACCAGCGCCACAAAAAGTGCGCCTTGACCCAGTGTGCGCGTATCGGTTGATACGGCATTGATGACGACGTCTTCACCTTTTAGGTCAGCCTGTAAAACAGACTGCAATGTCTGAAGTGAAACCGGGATCATCCCTTTACCTCCAAAAGATCGCGAACCGTTTCACGATCAGAATAATGAACCGTTCCTGATGCCAAGACTTGATAGTCTTCATGGCCTTTTCCTGCCACTAATATCACATCATCTTTTGATGCATTTTCAAAGGCATAACGGCAAGCTTCTGCGCGATCATGGAGGATAACAGCTTTCTCTGGCGAGACCATGCCCCTGAGCATCTCTGCCACGATGATTTCTGGAGATTCTGATCGCGGGTTGTCGTCAGTTAAAATAGCGACATCGGCGAGACGTTCTGCAATTTCTGCCATCATTGGGCGCTTGCCCGTGTCTCTGTCTCCACCGCAACCGAATAAGCACCACAGCTTTCCTTCACAATGGCGACGTAATGCATGAAGCGCTTTTTCAAGCGCATCGGGCGTGTGAGCATAATCAACCACTAACATAGGTTTGTCAGCGTGGTGAAAAACTTCCATACGGCCGATAACGGCTTGAAGTTGTGGGGCGACATACAGAAGCCCGGCTTTGTCATATCCCAAACCGAGCAATGTTGCCAAGCTAAGCAACAGGTTCATCACGTTGAATTCACCAACCAGTGATGCTGTGAATTCCCCTTCTCCCCACGATGAAGAGAATGCAATAGATACACCGCTGGTCGCATAGCTCACGGAGGTCAACCAAAGCTTGCGTCCTTGGTGAGTGTTCACTGCGGCTTCGGACATGGACACCGCAATCGCTTCTGGCATATTTGCCACCCAGCTCGCCCCCACAACATCATCCGCATTGATAACGGATACTGGCGTCCCATAGTGGGTAAACAGACGCAACTTGGCTTCGGCGTACGCTTCCATGGTGCCGTGGTAATCAAGGTGATCACGACTTAAATTAGTAAAAATCGCCGCATCAAAGGAAACCGCTTTCACCCGATCTTGTACTAAACCATGAGAAGACACTTCCATGGCGACATGCGTCGCGCCTTGTTGCTTGAATTGCGCCAGTTGGTGCTGAATGTCTAGCGCACTACCCGTGGTGTTTAACGCGGGCTCAAGTGATGCCAGAAAGCCATTACCCGTGGTTCCCATGACGGCAGCTTTACCGCCAAGTAAATCAATCCACTGCGCGATAAGCTGACTAATTGTCGTTTTACCGTTCGTTCCCGTGATACCAATATTCGTCAAACCATGACTAGGCGCTTGATAAAAACGCGCGGCGATATCGGAAAGCGTCGATTTCATGTGCGGAAATGCCACGACAGGCACATGACCGTTTAGCGTAATGCCAAACTGACCGCTGGTATCGCCATCATCTGCAATCACTGCAACGGCACCGGCTGCAATCGCGTTAGGAATATACTGACGTGCATCTAGGCTGTGGCCTTGAACAGCCACAAACACATCACCTGGTTGGATCTGGCGGTTATCCAGTTTCAAGCCGGTTATCTCAATGTCTGGCACAACATCAAACCACGGTGCCAAAAGTTCTTTAAAGCTGGTAATAGACATCAGTTTTGCTTGTCCGTTTTAGCAATATGTAACGAGGGTTGCTGAGCGTCTGGCGCAATGTTCAATATCTGCAGTGCGCTCTTCATTACGTCTGAAAACACAGGGGCCGCAACCTGACCACCGTAATATTTATCGCCTTGTGGTTCATTGATGACCACGACTAAGGCAATGCGGGGATCGCTGATTGGAGCAATCCCTGCGGTATATCCGATATATTCGTCGCCGTAGCCACCAGCAATCGCAACTTTTGCCGTACCCGTTTTGGCACCAACACGATACCCATTAACCGCCGCGCGTCGCGCACTGCCGCCCTCTTGAGTCACCGACTCAAGCATATCAATGACCTTTCGTGTGTTTTCCCGAGACGCGACTTGTTTACCGGGTACCACCGCTTCGGTTTTTAGAATCGATAATGGGCGATTAACACCTAAGCTACCAAGGACTGCATAAGCGCGTGCCAACTGAGCGGGCGTGATTGATAAGCCATAGCCAAATGACAAGGTGGCTCGCTCGAAATCAGACCAACGACGGCGATTTGGAAATAGACCATAGGATTCACCCACAAGGTTGACCCCAGTGGCATCACCCATGCCAAAGCTGCTGTAAATGCCCAATAAGGCTTCAACCGGCATAGAAAGGGATAATTTACTGACGCCGATATTACTGGATTTTTTCAGTATCTTACGAAGGTCGGCTTTGCCCGCTTTTGACACGTCACGCACTCGGGCTCCGCCAATGGACATGACGCCATTGCCGGTATCGATAATGGTGCTCTCATCAGCCACACCATTTTCAAGGGCAGCTAATACCACCAGCGGTTTAATGGTTGAACCGGGTTCAAAAACATCCGTAATCGCACGGTTACGCATTTTGAAGCTTTTTAGGTCAGCGCGATTGTTGGGGTTGTATGATGGCGCATTGACCATCGCCAACACTTCTCCCGTTCGCACATCAACCATAACCAATGACCCTGATGTGGCTCGATAGTCAGCAACCGCTTGTTTTATTGCGCGATAAGAAATGGCTTGGAGACGTTGGTCGATACTCAACTGTAACGGCTTGCCTTCTTCTTTGGCTTCCAGTGAAATGTTTTCAACCACGCGACCGTATCTGTCTTTGCGCACAGTTCGGCGCCCAGGCTCACCACTTAGCCAACCGTCATAACCTCGCTCAATACCTTCAAGACCGCGCCCATCGATACCCGTTACACCGACCAAATGGGCACTCACCTCTCCCGCAGGATAAAAGCGACGCGATTCATCATTCATACCGATGCCTGGCAATTTGAGTGCGGCAATGTAATTTGCCATGGCTGGGCCAACCTGACGCTGGAGATAGATAAATCGTTTTTTGCGGTTTTTTTCGATACGATCCAGCATCTTTTGACGATCAAGCCCCAGTACATCAGCAAGCGCAAACCAACGGTCTTTTTCAGCTAGCCCGCCATTTTTAAACACAGTAACAGGGTCAACATACACCGCTTCGACAGGCACACTCACCGCAAGTGACTCGTCGTTTCTGTCAGTGATCATACCGCGAGCAGAAGGAAGGGCTTTGACGCGAACTGAACGCAAATCGCCTTCATAACGAAGGCGATCGGGTTCAATAACTTGAATGTAAGCAGCGCGGGCAATGAGCGCGAACAAGGCAAGAGAAATACAGACGCAAACCGTAACGAAACGCCACTTAATCAGCGTAGGCGCTTGCTTCTTCGCTCGTTGGTTGCCTGGTTTGCTCTTTCCCTTAAACACTATTGGCTCACTATGATTTCACGTCGACTATCAGGACGGATCATATCCTGATCATTGCGTGCCATCGACTCGACACGGCTGTGTTCAGATAATGCATGTTCTTCGAGGATTTGGTTTCGCCATTCAACCTCTAGCCTTTCTCGCTCCATCAACAACTGATCTTGATGTGCAATGGTCGTCCGAGTTTGTTGAGTGACAAACACCACGGATAACGCAGAAATCAGCACCAGCAATAGCAACACCAAAGGCACCTTACCGACAGAGGTAAGATCTTGAAAAATTTGTCTGCTAAGTCCTGGTGCTCGTTCCATTAGTCACCCAATTTTTCTGCAATTCGCAATACAGAACTGCGAGAGCGTGTATTGTCTGACACTTCTCCGTCTGTTGGCTTTAAGGCCTTACCGACAGGTTTCATGCTCGCACTGCCCAAGGCTCGAATTTGCGCTTCCGTCAGAGGCAAGCCATGAGGTACTGATGGCCCTTTGCTTTGTTTTCGGATGAATTGCTTCACCAAGCGATCTTCCAACGAATGGAAGCTGATAACGGATAAGCGCCCTTCTGGTGCAAGAACATTTAATGCACCTTGCAGAGCGGTTTCAATTTCATCCAACTCACTGTTGATATAGATGCGGATAGCTTGGAAGCTTCGCGTGGCTGGATGTTTTTTCCGGTCACGAGACGGCGCGACGTTAGCGATCAGTTTCGCCAGTTGCAATGTACGTGTCAGCGGCTCTTTTTCTTCGTCTTCGCGATGCTCAACAATGGCGCGAGCGATACGCTTTGCAAAACGCTCCTCACCAAACACTTTCAACACCCAAGCAATATCGTCTGCATCCGCTTCTTGAAGCCACTGTGCGGCTGAAACACCTGACGTTGGATCCATGCGCATGTCCAAAGGGCCGTCACGCATAAAGCTGAAACCACGTTCAGCGTCATCGAGCTGCGGCGAGGACACACCAAGATCAAGCAATACGCCATTGATCTGACCACTCAAACCAAGATCTTCAATGTATTGTTGAATACCTGAAAAAGGACCTTGGATAATGTTAAAGCGAGGATCATCAATCTTGGCCGCTTCGGCGATAGCTTGTGGATCTCGATCAATACTGTAAAGGCGCGCATTCTCGCCCAAACGAGATAAAATCTCGCGAGTGTGTCCACCACGTCCAAATGTGCCGTCGACATAAATGCCGTCAGGCTTAAGGGCCAAACCCTCAATGGATTCGTGGAGAAGAACGGAAATGTGTGAAAATTGCTCTGACATAATCTTGGGTACCTAAAGCGAGAAATTGCTGAGCCTGTCACTCAACGCTTCCGCTGATTCGGCTTGAATTTGAATATCTTGGTCAATCTGTTGTTGCCATTTGTCGCTGTTCCACAACTCAAACTTATTGAGCTGCCCAACCAGCATGGCTTTTCCATCTAACCCCGCATAGTCACGAAGTGTAGGGGCAATCAGTATTCGACCCTGTCCGTCCATCTCGCACTCAAACGCATGCCCGAGCAACAAACGTTGCAATCGACGCTCTGCGGGATTGAGGCTGGATAGACGGGAAAGTTTGGCTTCAATCCGCTCCCATTCCGGTAACGGGTAAAGCAGCAGGCATGGTAACTGATGATCAATGGTGCACACAAACACGCCATCACAAAGCGCATCAAGATCTTCTCGATATCGCTTCGGCAATGCTACTCGACCTTTTACGTCGAGAGATATGGCGCTCACCCCTCTCAACATGTCACTTAATTCCCTTTCTCACCAGAATAACCCACTTTACTCCACAATTTCCCACTTAGAAGTGTAAGTATCAGGCAAAAAGAAAGTCAAGCAACCCTGTAGGGCGACACGGATCACGGTTTCGTGAACTACATTCTATTTCAACAGCTTGCCATCCATTTCGATGGTGCTGTTTTTTTAACCGCATATCATGCCGACGACAATATGGCTACTTTAGCAGTCGCTAAATCAAATTCTCCGGCATTTAAAGCTATTATTCCGATCAAGAAAATGGTTTTCCGATCTTTAAAACTAAAGAAGGCGAGCTAATGCTCGCCTTCTGGGGTATTAAGTGAGTCGGCCTGTAAGCCGGGTTCTGTACCGTAAAAAACGGTGGTAACCATTCGTCTAGGCCTGCAATCGCTCACAGGCTCAAGCAACCTACCCGTCCCCAACGCGGGCCGCGCCAATAGGGACCTATTTGGTCTTGCTCCGGGTGGAGTTTACCGTGCCACGAACTGTTGCCAGCCGCGCGGTGCGCTCTTACCGCACCCTTTCACCCTTACCTGTGCACTTTATCTCCTTGCGGAATATAAAGGCCATCGGCGGTTTGCTCTCTGTTGCACTGGTCGTAGGCTTGCGCCCCCCAGGCGTTACCTGGCACCCTGCCCTGTGGAGCCCGGACTTTCCTCCCCCCCGTCAGTCTCCCAAAGGACATCAACGAAGCAGCGGTTACCCAGCCAACTCAGGCCGCGGATTATATAGAAGTCTCTATAGCCGAGCAACCTCAAGACGCGCTTATCCGCAAATTTAAAAGCCTCAGTAAGTACATTCACCTATAAACGGCGTTTTAAACACCATTTACAGGTACAGGACTCGTTATAGCGCCTCTTACTAGTCGAGGTTTTCTAAGCCCCATTTGTACAAGGCATTCTTTTTCACGCTGTAAAGTTCTGCTGCAATCGCAGCCGCTTTTTTCAACGGCAATTCCTTCGCGATCAATGCAACAGCATTGGTTGCTTCAACAGGCAGATCATCTTTCTCTGCACGGTGACCTGCAATCAAAAGAACCATTTCGCCACGGAGGCGATTTCTATCTTCATTCAACCACGCAATCAACTCGCCCAGTGGCGCGCCATGAATGGTTTCATACGTTTTTGTCAGTTCACGTGCCAAGACCACTTGGCGATCCGCACCCAGCACGGCAAGCATGTCATCCAAGGTATCGGTAATACGATGAGGTGACTCGTAGAATATTAAGGTACGCGGATCTTGCGCAATCTCAGTAAACTTATCACGTCGCCCTTTACTCTTTGGCGGCAAGAAGCCTTCAAAGCTAAAACGATCAGAAGGTAAACCCGACGCACTTAACGCCGTGATCACCGCACAAGGACCCGGTAAGGGCACAACTTTGACACCGGCCTGACGACAACGCGTGACCAAGTGGTAACCTGGATCAGAGATCAACGGCGTACCCGCATCAGAAACCAACGCAATGGTTTGTCCACTGACCAATTTTTCTATCAGAAAATCCGCTTTTTGTTGTTCATTATGGTCATGAAGAGCAAAAGTTCGGGTCGTGATACCAAAATGGGACAGTAGTCTGCCAGTATGGCGGGTATCCTCGGCAGCGATGATGTCAACCTGCTGCAAAATTTCTAGTGCACGCTGGGTGATATCTCCCAGGTTTCCGATCGGTGTCGGCACGATATACAAAGTTGAGACGTCAACCACGGTTGAAGTTTCATCAGTCATTTGTTTCACAACCCTTCGGCGATTAATATAGAGGGCAACAAGTTACGGACAGAAGATGTTCATGCGTAAAATAACCCATAAGTGCAAAAGTGTATCACGACTTCTCTCTCCAATCGCGCTGGCATTGGTGCTTTCGGCCTGTCAGACCACGCCTGCTGTTGAGCAAGGACCTCAATATGACATCACTGCGCCTGCGCGTGAGTCATCAACATTCTACTTGCTGAAAGCTGAAACCAGTGACGCAGGAGAAAAAGCGGATTGGTACCTGTTGGCATTAAAGGCACTGATTGAAGAAAAACAAGTCGCGCAAGCGGATGTTTTAGTCGGTAGATTGGCAAAAATGCCGCTTACCCCATTGCAGCTTTCTGAATGGCAACTTGGCCGAGCACACCTTCTTCAGCAAAAAGGAAACGCGCAAGCGGCGGTGGATAGCCTCAACTTTTTACCTGCATGGCAACTTCCTGCCATTCAGTATCAGCGCTATTACACGCTGAAAGGCGAACTGTATCAGCAATTGGGTAATCAACCTGGTGCTGCGTTGTCTTTTGCCGAAGCCTCTCCCTACCTGACTGATAGTTTCGATAAGCAACAAAATTGGAACCGCGTTTGGGATGCTTTGGTGAAAATGCCCCAATCAGAGCTAAACACGCTGTCCGCAAGCGGCAATCAAGTATTGGCTGGCTGGGTAGAACTCGTCAACGTTTTACGCCGCTATGCAGGCCGTCCAGCAGAGCAACAAGAGGCACTTAATCAGTGGCTTTCTGCCAATCCAGCACATCCTGCGAATCGATACCTGCCAGAGAATTTGGCAACACTGAAATCGATGGAAATCGTACGTCCTGAGCGTATTGGCGTCATGCTGCCGCTTAGCGACAAATTTGCAGTGCAAGGTGAAGCCATCAGAAATGGGTTAGTTCAGGCATTACTTGATGATGACTCAGAAAGTATCGCCCCTTCTGTTATGTTTTATGATACCAACGCCATGCCAATGACAGAGATTGTCAACGCCATGCGTAACGATGGTATTCAATTCGTTGTTGGGCCACTGCAAAAAGACAAGGTGGACGCCTTCCTGACAACAAGCCAAAACAGCTTCCCTACGCTGGCACTCAATATCCCTAAGAATGAAGATGGAGAAGCCAACACCTGCTTCTTTACTTTGTCGCCAGAACAGGAAGCAGAACAAGCTGCGCTGCACATTGCTCAAAACAAGCATAAGTTTCCGTTGGTGATTGCACCTAACAACGGTTTTGGTCGTCGTGTTAGCGAGGCTTTTTCTAAGCAGTGGGAAGCCGAGACTGGCGAACCAGCCGAAGTGGAATTCTTTAAAAACCGCGCTGCAATGCAGAAAACCGTTCAGCGCGTCTTTGGTTTGACCGAGAGTCAGGGCCGTATCCAGCAAATGAACCAATTGCTAGGTTTGGACATGGAATCTGAACAACGCAGTCGTCGCGACGTGGATGCTGTCTATCTGGTTGCCAACGCGGGTGAATTAACGCTGTTGAAACCTTTTATTGAAGTGGCTATCAACCCAGACGTGAAACCGCCGAAACTATATGCAAGTTCTCGCAGTAACAATCGCGTCAATGGTGTGGGTGAAATTGGCGAGTTGCGCGGCATTGAATTCAGTGATGTCCCTTTACTTGTTGATGCAAACAATCCAACAGCTGCAAGATTTAACCAGCTTTGGCCAGACCTCGATAATGGCATGACGCGCCTGTATGCACTGGGGATGGATGCCTACGCTCTGATTGAAGCACTGCCTCAGATGCAAGCATTGCCACAATATCGCTATGAGGGTCACTCAGGTGAGCTATCACTGGGTGATTACTGCACGGTAAACCGCTCCGTGTCTTGGGCGATGTTTGGGGACCAAGGGATTGTTTCAGTTAAATAAGAAGCAAACTGGCGACCATTATGAACAACAGGCTTGCCGCTTCTTGGAGCAGCAAGGCCTGATAGCTCTCGACAAAAATGCTCGCTTCAAAGTGGGTGAACTAGACCTTGTCATGCGACAAGGTAGCTGCATCGTGTTTGTTGAAGTCAAATTTCGAAAACAATCTGGTTTTGGTGGTGCAGCCGCCACAATCTCACGCCAAAAACAGCGCCGCTTACTGAAATCTGCCTACCTTTGGCTAGCCAAACAAGGGCTTTCCGCGACACATACTGAATTTCGCTTTGACGCTGTGGCTTTTGAAGGTGGTATAAACGCTGTAAACTGGATAAAGAATATATTTATTGAAGGGTAATCAATGCTAGACAGCATCAAAGATAGCTTCACTGAGAGCATCCAAACACAGATCGCAGCCGCTGAAGCATTGCCAGAGCCAATATCAAAAGCTGCTATGGTCATGGTTCAGTGCCTGCTAAACGGCAATAAGATTCTTTGCTGCGGTAACGGTGGGTCGGCAGCAAATGCCCAACACTTTGCATCGTGCTTGCTTAATCGCTTTGAAACTGAGCGCCCTAGCTTGCCTGCTTTAGCACTGACCGCTGATACCGTTACCCTCACAGCCGTCGCCAATGATTATCACCATGACGAGGTGTTCTCAAAACAAGTGCGCGCCTTTGGCCAAGCCGGCGATGTTTTATTAGCACTATCGACCAGCGGTAACAGTAAAGACATTATCAAAGCCATGGAAGCGGCAGTAACACGTGATATGACTATCATTGCGTTTACAGGTAAAGATGGGGGCGAAATGGCTGGCTTACTGGGTGAACTGGATGTTGAAATCCGTGTTCCTTCACAACGTACAGCACGTATACAAGAAGTCCACCTTGTCACGCTTCATACACTTTGCGATTTAATCGACCAGTTTCTTTTCCCGACTCACGGAGAATAAGTCATGAAAAAGGCGCTTTTACTTGCAGCAGTCTTCGTGTTAAGTGCCTGTTCCGCCATTTATGAGCAGGACACACGAAACGCAAAAACAGAATGGACGGATACACAAATTTCAATGCAAGTGGCAGGGATCGCTAATAAAGCGCCTTATTTGGGCGAAACTCGAATCAATGCCGTGTCCTACGATGGGAAATTGTTGTTGATTGGTCAGGCCAAAACCGCTGCATTAAAGAAAACACTGGTAGCAAAAGCGCGTGAACTGGATGGCGTTGAGACCGTTTACGATCAAATACGTGTAAAAGAGCCTCTATCTCTTACTGACGTGAGCAAAGACACCTGGCTAACCACCAAGGTGAAGTCGGCGTTGATTGGCAGCAAGAAGCTTAGAAGCGTCAGTATCAAGGTGTTATCTGAAGATGGTGAAGTCTTTTTGCTCGGCTATGTCACTCGACAACAAGCAGAAGAAGCAACAGAGATTGCACGTAATCTTAGTGGCGTTAAACAGGTAATAAAAGGCTTTCAATACTACGAGCCTCAAGCATCCACGGAAGAGTGAACTACGGTTGGTACTCTAGATAAGAAAAAAGCAGCCATTGGCTGCTTTTTTTATTTCACGACCGTGAGTGTAGGGCGGCCTTTGAATTTATTGTCTGATTCTGCATCAACAGAGGTATCGTCATCGGATGCGACGTTACCAGAGATGACGGAGATATCAGTGTCTTTAGGCTCAACTTCTGGCTCAAGTTCAATTCTCTCCAATTCTGCTTCATAAGCAGGCTCTGGATCGAACATAGTACCAGCGCCATTCTCTCGCGCATAAATGGCGAGTACGGCGTAAAGCGGTACAGACACCAACATTGGACGACCACCAAATCGAGCATTAAAGCAAACTTCATCATTTCCAAGATCAAGATTACCTATAGCCCGTGGTGCAACGTTCAACACTATTTGGCCATCCTGAACATACTCAGTCGGTACATTCACGTATGGCAGTGTTGCGTCTACAACCAAATGGGGAGTCAGATCGTTGTCTATCAACCAGTCGTAAAACGCCCGCAATAAATACGGGCGACGAGGTTTTAGCGTAGCATCATCCATTACTGAGCCAGACGCATCTCACGCTCAGCTTCGGTCAATGAAGCCAAGAATGAATCACGTTCAAAAACGCGAGCCATGTAAGTCTTAACTTCTTTCGAACCTGGGCCGCTTAGCTCGATACCCATGACAGGCAAGCGCCATAGCAAAGGTGCTAGGTAGCAATCAACCAAGCTAAATTCTTCACTCATGAAGAACGGATATTCAGCAAACACTGGCGCCAGAGCCAGCAATTCTTCACGTAACTGACGACGAGCTTTATCAGCTTCTTCCGCATTGCCTTTTTCGACTTTCACAGCCAATGTGTACCAGTTACGTTCAATACGGTACATCATTAGGCGACTGTTACCACGGGCAACAGGATAAACCGGCATTAGCGGTGGGTGCGGGAAACGCTCATCCAGGTATTCCATGATGATGTTCGCGTTATACAACGCCAATTCACGGTCAACCAAAGTCGGTACCGAGTTGTACGGATTTAGATCGAGTAAATCCTCTGGCAGGTTATTAGGATCAACAAGCTCAATCTCATAGGTCACACCTTTCTCAGCGAGAACGATGCGCACCTGATGGCTATACATGTCTGATGCGTCTGAATACAACGTCATCACCGAGCGTTTATTGGCAGCAACAGCCATTAACCCCTCCAGAATATTTCATCTATAGAAAAAACAATGGGAGCACCTGCCCCCATTGTGGATCAGCAACTCACTAGATTAACCGATCAGTGAACGTCACGCCAATACTCTTTCTTGAGCAGAATGGTCAAGATGAGCAAAATAACAAGGAAGCCAATCACCCAATAACCCATTTGTTGGCGTTCCAGTTTATTTGGCTCCCCCGAATACTCGAGAAAGTTAACCAAATCGCGGACGGCATCATCGTATTCTTCTGGGCTCAGTTCACCATTACCCAAAGATTCAATACCAATAAAGTCTTCCACTTGCTGACCATCAATCATCACAGATTTATACTGCTTGACTGGTGTGCCCTGAAGTTCTTCCAACACATGTGGCATCCCCACACTTGGGAATACGGTGTTGTTCACACCAAATGGACGTGATGGATCTGCATAGAAAGAACGCAGGTAGGTATAAATCCAATCTGTACCGCGAACACGTGCAACCAAGGTCAAGTCAGGAGCTGGACACCGAAGAAAGTGGCTGCATCATCAACAGTAATCGCATTGGTGACCAGGTCGCCAATCTTTGCATTCTCGTCAAAGACCAAATTTTCCATCATCAGTTCTTTGGGAATATCGAGATCTTCTGCGATACGCTCATAGCGCTGATACTGGGTAGCGTGACAGCCAAAGCAATAGTTCATGAAAAGCTTAGCGCCATTCTGTAATGAAGCTTTGTCTGACAAATCGTTATTCGCCGCTTCCAGCGGAACCTTCGCACCAGCTGCCATCGCGAGAGAAGGCAACAATGCGAACAAGATTACAATCCACTTCTTCATTAGTAGTTCACCCTCTCCGGTAATGGTTTCGTTGCCTCGTTTTTGCTGTAAACAAACAACAGAACAAAGAACATAAAGTAACCAAAGCTAAAGATCTGAGCCAACAGTGTGTAAAGGCTAGTCGCAGGTAAAGTACCTAAAACACCTAAAGCAATGAAGGAGATAACGAACTGAACAATGTTCGCCAGATGCAACTTGCTACGATAGCGATAAGAGCGCACTTTACAGCGATCTAGCCAAGGTAGTAGGAACAGCACAGCGATTGACAAGCCCATGAGTACAACACCCGTCAACTTATCAGGGACCGCGCGCAAAATGGCGTAAAACGGCGTGAAGTACCATACCGGTGCAATGTGATCCGGTGTTTTTATCGGGTTCGCCGCTTCGAAGTTAGGTGGCTCAAGGAAATAGCCGCCCATTTCTGGATTGAAGAAAATAACGTAGGCAAACAAAATACCAAAACCTGCAACACCTATCAGATCCTTCACCGTTCCGTATGGGTGGAAAGGAACAGCATCAATGATGTCGTATTTCTTGGTGTAGTACTTGTGGAAAGCAAATTGGGTTTCGTACCCTTCGCCCTTAGCACCTTTTGGCAATTTGGTTTCAATGCCATCCGGATTATTCGAACCAACTTCGTGCAGTGCAAGAATATGCAATACCACTAGCAATAGAATAACGATTGGCAACGCAACGACATGCAGCGCAAAGAAGCGATTTAGCGTTGCTCCCGAGAGGACAAAGTCACCACGGATCCACAACGTAAGATCATCACCAATAACAGGGATTGCGCCAAATAGCGAGATAATGACCTGAGCGCCCCAGTAAGACATTTGTCCCCAAGGTAGCAAGTAACCCATGAACGCTTCTGCCATCAGCGCTAGGAAGATCAACATGCCGAACAGCCAAAGCAGTTCACGAGGCTTTTGATACGAACCATAAATCAGGCCGCGGAACATGTGTAGGTAGATAACGACAAAAAATGCTGACGCACCCGTAGAGTGCATGTAACGCAATAGCCAGCCGTACTCCACATCACGCATGATGTATTCAACCGAAGCAAACGCGCCCTCCGCAGAAGGGTTGTAACTCATAGTTAACCAAATGCCAGTAAGCAGTTGGTTGACCAATACCAGCATGGCTAGCGAGCCAAACAAGTACCAGAAGTTAAAGTTTTTCGGCATTGGGTATTCAGACAAATGCTTTTTGTAAGCATTCATCACAGGAAGGCGTTTCTCTATCCAGTTAAGAAAGTTTTCCATTACGCTGCTCCCTCATCGGCACCGACCAGAATACGTTTATCATTAAGATACGTATAAGGAGGTACCACTAGATTAAGTGGCGCCGGTACACTCTGGAATACACGACCCGCCATATCAAACTTCGAACCATGACACGGGCAGAAGAAACCGGACGTAACACCTTCAACTTGCTCACCAAAACTGTCTGGTAGATAGGTGGGCGAACAACCTAGATGCGTACATAATCCTACTGCGACAAAAAGCTCAGGCTTAATGGAACGGTAAGTATTGGTAATATATTCGGGTTGCTGTGGTTCAAGAGAGTCAGGATCGCGAAGCTTATCGCCAATCTCATTCAACGTCTCTAAGGTCTGTTCGCTACGACGAACAATCCATACAGGCTTGCCCTGCCAAATCACCCTGATTAACTGGCCTTCTTCAACTTTACTCACATCGACTTCAACCGGGGCACCGGCAGCCTTTGCTTTGGCGCTAGGGTTCCAAGACTTAATAAAAGGTACAGCGACTGCTGCTGCACCCACACCACCAACCACAGCGGTTGATAGAGTCAGGAAACGGCGTCGGCCGGAATTCACTGGCGCATTGCTCATCCAACATTCTCCCATGTGCTCCCGCATGGATTTTTAAAAACTGTCCTTATGCGTCCCTGGAGCGTACGGCTAACTCAAAAAAGTATATTTCTTACGTAAACAGCCTATTGATTATCTTAAGATAGCACAGGCATACGTGGGTTAAATGATAAGGAAAACCCCACTTTTTGACAAGATAAAGCTACTTTTTTGTAACAAATGTGAGGTATGCACCGTTTTTTTAACTAACTGCCAAAAAAGAAAAAAATCGGAAAAATATCAAAATGGAGAAGTGTAGAAAGAGAGAGGGATAGTGTGTCTTAAAAACGCTATTGCGTTGAATTGGGACAATAAAAAGCCTGGCAATAAGCCAGGCTTTTTTTGACCATAATTCCCGAATAAATTCGGAAGCGAATTAACGCTTAGAGAATTGTGGACGACGACGTGCTTTACGTAGACCAACTTTCTTACGTTCAACTTTACGCGCGTCACGAGTAACGAAGCCAGCTGCACGAAGAGCAGGACGCAAAGTTTCATCGTATTCCATCAGTGCACGGGTAATACCGTGACGGATAGCGCCAGCTTGACCAGAGATACCACCACCAGAAACGGTGACGTATAGGTCTAGCTTGTCTAGCATTTCAACTAGTTCAAGCGGCTGACGAACAATCATACAAGCTGTTGGGCGACCGAAGTACTGCTCCAATTCACGCTTGTTGATTACGATGTTTCCGCTGCCCGGCTTGATGAATACACGAGCTGTGGAACTTTTGCGACGACCAGTGCCGTAGTATTGTTCTGCCATTGTTATATCCCCTTAGATGTCCAGTACTTGCGGCTGTTGTGCCGCGTGCTTGTGCTCAGCGCCCGCGTAAACTTTCAGTTTACGGAACATTGCACGACCTAGAGGACCACGTGGCAACATACCTTTAACGGCAAGTTCGATGATCATTTCTGGTTTCTTCACTTGCAGCTTATCAAAGCTGATTGACTTGATACCACCAATGTAGCCTGAGTGGCTGTAGTAGATCTTGTCAGTGAATTTCGCACCAGTTACGGTAACTTTGTCCGCGTTGATAACTACGATGTAGTCACCAGTGTCAACGTGCGGAGTGTATTCTGGCTTATGCTTACCACGCAGACGAGATGCGATCTCAGTTGCGATACGGCCCAGAGTTTTACCTTCTGCGTCTACAATATACCAGTCGCGTTTTACGCTTTCTGGTTTAGCAACGAAAGTTTTCATGCTAATAAATACCCGATAATTAAAAATTTCACTTAAGGAGCTTTCGCTCCCACTGTATAAGAGCCCATTCAACACCCCTTCGAGTGGTGTTCCCTCGGCCTTAGCCTTTCAACAGTAACGGTGGGTCGCAGGATTATAAGGAAGGGTGGAGAAAAAATCACCTTTTTTCCAAAAATAATCGCGACTTTTTCTTCTTCTCGACCCGAAAGATAATGCCAATAAATGGGATATCGCTAAGGAAGGTGTTCCAACGCCAGGTAATCATGGCTCTGCATCTCTTTTAAACGCGAACAACAGCGTTTAAATTCGAAAGACAACCTGTCGCCGACATACAGTGATGACAGGGCGACTTCCGCAGAAATGATCAGTTTCACGTGCCTTTCGTAAAATTCATCGATCATGGCAATAAATCGTCTCGCTGCATCATCTTTTTCCGCCCCCATTTGAGGAACATTGGCCAAAAGCACCGTGTGATAAAGCCGGGCAAGCTCAATATAGTCAGACTGACTTCTTGGGCTGTCACACAAAGTGACAAAATCAAAATGCACCACCCCCTCCGCTTCCCTCACTGCATGCAATTGTCGATGATTGATCTCAATGTCATGAGCATCAAAGCAAGGCTCTGTCGCCAATTGATAAAAGTAGTCTTTCAAATTGGCATTGGCCGCATCGTCCAATGGGGAGTGATAGATTTCCGCCTGCTCCAATGTTCGTAAGCGATAATCTGTCCCCGCATCAACATTAACAACATCGCAGTGTTGATTAATTAATGCTATAGCAGGAAGAAAACGAGCGCGCTGTAATCCATTACGATACAACTCATTTGGGATGATGTTTGATGTGGCAACCAAACAAATACCACGTTCAAATAGTGCTTCAAGCAACGTACCGAGGATCATGGCATCAGTGATGTCTGAAACAAAAAACTCATCGAAACAAAGGATATGCGCTTCGTCTGCTAACTTGTCTGCAATTTTCAGTAACGGATCTTGCTCACCATCAAGGCCTCTTAATTCATCGTGTATGCGATGCATAAATCGATGAAAGTGCATCCGCTGCTTTTTCTCAAACGGCAAGCTTTCAAAAAATGTATCAACTAAATACGTTTTGCCTCGCCCGACACCACCCCAAAAGTACAACCCACGCTCTGGGCGCGGTTTATTCTCTGTCTTTTTGAAAATAGACTGTAAAAGACTCGGCTTTTGTGCAGGCGCATTGGCACGCGCAATAAGGCGATGATACAAATCATCCAGCATCGTTACCGCTTGCTTTTGCGAAGCATCCTCGAAAAAATCTGGCCGCTGTAAATCGTGACTGTATTGCTCTAAAGGCGTCATTCCCTGAACCTAACCCTTACTGGTGACAATAATAATGTTCTCAAAATCAATAGTACCACGCGTAACTTTTGCCATGTATAGTAAAACCTGAACATTAAGGGGTATGCCACTTCCTAATTACTCTCCGCTAGACGGTGAGAATTGCATTACATTCAATTTGTTACGGAAAGCTAAGGAGCGCTTATGGCTTGGATAAACACACTTGTTTTTGTGATCATCGGTGTCGTGATTGGCTTCATCATCGCCCGTTTAACGATGCGCGATAACACACAACAAAAAGATTTAAAGAAAGAGCTCGAAAAATCACGTTATGAGCTTGAGCAGTATCGCCAAGAGTTGGTTGATCACTTTGCCCAAAGCGCTGAATTACTCGATAACATTTCCCGTGATTACAGTAAGCTTTATCAGCACATGGCGACCACTTCAGCGGAATTGATGCCTAACTTACCAGAGCAAGACAATCCATTTGCCAAGCGTATCAGTAACCTGTCAGAAGTCATTGACGATACAGCGTCAACACAAGAGCCACCCCGTGACTATTCAGATGGTGCCTCTGGTTTACTCAAAGATGCTGAAAAAACAAGCAAAGCGAGTTAAGTAGATCACAGATCTACCATACAAAGGCATTGAACTTTTTTGAACCATCCCCACTCTTAAAACGTACCTATAAGGGGAGTGTGGATATGAAGAAAACATCTTTGCTTACGCTAAGTGCAGTAGCGCTAGCGTTTAGTACAACTTTTACAGCCTTGCCAGCAACAGCAGCATTACCTGTCGCTATTGCTGGCGAGAGCCTGCCAAGCCTTGCGCCTATGCTAGAAACTGTCAGCCCTGCTGTTGTCAGTATCTCTGTCGAAGGTAGCCATGTTTCAAAACAACGCATCCCTGAATCTTTTCGCTTTTTCTTTGGTCCTGAGTTCGATGCAGAGCAAACCAGAGAAAGACCTTTTCGCGGTTTAGGTTCGGGCGTCATTATAGATGCCGATAAAGGGTATGTGATCACTAACCATCACGTTATCGATGGTGCCAATAAGATTTTGGTGCAACTTCATGATGGCCGCGAATACGACGCAGAGCTGATTGGCAGCGACAGCATGTCAGATGTGGCACTGTTAAAGCTTGAAAAAGCGGACAACCTGACACAAATCAAACTGTCTGACTCCGACGGACTGCGTGTTGGCGATTTTGCGATTGCAATCGGCAACCCGTTTGGACTCGGCCAAACTGTCACTTCTGGCATTATTTCTGCGCTAGGTCGTAGTGGTTTAAACCTCGAGAACTTTGAGAACTTCATTCAAACTGACGCGGCTATCAATAGCGGTAACTCAGGCGGAGCACTGGTTAATCTCAACGGTGAATTGATTGGTATCAATACCGCGATCCTTGGCCCGAATGGTGGTAACGTCGGTATCGGTTTTGCCATTCCGGTCAATATGGTGAAAAACCTCTCTGATCAAATTCTTGAGTTTGGCGAAGTCAAACGCGGCGTACTTGGGGTTCAAGGTGGCGAACTGACGTCTGAACTTGCAGAAGCGTTTGGGTATGAAACCAATCACGGCGCATTTGTCAGCCAAGTGGTACCCGATTCAGCGGCAGAAAAAGCTGGCATTGAAGCCGGCGATATCATTGTATCGGTTAACGGTAAAGATATTCGCACCTTCGGTGAACTGCGCGCTAAAGTAGCGACACTGGGTGCGGGTAAAAAAGTAAAATTGGGTATCATTCGTGACGGCAAAGAGAAAACCGTCACTGCTGAGCTAAAAGAAGCCGCACTAGCCAAAACCAATGCAGAAACCCTTCATGAAGCGTTAAAAGGCGCCAAGCTTGAAAATTATTCAGAAGGAAAAATCAATGGTGTACGTGTTGCCAGTGTTGATAAAGATTCTGTTGCGGCGCGCTATGGCATGAAAGAAGGTGACATTATTGTTGGCCTAAATCGTGACAAAGTGAAAAACCTTGGTGATCTACGCAAACAGCTTGAAGACAAACCTAACGTCCTCGCGTTAAACATTGTGCGTGATGGCTCAACCATGTATTTGGTTATCCGTTAAGTAATTCATCGCAAAAACAGGAGCCTGTCCCGCTAAGGCTCCTGTTTCTTCCCGACCCAATCCCTACTCTTATTGCTGTTTCAATGGTATGCTCATCGTTTTTCAATGATGGTCATTTAGGGAGTAGCATGCTGGCTTTTCTGGCACGTTCTGTAGTTTACGGCACCTTAGTCGCCGTCGTTTTGCTGCTTGCCCTTCCATCGTTACGAACCGGCCAATTGGTTTCTGATGTCGCCTTGGCACAGTTTGAAACCGATACCTCATTGCTTTCTTATAACTATGCCGTCCGCCGTGCCTCTCCTGCTGTCGTCAATATTTACACTCGCCGCTACAGCAGTGAAAACCGACTTCAGCTCAACGCTGAGGGTTTAGGCTCTGGCGTGATCATGAGTGACAAAGGCTATATCGTCACCAACTACCACGTTGTTGCACGCGCTGATCAAATTATCGTGGCCTTGCAAGACGGACGGATCAGCACGGCACAGCTCGTTGGTAAAGATCAACGCACCGATCTTGCCGTGGTGAAAATCGACCCAGATAGCTTACCCGTGATTCCCTTTAACGATAGTTATGAACCCGCGGTTGGCGATGTCGTGTTAGCAATAGGCAACCCTTATAACCTCGGACAAACCACCACCTTCGGGATTATTTCTGCTACGGGTCGCCCCGGTATGAGCTTTAATCGTCAGCAAGATTTTCTGCAAACAGATGCGGCTATCAACAAAGGAAACTCTGGTGGCGCATTGGTGAATAGCAGAGGGGAATTAGTCGGCATCAATACCGCCTCATTCCAACAAGCAACAGACACGGATACCTACGGCATTTCCTTTGCGATCCCCTATTCCCTGACAGTCAAGGTGATGCAAAAACTGATTGCTGATGGACGGGTGATCCGCGGCTATATCGGCGTTGAAGGACGAGAAGTGAATCCCGTGATGGCGCGACTATTAGACGCGGAGCAATTGCGTGGTGTGCTTATCGCAAGCACTGAGCCCAATGGCCCTGCAGATCGCTCTGGGCTTAAGGTAAATGATTTGATCATCGAGATTGATAATCTACCCATCAGCAGTTTTCGTAGTGCACTCGATGTTGTTGCTGACAACCGTCCCGGAACCAAGGTCCCGTTTAAGGTTATTCGAGAAGGCGAACCTCAAGAGATCATCGTCACTATCGGTGAAGAGCCGACGCAATAACCCTGTTATCTCTTTGGTCTCTGGTTGGGCTTTTTCAAATTAAGCATGATTTACAGCAACAAAAAAGGTCACCTCTGGGTGACCTTTTACGTTTAGCCTGTTAGCAATTAGCCATTGATAAATAATGGTTAGTCGCTGAAGCGCTCAATCTGAACACCCAACTTCTGCAGTTTGTCTTCGATGTGCTCATAGCCACGATCGATATGGTAGATACGATCAACAACCGTCTCGCCCGTTGCAATCGCACCGGCAAGCACCAAACTCGCTGATGCACGAAGATCAGTTGCCATCACTTGCGCACCACTTAAACCATCGCAATCACCGCAAACTACCGTGTTGCCTTCAATCTCAGCGTGTGCACCCATACGCTGTAATTCAGGTACGTGCATAAAGCGATTTTCGAAGATGGTTTCCGTAATAATGCCTGTTCCTTTTGCCATCAAATTGAGCAAAGTGAACTGTGCTTGCATATCGGTTGGGAAGCCAGGATGCGGCGCTGTGCGGATATTTACCGCTTTCAGTTCGCGATCCGTCATATCAAGCGAGATCCAATCATCACCCGTTTCTACTAGCGCACCCGATTCTTCGAGCTTAGCCAATACAGCTTCAAGCAATTTAGGTGACGTATTGCGGCACAATACTTTGCCACCCGATACTGCAGCACCAACAAGGAATGTGCCCGTTTCGATACGGTCAGCAACCACTTCGTGGTAACCACCACCTAGACGTTCAACACCTTCGATAGTAATGGCATCAGTACCTGCCCCTGTGATTTTCGCACCTAAAGTGTTGAGGAATTTTGCACAATCAACAATTTCAGGCTCACGTGCTGCATTCTCGATAACCGTCGTACCTTCAGCAAGTGTTGCTGCTGACATAATAGTGACAGTTGCGCCAACGCTGACTTTATCCATCACAATATGGGCACCTTTAAGGCGACCATCAACGTGGGCTTTTACATAGCCTTCATCAAGCGTGATGGTTGCACCAAGTTGCTCTAAACCATGAATGTGCAAATCAACCGGACGCGCCCCAATAGCGCAACCACCTGGCAAAGACACTTGGCCTTGACCAAATCGCGCGACCAGAGGGCCAAGCGCCCAAATAGATGCGCGCATGGTCTTAACCAGATCATACGGCGCGCAGTATTCAGTAATATTGCTAGCATCAACATGGACTGAACCATTGCGTGACACTTTCGCCCCTAGGCGGGATAGCAACTCCATCGAGGTATCGATATCGCGCAGTTTAGGGACGTTAGCAACTTCTACCGGCTCTTCAGCCAATAGAGCAGCAAATAAAATAGGCAATGCGGCGTTTTTAGCACCTGATATTGTGACTTCACCACGCAGTGGGCCACCACCGTGGACACGGAATTTTTGCATGCTGTTCCTCGTGGATTTATAGCGGTTGCATCAGTTTCTTGTCGCGAGCCCATTCAGTCGGGGTCAGCGCTTTGATGCTAAGAGCATGGATAGCATTTGTTCTAATGTGTTCCATCAACGGCCCATAGATGGTCTGTTGTTTTTTGACGCGTGACATACCGTCAAAGATGTCACCGACAGCAATAACTTCGAAGTGACTTCCGTCGCCTTTTACATGCAGTTCATCTAAAGATAAGGCGCCTTCGAGCATCGCTTTAATTTCTGTTGGTTCCACAATTATTCCTCGTGAACCGATGAGGTATCATCAGTAAAAAAACGTTCTACATTGCTCAGTTGTAACAGCACTTTCAATTGTGAAGGGATGTTACTTAATGCCAGCGTTTGCTGGTTAATCTTGAGCTGCTGTTGTAGGTGCAACAACATTGCCATTCCGGCCGAATCAACGCGCTTTACCGAAGACAGATCTAGGACGATATGCGAGTCTTTCGGCAACCAGTCGGTGCGGCGGCTCCAAAATTGAGGAACTGTGTCACGATCAAGCTCTCCTGACAAGCAGTAATCACCATTTATGCGCCTTTCAAACGCCAGTGATTCACTCACGATTCACTCTCGTCTTTGGTGATTGGAGCCTTGGCTCGCTCAGTCAGTTCTTTCGCAACAGCATCGATACCATTTCTGCGTAATTGACCACTCCATTCACTGGATTTAGTGTCCAACATGCTGACGCCTTCCACCTGCACATCAAAACCCTGCCATTGCTCGGTTTTTCGATTTTTACGCAGCTTAAAATCCAAGCGAATAGGTGGGCGGGCAGCATCAACAATGTCTACGCGCACAGAAACCACCGTGCGATTCTCTGCAATGGATTTTGACGGCTCCACGTTCACGACTTGATCAGTATATTGGGTCAGTATTTGCGCATAAGATGCGACCAAATAATCGTAGAATGCATCCGTAAACTGATCGCGTTGTTCCTTACTCGCTTTTCTAGCCTGTGGCCCTAATACTTTCAGTGCCGCATAGCGCGCATTGATATAAGGCATTAACTCCTCTTCTACCACCACACGAAGCAACTCAGGATTTTCCTGATAGATCTCTTTATCTTTCTTCAACCGACTAAAAGCGTTCTCTGCTACGCCATCGATCAGTACATAGGGGTTTGTGGCATCTACTGTCGCTGCCACAGACAGCGACGGCAACATCATACTGATTGCTGCAAACACCAAAACTATCCATTTTTTCATTATTGATTACTCCTTCGAGTCCCCGACGCTATACAAGAACTGACCAATCAAATCTTCTAACACCATTGCTGAACGGGTGTCTTCCAGTAAATCGCCGTCTTGAAGTAGCTCAATGTCTTCATCAAGAAAACCAGGACGGATACCGATGTATTGCTCTCCCAGCAGACCTGAGGTCAAAATTGCTGCGGAGCTTGTTTCTGGAAAGAAGCCGTATTGGCGATCAATTTCCATCGTCACCGACGGCACGTAATCTGGCACTGTCAGAGCAATACTACTAACACGACCGACCACAACGCCCCCCACTTTCACAGGAGAACGCACCTTTAAACCACCAATATTGTCGAAATGTGCTTCCAAACGATAGCTGTCGCCACGAGAAAAACTCTTCACATCAGCCACTTGAAAAATAAGCAGCATCACTGCGATGATCCCAACAATCACGAACGTGCCGACCCAAAATTCTGTTTTACGATTTTGTTGCATTTACTTAGCTCCCAAACATCAGTGCTGTAAGGATAAAATCCAACCCCAACACTGCTAAAGACGAATGCACGACAGTACGTGTCGTTGCTCGGCTGATCCCTTCTGAAGTGGGGATCGCATCGTAGCCGTTGAAAAGAGCAATCCAGGTGACCGTAATGGCAAACACCAAACTCTTAATGAAAGACTGGCCAATGTCATAGCCTAACTCGACTGAAGACTGCATGACGGACCAGTAGCTGCCGTAATCAATTCCTTTCCAATCAACACCGACAAGCTGACCACCCCAAATACCGACAATCATGAAGATCATGGTCAGTAGCGGCATAGAAATCACTCCCGCCCAAAAACGCGGTACAATGACACGACGCAACGGATCCACTGCCATCATTTCCAAACTAGAAAGTTGTTCAGTGGTTTTCATCAAACCAATTTCAGCGGTCAACGCCGAACCGGCACGACCCGCAAACAAGAGCGCGGTGACAACAGGTCCTAATTCTCGCAATAAAGACAGTGCAACCATTTGTCCCAAAGAACTTTCAGCGCCAAAGCCGGCCAAAACCAGATAGCCTTGCAAGCTCAAAACCATGCCAATGAACAAACCAGACACCATAATGATCGCGAGTGAACGTACACCAACGGAATAGAGCTGAGTGATTAACAGCGGGAACATTTTCTTGGGTTGCGGCTTGCCAATTAACGCCCCCATTAAAACAAAGGTGGCACGCCCCATTGTCCGAGACACGGACATGACGCGGGCGCCAAGATCTTGAACCGTATTAACGATCACGAAAACAGCTCCTGTGTGATGTCTTTGGCGGGATACCGAAATGGCACAGGGCCATCTGCATCGCCTTTAAGAAATTGACTAACCCTCGGGTCCGGATTGTCACGTAATGATTGCGGTGATCCTGATGCGATAATTTTGCCATCGGTGAGCAAATAGACATGATCAGCAATGCTCATTACCTCAGGTACATCATGCGACACCACTATCGCCGTAAGACCTAACGCTTGATTGAGATTGCGAATCAGAGAGACCAACACGCCCATAGTGATCGGATCTTGCCCAACAAAAGGCTCATCAAACATGATCATTTCTGGGTCAAGCGCAATCGCGCGCGCCAACGCGGCACGTCTCGCCATGCCGCCAGACAAACTGCTCGGCATCAAATCTGCCGCCCCTCGAAGCCCCACAGCCTCTAGCTTAAGTAAGACGATGGTTTTAATAAGCGCTTCAGATAGCTCTGTATGCTCTCGCAAAGGGAAAGCAACATTATCAAAAACGGTCATATCCGTGAACAGTGCGCCAGATTGAAACAGCATGCTCATGCGCTTTCGAACGTCATATAATTTGCGACGTGAAAGGGTCGGAATATCATGTCCAGCAAACTCGATAGTGCCGCTATCAGGCGGTAACTGGCCGCCAATCAAACGGAGTAATGTGGTTTTACCTATTCCGGATGGGCCCATGATTGCTGTGATTTTGCCGACGGGTACGGTCAAGCTCACATCATCAAATATCACCCGATCACCACGGGAGAAGGACAGGCTATTGATTTCCACTAAGTTATTTGTACTCATCGACGGCCTTTGATAATAACGTCCTTGAATATTAAGCGCCCGATCATAGAGTTAACGGTATTGCAAAACAAGTAATTGAACAGTATTCATTTGTGATTTCTCAGTAAGAAAACTATCAATTTCCCCGCAAACACTGTCTTTTTATGTATGCATCACGTTGAATCAAGATCACTTCTTTAATCAGGCTAGAAAACTCCTCCCCACTACGCGCTGATAAAGACAGACTTTCCCCCAAGAATGTGACCTAGCCTGCCTTAATTACTTGGCACTTCACCCCTTCATTAACCTTTAACACTTAAGCCTGTCGCAACTATCACGCCGTTTTCCTTCACATTTACTCAATTAGCAGTCAAAATTGCTTTTTGATTCATCCGCACTATTTCTGATCAAAGGTAATTAAATGTTTGAAGCGACCGCCATTCTCGTCGTTGGACTGTGTTTGTTAGTATGGAGTGCTGACAGGCTGGTCTACGGTGCAGCCGCTATAGCCCGTAATGTTGGGATTTCACCGTTAGTCATCGGTATGACTATTCTTGCGATGGGCAGCTCAGCCCCTGAAATGGTGGTGTCAGCAACTGCGGCTCTTAGTGGTAAAACCGACACGGCAGTGGGCAACGTTCTTGGTTCGAACATCGCTAATATTGCTTTGATTTTAGGCGTAACTGCGCTTATCAAGCCGCTTGCTATCAGTTCGGGCATCCTTCGCCGCGAATTGCCATTGATGCTTGCCGTTACCTTGGTCGCCGGCGCCATGCTATGGGATAATTACCTTGGCTACTTTGAAGGTATCGCGCTCGCCGTTATGTTTGTCATTTTCCTACTTATCATGATGCAATTTGGTAAAGAGAGTGACAAAGAAGACCCTATGCTTACAGAACAAGAAGCAGAGATCCCTCAAGGGGTCAGCAATGTTTCCGCTGGTATATGGGTTGTTATCGGGCTGGCACTACTTATTTTCAGCGCCGACATGGTCGTAGGTTCAGCCGTGATTATCGCTAAGTCATTCGGTATGAGTGATCTGGTCATCGGTCTAACCATTGTCGCTGTAGGTACAAGCCTTCCTGAACTCGCGGCTTCTGTCGCTGGTGTATTGAAAGGTGAAGACGATCTGGCGGTGGGTAACATCATCGGCTCAAACATCTTCAATATTCTTGCCGTCATGGGCATCCCAGCGATTCTGGCACCATCATCCCTTAACCCACTTGCGATGGAACGTGACTTCTATGTCATGCTCGCCCTCTCTGTATTGCTATTTTTGTTCGCAGCAGGCAAAAACAGAATCATCAGACGCTGGGAAGGTATCGTGCTGTTGATTTGTTTCGTCGGCTATCAAGGCTACTTGCTCACTAACTTTGCATCCTGATCGGATTACCTATGACTGATTTTGATTTTTGCCAAGCAGGCATCACCACACTAAAAATCGAACTGGATGCCATTGCTCAATTGGAGCAATACATCAACCAAGATTTCGAACAAGCTTGTCAGCTGATTCAAAGTGCTACAGGTAAGGTCGTTGTCATGGGAATGGGCAAATCTGGTCACATTGGCAATAAAATCGCGGCGACGCTGGCAAGTACCGGTACGCCGTCCTTTTTTGTGCACCCTGGTGAAGCCAGTCATGGCGATCTTGGCATGATCGAAAAAGGCGATGTGGTGTTAGCAATATCAAACTCAGGGGAAGCAGCGGAGATCATTACGTTGCTGCCCGTCGTTAAACGTCGTGGCATTTCACTGATCACCATGACGGGCAACCCATCATCGACCATGGCGCGTTTGGCACAAGTTAACCTTTGTATCAAAGTACCAAAAGAAGCCTGCCCTATTGGCCTTGCACCAACCTCGAGCACCACGGCGACATTGGTGATGGGTGATGCACTCGCTATTGCGCTAATGCAAGCCAAAGGCTTTACTGCCGATGACTTTGCTCTGTCTCATCCCGGTGGCGCACTTGGTAGAAAACTGCTGCTGCGCATTTCTGATGTGATGCACTCCGGTGATGCGCTACCGACCGTCATACCCGATGCTACCGTTCGCGATGCCCTGCTCGAGATATCTGCCAAAGGGCTAGGTATGACAGCCATTGTGGAGCATGATGGTGCGCTATGCGGTATTTTCACTGACGGTGATTTACGCCGCTTACTCGACCAACGCTGGGATTTACACACCACACGCATTGGCGATGTGATGGGTCAAAACCCACAGTCTGTCAGTGCCGACTTACTGGCGGCTGAAGGCCTTAAGCAAATGGAAGAGAAAAAGATCAATGGTTTGCTGGTCACTGAAAACGGCAAGCTGATTGGCGCGCTAAATATGCACGACCTGCTTAAAGCTGGAGTCATGTAATGCATACTGAGACCGAAACGCTATACGGCCCCGTTCCCACCCGCATCGTCGAACGTGCGGCATCGATAAAGCTGCTGATCTGCGATGTGGATGGTGTGTTCTCTGATGGACGCATCTATATGGGTAACGACGGTGAGGAGCTTAAAACGTTCCACACCCGAGACGGCTACGGCATCAAAGCACTAATGAGCGCAGGTATCGACATCGCTATCATTACGGGCCGAAAGTCAGCCATCGTTGAACGACGCATGTCTGCCCTTGGTATCACCCACATTTATCAAGGCCAAGATGACAAGGCTTCGGCTTATCAAGATCTTGCGGCAAAGCTGGGTGTACCTGCCGAGCAAACGGCCTACATGGGTGACGATTTAATTGACTGGGCGGTCATGTCACAAGTGGGTCTGTCAGTCTGCGTCAATGACGGACACCCTTTGCTCGCACAACGTGCTGATTGGGTAACACGTATTCCAGGCGGCTACGGCGCGGTTCGTGAAGTCTGCGATCTTATCCTTGAAGCGCGAGGAGAGCTCGATGCGCATAAAGGGCTGAGCATATGATGCTGCAACGTCTCGGTATGGTTGTACTGCTGGCGGTGTGCGGTTACACAGGCTATTACCTGTTGAACCAACACTACTGGCAAACCGAAACACAAGTGGCTCCCGATGCAGAAAAACCCCTATTCACGGCGGAAGATGTGAAATCTACCTCCTACAACGAACAAGGTATTCGCAATTACACGCTGGACTCAACACATCTAGAGTATTATCAGCAAATTGACGAGACCCATTTTAATGAACCCGTCTTGTGGACTTATAAAGATGGCACTGCCGAAGAGTGGCGGATAAGCTCTGAGTTTGCTGTTCTTGAGAATAAGCACATTCTAGTGATGACAGGTCGAGTCAGGATCTTTAACCTGTTGCCAGACGCACAGATAAAAGTTGTCACCACAGAGAAACTCACCCTCAACCTTACCTCACATGATTTTTGGTCAGATACAGAAACCGAAATCACAGGAACAGGGCTTCAAACGAGTGGGCTCAGGGCGAAAGGCAATTTTGGCTCCCATCAGATGGAACTGATTGAACAAGTGAAGAGTAGATATGAAGCAAAAACGAAATAAATTCTTTGCCGTCATTGTGATGCTAATTTCAAGCAGTGCTATGGCCTTGTCAACAGATGCTGAGCAGCCAATTTATATTGACTCCGACTCGCAAAACCTAGACATGACAACCAACACCGTGATTTTCACGGGCAATGTTTATCTCCGTCAGGGCTCTATTCGCTTGAACGCCGACAAAGTTGTGGTGACTCGCCCATCGGGTCAAGAAGGCGCTGAAATTATTGACGCTTATGGCAAGCCTGCGACCTTTGAACAAACGTTGGATGATGGCAAAAAGATAAACGGTGAAGCGCTCGATCTTCAGTACGAAACAGCAAAAAGCTTCCTGACGATGACCAACAGGGCCGTATTGACACAAGAAGGTGGCAATCAGGTCGAAGGTCAAAAGATCACCTATAACATCGATAAACAGCTTTTGGTCGCAGAAAGTGATTCAAGCAGTCGCGTGACGACTGTACTGCAACCACAAACCAAACAAGATAAGAAATAAATCTGAATGACCATACTCACCGCTAAAAATCTTGCGAAAAGCTATAACGGCCGAAAGGTCGTTACTGATGTCAGCCTCGAAGTGAAATCTGGCGAAATTGTTGGCTTACTTGGCCCTAATGGCGCCGGTAAAACCACCTCTTTCTACATGATTGTTGGCCTAGTGGCCCGCGATGAAGGCACGATTCATATTGATGATCTCGACATCAGCATCCAGCCCATGCACAACCGCTCTCGCATGGGAATTGGCTATTTACCCCAAGAAGCCTCTATTTTTCGTAAGCTCAGTGTTTACGATAATTTGATGGCGGTATTGCAAACCCGTTCAGATTTATCAAAAGAAGAGAAACAAGACAAAGCTGAGGACTTACTCGATGAGTTCAACATCCAACATATCAGAAACAGCATGGGTATGGCATTGTCCGGTGGTGAACGTCGCCGTGTGGAAATCGCCCGAGCACTCGCGGCAAATCCAAAATTTATTCTTCTTGATGAACCATTTGCGGGTGTTGACCCCATTTCGGTTATTGATATCAAAAAAATCATTGAACATCTTCGAGACCGTGGCTTAGGTGTCTTAATTACGGACCACAACGTACGTGAAACGCTCAGTGTGTGTGAGCACGCCTATATTGTGAGTCAAGGACACTTGATTGCGCATGGTACTCCTGATGAAGTGCTCAACGATGAGCATGTAAAACGAGTCTATCTCGGAGACCAGTTCAGGCTATAGTTATAGAGTTCGGTTGGCGAACCGCTCCAAATATATGCACTAATAATAAAATTAGGAAAGGTGCCAGAATCAGTATGAAACCCTCGCTTCAGCTTAAGCTTGGCCAACAACTTGCGATGACGCCGCAGTTGCAACAGGCGATCCGCCTATTGCAGTTGTCGACGCTCGATCTGCAACAAGAAATCCAAGAAGCATTGGAAGCTAACCCTCTCCTAGAGCAGGACGAGTCGACGGATAGCGAAGACGGTGAGGGTGAAGAGACGTTTAACGGTGATGACAACACAAGCGCCACTGCCGACAGTCAACAAGACACGCTCGATAGCTCTGATGCCATGGAACAACAGGAAATGCCCGAAGATCTTCCTGTTGATACAACATGGGATGACATGTACAGCGCCAACACCGGCAGTACAGGTATTTCCCTCGGTGATGACATACCTGTCTATCAGGGGGAAACCACCGAAACCCTGCACGATTACCTCACTTGGCAAGTCCAGCTCACACCATTTTCTGAAGTCGACCTCGCAATCGCTACGGCTATCATTGATGCAGTCGATGATAAAGGCTACCTCACCGTAACTTGCGAAGACATCTTAGAGAGCATGGGCGCTGAAGATGACGACATTGAATTAGATGAAGTTGAAGCCGTTCTTAAACGCGTTCAGCAATTCGACCCTCTCGGTGTCGCATCCCGATCTTTGCAAGAGTGTCTGCTGCTCCAACTCGCCGCCTTTGCGGAAGATACGCCATGGCTTGCTGAAGCCCGTATGGTGCTAAAAGGCCACATGAACGCGTTGGCTAATCGCGATTTCCGGCTGATAATGAAAGAAAGTAAACTTCGCGAGCCCGAGCTCAAAGAAGTGATGCAGCTCATTCACACGCTTGAGCCTCGCCCTGGCAACCTCATTGTGACCAATGAAGCGGAATATGTGATCCCAGATGTGTCTGTGATCAAAGATCGTGGCAAGTGGATGGTTAACATCAATCCTGACAGCGTGCCTCGTCTAAAGGTGAATCAGCAATACGCCGCGCTCACCAAAAATGGCTGTAGTGCAGCAGATAGCCAATTTATTCGCAGCCACTTACAAGATGCTAAGTGGTTGATAAAAAGCTTAGAAAGTCGAAATGAAACCTTGCTCAAAGTGGCACGATGCATCGTTGAGCATCAGCAAGATTTCTTTGAATTCGGCGAAGAAGCGATGAAGCCAATGGTACTAAACGATATCGCCATGGCAGTGGAAATGCATGAATCCACCATCTCTCGGGTGACGACCCAAAAATACATGCATACCCCTAGGGGCATTTTTGAACTGAAATACTTCTTCTCGAGCCATGTCAGTACTGACAATGGCGGTGAATGCAGCTCTACGGCAATTCGTGCATTGGTCAAAAAGTTGGTAGCCGCCGAAAATCAGGCAAAACCACTTAGCGACAGCAAGATTGCCACACTGCTGGCGGAGCAAGGGATCCAGGTCGCAAGGCGAACAATCGCCAAATATCGCGAGTCTCTGGGTATTGCCCCGTCAAATCAGCGTAAACGCCTTATCTAGGCGTCCAATCAAAAGGAAGATGTTTATGCAAATCAATCTCACCGGTCACCACGTAGAGATCACCGACGCCCTTAGGGAATATGTGACAACCAAGTTTGATAAGCTCGAACGATTTTTTGATCATATCAATAACGTTCATGTCGTGCTTAACGTCGAAAAACTCCAACAGATTGCCGAAGCGACCCTGCATGTAAACAACGGCGAAATTTTCGCAAAAGCAGATTCAGAGAACATGTACGCTGCCATCGATTCGCTGACAGACAAGCTAATTAAGCAGTTAAGTAAACACAAAGAAAAGATGAATCACCATTAATCATGGAACTTAAAGACGTACTTAAATTGGACTGCACGAAAAGTGCAGTCCTTTGTTCAAGTAAGAAACGCGCACTTGAAATGATCAGTGAACTCGCTGCCATCGAATTGGATCAAAACCCACAGAAACTCTTTGAGTGCATGTTGGGCAGAGAAAAAATGGGCAGTACGGGCATTGGGAATGGAATAGCCATTCCCCATGGCCGTATCTTCAACAGCGATCACGCCGTCGGTGTATTCATTCAATGTGCTGAACCTATTGAGTTTGATGCTATTGATAACCAACCCGTCGATCTCTTATTCGCGCTACTGGTTCCTGATGATCAATGCAAAGAGCACTTGAAGACCCTGTCTTTGATCGCGCAGAAACTCGGCGACAAACAAATTTGTCGGCAGCTGCGTCATGCAAACTCAGATCAAGAGCTTTACGACATCATTACCGGATAACGCCACCAGGAATACACCATGCAGTTGAAAATCGTCAGTGGCCGTTCGGGTTCAGGAAAGTCTGTTGCGCTCCGTGTTTTAGAAGATCTCGGCTACTACTGTGTCGATAACCTTCCTGTAAATTTGCTGCCTCAGTTTGTCGCGGCTCAAAATGGCGACGACTCTCAAATTGCCGTCAGCATCGATATTCGCAACATGCCGGCCGACCCAGAAGAGATCACCCAGACCCTCGCCCAATTGCCTGATGACGTTGATGTCGATATCTTCTTTCTTGATGCTGATGACAACGAATTGGTGAAACGCTTTAGCGAAACCCGACGCCTACACCCGTTATCTCGCGACAACCTCTCGCTCGAACAAGCTATCGACAAAGAGAAGCAACTGCTGACGCCATTGAAAGAGCGTGCCGATAAAGTTATCAACACCTCCAAACATTCCATCCATGACCTCAGTGAAGCGGTTCGTGCGTTAGTGTTAGGAAGAACCAACCGTGATCTGGTGATGGTCTTTGAATCTTTCGGCTTCAAGCATGGCTTACCGTCTGACGCTGACTTTGTGTTTGATGTGCGTTTTTTGCCAAACCCACATTGGGAACCGGCACTACGCCCGCTCACTGGTCTCGATGAACCGGTCAAAATGTTCCTCGCCGCAGAGCAAGACGTTGCCATGTTGATCGCGCAAGTCAAAAGCTTTCTCGAGTCTTGGTTACCGGCGCTAGAAAAAAATAACCGCAGCTACCTGACCGTCGCTATCGGTTGTACGGGTGGGCAACATCGCTCTGTGTATATCGCGCAATTTTTAGCCGATTACTTCGCCGCGCATAACCATCAAGTCCAAATTAGACACCGCACACTCGAAGGGAAAATATGAATCATGTCAGCAAGGAAGTACTGATTCAAAATCGACTTGGGTTACACGCTCGTGCAGCCGTCAAACTGGTAGAAATGGCACAAAGCTTTGAAGCCGAAGTAATGATTTCTAAAGACGACCAAACCGTCACTGCTGACAGCGTGATGGCTATCCTTTTGCTGGATTCTAGTCAGGGTGAGCAAATTACAATATCAGCCGAAGGGCAACAGGCACAGCAAGCCTTAGACGCGGTTACCGCGCTCATCGAAGCGGGCTTTGACGAAGAAAGCTGAGTAAATTCTCATCTGAGACGCAACCGCCCATTTCGTTCTGCTTGGGACAAAAAACGCATAAGACAGCCTGTTCAGATTACGTTAATATTCATACCATTGCGCCACTCGCCGTCACACGGACATTTCCATGGCAGAGAATTACGAAGTAGAAGCGTCAAGTCAGACGCATCAAACCTTGCAGGAAGTTAGCCGCGCCTTAGAAAACGGCATGTTTGTTCACGTCCGTCGTTTACTTGAGGACATGGAACCTGAGGACATTGCTCACCTTCTAGAAGCCTCCCCACCAAAGAGCCGCTTGGTTCTGTGGCAGCTTACCGATCCCGAAGAACAAGGTGAAATCCTCGAAGAGCTTTCCGAAGACGTAAAAGACGGCATCATGGTCCGTATGCAACCGGAGCAGCTTGCCGCTGCAACGGAAGGCATGGATACAGATGATGTCGCTTATCTACTTCGAAGCCTACCGAATAGCGTCTCTCAAGACGTTCTTGCCCAAATGGATGCACAAGATCGTGCACGGGTTGAGCAAGCTCTGGCATACCCAGAGGACACCGCAGGCGGGATGATGAACACCGACGTGGTGACCATTCGCTCTGATGTTACCGTGGATGTAGTACTGCGTTACCTGCGTATGAAAGGCGAACTGCCTGAAGCCACTGATACCCTCTATGTGGTGGATGAAAACAGTCATCTTATCGGTTCATTACCTATCACTGCCCTGTTGACCACGCAGCCCGACACCGACATTCTCGACATCATGGAAGACGCAGACGAAGCGATTCCTGTTGATATGGATGATGGTGAAGTAGCGAGCCTTTTCGAACGCCGAAATTGGGTCTCCGCACCTGTCGTTGACGAAAATCAACACCTTGTGGGGCGTATCACCATCGATGACGTGGTAGATATTATTCGTGAAGACGCCGAGCATTCCATGATGAGCATGGCGGGTCTGGATGACGAAGAAGATACCTTTGCACCCGTACTCAAATCTGCCCGTAGCCGTAGCATTTGGCTCGGCGCCAACGTTCTCGCAGCCCTTGCCGCTGCATCCGTCTCTAATCTATTTGAAAACACACTCGAGCAAATGGCTGCTATTGCTGTTTTGATGACCATCGTACCCTCGATGGGTGGCGTTGCCGGTAACCAAACCGTGGCACTGGTTATTCGCGGCTTGGCCGTCGGACACATTGGTGACTCCAACACGCGTTGGTTACTAAGAAAAGAAGCACTCGTTGGCTTACTCAACGGCGTTATTTGGGCGTGTATCATTGGTGGCGTGGTCGTTCTCTGGAAGGGTAGCCTCATGCTAGGGGCAATTATCGCGGCAGCGATGTTGACCAACTTAGTGGTGGCTGGTGTTGCAGGTGTGACTGTACCCATCATGCTCAAGAAGATGAAAATCGACCCCGCTCTTGCTGGCGGCATGGCACTGACCACGATTACCGATATGATTGGCTTGTCTGTTTTCCTCGGTCTTGCGACGGTTTTCTTAGTTTAACGAGATCTTAGATGCCAAATCTTAGTTCCTAGGTCCTGAATAAAAGCTTAACTGAACTCGATACAAAAAAGCGGCTTCTGAAAACAGAGCCGCTTTTTCTTTTCCTAGGATCGGCTATTCCTAGCCTTTAACCTATCACTCACCGCCAATTTTCAGTGATTCCACCAAAATCGATCCGGTTTGGATTTGGCTGCGATATTCTATATCAGCACCGACAGCAACAATCTGTTTGTAAATATCGGCAAGATTTCCTGCGATGGTAATTTCACTGACTGGATATTGAATTTCACCATTCTCTACCCAAAAGCCCGCGGCGCCACGCGAATAGTCACCCGTAACAATATTCACGCCTTGGCCCATCACTTCAGTGACCAACAATCCAGTGCCTAGGGCTTTCAGCATTTGCTCAAAAGATTGCCCCGTGTTACCCACAAACCAGTTATGAATCCCACCCGCGTGACCTGTCGGTTGCATTCCCAACTTACGCGCTGCGTAGCTGGTCGCCAAGTAGGTTTGTAGCGTGCCATCTTTGATAATATCGAGATCTTTGGTGATCACCCCTTCGCTATCAAACGGAGAGCTGGCCATCCCTTTAAGGATATGTGGACGCTCATAGATAGAAAACCACTCAGGTAAAATCTGATGGCCTAGCTTATCTAACAAGAACGAAGACTTACGATACAAACTTGAGCCGCTAATCGCGCCAACTAAGTGACCAAGCAGCCCTGTTGCTACATCAGCAGAAAACATCACAGGCACTTTGCGCGTGGTTAGGCGACGCGGCTCCATACGGTCAATCGTGCGTTGTGCCGCTTCGATACCGACTTTTTCAGGAGCCCAAAGCTCGTTTTTATCACGAGAAACCGTGTAGCTATAATCTCGCTCCATGCCTTTGCTGTCTTCAGCAATCACGCTACAGCTAATGCTGTGACGGCTTGAAGCGTAGCTACCCAGCATGCCATGGCTGTTGCCATACACACGCACGCCGTAATGGCTGTCGTAACTCGCACCATCACTGAACTTGATACGCTTATCGTAATCCAGTGCCGCACGTTCGGCGGCAATCGCTTTTTCAGCGGCATGGTCAGGCTCAGGCTCGTCAGGGTAGAACAAATCTAAATCGGGGTAATCGTAAGCCATCAATTCAGCGGGTGCGGGACCTGAAAACGGATCTTCTGACGTGTAGTTAGCAATATCTAACGCAGCAGCAACAGTTTGGGCAATGGCTTTTTCAGACAGATCAGACGTTGATGCGCTGCCTTTACGCTGGCCACGATATACCGTGATACCCAGAGCACCGTCGCTGTTAAATTCGACGCTTTCCACTTCGCACATACGAGTAGCAACGCTGATCCCCGTAGTTTTGGTGATCGCGACTTCAGCGGCATCTGCTTTTTTCCCAGCCAGCTCTAAAGCACGGGTGACCGCAGCTTCTAACTCAGCACGTTGCTGAGCAACCTGTTGTTTCACGTCCATAAAGTCTTAAATTGATGTGTGTTGCTAATAAGCATACCATTCGAAGCCATTACCGTGCTTATAAAACACCTGCAAAACTCCACATTCTTAACCATACCAACATGAATCAATCTCCCTAATTCACATCCCGCGCTGTCCCAACATCCTGCCACAATGAAACAATCACAATGGGCGAGCAACCACAGAAGTGGCTGAACACGTTCATATCAATGCTCATCACATAATATTCGATGATTTTAAGCGCTAAGAATGAGCGAATATTTGTAGATATTGGTATAAACTAAGGCGCTAAAGTAAGCGATAACCTCGGGAAAGATTATGGGCCGTAAGAACAAACGTGAGCCTTGGGAAGAGGAAGAAGAGATCATCTGGGTCAGCAAATCCGAGATGAAGCGAGACATGGAAGCATTGCAAAAACTAGGTCAAGAGCTGGTCGAGCTTAGGCCGTCAGTACTGGCAAAGTTTCCACTGGACGACGATCTGCGTACCGCAGTAACGGATGCACAACGCTTTGAAAAAGAAGCACGACGTCGCCAGTTTCAGCTTATCGGTAAAATGATGCGTACCCGCGACATTGAGCCTATTCAAGCTGCAATAGATCTTCTACAGAACAAGCACAATCAGCAAACCATCGAGCTGCATAAGCTTGAAAAAATGCGTGACCGCATGATTGCTGATGGTGATGACGTCATTAATGAAGTCATGGATGCGCACCCTAATGCCGATCGTCAGAAGCTTCGTCAATTGGCTCGTCAGGCGAAAAAAGAACAAGAAAGCAACAAGCCCCCTAAAGCGTCTCGTGAGATTTTCAAAATCCTACGAGCACTCAAAGCAGAAGCCGATAAATAGGTACTTCTGTTTTGCGACCAATCAGGGCGACATTGCTATCTATAAAAAAACCGGGAGATCCCCGGTTTTTTTTGTTTCTGCTTCAACGCACAGTATCTGGCGGTTATTCTGTTCCACCGACGGTCATCGCATCGATTTTCAGCGTTGGCTGTCCAACCCCGACTGGAACACTTTGACCCGCTTTACCACACACGCCCACACCACGATCCAGTTTAAGATCGTTACCGACCATCGAAATCTGTTGCATCGCTTCAATGCCGCTGCCGATTAAAGTCGCCCCTTTCACTGGCGTTGTCACTTTACCGTTTTCAATCAGGTAGGCTTCACTGGTGGAGAACACAAATTTGCCAGATGTAATATCGACCTGACCACCGCCGAAATTCGGTGCATAAAGACCGTATTCAACACTGCTGATCATCTCTTCCGGTGTGCTTTCACCACCCAACATGTAGGTATTGGTCATGCGTGGCATGGGCAGGTGAGCATACGATTCACGACGGCCATTCCCTGTTGGCGCAACCCCCATCAGATGTGCATTGTGCTTATCTTGCATATAGCCTTTCAAAATACCGTTTTCAATCAGCACATTGTATTGGCCTGGAACACCCTCATCATCGATGTTCAACGAACCACGTCGATCTTGCAGCGTACCGTCATCAACAATAGTGCAAAGCGTTGATGTTACTTGCTCACCGATTTGTCCGGTAAACACAGAGGACTCTTTACGGTTAAAATCACCTTCCAAACCATGGCCTACCGCTTCATGAAGCAGTACGCCTGGCCAACCTGCACCCAATACCACGGGCATAGTGCCTGCAGGTGCTGCTTTCGCATGAAGGTTAACCAATGCTTGACGGACAGCTTCATCGGCATAATGCATCGCCACTGTTTTTCCGTCTTCATCTGACACGAAGTATTGATACCCAAATCGACCGCCACCACCTGCAGAGCCACGCTCACGACGTCCGTCTTTTTCTACTAGTACGCTAATAGATAAACGCACTAATGGGCGAGTATCTGCAGCATAAGTGCCATCTGTTGCTGCAATCAACACTTGTTCATACACGCCGCTAATGCTGACCGAAACTTCCTGGATCAAAGGCTCTTTCGCGCGAATATACACATCCACTTCTTTTAGCAGCGCAATTTTATCTTGCTTTGACATACTTTGAAGCGGGTCAATGGCTTGATAAATCATAGGATATGCGCGATTAGCAAAAGCAGACACTTTGAGCTTACCGCCTTTATCTGCAATACCGCGCGCCGCCGTTGCGCTTTGCATCAAAGCATCAGCATTGATTTGGTCTGAATACGCAAAACCGGTTTTCTCACCGCTAATAGCACGAACGCCAACACCACGATCAATGTTGAAAGAACCATCTTTAATAATGCTGTCTTCCAAGACGAGCGACTCATGCCAGCAAGACTGGAAGTAAACGTCACCGTAATCGATGTTTCTTGCGGCCAGATGCTCCAGCGTTTGGCTGAGTTGACTTTTGCTCACACCCGACAGGTGCAGCATCGTTTCTTCGACGTGTTCCAGACTCATGGATAAATTGCTCTTTAGCGCTGAAAAAAGAAATGTCCCGTCACGGGTTTAGTCACGGGATTAATAATGAATTGAGGTTGCGCTATTTCATCACGCATTGCAACTGAGCATGCTGTAATAGCGGCATTTTGCTGCGTATCGCGCTGTTAGAAGCCAAATCCACATCAGCCCACGCAGTGCCAATATTGTTGTTTAGCTCGCACGCAACTTGACCCCAAGGGTCAATAATCATTGAGTGCCCATAGGTTTCGCGTCCGCCTTGATGCTCACCGCATTGCGCTGCTGCAAGTACCCAACACTGGGTCTCAATCGCACGAGCACGAAGTAAAACTTCCCAATGCGCTGCACCCGTTACTTTGGTAAACGCCGCAGGCACAACAATGATGTCAGCGCCGCGCTGACGAAGTGCTGAGTAAAGTTGCGGGAAGCGAATGTCGTAACATATGGATAAGCCAAGCATGCCAAATGGCGTATCAACCAGTGCAATATTTTCACCGGCACGGAAAGTATCTGACTCGCGATAACTGCGATGATTATCCGCAATATCAACATCAAACATGTGCAGCTTTTCGTAAGAAGCACGCAAATTGCCTGCAGCGTCATAGACTAAACACGTGGTACTCAATGTACCGTCATGATTACGGATCGGAAACGAACCCATCACTAGCCAAATACCGAGTTCAAACGCTAACTCTGATAATCGCTTTTGAAGCGGACCATGGCCCAATTCTTCTGCATACTTCTCATAGTCTTCTTTACGGCCGAAAACGAGTGCATTTTCAGGCGTCAAAATCAAACGGGCACCTTGTGCTTGTAAATGCTTGAGCTGACTTTCCAGCACATCAAGGTTATCTTCAGCATTTACACCCGAGTTCATTTGTACAACACCAAACTTGGTCATTACTATTTGCTCCCTTGCTGCTCGGTACGCAGGCGCTCTGTGGCCTGCTCCGGTAACGTCACTTCGCTTGAACTTCGCGACACTTCCCTGACTAATGGGTCATCAATTGCCCCAGTTACTTGATATCGAACTTGCGTAAACGCATCCACGACAGGCGAAAGAACGGTTGTCACCGCCAAGACATAGAGCGCAGTCTGAGGCGCCACAGCAAACGCGGTTAAGACCGGAATGCCCGACGTTATATCAGGGATGAAGCGCACCTCAGCATTTACCTGATTTTTCACCAGATTCGCTATCCCTTTAATAAACATATCACCTGCCAGCGCTTTCATCTGGATATTATCCGTGACAACGACCCCGTTAGTGATTGATGCGCTACCGCTGATCTCATCAAATGCCAGACCATCTTCAAACACGCCGGTAAAGTCGAGCTGCATTTTTCGCAGAATAGAATCTAGGCTAAACAGCCCAAGCAAGCGCCCTGCACCACCCACACCGCTGACGTATCCATCTTCTATCTTGGTCTCTAACATACCGTTCAAACTGGCGATATCCATCGACCAGGGCGCACCCTCAAAGCGCAGATCGCCTTTGGTTTTTACGCTGGCATCTTGAATGCCCCCCGTCACCGCAAAGCGCCCCATCAAATCGCTACTGTTTTTACCCTGAATATCAAAAGAAAACTGACTCTTGTTTATCCCTTGAGGAGTGATTTCCCAATCACCATTGGCCGTTAATTGGGTACTACCACTGCCGAGGTTAAATTTGGATAACGTCAGTTTTTCACCCGATTTCAAAAGCTGTGATTCCACACGACCAATGCGATAGCCTTGCAGCCACAATTCATTGATCACGAGATCAGTCGAGGGGATTTTCGCCATCAACGCGCGATCTATCTCAGTTGCGGTCGGGTTTTTCTTTGTCGAATCGCGCAGTTTTACGTCATCATCTAGATCAATATTGAGGAATAAATGCTCGATAGAGACGGTTAGGAATTTATCTTCATCCCACCACGCATCACCTGAGAGCTCCTCACTGCCCACGAGAATATGGAAGCCATCACTTTTCTCTCTAGCAGCCAGCGAGAAATGGTTAAACGTCAGCTCACCAGCTAGGACTTTTTCCGCTTTCACGTTCACTCGAGAAGGCGAAGGCACGTTAACTGGCATTTCCTGCTTCTTACCTACTTGGCTTTGCTGGTAACGTGAAAGTACTTCCTTCCATGCCACAACATCCAGTAAGGGAACATCCACACTCACAGCATTGCCAGAAAGCGGCTTTAACGAGAGCTCTCCTTCTCCCATGAGTATTCGGCTGCGTGTAATCGTGGGTTTCTCACCACTGATATCCACGTCCGCTTGGTATTTGAGTTGCGGTAACTCGACTTGCCCGACCAAAGCTTGCCCATTCCCCGACGCTTTGAGGTAGCCATGGCCTTTAATAAATGACGACTTTTCAAGTGGTGCAGGCAGGTTCACATCCATTTGAGTGAGGTCTGCATCCAAAAGTACATCGTAGGTAAAACCAATGTCTCGCAATGCAATACCGACATCAAGATCCCATGATGAGCGTCCTTCAATGAAATCAAGATCCGGCAATTCCAGCGCAGCTTTTAACTTATCGGCCTGCCATTTTCCTGCAATGTCGATATTGACCAAGTAATTATCCGCTTCACTTTCCCCTTTAAACCCAACGCTAATAGGCTGGTTGAGCAAATTGGCTTTAAGGTTTTTTGCCCAAATCAGATCGTTATCAAACTCTAGTTTGCCTTTCACGTTGTTAAGGGTGATTGGCGGGCTAACAATCGCCACCTTGCTATCATTTAATGACGCGGAACCCTTAACGCTGACATCGTCTCCATTGAGCGGAATCGCCAATGAGATGCCTCCCATGACTTGGCCATCTACCTGTACATGGGTCAGTGCTGCGCCGACCGAATCAACCAATGGTGTTGCGAGCATATATTGGTGCAAATCTTTCCCGCTAGACGCGATTTTTGCATCAATAAACAATTTGCCATTCTCATTGCTGAGCGACGGAATTTCACCTTTCAGATCATAGCCTCTGGCGCCCATCAGATCGACGTTACTGGCCTCCAAGAAAAGCGTGTCGTTTTGAAACAATAAATCGAGATCGAGACCTGTCAGCGTCGGCCATTGGGTATCGAAGCTAAATTTTGCATTTCTGAGCGGCACAGATGCTTGAAAAACACCTTGATGCTCTGGGTAAGGGAATGTACTGAAATCTCCGTACCACACCAATTTAGCAAGATCCGCTTGCCCACCTCTAATAGCCGCAGAAAGAAAGTCCGTCAGATCATGACCGAGTGCCAAGGTCGGTAAATAGCGCCATATTTCCCCAGCATCACTCAGACTCGCTTCGGCGTAAAAAGCCAGCCAACTGTTTCCTTCAAACGGAATATCAAGTCTAAACTCACCCACTACATCCAAATGCGGAGAGCGCACGGCAACACTGTCTGACCAAATCACAACGCGATCGTCGTTATAGTCCCAAAACGCAGTGACATCACCTTGCTTAATATCCAATGGCGCTTGGAAGAACTCGCCATAAGGTAAGGTGTCATCTTGCATTGCCAGCGTCACTTTGCCGTTGGTCCCTTCGCCAACCAATGCCAATTGAAGCTTGTGCACTTCTGGTAAATAGCTCCAGTGTTTAAATGCTAGATCCTCAAACGTCGCCGAGTAAGCAATATCTGATGTTGTTGGCTTAGCAATACGAATGTCTTTTGCTTGTCCTGACGGTAGGAGGGAGGTGATGGCCTGCTCTACGCCGGAAGGAATATCGAACACTTCCCTCAGTGGCAGCAATAAAGGCAGGTCTAGCATCGCCAGACTCATCCTCCATTCATTGTCAGAAAATTCAGCACGCAGCCCCGGTTCGGGCCAAAGCTCCTTTCCGGTTTTAATCGCTAGATTATCTGTCGCCACTCGCCAGCCCGCATCGTCTGACCGTTCCAGGAGGATATGGCCGTTCTCAATCGAGACCGACTGCAACGTATCATGCGCTTGCAACGAGGGCGTCTTTGAATGCCACGCCATGGCGCTGTTGGTTAGGCTCACTAGCGCAGTTTTTGGCATACCATCTGCAACCGTTAACCACGCCTCACCCGCCACTTTCGCATGCGATAAAGTGATCTTTGGATTAATGAATTTGGCAATCCAAGCCCGTAAAGATACGTCCTCAGCATGAAGGTAAAAATCACCATCGAGTGAGCCAAGCCCATTGCTTTCCGTGAAGACACCACGAATATCGACCTGATTGAGCGATGTTCCAACCACACTCACCACGCCTTGAACATGATGTTGACCGGATTGGTTATCCCAACGCAGTGACTCAATGTTGATGGTTTTACGCTCGTCAGACGGTGACATCACAGTGACGCTAGCATTGTGAACAGCAAACTGTCCCAGTCCTACTAAGAACAAGCGCTCTAGCTGTGTTTTTAAGCTGCCATCAGGGGTGTTTTTTCGTTCAGGTATTTGCGTAACGTCAACATTCAACCCATCAATACTGATATTGGAAAACGTTGGCTCTCGATGCTGCAAGCTGGCAAACAGGTCGAATTGCATGTCGATGCTGTCAGCCGTAAGAATTTTTTGCCCGCCCTCTGTCGAAGAAAGCGAGAAATCATGGAGGGATAACGAGGGCACCAGATAGCGCCAATGCCCTTTAAATGTGCTGAATTCGACGTGAAAACCACTGGCATCACTCGCCCAACGCTGGATAGGCGCCTTGGCCGTATCCAAATTGGGTAAAACAAGCCGCATGGCAGCAGTCAAAATAGCGATAGCCACCAGCAGAACAACTACCAGCCAAGTGACAATTGCGCCTAAACGCTTGGCAAATCTCACCATGTGATTCTATTCATTGTATCGCTATTCATCATGCAGCTTTTCATCATGACGCTATATTCACTACGCAACATTTGCGCCCATCATTACATCATGACCACATCAAACTGCTCTTGGGTATACAGCGGCTCAACATGGACCTTGACTTGCTTACCGATAAAGACTTCTAGCTCAGCGACAGCATGAGACTCTTCACCTTCCAGTGCCTCACCGACAGCAGGCGATGCATACACAACAAATTTGTCTGCATCGTAAGCGCGATTAACGCGGGTAATTTCACGCAGCACTTCATAACACACGGTTTCTACCGTTTTAACCGAGCCACGTCCGACACAGGTTGGGCACTGTCCACACAGCACGTGCTCTATGCTTTCGCGGGTACGTTTACGTGTCATTTCCACCAAACCAAGTTGAGTGAAACCATTGATGTTGGTTTTAACGCGGTCTTTTTGCAGCGCTTGCTCAAGCGATTGAACCACACGCTGACGGTGCTCATCAGAAATCATATCAATGAAATCGATAATGATAATGCCACCGAGGTTACGCAAACGAAGCTGACGGGCGATGGCCTTTGTCGCTTCAGTATTGGTGTTGAAAATTGTCTCTTCGAGGTTACGACGACCAACAAACGCACCCGTATTAATGTCGATAGTGGTCATCGCCTCGGTCTGATCGATGATGATGTAGCCGCCAGATTTTAATTCAACTTTACGATCCAATGAGCGCTGAATTTCATTCTCTGTGTCATACATGTCGAAGATAGGCTGCTCGCCAGTGTAAAGCTCTAGCTTATCCGTCAGCTCAGGAACGAACTCTTCCGTAAACTCACGCAGTGCTTCCATTCCCGTGCGGGAATCAACACGAATAATGCTCAGTTCCGTTCCAACAAAGTCACGCAGAATGCGCTGAGCCAAACCCAGTTCGCCATATAACATAGATTTTGACGGGCGCTTCGAGCGACGTTCAATCACTTTGTTCCACAAGCGTTTGAGGAAAGCCGCATCTTGATTCATCTCTTCATCAGAGGCACCTTCTGCTGCGGTTCGGATAATAAAACCACCCAAATCATCACAGTAACGCGACACGATTTTTTTCAGACGATCGCGCTCTTTCTCGCTCTCAATACGCTGTGAAACCCCAACATGGGATGCCCCTGGCATAAAGACTAAATAACGTGAGGGTAAGGTGATATCCGTAGTCAGCCGCGCGCCTTTGGTTCCTAGCGGGTCTTTAACCACTTGCACCACGATGTCTTGTCCTTGACGGACCAACTCAGAAATGTCGCGAACCTGAAATTGCTGCTTTTCGTTTTCTGACACACATTCGGTATGAGGAACAATGTCTGACGCATGAAGAAAAGCGGCCTTATCAAGACCAATATCCACGAACGCGGCCTGCATGCCCGGTAAGACTCGGCTCACCTTGCCTTTGTATATATTGCCGACAATGCCGCGCTTCGCTTCACGCTCAATATGAATTTCCTGAAGGCTACCACCCTCAATCATGGCAACACGGGTTTCCGTAGGCGTAACGTTGATCAATAACTCTGCGTTCATAGGGATTCACCACATAATTTTTGGAATTCTTTCAACAGAGCATCTGTCTCGTAAAGTGGCAAGCCCACCACAGCATGGTAACTGCCGTCGATACGTATGACGAAACGGCCACCCAGCCCTTGAATTGCGTAACTGCCAGCTTTATCGCAAGGCTCGCCACTTTGCCAATAGGCATCAATTTCCTCGACGCACAATGGCTTAAACCATACCTGAGTTGTGACAAGCGTCGTGAGTGATTGGTTCCTGTCAGCCAAAGTGACTGCCGTCATAACTTGATGCTGACGCCCAGAGAGCATACTCAGCATACGGCGAGAATCATCAAGGTCTCGGGGTTTTTCCAACACCTCGCCATCACATACCACGATGGTGTCCGAACCCAAAACAGGATGTGGAGATGGCGCAACCAGCACGCCAGCCTTTGCTTTATCAAGTGACAAACGGCGGACATAGTCCGCCGCTTCTTCATGGGGTTGTCGTTGCTCTTCTACGTCAACGCTCAGAACAGAGAAGGATACAGAGAGCTGTTCAAGCAACGCCTTCCTGCGAGGTGAAGCAGACGCGAGGTAAAGCTGAATATCTGCCATTGCTTCTCCAGATTATCGGATAGAAAACTGACGGCGAACCCGTCGCAGCAATAAAAATAGCCAAGGCCACAATAAGAAGTTAAGCACACCCGCCCAAAGCTGTGTTGGATCAAACTGCACGTTGGACACCAAGTATTCTGCCCAAAACTCTAACACCTTCCCGGCTAAAGTCAGCAAGGCCAAAATGGCGGCTTGTTGCCACAAAGACATGTTACGTAGCATCTGGAAGTTCAGCGCGACAATGTAGACGAGAACAGACATCATCAAACCGCGCACGCCCAGTGTTGAACCGAGCATGAGGTCCCACAGTAAGCCAACCACAAGAGCTGTACCCACATTCACACGATGTGGCAAGGCGAGTACCCAGTAGAAAGCCACCAATAGCACCCAAGAAGGACGAAAAGGCGCGAGCTCTCCAGGCCAAGGAGCCGCTTGCAAAATCAAAGCAACAACAAACGAGAGCCAGATGAACACATGACCGCGAAACGTAGAATTAGCCATTGGTTATCTCTTTTTGTGCATCTGCTGCAGGTGCTTGTTGTTCGGCTTCTGGCCTTTGGCCTTCAGGCATTTTCTTATCGGTCTCTGGCGCTAAATCGCCTTCGGCGTTAAGCGACATATTCGCTTCGGCTGCCGGAGCATGACCTTTTTCAACATTGCTTGGCCATACCAACAACAGATAACGCAGACGATCAAACTGCACTTCAGGCTTAGAATCTACCTGTGCAAACGGACGACGATTGTCAAAAGAAAACGACGTCACTTTCGCCACTGGGTAGCCTTCAGGAAACACGCCACCCAAGCCAGACGTCACTAACATATCGCCTGGTTCAATATCCGCACTGCTTGGAATGTTCTCAAGCTGAATATTGTCAGTTTGCCCACGACCTGCTGCGATAACACGTACGTCGTTACGCACGACTTGAACAGGAATAGCGTGGGTAGGGTCAGTGATCAATAGCACTCGGCTATTGTGAGCACCAACGTAAGAAATTTGCCCAACAATCCCGCGTTCATTAATCACGGGTTGTCCTTCGTATACGCCGTTTGTTCGCCCTTTATCGATCATGACCTGATGCTTGTAAGGGTCAGAATCGACTGCCATCACCTCTGCCACCATTTTGCGTTCATCACGCACAAACGGAGAACCAAGAAGTTCGCGCAATCGTTGATTCTCCTGCTCCATCTGATCAAACAGCAATTGGCTGCTGCGAAGCATCAAGACTTCTTCTTTCAACTGGGTGTTATCAATCAAAAGTTGTTGATGAGACGAAAATTGACGGAACAGGTTATCAAGGAGGTCTCGCGGCATATTCGACGCGTATTGCAGCGGAGCGACCACTGAATTAAGCAGATAGCGAAAATTAGTGAAGGCACCAAGACGACTATCAGCCAGCATAAGGCTGGCTGATATCAAAAGAGCAAACAACAGGCGTAATTGTAAAGATGGCCCACGGCCAAACATTGGTTTCATTCAGTTACAACCTGTTAAACCGATTAGTTGATCGAAGAGGTTTAATCTTCGCTGAATAGATCGCCACCATGCATGTCGATCATTTCCAGTGCCTTACCACCACCACGAGCAACACAAGTGAGGGGGTCTTCAGCCACAACAACAGGAATACCGGTTTCTTCTGTCAGCAAGCGATCTAGGTCGCGCAGTAATGCACCACCGCCCGTCAACACCATTCCGCGCTCAGAAATATCTGACGCTAGCTCTGGTGGACACTGCTCAAGGGCAACCATCACAGCAGAAACGATACCGGATAGCGGCTCTTGCAGCGCTTCCAAAATTTCATTTGAGTTCAACGTAAAGCTACGCGGCACACCTTCAGCAAGGTTACGACCACGCACTTCAATTTCAAGCACTTCATCACCAGGGTAAGCAGAGCCGATTTCGTGTTTGATGCGTTCAGCAGTTGCTTCACCAATCAAGCTGCCGTAGTTACGGCGCACATAGTTGATCACAGACTCATCAAAACGGTCACCACCAATACGAACAGACGAAGAGTAAACCACACCGTTCAGTGAGATAACGGCCACTTCTGTCGTACCGCCACCTATATCGACAACCATAGAACCGGTTGCTTCTGATACAGGTAAGCCAGCACCAATCGCCGCGGCCATTGGCTCATCAATCAAATACACTTCACGTGCACCAGCACCCAGTGCCGATTCACGAATCGCACGACGCTCAACTTGTGTAGAACCACAAGGAACTGCAACCAGCACGCGAGGGCTTGGGCGCATGAAGCTGTTGTCATGCACGGTTTTGATGAAGTGCTGCAGCATTTTCTCAGTCACGTAGAAATCAGCGATAACGCCGTCTTTCATTGGACGAATGGCTGCAATGTTTCCTGGCGTACGGCCCAGCATTTGTTTTGCTTCATGACCGACTGCCGCAACGCTTTTTGGTGAGCCTGCACGATCTTGACGGATAGCAACAACGGAAGGTTCATCAAGAACAATTCCTTGTCCTTTAACATAGATAAGGGTGTTAGCGGTTCCCAGATCGATAGACAGATCGTTGGAGAACATACCACGAAGTTTCTTAAACATAGTCTTCGGTTAATCCTGCAAGCGTTAAAATTCTTCAAATTGCGCTAAATGTACCAACGCAGACGGGGCGCGGCAAGGTGATGATCTACAAACCTGAATGAGATCAGTCTTTTTTTTCATTCCCCTGTCAAAGTGATGTTTTTTTCACCTTTATAGATAACCCGATCACTTCCTCGATAAAAACCGAATGTTCCTATTGCAGAAGGATCATCATCAAATTGGGTTCCTTGCCAATTATGCTGTAACCAAGTTTGCGGCACCACACCACTGACAGCTTTATCCAGTTGCTGCCAGTAACGGAACTGCTCGCGGTTTAATCCTGAACTTTGGTCGGGTGCGATCACGTGAAAATCGGCACGGCCCTCTTTAACGTTTTTTGTAGCCACGACGTTTTTTGCATCGTCACGCAGCTCTATCTTAGCCTGTAAAGCGGAGTTATCACTGAACAACACGTCTTTCTTACCAATGTCTGTCGAAACAATTGTCGCGTTGTCTCGTGTATTGGTAACAAAGTGCGTGCCGTTAAAGACTTCGACTGCAACAGGCAGGGTTTGTTCATTCGTTAAATCTTGAGTTTCAGTGAAACCTTCAATGCGCATACGGCCAAAGAAGAAGTCGCCTTTGCCGAACTCAGCACCAAATCTATTCGATTTAGGGTTTTGTACTTTATTGACGCAGTTTGTCCCATTTGGTGAGTGACAATAGTCGAAGTCAGTGTCATCGCGATCTGACTGAGCTACACCAACAGCAAAATGAAGAGGCTCAAAAGGCCCATCGGGAGAAGAAGCTCTTTGAATATCCATCAGTCCACCGATAGTAACTTCACTATACTCCCCTAGACCAGACTTCCACTGAACGTTAGGCAGTTCATTATGACTCCAACGAGAAGACAAATCTTTCCCAGCATATGGATAGCGTGAATTGGAATGTATTACCCAATCAGTAAAAGATGCCTTATCCCCAGCATCTAAGTAACGATGATAGTTTTTCACTGGCTTATTTTGTGCTGTCATCGCGTAAACGGTAAACATTCCTTCAAATGGCTGACCGAGATACGTAAAACCGTTAGCCTTTTCGTCGTATGCTTTTTCTACGCCCGGTGAAATTTTAGATGTAGATGCGAGAGAGAAATGTGATGGATAGAACCGTCCGATGTGCATATCACCTCGGTTAACCTTCATATCCAAATATTTTCCATTAACTTTAGATCGGAGATTAAATATGCCAACATCGTTAACCTTCAACGAAGGGAATGCATAAACACCATTAACAGCATCGATATTTGATTGAGCAACAGCACCTTCTACATTCGTACTTGAACCAAGAACAGGAAAAGCAATTTTTGCTTTATTTCGAATAGTTACTGTCGCTTCGGGTGCATTTACATGCCAAAAACTAGGCGTTGAAGGGCGTGAGCAATAATCCTCCGACCATAAATTTATTTTAGACTCGTCGTCTTTGTCGCCATCAAGCCAAATGACGGGTTTTAGATTCACACTAAATGGCGCTCCCGCATAAGTAAAAGCATCTGATGCTGTAGAGTGTCCCTTATCAGAAGCGTCAATATCACAAACTGCTAGGGTGTAGGGGCGAACATCTAAATTTGCCGTCCCTTTAACGATGTTATCTTTGGGAGCGTCGCGTTCACTGGCTCCCAGCTCTCTATCGTCATCGTCATCGTCATCGCGATACTTCCAATCTAGATCTGTAACATCAAATGCAATTCTGCCAGCATCTTCGTATCGAACAATAAATGCACTTTCTGCGCGTCCAGCGACAAATTCTACAATTTTTGTTCTATCTTTATTTAAGCCTGAAATGACTATTTTATGAGGTGCTACATTCTCATTCAGATATAGGGGTTCTAAATAATCAGTGGTACCAACATGAAGCATTTTAAAGCCTTTATAGTCTCCGACAACCTCACAGTTCCCACCACTGGAAGCAACAGCCTCGAGACTTAAGTTTTCGCTTTTCCCTGCAACCATTTTTGATGGATTTGGTGCTATGCGAAAACCAACTGGAGTAAATCTATAGGGCCCACCAATTTGATTGATTGCGTTGCCGTCTGGGCCTTTGGTCTCGCCAAAGATTGAAACTCGGTTATTCGAATCACTTTGCAGCCATAGCAGTCCGCGCCCTCCTTCGAGAGTAATCGAGGTTGTATTTCCAGGCTCACAAGGTGCATCTTGGGATTTAGCCCAACAAGATAGTTCTTTAGAGCGCGTGATAGAGGCTGTTAATGTGCTCGTCAATTGCTGCTGCAAATTTCCAGATGTATCTTCGACAGAAAAAGAGACTGGCACTCTAGTGCATGAGCTAACGACTGATGACTTCGGAGAAATCACTAACTTGAAGTCATGCTTATTTTCTTCATAAGTCACTGATGCTGAGTCATTCATTAAAAAGCGTCCAGCAGTCACTGCTCCCCTCAATTCGCTGCTACCCGCAAGTTTTACACTGCCTTGAGCGTATATATATGCGTGAGTTTCACTTCGGTACCCGAGAAGCGCATCATACTCCGAAGAGCTAGCTTTCTGGCCATGAACCCAAATAGCCAAATCATCTGGGTCACCATCGATATTCACCGTTGAATTACTGGACGTTTTGAGTGAGTTAAGGTGAATCTCTACTCGTCCATTAACATTGAGCTTCGCGGAATCATTCAGTGTCAAATCTCCGAAATAGTAAACGCCACTAGCCAGATTTAGTGTTTTATATTGACCGATCATGACTTCATTGTAATTAGGGTCATTTGGAGTGAGGTTGTAATCAACATTAACACCTGGAATCGGCAAAGCCTCTTTGGACAAATCTTGTGGTCCACTTCCAATTACTAATGGTTCTAAATACCTATTATCCCCACGGAGGCTGGGATTAGGTATGCATGGAAAAGCATCAAAGCCATCAGAGCAATGTGAGGCTTGTTGCCCAATGTTAAATCGACTAAATCCCAATTCAATTTTCTTCGAACCAATTGAAACAATCTTCGATGTACCTGCCAGCTCAATTAATGAGTCGGTATTCGAAGGCGATTGCGCAGGCCCCGGAAAGTACCGCGCATCGGAGGCAAAAGCATGAGCGTTTAAAAACGCAATGATAAAGACAAAAGGTAAACGAAGACTCATGGCGTTAACTCCTTAGCCCAGCTCTCTTGCACGCGCACGACTTTCAAATGCCCGCTTCCGCACTCACCTTTGCTCTCAATACGATACTGCGCCAACGGCGCGACACCAACAGTGTTACAGGTGACAGAGACAGAGCAACCCGTCAGGCCAGCGGAATTAAAATTCGTTGTTATTGCTGAAGCGCTGCAACTTGCCGTTGGCAGATTATTTTTATCGGTCGCCAACGGAAACAGCCTCGCCATCGCCATTTCAGTTCCGCTATTTGCAGCAAGCCATGCGCGCGTACCCAGCACTTCTCGGGTCGTGGTGTCGCTTTGTGACCAAGTGATTTGCATTAAGGCCGCACCAAGCGCAGCCAATGCAGTAATCGCAAACACCGCAACAATCAACATACTGCCCTGTTGGCGTTGTAAAGAAGACGAAGAACTAAGGCGCATTGAGAACCTGCACTTGTTGGTTATAGATAGAGGTTTCACCGGATTGATTGAAGCGATAGTAAATGTTGATCAGGTTACCGCTTGAGAGTGATTCACCAGACAGATTGAAACGACTACCGGTCGCGATATTTTGTGCCAGCGTGACGTTTTTTGGCGTCGCGCCATCGTTCACGCGTCGACGAAGCTCGCCATTATCAAAACACAACGTCACTGAATGGCTGTAAAGGTAAACACGCTGAGACGGTGACACTGCAGGCCATTCAGCAGCGGGAAGTTTATCAAGCGTCAGAGTGCTCCCCGACGCATCAGTAATCGCAAAACTGTTCGCCGCTCCACCGACAAGATCGGATGGTGTCATAGGCAAAAATACCAAGCGATGATCACCGCCTTTGACTGCGTCTTGCCAATTGGTTTGCTCTGTAGAAAGCGCGACATCCATTGTCTTCGTATTTTCTTCTAACTGGTTATACACACCAGAATAACGAATTGGGGTATAGGTTAAACACGAACCGCCATCCCACACCGTCATGCTGTTTGGCACTGCATGGCGAAGTTCTCGCCCCAGGCGTTCAACAGCAAAACGCGCTTGGGATTGCAGCGCTTCACGGTCACGGGATTCTACGTAACCCGTGGCGCTGGATTCAATAAAGCCAAAGATTCCCACAGACACAATCGCCAAAATCGTCAGCGTAACGATCAGTTCAACCAGTGTGAAACCTTGGTTTACACGCCTTGATGGTGCGCGTTGTCGTGGAAATCGCAGGCCCGACATCAGAAATTACTCCGATACGCCGTGAAATCAAAACGGCCAAATTGACCGGTATCCACATACAAATCAATTCGCTTATAAAGCTTGCTGTTACCTGTCGAATCATCAAACGTGCTGTTGTCATACACCACGTTAATATCTACCGTGAAACCACGGTAATCATCCGCTGTGCCGCCAATCAATGTATCTAGCGCGCCGCGATGTGTTCGTGGACAGGAACCGAGGTCTCCCCAACAGCCAATGTAATCTTCTGTGGCAATAAACCCTTCGTTCGCTGAGAGCGTCGGTGTGCATGTAGGTACGGGGTTAGGGGAAATAATGCCTTGCGCCAATAGCGCATCGGCGTCTTCATCACAGCGCCAACGGCTACCATTGGGATCGGAATTGCGATCAAATTGTCGCGCTAATACTTGGTTCATCACCGCTTGCCCAAGCGCAGCGGCACGGGCTTCAAAGTGCGGGTTGGCGGATTTGGCAAACATGGGGAATAACGTGGTGCTGATCAGCACCAAGGCAACGCCGAATACGACAATGCCGATAACTAATTCCACCAGCGTATAACCACGCTGATGGCGAGAAATTGGGTTTGAAGCTTGTGTTTTTTTTTCAGCTGCAGGCATAGAAGTAACCTTCGCTGTTTAAACAAATACTCGCAGAGCTTGAACCTTGCGAGAAGGTGATCTTGCATTCAGACGCGATGCAAATTCGATTGTTATTGGCGGCTACAGGTCGCCCCAACAAATCAAAACGAATCGTTTGTTGTGGTGCGATGCGAACAGAAGAATCCGATAAATCCACCACATCACTGCGATCGGTTTTGAAACCACAGCCAGAAGCAGCACTGCCCCCCATGCGGGAGGCAGTCACGTTCAGGGCATGGCAGTCAGCAGAAGGGTCTTCCTGCTGCATTGCCCTAAGCTGAACTTGCCTAGCGACAGACAAGCCAGCATCCCGCGCCCCGTTCACTGAAAAAGCTTCAGATCCCGACAAGCGCGGTACGGCAAACACACTAATAACACCGAGGATCACCAAGACAGTGACCAGCTCGATTAGGGTGAATCCTTTTGTCATGTAAATATTACGGTGTACAGTTTTTTACTTCAGTTGAAGGAATATCGGTCGTATTCGCTGATGCATTTGAATAAACAACACAACGTTTTCCACCTTGCGAATTGTTGAAGGTGTATTCAATCGCGGTGCCGACAACCTTATGTTCTTTCCAATCACTGGTGGTGTCACTTGCATCCTCCGCCACACCAACAATGGCTAATGAAATACCAGCATCTGATGCTACAGGGTAGCCATTAGTTGCGACCAAAACATCATCAACAGTCCCGTCACTCTCCTTACCATTGATTAAATATTTGCCCTGAACCATGCTGCTCGCACTATTAATTGCTCCTCGAAGCCCCTCAAGCGCAGCATCACGCGCATCATCTTGGAAGTTCAAAAACTTAGGCGCAGCCGTTACCGCCAAAATACCCAAAATTACAATCACCACGATCATTTCGATCAGTGTAAAACCACCTTGACGTTTCATTTTATTGCTCCTGATTTTCTCTCAAAACCTCTACGCGGCCAGTCACCGGGTAGTAAGTAAAAACATGGTGATCCAAAAAGTCGGGCTCACCATCACTCCAAAACCCGGTGCGAACCGGTCTTTCAAATCGACAATAGGGCTGCAAGTTATCGCTATCCTGCATCACTACTGCGCGAACATTTGGCTGAGGGCGTTTTAGTGCCCCCGGCCGTATATCTGTCTCTAACCAGTAAGACTGATCAGTAAAATGATTCAGTAACGCTCCGCAATCTTGCGCGGTAAGGTTACTGAGTTGTTTTGCGCCGTTTTCCAGTGCAAACGGAAAACCACTGAGTGCGTTGTCACTGTGTGTCATTCTGAAACTGACATTATCGACAGTAACGATATCGCTTTGTTTATTCTCTTTTTTTAATGCTGATCGCATTTGTATGTTTTGGGCTGAACCTTCAAACGCATTCGCGAGATAACGAAATTCCACGTCATCGGCAAACTGCATCACCCGATCGAGTACAGGGAGCACTGCCAATGCCAAAACGCCCACAATCAGAGTGACAATCCCCCACTCTGCCGGGGTGCGATCCCAGCTAAGAAATCGCATTTATCCGCCGCGGATCAGATCAAGCATGTTCCACATCGGCAAGAAAATACCCAATGCGAGGATCAACACCATGCCCGCCACGATCATCAGCAAAATAGGCTCCATGCGCGCTGACAGTGTTTTCAGATCGTAATCCACTTCGCGGTCGTAAAAATCGCTCGCTTCCAACAGCAAATTATCTATCTGTCCCGTCTCTTCGCCGACTTGGATCATCTGGTGCACTAACGGCGTAAACAGTTTGCTGTCTGCGGTGACCGAACTGAGGTTAATACCGGATTCAATCGCCGCTTTCATTTTGTCCACTTCCCCCGCAAGGAAATGGTTATCCAGCGCTTCACCTGACATCTGCAATGCCGTGTTAAGTGGCACACCGGCGCGTAGCATCAAGGCAAAAGTACGGGAGAAACGCGACATCAAGGCACGGTTCACCAAGGGGCCAACCAAGGGAATACGAAGTTTAAATTGGTCCCATTGCACCCGACCCTTGTCGGTTTGTTTCCAGACGTGCCACCCCATGGTCAGACAAACGGTGGAGAACACAATCAACCACCAGAAATCGACAAAGAAGCTCGAGGTGGCCATCAATATCTTGGTCGGCAGTGGCAAATCCGAACCAAACTTGGCAAACATACCCGCAAACTGCGGCACGACTTTCACATTCAAAAACGCCATCGCCGCGACGATCACGATCAATACAAAGGTGGGATAACGCAGCGCCGATTTAATGCGGCGACGGGTTTCCATTTCTTGCTCGTAATATTCCGCCAACTGCAACATGGCATCATCAAGGCGGCCCGTGTTCTCACCCACTTGGATCAAAGACACGAACAGATCGCTGAACACGTTGCTGTGATCGCGCATTGCCGATGACATAGGGCGACCATTGGAAAGCTCGCTGCCGACGCTATCTAACGCCTCTTTTAGCGACTTATCCGTAGTGCTTTGCGACAAGCCTTTAATAGCACGGAGCAAAGGCACGCCTGCTTTGGTCAGGCTGTACATCTGGCGGCAAAACACCACCAGTGATTCGAGTTTCACTCTGCGCTGAAACAGCGGCGTCGAGGCTTTTTTCACACTCGCTTTCGTCGGCTCGAGCGAGAGCAATACCATGCCTAAATCGCCTACTGATGCGATCGCTTCTCGCTCGCTCGCCGCATCAACAACCGCAGTGATGCGCTTGCCTTTGGCGTTACGTGCCGTGTAGCGAAAACGCGCCATTACGCACTCGCCATCGACAAGGTCGCTGCTTCAGAAAGCTTCATGGCTTCTTCCAGCGAGGTTTGTCCTTGCTTAGCGAACTCTAGCGCGCAGTGCACCAGCGGCTTGTAACCCGGCTGCTGCTCAGCGAGCATGGCAAAGGTTTGAGTATCATTGGCGCGTAATGCGTCCATCAAATCAGGCGTAATTTCCAGCAGCTCAAACACACCGATTCGGCCTTTGTAGCCCGTGAAGTTACAGCTTTGGCAGCCGCGGCCTTTATAAAACCCCAGATTGACCATGTCGAGTTGGGTCACGCTCAGCCACATCTTCTCCATGTCTTCTGTCGCATGGGGAACTTTGCAATCGGGGCAGATACGGCGGATCAAACGCTGCGCCAATACGGTACGTACTGCACTCGCCACCAGATAACCCGGCGCTTCCATATCCAAAAGACGCAACGCACTGTCGATGGCATTGTTGGTGTGCAACGTCGACAAGACCAAGTGTCCTGTCAGAGCGGCGCGAAGGCCGATTTCGACGGTTTCGAGATCGCGCATTTCACCGACCAAAATGATATCGGGATCTTGGCGCAAGAAGGTGCGCAGCGCTGACGAAAATGTCAGGCCAATTTTGTTCGCGATCTGAACTTGGTTGATACGCGGCAGACGGTATTCCACCGGATCTTCAGCGGTCAGTATTTTCTTGCCCGGCACGTTGAGTTCATTCAATGCGCCATACAGCGTGGTGGTTTTACCGGAACCTGTTGGCCCCGTGACCAAGATCATGCCGTGTGGACGACGCAATTGATTGCGAAAACGTTGCAGCATGTGTGCGTCCATACCGACGTCTTCCAGTTGCAATATGCCTGCGGATTGATTCAGCAAACGCATCACCACCGACTCACCGTATTGCACGGGTAGCGTCGACACACGCACGTCAATGGCATTACCACGCACGGTGAGGTTAAAGCGCCCATCTTGCGGCAAACGCTTTTCCGAAATATCCATGCCGCTCATGAGTTTGAGGCGCAGCACCAACGCAGAGGCAATGGCGCGCTCTTTCAATAAGGTTTCATGCAGCACGCCGTCGATACGCTGGCGAATACGCAGCATGTCGGCATCAGGTTCGATATGAATATCTGAGGCGTTGACCTGAACAGCGTCTTCAAACAAAGAATTAACCAGCTTAACAACGGTGACTTCTTCAGACTGATCGTCTTCAGCGCCAAAGTTTTGCTCAAGCTTCACGCCGTGTTCGGCTTGTAAACGTTCAGCAAATGAGGCGATATCGCTGGTGCGGCGATAGTAGCGGTCGAACGCGTCGATCAATGATTGTTCGGCTGCGATCAATAGCTCTACTTGGTATTGATTGAGCAGGTTAAGTACGCTTTCCTGTGACGCGAGATCGGCAGGATCAGACATCACCACGCGCACTGTGTTTCCAATACGACCAATCACCAATGCTCGCAAACGGCGAGCATGCACTTCAGGTATTAAGGTCACCGCACTTGGATCAACCTGCGTCAGGCTGAGATCGATCAGCGGAACGCCTAACTGACGCGCCAAAAAGTCCAGCATCTGGCTTTCTGACAAGATACCCATCTCAATCAAGGTATCACCAAGCTTGTTGCCAGTTTGAGATTGACGCTTCAGCGCAGCGTTCAGATTCTCATCAGTAATGATGTGCTCTTCAACCAGCAAATCACCGAGACGCTTTCGCAGTTTAACGGCCATTTTCTGCTCCTTTTGCGGGCTGACTATTGATATAAGCCAAGCGCTGACGAGCAAATTGCACCGACTCATTGCTGAGGTCACCTGCCGTTATCGCTTTCGCGTAACCGCGCTTCGCAGCGTCATAGTCTTTTTCACGCTCGGCTGAAATGGCTAAACCCAACCACCAGCGACCATCGGCAGGCTCGCGCTCAGCCAACCATTGATAGCTTTGTTTGGCGATGTCATATTTCGCTAGTTTCTGTGCCAATGCCGCGCGCAAAGACACATAGCGAACATGTTCGCCATCGAGTCCATGCTCAGGTGCCATCAGCACATTCAGCGCAGATTCTTCACGCTGACTTTGTTGATACATACGCGCCAGTGTGAGTTTCAGTGACGCCGACGATGGGTTCGCGCTGATGCCTTTTCGCAATACCGATTCCGCATCACGCAGCTTATTACGACCATAAAGCAAACCCGCTAATTGATTGGTCGCAGCGATATGATTCGCATCGTATTTCACGGCATCGCGCAAGTAGGCAATGGCTTTTTGGGTATCACCCACTTGTGCGCGTTTTTGCGCTTTGTCGTAGGCGATATCCGCCAATTGCTCGCCGCTCAATGCGATGGTTTCTACCGACAAGGAGGATTCAGGTGCAACCTCTTCCACCATTGGCTCAGTAACCAATTCGGGGATTACCGCAGCCTTTGCAGGTGTCGCTTTGATTGGCAAAGCATCAGCTTTCGGCGACTGGACTTGCGCGACCAAGACTGGCTCAGGCACATCAGCAACGGGGGTTGGTGTCGGTGTCGCTGTCGCTGTCGCTGTCGATGTTGGCGTGACGCGAACGCGCTCTTCCACCGCATTGACATGCACAAAGTTTCTATCACGTGTCGACACTTTTTGCGTCGGTGACGGAGCGGCAATCGCAGGCGTTTCTGTTTCTTGAGGTGCTAGCGCCAGAACTTGAGATGGCACTGATACTTCAGTAGAAGCGACAGCATGATGGTCACCACTAGATACCGCCCACGCAATACCCGTCGCGCACACCAAGGTGGCCACTAGCGCCAGCACAACACGAGCGAAACGAAATCCCCACGTAGAAGGAATGGTTGCCGCGGCGACACGATTAGCGTTGTTATCTGGCGATGTCAGATCGCTCAGCATGCGGTTCAATTCACTCATGTGATTCCTACCCCCACATCGCTTGCAGCATGGTGTGCTGCTTGGCAAGTGGCGTATCTTTAATGGCTAATCGGACAGCGCGGCTTGATACCTTTTTCTGTCCTTTACCGAAACTCAGCAACAGCGCTTTATGGCAAAGCTGGTGCATTAAACGGGGAATGCCATGACTGGCAACCCAAATGCGTCGTTTGGCCCACACACTGAACAAACGCGTTGAAGCGCCTTGCTCGCGAATGCGGTGATCGATATACGCCGAAGCTTCGGCAAACGTCAGCGGCGCTAAACGGGCACTGAAGCTAATGCGTTGCAACAGTTGGCGCATGTTGTGCTGAGACAATCTCTCATCAAGCTCGGGCTGGCCCAGCATGATCAGTTGAATGAGTTTTTGTTGCTCGGTTTCTAGGTTACCCAGCAACCTAATGGCTTCTAGTACGTCATCGGGCAAGGTCTGCGCTTCATCGCACAAGATCACGACGGGTTTTTCTTGGCGCGCGGATTCAATAGCAGCGCGCTGAATAGCGCCCAGTAATTTGTCGTGTGACAATGCCCCATCAACGCCAAGTTCATCGGCGATCATGCGATGTAAGCTTGCCACCGTGTTGGCGGGATTGGGCAAAAAAACCAGAGTGAATGCATCGGTCAAAGCTTTAACCAGCAGACGGCACACCATGGTTTTTCCCGTGCCAACCTCTCCAGTGATTTTCACCAGTCCTTCGCCCATTTCCATTGCAGACATACAGGTATTGATGGCATCCACATGTGAGCGGACACCAAAAAAGCACCGAGTATCTGGGGTCAGGCTAAAAGGAGCGGCATTGAGGCCAAAGTGCGCTAAATACATCTGCGTTCAGTGACGATTAGTTTTCAGGAAACCAGTCGTTCAGCAGATCGCGTGAACGCTGAATTTCTTCTTGCCATGTCTGATCGCCCACCACCGACGGCTGCAGCAAAATCACCAATTCGGTTTTTTGCTTCATGCGATTCACGTTACGGAATAAGTGACCAAGACCGGGAATATCGCCCAACAAAGGTACCTTCGAGACCGCCTCTTCGTAGCTCGATTTCATCAAGCCACCGATCACCACGACATCACCCGAGCGGGCATGAATAATAGAATCTGATTCACGGATCGAGGTTTTCGCCAATGGCAATACATAAGGCACAGAGGAGTTACCTAGCTGAATCGTTTTTTCTTCGGTGATCACATCAATCACGGCAGGATGGACATGCAGCAAGACACCGTTATCGTCATCAATTTGCGGCGTCACATCGAGCGAAATACCCGAGAAGAACGGCGTGAGTTCGATATTGGGCCCAGAGTCTGAATTGTCACCAGAAGAATCGCTAGAGGAAATATCCGTCACGAAGTATTCATCGCCACCGACTTTGATCACGGCTTTTTGGTTGTTTGCCGCGGTAACACGAGGGCTAGACAGCACGTTCACGTCGCCCTGCGTATCAAGAAAGCTCAGTACCGCATCAAAATGCCCATCGGTGATGGTGACATTGGTCTGCCCGCCAATGGCATTGGAAATCAAATCGCCAGCGAGATCTGTTACTGGTCGACTGATATTCACCCCGCCATTTCCAATGGCCTTGCCAATATTGTTCCAACTAACACCTTGCTGATAACCGTCACTGAGGGTCACTTCGAGGATTTTAGCTTCGAGGATCACCTGGCGCTTTAAGCGTTTTTGTGACACTTCAAGGAAACGCTTCACTTCACGCAGTTCACTCGGAAACGCTTTGACCGTGATAAGACTCGCCTGCGGTGACACCACAATGCTTCGTCCTTCGCCAGGGCCAATCATGGCACTGACTGCGCGTTCAAGTTGCCCCCAGAAATTACTTTCTGCACGCGTTTCAATCACGGTGCCACCGGTTGATACCGATGAACGTTCCGTGCTTTCGCTGTCGCCACTACTTGACGTTGAATCGGTAGAAATAGCCCCTGTGCTAATCGATGTCAGCGAAACGCCTGAGCGTTGCAGTTGCAGGTAATCAACCGGAAAAGTTTCAGTACGCAAAATGGCGGGGAAAATTTGGATCAGGCGCCCTTGCATCTCGACGTTGTAGCCATAGATATCAGACACCACTTCCAGCGCCTCTGGAACCGTCACGTCTTTAAGCGATACGGTGACTTTCCCGCTCACATCCGGATGTATCACTAAGTTGTAATCCGTGCCCTGTACTAAGCTGCCAAAAAAAGCTTTTGCATCAACATGATTGGCATTAATACGCAGACGGTTTTCCGACAATTCACCGCTGCCGGAACGATCTGAAAAATCGCCCATGAGATCTTGAGAAACCGCATCGGGTAAATCATTCAGCGGCTGACCACTGTTTTGCGCATACGCTTGGTTTAGCGCTTCTTGCACTTCCGTGGGTTTCTGGTGGCCGACACTTTGACACGCTGATAACAGCAAGCCTGCGAAACAGATTATCAATCGCTTGCTCAATAGATTCATTTTGCTCACTGTACTACCTGCTCGTTAAATACTGTCAGTGACCAGCGACGCTCGCCACGTTTCAACGTCACACTGCTGTCATTGATCGCGCTAATAACATACCCACTAATGGATTGCCCTGCGGTTAGGCTGCGACCATTCATCACCGCCGAACAGCGGTTGTCACTGCTGCACAAAATGGCGTTTAAGTTCGGTAAACGTTGCGTCGTGACTTTCTTCGCCTGACTCGGCGCTTGATAGCCCAATGGCGCGGTCGGATCGTTATCCGCAAACACCAAAAATGACATCACACTCATGGCAAATAGCACGGCCAGTTTATTCAGCACTTTCACTCGCACCTCCAATAAACACGGCGCTTTCGCCCAAGGTATAAACCTGCACAGTCACTTCAGCCCAAGGGTAATCAGTGACGCGATAATCCAACCCCTTCCAGTAGTATTTCACCGGAAGGTTTTCGAGCGCTGTCAGGTATTCCACAATGTCGAAATAGCGCCCTTTAAGCGTCATTTCGATAGGATGAATAAAGTAGCCCGCATCTTCGGTGTGTGTCAGTTGCTCGGGGGGCAGTGATGCCATCGAAAGGAGCGTAAGACGATCAGACTGATTGAGCACACTTTCCATCAAGGACGCCATTTGATCGGCATTGACTAAGCCTTCCACTTTGTCAGCCATGCGCTGGTCTAAATCAACAAGCTGTTGTGACAATTGAGCAAGCTTTTGTTCAAGCTCGACGCTTGGTGAAACGCTCAGTTTTTCTTGTTTAAGCTGATTCAGCGTCAGTAAATCTTGAGTGCTTTGTTGCTGCTGCGTGATTTGATTGCTGATCTGAGTCAGCGTCTTGGTCATGGGTTCAAGAAATAACAGTGCACCCATGGCGATAATTGCGCCCCAACCCGCCAGCGCAATCAACCATTGTTCACGGCCAGAGAGACCATCAAAGCCCTGCTTCATGCGTTCAATCAATGGATTCATCACAACACTTCCCCCTTCTCGCGCTTAGAGGTCAAGCTAAACGACAGGCGATGACTTTCATCGCGGGTCAATGCCATTTGCTCAAACACACGCCCCGCAAGTGGCGGCTGGGTTTGAAAACTTTGCAACCACGCAGGTACAGACGAAGGGGTTGAAGCTAGCCCTTTCACATCCAATGCATCTTGGCTGATCGCAATGTCTGACACTGAGATATCTCGGCGCGACACATCGGACAGCGCACGAAATACCGACGCATAACCTTGCTGCAAAGCAATGTCGTGTTGGCGAACAGCTTCAAGTGCCTTGCGTTTCGCCGCAATCGCTTCTTCAGTGCGATTGACGTCATTGACCAAATTCAAAGAAGGAACATGAAGTTTGAGTTGCTCATTCAACTGATTGGATAGCGACTCTGCCGTGCTTTGCTCCTGTGTCGCAATACTCAACATCTTGTCAGACTGCGCCAATTGCCACTGTTGGTAAGCGGCCACTAACACGATGATAAGCCCTGTCAGCCCCCACATCACCACCATTTTCTCGAACGTCAGCAAAGCTCCGCGAGGCGTAAGATCATCGCTGAACAGGTTAATATCAGGCGAGCATTCTCGATTCAGCGCGGCCAATGCAATGTGCTGGTGATGCTCGCCAGAATCAAACAGGGTTTGTGGACGAACGGCGACGGTAAGCCTTGAAGAAAGCTGGAATGCCAGCTCGGTATCATCGATGTTCTGTACGCCCACGACCAAGCCACTGACTTGCGCATTTTTAAGCTGTGAGCGTAAATAATCGAGCGATCGCTGAATTTCCAAAGCCAGATCGTCAACCACCAATGGTGGTAGCTGCTGACCTTCAAATATCACGCCACGAACTTGGCGCTGAAAGCACAACTTACCCTGGTCAAACACGGCGATCTGGAGCATGCCCTGACCATCACGGGTCAGCACCATTTCGGTTTTATCCAGTTGCGTCCACTGGCGCAACACCACATCCTCCAACGAAACATTGGCTAATTGGCATTGACGCTTTTCAAGTGCGTGACTGAGCTGAATTAAGGGTAACTTATGGCAAACAAACGCTTGGTAACGGTTAGCGATAGGGGAAGAAAAGCCATCAGCGACAATATCGGACGGAGAATCAGAAATGAAATCTTTGAGCTTAAACGGCAACGCTGCACGTTTGTCTTCATCGGACAATTGTGGGTCATCAATCAGCAAGGTTTGATAGAGCCCATGCCCTAATACCAAATGGATGTCTGACTTGGTGATCTCATGCCGCTTCAGCAGCTGTAATGCAGCCGTCCAAGGATCAGATTGCGTGATGGGCTGGCAATCAACTTGCGCACTCCCATCAACACGAAAGCCAATAACAACCTGACTGGCAGATACAACAAGGCTAACAACATTTCGCTGCCTTGATGAAGAAAAACGCGCAAGAAGAGTGGGAACGGCCATTTACGACTAATAATTACTCGAAGCTGTTAAAAGGATGGTTGTAAATCATTTTTTGGCGTACAGCATATTCTATCAAAATTCCCGCCAAAAAATAAGTCTGTGGCCGACAGTTTTATGACACAACTGAGTGCTTTGTAAACAATCTTCGAGTTAGGTCATTTTTTACGCCAGCGTTGGCGTTTCAAGGTTACCGGATTTGCAGACAGTTCAGCGCCAAAGAAGCGACCTTGCCCACCTTGAACGCCCAGTTGTAGCAGCGTATTCCACTCCTGCTCAGACTCCACACCAACGGCCAGAACTTCGGTCGGTGTTGGCTCACAGGCACCCAGCATACTGCGAACGTAAAGCTGATTTTCTGGGCGTTGATGAATGTCTCGGATCAGGCTTCGATGAAGCTTGATGTATTTGGGTTGAATATCTTTGACGTAGTGGGTACTTACCACTGAACGTCCGGCTTGATCGACAACCAGTGGACACCCTAGCGCACGAACCATGCGTAATGCGGGACGAGCAGCGTCAAAATGCTTCACCAATGGCCCTTCTGACACTTCAAATTGCATACGGTTCAGTACGCTTCGAGGCGTTTGCAATAAGATATCTCGTAACCATATTTGGAAGGTACGCTGTCGCAACGAATCGGCGCAGATATTCAATGACAAGACTTCGCGACCATCGCCGTTGCGCAGTTGATGCAGCGTCTTACTCACCACACTACGATCAAGGACTGTGTTCATACCGACCAGTTCAATGCCATTTAAAAAACGGGACGCTTTAATCACCAAACCATTTTCGTCTTTGATACGAGCAAGCAATTCGGTGTGAAGTAATTCTCCCTGCGTGTTTTGCACCACTTGTCGATAAAGCTCAGGGCCACCGTTCTCAAACACTCGGCCAAACAGTGTTCTCCAGCGAACACTGCCGCGTGCCTCGTCAGCGACCACATCTTTTTTGAAGGCATGCCAGCCGTTACTGCGTTGCAGCACCGCACTGCGCTTGGCCATATCCGCCTCTTCCATTAACCGCCCGCGACGCTCACCGGTGCTGAAAAAGGTCATGCCCATGTGCGCCCAATTTTCCTCTTCCAAGGGATCTGGCGGTGATAATCGTGCTAACGCTTTCATCAGTTGATTGGCAAAAAGACGCGCATCTTTCGCAGATTGATGAGTCAGCAAAATGGCAAATTCCGTGTCGTAATAACGTGCCAGTATTGCATCGGGGAAACGTTGAATGGCGTTAGATAAGACGTTACCCACCTCCTTCACCCATTCATCGGCACCCGATTTCCCGCTATTCTGAGTAAGCGTTTCCCAATCGCCAATTCGAAGCATCAATACTGCGCCTTGCGCGCCTTTGTCTTGCAATAGCGTTTGCAGACGGTTATCAAACATCACGCGGTTTGCCGCGCCTGTGAGTTTATCCAAAAAGGTATTACTTCGAATAAAGATGTCAAAACGGCTTCGCTCTTGCCGAGCATCACGCAATTCAACAATCATCTGATCCAACGCGATACTTGCCGTCGACGACCACTCTCTGTCATCGCCTGTTTGCACATCTTCGGCTCGCCCAGCCAAAATGAGTCGCCCACGATGTTCAAGCAATTCAGCACCAAGTAACTGCGTACGCAACCATTTAATCCCCCACGTCAGCGCGAGCACAATGACGAGTACGGCAAGAGTTAGCGAGGACATTGCACCGATGGAGTAGGCAAAATCGGCATAGGGCGGGACGGATTTTATCGTAATGAAAAAGCCAGGGTTACTCGGTAAGTCATAGCGATTTTCAATCAATTCAAGCGGCTTGACTGCCGTTTGGATCTGCTCATAACGATAGAGCATCCCTGTTTTACTGCTGATTTCCAGTTCAACGACGTCACTCGCTTTTAACAGCTGGGGCAGCCAAAGGCCGATATTTTCATTGGTGTTAGGATCGGCAATGGCTTGGTCAATTTCGACCACCACTTTCCCGAGATAATGAGAAAGAAAATCCGTGCCTAATTTACGAAAACTCACTGCACCGCCAATAAATAAAACAAACATGGCACAGACAACGATTAACGTAACGAAAGCGACCAAACGGTTGGTCAGCTTCATCCCTGCAACTTTTCGCATTCGATATCCAACTAAAGGAATGTACGGCTTACTGTTCAGCAATTTTAACGGCTTAACGCTTTTTTACGCCGCCCAATTGGCTATTATACCCAAACAACCTCAAGATGCTGGATTCAGAATCATTCATCACGTTCAATTTGAGGTTGCTTGGGTATACCTATCGTTTTTCACGTAGCGAAAGTGAACGCAAACTCGATACACAATGGAAAGAATCAGTAGATGGATTGGATTACCTGCGCCAAAAGCTATATCACCGTTGTTGAGATGGGTTCGTTGGCGCAAGCCGCAACCAAGCTCAACACGTCCAGCTCTGCGTTATCAAAGCGCCTAGCATGGCTAGAAAACCAACTTGGTGTACAGCTACTAAAACGCACCACCCGTAACCTCACCATGACGGATGCGGGACGTTTGTTTTACCAGCGAGGAAAGCTGTTACTCGATGATTGGACACAGTTAGTATCAGAAACCACCTCAACCTATGGTGAAGTCAGTGGGGTGTTGCGTATTGGTGCTCCACTGGCGACGGGCAGTCGATTGCTGGTAAACAACATCGGGGAGTTTCTTGCCACTTACCCCAATATTCAAGTTGAGCTACACACACTAGCGCCCGGTCAGTTACCTGACCCGAATTTAGACATAGTGATCACTCGCGAGTTAGCAGACTTTAATTCATCCAGTTTTATTGCCACCAAGCTGTTTGATTTCCAGCCGCGTTTTTTTGCATCCCCAACCTATCTCGCTCAACATCCACCGATCATTGAGCCCGAGCAACTGCTCCACCATAATTGCTTGCTGTACGGTTCAACAAGCCACCCACAAGAGCATGAATTTGAACATGGTCGCCGACTGCGTTTAAGCGGAAACTTTGTCTCGCCAAATCCAGAAGCGCTCGTCAATGCTGCCGTAGCAGGACTTGGCATTATTTTGGTGGGCGATGTCACCATCCGAAAAGAGCTCGACCAAGGATTGCTCGTTCCCGTTTTGTCCGATGTACGTCAACCCAAAAGCCCAGCCTACGCGTATTATCCCAAACTGGAATACAACCACACCAAAACACGATTGTTTATCGATTTCCTCAAGCAAAAAGTGGTGCGTTAATGCAAGCGTCAACGTATCACGCTGACGCTTTTCATTTAACTAACAATATGACTACCACCGCGGAAAATTGACTGATGGAAAGCACATTGGCTTACTTCCGCGCCTTGGTTGGCGCGATTAACTGCGCCTCACCCACTCGGTGTTGGAGAATATAGTAGCCCGCGAGTGCTGGAGAACCATTGACGGGAACCCCCAGTTTTTCAACATCAAGCGCATAAACCGTGATCTGATAATTATGAGGTGATGCTTTGGGCGGTGGACATGCACCACCAAAACCGTGAAAGCCGAAGTCATTGCGCTGCATTTGCGCACCCGCTGGCATCAATTTGCCACCTTCATCACCGGCATTAAGCTGCAAATGATGGACATCGGCTGGAATATTGATCATCGACCAATGCCACCAACCACTGCCTGTCGGTGCATCTGGATCATACATGGTGACCGCGAAACTTTTTGTTCCTTCAGGAATATCTGTCCACCTAAGTTCGGGGGATTTGTTATCACCTTCACAACCCCATTGATTGAATATCTGCTGTGTTTTTAACGTTTCACCTTCAACAACCTGCGGGCTAGTCAAGGTTAGCGCTGACGTTCCCATCGACACCAACACCATTGACAGGGCGATGCCCAATCCATTTCGTCTCGCTTTATTCATCGTATTCACTCCGATTGATTAATGCACGTTAGGGCGATCGAAGTATCGTCGTGATGCTGATGGGCAAACGGCTCATAGCTAATACTTGCTGCACTTAATTCGTCATACCATAGAAACAAAAAAGCCCCGTAGATACGGGGCTTTTGAATGTCTTTAGCTAACTAATTTATTCCTAAAAAGGAATATCGTCATCAAAATCAGGCATTTCGTTGTATTGCTGAGGCGCCTGTTGCGGAGCCTGCTGAGGGGCTTTTTGTTGCGCAGGTTGCTGCTGGTAAGCCGGCTGTTGCGGCTGTTGCGGCTGGCCCCAATTACCTTGTTGCGGATTTTGCTGCGCAGGCTGACCTTGACCCATGCCACCACCGGCACGGCTATCTAGCATCTGCATTTCATTCGCAACAATTTCAGTTGTGTAACGGTCTTGACCGTCTTGGCGTCTTGCCATTTGCGTGTTTGCAGACGGCCTTCCAAATACACTTTTGACCCTTTTTTCAGGTACTCACCGGCAATTTCAGCTAAACGACGATACATCACCACACGGTGCCATTCCGTCATTTCTTTGTTTTCACCAGTGCTCTTGTCACGCCACGTTTCTGAGGTCGCAACAGTCAGATTGGCAACCGCACCGCCATTTGGCAGATAGCGAACTTCAGGATCGTTACCCAAGTTGCCAATCAAAATTACTTTGTTTACACCACGGCTGGCCATATTTTGCTCCCAAACCTTCTTCATTGCGTCATCAGGTACATTGCACCACTGAGTGCGCGGATGACAATTCAACGGCGATGATAACAGAAGCCAGAACATTGATCACAGGCTTTCAATTGAAACTTCGAAGACCGCTCAGTCCCAGCGCAACATGATGAAAACCTCACTTTAAAGATGAAAAGTAGAAGGCAGAAATCAGCGATAAGAACGAATTTGTATTAGACTAACAAAGAGTTTGAGATAGTTGCTGCGAGCAAAGCTCAGTCTGAGAGTTCTAAAAATGATACGAAAGGCTTTCCGATTGCGCTTTAGAATGCTGCGAAATGCGTTTTTTAATCTGTTACCGTGAGATAGCGAGGAAAAACGCGAAGTCATCATCAAAAGCATTAGGGATACACATGCAGAACATTGAGACCACCTCTGACAAATACACGATTCTCCTTGTTTCCGAGCCAAGCATGACGATCACTGCGCTAATTTCATGCCTCGAAAAAGAAATTAAGAGTAGTGTATCTCTGGTAGAGAAGCAGACCATCAGCGAAAAGCTCGCTACCTCTTCAGGTCTGGTCTTGATCGATTTAAGCGCTTTCGAAGGCGATACGGTAAATTTTGTCAAACAGAGCCTGTCTCCTTTTAGTGAGCAGCATGTTTTTGCACTGTTTAATGCTCATGATTTATCTGCCAAAGAACTCGCCAGTTGGCCGTTCATTAAAGGCGTTTTTAAGAAAGAGGATGATCTCGAACACCTTTGCCACGGCATTGAAAAAATGTTGTCAGGGGAATATTGGTTGCCAAGGCAAAAACTGGCTGAGCTCATTCATTACTACCAACAGAACAATAACAACGCCATCGACTACTCAGAAATCTGCCTGACCAACCGTGAGCAGCAAATTCTGCGCAAGCTCGTCACCGGCGCATCCAACAGCGAAATTGCTGATGGCCTTTTTGTATCAGAACACACGGTGAAATCGCATTTGTATAATATCTTCAAAAAGATAAACGTTAAAAACCGCGTCCAAGCTGTGTTTTGGGCAAAAAACAATTTGTCTGTGATCGGATTAGACTACCAAGGCTAACCCACTGAGGCCTTTCCTCTTTATAAGTAAACGCTCATATATCTTCATGAGTGAGACACTTACCTAAGCGCTTTTGCGCCATAGTTAGAATTGCAAAGCGTAGGTAAGCAATATCTAATAATTCCCCATAATTCGCTTGCCTCGTTGATGTTTGCACTGATGCGAGGACTGCTCCTCAATGTCGACGTACGCATCCCATCTATTCGTTTTGTGACTTAGGTATATTCAAAAATAGAGGGTTAGCATTATGGCTAATATAAACGGTACCGCTTACGCGGAGACACTATTAGGCACCAGTGAAAGTGACAATATTTTTAGCTTCGGTGGAGATGATGTAAAAGTCGGCTACGGTGGAGACGATTTTGTCTTCGGTGGTCGAGGCCATGACACCATGACAGGTGGTGCAGGTAACGATTTCGTCAGCGGTGGTATTGGTAACGATATCGTTGGCGGTGGTAGCGGTGACGACATTCTGTTTGGCGGTGAAGGCCATGACATTGTATTGGGTGGCGTCGGTAACGATCTACTGTTCGCAGTATCAGGCAATGACGTGCTTTATGGCGGCGATGGTGACGACTGGCTAGTCAGTGGCATAGATAATGATTTCCTCGTCGGTGGCGCGGGGGCTGATACCTTCCTGTTCGATAACATTCTTGGTTTTCACACTGGGAACGATCGTGTGGTTGATTTTGAAATCGGGGTCGATCTGCTCTTTATCAGAGCAACGGGAGATACTGATTTCGCTTCTCTTTCCATGACTCAGGTGGGCAGTAACACGCTCGTTGATCTGGCTGATGGTTCAAGCTTCATTATGAATGGCATTACTGCCACCGATCTCTCGGCCAGTGATTTCCATATCGTTTAACATTATGAAATAAGATTTATATATCCAATGGGCAATTTAGCACCTTGTGTTAATTGCCCTTTTATTCTTCCTGTGCCTTCCCGTCTTATTGCCCCCAACTTCCCCCAACCCACATTTTTCCTTCAAACCCACATCGCCAATAAATTGACGCGAAAAAATACTTATTTGCGATGGACTTAAATTAAAAACACCATCCATTACAAAAAAACAGCAACCCAAAATGCAACAGATCACATATAAAATACATCGCATACCAATTTTCACCAATTCACATCATATTGGCAACAATTGCAAAACGTCGGTAAGCAATAGCTCATTGTTTCTAATAATCCACTTACCTCGTTGATGTCTGCAACCAGTAAGTGGGCTGCACCCTGAATGTCGTAGATCGCATCCCATCTTTACGCTTAATGGCTTAGGTATATTCGAATATAAGGGTTGATACTGTGAAAGAAATTAATGGAACTGCGGATTCTGAAGCGCTGATTGGAACCAGTCAGAATGATACCATCACTGGCTTTGGTGGTGATGACGTCATTGTGGGCAACGGTGGCGATGATTTCGTGTTCGGTGGTCGAGGTGATGACAATATCACTGGTGGTGCTGGTAACGATTTTGTTAGCGGTGGTATTGGCGACGATCGTGTCGGCGGTGGCAGCGGCGATGACATCCTATATGGCGGCGAAGGTAATGACCTTGTATTAGGTGGTATTGGCAACGACAAATTGTATGCTGTGTCGGGTAATGACAAGCTATTTGGTGGTGATGGTGATGACTGGTTAGTCAGCGGTATCGACAACGATTTCTTGGTTGGCGGCGCTGGCGCTGATGTGTTTCTATTTGACAACATCATGGGTACACAAACAGGCAATGATCGCGTTGTTGACTTTGAGATTGGTATCGACACTCTCTTTATCAGAGCAACAGGTGACGTAGATTTCGCGTCTCTCTCGATCACCCAAGTGGGTAATAACACTTTGGTCGATTTGGCTGACGGTTCAAGCTTTGTCCTAAACGGCATTACTGCGACTGACCTCTCCGGAAGCGATTTCCAGATCGTTTAATCGCTCAAAGATTCAAATTCTTACGGGCAATATTGCATTTCGCGTATTGCCCTACTTAAGTCAGCAAAATCCCTTTTATTAATTGATATTTATCGAATTTCATGAAGAAAGTTGTCTGTATTCCTTGGATGCCAGTTAGCGTTCTCTCATAGTTACTCACTAGTGAGACATTATCCTTTTCATAAGTACGTCAGAGTATAGCGTTAATTTTTTGGCAAGATCATCGAACCAGAGATTCAGGTTGCCGAAAACGGCGAGTTGGCGAGATGTTTGTCAGCAAAGCAACATGACAAAGGTACTTAGTAGTTTAAAAGGAAGCAGTAATGGCAAATATTAATGGAACAGCAACTACAGATACATTGGATGGAACCAGTGACACAGATGTAATCAATGGTTTAGGCGGTGATGACCGCATCATTGGCTATGGTGGCGACGACACGATATTTGGCGGTAGCGGTGATGATTTTCTGATTGGCGGTGGCGGTAATGACGTTATTAGCGGCGGGTCAGGTGACGATTACGTTGGCGGCGGTAGCGGCGATGACACCTTGTATGGCGGAGAAGGCAACGATGACCTTCTTGGTGGAACGGGGAACGATTCCCTTTACGCAGGTTCAGGCGCAAACAGATTGTTTGGCGGTTCAGGTGATGATTGGTTAGTCAGTGGATCAGGCAATGATTTCCTAATTGGTGGTGCAGGTGCTGACACTTTCCTGTTTGACAATATCCTCAATACACACACAGGCAATGACCGAGTGGTGGATTTTGAAATTGGTATTGACACTATCTTTATCCGTGCAACTGGCGACACTGACTTTGGTTCACTTGACCTTGCTCAAGTAGGCAACAATACCTTGATCAGTTTGGCCGACGGTTCAAACGTTATACTTAACAATATTTCCGTCGGGGATCTCTCTGCCGACGACTTTCAAATCGTCTGATTTAAGCAAGCTATACTCAAGGCAATCAGTGCATAAACTGGTTGCTTTTTTTAGGGTCATTTAAGCATTCGCTTCGTTGCAGTATAAAAAAGACAAAGTGATTAGAAATCATTGGATACGACATGTCTCTTTCTACAGAAAAACAGCTACAAACAACCATCGAACAATGTAAAAAAGCCATGGTATTTGTTATCGCTTTCAGCTTTTTCATCAATATTCTGGTGCTGAGCGTTCCCATTTACATGCTGCAAATCTATGACCGTGTCATCAGCTCTCGCTCAATAGACACACTACTACTGCTGACGATGATCACCGTGTTTGCCCTACTCACCATGGCAATACTAGAAAACGTGCGTACCCGCATCATGGTGCGAATCGGTGCGTGGTTTGATCAAAGCTTATCCCCCGACATTTTAAGCGGCAGCATTGCGCTGCAGCTTCGACAAGGGCTATCAGCCTCCGTGCAAAGTCTGCGTGATATCGCCGCCATTCGAGCATTTATCGGTGGCAATGCAGTCATACCCGCCTTAGATGCACCTTGGACTCCTGTATTCCTAGCCTTTGTTTTTCTCTTGCATCCTTTGCTCGGTATCATCGCGACGGCAGGGGCACTCATACTATTTTCTATCGCCATTATTAATGATGCCACCACGCGAAAAGCTCACAAAAGCGCTAACGAATCAGCAATTCTCGCCATGCAACAAGCAGAGTCAGCAGCCCGAAACGCAGATGCCATTGAAGCCATGGGTATTATGCCAAACTTCATCAAAAACTGGTCTGAGCTGAATAACAAAAGCATCGATAGCCAAGTCAGCGCAAACTCCAAAGGCGCACTACTGACTGCCACGTCTAAGTTCATCCGAATGCTGCTACAAATTGCGATGTTGGGTGTGGGTGCTTGGCTTGTCATCGAAAACGAACTCACTGCGGGCGCCATGATTGCCGGTTCCATTTTGATGGCACGCGCATTGGCGCCAGTAGAGCAATCCATTAGTGCATGGGGGACTGCTATCTCTGCAAGACAAAGCTATCAGCGCCTCAAAGAGCAAATCCCAGCGTTTCCAGAACGTGCCAAATCAATGCCATTGCCAAAACCACAAGGTGTCATATCGGTAGAAAAAGTGACCTACTTCCATGCGGGCCAACCTGAGCCCGTGCTGCATGGCATCACATTCAAGCTCAATGCAGGAGATGCACTTGGGATCATTGGACCATCCGGTACAGGAAAATCCACACTGGCACGTTTGATGCTCGGCAATTTAACCGCCACTGCAGGTACTATCCGTCTCGATAATATGGACGTAGCTAAATGGGATCCCGATGATCTTGGCCCCCATTGTGGCTATCTACCACAGGATGTTGAACTGTTTCCAGGCACGATCCGCCAGAACATAGCTCGCATGTCAGAAGGTGAGCCGGAGCTTGTCATTCAAGCCGCAAAACTCGCAGGCTGTCATGAACTCATTTTACGTCAGCGTCAAGGTTACGACACCGTTGTCGGTGAACGAGGGCTTGGGCTGTCAGGCGGTGAACGTCAACGCGTAGCGCTTGCCAGAGCGCTTTACGGCGACCCAAGCTTGGTGATCCTCGATGAAGCAAATGCCAACCTTGATGGCGTCGGTGAAGTCGCGCTTCAGCGTGCCATTGCCTATCTTAAATCCCGCAAAGCCACTGTTATCTTAGTGGGGCACAGACCCAGCATGATGCAATCGATGGACAAACTACTCGTACTGCAAGATAGCCAAGTTCGCGCCTTTGGTGAGCGAGACGAAGTACTCAAACCGTTAATGGAACAAAGCGCAGCCATTTCTTCCAACAAAGGAGGGAAGCAGTAATGGGCATTCCTGCTATTCGCCAACTCGCTTTCTTCGGCTTCGGTGTCATTGCACTGTTTTTCGGCACGTTTGGTGTCTGGTCCGTATTTAGTCCGCTCGAAGGGGCTTCTATCGCACCCGGCGTTGTTACCGTCGATAGTCAGCGCAAAACAGTACAGCACCTTGAAGGTGGCATTATTGACAAAATAACCGTCACAGAAGGAGCGAATGTCATCAAAGGTCAAACGCTTATCTTACTTGATGACACACAAGCGAAAAGCCAACTGGAACAGTACAACAGCCGCCAGCGAAACGCATTGGCACGTGAAGCGAGACTTATCGCTGAGCGCGATAATCTCGACACGATTGTATTTAGCGAGCAACTCGAATCGAACAAACAGGACCCACGTGTAGAGGAGATCCTCACCAATCAGCGTCGGATCTTCCAAGCCAGAAATGATTTTTACGCCTCACAACAGGAAGTCCTAAAAACACAACTCGCGCAGAATCGCGCAGAGCTTGATGGACAGAAGCAGCGCTTCGTGATTGAAAAACGTCGATTAGCCATCATTGGCGAAGAAATTGCTGGCAACCGAAAATTGGCAGAAAAAGGCTATGCGAGCAAGACACAAGTGTTGCGGTTAGAACGCGAGGAAAGCCAAATATTAAGTACCATCAGTCAATTGCAATCCAATGCCAGCCGCTTGGCACAAAATGTGGCTGAAAGTCAGGCTCAGTTGAAAGAACAAGAACTTGAGCGCATTAAAGAGGTGGTTGAGCAGTTACGTGAAACTCGGCAAGAGCGTTACGAATTAGATGAACAATTGGCGACGGCGCAAGATATTCTCAATCGCACAAAAATTGTTGCCCCACTGTCAGGAACGGTATTAAACCTTCAGGTGTACTCGGAAGAAGGTGTCATTTCCCCCGGGCAACCGCTACTCGATATCGTGCCTAACAACGAAAGCTTGATGATTGAAGCGCGTGTTGACCCTTCTGATATCGACCAGGTCCGCGCTGGCATGAAAGCACAAATCCGTCTTACAGCCTTGAGTATGCGAAGCATCAAGCCCCTCAACGGTGAATTACTAACCGTGTCTGCAGATAGGCTCATCGATGAGCAATCAGGGCTTGCTTATTATCTGGCGCGCGTCAAGCTCATCGACAATGTTAACGAACTTCTTAATGGCATCGTTCTTTATCCCGGCATGCAAGCTGAAGTCATGCTGCTTACTGAACCTCGCACTCCGATAGAATATTTAGCCAAACCTCTCACAGAGAGTCTCAATCGCGCATTTCGTGAAGAGTGATCTTAATCATAAACCCTCAGTCTTAATTAATACTTAAGGCTGAAGGTGATTATTTTTCACCAAAATAGAATGAAGATATTGAAATACTTTTTACGTTGAATATCTCAATTTCAAAGCAAGTCACTGCAATTTATGAGACGCAAATCACTTTGAATGCAACGAGATTTGCTCCCACTTTACAAGACAATGTATCTCATTTTTTTAGGCAATATAAATTTAACGAGCAAAAATCGGACAAAGTTCATCTTCTTTCTTAACCCTCATGCTGTTCTACTTGCGATGTCTTGTTGGAAGAATACACCCGTTATTAAAAAAATACCTCCCTAGCGAGGTTGCGATGCGTGGTTTACTTTTATTAGTAATATGTGAAAGAAAAAAAATTGATCTACATCACACGTCGCAGTTGCATGGTGTACTGTTAACAGAATGAATTTAATTAAAAAAAAGTGATCAATAATCAGAATCACAAAAAAAAATGAGCTTTATATCTTATGGACAGCAGAAAAATACGAACAAATGGAACTGAGTCCACCATTCTTTACCGCCTTTGTGATCTCGCGGTAATCGGTGGCTCACTTGTCTTAGCAAGCTATCTTTACCTGGGAAAAGCATGTGACGACTGTCTGCTGCTCGCAACGCTGACTTCGATTTGCTACTTGCTTTTTGCTGAAAGCTCTCACTTATATCGCTCTTGGCGTGTTAGTAATTTTCAGGGTCAAATGACGGCAACCCTACTTCCATGGCTTGGTGCGTGCGTGATTCTTGTTGCGTATTTTTTCTTCACTCAACGTGGTATCGAATTCTCCAGAGTGGTCATGACGATCTGGTTTGTAATGGGAGCCATTGGTTTGGTACTGTGGCGATTCCTTGCTCGCGTTGCATTGAGTCGTCTTCGAAACCACGGTATTAACACCCGTTGTGCAGCCATTATTGGCACCACGGCAAACGGTATTGAGCTCGCTCAGGAATTCCAGAATAACCACGCACTAGGGATAAAATTGGTAGGCTTTTACGAGGATCGCAGCAGCGACCGTATCGAAGGCGGTTTACCTGCACCAATGTTAGGCAAAGTCGATGATGCACTTGAGCAAGCAAAACAAGGCAAGCTTCAACATATTTACATTGCAATGCCCATGCATGCCAAAGATCGCATAGCGCGATATCTCAACCAATTTGCAGATACCACCGCCACGACCTATTTAGTCCCAGATTTTTTTACCTACAATCTGCTCCACAGCCGCTGGCAAACCATTGGTCATGTTCACACATTGAGCGTGCACGATACGCCTTTTAGTGGCATTGCTGCGTGGGCGAAAAGAGTCGAAGACATTATTCTATCGACGCTTATCATCATTTTGATCTCTCCGATTTTGATCGCTGTTGCGGTTGGCGTGAAAATGTCATCGCCCGGAAAAGTCATCTTCAAACAGCACAGATACGGGCTAGATGGCCGACAGATCAAAGTGTGGAAGTTTCGTTCTATGTCCACCACGGACAATGGTGACGTAGTGAAACAAGCGACAAAAAATGATCCTCGAGTCACGCCATTTGGCGCATTTATTCGCCGTACGTCGCTCGACGAACTTCCGCAATTTTTTAACGTATTGCGCGGCTCTATGTCTATTGTTGGTCCTCGTCCTCACGCTGTAGCTCACAACGAACAATACCGCGCCATTGTTGATCGCTACATGCTACGCCACAAAGTGAAACCCGGAATTACCGGGTGGGCGCAGATCAATGGTTATCGCGGTGAAACAGATACGCTAGATAAGATGGAAAAACGCATCCAGTTTGATCTGGAATATATCCAAAACTGGTCGTTATGGATGGATATCAAGATCGTCTTTGCCACTGTGTTTAAAGGCTTTGTTGGCAAATCGGCGTACTAGGAGATGGGTGTGATTCGCAATAATTTTTGGGTGTGTCCCCTTGTCTTGCTGCCGCTCTCTGTGGCTGCGGTCGAACCTTTGGCATACCAAACAGAAAATGGCATCGACATCATCCCAACGCTAAAAGTCAGCGCGGGACACAACGACAATGTTCTCCGAACGACCAAGGATCAGGTCAGTTCCCCTATGACGCTCATTTCCCCTAAAGTTATCGCGTTACTGGAAACAGAAAGCACTGCCTATCAATTCGATTATCGTATGGATGCGTTGTATTTCACCGATAGCAGCGATGACAACACGGTTGACCAACAAGCTCATGCCGCTGGGTTGTGGCTGTTCAATATCCGAAATCGTCTACGTCTAGATTACCTTTACAAAATCGTTAGCGAACCACGAGGTACAGGCTTGACCGAAGGTAATAGTCTGGCCGTTGAAGAACCTCTACGTTTTCACTTTCAAGATTTCAATGCCCGCTATACCTATGGTGCAGCGGGTGCCAAAGGTCGTTTAGTCGGTATCGCGGGCTACGAGAGCAAAGACTACAAAGACGTGACCTACGTAAACAATGGCGGTCAAACCGATGAAAGCCGCTATTACAATTGGGAGCAGCCTTATCTAAGTGGTGAATTCTATTACGCCTTCTCAAGCTATTTCCATGCTATCGCCATGGCGCGTGTTGAAGATCGTAGCTATGAGTTTGTTCCGCCGACATCAGGCTCCCGTGATAACCAAAACACCTTGCTGTATGGCGGTCTGGAATGGGACATCACAGGAAAAACCCAAGGCAAGCTACTCGTCGGCATGCAAAATAAAGACTTTGATGACTCTAATCGCAAGGACTTTCAAGGGTTTAGTTGGCGCGCGAATGTAAGTTGGGCACCAACAGATTACAGCACGTTCAAATTGGAAGGACGCGATTATGCTCGCGATCCCGACATTAATGCTGACTACGTTCAAGATCGTTCAATTAAGCTCGATTGGGAGCACAGTTGGACACCACAACTAACATCCATTGCCACAGCCCGTTATGGCACCAACGACTACCCTGGCGGGTTGCGAAATGATGACGACACACTACTTGAGCTTTCTGTGGTTTATAGCTTAACGAGATGGTGGGACGTGTCTGTGGGGGCAAGCAAATTTGAGCGCGATTCAAGCTTTGCAGGATACAGCTACGACCAAACACGTATTTTCATTGGCATGGAGGTGAGTTTGTGAGCCATCGATTTCTATTACTCCTTTTAATGTTTCTACCCTTCTTTAGTGGAGCCGCAGAGACAGAGCAATATGTGTTAGATGATGGAGATCGTATCTCCATCAAAGTGTACGGGGAAGAAGATCTTTCCATGGACATTTTGCTCAGCACACGAGGACGCTTTGATTACCCTTATCTAGGGCGTCTTGAGGCTGCAGGGAAATCTGTCGGTCAACTGCAACGCATTATCGAAACGGGTCTTCGTGGTGATTATTTAATCGACCCTAAGGTGACGGTTAACGTTATTCAGTTTCGCAAGTTTTATGTTAATGGTGAAGTGAATCAGCCTGGCGGTTATGACTATCAACCAGGGTTGACCATTGGTAAAGCGATTGCGATTGCGGGCGGATTTACCGACCGAGCATCACGTAAAAAAATTCAAAAGACAGAAGCCAAAAATGGAAGAACACAAAAAAATGTTGGCCTGTCACAAACTGTGGTCCCCGGTGACATCATCGTGGTTGATCAGAGCTTTTTTTAGATAGCGCTGCGAGAATAAAAGGAAATTACCACCATGAAACTGACCGAGCCTAACCCGGCAAGCGGGCAATCACGTATCGATCTTAAACGGTATTTCAGCGCGATCGGGCGTTACTGGATGCCCATCACTTTGTTTGTCATTGTTGTTACGCTCATTGCTACGCTGCTGGTCCTTGCCATCACACCAGTTTACCGCGCGACAGCCACACTGCTTATCGAGTCTCAGGCCAGTAAAACAATTTCTATCGAAGAAGTGTACGCGCTCGATACCAGCAAGAAAGAATATTACCAAACACAGTTTGAGATCCTTCGGTCGGATTACCTATCAGAAAAAGTCATCGAAGAGTTGGGTATATCGCAAATTAGAGAGTTCAATAACCTCGTCGGAAAACCTTCTTCGCGAGATAAATTGCTCGCCATGCTCCATCAAGTAGAGTTTTTACAGGGCTTTTTACCCAAGCAAAAGCCGCTAACTGACGCCGTTGATAAGGGTGCAGCAGATCAAGCTGTCTTGAAGAAATTCAAATCCCATTTAGCAATAGAGCCTATTCGCAACACCCAGTTAGTCAGAATTCAATTTGGTTCAGCCGACCCCGTGCTAGCCGCGAATGTCGCCAACGCACTCGGTCAAGCGTATATAGAGTCAAACCTTGAAGCACGACTGGTTGCAACACAGACTGCATCAGGCTGGATTACAGATCGATTGGGTGAGCTTAAAAACAACTTGGACATTTCCGAGCTAGCCTTGACTCAATACCTGCAAGACGAAGGACTGATTGAGCTGGATGATATCGATGAACTCGCTGGTACCGAGCTCACTAACTTAACCATTCGCGTGGCTGAAGCCAGAGAAAAACGCGTCGCCGCTGAAAGTTTGTATTCATTGATGCAAGGCAAAGGTGCAGGCAGTGCAGCCTTGCTGTCGGTACCTGAAATCTCAAACCATCCACAGGTTCGTGATGTCAAAAATGCCGAGACCGATGCGCAGCGCAAAGTTTCTGAGCTATCAAAGCGTTATGGCGAGAAACACGACAAGATGATCCAGGCTCGTGCTCAGCTGACGGCTGTCCGCAATCGCGCCAACTCTGTGATCAACGAATTGGCACGCGGTATCGAAAAAGAACTCACCAATGCACGCAAACAAGAAGCGTCGCTGATTACTTCGCTCGCCAACAAAAAGACGGATTATCAACACATTAGTTCAAAGCGTGCACAATACGAATCGCTCAAGCGCGATGTTGACTCCAGTCGCCAGCTTTACGATATGTTCTTGAGTCGACAGAAAGAAACGACTGCAACCAGTGATTTTGAATCGGTGATTGCTCGGTTTACCGACAAAGCGAAAACAGCGCAAGACCCCTTCCGTCCGCAAACCACCAAATTAATCGTGATCAGCGCCGCATTCGCTCTTCTGATCGCTATCGCGGGTGCATTTTTGGCAGATGCTTACCGCAACACGATTGAAAAACCCGATGATGTTGAGGAGAAACTCGGTTTGCAGCATTTAGGCTTTCTTCCCCGGGTCAAAGCGAAGCGATTCAAAAATACACCACTGGATCACACCCTTTATCTTGACCCCGATGCCACGCTATTCAGTGAGTCAGTGAGGACAATACGCACCTCGATACTACTCACTTTAACAAACAGTAAACGCAAAATATTGGCGGTGACGTCTTCTTTGCCTGCTGAAGGCAAAACCACCGTAGCACTTAACTTGGCTCAATCATTGGCGAAGATGGAGCGCACTTTACTGATTGATTGCGATCTGCGCATGCCAGCTATTGGTAGTCGCTATGGTTTACCACGTAACCAAGCAGGCCTCACCAATGCACTGGTCATGGGCACTCCTATAAGGGAGTGTATCTACCATGATGAAGAGTCGTCACTGGATCTCTTGCCAGCAGGTCTGTTGCCACCGAATCCGCAAGAATTGCTAGGCTCGCCCAAGTTTGCCGCGTTAATTGATCAGTTAAAGCAAAGCTATGACCGCATCATTCTTGATACGCCGCCGGTACATGTTGTGAGTGACAGCTTGCTCCTCGGACGCTTAGCCGGTGGCATGGTGCTTGTCGTGAAAGCGGAGTCGACCACAGAGAAGCAAATCAACTTTACGGTCTCTCAGCTCGTACGCCATGACATCGCCATAGACGGAGTGGTGCTCAATCAGCTCTCCAGCAAGTTTGCCGAGGAAAAATACAAGCTGCACTATGGGTATTACAACGCTAACAAACAAAGTGATGACGCGCTCGAAGCCAGCTAAGGCTCGAGTGATGACAAGGACATATAACAAGAATGAAGACAAGTTTTGATGTATTTAACGGCGATGCCGATGGGATTTGCGCACTCTTACAGCTTCGATTAGCCACCCCAAAAGACAGCGTGCTGATCACGGGTGTGAAACGTGATATTGCTTTGCTCAAGCAAGTCGATCCTGCCATTGCACAAGATGTCACTGTGCTGGATGTCGCCCTGGGCAAAAACCGGGCTGCGTTGGATAATCTCCTGTCGCAAGGCGTGCGGGTATTTTATGCCGACCACCATAATCCAGACGATATCCCTGAGCACAATGGGTTAACCACCCACATCAACACTGCTGCCAATACATGCACTAGCTTGATCGTCGATAAGCTGCTTGATGGTCGATACCGCGAATGGGCTTTGGTTGGTGCTTATGGTGACAATTTGTTTGCAGTTGCCGATACGCTGGCAAATAAAGCGGATCTTTGCGATCAAGATAGGCTCACGCTCAAGCAATTTGGTACTTATCTCAACTACAACGGTTATGGCTCGTCGCTGGCAGATTTGTTGTTCTCTCCTGCTGAGATTTACAAACTGATGTCGCCTTATCCTTCGCCATTCAACTTTATTGCTGAACGCCCTGATGTTTTCGACACACTAGAAAATGGCTTCATGAATGACAGCGAGAAAGCGGCTGCCATTGTGCCTTTTTCTGAGCAATCAGGTTCGCGCGTTTACATGCTGCCTGATGAAGCTTGGGCTCGCCGTATTAGCGGCGTGTATTCAAACGATCTGGCAAACCAAGACCCCAGTGTGGCTAATGCCGTTATTACTGAAAAAGCAGACGGTAGCTACTTGGTCAGTATTCGTGCACCACTGAAAAATCGCATCGGTGCAGACGAACTTGCCGCAACATTTCCAACTGGGGGGGGCAGAAAAGCCGCCGCCGGCATCAATGCTCTGCCCGCAGAACTACTCCCTGAATTTATAGAAGCGTTCCACCAGCGTTATCCGCTGGCAACGTAACAAAAGGATACACAATGGTGGATAAGATTTCGCTAAACCAGACCCATCTCAAACAGCTTGAAAACGAATCGATTCATATCATTCGTGAAGTCGCTGCTGAGTTCGATAACCCCGTGATGATGTACTCCATCGGCAAAGACTCAGCGGTGATGCTGCATCTTGCCATGAAGGCATTTTATCCCGGTAAGCCGCCCTTCCCGCTACTCCACGTCGATACGACGTGGAAGTTTAAGGAAATGATTCAGTTTCGCGATGAATTCACCAAAAAACTGGGGCTAGATCTTCTTGTTCACATTAATCAAGACGGCGTCGACATGGGGATCAGTCCCTTTGAACACGGCAGTGCAAAACACACTGACATCATGAAGACACAAGGTCTAAAACAGGCGCTGGACAAGCATGGTTTTGATGCTGCATTTGGTGGTGCCCGTCGCGATGAAGAAAAGAGCCGTGCCAAAGAACGCGTGTACTCATTCCGAGATAAACACCATCGCTGGGATCCGAAGAATCAACGTCCGGAGCTTTGGGATACTTACAACGGCCGTGTAAACAAAGGCGAAAGTATTCGCGTGTTCCCTCTATCTAACTGGACTGAGCTGGATATCTGGCAATACATTTACATGGAAAATATCGATATCGTTCCTTTGTATTTCGCCAAACAACGCCCGGTTGTTGAACGTGACGGCACGCTTATCATGGTAGATGACGAGCGCATGCCATTAGAAAAAGGCGAGAAGGTTGAAATGAAATCCGTGCGTTTTCGCACCCTGGGTTGCTACCCATTAACGGGCGCTGTGGAATCTACCGCTGCGACTTTGCCAGAAATCATTCAAGAGATGCTTCTAACCAAAACCTCTGAGCGTCAGGGTCGGGTTATCGATCACGATCAGTCCGGTTCTATGGAGCAGAAAAAACGAGAAGGCTATTTCTAAAAGCCTCACCACTTTACTGAATGAATTTGCTTATTTGCATAAGGAATGACCCATGAGTCATAGCTCAACTTTGATCGCCTCGGATATCGAAGCGTATCTCCATCAGCATGAAAATAAAGATCTGCTGCGTCTTTTGACCTGCGGCAGCGTCGACGACGGTAAATCTACATTGATCGGCCGCCTACTTTACGACACGAAGCTGATCTTTGAAGATCATCTTTCAACCTTACACAAAGACAATGCACGTGTCGGTAACGCGGGCGAATCACTCGACCTTGCCTTGTTGGTCGATGGCCTGCAATCCGAGCGCGAGCAAGGCATCACCATTGATGTGGCCTACCGCTATTTCTCCACCGAAAAGCGAAAATTCATCATTGCCGATTGCCCGGGGCATGAGCAGTACACGCGTAACATGGCAACTGGCGCATCTAACTGTGAATTGGCCATTGTGATGGTTGATGCACGTAAAGGGCTGTTAACCCAAACTCGCCGCCACAGCTATATCGTTAACAAGCTCGGGATCCGACACGTTGTTGTCGCGATCAACAAAATGGATTTGGTCAATTTCGACCAAGCTGTGTTTGATGGCATTAAAGCTGACTATCAGGCAATGGCTGCACAACTTGGGATCAAAGACGTGCATTACGTCCCCCTTTCAGCGCTCACTGGCGACAATGTCGTCTCCAACAGTGACAACATGCCGTGGTACACAGGTCCATCTTTGATGGCGCTTTTAGAAGGTATGGAAATCAGCAGAGATCAGAACCTCGATCTAATGCGTTTTCCTGTTCAGTTTGTTAATCGCCCTGACGATGGATTTCGCGGTTACTGCGGTACGCTCGCTTCTGGCATTTTGCGCAAAGGCGATGAAGTCGTAGCACTGCCTTCAGGTCAGAAGAGTACTGTCACCGCCATTGTCACTTTCGACGGCGAACTGGAAAGCATTGCCCCAAACAATGCCATCACCGTCACCCTTGCTGATGAAATTGATATCTCACGTGGCGACATGTTGGTTCACGCAGACACGGCTCCGGTATCCACAGACCGCCTTACAGCCAGTCTGGTTTGGATGGCGCAAGATACGCTGAAATCCCGTCACGATTATGACTTCAAGTTCGCGACACATAATGTCACTGGGCGAATCACGGACATCGTACATAAAATCGATATCAACAATTTCGAAACGCTGACTGCCAACGAACTAGCACTGAATGAAATTGGTGTGGTTGAGCTTCAACTCAATGCACCAGTCGCAGTCGATCACTACGCAGACATTCGTAAAACGGGCGCCTTTATTGTCATTGACCGACTGAGTAATATTACCGTTGCCGCTGGCATGGTTGAAGCATTGCATTCGTCGCAAGAAGCACAGCAAAGCCGCAGCTACACTGCCGCTGAAGTCGCACTTAATCACTATATTCGTGAACACTTCCCAGAGTGGGAAACCAAACCGATTAAGTGATCCGCGAGAAAGAAACAGCATGGACACTGTGTCTTTACACGCTGACAAGGAGAGCGATCTACCCATGACCGTCAAGGTTTTACATATTATCAATGACTTGTCACGCAATGGCGGCGCACAGCGTTTCGTGATCGATTTGATCTCACCGCCGCCTGACGGTTATGAAATTCGCGTGATCACGCTGGAAGACACCAATGACTTCCGTGCTGAAATTGAAGCACAAGGTGTGGCCTGTTATGTGTGGGATAGACTGTCACTAAAAGAAAAATGGCAACTTTTACGTTGGCCAGATTTGGTGCACGGGCATCTGTTCCCGTCTATCTACATCGCCTTGGCGGCCTTTGGGAAGAAGCGCATTCAAACCGAGCACGCCACTCACAATCGTCGTCGTGATCATGCATGGATGAAGCCGTTCGAGTTTTTCCTCTATTGGCGCTATCACACCACAGTGTGTATTACCGAACAGGTTCAGCATGCGTTAGAAGCATTTTTGCCACAGTGGAAAAGTCATTATCAGGTGATCTTAAACGGGATTGATTTAAGTAAGTATCCGTTAATTGCTAAGTCAAAACCTGAATCGGATTCGCCGATCCGCATCGGCATGGTCGGACGTTTTCATGTGTACAAAGATCATCCGACGTTGATCCGCGCGCTTGCCCTGTTACCGGCAAAGTACGAACTTCATTTTGCTGGTGACGGCGACCGACGAGAGGAATACCAAACATTGGTTAAATCGCTTGGGTTAGATGATCGCGTTGTCTTTCATGGTGTCCGGGCGGATATTCCTGCGTTTCTCGACGGAGTGGATATTTATGTTCAAAGCTCCATTGTCGAAGGATTTGGTCTAGCCGCAGTGGAAGCCATGGCTGCGGGCTTGCCTGTTTTGGCATCAAGGGTGCAAGGCATGAGTGAGGTTATCGACAACGAAGCATCTCTGTTCAACGTGGGTGATGAAAAGATGCTGGCACAAATGGTCGCCTCGCTGTGCGACGATGCCGCTAGCTACCAAACATCTGCACAATATTCGGTTTCGCGCAGCCAACACTTCACCTTATCGGCATTTCGTGAACAGTACTACGACACTTATCAATCATTAGTCGACAACAAACAGAGGTTAGCCGATGGCAAGGCCTCTTGAGCATTTGGCGGCACTTGCCGTCATCTTGTTTTTTATTCCTCTTAAAGTAAATGTGTCTGGCATTTCACTGTATCTGGCTGACCTCGAAAGTATTGCAGCCCTGGGCATTCTTACCATTATCCTGTTTCGAGGCCAATTGAAGCAAACGACCATCAAAGCAACAGGTTTTATTCTGGTGTTTGTGGTTTATATACTGCTCGCTGGGGTGCTCAGTAATGTCTCCTTCAAGCTGGTCATGATTGAAATGATCCAATGGCTATCTGTGGCCGCATTTCTCGGCGTGCTTCATCAAGCAGGCCTGCTTGCTTCACCACGCTTTTTGTCCATCGTGGCACTTTATGCATTCGCTGGCGCAGTCTATACCGCCATCTGGCACTTAATGCAGCCAGGCATGCCCGATTTCAAACAGCTCGCTAACACCAAGTACTTCTTTGGTTTCTGCTGCGTGATGTTATATCTGATGCGTGATCACATCCGTTTCAGCCATATTCTACTTGGCATCGCGTTGGTTTTATTAGTGATGTCTGGCGAGCGAAAAGCGTTGCTTGGCGTCATGCTGATGATTGCATGTGACTACGCATTTTGTCGCAAGATGGGCGATGCCAAGACGCAACGCGCCTTTCATACTCTCGGCTTTATGGTTTTTTTTGGTGCCATTATCGCCCTGTTTTCTATCTGGTCTCTGATGGGGCTCCCTGCCATATTGAACCATCTAGAGTTTACACAGTTTGACATTCTGTTTGCCGACCAAGAACAAGCCCGCTGGGATTCTGAAGTGTGGCGAAAACTGCTCCTTGCTAATGGCTTCTCGCTGTTTTTAGAGCACCCCATTTTTGGTGTCGGCCCAAAAATGCTGCCGGAATACATGGCGAATTATTTCCATAATCAGGAACTGGCCATCTATACCCATAATTTTGCGCTTGATGTTGCGATCGAGTACGGCCTTGTGGGTCTTACGATCCTCATTGGCGGTTTTGTGCTTAGCATGCGCCAGCTATTCCATCAGCGCATGCTAAACCCTGTCGCGTTTCTTATGGCCGTCTACATTCTTGCTATGGTGCTGTTTGTTGCCATCAACAGCACCATCATGCTGATGTTTTTATTCCCGTTCTTCGTCAACACTCGCGCAGAGACTCAAGAGTCACCGGACCCATCGATAAATACTCGATCAATAAAAACCACCGTCACCGCTAAACCATTTTCAAACGTCGTTATGCATAAGGATAAGCAATGAAATTCAGTCTGGCCCGACAACGCGCCTTCGACCAAACTCTGCGCGAAAAGGATTTCGTTTTGGTATACCAAATGGGCAAAGTTGGCTCGTCATCTATCGAAGCATCACTCGAACATGCAGGGATCCCAAGTTGGCACATTCATACCTTTGATGACAATGAAGAGTTCCAGATGTACCGCAATACCGCTGATGTTGCCTGTTTCTTTGATTGGCCAGTACGAACCGCGTATAGATTGACGTTGGCGCATCGCTGCCGCGTGCTGCAAAAACGTGATTACCTCAAAATCATCACCTTGGTTCGTGATCCTGTGGCCACCGTGGTTTCTCGCTTCTTTCAAGATCTGCACATCCAGTTTATTTCGGGTAAAAAGAATGATGCGATTCACGGTGACATCGATACCACGCTAAAGCACCTTACCGATGCGTTTGAAAACCAAATGCATTTGGATTATTTCACTGAGTGGTTTGACCGAGAGCTAAAGCGTCGGTTTGGCGTAGATGTGCTCAAGCACATTTCCGATCCAACACAAACCCATTGGCACATTGAACAAAATGGTTGCGATGTCTTGCTGATGAAATGCGAAGCTATCAATCAATCTGCCGATGTGTTGGCCACTTTTTTAGATCATCCGGAGTTCACGCTTGAGTCCAGCAACGAAGGATCTAACAAGTGGTATTCTGCGCTTTATCAACGTTTTAAAGAAACCTATTCGTTTGAACGTTTGTTCCATCTTTATGACGCGCCACTGTATCGCGCAGTCTACAGTGAAGAAGAAATCACACGCTTTAAAAACAAATGGAGCCAGTGATGAAAACGGTTCTCCATATCACCGAGGCATTTGGTGGCGGTATTCAAACTGCACTGTGCAGCTATGCTCGCTCGACAAAAGATGATCCAATTCGTCATAATTTGCTCGCCCGTTTGCGCCCTAAAGACAATACGGGCATGGCAATCCAGTCACTGTTTGATGAAGTGAAAACCGTAGAAGGCGGACTGCTCGCTTTCTATCGCGCAGCGCGTGATGCCGTAAAAGAAATTCAGCCCGATATCATTCATCTGCATTCGAGCTTCGCTGGTTTTCTTGGGCGCTATTTACCCAAAGGCAACGCTAAAATTGTTTATACGCCGCACTGTTATGCATTTGAACGACGCGACATTTCTGATTTGATGCAAAACGCGTACATGCGCCTTGAACAGCTAGGATTATCGCGTATTGATGTGGTGGCAGGGTGCAGTGAGCGTGAATGCGAGCTGGCATTAGAACTTGGCGCCAAGCGCGCTGTTCATCTCAATAATTACGCCGATTTACCCAGCGAATTAAAAAACAATAAAGCGGAAAAGTCAGCGCCTCCTCCCTTCAATGTCGTCGTGGTTGGTCGCGTGTCCGCACAAAAAGACCCAGGTTTTTTGCTCGAAACCGTAAGAAGTTTAAAAGCCTACCCCGAGCATGAGCAGATACATATCCGCTGGTTGGGAGGGGGCGATCAGGAACAAGAAGATGCACTAAGAAAGGTTGGCATAGAAGTAACGGGGATGATCCCCCACCAGCAGGTCATGCAAACACTGCAGAATGCCGATCTCTATCTGCATGCTGCAGCATGGGAAGGCATGCCATTAACACTTCTTGAAGCTGCTCGCATGCAGGTACCGATGATTTTGCGCATTATTGGCGCAACGCAAAGCCTACCGTATCCATATATGGTTAGCTCACCAGAAACGATGGCAAAGCAAATCGTGGAATTTTGTCGCCATCCCGAACACCCGGACTACCAAAGCGCACTTATGCTATTTAACAACGATTTCAGTGCCGATAAGCAACGTAACACCTTACTGTCCATCTACGAGGTGTAGCCAGTGAGTTGGTTAGTCGCACTCATTATAGTGGGATTGCTGGTGACACTGGTTTTCACCAGCCTTCGTCCTGCATTGGTGTTTGGTGCAGTTTTCACGGTATTGCTTCTCGCGGATATCGTGCCAGCTAATCAACTTTTTAATAACTTCACCAATCCGGCACTCATCACTTTGGTTTTGCTGATACTGGTGTCAGTGATACTGGAACGCACGGTTTTAATCAGCGCTCTCGGTCACTGGTGCACTCGCGGAAGCTTGCGTCGTGTCGTACTGCAAACTACAGTGTCAGCCGGATTGTTATCGGCGGTCATTAACAACACAGCCGTAGTATCAACACTGATGCGCAGCATGACCCGCACCAAGCATCCAGGCAGTAAGCTGCTTATTCCGCTCTCTTATGCTGCGATCCTTGGTGGCACCATGACCTTAATTGGGACATCTACCAATTTGCTGGTTAATGGCTTCACCCTCAATGCCGGATTTGAGGGGATCAATTTCTTCGATTTCACCTTGGTCGGTGGTCCGTTGTTTGTCATTGGTATTGTAGTGATTGTTTTTCTTTCACTGCCTCTTTTACCAAGCCGCGATACGGCACCCGACAACGATACACACCAGTACTTACTCGAATCCCGCCTTGATGCTGACTCCCCCATGATAGGCCTTAGTGTTGAAGCCAGCGGACTCCGGCACCTAGAAAGACTATTTCTCGTGGAGATCATCCGCGGGGATCGAATCATTTCCCCCGTCACGCCCAGTGAACCACTGCAAGCAAATGACGTTTTAGTCTTTTCTGGTGATCTTGAGGCTACGCCACTGTTGGCTCGCTTTAAAGGCCTCACCCTTCACTCCCAAGGCGAGAAATTGCCCTCTGATAACTTAATGGACGTGGTGGTGGCACCGCATGCCATGGTGTCAGGGAAGACCATTAAATCTCTCAATTTTCGCACCCAATTTGACGCAGCGGTTGTTGCCGTAAAGCGCGGTGACCATCAACTTCGAGGCGGTCTCGGTCAAGTCAGACTGCAAGGCGGTGATTTGTTGGTGTTGGCAGTGGGTGACGATTTTTATCGTCGCGATACGCTAGTACAAAACTTCGTCTTAGTCGGAGAGCGCCAACACGGGACATTTCTCAGCGCACGACAATCCGCGTTATTTTGCTTAGGTGCTGTCATTGCATTGCTCGCGAGCTTCGTTGAAGTGTTGCCGCTATACAAAGGACTTATTTTACTTCTGGCAGCCGCAATTGGTAGTCGACTGGTGTCGATACACGACCTTCGTCGTCGATTCCCATTTGAATTGGTCTTGGTCGTCGGCTCAGCGCTTGGACTTGCTCAGGCCATTAGCCAGACAGGATTGGCCGATAATATCGCCTCTAACATGATGTCATGGAGCCAAAACAGTGGCCCGTTTGGGGCCTTAGTTATGTTGTACCTCGCCACATGGGTAATGACGGAACTTATCACTAACAATGCCGCAGCGGCGATTGCATTTCCTATTGGGCTCGCCATTGCCGCCCAGTACCAAGTTGATCCCATGCCTTATATCATGACCGTCGCTTTCGCAGCCAGCGCCAGCTTTCTCTCGCCGTTTGGTTACCAAACCAACCTCATGGTGTTTACAGCCGGACGCTACCAACCCAAAGACTATATCAAAGCGGGTTTGCCCCTGACTGTGATTTACGGACTTGGCGTTATCACTCTTGTTCCACTTGCATTCCCTTGGTGAGGATCGAGTCATGCTTTCCACCCTCATAAACCGCGTTCAATCCATGTCGCCAGATCGTCGGCAGTTTCTTTACCATGCTGCCCTAGCCGCACTATTTCGCGTGTTCGCAGCAGGCGCTGCTTTTTTACTTAGTGTTGTCGTCGCGCGGGTACTCGGCGCTGAACAATCAGGTTTGTTTTTCCTTGGTTTAAGCCTTGCCACATTGATCGGCACTTTGTGTTTACTCGGTATGGATAACGCCATGCTGCGCTTTATTGGTCAATCCCATACTTCCGATAACCCGGTGCAAACCAATCAGGTATTTACCAATGCTTACGCAGCGGTCGTGCCCGTTTCAGTGTTATCTGGCGTAATAGTCTATCTCTGTTCGCCCTGGCTAGCTGATGCAGTGTTCAATAAACCCGAAGCGACAGCAACGTTGCGTTATTTTGCAGCGGCTATCCCTTTTGTCAGCCTATTTTTCTTAAATGGGTACGCCCTTCAAGCGACACGAAAAGTGATTGCATCGGTCTGTTCAATGCAACTTGGGGTTACGATAATTGCGCTCCCCGCGCTGCTTTGTTTGCCACACTATCAAGCGGTTCCTCTCGCCAGCAGCGCTTCTTTCGTCTATGTCTTGGCGTCAGTGCTGGTTGTTATCGCTGGCTTATGGCTGTGGTTCAACGTGCCTGAACATCGCATCGATAGTACCCATTTACGTATGCCTGCCCTTTGGGGAGCAGCCCCCAACCTTTGGCTTATTTCAGCAACCGGGCAGGCGATCCCTTGGGCATCAGTCGTGATCGTTGGCTTTTTTGTAACCAGCGAGGAGGTTGCATTTTTTTCTGCGGCGCAGCGCACCTCTATGCTCATCAGTTTTATGTTGATGGTGGTAAACTTCGTCGCGGCACCTCGATTCTCAGCGTTGTATAAAGCCGGTGAATTCAATCAGCTTAAGAGATTGGCACAGTTATCAACACGGTTGATGATTGGCTTTTCACTCCCCGTATTGTTTATCGTACTTATTTGGCCAAATGCCATCATGTCTTTGTTTGGAAATGCCTTTTCTCAATCAGGGCAACTGCTTGTTATTCTGGCTATCGGTCAGACGATCAACGTGATGACAGGCTCGGTCGGTTTCTTGCTGACCATGTGTGGCTATGAAAAAGACATGCGTAACGTCACCGTTTTTGCTGGGGTTTTAACCGTGACTCTAACGGTTATATTTACGTCTATATGGGGAATACTCGGTGCGGCTATTGCGGTGAGCTTAGGTGTCAGCACTCAGAATCTGTTAGCGCTGCACAAAGTGAAAAAGCGCCTCGGCTTTTGGCCTATAGGCTGAACGAAGCCATACTCTAAGAAAGAATCAATATTGTCATGGGTTAGTGGTAGTATTTATTGCCCAATTAAAACGACATGACCCACAGTTAGTTAGATGTAAAAAATTAAGGATATCTGATGATTAAGAAGTGCCTATTCCCGGCAGCGGGTTACGGAACCCGCTTTTTGCCTGCCACAAAATCCATGCCCAAAGAGATGATGCCAATCGTCAACAAACCGTTAATTGAATACGGCGTCGACGAAGCCATTGAGGCAGGAATTGACGGTATGTGTATCGTGACGGGACGTGGTAAGCACAGCCTGATGGATCATTTCGATAAAAACTACGAACTTGAGCATCAGATAAAAGGCACCAATAAAGAAGCCCTGCTGGAAGATATTCGCGCCACCATTGATGCCGCATCTTTTACGTATATTCGCCAAAAAGAAATGCGCGGTCTTGGACACGCCATACTGACCGGACGTGATTTGGTCGGTGACGAAGCCTTTGCCGTTGTCCTTGCCGATGACCTTTGTGTCAACCAAGATCAAGGCGTTTTGTCGCAAATGGTCGCACTGTACAAACAGTTCCGTTGCTCAATTGTCGCCGTTGAAGAAGTGCCAGACGACGAGACACATAAATACGGCGTTATTTCAGGCCAAAAAATCAAAGATAACCTGTTTCGCGTTGATAATATGGTTGAAAAACCCGAGCCGGGCACAGCGCCAAGTAACCTTGCCATCATTGGCCGTTACATCCTAACTCCAGATATTTTTGATATTCTGGAGACAACGGAGCCGGGTAAAAACGGAGAAATCCAGATCACCGATGCATTGCTACAACAAGCGCAAAGCGGTTGTGTACTCGCATACAAATTCAAAGGTGAACGTTTTGACTGCGGCAGTGTAGAAGGCTTTATTGAAGCGACTAACTACTGCTATCAAAATATTTACCTTCAATCTGACGCGCCTAAACAGCCTCAGAAAACCGTCAAATGCGAATGATCTTTTTTCGCGAGTTTCACGTTTAATATCGTCGCTATTTAAACCAAGAAAGCTGTATATTTATACAGCTTTCTTCTTTTTCATTACACGATATTGTGGGATACTCCTCTCATCCGTTTTTCTTCAGACTCAGGTCTGATAAGTAGGCAAGGTAGACATGGATACAATTGACGTCAGAGGGGCTCGCACCCATAACCTGAAAAACATTAACCTGACGATCCCTCGCGATAAGCTGATTGTGATCACAGGGCTTTCCGGTTCAGGAAAATCCTCTCTCGCATTCGATACCTTGTATGCGGAAGGCCAACGTCGTTATGTTGAATCGCTGTCTGCTTATGCTCGTCAGTTTTTGTCACTGATGGAAAAACCAGATGTTGACCACATCGAGGGCCTTTCGCCCGCGATCTCCATTGAGCAAAAATCTACTTCGCATAACCCGCGCTCAACCGTGGGTACCATCACTGAAATTTACGATTACCTGCGTCTGCTCTATGCACGAGTCGGCGATCCGCGCTGTCCCACGCACAACGTGACATTGGAAGCACAAACCGTCAGTCAGATGGTCGATAAAGCGCTGGAGATGGAAGAAGGCACCAAACTGATGTTGCTGGCGCCAATTGTCAAAGAGCGCAAAGGCGAGCACCTCAAAACCCTTGAAAACTTGGTCGCCCATGGTTTTATTCGTGCCCGTATCGACGGAGAAGTGTGCGATCTTTCCGATCCACCGACACTTGAACTTCATAAAAAACACACGATTGAAGTGGTCGTTGATCGCTTTAAAGTGCGCAACGACCTTCATCAGCGCCTAGCGGAATCATTTGAAACTGCACTGGAATTAACCGGCGGCACGGCAGTGATTAGCCACATGGATGGCGATGGCGACGATCTTATTTTCTCCGCAAACTTTGCCTGTCCGCACTGCGGCTACAGTATGCAGGAATTGGAACCACGCCTGTTTTCATTCAACAACCCTGCGGGCGCCTGCCCGACTTGCGATGGCTTGGGCGTGCAGCAGTATTTCGATGAAAATCGCGTTGTGCAAAATGTCGCGGTTAGCTTGGCGGGTGGTGCTATTCGTGGCTGGGACCGTCGCAATTTTTACTATTTTCAAATGTTAACTTCATTGGCAGAGCACTATAAGTTCGACATCGAAACGCCATGGCAAGACTTGCCTGACGCGATTCGAGATGTGGTACTCGACGGCTCAGGTAAAACCGACATCGACTTTAAATATGTCAATGACCGCGGCGACCTCACCGTACGTAAGCACCCATTCGAAGGTATCTTAAATAACCTTAATCGGCGCTATCGCGACACTGAATCTATGGCAGTACGTGAAGAGTTAGCGAAATACATTGCCAACAAGCCTTGCTCTAGCTGCGGCGGATCTCGACTTCGCGAAGAAGCACGTCATGTATTTATTGGCGAAACCAATTTGCCGACCGTGTGCGAAATGAGCATTCATCAAGCATTGACGTTTTTTGCAGATCTCTCTTTGACCGGGCAACGTGCGCAGATCGCCGACAAAGTGATGAAAGAGATTCATGACCGTTTGCACTTTTTGGTCAATGTAGGCTTAAATTACCTCAACCTATCGCGCAGTGCAGATACGCTCTCCGGCGGTGAAGCGCAGCGTATTCGCTTAGCCAGCCAAATTGGTGCGGGCTTAGTCGGTGTGATGTATGTGCTTGATGAACCTTCAATTGGTCTTCACCAACGTGACAATGAACGTCTGCTCAGCACACTGAACCACCTGCGTAACCTCGGTAATACAGTGATTGTGGTTGAGCATGATGAAGATGCTATTCGTGCGGCTGACCACATTATTGATATTGGCCCCGGAGCTGGTGTTCACGGCGGTTTCGTCGTTGCAGAAGGCACCTATGAAGACATCATTACTAATGAGGCTTCACTAACAGGTCAGTACCTTAGTGGTAAGAAGAAAATCGATATTCCAGCTAAACGTGTGCCGTATGACAAAACGAAAGTAGTGAAGCTCAAAGGTGCATCGGGTAATAACTTGAAAAACGTTAACCTGACACTGCCTGTCGGTTTGTTTACGTGTGTCACTGGTGTATCTGGCTCAGGTAAATCGACACTTATCAATGACACCTTTTACAAAATTGCCCACCAGCGTTTAAATGGCGCGACCACCGGCGAGCCCGCCCCGTTTAAAGATATTGAAGGGATTAACCACTTTGACAAGGTGATCGACATTGATCAGAGCCCGATAGGTCGTACACCTCGCTCCAATCCCGCAACTTATACCGGTATTTTCACCCCTATTCGTGAGCTGTTTGCAGGTACTCAAGAGTCGCGCACGCGTGGCTATAAAGTGGGGCGCTTCAGCTTTAACGTCAAAGGGGGTCGCTGTGAAGCATGTCAGGGCGATGGCGTGATTAAAGTTGAAATGCACTTCTTACCTGATGTTTATGTTCCTTGTGATCTCTGTAAGGGCAAACGCTATAATCGAGAAACATTGGAAATTCGCTATAAAGGAAAAACCATCGACGAAGTGCTGCAAATGACGGTCGAAGATGCTCGTGAATACTTTGATGCAGTACCTGCCATCGCACGTAAGCTGCAAACCTTAATGGATGTGGGTCTGTCATACATTCGTCTGGGCCAAGCGGCAACGACGTTATCTGGCGGTGAAGCGCAACGTGTTAAGCTTGCAAAAGAACTTTCTAAGCGAGATACCGGTAAGACGTTGTATATTTTGGATGAACCAACAACGGGGCTGCATTTTCACGACATCCAACAGCTACTGAATGTATTGCATCGTCTTCGCGATCACGGGAACACTATCGTGGTTATCGAACATAATTTGGATGTCATTAAGACCGCAGACTGGATTGTTGATTTGGGTCCTGAAGGTGGTAATGGCGGCGGAATGATCATTGCTGAAGGCACACCTGAGAAAGTAGCGAAATCGAAAGAATCGCATACTGCACGCTTTTTGAAGCCGCTTCTCGCGTAAAAAGCCTATATCATCGAACGTTAGGTACTGAATAAGTTAAGCATGCCAACAACACGACTCCATCTTCACTGGCCATCAATGGTGGCCAGTAAGCCATTGGTCAAGCCAGTATTGATTGCTATGGCCGCACTGTTTCTGTTCTGTCTTCCTTTGAATCAGATCCAGCTTGCGGTGTCTGGCATACAGCACCCTTCTATTGCGCTCACTTTTTTATTAGCGGTCGCCATCGTTTGTTTTGGGCTTTGGGAAATTGCACGCCAAAAACGTTTTTGCAGGACATCTCTCACTGGATGGCTGTCACTCAGTGCACTGTTTTCCGTTGTACCCGCGTTTTACCTTCACGCTAGTTTTGGTGCATCGCTTTGGCATGTCTCCAGTATTGCCATCGCGCTACTCACATTTAGCACCTTACAACAATTCAGTTTCAACCATTTACAGCGCCAATACTTGCTTTGGCTACCGTTACTGTCGGGTTGGCTAGTTGCATTTTTGTTTTTCCTACCCAGTATTCTGAATAAGTCAGGATTACAACAATTGGCTTGGCAAACTGATAGCTTGTACCAAGACACCGCCAGTATTGTGTTACTCACATCACTGGCACTGTCGGCATATCTACTCGCGCGTACTCGCGTCTACAAACGCAACATTGCGCCCGTTCACATCCTATTATTGGCAACACCAACAGTGACGTTATGCGCCCTTATGGCCTTACGCCAAGCATGGCTGGTTACCATTGCAGTGCTGATCATTATTCTCATCCAGCCATTCTTGTATCGCTTTTGTCGTAAGCTTCATCATGGCCTTTGGAACTGCGCCGTTTTTTTAGGTTTTTTGATCGCAGGTTATGCTGACTGGCTGCCGTCTGCCGCCTTGTTCTCTCCCCGCTTTTCAACGCAAGAGTTTTCCGTTGTCGAACAATCCTTAGCGCTGCTAAAAAGTGCACAATTTGAAGGGGTCGGCCTAGGCCAACAGTTCACTGCACAATTACTTTTCGGTGTTGAATCTCAGAATGTATTGCCAATGCCCACCCTTCACCCTAGTTGGTTAGTCAAATCGCTCACCGAAGGTGGACTTGCTCTTTGCGCAGGTATTGGGTTGCTCACTGCATTGGTGATTCGACGCCTAAATGATGCCCCTTGGGGGACACGTTTAATGCTAACGGCCATCATGTTGCCATCATTAATCGGCATTGTTGTAACGCCTTTTGTCAGTGTGAATCCGGCATTGGCTTTGCTATTTGTGGTCTTGCTCTATTGGATTGATAACCTGTCAGCTCGCTATCAACGCATTTCCGTACGCCCAATAAAAACCGTCAAACTGGTTGCCTCTTCAAGTTTGATTTTGGCATCCACCGTTGTGTTAAGTTCTGTGTATCTTGGTGAGCAGGCGCTGCATACCTATCAAATCAGTGATAGCAAACTGGCTCAATATCAGGCACACCCATGGTGGCGCAGTTTCTATCATGAAGAAGCTGGAAAACGTGCATTTCTTACCAGCGTAGAGCGCAGAGATATACGTGCGCAGGAGGCTTATTTACGCCAGCAAGTACAGCGACTAACGTTAAACCCGAACGCCGATGATTATCAGTCACTGATTGAGCTTGCAATGTTAACGGGCAACAAAGCGATGGCGAAACAGATAAAACAGGAAGCCAACTCATTGTTCCCTAACCGTTTATTTCAACCCTCGTTTTCTGAGTAACTATCCCGCGCGACCAAACACTGACAATAAAAAACGCCCCGAGAGGCGTTTTTTGTTAATTGATGATGGGGTCTATGACTAACCCAATACGTCCTTTAATGCTTTGGCGCACAGGGCAACATTTTCTTTTCTCGCGGTGTATCCCATCAAGCCAATACGCCATGCTTTGCCTGCTAATGCGCCGAGTCCTGCGCCTATCTCAAGGTTGTATTCATTGAGCAAACGGCTACGCACACTGGCATCATCAATACCATCAGGCACTGACACTGCATTTAGCTGTGGAAGACGATCGGCTTCATCGACAAGAAAGCGGATGCCCAACGATTCAAGTTCGGCTTTCAAAAACGCATGCATATCGCGATGACGCTGCCATGCATTTTCTAGCCCTTCTTGTTTGAGCATCAGCAGCGATTCATGGAGCGCATATAAGCTATTTACAGGTGCAGTGTGATGGTAACTGCGCTTACCTGTGCCACTCCAATATGCGAGCACCAGGCTCTGATCGAGGAACCAGCTTTGTACTTTCTCAGTGCGCTTTTGCATTTTCTCAACCGCGCGTGGAGAGAAGGTCACGGGCGATAGTCCTGGTACGCAAGACAGGCATTTTTGACTGCCGGAATACACCGCATCCAGTTGCCATTCATCCACCAGCAATGGCACACCGCCTAACGAAGTCACAGCGTCGACAATGGTCAAGCAATCATGCTCTCTCGCTAAAGCCGATAACGTTTTTGCGTCACTAAGCGCACCGGTAGAGGTTTCTGCATGCACAAATGCCAACAATGACGCCTGAGGGTTGTCACGCAATGCTTGTTCAACTTTGGCTGGGTCTACTGGCTTACCCCACTCATCGTCTACCATTACCGCCGTTGCACCGCAGCGTTCAACGTTTTCCCGCATACGGTCGCCAAACACGCCATTGCGGCAAACGATAACGGTATCGCCCGGCTCAATCAGGTTAACAAAGCACGTTTCCATGCCCGCGCTGCCGGGGGCAGAAACAGCAATGGTGAATGCGTTTTCAGTTTGGAATGCGTATTGAAGTAGCGCCTTGACCTCATCCATCATGCCGACAAAAAGTGGGTCTAAGTGACCAATCGTTGGCTGGGACAAAGCTTGCAATACCCGCGGTGATACGTCTGAAGGGTCAGGGCCCATCAAGGTACGTTGCGGCGGAATAAATCGGGATATTGTCATTGTCGGCTCTCCATAAGCATCCATTCGTTTACTTACCCTATCACCGGAACTGCATTTGCCAAACCCCCGTCCACGCATAAACCCAAGCTTCGTCATGCTTCATTTGATCGACTGAATCGAAAAGAGATGCAAGTTGATGCAATCGGTAATTGACAAAAACGTCACAAAACATTATCAATAGAGAGCAATTTTTGCGCAGTGCATTTTTGCCACGCAAAAGCAGAAGAGGCGCGTCTATCAGGCAGTCTGTTTGCGGAGCCCCAACTCCAAAGCAAACCGATCAGGGGATAAGACGCCGAGACAAAACCAAACCTTGGGGGTTGGATTGTCGGTCTTGAGGGTTGAATCCTTCGGATTGTCATCTCTAATGAGATGGAGCGCTTCTGGAGAAATATCCTTTCTTCCGTACCCGCCCTCTTACTGCCATACAATTTTTACTATTTTAAGTTTCAAATATTTTGGGATAACTCCATTCGCAATCAAGGGAGATAAAGGGAAGTGAACGCATTAAATGTCGCAAAATTTGGCGGCACGAGTGTCGCCGACTACGCTGCTATGTCAAACAGCGCATCGGTGATCAAAGGGAATTCAGACACTCGACTGGTAGTGATTAGCGCTTGTTCTGGCGTGACAAATTTACTGGTTGAATTGGCAAATGGTGTTGCCGATGCAAAAAAACAACAAGATGTGTTGGCCAAAATTGCCGATATTCACTTCAGCATTTTGGAACACTTGCCTGCGAACGCAGCGGTGGACATTGCCATCAATGACGTTCTTGATGAAGTTGCGACTTTCGCAACTGCCGCTGCTACGTCCCCTTCTGACCGTTTAACGGATAGCCTGGTTGCATGCGGCGAATTAATGTCTACGCATATTTTCACGCACCTGTTAAATGCCCAAGGCATTGATGCTGAACGCGTCGACGTACGCCAAATATTAAAAACAGACAATGTCTTTGGCAATGCAACCCCAGATTTGGTTGAAACTGCCTTTCATGCTCAAGGAGTTCTTCGCCCGCTGTGTGATGCAAAGGTCGCGGTAACCCAAGGTTTCATTGGCGCGGACAATGACGGCAATACCACCACCCTAGGCCGTGGTGGTTCAGATTATAGCGCCGCGTTGCTGGCAGAAGCCGTGCAAGCAACCTCGCTGGAAATCTGGACGGATGTGCCAGGTATCTACAGTACCGATCCTCGTATTGCGCCTGCAGCCAGCCCCATTGATGAAATCAGCTTCAGTGAAGCGTCTGAGATGGCCAATTTTGGTGCGAAAATCTTGCACCCATCCACCTTAGTACCCGCAATGCGCCACGATATACCGGTGTTTGTTGGCTCATCAAAAGCGCCTGAGCAAGGTGGAACTTGGATTCGCGATACCGCGAAACAATCTCCTCTGTTTCGCGCACTGGCACTGCGTTGCAACCAAACCATGGTGACGCTCACTAGCCTGAATATGTTCCACGCTTACGGTTTTCTTGCCGAGGTCTTCAACATTCTGGCCAAGCACAAGGTCTCCGTGGATCTCATCACCACTTCTGAAGTCAGTGTTTCTTTGACTCTTGATCAGACCAACACCCGTGGCGGGGCGCCCACCTTACCGGACGGTGCAGAAAAAGAGTTAGCAAAACTGTGTAAGGTCACCGTGGAGCAAGATATGTGCTTAGTTGCTTTGATTGGTAACCATATGGGCGAGTCACGCGGCGCAGCTGCCAAAATTTTCGGAACACTCGAAGACTATAATCTGCGTATGATTTGCTATGGTGCCAGCAGCCATAATCTGTGTTTTTTGACGAGCACAAACGAATCAAAAGACGTAGTAAGAGCACTTCATAAGGAACTGTTTGAAGGCTAATCCATCGGCATACTCTTTCAACTCAAATCTTAGAAAACAAAAAAAGGGCGCTCAATTTGAACGCCCCTTTTTGTCACTCAATGATTTATGCGACTTACCCGTTAAGGTTAGGACCTAGCCATTTTTCAGCTTCGATCAGATCCCACCCTTTGCGATCTGCGTAGCTATCACGTTGATCTTCTTGGATCTGCGCGACAGCAAAATAACGCGATTCTGGGTGTGAGAAGTACCAGCCTGATACCGCGGCTCCTGGCCACATTGCATAACTTTCCGTTAATACCATGCCCGTGTTTGCTTCAGCATTCAGCAACGACCAAATTGCACCTTTCTCTGTATGCTCTGGACATGCAGGATAACCAGGTGCAGGACGGATTCCTTGATACTTTTCTCGGATCAAGTCTTCTCTATCCAACGCTTCATCTGGTGAGTATCCCCATAGGTCTTTACGTACCGCTTCATGCATACATTCCGCAAACGCTTCCGCCAAGCGATCAGCAACTGCCTGAACAAGAATCGCGTTGTAGTCATCGCCTTGGGCTTTGTATTGCTCTGCGATGTCATACTCACCGATCCCCCCCGTCACCGCAAACGCGCCAATCCAGTCCGCTTTCCCACTGTCTTTTGGTGCAATGTAATCAGACAAGCAGTAGTTCGGCCCTTTCGGCTTTTTCGTTTGTTGACGCAGGCCGTGCAACACCGTCAACACCTCGGTACGGGATTCATCGGTATACACTTCCACGTCATCATCAATGCTATTTGCAGGAAATAATCCGCAAACTCCATTGGCTTTAATCATGCCAGTACGTTCGATTTCATCCAGCATCTCATTGGCATCATCAAACACGCGCTGAGCTTCTTCCCCCACCACTTCATGGCGAAGAATGGTCGGGTATTTACCACTTAACGACCACGTCATGAAGAAAGGCGTCCAATCGATATACTGACGGATTTCTGAGATAGGAAAATCAGTGAACACGTGTACACCGGGTTTCTTTGGCTGTGGCGGTGTATATCCGTCCCAATCCAATGGCACCTTGTTCGCACGCGCCATTTCTAATGTGATAGGAGCAGTACGCGGTTTTTTGCGAGCATGTTGCTCTCGAACAGTGACATATTCTTTTGCGATACGATCTATAAAGCCAGGGCGATGCTCGTCAGACAGGAGCGAAGAACACACCCCTACCGCACGAGAGGCATTTGAAACATACACGACAGGCGCGTGGTAGTTTTCTTCGATCTTCACCGCGGTATGCGCCTTAGATGTCGTTGCACCGCCAATCAGCAAAGGAATATCAAACCCGCGACGTTCCATTTCCTTGGCAACATGCACCATTTCATCGAGTGACGGTGTGATAAGGCCGGACAAACCAATGATGTCGACATTCTCTTCAATCGCCACTTTTAGGATTTTATCCGTGGGTACCATGACACCAAGATCGATGATTTCGTAGTTATTACATTGGAGTACTACGCCAACAATGTTCTTACCGATGTCATGAACATCGCCTTTTACTGTCGCGAGGAGAATTTTGCCATTGGTGTAACCCGCTTGCTTCTCTGCATTGATGTAAGGTTCTAAATACCCCACAGCTTGTTTCATTACACGGGCTGATTTCACCACTTGCGGCAAGAACATTTTCCCTTCACCAAACAAATCACCCACGATGTTCATGCCTGCCATAAGCGGGCCTTCAATCACTTCGAGAGGCTTACTCGCATTGGATCGTGCTTCTTCTGTATCTTCAACAATAAACTCAGTGATCCCTTTGACCAATGCGTGCGCCAAACGTTTATCAACAGGCCAACCGCGCCACTCTTGCGCGGTACGGTCTTCTTCTACCGCACCGCTATCGCGATAGTTTGCCGCAATATCAAGCAAGCGTTCGGTACTGTCATCACGACGGTTCAATACAACGTCTTCAACCGCTTCGCGAAGTTCATCCGGCAGATCATCATAGATGGCAAGCTGACCTGCATTCACGATGCCCATGTCCATGCCGTTTTTAAAACAGTAATACAAGAACACTGCATGAATGGCTTCACGGACCGCGTTATTGCCCCTGAATGAAAATGACACATTAGACACGCCGCCAGATACCATGGCATGGGGCAAGGTGCGTTTTATATCGCCCACAGCTTCAATGAAATCAACCGCATAGTTATTGTGCTCTTCGATGCCAGTTGCGACTGCAAAAATATTAGGGTCAAAGATTATGTCTTCAGGCGGAAAGCCAACCTGATCCACAAGGATGTTATATGCATTGGTACATATTTCGATTTTGCGTTCGCGCGTATCTGCCTGACCAACTTCATCAAATGCCATCACAATGACTGCGGCACCATAGCGACGAATCAATTTCGCTTGTTCGATGAACCTATCAACACCCTCTTTCATTGAAATAGAGTTAACGATGGGTTTGCCTTGAACACACTTCAGAACGTTCTGCTTCCAATATTTCCCATTTCGAGGAATCGACCATGATAGGTACTTTGGAAATATCAGGCTCTGTCGCACACAAATTGAGGAAGCGAACCATGGCTGCTTCTGCATCCAGCATCCCTTCATCCATGTTGATGTCGATAATTTGGGCGCCGGATTCAACTTGTTGGCGAGCCACTTCAAGCGCTTCGTCATAGAGTTCTTCTTTAATTAGACGCTTAAAACGTGCAGAGCCTGTCACGTTGGTACGTTCACCCACATTGACGAACAAGGTGTCAGGCGCAATGTTTAAAGGTTCTAGACCCGACAAACGGCAGTATTTTGGCAATTCAGGAAGTGAACGCGGCACGACATTTCGTGTTGCCACTTCCATTTGCCGAATATGCTCAGGCGTCGTACCACAGCAACCACCGACTAAATTGAGAAACCCGCTTTTCGCCCATTCTTCAATATGCTCTGCCATGTCTTCAGGGCTAAGGTCATATTCGCCAAATGCATTTGGGAGGCCTGCATTCGGGTGGGCAGAAACAGAACAATCCGAAATACGAGACAATTCTTCAACATACTGGCGTAATTCATCAGGCCCCAACGCACAGTTAAGTCCAAAAGAGATCGGTTTAACATGACGTAGAGAATTATAGAAAGCTTCCGTAGTTTGCCCGGATAACGTGCGACCTGAGGCATCTGTGATCGTGCCAGAAATCATCACAGGCAGAATGATGCCATCTTCATCGAACACCGTCTCGATCGCGAAGGTACATGCCTTGGCATTCAGGGTATCAAATATGGTCTCAACTAAGATGATGTCAGCCCCGCCTGCAATCAATGCGCGCGTGGATTCTGTATAGGCTTCAACCAATTGGTCAAATGATACATTCCGAAAGCCCGGATCATTTACGTCAGGCGAAATCGAACACGTTCGGTTTGTTGGCCCTAATACGCCAGCAACAAAACGCGGCTTTTGAGGCGTTTTTGCGGTCCATTCATCGGCCATTTGGCGCGCTAGCTTGGCAGCTTCGAGGTTAATTTCAGCGCTCAAGCTTTCCATATCATAGTCAGCCATGGCGATGGTGGTTGCATTGAAGGTATTGGTTTCCAGAATATCTGCACCTGCTTCGAGGTACTCACCATGAATCTGTTTGATAAGCTCTGGCTGCGTCAGAACTAAAAGGTCATTGTTTCCTTTTAGGTCCGAGTGCCAATCAGAAAAGCGCTCACCACGATAGTCAGATTCATCCAGTTTGTAGTCTTGGATCATGGTACCCATTCCACCATCGATAATCAGAATGCGCTCAACCAACAGTTTTTTTAGAATGTCCTTACTACTCACAGCCACAAATTCCTTCTTATATTGCTCGCTACTCGCATAGTATCACAGCTCAAATGGAAATCTAGACGTCTATGAGTGGCTCACTTCTAAAGGATCCCCGAAAACACTCAGATTTGTTGTAGTTTTCTTCATCACATCGATTTATATTTCGTTACAACTCATTTTGATTTCTCATATTATCCGACACGGGGTCATCCATGACCGTCTATACCACTCTCTGTTTCTTAGCTGCAGCAGCGATGCTCATTGCCTTTATCAACAGTAAAATAGGGCAGATGCAAACCACTATCGCGATCACTGCCGGTGCTCTGATCCTTTCTCTAGGTATTGTGATTTCCGGTCATAATAACTGGTTCCAATTAAAAGACTTTGCCGCAGAGACTTTGAACGAAGTGCACTTCGATGACTTTTTACTAAAAGGTGTACTTGGATTTTTACTCTTTGCGGGAGGCCTCGGTGTAAAACTGCCAAACCTTAAAGATCAGAAGTGGGAAATAACTGTACTCGCACTATTAGCGACACTCATCTCCACGTTCTTTATTGGAGGAGTAACTTGGCTGTTCTTTCAGTTAATTGGTATTCCTTTCGCGTTTATCTATTGCCTACTGTTCGGCGCACTCATCTCTCCAACGGATCCAATTGCTGTTTTAGCGATTGTTAAGAAGCTAAATGCACCAAGACGTATTTCAACACAGATTGAAGGTGAATCGCTGTTCAATGATGGCTTTGGCCTAGTCATCTTTATGACTCTTTTTACAGTGGCTTTTGGCTCTGAAACACCAACAGCGTTCGGCGTGGTAGAGTTGTTCTTGCATGAAGCCATTGGCGGTATTGTTTATGGGTTTCTCTTAGGGCTGCTATTTCACTATCTGATATGTCATACCGATGATCACTCTATGGAGTTATTGCTGACACTCGGCATTCCAACTGCTGGGTATGTATTTGCAAGTTTAATCGGCGTTTCAGGTCCTCTTGCGATGGTAGTGGCAGGGATAATGATTGGTAACTGGACCCGCTACATTGGTTTTTCAAAAGAAAGTGAAGATCATCTCGATCACTTCTGGGAGCTCGTTGACGAGTTCCTCAATGGAGTACTGTTCTTATTAATTGGTCTTAGCATGCTGACCTTCACTTTCCACAAGGAAGATTGGATCATCATGGCATTTGCCATACCGGCAGTGCTCATCGCACGCTATATCAGTATTCAGATATGCTATCTGGGCTTTAACCGTTACCGCGACTATAACCCTTACTCAATACGCATTCTAACTTGGGGAGGGCTACGCGGAGGGCTAGCGATTGCAATGGCAATGGCGGTACCTGCAGGCTATATGATTGTTCCCGAGAAGAACATCGATGTGCGAGAGATCATTCTTGTCATGACCTACGCTGTTGTTGTTTTCTCAATCCTCATTCAAGGCTCAACCATCACCAAGTTAATCGAAAAAGCCAAAATTGCTGAACGCGATATGGGTATACAACCCAGCACTTACAAACAGGCTGAGACGAAGACTCAAACAGAAACGGCAAAAGAATAGAGATATACAAAAAAACGGCCTGCAATGCAGGCCTTTTTTTAATCGTCTTTGGTAAATGCCGCTTCCGAGAACTGGTCGAGATCGTATGGTGTTTGTTGGTATACGCAGTAGTTAAGCCAATTACAGAACAAGAGGTGTCCGTGACTTCGCCAGCTAACATAAGGCTCTTTAGATGGGTCATCGTTAGGGTAGTAATTCATTGGCACAACTGGCTCCATCCCCTCACCCACATCTCGAGCATACTCATGATGAAGAGTGTGAGAATCATATTCAGGGTGACCCGTCACGAATACGTTTCGCTTATCTTTCGTCGCGGCAAGATAAACACCTGCAGTGTCTGAGGTAGCCAGAATATCGAGGTCTGTATTGTCAGCAAGGTACTCTGGAGAAAAATCCGCGTAGCGCGAGTGAGGTGCCAGAAACGAATCGTCAAATCCACGCAATATAGGATTATGACTTAACGCTTTATTGGTGCTGTGCCAATACACGCCGGAGAGCTTATCTTTTCTTGTTTTCTTTGGTAGATCATAAAGAAGCTTAAGACCTGCTTGTGCAGCCCAACAGACATACAAGGTCGAAGTAACGTGCTCCTTCGCCCAAGTCATGATGTCCTGAAGATGTTCCCAATAAATCACATCCTCAAACTGAACCAGCCCGAGCGGTGCACCCGTCACAATCAGCCCATCAAAGTTACGCTCACGGATAGATTGAAACTGTCTATAAAACGTATCTAAGTGCTCAGTCGGTGTATTTTTACTTGGCCTGTCGTCTATACGAAGTAGTTCTACATCCACTTGCAGCGGGCTGTTAGAAAGCATCCGCATAAACTGCGTTTCGGTCTCAATCTTTTTAGGCATAAGATTGAGCAATAGTACTTTCAGTGGACGGATATTCTGACTTTCTGCGCGCGTCGCTGACATCACGAAGATTTTCTCCTGACGCAGGATACTGGCCGCAGGTAACTGATCAGGAATTTTAATGGGCATCTTAAAGCACTCCCTTTTAAGATGTATAGACGTCTAGAATTCCAATAACCCTATAACATCCCTAATCAGGGTTCAAGAACATTTGTGAGATAGATCGTTGAGTGCTAGAAATGAAAAAACCCGCAGCGTTTCCGCTACGGGTTTGAAGAGGTATCTGGCAGTGACCTACTCTCACATGGGGAGACCCCACACTACCATCGGCGCAGCAACGTTTCACTTCTGAGTTCGGCATGGGATCAGGTGGTACCATTGCGCTATGGCTGCCAGAAAAATTTTAAAGCTGGTGCTGATACCCAGATTCGAACTGGGGACCTCACCCTTACCAAGGGTGCACTCTACCAACTGAGCTATATCAGCAAATTTTCTCTAACAAAGTCTTACTCATTGATGCTTTGTTTAAGAATCTATCGTTTGCGAAGCAAAATGACAGATTGAATTTAAAGCCTGGCGATGTCCTACTCTCACATGGGGAGACCCCACACTACCATCGGCGCTATTACGTTTCACTACTGAGTTCGGCATGGGATCAGGTGGGTCCATAATGCTATGGTCGCCAAGCAAATTTTGTATTGTCCCCCGCCAGCAGGCGGAAAACGAAAATCTGGGAAAATTCTGACTAGTGACTTCTCAATACACATTCAACGTTCTTATCTGAGTCCGCTAAAACCCCTTGGGTGTTGTATGGTTAAGCCTCACGGGCAATTAGTACAGGTTAGCTCAATGCCTCGCAGCACTTACACACCCTGCCTATCTACGTCGTAGTCTCCAACAACCCTTTAGGACACTTATAGTGTCAGGGATGACTCATCTCGAGGCTCGCTTCGCGCTTAGATGCTTTCAGCGCTTATCAATTCCGAACTTAGCTACCGGGCAATGCCACTGGCGTGACAACCCGAACACCAGAGGTTCGTCCACTCCGGTCCTCTCGTACTAGGAGCAGCCCCTCTCAATCATCCAACGCCCACGGCAGATAGGGACCGAACTGTCTCACGACGTTCTAAACCCAGCTCGCGTACCACTTTAAATGGCGAACAGCCATACCCTTGGGACCGACTTCAGCCCCAGGATGTGATGAGCCGACATCGAGGTGCCAAACACCGCCGTCGATATGAACTCTTGGGCGGTATCAGCCTGTTATCCCCGGAGTACCTTTTATCCGTTGAGCGATGGCCCTTCCATTCAGAACCACCGGATCACTATGACCTACTTTCGTACCTGCTCGAATTGTCATTCTCGCAGTCAAGCGGGCTTATGCCATTGCACTAACCTCACGATGTCCGACCGTGATTAGCCCACCTTCGTGCTCCTCCGTTACTCTTTGGGAGGAGACCGCCCCAGTCAAACTACCCACCAGGCACTGTCCGCAATCCCGATAAGGGACCAACGTTAGAACATCAAGCATACAAGGGTGGTATTTCAAGATTGCCTCCACACCATCTAGCGACGATGCTTCAAAGGCTCCCACCTATCCTACACATGTAGGGTCAATGTTCAGTGCCAAGCTGTAGTAAAGGTTCACGGGGTCTTTCCGTCTAGCCGCGGGTACACAGCATCTTCACTGCGATTTCAATTTCACTGAGTCTCGGGTGGAGACAGCGTGGCCATCATTACGCCATTCGTGCAGGTCGGAACTTACCCGACAAGGAATTTCGCTACCTTAGGACCGTTATAGTTACGGCCGCCGTTTACCGGGGCTTCGATCAAGAGCTTCTCCGAAGATAACCCCATCAATTAACCTTCCGGCACCGGGCAGGCGTCACACCGTATACGTCATCTTTCGATTTTGCACAGTGCTATGTTTTTAATAAACAGTTGCAGCCACCTGGTATCTGCGACTGCCTCTAGCTCCATCCGCAAGGGACTTCACCGGAGGCAGCGTACCTTCTCCCGAAGTTACGGTACCATTTTGCCTAGTTCCTTCACCCGAGTTCTCTCAAGCGCCTTGGTATTCTCTACCCGACCACCTGTGTCGGTTTGGGGTACGATTCCTTATAACCTGAAGCTTAGAGGCTTTTCCCGGAAGCATGGCATCAATGACTTCATCACCGTAGTGACTCGACATCGTGTCTCAGTGTTAATAGCGTCCCGGATTTACCTAAGACACCCACCTACGCACTTGAACTTGGACAACCGTCGCCAAGCCCACCTAGCCTTCTCCGTCCCCCCATCGCAGTTATAAGCAGTACGGGAATATTAACCCGTTTCCCATCGACTACGCCTTTCGGCCTCGCCTTAGGGGTCGACTTACCCTGCCCCGATTAACGTTGGACAGGAACCCTTGGTCTTCCGGCGAGGAGGTTTTTCACCCCCTTTATCGTTACTCATGTCAGCATTCGCACTTCTGATACCTCCAGCAAACCTTACAGTTCACCTTCAACGGCTTACAGAACGCTCCCCTACCCAACAACTCCGAAGAGTTGATGCCGCAGCTTCGGTGTATCGCTTAGCCCCGTTACATCTTCCGCGCAGGCCGACTCGACCAGTGAGCTATTACGCTTTCTTTAAATGATGGCTGCTTCTAAGCCAACATCCTGGCTGTCTGAGCCTTCCCACATCGTTTCCCACTTAGCGATAACTTTGGGACCTTAGCTGGCGGTCTGGGTTGTTTCCCTCTCCACGACGGACGTTAGCACCCGCCGTGTGTCTCCCGGATAGTACTTACTGGTATTCGGAGTTTGCAAAGGGTTGGTAAGTCGGGATGACCCCCTAGCCTTAACAGTGCTCTACCCCCAGTAGTATTCGTCCGAGGCGCTACCTAAATAGCTTTCGGGGAGAACCAGCTATCTCCGAGTTTGATTGGCCTTTCACCCCTAGCCACAAGTCATCCGCTAATTTTTCAACATTAGTCGGTTCGGTCCTCCAATTGATGTTACTCAATCTTCAACCTGCCCATGGCTAGATCACTCGGTTTCGGGTCTACTCCTAGCAACTTATTCGCCCAGTTAAGACTCGGTTTCCCTACGGCTCCCCTATTCGGTTAACCTTGCTACTAAAAGTAAGTCGCTGACCCATTATACAAAAGGTACGCAGTCACCCCATAAAAGAGGCTCCCACTGCTTGTACGTACACGGTTTCAGGTTCTATTTCACTCCCCTCACAGGGGTTCTTTTCGCCTTTCCCTCACGGTACTGGTTCACTATCGGTCAGTCAGGAGTATTTAGCCTTGGAGGATGGTCCCCCCATGTTCAGACAGGATACCACGTGTCCCGTCCTACTCGTTTTCACAATAAAAGCATTGTCGTGTACGGGGCTATCACCCTGTATCGCGCCACTTTCCAGAGGCTTCCACTAACACTTAAACTGCTTAAGGGCTAATCCGGGGTCGCTCGCCGCTACTGCCGGAATCTCAATTGATTTCTTTTCCTTCGGGTACTTAGATGTTTCAGTTCCCCGAGTTCGCCTCATACAGCTATGTATTCACTGCATGATACGTGCTTATGCACGTGGGTTTCCCCATTCGGAAATCGTAGACTCAAGTGGCTTTTACTGCCTTATCTACGCTTATCGCAAGTTAATACGTCCTTCATCGCCTCTGACTGCCAAGGCATCCACCGTGTACGCTTAGTCACTTAACCATACAACCCCAAGAGGTCTTTATGTATGGCAAACAACCAAGGTGACTCTCGTTAAAGAGTCGGTTCAAATTAATGAACGGTTTTTCGCCGGACTCAAATATATTCATCTTTCGATGAAACCAAGAACACTTGAATGTGTTTGGTGTTAATCCCATCAGGATTAACGTTTTGAGAACTTTTGTTTCGTTACCTCTCGGGTAGAGAGATAAGAAACAGATTTCAATTTATTTCCTCTCTATAAAGAGAAGTCATAAATCTACTAGTCAGCTTTCCAGATTTTTAAAGAGCAAAGTGTGTGTCTCTCAAACAGAGAGTGGAACCACTTTCTAATGATTTTCGACGCAAAAATGCGCACCCGATAACATAATTTGCTTATTGGGTCTGCGATTCCGTTGCAGAAAATTTTTAGAGAGTGGTGGGCGATACCGGGCTCGAACCAGTGACCCCCTCCTTGTAAGGGAGGTGCTCTCCCAACTGAGCTAATCGCCCACGATAGTTTTAATTCCCTCATGGAGAGAATGGTGGGTCGTGTAGGATTCGAACCTACGACCAATTGATTAAAAGTCAACTGCTCTACCAACTGAGCTAACGACCCGTGGCGTCCCATAGGGGAGTCGAACCCCTGTTACCGCCGTGAAAGGGCGGTGTCCTAGGCCTCTAGACGAATGGGACACTTATCTTTCAACAACTCGCGTTGCTGATGCGTTGAGGCTTGGGACCTCAACCACTCTTTACTTTTTCAACCTATACAATTTGTGTGGACACTGGCATTAATAGTATCGTTAAGGAGGTGATCCAGCCCCAGGTTCCCCTAGGGCTACCTTGTTACGACTTCACCCCAGTCATGAACCACACCGTGGTAAACGCCCTCCCGAAGGTTAAGCTATCTACTTCTGGTGCAGCCCACTCCCATGGTGTGACGGGCGGTGTGTACAAGGCCCGGGAACGTATTCACCGTGGCATTCTGATCCACGATTACTAGCGATTCCGACTTCACGGAGTCGAGTTGCAGACTCCGATCCGGACTACGACGTACTTTCTGGGATTCGCTCCACCTCGCGGTCTCGCTGCCCTCTGTATACGCCATTGTAGCACGTGTGTAGCCCTACTCGTAAGGGCCATGATGACTTGACGTCGTCCCCACCTTCCTCCGGTTTATCACCGGCAGTCTCCCTGGAGTTCCCGACATTACTCGCTGGCAAACAAGGATAAGGGTTGCGCTCGTTGCGGGACTTAACCCAACATTTCACAACACGAGCTGACGACAGCCATGCAGCACCTGTCTCACAGTTCCCGAAGGCACTAAGCTATCTCTAGCGAATTCTGTGGATGTCAAGAGTAGGTAAGGTTCTTCGCGTTGCATCGAATTAAACCACATGCTCCACCGCTTGTGCGGGCCCCCGTCAATTCATTTGAGTTTTAATCTTGCGACCGTACTCCCCAGGCGGTCTACTTAACGCGTTAGCTCCGGAAGCCACGGCTCTAGGCCACAACCTCCAAGTAGACATCGTTTACAGCGTGGACTACCAGGGTATCTAATCCTGTTTGCTCCCCACGCTTTCGCATCTGAGCGTCAGTCTTTGTCCAGGGGGCCGCCTTCGCCACCGGTATTCCTTCAGATCTCTACGCATTTCACCGCTACACCTGAAATTCTACCCCCCTCTACAAGACTCTAGCCTGCCAGTTCAAAATGCGGTTCCCAGGTTGAGCCCGGGGCTTTCACATCTTGCTTAACAAACCGCCTGCATGCGCTTTACGCCCAGTAATTCCGATTAACGCTCGCACCCTCCGTATTACCGCGGCTGCTGGCACGGAGTTAGCCGGTGCTTCTTCTGCAGCTAACGTCAAATTAATACGCTATTAACGTACTAACCTTCCTCACTGCTGAAAGTGCTTTACAACCCGAAGGCCTTCTTCACACACGCGGCATGGCTGCATCAGGCTTGCGCCCATTGTGCAATATTCCCCACTGCTGCCTCCCGTAGGAGTCTGGACCGTGTCTCAGTTCCAGTGTGGCTGATCATCCTCTCAAACCAGCTAGGGATCGTCGCCTTGGTGAGCCATTACCTCACCAACTAGCTAATCCCAACTGGGCCCATCCCGACGCGAGAGGTCCGAAGATCCCCCTCTTTGGTCCGTAGACATCATGCGGTATTAGCAGTCGTTTCCAACTGTTATCCCCCACGTCAGGGCAGGTTCCCAGCCATTACTCACCCGTCCGCCGCTCGTCATCTTCAAAAGCAAGCTCTTGAAATGTTACCGCTCGACTTGCATGTGTTAGGCCTGCCGCCAGCGTTCAATCTGAGCCATGATCAAACTCTTCAATTAGAATTTTTCTTGTTATCCCCATTTCCGAAGAAACAGGTCTAACGCTCAATGAATACTGAATTACTTTTTTGCCCTAAGGCAAATCTGCATTGACTGTGTTGACAGTGTCACTTCGAAAAGTTCAACCATCTTGGGTCACTCAGTTCATTGATAAATCTTATGTCTATCAAGTACGAGTGCCCACACAGATTGTATAGGTCAAATTGTTAAAGAACGTTGACTATTCAAGGCCTTGGCGCGTTGCGCTTCAGCAAGTCAGGCCGCGTATAATACGCGATTCTGATATTCAGTCAAGAAAAAACTTTCATCTATTTTCATTCGAAAATGAAGGGTAAAAATCTTTTTTTGACGTCGCTCACATGACAATCAGTAGGAGCGAAATAAAAGCCCGTTCGCTTGAACGGGCTCTCATTCAAATTTAAAGCCTGGCGATGTCCTACTCTCACATGGGGAGACCCCACACTACCATCGGCGCTATTACGTTTCACTACTGAGTTCGGCATGGGATCAGGTGGGTCCATAATGCTATGGTCGCCAAGCAAATTTTGTACTGTTCCCCGCCATAAGGCGAAAAACAAAAATCTGGGAAAATTCTGACTAGTGACTTCTCAATACACATTCAACGTTCTTATCTGAGTCCGCTAAAACCCCTTGGGTGTTGTATGGTTAAGCCTCACGGGCAATTAGTACAGGTTAGCTCAATGCCTCGCAGCACTTACACACCCTGCCTATCTACGTCGTAGTCTCCAACAACCCTTTAGGACACTTATAGTGTCAGGGATGACTCATCTCGAGGCTCGCTTCGCGCTTAGATGCTTTCAGCGCTTATCAATTCCGAACTTAGCTACCGGGCAATGCCACTGGCGTGACAACCCGAACACCAGAGGTTCGTCCACTCCGGTCCTCTCGTACTAGGAGCAGCCCCTCTCAATCATCCAACGCCCACGGCAGATAGGGACCGAACTGTCTCACGACGTTCTAAACCCAGCTCGCGTACCACTTTAAATGGCGAACAGCCATACCCTTGGGACCGACTTCAGCCCCAGGATGTGATGAGCCGACATCGAGGTGCCAAACACCGCCGTCGATATGAACTCTTGGGCGGTATCAGCCTGTTATCCCCGGAGTACCTTTTATCCGTTGAGCGATGACCCTTCCATTCAGAACCACCGGATCACTATGACCTACTTTCGTACCTGCTCGAATTGTCATTCTCGCAGTCAAGCGGGCTTATGCCATTGCACTAACCTCACGATGTCCGACCGTGATTAGCCCACCTTCGTGCTCCTCCGTTACTCTTTGGGAGGAGACCGCCCCAGTCAAACTACCCACCAGGCACTGTCCGCAATCCCGATAAGGGACCAACGTTAGAACATCAAGCATACAAGGGTGGTATTTCAAGATTGCCTCCACACCATCTAGCGACGATGCTTCAAAGGCTCCCACCTATCCTACACATGTAGGGTCAATGTTCAGTGCCAAGCTGTAGTAAAGGTTCACGGGGTCTTTCCGTCTAGCCGCGGGTACACAGCATCTTCACTGCGATTTCAATTTCACTGAGTCTCGGGTGGAGACAGCGTGGCCATCATTACGCCATTCGTGCAGGTCGGAACTTACCCGACAAGGAATTTCGCTACCTTAGGACCGTTATAGTTACGGCCGCCGTTTACCGGGGCTTCGATCAAGAGCTTCTCCGAAGATAACCCCATCAATTAACCTTCCGGCACCGGGCAGGCGTCACACCGTATACGTCATCTTTCGATTTTGCACAGTGCTATGTTTTTAATAAACAGTTGCAGCCACCTGGTATCTGCGACTGCCTCTAGCTCCATCCGCAAGGGACTTCACCGGAGGCAGCGTACCTTCTCCCGAAGTTACGGTACCATTTTGCCTAGTTCCTTCACCCGAGTTCTCTCAAGCGCCTTGGTATTCTCTACCCGACCACCTGTGTCGGTTTGGGGTACGATTCCTTATAACCTGAAGCTTAGAGGCTTTTCCCGGAAGCATGGCATCAATGACTTCATCACCGTAGTGACTCGACATCGTGTCTCAGTGTTAACAGCGTCCCGGATTTACCTAAGACACCCACCTACGCACTTGAACTTGGACAACCGTCGCCAAGCCCACCTAGCCTTCTCCGTCCCCCCATCGCAGTTATAAGCAGTACGGGAATATTAACCCGTTTCCCATCGACTACGCCTTTCGGCCTCGCCTTAGGGGTCGACTTACCCTGCCCCGATTAACGTTGGACAGGAACCCTTGGTCTTCCGGCGAGGAGGTTTTTCACCCCCTTTATCGTTACTCATGTCAGCATTCGCACTTCTGATACCTCCAGCAAACCTTACAGTTCACCTTCAACGGCTTACAGAACGCTCCCCTACCCAACAACTCCGAAGAGTTGATGCCGCAGCTTCGGTGTATCGCTTAGCCCCGTTACATCTTCCGCGCAGGCCGACTCGACCAGTGAGCTATTACGCTTTCTTTAAATGATGGCTGCTTCTAAGCCAACATCCTGGCTGTCTGAGCCTTCCCACATCGTTTCCCACTTAGCGATAACTTTGGGACCTTAGCTGGCGGTCTGGGTTGTTTCCCTCTCCACGACGGACGTTAGCACCCGCCGTGTGTCTCCCGGATAGTACTTACTGGTATTCGGAGTTTGCAAAGGGTTGGTAAGTCGGGATGACCCCCTAGCCTTAACAGTGCTCTACCCCCAGTAGTATTCGTCCGAGGCGCTACCTAAATAGCTTTCGGGGAGAACCAGCTATCTCCGAGTTTGATTGGCCTTTCACCCCTAGCCACAAGTCATCCGCTAATTTTTCAACATTAGTCGGTTCGGTCCTCCAATTGATGTTACTCAATCTTCAACCTGCCCATGGCTAGATCACTCGGTTTCGGGTCTACTCCTAGCAACTTATTCGCCCAGTTAAGACTCGGTTTCCCTACGGCTCCCCTATTCGGTTAACCTTGCTACTAAAAGTAAGTCGCTGACCCATTATACAAAAGGTACGCAGTCACCCCATAAAAGAGGCTCCCACTGCTTGTACGTACACGGTTTCAGGTTCTATTTCACTCCCCTCACAGGGGTTCTTTTCGCCTTTCCCTCACGGTACTGGTTCACTATCGGTCAGTCAGGAGTATTTAGCCTTGGAGGATGGTCCCCCCATGTTCAGACAGGATACCACGTGTCCCGTCCTACTCGTTTTCACAATAAAAGCATTGTCGTGTACGGGGCTATCACCCTGTATCGCGCCACTTTCCAGAGGCTTCCACTAACACTTAAACTGCTTAAGGGCTAATCCGGGGTCGCTCGCCGCTACTGCCGGAATCTCAATTGATTTCTTTTCCTTCGGGTACTTAGATGTTTCAGTTCCCCGAGTTCGCCTCATACAGCTATGTATTCACTGCATGATACGTGCTTATGCACGTGGGTTTCCCCATTCGGAAATCGTAGACTCAAGTGGCTTTTACTGCCTTATCTACGCTTATCGCAAGTTAATACGTCCTTCATCGCCTCTGACTGCCAAGGCATCCACCGTGTACGCTTAGTCACTTAACCATACAACCCCAAGAGGTCTTTATGTATGGCAAACAACCAAGGTGACTCTCGTTAAAGAGTCGGTTCAAATTAATGAACGGTTTTTCGCCGGACTCAAATATGTTCATCTTTCGATGAAACCAAGAACACTTGAATGTGTTTGGTGTTAATCCCATCAGGATTAACGTTTTGAGAACTTTTGTTTCGTTACCTCTCGGGTAGAGAGATAAGAAACAGATTTCAATTTATTTCCTCTCTATAAAGAGAAGTCATAAATCTACTAGTCAGCTTTCCAGATTTTTAAAGAGCTATGATGTTCTTTCGAATCACCACTTTCTAACAACACTCAGAGAATGTGTTTAATAAGTGGCGTCCCATAGGGGAGTCGAACCCCTGTTACCGCCGTGAAAGGGCGGTGTCCTAGGCCTCTAGACGAATGGGACACATCTGTTCTTTGTTCTTCAACCTATACAATTTGTGTGAGCACTTGCATTAATAGTATCGTTAAGGAGGTGATCCAGCCCCAGGTTCCCCTAGGGCTACCTTGTTACGACTTCACCCCAGTCATGAACCACACCGTGGTAAACGCCCTCCCGAAGGTTAAGCTATCTACTTCTGGTGCAGCCCACTCCCATGGTGTGACGGGCGGTGTGTACAAGGCCCGGGAACGTATTCACCGTGGCATTCTGATCCACGATTACTAGCGATTCCGACTTCACGGAGTCGAGTTGCAGACTCCGATCCGGACTACGACGTACTTTCTGGGATTCGCTCCACCTCGCGGTCTTGCTGCCCTCTGTATACGCCATTGTAGCACGTGTGTAGCCCTACTCGTAAGGGCCATGATGACTTGACGTCGTCCCCACCTTCCTCCGGTTTATCACCGGCAGTCTCCCTGGAGTTCCCACCATTACGTGCTGGCAAACAAGGATAAGGGTTGCGCTCGTTGCGGGACTTAACCCAACATTTCACAACACGAGCTGACGACAGCCATGCAGCACCTGTCTCACAGTTCCCGAAGGCACACCAAAATCTCTTCCGGCTTCTGTGGATGTCAAGAGTAGGTAAGGTTCTTCGCGTTGCATCGAATTAAACCACATGCTCCACCGCTTGTGCGGGCCCCCGTCAATTCATTTGAGTTTTAATCTTGCGACCGTACTCCCCAGGCGGTCTACTTAACGCGTTAGCTCCGGAAGCCACGGCTCTAGGCCACAACCTCCAAGTAGACATCGTTTACAGCGTGGACTACCAGGGTATCTAATCCTGTTTGCTCCCCACGCTTTCGCATCTGAGCGTCAGTCTTTGTCCAGGGGGCCGCCTTCGCCACCGGTATTCCTTCAGATCTCTACGCATTTCACCGCTACACCTGAAATTCTACCCCCCTCTACAAGACTCTAGCCTGCCAGTTCAAAATGCGGTTCCCAGGTTGAGCCCGGGGCTTTCACATCTTGCTTAACAAACCGCCTGCATGCGCTTTACGCCCAGTAATTCCGATTAACGCTCGCACCCTCCGTATTACCGCGGCTGCTGGCACGGAGTTAGCCGGTGCTTCTTCTGCAGCTAACGTCAAACGAACACGCTATTAACGTATCCGCCTTCCTCACTGCTGAAAGTGCTTTACAACCCGAAGGCCTTCTTCACACACGCGGCATGGCTGCATCAGGCTTGCGCCCATTGTGCAATATTCCCCACTGCTGCCTCCCGTAGGAGTCTGGACCGTGTCTCAGTTCCAGTGTGGCTGATCATCCTCTCAAACCAGCTAGGGATCGTCGCCTTGGTGAGCCATTACCTCACCAACTAGCTAATCCCAACTGGGCCCATCCCGACGCGAGAGGTCCGAAGATCCCCCTCTTTGGTCCGTAGACATCATGCGGTATTAGCAGTCGTTTCCAACTGTTATCCCCCACGTCAGGGCAGGTTCCCAGCCATTACTCACCCGTCCGCCGCTCGTCATCTTCAAAAGCAAGCTCTTGAAATGTTACCGCTCGACTTGCATGTGTTAGGCCTGCCGCCAGCGTTCAATCTGAGCCATGATCAAACTCTTCAATTAGAATTTTTCTTGTTATCCCCATTTCCGAAGAAACAGGTCTAACGCTCAATGAATACTGAATTACTTTTTTGCCCTAAGGCAAATCTGCATTGACTGTGTTGACAGTGTCACTTCGAAAAGCTCAACCGTCTTAGGTCACTCAGTGCATTGATAAATCTTATGTCTATCAAGTACGAGTGCCCACACAGATTGTATAGGTCAAATTGTTAAAGAACGTTGACTGTAGAAGCGACTCCGTGGAGACGTCTTCTCATCGTCAGGGCTGCGAATTCTACGCTGCCAGGCGATGAAGTCAAGAAGAAATTTTGAGATTTTTCAGCGTGCTGCTCACCGCATCCAAAACGTCTTGTTGACTCCCTTCAACCGCGATAAGCACTGGGCTTTTCCGTTGAAGCAGGCGGGCATTCTACTGATTGGGTCGTTAACGTCAAGCGTTTATTTCCGTTCAGTTTTGAAGCCGTTTTCGCCGTACTGATTGGGCTGTTTGTTCCGTGTGGAGCAGGTCGCCGTGTCAGTGAGTACGCATTATAGGGAGGCTTCGGGACTTGGCAAGGCCTTATTTGTGATTTCTTATTAAAAAGTAAGTCTTTGTATGAATTCCATGCGAAAGCCTTATTTCCACACATCTTATCAACAGCTATCACACATGTATCGGTGTATATCTATCAATTCTCACTTACCCCAATCTCCCCCTACCTAGCAATTTATCAGCCTGAATACGAAAATATCAGCGATGGAGTGAAATATCTCGTTCGTAGAAAGATCGGAAATATCTATAGATGTAGATGTAGATGTAGATGTAGATGTAGATGTAGATGTAGATGTAGATGTAGATGTAGATGTAGATGTAGATGTAGATGTAGATGTAGATGTAGATGTAGAAAAGCGTTGCTCTTCTTTATATAGCTGTCAAACAATAATAGATATATGTAGCGCAGGATATGAAGCGAAGAGGGAAAAGCCGCGTTATGAATTTGCAAAATTTAGATAAATAAAAAGCCAGGCAATGCCTGGCTTTTTATCGATAGGTTCAGCGTGCTTATTCAGCAGCTTCCTCAGCAGATTGCTCAGGACGATCTACCAACTCGATGTAAGCCATAGGGGCTTTATCGCCGACACGTACACCGCATTTAAGAATGCGAGTGTAACCGCCTGCACGAGAGGCAAAACGTGGACCTAGTTCGTTGAACAGCTTCGCTACAACTTCGTCATTACGAGTGCGAGCGAATGCAAGACGACGGTTAGCAACACTGTCGATCTTTGCTAGGGTAATCAATGGCTCAATTACGCGACGCAGCTCTTTTGCTTTAGGCAAAGTTGTTTTGATAACTTCATGAGTTACCAGAGAGCTAGCCATGTTGCTGAACATCGCTTTACGATGACTGCTGTTGCGATTGAGTTGACGACCACTCTTACGATGGCGCATGACCTAATCCTTCTAACTAAGTAATCAGTATCTGATTAATCTTCAGCGATTGATGCTGGCGGCCAGTTTTCCAGGCGCATACCCAGAGACAAACCACGTGAAGCCAGCACGTCTTTGATTTCAGTCAAAGACTTTTTACCAAGGTTAGGCGTCTTAAGAAGCTCAACCTCCGTACGCTGTACCAGATCACCGATGTAGTGGATCGCTTCTGCTTTCAAACAGTTAGCAGAGCGAACAGTTAGTTCCAGATCGTCTACAGGACGCAGTAGGATCGGATCGAACTCTGGCTTCTCTTCTTTCTCTTCAGGAACTCGTACATCACGAAGATCTACAAATGCATCCAGTTGTTCAGCAAGAATAGTTGCTGCACGACGGATAGCTTCCTCAGGATCAAGCGTACCATTGGTTTCCATATCGATAACCAACTTGTCTAGGTCAGTACGCTGTTCAACACGTGCTGCTTCAACATTGTAAGCAATACGGTCTACTGGGCTGAACGTCGCATCAACAAGTAGACGGCCGATAGGGCGCTCGTCTTCTTCAGTATGAATACGGGCTGACGCTGGTACATAGCCACGACCACGTTCTACCTTGATTCGCATGCTTATTTCAGCATTTGAATCTGTCAGGTGGCAGATTACGTGTTCTGGGTTCGCAATCTCAACACCACCGTCGTGGGTGATGTCGCCTGCAACAACAGGGCCTGCACCAGACTTATTAAGAGTAAGGATAACTTCATCTTTACCCTCTACCTTAACGGCCAGGCCTTTAAGGTTAAGCAGGATTTCCAGGATATCTTCCTGTACACCCTCTTTGGTGCTGTACTCGTGCAACACGCCATCAATCTCTACTTCTGTCACTGCGCAACCAGGCATAGATGACAGTAGGATACGACGTAGAGCATTGCCTAGGGTGTGACCAAAGCCACGCTCTAGCGGCTCAAGAGTTACTTTTGCGTGCGTCGAGCTTACTTGTTCTATGTCAACTAGACGCGGCTTAAGAAATTCTGTTACAGAACCCTGCATTGTGTCCTCTCTTTAGTTTAGCTTTACTTAGAGTAAAGCTCGACGATCAGGTGTTCGTTGATGTCAGCAGACAAATCTGAACGCTCTGGTAGGCGCTTGAAAGTGCCTTCCATTTTGTTGCTGTCTACTTCGATCCAAGTTGGCAGCTCGCGCTGAGCAGCAATTTCAAGTGCTGCTTTAATGCGTGCTTGGTTCTTAGCTTTCTCGCGAATGCTAACAACGTCATTAGCCGTTACCTTGAAAGAAGGAACGTTAACCACTTTGCCGTTTACTAGAATCGCCTTGTGGCTTACCAGCTGACGTGATTCAGCGCGAGTTGCGCCAAAGCCCATGCGGTAAACAACGTTATCCAGACGACCTTCTAGAAGTTGCAGCAGGTTTTCACCTGTGTTGCCTTTTAGGCGTGCAGCTTCTTGATAGTAGTTACGGAATTGCTTTTCAAGAACGCCATAAGTACGACGAACTTTCTGCTTCTCACGAAGCTGAACGCCGTATTCAGACAGACGACCGCGACGAGCGCCGTGCACGCCTGGGGCGTTGTCAATTTTACACTTGGTATCAATCGCGCGTACGCCTGACTTTAGGAACAAGTCAGTACCTTCGCGACGGCTAAGCTTCAGCTTAGGACCCAAATATCTTGCCATGATCTTTCTCCAGAATTCTAAGAAACAGCGTTATACGCGGCGTTTCTTAGGTGGACGACAACCGTTATGTGGGATTGGAGTCGCATCAACAATATTTGTGATACGGAAACCAGCCGCGTTCAGTGCGCGAATCGTAGATTCACGACCTGGACCAGGACCCTTTACCATAACTTCCAGGTTCTTAAGGCCATATTCTTTAGCCATCTCACCACAACGCTCAGCAGCAACCTGTGCAGCGAACGGAGTTGATTTACGAGAACCGCGGAAACCAGAACCACCTGCAGTTGCCCATGCAAGAGCATTACCTTGACGGTCTGTAATGGTAACGATTGTGTTGTTGAAAGACGCATGGATATGCGCTACGCCATCAGCAACTTGCTTGCGTACGCGTTTACGTGCGCGATTTGGTTGTTTAGCCATTAGTAATCACCTACCCCGATTATTTCTTGATCGGTTTGCGCGGACCCTTACGGGTACGAGCATTGGTCTTCGTGCGCTGGCCACGTAGTGGCAAGCTGCGACGATGACGCAAACCGCGGTAACAACCAAGGTCCATAAGACGCTTGATGTTCATTGAAACTTCACGACGTAGATCACCTTCTACGGTGTACTTGGCAACGCCATCACGCAGTAGATCGATCTGCTCTTCAGTTAGTTCACTGATCTTCATGCTTTCAGCAATACCAGTCTCAGCCAAAATAGCTTTTGAACGGGTTTTACCGATACCGAAAATCGCAGTCAATGCGATTACGGCATGCTTCTGATCAGGAATGTTAATGCCTGCAATACGGGCCACTATTCACTCCTAGTACTTTTTCAAGAAGAACCGCTGCAGAGCCCGTTGAGGATACGCAGCGGCTATACCACTTCTTTTGCACACACAAAAGGTGGGCTGGCTAATGTAGCCACCCTGCCTATATTTTGCAAGAAAAATATTCTGCTATTAGCCTTGGCGCTGCTTGTGCTTTGGCTCACTGCAAATCACGCGAACGACACCGTTACGCTTGATTACTTTACAGTTACGGCAGATTTTCTTAACGGAAGCACGAACTTTCATTGCTAAACTCCGTAGATGTCAATCTGTTATCGGCCATAGCCTTTCAGATTGGCTTTCTTCAACACGGACTCATATTGTTGAGACATCAGATGTGTCTGAACTTGAGCCATAAAGTCCATGATTACTACGACTACAATAAGTAGGGAAGTACCGCCAAAATAGAAGCGTACATTCCAAGCAATCATCATGAACTCGGGGATCAGACAGATAAAGGTGATATACAACGCACCCGCAAGGGTTAGTCGAGTCATTACTTTATCAATGTACTTTGCAGTCTGTTCGCCCGGGCGAATACCAGGTACGAATGCACCAGACTTCTTCAGATTGTCTGCTGTCTCACGCGGGTTGAAAACCAACGCCGTGTAGAAGAAACAGAAAAAGATAATCGCTGCAGCATAAAGAATTACATACAGTGGTTGACCAGGACTCAGTGCCAATGACACATCAGCTAGCCAGCCCAACTGTTCACTTTGACCAAACCATTGGGCCAAGGTGCCTGGAAACAGGATAATGCTTGATGCAAAAATTGCCGGAATTACGCCTGCCATATTTATTTTCAATGGCAAGTGAGTGCTCTGTGCAGCAAAAACACGACGGCCTTGCTGACGTTTGGCGTAGTTAACGACGATACGACGTTGACCACGTTCCATGAACACTACGAACGCAATTACTGCAAATGCGATTACCGCAATCAACAGAAGAAGAAGCACGTGCAATTCACCTTGACGCGCTTGCTCCGCTGTCTGTCCAATAGCGGATGGTAATCCTGCAACGATACCCGTGAAAATAATCAAGGAAATACCGTTACCGATACCTCGCTCAGTGATCTGCTCACCTAACCACATCAAGAACATGGTACCGGTAACCAAACTCACAACAGCAGTGAAGTAGAAACCAAACCCTGGGTTAACCACAAGGCCTGGAATCATACTTGGCAACCCGGTAGCGATACCAATCGCTTGGAAGGTTGCCAGCACTAACGTGCCGTAGCGGGTGTACTGGCTAATCTTGCGACGACCAGACTCCCCCTCCTTTTTCAACTCAGCCAAGGCTGGATGAACTACCGTAAGCAGTTGGACAATAATCGATGCCGATATATACGGCATGATACCCAATGCTAAGATAGAAGCACGCTCAAGAGCACCACCAGAGAACATGTTAAACAGTTCAATGATGGTACCTTGTTGCTGTTCGAACAGATCGGCAAGTACAGCAGCGTCAATACCAGGAATTGGTACAAAAGAGCCGGCACGGAAAACCAATAACGCACCTACCACAAACAGTAGACGGCTTTTGAGTTCCGCAAGTCCACCTTTTGCACTACTAAAATTTTGTCCTGGTTGTTTTGCCATCTGTACCTCGTCCTCGAGCTAATTATTCCTCGATTTTACCGCCAGCAGCTTCAATTGCAGCTTGAGCACCTTTGGTAACGCGAAGACCTTTAATAGTCACTGAACGCGCGATTTCACCAGACAGTACGATTTTCGCCGTACGGATGTCTTTAGTGATAACGTTAGCTGCTTTCAGTGTCTCAAGGCTTACTACGTCACCTTCAACTTTAGCCAGTTCGCTTAGACGAACTTCAGCTGCAGTTAGGCTCTTACGAGAAGTAAAACCAAATTTTGGCAGACGTTGTTTCAAAGGCATTTGACCGCCTTCGAAACCTGGGCGCACAGAACCACCTGAACGTGATTTCTGACCTTTGTGACCGCGGCCACCAGTTTTGCCCAGGCCTGAACCGATACCACGACCTACGCGCTTCTTAGAAGGCTTAGAACCCGCGGCCGGAGATAGAGTATTCAAACGCATGCGATTACTCCTCCACTTTAACCATGTAGTAAACTTGATTGATCATGCCGCGTACGCAAGCAGTATCTTCAAGTTCAACGGTGTGGTTGATGCGACGAAGGCCCAAGCCACGCAGCGAAGCTTTATGTTTCGGCAGTCGGCCGATAGAGCTACGAGTCTGAGTTACTTTAATAGTTTTAGCCATGTCGAATTACCCCAGAATTTCGTTTACTGGCAGACCGCGCTTGGCAGCTACCATTTCTGGAGACTTCATACCACCCAAACCAAGAATCGTTGCACGAACGATGTTGATTGGGTTAGTAGAACCGTATGCTTTCGCCAGAACGTTGCGAACACCCGCAACTTCTAGTACTGCACGCATCGCACCACCTGCGATGATACCTGTACCTTCTGAAGCAGGTTGCATGTACACTTTTGAACCAGTGTGGCGACCTTTAACAGCGTGGTGCAGAGTACCGTCATTCAACGCGATAGTAACCATGTTACGACGCGCTTTTTCCATTGATTTTTGGATAGCGGCAGGTACTTCACGGGCTTTGCCGTATCCGAAACCTACGCGACCATTGCCATCACCAACTACAGTAAGAGCGGTGAAGCTAAAGATGCGACCACCTTTAACCGTTTTAGAAACACGGTTAACAGCAATCAGCTTCTCTTGCAAATCACTTTGTTGTTTTTCGTTAGCCATCTTTCCGCCTACCTTAGAATTTCAGACCAGCTTCACGGGCAGCATCTGCCAGTGCAGCCACGCGGCCGTGGTATTGGAAACCGGAGCGGTCAAAAGCAACAGATTCGATGCCTTTTTCCAGCGCACGTTCAGCGACTGCTTTACCCACAGCTGCTGCAGCGTCTTTGTTACCGGTACTCGTCAATTGATCACGGATCGCTTTTTCTACGGTAGAAGCAGCTGCGATAACTTCAGAGCCATTAGCTGCGATAACCTGTGCGTACACGTGACGTGGAGTACGGTGCACAACTAGGCGAGTCGCACCCAGTTCAGCAATCTTGCGACGCGCTCGGGTCGCACGACGGATACGAGCAATTTTCTTATCCATAGTGTTACCTTACTTCTTCTTAGCTTCTTTAGTACGCACGACTTCGTCAGAGTAACGAACACCTTTGCCTTTGTAAGGCTCAGGTTGACGGTATGCGCGGATGTCAGCAGCTACTTGACCAACTAATTGCTTGTCTGTACCAGTCAAAACAATTTCAGTTTGGCTTGGGCATTCTGCTTTGATGCCTGCAGGCAGGTCGTGTTCAACAGGGTGAGAGAAGCCCAAAGTTAGAGCTACTGCGTTACCCTTGATTGATGCACGATAACCAACACCTTTCAGGATCAGTTTCTTGGTAAAGCCTTGAGTAACACCAACAACCATGTTGTTTACTAGTGCACGTGCAGTACCAGCTTGGGCGTTAGCCTTTGCGATACCTTCGCGCGGTGCAAACTTCACAGCGTCGTCTTCTTGGCTTACTACCACTGCATTATTGATAACGCGGGACAATTCGCCCAAGCTACCTTTAACAGTGACTTCCTGACCGTTAAGGTTCACCTCTACGCCGGCAGGAATTACTACGGGTGCTTTTGCAACACGAGACATTTCCTACTCCTTAAGCTACGTAGCAGATGATCTCACCGCCCAGACCCGCTTTGCGAGCGGCGCGGTCGGTCATCAAACCTTTAGAAGTTGATATTACAGCAATACCCAGACCACCCATTACAGAAGGCAACGCATCTTTTTTCTTATAGATACGCAGACCTGGACGGCTTACACGTTGGATTTGCTCGATAACTGGGTTTGCTTCGAAGTATTTCAAAGTCACTTCCAGTTCTGGCTTAACATCGCTTGTAACAGCGTAGTCAGCCACATAGCCTTCAACTTTAAGTAGCTCAGCAATTGCCACTTTAAGTTTCGACGAAGGCATTTTAACAGCAACTTTCGCTGCTGTCTGACCGTTGCGAATGCGGGTCAGCATATCCGAAATCGGATCTTGCATGCTCATAAGTCTTTACTCCCGAGATTCAATTACCAGCTCGCCTTACGCAGACCCGGAATCTCGCCTTTCATGCAAGCTTCACGGACCTTGATTCGGCTAAGGCCGAATTTACGTAGGTAGCCATGTGGACGACCAGTCTGGTTACAGCGGTTACGCTTACGAGACGTGGATGAATCACGCGGTAAAGATTGAAGCTTCAGGACTGCATCCCAACGATCTTCTTCAGACGTGTTTACACTTTTAATTGCAGCTTTAAGTGCAGCGCGCTTTTCAGCAAACTTTACTACCAGCTTCGCGCGTTTTACTTCGCGCGCTTTCATTGATTGCTTAGCCATTACAGTAACCCTTCACCTTACTTACGGAATGGGAAGTTAAAGGCAGCCAGCAGAGCTTGACCTTCCTCATCAGTCGCCGCTGTAGTCGTGATAGTAATATCAAGACCACGGATACGATCTACTTTGTCGTAGTCGATCTCTGGGAAGATGATTTGCTCACGAACGCCCATGCTATAGTTACCGCGACCGTCGAAAGATTTCGAACTCACGCCGCGGAAGTCGCGTACACGTGGTAGAGCGATTGAAATCAAACGCTCAAAGAAATCCCACATACGTTCGCCACGCAGGGTTACTTTACAACCAATAGGGTAGCCCTCTCGGATCTTGAAGCCAGCAACAGATTTACGTGCTTTAGTGATAAGCGGCTTCTGACCAGTAATAGTGGTCATATCTGAAGCTGCGTTCTCAAGCAGTTTTTTATCGTTGATCGCTTCGCCCACACCCATGTTCAGGGTGATCTTTTCGATCCTTGGGACTTGCATGATACTCTTGTATTCGAACTTTTCAGCAAGCTCTTTTACAACAGTCTCTTTGTAGTAATCATGCAGTTTCGCCATAGTACTACTCCAACTTACTTAATAGTTTCGCCATTCGACTTAAAGAAACGGACTTTTTTGCCGTCTTCAAATCGGAAGCCTACACGGTCTGCTTTACCAGTTGCCGCGTTGTAGATAGCCACGTTAGAAACGTCAAGAGCTGCTTCTTTTTCAATGATGCCGCCTTGAACACCCATTGCCGGGACTGGCTTCTGGTGTTTCTTAACTAGGTTGATACCTTCAACGATAACCTTACCGGTAGTCAGTACCTTAGATACTTTACCTTTCTTGCCTTTATCTTTACCAACAAGAACGATAATTTCGTCTTCACGACGGATTTTAGCTGCCATTTTTAAACCGCTCCTTACAGAACTTCAGGCGCCAGAGACACAATCTTCATGAACTTATCGCCACGAAGTTCACGTGTCACAGGGCCAAAGATACGAGTACCGATTGGTTGCTCGGTGTTGTCGTTCAACAATACGCAAGCATTACGGTCGAAGCGAATGACAGAGCCGTCTGGACGACGAACGCCTTTACGGGTGCGTACTACAACCGCCTTCAGGACGTCACCTTTCTTAACTTTACCGCGTGGGATTGCATCCTTCACGGTAACTTTGATGACATCGCCGATATGGGCGTAGCGACGGTGTGAACCACCCAGCACCTTAATACACATTACACTGCGAGCGCCGGAGTTGTCGGCTGCATCCAGCATACTTTGCATTTGGATCATGGTAAGTGCTCCGCTGTTATTACATCTAGACCCATCTCGGGTCGGGCTGCCTTATTACAAGGGCGGCGAATAATAACACTATTTTTTAAAGATGAATAGATAAAAAATAAACGGCCCCAAAGTTGGAGCCGTTTAAATTTTAACCGTTGGAAAGTTACCCTTACAGGCGTGCTTTCTCAACTACGCGTACCAGAGTCCAAGACTTAGTCTTAGACAGTGGACGGCACTCACGAACTTCAACTTTATCGCCTTGGGCGCATTCGTTGTTTTCATCGTGAACATGTAGTTTAGTTGTACGCTTGATGAACTTACCGTAGATCGGGTGTTTCACCTGGCGCTCAATTGCAACAACAATAGACTTGTCGCCTTTGTCGCTAACTACAAGGCCTTGTTGAGTACGGATTTGGTCGCTCATTATGCGTTGCCCTTCTGGTTCAGAACGGTTTTAACACGTGCGATATCACGACGAACAGTCTTCAGAGTGTGAGTCTGCTGAAGTTGACCTGTAGCTGATTGCATGCGCAGGTTGAATTGCTCACGCAGCAGACCCAGCAGTTCTTCATTCAGCTGTTCTACGCTCTTTTCGCGAAGTTCTTGTGCTTTCATCACATCACCGCCTTAGTTACGAAAGTGGTTTTGATTGGTAGTTTACGTGAAGCTAGCTCGAATGCTTCGCGAGCTAGGGTTTCAGAAACACCATCCATCTCGTACAGGACTTTACCTGGTTGAATTTGTGCAACCCAGTAACTAACAGAACCCTTACCTTTACCCTGACGAACTTCCAGAGGTTTAGTAGTGATCGGCTTGTCTGGGAAAACACGGATCCAGATTTGACCCTGACGTTTAATGTGACGAGTCATAGCACGACGTGCAGCTTCGATCTGACGAGCAGTGATACGACCACGACCAACAGCTTTAAGGCCGAAGGTACCGAAGCTTACGTCAGTACCCGCAGCAAGACCGCGGTTACGACCTTTAAAAGCCTTGCGGAACTTAGTACGTTTTGGTTGAAGCATCGATAGACTCCTTACTTACGGCCTTTACGCTGCTTCTTAGGCTTGTCAGCCTGTGGCTCAGCAACTGGCATACCGCCTAGAACTTCACCTTTGAAGATCCAAACTTTAATACCAATTACACCGTAAGTGGTGTGAGCCGAAGAAGTTGCGTAGTCAATATCAGCACGAAGGGTGTGCAATGGCACACGACCTTCACGGTACCACTCGGTACGAGCGATTTCAGCGCCGCCAAGACGGCCGCTTACTTCCACTTTGATACCTTTGGCGCCTAGACGCATTGCGTTTTGTACCGCGCGCTTCATAGCACGACGGAACATAACACGACGCTCTAGCTGAGAAGCGATGCTGTCACCAACAAGCTGAGCATCAAGCTCTGGCTTACGTACTTCTGCAATGTTGATTTGTGCAGGTACACCGGCTAGTTGAGCAACGCGAGCGCGTAGTTTTTCTACGTCTTCGCCTTTCTTACCGATAACAACACCTGGGCGAGCAGTGTGAATAGTCACACGAATACTCTTAGCAGGGCGCTCGATAACGATGCGAGATACAGACGCTTTTTTCAGTTCATTAGTCAGGAACTGACGTACCTTGAAGTCGCCATCTAGGTTATCAGCGAAATCTTGGCTGTTAGCAAACCAAGTGGAATTCCAAGGCTTACAAATGCCAAGACGAATACCATTAGGATGTACTTTTTGACCCATTGCTTTCTCTCCTCGTCTCTTAGCGGTCTGCTACAACAATAGTGATGTGGCTAGAACGCTTCAAGATGCGATCGGCACGGCCTTTTGCACGAGGCATAATGCGCTTCATGACTGGACCTTCGTCAACAAAGATTTTTGCGACATTCAAATCATCAATGTCAGCACCTTCGTTATGCTCGGCGTTTGCGATAGCAGACTCCAGAACTTTCTTGATCAGCTCAGCAGCTTTTTTGTCGCTGAACGTCAGAACTTCTAGAGCTTGTGCGACGTTTTTACCGCGCACTTGGTCTGCAACCAAACGTGCTTTTTGAGGCGAAATACGAGCAAAGCGATGTTTAGCAATAGCTTCCATATCTTAACTCCTAACGCTTCTTAGCTTTCTTATCTGCAGCATGGCCGCGATAAGTACGTGTTGGTGCAAATTCGCCCAGCTTGTGACCGATCATCTCTTCAGTGACGAAAACAGGTACGTGCTGACGACCATTATGGACAGCGATGGTCAAACCGATCATCTGAGGGATGATCATTGAACGACGGGACCAAGTCTTAACAGGCTTTTTGTCACCGCTTTCCAACGCTTTCTCTACCTTCTTCAGCAAGTGCAGGTCAATAAATGGACCTTTCTTGAGAGAACGTGGCATGGCGTATCCTCTTTAAAATTACTTGTTACGACGACGTACAATGTACTTGTCGGTACGTTTGTTCTTACGGGTTTTGAAGCCCTTAGTTGGCATACCCCAAGGTGATACTGGGTGACGACCGCCTGATGTACGACCTTCACCACCACCGTGTGGGTGATCCACTGGGTTCATTGCTACACCACGTACGGTAGGGCGAACGCCTCTCCAACGTGTTGCACCAGCTTTACCCAATTCACGCAGCATGTGCTCTGCGTTACCAACTTCACCGATGGTCGCACGACCTTCAGAAAGAACCTTACGCATTTCGCCAGAACGCAAACGAATAGTTACGTATGCGCCATCGCGAGCAACGATTTGTGCGTATGCACCTGCTGAACGAGCCAGCTGTGCACCTTTACCAGGTTTCAGTTCAACACAGTGAACAGTTGAACCTACTGGGATGTTGCGCATTGGCAGGGTGTTACCTGCTTTAATCGCAGCATCTGGACCAGATTGGATCTGATCGCCAGCTTTCATACCTTTAGGTGCAATGATGTAACGACGCTCACCGTCTGCGTACAGAACCAGTGCAATGTTTGCACTGCGGTTTGGATCGTATTCCAGGCGCTCAACTTTCGCTGGGATGCCGTCTTTAGTACGCTTGAAGTCAATCAAACGGTAGTGTTGCTTATGACCACCACCGATGTGACGTACTGTGATTCGACCGTTGTTGTTACGACCGCCTGACTTCTGGTTTTTCTCCAGAAGCGGTGCGTAAGGCTTACCTTTGTACAGGTCAGCGTTAACAATTTTAACAACGTGACGACGACCCGGTGAAGTAGGCTTACATTTAACAATTGCCATTTTTTAATACTCCTCCGTCTTACTCAGCGCCGCCAGCGAAGTCGATGTCTTGACCTTCTTTCAAGATGACATACGCTTTCTTGACGTCTGAACGACGACCTTGGCGAGCACCTTGACGTTTGGTCTTACCCTTAGTGATAAGAGTATTTACAGACTTAACTTCAACTTCGAACAGTTTCTCAACTGCCGCTTTGATCTCTTTCTTAGTTGCAGTCATCGCTACTTTGAAAACGATAGTGTTACCGTTTTCTGCAGCCATGGTTGCTTTTTCAGAGATGTGCGGAGCACGTAGAACTTTAAGGATACGCTCTTCAGTGATCATCCCAGCATCTCCTCAACTTGCTTAACTGCAGCAGCAGTCATAACGACTTTGTCGAAAGCGATCAGGCTAACTGGGTCAATGCCTGCTGCATCACGGATATCAACCTTGTACAGGTTGCGTGCTGCAAGGAACAGGTTCTCATCGACTTCTGCAGTTACGATCAGAGCTTCTGTTAGCTCAAGCTCTTTCAGCTTAGCAATCAGCTCTTTAGTTTTTGGTGCTTCAACTGAGAAGTTGTCAACAACGATCAAACGATCTTGACGAACTAGCTCAGAAAGAATGCTCTTTAGAGCACCACGGTACATCTTTTTGTTAACTTTCTGGCTATGGTCCTGAGGACGAGCTGCGAAAGTTACACCACCCGAGCGCCAAATTGGGCTACGGATTGTACCTGCACGGGCGCGACCAGTACCCTTCTGACGCCATGGCTTAGCACCACCACCGCGTACATCTGAACGGGTTTTCTGAGCACGAGTACCCTGACGGGCACCAGCTGCGTATGCAACGACTACCTGGTGTACCAGGGCTTCGTTGTATTCACGCCCGAAGGTAGTTTCGGAGACAGTTAGCGCATCAGCGCCTTTGACTACCAATTCCATTACTAACTCCTCGACGTTACGCTTTAACGGCTGGTTTAACGATCACGTTGCTGCCAGTAGCACCAGGGACTGCACCTTTAATAAGTAGCAGTTTGCGCTCAGCGTCAACACGTACGATCTCTAGGTTCTGAGTTGTTACTTGTTCAGCACCCATGTGACCAGCCATTTTTTTGCCTTTGAATACACGGCCTGGAGTTTGGCATTGGCCAATTGAACCCGGAGCACGGTGAGACAAAGAGTTACCATGGGTCATATCTTGAGTACGGAAGTTCCAACGCTTAACAGCGCCTTGGAAGCCCTTACCTTTAGATGTACCAGTAACGTCTACTTTCTTAATATCTGCAAACAGATCTACGTTCAGCTCAGCGCCGACTTCGAACTCTTCACCACCATTCAGACGGAATTCCCACAGACCGCGACCAGCTTCAACACCTGCTTTCGCAAAGTGACCAGCTGCTGGCTTAGAAACGCGGCTTGCTTTCTTCACACCTGAAGTTACTTGGATAGCAGAGTAACCATCTACTTCAGGAGTACGTACCTGAGTAACACGGTTAGTTTCTACTTCTACAACGGTTACAGGGATAGAAACGCCATCTTCAGTGAAGATGCGAGTCATACCTACTTTACGACCGACTAGACCAATCATTACTTATATCCCCTCTTAACCCAGGCTGATTTGAACATCAACGCCCGCAGCAAGGTCAAGACGCATCAGAGCATCAACAGTTTTATCTGTTGGCTCAACGATGTCGATCAGACGCTTGTGAGTACGAATTTCGTACTGGTCACGTGCATCTTTATTGACGTGCGGAGAGACAAGAACGGTGAAGCGCTCTTTACGAGTTGGCAGTGGGATAGGACCACGAACCTGCGCACCAGTGCGCTTTGCGGTTTCAACGATTTCCGCAGTAGACTGATCGATCAAACGATGATCGAAAGCCTTCAGGCGGATACGGATACGTTGGTTCTGCATTAGACAGAGCTCCAAATAAAAAAATTACACAAACAATATCGCCACTCTACCACGTGAAAACGAGGGAATGCCGATTGATTTATGTGAAACCGTAGTATCAATATTTGATACATTGTCAGCCACTTAACGTGACTGCGAACATAAGCGGAGTATACATTACAGACTAATCAAGCTTAACGCTTACTGCGACTAGTCTTCCTCCTGTGCTCATTGGTTCACAACTGTACTTACGAGAGCATTTTGTCTCAGGCAGTGCGGGCATTATACAGATCGCAAATGGCTTTGCAAGCCACGTTTAAAAATTAATCACAGGCCACGTTTTAAGGCCGTTTAAACCTATTACTCGGCCTCAATCATCTGAGCTTGGTTGTAGTTTTGAATCCCAACTTTTTCGATAAGACCGAGTTGGGTTTCTAACCAATCAACATGCTCTTCTTCATCTTCTAGAATATGATTGAACAGATCGCGAGAAACATAATCTCGAACACTTTCGGCATACTCAATCGCATCCCTTAAATCAGGAATCGCATCCATTTCTAACGCCAAATCGCATTCGAGCATTTCTTTCGTATCTTCACCGATTCGAAGTTTTCCAAGATCTTGCAAATTAGGGATGCCTTCAAGGAATAGTATTCGTTCGATGAGATCGTCAGCATGCTTCATTTCATCTATAGATTCTTCATACTCTTTATCGGCGAGCACTTTCAATCCCCAGTCTTTATACATTCGGGAGTGAAGGAAGTATTGGTTGATAGCAATCAGTTCATTGGCGAGGGATTTGTTGAGGTGTTGAATGATTTTGGGGTCAGATTTCATGACTCACGCTCCTTTTCGGCTTCTAGTAAAAATAGAAGCGAGAAGAGGCCTGTCAATGTTAAAAATGGTACATAGTCGTGCTAAGCAGACTCAGCATGCTTGTTGATAAAGCGAATTGGATTCTACGTCTTGCAATATCTCTTTCGCTGACCGAATACACTTACCACACTGAGAGCCTAGAGGTAGCGCTTTGCGAATAGCGCGAATGTCTGTCATTCCCTGCTCGTAAGCTAACTTTTTTAATGTCTTATCGGAAATACCATGACATAGGCAAACGTACATTTGAATCTACCTCAACAACAATCTTACAAGGAATATAAATGAGAACGGTTTGTATTACCAATCGTTTTTATCAATTATTCCTCTCTTTTCTAGCCTAATTTTTACGCACTCTTTTTTGTATTTTATGCCTTTGATAAACACCAGATACAAAAAAGGACGCCGAAGCGTCCTTTTTAAGCATTGTGCTATCGGAGCTTAAAATTAAGCAACGATCTTAGCAACAACACCTGCACCAACTGTACGACCACCTTCGCGGATTGCGAAGCGTAGACCTTCGTCCATCGCGATTGGCGAGATCAGAGTTACAGTCATTGCAATGTTATCACCTGGCATTACCATCTCTACGCCTTCTGGCAATTCGATAGTACCGGTCACGTCAGTTGTACGGAAGTAGAACTGTGGACGGTAGCCTTTGAAGAACGGAGTATGACGGCCGCCTTCATCTTTCGACAGAACATAAATTTCTGATGTGAAAGTGGTGTGTGGAGTGATTGAACCAGGCTTAGCCAGTACTTGACCACGTTGAACTTCGTCACGCTTAGTACCACGTAGAAGAACACCAACGTTCTCACCAGCACGGCCTTCGTCAAGAAGTTTACGGAACATCTCAACACCAGTACAAGTTGTGGTGATGGTGTCTACGATACCAACGATAGCAACTTCGTCACCTACGCGAACGATACCTTGCTCAACACGACCCGTTACAACAGTACCACGGCCTTGAATTGAGAAAACATCTTCGATTGGTAGGATGAATGGCTTGTCGATAGCACGCTCTGGCTCTGGGATGTAAGAATCCAGTGCTTCAGCTAGTTCAACAATTTTCGCTTCCCACTGCTCTTCGCCGTTCAATGCACCTAGTGCTGAACCTTGAATTACTGGGCAATCGTCGCCTGGGAAGTCGTACTCAGAAAGAAGTTCACGAACTTCCATCTCAACCAACTCAAGCAGCTCTTCGTCATCAACCATGTCACACTTGTTCATGAAAACAAGGATGTATGGAATACCAACTTGGCGACCTAGTAGGATGTGCTCACGAGTCTGTGGCATAGGGCCATCAGTCGCAGCAACAACCAGGATACCACCGTCCATTTGCGCAGCACCGGTGATCATGTTTTTAACATAATCGGCGTGTCCTGGGCAGTCTACGTGTGCGTAGTGACGTGAAGGAGTATCGTATTCTACGTGTGAGGTAGAGATAGTGATACCGCGCTCACGCTCTTCAGGAGCGTTATCGATAGATGCGAAGTCACGTGCTGAACCGCCGTATACTTTTGACAGTACAGTACAGATAGCAGCAGTTAGAGTGGTTTTACCGTGGTCAACGTGGCCGATTGTACCAACGTTAACGTGCGGTTTCGTACGTTCAAATTTTTCTTTAGACACGATCGTGTTCCTTCCTAGTTATGAGCCGCACCTACCGTCGTAAGTGCGATCAGAAGTTTTTATCAATGCTGGCGAACAATGCCAGCATCAAAGTTACTAATCAACAACGCTGTGCGATGATTGAATCAGCAACGTTCTTTGGAACATCAGCGTATTCGCTAAATTCCATAGAGTAAGATGCGCGGCCCTGAGTCGCTGAACGCAAGTCAGTTGCGTAACCAAACATCTCAGCCAGCGGTACCTGTGCGCGAATAATTCTCAAACCAGCAGGACCTTCATCCATACCAGAAATCAAACCACGGCGACGGTTCAAGTCACCCACTACATCACCCATCCAGTCTTCTGGAGTGGTGATTTCCACTTTCATCATTGGCTCAAGAATAACAGGTTGCGCTTCAAGCGCACCTTTCTTGAAGGCCATAGATGCAGCGATTTTAAACGCCATTTCGTTAGAGTCAACATCATGGTAAGAGCCATCGAACAACGTCGCTTTCACGTCAAGCACTGGGTAACCGGCGAGTACACCGCTACTCATTTGCTCTTCAATGCCTTTACCAACAGAACTGATGTATTCTTTTGGTACTGAACCACCAACGATTTCATCAACGAAGACAAAGCCTTCGCCTAGTTCAGATGGCTCCAGTTTGATCCATACATGACCATACTGACCGCGACCACCGGACTGCTTGACGAATTTGCCTTCGACTTCAGCACTTCCACGGATAGTTTCGCGATATGCCACCTGCGGCTTACCTACATTACATTCCACACTGAACTCACGACGCATGCGATCGACAATGATGTCGAGGTGTAATTCTCCCATGCCAGAGATCAGGGTTTGTCCTGACTCTTTATCCGTTTCAACGCGGAATGATGGATCTTCTGCCGCCAGCTTACCCAGCGCGATACCCATTTTCTCTTGATCAGCTTGTGAGCGTGGCTCAACGGCAATCTGAATAACAGGCTCAGGAAACTCCATACGCTCAAGAATCACTTTAGATTCTAGTGCACATAAAGTGTCACCTGTCGTCACGTCTTTCAGACCAATTGCCGCAGCGATGTCACCCGCGCAGATCTCTTTGATCTCTTCGCGTTTATTTGAGTGCATCTGAACGATACGTCCAAATCGCTCACGTTTTTGCTTCACAGAGTTATAAACTGTGTCGCCAGTGTTAACCACACCTGAGTAAACACGCAGGAAGGTCAATGTACCCACGAATGGGTCAGTGGCGATTTTGAATGCTAGTGCTGCAAAGGGTTCGTTATCGTCTGCATGACGGTCGATCTCATTGCCATCTTCGTCTTCACCCTTGATTGCTGTCACGTCAACCGGAGAAGGAAGGTATTCAACAACGGCATCTAGCACCGCTTGAACACCTTTGTTCTTAAATGCAGAACCACAAGTTGCCAGTACGATTTCATTGTTAATCGTGCGTTCACGCAAAGCTTGCTTGATTTCGGCCTCTGTCAATTCCCCGTCTTCGAGGTATTTATCCATCAGCTCTTCATTTGCTTCAGCAGCGGCTTCTATCAGATTCTGATGCCACTCTTCAGCCAGCTCTTGCATGTCTGCAGGGATCTCTTCATAACTGAAGGTCATACCCTGATCAGCTTCATTCCAGTTAATCGCCTTCATTTTGATCAGGTCGATTACACCGCGAAACTCATCTTCTGCGCCAATATTCAAATGAATTGGAACAGGGTTAGCGCCTAGTCGATCTTTAATTTGATTAACTACGCGCAAATAATCTGCGCCTGTACGATCCATCTTATTGACGAAAACCATACGAGGGACTTGATATTTGTCGGCTTGACGCCAAACAGTCTCAGACTGAGGCTCAACGCCGGACGCTGCACAAAATACAACGACTGCACCATCTAATACACGTAATGAACGCTCAACTTCAATCGTGAAGTCAACGTGTCCAGGGGTATCGATGATATTGATGCGATGCTCAGCGAATTGTGCATCCATACCACGCCAGAAGGTTGTAGTCGCAGCCGAGGTAATGGTAATACCACGCTCTTGCTCCTGCTCCATCCAGTCCATGGTTGCCGCACCATCGTGCACTTCACCAATCTTATGAGATAGACCGGTATAAAACAGGATACGCTCTGTTGTTGTAGTTTTGCCTGCGTCTACGTGCGCGCAAATACCGATGTTACGGTAGCGCTCAATAGGTGTCTTACGAGCCACAGTAGTATCCTCTTACTCAGGTCGATCTTGGAATTGGGTTTAGGCGCGGCAGAAGCCGCGCCTAAAAAGGTATTACCAGCGGTAATGAGCAAACGCTTTGTTCGCTTCTGCCATACGGTGAACGTCTTCACGTTTCTTAACAGCAGTACCTTTGTTCTCAGATGCATCTAACATTTCGTTAGCTAGACGCTGAGCCATAGATTTTTCACCACGCTTACGCGCTGCTTCAACCAACCAACGCATAGCAAGTGCGTTACGGCGAACCGGACGTACTTCTACTGGTACTTGGTAAGTTGAACCACCAACACGGCGAGATTTAACCTCTACCGCAGGGCGTACGTTTTCAAGAGCTAGTTCAAACACAGACAGATGTTCTTTACCAGAACGCTCAGCCATGATTTCTAGTGCACCATAAACGATTTTTTCTGCAGTCGACTTTTTACCGTCAACCATTACGATGTTTACAAATTTTGCCAGCAGCTCTGATCCGAACTTAGGATCCGGAAGGATTTTACGCTGACCAATTACGCGACGACGTGGCATGGAATTCTCCGTTGTCTTCTTCAGGTTTTATCCAAAACTTTTCAGTTTTTTCAAAATTACAAATTAATTAGTGTTTGGCCTTACTTAACGGATTCCATTAAGACTTCGGACGTTTCACACCGTACTTAGAACGACCTTGTTTACGGTCATTAACGCCTGCACAGTCAAGTGCACCACGAACGGTGTGGTAACGCACACCTGGAAGGTCTTTTACACGACCGCCGCGGATAAGAACAACGCTGTGCTCTTGCAGGTTGTGACCTTCACCGCCGATGTATGAAGTAACTTCAAAACCGTTGGTCAGGCGAACACGGCAAACTTTACGTAGAGCCGAGTTAGGTTTTTTAGGCGTGGTAGTGTAAACACGAGTACAAACACCACGTTTTTGCGGACACGCTTCCAACGCAGGCACGTTGCTTTTCGCAACTTGCTTGATGCGTGGCTTACGTACCAGCTGGTTAATAGTTGCCATTAAATAGCTCCTGATATTACTTACGTATATGTGTGAAAAATCTATGCCCCACAGAAGTAGGGACGCGAAATTTTAGGCGTCGTCTATTTGGGTGTCAAGATTTATACAACGATCTTTGCATCGAGCAATTTGTAAACGCTGCTATCCTGAGCTTTTACGCTAGTCGAAAGAGACAATATTCACCATTTCATTTGCGTGACATGTTGCTCTGTTAGTAAAACAAAAGCTTTAATATCAACAAGTTCGAAATCCTCACTAATTTCACGACTTAAGCCTCTCGCCACCACATCGTCATGAAGAACATAAATACGACGTCCTGACAACGTCAACGCTTCTTGCCACTCCCCGCTGTCAATTGCGGCGATCACAGCGTCTTCGATCAATAAGATCTCGCTGTTTGGGTCAGAATAGCGCAAACAATTGCTCAACGATGACGACGAAAAAGGAGAAGTACTGACTGTATGAAGCATCGTCTGTCCTTTAAAACTGGAGCACTTTTAGAACTGAAGTACTTTGGTACACTGAGCTAATTGTTCAGCGATCACTTCTGGCGTTGTTATATCGACATCGACAACTAACGATGGTTTGCTCAAGCCGCGTTCACTCAACGATGCTTCACAAACATAGATGTCTTCAACATCGCAAAGTGCCAACATTTTAAATGTTGAAATGTAGTCACGACATAAAATGTCAGATGGCTGCTGATGCGAGAGAAGTTGCAAGACACCATCACCCACAAAGAACAACACAAGATTTTCACTGTAGTTTGAGGTAGCCAAAACGGCATCAAGCCCTTCACGCCCACTTGCAGATCCATGCGGTGCTGATGAAAAGACAAATCCAAGTTTCTTCATGTTCGAACCTTAAAACTGCACAACGCGATCGGCAGTGAGCATCGCTTCTGACAGCGCACCCAACCCAGCCTGCGAAAAGCCATCTGCCATATTGGATGACGATAACTGATGTTGCTTGGCTTCATCTTGGCTCACTTGTCCACGACGCAACGCTGCGGCAACACACGTTTCCAGTTCGGTATTGTTTTCTTTTGCCAACGTTTGCCATGCCACAACCAAATCAAACTCATCGTTGGCAGGCACGGTTAGCGATGAAGCATTAGACACACCATCTTGATAAAAAAAGACACGCGATAATGTGTGCCCTTTCTCCACTAGCGCCTTAGCAAATCGATAGGCTGTCAGTGACGATTGTCGGCCATATACGGGCGCACTCACCACGATGACGTAATCTAGTGTCATCTTTCCTCATCCTCACCTTTACGCTGACGGATATACAGATACACAGTGTGCTTAGAAATATTGAGACGGTCTGCCACACGGTTGATCGCATCTTTGATATCGAAAATACCTTTATCGAACAATTCCATAACGATCTGACGATTCTTGGTGTTATTGGATACGGATTTGTCTGCGTTGATTTCTTCGATGGTGCGTTCAACCGTTTGGTCCACTAACTCGTCAACGTCGCTGGCAAAGTTAACCGCAGAAACCGCCTGACGTGCTTCTTCGGTTGGCATAAATGCTTGCAATACCTGAGAAAAAGGGGCGTCCAGATTGATATTGATACAAAGCAGTCCAATGACACGATTTTCGCCATTGCGAATAGCCACCGTGATGGATTTCATCAGAGTGTTGCCCTTGGCACGCGTAAAATAAGCACGGGAGAAGTTGCGTTCAGATCCTTCGATATCACGCAGCATACGTAGCGCCAAATCCGTGATAGGTGAGCCAACCTGACGACCAGTATTCTCGCCGTTGGCAATTTTAATCGCTGACGTATTCAAGTCTTCCAGTGAGTGCAGCACGATTTCACAGTGTTGGCCAATCAATGCAGCTAACCCGTCAACCACGGCCTCATAGGATTTTAGGATAATGTTGTCTTGTTCGGTAAAGGGATTACTTTCGATAAAGTCACTGTCGACGATCACATCTGAACCGAAACTGTCTGTTGATACCACAGGCCTATTTTCCTTTTGTTAGTTTTCGCTCATCAACGGACAAAAGATAAACGAAATCTGCAATCTTTAAAATCTAGCGATAAGTCTAACAGACTTGGTTCAAAAGATGTAAAAACCCCGACAGACGTCGGGGTTTTGAGTGTTCCAATGCTATCGCTTAAGGCCGTATTAATTAGCGGCTGGTTTGCCTTTGATTTCTAGCAGTTCAACATCAAACACTAACGTTGAATTTGCTGGAATAGCAGGCGTGTCTTGTGAGCCGTATGCCAACTCAGAAGGGATCACGAATTTGAACTTAGAACCGACAGGCATTAACTGAACACCTTCTGTCCAACCTGGGATCACGCGGTTGAGTGGGAAAGTCGCTGGCTGGTTACGATCGTAAGAGCTATCAAATTGCGTACCGTCAGTCAGGGTGCCTTTGTAGTGCACAACAACGGTATCTTCCGCTGCCGGTTTCTCACCGTCACCCATTTTCTCAACCATGTACATCAAGCCAGAGTCTGTGGTGGTTACACCATCGGTTTTCGCAAACTGTGTGCGGTACTCATCACCGGCTTTCACTGCAACCGCTGCTTTCTCTTGCGATTGCTTTTGCGCCATTTCTGCCACACGCTGATCTAGCGCTTGCAATGCCACTTGCGCTTCTTCTTCACTCAATTTTGATTGATCAGCAAAGGCATCTTGTACACCTTGAAGCACCAGATCAGAGCTTAGTGCCAAACCAATTTCTTGTTGTTGCTCAAGATTTGCTTTTAAATATTGCGCTAACGAAGCACCAATTGCATAGGCGGCTTTGTCATCTTCAGTGGCGAATGTAACGGTTTCAACAGCGACAGGCGCTTCAACTTTCACGGTTTCTTCTTTCGCGTCTTCTTGACAACCTACGGCCAGTGCAACGGTGGCCGCCAGCAATGACATTTTAAAAACTGATTTCATTAGTTACTCCGTTGGTATAAAAACCACATTTCTCTCATTCGCTTACGCGATAAAAATGCGAAAGCCCGAAACGATCAATATACTCGACGTTATAGGGGTCCAAGATAAGGAACACAAGCGTGATGCGACAATTCGTCAGCACAATTTGCTTATTTCTGACACTGTTAGCACTTTCAGGATGCTTTCACTCTACGCGTGAAGCCCAGCGTTGGGCGCTTCATCCTGATGGCGTAACCAGTTTCAGTCTCAGCCGAGATGGGCGTTTTGCCCTCATAGCATCTACTGAACAAGGTATCGTTCTCTGGGACCTAATGCAAAATAAGCAACTTGCTGATTTTGGCTATCAAGACCCAGATAAGAGCACAGTGATCGCCAGTCAGATCTCTGACAACAATCGCTATGCGGTCTCTGCCACATCGCAAAACTTTGCAGTATGGGATTTGGCATGGGGACAAGCAGAAGGCCTTTGGTCGATATCAGACGGGATCATCCGTGGCCTAGACATCAGCAACAACGGCCAGAAAATCCTACTTGCACTGTCAAACGGCAAAGCCTTGTTCGTGGACTTAGGCACAGGAAGACGCTTAGAGTTCCTTGCTCATAAAGAAAAAGTAAACAGTGTGTCTCTCTCGCCCAATGGAAAATATGCCCTGTCAGGCGGCAATGACCACAATGCTTATTTGTGGAGCACTGAAACCGGGCAGATCATCAATACATTTGCACATAGCCACCGTATAACACGCGTTGAACTTCACCGAACTGGAAAATATGCCTTTTCCGCGGACGGCGATGACACAGCCATCATCTGGGATCTTTCAACGGGCGAGGCAATAAGCGAGCTGCAGATGTTCCACCGCTACCCTAACTTTACCACCGCCCGTTTTTCAGACGATGGCAGTAAATTGGTGACGGGAACACCCGCGCGAAGAATAGAATATTGGGACACGGGGACGGGTGATAATCTCGGTCGTTGGTTGGCGGTAGAGCAACAAAATACCCGGCCGCCAAGTGCAGTGGTGTATGATGTGGCGATTGATCCAACCGGACGCGTCATCTCTGGCACATCAGCCGGTATCGCACAAGCTTGGATAGCGCAGGAAGATTGAAAACACCATGACCGAATTTGAACAACAGCTACAAAAGCACATTGAAGATCTTGAAATCAAGCAGGCGTTTCAAGAGCACACCATTGAAGAACTCAATGACGCAGTGACTGCCCATCAAAAGGCGATTGACCGAATGAATACGCAAATTGCGTTTTTGGTCTCCAAACTACGTTCTATGGAACCGGCTAACATTGCGGGCATGGATGAAGAAACGCCGCCACCGCATTATTAGAGTGGGGTGTGGATATAACGGGTCCTAGGTATGAGGAAGAACCAAGCAATTCTTCCCCAGGTTCTAGGGCCTAGCTATTACTCTCAACCCTCAACGCCTCATCTGCAAATATCGCCACCAGCGCATTTCCACTTTCGTCAACTGTCGCTCGGTACATCCCTGCACAGTTCAGTTCAAAGTTAACCTTACCGTTTGCGTCAACCGCAATCACACCGCCTTCACCACCTAGATCAAGAAAATCGCCGTGTATGACATCGCGACAGGCCTGCTCTATCGAGGCATCTCCATATTGCATGCGTCCTGCAATATCACCAGCCACTGTGCAGCGCATTAACAACTCGCCCATACCCGTGGCAGAAACCGCCACATTGCCGTTGCGCGCATAGTTACCACCGCCAACAATAGGTGTGTCACCCACGCGCCCCCAGCGCTTGTTGGTTAAACCGCCAGTGCTTGTGGCTGCTGCCAGGTTACCGTTTTTATCGAGCGCTACCGCACCCACAGTGCCATGTTTTTTCTCATCGGGATAACGCGCTTCTGACAGTGCCACGCCGCCGGTTTTTTTCATCACTTTTAATTCGTTGTAACGGCGCGTCGTAAAGAAGTAATCCTGCTCGGTGTAGTCGTACCCACATTCTTTAAATGCAAACGCTTCTGCACCATCCCCCGCCAGCATGGCATGAGGGCTTTTGAGCATGACATCGCGGGCAAGCTGAATCGGATTTTTGATATGACGAATAAGCGTCACTGCACCCGCATCCAGATTCTGTCCATTCATCACGCAAGCGTCCATCTCCACCGTTTCCTCGTGAGTGAGCACCGAACCTTTACCCGCATTAAATAATGGGCTGTCTTCCATCACCATGACGGCAGCAACCGTGGCATCTAACGCACTACCACCGCTCACCAACACAGCATGGCCTGCCAACACAGACTGCGCCAACACATCACGATAAGCTTGCTCAAGTTCTGGCGTCATCAAGCTACGTTCGATGGTGCCAGCACCGCCGTGAATAGCAATAGAGAAAGGTTGAGGCATCGATGGTTCCTTGGCGTTTAAGATTCGAGGTTAAGTGGGCAATTAAAGAACTTGATGATGTTGAAGTAAAGCGCTTTTCTCTTTTCACAAAACGAATAAAAAAAACGCCGCTCGGTTTCCCTTACGGCGTTTCAATCAGAAGTCAGTCGACCTCAGGCATTCAGCAATTAGTGAGAACCACAACCGCCGCCGCCACAACATTCGTGGTCGTCGCCTTTGTCTTCGCCGCCACAACAACCACCTTCGTGGTCATGATCATGGTGACCGCCACAACCACCTTCTTGGTGGATATGACCATGAGCGATCTCTTCTTCTGTTGCTTCGCGTAGTTCAATTACCTCGACGTCAAACGTCAACGTTTGGCCAGCCAGCATATGGTTACCGTCAACAACAACTTCGTCGCCATCAACTTCAGTCACTTCTACTGGGATTGGACCTTGGTCCGTATCCGCGAGGAAGCGCATGCCAACAGTAATTTCGTCAACGCCTTGGAATACATCAGCAGGAACACGTTGAACCATTTCGTCCATGTGCTCACCGTACGCGTCTTCCGGCGTAACAGTCACTTCAAATTTCTCGCCCACTTCGCGGCCTTCCAGCGCGTTTTCTAGGCCAATGATCAGGTTGTCGTGACCTTGAAGGTACTGCAATGGGTTCGATTGTGTTGACTCGTCAACCACGATACCGTCTTCGTTTTTCACTTGGTAAGCAATGCTTACTACCACGTCTTTAGTGACTTTCATCTTTACTCCGGAAGCGGTTATTTAAGTCTGGGTGCTGCCATAGCGAGTTTGCATCATGGCCACCTGCTTATTTCGGCGCCGATAATACAGAAAACTGTTCGCTACGACTATCACTGCGGTTTAAATATCCCTATCACTTGTCCATCTTCTTGCTTTGGATCTGACTCAGAAGCTTCCGATGCTATTGGTGAGCGGCGGTCAGTATGACCACACTTAACACACTCAACCATTTCCACATGATGCTCTTGCCACCAGCGCATCGTGTCACTCTCTTTGCATGAGGGACAGGTTGCGCCAGCAATAAAACGTTTCTTACTCATGTCAGTCCTTGTACTTATTCCATCAATTACAGCGCCAAATCAGCCGTGTTTATCCCACGATAGGCGATTGATATTATTCCCTGTTCCAGCTTTGGTGTCGCTCTGTATCCCCTTTCATTTCGAGGTCGAACAACTCTTCCAGCTCTAAACGGGCTTCTTTCGTTCTTGACGCCGCCGACACATCATCACTGTGATGAGGCTGCATTTCATGTAAACGCATTTCATCTAACTTTCGGAAAAAGGCTTCGGCTCGTTTCGCTTTATACGGATGCATACCCAAGGCGATCAGTGTCTGTTTACCTAAATCCAGCGCGCTTAAAAAGGTTTCTCGCGCAAAGCCGTCCACATTGTGGCCGAGCAATTCATTCGCCTCAACACGACTTCGAGCACGCGCCAACACTTTGAGGTTAGGGAAATGATGCTGACAAATCGTCACAATTTCTATCACCTCCTCCGGCGAATCCGTACAAATGATAATTGCTTCGGCGGATGCAGCGCCAGCAGCACGCAGCAAGTCCAGCTGTGTTGCATCGCCGTAATACACCTTATAGCCAAACCTACGCAGCAAAGCGATTTGCGACGGGTCTCGCTCAAGGATTGTCAGTTTAATTTTGTTGGCAAATAGCAAACGCCCGACCACCTGCCCAAATCGGCCAAACCCGGTGATAATGACGCGCCCACCTTCATCATCAAACTGTTCGTTTTCTGGCAACGACACGTCTGCATTAATGGTGCGAGCAAACCATTTATTTTGCAGCATCAGCAAGATGGGTGTTGTCATCATCGACAAGCTTACGACCACCAACAAGAAAGCATTGAGATCAGGGTCTAGCAAGCCTTCACCACGTGCGGCGGTGAAAAGTACGAATGCAAACTCGCCGCCCTGACTGAGCAGAAGCGCCACCTGACTTCTCGATTTCGCGCTGCCGCCAAACATGCGAACCAATCCATATATGATGGCGGCTTTCACGCTGATCAAGGCCACAACGGCACTTAATATTTCAATCGGGTATTCGAGTAATAAACCCAAATCGACGGCCATTCCGACTGCGATAAAAAACAGACCGAGTAACAAGCCCTTAAATGGCTCAATGGCAATTTCAAGCTCGTGGCGATATTCACTTTCGGCCAACAGCACACCCGCGAGGAACGTACCCAGTGCCATCGATAAGCCCAACGCCTGCATACCAAGCGCAAACCCGATTACCAGCAAGAGGGCGGCAATGGTAAACATTTCCTTTACGCGGCTCATCACGACCCAACGCAACAGGGGTCGTAACAGGTAATGTCCGCCCACCAACAAAAGGACAACGGCACCGAGCATAATGACCACATCGAGCCAACTGCCGCTGGCGCCACCGGCTAATGCTGGTAACACAGCTAGCATAGGGATCACCGCAATATCTTGAAAAAGCAGCACCGCAAATGCCGATTGCCCGGCTTCAATGCGCATCATGCGTTGCTCTTCAATGATGCGCATGGCAATAGCGGTCGACGAAAGGGCAAGTCCCATCCCGACAATTAAGGCGTCCACGTTAGAGGCGCCAAACATTGCTACCACCAAGCCGATAACCACGGCGCTAATCATCACCTGACTACCGCCCAACCCCAAGATCGGCTTGCGCATTTGCAGCAACTTCTTCGGGTTCAATTCAAGACCAATGAGGAACAAGAGCAATACCACGCCCAATTCGGCGAAGTGCAATATGGCTTCCACATCGCTGATAAGGCCAAGTCCCCAGGGTCAATGACCACACCCGCGATAAGATAACCAAGCACAGATCCGATCCCAAGGCGTTGTGCAAGCGGCACAGCAACGACGGCAGCCACAAGGAAGATAAGTGCATCGAGAAGGAAATTATGCTCCATCACACCACCTCCGACACAGGATGACACAGCCAATCTGCGTATAACTCTGCGTGTGCATTTCTATCGTCATTGGCTATTCGACGCGCCCAGTGCAGCACTAAGGGCTCAACCCAGCGCATTTGACACAATAGCGCGGTGAGTTCAAACGGCTGAAGTAGTTCTCCCATGCTGTACTTGTTGTAACCGGTTTGGCTGAATGCTTCAGCGGCACCGCCTGTCGTGACGACAAATCGACAGGTCTTGCCAGCCAGCGCATTTCCGCCACCGTGTGCAAAGCCTTTGCCAAGCACCACATCAATCCATTCTTTTAACAGTGACGGGCAAGAGTACATTTGTAGTGGGTGTTGAAATACGATCACATCATGGGCGAGCAAAAGCTCACGCTCATGGTGAACGTCAATAATAAAGTCGGGATACGTGGCATAGAGATCGTGAATCGTCACATGCTCGAACTGACGAGCAGTATCAACCATGCGCTTATTCGCCACCGATTCATGCGGATCGGGATGAGCAAATAAGACCAACACTTTTGATCGAAAAAGCGACGTCGTTGTGGTTTCCATTTCGCAGCAAATTCCTATATCACTGTGATGCATCGGCATCTAACAGGCAAAAGCACTAACGCAATATTTTTTATCGTCTTTTTATGATGACACAAAACGCCTTATCATGAGGCACTCTCTGTATCCTCTCCACCATACGGTAAATATGGCATCTTTTCATCGCCTCACGCGATCACGTCTTAAGTAAACTTCTGGCCTATGGTATAACTGCGCCAGAATTCTCTACTTCAAAGCATACGGCTGGGGCCGTCAGTTGTCATGATCACACTCTCAGATATTCAGCTTCTTCGCGGCGGCAAACCGCTACTTAATCAAGCGTCGGCCACCATTCACCCTGGCGATAAAGTCGGTCTGGTTGGTAAAAATGGCTGCGGTAAATCTACCCTTTTTGCATTGCTAAAAGGCGAACTATCTCTCGACGCAGGAAGCTGCAACTTCCCAAGTGGTTGGCAACTGGCATGGGTCGCGCAAGAAACACCAGCCCTAGCGCGCGAAGCCGTTGAATACGTCATTGACGGTGATCGTGAATACCGTGCGCTAGAAGCGGCACTGCGTCACGCTGAAGCGATTGATGATGGCCACCAAGCTGCGGTCATCCACGACAAGATTGATGCCGTGGGTGGTTACAGCATTCGAGCCCGCGCTTCAGAGCTCTTAGACGGTCTAGGTTTCAGCCAAGAACAAATGCAGTGGAATTTGACGCAGTTCTCGGGCGGTTGGCGCATGCGTCTTAACCTCGCTCAAGCTCTGCTTTGTCGCTCAGACCTTTTACTACTCGATGAACCGACTAACCACCTCGATTTAGACGCCGTAATGTGGCTAGAGAAATGGCTGCAAAACTACCGCGGTACCTTAGTATTGATTTCCCATGACCGCGATTTTCTTGATCCTGTGGTCAATCGCATCATTCATATCGAAAACGATTTGTTGAACGAGTACACCGGTAACTATTCATCGTTTGAAACCATGCGCGCTGAAAAACTGATGTTGCAACAGTCGATGTATCAGAAGCAGAAAAAGCAAATGACGCACATGCAGTCATACATTGATCGCTTCCGTTACAAAGCCAGTAAAGCACGCCAGGCACAAAGCCGTATCAAAGCACTGGAGCGCATGGAAAAGGTACTGCCAGCACAATTCGATAACCCCTTCAGTTTCGAGTTTCGCGAGCCGAGCGCCCTGCCAAATCCCATTCTGATGATGAAAGACGTGGCGGCAGGCTATCCTAACAAGCTGATTTTGGAAAAAATTCACCTAAATTTAGTGCCAGGTAGCCGTATCGGCCTATTGGGTCGTAACGGTGCAGGTAAATCAACGCTAATCAAACTTCTGTCTGGTGATCTGCCAGCACAAGCAGGTGAGCTTCAATACTCACAAGGCGTGAAAATTGGCTACTTTGCGCAGCATCAACTTGAAACACTTCGTACCGACGAAACGCCGCTGCAACATATGATGCGCCTTGCCCCAAAATCAACCGAACAACAGTTACGTGACTATCTCGGTAGTTTTGGCTTTGTCGGCGAAAAGGTATTGGACATCATTGCCCCATTCTCTGGCGGCGAGAAAGCACGCCTAGTGCTGGCATTGATCGTGTGGCAAAAGCCAAACCTGCTGTTGCTCGATGAACCAACGAACCATTTAGACCTTGATATGCGTTCCGCGCTGACATTGGCGCTACAATCATTTGAAGGTGCAATGGTTATTGTCAGTCACGATCGCTACTTGCTGCGCGCCACGACCGATGATTTGTATCTGGTTCACGATCATCAAGTGTCGCAATTTAACGGTGATTTAAATGACTACCATCAATGGCTCACCGAACAGCAACGCGCCGAGCGTCGTCAGGAACAAGCGGAAAATGCTAAGCCTGTCAGCACCAACTCCCAAGCCGCGCGCAAAGAACAAAAGCGCCTTGAAGCCGAGTTCCGACGTTTGACTGCACCAATACGCAAGAAAATTGACAGTCTGGACACAAAACTTGAAACCTACTCTGCCACAATCGCCGAAGTAGAATCAGCCCTTGCGGAACCTTCCATTTATGAAGTGACCAATAAAGATAAGCTGACAGAGTTACTGCGCAAACAAGCAGATGCAAAATCGTCGCTGGAAGAGGTCGAACTGGAATGGATGGATCTTCAGGAACAACTGGAAGAGATGGACGCGGCACACCAAAACCGCTAAAAAACAATGCCACCGCCGATGGGCTGTGGCAGTTTTGCCTGCAACACTACAGTCAGCAGGAAGTGAAACATGCCTGCCTGAAACTTCAAGACCAGTTCAAAGGTAACGTCAATGTTGCGTTGCTATTGGCATGGCTAGAAGATGCAGGCTTTTCACTGACCAACACCTCGCTGGCTGCGCTTCGTCAATCCATCACCCAATCTGAAACACTACTCGGTCGCTACCGCTTGATGCGACGTGATCTTAAACCTCAGCTATCACGCGGCGCTTACCAAAAAATGCTGAACTACGAATTGACGCTGGAAAAGTTTCAACAACAAGTGCTACTCGCCTGCATCAATCAACAACCATGGCGAGAAAATGGTCCTTCAGCACTTGAGATGTATTGCGGACAGCTCGACCCCGCTGCCCGCTATCTGTATCCAACCTTGACCAAAGGCCTGCACGGCCTGACGGAATAACGCCGCTTTCCGTTACGCCCAAATGAAGAACAAGCATGATGCGGTTAACAAACCCATCACGCGATTGAACACAATCCAGCTTCTTTCAGTGGGCAGCACTTTACCTACCCAGACACCAAAGCCAGCCCAAAGTGACGTTAGCGGAAAACCAACCGCCATAAAAATCAGTACAATCACCATGGCAGACCACCAGTAATCGCCACCTGCAAGTGTGAATGTGCCCACGGCGCTCACTGCCATCGCCCACGCTTTTGGGTTCACGTACTGAAACGCGGCACCTTCAAGCAAAGTCATTGGGCGTCTGTCACTCAAATCAGCCTGATTCGGTGCACCTGCATTGGCGATACGCCATGACAAAAGCAACAAATACGCGCTCGCCACCAGTTTCATCACCTGCTGAACCCATGGGAACATTTCAAACACGACCCCTAACCCGCCAGCGACAACTGCGATGAGAGAGGCAACACCTAGCGTAATACCCACAAGATGCGGAACAGTGCGACGATAACCGAAGTTTGCCCCCGAGGCGGTCAGCATCATATTGTTTGGCCCCGGTGTGCCTGTCATGGTGGCAGCGAATATCGCCAGTGTTGCCAGAAATGAAAGTTCCATCATGAATTGTCTCCCCGCTCACATTGTATCGATACAATCCATACAGTTTTGTTGAATTAGTCACCATTATTGGTCAGAATTTACGCTAACAGGGATCAAGTTTTCAATCAAAAGGTTTATTGTCACCATGACAATCATGAATATTGTGTTGGATAAACAGGGCGCACCTCTTTATCGACAAATCGCCGATGCGATCACTGACAAAGTGCAACGCCATGAATTAATGATGGGAACAAAGCTTCCCACGCATCGCGCACTGGCGGATGCACTCGGAGTGACAGTTGGCACCGTCACTCGCGCTTATGCCGAAGCCGAGCGACGCGGTATTGTCGAAGCCAAAGTCGGCGCGGGCACTTATGTCAGTGACAGCGACAAACCGCATTGGACCTTTGCTAGCCCTGAACGTCCGGGGATCACCAGCTTTGGCTACAACGTACCACCAGCCATTAATCGCGCCGATTTGTTTTCTGACGCCTTACAGCAATTGGCTTCACACCCCAATGAATTGAATAACCTGATGCTGTACCAGCCGCCATCTGGCATTGTCCGTCATCGTGAAATTTTGTCGCAGTGGCTAGCACAACACAGCATCATCACTGATCCCAGCCGATTGCTGTTCTGCTCGGGCGCACAAAACGCCATGCAGCTTTGCTTACTTACCCTTTGTCGTGCTGGTGATACCATTCTCGCTGACAAATTCACGTATCCCGGCTTAATGAGCCTCGCGCGTCAACTTCAACTTACGGTCAAGCCAGTGGACATGGATGACGAAGGCATGTTGCCTGATTCGCTGCAAGCAGCCTGTCAGCAGTATCAACCGCGCATGGTGTACTTAACACCAACCCTGCAAAACCCTACCACCGCGATCATGAGCGAATCTCGTCGCAAGGCACTGATTAGCGTGTGTCAAACTCAGCAATTGGTGATTGTCGAAGACGATGTGAACGGATTGCTGCCGCGAGAGCGACCGCAGCCTTTTGTCAATCTGGCGCCAGATGATGTGATTTATATAGGTGGGATGGCGAAAACGTTGGCACCAGGGTTACGTTTGGGTTTTCTGCATCTGCCAGAGCGTTTCTACCCGCAATTTGTCAATGCACTGCAAAATCACAGTTGGATGATCAGTCCCTTGCTCACCGCCATGGCAGCGATCTTGTTGGAAAATGGCGGCGCTAACCAAATTTTAGAAACTATCCGTACTGAAATGGAACAACGCTGGGCATTACTACAACAATATCTTGGCAATGCGGAGCTGCGTTTTCATCCCAATGGTTTTCATGGTTGGTTACGACTCCCCGATGAATGGTCATTGAGCGAATTTCTGACCGCTTGTAAAGCGCAAGGGCTAGAGATCAAATCCTCTGAGCTATTTGTGCCAGCGGGGTATTCTGCACCACCTTGCGTGCGGATTGCAGTGAGCGCGCCGCCCAATAGAGAAACGCTGGAAAACGGCTGCCAGCAGCTGGCACAATTGCTAGCCACCCCCCCGCTGTCCGAATTTGCGATGTGAGTGTGACCTTGATGACTGAAAATTTCGAGCCCATGAAATGGGGACGTAACCCCCACGTGCAAACACTGTTGCCTCGCTTTGTCAGACGCAAAGCCTTGTTTGAACCCATCTGGCAGCGCATAGATACCCCTGACGGTGACTTTCTCGATCTGTGCTGGACAGAGCCACCAGAACAAGCCCAAGGCAAACCTGTTGTTATCTTGTTTCATGGTTTAGCGGGGTGTTTTTACAGCCCATACGCCAATGGCCTGCTCAACGCCTTCAAACAACAAGGTTGGCTCGGTGTCATGATGCATTTTCGAGGCTGTAGCGGTCTGATTAACCGCCAGCCACGCAGCTACCATTCAGGTGAAACCAGCGATGCGCGCTTTGTTCTGGAATACATCAGTACCCGTTTCCCCGACGTACCTAGGGTTGCAACGGGCGTGTCACTGGGCGGCAATATGTTGGTGCGCTATCTGGCCGAATTTAACCATGACCCGTTGATTAACGCCGGCTGTGTGATCAGCCCGCCTCTCGATTTAGCGGCTTGTTCATCGCGCATCCAGCTCGGGTTTTCCAAGGTTTATCAGGCTTACTTGCTGCGTTCAATGAATCGTACCCTGTCGAAAAAGCTCGAACGTCACCCCGAAATCGGTCATTGGAAAAGTGGTCAGAAAGTAAAGATTTCAACACTGTATCAGTTCGATGAAACCGTCACTGCACCACTCCATGCATTTAAAAGCGCGGAGGATTATTACAAACTATGCAGTGGGTTATCTGTCTTACAAGACATTGCGACACCGCTGAAAGTGATCCATGCTAAAGATGACCCATTTATGACACAGGCAGTGATACCAACCGGTCACCTGCCCGATAACATTGATTACCATTTAACAGAGTATGGCGGTCATGTTGGCTTCGTGTCAGGTACGCTCAAGCACCCCGAGTTTTGGCTTGAGAAGGAAGTACCACGCTGGTTAGCCCTGCACTTAGAATAGCCACAACACGCAGGGCGAGAGAGGTGAAATATGACATTATCTCGCACTGCTTTTTCGCTATTGGCGATATCTTTCTTTGTGCCCAGTGCCCATGCCGATACCATGCGCTTTGGGCCACTCATTTCACAAAGCCAAGCGCCACTGCAAATCACAGGGTTAACGCCCATCATGCAAGACCCCACGCTTTTGCAAGCGGATGAAACGGAGGTATTTGCCTCTGCAACGATGGCAAGCGTGTGGGCGAATACCCCAGAATATCAATTCGATTATTACCACAATCAATTCATGCTCGGTTTCATGCATGCACTCAGTGAAGAGACAAAGTTCGGTGTTTGGTATCAATACCGTTATGCTGCCAATAATCGTCTAGATGGGCTGACGGAAAAGTTTCACAGCGTTTTTGGCATTGATCAAAATGGGCGCACCGAGGTCAATGAAAACCGCTTTTATATCGACTATCCCAGCGACAACAACGATCCAATGGAAGATTTTGTCGGCGACCCATTGCTAAGCGCCATTAACCTCTATGGTGAACAGACCCTCTACCGCACAACGCACCATGCCATTAGCCTAGGCGTCACCTTGTTTTTCAATCGCGTCAGCCACGGCATTTTTACCAACACGTCTTTTGAACAGTCTTTGCAGGTCAATTACGCCTACCAACAAGAAAATCATCACGTAACAGCGACTATTGCGATGGTGCATCGACCCAACAAACAGCAACATTTCGCTCCGGTAAAGTCCGTCGGAATGAATGGAGGAATTAGCTACCAGTATCGATGGCGAGAAAACCATGACTTCATTGGTGAATACCTTATCTCACAAGCTAAAACTGACAGTAAGGAGTTGGGAGAGCTCACATCACCCGTTCATGAGTTCGCGCTAGGTTATCGCTACCTTTTTGATACCAGTGCGATAGAATTGTTGGCACTAGAAAACATGTTTAACCACGATAACAGCACCGATATCGTGTTTAGTGCCACTTTCCGCCACCGTTTTATGTTGTAGGTATCGCGATGATCATCCCTTGGCAAGAAATCCCAGAAGAGACCCTGAAAAACTTGGTTGAGCACTTTGTGCTGCGCGAGGGCACAGACTATGGCGAGCAAGAAGCAAGCTTCGATGAAAAAGTCGAACAAGTCTATGTCCTGCTCAAGAACAAAGAAGCCATGGTGGTCTATTCTGAGTTACACGAAACGGTCGATATCAAGCACGCGCGATCACTCAGCGCTTAACGTCTGCTTGACCAATACGCTACACCCTGTTAATTGTTTGACATCATTTTAAAAATTGACAGGGTTTGTCATGTCTGCAAAACACCCGATTATTGCAGTCACCGGTTCATCTGGGGCAGGAACCACCACCACTTCCGACGCATTTCGGAAGATATTCAATATGATGGACATCCGCGCGGCCTGGGTTGAAGGCGACAGTTTTCACCGTTTTACGCGTCCTGAAATGGACGTTGAAATTCGCAAGGCCAGAGAGCAGGGTCGTCACATCAGCTATTTTGGCCCTCAAGCCAATGATTTCCCAAGACTAGAATCCTTTTTCGATGAATATGGCAAACACGGTACGGGACAATTCCGCCGTTACTTGCATACGTTTGATGAAGCAGTGCCGTATAACCAAATGCCAGGTACGTTTACGGCATGGCAAGATTTGCCAGAGAATAACGACTTAATGTTCTATGAAGGGCTTCACGGCGGTATTGCCGACGGCGAAATTAACGTGGCTCAGCATGTTGATTTGCTCATTGGCATGGTGCCAATTGTGAACCTGGAGTGGATTCAGAAATTTGTTCGCGACACGCGCGACCGCGGCCACTCACGAGAAGCCGTGACGGACTCCATCGTGCGCTCAATGGACGATTATCTTAACTACATCACGCCGCAGTTTAGTCGCACACACATTAACTTCCAGCGCGTACCGACCGTTGATACCTCTAACCCGCTTAACGCTAAAGGCATTCCAAGTCTTGATGAAAGCTTTGTCGTGATACGTTTTCGCGGCATCAAGAAAGTGGATTTCCCTTATTTTCTGGCCGTGATCCAAGGCTCTTTCATGTCACGGCATGACACCTTGGTTGTGCCTGGGGGCAAAATGAGCTTCGCCATGGAGTTGATCATCCAACCGCTTATTCAGCAGTTAATCGAAACGGGCAAGATAAGCTAAGCCCACGAGAGCCTCCCTTTTCTGTATGAAGATCTTGGCAATCCATTGATAAACAGCCAATAGCAAAAAAGGAGGGCATGCCCTCCTTTGTTTTATGGTCACTTCCAACAAAACCGCAAACACGCCATTAAGCCGCCTCACGAACCTCGTAAGAGTGGGTCATTTCAATACTGGCACCCAACATCAAACACACCGAGCAGTATTTCTCTAGGCTGTCTTTGACCGCAGAAGCCACCAATGCTTCATCCAATGCGGTACCTGTGACCACAAAGTGAATATTGATCTGGGTAAACAAGCGCGGTGCTTGCTCTCGGCGCTCTGCCGTCAGTTCGGCTTCACAATATGACACTGCTTGATTAGCCGCTTTAAGCGCTGCAACAACGTCGACAGAGCTGCATCCACCGGCCCCCATCAGCACCATTTCCATTGGACTCGGGGCTTTTTCTCCGCCATTCCCATCCATCACGATGCTATGACCTGAATTCGACTGCCCTAAAAACGTCTCTTTTCCGCACCACTTGACGCTTGCTCGCATCTATTTCTCCTGTTTACTTTCAGTGTCGTGATCTTGTCCACGTTTTTAGCCTTTAATAGGGGGGGAAGTCCATATCAAAATCAAGAAATCGTGCTGGAAAAAGGATAAACTCAATGACTCAAACAGAGAGCTTGTAGCCTGACGGTTGACACTTTATGCTATCCCACGGACTTGTGCCGCAGGACGGTGGGCTAAGGAAGACTCATCAGGCAACAACTGCAGAGGAAATGAGAGATATGGTTCCAGGAAAACCTCAAACAGACCCAACACTAGAGTGGTTCCTTTCACACTGCCACATTCATAAGTACCCATCAAAAAGTACGCTGATTCATGCTGGTGAGAAAGCTGAAACGCTTTATTACATCGTGAAAGGCTCTGTGGCTGTACTGATCAAGGATGAAGAAGGCAAAGAGATGATCCTTTCTTACCTCAACCAGGGCGACTTCATTGGCGAACTGGGCTTATTTGAGGAAGATCAGGAGCGTACAGCTTGGGTTCGCGCTAAATCTCCATGCGAAGTCGCTGAAATCTCATTCAAAAAATTCCGTCAGCTGATTCAAGTGAATCCAGACATTCTGATGCGCCTTTCTTCCCAGATGGCTCGTCGTTTGCAAATCACTAGCCAAAAAGTTGGTGACTTAGCATTCCTAGATGTGACTGGTCGTATCGCGCAAACACTGCTTAATCTGGCGAAACAACCAGATGCTATGACTCACCCAGACGGTATGCAAATCAAGATCACCCGTCAGGAAATCGGTCAAATCGTAGGTTGCTCACGTGAAACCGTTGGTCGTATTCTGAAGATGCTGGAAGAGCAGAATCTAATTTCTGCACACGGTAAAACTATCGTGGTATACGGTACTCGCTAAGCATTATTGCTTTGAAATGAAAGCCACCATTATGGTGGCTTTTTTGTTTGAGCATGATCACTATCACGTCAAAAAATCCACAAAACCCCTTTCCCAGTGCTACCTTTCAATGCAAAGCATGTATACATTTACGTGCAACGTTTTTTTGCGATGATGGAGCATCGATATGGACTTGGAACATCAAGCGTTTAGCCGCATAAATACGACACCTGCCGTCGTCCCTTGGGGTCAGGTCAGCACCGAATTGACTGGCTTTGCTGGTATGTCTCACTATCAGCTACAGCGCATGCTCGGTGATGACGGACGCAAATCAACACCGACCTCTCACGAAGAGTGGTCATCAAACTTGGTATCAGAGCGCAATTAGATCGGCGAACGGTACACGCGATGGGCAATCGCTACAGGAGTAGCGACTGCATGAGCCACTAACGGTCCCTACTTATCGGTACTTTCAAAGATTTTATCTGCCGAGGCCTCAACAAACCCTTGATACAGGCTTCCGTTCGGTAACGGGTAACGTTTGGCAAACTCATAAAAACCACCCGGGATCATCAGTTCTTCATCACTAAAGCGCACCGTCACTTTGTCCGCCATGGTTGCCGATTGCTCCAAGCGCACTTGCGGATCCCCTTTCACTTCACCGCCAGATTCATTAATCGCAAAACCTGACTCTCGCAGCAATTGGTTCACATCCAACACGTCATGGAGCGTACTCAATTGATTCACACTCACCGTGAAATGATTGGCGCCAAAGCCATGAGCAGACAGCCAACCTGCATATTCACTTTCCGCCGCTAACTGATGATAAGTTGCCGTGTCAATGCCCCACAAACGACCACCATACAAGAACGCGGGATCATTAAGTGCTGTGTCATCTACCTGATCAACCAAAGCACGAACAGCCTGCTGCAGTTCCGTGGAACACTGTCCCACCAGCAACTCACTGATAAACACTTTGGGTGCATCAGGGTTAGGATGCTCATAATGCCGCGCGTACAGTTTTTTCGCTTTGAAATGGTACTCCCCTTTAGGGGTATAACCGATGGCGATAAACGGCGCAGCCAAACGATCTAGCCCCACCTTGGGTAACGCAAAAGTGCGCAACGCAATGTGGTCATTGAGAAGCGGACTGCCCTCTTCTAATAACGCATGCACTTTTGCTGCCGACGGGCATAACCTATCGATATAGTCTTTCCAAAGCTCATCAAATAAAGCCTGAACGCGCTCCATCACATCCTCCTACATTGAGTGTTCGGTAGTTACTTATCTTTTGTTACAACGACAGCCCAGGGCTGAGTTGATCAGGCAAGGACACATCCTCACCTTCCATTGACGCCATGGGATAAGCGCAATAGTCAGCGGCATAGTAAGCACTTGGTCGTAAATTGCCTGATGCTCCCGGCCGCCGAAAGGTGCATCACCACTCGCGCCCGTTAGCTGGCGATTGCGATTAACGATACCTGCGCGAATATGGTCAAGAAAATACGCCCATTCTGCGTCATCGGTTGAAATTAACCCTGCCGACAAACCGTAGCGGGTATCATTGGCCAGCGTGACTGCGTCTTCAAGAGAGTCATAACGCACCACTTGAAGTAGTGGCCCGAAATATTCTTCATCAGGCAATTGAGCCACTTGGCTCACTTCAATAATGCCCGGAGTGACGACGGCATCATGCAGCAACTGGGCTTTTAGAAGCGGCTGCCCACCCAGTGATTCGAGATTGCCCTGAGCAGCAAGAATGCCTTCTGCTGCGCGCACAGAGATTTGTGACCCCATGAACGAGGCAGGTTGATCAAATTGACCACCCACTTTGATGTTTTTGGCCATCTCAACCAAACGCGAAAGCAATGCATCACCGCGATCGCCTTTCGGTACATAAAGACGACGAGCACAGGTGCAACGCTGCCCTGCACTGATAAATGCGGATTGAATGATGGTATACACGGTGGCATCAAGATCGCCGTATTGATCGGAAATCACCATCGGGTTGTTTCCGCCCATTTCCAACGCCAACATTTTGCCCGGCTCTCCCGCAAATTGACGATGCAGAATATGACCTGTGTTAGCGCTACCTGTGAACAACAGACCATCGATGCCTTTAGATTGTGCCAGCGCCTCGCCCGTTTCACGCCCGCCTTGGATCATATTGATCACGCCTTTCGGCAGTCCCGCTTCAATCCAAAGCTTAATGGTTTCTTCTGCTGTTTTTGGCGTTAAATCCGAGGGTTTAAATACCACGGTATTCCCCGCCAACAACGCGGGAACAATATGACCGTTCGGCAAATGTCCGGGGAAGTTGTAAGGCCCAAATATCGCCATCACCCCTAGAGGGCGATGGCGCAGCACCGCCTGTGTGCCAGCAACATCTTTGCTGCGCTCACCCGTTCGTTCTTGATAAGCACGCAGTGAAAGGGCAATTTTCCCGACCATGGCAGCAGCTTCAGTGCGGGTTTCCCACAGTGGCTTACCGGTTTCTTCGGCAATCACTTGTGCCATGTGTTCGCTGTTTTCTTTTAGCTTCTCGGCAAAACGTTCGACCAGTGCCTGACGTTCTGCGAAAGCGGTGTGCTTCCATGTGGCAAACGCGTCTCTCGCCGAACTCACAGCCGCTTCCACTTGTGGAGATGTGGCTGCTCGTCCCTGCCATATTGACTCACTGTTAAACGGATTCAGTGAATCAAACATATCACCATCACCCGCGATGGGTTGGTTATCAATCCATTGTGTCATCATCTACTCCTACACCGACACGAGTCGCACGTTATCACCATTTTTGACACTCAACGCATCGGCGACTTCTTGGCTGATCAACGCTTCATTGCGCTCTTCGTCCACACCAATCTTGGCGGACGTGGCGCGAAAATTTTGAAAGTCACTGTTACAAATCAGGTAATCCTGCGCACTGCTGTGCTCCGCAATCTTGACCCTTGCAGTGAACGAGCGGCGAATAGAATCAATGTTCTGACGTAGACACTCCACCGTTGGTCCTGCATCAAAAATATCGACGTAGCCACGACGCGTGAAGCCTTCCTTTTCAAGCAAACGCAGCGCTGGACGGGTTTTTTCATGCACCTGACCAATCACTGCACGGGCTTCATCACTCAACAGGTTGACGTAAATCGGCAACTTGGGCATCAAATCCGCGATAAAGCCTTTCTGTCCAATGCCGGTTAAATAATCTGCCAGCGTAAAATCAATCGAAAAGAAATGCTCTTTCAGCCACTTCCAAAACGGTGAGTTACCTTCTTCATCAGACACGCCGCGCATTTCAGCGAAAATCACGTCAGAGAATTTCTCGGGGAACTGCGCCAACATCAAGAAGCGGCATTTCGACAGCAACTTGCCATTGAGACCACCACGAAACTCTGGGCGTAAAAACAGGGTGCATATTTCTGTCGCGCCCGTGTAGTTATTGCCAAAGGTCAGCACTTCTACCACGTTGTGGACATTTAACCGGCGTGAGTGATGCACCACCTTGCTGATGTGGTAGCTGTAAAACGGATTGTCCATCCCAATCGCTGCTTCAATACCCGTCGTACCCGCTATCTCTCCCGTTTCAGTGTCCTCAGCAACCATGAGGTAACCTTCGGTGCCTGGCGCTTGGGCATCGCGGCCAAAACTGTCTACCGAGTGGTCGATACGGCCTTGGATCAATTCATCATTGACCGGCAGCGACGTGAATCCGTGACCCGACTCTACGGCGCACAGCATCAGCGCATCAAAATCAGTTTTCTTTATGGGACGAATTACCAACATCTTACTTCCTCCTGCTGCAATGGATGGTCAAAACAGGACGGCAATTAAGCCGCCGCCAGTTTCGCCAGCGCACGATCCAGACGCGCTAAACCTTCTTCTACTTCTTCTTTGGTAATAACCAGTGATGGCGTCATGCGAACCACGTTGGCACCGGCTACCAGCAGCAGCAAGCCTTCATCACCTGCAGCCAGCAATACGTCTCGCGCTCGGCCGTTCCATTTGTCGTTAAGAGCTGCGCCAATCAGCAAGCCCTTACCACGGATCTCACTGAACATATTGTATTTGGCATTCAGCGCTTCAAGACCGTCACGGAACCAACCTTCGCGCTCTTTCACACCAGCAAGTACTTCAGGCTTACTCACTTCTTCCACGACCGCTTCTGCTACTGCACACGCCAGTGGATTACCGCCGTACGTTGAACCGTGCGTACCGACTTTCATGTGCGCTGCCAGAGCTTCTGTGGTCAGCATGGCCCCAATAGGGAAGCCACCGCCCAGTGATTTTGCTGTGCTGAGGATGTCCGGTGTCACCCCCGTTTGCTCATAGGCATAGAAGGTACCCGTACGGCCATTACCGGTTTGCACTTCATCAAAAATCAGCAATGCATGGTGCTTATCACAAAGCTCACGTACACCTTGCAAGAAGGCTGAATCTGCCGTGACAATACCGCCCTCACCTTGCAAAGGCTCCATCATAATGGCGCACGTTTTGTCAGACATGGCCGCAGCCAATGCTTCAAGATCGTTATATGGCAGATGGGTGACATTGCCCGGTTTCGGGCCAAAGCCATCAGAGTAAGCGGCTTGCCCACCAACGGTCACCGTAAAGAAAGTACGCCCATGGAAACCTTGAGCAAATGCGATGATCTCGCTTTTCTCTGGACCATGTTCTTCCACTGCCCAGCGACGGGCCAGCTTCAGTGCGGCTTCATTGGCTTCTGCGCCGGAATTGGCAAAAAACACACGTTCTGCAAAGCTCACTTCCGTCAGTTTTTTCGCCAAACGCAGCGCGGGGGCGTTGGTCATCACATTGCTCAGGTGCCACAGCTTGTCGGCCTGTTCTTTTAGGGCATTCACCATCACAGGGTGACAATGGCCAAGGCAACTCACTGCTATCCCACCAGCAAAGTCGATATACTCACGATCGTCTTGATCCCAAATACGAGAGCCTTGGCCTCTATCTGGAATCATTGTCATTGGTGCATAACAGGGCACCATTACTTCATCGAACAGTTTACGTTCTACTTTATGTCCGGCTGTCATCGCTCATATCCTTCTGTCGATTCTGCTTTAAGCATAGTATTTACATTTCGTTAACCACATCAATAGCAGAAAATATCAAACCCTTAGGCTGTAAAGATGGGTAAATTCATCACAGTGCCATAGTTATGCGCAATTTCGGCAAAATGATTAATAGAGCAAGAGGTAAGAGTGTCTTTCCTAGCGGGAAACAAAGCGAAGATGAAGGATTGAAGATGAATAAGGTTTCACTGTGAACGGTGAGAAAACCGCGTGATTTAAATGTAAATTTAGTGATACAGATCGTTTTGCTCGTCAGCGTCAGAATTCAAAGCATCACAGAGGGAAGGTTATCGCCCAAACTCAGAAGCAACGGCTAAGACATGACAGAAGAAGAAAGGAAGTTAGCGAGAAGTTGATGACCTTGCTCGGTCAAAATGCTTTCCGGATGAAATTGAACCCCTTCAAGTGCAAGGGTGCGATGGCGAATCCCCATAATTTCATCAAACACACCATCGCGTTCTGTCCATGCCGTGACATCAAAACAATCGGGCAGAGAATCCGCATCTACCACTAATGAATGGTAGCGCGTGACGGTCAGGGGGTGATTCAACCCTTCAAACACTCCGATGCCTCGATGTGTCACTGGACTGGTTTTTCCATGCATGACTTGCCTCGCGCGCACCACCTGAGCGCCAAATGCCTGCGCCATGGCTTGATGCCCAAGGCAAACACCAAGAATAGGCAGCTTTCCTGCATAGTGTGCGATGGCTTCAAGGGATATACCAGCATCATCCGGCGTGCAAGGTCCTGGGGAAATCACGAGGTGAGTCGGCGCCATGGCATCGATATCGGCAAGGGTGATGGCATCGTTGCGGTGCACTTCAACCTTTGCACCTAACTGGCAAAAGTACTGATAGAGGTTGTAAGTAAAAGAGTCGTAATTATCAATAATTAACAGCACAGTCGATTCCGCCACATCCTTCTCGCACTACGTCAGCGAGACTGGGCGCAAATGCTACCACAGCAATCTGCGCGCTGCATTAGATGGCTGCATCAGAACTCACTGATAGGCAGAATTGGCGTTGGCCAAGGCATGGCGAGCCAACCTTGGTATAACTTTGATAATTCGCCGCTATTGGTGTCTAGAATATGGACAAGGCGAGGATCAATCAAAGTGCCGGCTTCTTGAGAGATAGCCTGAATCGCGCCAAAGACCCGATCTTCAACGCTGCCCTGTCGCCTCTCCACTTCTTTGTCCAATAGCTCTGCCACACACACAACACGACACTCCTCTGGAATTTTCTCTCCTTCAATTTCAGGAAAACCCGACCCATCCCAACGAGTGTTTTTGTACGTCAGCAAAGTCACCGAGACACAGGCAAAGCCTTTTGTTGCTTCAGATAAGAGCAACATGCTTCGACTGTCTGCCGATGTATTATTGCCGCCATCATCCCAAAGCTCGCCAATCGAACAAAGTGGGTAAACCAAAGAAATATCTTCCGCTTTCGATTTGGTCAAACCATATTGCATCGCTAACCATTCACTGAGTTCGGCGATACGAGGCGCTGCAATTTCGACGTCGTTGTTGTGAAGCGCAGCCACCGCCGCGATTTGATTCATGACCAGTTGGTAATTTTCACGCATGGTATTAGCGCGAGATTCCCCCAGCAAGTTGGCCACACGACTCTTCACTAACTCTGGTGAAACAGGCTTAATGAGAAAATCCGCTGCACCGCTTTTTAGCCCTTCGACTTCGCTTTGATATTCGTCGAGCGCCGAGACAATCACGATAGGAATATGACTGACACCTCGTTCACTTTTTAGCTGCCGACACACCTCGTAGCCATTCATTCCCGGCATCATAATATCAAGTAAGATCAAATCAGGTCGTTGCTGCATCGTCAGTTCAATCGCGCGCTCCCCGCTCTTGGCGAAAATCAAGGTGTACTGCTCTTGCAAGATGGTACGCATCACATGCAGATTGCTAGGTTCGTCATCAACAACCAGGATTTTATACGCCATAACTTTGTACTCCACTGTGCTGCGATGTCGGCATTTCATCCATCATGGTTAAGATCAAATCGTACGCCTCATCCAGTTCAAAATTTTCAATCGCCCCAACAAACTGCGCGAGCAGTGACGGAGTAACAAACGCCGCCAATGCGGGCACCAATTCTTTGTACAAGCCATCATCAAACTGACCCTCTGATAATCGGCTAATGAACAATTCAGCTTTACGGGCGAACGCATCAGCCGTCAGCTTCATCAATTCCAGATCTTTATCTAGCTCTTCAGCACGCACGCCAAGGTAAGCCAACGCTCTTTCAAACGTCGCCACGAAGCATGCTTCTAATGCTCGTACGTTTGATTCCGCTTTCCCCATGTCTCCGCCTTCAATGTAAGCGAGCAAACGCGTCAACTCTTGCTCAACACGCTGGAAGCCTATGTGGTGAGCGCCGTCTATCGCTTCTGCTAGCAATCGCTCTAACACCTCAGGTTGCTCATGGAGAAGTTGTTCTATACGCTGCGGAAGATTGGCATAATTGGCGCGATATTCGCCCACTACACTGAGTAATATTTCCGATGTCGGCCAATGACGAAATGCCCATGAATCATTGAAGTAGTCTTTCTCTTTTTCCTGCTCAACCCTATTCAAGATTGCTACATTGTTGTCGTTTTCATCACTGCCGCAGCAGTTTTTCAACACCTCAAATATGGCATCGCTACGAAAGGGCTTTTCAATCACAGCATCAAACCCTTTTTCTTCCCAATCAGCGTCGGTAGTTGGATCAACCACAAGCTTCATTGCTATCACGTTTAACGACTCTATACCGCTTTGTTTTGACCATTCCCGCAAGATCTTCGGTGTTGGGTAATGCTGCTCATCAAGATAAGCATCAAACAAAACCACATCCACTGGCTGAGTCTTGATCACATCTTGAGCGGAATCGATATCCGTATAGGTCAGCACTTTCACCCCTTGGCGCAATAACATATCGCGCAACTCCTGCTGGTTGCGCTGAACATCATCTATCACCAAGACTTCCAGCGGCGGTAAGGCATAGCGGATAGGTTCACTGTTGAGCCCCGCATTACTTTGAGTAGGAATAATGGGTAAATCAGCATAAATCACCGAACCATGAATAGATTCCCCGTCAAACCAAAGCTTGCCATTCATAAGCTCGATAAGCTGAGTGACAAGGGTTGCGGACAAGGTTTGACCGGACTTTTCGTTGTTCTTAGACAGTGAATGGGCACTTTCTAACGAGTAACTTGCCACCGCAAAACGAACCATGTTGTCCGTAGGCAATACATGCAAGGCAACATTACCTTTGTCAGTTTTCGTCAATGCACTTCGCATCATGTTTTGAAGCAGTTGTTTGATTCGGCGTGAATCGCCCACGTAGTGCTCCCATAAATGATCGCTGTAATCCAAGGTAACGTGCAGATCTCTCGCCTGCACGGTCTCGCGAGCAATAAACTCGATTTGGCGGCAAAGTTGCACTAAGGAGAAGTCGCCAATATCGAGCGGCAGCGACTGACTTTCGAGTTTGGAAGTGTCCAGAATGTCATTGATTAGTTTTAACAAGCTGTTACCCGACTCTCTGATGACCTCCAAATGATGACGATGAACGGGGTTGTTTTCTTCATCAATCAAGACTTCTGTCAGCCCCAATATGGAATTCATCGGCGAGCGAAACTCGTAACTCATGTTGGCTAAGAAAGAGGCCTTCGACTGTGACGCTTTTTCAGCTAAGCGTATTTTCTCTTCAAACTCTTCTTCGGCTTCGCGCTTGTCGGTGATGTCGATAATGACGCCATCAATCCAGGTGCTGCCGTCTTCGGCACGATAGCTGTGTCCAATCTCCCAGAACCATTTTTCTTCTTCATCGCGGCTTATAAAGCGATATTCACAGTCATATTTACCGTTTCGTCTCGCCGCTAATTCACGTGCTTTGCGATAACTAGCGGTGTCTTCTTGATGAATACGATCAATAAAATGAGAGACCCCGTTTTCACCCGTCAGAATAGATGCGCTGTAACCCGTAATCGATTTTGCTGCATCACTGATATAAACCATATGACGCGTTGCACCCGTCATTTCACGAAAAGCCATGCACGGTAAATTAGCCACTAACGAGCGATACTGTTTCGCGTTTTCTCTTAAAGCCCATGCGAGGTGTCGCTGTTCGGAAATATCAGAAAGAACACCTACAAATTCATGATGCCCTGTTGCATCTTGGTGATAGCCAATCGCTAACCTAACAGGGAATACGGAACCGTCTTTGTGCTTGGCCATCACTTCGCGAACACTGCCTACTACGCCTGACTCTCTATTTTCCAAAAAATTATGAATGTACATATCATGACGATGCTGATGTTCGTCAGTGACCAAAATACGAATGTTTTTCCCCGTTGCATCAGAGGCATGCCAACCAAATACATTTTCTGCAGCCTGGTTGAAAAACGTGATGGTACCTTTGCCATCAAGCGAAATAATCGCCTCAGTCGCGGTATGTAAAATCGCATCAAGCTTTTTCTCGCTTTCACCTAAGCGATTAGCTTTGGCTTTAACATCAAACAACGTATTGGCGAGTTGGCTGAACATCACAACGAAGGTGAAGCTAAAGATCAAAATCATCAGCACATCGCGCACCGCAAAAGGAAGTGCATCAATACGGTTAGGTTGCGCAGATAACAAAATGGCTTCACACGATAAAATCGCACTCACGAGTAGCGCTACCGTGACGCAAAGCCCACTCGCTAGGGCTCCGGAAATATCACGTTCCCAAAGCATATTTTTTTGTTTAGAAAAACGAAACCAAAGAGCAAATGCGATTAATAGTGCCCCTACTCCTAGTGCCATGGTGAACACCGCCAGGTCAAAATGTGCGATCGCGACGCCATTAATACCGGCATAAACCAGTATGTTTTGCACAATCAAGGACAGTGTCATTAATCCTGCTGCGATGAATATTTTGAGCGGCGGATTGAACGTAAAAGCGATCATTCGAAGCGCCGTTAAGTTCAAAAAAAACGTCAAGGCCAATGGCAAAACAAACAAGAGGGGGAGGAAACCTTGATCTTGAAATGATGACACAGACAACACAGTGGCGATGGGCAATAAAGCCATACCGACCGTTAATGTCAGAGCATTGACTAAGATAGGAGAAAACTGGATAAGCGCCACACGTTTTGCCTGCAACGGGCGATGCAAAAAGGCGAGTGTCGCCGTGATAAACGTAGCGACTGACGCAAGCAGCAACACCCATGGGCCAGTAAAACTATGGGGCAATGGCTGATAAGTGACCGAAGGCAGGAAAAATAATGACAGTGATTCAATGATTGACATGCACGCTACCGATTCAGCTCAAGGAGATACGCACTTAAGCACCGCTCAATAAAGAGATATTCGCCGCTCAAGTGAGACACTTATAAGCGTAGTAAAGAATCAGCGGGCAACCCATTAAAAGAAGGGTAAAAAATAGGCGCCCGCAGGAGCCTATTTTTAGATTAAAACCTCATTATTTGATGTTGCAGGTAAAGCGACGGAAAACAGCGGTTGTTTTCTCATCGAGTGTGACCTGTCCACATGGGATATCAATAAAGCCCCAAAGACGAATGCCGAGTGATACCGAATCTCCGTAGCCAATACCTTCATTGGTAAGAAATTCGCTGTTTTGATTGTACTTACGATTGCTCTTCCAACGCAGCCAAGGACGATTGGGGTTAACGTCACCGTTAATGGTGGGTTGTACCCAGAAGAAGCTTTTGTTTTTGAATCTCAACGTGAATTTCTGTGGAGCCTCGACGTAATTCAAACTGACAATCACAGGATCGTGATCAGAGGATGAATACGGATTATCCGATTTAACCAAATCACCGGTAAAGCGGCCTGAATATTCAAACAAGGTGCTTTCTACCGAGTTGATATGCCAATCTTCCACGCCAGTCAGCTTTTCAACCACGCTCGTATTACCGACAGCGTGATCCAAACTACCTAGCTCACCGTCAAAGGTATAAGAGAAGGCATCATCACCTAAAGCGTAAGTCGCCAGATTGACATAGCCGAAGCCATCACCCACTTCCCGCGCCATTTCATCCAGCGTCACACCCGCAATCGAGGTGCCAGCCGCCGTGACAATTTTGCGCGATGCATTGGCAGCGTCATAATCGGTCATTACACGCATGGGATCTTCTTGTCCGTAGGCATTGAAGTCGCCAAGCGCAATGATATCGCCTTGCACATCGATTAACGCGTTCCCGAGTGTTTCTGCTGCTGACACACGGAATTCGTTACAGCGCCCTTGCAGATCGGCGGGGTCATCATTGAATTCGCCCGCAACCCAATCTTCATAGCAGCCAGAGCCTTTCGATTTAAAGTGGCTCACGGCAACGGATAGATTTTCACCCTCAACCACACTGAAGGTTTGCAGTAAGCTATCACGTTGGAACTTATCTAATTGACGCTCCTCACCATCAGGGTTAGCACCACTGATGTGCTGCTCAGGCATACGCACGACCACGGCGTCGGAAGCTGGTGTGACTTTCTCAGGACGATAAATCAACGCCACTTGTATCGCGTCACCACCTAGGAACGCCCCTTCGGTCAGATCATTGGTTGCTGGTGTCACATAGGTGTAATGATCCGTTTCATCAGCAAAACGACTGTTTAGCTCGGTCACCAAGTTCGCCAATGCGCCAGAATCAGCAAAGCCATTGTTCTCGATTTCCATCAAGCCAACGATATCTGCATTCATTGCCTGCAATGCATTAACGATTTTCGCCTGTTGCAACGCAAACTCTGCCGCGTCTTTGGTACCTCGGTTACAGCCGCGAGATGCATCCGCATCCGCCTGATCGTCACAGGTGACATTCAAGTCACCACCAATAGCGCTGGCACTGGTGAAGTAGTTCAACACGTTAAAGCTAGCAACCTTCAAATTGGTGTCGTCGAAGGATTGCGGCGCGGCGGTGCGGTCTTGCTCGCGCACAAAATCACCCGCAGTAATCGTGTTGGTTGTCACGAGACGATAGTCACTAAAGCTATAACCAATCACGCCCTCAAGGTTGGTCACGGTATCACCGATACGGATGTAACCTTGCTCAGCATCCAGGTCAGGGAAATACGGCACTACACCATCTGGCGCTTTCAGATCAGACTCAATAAACAGTTGGTTGGCATCATTTTCTGCAACTAAATCCGCCGCCTCCTGCGAGCCTGCAATGTGAAGCTGAGTCGGCTTGAACAGTGGCTCATCATGTGACAGCACCATATTGTTACGGAACGCGTCAAAATCGAAACCAAAGTTACGCGTGACAACCATATCGCTGGTCTGTGTCAGACGGACTTTCATGCCTTCGTGGCGTTCCAGTGCGTCATCTAAAGTTTCACCTTCATCTACCACCAGATCCGTGGCAGCCAATTCACCGACAGTATCGATCACTTCCCAGTTGTTACCTGATGCGTCCAACTCGGTAAAGCTGAAGAATTCTTTGACCTTACCACCAGCACAGACTTGCATGCCGGGTTCCACATCAGTCGGTGCTTGGCTCGTGAAAACAAAGAGACCATCAGAGGTAGCAGCGTCATTGTCGCCGTTGGCATCTTGCAGCCAAAAGCCTTTGTACAACCCTGTCGTCACTGCTGTGACCACACCGGAAACAAAGTAGTCGTCCGTACTCTCAAAACTGCCATCTGGGACAAGTGGACTGCGCGCCCCGCTACCTTGCACGGCATAGGTTGGTGTTAAGGTTTCATCGACACATGTAAAGGTAGTGCCACCCCCCCCGCCGCCATCACATGCCTCAAGGCCACTACAACCAAGGCCATCAAACGTATCTTGAGCGAAGCTTTGCCACTCCACTGCGGGGTCAAACGCGCCGGTGACATCAGTACGGCCAGTACTGCCTTCTTTGCGACGCAACGTTGTGTTGGCGGCATACGTCGACCCCAAGGCAAGCTCACCTAAGCTGTCGACTACATTGTCGTTATCATCAACCAATGCCATCACGTCATTGCCATTAAAGCTTAACGAACCAGAAGTGATTTGACTAACGTCGGTGACATCAGCAGACGCGTTGCTGTTCCCCACCACAACACTCTCCCCTGCGGCCAATGAGCCAGAAAGGGCGATGGTGGATGAGAACGTCTCGTTACTGTTGAACGCCAATTTCAACACCCAATTATCCAGCGCAACACTGGACGTACCGAGGTTGGAAATTTCGATCGCCTTGTTGTTTGACGAGCCTTCGACATATTCCGTGATCAATACATCGGCGCTGGCGGGCAGAGCGACACTTAAAGCTAGAGCCAGAGAGCTCCATGTTGAAGTCTTCATTTGCTGTCCTTTTTTGCGTGTGAAGTCATAAACACAACAAATGATTTAACAGCCTGAGATTTCATTTAAGTGATGAAAGCCGCAGTTCTTCTAATAGAGAGAGGGCGTTTCTTTTTGAAATAGGACACTGATTCAAGCTTCAACACAAACCGAAATCGTTAAGTGCGTCGCAAACAGATTGAGATTGGGAGGATTTGGAGACAAAAAAAGCAGCGGTTTGGCTGCTTTTTATCGATGTTGGCGAAGACTATGACTATGGACGGGTCACAAAACCCACAGCTTCGTACACTTTCTTCAGTGTCACGGCTGCACGTACGGAGGCTTTTTCAGCGCCCGCTTTCATAACCTGATCAAGATAGTCACGATCTTCACGGAACTGCTTATAACGCGCCTGTACAGGCTCAAGCATCGCCACCACGGCGTCTGCCGTGTCGGTTTTTAGGTGACCGTACATTTTGTCGGCGTAGTCTGCTTCAATTTCAGCAAACGTCTTGCCCGTCGCAACAGACATCAAGCCCATCAAGTTCGCGACACCCGGCTTGTTTTCGATGTCGAACAGCACACGTGGCGGCTCTTCTGAATCCGTCATGGCACGCTTAATTTTCTTCGCAATGGCTTTTGGATCTTCTAGCAAACCAATCACGTTGTTGCGGTTATCATCCGACTTCGACATCTTCTTAGTCGGATCTTGCAAGCTCATCACGCGTGCACCCACTTGTGGGATGTAAGGCTCTGGTACAGAGAACACTTCGCCATACACATTGTTGAAACGGTGTGCGACATCACGTGCTAGCTCAAGGTGCTGCTTTTGGTCATGACCAACAGGCACTTGGTTCGCTTGATACAGCAAAATGTCAGCAGCCATCAATACGGGGTAACCAAACAGACCCGCATTAATATTTTCAGCGTGGCGAGATGATTTATCTTTAAACTGGGTCATGCGATTTAACTCACCCATTTGGGTGTAGCAATTCAGCACCCAACCCAATTGTGCATGCTCTGGCACGTGAGATTGAATAAACAGGTTGCTCTTTTCTGGGCTAACACCCACAGCAAGGCACAATGCAAGCGAGTCCAGCGTGGCTTCACGAAGCTTTGACGCTTCTTGACGTACCGTAATGGCATGCAAGTCAACGATGCAGTATTGGCAATCGTAGTCATCTTGCATCTGTTCCCACTGACGCAAAGCTCCAATGTAGTTGCCGATACTGAGTTCACCAGAAGGTTGAACACCGCTAAGTACAATGGGTTTGGTCGTAGGATTACTCATGTTCTTTCTGTTCCTGTCAGTCAATTCAGCCAGCGTGACTAAACGCTGGCTGTATGTTCGAGAAAATTCGAATCTTTAATTTACGCTGTTTTTTCGGTGCTGAGAACCGTTAAAAGCTGGTTAAATTGGTCTGCGACAAATTCCGGCGCGCTGTCGCTAATGGGCTCGCCATAGTTATACCCGTATGTCAGGCCAACAGAGATAATGCCAGCATTTTTGGCGGCTAGGATATCGTTTTTCGAGTCACCTACCATCATCATTTGCACATCACTCAAACCATGCTTGTCACGTAGGCTAACCAACCCTTCTGGATCCGGCTTGTTCGTTGGCAAAGAATCCCCGCCAATCACATCACTAAAGTAATGCGCCAAACCGAGGTCTTCCAAAATTTCAGGCACAAACTGATACGGCTTGTTGGTCACAATACCCATCGTATAACCCGCCTCTTTCAAGGCTGAAAGCGTGTCTTTCACACCTGGGTACACGACAGTTTTGTCATGACCGTTGTTCGCGTAGTGAAAATCAAAACGTGCACGGATTTTTTGGTACAGCGCTTCATCCAATTCTGGGTTGATATTAACGCTTTGGCTTAAAGCACGCTTGAGCATGATTTCCGCGCCATTGCCAATCCAACCACGTACGTCGTTATCCGTCACCGTGTGCAGGTTAAGGTCAGCTAGCGCCATGCGAATGCCTTCGGCAAGATCGGGGGCACTGTCGACTAACGTACCGTCTAAATCAAAAGCGATGTATTTGATGGTTTCAAAGGTTGCCGTCACGAATTATTTTCCTACTTTACTCAGTTCCGCGCGCATTTCATCAATCACTGCTTTGTAATCAGGCTGACTGAAAATAGCTGAGCCTGCGACAAACATGTCAGCACCGGCTTCTGCCACTTCGCGGATATTATCTACTTTAATGCCGCCATCAATTTCGAGGCGAATATTGCGACCGCTTTCGTCAATACGACGACGCACTTCGCGCAGTTTATTCAATGTTTCAGGAATGAAGGACTGGCCGCCAAAACCAGGGTTAACCGACATCAACAAAATCATGTCGAGCTTGTCCATCACATGATCAAGATAGTGCAGCGGCGTAGCTGGGTTGAAAACCAATCCGGCCTGACAGCCATGATCTTTGATTAACTGTAGGCTGCGATCTACGTGATCACTTGCTTCTGCATGGAAGGTGATCATCGTTGCGCCGGCTTTGGCAAAATCAGGAATGATGCGGTCAACGGGCTTCACCATCAGGTGAACGTCAATTGGCGCGGTGATGCCATAGTCACGAAGTGCTTGACAGATAGGCGCACCAAACGTCAGGTTTGGTACAAAATGGTTGTCCATCACATCAAAATGCACCACGTCAGCGCCCGCTGCCAGTACATTTGCGACATCTTCACCTAAACGTGCGAAATCCGCCGAGAGTATTGACGGTGCAATCAGAAAATCCTTCATCCTATAGCCTCACTAGCCCAAACGTCGGCGCAATTCTACCCCATCAAAGACCGTGTGTCTTATCAGATCCGCTGATTGATACCATAACGCGGCAGTTTTACAGATGGCGCAAGTGACACCCAGACGAATAGACTAAGCTGGAGTCAGATCAGGCAAATATCAAAGAGAATGTGTATGCACGACACCGAGCAAAAAGAAGAAAAGGTCACTATTTGGGAGGTAGTGAAAAGTGTGTTCGCTGCGATGCTTGGCGTACAGTCCGACAAAAATAGGCAGCGGGACTTTAAGCAATCGAGCATGCTGCCTTATATTTTTGTCGGTGTTGTTTTTGTGGTTTTGTTTGTCATGGGGTTGATTGGGGTTGTGTCACTGATCATGCCCAATGAGTGATCACTGATTGGTGCAGCCCGAGCATTAAGGTGACTCGGGACTTTCACTTGCGAACAATGCCAGCAGCTCATCCACTTTGTTTCTGCCACTGCCATTTCGACTAATGGTTCGTTTCACTCGCACCACATTGAGATACGCACCATGATAAAGACTTCGCGTTAGCGGCGTATCATGGTTTGAAACCAGCACAGGCACACTCTTATCCATTGCCGCTTTACGGGCATACTCACCCAGTAAGGCTTGATCATCAAGACTGAACCCACCACTGGAATAGGTGGTGAAATTGGAAGTAGAAGAAAGCGGTGCGTATGGCGGATCGCAGTACATCACGCTACCACGGCGCGCACTCTTAAAGCTCTGCTCGTATCCTTCGCACACAAAGATCGCTTTTTTTGATTTCTCTGAAAAGAACTCAAGCTCCGCTTGCGGGAAATAAGGTTTCTTGTAAGAACCAAACGGCACATTGAAGCCGCCTTTCTTGTTGTAGCGGCAAAAATGCCATTAAATCCATGTCGGTTCATATACAGGAAATACAATGAACGCAGGTACGGATCTGTGGTGGCGTTAAATTCTTCGCGGATCGACAAATAGGCTTCTTTTTGATTGTACTCTTGAGTAAACAAGGTTCGCACGTCATCGATATAGCGCTGAGGCTCTTGTTTGACCAAATTATACAGATTAATCAGATCCGGATTGATGTCAGCAAGGCGATAATGTTCAAAGTCTGTATTCAGAAATACAGAGCCTGCTCCAACGAAAGGTTCGATCAGCTTTTTGCCTTCCGGCAGGTGTTTGCGGATATCCTCAACCAGAGAGTATTTACCCCCGGCCCACTTAAGAAAGGCACGATGCTTTTTCATTAATGTGTATCCACTACCACAGCTGTTCGAAAGGTGGCGGATTGTATCTCATTTTTTGTCATCAATCAGCGTAATTTCGCGCCTGACGTGAAGCCAAGTTGCGCTTAATTAACCAGTCCAATCTCTTTATGAATTTGAGTGAAGGATTTCGCCCATGGATTCAGGTTGCGAATATTGGCAGGCAATGCCAATTCTGCACGGCGAGCCTCTGCCACACTTGGGTAGTCACCGAGTAATACCATATACCAAGCCTCACCGTTTCGGCGCGTTTCATACACCAAAGCACGACCTAGCAAAGTATATTGCAATAAGAACTCGTCTACCGCTTGGGTAGACTGTAACGCGGCAAGCTGCAGCGCATAACGCGACGCGGGGACAGTCAGCAGTAGATTGTTTGCCATCGGCACGTCAGAGCTCGCGTTGACTGATTCAGTCACTAATGCCGTCGTCTCATCCACAGCCACTTGCTCAACGAGCGCTTCTCCGCTTGTTTGTGTATTGGCTTGGGCGGCGGTGTTTGATTGTGGTGTTGCTAATTCAGGGATTAATGGCTCGGTCACTGCATTGGTGCCGTCTCCACCAATTTCTTGATCATCCATGATGGCATCAACCACTTTGTCTGGAACAACAATTCTTCGGTCTTGGTCGCGACGCCCAACAGTCATGCCTTCTACAACGGGTGCGACGGGCAGAAAAATCATGTCATCAGTGACCTCGGAGGTATCCGATAGCGCCGGTTCCCCCTGCTGTTCCGCGGTTTGTTGCGCTAGCTCTTTTTCTTTTTCGGCCAACATCGCAGCCAACTCTTTCACACCATCCGGTGTTTCAACAACGATTTCTTCTTGTGAAGTTTGAGGTGCCATTGACCACCACACCAAACCACCACCTAATGCAAAAAGAAGGAACAATAGAATAATCAAAGGCAAAGGTGAGCGACGTTTTTTCTCTTCCATCAGAGAAGTCTCCTGCTGTTCCAGCCCTCTCAAAGCGCCGGGTAAAGAAGGCAAAGAGGCAGCTTTTTGCTTTAGCGCTCTGCGCTGCGCTGCATCCAATTGGCGGTTGACCATCATGACTTCGATGAACATCTCGCGTTCATTATCAGCCAGTGGGCTGATTTCTAACTCTAACGGTTTAACACCTTGACCGTAAGAGACTTTGTGCAACCACTTGTTCAATTTACCACGCAAACTAAACAGCAACACATTGATTTGCCAATCATCTCTCTGTTGCGCTTGCGTCACCAATGCCCATAGTTCAGCGATTAACGAGGCACTCAAACGTTGCGCATCATCAATGACAATAAGGGCATGAACCCCATTGCCTTCCAGCATATATTCGAGACTTTGGAGCATGGAATCATGCTCATTGAACACGCCATCACGCACGATTTGACGCAAGATGATTGCGCGATGTTGCGCATCTTGCTGACTATGGTTGCAGATAAGAAGGGATTGGGTGGGCTCGTTCGCCCAATTCTCGAGATAGCGTTCGCTCAACCACGTCTTACCTGCACCAGGCTCGCCAGTGATTTGAACAAGGTTAGAACTGAATCGAGTAAGAAACTGAATTCTCGACAAAAGCTGGATCTGACTGTCCAAATCCAGCGCGATCATGTCATGGGAGCCTGTCATATACAAACCCGCTTAGTGTGTCTTAATGACCTCAGCAAGCGTCTCGGATGTTACGTTTGCAACCACTTCGGACGTACCAATCGATGTTGGCAGCACGAATCGCAGTTGCCCTGAAAGCACTTTTTTATCGCGTTTCATATGCTTAATAAACGCATCATAGTCCATGCTTGCTGGTGCTTTCACGGGGAGATTCGCTTTTTCAAGCAAAGAAGTGATACGGCTAACATCTTCTTGCGAAAGCAGTTGTTGAATCTGAGCCGTTTTGGCAGCCATCACGGTACCGGCGGCAACCGCTTCGCCATGCAACCAATTGCCGTATCCCATTTCAGCTTCGATTGCATGACCGAAAGTATGACCAAGATTGAGCAACGCGCGAACGCCAGACTCTTTTTCATCTTCAGCAACAACATCCGCTTTAATCTGGCAGCAACGCTTGATGGCATACACCAAAGCCGATGAATCAAGCTGGTTGAGTACATCGAGGTTTTCGTCGAGCCATGCAAAAAAGGCACTGTCGACAATAATGCCGTATTTAATAACTTCAGCCATACCCGCTGCAAATTCACGTGCAGGTAAGGTTTTCATCACGTCAATATCAATCACGACCGCTTTAGGTTGATAAAACGCGCCGATCATATTTTTACCAAGAGGATGGTTCACCGCGGTTTTCCCCCCCACAGAGGAATCCACTTGCGATAACAGGGTAGTAGGTACTTGAATAAAGTCCACACCACGCTGATAACAAGCCGCAGCAAAGCCCACCAGATCACCAATCACACCACCACCTAACGCGACAATCAAAACGTCACGGGCGTAATTACCTTCAAGCAAGAAGGTATTGATGGTGTTGAATGTCTCTAGTGTTTTGTACTGCTCACCATCGGGAAGGGTAAGCAAAGCTGGCAAACCACCAGCTTTTCTCAAGGTTTCCAGGAGACGATCCGCATACAGCGGAGCAACGGTGTCATTAGTGACAACCACCACTTGACGACCTTTAGCATCAGAAAAGAAGGTGGGATCTGAGAGCAATCCAGCACCAATTGATATGGGGTAGCTTCTGTCGCCTAGGTTAACGTCGATCCTTTCCATGGAATGCCTTTTTCGTGCTTAGTGATTTTCCAATAGTTCGATGATTTGGTTTGCCACAACCTTGGCGCTTTGATCATCAGTACGAACTACGTAGTCAGCGATTTCTTCATAAAGAGGATTACGCTCTTCCGCCAATGCTTCCAGCACTTCACGAGGTTGATCGGTTTGCAGCAATGGACGCTTCTTGTCACGTTGAGTACGTGCCAATTGCTTTTCGATAGTGGTCTCTAGATACACAACGATGCCACGAGCAGACAGACGATTACGGCTCTCCTTACTAAGGATAGAACCACCGCCAGTCGCCAACACGATACCTTGCTTTTCAGTCAGGTCGTTGATGACGTTCTCTTCGCGAACACGGAATCCTTCTTCACCTTCAACATCAAACACCCATGCGATATCAGCACCAGTGCGCTCTTCAATCACGGTGTCCGAGTCAAAAAATTCCATGTGTAGTTGTTGTGCTAGGTGTCGACCAATTGTGCTTTTGCCAGCCCCCATTGGACCTACAAGAAAGATATTTCGTTTTTCAGCCATGTTAAGCAATATACGCGCGGTTAATGAAAACAACACCGCCCGCAGGCTCGCTACTTGAAAGCCCGAGGCGCCAATTTCCTCACAGATAATTCGTGATCAGACCAAAAATTATCTCAGGTCAACTAGCCCTTTGGCAACTTAAAATACGCCTTTAGGGCTGTTTAAATTTACGGGCACAGTGTGGTTAAGAAGGAAACAGGCTGAAATGTGCACTTGGTGCTCACTTCTGCCTGTTCATGCGATTTGTTACGGTAAACAATTATAACACAATGACTTAAATGACTTTATTGAGCCATAATTCTTGGTGTAACAAAGATAAGAAGCTCCCGTTTGCCCATGGTTTCATAGTTACGGCGAAAGAGTTGCCCTAGTCCAGGAATGTCACCAAGTAGGGGGATTTTATCGACACCTTCCATCATTTCGTGTTGATAAATACCACCGAGCACGACAGTTTCACCATCATTAACGAGAACTTGTGTACCAATTCGCTGAGTATTGATAGCCATTGCTTCACCCGTACCCGCTTTTACTGTGCCAGCTGGCTTATCTTGGGTGACCTCCAAATCCAACACTAATTTGTTGTCAGGGGTAATTTGAGGTGTCACTGATAAACTCAATACCGCCTTTTTAAATGACACAGCCGCCGCGCCACTTGAAGACGCTTCCAGATAAGGCAATTCTGTCCCTTGTTCAATGTACGCTGCTCGCTTGTTGGTTGTCAGCAAACGAGGGGACGAAATGATCTCAGCGCGAGACTCAGCCTGAAGCGCTGACAGCTCAAGATCTAACAGCAAGTCTTTGCCTAGATTAGCCACCTGAAAAGCAATGCTTGCCGCATTAGGACTCACCGCGCCAAGGTTTACATTGAGGAAGTCATCGATTTCAATAGCATCAGGTTCATTATCTGCACCGAAATCTATGCGATCTGAATGTTGCCAATTTCCTTCAATCGACCCTCCCACATTGAAATTACCGTTTTGATTAGCGACACCCCAACGCACACCAATCTCTTCCAACGTTCCCTCATCAACGGTCACGATTCTCGCTTCTATCTCCACTTGCTGAACAGGAATATCCAATGATGCGATGAGTGACTTCACCACATCAATATTGTCGGCCAAATCTCTGATCACTAGGGCATTCGTCCGTGAGTCGACAGCGATGCTGCCTCGCTCAGTCAGTAGACTGATCCCTTCATCTTCGTCGCCATCAAGCATGTTTTTAAGATCGACGGCATTGGCGTACTTAATATGCAGCACTTCTGAACGCAGTGATGCCAGCTCTCTTTCGGTGCGACGTTTTTCAAGCACCAAGCGCTCTTGCTCATCAAGCTCAGCTTTGGGTGCCACCAGCAAAATATTGCCCATCTGGCGCTTATCTAAGCCTTTTACATTCAAGATGGTGTCTAGTGCTTTTTGCCACGGAACATCATCGAGCCTAAGCGTTAAATTGCCATTTACCGTATCAGACACCACCAAGTTAAACCCATTGTGCTCTGCCACCATCTGCAGGACTGAACGCACAGAAATATCTTGAAAGTTAATCGATATATTGGCGTTTTTCTTCGCTGCTTTATCTTTTTTAGACTGACCGCTAGGCAGCGATGAGAACGGGATAATTTCTACCGTTAGCACATTATTGGTTTGATAATAGTCGTAACCAAAAAAGCCCTTGGTCTTTAGCGTTAATTGCGTGTCGTCGTCAACCGTCTGCACATCCAACGAGGTTGCGATGGTTTCGATCTGGTCAAGGCTTCTTGCTCCAATCAAGTTATCTTCGATTTGTGTCGCTTTGGCACTTATCGTCAATGTCTTGTCTTTCTTATCAAAGTTTGTAACAACGGATTTATCCGCAAATGTCAGGGTCAGCAGTGTTCGACCATTATCCCCCTTTGCAAATTCCAAGTTTTGTAACTGGTTGGCCGCAGACACAACGGGCGTCAGCAACAGACATGCTAAAGCAATAATCCAATGCACACCTCCGCTTACGTTGCCTTGGCATCCTTTCCTCAGGCTTCTCATTCTTTACCCTTATTTATTGTTATTTAGTGCCAATCTGACGTTACGTACTTGCCAGCAACCTAGGCCATCCGGCAAATGTTCTGTGAGAGATAATGTGTGCTGGCTAATACTGTCGACACGACCTCTATGATTTCCAATCATGCGTCCCAGCCCTACACGATGTAGCGTGTTATCTGGCGCTTCAACTAAGGCCCAATAACTGCCAGGTAAGCCAATTACACCTTTAAAATCTAACGACGCCAGCTCATACCCCTCCAAGGCGTCTCTATTGTTCGGTAAATCATTAGGTTGCCAGCAATCGCCTTTTGCCAAGGTGTCCTCTTGCTCTGCGATGGGTAATACAAAGGGATCAGAATCAACAGTGGGCTCAAACGACATTGCCAAATAGCTAGGCTCTGGTGGCAATTGCGTCGCAGTCACCTTCGCAGAAGCGTAAGTCTGCACAATGAAGCGATCCAAATCTTGAGATGTCTCATGTTGCATGCAACCCGTTAACGCCAGTGTCACTGCCAGCCCAGAAAGGTATCTCATTGCTCCCCCCCGAATTCCCTGTTTTCATATCGATAGGTATGCGCTGTCACCACAAAACGCAGATCGCTGCGCTTATCAACGCGTGAGACAGTGAAATCTTGCAGCGCGACAATACGTGGTAAACGAGCCAATGCAGCAGAAAACTGACCAATATCGCGATAGCTACCATTAAGTTCAATCTCAAGGGGTACTTGGTGAAGCCAACCGACACGTTTACCGCTCCGCCAATTGAGACGGGCAAAATTCAAGTTATATTGGAGCCCAGTATCATTGATACCTGCGAGTAAAAGGGCGAGTTCATCTTGTGCAGGAAGCTGCTGAGTTAAGCGCGCATAGTAACGCTGCAGCTCCTGCACTTGCTCTTCAACGTCGGGTAACGCGGCAACTTGCTCCGCTTTAATACGAAACTGCGTACGAAGCAGGCTCTCCTCTTGTTTTGCTGCATTTACTTCTTCCTGTGCTGGCAGCACAACAAAGAAAATAGAAGCGGCGAAAAGGGTTACAGCCAAAACGCCAAGCAAGATGTTTTGCGCGACGGGGGACCATTCAGGGATCTCATCGAGTTCCCAATCACGCCAATCAGCTGTCATTTTTTTTCTCCTGCGGCAAATTGGGAATGACATATCCCACAAGCTCAAACGTTGCCTTAAATCGCTTTTCCACCAACGTAGGGCGCGATGAATCACTAATGATGGAATGAATTTGCACGTTATCTGCGCCAACATCATCTTCAAGCAATGCCAGCAAGCTAGCCAGTTGGGCATTTGAGCGACTGCGCCCTTCAATGCTTACCTTGGCTGAAGTCATAGATACTTTATCGAGTACAACGCCATCAGGCGTTATCTGAGGCAGGAGATTGAACAGCATGGTGGCGTTATTGCGTTGTTTTTGCAGCGAGTTGACCAAGGTTAAACGACGATGAAGCGCATCTCGCTCGATTTCTCTTTTTGCAAAGGTGCGCAAGGTGCTATTCAAACTGTCGATTTCAGTTTGCAAGCGTGCGTTACGCGTTTCTTGGGTGTTTAATTGCTGATAAATCACCCAACGCGACATCCCTACACATCCAGCCACGACTAAAATCGCAATCATTATTTTGTGGAAAAATCGTCGACGCATAGCCAAGCGTTTACTATCACGCCATGGCAGTAAATTAATACTGACGATCATGCGAGACTCCTCGAAGTGCTAAACCAATCGCGGTAGACCAAGCACTGACTGGCTCGTTGAGTTGCTCAATGATATTCGGGGAGTAGACCAGCCCCTGTAAGGGGTTGAGCGCCTGAGTAGGCCAAGACAAACACGTTTCAAGTAATGAAATATCAACGCTTTTCGCGCTCTCTCCTGATAGCCAAACATGTGAAACTTCTGCACCTGAAAGCTGTGTCGCAGCAAGTTGGTAATGACGCTTAATGACATCAGCAAGCTGTTCAGTAAAGTGCTGTCGAGCCAGTTTGGCATCAGAGGCTCCAGACAGTACCGGGGCGGGTAACTCTCGGTAAAACTGTCCCGATTGACCGTCTCCCATACAAATCTGTAACCGCTCACTACCCACATCGACCAACAAGCCTATGCCTTGCATCAACTGATGGCCTGACTGCTCGCGATATAAACGCATTAAAGCTTGAGTATGTAATTCGATCACAGAAAGCTCAAAACCCGCACTTTCAAGCCCATTGAGCGTCTCGTTAAGCATGGACTTTCGACAGGCATACACCTCGGTCGCACTTTTATCGTCAAGCACGTGATAATCATAAAGCAGTTCGTCAATAGGCAGTCCAAGGCTTTCAGAGAGCTGCAAGCCCACTTGCACAAATTGCTCATGATCTGGCACGTCAGCGAGTGGCGGAAAACGTTTTACCGCAACACTGCTTTGCGGTACGCCCATGATTTGGTGTTTTGGCCAATGCCAAGGCATTGAGCAAGCTTTACTAATCTGCTTTTTTAACCCTCGTAGTACCGCTTCCAATGTTTCTACTTCGTAAGGCACAACCAAGAGCGTTTTTAACGCGACTGATTTGCTACCTTGCTGAAGTAAGGCCGCTCGCACAGCACTTGTGCCAATATCGATGCCCACTGTTGTTGTTACACCAAACATTTGCAGCGCTACCTTCTTAAAAGTCAGCATCAAGTAACTTTTTTGAAAGTTCTCTTTGCGGATCCGTTATTTTTTGTTCAGTTGTCTTTATACTAACGACACTAATCGATCTGACGGTTCGACAAAAAACGTGACGGGAAATATCAAGTGAAGTTCATTAAGCGGCTGCTTATCATTGCATTGATTTGCATATTGTTTGGAGTGGGTACAATCTTTGGGTTTTATATTTATGTAAAACCAGAGTTACCAGATGTAGCCACCCTCAAAGATGTCGAGTTGCAAACACCAATGCAGGTATTTAGCGCAGACGGCAAACTTATCTCTCAATTTGGTGAAAAACGTCGTATACCAGTCACTTACGATCAAATTCCTCAAAATTTAATGAATGCATTGATCGCCACCGAAGACAGCCGCTTTTACGAGCATCCTGGCATTGATCCGATTGGCATTACTCGCGCGGCAATTGTGGTCGCGATGTCTGGCTCCGCCAAACAAGGCGCGAGTACCATTACTCAGCAATTGGCACGTAATTTCTTCCTCTCTAATGAGAAGAAAATCATGCGGAAAATCAAAGAGATTTTCATCGCCATCCACATTGAGCAATTGCTGACAAAACAAGAAATCATGACGCTATACGTCAACAAGATTTTCTTGGGTTATCGCTCCTACGGATTTGGCGCTGCTGCACGCGTGTATTTTGGCAAAGAGTTGAACGAACTCACCCTGAGTGAAATCGCCACCCTTGCTGGCATGCCAAAAGCACCATCAACAATGAACCCGATTTATTCGGTAGAGCGCGCAACCCATCGCCGTAACGTCGTACTAAAACGTATGTTGGACGAGGGCTACATTACCCGTTCTGAATATGAGCAGGCTCGAAATGAGCCACTGGTTGCTCGCTACCATGGCGCTGAAATCGAGCTAAACGCACCCTATGTGGCAGAATTGGCACGTGCATGGGCTGTAGATAAATACGGTGCAGACGTTTATGAATCAGGCTTGAAGGTTTACACCACGGTCGATTCTCGTCTGCAAAATTCAGCACAAGAAGCTACTGTTAACAACTTGCTCTCTTATGACCAACGCCATGGTTACCGCGGCGCTGTTGCGACATTGTGGAAGGATAAAACCACGCCTTGGGATGCTGATAAAATCCAAGCACACCTCAAGAAGCAACCATCCTATGGTGATCTCAAACCTGCTGTCGTGACAAACGTTGACGCAAAAACCGCCGAGGTTGAACTTCAAAATGGCGATATAGCTACCCTGCCTTGGAATGGCATGAAATGGGCTCGTCGCTATGTCACCGATACCCGTCAAGGTTCTGCGCCGAAACAAGCCGCAGACATATTGAGTGCTGGTGAACAAATTTGGGTCCGGAATATCGATGACACTTGGCACCTCAGCCAAGTGCCGGATGCCAATACGGCCATGGTTGCTATCTCTCCTGACAATGGTGCCGTCAAGGCATTGGTGGGCGGCTTTAACTTCGTCCACAGCAAGTTCAACCGCGCAACACAGTCTATCCGTCAGGTAGGTTCAAGCATTAAACCATTCATCTACTCAGCAGCCATTGATCAAGGCATGACACTGGCAACACTGGTTAATGATGCCCCTATCAATCGATGGGACGCGAGTCAGGGTGTCGCATGGCGTCCGAAGAATTCGCCACCGACTTATGATGGCCCAACCCGTGCTCGCATCGGTTTGGCACAATCAAAGAATGTCATGGCTGTGCGTGTCCTTCGTCGTGTTGGGCTGGATGAAACAATCGACTTCCTCACCCGTTTTGGCTTTAAGCAAGATGACTTACCGCGCGCAGAAGCACTCGCATTGGGCGCAGGTAGTTTGACGCCAATGGAAATGGCGCAAGGATTTGGTGTATTTGCAAACGGCGGTTATTACCTCAAGCCGTATTACATTGAAAAAGTCGAAGATGCATTTGGCGAATTAGAATACAGCGCAACCCCGCAAACCATCTGCCATGAAAATTGTGATAACCCAACCAGCAAGCGTGACTCAGCGAACTTGTCGGAAGAGGAAAATTTACTAGAGCAAACCGCAGGCATGGAAAATGAACCCGAGTTTGCACCTAAGGTCGTGAGTGAGCAGAACGCATTCTTGGTCAGAGAAATGCTGGAAGCAAACATTTGGGGTGGCGGTAACTGGCGTCAAGGCACTGGCTGGAACGGCACAGGTTGGCGCGCGCAAAAACCGCTAAATCGACGTGATATCGGCGGTAAAACAGGGACGACTAACGACTCAAAAGATGCGTGGTACACGGGTTTCTCCCCAGGTCTAGTGGCAACCGTCTGGGTAGGTTTTGATGATCACTCACGTAAGTTGGGCAAAACGTCACGCAACGCCAACTTGGCAAATGATCAAGTCTCAGGTGGCGAAGCGGGCGCTAAAACAGCACAGCCTGCGTGGATAGACTTTATGTCAGACGCACTGGTTGATGTGCCAGAACAACGCAAGGTTGTACCATCAGATATCGTGAAAGTGCGTATCGATAGAGACACCGGCCTACTCACTCGTAAGAATGATGCCAGCTCGATGTTTGAGTACTTTCAAAAAGGAACCGAGCCGACAGAGTATGTCTCAGCGGCGGCATCAAATGGCGGCAATATTTATGAGTCTGAAGGCGAGGAGCTGTTCTAACACTTAACCGCTCACATCAATACTTACCATAAACAAAGGCGCCGATTGGCGCCTTTGTTGTATTGAACCCACCCGCTTTTCTACCTGCTTACCGGATGGCACACTTCTTTCATCGAATCCGCAATCACAACAGCCAGTTTTTCATAGCGTGTTCGCAACGGCGAGCCAGGACGATAGTCCAAGGTAACCAACCGTGTTGGCTCCGGATCAACCGCTTTGATATAAACCACGCCATCACGGTGCATACTTTTCGGGACGGATAACTTAGGCAACAAGGTGATCCCCGTTTCGGCTGCGACCATGTTACGCAGCGTTTCCAAGCTGGTTGCTCGGAATCGTGTGTCTTCTTTTGCACCTGCCGCAAAACAAAACCCCAGCGCCTGATCGCGCAAGCAGTGCCCATCAGCAAGCATTAATAAGTTTTCTCCATGCAATGACGGCATAGTGATTTCTTTTTCTTTTGCCCAACGATGGCTTTCTGGCACAGCCACCAACATCGGCTCGAGATAAAGCGGAATTTCTTTAAAGTGCTCGGTCTCTTTGACTGTCGCGACGATAATGCAATCAAGCTTGCCTTCATCGAGCTGTTGCACCAATTGATGGGTTTGCGCCTCGTGCAAAAATAGCTCTAACTCAGGGAAAGCCTGCTTAATGGCAGCCACTATATACGGCAATAGATACGGACCAATCGTGGGAATAAACCCAACATGCAAAGGGACCGACATCTCCTCCCCTTGTTGACTCGCCATTTCTTCCAGCACTTTTACTTCCATCAGGATCTTTTGCGCTTGCCTAACAAGCTGCATTCCCGCATCAGTAAACAACACTTTTCGGCTAGTACGCTCAAGCAACATCACGCCAAGCTCATCTTCAAGCTTGCGTATCTGTCCACTCAGAGTAGGTTGACTGACAAAACATGCCTCTGCAGCCTTGCGAAAATGCTGATGCTCAGACAAAGCCACCAAGTATTCGAGATCTCGGATATTCACGCCAAATGCCCCTTTGATAGATTTCACTTATTAAAATGATAAACCTAATCAATTAGATCTATCTACCCCTCTCGGCATAATATAATCACATCAACCGGGAACACCGGATTAAAGAACTAAAAAACAATAATTATTTAAGGGGTAACACCATGGAACTGATTAACAAAGAAGGTCAAAAAATCCCAAACGTAACGTTCCCAACTCGCCAAGGCGATGCATGGGTTAACGTCACAACTGACGAACTATTTGCTGGCAAGACAGTCGCTGTATTCAGCCTGCCAGGTGCGTTTACGCCAACGTGTTCATCCACTCACCTGCCACGCTACAACGAGCTGCACGCTGTCTTTAAAGAGCACGGCGTTGATGACATCCTTTGTGTCTCCGTGAATGACACCTTCGTGATGAACGCATGGAAAGCAGACCAAGACGCAGAGAACATTACCTTCATCCCAGACGGCAATGCAGAGTTTACTCGCGGCATGGGCATGGCAGTCGCCAAAGATGACATTGGTTTTGGTGAGCGCTCATGGCGTTACAGCATGCTAGTCAAAGATGGCGTAGTAGAGAAAATGTTCATCGAGCCAAACGAGCCAGGCGACCCGTTCAAAGTGTCTGACGCTGACACCATGCTGGCATACATTGCACCAGACCATAAACTGCAAGAATCCATTACGGTATTCAGCAAACCAGGTTGTCCTTTCTGCTCGAAAGCAAAACAACTGCTGATCGATAACAAGCTACAGTTCGAAGAAATTGTACTTGGTCAAGATGCCACTACCGTTAGCCTCCGCGCGATAAGCGGCCGTGCAACCGTACCGCAAGTCTTCATCGGTGGTAAGCACATTGGTGGTAGCGACGAGTTGGAAGCGTACTTCGCTTAATCTCAATCAATCGTCATCCAAGGGCTGCACATGCAGCCCTTATTATTTAGAAGCCTTATCGATTTATCGCGCCTTCTGGAATTTGTTTCATCTGGAGAAGAACAATGAAAACCTTGAATGTTGATGTAGCTGTAATTGGTGGTGGTACCGCAGGACTTGGTGCTTATCGCGCCGCAAAGGCACACACTGACAATGTTGTAATAATTGAAGGTGGCCCTTACGGAACAACATGTGCCCGTGTCGGTTGCATGCCATCCAAACTGCTGATTGCCGCCGCTGAAGCTGTTCATCACATCGAGAAAGCGCCAGGCTTCGGCGTTTATCCTCAAGGTGAAATCAACATCAATGGTCGTGAAGTGATGGATCGCGTTAAACGTGAACGCGACCGCTTTGTCGGCTTTGTGTTGGAAGGCGTTGATGAAATCCCTGCTGAAGACAAAGTGGCAGGCTACGCAACATTCATCGACAGCCATACACTGATGGTCGATGACCACACTCGCATCGAAGCAAAGCGCGTTGTTATTGCAACCGGCTCCCGCCCGACATGGCCAGCACCTTGGAATGACTTGGGCGACCGCTTAATCATTAACGACGATGTGTTCGAATGGGACGACCTGCCTGAATCCGTCGCAGTATTTGGCCCTGGCGTGATCGGTCTAGAGTTAGGTCAAGCACTCCATCGTCTTGGCGTAAACGTGAAACTGTTTGGTGTTGGCGGACAAGTTGGCCCACTGACAGATCCAACGGTAATGGCTTATGCAGACAAAGCCTTCAATGAAGAGTTTTATTTGGATGCCGATGCCAAGGTTGAAGAGATGGTCCGTGAGGGCGAGAAAGTTCATATTCGTTACCTCGACAAGCAAGGCGAGGAGCAACACATGGTCGTTGATTACGTGTTGGCCGCAACAGGTCGTCGTCCAAATGTCGACAAGTTAGACATTGAAAAAACGGGTATGGAATTGGATGCGCGCGGCGTACCGACAGCCGATCATTACACGATGCAAACCAGTGTTGATTCCATCTTCATTGCAGGTGATTCAAGCAATCAGATGCCTTTGCTTCACGAAGCTGCCGATCAAGGCCGTATTGCGGGTGACAACGCGGGTCGCTTCCCTGACATCCGTGCAGGTCTACGTCGCAGTAAAATATCGGCGGTATTCTCGGATCCACAAATCGCAATGGTAGGTGAAACCTACAAAGACATCACCTCTCGTCTTGGCACCTGTGGTTGCTTTGAAATTGGTACCGTGTCGTTTGAAAACCAAGGCCGCTCACGTGTGATGCTGCGTAACAAAGGCATGTTAAACGTTTACGGCGAGCAAGGCACTGGACGTTTCTTGGGCGCAGAAATGATGGGGCCAAATGCTGAGCACCTTGCACACCTGCTTGCATGGGCACACCAAAGCCAAATGACCATTTCGCAGATGCTTGACATGCCGTTCTACCATCCTGTGATTGAAGAAGGCGTGCGCACCGCCCTTCGTGACCTAAATGCAAAACTGCACCTAGGTCCTGAAATGATTAAACATTGTCTGGACTGCGGTCCGGGCTGCTAATCCACCCCTTATTGGAATACTGACGTATTCGTCTATTTGTAAACTTGCACTTTGCCCTCCTTTACGGAGGGCTTTTTTATTTGTAGTCTGCAAGCAGTTGATTGTTTTAGGGCTAAACGCAAATGAGTTGCCGATTCTGCCAAGATGCATCCCTTTCCATACGCGCCAAACTTGGGCGCTGTAAACGCTGCATGATTCAGCTTGCAGTGATGAATTTGCTGCTTTGGCCAATTTGGTTTGTGTGGTTCAGCAACACACCCAAATCCATTGAATCAATTACGTTATTATTTGCAGGTGGCGCGAGTGCCATCTTGCTCGCACTTCATTTGATTTTGATGCCTTTTCGCCGAGGCGATTCAGACACTCAGTCATAGCGGACTAAAAACAAAAAACCGGCCGAAGCCGGTTTTTTCATGTTTGTTATTCTCGCCATTTACGCAACGTTTGCTTTGGCAATCAGTCTGTCTTGGTCAAAAGTAAACTCAAGTGCCACTTCATCACACGCATGTAAGCGCGGACAACGTTCACAATCTTTCATCACTTTCTCTGGCAGCAAAGATTTTGAGGTTGGAATAAAGCCTTGTCCCATAAAGAACTCAGGAACACGTGTCAGTACAAACACTTTCTTGATAGCCATGTTTTTGGCTTTCTTCAACAAGTTCTGCACGATAGCGCTACCTTGCCCTTGGTTCTGCCAGCCTGCTTCCACACCCAATGAGCGCACTTCTGCCAAACCTGAGTCATAAACGTACAATGATGCACAGCCTGTGACTTCGCCCTGATGCTCTGCCACCGCAAACGAGCCAATATCACGTACTAATTCATTGCGTTCACGCGGCAAGTTTTCACCCAGCCCCGCCCAGTAAACCACCATGCCTTCAATGGCATCGAGATCGGTCAGCCTTGCACCACGCACTTTCACCCGTGGAGAGTAACGCTTATCTAGACGCTTCTCTGCCTGACTGATGGCATATTCCACTTGGGTTGGCGCTACGCCGCCCAAAGCACTGCGTTTTTCAAGGCAGGATTCAATAGTTAGGATCGGATAGACATCTTCATCAATCACGGACGAGAACTCTTTCATCTCATCCAGCGATAACTCTTCCAGTGCACAACCTTTTTCAATGGCGGCAACAACTGCAACACCCACAATATGGTGCGCTTCACGGAAAGGAATGCCTTTTGCAACCAAGTAGTCAGCTAGCTCTGTGGCGTTAGAATAGCCTTGCATCGCCGCTTCCAAGGTACGTTCTTTGTTGATTTTGATGCCATCGAAACAAAGTGCTGCCATCTCGATACAATCAAACCAAGTATCCAACGCGTCAAACAGGCCTTCTTTGTCTTCTTGCATGTCTTTGTTGTACGCCAATGGCAGCGCTTTCACTGTCATCATCATGGCGGACATTGCGCCGTAAACACGGCCAGTCTTGCCTCGAATAAGCTCAAGAGCATCTGGGTTTTTCTTTTGTGGCATCAAAGATGAACCTGATGTCACCGTATCGGCCAACTCAACAAAGTTCGATTCGCCCGAGTTATAAAAAATCAGGTCTTCTGCCATACGTGACAAGTGAAGCATAGAGACGGTTGCCACCGACATCAGCTCCATCACATGGTCACGATCAGACACGGAATCTAAGCTATTGCGGGTTGCACGACGAAAACCCAGGCTATGCGCTAGCGCTTCACGGTCGATAGGATACGCAGTTCCTGCCAATGCACCTGAACCCAATGGGCAGGTATCGAGGCGATTTAGCGCATCGCTCAAACGAGAATAATCACGTTCAAACATTTCTACATACGCGAGGCACCAGTGTGCAAACGTCACCGGTTGGGCGCGTTGCAAGTGCGTGTAGCCAGGCAATACGGTGCTTTGATTCACTGCTGCTACCTGAACCATTTGGTTTTGTAGCTTATCAAGAGCAAGGAGAAGCTGCTGACCCTGCTGACGACACCAAAGCTTGAGATCAGTCGCCACCTGATCGTTACGCGAACGACCTGTGTGCAGTTTTTTACCCAAGTCACCGACTTTGGCAATCAACTGTTGCTCAACCCAGCTGTGAATATCTTCGGCATCGGAGCGCAGGATCTGTTCTGGATCTTCCATCACAGCTAACTTAATTTCGTTCAGCGCCAACTCTAAACGTTGTTGTTCCTGCTCTGTCAGAACACCCACTGAGCGCAACGCTTTAGACCAAGCGATGGAGCCCACAATGTCCTGCTCCGCGAGGCGATAGTCAAAACGCAACGAATCATTAAACTGCTTAAAACGTGTGTCGGCTGCCTGACTAAACCTTCCGCCCCATAACGCCATATTTACTTCTCCTTAATCTCTATTGCTTCCAGCTATCTATTTTTGTTTTTTTTCATTTAGCGCACGAATGCGGCTTGATAGCGAGTAAAGACGGATAAAGCCACCTGCATGGCTGTGATCATAAACATCATCTTCACCAAAGGTCGCAAACTCTTCTGAGTACAAGCTATTGATCGAGCGCTTCTGCACTACTGTAGCCTGTCCTTTGTACAGTTTCACTACCACTTCACCGGTCACGGCTTCAGCCAGCTCATCGGCTGCTGCCAAAATTGACTTGCACAGTGGGGTGAACCAACGACCATCATAAATAAGGTGAGAGGCTTTTAGACCAAGCTCTTCACGGAACTCGAAGCAATCTTTGTCCAATACCAGTTGTTCTACACCACGCAGTGCTTCCATCATGATGGTGCCGCCGGGTGTTTCGTAACAACCGCGAGACTTCATACCGACCAAACGGTTTTCAACAATATCGATACGACCCACACCGTGGCGTGAACCTTTTTCGTTTAACGTTGTGAGGACTTGATACGGTGACATTGCCTGACCATCCACTGCGGTCACTTCACCTTTTTCGACCATCAAGGTGACTGTTTCAGCTTGATCTGGCGCTTGCTCAGGATCAACCGTCCAAACCCAGCAAAGCTCATTAGGTTGGTTCCACGTATCTTCCAGAACGCCGCCTTCAGTAGAGATATGCCAAGCGTTAGCATCACGGCTGTAGATTTTCTCAAGGCTTGCAGTACAAGGGATTTTGCGCTCTGCCAAATAATCCAACAGGGCTTCACGGCTGCGAAGATCCCACTCACGCCATGGCGCAATCACTTTCAAATGCGGTGCCAATGCAGCAAATGCACTTTCAAAACGTACTTGGTCATTGCCTTTACCCGTACAACCATGACACAACGCATCAGCACCCACTTCTAGCGCACATTCAACCTGCGCTTTCGCGATGATAGGACGCGCCATTGATGTACCTAGCAAGTATTTGCCTTCGTACATGGCACCGGTTTTCAGGCTCGGGTAGATATACTCAGAGACCATTTCTTCTTTCAGGTCAGCGATGTAACACGCTGATGCACCAGAAGCGATGGCTTTTTCTTCAATACCAACCAGCTCTTCTTCGCCCTGACCCACATCGGCCACGAACGCGATGACTTCGCAGTCATAGTTTTCTTTTAGCCATGGAATGATCGCCGACGTGTCGAGACCGCCAGAATACGCAAGTACAACCTTCTTAATAGTGCTCATAGTAACTCTCCTTGTTACCGCTCTGACGGTCAGTACAGGCGGTGAACGACATAAATATAGGGATATAAATTCAGTTAAACAGTAAAACGGGTACCGATGTTGCCGCCGCTGAATAAATCAGCCAGCCGCTCAGGATAACGCCAACTCGCCACTTCAATCGGACGACCTAGCGCATTTGCCGCTTCAAACGCCGCTTTCACTTTGACGACCATGCCGTCCGTGATCACGCCGCTTTCAATTAATTCATCAGCCAATTTTGCATCAAGTGCCGGCATCAGCTTGCCTTTTCCATTAAGCACGCCACTCACATCTGACAACAAGACCAGCTCTGCATCCAGCGCAGCGGCAACCGCAACCGCCGCCTGATCCGCATTCACATTCATCAGTTCGCCATCAGCATCAAGGCCAATCGAGCTGATAATGGGCACGCAACCTGTCGCCAAAATCGCTTGCAGTAACTTAGCGTCACCAGGCGCCGCTTTGCCCACATTGCCCAACTCAGGATCAAGTTGGGTAATCTTACAAAGTCCGCCATCTGCCAAACTCAGACCGACAGAGTGAATGCCGCTTCTAACTGCTTGCCCTTGTAGCAATTTGTTTGCCGTTCCTGCGAGTGCACCGGCGACCACATTAATCTGATCTTTTGGTGTGACACGTAGGCCCTGCTTTTTCTCGACCTTCAGGTTCAGTGCTTTCATCAGGTCATCGACCAAGTAGCCACCACCGTGAACAATCACAATCTCACGATGCGCAGACGCTTTGTATGCAGCAATGGCGTTAAATAGTTTTTCTAGTGTCTCAGTGCAAGAAAGCGCTGCACCACCCAGTTTCACCACTAAAGGACGTAAACTCATCATGACTCTCCTACACAATGGCCGTTAACGGCGCAAACCCAAAACGAATGTTTATGCATTGCATGGCTTGGCTCGCCGCGCCTTTAAGCAGATTATCGATAGCAGAGGTCAAAATCACGTGCTGCCCTTTCACCGACCAGCCGATATCACAAAAACCTGTGTGTTGAACCGATTGCAATTTCGCGCTTTGGCCTGCACCCAGTGGACGCACCAATGGCATATCTTGATAAGCGCTTTCAAGTGCATCAGACACCGCAGATTCTGTCACATCATCCGCTAGCTTTGCTGTAATGGTTGCGAGAATACCGCGTTTGAAATTACCAAGATGAGGCGTAAATATCACATCACAGCCAAGGTGCGTTGCAATCTCTGGCTGGTGGCGGTGGCTGAATATGCCATAGGCATGTAGGCTAACTTCGCAAAAGCTGTTCGTCATCGATGCTTTACGTCCTGCACCGGAAGCGCCGCTCACTGCATTGATCACTGGCCATTGGTTTAGATCCAACAAGCCATTATCAATCAGCGGCTTAAGAGCCAATTGTGATGCCGTTGGGTAACAGCCCGGCACAGCGATGAGATCGGCAGTTGCAATCGCTTCATGGTTCCATTCTGCCAAACCGTAAACGGCTTTATCTAGCCAATCTGAATACTGGTGTTCAAAACCGTAAAAGGTGGTGTAGAAACTATCAGACTGAACGCGAAACGCGCCCGACAAATCAAACACCTTGCAGCTCTGCGCCAAAAACACAGGCGCGATATCGTGGCTGACTTCATGGGCTGTCGCCAGCAACACGACATCTGCTGTTTGCGCCACGCTCTCAACACTGCTGAGCGGCAACAATGGCAAATCAATCAAACCTTTTAATGTGCCATGAAGATCGCTGATCGGCTTACCCGCATCTGTACTGTTTTCAGATACATAAAGACCGGTCAATTCAAGTTGGGGATGGAGGTGAACCATTCTGGTCAGCTCGGCACCGGTATAACCGCTGGCACCGACGATCACTGTCTTTAACATAAAAATCCGTTTTGCTGTCTGGTAATGACTAGATGAAACATTCAGCTCACTCAGCTGCAGGAGGGGCACACGCACCCAACGTTATGATTAACGTCGGCGTCGTCGCTGGAGAAGGGGGGTTGAGAACTTATCCATTTCGTATCGTACCTTTCGCTGCATCCAATGAGCTTTATAATTGTTTATTCATTTAAAATGAATTTATATGTGCTTTTTAGCGTGATAAGTGACTAATGTCAACAGTATACTCAAAATAAAACCGCCAAGATTCTCACTCGCTCACAGATAATGTATCGCGTTCACTTTATTGTAATTTTGTTACAACTCCCAGCGCGCCCAAGTCGTATGGGGATGGACGTGAAAAAGTATCACTTTCAGTACGTATAAGATTGACCTTAGGCCCTCTCATTGGCTAGATTGAGCCATTACGATTGCAATTTGGATGTAACAAAGTTACGAAATGGATGACTTATGAATGACAAGTATGACGCTCTAAAAAGCAACGTCAGTATGCTGGGTCACTTGCTGGGTAATACCATCAAGGGCGCCCACGGCGATGAATTGCTTGCAAAAGTAGAAGAGATTCGACAGCTTTCTAAATCGGCATCAGCTGGAAACAAAGACGATCACGCCAAGCTCATTGACGTATTGCAGAGTCTTCCCAATGACCAATTACTCCCTGTAGCACGCGCATTTAGCCAGTTTCTTAACCTCACCAATATTGCAGAGCAATATCACTCTGTTTCCCGCAACTGCGAAGAGCTGATCTGCAGCCCTGATGCTCTGGATGACTTGTTCCAGCGCCTGAAAGGCAACGATGTCTCTAGTATCGATGCAGAAAAAGCCGTTGAGGATTTGAAGATTGAGCTGGTGTTAACCGCACACCCTACAGAGATTGCGCGTCGAACCACCATTCATAAACTCGTTCAGATTAACAAATGCTTGTCGAAGCTAGAGCTTGATGATCTTTCCAGCACCGAGCGCGGTAAAGCAGAATTGCGCCTAGAGCAATTGATCGCGCAAGCTTGGCATTCCGATGTTATTCGTCAGCAACGTCCGACGCCCTTAGATGAAGCGAAATGGGGCTATGCCGTTATTGAAAACAGCCTATGGCAAGCCGTTCCTGAATTCCTGCGTCAGTTTGATCAAAAACTAACACGCCACCTTGGTCATAGCCTTCCAGTTGACGCCGCGCCAATTCAGATTTCAAGCTGGATGGGTGGCGACCGCGACGGTAACCCATTTGTGACGGCGGAAGTGACCCAAGAGGTGCTGCTACTGTCTCGCTGGAAAGCTGCCGACTTGTACCTCGGTGACATTCAGGAGCTCGTCAGCGAACTGTCGATGACTCGCTGCAATGACATTGTTCGTGCAATGGCAGGCGATGAGCACGAACCGTACCGTGCGATTTTGAAATCCCTGCGCAAAACACTCACCAATACGCTGGAGTGTCTTGATGCACAAATCAAAGGCCAGCATATTGATGAAAAAGATATTCTGACCAACGTTGATCAGCTGTGGACACCGCTACATGCCTGTTACCAATCACTGCATGAGTGCGGTATGGGCATTATCGCTGATGGCTTGTTGCTCGATACGTTGCGTCGTATTCGCTGCTTCGGCGTTAACCTCATCAAACTCGATATCCGTCAAGAAAGTACCCGTCATGCTGACGTGTTGTCTGAAGTGACCCGCTGCCTTGGCATGGGCGACTACAGCCAATGGAGCGAGCAAGACAAACAAGCATTCTTGATCCGAGAACTCAGTTCAAAGCGCCCTCTGCTGCCTCGTGACTGGGAGCCATCTGATGACGTACAAGAGGTATTAGATACTTGCCGTATCGTTGCCCAGCAGCCGCGTGAAGCCCTAGGTTCATACGTTATTTCGATGGCACGTACTGCATCGGACGTATTGGCGGTTCATCTTCTGCTTAAAGAAGCAGGTTGTCCGTTCCGCTTGGATGTCTGCCCGCTGTTTGAAACCCTCGAAGATTTGAACAATGCCGAATCAGTGATCAGTCAACTGCTGAACATTGATTGGTATCGCGGCTTTATCCAGAATTTCCAGATGGTCATGATTGGCTACTCGGACTCCGCCAAAGATGCCGGTGTCATGGCCGCAGGTTGGGCGCAGTACAAAGCCATGGAGTCACTGGTTTCGCTGTGTGAAAACGCTGGGGTTGACCTGGTATTGTTCCACGGTCGTGGAGGGTCAATTGGTCGCGGTGGTGCACCTGCACACGCGGCATTATTGTCTCAACCACCACGCAGCCTAAAAGGCGGCCTGCGCGTGACAGAACAAGGTGAGATGATCCGCTTTAAGTTAGGTCTCCCTGATGTCGCTACCAACAGCTTAAATCTGTATGCCAGTGCCATCCTTGAAGCCAACTTGCTGCCACCTCCGGCACCAAAGCAAGAATGGCGCGATCTGATGGAGACACTGAGTGACGTTTCTTGTGATGCGTACCGCGATGTTGTGCGTGGCAGTAAAGATTTCGTTCCTTACTTCCGCTCAACCACACCAGAGTTAGAGCTTGGCAAACTGCCATTGGGATCGCGTCCTGCAAAACGTAACCCGAATGGCGGCGTAGAAAGCTTGCGTGCAATTCCATGGATTTTCGCATGGAGCCAAAACCGCTTGCTGCTGCCTGCTTGGTTAGGTGCGGGTCAAGCCATCCAATACTCCATCGATAATGGTCACTTGAAGCAACTCGAAGAGATGTGTCGTGAATGGCCATTCTTCTCAACCCGATTGGGTATGCTCGAAATGGTGTTCACTAAAACCAGTCCATCTATTTCGCAATACTATGACGAGAAGCTAGTTGATGAAGCGTTATGGCCTCTTGGTGAGCAGCTTCGTGAACGCTTAGCGCAAGATATCAAAGCCATACTGATGGTCGAGAACAGCGATCACTTAATGGAACAAAACCCATGGGGCGCAGAAGCGATTCGTCTGCGTAACATTTATGTCGAGCCACTCAATATGCTTCAGGCTGAACTACTTAGCCGCACGCGCGCTTCAGAGCAAGAAAGCCCTGAGCTCGATGAAGCATTGATGGTAACCATCGCCGGTATTGCAGCAGGTATGCGTAACACCGGATAAGTGAGAAATCGAATCAAAAGTAAGAAAGGCTGCTAAGTTGCAGCCTTTTTTATTTTCAAAAAGGCTTTTTCGATTGTTGTTGGATTGATAATGTTATTAATATGTTTTCATGTCTAGTCTGAGAATTTTCACTGCTCAGACCAAGGCAAAACACCGACGTATAATTAACCGTTTTGATGTCGTGGTGTATCGCCATTTTTCGCCCCGCTACTTTGGGTGTAAATAATGTTGGCCTTTGGCGATACTAAGGACCATTAATGACGAATCGATCCACCCAGTGTTGCGGAAATAAATAATTCGCCATAGAGCGACGTCCCAGGGCTAAGGATCGCCTTTTTAGATTTTGGATAGAAGAGATGTCACTACCGCATGTAATTCTCACGGTGTTGAACCATCGTGATGCAACTGGTTACGATATAACCAAAGAGTTTTCTCACGCCATCGGCCACTTCTGGAAAGCCAGCCATCAGCAGGTTTACCGTGAACTCAACAAACTCGCCGATATGGGCGCAGTAAGTTGTCGGCTCGAACCACAAGACGGCAAACCTGATCGCAAGGTCTACACCATTACCGATATCGGCAGGCAAGGTCTGTACGAGTGGTTTTTGCTTCCTGCAAAACACCCGACTGATCGTGACGAAGTGTCAGCCAAACTGCTGACATGCAGCATATTTGAACCCACTCCGATGATCGAGCATATGCATGCATTGATTGATGAGTCACGTATGCAGCTCAGCCAATATCGTGATTTAGAGCGAAACCAATATTCAGATTCTTCTTTACTGACCCGAGAAGGTCGCTTGGAGCGCCTGACATTGCGTCGCAATATTCTGCGCAAAGAAGCATGGCTGACATGGGCAGATGAAGTGCTGCTAGAACTGGCAGCGATGGAAGCGACAATGGCCAATCAAAAGGCCTTTGCCTCCCGCTAAGCGAATCCGCTAAAACAAAAACCGTCGCAATCGCGACGGTTTTTTTATGTCTATGGCATACACGAGCTCAAATGCTCTGTTATCCCTAAGGTCGCAGTCATATTAAGCGCCCGGACGTACACCCAATGTATGACACATCGCGTAAGTCAGTTCTGCTCGGTTCAAGGTATAGAAGTGAAAATCTTTTACACCCTCACGGCTCAATACACGGACCATGTCGATGGCTTGACTTGCACCCACCATTTGACGAGTGACAGGGTCGTCATCCAATCCCGCAAACTGATTGTGCATCCAGTTTGGTATGCGCACATTGGTCATGTTGGCAAATCTTGCTGCCTGCTTGAAATTCGACACAGGTAAAATGCCTGGGATAATTTCTACATCAATACCCGCCGCCACACAGCGATCGCGGAAGCGTAAATAGCTTTCTACATCGAAAAAGAACTGGGTGATCGCGCGATTCGCCCCGGCATCGACTTTGCGCTTTAAGTTGATCAAATCCGCTTGTGCACTCTTCGCTTCTGGGTGAACTTCTGGGTAAACCGCCACCGAAATATCAAAATCTGCTTCACCTTTTAGCAATTCAACCAAATCTGATGCGTACATTTCAGGCTTCTGCCCTTTCTCAGGCAAATCGCCACGCAGTGCGACGATATGGCGAATACCACTGTTCCAGTAGTCGCGAGCAATGATTTTAAGTTCATCACGCGTGGCATCGATACAGGTCAAATGCGGGGCGGCTTCGATGCCCGTTTCCTGCTTGATGCTTTTTACGATGGAGTGGGTACGATCACGCTCACCAGAGTTTGCACCATAGGTCACAGACATAAACTTAGGCTGAAGGTTTTTCAAACGCTGAACCGATGCCCAAAGCGTCTGCTCCATGGCTTCTGAACTTGGTGGGAAGAATTCAAACGAGACGTTGATATCGCCGTTCAAATCGGAAAGATTCTGATTCAGTGAATCCAGATGGCTAGCGTGTGAGTAACCCATTGTGTCTCCCTACTTCAGTGACAGTTCACTGAAAAAATCCTTGATGACGACATCCGTTTAGCCGTCTATATGTCTAGATATTGAATTGCAAGCAACTCAAAGTCAACTTGCTTATCGTGAAATTTATTCATGATCACTATGCGCTTTGTTCACATAGCAAAAAGCGGAAGTTAACCCTCCGCTTTTTTCACTTTCATTTCTTCTTATTTCAGCAAGGATGCGATGCGATTCAAGTCAGACAACAACGCGCCTGCGGTGACATCTCGCCCTGCGCCTGGGCCGCGAATCACTAATGGGTTTTCACGATACCACTGGCTCTCAATAGCAAAAATGTTGTCACATGGCAGCAAGTTGGCCAATGGGTGATCCTCTGGAAGCACCTCAATACCAACACGTGCTTTGCCATTTCGGGTCAAACGCGCAACATAGCGAAGTACGCCGTTGTCCTTTTTCGCTTCTTCCAGCCATTCTTCTAAGGTGTCATCTAGCAAGGCACTGCCATCAAGGAAGCCATCAAGCGACTGTTGTGCCAATGCATCTGGCACCAGAGATTGCACTTGAACCTGCTCAGGTTCTAATTCAAGACCCGACTCTCGTGCCAGTATCACCAGTTTACGCATAACATCAGCGCCACTGAGATCTTCACGCGGATCAGGCTCTGTCAAACCCTGCTGCCACGCTTGCTCCAGCAGTTCACTGAATTTAACTTCACCGTTAAATTGCTGGAACAGCCAAGACAAAGTGCCAGAGAAAATCCCCGACAATGCCATGATTTGGTCACCGCTTTCTCGCAAGTCCCGTACGGTATGGTTAACAGGTAAACCCGCCCCTACCGTCGCATTGTAAAGCCAAAAGCGCCCGGTTTTTGCAAAGGCATCTTGTACCTGATAATAAAGCTCGCTACTTGCAGAGCCCGCCACTTTGTTGGCAGAAATAAGGTGATAGCCATGCTCGGCCAAATCGGAATACTGCGACGCCAAGGGTGAACTGGCGGTCACATCCAGCACGACGATGTCGTCATACGGATGATTGAGCAGATTGACCAGCCATTCGCCCATCTCATACGTTTTCGCATTTTCATTAAAATGCTCCATCACCGTATCAGCATCGATGCCATCGAAGTCGACCCATTGCAGATGACTGTCCTGCACCGAGATCAATTCGAAGTTCATGCCATGACGCTTTTCAAGCGCACTTTTTTGTTCTTTAAACAACGACAGCCAACGGCTACCAATATTGCCTTTTCCTAGTAATACAAGGCCAATCCGGCGCTGTGCTTGAAACAATGCACAGTGAATATCGGCCACTAACGCTGCGGTGTTCGTCTTACGCAGCAAAGCCGCGATGCTTAAGCCACTGTTAGATTCACTGATAAATTCAATCGGCTGACCACGCAATTGCTGATAGAAGCCATGACAATGTACCGGGTTACCCGTCACACCAGCACCTACCGCCGCCACTAAACTAAAGCCTTCGCGCAAACGAATGTCAGCCGGAATACCGGCGTCTTGAAGTTGCTCTAACACACTGTTGACGACTTCTGCGGTATAGGCCAATTGAATACGATGTTGATCAGCACTGGCGGAAGAAGCCAGCGGCTGAATTTGATTGCGCGTTAACAGTCGCTCAATGTCTCGTCGTGCGACGCTAAAATCATGGGATCGCGGAATGTCGAGCTGAAGCAAACACACGTCATCAAGTGACGTGATGATTTTCGCGCCTCGACCTGAGGCAAGCACACGCTCGACTCGGGTAGAGCCGGACTCAGGGTCGTAGCTGCAACGCAGGTTCAAATCGATACAGCTTTGTGCCACAGGCTGAAGGGTGCGGGTATGCAGCACAGGCGCGGCAAGACGCGCCAGTTCTGCCGCTTCATCAAGGCGAAGTAAAGGGAGCAAACATGCGTCACCGACAAGGCGAGGGTCTGCACTGAAGACACCAGCGACATCACTCCAAATGGTCACGCGGCTTACGTCAGCCAACGCGCCGATAATCGTGGCGGAGTAATCAGACCCATTGCGGCCAAGCAGCACGGTTTCACCGTCTGCGTTTTGTGCCATAAAACCGGTGATCACAATGCGACGATGAGTGTGCTGCACCAACTGCTCTTTAAGCAGCGGCCAAGAGCTAGCGCGATCCACTTCTGGCTGCGCCGCACGCTCTGCACGTAAGAAACTGCGAGAATCGAGTTTCACGGCAGGCATATCAAGCTGAGTCAGCAATGCAGACAACAAACGGGCTGACCATGCTTCACCAAAACCTTGCGCCCAAGCGCGCTGAGCGACACCTAATGGATTTTCGGCCACCTGTGCCATCGCACTAAAATCTGTGTATAACGCATCGACCAGCGCTTGTTTCTGTTCACCTTCGATCAGGTTCTCAATCAAGTCTTGCTGGTATTTACGCAAGCTTTGCAGGGTTTCATGAGCAAGACGCCCATCTTTATCCAGCAAAGACAGCCATTCAATCAGACGGTTGGTGGTTTTACCTGCGGCTGAAACGACAATAATGTCTGTCGCATCACTGTATTGCGCCAGAATTCTCGCCACGCGACGAAAACAGTCTGGATCGGCAAGGCTGCTACCGCCAAATTTATGTAGCTGGCGGGACGGCGACTGCTGAGGGGATACGACTTCAACCGCGCTCATTACTGACTCTCTCTCACTTTATTGAATGCTTGTTTTAGGTCGGCGACCAAATCCGTATGATCCTCCAGACCGATAGATAAACGCAATAGTGTTGCTGCGATACCTGCCTCAGCCTGCGCTTCATCAGACATGGCACGATGCGTCATCGAACCTGGGTGGGTGACTAAGCTTTCTACGCCGCCAAGTGACTCAGCCAAAGAGAATAACTTCAATGAACCCAGGAACAGTTTCAGTTCACTTTCGCCACCTTTTAGTTCAAAGCTCAACATACCGCCGAACCCTTTTTGTTGTTTCTTAGCAATCTCATGTCCCGGATGATCGGGCAATGATGGATGATAAATCACATCCACCAGCGACTCTTGTAGCAAAAATGCCAACACCGCGGCACTGTTTTCTTCATGCTGACGCATTCTCGCGCTCAAGGTGCGAAGACCGCGTAATGTCATGTAGCTGTCAAAGGCATTGCCTGTTGCGCCAATGCAGTTGCCCCACCACTTGAGCTCGTCAGCGAGTGCAGACTCTTTCGCGACCACCACACCACCGACGGTATCTGAGTGACCGTTGATAAACTTGGTCGTGGAATGCACCACGAAATCAGCGCCAAGGTTCAATGGCTGCTGCAATACCGGAGACAAGAAAGTGTTATCCACTCCGACCCAAGCACCTACCGCGTGGGCTTTTTGGGAAATGTCGGCGATATCTACCACACGCAGTAGCGGGTTTGATGGCGTTTCTATCCAGACGAGCTTTGGCTGTTTAGCCAATGCTGCTTCCAACGCTTCAACATTAGATTGGTCAACAAACTCAATCTTAAACGCTCCTTTTTTGGCGCGCGAATCGAACAAACGGTACGTGCCGCCGTAGCAATCATGAGGTGCGACAATCAAATCATCAGGGCCAAGCAGAGACAGCAGCAAATTAATGGCGGACATACCGCAGTTGGTCACCACCGCGCCTGCGCCGTTTTCAAGCTCGGCCAGTGCCGTTTCCAACAGGTTGCGGGTTGGGTTACCACCACGGGCATAATCGTAGGTTGGTACTGTGCCAAACTCAGGGAATTCGTAGTTGGTGGATAGGTAAATAGGAGGAACCACAGCATTATGCTGAGAATCTGTGGTGATGCCAGTGCGTACGGCAATCGTGGCTGACTTCTTGTCGCTCATGGTGTCTTTCCCTGTCAAAATGCGATCATAATACAAGCAGATAGGGTTAACCTTAACCACTCAATAGTAAGACGTCAATAGCTCTAGACGTCTATATGTCTTTACATATAGCGGTTAATATCGCTAAAATTCGAAATTCATTCAACCTGGACATAATGCTTCCGGTGTTGACAGCGATTTATCAATGAAACTGCTTAGAAGGTGCACGATGGCAGAGTGGAATGGCGAATATATTAACCCTTACGCCGAGCACGGTAAAAAGAAAGAGCAAGTAAAGAAGATCACCGTCTCTATCCCGCTGAAAGTGCTTAAAATCCTGACGGATGAACGTACACGTCGCCAGGTCAATAATTTACGCCACGCCACCAACAGCGAACTGTTGTGTGAAGCCTTTTTGCATGCTTACACCGGCCAACCACTGCCAACAGATGACGATATTCGCAAGGATAAAGCGGATAGCGTTCCGGCAGAAGTGAAGCGCATAATGAAAGAGCTTGGCATCGAGTTTAACGAAGAAGAATATTAATTCCGTCATCGTAATGACAAAAAAACCAGCCGCTTGGCTGGTTTTTTAATGGCTTTTTTTGAGGAAAAAGCACAGAGCGTTTTCTCACCTCGCCTTATTTTCCTGTCAGATATTTAGCCGACTTCAGTTACTTATCTAACATGTAGTTTTCAGGCATCTCGATGCGCGCGACGCCCGACTCTACTGCTGCGACCGCAACGGCTTTGGCTACGCGAGGCAGCAAACGCGGGTCCATCGGTTTAGGGATGATGTAGTCCTTGCTAAAGCTCAGCTTGTCTACACCCGCCGCTTTCAATACTGCCGCAGGCACAGGTTCTTTCGCCAGCGTGCGAATTGCCTCAACGGCAGCCAGTTTCATCTCGTCATTAATTCGACTTGCACGCACATCGAGCGCACCGCGGAAAATGAACGGGAAACACAGCACGTTATTCACTTGGTTCGGGTAATCCGAACGACCCGTTCCCATGATCAAATCGTCACGCACTGCATGCGCAAGCTCAGGTTTTATTTCTGGATCAGGGTTTGAACACGCAAACACGATTGGCTTGTCTGCCATCAGTTTCAGCGCGTCTGGCGGTAACAGATCAGGGCCTGATACACCAAGGAAAATATCCGCACCTTCAATCACATCTTCAAGCGTGCGCTTATCTGTGTTGTTGGCGAACAATTGTTTGTATTCGTTAATGTCATCACGGCGAGTGTGGATCACGCCTTTGCGGTCCAGCATGTAGATTTTCTCACGCTGTGCCCCACATTTGATCAGAAGTTCCATGCATGCAACGGCAGCAGCACCTGCCCCCAAGCACACAATCACCGCTTCACCGATCTCTTTACCCTGAAGCTCCAACGCATTCAGCATACCCGCCGATGTCACGATGGCCGTACCGTGTTGATCATCATGGAATACTGGGACGTTACAACGCTCAATCAGCTGCTTTTCTATCTCGAAGCAATCTGGCGCTTTAATGTCTTCTAGGTTGATACCACCAAAGGTATCCGCGATATTCGCAACGGTATCAACGAATTCTTCAATCGTGCGGTGCTTCACTTCGATATCAATCGAATCAAGACCTGCAAAACGTTTGAACAGAAGCGCTTTGCCTTCCATCACAGGTTTAGACGCTAGAGGGCCTAAGTTGCCCAAACCAAGAATAGCGGTACCGTTTGAAATAACCGCAACCATGTTGCCTTTCGCTGTGTATTTATAAACATTATCAGCGTCTTGTGCGATTTCACGAACAGGCTCTGCCACACCAGGGCTGTATGCCAACGCAAGATCTTCAACCGTATCTGCTGGTTTGGTAAGTTCTACCGAGATTTTGCCAGGGACTGGATAGGCATGATAATCCAGCGCCTGTTGGCGTTTGTCTTCAGACATTTCTGTTTTCCTGACTTTATTAGTTATTGGCTGATTAATCTTGTTGCCAACCGAGCCCACAAGCATAGGTAAAGGTGAACAACAAGGTGCGGAATACGTTTTATATGTCGAGATGATCTTGTCACCTTAGTGCCAAGTATTTCTCACGCCAAAACGCGATCCGTCTATCCCAAGTAATTGATATAGCAATAAAGCACTTCGCACGTCCCCTTATCTTGAGTGTAGTGAATTTTACAATAGATAAGTGTGCGCAGTGTCTATGACGCTACGAGGTCAATGACATCAAGATATATAAGGAATTATTAAATGTTAACGCAGCGAGGGTAGCGAGGCTATCGGTTCGCTCAGATAAACTGTCATAGTCTACCGATATTGAACCTTGGAAAGGGTCTTACAAGCTGTAACAGCAATAAAAAAAGGGTGCTTTCGCACCCTTTTTTTCGAGTCAGCAATATTACTTGCTACCCAATGCACCGAAACGCTTGTTAAAGCGGTCAACGCGGCCACCGGTGTCAACTACACGTTGCTTACCAGTGTAGAATGGGTGGCATTTGTCACATACGTCCAGGTTAATATCTTTACCTAGAGTAGTGTTGAATTCAAAAGTGTTGCCGCATGAACATTTTGCAGTTACTGCAGCGTATTCTGGATGGATACCAGCTTTCATAGGGATAACCTCTAATATAGGCCGTGTCGCTCTCCCGAGCCTATCGGGCACCACACGTCGTTAACAAACATTTTGTAAGGCGCGAAATTCTAATCAAGGAGACCTTTGATAGCAACTTTTTTGTTCAATTCATTTGAAAGTTATGCTGAGACGCTTTCGTCACGCGGCTCAAAAGAAAGTGATACGCCCCTTTGCGCCCCCCTTTACCCTAGGTACACTGTCGCGATGATTTGTCTATTTACCTAAGACGCTAGCACCTCATGATCCCAACAATCGCTCAAGTGGCATTACCTGTCCCTTTGCACAAGACGTTTGATTACTTCATTGGCAATGATATGCCAGTTGTAGGTGGACGCGTTCGCGTGCCATTTGGCAAGCAATACAAAATCGGAATTGTGACGGCCCTTGCTGATCAATCTGCTTTTCCTTTAACGCAACTTAAACCTATTAATGCCGTATTAGATGACGCCCCCCTTTGGGCTCCGGCTTTATATAAGCTATTAAATTGGGCGAGTCGCTACTATCAATATCCATTAGGTGACGCGCTAGCTACCGTCATGCCCGGCAGCCTAAGAAAAGGTAAACCTGCGCATCGCGAGCGTGAGCGTGTGTGGCAGCTAACAGAAGCAGGAAAAGATCAACCCATCACGGCATTGACCCGTGCACCTAAGCAAGCGCGGATCCTGACGATGTTGCGCAGCGGCGCTATGGCACACAGCGATTTACTTGAAAGTGATCTGACTGCCGCTGTGATCAAAACCGCTGAGGAAAAAGGCTGGATCGACATCGTACAGAATGTGCGTGCCAAACCTTGGATGCCAAACTATCGGGTCGTCGAAGACAAACCCACGCCCAATCACGAGCAGGCCTTAGCGGTTGCGACCATCAATGCCAGTCCTGAATTTGGCTGTTACTTAATTGAAGGGGTGACTGGCTCAGGTAAAACAGAGGTCTACCTCAATGCACTCGAACCCGTTCTGGCTCGTGGTCAGCAAGCGCTGATTTTAGTGCCCGAAATTGGTTTGACGCCGCAGACAATTAATCGCTTTAAACGTCGCTTTAATGTGCCTGTCGAGGTGATGCATTCCGGTTTAAATGACACCGAACGACTCAATGCTTGGCTCGCCGCCCGAGACAACGAAGCGGCTATCATCATTGGCACTCGCTCTGCCTTGTTTGCGCCGTTCAAATCACTCGGCATCATCATTGTGGATGAAGAACACGACGCCTCGTATAAACAGCAGGACTCTTTTCGCTATCACGCACGTGATCTCGCCGTTATGCGCGGTCATGAAGAAAACGTGCCTGTAATACTTGGCTCTGCCACGCCCTGCTTAGAAAGCCTACACAATGCCAAAACGGGCAAATACCATCACCTTACCTTGTCTATTCGAGCAGGTAACGCCATCAAAGCCAAACATGGTGTGCTCGATATTCGCGGTTTGTACTTAGAAGCTGGTTTATCTGCGCCCTTAATTGCTGAGATGCGAAAACACCTTTCTGATGGCAATCAAGTCATGTTGTTTTTAAACCGACGCGGCTACGCTCCTGCTCTCATGTGTCACGAATGTGGTTGGTTGGCAGAGTGTAAACGCTGCGATGCCTATTACACTTTGCACCAGCAAAGCAATGAACTGCGCTGTCACCATTGTGGCACTCAGCGCCCAATTCCCCATCAATGTGGTCAATGTGGCTCGACGCAGCTTATCGGGGTCGGGGTCGGTACAGAGCAACTAGAAGCGCAACTGGCGACGCTATTTCCAGAGTTCAAAACGATTCGTATTGATCGCGACAATACCCGTCGAAAAGGCTCACTAGAGGCCTACTTGGATGCCATACACAACAAAGAGTATCAAATTCTGATTGGCACCCAAATGCTGGCAAAAGGCCACCATTTTCCCGATGTGACCTTGGTGGCACTGGTGGATGTCGACAGCGCCCTTTTCAGCAATGACTTTCGCGCCCCTGAGCGATTAGCTCAATTGTTTGTGCAAGTCGCCGGACGCGCAGGACGCGCCAGTAAGCCAGGGTTTGTCTTGCTGCAAACTCACCACCCTGAACATGCTTTGTTGCAATCACTCATTCACAAAGGCTACGACTGCTTTGCCTCGGAAGCGCTGATAGAACGTCAGCAAGCCAACCTGCCGCCGTACAGTTTCTTCGCCCTGTTTCGCTCTGAAGCCAACCACAGCGAACAAGTTGAACAGTTTCTTCAGCAAGTGCGAACCATCCTGGATGCGTCTCCCGTTCCTGATGACGACTGCGCCGTCATGGGGCCAGCTCCAGCGCCATTGCCACGACGAGCAGGTCGTTACCGTTGGCAATTAATTTTTCAAGCACCTAACCGCCGGATGTTACAACAAAGATTGTCAGCCGCTTTGCCAGCAATACGCCAACTGCCTTTGTCGAAGAAAGTGCGTTGGTCGCTGGATATCGAACCCCAAGACATGAGCTGAACAAATTTCATTCGCTTAAGCCGACCAAGATCACAATATTCTTGTAATAACTGTTAACATGACCATGTTTAATACACCGCCATCAGATTAAGATATGGCCTGTTAACAATATAAAGTCTTATTGCTGAAGTTCCCTAACGGGATGCATTGCCACATATAACGAGCAAGAGGAATAGCACTATGGCGACAATGAAGGATGTTGCCCATCTGGCTGGCGTCTCTACGGCGACAGTTTCGCGTGCGTTGATGAACCCGGAGAAGGTATCAGCGTCGACCCGCAAGAAAGTCGAGCAGGCGGTGATGGAAGCGGGCTATAGCCCTAACTCGCTCGCAAGAAATTTACGTCGCAATGAATCGAAAACCATTGTGGCTATTGTTCCAGATATTTGTGATCCCTATTTCACGGAGATCATTCGTGGCATCGAAGAAGCGGCTATGGAGCACGGCTATTTAGTGCTACTTGGCGACAGCGGACAGCAAGCAAGTCGTGAAAGCTCATTTGTGAATTTGGTGTTTACTAAACAAGCTGACGGCATGCTTCTTTTAGGTACCGATCTTCCTTTTGATGTCAGCAAACCGGAGCAAAAGAACCTACCCCCTCTCGTGATGGCCTGTGAATACGCGCCAGAACTAGAGTTGCCGACGGTGCACATTGATAACCTAACCGCAGCGTTTGAAGCGGTCAATTACCTGACTCAAGTCGGTCATAAGCAGATCGCACAGATCACAGGTGATCCTAGCGCTGCACTGACACGATTTCGCGTTCAGGGCTATCAACAAGCTCTGCGTCGCGGCGGCGTGACGGTGAATCCGGCTTATACGGTTGCGGGAGATTTCACTTTCGCAGCGGGTGCGCGCGCAATGACCACTTTGTTGTCACTGCCCACACCACCTACAGCGGTATTCTGCCACTCTGATGTCATGGCAATTGGTGCACTTCAACAAGCGAAGCGACTGGGCTTTCGTGTCCCACACGACATCTCTATCGTTGGTTTTGATGACATTCAGTTTGCTGAGTATTGTGACCCAGCTCTGACCACTGTCTCACAACCTCGCTATGATATTGGTCGTCAGGCTATGCTCATGTTGTTGAAGATACTGAAAGGCAATGATGTGCAGGCAGGTTCACGTTTGCTCGATGCACAATTGGTGATCAGGGAGAGTGTGGCACCGCCATCACGTTAAACTGACAAGCTAGGTACTGGCGCGCTTTCGAGCAAGCCAGTACCATATAGCCCCAACTCACAGAAAAAGATACCCGAATCAGTGGCAACCCGAGATTATGTCAAACGCGGAAAAGCACCGCGTAAACCCACCCGAAATGCCAAGAAGCCACCGCCTAAACAGGGTTTCCCGTTTAAATGGGCGTTGATCGCATTGGCGTTGGTGGCCGGCTTTGGCTATGGTCTCTACTTCCTCACTACCAGCGAACCGCCAGCACAATCTGAGCCGCCCAAAACGGTGACTAAGCCAGCAACCAAACCATCCAAGCCTCAGAAAAAAGAGGAAAAAGTCATTCCTCCTAAGCCCGAGGAACAATGGAGCTACATTGAAGAGCTGGAAAATAAACAAGTTCAGGTCGAGGCCAATGAGCAGGAAGTGTCGAGTCGTCCTTATCTAATGCAGTGTGGTGCATACCGAAGCGCCAGTCAGGCGGACGAACGCAAAGCCATGATTGCCTTCCAAGGCTTAGAAAGTCATATCAAAGCCAGCCAAGGCGAAAAAGGCATTTGGTATCGCGTCGTCATGGGGCCTTATCCGCTTAAGCGTGAAGCAGAGCGTGACCGAAACTTGCTACGCCGTGCAGGTATTGAACCTTGCGCCATCTGGTACTGGAACTGATTTACCTTTCCTCACAAAGAAAATAAGGGCAAAGCCGGACATCTCACGGCTTTACCCTTGAATTTACGTTTTCCCATCCCCACCTTTGCTTTTAACAACCCATACTGGTTTCAGCCATAACGCTCAACCAGAGAGCAAAGAAGAGGTTCTTCCGTGACGACTATCGTTTCTGTTCGCCGCAACGGCAAAGTAGTAATCGCCGGTGATGGCCAAGTGTCACTGGGTAATACCGTAATGAAAGGCAATGCCCGCAAAGTACGCCGCCTATACAACAACCAAGTATTAGCAGGTTTCGCTGGTGGCACCGCAGATGCCTTCACCCTATTCGAACGTTTTGAGCGTAAGCTTGAAATGCACCAAGGTCATTTGACCAAAGCCGCGGTTGAACTCGCTAAAGATTGGCGTACCGATCGTGCACTGCGCAAGCTAGAAGCCCTACTTTGTGTGGCTGATGAAACCGCTTCTCTCATCATTACCGGTAACGGTGATGTGGTTCAGCCAGAGCACGATATGATTGCGATTGGCTCAGGCGGTAACTTTGCGCAAGCTGCTGCTATTGCACTGCTTGAAAACACCGAGTTAGACGCACGCGAAATCGCGGAAAAGTCACTTACTATCGCTGGCGACATCTGTGTCTTCACCAACCAGCACCACACCATCGAAGAACTAGATTACTAAGGCAGGATCCCCAGCATGTCTGAAATGACCCCACGCGAAATCGTCTCTGAACTCGACAATCACATTGTCGGTCAGCACAAAGCCAAACGTGCCGTTGCCATTGCACTCCGTAACCGCTGGCGTCGCATGCAGCTTGATGAAGATCTGCGCGCAGAAGTCACGCCAAAAAATATCTTAATGATTGGCCCAACGGGTGTCGGTAAAACCGAAATTGCACGTCGTCTGGCCAAGCTCGCGAACGCGCCTTTCATTAAGGTTGAAGCCACCAAGTTCACTGAAGTGGGTTACGTCGGCAAAGAAGTGGAAACGATCATCCGCGATCTGACTGATGTCGCGATCAAGATGACCCACCAGCAAGCGATGGAAAAAGTAAAATACCGTGCGGAAGAGTTAGCAGAAGAGCGTATTCTCGATGTGCTTTTACCTCCTGCACGTGATGCTTGGGGCCAATCTGAAGAGCCAAAAGCAGATTCAAACACACGCCAAAGCTTCCGCAAGAAAATCCGCGAAGGCAAGTTAGACGACAAAGAAATCGAAATCGATCTGGCTACCCCGCAAATGAGCATGGAAATCATGGCACCTCCTGGCATGGAAGAAATGACCGGCCAGTTGCAAAGCATGTTCCAAAACCTCGGTGGTGGTAACACAGCGAAAAAGCGCAAAATGAAACTGAAAGATGCGCTAAAAGCGGCAGCTGAAGAAGAAGCGGCGAAGCTTGTTAATCAAGAAGAACTGAAAGAGCAAGCGATCAGCGCAGCAGAAAACAACGGGATCGTCTTCATTGATGAAATCGACAAAATCTGTAAACGCGGCGAAAGCTCAGGCCCGGATGTCTCCCGTGAAGGTGTTCAGCGCGACCTCCTTCCTTTGGTAGAAGGCAGCACAGTATCAACCAAACACGGTATGGTGAAAACTGACCATATTCTGTTTATTGCTTCTGGCGCATTCCAAGTGGCTAGCCCGTCAGATTTGATCCCAGAACTGCAAGGTCGCCTGCCAATTCGCGTTGAACTGGAAGCGCTGACAGCGTCTGATTTCAAGCGCATTCTGACTGAGCCAAACGCATCACTGACCGAGCAATATTCGGCACTGATGGGCACAGAGCAAGTGAACTTGTCTTTCACCGAAGACGGCATTGAAGAAATTGCGAACGCAGCATGGCGCGTCAACGAAAGAACCGAAAATATCGGTGCACGTCGCCTTCATACTGTGATGGAGCGTCTGGTGGATGAGATCTCTTATGATGCCAGCGAGCGTGGTGGCGAATCCTATGTGATTAACGCTGAATACGTTCGCAATTGCCTCGAAGAGCTGATTGATGACGAAGATCTAAGCCGCTTCATTCTGTAACTCAGCAGAAGCGTATTACAAAACGGGCAGCCTCAGGCTGCCCGTTTTTTATTGTGTCTTTGCTCGTCGTTCTACATACGCATTTAATACCAAACCAAGTTAATCCCGTACTTGCATTGCCCAATGAGATAAAAAAACCAATAATGAAGCCAGTTTTCCCACACGCTTTCTTTGGTTATGTCTTCATCCACACTTAAAACTTGGCTAGATGCCGCGCGCCCCAAAACGCTACCACTCGCTGTTGCGTGCATATTGTGTGGCAGCGCCGTTGCAGCGCAAACCGCAACTTTTTCGATCTCTTTGACCTTGCTCGCCTTGATCACGGCCCTGCTATTGCAGATTCTGTCTAACCTCGCCAACGACTACGGCGATGCCGTAAAAGGTACCGATAACGAGGCGCGCCTCGGCCCCAAGCGTGCCATACAGCAAGGGCTAGTAACGCCACACACAATGAAAAAAGCCATGGCACTCAATGTGTGTCTGATCATTGGTGTAGGCGCTGCTTTGGTCTTAAGTGCGTTCGATAACGCCACCGACATCGTCAGCTTCATGGGATTGGGCATACTCGCCATCCTTGCTGCCATTTGCTACACCGTGGGCAACAAACCTTATGGCTATCAAGGTCTCGGCGATCTGTCAGTATTGATTTTCTTCGGCTGGCTTGGCGTCGCAGGCACCTACTATCTGCAAGCCGGTACACTCGATTCGGTCATACTCTTGCCGGCCACTGCGTGTGGTTTGCTCGCTGTTGGTGTGCTCAACATTAATAACTTGCGTGATATTGATAACGACAGCGTCTGCGGCAAATACACACTGGTGGTTCGCATGGGCCCAATATGGGGACGCGCCTATCACCAAGTGCTGTTAATCGCAGCTTTCACTTGCTTTGCCCTATTTGCATTACTCGAGAAAAGTGGCATAACAGGATGGTTATTTTTGCTTTCTCTGCCGCTAGCCATCAAACATGGGCGAGCAGTCTGGCTGTCGAAAGATGGTGAGGCATTGCGTCCCATGATGGGTGACATGGTGAAAGTCGCTCTCTTGACCAACGTGCTGTTTGCGGCTGGCATCCTACTTCACTAATACACGGGGATGAAGGCAAGATGATTTGTGTTGTCAGTCATTGCAATGCCCAATCTTGTCGTTATACTTTTTCGCATAGGGTGGCTTCTGACATCCCTCGGAACGCCACAAATTTGCCAATTCGGCACCGTTAAGCCCAAAGAAGAAGTCTGATTATGGAATACAATACCTCAGAGTTATGCGACACATACTTGGAGCAGGTTGATGTACTGGAACCTATGATGAGCTCTTACGGTGGTCGTAGTTCATTCGGTGGTCAAATCACAATCATCAAGTGCTTTGAAAACAACAGCCTGATCCGTGAAATGGCGGAACAAAATGGTACCGGTCAAGTGATGCTAATCGACGGGGGTGGTTCACTGCGCCGTGCACTCATTGACGCTGAGATTGCGACAACAGCAGCAGAAAATGGCTGGGAAGGTTTAGTGGTCTATGGTTGTGTTCGCGATGTCGATTCGCTAGATGAAATTGATATCGGCATTCAAGCCTTAGCGTCATTCCCCGTTGGAGCAGAAAGCTCAGAAACTGGAATGGGCGTGGGTGAAGCAGATGTCCCTGTTAACTTTGGTGGTGTAACATTTATTCCTGAAGATCATCTGTACGCCGACAACACGGGCGTTATCCTGTCTCAAGAAGCAATCGATATCGAATAGTGAGATCCATTGGCGTCACCATTGCGGCGCCAACAAATCTTCACAACAGCTCTTTGCAACAATCTCTCCAATAGCGTTTACCACAGAGCGTTACAGCAAAGCTGCCTCATAGAAAAACAGAGCCCATCGGCTCTGTTTTATTATTCTACTTCTTCAATCTTACCAAGCAGGTTGCGAATGCGGGTCTGCCATGCGTCCTGATCGGCACGAAGGCGGGCATTTTCCTGCTCCAGTGCGTCACGGTTTTCACGCACAGAATCTGACTCACGACCAAGGGTTTCGTTTTGTTCTTTTAGCTCTTCAAGTTCCATCTGAAGTAGAGAAATGGTATCTACTGCCATTTGAACTTTGGCTTCAAGCTGCTCTAAAATTTCCAATGACATCAAGGCCACCTATGTTTTCCAACGTCTAAGCGCAAATGCGCAATCTTCGTCAAGGCTTGCCCTATAAGGCTTTTCTACCTTGCACGTCCCAGAAAACCTATTCTAACGGGGCATGACGTCAGTCGCACCTGTCTAATCCACTTTTGGATCACAAGCGAACAAAAAAGCATCAATTGTGCCCTTTTCACTGCCTTCTTTGGCCTTCTTCAGCCTTCGCTTTTGACTTCCCCATCAGTAAATGACTAAAAATGCGACATATTTCAATTTTTATTCACTGACCACATGGTAGGTTAATAAAGATCGTATCTCTCTTGGAGCAATCCAAGACTTGCCGATATCGGCTAGGCTGGCACATTCGTTGTCAGCCTTTTCTTTTTCTCCTCATTTATCTCCCCATATATTCGAATACTCACATCCTCTGCAAAATGAGACGCTCAATGTTCGATTTCGAGCAGATAATGAACAAATAATGAGCGAACGCACATTTTTCCACGTCAACACTTCACGAAAGTCGTTTCGTCACTAAAGTAGGCAACGTGTCAGTGATGTGAAGGTTTGCCCTTATGCACCACCATTCAACAATAAAAACGACACAGCATGAAACTTAGTGTCGGCCAAGTCGCACTATGCTTTTACAAGGAACGAAAGAGGACACACCATGAGCACCGAGCAAAAATACGTTGTCGCGTTAGATCAGGGAACCACCAGCTCCCGAGCCGTTATCCTTGACCACGATGCCAATATTGTCACGGTCGCCCAGCGCGAATTCCCCCAGATTTACCCTCAATCAGGCTGGGTTGAGCACGACCCACTCGAGATATATGCCAGCCAAAGTTCGACCTTGATAGAAGCATTGGGAAAAGCAGGCATTCGCTCAGATCAAGTGGCAGCAATTGGCATCACCAATCAACGTGAAACGACCGTGGTTTGGAATCGTCATACGGGCAAACCCATTTACAACGCCATCGTTTGGCAATGCCGTCGCACCGCGCCTATTTGCGAGCAATTGAAATCTGATGGCTACGAAAAATACGTCAAAGAAAATACTGGCTTGGTGATTGACCCGTATTTCTCTGGCACCAAAGTAAAATGGATTCTCGATCATGTTGAAGGTGCACATGAACTTGCTGAAAAAGGCGACCTGCTGTTCGGCACTATCGATACTTGGCTCATCTGGAAGATGACGCAAGGACGTGTTCACGTTACCGATTACACCAATGCTAGCCGTACCATGCTATTTAACATCAATACCCTTGAATGGGATGACACCATGCTCAAAGCGCTTGGTATCCCTTCGTGCATGATGCCAGAGGTGAAATCCTCGTCTACGGTATACGGCGAAACCAATATTGGGGGTAAAGGCGGTACGCGGATCCCGATAGCAGGCATTGCAGGCGATCAGCAAGCTGCGCTGTTTGGCCAAATGTGCGTCGAAGCCGGCCAAGCCAAAAACACCTATGGCACAGGCTGCTTTTTGTTGATGAACACAGGCAAAGAAAAAGTGTCATCCCAAAACGGCTTGCTGACCACGTTAGCGTGCGGCCCTAAAGGCGAAGTAGCATACGCACTCGAAGGCGCGGTGTTTATGGGCGGTGCATCGATTCAATGGCTGCGCGATGAGATGCATCTGATCAAAGATGCCAAGGACTCTGAGTACTTCGCTACCAAGGTGGATACCAGCAACGGCGTGTATGTCGTGCCCGCTTTCACTGGCCTTGGCGCGCCCCATTGGGACCCTTATGCGCGCGGCACCATCGTCGGCATCACGCGCGGCGTCAATGCCAACCATATTATCCGCGCGACGCTCGAAGGTATCGCCTATCAATCGCTGGATGTGATTACTGCAATGCAAGCAGACTCGGGCATCAAACTCGACTTTCTCAAAGTCGATGGTGGTGCCGTTGCCAATAACTTTTTGATGCAATTCCAGTCTGATGTACTCAACACCGAAGTTCATCGCCCCAAGGTGACCGAGGTGACCGCGTTAGGCTCGGCCTATTTGGCGGGACTCGCCGTCGGTTTCTGGAGCAGTATTGATGAGCTGAAGAACAAAGCGGAAATCGACCGATGCTTTAGCCCAAGTGCTGATGATGGCAAACGTAACCGTCGTCACGTGGGTTGGCAACGCGCTATTGAGTGTTCAAAGGGATGGCATGTCGACTGACCTTCAAACCTGCTTAATGTACTGACCATTATTGAAAAAGGGGTAATCCCCTTTTTTTTCGTCTCAAAAACGCAAACGTTTCCTATTTGCTTATGGTAAAATCCGCGCCGAGTTTTTTCGCTATCAGACACTGATTTTGGTAGCTTTTGATTCCACAAAATAATGACACTGGAGATCGGATGAAACGCGATTTAGCAATGGCTTTTTCACGCGTCACAGAGGGCGCGGCACTGGCGGGTTACAAGTGGCTTGGCCGCGGTGACAAGAACGCAGCAGACGGTGCAGCAGTCGAAGTAATGCGTATTCTTCTGAATAAAACCGATATCGAAGGTGAAATTGTTATTGGTGAAGGTGAAATCGACGATGCTCCCATGCTATTCATTGGTGAAAAAGTCGGTTTGGGCGGCGATGCAGTAGACATCGCGGTTGACCCGATCGAAGGCACGCGCATGACCGCAATGGGTCAGTCAAACGCACTGGCAGTGCTAGCCGCGGCTGAGAAAGGCAGCTTCTTGAAAGCGCCTGACATGTACATGGAAAAACTGTGTGTTGGCCCAGAAGCCAAAGGGGTTATCAACCTTGAATTGCCGCTGCGCGACAATCTGATTAACGTCGCTAATGCACTGGGTAAATCACTGGATGAGTTGGTTGTCACCACACTCGCGAAACCACGTCATGACGACACCATCCGCGAAATGCAGGAAATGGGTGTGCGCGTTTTCGCCATCCCTGACGGCGACGTTGCCGCTTCGATCCTAACCTGTATGCCTGACAGCGAAGTTGATCTCATGTATGGCATTGGTGGCGCACCTGAAGGGGTAATTTCTGCTGCCGCGATCCGCGCATTGGGCGGTGACATGAATGGTCGCCTGCTGCCGCGTCATGAAGTAAAAGAAGACAATGAAGATAACCGCCGCATGGGCGAAATTGAAATTGCTCGCTGCAAAGAAATGGGCATTGAAACCAACATTTGCCTGAGCATGTCTGACATGGCCAGCAGCGACAATGTTATCTTCTCTGCAACCGGCATCACCAAAGGCGACCTGTTGGAAGGCATTACCCGCAAAGGGAACATTGCCACCACAGAAACCCTGCTTATCCGCGGTAAGTGCCGCACTATCCGTCGCATCAAGTCTATCCACTATATGGATCGCAAAGACGACGCAGTGAAAGACATCATTCTATAACGTCCATGACTGCCGCTATTGCTCAATGTAGCGATAGCTTAATACAGAAAAAGCACGCCTCGGCGTGCTTTTTTAATGGTCATCAATTTATCTTGGTACAGCAAACCTAGACACCGTGAATCAGGGAGACGCTTCCGCCTTAGCGGCTTTCTTATCCGGTGGTTTTTTAAACAAGGCTAACAGTGGGATCAACACAATATAAGAGACCATGATAAAGCCAAACGAGTAAACAAACGCCAGCAAGGTCGATTGCTGATGCAGCAATTGTGTCACTGACGCAATAAAACTCGGGTCCGTCACTGTCGTGCCTTGCGACGCGGCAAGTTGCTGCACAACAGGGTTATCCGGCGTCACGCCACCGCCTAATGCATGCCACTCTTTTTGCTGAATTTGGCTGAAATAGGTATTCACGATGGAAATCCCAAACGAGCTTCCTAAGGTTCGGCAAAGGTTGAAAATCACCGCTCCGCCCACGGTATTCTTCGGCGACAATGTCGCATACGCAAGCTGACTAAGTGGTGCAAATACCAGCCCCATCCCCGCCCCTTGAATAATGCTCGGCAGCAAGACCCAGTACACATCGATGTCGAGCGAATAACTCATCATCATAAAACTGCCGATACCATTGAGTACCAAGCCGACCACAATCAGCATTCGCGGATCGAGTCGGTCAATAATGCGGGAAATTGACAGCAATACGATGGCGGAGGCTAAGCCTCTGGGCGCCATCACGAACCCCGTTGTATCCACCGGATAATTCAGCAGTTGCTCTAGCATCATCGGCTGCAGTTGGGTAATGCCAAACATCCCCATCGAAAAACCTGTCATGACGATGCAGGACAACAGCAAGTTTCTGTCTTTCAATAGCCACATCGGAGCAATGTCGCCTTTGGTGCGAAAGGATCGCTGAAGGAAAAATGCCCAAGCAATCATACTGATGATGAAAGCGAACAAAATCGTATTAGAACTAAACCAACCATCCTGATTACCGCGTTCAAGCACTAACTGGAGCAGACCAATCCCGATCGCCATACCAAAGACCAGTGGCCAATCCACCGAGGTTTTGTCCCGCCCATCCAAGCGCACAAACACCGCTAGCAAGGTCAAACACAGCATGCCCACGGGAACATTGACATAGAAAATCCAGCGCCAATCCATGTGCTCCGTAATAAGACCGCCGACGGTTGGACCCAAGATAGGTCCAAGCAGTATGCCGACCGAAAACAATGCCATTGCTTTACCGCGTTCTTCCTGCGGATAAATCTGCACCATAATAGATTGCGACAGCGGGATCACTGATGCCCCGAACGCCCCTTGCAAGATACGGAAGACAATCATTTCCGTCAGCGAATCTGCCTGTCCACACGCTGCAGACATCACCATGAAACCCGCGACAGACACCAAGAGCAAACGTCGAGAACCAAAACGTAGGCTGAAATAGCTCGCCAGAGGAATGAAAATGGCTTCCGCCATCGAATAAGAGGTTAACACCCACGTGACTTGCTCCGAGGTCACACCCAGTGAACCCATCATGTGCGGCAACGACACATTGGCAATCGTCATGTCGAGCAACACCATGATGGCAGAGAGCATCACCGCCAAAGTGATCATGGTACGACTGGCTCCGGGAGGCATAGGCCCGTTGCTTGCCATACTCGGGTTACTGGCTGTCATTGCTGCTGATCCGTGACATCAGTTTTTAAGGTGCCTGTTTTTGAGGCATCCGTTTTCAATGTATCAATGGTCACCGTTGCACTGGCACCAACACGCAATGGCTTCGAATCTCCCGCCGTCGTGATGGTCAAGCGAACGGGAAAACGCTGGGGCACTTTCACCCAATTACCTGTGGCATTTTCTGGCGGCAACAGAGAAAACGAGGAACCGCTAGCCGGCGAGATAGCCTGAACAACGCCACTGAAGGTGGTATCTGAATACATATCGAGAACCACACTGGCTGTCATCCCAGCAGCTATATTGCCAATGTCATCTTCTTTGTAATTCGCCTCGACCCAAAACGAATTGTCTTCAATCAAGGGCATCAATGCTTGACCTGGCGCAACCACACTTCCCGGTCTCACGTTCACATCCCCTAAAGTGCCAGATGTCGGCGCAATAATGGACGTATAAGAAAGATTTAACGACGCCTCAGACAAGGCCGCCGCCGCTTGTCGAACCGCAGGCGCTTCTGTGCCTGACGCGCCCTGCTCACTGATGAGCTGCGACATTCTTGCCCGCGCCACATCGAGATTATTCTTTGCCGCAGCAAGCTCTGCCTTCAAGTCACTGCCTTCTTGTGCGGGTAGCAGCCCCTTGTCCACCAGCGCCATGTTGCGGCGATACTTGGCTTGCACATCAAGCAACTGGGCTGACGCTGCGCGGATTTGCGCACTCGCCCCCACAATCGCATCACTCGTCGCCTTGTTTGCTGCCGTCGCATTTTCATAAGCAGCTTGCGCTTGTTCCACGCGCGCTTGATACGCCGAAGGATCGATTCTCGCGATCACTGCGCCTTGATCGACATGCTGGAAATCGTAAACATTCACTTCAGTAAGCTGACCGCTTATCTGTGGGGCGATATAAAGAATGTTGCCATGAACATACGCATCATCGGTACTCGGATATTGATCTTGATGGCGAACATAAAAATACGCTGCAACCACCAACACCACCACAACACCGATAAGAATCATGACATTACGAAAAGGAAAACCGCGTTTTTCAGCCATGAGACCTCCCGAGTAGACGCGCTAAATTGGCCCGTGTTGTTTGAGCCAGACTGGGAGAGTCTAGTGACTGGATTCCCGATTTGCGGTCTCATATGAAACATATCATTAGGTTTTTTCGTTCAGTTTTAGTGTTGTGACAAGCCATCTCATTTTAATGACATCTTTTATTCATTCGGCCCGACATCTGGGATTCTCTCGGTGCAAAAAGCCATTCAGCGCAATAACTAAGTAAAGACATTGCTTTATTTAGCAAGCTCACTTCATAATGGAACGTAAAGCATAGAAACGAGAGTACGATGAAAACAGTCGATAAAATCCTGCACAAGATAAAACGCGAAGGCGCCATCAGCGCGCGTGTATTGGCTGATGAAATGAGCATGACCACCATGGGGATCCGCCAACATCTGCAAACCATGGAAGACGATGGCCTGTTGGATTTTAGTGATGTTCGAGTAAAAGTCGGCCGACCGACTCGCCATTGGTCACTCACCGCCGAAGGGCATCGTCGATTTGCCGACAGTCACGGCGATCTGGCCATTTCAGTGATTGAGTCCGTAGAAAGTCTGTTTGGCGAAGCTGGACTCACCCAAGTCATCCAGCAACGTGAAGAAAAGACGTTGCAGCAATACCGCGACGCGCTCAAAGATTGCCATAATTTAAAGGCTAAACTTGAAACCTTGGCGTATCTTAGAGAGAACGAAGGTTACATGGCAGAGCTTCAGGAAACCGAAACGGGCTTCCTGCTGATTGAGAACCATTGCCCTATTTGTCAGGCCGCCAAACAATGTCCGGCCCTGTGTAAGTCAGAAAAGCACATATTTAAGACGGTGCTCGGTGATGACTATGTCGTCACACGAGACGAACACATCATTGAAGGGCAACGCCGCTGCACCTATAACATTCAACCAAAAAGCACGCAGGCGTCATCCAGATAATTATTTGCTGAGGGAGTGTGTATGGCGACTTGGATCAAAGCGGAAGTGATTGAAAATCGACGCTGGAACAAAGACCTGTTCAGCCTGACGCTGGACGCCGACGTTGCGCCTTTTGTTGCGGGACAGTTTGCCAAGCTTGGGCTAGAAATTGACGGTAAACTGATTCAACGCGCCTATTCCTACGTCAACCCACCCAGCAGCAAGTATCTCGAAATCTACGCCACACGCGTAGCAGATGGGTTGCTCTCACCACGCCTGCACGAACTCGAAGCGGGCGACAACGTGATGATCACTAAAGACGCCACAGGCTTCTTCACGCTAGAAGAAATCCCTCAAGGCGAGCACTTGTGGATGATTTCCACGGGTACGGCACTTGGGCCCTTCCTGTCTATTTTACAAGAAGAAGAAGTCTGGCAACGGTTCCGAAAAGTCGTCTTGATACATGCCGTACGCTTTTCCGCTGATCTAAGCTATCAGGCGGAAATCAATGAACTGAAGAAAAAACACAGCGACCAAATTTTAGTTCAACCCTTCGTAAGCAGAGAGCCCAAGGCGGGCGCACTGTCCGGCCGGATCACCCACGCCTTAGAAGACGGCATGCTAGAACGCGTAGTGGGTATACCGCTCACACCAGAGAAAAGCCAAATCATGCTGTGCGGTAATCCTCAAATGGTCAAAGACGTGCGTGCACTGCTTGAACAAAAGGGATTAGAGAAAAACTTACGCCGCAAACCTGGCCACATCACCACCGAGCAGTATTGGTAAGATGCTAGATGTGGGGCGCAATGCCCCATTTCATCGGTTTCAATCATTTCGCGTAACTTTTACACCGCCATCTCAAAATTAAGACTGCCAAATACCGTATACCGTGTTTTCTGTCGCTATCAAACAATTACCTGTATCAAACTAAAAACACACCTAACCACCCAAGCATCATCGTCTCACTTTTGAGGCGTCAGTGTGATTGATCGCTCATTTTTTAACCGTATAGTCAAAGGCAAGTCATGCGCAGCCACAAGGAGTAATGCCATGAAAACCATGCCTTCATTTGACGAATTAAAAGCTTTAGCGGAATCCGACCCACAGGCGCTAGACGCGCTAAGAATAGAAATGAGCGAAGAGATCATCGTCAGCGCAAGTGACAACATGCAGCCTAAATTGCGCGCTCAGATGAGCCACATTAATCGTGTCATTGCATCAGGGAAAAACCCTAACCACGTTAACGCGTTATTGATGAAAGAGTTGATGCGTCAATTTGACCGTTTCTCAACTGCCATCAATGACCCAGCAGCTTTAACTGAGCGAAACGCAACCGTCACTACATTGCACCCGAAGCGCAACAGCGAGACTGTTGCTGTGGAAGGCTAACTCAGTTTTTCAGCGGCGGGGTATTTACCGCCGCCGTTTTTTTTCTTTTGTTGATTACATCTATCGCATTTCTTTTGCATACCAGCGTCTGTCCATATCCCGAACATCCACTGTTAAACTCTTCACGTCTGCACCATGTTGCTTCAATACATCCAAGAAAGCGTGGCTCAAATTTTTCTTTTGATTTTCATCGCGCCCATCAAGTAACCACAACGTCACGTGAATGAAGTTTTCCTGATTGTCAGAATCGCCAATCAACCACTCGTGACTGGCGTACGCCCGTGATTTCACGTCCGCCACACCAAACTCGCCACTACCGATAGCCGTTTGGTGCAAGTCCTCCAATAACTGACCGACATTTACCCGCTCTGAAACCGGATCACTGTACTCCATGACAATATGAGGCATAACTCGCTCCTTGTTACGATTTTGAGCCACTTTACCCCAGCATTTCGAGCGATTGTTACTAGGAAGAGGAATATTGACCTCAGATCACACCTTGCTATCCGTCGTCTGTCCGCGCTAATCCGAAAATTTATAACGAAAATTTATTACTCAAAGGTTCACATTTCGACGTAAAACGCGTACAAACGATGGCATTTATGATTTTGAGCAGGAAATGCTAGCGGGTCTGCTGCTATCGTTCCCAGCAATTGATTTTGATAATTGGATTACGGAGAAATTCCTATGCGCCGTCCACTAGTAATGGGTAACTGGAAACTTAACGGTAACAAAGCAATGGTCGCTGACCTGATCAAAGGCCTTGAAGCTGAACTTAACGGTGTTGAAGGTGTTGATGTTGCTATCGCACCACCTGTTATGTATTTGGATCTGGCAGAGCAACTGCTAGGTAAAGCACAAAGCAAAATCATTCTGGGTGCACAAAACGTTGACGTTAACCAAAGCGGTGCGTTCACAGGTGACATTTCTCCAGACATGCTGAAAGACTTCGGTGCGACTCACATCATCATCGGTCACTCAGAGCGTCGTGAATACCACGAAGAATCTGACGAGTTCGTTGCTAAGAAATTTGCATTCTTGAAAGAAAATGGCCTTGTGCCGGTTCTTTGCATCGGTGAATCAGACGCACAGAACGAAGCGGGCGAAACGCTGGCAGTATGTGCACGTCAACTTGACGCTGTGATCAACACCCAAGGTGTTGAAGCGTTGAACGGTGCAGTTATCGCATACGAACCAATTTGGGCTATCGGTACCGGTAAAGCAGCAACAGCTGAAGATGCACAACGCATCCACGCAGCAATTCGTGCTCACATCGCTGCGAAGAGCGAAGAAGTGGCGAAGAACGTTGTTATCCAATACGGCGGTTCTGTTAAGCCAGAAAACGCAGCAGCATACTTCGCTCAACCAGACATCGACGGTGCACTCGTTGGTGGCGCTGCGCTGATCGCAGAAAGCTTCGCGGGTATCGCGAAAGCAGCAGCTGAAGCAAAAAACTAATTTCGTGAGTGACTGCCTTATTTAGGCCAGCCACTCACGCGAGAAAAGGAGAAGCCATGGCTTCTCCTTTTTTTTGTCGCTTTATCCCCGTTAGTCAGCCCGCTATACTGCGTTTTTCCTCTACGCGCGGTCACAGAACATCATGTTCCATATTGTCCTTCACGAACCTCAAATCGCTCCCAATACTGGCAACATTATCCGTTTGGCGGCGAATACCGGCTGCAAACTTCATTTGATTGAGCCGCTTGGTTTTGATTTTGAAGAGAAGAAACTGCGCCGCGCTGGGCTTGATTACCATGATCTAGCCAACGTCACCCGCTACCCGAACTATCAAGCGTTTCTCGATGCCATGCATCTCGCAAACGAAGGTGATCTCCGTATTTTTGCCTGCACCACCAAAGGCAGTCGTCCCCATTCAGACGTGAGTTACCAAGCCGGTGATATTTTCTTGTTTGGTTCTGAGACCTGTGGTCTTCCCGATAGCATTCGTGATGCATTCAAACCAGAACACCGCATTCGCGTGCCAATGATGCCAGACAGTCGTAGCCTTAACCTAGCGAACTCAGTCTCCATTATTAGCTATGAAGCATGGCGTCAGTTGGGCTTTGTCGGCGGGATTTAGGGGCACAAAAAAAGCAGGGTCACCTGCTTTTTTTATTCCTATCCAAACTGCCAATGTCGTTAGCAACGCATCAGGCTGTTTTCCCGGTGGACGCCTGCAGATCGCTCGATATTTGATTGAGCCGCGAAGTGGCCTCCACCAGCATCTCAACTTCCGACGCACTCTGCGTTGCCATCTCGCTGATCTTATTCACGTTCACGTTAATCTCTTCCACGACACCACTTTGCTGCTCCGCCGCACTGGCCACCAACAAGTTCATGTCGGTGACTTCTGCTGTCGCATTGCCAGCCTGAGCCAGTAATGAGGAAGACTCTTGCGAGAGCTTGAGCGTTTGATCACCCATCTCACAGCTCTTTTGCATGGTATCCACCGCTTCTTTGGTGACACTGCTAAGCTGCGCAATCATGGTTTCAATTTCTGAAGTCGAATCATGGGTGCGTTGTGCCAAGCTACGAACTTCATCAGCAACTACGGCAAAACCGCGCCCCTGTTCACCAGCACGTGCTGCTTCAATCGCGGCATTAAGAGCCAGTAGGTTGGTCTGCTCGGCGATGCCCTTAATCACATCTAACACAGAGGTAATGTTACCACTGTTTTTCTCAAGCTCGGTAAGCGCAACACTGCTCAGGTTCAAGCTCTCGATCAACGAATTGGTTTGCTTCATCGACTCTTGATTAATTCGCATGCTCTCGGAGGATTGCTGCGACGCGCTCTCGGTCGCCGTCTGTGTTTGGATCGCGTTGTTTGAAATCTCTTGTGCAGTCGCAGACATTTCATTCACTGCCGTCGCGACTTGAATGATTTCGCCGCTTTGCGCATCGGAGTTTCTTTTTACTGCTTGCGCGGCGGTATTAAGCATCTTCACCGCTTCGCCGACCTCGTCGGCTACTTTAGCGATCATGGCGTTGGTACTTTTTCGTGTCCCCTCCATGTTTTTCTGGAGCTCGCCAATGATGCCCGGTTCATCGATGACCGCAGACCGACTGAAATCCCCAGCAGCTTGAATGGCCAACGCATTAGACACTTTCGTGAGTCCTGCATAGATGCGATTGAGGATAATCCTCGACATAATTATGGCAACAAGCAAAGCCACAATCACTGAAGAAACAACGGCAATTTCTAACAACACCGCTTTTTCTTCAATATCAAGGACAGCGCCTTCAGTGAACTTCCCCACATCCGCTAGCAGGCTATCAACCTGTTTCGTGGTCGCTTCGGCCTCTTCACCAACGACGGCATCAAGCATTTCTGCTTCATGCACGTGCCCACCTTCTAACTCCTTGAATACGTCCTCAACATGCACCATCCACTTTGCGTGCAGTGCCACCACATCCGTCAATTTAGCATTGACCGAATTAAACGCGACCTGTTCTTCCGCCGTACCATTCACCGTTCCTTCAGTAAAAATGTGTTCTATGGTATTGAAATCGTTAATGGCTTTGTCGCCGAGCGTGTAGAAATAGGCTTTTTCTTTATCGTAGTTGGCTTGAGCCTTGGGTTCTGTCCCAATTTCCAAGGCATACCGGAATGCTTTGTTGTAGTGCACTCTCTGTTCGACTTGATGCTCTGTGGCTTTACTGATTGAAGCAAGAACAGGAATATCTCGATACGCTACACCCTGTACATGGCTTTCGATGTAAGCCAATTTATAGAAAACAAAAGCACCGACTAAGATTTGTATGCCGCATACCAAAGCGACAAACATAGTCAGTCGCTGTTTGATAGTCACATTAGAGGACATATGCTAACTGCTCCTTTAAAACGCACAGAGTGCGCGTTAATGTCGAGAGTGCTGTGCCGACAGGACACAGCCGCTTCTCTAAGGTTAGCAGTGACTCTCGAAAGTGAGACACTCCCCGGAAGGTTTGAGTAATTTAGTGATAATGGAAAGGCTAAGTTGCTGTATTAATCAAATCAAACACCAAGGTCACCGTTAAGCCCCCGTGGCGATTAATGCACGCCTCAGCGCGACCATTGTGCTGTCGCATCGCGCTGTCAGTGATAGCCAATCCAAGGCCCGTTCCCCCGCTCTCACGATCCCGCGCGGTCGATACGCGATAGAAAGGCCGGAATATGTCAACGAGCATTTCTTCAGGAACGCCATCACCATCATCACTCACAATCACGTTTAACGACGTGCCTGTCACCGACATCGTCACATCAATTTGTTGATTAGCATATTTGATGGCATTACGGACAACATTTTCCAAAGCGCTACAAAGCAATGGGCCATTTCCTTCAATACTGGCGTTTGGTATCACGCCGTATGTCAGGTGCTTGCCACACTGCTCAGCTTCAAATTCAGCGTCTTCTAGTAGCGTTTGCCAAAGCTCAGACAAAGAATACAGATCTCGTTCGGAGTGACTGTTGATTTGCATACGAGACAAGGACAGCAAATCTGCAATCATTTTTTCCATGCGCTCTGCTTCGGTATCAATGCGTGTGAGGTTGTCACTTTGCCCTTGCTTGCGAATCGCGAGCGCATTCGCCATACGAAGTCGGGTCAGTGGCGAACGTAGCTCGTGAGATATATCGGATAAGAGCCGCTGTTGTCCGCTGATCATTTGATTAAGCGCCGTCACCATTTGGTTAAAACTGGCGCCCGCTTGATGAAACTCTCGAGGGCCTTTCTCTAAGTCAGGGTCAGTTTCAAATCGCCCTTGCGCGACTCGCTCTGCTGCCGCCTGAAGACGACGCGCCGGCCTTGTTACTGCCCAAGCGAGCCAAAGTAATAAAGGCGTACTCACTACCATGGTCACGAGCAGCAGTTGAAATGGTCTATCGAGGATTTGAACATAGAATGGCGGCGCTTGACGCCACATTTTTCCGACGTACATTAAAGCGCTCTGGTTTTTGTCCTCAACGATAAAAGGACCGGCCAACATCCAGCGACCATACAAGCGCTGCATGGGCGCGTCAGGATCATCCGCTAAGGTGATAAAGTTTTTCAGCGCTCGACTGCTACCGTGATGACCTTTCCCCAAAAAATCGCCATCCACTGTCGTAAAGTAGAGCTTTACAGACGATCTCTCTGGTTGCTTACGCTGAACGTGCATCAACCTATTTTTCAGTGAGCCACTGCGTTTGGCTATCTGTGCGGATACCGTTTCAGCCATTTGAAGATATTCCACTTTCGCGCTAGACGGCAAGGCATGCTGTTGTCTTGGGTCACTGTGTTGTGCCATTAATACAGCAATCAACACCAACAAGAGCGTGAGCCAGAAAATGGCAAATATTCGGCCATACAGGCTTTTGATGGTCGGCAGTTTCATTATGCCTCCACCAGCAAATAGCCACGTCCACGCAGCGTTTTAATTCGTGGTTTGCTGTCTTCACGTTCAGGCAGTTTTTTACGAATATTGGAAATGTGCATATCAATGGCGCGATCAAACGGGGCCAATCGCTTTCCTAGCACATTGAGACTAATATCGGCTTTGGCAACAATGCTGCCGGGCTGTCTCACCAAATAGGTCAACAGCGCGGTTTCTGTGCCTGTCAGGTCGATCAATTGGTGCTGACAATACACTTCCATTTTTCCGGGGAAGATGACGATATCTTGATACTCAATCGACTCTTGCGCTTCTTCGCTTCGTTTATCATCACCCGTTTTAGCCGTTCGACGTAAAATCGCACGCATACGGGCTAACAACTCACGATCACTAAAAGGCTTGGGCAGATAATCATCCGCGCCTAGCTCTAACCCCATCACACGGTCAATTTCCTCCCCTTTCGCCGTCAGCATTAATACAGGGGTGTCCCAGCTATCTCGAAGACGGCGTAAGGTTTCCATGCCATTGAGCACCGGCATCATCACGTCCAGCAATACCAAATCAATCTCGTCATTAATTTGGTCTAGCCCTTGCTGACCATTATTGGCGATCTCTACCTCATAGCCTTCTAGTTCTAATAAATCACGAAGTAAGCCAGTCAGTTCAATGTCATCGTCAATCAGAAGGATTTTGCTCATGGTACACGCTCGTATAAATGCTGATGAAGATAGTATCTGCGATTCATAACAGCGATGCCATGAGTAAACAGCAGGTTTACGCCCCTTTACATTGCTTTACGTACGATGAACACCGGTTTACGTCCAGAACGGTAAAGTGGCCACATCGAAACGGAAACACGCAAACAAACGGCGAATTCGAATAACGAAGCCGAACGACATAAACCAAGAACACGACCTTATTTATACCGGAGAGAACATCATGAAATTATCAAAACGCATTGTTGCTACTATTATCGCGCTTCCCCTGATGATGGGTTCTATGTCTGTCATGGCAGCTGGCGGTAAACACAACGACGGCGAAGGCATGCACGGCGAGAAGAGCATGATGGGTGGTAAACACCTGCTGCGCGGCATTGATTTAACCGACGCACAAAAAGAAGAGCTAAAAACACTGCGTGAGCAAAATCGCGATGCCATGAAAGCGAACAAAGGTGCAATGAAAGCTGGCATGATGGCAGAACGCCAAGAAATGCAATCGCTTCTGCTTGCTGACAATTTTGATGAAGCACAAGTCCGCGAACTGGCACAAAAAATGGCCGACCAGCAAGTGGAACGCCGCGTGAGCATGATGAAACGCCAACATGAAATGTTGAACATTTTGACGCCAGAACAAAAAACAGAAGTGAAAGCGAACATGGAAAAAATGGCCGAACGTCATCAAAACCGCATGAAACACCACGGCTAATCCCCGCCACTAAAGGTTGTCCTTTATGCGCAAGTAACAATCTCCCTTCATGCCGACACGTGTCGGCATGTTGCGTAAAACACGCCCAAGCAAGTCCTTAATTCTGCGTTAAAAAACGGTATACTCTGTTCACTGATTCTTAGTTGTATGCACTCATGACAGAAAAATACGCCCGATTAGTTCAGATGGCCGCGTGGGCGGCAACCATTACCGCCTCATTCCTTTTACTGATGAAGCTGGGCACTTGGTGGTATACCGGCTCGGTTAGTCTATTGGCATCATTGGTCGACTCTCTGATTGATTTGCTTGCGTCCGTGACCAACCTTGTCGTGGTGCGTTATGCACTGCAACCCGCCGATGAAGAACATCGCTTCGGTCACGGCAAAGCGGAATCTCTTGCTGCATTGGCACAGGCGGCCTTTATCGTCGGCTCAGCGTGTTTCCTCGTCCTTAGCGGCATTGAGCGATTGTTTAAACCCACAGAGCTGTTCCACCCTGAAGCGGGTGTTGTGATGAGTGGCATCGCGACCGTCATCACCGCTGGCCTTGTACTATTTCAAAAATGGGTGGTACGACAAACAGGCAGCCAAGCTATCGCGGCAGACTCTTTGCACTATCAATCCGACTTGTACATGAACATCGCGATCATCGTGGCACTGGGATTGGCGTGGTACGGTTTCCCAATGGCGGACTCTATCTTTGCGATTGGTATCGGTATCTTTATTCTTGTCAGTGCATTCCAAATGGCAAGTCAAGCGGTACAGTCGTTACTTGATCATCAACTTCCCGTTGAAGATCAGGAAAAAATCATGTTATTGGCATCGACGGTGTCAGGGGTTGAAGGGGTTCATGATCTGCGAACGCGTCAGGCTGGTGCCACACGCTTTATCCAACTCCATCTTGAATTGGATGACGACCTCCGATTGGTTGATGCTCACGTTATTGCCGATGAAGTTGAGGACAGGCTAGAAATCGCTTTCCCAGGTGCAGATATCCTTATTCACCAAGATCCGGTGTCGGTTGTTGGAAAAACACCACGTGAGCAAAATTAATACATAATCTCCGTCGAAAATTTGCGACGCTTACTGATATTAATCAACGAAAAAACTTCGTGAAATTGTAATAGTCTTTCATAAGTAGGAAAGTTACAGTTTCAAACACGTGACCAGCGAGCTAAACTGGCACGTCAACGCATGCTGAGACATACCCGCGTTACCTGATAAGACTTTTCTTCGGGAAGCTGGGTGTAAGACTCGCGGTCTTAACATGCGAAAATGGATTTGAAATTTCAATTCCCAAAGTCAGAGGGTAACCATGGTTAGTAAAATTGGTGTTTTGACCAGTGGCGGCGACGCCCCGGGTATGAATGCAGCCATCCGCGGCGTTGTGCGCGCAGCATTGAGTGAAGGCATTGAAGTCTGCGGTATTTATGACGGCTACCAAACGCCTTCACCAAAACCGTATTGAAAAACTAAACCGTACTAGCGTATCGGATATCATCAACAGAGGTGGCACCTTCCTAGGTTCAGCACGCTTCCCTGAATTTAAAGATGAAAAAATTCGTGAGCAAGCCATCCAGAACATGAAGATGCACGGCATCGAAGCGCTGGTTGTGATCGGCGGTGATGGTTCATACATGGGTGCGAAGAAGCTAACCGAAATGGGCTTCCCATGTATTGGTCTGCCAGGCACTATCGACAACGACATCCCAGGTACTGACTACACTATCGGTTACCTGACGGCACTGAACACGGTTGTTGAAGCTATCGACCGTCTACGTGATACCTCATCTTCTCACCAGCGTATTTCTATCGTTGAAGTGATGGGTCGCCACTGTGGTGATCTGACTCTGATGGCGTCAATTGCTGGCGGTTGTGAATACTTCGTCACGCCAGAAATCGGCCTAGACAAAGAGAACCTGATCGCGAAGATCAAAGAAGGTATCTACAAAGGCAAGAAACACGCAATTATCGCGATCACTGAGTTGATGACTGACACCAATGAATTGGCGAAGTACATTGAAGCTGAAACTGGCCGTGAAACGCGCGCAACCATTTTGGGTCACATTCAACGTGGCGGTCAGCCACGTGCGTTCGACCGTATTCTTGCATCACGTATGGGTGCATTTGCGGTTGACCTTTTGATCCAAGGCGAAGGTGGTCGTTGTGTGGGTATCCAGCATGAAAAAATGGTTCACCACGACATCATTGATGCGATTGAAAACATGCGTCGCCCATTCCGCCAAGATCTGTATGACGTAGCAAACAAGCTATTCTGATCATCAGATTGCGCAGACAAGAACGGAGCCTATGGGCTCCGTTTTTTTATTCTGCTTTCCATTGGTATTGCGTCAAAAACGGTGTGACTAAATGCCGTCACCTTCAATGAACTCATTACCACTGATTTTCTGATCCATATCGAATGATGGTGTTTCACTGCTCGGCGTGCCAACAATCTTCGCAGGTACACCTGCCGCAGTGGTGTGCGGAGGAACAGGGATCAACACCACTGAACACGCAGCGATTTTCGCCCCCTCGCCCACTTCAATATTGCCCAGCACTTTTGCGCCTGCACCAATCATGACACCGGTACGAATTTTCGGGTGACGATCGCCACCTTCTTTGCCCGTCCCGCCTAACGTCACGTCCTGAAGAATGGAAACATCATCTTCAACCACCGCGGTTTCGCCAATGACAATACCCGTAGCATGATCAAACATGATGCCTCGACCAATACACGCCGCAGGGTGAACATCCACCTGACACGCGACAGAGATTTGGTTTTGCAAATACACGGCTAACTCACGACGACCTTGATACCAGAGCCAATTCGCCACGCGAAAGCCTTGCAGTGCATGAAAGCCTTTTAGGTAAAGCAAAGGCGTCGAATACAGCTCAATCGCAGGATCGCGTTCCACGGTCGCACAAATATCACACGCAGCAGACGCGACGATGCTGCTGTCTCCTGCATAGGCTTCTTCTACCACTTCGCGCACCGCCATCGCAGGCATACTCGGTGTAGCAAGCTTGTTGGCAAGGATATAGCTTAATGCGGCCGCCAACGTATCGTGCTTAATGATGGTGGCATGGAAAAAGCTCGCCAACATAGGTTCGCGCTCAGTCTGCTCTTTCGCTTCGCGCTTAATGGCCTTCCAGACTTTATCTTGCTGGCATTTTTTATCGCGGCCTTCACCACACATCCTTTGCATCTTCGTACCTTTTCTAACTTGCTCTAACCTTGCTACTCGTGCTGCTGCCGTCTTCTGTCTGTCAGACGCCATTAGGACACGCTTATCATCGTTGGTTAACGGCGATCACATCGTCTCAGTGTGACATAGATACCCAAACAACCCAATATTGAAACTGTTGACCGAAGGTAAGTTTGGCACTGACATTCTCACGTTGCTTGCCATCCGTCGCAAAAATAAAAAACGCGAGAATCACTCTCGCGTTTTTTCAGACTCAATATGGTGCTGCCGACAGTTTAACTATTCGGACGTTCTTTGACGCGCCAGCAAATCTTGCGCAGCTAAACGGGCATCTTTGCCCTCGTAAAGCACTTGATAAATCTGCTCGACGATAGGCATTTCAACGTCCATGCGCTTTGCAAGTACGCGGACTTCTTTGGTATTGCGGTAGCCTTCAACCACCTGACCAATTTCTGTCTGCGCTTCTTCCACGCCTTTACCTTGACCCAGCGCCAAACCAAAACGGCGGTTACGAGATTGGTTATCAGTACAAGTCAGTACTAGATCACCCAAGCCCGCCATGCCCATAAAGGTTTCACGCTCCGCACCAAGCGCCACGCCTAAGCGGGTTAACTCAGCAAGACCGCGAGTGATGAGCGCAGTGCGGGCGTTCGCCCCAAAGCCGATGCCATCAGACATCCCTGCGCCAATCGCAATCACGTTTTTCACCGCACCACCGAGTTGAATGCCGGTAAAGTCACTATTGGCGTAAACACGAAACGTGCGGCTACAGTGAAACTTCTCTTGCAGGTCAGCAAGAAAATCTGCATCCGGTGAAGCAACAGAAATAGCGGTCGGCAGACCTGCAGCCAATTCTTTGGCAAACGTTGGACCTGACAATACCGCCAGCGATACCTCATCACCCAGCTGTTCTCTGGCAACATCTTGCAGTAAACGACCGGTTTCCGGCTCCAGTCCTTTCGTTGCCCAGCAAATACGCTGATCAACACGAAGGAAAGGCTTCGCTTGCGACAAGACCAAACCAAACACATGGCTAGGCACGACCACCAAGATATCTCGGCTCACTTGCACTGCTTCTTCTAGATCGGCACTTAAGATCAGTGAGTCTGGGAAGGCGACACCCGGCAGAAACGCTTCGTTTGAACGATCAATTTCAAGCTGCGCCATATGCGCCGCTTCATGCCCCCACAACACGACGTTGGCACCATTACGAGCCAAAGAGATTGCGAGAGATGTACCGTATGAACCTGCGCCCAATACGGTCATGGCAACATTCGCCATAGCAACATTGGCTTGGGTATTTTCTGTCATTGGTGTCGACCCTTTTCGCTACGCTTACGCGTCAGCGTTTTCAGTGTTTTGCGTTTGGTTTTGCAGGTAGTTCATGAACAATGCGTCAAAGTTAACTGGCGCAAGGTTCAGTTGTGGGAACGTACCTTTCACAACCAAGCTTGAAATGGTTTCACGTGCGTATGGGAACAGGATATTCGGGCAGAATGCGCCTAGGCAATGTGCCAATTGTGGTGCTTCCATACCGCCAACGCTGAAGATACCGCCTTGCTGAACTTCACAAAGGAAACCCGTCTCTTCGCCGTTTTTCACGGTAACAGTCAGACGCAGAACCACTTCGTAAACACCTTCGCCTAGCTCACGGCTTTGGGTGTCCAGATCCAAGTTCACATCTGGGTTCCACTCTTGTTGAAAAACGTCTGGAGAGTTAGGCGCTTCAAAAGACACGTCTTTCAGGAAGATACGTTGGATTGCAAAGTTTTGTTGATCTTGTTGGTTGTTCGCTGCTTCAGCCATAATGATAAATCCTTGTTAATTAACCAAATGCTTTCTCGCATTCTAAAATGAGTCAGGCAGCCCCAATAGAGCTGCCTGTCGAATAGCTCACTGTTAGCGTTACTTTTTCTTTTTGTGACGGATAAGTGGCAGGTTCGCTTCGCTCCACGAAATCAAGCCATCTTTCAGCACGCTAACATTCTCAAACCCTGCTTTTGTCAGCAAATTCGCGCTTTCAATTGCGGTCTGGCCTGTCTTGCACACCAGAATGATTGGGTCTGATTTATGTTTTTCAATATCACCAAAGGTATTGGCTTTAATGTCTTTCGCCAAAACGTGAAGTGCACCTGCAATATGCCCTCCGCGGTATTCGTCGCGGCTACGGATATCAACAAACACACCATTCTCACGGTTAACCATCACGGTGGCATCATTTGGCGAGACAATTTTGTATGAAGCGGTTTTCTGCTTGATGACTGACAAAATCAGCGCAACAACCAGACCTACCCACACCAGTGACAAAATCAAGTTACTTTGGACAAATTCAATTAACTGCTGCATAGCTCGCTTCTACATTCATGTCGGCAAAAAAATCGACCCCGAGTATAACCTCCCGCGCTCGCAAGTACAGCATGGGCTTGGATTTCCATGCTCTCGCTCACTGCCACTAAACAGCAAAAGCTTGAAACCGGTCACACTCATCCCCATTTCAGATGTAAGGCCAAAAACTTTACTTTATCAAACCGCTTAGCAGGCATGCTTTCACTTAATGGCTGTTGCCTTACTACAACTATTTACTTGGTATTCGTCAGATATGAGAGCCCATCATATTGATAAGACGCGGTACAAGCCGCGAGACATCTAAGCTAAGCGCTTGGCATTACAAATTTTGTTGATTATTTAGCGGAAAAGTTTGCCTACTGCTTAACCAATAAAATGTAGTAAAGTTACGCTAATTGTTTTTATCGAAATTGACATTAAAGAGGACACTGTATGTCTGCTAAGAAGCCTTTGGCTCTCGTTATTCTGGACGGATGGGGTTATCGCGAAGATAACAGCGACAACGCCATTGCTAACGCTAAAACACCGGTCCTTGATGGCTTGATGGCGGGCACCAGCACCCTGATCTCAGCATCAGGCATGGACGTTGGTTTGCCAGATGGTCAAATGGGCAACTCTGAAGTTGGCCACACTAACATTGGCGCAGGTCGTATTGTTTACCAAGACCTGACCCGCATCACTAAAGCAATTGCTGATGGCGAGTTTTTCGACAACGCGGTTCTGACTGGCGCAGTTGATAAAGCAGTGAAAGCTGGCAAAGCGGTTCACATCATGGGCCTGATGTCACCAGGTGGCGTTCACAGCCACGAAGACCACATTGCAGCAGCAATAGAAATGGCGGTTCAGCGCGGCGCTGAAAACGTGTATCTACACTGCTTCCTTGACGGTCGTGACACACCACCTCGCAGTGCGAAAAACTCACTGGCACGTATCGATGAGCTGTTCGCAAAACTGGGTAAAGGCCGCACAGCGTCTATCATTGGTCGTTACTACGCCATGGACCGCGATAACAACTGGGATCGTGTCGAACAAGCGTATGACCTGCTGACTGAAGCAAAAAGCGATTTCACTTACGCATCAGCCGTTGAAGCACTAGAAGCGGCATACGCGCGTGAAGAAAACGACGAATTTGTTAAAGCCTCTGAAATCCGTGCTGAAGGCCAACCTGTTGCGTCTATCAATGACGGCGACAGCCTGATTTTCATGAACTTCCGTGCTGACCGTGCGCGCCAAATCGCTCGCACTTTCCTGCCATCGTTTGACGGTTTCACCCGTTCAAAAGTGGCGGCATTGTCAGATTTCGTGATGTTGACTGAATACGCATCAGACATCGACGCATCTTGTGCATACCCATCAGACAACCTAGTGAATACACTGGGTGAGTGGTTATCGAAAGAAGGGAAAACTCAGCTGCGTATCTCTGAAACAGAAAAATACGCACACGTGACCTTCTTCTTTAACGGCGGCGCTGAAAACGAGTTTGAAGGCGAAGAGCGTGCATTGGTTGCGTCACCAAAAGTGGCCACCTACGATCTACAGCCTGAAATGAGTTCAGAAGAACTAACTGACAAACTGGTTGCTGCAATTAAGAGCGGCAAGTTTGACCAAATCATCTGTAACTACCCGAACGGCGACATGGTTGGCCACACGGGTGTTTACGATGCAGCGGTGAAAGCGTGTGAAGCAGTAGATAGCTGCATCGCTCGTGTGGTTGAAGCCATCAAAGAAGTTGACGGCCAACTGCTGATCACCGCTGACCACGGTAACGCAGAAATGATGGTCGACCCAACAACGGGTGGCATTCACACTGCACACACCAACCTGCCGGTTCCATTGATCTACGTTGGTAGCAAGAATATCGAGCTGCTTGACGGCGGTAAATTGTCCGATCTAGCGCCGACTATGCTTTCATTGACGGATGTGTCTATCCCATCAGACATGACTGGTAAGCCGCTTTACGTGCAAAAATAATGTTTCAATGCTAAATACCACTTCGGTTATTTAGCGATTAAAACGCGTCGATGAGAAAGGAAAAACTCCCTTTTCGTCGGCGCGTTTTTTATTGTCTACCGTTCTCTTTACGCCGCCATTTTTGATCTGAAAATCTTGTTGAATTAGAAGCACTAATATCTTTCTGTTCTTGCGACGCTGAGACACTATCAGTAGTGCAGACCTATGATCAGATTGATATACTGCCAAACATGTTGGGAATAAATTTGCGCTTATCGAAAAAATTGCGCGCCAGTGCTTTATGCACTGGCGCTTTGCTATGCCTACTTGTCAGCTCATTATCAAACGCCAGCGATGAACAATTATCCGGCGTGAAAAATGAAATTTCCCGACAAGAACAACAACTCAATACGAGCAGCAAACAACTCAACAGCCTGCAATCGGCACTGAAAAAGCAAGAGCAATCTATCAGTGGTTTCGCCAAAAAAATCCGTGACGCCAATGCGATCCTTTCGTCGTTGGCAGACGACATTGCAGCCCTCAACCGTGAAAGTCAGCGCTTGGAGCAACGCAAACTCGGACAGATGGAACTACTGAAAGAGTTACTGAACAGCCAATATCGCCAAGGCGAACACAATCAGCTGAACGCACTGCTTAGCGGGCAAGACACCAACGAACTGGATCGCATGACGGTCTATGCCGAACGTCTTTCCAAAGCTCGTACCGATGCCATCAATGAATTGGCAGCAACCGATACCGAGTTGCAGCTCAAACGTCGCATGCTGGTTCAGCAAACAGAAAAACAGAAAACTGTGCTGGCATCACTTCAAGCCGATAAAACCAAGCTAGAAAAAGAACAACAGGCACAGAAAAAAACCGCCAGCGCCATTCAACGCCAAATCAGAAGCGACAAATCTTATCTTTCTGAGCTGCGTGATAACGAGAAAAGCCTCAAAGTCGAACTAGAGAAATCCGCAGAATTAGCGCGAGTTGCCGCCGAACAAGCCAAAGTCAAAATGGATGGGCTCGGCAAGTACAAAGGCAAACTGCAGTGGCCAGTAAAAGGCAAAGTACTGCATAGTTATGGCAGTCCGCAAAGTGGTCAATTGCGCTGGAACGGCATGGTCATTTCCGCCAAAGAAGGAGCCGAAGTCAAAGCGGCTCATGATGGCACGGTGGTGTTGTCTAACTGGCTACGCGGATACGGATTGATGGTGGTGGTTGATCACGGTAAAGGCGACATGAGTTTTTATGGCTATAACCAAGCACTGTTGCGCAATGTGGGAGACACAGTAAAAGCGGGAGACCCCGTGGCACTTGTTGGTAACAGCGGCGGGCAAGCCTCCTCCGGCCTTTACTTCGAAATACGGCGTAAAGGCAATGCCACTAACCCTAGCCCTTGGCTCGGGCGGTAAGCGGAGTCGGTAGCAGATGCAAAGGATTGTCACTGTCACCACCTACATCATACTCTCATTAGCACTGCTGTTCGCCATGCCAGCCATGGCGAACCCCTTAACGAAACCCAAGCTCGCGGTGATCATTGACGACCTCGGCTATGACCTGATGCCAAGAGATATCGCCAAACTCCCCGCTGCAATCAGTATCTCTGTGATCCCATTTACGGAGTTTGATACCGCTGTCGCACTGACTGCGCTTAGCCAACACCGTGAAATCTTGCTTCACTTGCCCATGCAAAGCCCACCCGGCGCGCCACAAGAGTCATATGTGCTAACGCTCGACATGTCCAAACTAGAGATGCAAGAGGCCGTGCAAGAGGCGCTGTATCGCGTTCCTCATGCGATTGCGGTGAACAACCATATGGGCAGTTTACTGACTCAGCACAGCGAACCGATGCATTGGATTATGGAGTTGCTCCACGACAGGCAATTGGGATTTATCGACAGCCGTACCACCGTCAATACGGTGGCACAAAAAATCGCGAAGCAACATGGTCTCCCCAACAATCGCCGCCATGTCTTTCTCGACCATTATCTCAATGAAGCATTTATCTCTGATCAACTCGAACTGGCCGTCACACTGGCAGAAAAACGAGGTATCGCGGTCGTGATAGCCCACCCTTACCCAATCACACTCGATACGCTGCAAAAAGCACTTCCTGAGCTTCAGCAACGGGTTGATTTAGTGCCTATCTCTCAGGCCTTCTTGCCCTAAACCGCGATTTTCACCTTTGCCCTAGCATTAAAAAACCCGCCGTAGCGGGTTTGATTATTATTTTTTAGTCACCCACGATTGGTGAAGATTACTTCTGCCAATCCAAAATCACTTTGCCTGACATGCCTGAACGCATCATGTCAAAGCCTTGTTGGAAATCATCCACACTATAGTGATGCGTGATGATTGGGCTGAGATCCAAACCTGATTGAATCAAGCTCGCCATCTTGTACCACGTTTCGAACATCTCGCGACCATAGATACCTTTAATCACCAGGCCTTTAAAGATCACTTGGTTCCAGTCGATACCCATGTCTGAAGGCGGAATACCCAGAAGGGCAATACGACCACCATGGTTCATGGTTTTCAGCATGGCATTGAACGCTGACGGGTTACCTGACATTTCCATGCCCACATCGAAGCCTTCACGCATGCCAAGTTCGGCCATCACGTCTTCCAGCTTTTCTTCAGCGACATTTACTGCACGGGTTACACCCATTTTGCGTGCCAAATCCAAACGGTATTCGTTCACATCCGTGATCACCACATGACGCGCGCCCACATGTTTAGCCACCGCGGCAGCCATGATACCGATTGGGCCTGCGCCCGTGATCAATACATCTTCACCCACCAAATCAAACGACAATGCCGTATGAACCGCGTTGCCAAATGGGTCGAAGATTGATGCGAGATCATCAGAGATATCCGCAGGGATTTTGAAAGCATTGAACGCAGGGATCACCAAGTACTCTGCAAATGCACCTTCACGGTTAACACCAACACCGGTGGTATTGCGGCAAAGATGTGTGCGACCGGCACGGCAGTTACGGCAGTGACCACACGTGATATGACCTTCACCTGAAACACGGTCGCCCACAGTGAAACCGCGAACTTCCTGACCCATGGCAACCACTTCACCCACGTATTCGTGACCGACAACCATCGGCACAGGAATGGTCTTTTGTGACCATTCGTCCCAGTTGTAGATATGTACATCGGTGCCACAAATTGCCGTTTTACGGATTTTGATCAGAAGATCGTTGTGACCCACTTCTGGTAGGTCGACTTCTGTCATCCAAATCCCTGGCTCTGGTTTCAGTTTTGCCAGTGCTTTCATTTTGTTTGTCATTGTCACTTACTCAATCAGCCCCATGTCTTTACCCACTTTGATAAAGGCATCGATAGCTTTGTCTAATTGCTCGCGGCTATGTGCAGCCGACATTTGTGTACGAATACGTGCTTGGCCTTTTGGTACCACAGGGAACGAGAAACCTACCACGTAGATACCTTCTTCCATCATACGTTCTGCAAACTCAGCACCCACTTTTGCGTCGCCAAGCATGACAGGAATGATCGCATGATCGGCGCCAGAAAGCGCAAAACCTGCCTCGCTCATTCGCGCACGAAAATGGCTCGCGTTCTCCCATAGTTGGGTGCGCAAATTGCCGCTTTCTTCCAGCAGGTCAATCACACGAATAGACGCAGACACAATGGCCGGTGCGAGAGAATTCGAGAACAGGTACGGACGTGAGCGCTGGCGCAGCCAATCAATCACTTCTTTCTTACCCGACGTGTAACCGCCTGATGCACCACCCATGGCTTTGCCCAGCGTGCCGGTAATGATATCGATGCGTTCAATCACGTCGTGGTGCTCGTGCGTACCACGACCATTCGCGCCCATAAAGCCCACTGCGTGAGAGTCATCAACCATCACCAATGCGCCGTATTTGTCTGCCAAATCACAAATCGCTGGCAGGTTCGCCACGACGCCGTCCATTGAGAACACACCGTCTGTCACGATAAGCGTGTTACGTGCGCCGGCTTCTTTGGCAGCGATCAGTTGCTGCTCAAGCTCTTCCATGTTGTTGTTGGCATAGCGAAAACGCATCGCTTTACAAAGACGCACACCATCAATGATTGAGGCATGGTTGAGTGCGTCAGAAATGATCGCATCTTCCGCACCCAAAATGGTTTCAAACAAACCCGTGTTGGCATCAAAGCAAGAGGTATAAAGAATGGTGTCTTCCATACCTAGGAAGGTAGAAAGCTTTTCCTCAAGCTCTTTGTGCGCGTCTTGCGTTCCGCAGATGAAACGAACTGATGCCATACCAAAGCCATGCTGATCCATGCCCTTTTGCGCCGCGTCAATCAGCGTTGGGTGGTTCGCTAAGCCAAGATAATTGTTCGCACAGAAATTCAACACTTCAGCGCCGGACGTCACCGAGATACTCGCCTGTTGGGCAGAAGTGATCACGCGTTCATCTTTGTACAGACCTTCAGCTTTGGTTTCTTCAAGCTGCTGGCGGATTTGCTGGTAAAAAGCGGCAGTCATCGCTCACTCCATCAAGGAAAACAGGAACAGATTTAAAACGTGCAACCAGTAGATCACTGATAACACAGTGCTTATTGCACCACATGCAGCTGATATGCCCAAGGGATGCTTTTAATGCAGTATGACATATCAGAATGGAGGTCGATAATAGAATTATGAGGAAGGCTTCGTCTATCGAATTAGCACATCTTATTGCCATGGATCACGCAGATAAATCACGCAGACGCAGACGCCATTTGCTGACGATAATGCTCAATAATTTCACCCACGACCGCACGGCCTTTGTCGGTTGTCATTGGCGACACCATATTGAGGATCTGAAGGACGCCTTGATAGATAACGGCAGGGGTGATTTTAGCTTGGGGCGCTTGCGCACTTTGATAGAAGATCCAGCTCGATGCGACCAATTTAAGCGTGCTGCATAAAGACGCCAATGCTTCATCTTCCATATCCAGCCAGCCCGTTTCACGAAACTGCCCCAGCATCGCAAACAAGTTAGTTTTAAGGCTTTGTTGCGCCGTCAGATACTTGTTTTGTAACACCGCATCGCGGCGCAAGATATCGGGCAAATTTGCGTAGAAGAAGCGGTAACGCCACATCAACTGAAACGTCGCATCGAGATAAGCAAGCAGACGCTGTTGATCCGATTCAGCAGGGGCTTCTGGCTGAAAACCTACCGTGAGATCGAGCGCGTATTGATCGAAAATACTGTGTATAATCTCTTCCTTATTACGGAAGTGATAATACAAATTTCCTGGGCTAATCCCGAGATCAGCAGCAATGTGATTGGTAGTGACATTCGGTTCACCCTGCTCGTTAAACAGTGCCAATGCAGAATGAATAATGCGATCACGGGTTTTCATGGTTAAACTGCTATCCTCATGCCCAATAGGGAAATGTAAATATTACCATAGCCTCCGCGAGAGTGATGGCGTGGTCTTCTCATTGTCAGATATTAGGTAAAAGTATGATTATAGTGACTGGCGGCGCTGGCATGATTGGCAGCAACATTGTTAAAGCCCTGAACGAACAAGGTATCAACGACATTCTGGTGGTTGATAACCTGAAAGACGGTACCAAGTTCGTGAACCTGGTCGATCTAGACATCGCCGACTACATGGACAAAGAAGACTTCATCACTCAAATCATGGCTGGCGATGATTTCGGCCCGATTGAAGCCATCTTCCACGAAGGCGCATGCTCTGCCACCACCGAGTGGGACGGCAAATACATGATGCTCAACAATTATGAGTATTCAAAAGAGTTGCTGCACTTCTGTCTTGAGCGTGAAATTCCGTTCCTGTACGCCTCCTCTGCTGCCACCTATGGCGGCCGTGACCATGACTTCATCGAAGAGAAGCCATACGAAGGCGCACTGAACGTTTACGGTTACTCGAAGCAACAATTCGACAACTATGTTCGTCGCATTTGGGCGGATGCAGAAGCGCACGGCGAGAAGCTTTCTCAAATTACGGGTTTCCGCTACTTCAACGTTTATGGTCCACGTGAAGGCCATAAAGGCAGCATGGCGTCAGTGGCATTCCACTTGAACAACCAAATCAAAGACGGTCAGAACCCGAAACTGTTCGAAGGCAGCAATACCTTCAAACGTGATTTCGTCTACGTCGGTGATGTTTGCAAAATGAACCTTTGGTTCCTGGAAAACGGCGTTTCTGGCATCTTCAACTGCGGCACCGGCCGAGCTGAACCTTTCCGCGCTGTGGCTAACGCGGTTATTGCTCACCACAACCAAGGCGAAGTGGAAGAAATCCCGTTCCCAGATCACTTGAAAGGCCGCTACCAAGCCTATACCCAAGCCGACCTGACCAAGGTTCGCGCGGCGGGTTACAACGATGAGTTTAAAACTGTCGCTGAAGGCGTTGCTGAATACATGGCAATACTGAATAAGTAACTGGCTGAAAAACGGGCCTCGGTCCGTTTTTTTTCTTCCCTCTGATTTATCTGTAGTTTCGACTCTATGAGCCAAGAATCTAGCACCAACTCCTATTTACCCAAATTCGAATGGGCATTCCTTCATCCTCGCTATTGGGGAACATGGCTAGGCATGTTCTTTGTCGCGATCCTCGCTTTTGTGCCTTTTCGTTTACGTGACAAGTTCGCAGAATTTCTCGCCAAAAAACTGGTGAAAATGAACAACCGCGCTAAAAAACGTGCCGTGGTCAATCTTCTAGAATGTTTTCCCGAGAAAACCGAAGAAGAGCGTTTTGCGATCTTAGAACAAAGCTATATTAACGCAGGATGCGTGATGCTTGGCTTTGCCACCATCATGATGCGCAGCAAGCACTACTTGGAAAAACGCACGTTATTTCGTAATGAGGAAATCCTCACTGACTTAGTTGAAAACGGCGAGAAAGTGATTTTGCTGGTGCCACACAGTTGGGCAATTGATTACCCCGCAGTGCAACTCGCCTCACGTGGCTTACCTGTTGCTGCTATGGTGAAAAAGCAAAAAAACCGGGTGGTCGATTGGCTAATGAATGTGCAACGCCTCAAGTACGGTGGTCGCACCCACGAACGTTCTGACGGCGTAAAGCCCTTCATTAAATCCGTGCGTGAAGGCTATTTGGGATATTACTTGCCTGACGAAGATCATGGCCCAGAACACAGTGTATTCGTGCCCCTCTTCGCCACCCAGAAAGCGACGCTTTCAGGATTAGGTAAATTGGCAAAACTTAGCCGCGCGAAAATTGTGCCGCTTATGCCTGTTTATAACCGAGAAACCGGTAACTTTGAGGTCATCATCCAGCCCCCGCTGGCCCCGTTCCCATCAGGCAGCGAAGAAACAGACGCACGCATGATGAACGAGCGCATCGAGCAGTTTTTGGAAGACGATCCAGGGCAATATATGTGGATTATGAATTTGCTGAGATCTAGGCCAGATGGTAGTCAGCTTTATTGAGGGTCATCACCAATGAATATTCTTATGGCACTTTCCCAACTGGAAGTGACCGGAGCGGAAGTCTACGCCACCACAGTAGGCAACGAACTGACTCATCGTGGCCACCATGTGTTCTATGTGTCGGACACATTGACCAAGCCGCACGAAAGCCAATTTTTTAAACTTCGTTTTAACAAGCGCAGTATTCTGCGCCGTTTTTGGCATGTCGGCTATCTGGTTTTCCTGATCAAAAAACACAACATTCAGATGGTGCATGCACACTCTCGCGCCTCAAGCTGGAGTTGTCACGTCGCCTGTAAGATCATGGGCACGCCGATGGTCACCACAGTGCATGGCCGGCAGCCTGTGCATGCCTCGCGGAAAAAATTCCATGCCATGGGCAACAAAGCAATGCCTGTTTGCGAAGCGATTTACCATCAGCTAATTGACGATCTAAATGTTCCAGTACACATGCTGGAAGTCAGCCGGAATGGTATCGATACCAACCGTTATCAGTGGGTTGAGGCGCCGAACAACGCACGTAAAGTCATCGCTATCATTGGTCGATTAAGCGGTCCTAAAGGCGAACTCGGTTACCGTCTTCTTGATGAATGTTTAGATCTTGCTAAGTACGAGGTCAAAGTCGTCACCGGCACAATAGCTGATGCGCGCTTTGACAAATTCCGGGGCAACACCGATTTTGTTGGTTATGTCGAAGATGTGCCCGCTATGCTAGCCAAAGCCGATTTGGTGATTGGCGCAGGTCGTGTTGCGATGGAATCACTGCTTTGTGGCCGTCCAACGCTGGCCATCGGCGAAGCCATCAATATCGGCCCCGTCACCACCGACAATATCGCTCATGCCATGGCAACAAACTTTGGCGATATCGGCAAAAAAGAATTAGACATCGACTTTAGCGCCATCAGCAAACAAGTGGAGTTAGCACTGGCGACACCACATTGCGATCCGTCCGTAACGGAAACCATCAAACAAAGCTACGAACTGCAAAATATCGTCTCTCACATCGAAGATATTTATCAGTCAGTGTATGTCTATACCAAGCGTAAAGATATCCCGGTACTCATGTATCACCGTTTTATCGATTCAGACACAGGTAAAGGCAGCATCGGTCCTTACCTTGATATCAAGATGTTCGAAAAGCACTTGAAGCTGTTAAAACGCTTTGGTTTCGAAACACTTACTTTTTCTGATTTAAAAGAGAAGGGACTAATTTCACGCCTAGACGCTGGTAAACGGTATTGCATGATCACCGTGGATGATGGCTTCAAAGATAACTACACCCTGATGTTGCCGCTATTGAAGAAATACAATTTCAAAGCAGTGGTGTATGCTGTCACAGGCGTTGATTTCAACAAATGGGATGTTGAACATACAAGCACGCCAGAAAAGCGATTCGATCTTATGAGCGCCCAAGAAATCAAAGCCATGGCCGATTCTGGGCATATCGAATTTGGCGGGCACACGCTGACCCATCCGCACTTAGATACGCTAACGTATGATGAGCAATACCATGAGATTGCTGAAAACAAGAAGCAGTTAGAAGCGTTGTTGGGCAAGGAATTGCCCTCATTCGCATACCCCTACGGCGAATGGAATGATGATAGTAAAGCCTTATCAAAAGACCTTGGCTTTGATTTCGCCGTCGCCACTAATAGCGGCCCATTAGCAATACACCAAGATCCATTTTTGATTCGTCGTATCGGGATTTTCCCAGGAACTGATGTGTGGTCACTTGCGCGTAAGATTACGGGTGGGTATTTGTTTAGGAAGGAAAGAAATAAATAATGCGCTTATCAATCACATCTAATAGCTTCATCTACTCAGCAATACTTCTCGTTCCAGCACTTTTGCTTTGGACGCCTAATTTTAGTGTCGCTGTCATCGGAGCCGTGTTTCTTTATTCACTTTACTACGTATTCTCCAATAGACAATCGATTAATATACTTAAATTTGATTGGGTCGTCATACTCTGTCTATCATCATATGCACTAGCTAATCTCTCAAATGTCATTTTAGACAATGGCAACTTCCGCTATTTGGCAGGCCAAGTCGATTTATAGCCTGCATACCGATCTTCATCATGCTCAGACATCTAACTCCAAATCCACAAATAATTTTCAATAAGTTAGAAATCGGAGTAATCATTGGTTCAATGGGCAGTGCTAGTATCGCTTTCTATCAATCTTATATTCTTGGAATGGACAGAGTAGATGGATTTTTATTTAGCATCAATTTTGGCTTTCTCTCCTGCTCCCTATTGTTTTTAGCCATCGGATTGTTACCACACTCTAGAGTGAAAAATTGGTTATATTTATCAATTTCACTGTCAGTTTTTGCCACATTAACCACAGAAACCAGAGGCTCGATATTTGCAATTCCACTGCTTTTTTTAGCTGCGGTAATATTTCACTATCACACCATGCGTTTGCGTCTAATAATTATTGGGGCTATTTCGCTTTGTGTATGTGTTATTGCGCTATATAACATATCTGATAATTTCAAAGACAGAATAGACTACACAAAGACGGAATTTGTGAGTATAGCATCTGGAGAAGTGGGCCAGGCCGTTTCATCTGGAGGACGCCTTCAACTATGGCAGTCTGCAACGCATGCATTCAAAACGAGCCCACTCATCGGACTGACCTACTCAGAGCGCGAAGCTGAAATTCGGAAATTATACGAGCAAGGAGAAGTTACGGATTGGGTTCTAGGTATCGCTCGGGGGCACGCTCATAGTCAATACTTTGAAATGCTGGCAAGCAATGGTATTCTTGGTGCTACATCCATACTCTTAATTTTACTACTACCTACACTCTACTTTTTTAGTCACCGGCATAGTAAACCCAATAGGTTTTCCTATTTAGGTTTTTTGTTTGTCAGTGCCTTTGTGATTTTTTGCTTCACCGAAGCCCCTCTCCAAGCTAACTTAATCAGTGCTTACTACTCTTTCATGCTTGTTGTCCTAATATCTGCATTCAAGACAGACATTGAAGCACAGAGATAATACTATGTTGAAATCCGCCCCTAAATTTCTTGTTATTGGACCATCTTGGGTAGGTGATATGGTTATGTCGCAGAGCCTATATAAACGTCTGCGCTCACTATATCCTAATGCCTTTATAAGTGTAATGGCACCAGCGTGGTGTAAACCCATACTTGAACGAATGCCAGAAGTAAATGAAGCCATCGACATGCCTATTGGACATGGCAGCTTCGAACTTCTTTCACGCTGGAAACTGGGGCGTGCGCTTTCGTGTAGAGATTACACAAATGCGGTCATCTTGCCAAATTCAGCAAAATCAGCACTAATTCCTCTTTTCGCAGGTATCAAAGTCCGCACAGGCTGGAAAGGAGAGATGCGCTACGGCTTGCTGAACGACCTGCGTCCTGATCGCAAAGTCTTTCAGTTTATGGTGGAACGCTATGTCGCCTTGGCGCATAGAAAGAGCACAATGCTGTCAGAAGTTACGTTAGATGACATTCCGAATCCCTCACTCAAAGTGGATAAAGACAACCAGCGATCTTGCTTGTTACGACATAATATCTCACCAGAATTACCCATTGTGGGTTTGTGTCCAGGCGCAGAATTTGGCCCAGCAAAGCGCTGGCCTGAGCAGCACTATGCCTACATCGCTAAACAGTTAATCACTGAAGGAAATCAAGTGTGCCTTTTCGGTGGTCCAAAAGACAAATCAGTCACTGAAGGCATCATTAACGCACTTTCTGAACATCAAAAATCAATGTGTTTTAACTTAGCTGGTGAAACTTCATTGATAGATGCTGTGGATCTGCTGGCTGCTTGTCATACTGTATTTTCAAACGATTCAGGGCTTATGCATGTCGCTGCCGCAGTTAACGCCAATATTGTGGCGATCTATGGCTCAAGCTCCCCCATGTATACTCCTCCGCTTTCAAATAGCGTAAAAATCGTCAATACTGATATACGTTGTCGTCCTTGTTTTAAACGGACATGTCCATTGGAGCACTTAAACTGCCTTAATAAATTAGCACCAGAGATGGTAATGTCGGCATATAGAGATCTTGTTAACTGCCACAGAGTTAATAAGTCATAAATATTGATAATTAAAAATATATTCACTTGTGTCTAGTCATCACACATTGATTATCAGGAAAAAGCCATGATCATAGCATGGCTTTGAAGTAACGCGCTTAGTGATTTCACTCTAAACCAGAAAAAGCTGCATTTGTACTTCGAGAAAATTCACAGCTCAATCTCCTCAGCACCACCACGTAGCAATTTCTGACTGATATTTTTAATTCTTGCTTTGTTTTTTACACTATAATCATCAAGATTAACCTTCAGATTATATATTTTAATCCCAGGGTACATTAGCATAGCTGTAAATTGAGCAGTCGAATTCCCCCCTACCAATGCAGAAAGTTTTATTTTCTTATCAATTAATTCTATTTCCAAAGGCAGTTCACTTTTATGGAAAATCAAACCATTGATTTTCCATATTTCCTCGCTCACCAATTTACTTTCTGTACGGTGAGGAAAATACAGAACCTCTTTATCAGAAGACTCCACAAAGGCTTTAACTTCTATCACATAGCGATAAATAGACTTTTGATGCTTAGATCCTATCGCACCTTGTCCTATAAAACCAACAGGAGCCGAAGGAGAATACAAAGATTCACACATATAATCCTTTTTTAACTCCATTAGAGTATTCTTATGAATTTTATGTGCAGGACTATCAATATCGAAGATTGTAAATAACTCTAAACTTTCAGACTGTTCCAAAAATCTAACTGGCTTACAAAAATTAAGTAAAACTGTCAGATCTGAAAAAAAACGAGAACGACGGTATGGCGTCTTATTTCTAATAACCTCTTCATAGTCATTAATCGTGAGCGTCCCATCATCAAACAAAACCTCACTTTCGACAGCCAAGTTTTTAAGAAATAATTTTGCATGCCAAGAGTTATATTCTCCATGGAAAAAACGCCCCACAATGGCGCCAGGGAAAGCCTTTTTAAATATATTTATACAATGGGGTATTGTTGTACTTCTACTTCTTCGTTCCAAGTGAATGATTTCATCCCAATCCTCTTCTCTTAAAATATTTCCCTGCTGCTTAATGCCAAGCTCACCTGATTGCTCCATTAAAATAAGAACATTATTTTCAGTTTCAAAGTATGACTTAGCTTCTTTTGCACAGATATATTGGAATGGTGACGTAACTAAAAACACATTCACATTTTGATTCATATATGGACTCTTAACTCATTTTTGATAAAACGCACTCACCTATAAAACCATCATACGCTCAAACCTCAACGCAGTTATCGCACAGTCAGACCTTTGATAGTATCATGTGGAAAAGTGTATAACTATTGATTGATTCAGCAGGGCCTAAACTATGCTAAATGGCAAATCCGTACTGATTACTGGCGGTACAGGTTCATTCGGTAAACAATTCATCAAAACGATCCTAGTCCGATATCCAAACGTCAGAAAAATAATCATTTTTTCGCGTGATGAACTCAAACAATTTGAATTGAAACAGCAGTATCCCCACAACATTTTCCCGCAGCTACGATTTTTTATCGGCGATGTGCGCGATCGCAATCGCATGATCCAAGCATGTGAAGGTGTAGACGTCATCATTCATGCCGCTGCAATAAAGCAAGTTGATACGGCTGAATACAATCCGACAGAATGCATCCGTACGAACATTGATGGCGCCGAAAACGTAATCCAAGCAGCGCTTCAATGTGGTGTGAATAATGTGGTCGCATTGTCAACTGATAAAGCCTGTGCTCCGATTAATCTTTATGGTGCAACTAAGCTTGCTTCTGACAAGTTATTCACTGCTGCTAACAACATTAAAGGCTCTAAGGATATTCGTTTTAGTGTTGTCCGCTACGGAAATGTGATGGGCTCTCGAGGCTCGGTCATTCCATTCTTTCTTTCAAAGAAAGAAGACGGAACGCTGCCAATTACACATGAAGAAATGACCCGTTTTAATATCTCGCTGCAAGATGGCGTTGATATGGTGATGTATGCACTAGATCACCACCTTGGCGGCGAAATTTTTGTACCAAAAATTCCTTCTTACAAAATTTTGGATGTCGCTAAAGCTGTCGCTCCAAACAGTAAATTAAACATCGTCGGTATTCGACCAGGCGAAAAACTCCACGAAGAGATGATTACCGACACTGACTCCCTAAACACAATAGATTTAGGCAGTTACTATGCAATTTTACCATCAGTCTCTTTTACCTACTCTGAGAAAGAGTACCTGAAGCACCATGCTGCGATAAAAGTCCCATTTGGCTTTAAGTATAACTCAGGCACTAATACCGAATGGGAATCAATCGAAAGCTTGCGTGAGCTAATCATAGAACACGTTGATCCAAACTTTACAGTGTGAGCAATGCAGTGATCCCTTACGGTAGACAAGAAATCACCCAACAAGACATAGATGGTGTAGTGGAAGTCCTAAACTCGGACTTCCTTACCCAAGGTCCGAAAGTTCCTGCATTTGAGAATGCGCTGATTGAGCATACAGGAGCAAAACATGTGCTGGCGGTCAACAGTGCGACTTCAGCTCTGCATATCGCATGTCTAGCATTAGGGCTCGGAGAAGGTGACTGGCTGTGGACATCACCAATTACCTTCGTTGCCTCTGCAAACTGTGGTCTATATTGCGGTGCTAAAGTGGATTTCGTTGATATCGACCCCTCAACATACAATCTATGCCCGAAGAAACTCGAGCAAAAACTGATTACCGCACGAGCAAATGGAACATTGCCAAAAATCGTAGTGCCCGTTCATTTGTGCGGTCAATCTTGCGACATGCAAGCGATTGGTAAGTTAGCCAAAGAATATGGCTTCAAAGTGATCGAAGATGCTTCTCATGCTATCGGCGGAAAATATGATGACAAGCCAATTGGTAATTGTCAGTATTCCGATATCACAGTATTCAGCTTCCATCCGGTCAAAATCATTACCACAGCCGAAGGGGGTGCTGCAGTAACTAACCAACCTGATCTCGCAGACAAAATGTCTCTGCTACGCAGCCATGGAATTACCCGAGATCTAGACCAAATGGAAACGGAACCACATGGCGGTTGGTACTATGAGCAAATAGATTTAGGTTTTAATTACAGGATGACTGAGTTACAAGCAGCACTTGGCATAACTCAAATCACGCGTTTAGATCACTTTGTCAAACTACGTCATGACTTAGCTCGTCGCTACAATACATTACTTAAAGACCTTCCATTGGTACTACCTTATCAGCTAGATAATACATATTCAGGCCTGCACCTCTATGTCATTCGACTAAAATTAGACAAAATTTCTCTTAGCCACAAAGCCGTCTTCGATGCGTTAAGGGATGAAGGTATTGGTGTCAATTTACATTATATTCCTATTTATACTCAACCCTACTACAAACGTTTTGGCTTTAAAGTAGGCGAATTCCCAGAGTCAGAAAAGTACTATCAAGAAGCGATATCTTTGCCAATGTTCCATCAGATGACGGTTCAGCAGCAAGATCAAGTAGTGAAAACTCTAACTTCGATATTAACACCCGAACAATAGTAATCTTCAAACTTCAGAATTAGCACCAAGAGACTGAGGTTCCATAAATGACGTCAAGGCACTTGAATGAATATTGCGATAATTCCTGCCCGCGGCGGCAGTAAGCGAATACCTAGGAAGAACATCAAGCTCTTTCATGGAAAGCCTATGATTGCACATTCCATTGATGCAGCTCGTGAATCAGGATGTTTCGACAGAATCATAGTGTCTACTGACGATTCAGAAATAGCAGAAGTAGCAAAGGAATTCGGTGCTGAAGTACCTTTTCTTCGACCCGCCAATATTGCAGATGATCATGCGACTACCATGGACGTAATACACCATGCTGTTAGCTGGTGCGAAAACCAAGGCTGGGACGTTGAAGCTGTTTGCTGCCTTTATGCCACAGCCCCCTTTGTTACAGGCGAGTATCTAGCCAAGGGTTACAGGCTCTTGAATGAGGAAAATGCAGAGTTCGCTTTCAGTGCTGCGACTTTCGCCTTTCCAGTTCAGCGTGCAATAAAACTATCGGACACTGGTCAGGTAGCTATGCTTTTCCCTGAAAACGAACTGGTTAGATCCCAAGACTTAGAAGAAACCTATCACGATGCGGGTCAATTTTATTGGGGGAGGAAAAGTGCTTTTTTAGAGCAAAAGCCGATTTTCGCAACCCATTCAAGAGTTGTCTTGATGCCTAGAGATCGAGCCCAGGATATAGACACTATTGAAGACTGGAAGTTTGCTGAGGCTCTCTATGCAGTACTTCAACAAAGTGGAAAGTAATAAGGTGAGGGTTATCATTCGCTCAGATGCCTCTCATCTTATAGGAAGTGGCCATATAATGCGTTGCCTTGTTTTAGCCGATGCACTGACTAAAAAAGGGCATTCAGTACTATTCTGTTGCCAACCACTTCCAGGTAATTTGATCTCCTTTATAGAAAAACGTGGTTTCTCCACTATTCCATTGACAGGCTCTCAAACACAGTGCATGCCGGCTAATGACTACATAAGCTGGTTGCAGCGCTCTGAGGAGGAAGATGCCAGCGATTTCCTTAATCACGTCAGTCACGCTGATGTTGTAATAACTGACCACTATGCTCTGGGTATAACTTGGCAGCGACAAGTCAGCGCCGCACGACAATGTAAATTAGTCGCAATTGATGATTTAGTGCGGGAACACGACGCCGAATTGATAGTAGATCAGACCTTAGGGCGCACTCCTGAAGAGTACGGAATGTCTAAACGGGTATTGTCAGGTAGTCAATACGCTATGCTAGCGCCCAATTTTTCCCTCTACAGAGAACTTGCACTTGAAGAAAAAGACCCAAATCCGATTCCAAAAGTGCTCATCTCCATGGGTGGGGTCGACTCTCCAAATGCTACATTGTCTGCGCTTGAATCACTTGTTCCAAATATAAAAGCGATATTCACTGTCCTGCTTAGCCCTCGAGCGCCACATTATGATCGTGTGAAATCTTGGTGTGCACAATACCCCAATGTGACTCATCATGATTTCATGGAAAACATGGCACAAGTGATAATGGACCACGATATCGCGATAGGTGCTCCCGGCACAACTAGTTGGGAAAGAGCATGCTTAGGCGTTCCAAGCGTTATCATTCCGTTAGCCGACAACCAGAAAACAATCTCTGAACGACTCGTCCAATACCAAGCAGCCGTTGCCGTCGAGTTTGCCGATATGAGTCAGCAGCTTTTATCTGCATTTATGAAAATCCAGAGTAACTATTCAGACTTTCGAAATGCTAACTTACGGGTTTGCGATGGAAGGGGTACCAACAGAGTCATTGTCGAGATTTCTCAGTTGCTAGAGAAATCTAAGCAATCTCAATATTTCTTAACCCTAGCTACACAAGCTGACATCGATTTAGTTTTTGGATGGCAATGCCATCCAAAAACCAGACAATTTGCGCTTTATCCTCATCCCCCATCGTGGGAAGAGCATCTGCATTGGATGACGACAAAAATTTCAAATTACAAAGATTACTTTTACCTAGTCAAGGAAAAGACGTCCAATAATCCCATAGGTGTGTTGAGGCTTGACCGACTCGAAAAAGAAAATTATTTAGTGTCTATATTTGTCGCACCTGACAGTTATGGAAAAGGCGTCGCGACGGAAGCTTTAAGATTGGCTAACGGCATTCATCCCGATGTAAAACTGCATGCCACAGTATTAAAAGAGAACATAGCCTCTCAGCGATTGTTCGAAAAGGCTGGCTTTCAACGACTCTCAGCGGAACAGTTTATCCGCGATAAGATAGATTGAGAAAATAATGAAACCCTATATAACGATTGATGGTCGCAAAATCGGCCCTGACCATGCCCCTTATATCATTGCAGAGCTATCTGCCAACCATAATGGCGACATTAGTCGCGCTTTCCAAATTATGGAAGAAGCAAAAAAAGCAGGGGCAGATGCAATTAAGCTGCAAACTTACACCCATGAAACCATCACAATAGATTGTGACTCGGAGGAGTTCCAGATACATGGAGGTTTATGGGATGGACAGACATTGTATCAGCTCTATAAGGGTGCACATATGCCCTGGGAGTGGCATAAGCCTCTATTTAAAAAAGCAAAAAGCTTAGGAATTACTATCTTCAGCTCGCCCTTTGATTATACTGCGGTAGATTTACTAGAAGAGTTAGATGCTCCAGCATATAAAATCGCGTCTTTTGAAATGGTTGATTTACCACTGATCCGCCGCGTAGCTCAAACAGGTAAACCAATAATAATTTCTACCGGTATGGCGAATGAGGTTGAGATAGAAGAAGCCATTAACACAGCAAAAGAAAATGGGTGTAGAGAGCTGGTGGTTTTGCATTGTGTTAGTGGCTATCCCGCGCCCGCAGATCAATACAATTTGCGGACCATTGCTGATATCGCAAAGCGTTTCGATGTGCTTTCAGGCCTGTCAGACCATACTATCGATAACGCAACTGCAGTTGCCTCTGTCGTTTTAGGTGCTTGTGTTATAGAAAAACATGTCACTTTAGACAGGAATGGGGGAGGAGCTGATGATAGTTTCTCGCTTGAGCCTCAGGAACTAACAGCGCTTTGCAAAGATGCTAAAACTGCATGGCAAGCACTAGGTAACATAAACTATGAGCGCACTGAGGCTGAAAAGGGCAATGTCAAATTCCGTCGCTCTCTTTATGTTGTACAAGATATCAAAGCTGGGGATGTCATAACGAAAGACAACGTCCGTAGTATCCGACCAGGGTTTGGTTTGCCACCAAAGCATTATGACTTCGTTCTCGGTCAAAAGGCCCAAATTGACATTTCAAAAGGTACAGCTCTACGCTTTCATCATTTAGAGCAAAAAAAGGGTGAAGCTTAAGCCAATGGATCACACAAACGCTCCTCCAACCATTTCCATCGTCTGCCCTTGTTACAATGAGCAGGAAGTTTTGGTCACGTTTACAGACACAATTATCAAGCTCCTTTCTGGAATTGATTACAGCTACGAGTTGCTATTCATCAACGATGGCAGTAAAGATAACACTCTAGATGTTCTCAATGAATTGGCGGATAAAAACACTCATATTCGTGTGATCAACTTATCGCGCAATTTTGGCAAAGAAGCAGCTATGACAGCAGGCCTTGACCATGCTAAAGGCGAAGTCATCATTCCTATTGATGCCGATTTGCAAGACCCGCCAGAACTCATTCATGATTTTTTGCGAGAATGGCAAAAAGGCTATGACGTCGTTGTAGCTAAACGTATCGACAGAAGCAGCGATACGCTTGCAAAAAAAATCACCGCGAGTCTGTTTTATAAGTTCCACAACAGTATTGCAGACGTCGAAATCCCCGATAATGTCGGCGACTTTCGGTTAATCACTCGTCGAGTAGTCCAGGCCATACAGCTATTACCCGAGAACCAACGCTTTATGAAGGGTATTTTCTCTTGGGTTGGATTTAAAACGTCTGTCGTTGAATATGTTCGCCAACCCCGCGCAGCCGGAGAGACTAGTTTTAACGGCTGGCGCCTGTGGAACTTCGCGCTTGAAGGTATCACCAGCTTTAGCACAGCACCACTTCGCATTTGGCTCTATCTGGGCGTATTTTTCTCTACCGTCGCCTTTCTTTACGGCAGCTCAATAATACTTAAGACATTGATTTTTGGTGTCGATTTGCCCGGCTATGCCTCTATGCTCACTGCGATACTGTTTTTTGGCGGTGTTCAACTTATCGGCCTTGGAGTCTTAGGCGAATACTTAGGTCGTTTGTATATGGAATCCAAAAGGCGACCAATATATATCGTCGAAAGTGACTCCGATGCGCCTTCCTGCGATAAACACTGATGTCTTCACTGTCTGAAAAATTACTTGCGCACCGAGTTGTGCGCTTTGGTCTGACAGGTGGATTAGCCAGCTTGACCCACATCAGCGTCGCCTTCGCTATGTTGCACTTTTCAGCATCCAGCGTATTTGCGGCAAACCTGATTGGGTTTGCCTGCGCATTTAGCTTGTCGTATTTGATGCAGTCATTATTTGTATTCAAAAAATCACTATCACTTAAGAATGCAACGCGGTTTTTCATCGTACAGTTTTCTGCACTTTTGATCTCACAACTGATTAGCGAATCGCTCAGTGACACAAACAACTATCTGCGCGTCTTGCTAGTTGTGTTAATGATCCCCTTGGTGACATATATCATCCACCAATTTTGGACTTATAAAGAAACTCCCTCCTCAACGGATTAGTTTTTACGGATAAACCCATGACTCCAGATTTCTTCACCCGCTTTGCACTCTCGCTTCAACGCGCGGGGTTCTATCTCGGCCTGATGCTCGCGATTTTGTATGCCAGCAACCAGATCCTCACCGGCGATCAAACCCAAATGCTCTACAAAGGCTACCTTGGTGCCTATCAGGATATTTGGCTTTCGTTTGGCAATGCGGCCAGTGCGGTTGGCAATGTACCCGGCTCGCTGTCTGCGTGGATAGTCGGTGGCCCACTGCTCTTGTGGGATAACCCTTGGGCACCCATGCTGATGATTATCGCCCTGCGGGTGGTGTCGTTCTTTCTTTTTGATGCCGTCATAAAAGCGGTGTTTAGCCCGCCTGTTCGCCTTGTGTTTATGGTGGCCTATTGGCTGAACCCATGGTTGCTATATGACAGCCTAATCTACAACCCTGCCTATCTTTGCTTTTTCACTGCGCTGCACTTTTGGTCGGCATTTAAGCTTCGCGAGAAGTCGTCTTTTATCTTTAGCTTTTTGCATGTGCTGGCGATTGGCGGCGCCATGCAATTCCATTACTCGTGGCCAGTATTGGCGGTCATCTCTTGCTATCTTCTTTACCGTAAAATGGCGCATCCTAATTGGGCGGGTGTTATTGTTGGTGGCATGGTTGTTCTCGCATCTCTTATTCCCTATTTTCAGGAATACATGGTTAACGAGAGTATCAGCCGAGAAAGCGAACGCTATATCGGTTATGGCGCAGTTCACGTTTACCCGGTACTCAAAGCGGTACTTTATTGGATTCGCTACGGCTCTACGCTGTTTTCAAATCGGCTGATCACGGATGTCAGTTTTGACTGGATCACCACCATCAGCTGGCTACAGATGACTATTCAGTATTGCTGGCAGGCGTTACTTTATTTGGTAGGTGCGGCAACCGTGGTGATCTCTGCCAAAGTAAACTGGCGTGCTTGGAAGATCGTTAAGCCGATGATAAAACGCGACAAGCCCATTGCAGATGACACACATTGGCTACTCTTGTTTGCAGGCGCGACGGTACTGGCCATCATTATCAACGCCATGCTCTCGCCCATTACTTTTTCCTACTGGCATTTAATCCTGACCTTCCCGCTGGCTCTGATCCCGGTGCTGGTCGCCGCAGAAACATGGCGCACAACAATGCCAGAACGCTTCAGTCGCGGGCTGATTGCCTTGTCGGTATTCTTTCTTGTGGTCAATCTTGTTGCGGCGCATGACAGCGACAAATACTCCTACAAAGTCGATTATGCCGAACAAGTACAGCAATATCTGATTGATGAAGGACTGTCTAAGTAGCCACTTATTCCTTATAAAGGGCTCGATATCGAGCCCTTTGTTGTAAACTAGCCTCACACTCAATGATTGAGGCTTTTTTGTGCGCTTTCTCTACACAATACTTCTCACCATCGCCGCGCCTTTTTTGCTGTTTAGCTTATACCGAGCAAAAGATGGTAAACCCAAAGTGGGCAAACGCTGGGTCGAACATTTTGGATTTACACCGCCCTTATTAAGCACGCCAGTAAACGACAAAAAACCAATTTGGGTTCATGCAGTATCAGTTGGTGAGGTCATTGCTGCGAAACCGATTATTGCGGCGCTTCGCCGCCGTTATCCCGATACGCCTATTTTGGTGACCACCACGACGGCAACAGGCGCAGACATTGCATCAAAGTTGGGTGCAGGAATAGAACACAGGTACATGCCGATCGACTTTGGCTTTGCTGTCTGCGGCTTTTTGAAACGCATGAATCCCAAAATCATGCTGATCATGGAAACAGAGCTTTGGCCAAATACGCTCGCAACGGTCAACAGCGCCGATATCCCTGTTATTGTCATGAACGCACGTTTGTCTGAGCGTTCAATGCGTGGCTATAAGAAAGTGCAATCACTGTTTAACCTGCTTTCGCGACATATTGACCACATTCTTTGCCAGTTCGAGTCTGATGCTGACCGTTTCGTGCAACTTGGCGTAGATAGAAGCAAGGTGTCAGTATCCGGCTCAGTGAAATTTGACCTGCCAAACTTTGATGACGCCAATGAAGCCGTCCAAGCGCTCCGTCAGCAAATCGCACGAAGACCCGCTTGGATTGCTGCCAGCACGCACCCTGGCGAAGACGATATATTGCTTGAGGCCCATACGAGAATCATTCAGCAATCACCGAATGCCTTAATGATACTTGTACCGCGTCACCCCGAACGCTTCGGTGATGTTGGAGGCCTTATCCAACAAAAAGATTTTTCACTCGCTCGCCGAAGTGCAGATCAAGCCATTACTGAGGAAACTCAGGTTTATCTAGGCGATACCATGGGGGAAATGATGACATTACTTGCCGTGTCTGATGTGGCCTTTATGGCAGGCAGCCTGATTGGCGAAAAAGTGGGTGGGCATAACCTGTTAGAGCCTGCCTCCCTAGGCAAGCCCTTACTAACAGGCCCAAGCTATTTTAATTTTCAGGTCATAGCCGATCAGTTAATTAAAGCTGGCGCGTGCACGGTATGCGCAACGGAAAATGATATTTCCGATGAGGTTATCGCGCTATTTAATGACTCATCGCGTCGCCACCAAGAAGGGAGTGCCGCCCTTGCCGTGGTGGAGAAAAATCGAGGCGCAGTAGCAAAAACGCTAGAAAGTATAAAGCATTGGCTAGAATAGTCGTCTGGATAAAATAGCGCTTTGGTTCGCATAAAACTTTAGTTGGAATAGCAGCTTCACAAATACAATGACTTGGTTAAGCAAATCGCTAGCGGTGATAGCCTTCCATCAGCGATTGCCAGTCAGACTCTTGCCACTTGATCTGCCGCTTAACCAACTCTTTGCGAAATGAACGCAGCAAACGGCTCAGGTTTGCTGCTTTCCAGCTATCACCATTACGTCGACCACACTTATCGAAATCAATCAGCCAAAATACGCCTGCGCTATCGAGCAATATATTGTGGATGTTCAAATCCGTATGGCACACGCCCGCATCATGGAGCTTTCTTACCAGATGACCAATTTGCTGATATTGACTCACATACAGCAAAGACGTGATCAACACATCCACTAAATCCGTCGCCGCATCCACCTTCTCGACCAGTAAATCTGCCTTGTAGGTCAGTCCGTCTCGAATAGCACGTGCGGCGAGCGGACGCGGAACCGAAATATCGTTTTCGCGCAAATAATTGAGCAAGCGAAATTCTTCGGCGGCACGGGTGCGCTCCCACCCTATAAAGAAGTAACTGTCCTTGACCAATTTGCCGAACAAGCCACCACGGCGATAGTGACGAAGCGCAGCAGGCAACACCTCTGTTTGCACAAACCACGTCGTGCCACGCCCTGTTGCAGAGCCAATGATTGCCTCTTTCTGCTGCCAGAATTCAACATCAAAGCATTGCGCGGGATCTTCACGTAACAATGACGCGTCAAACCAAATACGGGTGTTGTTGTCGACTAACTGATCCACACAAGCTCCTTCAAATATGTCTTATCTTGTCAGTATCTCAAGCATTACTGACAGATACGATGCAGTTGCATTTTACATTGCTGATCGGCAACTGCATAATTTCAACCATCAAAACCCTATAAGCATTCTCATGGCCTTATTTTCTGCCCCACCACAGTCTCTCTGCATTTTACGCCTTTCTGCGATTGGCGATGTTTGCAATGCCATCGCCGCTGTTCAAGCCATTCGCCAGCAATGGCCAGAAACACAACTGACATGGATAGCAGGGAAAGCCGAAGCTGCCCTTCTTACACCGTTGTTGCCCGATGTCACCGTGATTGCTTTTGATAAGAAGCAAGGCTTTAAAGGGATGCAAGCAGTCTGGAAAGCGTTAAAAGGCCAATGCTTCGATGCCTTGCTTCATATGCAAAGCGCCATCCGTGCCAGCTTACTTTCGGTGGGTATTAAGGCGCGCTATACGCTCGGCTTTGACAAAGTGCGTGCCAGCGATTTGCAGTCATGGTTTACCAACATCAAAGTCCCTTCTCCGCAATCACTTCATGTGCTTGACGGATTTATGGCTTTTACCGAAACGTTAGGGCTCGCACCTCAAACACCTACGTGGTCATTACCCATATCGGATAACGATGCCGCGTGGGCACAATCGCAGATGAGTGACAAGCCAACTCTCATCGTCGCACCCGCAGCAAGCAAGGCATTTAAAAACTGGACCGCCGAAGGCTACGCTGGCGTCATTGAGCATGCTATCGAAACAGGCTTTGACGTTATCTTGGCAGGTGGCCCAGGTAAGATAGAAATTGAACTTGGACAAGCTATTGAGCAGAAGCTGACTCACCCAGTAAAAAATCTGATTGGTAAAACCACCTTGCTTCAATTGCTCTCCTTAGAAAAAGAAGCGGCGCTGGTACTGGCACCAGACAGCGGCCCTGCGCATCTTGCCAACGCGGTCAACACCCCTGTGATTGGTCTGTATGCCCACCACAATCCAGCACGCACGGGCCCTTACAGCTGGCGTCAATATGTAGTGAGCGCTTATGATGAAGCCATCAAGGCCGAAACCGGGCAGTTAGCCAGTAAAGTCTCATGGCGAACCCGCGTCAAAGATCCTGACGCCATGCAACGCATTACTATTGATCACGTGATCGCTCGCTTTGACGAAGTGGTCGAGAAAGAAGGACTCTGCTCATGAGCCAAGCTCAACAACGCGCATCCATTAGCGCTATTATCATCACCAAAAATGAAGAGCAGATTTTGCCAGAGTGTTTGGCGTCCCTAGATTGGGTCGATGAAATCATCGTGGTGGATTCTGGCAGTACAGATAACACAGTTTCCATTGCGGAAGCGGCAGGCGCGAAAGTATATATCAACGCCGAGTGGCCAGGATTTGGCAAACAAAAGCAACTGGCACAAACCTACGCCACCAAAGACTGGATATTGGCTATTGATGCAGATGAAGTTGTTTCACAGGAATTGAAGGCGAGTTTGTTGGAGATGCTAAAGCGCCCGCCTGAAAACACCCTAGTTGAAGTAAATGAATTGACTTGGGTATTCGGACGTTTCCTTCGCCATTCTGGTTGGTATTACAGCCATGTGCGCGTTTATCCACGTAAATTCACCCAGTACGACGATGCATTAGTACATGAGAAGATAATGCGCCCCGCTGGTGCAAAGACTATTGTCTTAGATGGTGATTTATTGCACTACTCTTATCGAGATCTGACTCACTACCTAGTAAAGTCAGCACAATATGCCAAAGCTTGGGCGGATGGACGTCAGGCTAGAGGCAAGAAAAGCAGTATTGGTCAGGGCATTACCCATGCTATCGGCTGCTTTTTGAAAATGTATCTGTTAAAGCGTGGATTCTTAGACGGCAAACAAGGCTTTTTGATTGCCGTACTGTCTGCGCATTCCACTTTCGTTAAATACGCAGACCTTTGGATTCGCGACAATGACAGCCGCGCGAACTAAATCAGCTTTCCATCACTCGCGCTAAAAATGCATTCACGTCTGGCAGAATGGCGTTGACATCAATCTTCGACATATCTGCCGCAACATTTTTGTCTTTGTCGGTCGGTGGCGAAAACGCAAGGTGATGACCATCGCTGTTAATTGGTCGCCATCGAAGTGGCGTCGCACTTCGTTTAGCCGGGAAGAATCCTACCGTCGGCACATCTAATGTTGCCGCAATATGAAGCGGCCCTGTAGACCCAGCAATAAATGCATCGGCACAAGCAATCGAACACGTGAAATCCTGCAAGCCATCGTTCTTATCATAAACCACAGAATCAATGCCTTTGGTCGACAGCAAGGCTTGCAGTTCAGCTGCTTTCTCCGCCTCCCCTGGTCCTGCGGTGAGCACCACTTCAACCTTCGTCTTTTCACAGATACCTGCCACAATATCCGCATATTGCATCAAAGAAACGTTATTGGCTGAGCCGCCACTACCAGCGTGAACATAAAGCCAAGGCGTCTTTTCATCAATCGCCAATGCGTGTGCCAATTTGGTTTTCTGTGCCGCCTGTTCACTGGTAGGAAATGCCAAATAAGGCGCTGATGGCTCCTTCGCCTCCACACCGATTTTCGCCAAGAATGCACGCACCAAATCGAGGTTATACTCATACTCAGGTTTTGCCGATTGAGAACGACGCTGAGTGATGCGATGGTTATACAAAAGCTGGGAGATTTTCGTCGCTGGCGCTAAGCGAAATGGGATGCCAGCTTTCCATACTAGGGTCGCATTATAGCTGTCTGAAAAAAGGCAGATAGACGCATCAAAATCGTTCGCTTTGATCGTTGTCACCAGCTCTTTTTTTCTCAACTTATCTGCATCTTTTCCACAATCTGCCAATACCTTGTCAATCGATGGGCATAACGCTGCCAGCGCTTTAGTATAAGACGGCACCAAAGCGGTAATCTCAGTCTCTGGCAGTGATTCTTTCAACATCGCAAATGCGGGCCATGCCAACATAAAGTCGCCAATTTTATCGTTACGGATGACAAGGATTTTTTTCATTGTGTGTCCCAGTTTACGGTTCTCGTTGCCGATCATACCGGATGATGGCAATTTCGCTAATAACTTCAAGAGAAGATAGTGTGAAAGAAATGCTGGTCACGTAGGCTTTTTCAACATCTACCCGCACCAAGCACGATAAAATACCGCGAGATTTTGGTAGCATGTCGCCAGTTTAAGGAATTGCAGGAAATGACTGTGAGCAAAAAAGCCCTAACCCGGGTAATTTATCCCGGCACCTTTGATCCCGTCACCAACGGTCATATCGATTTGGTGGAGCGCGCCGCATCAATGTTTGATGAAGTGATTGTCGGCATTGCCGCCAGCCCGAGTAAAAAGCCATTGTTTGGATTGGAAGAGCGTGTCTCACTGGCTAAAGAGGTCACAGCACACCTTGATAATGTCTCCGTCGTCGGCTTTTCTGGCCTTCTGGTGGACTTTGCCAAGCAATATAACGCCAACATTTTAGTGCGTGGGTTACGTGCAGTGTCCGATTTCGAATATGAGTTTCAGTTGGCTAACATGAATCGCCGTCTGATGCCTGAGCTGGAAAGTGTTTTCCTCACACCCTCAGAAGAAAACTCCTTTATTTCATCCACATTGGTCAAAGAAGTCGCGCTTCATGGCGGCGATACCAGTGGGTTTGTGCACCCTAATGTACTAGAAGCACTGAAATCTCACCTCAAAAAATAACGCCTTAAAAAAACCGCCATTGGCGGTTTTTTTTGTCTTTGCTCAGGAAGTTCTGCGGCTAAACCTGGCACGACGGACAGAAAAATGTATTCCGTTGTCCAATTTTGACGCTCTCTAGCAAAGTCTCGCATACCGGGCACGGTTTGCCAGTTTTGCCATAAACCAGCAATTCTTGTGCAAAATAACCCGGCTTGCCATCCGCCTGCGTGAAATCTTTTAACGTCGTGCCACCTTGCTGAATCGCGGTTTCGAGTATGGTTTTGATGTTTCCGACCAGCAGATTCGCGTCATCAAGGGTCAGTAACCCCGCCTGGCGCTGAGGATGAATGCGAGACGTAAACAACGATTCATTGGCGTAGATGTTCCCCACCCCGACGACCACAGGATTATCCATAATAAATTGCTTGATGGCCGTTCGCTTGTTACGACTTCTCTCGAACAAATACTCACCAGTAAACGCATCGGTGAGTGGTTCTGGCCCTAACTTTTCAAGTGCAGGATGGTCACTGTGGTTCGGCTGCCATAGCCATGCGCCAAAACGGCGTGGATCGTTATAACGAATAACAGCGCCAGAACTCAGATGCAGATCGACATGGTCGTGCTTAGCGGGCGGTACCATTTCAGGTAAGACACGTAAACTGCCCGACATGCCGAGATGAATCAGCGCATAGCCAATGTCAGTTTCAAGGATCAGATATTTGGCGCGGCGCGAGACTGCGTGAATCGTCTGTCCCTCAATATCATAGAGGCTATCGGGGATTAACCAGCGCAACTGCGGCTGCCTGACGTCCAATTTCGTCACCACTTGCCCTTCCGCATGTGGTTTTATCCCCATGCGGCTGACTTCAACTTCCGGTAATTCTGGCATCGTATTAATTCTGGTTGTCGAATGGGAATAGGTAGTTTGGAGCAACAGAGACCGCAAGCCAACGGTTTTCCCAGTTTTGAATGAGCCAAAACTGAGGCAATTGATAATAGGTCAGACGCAAAGGCTCAACGTGTTGGCCTCTATCCACCACCAAGGTCGCTGGCGATCGTAAATTGGGCTTGAGCTTATTGTAGGTGTCACTATCTATTTCAGTGCCAGAAAGATTCAACCAACGGTTTGCCAACTCAGTTGCTGACACATCAAGGGCCTTGTCTGTTTGCCAAGGCGACCCATTGGTTAGGGTGAAATCAGGAAATTTTAGCGCTAATGGCGAAACATCATCAGGCATTAAGGCAATGACACCATCAGGGAGTACCTGTTCGACATGTTGAGGTTTTTCATTTTCCGCCAATTTAGCGCGGATGTAATCGGGCAAGTTCATGGCAGCAACAAACAAAAGGATGCCGATGATCAGAAAGTTATTGAAGGTACGACGAGAAGGTCTTGCCATTTTTCGGTCTCAGCCATTGGACATGACTAAAGTGTATATCCGGAAGTGACTGATTTACAGTTATATGCGAGTGTGCACCTCAAATTGCAGACATAAAAAAACCCAGCCAAGGCTGAGTTTTTTTGTAAAGCAGAAAACCAATTACTTGATTTTAGCTTCTTTGTACATAACGTGTTGACGAACAACTGGATCAAATTTCTTGATCTCAAATTTGCCCGGCATATTACGCTTGTTTTTGTCAGTAGTGTAGAAGTGGCCTGTACCAGCAGATGATACTAGACGGATCTTCTCACGAATGCCTTTAGCCATTCTTTAAATCCTCTTAAACGTTCTCACCACGGGCGCGGATGTCTGTAAGAACAGCATCAATGCCTTTCTTGTCGATGATGCGCATACCTTTAGGGGTAAGACGCAGTTTAACGAAGCGGTTTTCGCTTTCTACCCAGAAACGATGAGTTTGCAGGTTCGGCAGAAAACGACGCTTGGTGGCGTTACGTGCGTGCGAACGGTTGTTACCCGTTACAGGACGCTTGCCAGTTACTTGGCATACTCGTGACATGAATGTCTCTCCAAATCGTTTCAGCTCGATATCAACCTTGTCCGCCATTCCTGCAAAAAAACAAGGTCAGGCACTAGGTCAAGGCTATCAAAGGTGGCGCATTATACTAACTGTCTTCCCATTGCTCAAGTCCCGAGCAGATCCTTTTATCATTTTTTGATCGTTTTTTAACGGCTTTGGCTTGAAAAGCCTATATCCAGCCACGTTCAGCAAAAGAGACAACGTCTCCATCACCAATAACCATGTGATCAAGCAACCGGATATCGACCAACGACAGCGCATCAGCGATGCGTGACGTGATATGGCGATCTGCAGAACTGGGCTCAGCAATGCCAGATGGGTGATTATGAGCCAAAATCACCGCATTTGCATGCACTTCCAACGCACGACGTACAACTTCGCGTGGATAGACCCCTGCAGCATTGATGGTTCCCTCAAAAAGAACTTCATCCATGATGGGTCGGTTTTGATTATCCAAATACAGGACCAGAAAGGCTTCTCGCGGCCTGTCACGCAATTGTGCCGAGAGATATCTCGCCGTATGCGAAGGACTCGTTAAGGCATCTTCATGGGACATAATTTCTTTTAAATGGCGCTTACTCAGCTCCAATACCGCCTGTAATTGCGCATATTTTGCAGACCCCAGCCCTTTTCGCTGGCTAAATTGCGCTAAGTTGGACTGCATCAAGCCTCGCAATGAACCAAAATCCTCCAGCAAATAACCCGCCAGTTCAATCGCATTCATGCCTGATACACCCGTGCGAAGAAAAATCGCCAGCAACTCCGCATTCGTCAATGACTCTGGCCCTTTCGCCAGCAGCTTCTCTCTCGGGCGACAATCTAGCGGCAGATCTTTCAGTGACATAAACACGCCTCGCAATATAAAAAGGCAGCGTCATTGCAGATGTCTTTTCGCGCAACGACTCTTAGCTCAGTGTGCGATTAATGTGTGGAACACGTTTTTTGAGTAGCTTCTTTATTACATTTCAATTTGTGGTACCGCAGCTTTCACAATCCTCTGAGCGCAACAGGTGATCACCCGGTCTTTTATGTTATCTTTCCCTTAATTACCCCATTGGCTTATTTGGTTATGGTTCAGAAAATTACCCAATCCCTCACAGGCAAACGCATTGTGTTGGGCATTGGCGGTGGTATCGCCGCCTATAAATGCGCAGATCTAACACGTCGATTGATCGAACGTGGCGCAGATGTTCGTGTCGTGATGACCCACGCAGCAAAAGAATTCATTACCCCGCTGACCATGCAGGCCGTATCGGGTCACCCCGTTGCCGATAGCCTACTCGACCCAGCGGCAGAGGCCTCGATGGGCCACATTGAAATTGCCAAGTGGGCAGATTTGGTTGTGCTTGCGCCAGCCACTGCCGATTTGATGGCACGTGTTACCGCAGGCATGGGCAACGATCTACTCACTACCCTTTGCTTGGCAACTGACGCCACCGTCGCCATTGCACCCGCAATGAACCAGCAGATGTACCGTGCAGTCGCTACCCAAGAAAACCTTGTAACGCTCAAACGCCGCGGCTACCCAATCTGGGGCCCAGCGAGTGGTGAACAAGCGTGTGGCGACGTTGGCCCAGGCCGAATGCTAGAGCCGATGCAATTAGTCGCCTTAGTGGAAGAACATTTTTCAGAAGGTGATTTAGCCGGTACGTCCATGTTGATTACCGCAGGGCCAACCCGCGAAGCGATCGACCCTGTTCGTTATCTGACTAATCAAAGCTCGGGGAAAATGGGTTACGCAATTGCCCAAGCCGCCGCCAAGCGCGGCGCAAAAGTAACGCTGATTAGTGGTCCGGTAAACCTGAGTACACCCGCCAATGTGGCACGCATTGACGTAGAAAGCGCAGAAGATATGCATCAGGCAGTTCAAGCTCATGCCGCGCAGCACCAGATTTTTATTGCCTGTGCCGCCGTTGCTGATTTCAGACCGGCCCACATTGCCGATCAGAAAATGAAGAAAATAGACGGTCACGATGAAATGACCATCAGTCTGGTCAAGAACCCAGATATCGTCGCATCAGTCGCAGCCATGACAGCGAATCGTCCTTTCACTGTAGGCTTTGCGGCAGAAACCCAAGATGTGGAACAATACGCACGCGGTAAATTGGCGAAGAAGAATCTTGATCTCATTTGCGCCAACGATGTGTCCTGCGACGGTCAAGGTTTTAACAGCGACCAAAATGCGCTGCATCTATATTGGCCTGCGGGAGACAAACCTTTACCGCTCGCAAGTAAGGCCGATATCGGCAACCAACTTGTCAGCGAGATCGCTACCCTGTTTAATGCCAGCAAATAAAACCAGTGGAAAACAAGATGAAAAAAATTGACCTAAAAATTCTCGACCCACGTGTAGGGACTGAATTCCCGCTTCCCGCTTACGCCACTGAAGGCTCTGCAGGACTAGATTTGCGCGCGATTCTCGATGCGCCAGTGACATTGGAACCGGGCCAAACGGAACTGCTACCGACAGGCCTAGCGATTCATATCGCTGACCCCTCTCTGGCAGCAACGATTTTGCCGCGTTCAGGGTTAGGTCATAAACATGGCATCGTACTGGGTAATTTGGTGGGTCTGATTGACTCTGATTATCAAGGTCAGTTGATGGTCTCTTGTTGGAACCGTGGTAACACCACGTTCACCATCGAACCAGGCGAGCGTATTGCGCAACTGGTTTTTGTGCCTGTTGTTCAAGCAGAATTCAACATTGTTGAAGACTTTGACGCCACAGAGCGCGGTGCCGGTGGATTTGGGCACTCTGGTACAAAATAACAGTAATACCAGAGCATGAATGACAAAAACGTCGCCCATTAGCGGCGTTTTTTATGCCGTATTCACGCTTTCAATAATTCCTATGTGCTTCACCTGTTCCGAAGGTGCATTATTCTTTTAATACAGATAGCGCACAGTTAAAATATCGGCCCTTCAGCCGAGATTTTGGGTCTTAGACCCTGAAAACAACAAAGGAACCATCTATTCATGGCTGGCCAAAAAAAGCAAAACCGCCGCGAAGAAATTCTTCAGGCTCTGGCTCATATGCTGGAGTCCACTCAGGGCAGTCAACGTATTACCACCGCCAAACTTGCGGCTCAAGTTGGCGTGTCTGAAGCGGCGCTTTATCGCCACTTCCCCAGCAAAGCACGTATGTTTGAGGGATTGATTGAATTCATTGAAGAATCGCTCATCACTCGAATCAACCGCATTCAAAGCGAAGAAAAAGACACTTTGACGCGCCTTCGCCTTATCTTGCAACTTCTGCTGGTCTTTGGTGAACGTAATCCGGGTCTGACACGCATCATGACAGGCCATGCTCTGATGTTCGAGCAAGACAGGCTGCAAGGCCGTATCAATCAGCTGTTCGAGAAAATCGAAAGTCAATTGCGTCAGGTATTACGAGAACGCCGCTTGCGGGAAGGAAGAGGATTTCCTGTTGATGAGTCCATTCTTGCCGCGCAATTACTCGGCCAAGTTGAAGGCAGTCTTAATCGATTTGTTCGATCCAACTTCAAGTACCCACCAACCGCAGAATTTGATCAATACTGGCAGCTATTGAGCGCACAATTGAACTAAACGTGTAGACATTGTTAGCGAAAAGATCAAAAAAAGGCTGCACTTTGCAGCCTTTTTGCTTTTCAATCGCTTATTCGTCGCATGAACTATGCCATTGAGCGACCAATCACCATTATACCCATCGAAATACGTTTTCAGTCATTCTTGCTGGTTAAATCAGCAATAGCTGCGTCAGAGATTCTATAATTAGAATAACGTGTTACTGCAATCTCTTCCTTGCTCTTGACGATTTTCCCTGCGCAAATTGATGACCGCTTACGTAATCCGATTGATATTAGATGCCGTATTCAGCGCGATACGCTTTTACTGAATCAAGTTGCTCAGGATTAGTGCCCTGCTCTTCCAGATACGTCACCAGATCACCAAGACTGACGATGGATACCACTTTACAGCCAAAGTCACGCTCAACTTCCTGAATCGCTGAAAGCTCGCCGTTGCCGCGCTCTTGGCGGTCAATTGCCACCAACACACCCGCAAGATCCGCACCGTTGGCTTGGATAATTTCCATCGACTCACGAATAGCAGTACCAGCAGTGATCACATCATCCACCAGCATCACACGGCCTTCCAACGCACTGCCGACCAAATTGCCACCTTCACCGTGGTTTTTCGCTTCTTTACGGTTAAAGCAATATGGCGTATCCACATCGTGGTGCTCAGCCAATGCTACAGCCGTGGTCGTCGCAATAGGGATACCTTTGTACGCAGGGCCAAACAGCAGATCGTAATCAATGTTCGCATCAACAAGCGCTTCTGCATAAAAGCGACCCAGACGCGCCAAATCACGGCCGGTGTTAAACAAACCAGCATTAAAGAAGTACGGGCTCTTACGGCCAGACTTCAGGGTGAATTCACCGAACTTCAAAACTTGTTTTTCCAATGCAAACTCGATGAACTGACGCTGATAGGCTTTCATTTTCTCTCCTGACTCACTCTTCGGCTTCTGGCCGTGACGTGTGTATTTCGATTAACTAGATCGGGGTTTACATTAACCAAATAGGTATTTTGGTTAAAAAAAAGCGGCTCCAATAGAAGCCGCCCTTTCATCAATCAACTAACGACGCTTTCTGAATAACAATGATGTCTTCTATACCCTTAGAGGCCAGAGACAACATAGCGTTCAATTCATCTGCCGTGAACGGCTCAACTTCTGCGGTACCTTGCACTTCAATCATGCGGCCATCTTCGAGCATGACCACGTTCATGTCGGTGTCTGCTGCTGAGTCTTCTAGATACTCAAGATCACAGATTGGTGTACCTTCAAAAATACCCACAGAAATTGCAGCGACATGACCCTTCATTGGGTTCGCTTTCAGTTTGCCTTCGGCAACCAATTTATTCAGTGCATCTGCCATTGCCACACTCGCACCTGAAATAGACGCAGTACGTGTGCCGCCATCGGCTTGAATAACATCACAGTCAACGGTAATAGTGAAATCGCCTAGCTGATCAAGATTTACCGCAGCACGAAGGCTACGCGCGATCAGACGTTGGATTTCCATGGTACGACCGCCTTGCTTACCGTTCGCCGCTTCACGACGGTTACGCGTATGCGTTGCACGAGGCAGCATACCGTATTCAGCAGTGATCCAACCTTGGCCCTTTCCTTTTAGGAAGCGAGGCACACCATCTTCAACGGTGGCGGTACAGATGACTTTAGTATCACCAAACTCCACCAATACTGAACCTTCTGCATGCGCAGTAAAATGACGGGTAATGGTAACCGGACGAATCTGACCAACTTCTCTTCCGCTTGGGCGCATAGAATTCCACCTGTAGTTGTATGTGTGCGACTGAATTTCGTTAACCGGCGATTATAGCGATTTACCCTCAGCCGCGCTAACACTAACCCGTCTTTGCCGCTTTTTTCTTCACGCTCACACCCTATTACTGACACGAATGGGTACAACTGCGTATAATCAGAACAACTTTGATAGAAGAGTGAACATCAATGATCCACAGTATGACTGCCTACGCCCGCCGGGAAGTAAAAGGCATATGGGGCACTGCCGTTTGGGAAATCCGTTCGGTTAATCAGCGTTACCTTGAAACCTATATCCGCATGCCAGAGCAGTTTCGTGGCCTTGAACCGATCATTCGCGAACGTTTCCGTCAGCGCCTAGCTCGCGGCAAAGTAGAATGTAATCTGCGTTTTGAAGCCAATGCGTCAGCCAATACTGAGTTGAAAATCAACGAAGCGTTAGCGAAGCAGGTTATTCATGCCGCCAAGTGGGTCCAAGAAGTCTCGGGCGAGGGCAATATTGGTCCTTTCCAAGTGCTGCAATGGCCCGGCGTGATGGAAACACCAGAGCAAGATATGGACGTGATCAACAAAGCCCTCATGAGCGGCTTTGACGAAGCAGTCGATGATTTCATCGCCGCACGTGCAAGCGAAGGTGCAAACATGAAAGCACTGATCGAGCAGCGTCTCGATGGCATTGCCGCAGAAGTGATCACCGTTCGTACAAAAATGCCAGAAATTATCAATTGGCAACGCGAGCGTCTTATCACCAAGCTAGAAGAAGCGAAAATCGAGCTGGACGCTAACCGCGTTGAGCAAGAAATCATTCTGCTTGCACAAAAATCTGACGTCGCAGAAGAGCTAGATCGTCTTGATTCACACGTATCAGAAACCAAGAAAATCCTCAAAAAAGGTGGCGCATGTGGTCGTCGCTTGGATTTCATGATGCAAGAATTCAACCGTGAGTCGAATACGCTGGCATCAAAATCCATCAGCACCGAGACCACCGCGTCTGGCGTTGAGCTAAAAGTTCTGATCGAACAAATGCGCGAGCAAATTCAGAATATCGAGTAATCGTTCTTCTTTTAGAGAGCCCAGCTAACTTGCTGGGCTTTTTTTTCTCCTGATAGGTTATCCTAAACAGAGAATTCAATTTTTGTGCAGTCCGTGGTAATCTGCGCGCCCTTTAACCTCACAGTGATCACAACCATGAGCCAAGGTACGCTTTACATCGTTTCAGCGCCCAGCGGTGCCGGTAAATCAAGTCTGATTTCGGCGCTGTTGAAAGACAATCCTCGTTACGACATCAAAGTGTCCGTTTCTCACACGACCCGTGCAACACGTCCGGGCGAAGAAGACGGCGTTCACTACCATTTCGTAGCCGTTGATGAATTTAAAGCACTGATCGAACAAGATGCGTTTTTGGAGCATGCCGAAGTTTTCGGTAACTATTACGGCACTTCACGCATTTGGATTGAAGAAATGCTGGCAAAAGGCATCGACATTTTTCTCGATATTGACTGGCAAGGTGCGCAGCAAATTCGAAAAAAAATGCCGCTCGCCCAAAGCATTTTCATTCTTCCACCAAGTCGAGAAGAGTTGGAACGTCGTCTGAATGCACGTGGTCAGGATTCTGATGAGGTCATCGCGAAACGCATGGAAGAAGCCTGTTCCGAAATATCTCACTATAACGAGTACGATTACGTTATTGTGAATGATGATTTTGATCTGGCTCTAATGGATCTTAAAGCCATACTTCGCGCAGAGCGAATGAAGCAAGACAAGCAAACCAGCAAATATCACGACATGCTTGACAGATTGCTGGCACTATAGTCACGGCTTTTGTATAATTTTCGGTCATTTTGATTTTATTACTTACTGGAGTTCCTCATGGCACGCGTAACCGTTCAAGACGCTGTTGAAAAAATTGGCAACCGTTTCGATCTAGTATTGGTAGCAGCTCGTCGCGCACGCCAAATGCAAACTGGTGGTAAAGATGCTCTGGTTCCAGAAGAGAACGATAAATACACTGTTATCTCTCTTCGCGAAATCGAAGAAGGCCTAATCACGAAAGAAGTGCTAGACACTCGTGAGCGCCAAGAGCAGCAAGAGCAAGAAGCAGCCGAAATGGCCGCTGTAAGCACCATCACAGGCTCACTCCGCTAATCTAACTTCAGGGAAACAGGCAGATTGTATCTCTTCGATAGCCTGAAAGAAGTCGCCGCACAATACTTGCCGGAGCCGCACTTAGAGGCACTCCGGCAAGCGTACTTGGTCGCGCGTGACGCCCACGAAGGGCAAAGCCGTTCGAGCGGCGAACCTTACATCATCCACCCGATTGCCGTTGCCCGTATTCTGGCGGAAATGCGCCTCGATCACGAAACACTCATGGCAGCGCTGCTGCACGATGTGATTGAAGACACCGACGTCACCAAAGAAGACTTACAGCAACGCTTTGGCGATACCGTCGCCGATCTGGTTGATGGCGTTTCAAAGCTCGACAAGCTTAAATTTCGCGATCGCAAAGAAGCGCAGGCGGAAAACTTCCGCAAAATGATCATGGCGATGGCCCATGATATTCGCGTCATTCTGATCAAACTGGCTGACCGTACGCACAACATGCGCACGCTGGGCGCACTTCGCCCTGATAAACGTCGCCGTATTGCCCGCGAAACCCTCGAAATATTCTCACCGCTTGCCCACCGTCTCGGTATCCACAACATCAAAGTGGAACTCGAAGAACTCGGTTTTGAAGCCCTTTACCCCAACCGCTATCGCGTGTTGAAGGAAGTGGTGGTTCAGGCCCGTGGCAACCGCAAAGAAATGATTCAAAAAATCCATGCAGAGATTGAAGGCCGCCTTGGCGATGCCGGCATCAATGCAAAAGTGTTGGGACGCGAAAAGAACCTCTACTCCATCTATAACAAGATGAAGAATAAAGAGCAGCGTTTTCACACCATCATGGACTTATACGCCTTCCGCGTGATTGTCGATGATTTGGATACTTGTTATCGCGCACTCGGCCAGATGCATAATTTGTATAAGCCTCGCCCGGGTCGCATGAAAGATTACATCGCGGTGCCAAAAGCCAATGGCTATCAGTCTCTGCATACATCCATGATTGGTCCACACGGTGTACCCATTGAAGTACAAATTCGTACTGAAGACATGGATCAGATGGCTGACAAAGGTGTGGCAGCGCACTGGGCATACAAAGAAGGTGCCGATCGCATTCAGGGCGGGACAACCGCACAAGTGCGCGCACAACGCTGGATGCAAAGCTTGCTTGAGCTTCAACAAAGCGCAGGTAGCTCTTTTGAATTCATCGAAAGCGTAAAATCTGACCTATTCCCAGACGAGTTGTTTGTCTTTACGCCAAAAGGTCGCATTGTCGAACTGCCTGTTGGCGCCACCGCGGTCGATTTTGCCTACGCCGTGCATACGGACGTAGGTAACTCCTGTGTGGGTACGCGGGTTAACCGCCAGTCTTACCCGCTCAGCCAACCGCTGAAAAACGGTCAGACGATTGAGATCATCACGGCGCCAGGTGCTCGCCCTAACGCAGCATGGCTCAATTATGTGGTGACCTCACGTGCACGAACCAAAATTCGTCAGGTTCTCAAAACCAAACGCCGTGAAGAATCCGTGATCCTTGGTCGCCGTTTGCTCAACCATGCGTTGGGTGACGTTAACGTTCAGGACATCGACCCCGCAAATCTTGAGAAAGTGCTGAAAGATCTAAAACTTGAAGTACTGGATGATTTGTTAGCCGACACTGGTTCAGGCGAAGTGATGAGTGTCGTGATTGCGAAGCGTCTGCTCGGCGATACTGATAGCTTAGAGGAGCAAGGCGGTTGCCTACCAATCCGCGGTGCTGATGGCATCTTACTGACTTACGCTAACTGCTGTCGTCCTATTCCCGGCGATCATATTGTGGGGCATGTCAGTCCGGGTAAAGGTCTGGTTATCCACCGTGAAGAATGTGCAAACATTCGCGGTTACAGCCAAGAGCCGGATAAGTATATGTCCGTCGAGTGGGGCGATGACATCGACCAAGATTTCGCGACAGCGCTGCGTGTTGATATGTTTAATCACCAAGGTGCATTGGCAGATCTGACTAACACTATTGCCGCGACAGGCTCAAACATCCAAGGTTTGACGACCGAAGAGCGCGATGGCCGTTTGTATACCATCTACGTCAAGCTAACCACTAAGAACCGTGTTCACTTAGCCAATATCATGCGTCGACTTCGCGTGATGCCAAACGTGATCAAAGTCAGCCGTCAGAAAAATTGATGTCTCGCTGTTGGCAGCAAAGCCGATAGCGATCAATCTCTAGCGACTGACTCGCGCAATAAGAATCAGGCAACAAACAACGCCCGCCCACTCGCGGGCGTTTTTATATAGACGAGAACAAGATGACACCAGAACGTTTTGCACGTATTCAGGACGTGTTGGCAACCCGACAGCCCGATCTGACCATGTGCATGGAAGAAGTCCACAAGCCGAACAACATCTCCGCCATCATTCGCACGGCTGATGCTGTCGGCGTGCATCAGGTTCACGCTGTTTGGCTCCAAAATAGCAAGATGCGCACACTAGGCGGCACCTCTGCAGGTGCGCGTAATTGGGTGGATGTGGTTACCCACGACAACACGCCCGATGCCTTTGCCGCCATGAAAGAAAAAGGCATGCAGATCTTGGTGACAAATCTGTCTGACAACGCCGTCGATTTTCGTGAGATTGATTACACCAAACCCACGGCGATTGTGATGGGTCAGGAGAAAACAGGGATCAGCAAGCAAGCCCTTGAATTGGCAGATCAAGACATCATCATTCCCATGATAGGTATGGTACAGTCGCTCAATGTCTCGGTCGCAAGCGCTCTGATCTTGTACGAAGCACAGCGCCAACGCCAAAATGCGGGCATGTACCAGCGTACACATACCTTGATCCCACAAGACGAGGTTGACCGCATTGTTTTCGAGCGTGGATACCCTGTACTGGCAAGAGTCGCTAAGCGCAAACGTCTGCCGTATCCTGCGCTAGATAATCAAGGCCAAATTATTGCCGATGATACTTGGTGGGCACAAATGCAGGCCGCAAAGTAATACATAACCTTATGATCGGCAAACAACCACCAGGAGAGATGAAACTGCCATGCGCGCTTCAATGTTAGATGCTGTTCCCGTAACCTCGCTGACAGGCGTAGGCGGAAAAATGGCGGAAAAGCTCGAAAAAATCGGACTTTTTACCGTGCAGGATCTGCTGTTCCATCTCCCTTACCGCTATGAAGACCGTACGCGTATCTGGCCAATGATGAGTCTCATGCCGGGACAACATGCCGCGGTCGAAGGCGAAGTCGTCAGCAACAACACCACCTTTGGTCGACGCCGGATGCTAACGGTCAAAATCACTGACGGTCACGGTTCGCTCACGCTGCGCTTTTTTAACTTTAACGCCGCGATGAAAAACAGCCTTGAATCTGGCAAGCGTGTGAAAGCCTATGGCGAGATCAAGCGCGGTCAAAATGGCCTTGAAATCATTCACCCTGAATACAAGGTGTTCTCTGAGCCAACAGAACTGGCATTGGAAGAAACCCTAACACCTGTCTATCACACTACAGAAGGCCTGCGCCAACTGACGCTGCGAAACCTTACCGACCAAGCCTTGGGCTTACTCGATGGCGCTGCGGTGCAAGAACTACTGCCTGATGGTCTGTATGACCGTCAGGTCACGCTCAAAGACGCGCTCAAAACCCTTCACCGACCAACGCCTGACATTGCCGTCACGGCATTAGAAAACGGTGAACACCCCGCGCAAAAGCGCCTGATCCTCGAAGAATTGCTCGCGCAGAACCTGTCAATGCTTGCCGTGCGCAGTAAATTGCAGCAAGACCCGACATTCTCGATGCCACCATCCAGCGAGCTAAAACCCAAGTTTCTCACCTCGTTGCCATTTAGTCCGACGGGCGCACAAACCCGCGTTGTGGCCGATATCGAACGCGACATGGGGCTGACCAAACCCATGATGCGATTGGTGCAAGGTGACGTGGGCTCCGGCAAAACCTTGGTGGCCGCGCTAGCCGCGCTGCAAGCGATTGAGCAAGGGTATCAAGTCGCGCTTATGGCACCTACAGAATTACTGGCAGAGCAGCATGCGGCTAATTTTGCCAGTTGGCTTGAACCGCTCGGCATTTCTGTAGGCTGGCTGGCAGGTAAACTCACCGGCAAAGCCAGAGAAGCAGAACTTGAAAAGATTGCTAACGGCGACGCCAAAATGGTGGTCGGGACACACGCACTGTTTCAAAAGCACGTTGAATTTGCCCATCTCGCATTGGTGATTATTGATGAACAACACCGTTTCGGTGTGCATCAGCGCCTTGAGCTGCGCGAGAAAGGCATGAAGCAAGGCATTCACCCGCATCAGCTAATCATGACGGCGACACCTATCCCTCGAACGTTAGCAATGACCGCCTACGCAGATTTAGATACCTCAGTGATTGATGAGCTGCCACCAGGTCGAACCCCGATCCAAACTGTTGCTGTGCCGGACACGCGCCGCATTGATATCGTCAATCGCGTGCATGCCGCCTGTATCGACGAAGGTCGTCAGGCATATTGGGTATGTACCTTAATTGATGAATCCGAAGTGCTGGAAGCGCAAGCCGCATCAGATACCGCAGATGACCTTTCACGCGCACTACCCGACCTGAAAATCGGCTTGGTACACGGGCGAATGAAAGCGGCAGAAAAACAAGCGGTGATGAAAGCGTTCAAAGACGGTGAATTGCACCTTTTGGTCGCCACCACTGTGATTGAAGTCGGGGTCGATGTACCTAATGCCAGCTTGATGATAATCGAAAACCCAGAGCGTTTAGGCTTGGCACAACTTCATCAGCTTCGCGGACGGGTTGGTCGAGGTTCGGTCGCCAGTCACTGTGTGTTGCTCTATCACGCGCCACTGTCGAAAACCGCCACCCAACGTTTGGGGGTGTTACGTGAAAGCAGTGATGGCTTTGTGATTGCGCAACGAGATTTAGAAATTCGTGGGCCGGGCGAATTACTCGGCACCAAGCAAACGGGTGTTGCTGAGTTCAAAATTGCCGACTTAGTGCGAGATCAAAAGCTCATCCCTGAAGTACAGAAGCTGGCGCTGTATCTGCATCAACACTACCCTGATAACGCCAAAGCGATCATTACTCGCTGGCTAGGGAACAAAGATAAGTACAGTAATGCTTAAGTGAAAGTCGCAAATTTCCGGAGGCGAGTGTCGAGTAGGTCATACTCGATTCTCACTACTCCTACTCTCGCAATCTGATTACTCTTCATCCCAATACTGCATCACTAATGCCATCACTTCAGATTTGCTGTATCCCACTTCTCGGGCATCAACTAAGAGCGCCCTCAATGCAGGTCGGATAAAACCGAAACGGTCTTCCATGCGCGCGTGTAACCCTTCTCGGGCAACAATCATTCCCACGCCTCGCCGACGTTCAAGCCAGCCAAGTTCTTCCATATTCTGATAACAACGAGAAATGGTCATCGGGTTGATGTTAAGCACGGCAGCGAGCTTTCTCACCGACGTCAATTTGTCACCTGGCTTTAGCGTACCCGCAACGATTTGACGCTGGATTTGCGTCATCAATTGGCGAAATTTTGGTGATGGGTCCTGCGGGTCGATAACTATGTGCATTTTTCTTCCCTGCTGTATTGTCGCTTTATTACAGTATTAGCAGATGACTCACATATGAGACAAAAACATGCAGAGAATTTGTTATCTAAACACGAAAATAATGACAAAAAAAAGACGCATAACTCCGTAGAGCCTGCGTCTTTTAAGGCGTAGAAAGTAATACGATGGATTAACGCATTTCTTTACGTGAACCCTTATTCTTTTGCGCTACTGGCAACACAATCTGTGCTCGCAAACCACCTTGCGAGCGCTGCATCAATTGCAGCGTGCCGTTGTGTTGCTCCACAATACGTTTCACGATAGCCAGCCCAAGTCCGGTACCTTCGCTACCTCGCGCAGTATCACCGCGAGTAAAAGGTTGCAGCACGGTTTCAACCTGATCAGGCGCGATGCCAGGCCCATTGTCTTCGACCGTGATCCACTGGTGACGCCGATCAGCGCTACTGCCTGTGGCAATTTTCACCCAACCGCCACCGTAGCGCACTGCGTTGACGACTAAGTTAGTGACCGCACGGCGAATGGCCACTTCGTTAGCTTCCAGCTTACCTACCAGTTCGCCTTTACTCAGCTCAAGTTCATGCCCCGTCGCACCATCAGCCACCGAAACATCATCAACCAAGACATTCAAGTCGATGGCTGTCATGTCTTGCACCTGTACTGAACGCAGATAATCCATAAACTGATTGATGATCTCATTACACTCTTCAGTGTCTTTGATCATGCTGTCAGCCAGATAATCGTCTTCCGGTGACATCATTTCTGTTGCCAAACGAATACGGGTTAACGGGGTGCGTAAATCGTGGCTCACACCCGCCATCAGTAGTGCGCGATCTTCTTCCAGCTTGCGAATACCTTCGCTCATCTGGTTAAACGCTTTGGTGACGGCACGAATGTCTGAGGCTCCTTGCTCAGGGAGCGGCGCAGGAAATTTTCCGTGCCCAACATCCAGTGCAGCCTTTTCCAATGCTACCAGCGGCCGGTTTTGCACCTTGATAAACATCCACCCTCCACCTATCACCATGAGTGCAATAAACATGGAATACATAAACAGCGGCAGGAAATCATCTTGATGCAATTCCGACAGCGGAATACGCATGATGTAACCGGGAAACGCGCGACTTTCTAGCCACAAAACGTAGCTCTTGGACGCCATGCTGATGCGCGCTTCAGTAGGTGCGTTGAGCTTCTCCGACATATCTTTACTGATAAGGTCAATTGGCGCAGCCTCATCAAAATCACGCATCACATCTGGCTCAGATTCGTCGTGCATGGTCACGCCAAGCTTGGCCAGCAATTGACGGCGCAACAGCTCATCCATGTGATACACCTCGCCATCCGCCAAGGTCACATTGTCTTCCAGCATCACTGAGATTTCGTGTGCCAGAATCTTATTAAACTGCTTGATGCTGGGGAGTAAAGCGTAATTGAGGATGGTGAGGTAGGAGAAAATCTGGCTGGCGATTAACAGGCCAGCCAGCACCACGAGCGTACGGGCAAAGTTGCTACGTGGAGAAAAGCGCATGAATTACGCTTCCCCGTCAGGCACAAACACATAACCCAGACCCCAAACGGTCTGAATGTAACGTGGTTTGCTTGGATCTTCTTCGACCATGCGGCGAAGACGTGAGATTTGCACATCGATCGAGCGCTCCATCGCGGAGTACTCGCGGCCACGCGCCATGTTCATCAGCTTATCGCGTGACATTGGCTCTCGAGCGTTGGTAACCAGCGCTTTCAATACTGCAAACTCGCCAGAGGTTAGTGTCAACGGTTGATCATTGCGGAACATTTCGCGTGTTCCCAAGTTCAATCGGAACTGGCCAAACTCAACGATTTTTTCTTCGCTAGACGGCGCACCAGGCGCTTCAATGGTCTGACGGCGCAGCACCGCACGAATACGGGCCAGCAGTTCGCGAGGGTTAAATGGTTTTGGCAGATAGTCATCTGCGCCAACTTCCAAGCCCACGATGCGATCGATTTCATCGCCTTTCGCAGTCAGCATCAGGATTGGCAGTTTGTTGTTCGCCTGACGAAGACGGCGGCAGATGGACAGACCATCTTCACCCGGCAACATCAGATCCAACACCATCAGGTGAAAGTTCTCACGAGAAAGTAAGCGGTCCATTTGCTCGGCGTTCGCCACGCTGCGAACCTGAAAACCTTGCTCAGACAAATAACGCTCCAGTAGCGAGCGCAAACGCATATCATCATCTACAACCAGGATCTTATGATTATCTTGCATGACCTACCTTTCTTTCTATTCTTGAAGGTGTTTGTGTCTTCGATTGTATCGCCTGACTCCGCTATGAAACATCAAGGCCGTGTCTAGCGGGGAGAAAAACTGTTACCAGTTGTAACCGACTTTGTACGCACTAAACAAACCATTTCGAGGGATAGCTTAACGTTGCAAGGCTTGTTGGCTTTTATCATGACGTCAAAGCGGTTATAACTCTTCTCGAAAAACGAATCACATGCTCGGATATAGCAATGAAAAAAACCGATTTGGTCACCCGAGAAGGCTACAAGAAACTCAAAGAAGAACTCGATTTCCTGTGGAAAGAACGTCGCCCGGAAATCACCAAGATCGTATCGTGGGCCGCGAGCCTCGGCGATAGATCGGAGAACGCTGACTACACTTACAACAAGCGTATATTGCGTGAAATCGACCGCCGTGTGCGTTACCTGCGCAAGCGCTTAGACATTCTTCGCGTGGTGGATTATAACCCACAACAGGACGGTAAAGTGTTCTTTGGCGCATGGGTCGACATTGAAAATGACGATGGCGATACCCTCAAATTCCGCATTGTCGGTCCGGATGAAATCTACGGCCGCAAAGACTACATCTCGATTGATAGCCCGATGGCACGCGCATTGATAAAAAAAGAAGTCGATGACGAAGCCGTTGTGACGACCCCTGAAGGCCCGAAGGTCTGGTACGTCAACACCATCACCTATCAGCAAAACGATCTCTAATACCGCCTTTCGCGGCGGTGATTTTCAAAGGAACACCATGACCACTTCAATTTATCAACAGATTGCCAGTGAGCTAAATGTACGTGACGCTCAAGTTATTGCTGCGGTTACGCTGCTCGATGATGGCAACACCGTCCCGTTTATTTCCCGTTACCGTAAAGAAGTGACCAACGGCCTAGATGACACCCAACTGCGTAATCTCGAATCACGCCTTGGCTATCTGCGCGAGTTGGAAGACCGCCGTCAGGTCATTCTTAAATCGATTGAAGAGCAAGGCAAACTCAGTGATGGACTGAAAAGAGACATCCTCGGTGCTGACACCAAAAACCGCCTTGAAGACCTTTATCTTCCTTACAAACAAAAGCGTCGTACCAAGGGACAAATTGCGATTGAAGCGGGCATTGAGCCTTTGGCGCAACAACTTTGGCAACACCCTCACTCCGACCCAGAAACGGAAGCCGCAAGCTACATTGATGCCGACAAAGGGTTTGCTGATACCAAAGCCGTACTGGATGGTGCGCGCGCTATCTTGATGGAGCAATTTGCTGAAGACGCCGCGTTGCTTGAGAAAATCCGTCGCCAATTGACCCAACATGCTGAGCTTCAATCACGTGTTATCGCAGGAAAAGAAAACGAAGGTGCCAAGTTCAAAGACTATTTCGAGCACGATGAACGTCTAACCAAAGTGCCATCACACCGCGCACTGGCGATGTTCCGAGGCCGAAATGAAGGCATCCTTCAACTGTCACTGAATGCAGACCCTGGACAGGATGATAAGTCCACGGGCTCATATTGCGAGAACATCATCTGTGACCATTTCAAGGTGACCATTGATTCTGCGCCTGCCGACCGCTGGCGTAAGCAAGTAGTCAGCTTTGCATGGCGCATCAAAATTCTGATGCACATGGAAACAGAATTGATGGGCAACCTGCGTGAAATGGCTGAAACCGACGCCATCAAGGTATTTGCCGACAACCTCAAAGATCTGTTAATGGCAGCACCTGCGGGCCCACGTAGCACCTTGGGTATCGACCCTGGCCTGCGCACAGGCTGCAAAGTTGCCGTGGTGGATAACACAGGTAAGCTATTAGATACCGCCACCATTTACCCAACCGCACCGCACAACAAAACTGCCGAGTCGGCGCGCGTGGTGATGGCGCTGGTGAAAAAACACAATGTCGATTTGATTGCGATTGGCAACGGCACGGCTTCTCGTGAGACCGATGCGTTTGTGGCTGGCATGCTTAAAGATGCGGGCGAGAAAATCCAAACCGTGATGGTCAGTGAGGCAGGCGCATCTGTGTATTCAGCGTCAGAGCTTGCTGCTGCTGAATTCCCGGGGCTGGATGTGTCGCTGCGTGGTGCGGTTTCTATCGCTCGTCGCCTGCAAGACCCATTGGCAGAGTTGGTGAAAATCGACCCGAAATCTATCGGTGTGGGCCAATACCAACACGATGTCAGTCAAAGCCAACTGGCGAAGCGCTTGGACGCCGTGGTTGAAGACTGCGTCAACGCCGTGGGTGTTGACGTTAACAGTGCCTCTGCCGCACTGCTGACACGCGTGGCTGGGCTTTCGACCACCATGGCCGCCAACATCGTGGCATTTCGTGATGACAACGGCCGCTTTGCCGACCGTAAAACCTTATTGAAAGTCCCACGTCTAGGTCCAAAAGCCTATGAGCAGTGCGCAGGCTTTTTACGCGTCATGAACGGCAAAAACCCGCTCGATAGCTCTTCCGTTCACCCTGAAGCCTATCCTGTGGTGAAACGCATTGCGGATAACACAGGCAAAGCAATCGACGCCATGATTGGTAACCACGACTTCTTGCGCTCGCTCAACGCAGCAAATTATGCCGATAACACCTTTGGCTTGCCAACGGTCACTGACATTCTGTCGGAACTGGCAAAGCCGGGCCGAGACCCGCGCCCTGAGTTTAAAACTGCGACCTTTGCTGCTGGAATAAACGAAGTGAAAGATCTCGAGCCAGGCATGATATTGGAAGGCTCCATCACTAACGTGACCGCCTTTGGCGCGTTTGTCGATATTGGTGTTCACCAAGACGGCTTGGTGCATATCTCCGCGCTATCCGACAAGTTCATCTCTGATCCACGTGAAGTCGTAAAAGCGGGTGATGTGGTGAAAGTGAAAGTCATGGACGTCGATTTGCAGCGTAAACGTATTGCGCTTTCTATGCGCTTAAACGATGAGCCGGGGGCAGACAACAAACCTGCGGGTCGTGATAAAGGCAACCGTGACTCACGCCCTGCCGACAATCAAAAACGCAGTTTCAGCGGCAACCAAGACAGCAATCAAGGTAGCAAACGCGATAATCGCGGTGGCAACCAAGGGGCGGTCGGTGGCGCATTTGCTGATGCCTTTGCCAAAGCGAAACGCAACTAAGCTTATTGCGGTATTTTTTCGCGATTCTCTTTTTATCTCATCAAACTAAAAACAGCGCCTCGGCGCTGTTTTTTTGTCTCTTGGTTTTAAGCATCGGTACCAATGCGAAGTGTCGTTAAATCACAATCAGCACTTCCGAAGGAAGGTTAGCGACGGATGATTGCTGATAGCGCATGGCGACCACAGCGCCTGTGCGCTGAGAGTCTTTCAGCGCGTCAATTTTATCCATGACTTCTTTTGGCAACTTGAGTCGCATTGCATAACCGTTTTCACCCTGTGGCACATAACTGCCGCTCGACAACATCGAAGAAAGCTGGCTCAGGGTTTCGTGTGCCGCAAATTGCGCACCATCAAATTGGCGGGTGTTTTGAGCCAAATCTGTATAGGTGGGGTGCTCTGAAGGATCCCATGAAGGCTTGCGAAGTTGCTTCTCTTCTTGGCTTACCGTTCGTTCTTCAGCATTGGCCGTGGGTTGACGAGGAGGGACAATTTTTTCGCGCACGCGATTGTCCCGCGCAACTTGCTCAGTTGGCGGGTTGACTGACGGTACGACAGCGGGGATGCTGACGTTAGCGGGCGAAATGTTCATGTCAATGTTGTCTCCCAACATCGACCGAAGGCAACCGCCTTAGGGCAAACCGCGGGAATTTCCCCGCGAAATGCGCAAGCTATATCTCTACAGCGAAACTATACCAAGATGGCTAATATGCCACCTATTGTGCCGATGGCAGATAAAACCTGTCCGGCGGTATACGCCCCATCATCGTTAACTTTCACTTCGTCAGGGTGGTCCATACCCAATGCCCCGTAAGTGAAAGCTTCAACATCCGACGAAGCGGGTGCTTTGCCTTCGGTTTCCGTTGCCTGGTTGACAGTCTTAACGTCCGTTACACCTTTGGCGACTTGCGCATAAGACTGTTTTGCATCCCCTTTTTCATCGACTTGCGCTGCCTTCGCCTCTTGATTTACCGGTGAGGGTTTAGCGTAAGTGTACTGAGAATGCCCAACGTTACCTATATTCATTATGGTCTCTCCTGATGCCATAGCAAGTGACACGTATAAAGTATCGGCAACTAACGTTTAAAATTTAGTCGTATTTCACTTTATTTGGTCACTTTGTTCTGACAGGACGGCAAACATTGTCCGCAAAACGCCAGAAGCTCTTGCGTAAAATGCGCAGGATCGGAGATAAACGGTGCATGCGACGCATTGGCAAAAATTTGCCGCTGCGACTGCGGAGCCAGTACATCAAGCTCTTGCGCCACTTTAACGGGCACAAGGCCATCCAGCCGACCGTACATCCTTAACCAAGGCATTGAAATATCATGCAAGTGCAGTCTCAAATCAGCATTTGCAAGAATACCAAGTCCGGCTTCAAGTGCCGCAGGCTGTGGCCAAGGGTGCGATAACACCGATTGCTTCAACCACTTAATATCTTGCCTTGCTGTTGGACTGCCCATTGCCTGTAACGCTAAAAAGCGCTCGACGGTTGCCTTAAAATCTCCCGCCAATTGCTTGGTAAACGCTTGCAATACCTCGGGTTTAATCCCTCGCCATCCATGTTCAGCAGAGAATCTCGGTGAGCTGGCAATAGTCACTAAGCCTTTCACTCGTTCTGGGGCAATCAACGCCGCTTGCGTGGCAACCATTCCCCCTAAAGACCAACCTGCCCAAATCGATTCCTGCGGTGAATTATTAAGCAAGCAGTGTGCCATCTCTTCAAGAGAGAAAGCATCCGATGGCTGGCTGAAGCCATAACCGGGAAGGTCGACACAATGCACGCGATAGTGCGGAGTGAGAGCGGGGAGAATGTTTTGCCATACCGCACTGTTCATTCCCCATCCGTGAATGAGAATCAGATCGGAACCCTGGCCTTCCGTGTGCCAGTAAAGAGATGTCGTCATTTACACTGCCTAAATTCGTTTCGAGCCATCAACACATTTATGTTTCGCACTATCTTACGCGCCCTGCCACTTCGCTGTCAGCTTTGCCATCACACACTCGAAAACAGACGCTATCCATGGTGCGAATCCTGTCACGAGAGCTTCCCTCGTGTACCACGTTGCCTGCATTGCGGCCTCCCTGCGCCCTATGTCACCGAAAGCTGCGGACGCTGCCTGAACAACCCTCCGGCATGGGATCGACTAATTTGCGTCGGAGGCTATACCTTTCCCTACGACAAATTGCTGCACCGTTTTAAATATCAAGGCCAGTATTGGCTTGCCCCAGCGTTAGCGACATTGCTGGCACAAGAAATTGATGACCCAGCCGCCGTGATCTTGCCCGTTCCTATGCATTGGCGACGTCGAATTGCACGCGGGTTTAATCACAGCACCGTGCTCGCCAATGAATTGGCAAAGCAACTTGGCGTTCAATGTGAGTCCAAGGTCTTAAAACGTAACCGTGCCACTCGCCAGCAGCAAGGTTTAAGCAGACAATTTCGTCTCTCCAATCTTCGTGAAGCTTTTACGATGACGGGATCGCTCCCCGAGCGTGTCGCATTGGTCGATGATGTGGTAACAACAGGCACCACCATCGCAGAAATCTGTCGACTGTTGCGCACGCGAGGAGTCAAACACATCGACATCTATTGTCTTTGCCGCACCCCACCGAAGTGATAAAAAAGTAACCATATAGCTTCGGGGGTGATAGCGAACAAAAACAAGAGTAAACTGTTATTAATATATCGGAATAGTCAGGTAAGAAGCCGTGTCGCAAATTAATATTTCAGAAAATGCACAAACCCATTTCGGTAAACTGTTAGAGCAGCAACCAGAAGGCACTAGCATTCGCGTATTCGTGGTCAATCCAGGCACACAAAGCGCGGAATGTGGCGTGTCATACTGTCCACAAGATGCCGTTGAAGCCTCAGACACCAAATACGAATTCAATGGCTTTATGGCCTATGTGGATGAGTTGAGCCTTCCATTTCTTGAAGATGCAGAAATTGACTTCGTCACGGACAAGATGGGCTCTCAGCTAACCCTGAAAGCGCCAAACGCAAAAATGCGTAAAGTGTCTGACGACGCAACGCTTCTAGAGCGCGTGGAATACGTTATCCAAACGCAGGTCAACCCTCAGCTTGCAGGTCACGGTGGTCACATCAACCTGATTGAACTGACAGACGATGGTGTTGCCGTGATTCAATTTGGCGGTGGCTGTAACGGTTGCTCAATGGTCGATGTCACGTTAAAAGATGGCATTGAAAAGCAGCTGTTAGAAGAATTTAGTGGCGAGTTGACAGCGGTACGCGATGTGACAGAACACGCCGCAGGTGAGCACTCTTACTACTAAGCGTCACCTGACTGCACCATGCATTTGAAAAGGCTCCTCGGAGCCTTTTTTGTTTTATCCGCAGAAGAAAACACCTGCGCTCCAATCGCTCATGAACTCACTGAAAATTCATGAGTGCGCTGATAAAAGAAACTGCCCGCGTCGCCATTGATACGCAAACAATATCCCCAAGGTGACTCCTCGCAACGCCATGAATCCCAACATCGCGGCCCACAGGGCATGATTACCGTTCGCACTCAGTAACCACCAAATTGCAAAGAAGCCTGCCATGGCAAAGAACATGGTATTACGCATTTCACGCCCACGTGTCGCACCGATAAATACGCCATCCAGCAAAAAGCACCACATGGACACCAACGGCATAGCAATCAGCCACGGCAAATAAAGATACGCTTGTTCACGCACAGCAGGAATGTCCGAAATCACGCCCACAATAGATTGTCCACCAAGCAAAAATGCCAAGGTGATCATCAAAGAAATAATCAAACTCCAGAAGGTGGTTGCGGTGAGGGTCCCCAATAACTCTTGCCGGTTTCTTGCCCCAATCGCTTTGCCCACCATCGCCTCCATGGCATAAGCAAACCCATCCATGGCGAATGACACCAACATCAGAAAATTCATCAACACCGCGTTCGCAGCGACCACATCATCGCCCAGTGTCGCGCCCTGAAATGTCATGAAGGTAAATGCCATTTGCAGGCAAAGACTGCGCAGGAAGATATCGCGATTAAGTTTCGCCAGTCGGCTCATGCCAGCGGAGGCTTTTTTCCATTGCGTTATCGGAGACGGCAGTGACGATTTCGCCCACACTTGAGCAACAAAATACAGCCCCAAAAACATGCCAGAATAGTCGGCGATAACACTCGCCGCCGCTGCGCCTTCGACTTTCCAGCCAAAACCCACCACGAACAGCAAATCGAGCACGATGTTGACCAGATTGACCAAAATAATCAGCATCATTGGCTTTTTCGCGTTTTGTGCGCCAAGTAGCCAACCCATGATCACCAAATTGGTTAGCGCTGCGGGTGCACTCCAAATGCGCACCGAAAAGTACTCATCGGCATAACGCTTTACCTCGGCGCTGGCATCACTAAAAGAAAATACAGCATTGGAGATGAAAGGATGCAGAGCCAGAATAATCAAAGCCAGCACCCACGCCAATGTGATGCCTTGCAAAAACACGTTAGCCAGCCCGGTTTTGTCGTCAGCGCCCCAAGCCTGCGCTGTTAGCCCCGTGGTCGCCATACGCAAAAAGCCCAACAGCCAGAACGTCACGGCAATCATGGTGCTGCCAATCGCCACACCGCCGAGATACCAAGCGTGATCAAGATGGCCAATCACCGCCGCATCCACCAACCCCAGTAAAGGTACAGTGATGTTGGATAACACCATGGGAAATGCCAGCGAAAGTACACGAACGTGCAGCGATTTTTGTTTAAGCGCCGAGAACATAGGCCTGCTAATCAGCTAAAAATGAATGAACGAATACTAGCAGAAAGTCCGCAACAAAAAGACGGTGCGTTGTTCACCCTCGTTGTGCTCTGCACTGCTTTCCTGCACAAAACCATTTTTCTCTAGTACACGAATGGACGCCAAGTTATTCGCTTCTGCACCGCCGGATAGCGAAGAGATCAATCCACTGTCGCGACACCATGCCACCAGCCCCGCGATCATTTCACTGGCGTAGCCTAGGTCTTGCGCGTGCTCACCAACAGCATACCCCAGCCGAATCGCGCTTTTACCATTGGCCTCTTTTTCTTCGTACAGCAGAAAAAAGCCAATCAGCGCCCCCGAGTCAGACGCTAAAATCGTCACAAACGTACTTTCGCCCATGACATTCAACAGCCACTTTCGGACACTTTTTTCATCATTAACAGATTGAATATCTGGCGGAAGATGTTGCTTGACTGAAGGGGTTAAAATAAGCGTGAGTTCGCCAACTAGCGTCTCAATCGCAGCAGATTGAGGCGTGAGCGCCGCGACAGTAAGTCGCGGCGTAGAGAAGTAAACCTGAGAGAGGGACATCCGTGCGTGCTCATGTCGAAACCAAGAGCGCTATGCTAGCGCATACCAAGCATGGTCAGCTAACAGCGCGACGAACAAACCAAAGATGTGCCAGATTGAGAACTTGAAGGTTTGCCATGCTAACCCTTTCTGATCAGCAAACTTGAGTCGCCATGCGTACCACACAAATCCAAGGTTAAGCGCCAGACTACCTACTAAGTAGATATCTCCACTCATCCCTGACAACCAAGGCAAGAAGCCCACAACCACCAGCAGCAAGGTATAGAGCAAAATCATGGTCTTGGTATATTCAACACCATGGGTTACGGGCAGCATAGGCACGCCCGCTTTGGCGTAGTCTTTCTGACGATGGATTGCCAATGCCCAGAAGTGCGGTGGCGTCCATGTAAACACCAACATCACCAGCAACAGTGCATGTGGATCTAAGGTTCCGGTGACGGCAACCCAACCGAGCAGCGGCGGCATGGCGCCCGCCAAACCACCTATCACAATATTTTGCGGCGTGGCATGTTTAAGCCACACGGTATAAACCAAGGCATAGCCAATTAAACTGGCGAAGGTCAACCAGGCCACCAGAGAATTCAGCACCCACAATGAGGCAAAACCGGCGACCATGAGTGCACCACCAAATGCCAACGCCTGCATCGTACCCACACGCCCTTTAGCGACAGGTCGATGAATGGTGCGCTGCATTTGTCGGTCTATACGCTGGTCAATCACATGATTAAACACCGCTGCAGCAGCGGATTGCATACCGATACCCAACAATCCTAAAATTACCGCCTTCGCAGGTGGCAATCCTGGAACGGCTAAACACATGCCCACCATGGCCGTAAGCAGCAGCATGGCCACCACCTTAGGCTTGGTTAATTCAAGATAATCGCGCCACAGCGCAGATTCCATTGACGCGCTGTTGCCCAGCGATTGCACCGAGACTTTAGCCATGACTCAACCTCCCCGATTTCCCCAACGAAGTCTGTGACACCGCTAAGGGCTGTGCAAAAAAGACCAACACGGTCGTTCGCACCATTACCAACAATAAGAGCAAACCACACAGATTGTGCGCCACCGCCACAGACAATGGCAGCAAGGCGACAACATTGGTGATGCCGAGTGAAATTTGTAGCAATAAAACCCCGACCAGCAAGAGTGCGGAGGTATTACCCAATGGACGGCGTATACCCATCGCAAGTAATAACACCAGCAGTGTGACTACTATGGCGCCAATTCGGTGAGTAGCATGAATGGTTACGCGCTGCTCAAAACCGAGCACGCCATATTGATAGGTTTCGCTAGTCGGACTAATGGGATCAAAAGCTGCGCTGTCATAGCCGCTCACCCAATCCACCTCACAGATAGGGAGTTGCGTGCACACTACAGCGGCATAATTGGCAGACGTCCAGCCACCGAGTGCAATCTGCATAATAACGGCCACCAAAGCCGTCACGGTCAACATCTTTAATTTGCCCGACAGGCTTGGCTTGCCTGGTTCAAGGTCAACGCTATCCATCGTTGCTATGTTGGCGTTATTCGATGACTCTGGCGAGATCGCCCCCGGCTCCCTCGTCAAGTTATTCACGCGCCGCCTTTCCAGCACAGCCAGCAAGAACAGCAATGTCACGGTGGTGAAACCACCCAGCAAATGCGCCATCACCACAATGGGCATCAGGTTCATGGTCACGGTCCACATACCCAGCGCGGCCTGAAATATCACTACCCCGAGCAGCGCAGTCGGTAACACACGACCTCGTCCATTCCTTTTTCCGCGCCATGCGAATAAAGCGATTGCCGCGATCACCAATCCCAACGTTCCCGCCACGTAGCGGTGGATCATTTCATTCCACGCTTTGTGCACCTCAACAGGCGCATTTGGGAATGCTTGTGTGGCCTGTTCTACTTTTTCAGGGGATACGGGGACAGTGAGAAAACCATAACATCCTGGCCAATCAGGACAGCCTAATCCCGCTTCGGTTAAGCGTGTAAACGCGCCCAACCCCACCACCACCACAGCCAAGAGCAGTGCGCCATAAATCAGTCCCAGATAGCGTTTTTCTGTTTCCATCCTCACCCCACCTTCGACAGTCGCATCAGTTTGCGCAGATCGGACAGCAGTCCTTTACTTTGGGTAATTTGAGCCGATTTTCCTTGGGGAATGGGGTAAGCCATGATCAAATTGTTCAGCGGATCGACAAGGTAAATCGCCTCACCCGCAAAGGGCAGTGATGCCATGGTTTGATATTGTTGAGTGTCAATGGTCTGCTCGGTGACATTCTCAGTCGCTTGCGCGGCTGTCGCGTCAGAGACCAATAAAATACTTGCTACGCGTTTACGTTCAGGTCCCACCGCCACCGGAATTTGCTTTAACTGAAACAACGCACTCTCACATTGTTCCGAGCACGTTTGCGGCAAGGAATAAACAAGGCGCCATTGCCCGTCGTGCCCAAGCCAGTCGGCACGTACTTCCTGTGTTAGCAACTCGCCGTTATTGGTGACGCCCTTGTTGAACCACCCCATTTCCAACACCAGCTTGGCAGTCAATACTGGCAATGCGAATATAAACACCACCATGATCAGCGCTTTCTTTCCATTCATAAGCGTCCCTTCCTCCACCAAACCACAAAACCAATCGACACCACGAATGCCAAACCAAACCATTGCATCGCATAGCCATAGTGTTTCTCAGGCTGCATAACAACAGGCTCCCATACAGGCAGAGCGTTCCAATTCATCGTCTCACCGGCTTCGTCCATGATTGACTCGCTTCTTATCACCCAAGGCAATACGGTATATCCACTCGCCTCGGCTATCATCGCCATGTCTACGGATTGAACCCGCAATGGCCAACTCACGGCGGCTGTTTCATTGCCTAGCACCATGCGTTTTGACGGTAAATCAACAATGCCTTTGATCTGATGCTGCCCTGTTACCTCTGGTAATTCAGGAAGATCTTCACGCATTGGCGGAGCGGGAATCCACCCAAGCTCAACCAACAGCCAATTGTTGTCGGTATAAAACGGCATCATCCAGCGATATCCCACTTGCCCTTGATGGGTTTGGTTATCAAGCAATACACTGCGATTCACATCGAATGTACCATTGAGTGCGACGGCAAATCCTTTGGCGTCTGAGGGAATGGATGACACTTGAGTAACCAGTTGCTGTTGACGCTCTGACAGTTGACTCAATAACGTCTCTTTTTCGGCCGCACGGGACATTTGCCACATCCCCAGCTTGACCAGCAGCACAACCATGGTCAAAGTAAAAGCAAGGAAACCCCAGCGTCGCATGCGACGTACGTTAGATGTAGACACCCACTCACCTTGTTGGTCACCTTTTTGGCCAGATGGAGGCAATATGTTGCTCAAAGCGATCCTCGTCTGCCTGTTAATCTTTATTATATTCAACCTGTTCCGAGCACTCCCCATCATGATCAAGGGACGTACTGATGTCCGCATGTCACGCTATCTCGGAAAACGTGTGTTCTTCTCTGTGATTGTGTTTGTCCTCTTGCTGATTGCACTCGCAACCGGTCTCATTGAACCCAACCCTCGTCCTTACTAATGCCCTATTTAAGTTAGCAATGACGAGAAAGGGGTTGGCACGCCAACCCCTAGATATCTATAAGATATAAACAAACACAAACAGACACAGCCAAACCACGTCAACAAAGTGCCAGTACCAAGCCCCCGCTTGAAACGCGAAGTGATGGTCGGGCGACATATGCCCTTTCAATACACGCAGCCAAACAATAAACAGGATGACCGAACCAAGGAACACATGCATGCCATGGAATCCGGTCAACAAAAAGAAGGTATTGCCGTACACACCGGAATCCAGACGCAGATTCAGCTCTTCATAAGCATGAATGTATTCCTCGGCTTGAAGAAACAAGAAAATCCAACCCAATAGCACCGTGAGCCCAAGAAATTGAATCACACGCTTGCGGTTGCCTTCTTCCATCGCAACATGCGCGATATGGATCATCACAGAAGACGTAAGCAGAATAACGGTGTTGATCAGTGGTAAGCCCCACGCGCCCATGGCGGTGGTTTCTGTCCCACCCGGTGTTTTTTCAAGCGGCCAACCCGGAATGAAATCCGGCCAAAGCACTTCGGCAGTCATCGCGTTGTTACTTGCGCCGCCAAGCCAAGGCACAGCAATAAAGCGAACGTAGAACAGCGCACCAAAGAAGGCGGCGAAAAACATGACTTCTGAGAAAATAAACCAGCTCATGCCCTGACGAAACGACCGATCCATCTGAGGGGAATACACCCCCCCCATCGACTCATGGATCACATCGCGAAACCAGCCTGTCAGCATAAAAAACAGCACACCGACGCCCGCAAGCAACATCCAAGGGCCATTGCCGCCAAACAATCCTGCGACCATTGAACCCGAACCTGTCGCGATCAGAAACAACGCAACAGCACCAATAATTGGCCATTTGCTCTGTGCAGGTACGTAGTAATTTTGGTAGTCCTGCTGTGCGTCGGACTTTGTGTGCGTTGTTGTCATGATGACCTCACTGAGGTTATTGAGTCACAGGCTCAGTTTTTGCGCTAAACAAGGTGTAAGCCAACGTCAGGGTGTTGATGTCGTCCGGAATTGCTGGGTCTACGTAGAAAACCAATGGCAACTCTGCATCTTTCCCCGCTTCCAATGGCTGACGGTTAAAGCAAAAACATTCAATTTTATTCAAATACTGAGCAGCTAAACCCGGCGATACCGACGGAACAGCTTGCCCAACCGAATCCATTGTCGTGTTGTTTGTTGCACGATAAGCGATCGTGTGTGTCTCACCCGGGTGAACTGTTATCTCTTTCATCTCAGGCGTAAAATCCCAGCCAAGACCGGGATTAATATAAGCAACAAACTCGACGGTCACGGTACGAGACAAGTCCACCTCTTGGCTTTCTTGCGCCGCCACATCAGAGGTTTTGCCATTGATGCCCGTGATGTCACAAAACACGTCGTACAAAGGAACAAGGGCAAACGCAAACCCGAACATCAGCACAGCCATCCCCGCCAGCTTTAACGCTGAACGATCTGACTTACGTTGTGCACCGTCGTGTTCTTGTTCACCCATGATTCGATCCTTTAATCAATTTTCGGTGGCGTGGTGAAGGTGTGATAAGGCGCTGGAGATGGAATTTCCCACTCTAGCCCTTCCGCACCTTCCCAAGGTTTCGCAGGCGCAGGCTCGCCGCCACGAATACATTTCACGACCAACACCAAGAAAATCAGCTGAGAGAAACCAAATAAGAACGCACCCACACTCACAATCGCATTGATATCAGCAAACTGCAGCGCGTAATCAGGAATACGACGAGGCATACCCGCGAGACCCAAGAAGTGCATTGGGAAGAACAGGATGTTGACTGAAATCAGCGAGCACCAGAAATGCCACGACGCCAGTGTGTTGTTGTACATGTGCCCCGTCCATTTTGGCAGCCAGTAATACGCTGCCGCCATGATGGAGAAGATGGCCCCTGTCACCAGTACATAATGGAAGTGCGCCACCACAAAGTAGGTATCGTGGTATTGGAAGTCCGCAGGCGTAATCGCCAGCATTAGTCCTGAGAAGCCCCCAATCGTAAACAGCACAATAAAGGCGAGCGCAAACAGCATCGGCGTTTCAAAGGTCAACGAGCCTCGCCACATGGTGGCAACCCAGTTAAAGACTTTCACCCCAGTCGGCACCGAGATCAGCATGGTGCAGTACATGAAGAATAGCTCCGCAAACACCGGCATACCTGTGGTAAACATATGGTGCGCCCATACAACAAAGCTGAGACCCGCAATCGAAGCGGTGGCGTATACCATCGAAGCATAACCAAAGAGCTTCTTGCGCGAAAATGCAGGGACAATGGCCGAAATAATACCGAAGCTCGGCAAAATCATGATGTATACCTCTGGGTGACCGAAGAACCAGAAAATATGCTGGAACATCACAGGATCACCGCCACCGGCAGCATCAAAGAAGGACGTTGCAAAGTATTTGTCAGTGAGCACCATGGTGACCGCCCCCGCCAACACGGGCATGACAGCAATCAACAAGAACGCAGTAATGAACCACGTCCAAACGAACAAGGGCATTTTCATGTATGTCATGCCCGGTGCACGCAGGTTCATAATGGTAACGATAACGTTAATCGCCCCCATGATGGAGCTGATACCCATGATATGAATGGCAAACACGAACAGTGCCGTACTGTCAGGCGCGTAAGTGGTAGAAAGTGGTGCGTAGAAGGTCCAACCAAAGTTAGGCCCGCCACCTTCCATGAACAAAGACATGATCAGCATCAGAAACGCAAAGGGCAGGATCCAGAAACTCCAGTTATTCATGCGCGGTAACGCCATATCTGGCGCGCCAATCATCAGTGGTACCATCCAGTTAGCAAGCCCTGTAAAGGCTGGCATGACAGCGCCAAACACCATGATCAAACCATGCATTGTGGTCATCTGGTTAAAAAAGTTCGGCTCTACCAACTGCAATCCAGGCTGGAATAGCTCAGCTCGGATCACCAACGCCATCGCACCGCCCAGCAGGAACATGGTAAAGCTGAATATCAGATACATGGAGCCGATATCTTTGTGATTGGTCGTCAGCAACCAACGCATCATCCCGCGAGGTTTATGATCATGGTCGTCGTCATGACCGACGTGATCGGGCGTCATATCCGTCATTACCGTTTCTCCTTAAAGATCATCGCCGTTAAGCACTGCATTAATCTGGGAGGCTTGAATCGCATCCCCCGTGTCATTACCCCATGCATTTCGCTCGTAGGTAATCACCGCAGCCAATTCTTTCAACCCCAATTGCGCACCAAATGCTTGCATTGCTGTCCCCGACTTACCGTGGATAACAACATTCAAGTGATCAACAAGCCTTTCCGACTTCGTGGCAACCTCAGACTGTGCCAATGCAGGGAACACACCAGGAATACCAAGGCCATTGGCCATGTGACAAGCCGCGCAGCGAGAGTTGTATATATCCTCGCCGACCGTCATTAGTTCTTCCATGTCCATGTTCATCGACAACAGTTTTTGTTCTTCCTCGCGAACCTTCGCTTGTGCAGCAGCGGTTTCCTGAACCCAAACGTTGAATTCATCGACGGGTTTCGCAATGACCACGATGGGCATAAAGCCATGGTCCTTGCCACACAACTCGGCACATTGGCCACGATAAATGCCAGGCTTATCAATTTTAGTCCAAGCTTCGTTGATAAAGCCGGGGTTGGCGTCTTTCTTCACCGCAAAAGCCGGCACCCACCAAGAGTGGATAACATCTTCAGAGGTGATAAGAAAACGTACCTTCTTGCCGATAGGTACCACCAAGGGGCGATCAACTTCCAGCAGGTAATTCTCTCGCTTCGCCAGCTCACCATTAATTTGCGCAGGTGATGAAGCAAGAAGAGAAAAGAACGACACGTCATGATCGAAATAGCGATAGTGCCATTTCCACTGCGAGCCTGTGACCTGAATGGTGATGTCTGAATCAGACGGATCTTCCATTGCCAGTAGCACTCGCGTGGCAGGAACCGCCATGCCAATCAAGATAAGAAAAGGCACTAAGGTCCATAGAATTTCAACCTTGGTGCTCTCATGGAAATTTGCCGGCACGGCGCCTTTCGATTTGCGATGGTGCACGATAGACCAAAACATGGCACCGAACACCACAACGCCAATGGCGACACAGATATAGAGAATCGTCATGTGCAAGTCATAGACCTGCCCACTAATATTCGTTACCCCTTTAGTCAGGTTAAACGAGGACGATTCATCTGATGCCAAGGCAGCAAATGACGGGAAAAGCGCGAGCGTGGATAGAAATTGGCGAGTCGTCACCGGATCCCTCCTAGAAATCACTACGCATTACAGTGAGTCAATGAGCGCAGCAAATAGAAACATCGATTAACACTTTATTTACAATTAAACCTAGGCAATGAATAAGAAAAGGACAAAAAAAGTGCAGTTTTATGCGCTGAAACTTGATGCCAGCCACGAAATTACGAGATAAAGACACGTGTTTCATCGGTAATCTTTGTGTGCTTATTATCTGAGAGAGAGGTGGAATAGAGGGTAAGGAATCCCTTATTTAGTAAGGGCTTTATCGGTGAACACAAAGAGCAATACAGTGCCCGTATTCTGAATTAGATAGGTTGATGAGGGCTTGTTTCATCGGCTTGTGGCACGCAAAAAAACAAAAAAGAAAGGCAGTTAGAGCACTTTCGTCTCTAACTGCCTATTTTTATCATTTATCTGCATGTTTCGCGGGAAATTACATCCAGTCGCTATTGCGGATCACACCAACGGCAATGCCTTCGATGGTTAAGTTCTGCTGTGTTAAATCCACCACGATTGGCGAAAATTCTTCGTTTTCAGCATGAAGCCAAACTTGTGTGCCTTTGCGCTCAAGACGCTTGACCGTGACATCGTCTTCAACGCGAGCCACCACAACTTGACCATTGCGAACATCCTGAGTTTTATGAACGGCCAATAAGTCACCATCCATAATACCGATGTCTTTCATGCTCATGCCATTAACCCGAAGCAGGAAATCTGCGCTTGGTTTAAATAGGCCAGGATCGACTTTGTAATGCATTTCCACATGCTCTTGCGCCAGAATAGGTTCACCGGCAGCCACTCGGCCAATCAAAGGTAGTCCATCATCATTGGCAGATTCCGTTTCAACCAAAATACGGATACCACGCGACGCGCCAGGTACGATTTCAAGCACGCCTTTTCGCGCCAGCGCTTTCAAATGTTCTTCCGCGGCATTGGCTGAGCGGAAACCCAAATCCTTCGCGATCTCGGCACGGGTTGGTGGCATGCCCGTATCGTCGATTTTTGCTCTGATAAGATCAAAGACTTGCTGCTGTCTTGCGGTTAACGGCTTCATAATCAGACCTGTCTTTTTATACAGTTAACTGTGAGTATATCCAGTGTTTAACCAGTTGAAAAGGCGCATTTCGCACCAACAGAGCCAACCCACCCATTCGAGATCACACTTTCTTGTTTAATTTTGAATTCCCCACATTGACTCATGGCTGACATAAGCACGCGTAATACTGTCATTTCGCTGCAAGTTCGTAGATGTTTTCTGCTAGACTTGCCACGCACAAAACACTAGAGGCCGCGATCAGATGTCTGCTTGCCAATCGTTTTATCACAAGCTATTGAATTTACCTTTATCGGTACTGGTCAAAACGATCAGTATTCCGTCAGACCCTATTAACCAGTTGGGCTTCGATCTCACGCGCCCAATGGTTTATGTTCTGCCGTTTCGATCTCATACCGATCTGCTCACGCTGCGCAGTATCTGCCTGCAACTGGGATTACCCGACCCGCTTGAACCGCTAGAACTTGGCGGAAAGAGTCTGCAACGCTATGTCTTCGTATCAGAAGGTAAGCGTTTGTTCAGTCACGGCGATCCAGTGCCGGAAGAGTCCATCGCCTTGTTTACAGAGCTTCTCGAGCTGCATAAACGCGATTCTGAGCTCGATATTCAGCTCATTCCAGCGTCAGTCGTATGGGACCGCAATCCGGGCAATGAATCCCGCCCTGTGGCCGCTTCGCTAAAAGCGATGAACAGCCTGCAAAAGTTCTACACCATTTTGACCCTAGGTCGAGATAGTATGGTGCGGTTAAGCAGCCCCGTCTCGTTACGCTTTATGGCGGACAAGCACGGCACCGACACCACTATTGCGAATAAGCTTGCGCGCGTAGCAAAAATCCACTTCTCTCGTCAGAAGATGGCCGCATCAGGGCCAAACTTGCCTAACCGCCAAGCGTTGTTTAAGCGCTTGCTCGCCTCAAAGGCAATCGACAAGGTCGTCCAAGACGAAGCCGAAAGCCGAGACGTGCCCATCGAGAAAGTGCGCAAAGAAGCCATCGACATGATGGAAGAAATTTCCGCTGACTTCTCACCAAGCCTAATCCGTTACGCGGATCGCCTGCTGACGTGGCTTTGGAATAAGCTGTATCAAGGCATTAATATCAATAATGCTGAGCGAGTTCGCCAACTGGCACAAGATGGTCACGAGATTGTTTACGTGCCTTGCCATCGCTCGCACATGGATTATGTGCTGCTGTCTTACACCTTATATAAAGAAGGCTTGGTACCACCGCACATTGCAGCGGGCGTTAACCTTAACTTCTTCCCAGCAGGGCCTATTTTCCGTCGTGGCGGCGCGTTTTTCTTACGTCGGACCTTCAAAGGTAATCGCCTGTATTCCACGGTTTTCCGTGAATATCTGGCCGAGCTTTTTGCCAAAGGCTATTCGGTGGAGTACTTCTCTGAAGGGGGTCGCTCACGAACCGGTCGTCTGCTTCCAGCCAAAACCGGCATGCTCGCCATGACGATTCAAGCCATGCTGCGTGGCCTTAAACGCCCGGTCACCTTAGTGCCTGTGTACATCGGCTATGAGCATGTTATGGAAGTCAGCACCTACGCCAAGGAGTTGCAAGGCAAGCGCAAAGAAAGCGAAAACTTTGGCCAAGTGCTGGGTATTCTGCGCAAGCTACGCAACTACGGAAAAGGCTATGTGAACTTTGGTGAGCCGATTCAGGTCAATCACTTCCTCAATGAGAAAGCGCCGAATTGGCATCAAGATATCGACCCAATTGAGCCGCAGCGTCCAACATGGCTAAATCCCGTGGTGAATGAGCTTGCTGAGCGCATGATGACGCAAATCAACGACGCAGCAGCAGCAAATGCTTTGACGCTTTGTGCTACGGCTTTGCTGGCTTCACGCCAACGCGCCTTGAGCCGCGAAGCGTTGGAAGAGCAGCTAAACATCTATCTTGAGTTGCTACGACAAGTGCCGTATTCATCAACCAGTACAGTGCCGGAAGACTCTGCACAGGAGCTGGTTGAACATGCGCTAACGCTGAACAAGTTCGTGGTGGAAAAAGACTCGCTGGGTGACGTGATTTCGCTTGATCGCCAGCAGGCCATTTTCATGACCTACTATCGCAACAACATTATCCATTTGTTTGCGATCCCATCATTGATTGCTCAGATGCTGGTCTTTAAGACCAGCGTTAATCGCGAAACCTTGATTGATACGGTTCGTCAGTTGTACCCGCTGTTGAAAGCAGAGCTGTTCATGAGCTTTGATGAAAAAGCGCTGGCAAGTTATGTGGATGCGGTGATTGTTGAGCTAGAGCGTCAATCGCTGATTAGCACCGACGGCGACATGCTGCATCGCAACCCTGGCAAGTTGAATCAGTTACAACTGCTGGGTCGCACCATTGCGGAAACCTTACAGCGCTATGCCATCACCATTACGTTGTTCTGTCATGAGCCAAATGTTTCAAAGCCAGATCTGGAGCAACAAAGCCAGATGATGGCACAGCGCTTGAGTCGTCTTCACGGTATCAACGCACCAGAGTTCTTCGACAAAGGTGTGTTCAGCACATTGGTAGCATCTCTTCGTGAAGAGGGCTACCTCAATGATGATGACCACGCGAAAGCAGAGCACATTGAAACGCTGCAAGAGTGCGTGTTGGGCTTGATATCACCGGAAGTGCAACTGACTATTCAGGCCATCCTGAATCAGCCAACCGATGAATAGAAATACATAGCACCAACAAAAAGCCCTCGCTTTCGGCGAGGGCTTTTCTTTTTCATTCTTTTATCTTCATGTTTCATGGTCTTTACGACTAAAACATCTCACTTTGTGTATCACCAGACCATGACAGCCAAGGTGACACCCATAAACACCAGCATACCGACATAGTTATTATTCAAAAACGCTTTGAAGCAGGCGTCCCTTTCACGACTTTTTGCCAGCCACTGCTGATACACAAACAACGCAGAAGCCGCCAATAAGAACCAATAATAAACCGCCGCCAATTGAGACAAATACCCCACAAGCACCAGCAGCAAGAGTGTCACCAATTGCAGCACGCCCACTGCAGCCTTGTCGTATTTACCAAACAAAATCGCAGAAGACTTAATGCCAATTTTGACGTCGTCATCTCGATCAACCATGGCATAAAGCGTGTCATAAGCCACGGTCCAAGCCACATTGGCAAGGAACAGCATCCAAGCCACAGGCGGCAGTTCGCCAGCTTGAGCCGCATACGCCATCGGGATTGCCCAACTAAATGCCATTCCCAGCACCAGTTGCGGCATATGCGTGAAACGCTTCATAAAGGGATAGATAAACGCCAGCGCTAAGGCCACCACTGAAAGCTTGATCGTGAGCGGGTCAAGCGTCAGCACTAGCATAAACGCCCCAAGTACCAGCAAACCAAACAAAGCCAATGCTTCTTTCGCTGAGATTTTTCCAGAAGGCAGGGGGCGTTGCTGCGTACGTTTGACGTGTCCGTCAAAGTTGCGGTCAGCAAAATCATTAATCACACACCCAGCAGCGCGCATCATGATGACGCCCAGTACAAACACCACCAGTACGTGTATGTTTGGCATTCCGTCAGCCGCAAGAAACAGCGCCCACAGGGTTGGCCACAACAGCAAAAGACTGCCGATTGGCCGGTCCATACGGGTCAATTGCCAAAAGGCTCTCGCTTTGGCCACATCCATTTAGCCTTCCTCCTGATAAATGGGTGCATGAGGTAAAAACAGTTCAGAGACCAACATCGGCTTATCGTTCACCCACAATCGTGAGCGTCGCGCCAATAGCACCTGCCCATCAAACATGAGGTGCGCGACTTCAATCGCATCACGTCGCGCGTTGGCTTGATTAAAGACACGCTGCCCAAGAGGCACTGCACCAAGCTCCGCGATATCTTGCTCTTGTTCTGTCAGTGTCGACATAGGCACGAGTGTGCGAGCGCAAAGCCAAGGCACATCATCGCCGGAGAGAACCACTTCACGTACCAAGCACGCCTGATCACCCAACAAATCACGCTCGGAATCCGATAACACGCCTTTTTCCACGTCGTGTAGGCCGAGCACCTCGACGGTCAGTGTACGGCAACATGCTTTCAAGCGTTCGGTCATCGAATGACGCTCAAGCAGCCACTCACCTTCCTTTGTTTTTTCCAGCGGTTGCCAGTCTGGGGCCTCCCAATTCGCCTCCACAAGGGCTTTCACGTGTAATCGTTTGAAATCTGACATCTTATCCTGAGCCGAAGAGCAAAAAAGCAACAAAACTTTCGCCGAATCTGCCATTAATGTTTAGTATTAATAGTGCGCTATTGTACACAGCTGTGCTCACGCATGCGCAGCTAAACTACCATAAGAGATTCATTAAATCTGGGGTTTGGCATAAACCATGAAAAATAATATTACCGCCATTTTTACCTTATTATTGACACTGTTGCTCTCTGTTCCATCCATTGCAAATGCGGAAGAGGAAGCCGCGAAATTTAGCTATTTTACGCTGGAGCCTGAAATCACAACCAACTTCATTACTGACGGTCGTAAGCTCGGTTTTATCAATGTGCGTATCGATCTGATGGTTGATGACCCATCGCTGATCCAAATGTTGGAATACCACCAGCCGCTAATACGTGATGCGATTATTGAAGTACTCAGTCAGGAAAATGAAGTGCGCATCAAGTCCCTTTCTGGTCGGGAATCTATCCGTAAAGCATGCTTGGAAAAGGTCAACGAAATGCTGTTGGCAGAAACCAATCAAAAAGTGCTGTCTGATCTATTGTTCACCAAGTATCTTTATCAGTAAGCCCAATGAACAACAAAGGCGCACCGAGGTGCGCCTTTGTTGTTTGAAATATTGGCGTTTAATCAATACACGGGGTCTTAGCATCGATCTCGCTTGGTTCTAATCTAGGCGTCATTATGCACTGGCTGCATCATTAACTATCACGCCACATTGAGCCACGTAGTCACCCACCTGACTTTGTTCTTGCTCTGTTAGATACAAGCCCAGCTTGGTGCGACGCCAAAGTAGATCGTCCACCGTCTGCACATATTCTGCAGCCATCAAGTAATCGACTTCTTTTTGCGTTAGACCACAGCCGAAGCTTTGCCCCAAATCGGACGCCTGCTCGACACCGTCAAACCAAACCCACACGCGAGAACCGTAGGTCGTCGCCAAACGGTTCGCTGTCATCGCATCCATCCAACTAAAGCGACGTGTTAGCTCTGCTTCTACATCACTGAAAGAACCAATGTCTTCACCGCCCGGCAGCACGCTGTCTGCTGTCCAAGGTTTTCCCATCTCGGTAAAGAAAGGCTCAAGCTTGTTCACCGCAGCTTGCGCCAGTTTGCGATAGGTCGTGAGTTTCCCGCCAAACACAGACAAAATCGGCGCATTGCCGCCGTTTCCATCAAGCTCTAACGTGTAATCTCGAGTAACCGCTTGCGGGGAGTCAGATTCATCATCACAAAGCGGACGCACACCACTGTATGTCCACACTACGTCTTCGGGGGTTAAACTCTTCAAGAAATGCTGATTGAAAACCTTCAACAAATACGCGATTTCATTGTCATCAATTGACGCTTTACGTGGGTCGTCGTGATGCTCAACGTCAGTCGTACCAATCAAAGAGAAGCGATCAAGGTAGGGCAACACAAACACAATGCGGCCATCTTCATTTTGCAAGATATACGCAGCCGACTCATTGTGCACTTTCGGCACGACGATATGACTGCCTTTAATAAGCCGAATACCGCGCGGGGACGTCAGCGTAGTGCTGTCATCATAAAACTGTTTTACCCAAGGGCCTGCCGCATTCACCAGCACTTTACAATGGCGAACAAATCGCACTTGGGTTAGCTGGTCAACAATCTCAACTTCCCAATGATCCGCTAATCGTGTCGCTTTAGTTACTTTGCAGCGATTACGTACTTCCGCGCCATGTTCCGCCGCATCCATGATGTTTAACACCACCAAACGCGCGTCATCGACCCAGCAATCTGAGTATTCAAAACCTTGGGTAATTTCAGGTTTGAGCACCGAATCCACGCCAAACTTTATGCCAGTGCTGGCTGGAAGGCTGGTGCGTTTACCGAGGTGATCATAGAGAAAGAGGCCAGCACGGATCATCCATGCAGGGCGAAGATGGGGACGATGAGGTAAACGAAAACGCATTGGCCAAGCAAGGAACGGGACCTTTCGTAGCAGCACTTCACGCTCGGCGAGTGCTTCACTCACCAAACGAAATTCATAATGCTCAAGATATCGAAGACCACCGTGGATCAATTTCGAACTGGCTGACGATGTTGCTGATGCAAAGTCATCGGCTTCAAACAGCCCGACTTTTAACCCTCGACCTGCAGCATCCGCCGCGATCCCTGCACCATTAATCCCGCCACCGACGACAAGTATATCCAACATTTCTGTGCTCATTTTGTCCTCTGCATTGTCCCTTTTGCCCACGCGCGCTGATCACCCTGGGGCCCAAAGCGCTCATTCGAGCATTTAACTTTCGTTTACGAGCATTTTAGTGCAAATAATCGCCTTGTCCAGTGACAATGAGGCGAAAAATTCAACAAAAGATGGATACAAAAACGCCGCCAGATGGCGGCGCGGACATGACAAAAGGGGATTAAAGAATAATTTCTATCAATGTTTCAGTGCCTTGTAGGCGCGAAGAAACATTTTCAGGCAAAGGTGCGTTAGTGAACAGCATGTCGATTTGGGTAATATCGCCCACGTTAACCATGGCATTACGCCCGAACTTAGTGTGGTCGACTGCCAACATCACAGAGCGACTGTTTTGCATAATGGCTTGTTTGACCCGTACTTCGTGATAATCGAAATCCAGCAGGCCACCATCGAGATCAATTCCACTGATCCCCAATATGCCAAAATCGAGTCGGAACTGAGAAACAAAATCCAATGTCGCTTCACCCATGATGCCACCATCACGGTTGCGTACTTCCCCACCAGCCATGATGATTTGAAAATCTTCCTTCACCATCAGGATACTGGCGGCATTGAGATTATTGGTCACAATGCGTAAATCTTGATGATTGAGCAACGCTCGCGCGACAGCTTCGGGGGTCGTTCCAATATCAAGAAACAACGTTGCGCCATCTGGAATATGCGCCACAAGCGCTTGTGCCAACTTATTCTTGGTGTCTTGCTGCATCACTTTACGCGCATCATAAGCCGTATTGACAGAGCTAGATGGAATCGTCGCGCCACCGTGTTGGCGTCGGATTTTGTTTTCCGCAGCCAGTTCATTGAGATCACGACGAATCGTCTGAGGGCTGACGTCGAAAAATGCGACCAAATCATCGGTGCTGACGTAGCCTTTGCTTCGAACTAAATCGAGAATTTCCTGATGTCGTAGCGTCTGTTTCACGGTGTCCTCTGCGTAAACACGAAGTCTGGGCTCAGTTTACGTGGCTACACCCTTATTGCCAATGTGGGCAAGCTTAAGGGTGAGCGCGCATCACACTAAGCATCTCACTTAAGAAGGGTTTCTCGCTGCTCGGGAGAATTTGGCATCAAACACGGCAATCGCACAGCCTGACACCAAGCCAAACAGGTGAGCCATATTGGCGATAGCCATACCAAAGGGTTCAAAGAAGCCCACCACCAACCACAACAGCATAAAGCCGACATAGCTTGGCTCTATCGACAGCCCACGAGAAGGCGCCAATGTGCCCATAAGCCACAAATATCCCAGCAAGGCATACACCACGCCCGACATGCCACCAAACGCAGGGCCATCAAACACGTATTGCCCCAAACCAGAAAACAGCGCGGTGAGCAGGAAAAGCTGAACCAATTTGGCACTGCCGCTTATCTTTTCTATCTTCCCACCCAGCACCCACCACCACAGTAAGTTAAACACAATGTGTGTGGCAGAGAAGTGCAATAGCGCGTGGGTAAACAAACGCCAAAGTTGCCATTGCTGATCGTCCGTGGCGGGAAAATGCAGCAAGGAGAAAACTTCATTACCAAAGCCAAGCGTTAACCCTGCATAGGCGATAATGCACACCACCATGATAAAGAGGGTAAACGGCCCAGCGTTTTGTTTGATCGCGGTGAGTATCTTCTGACGCGGATAAGTAAAATGTGCAGTGCGGCTTTCGGCCATATCCCATGAGGCGGATTGATACTTACGACCTGTCGGGTCGTGCAGAAACGCCTGTAACTCAGCTTCTGCTTCGGCCTGATGTTGGCTATCGGCTAACCACAAGGCAAATTGCCCTTCCCCTTCCGGCATCATCTGTACATCGATGTGTCTCGACGCCATGTAATCGATAAATGCCTGTCCAGCACGAGGGTTAGAAATTGCAATCAGCCTTATCATTAATACCTCTTAATCGTTCTTCTAATCGTTATTACCTGCCACTGGCAACGACTGTCGATGCCAAGCTTCAAAACCACCATCTACACTGTACACCTGCTCAAAGCCTTGGTTAATCAAATATTGTGCTGCGCCTTGACTGCTCACGCCGTGATAGCACATTACCAATACAGGCTGTTCATCATCGACGGTCTGAGTGAATTGCACCATGGTGTCATTGGTTAGGTGAAATGCGCCCTGTGGATGAGATAACGAAAATGACTGAGGATCCCGAATATCGACGATCACCGCTTTCTGATCGTTGTCCTGCAGCAACTGCCAAGCATCTAATACCGAGATATGCGCAAATTGTTCCATGGGTTATTCCACTCCCGTGACTTCATTTAAGGTGTTGTCGTTTCAATGAAATAGTCAGAAACAACAAGTAAAACACCATTGTACCCGAGTTTTAGCCAATCCTTGCCACGGAGAAATAAAGGACTTTGTACGCTTTTTAGCCACCTGTGGAAAAGACTGTGGATTGCGTTGATAAAGTAGGATCTAGAGAAAGGATCCACTACATGTAGTGTTGATCGTAATAAAGCTGTGGACAAGTTATCTGAGACCAAACGGGATATGGGTTTTTGAGGCACAAAAAAACCGGCAATCAGCCGGCTTTTTACGATCTTCGAGGGTTGACGATCACAATGCGTCTTCGCCCACGGCCTCTTTCAACTTACGCATCGCATTCTTTTCAAGCTGTCGAATGCGCTCAGCAGAAACCTGATAGTGATCGGCCAATTCCTGCAATGTCGTTTTGTTGTCATCGTCCAACCAACGCGAACGAATAATGTGCTGGCTTCGCTCATCCAGCCCTGACATCGCTGTTGCGAGTCGACGGTTGGCGTGGTCTTCCCAATTCTGAGCCTCAATATTGGTGGCAACGTCTGAGCTTTTGTCTTCTAAGAAGAAAACCGGGGCCACAGGGCCTTCGCGCTCATCATCATCTGCACCGCCATCAAAACCTGCATCTTGTGCGGCAAGACGAGATTCCATCTCACGCACTTCTGAAGCATCAACGCCAAGTTGCTCTGCAACCAAGTTAACTTCTTCGGCGTTAAACCATCCCAGACGCTTTTTCGACTTACGCAAGTTGAAGAACAATTTACGTTGCGCCTTGGTGGTCGCCACTTTCACAATACGCCAGTTACGCAGGACGTATTCGTGAATTTCAGCTTTAATCCAATGCACGGCAAAAGAAACCAGTCTCACACCCACTTCAGGGTTAAAGCGTTTCACCGCTTTCATCAGACCAATGTTACCTTCCTGTACCAGATCAGACACGGGAAGTCCGTAACCGGAATAACCACGGGCAATATGAACAACAAATCTTAGATGAGACAGGATCAGGCTTTTCGCTGCGTCCAAGTCTTCGTCGTAGTGCAGACGTTCTGCAAGCTCACGCTCTTCGTCAGCAGACAGCATTGGATGGCTGTTTACCTGACGTAGATAGCTGTCCAAGCTATCTCTTGAGATTGGGGCTAGTGCATACATCGCTGCTGTCATTTTCACCTCTTTTCGAATTTATCGAACAATAATGGCCTAAAAAGACCAATGGCATACTCTACTCAAGTTCAAAAAAACTGCAAGTCTGAGTGAATGATCACCATGAATGAGACTACAACCCATCAAACAGGTTCAATATCTCGTAAATGTTTACCTGCCGCGAGCCGTGCTGCTAGCAAGCCAATCAACCCAGCGACCATAAACAGGATCAAGGTTTCATCGACACCTAAGCCACTGAGACGAAAACCACTGCTATATAATGTAGCCAATTCTGCCACGGCTGCATCGAGTAAAAAGCCATTTATTGTTGCCACGAGCCAAGCAACCACTGCACCCGATAAAGCCAACCAAACGCCCGTGTACAAATAGGGGCGAAGGATATAACTGTCGGTAGCGCCGACCAACTTCATGACCTGAATTTCTTGTTTCTGGTTCAGTACCTGTAATCGCAGGGTATTGCCGACGATGAGAAACACTGCCATTAACATCAGACCGGAGAAACCCCAAGTTAATGTCAGCACCAAAGACTCTATAGCTGCTAGGCGTTGCAGCCAGTCGCTATCAAGACGGACTTCTTGAATGTCCGATTCTGCGCGCAGCTTTGACGCCAATGCGGTAACCGCGGCCGCATCATCACTCGTTGGTGTCACCACGATAACGCCAGGTAGCGGGTTATCATCGAGCAAACTCACTGCTTCTTCAAATCCTTGGATTTGTCTCAGCTGCAACAAGCCTTGCTCAGGAGAGATATACGCAACCGAGCCAATCTCAGACCACTGACCAATCTCATCACTCAGTGATGTGGCGCGGCTTTCCGGTATCTCATTGAGATAAACCGTCAACTGATTGGGCGCTTGCCATTGTGCACTGACCGCCACCACGTTCTTTGCCAACATATATAACGTAACGGGCAATGCTAGCGAGAAGGCCAAAGCCAATACGGTTAACAAATTCCCCGTTGGTCGCGCCAACAAATCTCGAAGCGCTTGTCCGCACTGCTGTTTGTGTAACGACAAAAAATTAGCCACGCGCCACCTCCGAAAGATGACCTTGGTTCAGGTCAAATCGACGCATGTCGTAGCGGCTCAACAAAGACGTATCGTGAGTCGCCATCAATACGGTGACGCCCACTTGGTTGAACTGACGAAATAATTCCATGATTTGCTGCGATAAGGCCGCATCCAAATTTCCGGTCGGCTCATCGGCAATCAACACTTGCGGGCGATTAACCACCGCACGGGCAATACCCACACGTTGCTGCTCACCGCCTGATAACTGAATGGGTAAACAAGCGGATTTGTCTAACAAACCCACTTTGTCTAACGCTGCAGACACTCGCTTTTTTACGTCTGACTCGTTGGCCTGTTCAATACGGAGCGGCAGGGCGACATTATCGAACACGGTTCTGTCCATCAAGAGTTTATGATCTTGAAAAATCACCCCGATATGGCGACGCAAAAAAGGGATTTCTTTGCGGTCAATACGCGAAATATCGTGATTATTGAACAATATTTTACCGTCACTCGGCCGTTCAATCGCGCACAAAAGTTTCAGCAAGGTACTTTTACCTGCACCAGAGTGACCGGTCAGAAATGCCATGTCGCCTTTGGGCAAGTGAAAGCTTACTTTCTGTAATGCTCGCTGCCCACCGCGGTAGGCTTTACTAACCTGCTGAAACTGGATCACGCCTATCAGTCCTCCTGACTAAACAGTGCTTCAATAAAATCTTCTGCGACAAATGGTCTCAAATCATCAATCCCTTCACCGACACCGATGTAGCGGATAGGAATATTAAATTGATCGGCCACCGCAAAGATAACGCCACCTTTGGCGGTACCATCAAGCTTGGTCAGGGTGATACCCGACAGCGGCGCGATCTCATTGAACAAACGCGCTTGGCTGATGGCATTTTGACCTGTACCCGCATCAATGGTGAGCATGATTTCATGCGGTGCATTCTCGTCGAGCTTTTTCATGACACGGACGATTTTTTTCAGCTCTTCCATCAGGTTAGCTTTGTTTTGCAAACGACCAGCGGTATCTGCGATAACCACATCAACATTACGTGCTTTTGCAGCTTCAATCGCGTCATAGATCACTGATGCGCTATCTGCACCGGTGTGCTGTGCAATCACAGGAACGTTATTACGATCGCCCCAAACCTGTAGCTGTTCGACTGCCGCCGCGCGGAAAGTGTCACCTGCCGCCAGCATGACGGATTTACCTTCTTGCTGGAATTGCTTGGCGAGCTTACCAATAGTGGTGGTTTTACCCACACCGTTAACGCCGACCATCAAAATCACGAATGGCCCGTTTTGGTTTTCCACATCGAGCGGTTTTTCAACCTTACTCAAGATCCCAGCCATTTCCTGCTTGAGCAGACCATACAAGGCCTCACCGTCTTTCAGCTCTTTACGAGAAGCATTGTCGGTCAGGTTATTGATGATCTTGGTCGTGGTATCCATACCAACATCAGCAATAAGAAGCTGCTCTTCCAGTTCTTCAAACAGCTCATCATCAATTTTCTTGCCACTGAACAGACCCAAAAAGCCTGCACCGATGTTCGCTTTGGTCTTCTGAAGACCACGTTTTAAGCGAGCAAATAAACCTTCACGCTTTGGCTTTTCCTGCTCGGCTTGTGTCTTAGCCAGATCTTCAGCGGCTAATTGTTCTGCAGCAATTGCATCGGCTTCAGCTTGCGCTTTCGCATCCGCTTCCGATTTCAAGCGGGCTTGTTCTTCAGCCTGTGCTTTCGCATCCGCTTCTGCTTGCAGGCGCGCTTGCTCTTCAGCCTGCGCTTTCGCATCCGCTTCCGATTTCAAGCGGGCTTGTTCTTCAGCCTGTGCTTTCGCATCCGCTTCTGCTTGCAGGCGCGCTTGCTCTTCAGCCTGTGCTTTCGCATCCGCTTCCGATTTCAGGCGGGCTTGTTCTTCAGCTTGCGCTTTCGCATCCGCATCCGCTTGCAGGCGGGCTTGCTCTTCAGCCTGTGCTTTCGCATCCGCTTCCGCTTGCAGGCGCGCTTGCTCTTCAGCCTGTGCTTTCGCATCCGCTTCCGCTTGCAGGCGCGCTTGCTCTTCAGCCTGTGCTTTCGCATCCGCTTCCGCTTGCAGGCGAACTTGTTCTTCAGCCTGTGCTTTCGCTTTCGCATCCGCTTCCGCTTGCAGGCGAACTTGTTCTTCAGCCTGTGCTTTTGCATCCGCTTCCGCTTGCAGGCGAACTTGTTCTTCAGCCTGTGCTTTCGCATCCGCTTCTGCTTGCAGGCACGCTTGCTCTTCGGCCTGTGCTTTCGCATCGGCTTCCGATTTCAAGCGGGCTTGTTCTTCAGCCTGTGCTTTTGCATCCGTTTCCGCTTGCAGGCGAACTTGTTCTTCAGCCTGTGCTTTCGCATCGGCTTGCGCTTGCAGGCGCGCTTGCTCTTCAGCCTGTGCTTTCGCATCCGCTTCTGCTTGCAGGCGCGCTTGCTCTTCAGCCTGTGCTTTCGCATCCGCTTCTGCTTGCAGGCGCGCTTGCTCTTCAGCCTGTGCTTTCGCATCCGCTTCTGCTTGCAGGCGCGCTTGCTCTTCAGCCTGTGCTTTCGCATCGGCTTCCGCTTGCAGGCGAGCTTCTTCTTCAGCTTGTAAACGGGCTTGCTCAGCCTGTTGTTCTTGTTCGTCGTTCTTTCGGCCGAAACCCAGCCAGGACATAAATCCGCGTTTCTTTTTTTCTGCCATTGGCAAATCCTAAAGCATGATTGGTACAATCAGCACGATGACATCGCGCTAATCTTAAACTGTGAGCACTGCGCCTTATAAATGCAGTGAGGTAACGGCGATGTATTACATACATTGCGGCGCAGAAAATTCGGCGAAAGAGGCCAAAACCCTTACGTCGCTGATCATTTTAAAAAGGGCAAGTTGACCTTGAAAATGCTGAGCCGTTACCGAACCGACATATACTAACACCTTCTTGGCGGTCAAAAAATCTATGGTAAGACGTAACCCTAAAAACCCTGCGAAACAACCTAACGGCAGGGGTAATCATCCTTCATCGAATGCAGGAGGCGGTTCTGGTTTTGTCCGCATTATTTCTGGAAAATGGCGAGGTCGCAAATTGCCAGTTAAGAACGTCGAAGGCCTTCGCCCTACAACAGATCGCGTGAAAGAAACGGTATTCAACTGGCTAGCGGCAGATTTATATCAAGCTAAATGCCTTGATGTGTTCGCAGGTAGTGGCGGTTTAGGGCTTGAAGCTTTGTCTCGTCAGGCTGATCACGTCACGTTACTAGAGCTTGATAAAGGTGCGGCGGCGCAAATCAATCTCAATCTATCCACCTTGAATGCAGACAACGCGACCGTCCATAACATCGATGCCTTGCAGTACTTATCGCAAACCGGACAGCCATTTGATGTGGTCTTTATCGATCCACCGTTTCGTAAAGACTTGTTGAGTGACGTGTTGAACAAACTCGAGCACAATGGCTGGCTTAATAAGAACGCGTTGATTTACATTGAGGCAGAAAAAGAGCTTGGTGTGCCCGACGTTCCCGCGCATTGGGACATGATTAAGGAAAAGCATGCCGGACAAGTGAGCTTCCGGCTGTATCTAAGAGAGGAAAAATGAAAGCACTCATCTTTTTAGCAAAAGCGGCCATTGGCTTTGTCTGGTTGGTATTGATCACGAATATCATCTCGCCGTTTCCGGGTGTAGCCGCGATGGCACTGTATATTATGACCGCCTTCCTGTTCTGCATGCATGGCTTGCAGATGCTGATCTTTATCGGTGCATTCGGCGATAAAGTCTCCATGACTCGCTGGGAAAAATGGTCCATCCTGATATTTGGGATCTTCGCTCTGCTTGATATCCGCCGCAAGTACATGGTTGGTTGATATACCCAGCACTTAGAAGTGACATTGATACAAAAGATAAACAGCAAAAAGGCCTCTTCTGAGGCCTTTTTCGTTTCACGGTGTCTTTCTGCTCAGTAGCACTCGTTTAGTGCTGACAAATCCGCGCGTCATTCACCACTAACGAGCCCGCTTGTTCAAGAATCTTCTTCCTACGGCGCAAGAACACGAGAACTTCACTAAATGACAGCCCATTTTGACTGCAAGTATGAAAACGTGCAGATGCACCCCATTGCCCGCTTACCCAGTCAACCAATGCTTGTTCAGACAAAGTTTGGGATTTGAGGTGGTTTAAGACTTCATGAACATGAATTGACACAGGCATAGCAACTCCACAAACGCACAACGATTAATCGGTCGTTATGGAAACACAGTCTTTGCTAGGCTGTTTTGATATGTCGCAAGATTAATCAGAATTCATCACGCGGTGTGCTGCATTGCCAGCACATCTCAAAGCTACCGCCATTTTCTTCTTGGCAGGATGGGCAGAACCACACACTTTCTGCCTGTGCTTCATACTGATGCAATGCAGATCGCGCTTTTTCTTCACGTAAGGTATCCACCCACAAAGTCACTGCAACCACATCGGCGGGAAGCTCGCCGGTGGCACTGGCGAGTGAGTCGCCTTTAAGCAGGACATCCATTCCCATGGATTCAAGCATTCCTTTCAGACTATGTGCCTCGAGTGAATTGCTTGCACTATACACTTGAATCCACGACATTAATGACTCCTCGCTACTACGGCATCACAGACAAAGTTATCAATCCCTGCGCGCAAAAATACGTGCTCATCACCAGCAATACTGAGGCGCGAAAAGGCCCTTTAAATCGCTCAAAGGCAAGAACGGTATCAGATACCATGAACAACAGTGCCCCACCAAACGCATATGCCGCCGTTTGCGAGTGTGCATTCATCCAAAATTCGCCTGCACCCCATGCCATCTGGGCGATCACGGCAATATAAATTCCAACAGGGATCAGCAAAGGCCCAAGATTAGGCAATAAAAGTAAGAAAACAATGACACTTGCCGCACCAATCAACGAGGGAAGCCACCATATCATGGGGCCATCAAACTGCTGCCAGAACGCAACACTATATAAAATATGCGCAATCAGAAAGCTCAATAGCCCTGGTATGAATCGGTCTTTGGGTAGCATCAAGAACACATCACCAAACAACGAAAATAACAAACGCCAACTAAGATCAAATAAGTGTAAACATTCGCCTCTCCGCCCACCAAGGCGATCAGCATCATCAATAAAATAGTCAACGGTTTAAACAGATAAAACTGCCAACGCGGACCTTTGTAAGCAGCATTGATGTGCAGCAATCCTGAACAACAAACAGCAAGCCAACTCAACATGATCTCTTCCCTTAAATTGCGAGCCAACCAAGTCTAGGGATGCAAGATGGAAAGTCCACCGCACATGTCTCAGAAAGCGAAGCTCGCATCAAAAGCAGGCACCATGACGATTTATATCCGAATAACGCCAGAGCCTGTTCGGCTTTCTCGATCTAAAGCCCTAACGTTACTCCGGTCTATCCCCTTAAAAAGGGTAAGCCTTAGAATATCAGGGGGCGTCTCGATTAAGAGATCAACGATGTATCTCTGTTGACTGTCGATACAATCAAAAAGAGCACCCAAATTGGATGCTCTATTGTTGTTTAGTGTCCATCTTAGTTACCGATGATGTGACGCCAGTTTTCGATATAAAACCAAACCGCACCGACAGTGACAGCAAAAATCAGGAAGAGGGCAACGCGCCAGATCATGCGATTGCTACGAGGCTGTAGCTCTTTTTCGCATTGCTTACAGGCCGATACAAAACCACGCATGTCGTCGACTTCATAGCCGTCTTCATGCACGGCTTTATTTCTGATGGTTGCCACAAAGCGCAATTTGGCGATCACATCATGTGGCAACCGCTCTTGGCAACTCGTCACCAATTCGTGAAGTCCTCGCCCTTGAGCGTGATAATGCTCTTTCAGCAAACGCTCCAGACGCCGACTTTGTCTCACAACAACAGCAATGTCATCCATGTAGGCCTCCTATAGGGCGGTGTCTTAGTACCCGCGATCGATGCTTTTCATTAGCTTACGTCATATCACCAAAAATGAGAAAACTCTTTAACTTCGTTTACATTCGCACCGATGCAAATACAGATAAGTGCGATCGATCACGAATTGTTTCTGGTGGCAGTATGTCTACTCCTTCTTCTGAAGTAGACTCTCGCTCGACATTTTACGGCCGGATTAAGGAGACAACCGTGCCCATTTCTCTGATTTTGCTCATGCTCGCCCTTGCGGTGGTTGCTGGTGTCTACTTTGTATTTACCTTCCAAAAGCATTCATTGGGACACGGCGCAGAAGATCGTGCGATCGACATCCGCATTCTTGATAAACAAGCCGTTTCTCTGCCAAGCCCAGATCAACACCAAGACCCAGAAGAATATTGGATCTATGTTGAGCCAATATCAGGCGGTCCGAAACGCGAATTCCAAGTGGGTATTCATTATTATCACGCCCTACAGCCCGGTGATTGTGGCACGCTAACATACCGCGGCGCTGACTTTGTTCACTTTGCTAAATTGCAAAGAATTAACTAATTAGGGCACTAACCACGCCGTCGCGCGCCACTTCGATAATCCGGCACTGGTCCAGTAAGACAAAACAAAAACGACCAATGTCACCAACGGGATGGCTAACCATGCCATCCCAAGAATCACATCACTTTCCCTCAGCGGCCAAAGAAAAATGGGATGGATCAGGTAAATGCCTAATGAGTGGCGACTAACAACCGTCACCCGCCTTTGCCATTTATCAGACACGTTGTCTGCCCATCGCTTACAAAGCACAAACACCATGGTGGCGATGAGCACAGTATTAATCGTCTTATAAGAGAACCAGCCCGCACTTGTGTATGCACCCTTTGCGACACTTTGTGAGATCGCTGTGTACTCGGTCGCCACCAACGCTAACACGCCCAAAAAGAGTAATAAGCCAAAAGGCACTTCACGCCGATGCAGCGCATAGCCCAGTAACAGATAGCCACCGAAAAGCACCAACTCTTCGACAAAACCCATATCCACCCCCATTAATCTTGCCACACACAGTCCCAGCCAAAGCGCCAATACGGTATTGAACATATCCGGCGCTTCTCGTTTCACTAAAGGACGGAGTACTGGAATCAGTAGATATAGCGGCAGGAAATAATAGAAAAACCCCAAGTGATAGTAAGTTTCTTTCACAGGAAATTGTGTCAATCGTTGTACGGTTTCCGACCAATTTACATTTTGTAACGATATTGCCGCGAGAATTGCATAAAAAACAGACCAGACCACAAAAGGCACAAACACTTTCATCACTCGCCGTTTAACAAAATACGAGGGTGAAAATGGCCGGGTGTCTGACAGCATCAATGCACCTGTAATCATAATGAATACGGGGACAGCCCAGCGACTTGCGCCGTTAATTCCAATGGCAGAAAGCCAGTCACTTTGTGGGATCTCGCCTGCGATGTAGCGATAAGGCCCCAAAACATGAATGGCGATCACTGCAATCGCAGCAACAACACGCAACAACTCGATATAAAAGACTTTTTTTTGCATTTCGGTTCCAGAAAGTGGGCGAAAATTCAATGGCGATGCCGTGATTGTAAACCCGTCGATAATTCCACCAAACCGAACAGAAAACAAACAACATATAATACCAAATGTTAATTTTATTTTAAATTATATAGCTGCATTGGTGCTATTTGATAGCACTACATATTGCAATTGACCGTTTAAATGCCCTAGCATGCTTTTCAGATTAAAGATGGATAGTTACCCAACATGGAGGAACTGATGCAGACATCAGCTTCGCAACATCAAAACGGCGGGAAGCCAAAGAAATCCTTTTTTTCCCGTTTTCTCGATACTGTAGAATTTCTCGGTAACCTTCTCCCTCACCCGGTCACCCTGTTTGCCATTTTGTGTGTGGTCATTTTCTTTGCATCGGGCATTGCGGGTTACTTTGGCATGTCGGTCACCGACCCACGCCCAGAAGGCACGGCGGGTCGTGCTGCTGATGGCATGATTTACGTTAAAAGTCTGATGAACGCGGAAGGCGTGCAGCTTATCGTGATGAATCTCGTGAAGAACTTCACCGGATTCGCCCCTCTAGGCACCGTATTGGTCGCCATGATGGGTGTCGCCGTTGCCGAGCATTCAGGTCTACTTTCCGCCACCATGCGCTCTTTAGTGATGGGGGCGTCTCAACGTATGGTGACCTTAACCGTCGTTTTCGCGGGTATCATCTCAAACACAGCATCGGAGCTGGGTTACGTGGTACTTATCCCACTCGCAGCCATGATATTCCACTCTCTGGGTCGTCACCCATTGGCAGGTCTTGCGGCAGCTTTCGCCGGTGTCTCGGGCGGTTATTCTGCCAACCTGCTGCTAGGTACGGTTGACCCACTGTTGTCTGGTATCACTGAAACCGCCGCACAAATGATTGACCCTGTGTACACGGTTGGCCCAGAAGCGAACTGGTACTTTATGTTTGCATCGACCTTCCTGATCACCATTTTGGGTGCCTTGGTTACTGAGAAAATTGTTGAGCCAAAGCTCGGCAAATACGATCAGTCCATGGCGGCAGAAGATTTCGAAGCCAAAGAAGCAGGCAAAGTCACTGACATTGAGAAGCGCGGTATGCGCAATGCAGGCATCGCGGCGCTTATCGTATCAGCCTTACTGGCGATGACCATCGTGCCGGAATGGGGCATTCTGCGTAACCCTGAAACGGGCTTAGTGGCAGGCTCTCCGTTCTTAAAAGGTATTGTTGCCTTCATTTTGGTGTTCTTTGCTATTCCAGGTTACGTTTACGGTAAAACCGTCGGCACCATGAAGACTGATCGTGACGTGATTGATGCGATGGCAAAATCCATCAGCGCCATGGGTCTTTACATCGTGCTGGTCTTCTTTGCCGCGCAGTTCGTGGCACTGTTTAAATGGACCAACTTCGGTCAGGTTATTGCCGTTGGTGGTGCAGACTTCCTGCAAAACATCGGTCTAACTGGCCCAATGTTGTTCTTCGCCTTCATCATCATGTGCGGCATTATCAACCTGACACTCGGTTCAGCGTCTGCGCAGTGGGCAGTGACCGCACCGATATTCGTGCCAATGCTGATGCTGGTTGGCTATGCGCCGGAAACCATTCAGGCGGCATACCGTATCGGTGATTCGGTGACAAACCTTATTACCCCGATGATGAGCTACTTCGGTCTTATTTTGGCGGTAGCCTCACGCTATAAGCGAGATTTAGGCATAGGGACATTGATCGCCACCATGCTGCCATACACGCTGGTATTCTTGTTAGGTTGGAGCATCTTTTTCTACTTGTGGGTATTCGTCGTGGGTATGCCAGTGGGTCCAGGCTCCGCCACGTACTTTAACTTCAGCCAGTAATGACTGCCGTGTAATGATGAAACAGCCAGCAAATGCTGGCTGTTTTTGTTTGTGACTATTTTTCCTTCGACAATGCCTAACCATGAACATAGATGCCTTAACATAGATCCCTTAACATAGGCGCCCTGTTTTCGCTGACAACTGGCGATATTCCTAACACATACCCGAGCACTTCTCGTGTGTCGTGATATGCTAAATAGAAACCCCGAACCGGAATGTACATGTCAATTGAACGCCCTTTTTTATTTTCTCGTGAAGACGAGTTAGCCACCACCATGGCTGAACAAGTTGCGCCATTTTGGGCAACACGTCAGCAAGGGCAGATCATTGGCCAAGAAGGCCTGCGTCTGCATTGGTGCGCCTTCACCAAGCCTGAGCACACCCGCGCTATCGTGGTGGTCAATGGCCGAATTGAAGCGACTGAAAAATATAAGGAAGTGTTTTTCGATTTGTTCCGTCAAGGCTATGACGTTTACAGTTATGACCATCGTGGACAAGGTCAGAGTCAACGTCTCGTCACAGGCAGTGACATCGGCCATGTGGTGGACTTTGAGCATTACGTTGACGACCTTGAAACCTTTGTCGATGAAATCGTCACGCAAAAGCCCCACCAGCAACGCATGATACTGGCGCATTCGATGGGCGGCGCGATCACCACCCTCTATGCCGCAAGAAAGCCGGCCGCCATTGACGCATTAGCACTCAGTGCCCCGATGTTTGGCATCAATCTTTCACCAACACTGAGAAAAGTGGCTAAGCCGCTGTGCCGTGCATTGTCAACCATCCAACATCCCGCTGGTTATGCGCCAGGCCAGGTTCCGTATTGGCTCAAACCGTTTAAGCACAACTTGCTGACTCACTCAGAAACTCGCTACCAGTGGTTTCGCAAGCTGTATGAGGATAATGAGACACTCAAAGTTGGTGGCCCGAGCAGTCAATGGATTTGGCAAAGTATGTCTGCCTGTGAACGCACGATTGAGGCGGCACGAATGATCGATATGCCGATGCTTGTGATGCAGGCGGCACGCGATGAAGTCGTGTGTAACCACACCATGTTCCATTTTCACCGTGAACGTCAGGCGCTCAATCTGCCTATCAAATTTGATATCGTGCCAAACTCTCGTCATGAATTATTGTTCGAAAAAGACGTGACACGCGACACGGCTCTTAACCTGTCTCTCTCCTTCTTCGATGCGCAATCGGCCGTACCACTTGAGCAAACCGCGTAATTGCCAGTGAGAAACGAGTCAACCAGCAAATTTGTCGGTTATTTCGCCTAAACGGGAAAAAATAACCGACGATTTGATCCCTTTTCTTTCTTTCGCGCTTGGATACACTGAAGGGGTATTGAACACTCTTCTCTTCGACTTGAGGTACATATGTACAGAATCGTTGCGTCCGATCTCGACGGCACCCTGCTGACACCAGACCATAGCATCGCTCCTTATACTCGTGACGTCTTACAACGCCTGCATCAAAAGGGCGAGCATTTTGTTTTCGCAACCGGTCGTCACCACATCGATGTGGCACACATTCGCCAGAGCGTGGGCATTCCAGCATTCATGATCACCTCAAACGGTGCGCGCGTTCACGACGCGGATGACAACTTGGTTTTCAGCCGCAATGTCGAACCAGAAGTAATCACAGAACTGGTCAACATGATGAAGGACGATGAAACCGTCACGATTCATATCTATCGTGAGAACGATTGGTTACTGAACCGCGTTGACGAAGATTTAGCGAAATACCACAAAGATTCAGGTTTCAGCTTTACGCTGTTTGACCCAGAAAATCCGCCACTTGAAGACGTAGCGAAAATCTTCTTCATTCGTCATGATCATGATTACCTGACGGCCTATGAGAAGAAATTCATCGACACCTTCGGCGATAAAGTCAGCGTGGCTTTTTCTACGCCATTTTGTCTTGAAGTTATGGCCGCTGGTGTATCGAAAGGCGAAGCATTAAAAGCGGTTGCGGAAATCAAAGGCTTTAGCCTTGATGAATGTATCGCGTTTGGCGATGGCATGAATGACGTGGAAATGTTGAGTGCCGCGAAGAAAGGCTTGGTGATGGAAACCGCGCATCCACGCGTAAAAGCCACACTGCCTAACAACGAAGTGATCGGCAGTCATGCAGACGAAGCAGTGGCTCGCTATCTTGAAACACACCTGCTGTAACGCTGTGTTGGCTTGAAAAGCAATAATGTAAAGCGTGTGCTATAACAGATACATAAGATGCAGTACGGCAGCGATTCCCCCCGCTGCCGTTTTCTTTTTCAGTCACTTGACCTAATTCGCCAATTTAACTGACGCTACCCACGACTACCTTTTGCGTGCTTCCGACATCGCAAGGATTTCGCTCCACTGCATCTCAGTGACGGGCATAATGCTGAGACGACTGCCTTTCTTGACCAGCGGCATCTCTTCCAACGCAGGGTTCGCTTTGATCCGCGCCAGCGACAAGTACGGCAGATGCTGACGATAGGCCACATCGACCATTATCCAACGTGGATTTTCCGGTGAGCTTTTGGGATCAAAATAAGGGCTTTCAGGGTCAAACTGAAAATGATCGGGATACGCGGCCTTCACCACTTCAGCGATGCCTACCACACCCACATCTTTGCACGAGGAGTGGTAGATGAACGCAAGATCGCCAACTTTCATTCCATCACGCATCATATTTCGCGCCTGATAATTGCGCACACCTTCCCAGCACGAGACCTTTTGCTGTTTTAAGGTGTCTATAGAAAAAGTATCAGGCTCGGTTTTTAATAGCCAATACGCCATAATCTCCCCATTGGTGTGAATGCCATCATCATGGTTTTACCCTTTTAGCCCATGAAAGAGAAGAGGAATCTCCGTTGCCAATTCCAAATCACCGCCTTCCAAAACTGCTGAGCCTCGCTGTTATTATTAGCCTGCTTTCTGCCTGCAGCCAATCACCATCTGGGCCCGTTGAACTGGGAAACTCTGATGATTTACAAACACAATCATCGCTTCAATCGGCACCAACGTCAGTCCCGCAACGTTTTATGCTACGTGGTGAAGTCACCTTGAGCCATGAAGTGCGAGCTATCACGCCGTGCGGCAGTAACAGCCAATACTGGCTGCAACTCGACCCATCACTTACACAGCAAGGCTTAGGCTTAAGCGCAAGCCCTTATCGCTCCATCTATGGAGAAGTCGTTGGCGAGTTGGTTGCGCCATCATCAGACGGGTTTGGAGCCGACTACCCTGCCACGTTCAAAGTCACGCAACTCAACCTGATGTCAGCAGAAATTGACGGCTGCCAACAACCCCGTGACCGCACAGTCGCTTCGGGCACGGAGCCTTTCTGGGGAGTGTCTGTTGAAAGCAATACACTGCAATTTAGTCGCTTAGGGCATAACAGCGAAAACGTCACGCTCACTGCTCGAGACATCAGTCCAGAAGCACGAATTTATCAGGCCGATGGCACAACACTGACGCTCCGCCCTGAGCTTTGTAGCGATGGCATGAGTGACAGCATCTATGGCTGGACATCCAATTTCACCAAGGGCAAGCAATCATGGCACGGCTGCGCAACGTTATCGGCAGATGACCCCACCCAAGAGTGGGTCGGTAATTATCAAGGAGTCACCACACTTGGTGATACCCGATTGACGACCACAGTCACCCTGAACTCAGATCATTCTGCCACCACGCATTATCAGCAAGCCAATGAGCCAGAACTCATCGAAACAGGCATTTGGCAGCAAGTGAACGCCAATGCCGTGCAAGTCATGATGACTCGCCATCAAGGCCAGTACCTGGTGAGTGAACGTCTGTTTGAGCGAAATGGACTGACCCTGACTGCTGACAAAGAAATCGTCAATGGCCGCGAATACAGTCTTGGCGCGCAAGGGTTAACCTTGTCTTTGATGGTTGGCAGCAAAACAGACGCGACCAAAATGTCACACGGTGTGGAAGGTTCAGCGGAGTTCAACCCAAAGGTTGATGCGGCGTTGAAAGCTTATTTGGGTGAGGCTGCTACCGAAGTAGCAGGCACACGTTATCGTTGGTTGAGCGAAGATCTCAACAACGATGGCAACAACGAATTACTGGTATTGACCGACTGGTGCGGCAGCGGTGGCTGCACCTTGTTAGTGTTTGCTAACCAAAACGGCGATTGGCGCTTCAACAGCCGTATAAGCTTGGTTCATCTCCCGTTCCAAATGAGTAATACGACGCACAATGGCTGGCGTGATTTGATCATGCCTGTCGGTGGCGGTGGCGCCAAAGCCTCCACCCGCGTGCTTCACTTTGACGGTAACCGTTATCCCTCGAACCCTTCGGTTGCCCCCGAGGTTAATCTGCCCGACGCTGCCGATACCTACCTGTTCTCAGATGGCATTTATCCGCAACAGGAAGGCGTTACGCTTAACTAATTGAACGGCGAGGAATACACATTGCCAACCAAACCTGCGCCGTGTGAACATTGCGGCTTTCATTACAACTGCTTGTGCGACCAAACTCCGTCGTTAAACAGCAATGTGCGTATTGAACTATTAATGCACGAAACAGAAGCCAACCGCGCCACCAATACCGGTCGGCTTTTGGAAGCTTCACTGCCGCTTTGTCGACGTCACATCTGGCACCGAAAAACACCACCAGCAGAATTGCTGACCTTACTGGCAGACCCTGCGGCTCAGCCATTTTTGGTATTTCCAAACGAAACGGCGACCCCGCTAGAGAGATTGACAGAATGTCACCCGTCATCATCAAACAGACAGCCATACGAAAAGCCTCTGCATTTCATCATCGTGGATGCAACGTGGCAGCAGGCGCACAAGATGCTGCGCCAGAGCCCTTGGCTGGAAGATATACCAACGGTGACCTTGCCCGAGGGGCTGACAACCGCCTATTCACTGCGCCGCAATCAACCCTCGGGGTCACTCTGCACCTGTGAAGTCGGCATTGAAATCTTAGCCGCGCTAGGTGAACAGGAGAACGCTCGCGCCATATCTGCATACTTTCATCAATTTATGCTCATGTTCGAAGCAGATCGGCAACATATCGCGTTATCACAATAGCGCACCTAAGACTTGCAAGCCGGCAAGTCTGACTTTACTGTTATGAAACAGATATCGCTCACAGGACGCACAAACATGACCGTGGTATCAATGGCGGCCAATACGCCGCTTGAACAGCAGATAAATGCCTTAGAAACACAGTTTTCTAAGCTGACCGAATTGGGTAAACAAATCCCTGACATTGGCTATGCCGAGCGCATTGAAGACTTAACTCGCCTGCAGCGCGTACTGAAAATCCATACTGACGCGTTAGTTGACGCATTATCGCAAGATTATGGTCATCGCAGTCGTACCGACACCCTGATGGCAGACATCATGCCGTGCTTTCAGATGCTTCGTTATACCAAGCGCAAGCTCAAGCGCTGGATGAAACCTTCGCGCCGATCCACCGGTCTTTTGCTCGCCCCCGCCAAGGTTGAAATTCATTATCAGCCACTTGGCGTTGTCGGCATCATCGTGCCATGGAACTTCCCGATCACCTTAAGCCTGATCCCTTTGATGACAGCTATCGCGGCGGGCAACCGCGTGATGCTCAAGATGAGTGAATTCACGCCACTCACCAATCAGGTTGTCAAAACCATGCTCAGAGAGGCGTTTTCTGAAGACAAAGTGAGTGTCATTGAAGGCGATGTCGCGGTGGCAACCGCATTCACCAAGCTGCCTTTCGATCACCTGCTGTTTACTGGCTCGACCGAAGTGGGCAAAAAAGTGATGGAAGCCGCTTCCGCAAACCTCACACCTGTCACGCTAGAGTTAGGCGGGAAATCCCCCGTGATTATTGCCCCCGACATTGCCCCCGAGATCGCGGCGGAGCGTCTGTTGTTTGGCAAAAACCTCAATGCTGGGCAAATCTGCGTCGCCCCCGACCATCTTTATGTTCATGAAGATAAACTGGATGATGTCGTCGAAGCGCTTCGCGCTCAATGGAAGGCCGCCTACCCCGAGGGTATTCAAAGCGATGATCGCACGGCCATTATCAATGACCGCCAATTCGCCAGACTGGAGTCTTTGATTGATGATGCACAAAAGCATGGCGTCACAGTTATCCCGCTGAGTGAAGAAGCCATACTGCCTGCAACACGAAAAATGGCGCTTCACCTGGTGATCAACCCGCCCGCAGACAGCGTCATCATGCAGCAAGAAATCTTCGGCCCCTTGCTGCCCATCATCACATATCACGATGTGCAGGATGTGCTCACGATCATTCGAAACATGCCACGACCATTAGCCCTGTATTTGATGTCCTTTGATGAAGATTTCAAGCGTCATGTCATCCGACACACGCACTCAGGCTCTATCGCCGTTAATGACACCATTACCCAGGTTGCCGTCGATGACGCACCTTTTGGCGGCGTAGGTCCATCTGGTTTAGGTCACTACCACGGCATCGAAGGCTTCCGCACTTTCAGCCATGCCAAAACCGTGCTCAGCCGAGGCAAGTTCAACCCCGGCAAGCTGATGACACCGCCGTATGGAAAATGGTGGCAAAAGATCATGTTCACGTTGTTTTTGCGATAAAAGAAGGCGCTGCTATTACGTGGCGCCTTTTTCAAAATCTACAAAATTTAAAAATAAAAAATCACACCATATGAAACATGTGTGCGCTATTTTTTAAAATATATTCAAGAATGTGAAATAAAACGTCAATGTAACGTCGTGCAGGCATCATTATGCACGGGATGTGATAATAAATTGCAGTGCTGATATTTTTGGAGAGTGATTTTAATCTAGAAAAGAGGTGTAAATAGAAGGCTTGGAGCGCAAACGATTTATTGCAGGCGAAAAAAAACGCAGATGGAAAACCACCTGCGCTCTTCTTTCGAAATTACAGAGCTACTACGTTAGCAGCTTGTGGGCCTTTTTGGCCTTGCTCAACTTCGAAAGATACTTTTTGGCCTTCAGCCAGAGTTTTGAAGCCTTCAGAAGCGATAGCACGGAAGTGAACGAATACGTCAGCACCGCCGTTGTCTTGAGTAATAAAACCAAAACCTTTCTCTTCGTTAAACCATTTTACTAGACCAGTTGTTTTGTTAGACATAATGTGTCCCTTAATATTAATTCATAAAAAATTTCGCAAAAATGCGATGCACTGAAAGCTTGAATTATTGAATGTTACGATGAAGCTAAGGGAAACACAGAGGGCACAACAATTGGAAGGCAAACTGAATTTTTACTTTTACTTTTACGTCTTTCATTAATAACCCTGTTCAACAGAGCGAGGTGAATAATACTCGAACGCCTATTTTTGTAAAGGTTTATTTTTAACGTTTAGAGAATAAAATTTGCGCACTAAGCCCGAGGCCTGCCTCCCCCTAAAAGTGGAAGCACCAGACCTCGATTCAAGTCTTTCATTTACTTACTGCTAATCACACATTCTGCCCTGCAACCCAGCCGGAACTCCATGCCCACTGGAAGTTGTACCCCCCCAGCCAGCCAGACACATCCATCACTTCGCCGACAAAATATAGCCCTGAGACCTTTTTCGTTTCCATGGTTTTTGAAGACAGTTCATCAGTATCCACGCCGCCCAGCGTGACTTCCGCCGTGCGATAGCCTTCTGTGCCGTTCGGGGCGATATTCCACTGGTGCAGATAATCCGCCAGCGACGCAATCTCTTTGGGGTTGAGCTGCTTGAGCGGCTTATCTTCGATATCACCGCGTGTGATCATGGCTTCGACCAAACGCTTTGGAAGCAATCGTGACAAGCTGTTTTTCAGGCTCTGCGCCGGATGTTTGTCACGCATCGCGTTGATGGTGTCAGCCAGATCTAAATCCGGCAACAAGTTCACCGTGACTTTCTCGCCGGGCACCCAGTATGAACTTATCTGCAACACCACAGGGCCAGACAAACCACGATGGGTAAACAGTAGGTTCTCTTTAAAGGTCACATCATTTTCTGACGTGATGGTGACCGGAATGGCAATACCAGACAAATCAGCAAACGCAGCCTTGTCTTTGTCGTGCAAAGTGAATGGCACTAGGCCTGCGGTGGTCGGTATGCGCTTCAAGCCAAACTGCTCTGCAATGTGGTAACCGAATGGGGTTGCGCCGAGCTTGGGCATTGATAGCCCACCTGTTGCCACCACCAATGACTGACACGCTACCGTGTCGGTATCGAGTTTTAATGTGAAGCCGTCTTCGTTTTTCTCAATGCTATGCACATCGCAACGATAGCGTTGTTCGACATTGGGCATATCGCACTCTTTTAGCAGCATTTCGACGATATCTTTCGCCGAGTCGATGCAAAATAGCTGGCCGTGCTCACGCTCTTCCCATGCAATGCCGTATTCGTTGATCATGGAAAAGAAATCCCACTGGCTGTATTGCGCCAGGGCGGACTTAGCAAAATGCGGATTGCCACAGACGAAGTTAGATGCCGTTACGTCGTAGTTAGTGAAGTTGCAACGACCACCGCCGGAGATCAGAATCTTCCGTCCTGGTTTTTTGCCGTTATCGACCACCAGCACGGAACGACCGCGCTTACCCGCTTGCGCGGCACACATCAAGCCTGCTGCACCTGCGCCAATGATCACTACATCAACTTGCTTCATCTCTTCACTCTACTGCTTTAACAACGATCTGCATTAAATAGGGCGGCATTGTAGCCGCCCAGATCCGCTTGAGCCAGTGTGTTGTCTGATTCAGTGCTTGTTCGATGCCGCTTGGATGGCCTCAGGCACGGGAATGGCAGCTTCGGTCATCTCGTCTTTATCAAAGCTGATGGTGCGCGATGGGAACGCGAAGTCTGCACCATGTGCATGAACAATATCGACAATTTTCAGCATTACATCCTGCTTCACTTCGTGATAGCGAGACCAATTGATGGTTTTGGTGAAGGCATAAATAAAGAAGTTAAGCGACGAGCCTGCAAAGGCATCAAAATTCACCATCAAGGTCGACCGCTGTTCAATGTCGGGATGGGTCTCCAGCATCGCTTTCACATCCGTCACAATGGCCGCCATTTTGTCGGCGTCTTTATAGCGAAGGCCAATGGTTTCGTTGATGCGGCGATGTTGCATGCGCGAAGGATTCAACACCACAATGCTGCTAAATACCGAGTTCGGCACATACAAAGGGCGGCTTTCAAAGCTACGGATCATGGTCATTCGCATACCGATGCGCTCTACCGTGCCTTCGATGTTGCGATCAGGAGAGCTAATCCAATCGCCCACACTGAAAGGCCGATCGAAATAAATCATCAGCCCCCCGAAGAAATTAGACAATAAATCTTTGGCTGCCAAACCTACGATAAGGCCACCAACACCACCAAAGGTGAGTAAACCTGTCAGGCTAATGCCAAAGGCTTGTAGCGCCGTTAATACGCCCACGACGGCTAATAACAAGCGCAGTATATGCCCCATCGCAGACACCGTGGTTTGGTCGCGCGTATCGGATTTCATCAAATACGCTTCTATGCGATTAACCAAACGCAGCAATATCCAAAGGATGACAGCAAAAACAAGCACCCGACGCGACACCACCAGCCAGCTTTCACTCACTTTCGCCGTGGCTGCTAACAGGCTGTCGAGCACATAACTCGATGGCCATAGCCATATCAACACGCTAATGGGCGTGCTCACTGTTTGCAGTAAAATGGTGTCCCACTCGGTTTTGGTCTTTTGAGAAATCGCGACCAAACGTCCAAAGACGACGTGCCACACTAACCAGGCAAATGCTGCCATCGCCAACAACACGGCAATGTGTTCTACCCATTCTAAATTGATGCTTTGAGAACTCGAATGCCACCACGCCATGAATCGATCCACGTCGCTCACCCCTTATCGTCAGGTATTTTGGTTTTAGGTCTTTGAAATATTGGTGTCGAGGGTAACAAAAAAAACGCTGACAACTGCCAGCGTTTTTTGATTTTTGCTAAGAGCCTTCGTTAGGCCAGAACTTCGACTTTGTTAGTCGCTTCAGTGTTTGCAAAGAAAAAACTTAAAGACCTGCGAACGCCACAAAAAAGAGTGAAACAACCAAAGCGAGTACAAGGGCGGTCGATAAAATAAACAAGTGCCTGACTTTGTTGCACTTGGCAATAAAAGCCGTATCGTGGTGATGAAGATATTCTTGGCTTCGAATGTAATGATATAACCGCTTTTGTCGGCTGATATCTCCTTGGGAAGAAAAGAAATTATTGCCACGGGTCATTTGCTGATACAGCAGTGGGTTGGCTTCTCGCATCATCACGAGTAAAACACGAAGTGAACTCACATAACGCAGGATGTTCGCCAGCGTAACAAAGAAAATCGCGATAATTAAGGCGTCTCCGCTCATGGTCTCATCTCCCATTGTTGCCTAAGGGAAGCCCGAGCGAAGACGTAATATGCGTCTTAAGCCACAGGGCTATCCATCACAGAAGTGGGTGCTTGTTTGGCCATTTCTGCCAAATCTTTATCAATGAAGAAGAGGGCTTTTCCGTCTTCCCCTACCAGTTCAATCTTGTCAATCACACTCTTGAAGATCTTTTCTTCTTCGTGTTGTTCAGCGACATACCACTGCAAGAAACTAAATGTAGAATAGTCCTGCGTAGTGAACGCGACGTGTGCCAAATGATTAATTTTCTCAGTAATGAGCTGCTCATGTTTGTACGTTTCACGAAACACTTCACCAAGCGATTCAAAATGGTGGCGAGGCGCTTCAATCGTGCCCAATATCGGCATCGCACCTGTCTCACTCACGTAGGTGAATAGACGCTGCATGTGCTCCATTTCTTCTTGCGCATGCTTACGCATAAACTGCGCTGCACCCTCAAATCCTTTGTCTTCACACCATGCGCTCATTTGTAAGTATAGGTTTGATGAAAAAAACTCCAAATTAATCTGCGCATTCAGTTGCTCAATCATGGGTTTTGCTAGCATGCTATTGTTTCCCTTCTATTCAATCTGAGAGTCATTTTGTCTGTCGGTGAACGTTAATTCAACCCCGCCAGTCGATCTGTAGTAACACGTTCACCAAGCACACATCGGCATTGGGATCTCTGCAACAGTCTTGTTTTGGAGACAATGATAGTTTTTGATTGATGTTCATGACGAATATATCCAAAAGTCCCCATCAGATGAGCAAACGACGCCATACATTGCGAAGGAAACTCCACTAATATTGATGAGGATTGGGTATCGTTTACGGTTTTATTCAGGAGTCAGGCTATGGGTTATAAACACATTCTGGTGGCGGTCGATCTTTCTGCCGACAGCGAAGCACTGGTTCAAAAAGGCGCTGATCTGGCTAAACCCCTCGGAGCAAAACTGTCACTGATCCACATCGACGTCAACTACGCGCAACTCTACACAGGCCTCATAGATGTCAATCTGGTGGAAACGCGCAACCACATTATTGATGAAGCGCAGTCGCAACTGAACACGCTGGCAAAACACGTGGATATTCCCGTCACTCATACGTTGGTCGCCAGTGGTGACTTAGCCGAGGAGATCACCGAATCTATCGGCCATTTCGGCATTGATCTCGTCATTTGTGGTCATCATCAAGATTTTTGGAGTGCGTTAATTTCGTCCGCCAAACAACTGATCAATAAAACCCCTGTCGACATGCTGATGGTGCCGCTACCAAGCTGATCGCACACGCCAAGTACGCTGATCCGTCCAGATTCTCGATCCCTGCCTATTGACGCAATTTCCGGTACACTTTGCGGCAGTTTCTTACCAAATATGGATCGTTATGGGATACCTCGCGTTTATTACCCTCTTATGGGCTTTTTCTTTCAGCTTAATTGGCGTTTACCTTGCCGGACAGGTCGATGCTTGGTTTTCAGTCGTTACCCGGGTGGCGTTGGCGGCGGTGGTTTTTCTGCCATTTTTACGCCTCAAAGGTGCGCCTCGTCCGCTCATGCTCAAGTTAATGGCCATTGGTGGCATTCAGCTTGGCCTCATGTATTGCTTCTACTACCAATCCTTTTTATATCTCTCTGTACCAGAAGTACTCCTTTTCACGGTATTCACGCCCGTCTATGTCACGCTGACGTATGATTTACTGCATCGCCGCTTCTCTCCCTGGTATCTGATGACGGCTGCACTGGCCGTGCTTGGCGCGGTAATGATCAAGTTCGCGTCGGTGAATCCAAACTTTATGCTGGGTTTCTTGATTGTTCAGGGTGCAAACCTCTGTTTTGCCATTGGCCAAGTCAGCTATAAATTCTTGATGGAACGCACAGAGACAGACGTGCCACAACACACGGTGTTTGGCCTATTTTACCTTGGCGCATTGTGTGTGGCTTTGCCTGCATTTCTGCTGCTCGGCAACACAGACAAGCTGCCCAGCACATCGTTGCAATGGGGCATTTTGATTTACCTTGGTACTGTGGCATCAGGCTTGGGCTATTTCTTGTGGAACAAGGGAGCGACACTCGTCAATGCTGGCGCACTGGCGGTGATGAACAATGTGCTGGTACCAGCAGGTATTGTGGTCAATGTGCTCATCTGGAACCGCGATGCGGATCTGGGGACACTGGCGATGGGCGGCGCAGTGATTTTGGCCTCGCTCTGGCTCAATGAAACTTGGGTGAAAAAGAAAATATTGACGTCTAACCACACTCACGCATAAATAAAAAACCGCCAGATTGGCGGTTTTTTATCGGCTTAGCGAAGCTACGTTATATAAATGCAAACGCATCGCCAAACAAGTGGTCACGCTCTGCGCCACGTTCGGTGCAAAACATTTCGCGTGCCGCGCCTGCCATTTCAAAGCGACCCGCGATATACACGTCATAGGCTGACAGCGACACGAAGTCTTCCATCACGGCTTGCAGCACATTGCCTTCTTTGCCAGCCCAACCTTGCGGTGTGTTTTCTACGACAGGAATGTAAGTCAGTTGGCTGTTTTTCAATGCCAACGCTTCCATTTCATCATTGGCATAAAGCTGACTGATATCACGTCCGCCCCAATAAAGGAAAATCGGCTGCTTGAAGCCTTGGCTCAGACAATGATCCAACATGCTGCGCACGTAAGAAAAACCTGTACCACCCGCAATCAGAACTAATGGGCGTTGGCGTTCTTCGCGAAGCCAAGCGTCACCGTGCGGCGCTTCAATCAAAAAGGAGTCATCCCCTTTTTCTAGCGCAGCTTGAGCCGCTTTCACCACATCCATAGCATAGGCATTTTCTTCTGCTGCACCAATGTGCAATTCAAGCTCATGGCCATTTTGACGGCATGGGCTGCTGGCAATCGAGAATGGACGCTTGTCTTTCTCACCCATCACCGCTAGCAGGTATTGACCCGCTTTGTAGCTCACAGGCTGCTCAGGCTTTAATAAAATTCGATAGGTGTTATTGGTCAGTGACGACACTGACGTTACTTCACATTTAATAGTCATCGCTTTCCTCAAAACTAACCACCAGATCACTGCTGGGAATGGCCTGACAGGCAAATATCCAGCCGTACTCTTTTTCTTGTTCGGTGAGCATAGGCTCCAGGTGATAATGCACATCACCTTCTATCAACCTGCAAAGACAGGTTGCACAAGCACCGATCTGACAACGGTTAGGAAATGGTATTCCTGCGCTGAGCGCGCCTTGTAATAGTGTTTGGTGCGCAGCAACCTCAAACTGGGCTCCTGCTGGCATCAGGTTTACTTTATACATGGATTAAATACCCAGCATGCCCCACATTTCGTCGACCTTCGCAACAATTTGCGGATCTTTGGCAATGGGTGTTCCCCATTCACGGGTCGATTCTCCCGGCCATTTATTGGTGGCATCTAACCCCATTCTAGACCCGCACTCGCTAACTGGCGATGCATCACCGCGAGCGTCTTCTCGATAATCATCCGAAGGCGACTTCGCGAACAGGGTATCACGAGCCGGATCCATGCGGGTGGTTATTGCCCAAATTACATCGTTCCAGTCGCGTACATTGACGTCACCATCATCAAATACCATGACGAATTTGAGGTCTATAATTTGCCCCAATGATGCCCAAATGCTTTCCATCACACGAGGAGCATGACCCACAGAATCTTTCTTAATGGTCACCAATGCCATGCGACTCGCATGGGCTTCAGACGGCAGGTAGAGATCAATAATTTCTGGCAACTGTGCGCGCACAGCAAGCATTGCTTCTTCAAGCTTTTCCAGATCAGGCTGCGCATCATTTGACGAAGGGTAATTGACGGTTTCCGCTTCCCATTTAACGGTGGCGTCGATGCCCATTTTGGAGCCCAACCCCACAACTGGTGATGCAAAGTCGAGGGAATCAATTGGGGTGTTTTCGATAAGCAGCGTGTCACGCATCGGATCCATGCGAGTCGTCATTGCTTGAATAACACTGTGCCAGTCACGGGTATCAACGTCTTCATCGACCACGATGACATACTTGGTGTACATAAATTGGCGTAAGAAAGACCACACACCCATCATCACGCGCTTTGCGTGCCCGGGGTATTGTTTCTTCATGCTCACTACCGCCATGCGATACGAACAGCCTTCCGGCGGCAGATAGAAATCCACAATCTCGGGAAATTGCTTTTGCAAAATAGGCACGAATACTTCGTTCAATGCGACGCCAAGCACTGCTGGTTCATCCGGTGGACGGCCTGTATAGGTGCTGTGATAAATCGGCTTTTGACGCATGGTAATGTGCGTCACGGTGAACACATGATGACGTTCTACTTCGTTGTAATAGCCTGTGTGATCGCCATATGGCCCTTCGTCAGCAAACTCATTCGGATCAATGTAGCCTTCCATCACTATTTCAGCGCTGGCAGGTACATCTAAATCATTGCTGATGCTTTTCACAACTTCGGTCTTACTGCCTCGAAGCAAACCCGCAAACGCGTACTCTGACAAGGTATCCGGCACTGGCGTGACCGCACCAAGAATGGTCGCAGGATCAGCGCCATAGGCGACAGACACCGGAAAGGGTTCACCTGGGTTTGTTTCCATCCATTCACGTAAATCCAGCGCACCGCCTCGGTGTGCTAACCAACGCATGATGACTTTGTTTTTACCGATTTTCTGCTGACGATAAATACCGAGGTTCTGGCGTTTTTTATTCGGCCCACGGGTGATGGTTAATCCCCATGTCAGCAGCGGCGCCACGTCATCCGGCCAACAGCTCATCACAGGAATTTTATCAAGATCAACGTCATCACCTTGCCACACGATGTCCTGACACGGTGCTTTGCGCAGTTTTTTGGCTGGCATGTTTAACACTTGTCGAAACACAGGCAGCTTGTCTAACGCATCTTTAAAGCCCTTTGGCGGCTCAGGCTCTTTGAGGTATGCCAGCAATTTACCGACTTCTCGCAGCGCGGTGACATCATCTCGCCCCATGCCCATAGCGACACGCTTTGGCGTTCCAAACAGGTTTGCTAGTACGGGAATATCGTAACCGACCGGGTTTTCAAACAATAACGCGGGGCCACCGTCACGCAAGACGCGATCCGCGATTTCTGTCATTTCTTGATTTGGGTCGACAGGATGAGAGATGCGTTTTAACTCACCGACAGATTCCAAATAGTCGATAAACACGCGTAAATCAGTAAATTTCATAGCCTTCCCGGATGAGATGTAAGGATTCGATTATAACGGGATGTGTCGCGGGTAACACGTTTGTAAAAATGAAAACAAAAGGTCTATCAGTCAGCTTTTGACGCTATCTAGTCCATTCTCGATATTACGACGAGTGACACCCGAGACTTGTTGCAGCAATTGCTCCAACCAAACACGGTGACCCTGTTCAGCCAACAGCGTTGCAATAGATTTACCGCGCTGACGATCGCCAATCTGCTTAAGCAAAAACGTTTTCACATCGTCAGGAAGAGGATGTAAACCTGCTAGCTGTCTGATTGCCATCTCCGCCAATACGGGGTTAACCGTGGCGGCGATCATCTGATCAATATGTTGTTGGCTAACAGGAGGGGTATCCATCTTCCGCAACACCTCCAAACTGGCGCTATCAGTGCGTCGCAGCCAAAGTAAGCTATACAGCGCGTTACTGCGGGTTTGGGTGGCTAACGCTGCCAAAACCGTATTATCAGGACTCCAGTCCATATTTTTGTCACCAAGATACAGCAGCTCAAGTTTATTGAGCGCTTGCGGTGATAAATTAGAGATTAAGCTGACTAACGCTTCTCGTCGCAATGTGTAATCATTTGAAGAGAACGATAGCCATTTCGCTAAGGACAACTGATCATAATTGAGCAGCCTGTTCGCTTCATCACCCAGCAATTTAATTTCCCAGCGATTAAGTACCCATCTCGCTTCGCCCGCATAGTTAAAAGCAGGCATGGTTACCCAATAGCCATTACCCTGACTTTTCACTAAATACTTAGGCTGTTGATGACTGATGGTAACGAGAAACTTTTCGATTTCTGGCGTCATTTTAGAAAAATTCAACGCACGACGAGTCACGACGGTCAGCGCTTCTTCGCGCAACAATTCAGGTAAGGAAGCCAGATAGGTTTCAAGCTGTGGGATCTGATTAGCATCAAACAAGGTGGTCGCATGCAGAATAGATGACACCGTATTGGGATCGGCGATATGCGACGCCACGTCATCTGGCGATATCGTGATGGCACGCGATACCCCACCAAAGAGGGCGAAGAAAAATATGATTAGTAAAGCGAGTGAACGTTTCATCCCAGAAATCCTGAGCCAGTGCATCCCAATCGACTGGCTGAATAATATGCCAGCTCAATTCTGAGGCTCATTCTCATATTTAGCAACTGATAAGCGCCTGACTCGGTCTTTCTTCAAGCAAAAAAAAGCACCGCTAGGCGGTGCTTTTTTAATTCAGCATGGTGCGCGTTATGATTTCTGACGACGCATTGCTTCAAAGAATTCTTCGTTAGTCTTGGTCATCGAGAGCTTATCAAGCAGGAATTCCATCGCATCGCTTTCGCCCATTGGGTGAACAATCTTGCGCAGGATCCACATTTTCTGCAGCTCATCAGACTTCGTCAGAAGCTCTTCTCGACGCGTACCTGAACGCGTGAAGTCGATAGCGGGGAAGACACGCTTCTCGGCAATCTTACGAGACAGGTGCAGTTCCATGTTACCTGTACCCTTAAATTCTTCGTAGATAACTTCATCCATCTTAGAGCCAGTATCAACCAGCGCTGTTGCGATGATGGTCAGGCTTCCGCCCTCTTCGACGTTACGTGCAGCACCGAAGAAACGCTTTGGACGATGCAATGCATTCGCATCAACACCACCAGTCAGAACTTTGCCTGAGCTTGGTACCACGGTGTTATAAGCACGTGCCAGACGTGTGATTGAATCCAACAGGATAACCACGTCTTTCTTGTGCTCAACAAGGCGTTTGGCCTTTTCGATAACCATTTCAGCCACCTGAACGTGGCGGCTTGCAGGCTCATCAAAGGTAGAAGCAATAACTTCACCTTTTACCAAACGCTGCATTTCGGTCACTTCTTCTGGACGTTCGTCAATCAGAAGTACCATTAGCTCACACTCAGGGTGGTTGTGGGCAATGCTCTGTGCAATGTTCTGCAGCAAAATGGTTTTACCCGCTTTTGGCGGAGCAACAATCAAACCACGTTGACCTTTACCGATTGGCGATGCCAGATCCAGCACACGTGCTGTGATGTCTTCGGTAGAGCCATTACCACGCTCCATCACCATACGCTCGTTTGCGTGCAGTGGCGTCAGGTTTTCAAACAGGATCTTGTTGCGGGCATTATCAGGTCGGTCGTGGTTAACTTCATTCACTTTTAACAGTGCGAAGTAACGCTCGCCATCTTTTGGCGGACGGATTTTGCCAGAGATGGTATCACCAGTTCGCAGGTTAAAACGGCGAATTTGGCTTGGTGAAACATAGATATCATCTGGGCCAGCAAGGTAAGAGCAGTCTGCACTGCGCAGGAAGCCGAAGCCGTCCTGAAGGATCTCCAGCACGCCGTTTCCAAAAATATCTTCGCCGCTTTTCGCGTGTTGCTTCAAGATCGCGAAGATGATGTCTTGTTTACGAAGGCGGGCAAGGTTTTCAAGGCCCATGCTTTCGCCTAAGGCGACCAGCTCAGAAACGGCCTGATTCTTCAGTTCGGTAAGATTCATAGTGGTAGGTGTCTTGTCAGTCAAATTTGAGGTCTGATTAGTTTGGGTTTGGGAATCACAGGGTGTGATCGAGAGATGAACAGATGTACACTTTACGTGCAATAAGTTAGCACCTGATCGGGGAACTGTCTAGCTGATAGAGACAAATAAGCCGCGACCTGGGCGGTTCACGGCTTACAAGTCACATTATAGGTTTGCGTCTAGGAACTCTTTCAGTTGAGTTTTAGACAGTGCGCCAACCTTCGTTGCCGCCACACCGCCGTCTTTAAACAGCAGCAATGTTGGGATACCGCGAATACCAAACTTAGGCGGTGTACCCGCATTCTGGTCGATATTCAGCTTACCAATAGTGACTTTCCCTTCGTACTCTTCAGCGATCTCGTCAAGAATCGGCGCGATCATTTTACAAGGACCACACCACTCCGCCCAGAAATCGACCAGCACAGGGCCTTTAGCATTGATAACATCTGCGTCGAAGCTGTCGTCTGTCAGCTGCAAAATCTTGTCGCTCATCTTTCACTCCAATGATTACTTTTTGTCACTGGTGATATACCAACCAGTAAATCATCACACTATTTGAATGTATTCACTATCGTATTGCAAGCCTAAGCTGATATTCTATGCGGATGAAAATGACGCATCTCACAGAGCAAAAATTTGCCGACTTCGGACTTCATGCCGATGTCATCAAAGGTTTGGAAGAAAAAGGGTTTCATAATTGTACCCCTATCCAAGCTTTGGCATTGCCGGTCCTGCTCACCGGCCGAGACATTGCAGGACAGGCCCAAACGGGCACAGGTAAGACACTGGCATTCCTGACTGCGACTTTCCATCACTTGCTGACAACGGAGGCTCCTGCCGACCGCAAGAAAAACTGCCCGCGAGCCATTATTATGGCACCGACGCGCGAACTTGCGATCCAGATCTATAATGATGCTGCCCCGTTACTGGCCTCAACCTCACTGACCGCAGGCCTTGCTTACGGTGGTGAAGCGTACGACAAGCAGAAAGAAGTACTGGAAAATGGCGTTGATATTCTTATCGGCACCTGTGGTCGTATTATCGACTTCTACAAACAGCACGTGATTGATCTGCGCAGCATTCAAGCCGTTGTACTGGATGAAGCTGACCGCATGTTTGACCTTGGCTTTATCAAGGACATCCGTTTCTTGTTCCGTCGCATGCCTGCTCCTTCAGAGCGTCAAAACATGCTGTTCTCTGCCACCCTGTCTTATCGTGTACAGGAACTGGCGTTTGAGCACATGACAAACCCTGAGCATGTTGTCGTAGAACCGGACCAAAAAACCGGACATCGCATCCAAGAAGAGCTCTTCTACCCGTCAAACACTGACAAAATGCGCCTGCTGCAAACGCTGATTGAAGAAGATTGGCCAGAGCGCGCCATTATCTTTGCCAACACCAAGCACCGCTGCGAACAAATCTGGGGCCACTTGGCTGCGGATGATCTGCGTGCTGGTTTGCTAACCGGTGATGTGCCGCAGAAAAAGCGCATGAAGATCTTAGAAGACTTCACGAAAGGTGATATCGACTTCCTGGTTGCAACCGACGTTGCCGCCCGTGGTCTGCATATTCCTCAGGTAACACACGTATTCAACTACGATCTACCTGACGATAGCGAAGATTATGTTCACCGTATTGGTCGAACTGGTCGTGCGGGTGCAAGCGGTCACTCTATCAGTTTCGCGTGTGAAGAATACGCCGTGAACCTGCCGGGTATCGAAGAGTATATCGATCACGCTATCCCAGTGTCTGAATACAATGAAGACGCTTTGATGACTGATTTACCTGCACCGATACGCCTACAGCGTCCGCGTCAAGTAAACGGCCGTCGTAACACGTCAAGCAGCAAGCCAGGTTCACAACCTCGCGGCCGCGGTCGTCGTCGTCCGCCACAGAATAAAGCGTAAAGCACTCAGGGGTAACACAGCATGGATCACGCGCGTTCGCCCCTGTACGCTGCCATTGACCTCGGTTCAAACAGCTTTCATATGCTGGTTGTCCGCGAAGTTCAAGGCAGCGTGCAAACGCTGGCAAAAATCAAACGCAAAGTCCGCCTCGCCGCAGGCTTGGACAAACAGCTCAATCTCAGCGAAGACGCGATGCAGCGTGGTTGGGACTGCCTTTCCCTTTTTGCAGAACGCCTGCAAGATATTGATACCTCCAACATCCGTATTGTTGCCACCGCTGCTTTGCGCAGTGCAAAAAACGCCGATGTGTTCATCACCAAAGCCAATCAAATCCTCGGTCATCCCATCACAGTGATTACCGGTGAAGAGGAAGCCTGCACCATTTATCAAGGTGTGGCGCATACCTCGGGTGGCAAAGGCAAGCGACTGGTGGTCGATATAGGCGGTGCGAGCACAGAGCTTATTATCGGTGAAGGCTTTGATGCCGCAGCCTTAACTAGCCTCGACATGGGCTGCGTAACTTGGCTTGAACAGCACTTCAAAGACCGCACATTGACCGAAGCCAGCTTTACTCGCGCCATTGACGGCGCAAAACAGGTGTTGGCACCGATTGTTGAGCGTTATCGTTCACTCGGCTGGGATATATGCGTCGGAGCAAGTGGAACGGTTCAAGCGCTGCAAGAAATCATGATTGCGCAAGGTATGGATGAGGTGATCACCCTCGCCAAACTACACCGATTACGTAAACAAGCCATTGGCTTTGGTCAGGTTGAAGAACTCGACATTGATGGTTTGACGCTAGAACGCGCCTTGGTATTCCCAAGCGGCCTATCAATTCTGATTGCCGTTTTTGAACAATTCGACATTGATTCGATGACACTAGCAGGCGGCGCACTGCGTGAAGGCTTGGTGTATGGCATGATGGATACGATGCGCCAACAAGATATTCGCACACGTACCATTCAAAGCATACAGTCTCGCTATCAGTTAGATCGCGCACAAGCCGACAACGTCGCCAACATGGCACTGAATCTACTCAGCCAATGTGGTGATGAATGGATAGCAGAGCCTATTGCTGAAGAGATGCTGAGATCTGCCGCCGAACTCTATGAGATTGGCATGAGTATCGGTTTCAAAAAAGATGGCGTACATGCTGCCTATTTGATTAAAAACCTCGACCTACCTGGCTTTACTCAAGCGCAGAAACAGCTTCTAGCAGAATTATTGCGCCAGTACCGCGAACAACTGCATCCAGTCGGTTCACAAAGCGCCGTGTCTGCAACCAGTGCTAACCGCATTTTGCGACTACTGCGACTGGCCATTATTCTCTGCCACCGCCGTGACAGCAATGTCTTACCGCCGGTGACGTTGAATACCAACAGTGACGAACTAACACTGACGCTGCCCACGACTTGGCTTGCCAACAATCCGCTGATGGCGGCAGAGCTGGCACTAGAAGCGCAGCGCCAAAGCGACCAACATTGGCCTCTGACCATTTCGTAAGATTATGTTCAGATACAAAAAAGCACGGCGATTTGCCGTGCTTTTTTATTATCCATGTATCGGCGGTGAAACCCGTAAATGGTTAAACGTCAATTCCACTGTGGCGTAAAAACGCATCGGGTGATGGCTCGCGTCCACGGAAACGTTTGAACAATTCCATCGGCTCTTCACTGCCGCCACGCTCAAGAATATTCTCCAAGAACGACGCGCCAGTCTCTGTGTTGAAGATACCTTCTTCTTCAAAGCGGCTGAAGGCATCTGATGACAACACTTCTGCCCACAGGTAGCTGTAATAACCCGCGCTATAACCGCCAGCAAAGATATGGCTGAATGAATGCGGGAAGCGATTCCACTCAGGTGATGGCACCACAGACACACGGCTTTTCACTTCTGCCAATGTTTCCAGCACTTTCGCCCCTTCTTCTGGGTCAAAGCGGGTGAACAAAGTGAAATCAAACAACGCGAATTCAAGTTGGCGCAGGATAAACATCGCTGATTGGAAGTTCTTCGCTGCCAGCATTTTATCTAGCATCTCTTTTGGCAACGGCTCGCCCGTTTCATAGTGACCAGAAATAAACGCTAATGCCTCTTCTTGCCAGCACCAGTTCTCTAAAAACTGACTTGGCAACTCTACCGCATCCCATGGCACACCATTAATACCCGACACCGCAGACTCGTCCACTTGGGTTAGCATATGGTGAATACCATGACCGAATTCATGGAACAGAGTCACCAGTTCGTCATGGGTAAACAACGCAGGCTTGCCACCAATCGGTTTGTTGAAGTTACACGTTAGGTAGGCGACTGGCGTTTGCAGTTCGCCCGACTCAGTGATGCGTCGAACACGACACTCATCCATCCATGCACCACCGCGCTTGTGTTCACGGGCGTATAAATCGAGGTAGAAACTGCCGCGCAGTTCACCTTGTGCATCAAAGATGTCATAGAAAGAGACCGACTCGTGCCACACATCCACGCCTTCACGACGCTTAACGTCCATACCAAATACGCGTTTCAGTACCTCAAACAGGCCAGCAACCGCCTTGTCTTCAGGAAAATAAGGGCGAAGCTCTTCGTCTGAGATGCTGTATTGGTGTTGTTTAAGTTTCTCTGAGTAGTAGCCGACATCCCAAGGCTCTAATGCATCCACGCCAAAGGTGTCTTGGGCGAATTGTTTTAGCGCTTCAAACTCTTGCTCGCCTTGTGGACGAGCTTTGTCGACCATTTCGTTAAGGAAGGTCAGTACCTGATCCGTCGATGCCGCCATCTTGGTGGCCAGTGACAGTTCACTGTAGCTTGCGAAACCCAACAGGCGAGCAATTTCATTTTTTAGTAACAGGGTTTCACTGATCAGATCCGTGTTGTCCCATTTGCCGGCATTCGGGCCACGATCAGAGGCGCGCGTGGTGTAGGCTTGGTACATTTCTGCGCGCAGTTCACGGTTGTCACAATAGGTCATCACAGGTAAATAAGACGGAATATCCAACGTCAGCAGATAGCCTTCCAGCTCTTTTGCTTCGGCCTGTGCTTGTGCCGCCGCAAGTGCAGATTCTGGCATACCCGCCAACTCACTCACATCAGTGATGTGCTTGCTCCAACCCATGGTGGCATCGAGTACATTATTGGAGAAGGTTGAAGAGAGCTCGGAAAGACGCTTACTGATCTCACCGAAACGATGCTGCTCTTTCTGTGGCAAGGCAATGCCCGACAATTCGAAATCACGCAACGCATCCGTCACGGTTTTTTGCTGCGCCGCTGACAAGGAATCAAAATCATCTCGCGCTTTAATCGCTTTATAAGCGTCGTATAACGGCTTGTGCTGACCGACCCAAGTCGAGTAATCCGACAGAATAGGCAAACACGCTTCATACGCCTCGCGTAATTCAGGACTGTTCACGACGCCATTCATATGGCCTATCGGTGACCAAATGCGGCTGAGCCTGTCATCACTTTCTGCCAATGGCACACAAATGGTGTCCCAGCTTGGATCTGTGTTGTTTTCCAACACTGCCTCAATCGCTGCACGGCAATCTGTTATGGCTTGTTCCACCGCAGGTTGAATATTTTCTGGCTTAATATCAGAAAACGGAGGCAAATCGGTAAACGAAAGCAACGGGTTGGACATGATCAGTTCCTTTATTTCTTTCTCTAATGCACTAGTTATGATGGCAAATGAACGGGTTTTCAATGCCGATGCTGCATCCGATCTCGCAATAAGCGATAATGCTCGCTACTTTTGTCCGTTTTCACTCAGGTCTCACATGCTCAGTTATCGTCACAGCTTCCACGCAGGCAACCATGCAGATGTGGTTAAACACATTGTTCAGAGCCTTATCATTGAATCACTGAAGCAAAAAGATAAAGCCTTCGTGTATCACGATACCCACAGTGGTGCGGGACGCTATGACCTTTCCGACGACCACGCTGAGAAAACCGGTGAATACAAACAAGGCATCGGTCAGATCTGGCAACGCGACGACACGCCAGAAGCGCTCGCGCCATATATCAACACGATCCGCAGCTTAAATGACGGTGATGAACTTCGTTTTTATCCCGGTTCACCGAAAGTAGGCAGAACGCTGCTACGTGATCAAGACCGCGCGATGTTTTCTGAACTTCACCCAACCGATTTCCCATTGCTGCTGCAAGAATTTCGTGGCGATCGTCAGGTGAAAATGTTCAAAGAAGATGGCTACGCACGCTTAAAAGCGAGTCTTCCGCCGAAAGAGCGTCGTGGTGTGGTGTTGATTGACCCGCCTTATGAGCTAAAACATGAATATCAAGACGTGGTTGATGCGATGGGTGAAAGCGTCGAACGCTGGGCAACAGGTACTTATGCGATTTGGTACCCTGTCGTCTATCGTAAAAATGTCGATCTCATTACCCAAGGCTTGGAAAAGCTTGGTATTCGTAAAATTCTGCAAATCGAATTGGGTGTTGCACCGGATTCAGAAGAGCGCGGTATGACGGCGTCAGGCATGATTGTGATCAATCCGCCTTGGACACTCGAACAACAGATGAAAGAAATTCTACCTTGGCTGCAAACAATTATTGCACCCGAAACGGGTCACCAATTAGTACAATGGGTTGTGCCTGAATAACAGTTAACAAAAAATCGGTCTGGTAACATTGGGATAATCCCAGTCAGCGGAAAATAGAATTATTAAATGGAGAAAATCATGGCCAAACATTTTGATTACCTTTGCATCGGTGGTGGCAGCGGCGGCATAGCGTCTGCAAACCGAGCGGCAATGTACGGTGCAAAAGTAGCAATTATCGAAGCGCAACACCTCGGTGGAACCTGTGTAAACGTAGGTTGTGTGCCGAAGAAAGTAATGTGGCACGGCGCTCAAATTGCAGAAGCAATCAAACTGTATGGTCCTGATTACGGTTTTGACACCACGGTGAATAACTTTGACTGGGCAAAACTGGTCGAGAACCGTGAGGCTTATATCAGCCGAATTCATACTTCTTACGAAACCGTACTGGGTCGCAACAACATCGAAGTCATCCAAGGTTTCGGTCGATTTGTAGATGCTAAAACCGTTGAAGTGAACGGCGAACACTACACCGCTGACAACATATTGATTGCCGTCGGTGGCACCCCAACCATCCCGAACGTTCCGGGTGCAGAACACGGCATCGATTCCAATGGCTTCTTTGAGCTAACCGAACAACCTAAGCGTGTGGCTGTGGTTGGCGCGGGTTATATCGCGGTTGAAATCGCAGGTGTATTAAACGCACTGGGCACTGACACCCATCTGTTTGTGCGAAAAGAGTCGCCACTTCGCAGCTTTGACCCAATGATTATCGACACCATTGTTGAAGTAATGGAAGCGGAAGGACCGCACCTTCATACGCAGTCCACGCCGAAAGAAGTCGTGAAAGAAGCGGATGGCTCTGTGACACTGCATTTTGAAAATGGCACCTCACACAACACCGATGTGCTGATCTGGGCGATTGGTCGTCACCCAACCACCAGCAAAATCAACCGTGAAGCGACTGGCGTTGAAACCAATGCACGCGGTTACATCAAAGTCGATGAGTTCCAGAACACCAATGTGTCTGGTATCTACTGTGTTGGCGACATTATGGAAGGCGGCGTAGAGTTAACACCAGTTGCTGTTAAAGCAGGTCGTCAGCTTTCTGAGCGCCTGTTCAATGGCAAAACTAACGCCAAGATGGATTATGCCCTGATCCCAACCGTGGTATTCAGTCATCCACCTATCGGCACCATTGGTCTGACTGAGCAAGAAGCCAAAGCACAATACGGCGAAGAGAACGTGAAAGTGTACACGTCTGGTTTTACCGCCATGTACACCGCCGTGACTCAACACCGTCAGCCTTGCAAAATGAAACTGGTTTGCGCAGGTGAAGAAGAAACCGTGGTTGGCCTACACGGCATCGGTTTCGCGGTCGATGAAATGATCCAAGGCTTTGGCGTCGCCATGAAAATGGGCGCAACGAAAGCCGATTTCGACAGCGTGGTCGCGATCCACCCAACAGGGTCAGAAGAGTTCGTTACCATGAGATAATCGGCTCCGCCGAAAATCTAGCCCTGCCAGTTAAAACTGGCAGGGATTTTTTATGCAAAATATAACAATATTCAATCAAAAAACACCACGCAAAACTGCAATCATCTCACTGAGAGACAATCCTTATGAATGCCTAGAAATTGTCTTTACTAGCGCCAAGTCTCAATGCAGACACCTTACAATAACAATTCAGTCAATAATGGTTGCGCATTAAGAGCAACCTATTGCGTTTTTCATTAGCTTCCAATAACAAGATACTCATTCCAAAAAGTCGTAGACCTCTGATCATGTGAACAGGGTGTCTATTCAAATAATTATTCATTCGGGTGAGAAATGAACTTTAAGACATCTTTGTTGGCAGCATCAGTTGCACTAGTTTTAGCGGGTTGTGGTAGTGATGATTCGGCACCAGTTATTGGTGGTGATGCTTCAAGTGAGCTAGCGAAAAAGCCTAATATTGCTATTCCCGAAAACGGCCGATTTATCGATGCACAAGTTGATGGCCTTTATTACGTAAAAGGCAATACAACCAACGGTGTGGGCGAATTCACTATTGATGGTACTTACTCTATTGACCAAGATAACCCAATCATCACTTTCATTCTAGGTGGCGAAAAAGGTGGCCTAGTTCTTGGTAGCGTTTCTGGCCGACACGTGACCACTCCATATGAAGCGGTAGGCACTCAACAAAGAGCAGTGAATCTTGCTCGACTATTGCTGACTATTGACGACACAGAAGGTGAAGACGTCATTACTATTCCAGGACGAATCTATAATGCAAATGCTGATACTGTTGAAGCGCTGAAAAAAATTCAGCTCGACGATATTTCAACAATTAAAGAGTTCGTTGAAGGCATCGGTAAAACCTTGATAGAAGAAGAAGCCGCATTGAAACACTTTGAAAGTGAAGGCTCTCTTAAAGACCTGGTACGTGGTTCTGACATTAACCTAACGCATTGGTCAAAAGGTTCAAACTGGACATTTGTGGAACGAAGCTCGTCCCAGCGCATTAAATATAGCAGTGGCAATCAGTTCCAAAATGTCATTCATGCTGACCGCACCTTGGGCGAAGATCTTTTCGGTGAGGTGACTGGCTTCCCGTCAATGACACTGAAGTCATCGAAAGATGCACTAATTTTGCTAAAAGGCTCTAATGATGGCTCGGTAATGGCAGATGTTATGGCTGCGTATCTGACCTGTAAAGATGAAGGTGGTAAAGCTTCAATTGTTAAAAACGAAACAACCAGGTTCAACGTCGCAACCTGTGATGGCGAAGAAACTACCTATGTGAACTCTAAGTTTGATGCCTTGACTGAATCAAACACCGCGTTCACTTATAACTTCTCAAACCCTGAAGCGACATCAACAGAAGACGGGGTTCATCCTTGGGGCGACATGTCAGAGTTTGGCGGCGTATATGCGTGTATGTCAGAAAATGCATGTACTGAGCAATCGATGACCAAATACGAAACCATTCGTCGCGATGACGCCGATGAGGGTGAAGCTCCAAAATGGCAAACTGAAATTCTGTCAGGTAGCTATGATCCAATCACCGATGTCTATATGCAGGTACGCACTAAGATTGAAGAAGCAAACGGCTACGTCAATGAGTCAATCAACTTCATTTACCCCGTAGAAAAACCAGGCACGGATCGCTATGTTGACTTCAAAGGCGACTGGGTAGTGACTCAGACAGATGAAACGTGTTCAGAGTCTGCGTCTGCAACAGCTACCTATACCTTCAATGAAACTGGTGTCATCGTTGACGGTCAAGAGCTAAATAATTGTAAGCCTGAAAACATCTCTGGCGAAGAAAATTCATATGAAATGCTCTCGCAAAAAGACTACTGGTGGTTTGGTAGCAATGCCGCGGGCGGTGTTTCCACAGCAACGCTTGATCAGCTAAATACGACCATCCGCTGGGAAGATAAGGATGAAGGCGAAGAGAACGGAGACATTAAAATCAATCGTTTCTCTTACATTCCTGCAGGCGAAAACTGGGACCGTGGCATATTGATTCGCCATACACTGAACAGCGCTGGCGAGAAAATCGCCACGGAGACTATGCAAAAAGTATCGAACTAAGCGTTCATTCGAATTTAAAGCCAAAGAAAGCGACCTCATGGTCGCTTTTTTGTTTCCGTCATCAACAGCCGTTATCCCATCACTCACACAACACATTCAACGTCAGCGTGTCAGATATCGCCACAAATGCCATGTCCAATTTGATATCGTAAACGTTACCGCTGTTTAACCAATATGGAATGGTCGCTGGGAACTGCTCTCTAGCACCTTGTCGCGAGACAGCGCGGCGAATGGCTGACTCTGATGCCAACCTCTTTCCCGATTGCGTACAGGCCTTTTTAGCGTCCAAGTAGGTAGCCCGCCACCAATCTCGTTGGTGGATGGAGTAACGCGCGTCATTACCTTTGGGCTTTGGCGTCCAAAGCCCGACAACAGGGTCGAGTTTCCGCACTGTCGCTCCCTTGCTCAGGGTTTGCTTTGGCTTTTTTGTGGATGGCTGGGCTTTGGTAGACTGAGAAGAAGACTTCTCTTGGTAATCTATCTGACGAATGAAAGCATCTGACGTCACGGGCTCTTGGCGAATTTTATCGCGAATGACAACGGCATCGTTGAATGCTTGATAAGGACCAAGCAGGCATCGAAAGCCGTTCTCTTCTGGCTTTAAAACCCAATCCGCGTTGTTGGCTATATGCTTTTCAATGCGTTGTCGAAAAGCCGCGCTTGGCCGTTTATCCAGAATGCCGCATTGCACCCAAAAAGCACCGCCTTGTGGTGATGGCTTCTTGCTCCACAGCCCTTCACCTATGGGACACTGAGCAGAGACAATCCCTATGCCTTGCTCAACCTTCAGCGTCTGGCATGCCTTCATGGCAAAGGTGCTACTGGAGAAAAATAGACCCATCAGGAATAAGGTACGCGTCATTCCTCTCACTGCCTCATCAACCTCAATCGCAGATCTGTTTGTCTTACACCCATGCATACCTTCATACCGCTCGTGTCATTGCACGTTATTGATTCAACGGCACATTGTAGAGAGCGAAGTGTAAAATGAGGGATTTGTTGATAGTTTCTACAGCAGATTTCACAACATGTGCAAAAGGGCGTGGAACAAACGTGGACATGTCATGACAGTAAATGCGTTTTTATTCGCACAGTACCAATAGCACGGATTCTTTTGACAGCGGCATGGGTACCATCATTATCGAATCAAAAGCATATTGCTCTGCCACCCAAAAAGGTAAACGGGAGGGCAATTGGGATTGGTACTCTGCACTCCTTGAAATTGATCTGAGTGTTGATTCAGACACCAGTTTCATTCCATCGTTTTCGCAAGTGGATGTAGCCTCTTTCAAAGAGGCTCGCCACCAAACAAACTTGTCATCGGTGTAACGCTTTTCGCCATCTCTAGGTTTCGGGCTTCTTAAACCCAACAAATCAAAATAATCACGCTTAAGAGCGGCTTTAGTCGCTGATACGTTCCCACTAGCCTTACCGTTGATACTCATTTTGGTAGAAGAGTTACCTATAACTTTTTCTGCACCATTTTCCACCATAAGGGCATTCCGAATAAAAGCACTCGACAACGCTGGCTGTTTTCTCAGTTCGTCACGCGCGCTCACGGCTGTTGAATATTGTACAAACGGTCCAACAAGACAGCGATACTGACTTCCTTCTTGGCGAAAAACCAAGGCTTCTTTGTTAGGAAGACCATTCAGTTTTTGGGCAAACCCAGACTCAGGTAGGCTGCTTAGCAACCCACATTGCACCCAAAATATTCCCGATAGGTTTTCTGGTACTCTCCCCCACAAACCCTGTCCAATAGGACACGTATCCTGCACAATATTCCAATTACCCTGTCGCGAAGAGTCACAATCTGCCTCTGCAGACTGAACCATCTTTGATGTTGATAGCAGTAGTAACAACACACTCAATAAGTAAAACAAACGTCTACGCATCGCCCTTCTCCATTGAGGAGTATTTTTATTGTTCAGTTAGTTAGCGTAGCTCGAAATTGCTATACCGACGAATAGAAAAGCAATGACTCAATAAGCATGAGATCAAAAAGCCCCAGCCAAATGACCGGGGCTTTTGCTAGCAAACTGAAGCGAGCCAAGGGAAGCGACAATAGCCACTTCCGAATTTACGTGGCTTACCCTTTGTAGATTTTCGGGTTGAAGACATCTCTTAACCAGTCGCCGAGTAAGTTTATCACCAGCACCAACATAACAAGGACGATGCCAGGGAATGCGGTGATCCACCAAGAACCCGAGAAGATATAGTTGAAGCCAATGCTGATCAACGAACCCAATGATGGCTTATCAACCGGCATGCCTAGCCCCAAGAATGAGAGCGCAGCTTCGGACATGATCGCATTAGCGACCTGCACAGTTGAAATAACCAAAATCGGCGATAAGCAGTTTGGCAAAATGTGTCTAAACATAATGCGCGGTGCTCTAAAGCCCATAACTTGCGCCGCTTCAACATACTCTTTTTTCTTTTCCGCAAGCACACTAGCCCGCACAGTGCGTGCGTATTGAGGCCATTCAGCGAAACCAATGATGACAACCAACATCAAAATGGCGTATTCACTGTAAAAGTCGCTACCAAAGCTGGCTTTAAAAATCGCCGAGACGATGATGGCGACCATCATGGTAGAAAACGACAACTGCACGTCAGCGATGCGCATTAGCAGGCTATCAATACGTCCACCAAAATAGCCCGCACTGAGTCCTATCACGATACCCAAGAATAACTGCAGTGCAACAGCACCCAAGCCAATCAGCAACGAGATACGCAGGCCATACATGATGGTCGAAAGAATATCTCGGCCTTGATTATCCGTGCCTAATGCAAAACGCTCATCACCAAACTCCATCCACGTGGGCGGTAACTCCGAGTCCATAATATCGATAGACGACAAATCATATGGATCGGCCGGTGACAGGACAGGGGCAAAAACAGCCACCAGCATAAACAACATGAATGCCGTAAAACTGGTAATGGCGACTTTGTCACGCTTGAAGTGGTAAAAGAAATCCGAGGCTAAAAACTGTTGCCAGCGAGAAGGCGCTTTCGGGGTCACAGTGCTCATACTTACGCTCCTTTGCCGGTTAAGTTAACGGTTGGATTGATTAAGCCGTACAGCAAATCAACCAAGGTATTGGTGACGACAAATAGCAAACCAACAAAAATGACATATGCGGTAATAAGCGGCGTATCGACACGGTTAATGGCTTCAAGAAATAAAAAGCCTGTACCCGGCCACTGGAACACGGTTTCAGTCAAAATGGTGTAGGCCACCATGGTTCCTATCTGTACACCACCGACGGTGACAACAGGTAGCATGGTATTTTTCAGCGCATGCTGATATTGCACTTTGCGCTCTGGCATCCCTTTCGCTCTAGCAAATTTCACGTACTCGGTACTGAGCGCCTCGAGCATTTCAGAGCGTACAAGGCGAATAAACAGGGGAAGCATAATCGAAGACAATGAAACAGCAGGCAACACCAAATGTGCTAAACCATCCACCGTGAAAAAGCCTGATTCCCAGCCAAACCAGTTAGCCGTGTCTCCTCGCCCGTATGAGGGCAGCCAATTTAATTCAATCGCAAACACGTACATCAACATGATTGCGGTCAGGAACACCGGCACAGAAATACCAATGATACTAAAGCCCATAATGAGCTTGGTCAGAAAACTATTAGGGTGAATCGCGGAATAAACCCCGAGCGGGATCGACACCAAAACGATAATAATGGCAGCAGCGATAACCAGCTCTAACGTTGCCACCAGTTTGTCGAGAATTACATCAACGACTGGACGCTTATAAAAATAGGAAGTGCCCAAGTCTCCTTCAACGGCGCTCGATATAAAACGGCCATACTTAACAAAGAAGGGATCATTGAGGCCGAGTTCATCGCGTAACTCGTTTCGCTCTGCTTCAGAGACAGACTGCCCAACCAGCTCCCGAAGAGGGTCACCTAGATTGTCCTGGATGGAAAACGCCACCAGGCTGATCACAAACATCACTACCAGTGCCTGAACCAGGCGCTTAACCAAAAACGTAAACATTCATCGCCCCGCAAACAACAAACTGGCTCCGGAAAAGCCCGGAGCCAAAAACACTACGATTACCGCTTACTTTTCAGAGACGACCAATTCGCCGAAGTAAGGGAAGTTCATCGCATTGACGATAGGCTGAAGATCAACGTTAGACTTCGCAGCCCACGCTAGGTTTTGCCAATGTAGAGGTACAAACGCAGCCTCGTTATACAAGGTGGTTTCTACTGCTTTCAGCATTTCAGCGCGTTTCGTCGGGTCAGTTTCTACGTTTGCTGCTTCCACCAGCTTATCCACTTCGCTGTTAGAATAGTGACCACAGTTGTACTGGCCTTTACCCGTGTCTGCATTACGCGTCATGGTCAAGAACTCAGTAAAATTCGCGGAGTCTTCTGTGTCAGAGTGCCAGCCGATCATTTGCATGCCCGCTTCACACTTGTCAAACTCAGGCCAGTACTGCGCTTTTGGCATGGTTTGAAGATCCACTTTGATGTCTATCTTTGACAACATTGCCGCCACTGCTTGTGCAATTTTCTCGTCGTTCACGTAACGGTTGTTTGGCGCAATCATGGTGATGGTGAAACCATCGCCGTAGCCTGCTTCTTCCATCAAAGATTTGGCTTTTTTCAGATCATAGCGAGGCTTAAGATCAGGATTATGACCCACATAACCTGCTGGGCTTTGCTGTCCAGCGGTCGTTGCGAAACCTTTCATGATCTTTTGTGCAATGCCTTCGTTATTAACGGCATAGGCAATGGCCTGACGAACACGTGGGTCACGTAACGGTTCAGACACATTTTGGTTCAATTGGAACGTGATGATACGCGTGCCCGGTAGTGTCACCAGATCAATGCCTTTCGCTTTCTCAACACGTTTATGATCGTTTGGAGAAACCGGTGCAATCATATCAACATCGCCAGATAGCAGCGCTGCAACGCGGGTTGCGTCTTCTTTGATTGGCACGAGTGTTAGTTTGTCGACATTGCCTGGGCTTTCTTTATCCCAATAGTCGCCAAAGCGATCAAATTCGACCTTCACGCCCTGCTCGCGAGATGACACGACAAAAGGACCGGTACCTGAAACATTGGTAGAAGCAAAAGTAGAACCGCTTTTTTGGATTTGCGATTTGTCTGCACCAGCGTCGGTTTTACCTGAGTAGAAATCGGCGTCCATCGGGAACACGTACGTCATGGTTTGCAGCACAAGTGGATATGGGCCATCAGTGATAAAGTCGACGGTGTAATCATCCACTTTCTTCACTTCTGCGATTGGCGAGAAAATACCTTTGAAATCAGGTGATGATTGCAAACGCTCAATCGTCCAAATCACATCATCGGCAGTAAAATCATTACCAGAATGGAATTTCACCCCTTCGCGCAGCTTGAATCGTACGGTTTTGTCGTCGATACGCTCCCAGCTTGATGCCAAACGTGGCTCAAATTGCAGGTCTTGCGTCCAGCGAACGAGAGGATCAAAGACCATGTGTGACATCTGCAGGGTACCGCCTGACAGTTGCTCATGGGGATCTAAGGATACAGGATCTGCATCATAAGCAACGGTAATGTCTGCGGCTGATGCAGCAAAGCTCAAGCCCGCTGCCATCAACGCAATGGCGATTTTGCTCTTCATGGTTTTCATTGCATGACTCCTTATGCTGGGAGCGAACTCCCGATCTGTTGTGTATTTGCAAAGCGCTAGGTCTCGCAAAATTAAACCGATAACGGACACAACCATCCTTTCCACTATCGGCATTAAATTATTGTGGTGCGGCAGCAGCCTCTAACGCACTCATCCCCTTAAATTCGGGCATAAGAGATATCAGCTTCTTGCTGTACGGGTGCTGGGGTGACGTAAACAAGTCTTCCGTCTTGGCAACTTCGAGCAAGGTGCCTTTTTGCATGACACCGATGCGATCGCACATTTGACGGATCACAGGTAAATCATGGCTGATGAACAACATGGTCAAATTCAGTTCTTGCTGGAGATCTTTCAGCAAATTCAATATCTGAGCTTGAACAGACACATCCAATGCAGACGTTGGTTCGTCACAAATCAGCAGACGTGGGCGCGTTGCCAGTGCACGAGCGATAGAGATACGCTGGCGCTGACCGCCGGAGAATTCATGTGGGTACTTAATGCCGCTTGCGCGACCAAGACCGACATGGTCGAGCAAGTCACCCACAATCATTCGGATTTGGCTTTCGTTCTCAGCAAGACGGTGAAAACGAATTGGCTCCGCAATGATGTCTTGCACTTTCATACGGGGGTTCATGGATGAATACGGGTTTTGAAACACCATTTGCATCTGACGGCGTATGGGACGGCGTTGCGCTTCACTTTTCAGCGCAGTAAGGTCTATACCTTCGAAAGTGACCTTACCGGAGTTAGGTGGGTACAAACCGGCGATAACTCGCGCAATGGTCGACTTCCCTGAACCAGATTCACCGACAAGACCAAATGTCTCGCCCTCATGCACATCAAAGCTAACGTCATCCGATGCTTGCACATATTCACGGCGGCTTTCAAAGAAAGAGTCTTTGGTGACAAAGCGAAGGTTCACGTTTTCAACGCTAAGCAACGACCCAGTGTACGAACGCTGATCCTGACTTTGACCCAGCCAATGGGTTTTCACGTCCAGCGGCTTCATGTCGACCGCTTCTTCGATGTAGCTGACCAATGGAAAGCGATCGAGCTTAATGTCTGATCGAGGCACAGCGGAAATCAAGCTTCTGGTATACGGGTGCTCAGGAGTATTCAACACCTTGGCGGTTTCGCCAAATTCGACCAAGTCCCCGCGATACATGACTGCGATTTTGTCCGTCACATTAGAAACAACACCCATGTCATGGGTGACGAGCATGCAACCTACGTTCTTTTTCACGCAAAGTTCACGGATCAGATTAAGGATTTGATCTTGAATCGACACATCTAAAGCCGTTGTCGGTTCATCTGCAATGATTAAGTCCGGCTCTCCAGCAAGCGCAATGGCAATAACCACACGCTGACGCATCCCACCTGAGAATTGGTGCGGATACTGTTTAATCCGCACATTGGCATCTGGGATCCCGACCTGTTCCATCAGAGAAACAGCACGTTCTTTCGCTTCATCAACGCTCAAACCAAGGTTAGTGGTAATCGTTTCTACAAGCTGTCTTTCAACCGTGAAGAGTGGGTTCAATGAAGTCATCGGATCTTGAAAAATAAATCCAATTCGCGCGCCGCGATAATGGCGCATTTTTTCCGGCGAAAGACCTGAGATCAACTCACCTTCGAGATATACCTCACCACTGGCGACATGCCCGGGAGGGCTTAAAAGATCGATAACTGCATTACCGACCGTCGATTTTCCTGCGCCAGACTCACCCACAACGCCAACAATTTCGCCACGTTCGATAGAAAAGGAGAGATTTTTAACTGCAGCAAATATGCCGTGACGAGACGGATACTCAATACGAAGATTTTTTACTTCAAGCAATGCCATTGACCAGACCCTTGATACTGCACAATTCCGTGCCTGTCTGAAAACAATCCCTGTTTACATCAACAAAACAAGACCAATTTAACGCCCTACAATCTGTCAAATGTTTCACGAAAAATCAACAAACTAACACTTATTACTGAAAATATGACACTTAATCGAATAAATATTCATCAATACACTAATTGGCAGCATCGACATGCTTGGTAAATGTCGGAGAATAACGCGTAAAACCAATGTGTATCAGAGACAAAACCGCAATGCTTGCTGAAATTTGGGATCGTCTAAGTATTCAACCAAGAGCAATATAGCTGTAACAAAAGGTAGGGAATTCTCACCTCACGCGCGTTTATTTGGTGAGATCTGTGAGGACACGCAGTCAAAGATAAGGCAAACGAGAAGGATTTCTTGAAGATGTGTTATCAAAAGTTATATCGCAGATACGAAAAAGCCCGCTCTATTGAGCGGGCTTTCTCTGAATGTGGTCGGTGAAGAGGGATTCGAACCCCCGACCCTCTGGTCCCAAACCAGATGCGCTACCAAGCTGCGCTATTCACCGAGTGGGGTGGCTAACGGGACTCGAACCCGCGACAACTGGAATCACAATCCAGGACTCTACCAACTGAGCTATAGCCACCACATTACTTTTTTGCCAATTTGTTTCCATTTCCGGTTTGGTGCGCCCGACAGGATTCGAACCTGCGACCTTCGGCTCCGGAGGCCAACGCTCTATCCAGCTGAGCTACGGACGCTTTGTCCCTGTCGGCGGAGTCGCATATTACGGAGATCACCCCTTGCCGTCTAGCACTTTTTTTAATTTTCTTCCCGACCGCTCTCTTTTTGCTCAATCAGGATAAAAACCGCGCCAATGACCATAATCATAACGGTTTAACGCAACAATCTAAAGCGCTATAATCACTTAGTGTTTACACGGAGTTAACCTAATTACGGCATAGCTTCGTAGTCAGTCTTATCACAAAAGCTCAAAAGATCGACCTAGTTAGCCGATCAACACCACGAGTTGTGATAAAAATAACTAACAGCATAAAAAACGCCCGAATTTTCGGAGCTAAAAACATATTGGGAGTGAAGCCGTGAGCGCAAAGGGAATTTTTTTACGTCGTTTAGCAGTGTCAGCTATCACCGCGCTATCTCTGATGGGCGCAGCGAATGCCGCTGACATGTCTGAAGAAGCCATTGCCGAGCGAATCGCACCGGTAGGCTCTGTTTATTTGGAAGGTGAAGCTCCAGTTGAAACTGCGGCCGCTCCTACTGGTCCTCGCACGGGCGATGCCGTCTACAACACCTATTGTATGGCCTGTCATGCGACAGGGGCCGCGGGTGCACCTTTAGCCGGTGACGCCGCAGCGTGGGAGCCACGCCTCGCTCAGGGCCGTGACGTTGTGAATAACCACGCCATCAATGGCTTTAATGGTATGCCTGCTCGCGGTACGTGTATGGATTGTTCAGACGAAGAGATCGTTGCTGCTATCGACCATATGCTGGCGCTGTAATACGATTTAATCGACGAAAAAGGCGACCTGATGGTCGCCTTTTTGTTTTGTTAAGCGGTCATTTCAATGTGTCATCTTCAATCTTTGTTCAACATCGCGCGAAGGTTTGCGATGGCTGCGGTTCCTTTCGCCATGCGTTCTTCCTGAGTCTGGGGCTTTTTCTTTTCTTCCCACTCCACATCATCGTAGGGTAGCTCTTCGAGAAAACGACTCGGCAGCGGTTTTATCAGTTCACCATATTGTCGACGCTCTTTACAAAGCGTGAACGTCATTTCTTTCTGCGCTCGAGTGATACCCACATACGCAAGCCGACGCTCCTCCTCGACGTTATCTTCGTCGATACTCGATTGGTGTGGCAACAACCCTTCTTCCATGCCAACCAAAAAGACATACGGGAACTCGAGGCCTTTCGATGCATGCAAGGTCATCAATTGCACCTGATCGGCATCATCGCTGTCTTCGCCTCGCTCCATCATGTCTCGCAATGTCAGACGCTGAACCACTTCACGCAGTGTTTTTTGCTCATTGTCTGGATTGTCACCCTCTAAGTCAGCCACAATCCAACTGTACAAGTCGGAGACATTTTTCATCGCCATTTCTGCGGCTTTCGGGCTGGATGAGTTTTCATACAGCCAATCTTCATAGTGTGAGTCACGTACGAGCGATCGCACGGCATCCACGGCATCACCGCGCTCGAACTGATCCGACAATTCGACAATCCAACGCGTGAAGCGTTGGAGCGATTCCAAACCGCGACCAGCAAGATGTTCTTGAAGCCCGATTTCGAAGCTCGCTGCAAACAGGCTTTTTCCACGCATGTTCGCGTAAGTACCGAGCTTTTCCAGTGTTACTGGCCCAATTTCGCGACGTGGCGTGTTCACGATACGTAGAAAGGCGTTGTCATCGTCTTGATTGGTCAGTAGGCGCAAGTACGCCATGATGTCTTTGATTTCAGCTCGAGCGAAAAAAGAGGTACCGCCTGAAATTTTGTAGGGAATACGGTTTTGCATCAGCGCTTTTTCGAACAAGCGTGACTGATGGTTGCCACGATACAAAATCGCATAATCTTTGTAGTCAGTTCGCTTCATGTAACGATGCGCGATGATTTCACCCACCACTCGCTCTGCTTCGTGCTCTTCGTTATTCGCTTTAAGCACGGTCAACATTTCACCATCAGGAAGCGCCGAGAATAGCGTTTTCTCGAAAACATGCGGGTTGTTCGCGATCAGGATATTAGCCGACCTCAAAATTCGACTGGTTGAGCGATAATTCTGCTCCAGCTTAATCACTTTGAGCGAAGGAAAGTCCTCACTGAGCATCAATAGGTTTTTAGGCTGTGCGCCGCGCCAGCTATAAATGGACTGATCATCATCGCCCACCACAGTAAACCGCTCTCGTTCTCCCACCAGCAGTTTCACTAGCTGATATTGACTCGTATTGGTGTCTTGGTATTCGTCCACCAACAGGTAACGAATTTTATTTTGCCAACGTTCACGCACTTCTTGATTGGTTTTTAGCAAGATCACGGGCATCAAGATGAGGTCGTCAAAATCGAGCGCGTTATACGCCTTCATCTGCTTTTGATACATGGTGTAGCAATGCGCAAACAGTTGGTCACGCTCGCCCATGGCTGCAGATTCTGCCTGCAGTGGCGTCAGCATGTCATTTTTCCAATTGGAGATGGTATGAAGAAGCTGTTTGAGTAAATCCTTATCGCCCTCAAGTTCATCTTCTGTCAGTTCTTTCAGCAGCGCCATTTGGTCTTGATCATCAAAAAGCGAAAAGCCCGCTTTTAAGCCAAGGCTTTTGTATTCCCGACGAATGATGTTGAGGCCCAGTGTGTGAAAAGTGGACACCATTAGCCCGCGTGATTCCTGGCGGCTGAGCGTTTGATTAACGCGTTCTTTCATTTCACGTGCCGCTTTGTTGGTGAACGTCACGGCTGCAATGTGGCGCGCTTTGTAGTCGCACTGCTGAACGAGGTAAGCAATTTTATTGGTAATAACGCGGGTTTTACCTGAGCCAGCGCCTGCCAGTACTAGGCACGGTCCAGACACATGATGGACAGCGTCATTTTGGGCAGGGTTCAGTTTCATGGTGTCCTCGGATATATGGAGTATTAGTTTGCTCGTGCATTGTATACCCAAGCAACGTCAAGATGCTTGCTCAGCGAGAATTTGTTGGCGATGAGGCCAAGCTGCTCTGCGTGGCGCTGATTTGAGAACATACTCATCATTTAATTAAAAAAACCAGTAAATTCAATGATAGTTTTACCTTGCAGCCAGTCTCAAAACAAATACAATGAATGAACGTTCATTCATTGTAGGCAAAATGTATGTCCGACAAAAAAACACAAATTCTAGAAGCCACCGAGCGATTATTGGCAGAACACGGTTTTGATCGCCTTTCCATGCAAATGGTCGCGAAAGAGGCAGGGGTTGCTGCTGGTACCATCTATCGGTACTTCTCAGATAAAAACGATTTACTCGCTCAACTTCGCCACCATGTCATGAGCCAATGTGCAAAGAAAATAGTGCACGGACTGACTGACAATATGTCGATGAAACAACAATTTGTTACTGCATGGCGAAACGCTTGGCAACTCACCATCAGTCGTGACGGCCATGCAATAAATCGCGAACAGTTTGATAGCCTGCCTTATCAAAACAGCTCAGAACAAAGGACGATGGAAAAAGCGCTTTTCGCTCCAATCCACAACCTTTTTCAGGCTGGTGTCGCGAATGGAACATTCAAACCACTACCCAGTGATGTGCTTTCTGGGATAGGGCTTGAACCCGCGATTTGTTTAGCTCGCAAACAGGCCCGGGGTGTTATAAATCTCAACGCTTCAGCAATCGACGATGCCATCGACGCTTGCTGGGACGCTATTAGCCTTCATAAAGAACCGGAGAAATCTAAATGAAGAAATGGTTTGTTGTCATGTTGATCGTGGCAATTATGCTGTTTGGTACAGTTATCGGCTTTAACATGTTCAAGCAACAGAAAATCGCCGAGTACATGGCAAATATGCCTGAGCCGGATTTCCCGGTCACGGTCACCGAATTATCGGCCACTGAATGGGTACCAACCATTGAGGCCATCGGCTTCATCGAGCCGAATCAGGGTGTCACACTATCGACAGAAGTGAACGGCATCATCGACAGCATTAATTTCGAATCAGGGCAACCAGTTAAACAAAATGATGTGCTGCTTGCGCTGGATTCAAAGGTCGAACTCGCAAACCTGAAGAGTACCCAAGCACGTTTGCCTGCAGCGGAAGCTAAGTACAAACGTTATCAGGGCTTGTTCCGTAAGGGCTCAATATCGAAAGAAGCACTGGACGAAGCAGAAGCCAACTTCCGCTCACTTCAAGCGGATATAGAAAGTCTGAATGCATCTATCGACCGCCGTACTATCGATGCACCTTTTGATGGCGTTGTCGGTTTGCGCAATGTGTTCTTGGGGCAATATCTGCAGCCAGGCACTGAGATTGTGCGATTGGAAGATACCTCTGTCATGCGACTACGTTTTACTGTGCCGCAAACAGACATCGCTAAAATCCACCTTGGTCAACGAATCAATATCTCTGTCGATGCATACCCAGAAACACCATTCACAGGAAAGATCAGCGCTATTGAACCTGCGGTGAATTTCCAAAGTGGCCTGATTCAAATCCAAGCGGATATTCCAAACAACGACGGTCAGTTGCGTTCGGGTATGTTTGCTCGCGCCAAAGTCATTTTGCCCACCATTGAAGATCAAGTTGTGGTCGATCAAACCGCTATCAATTTCACCCTATATGGCGAAAACGTCTATGTTCTGCGTGACGAAGACGGTAATACCCGCGCTTATCAGCAAGTCGTGAAGGTCGGTGAGCGTAAAGGTCATATTGCCCATGTTCTTGATGGCCTAAACGCTGGCGATAAAGTCGTCACTTCAGGTCAGGTTCGTTTGAGCAATGGTGCCAAGGTTCGCGTTGTTGAAAATGACGCGCTGACACCACCGACACAATTGCCACAGCTGTAATGAGGTCGCGATGAAATTTACGGATATTTTCATAAAGCGTCCGGTTTTGGCGGTGTCGATCAGTTTTCTGATCGCGCTGCTCGGCCTGCAATCTATTTTCAAGATGCAGGTTCGTGAATACCCGGACATGACCAACACCGTGGTCACCATTAGCACCAGTTACTATGGTGCTAGTGCTGATTTGATCCAGGGCTTCATTACCACACCGCTAGAACAAGCTGTTGCACAGGCCGATAATATCGATTTTATGACGTCTGAATCGGTGCTTGGCAGCTCGACGGTGACTGTCTACATGAAGCTCAACACAGACCCAAATGCAGCATTGGCTGATATTCTCGCCAAGGTAAACTCGGTGCGCGCACAATTACCCGGAGAGTCGGAAGACCCTTCAGTGAGCATGTCCACGGGTTCGACTACAGCGGTCATGTATATTGGCTTTACATCAGATACGCTCGATTCCAGCCAGATCACTGATTACCTAGAACGTGTGACCAAGCCACAGCTATTTACCGTTAACGGTGTATCGAAAATTGACCTTTACGGCGGTCTGAAATACGCATTACGTGTATGGCTAGATCCAGCGAAAATGGCTGCATTCAACCTGACCGCGACCGATGTGATGGGTGTATTGAACGCCAATAACTATCAGTCAGCAACAGGTCAGTCTATTGGTACCTTTATGGTGTATAACGGCTCTGCCGACACTCAGGTATCTAACACTGAAGAGCTCAGCCGCTTGGTCGTCTCGACCGAAAAAGGTCAGGTACTTCGCCTTGGCGATATTGCCACGGTATCTTTGGAGAAGAGCCACGATATTTATCGTGCGACGGCCAATGGCTCTGAAGCCGTGGTTGCCGCGATCAATGCCGCGCCTACCGCTAACCCTATCAACATCGCGGCAGATGTGATGGCCAAACTTCCAGAGCTTGAGCGCAATATGCCAAGCACCATTAAGATGAACGTGTTGTATGACTCGACCGTTGCCATCAATGAATCGATTAATGAAGTGGTGAAAACCATCATTGAAGCGGCATTGATTGTACTAGTGGTTATCACCCTGTTCCTCGGTTCGTTCCGTGCCGTCCTCATTCCTATTATCACAATCCCACTGTCGTTAATCGGTGTGGCGATGATAATGCAGGTGTTTGGCTTTTCGCTAAACCTGATGACGCTATTGGCAATGGTACTGGCTATCGGTCTCGTGGTGGATGACGCCATCGTTGTATTGGAAAACGTAGACCGTCATATAAAGCTCGGCGAAACCCCGTTTCGGGCAGCAATCATTGGTACGCGTGAAATCGCCGTACCGGTCATTTCAATGACCCTGACACTCGCAGCAGTGTATGCGCCAATCGCCTTGATGGGAGGTATTACAGGCTCCCTATTCAAGGAGTTTGCGCTCACTCTGGCAGGTGCGGTGTTTATTTCAGGCATTATCGCGCTGACACTGTCCCCAATGATGTGTTCTAAAATGCTTAAAGCCAATGAGCAGCCAAACAAGTTCGAGGCCACAGTACACCGTTTCCTCGATCGCATGACCGAAGGCTACGCCCGTATGCTAGCTGGCATCATGACGATTCGTCCGGTGATCATTACCTTCGCCGTCATTGTGTTTGTTAGTCTGCCAATTTTGTTTAAATTCATTCCAAGTGAACTAGCACCAGCAGAAGACAAAGGCGTGATGATGATGATGGGTACAGCCCCATCAACAGCAAACTTGGATTACATCCAAAACACCATGGATGAAGTGAACGAGAAATTGGCTTCTCAACCAGAAGTGTCGTTCGCGCAGGTATTCTCAGGCGTACCTAAGTCCAATCAGGCGTTTGGTATTGCATCCTTGGTTCCTTGGAGTGATCGCGAAGCCAGTCAGGCAGATGTAGTTAAACGCATGACAGAAGAGGTAAAAGACGTTCCAGGAATGGCAGTAACGGCATTCCAGATGCCAGAGCTTCCAGGTGCATCCTCGGGCTTGCCAATTCAGTTTGTGATCACTACGCCAAGCAACTTCGAAAGCCTGTTCCAAGTAGCTGCGGAAATCTTGGCTGAAGTGAAAACCAACTCTCAGTTCGTTTACGCGGATATGGATCTGAACTTCGATTCTGCGACGATGAAAATCAACATCGACAAAGACAAAGCAGGTGCGTACGGCGTAACCATGCAGGACATTGGTATCACCCTGGGTACCATGATGGCGGATGGCTACGTCAACCGAATCGACCTAGATGGCCGTTCCTATGAAGTGATCCCGCAAGTAGAACGTAGATACCGTCAGAACCCTGAATCAATAAAGGGTTACTACGTACGCTCTGCCAGTGGTGAAGCTGTGCCTCTTGGCTCGCTGGTAACGATTGATGTGGTTGCTGAGCCTCGGGCTCTGCCTCACTTTAATCAGCTTAACTCCGCGACGATTGGTGCGGTTGCCGCGCCAGGCGTTGCCATGGGTGACGCGATTGACTGGTTTGAAAGCATCGCAGCCGAAAAATTGCCACGCGGTTATCAGCATGACTACCTAGGAGAATCTCGTCAGTTCGTGACCGAAGGTAGCGCCTTGCTTGGCACCTTTATGCTAGCACTGGCTGTGATTTATCTTGTTCTTGCGATTCAATTTGAATCATTGCGTGATCCGCTAGTCATTCTAGTATCCGTACCGCTGGCTATCTGTGGTGCTTTGATAGCCCTTGCGTGGGGCGCCGCAACCATGAACATATATTCTCAAGTCGGTCTCATCACCTTGATTGGTCTCATTACCAAACACGGCATTCTTATCTGTGAAGTCGCCAAAGAAGAACAGCTGCTGCACGGCAAGAGCAAAATGGATGCAGTGATGGAGGCGGCAAAAGTGCGTCTTCGCCCAATCCTGATGACAACTGCAGCGATGATTGCTGGCCTGATCCCACTGATGTATGCAACGGGTGCAGGTGCTGCTCAACGTTTCAGTATCGGTATTGTTATCGTTGCAGGTCTGGCTATCGGTACCCTGTTCACCCTGTTCGTTCTGCCTGTGATTTACTCATATTTGGCTAGCCGCCACGAGCCGCTGCCTGTATTTGAGGAAGACATAGAGAGAATCGCAGAGGAAAAACCAGCGCATTAATTTATGTGTAAACAAAGGGTCTCATGATGAGGCCCTTTTTTTTATCATTACATATCAAGATGAAACACACTTTCACCAAAAGTGCGCAAGACAGTTTCGACAAAAGGTATGGTGTTGCTTAGAATAACGGCATCAAATTAAGGAGTAATGCATGTTCGATCCAAAAAAACTGGAGCAAATCGCCAAGCAAATCCATGAGTCTATGCCGAAGCCGGTCAAAGATCTGGGTAATGATGTTGAGCAGAAAGTTCGTGAAGTCATCCAAGGTCAATTGGCAAAGCTGGACGTAGTTAGCCGCGAAGAGTTTGATGTACAAACTCAAGTGTTACTGCGCACTCGCCAAAAGCTTGCAGAAATGGAGCAAAAATTGGTGGAGTTCGAACAGAAGCTAAATGAGAAGAGCAACGGATAAATATCTTTCTCAACAGTAAAAAGAACATAAAAAAACCCGGCAGAAGCCGGGTTTTTCAATTCTATTTACAGTGATGCGAATTAATCGCCAACCGCAATGCGTTTCATGTCAGTCATGTAGCCGCGAAGCTCCTGACCAATCCACTCCACTGGGTGAGTACGTACCGCATCATTAACAGCAATCAAGGTTGCGTTGTCAGCGTCATTACCAACATTGCCCAAGCCTTTACCGATAACGTCAGTACCAACGCCCGGCATGAATTTTTCGCGCAGCAGAGGCGTTGCAACGTTAGCGAACAGGTAGTTACCGTATTCTGCAGTGTCAGAAATAACCACGTTCATTTCATAAAGGCGCTTACGAGCAACAGTGTTAGCGATCAGTGGAAGTTCGTGCAGTGATTCATAATATGCAGACTCTTCGATGATGCCTGATGCTGTCATTGCTTCAAATGCCAATTCAACACCCGCACGAACCATCGCAACCATCAAGATACCGTTGTCAAAGTATTCTTGCTCTGCGATCTTAACGTCAGACTCTGGGTATTGCTCGAACGCCGTACCTGCCGTTTCTTCACGCCAGCCTAGTAGTTCTGCATCGTCGTTTGCCCAATCAGCCATCATGGTCGATGAGAAGTGACCTGAAATGATGTCATCCATGTGCTTGTTGTATAGTGGGCGCATTAGATCTTTCAGATCTTCTGATAATTCGAACGCTTTGATTTTCGCAGGATTAGACAGGCGATCCATCATGTGCGTGATACCACCAAACTTCAGCGCTTCAGTGATGGTTTCCCAACCAAACTGCAGCAGTTTACCTGCGTACGCTGGTTCAATACCGTCGGCAACCATCTTCTCGTAACATACGATAGAGCCCGCTTGAAGCATGCCACAAAGGATGGTTTGCTCACCCATCAGATCTGATTTCACTTCGGCAACAAATGAAGACTCAAGAACACCTGCACGGTGACCACCAGTTGCAGCAGCCCATGCTTTTGCAATCTCGTGACCTTCACCTTGCGGATCATTCTCTGGGTGAACCGCCATCAATGTTGGTACGCCGAAACCACGCTTGTACTCTTCACGTACTTCGGTACCTGGGCACTTAGGCGCAACCATCACAACAGTGATGTCTTTACGAATTTCCATGCCTTCTTCAACGATGTTGAAGCCATGTGAATATCCCAATGCAGCGCCTTGTTTCATCAATGGCATAACCGCGCTTACAACACTAGTATGTTGCTTATCGGGTGTTAGGTTTACAACCAAATCCGCTTGTGGGATTAGGTTTTCGTAAGTGTCGACATTAAAGCCGTTTTCTTTCGCGTTTTTGTAAGACTGGCGTTGTTCATCGATTGCAGCCTGGCGAAGGGCATAAGACACGTCTAGACCTGAGTCGCGCATATTCAAACCTTGGTTGAGACCCTGCGCGCCACAGCCAACGATAACTACTTTTTTACCTTTAAGGTAATCAGCTTCATTAGCAAATTCCGCCTTATCCATAAAGCGGCAAACACCCAACTGAGCCAATTGCTCGCGTAAGTTTAAGGTATTGAAATAGTTAGACATGTCGAATACTCCGTAAGAAAAAACTGTCCTGAGCGATGTAAGCATGACAATCTGCCCCATCGAATTGGCTTCATAATAGAACAGGCATAAGATTGCTTAAAGTGATATATTCACAACATGTAATTGCATTTTTTGCAACATGAGAGACCGTTCATGGACGTCAGGCATCTCCAATTTTTTATTCACCTTTGCGATAGCAAAAACTTCTCAAAAACAGCAGCGGCAATGCACATCAGTCCATCAGCGCTGAGCCGTCAGATTCAAAAACTAGAACAAGAAGCGAATCAACAACTCTTTCTACGTGATAACCGAAGTGTCGAACTCACATTGGCAGGTAAAAAACTTCTTCCAATCGCACTCAAAATTCTCAATGAGTGGCAGCAATATCAAAACTTGTTCAATGGCTCAGGTAACGAGCTTCAAGGCGAGATACGTCTATTTTGTTCGGTGACAGCCAGCTATAGCCATTTACCGGAACTGCTCTCTGAATTCAGACTTCGTCATCCCTTGATTGAGCTGAAAGTTTCAACAGGCGATCCTGCTCAAGCAATAGACAAAATCCTTTCTAGCGATGCTGACATTGCGATATCGGCAAAGCCCGAACAACTGCCAAATAAAATCGCTTTTGAAGCCATTAGTGAAATCCCATTGTCTGTTATTGCACCTGCAGGGATCAGCAGCTTTGCCGATACTCTTCAAAACGATACCCCGAATTGGTCATCCATCCCATTTATAGTGCCAGAAGCAGGTACAGCGAGAGAGCGTGCCAACACTTGGTTCAAGACGATGAAGATAAAGCCAAATATTTACGCACAAGTATCAGGCCATGAGGCCATTGTTAGCATGGTGGCATTAGGTTGTGGCGTGGGGATCGCGCCAGATGTTGTAATAAATAACAGCCCAGTACGAGAAAAAATCAATCGGCTCAGGCTAGCTCCCATCAAGCCTTTTGAGCTTGGTGTATGTTGCCTGAGATCTCAACTCGACAACCCTTTAGTGAAAGCTCTTTGGGATGTCGTTGAAAGTAAAACCATCACGATCTAATCATTTCCGGTACAGTCTCGATATCGCCCTCCTCGTTCATTGCAGGTTTTGACGCCGCCCATTAGTCTGAATTTATGAGTAAACGTCAGCCTGGAACAATATGACCCTTATAGAACGCTTTGGAAGAGCACTCGAGCCTGTCATGCTCGTTATGGGGCTCATTAGCCCGCTTGCCACACTGCCTCAACTGTACAAACTATATTTTTCTCACAGTGAACATGCTGCTGGGTTATCTTTGATAACTTGGCTGCTGTACGCAGCTATTGCCCTGCTTTGGACGATCTACGGTCTTTACCATAAAAACCCAACGATATGGGCAGGTAACGGGTTGGGATTTCTGATGTACGTCGCTATGGTGCTGGGAATTTGTATCCATACAGGAGGGACTTTTTGATCGTGTAAAGAAGGATTTGTGACAATAGCTAATAGATGGGCAATGAACTCGATAGGGGTTCAAATATCGATCTTGTATTATCCCTTTGATAAATTCTAGACGATAAAAAGCCCCGTCATTTCTGACGAGGCTTCTTAATAAATGGCGGAGCGGACGGGACTCGAACCCGCGACCCCCGGCGTGACAGGCCGGTATTCTAACCAACTGAACTACCGCTCCACACGGGGATAAACACCTTGGTGTCTATCCGATACACACAGTTCAATGCGTGTATCTGAACTTTTTGCCTTCATCTTTTTCTTAAAAGATGAAAACGAATTTGAAGCCTGGCGATGTCCTACTCTCACATGGGGAGACCCCACACTACCATCGGCGCTATTACGTTTCACTACTGAGTTCGGCATGGGATCAGGTGGGTCCATAATGCTATGGTCGCCAAGCAAATTTTGTACTGTTCCCCGCCATGAGGCGAAAAACAAAATCTGGGAAAATTCTGACTAGCTATATGCTCTCAATACACATTCAACGTTCTTATCTGAGTCCGCTAAAACCCCTTGGGTGTTGTATGGTTAAGCCTCACGGGCAATTAGTACAGGTTAGCTCAATGCCTCGCAGCACTTACACACCCTGCCTATCTACGTCGTAGTCTCCAACAACCCTTTAGGACACTTATAGTGTCAGGGATGACTCATCTCGAGGCTCGCTTCGCGCTTAGATGCTTTCAGCGCTTATCAATTCCGAACTTAGCTACCGGGCAATGCCACTGGCGTGACAACCCGAACACCAGAGGTTCGTCCACTCCGGTCCTCTCGTACTAGGAGCAGCCCCTCTCAATCATCCAACGCCCACGGCAGATAGGGACCGAACTGTCTCACGACGTTCTAAACCCAGCTCGCGTACCACTTTAAATGGCGAACAGCCATACCCTTGGGACCGACTTCAGCCCCAGGATGTGATGAGCCGACATCGAGGTGCCAAACACCGCCGTCGATATGAACTCTTGGGCGGTATCAGCCTGTTATCCCCGGAGTACCTTTTATCCGTTGAGCGATGGCCCTTCCATTCAGAACCACCGGATCACTATGACCTACTTTCGTACCTGCTCGAATTGTCATTCTCGCAGTCAAGCGGGCTTATGCCATTGCACTAACCTCACGATGTCCGACCGTGATTAGCCCACCTTCGTGCTCCTCCGTTACTCTTTGGGAGGAGACCGCCCCAGTCAAACTACCCACCAGGCACTGTCCGCAATCCCGATAAGGGACCAACGTTAGAACATCAAGCATACAAGGGTGGTATTTCAAGATTGCCTCCACACCATCTAGCGACGATGCTTCAAAGGCTCCCACCTATCCTACACATGTAGGGTCAATGTTCAGTGCCAAGCTGTAGTAAAGGTTCACGGGGTCTTTCCGTCTAGCCGCGGGTACACAGCATCTTCACTGCGATTTCAATTTCACTGAGTCTCGGGTGGAGACAGCGTGGCCATCATTACGCCATTCGTGCAGGTCGGAACTTACCCGACAAGGAATTTCGCTACCTTAGGACCGTTATAGTTACGGCCGCCGTTTACCGGGGCTTCGATCAAGAGCTTCTCCGAAGATAACCCCATCAATTAACCTTCCGGCACCGGGCAGGCGTCACACCGTATACGTCATCTTTCGATTTTGCACAGTGCTATGTTTTTAATAAACAGTTGCAGCCACCTGGTATCTGCGACTGCCTCTAGCTCCATCCGCAAGGGACTTCACCGGAGGCAGCGTACCTTCTCCCGAAGTTACGGTACCATTTTGCCTAGTTCCTTCACCCGAGTTCTCTCAAGCGCCTTGGTATTCTCTACCCGACCACCTGTGTCGGTTTGGGGTACGATTCCTTATAACCTGAAGCTTAGAGGCTTTTCCCGGAAGCATGGCATCAATGACTTCATCACCGTAGTGACTCGACATCGTGTCTCAGTGTTAACAGCGTCCCGGATTTACCTAAGACACCCACCTACGCACTTGAACTTGGACAACCGTCGCCAAGCCCACCTAGCCTTCTCCGTCCCCCCATCGCAGTTATAAGCAGTACGGGAATATTAACCCGTTTCCCATCGACTACGCCTTTCGGCCTCGCCTTAGGGGTCGACTTACCCTGCCCCGATTAACGTTGGACAGGAACCCTTGGTCTTCCGGCGAGGAGGTTTTTCACCCCCTTTATCGTTACTCATGTCAGCATTCGCACTTCTGATACCTCCAGCAAACCTTACAGTTCACCTTCAACGGCTTACAGAACGCTCCCCTACCCAACAACTCCGAAGAGTTGATGCCGCAGCTTCGGTGTATCGCTTAGCCCCGTTACATCTTCCGCGCAGGCCGACTCGACCAGTGAGCTATTACGCTTTCTTTAAATGATGGCTGCTTCTAAGCCAACATCCTGGCTGTCTGAGCCTTCCCACATCGTTTCCCACTTAGCGATAACTTTGGGACCTTAGCTGGCGGTCTGGGTTGTTTCCCTCTCCACGACGGACGTTAGCACCCGCCGTGTGTCTCCCGGATAGTACTTACTGGTATTCGGAGTTTGCAAAGGGTTGGTAAGTCGGGATGACCCCCTAGCCTTAACAGTGCTCTACCCCCAGTAGTATTCGTCCGAGGCGCTACCTAAATAGCTTTCGGGGAGAACCAGCTATCTCCGAGTTTGATTGGCCTTTCACCCCTAGCCACAAGTCATCCGCTAATTTTTCAACATTAGTCGGTTCGGTCCTCCAATTGATGTTACTCAATCTTCAACCTGCCCATGGCTAGATCACTCGGTTTCGGGTCTACTCCTAGCAACTTATTCGCCCAGTTAAGACTCGGTTTCCCTACGGCTCCCCTATTCGGTTAACCTTGCTACTAAAAGTAAGTCGCTGACCCATTATACAAAAGGTACGCAGTCACCCCACGAAGAGGCTCCCACTGCTTGTACGTACACGGTTTCAGGTTCTATTTCACTCCCCTCACAGGGGTTCTTTTCGCCTTTCCCTCACGGTACTGGTTCACTATCGGTCAGTCAGGAGTATTTAGCCTTGGAGGATGGTCCCCCCATGTTCAGACAGGATACCACGTGTCCCGTCCTACTCGTTTTCACAATAAAAGCATTGTCGTGTACGGGGCTATCACCCTGTATCGCGCCACTTTCCAGAGGCTTCCACTAACACTTAAACTGCTTAAGGGCTAATCCGGGGTCGCTCGCCGCTACTGCCGGAATCTCAATTGATTTCTTTTCCTTCGGGTACTTAGATGTTTCAGTTCCCCGAGTTCGCCTCATACAGCTATGTATTCACTGCATGATACGTGCTTATGCACGTGGGTTTCCCCATTCGGAAATCGTAGACTCAAGTGGCTTTTACTGCCTTATCTACGCTTATCGCAAGTTAATACGTCCTTCATCGCCTCTGACTGCCAAGGCATCCACCGTGTACGCTTAGTCACTTAACCATACAACCCCAAGAGGTCTTTATGTATGGACAAACAACCAAGGTGACTCTCGTTAAAGAGTCGGTTCGCTGTTTTTGACCCTACTTTTATGAAAAAGTGGAAACCAAGAACGTTGAACGGTTTTTCGCCGGACTCAAATATGTTCATCTTTCGATGAAACCAAGAACACTTGAATGTGTTTGGTGTTAATCCCATCAGGATTAACGTTTTGAGAACTTTTGTTTCGTTACCTCTCGGGTAGAGAGATAAGAAACAGATTTCAATTTATTCCCTCTCTATAAAGAGAAGTCATAAATCTACTAGTCAGCTTTCCAGATTTTTAAAGAGCAAAGTGATGTGTCTCTGATACAGAGATGTCCACTTTCTAAAGACACTCGTGAGAATGCGTTTAAAGAGTGGTGGAGCTATGCGGGATCGAACCGCAGACCTCCTGCGTGCAAGGCAGGCGCTCTCCCAGCTGAGCTATAACCCCATCGAATACTTAGTGTTTAACCAATCTCGTCTAGGAAACGAAATTGGTGGGTCTGAGTGGACTTGAACCACCGACCTCACCCTTATCAGGGGTGCGCTCTAACCACCTGAGCTACAGACCCAATTTTGCGTCCCTGGCTGTGAACCAACGACCTCACCCTCTTTTACCAAGGGAATGGGGTGCTAACCACAGGGGCAACAAACACATCTAAGTAATGTTCTTTGCTTTTTCAACCTATACAATTTGTGTGAGCACTTGCATTAATAGTATCGTTAAGGAGGTGATCCAGCCCCAGGTTCCCCTAGGGCTACCTTGTTACGACTTCACCCCAGTCATGAACCACACCGTGGTAAACGCCCTCCCGAAGGTTAAGCTATCTACTTCTGGTGCAGCCCACTCCCATGGTGTGACGGGCGGTGTGTACAAGGCCCGGGAACGTATTCACCGTGGCATTCTGATCCACGATTACTAGCGATTCCGACTTCACGGAGTCGAGTTGCAGACTCCGATCCGGACTACGACGTACTTTCTGGGATTCGCTCCACCTCGCGGTCTCGCTGCCCTCTGTATACGCCATTGTAGCACGTGTGTAGCCCTACTCGTAAGGGCCATGATGACTTGACGTCGTCCCCACCTTCCTCCGGTTTATCACCGGCAGTCTCCCTGGAGTTCCCACCATTACGTGCTGGCAAACAAGGATAAGGGTTGCGCTCGTTGCGGGACTTAACCCAACATTTCACAACACGAGCTGACGACAGCCATGCAGCACCTGTCTCACAGTTCCCGAAGGCACACCAAAATCTCTTCCGGCTTCTGTGGATGTCAAGAGTAGGTAAGGTTCTTCGCGTTGCATCGAATTAAACCACATGCTCCACCGCTTGTGCGGGCCCCCGTCAATTCATTTGAGTTTTAATCTTGCGACCGTACTCCCCAGGCGGTCTACTTAACGCGTTAGCTCCGGAAGCCACGGCTCTAGGCCACAACCTCCAAGTAGACATCGTTTACAGCGTGGACTACCAGGGTATCTAATCCTGTTTGCTCCCCACGCTTTCGCATCTGAGCGTCAGTCTTTGTCCAGGGGGCCGCCTTCGCCACCGGTATTCCTTCAGATCTCTACGCATTTCACCGCTACACCTGAAATTCTACCCCCCTCTACAAGACTCTAGCCTGCCAGTTCAAAATGCGGTTCCCAGGTTGAGCCCGGGGCTTTCACATCTTGCTTAACAAACCGCCTGCATGCGCTTTACGCCCAGTAATTCCGATTAACGCTCGCACCCTCCGTATTACCGCGGCTGCTGGCACGGAGTTAGCCGGTGCTTCTTCTGCAGCTAACGTCAAACGAACACGCTATTAACGTATCCGCCTTCCTCACTGCTGAAAGTGCTTTACAACCCGAAGGCCTTCTTCACACACGCGGCATGGCTGCATCAGGCTTGCGCCCATTGTGCAATATTCCCCACTGCTGCCTCCCGTAGGAGTCTGGACCGTGTCTCAGTTCCAGTGTGGCTGATCATCCTCTCAAACCAGCTAGGGATCGTCGCCTTGGTGAGCCATTACCTCACCAACTAGCTAATCCCAACTGGGCCCATCCCGACGCGAGAGGTCCGAAGATCCCCCTCTTTGGTCCGTAGACATCATGCGGTATTAGCAGTCGTTTCCAACTGTTATCCCCCACGTCAGGGCAGGTTCCCAGCCATTACTCACCCGTCCGCCGCTCGTCATCTTCAAAAGCAAGCTCTTGAAATGTTACCGCTCGACTTGCATGTGTTAGGCCTGCCGCCAGCGTTCAATCTGAGCCATGATCAAACTCTTCAATTAGAATTTTTCTTGTTATCCCCATTTCCGAAGAAACAGGTCTAACGCTCAATGAATACTGAATTACTTTTTTGCCCTAAGGCAAAACTGCATTGACTGCGTTGACAGTGTTACTCCGAAGAGCTCAACCATCTTGGGTCACTCAGTTCATTGATAAATCTTATGTCTATCAAGTACGAGTGCCCACACAGATTGTATAGGTCAAATTGTTAAAGAACGTTGACTGTAGAAGCTGCTCTTTTGGAGTAGTCTTCTCATCGTCAGGGCTGCGAATTCTACGCTGCCGGGCGATGAAGTCAAGAAGAAATTTTGAGATTTTTCAGCGTGCTGCTCACCGCCTCCAAAACGTCTTGTTGACTCCCTTCAACCGCGATAAGCACTGGGCTTTTCCGTTGAAGCAGGCGGGCATTCTACTGATTGGGTCGTTAACGTCAAGCGTTTATTTCCATTCAGTTTTGAAGCCGTTTTCGCCGTACTGATTGGATGTGCAATGCCTTAGTTGGCGCCGCGCTCCGTGTCAGTGAGGTCGCATTATAGGGAGGTTTGAGATCTTGGCAAGGGCTTTATTGCAGGTTTTCATCCAAAACGACCCGTTCGGTCGATTTTCGCTCTAAAGACCACTAAATCACATTAAACCGCTGAAGAATTGCACTCTTCCGGCCATCGAGATAGTCTGAGATTCATATATCCCGTCAGGAAATCATGATGACTTCTATACTTCGCAGCTATAAAGGTATCTTCCCTCAGGTTGGCGCACGAGTTTATATCGATCCAACATCCGTCTTAGTTGGCGACATAGCTTTAGGTAATGATGTAAGTATCTGGCCTTTTGTCGCAGCTCGTGGTGACGTTAACCACATTCGTCTCGGTGATCGTACCAATATTCAGGATGGTTCGGTATTACACGTGACCCACAAGAACAATGATAACCCTGAAGGCTACCCCCTCATTATTGGTAATGACGTTACTGTTGGTCATAAGGTGATGCTGCATGGTTGCACGATTGGGAACAATGTACTGGTCGGAATGGGTGCTATCGTATTGGATGGCGTCATCATCGAAGATAATGTGATGATTGGAGCAGGCAGTCTGGTGCCACCAGGGAAGCGTCTCGAATCAGGATATCTTTATGTCGGTAGCCCAGTGAAACAAGCTCGCCCATTGAAAGAAGCAGAACGAGCGTTCTTGCAAAAATCCTCTGACAACTATGTAGCAACGAAGAACGAGTATTTAGCTGAAAGCTAACTGACCCAAACCTCCCCGCGCTCATTGATGTCTTCAGCTTCAATTGCCTCTTGCGCTAGGTCTTCATAATCGAAGCGATACTGACTAAAAACATCCAGTATCGCTTTTTCTGATGTTAACTCACCCTGATGTTGCTTTTGCAGATCCGCAATAGCAACGAAACAAGGGATCAGAACTCCAGACTGTTGAGCATCGAAATGCACCGCCTGCCTATCAGCACTTATGCGCTGATCATCGGCGAAAATAATACTTTGATTCATCACTAATCCGCCAAGTTACGGCGAAGCTCCCTTAATACCTGAGTCGTTCCGGGTCTAAGACCTCGCCATATAGTGAAACTTTCGGCAGCTTGTCCCACCAACATACCCAAACCATCAATAACGCGAGATGCACCTTGCGCCTTAGCCCATTGGTTACTGCTCGTTAAACCTGCACCATACACCATGTCATAGACAGTGGTATTTTCACCAATAACAGAAGAAGGGATATTGGGATGGTCACCCGATAGGCTCGCGGACGTTGAATTGATGATGACATCAAATGCTGAGCCTTCTAGCTCATCAAATGCCTTGGCTGAGACATTCCCATGTTCTGAAAACAATTCAGACAAGGTTAATGCTTTACTGGCTGTGCGATTCGCGACAACCAACGAGGCAGGATCATGCTTAAGCAAAGGCAATATCACCCCTCTTGCCGCACCGCCTGCTCCCAACAATAAAATGTTGGTGCCTTCAAGCTGGACATGATGACTCAATAAGTCTTGCACCAAACCTTCACCATCAGTGTTGTCACCGAGGATGCCACCGTCGTCGAGCTTTTTCAGGGTATTTACCGCGCCTGCTAGCTTAGCGCGCTCAGTCAGCATGGTTGCAAAAGCAAAAGCATCTTCTTTGAATGGCACAGTGACATTGCAGCCCTTTCCGCCCGAGGCAAAAAAAGCCGTTATAGCTTGGTTAAATTCGCCAATAGGTGCTTCAAACATTTCGTACGTCATCTGCTGACCTGTCTGGCGCGCAAACAATGTGTGTATAAAAGGGGATTTACTGTGTGATATCGGATTACCAACAACGACGTACTTATCCATTCGTGCTTACCAGTCCCTTGGTGTTAAATATTCGGTATAGAGCTTTTCTTCTGCGGAGCCCACTTCTGGCTCAAAACCGTATTGCCATCTGACGAGAGGTGGCATCGACATTAAGATAGATTCAGTACGTCCGCCACTTTGTAGACCGAATAATGTGCCACGGTCATACACAAGATTAAATTCAACATAGCGACCACGACGATAAAGCTGAAACTGTCGCTCTCGCTCTCCGTATTCTGTGTCTTTACGTTTTTGGACAATAGGTAAATAGGCATCAAGGAAGCCTTGACCCACCGCTTCTATATAATTAAGCGAGGCATCAAAACCCCAGCTATTAAGATCATCAAAAAAGAGGCCGCCTACACCGCGCGTTTCGTTGCGATGCGGTAAGAAGAAGTAGCGATCACACCACGCCTTATGTTCTTGATAAACATCATCGCCAAATGGCGCACAAATTACTTTGGCGGTTTGGTGCCAGTGAACACAATCCTCTTCAACTGGATAGAATGGGGTCAAGTCAAAGCCACCACCAAACCACCATACTGGGTCTTCACCCTCTTTTTCTGCAATAAAGAAACGAACGTTAGCATGAGACGTCGGTACATGAGGGTTGTTTGGATGAACAACTAAAGACACCCCCATCGCTTCGAAGCTTCGACCAGCAAGTTCTGGACGATGTGCGGTTGCGGATCCTGGCATCTTGTCGCCGAACACATGCGAAAAATTCACGCCCGCCTGTTCAAAAACAGCGCCCTCGCGCAATACGCGACTTTTACCTCCGCCCCCAGCTTCTCTTTGCCATGCATCTTCCTGAAATATTGCAACACCATCTTCTTGCTCTAATGCAGCACAGATAGAATCCTGAAGCGACAGTAAAAAGCGCTTTACAGCTTCTTTATCTACTTGCTGAGGGAGGTTTGGCACGTTAATTCCTTCTTTATTACTAACTTATTCAGCCTTGACGTAGCACCTTACCAGAACGCGCATCGCGGATCTCGGTTGGCTTATCACGTCCACCAATTATTCCATTCAACACACACGGTACGCGATCGCCAAGCTGGTTAACGACCTCTTCAACGGTTCTACAAGGCTCTTTACCGCTCAAGTTGGCACTGGTCGATGTGATTGGTTTTCCATAAGCAACGCACAATGCCTGAACATCAGGGTGATCAGACACACGCACGGCAACAGTGTCAAACTGGCCCGTCACCCAATCCGTGATGTTTTTGCCCGCAGGCATCACCCAGGTCACAGGGCCTGGCCAAGTGGCCAGCACATCCGCTTTGACACTATCACTCAAAGCATCGAGGTTAATATAACCGTCTAACTGCGCCAAGTTCGCAGCGATTAAGATTAAGCCCTTAGCTTTAATTCGCTCTTTGACCGACAGCAACGCTTGTACCGCTTGTACATTATCAGGGTCGCAACCAACGCCAAATACACCTTCTGTCGGGTATGCTATCACCTCACCGTGCGCCAATGCAGCGACACACTGTTCAACATTCGCCAAGGTTTCTCTCCTAATCAGGCATTTCGAAATTCGCCATACTATGACTAATTACCAATGTCATTCTCAACATTTTTGTCACACATCGAAACACACTCGTTAATTTTCATTCCACCCTAAACAAGTAAGCTTGTAGCGAAATGCACAGACGCAAACGTTTTCCTTGCGGATTTTTACCGATATAATGACGCGCAATTCCACTTCGCAGTACACGGTAGTTACAGGAGCAGATATGAAAGTCGGCATCATCATGGGTTCAAAATCCGATTGGCCAACCATGAAAAACGCAGCAGACATGCTGGATCACTTCGGCGTTGCGTATGAAACCAAGGTGGTTTCAGCCCACCGAACCCCTCAACTGCTTGCAGAGTATGCCAACAATGCTGCTTCTCGTGGCATAAAAGTTATCATTGCCGGTGCTGGCGGCGCAGCGCACCTCCCTGGTATGACCGCTGCATTTACCAGTCTTCCTGTTTTGGGTGTACCCGTTCAGTCAAAAGCATTGAAAGGCATGGACTCACTGCTTTCTATCGTACAAATGCCAAAAGGTGTTGCGGTTGGCACCCTTGCAATTGGTGATGCAGGTGCAGCCAATGCAGGCCTTCTAGCCGCGCAAATTCTCGCAACCAGCGATGACGCCCTAATGAGCAAAATCGATAACTTCCGCCAAACCCAAACAGAAACGGTTCTGGCTCACCCTGACCCGTCGGTAGGTTAATCATGAATGTGCTGGTTCTAGGTGCTGGGCAACTGGCACGAATGATGGCGTTAGCGGGAGCCCCGCTAAATCTAAAAGTTAGCGCGTATGATGTGCGAAGTGGCAATCTGGTTCACCCTGTCACACTCGAAGTGCTGGGTCATGGATTAGAAAACGGGATTGCAGGCGCTGATATTATCACTGCCGAGTTCGAGCATATCGCGCCTGATATTCTTAGCATCTGTCAGGCCAGCGGAAAGTTCTCCCCTGGAGAAGAAGCGATTCTGACCGGTGGTGATCGCCGCAAGGAAAAAGCTTTGCTCGACAAAGCAGGCGTCAACAATGCACGTTATCACACCATCCAAAACCGTGAAGATTTTGATACAGCCCTGAGCACCATCGGTGTACCAATGATCGTGAAAAGCGCCCTTGATGGCTACGATGGTAAAGGCCAGTGGCGCTTAAAATCCCTTGATGATATAGAGCCCACTTGGAGAGATATCGCTGTATTTTTGCAAGCATCTCATCAAGGTGATCGTCAGTGTGTCATTGCTGAAGAGTTCGTACCGTTTGATCGTGAAGTGTCATTGATTGGCGCTCGCAACGCGAACGGTGAGCTTGAAGCGTATCCGCTGACAGAAAATATCCATACCGATGGTATTTTGAGTGTTTCCGTTGCAGCGGGTGAAAACGAGGCGTTGCAAACTCAAGCCGAAGCCATGTTTAAAGCCGTGTCAGACGCTCTCGATTATGTCGGCGTGTTAGCAATAGAGTTCTTTGATGTTAACGGCACATTGATGGTAAACGAAATTGCGCCACGGGTGCACAACTCAGGCCATTGGACACAACAAGGCGCGGAAGTTTGCCAGTTTGAAAATCATCTGCGCGCGGTTTGCAATTTGCCACTCGGCAGTGCTGCCCGCATTCGCCCCACAGCCATGATCAACATCGTTGGTGAGGTGACAGTACCGGACGAAGTTATGCGTATTGCACATGTGCATTGGTACGACAAAGTACCACGTCCGGGACGTAAAATCGGTCACATCAATGTCTGTGCAGACACAACCGCCGAGCTGAGTATCATATTGAAGGATCTAACATCACTGCTGGCAGAAAATGAATTCCCAGCATTAAAAGATGCCGCATCTTCGCTAAGCAAATAAAATAAAAGCCGCAAATGCGGCTTTTATTTCACTGAAAGCTAGCACAAAAGCTAACCTTGCTTTTGCTGGCATTTCTTGCTGGCACAAACCTTAAACGCTCCCGCCGCCAATGTCTTCTCGAGCAACAACGGGTAACCGCAAATCTCGCATACGCCTTTAATGGGCTTAAGGTTGACAGCGAACTTGCACTTTGGGTAGCCATCACAGGCATAAAAGACTTTTCCAAAGCGCGACTTCTTCTCATGCAAAGCACCCGTTTTACACTCTGGGCACGCTACATCTATCCCATCACCACCTTCAGGTGCCTGATCACGCTTCTCAATATGCTGACACACCGGATACGATGAGCAGCCGATGAACATGCCAAAACGCCCCTGACGCAACACGAGTTCACTGCTACATTCAGGGCACGGCAACCCGAGCGCCTTCACCACATGGCCATCATTGTGGTTTAGTGATTCAGTAAAGTCACAGTCAGGGTGCGCAGAGCATGCTTTAAACGGTCCACGTTTACTGTGCCTAATAACAAGAACGCTGCCACATTGTGGGCAGCGTTCTTCTTGCTCCAGTGCATGTTCATGCGCACTGAAAAGCGATTCATCAATTTTTCCAGCCAAAACAGATTAGCCTCAAAAACTTATAGGAGAGTAGCCTTAGTGAAGGTACTCGTCTTCTGCTGTGCTATACAGCAGGTCTTCCATCTGATCATACGCGCGCTCATTACCTGGCACGTTGAACAGCACCATCAAGATCACCCATTTCAAGTCATCTAATGCGAATTCCTGCGTTTCCAATTCCATCACACGATCAATGACCATCTCACGGGTTTCTGGACTCAGCACGCTGATTTGTTCCAGAAATATCAAGAATCCGCGGCTTTCAGTATCCAGACGATCCATTTCTTTTGGCGTAAAGATACGAACCGAGGTCAACGCACTCCCCGTTAAATAAGGGGTCTTGTCGGCGTCTTGCAATAGCGCCAGTTTCTCCAGCCAGTTCAGCGCTTTATATATATCGTCCTGATGAAACCCTGCTCTGGAGAGTTCATCAGCCAATTCGTCCTGATCTACCAGCAACTCGACATCACTATGGATGTAAGTTTCAAACAGGTACATTAAGATGTCCATCATGGCTATCCCCTCCTCGCTCTGACATAGCCACCGGGTACTGCGGATACAAGCCCCAGTAGCTCTAGTTCTAACAACTTCATCATGATTTCGTGAACGGGTTGATCGCAGATCTCTGCAAGCACATCGACACACCTTGCTTCATTTCCTACGTTAGCCAACAGTTCAGGAAATGGCAATTCTTCTTGTAAAACTTGAGCCTGTGCCACGTCTAACTGGTGGTTAATTGCACAACCCGCTAGCGCGCCCACCTGCTCTAAAATCTCATCAACAGATTCCACTAAAAATGCGCCCTGCTTAATAAGCCCGTTACTGCCTTTAGCATGAGGATTGTGTATTGAACCTGGTAGCGCAAAAACGTCGCGCCCTTGCTCAAGTGCAAGGCGTGCGGTGATCAATGAGCCACTTTTCAGTGCAGCTTCAACAACAAGTACACCTGTAGAAAGACCGCTGATAATCCGATTTCTTCTCGGAAAAAATGCAGGTTTTGGCGGTGACCATGGCCACAACTCTGACACCAAGGCACCGTTTGACGTGACATCTTTAGCAAGATCACGATGGGGGGAAGGGTACACCTTTTCAAGCCCAGAGCCTAATACCGCGATGGTTCGCCCTCCTGCATCAAGCGCACCGCGATGCGCTCTACCATCAATCCCGAGCGCCAAACCACTGGTTACCACCACATCATGCTCGGCCAGCGACTGAGCAAATGCATGCGCAAGCGATAGCCCTTCTGCGCTAGCATCTCGGCTTCCAACGATAGCTATCTGGGGTAAAGATAAAACGTCAGGATTCCCCTCCACAAACAAAAGAGGCGGTGCACCGGAGATTTGCTTGAGAAGATAAGGATAACGCGGATCAGTGAGGCTGATAATGTCTCTATTCGGTAGAGAACACCATGTCATGCATTTGTCGATGACTGACATATCAGGGTAACGAAGCGCTTTAATTTGCGCGGGTTTAAAGCCCAGTGCCGCTAAGTGTATATCTTCAAGTTCAACAAGTTTTTCTGGCGGGTACTTACAAATGATTTTACTGACGGCATTGCCGCCAAGTCTTGGCACAGCAGCAAGCCGCAACCAAGACTCAAGCGATGCATCCATTTTAGCCTTCCGCTGACGTCACAAACATAGGTGCAGAAAGTGGCTGAGTAGCATCAACGACCATTGCCAAGCTAAAGTGTGGATAGCTTTTTATGACCAGCAACATCCCCGCACGCTGATCCGGCAGTTGTGTCAACACAGGGGCAGCGGCACTATCAATGTCGCTTTCATAACGCATGTCGCCTTTTACCCCTTTCAGCACAGCACCAGGTTGCTGAACAGATAACGCATGTCCCGCTTTCACGCCGTCCTCTGCACCCCGATCAACCACCACGATTTGACGAAGGCCTACATACTTACTGCCATAAAGATGACCGATCAAATTACCTTCCAATCCACTCGGTGCCGTTTGGGGATGAAAAACACTGCCCGTTTTTACACCCAGTGCCGGTAAAAGAATGTCGTTAGGTCTGACTTCTTGAGATTGCTTCACCAGCTTAAGTTCAGAAATATCGTCATGTACTCTGACTAACTTGGCTTCAGCAACCTTCTTAAGGCTTATCATCTTCAACATTTGATCATTTTCAGTACGCTCAAATGTTGTCACTGGTCGGTAAATGAACCAGTTTTCAGACTCAACGGATGCATCAATAAAGAAAGGAGTTCGCTTAGAAATGTAACTCCAACCATCCTGACTCCCCAAGACTCGAGGTGCCAGACCAAACTCAGCCTCGCCAATCAGCGTATCAAACGTCAGAAACTGTTTAAGCACGGACTGTGACGCAGAGCTAATCGGCAATTGCTTGGTGAGCCGTTCACCCGTTGCAAGAGACAATGCGGGTCGTCCTTCATCCCATGACAATCTCAGTGCATCCCCTGGATAGATAAGGTGAGGGTTCTCAATTGCTGGGTTTTGTTGCCACAAATGAGGCCACTGCCAAGGGTTTTCCAAATAAAGGCCAGCAATGTCCCAAAGGGTATCGCCTTTGCGCACGGTATAATTGTCCGGTGCATCCTTTGATACCTCAATAACAGCGGCAGCTGCAGCTGCTGACAACAGATAAGCCAAACAAAGCGTGGCGAGCTTTTTAAACATCCTATGTCTCCAAAAGCATACTTTCATTTGGATGCTGTCATTTGAATCGCAAAATGTCTAGAATTAGCCCAATTACCAAAGCCGGATACGGCACAGTTCAACAATTTTAAGAGACGTTTATGAGTGTATTGCAGGTTTTAACCTTCCCGGACGATCGCCTACGCACGGTGGCTAAACCGGTAGAAAGCGTCACACCAGAAATTCAAAAATTCATCGATGACATGCTAGATACTATGTACGACGAAGAAGGTATTGGCTTGGCGGCAACGCAGGTTGATGTTCACCAACGCATTGTCGTGATTGATATCTCTGATTCGCGCGACGAGCCGATGGTACTGATCAACCCAGAGATCATCGAAAAGCGCGGTGAAGATGGTATTGAAGAAGGCTGTCTGTCTGTTCCTGGCGCACGAGCGTTAGTGGCACGTGCATCTGAAGTGACCGTGAAAGCGCTCGACCGCGATGGTAACCCTTATCAATTCGATGCCGACGATCTGCTGGCTATTTGTGTACAACACGAATTAGACCACCTTGAAGGCAAACTGTTTGTTGATTACCTGTCGCCGTTAAAGCAACAGCGCATCAAACAAAAGCTCGAAAAGATCAAACGCGCTAACGAAAAAACCAACTGAGGTTTCCTTGAGCAAATCACTACGTATTGCATTTGCCGGCACGCCGGATTTCGCCGCCCTTCATCTGGCGGCGTTGTTGTCTTCGCACCATGATGTGGTTGCGGTGTATACCCAGCCAGATCGTCCTGCTGGTCGAGGAAAAAAACTGACGGCTAGTCCCGTAAAAGTCCTCGCACAAGAACACAACATCCCGGTTTATCAGCCTGCAAGCTTAAAAGCCGAAGACGCGCAGCAAGAATTAGCCGCGATTGATGCCGATATCATGGTGGTGGTTGCTTATGGCTTACTATTGCCAAAAGTGGTACTCGATACGCCGCGCCTTGGTTGCATCAACGTACATGGTTCTATCTTGCCACGCTGGCGTGGTGCTGCGCCTATTCAGCGCGCTATCTGGGCAGGCGATACCGAAACCGGTGTCACCATCATGCAAATGGATGAAGGCTTAGATACTGGCGATATGCTAAAAATCGCAACCCTGAGCATTGATCCAAAAGAAACCAGTGCCACGCTTTATCAAAGATTGGCGGAACTTGGACCTGACGCATTGGTTGATTGCTTGGATGATATTGCAGCGGATAAAGCTGTCGCTGAAAAGCAAAATGACGAACTGGCAAACTACGCCAAGAAGTTGAGCAAAGAAGAAGCACAGATCGACTGGAGCATGAGTGCCGTTGAGATTGAACGCTGCATTCGCGCTTTCAATCCATGGCCTGTGAGCTATTTCACCCTGACCGTCAACGATCAGGGCGAGCACAACATCAAAGTATGGGATGCCGACGTCGAGACGGACGAAAGCACAAATGTCCCTGGTACCATCTTGTCGGCAGACAAAAAAGGCATTCGCGTTGCCACGGGTAACGGTGTGCTATGTCTGACGTCAATCCAGCCCCCGGGCAAGAAAGCCATGAGTGCAGCAGACATGTTGAACTCTCGCCGCGACTGGTTTGAACCTGGCAATATCCTGTAATGCCGGAGGCCAGCTTGCTGGCCTTTTTTAGTGGTTAGTAACACTTTTCATCACGCGCTGTCTTATCACAGCGCGTGACTTCCTGACAAAGGTACCTTAATGAATGTAAGAGCTGTCGCTGCACAGGTTATCTATCAGGTGGTCGATCAAGGACAATCGCTGTCTGCGGTTCTGCCACCTGCTCAGCAAAAAGTGGCACCGCGAGATGGCGCACTGTTGCAAGAAATCTGCTACGGCGTACTGCGCTGGCTTCCGCGCCTTGAATCCATCACCCAAAGTCTGATGGACAAGCCGTTGAAGGGAAAACAACGTGTGTTCCACCATCTGATATTGGTGGGGCTTTACCAAATAAGCTTCATGCGTATACCGCCACATGCTGCTGTTGCTGAGACAGTCGATGCCACCAAAGTACTTAAAAAGCCACAGCTTCGCGGCCTGGTTAACGCCGTATTGCGCAGCTACCAACGCAACCAAGAAGAATTAGATACCGCCGCTGTCACGCACGACGCCGGTAAATATGGCCATCCCGGTTGGTTGTTGAAGCTGTTGCAAAACGCCTATCCAGATCAATGGGAACAGGTTGTTGAAGCTAATCACGAGAAAGCCCCGATGTGGCTTCGCGTTAACCGTACTCATCACACCCGAGATAGCTACCGCGCACTGCTGACAGACATAGGCATCGACACCGATATTCACTCAGAAGCCGAAGACGCACTCAAGCTTGCCTCACCGTGTGATGTGACAGCGCTGCCAGGCTTTGCTGATGGTTGGGTGTCTGTTCAAGATGCTGCCGCCCAGCTTTCAATCAATTATCTCAAGCCGCAATCTGGCGAGCTGATTTTGGATTGTTGCGCCGCACCGGGTGGAAAAACCTGCCATATTCTTGAACACCAAGCGGATGCGAAGGTTGTTGCGATGGATGTCGACGCCACCCGCTTACTGCGCGTGAAAGAGAACCTCCAACGTTTGCAACTCAATGCACAGGTGATATGCGGGGATGCACGTTATCCTGCTGATTGGTGGCAGGGTGAACAGTTTGATCGTATCCTGCTTGACGCGCCATGTTCCGCGACGGGTGTGATACGTCGCCACCCAGACATCAAATGGCTACGACGCGCCGACGATATTGCACAGCTTGTCACGTTGCAATCCGAAATCATGGACGCCATGTGGGCGCAGTTAAAGTCAGGTGGCACCATGGTCTACGCAACCTGCTCTATCACACCACAAGAAAACAGCGAACAAGTGACAGCGTTTCTTGCTCGCACCGATGATGCAACGCTAAAAACAGGCACTGTTGACAAACCCGGTCGCCAAATTTTGCCGGGACAAGAAAACATGGATGGATTCTATTACGCGGAACTAACAAAAGCGTAGTGGTGCCAATGCGGGTGCGGCAACGCCCACCCGTAAAAACCAATAAAACATGAACTGAGGTTCAGGCAGACGTTATGAAAATTATCATCTTGGGGGCTGGACAAGTCGGCGGTACATTGGCCGAAAATCTGGTTGGCGAAAATAATGACATTACCATTGTCGATAAAAACCCTGAGCGCCTCAGAGAGCTACAAGACAAATACGATTTACGCGTCGTTCAAGGTTATGCCAGCCATCCATCTACACTGTTAGAAGCCGGCGCGCAGGATGCCGACATGCTGGTTGCGGTAACCAACTCCGACGAAACCAACATGATTGCTTGCCAAGTCGCTTTTACCCTCTACAACACCCCCAATCGCGTTGCGCGGATCCGAAGCCCTGAGTACCTCGCTGCTAAAGAGCAGCTATTCCAAACCGATGCCTGTCCGGTCGATCACCTGATTGCGCCAGAAGAGTTGGTAACAAGGTATATTCATCGCTTAATTGAATATCCGGGTGCGTTGCAAGTGGTGAACTTTGCCGATAACAAAGTCGGCCTCGTCGCAGTCAAAGCTTATTACGGTGGTCCGTTGGTGGGGAATGCACTGTCCGCTCTGCGTGAGCACATGCCTCACGTTGATACCCGTGTTGCCGCTATATTTCGCCGCGACCGTCCTATTCGTCCGCAAGGCACCACCATCATTGAAGCGGATGATGAAGTGTTTTTTGTCGCAGCCAGTAACCACATTCGCTCCGTGATGAGTGAGCTCCAGCGTCTTGAAAAGCCTTATAAGCGCATCATGATTGTTGGGGGCGGCAACATTGGCGCAGGACTTGCGCGCAGCTTAGAACGTGCTTACAGCGTGAAGCTCATTGAGCGCAGCCCTCGACGCGCTGAACAGTTGTCCGAGATACTCGAAAACACCATCGTTTTTTGTGGTGATGCGTCGGATCAAGAGTTGTTGAGTGAAGAGCATATCGATCAGATTGATGTGTTTATCGCAGTGACCAACGAAGATGAAGCCAATATCATGTCAGCTATGCTGGCAAAACGTTTAGGTGCCAAGAAAGTCATGGTACTGATTCAGCGCAGCGCCTATGTGGATCTCGTGCAAGGTGGGGCCATTGATATTGCGATTTCGCCGCAGCAAGCAACCATATCGGCCTTGCTGACTCACGTTCGTAAAGCAGACATCGTCAACGTGTCGTCACTTCGTCGCGGTGCAGCCGAAGCGATTGAAGCCATTGCACACGGTGATTCCAACACATCAAAAGTCGTTGGTCGTGCCATTGGTGACATTAAATTGCCACCAGGTACCACTATTGGCGCCATTGTTCGAGAAGACGAAGTTCTGATCGCTCATGATAAAACGGTTATTCAGCAAGACGACCATGTGGTGATGTTCTTGGTGGATAAGAAGTATATCCCGGATGTGGAAAGGCTGTTCCAGCCAAGTCCATTCTTCCTCTAATACGCCGAACTATGCATGGTTAATTTCAGACCCGTACTGTTTGTTATCGGGTTGGTCTTATCAAAGATCGCCCTTTTCATGTACGTCCCAACCCTGACCGCGTTTTTTACGGGCACACCAGGGTTTCTCGATTTTGGCCTCGCGGTCATCATCACTCATGTTGCCGCCTTCCTTTGCTTAACGCTTGGCAAAACAGATAATTTTCGACTCAATGCCCGAGACATGTTTGTCATCACCACATTGGTGTGGCTGATCGCCAGTGCCTTTGCAGCACTACCGTTTGTGTTTATCAACCACATCAGCTTTACCGATGCGTATTTCGAGACCATGTCAGGCATTACGACGACAGGCTCAACGGTATTAAGCCATCTCGACAAAATGGCGCCCGCCATTTTGCTCTGGCGCTCAATATTACAATGGCTTGGCGGCGTCGGCTTTATCGTGATGGGCGTGGCGATCTTGCCGTTTTTGAATGTGGGTGGCATGCGATTGTTTCAAACTGAATCGTCAGACTGGTCGGCAAAATCCAGCCCTCGCACCAAAAACGTCGCGACCAGTATTATGAAAGTGTACCTGTTCTTATCGGTACTTTGCTTTCTCGCTTACTGGCTAACAGGTATGACTCCCTTTCAGGCGGTTAACCACGCCATGACAACGATATCTACAGGCGGCTATTCTACGTCTGATGCGTCAATGAACCGTTTCTCTCATTCCGCGCAATGGGTAGGGACTGTGTTCATGTTTGCGGGCGGATTACCTTTCTTGCTCATGATGCAATCTCTGCGTCGACGTGATGCATCCTTGGTCATCAATGACGCTCAGATCCGTGGCTTTACCTATCTCGTGCTCGCCACCTCCACGATGGTGAGTATCTGGCTAGTGACATACAAAAGCTACGCCATTGCCGATGCAATTCGCGTCTCCACGTTCAACATCGTCTCGGTCGTAACCACAACAGGATTTGGGTTAGATGACTTCACGGCATGGGGCCCGTTTGCTTCGGTCATTTTTGCGTTTATGTTAATCGTGGGCGGTTGCTCTGGTTCAACGGCAGGCGGAGCGAAAATTTTCCGTTTTCAGGTGGCATTAGCACTGTTAAAAAAACACATTCAACAACTGGTTCACCCATCCGGTGTATTTATTCAGCGCTACAACGGCAGGCCCGTCAATGAAGATATCGTGCGTTCAGTGGTGGCATTCGCCATCACCTACCTGTTCACCATCTTAGTGGTTGCAATGGTACTGGCAGCGACAGGTTTGGATGGAATTACTAGCCTTAGCGGCGCCATGACTGCCGTTGCCAATGTTGGTCCTGGCATGGGTAACATCATTGGCCCAACCGGCAATTTTGCCAGTCTGTCTGACACTGCAAAATGGGCGCTATGCATTGGCATGCTCATGGGGCGGTTGGAAATTCTGACAGTACTTGTATTGTTGTTTCCGGCCTTTTGGCGCGATTAACCATGCCATAAAAAATGAGAAAGCGAGAGATTCTACTCTCTCGCCTTTTCTGATTGTTAATGGCTTTCTAAAAGCTTAAACGGGCGTGACATACCAATAGATGGCGAGAAAATGAAGCACTGTCCCACCCAACACAAATAAATGCCAGATAGCATGATTATAGGGAATGGAAGGTTTGACGTAGAAAATCACACCGAGGGAATACACCACGCCGCCCAATGCTAACAAAACCAATCCTGCTGTCGGAACCACATCCGCCAACTGATAAACCTCCACGAGCGACAGCCACCCCATGGCTAAGTAAGTAAAGAGTGATAAGGATTCAAAGCGGTAAACAAACGCAATTTTCATTACGATGCCCACCAATGCAATACCCCAAATCAGCGCCATCAAACCCATCGCTAAGGGCGTGCGCAAACTTATCAGCAGAAACGGGGTATAGGTCCCGGCTATCAGTAAATAGATAGCGCAGTGGTCGAAAGTCTTAAGCGCGCGTTTGAATTTTTCAAAAGGAATGGCGTGATACAAGGTCGAGGCCAAGTACAAAATAATGATACTGGCACCATAGACGCTATAACTCACAATACTTAGCATATCGGCGTGCGCGTCAACCGCTTTGACCAACAGTAATATGAGTGCAACAGCACCGAACAAGACACCTAGCCCATGGCTAATGCTGCTGGCAATTTCTTCTTTAACCGAGTACGAGGGAGTGTCAGATACACAGGTCGTCATTGGACAATCATCCTTCTAAATAAAACGACTTAAGTGAGGCTGATAATGAGTATGACACATTTAAGCGTACACGTGTAAGCTTAAAATATTATTCGATTTTGTCCAAAAACGCCTCAATGTGCTTAGTGATTTGCACGGGTGAAGCATCATGAGGAATCGTCAACGCGCGTTTCACTTTATTCGCCCCCACTAAACGCCCTAAGGCATCACCGACTCCTTCACCTTGTCGCGATAACACTAGCGCCAACTGCAATCCCTCAGTATCTCGAGACGCCACCAACTCAACGCGTCGCAAGCTTTCCATCAATCGGCCAGACACTGGCACCAAAGTCATTCGTTGCTCAAAAGGCAAAAAGGCCAGTTCAACATCTTGGTTGCTGACCTTTTCAATGCGTAAACCTGCTTGTTCAAATCCTTCAAACACCGCATTCAACAGCGCATCGGGTGTGACGGTCAGAAAAACCTCACAGGACGCATCTTTCGCCATGGGAATATCAAGATTGCCCACCACCCATATCTTTCCATCCCCCATCGATAACGGCGTGTCCAATGGGATTTGAAACTGGGTATCGAATTGTCTCTGCTCACCCGCTTCAAGCGCAAAGGTATCCGGCAGTCGCCATTTAACCAATGGATGTGTCATCCGCCGTTTCTGGCGCTTTTGACCTTGCTCTCCGTTCGAGCGAAGCTGCTCCCACCCCATATAATCACAACGAAGCTCAAACGATAAAGTATCAATCTGCTGGCGAGTATTACCCCCAGTGACTAAAACTGTGGCCGATGTTGATTCATCCTGAACGAACGATGTTTTAGGCAAAACCAATGCGATCTCGGCGCTGCCGACGCCCACTTTTGCCAACGCTTTCTTAAACCACCCCATGATGACCTCTCCTTGTCTTATTCATCGCTAGATCCCTCACACAAAAAACCATTTTTGCTCAGTGTAGACATACGTCAATGGTGTTGCTGTCACAGCATCTCTCTAAATTCTACTAAGCTTATAAAACTGGTAGTCAGCGGCATCGTTTCGCTTGCATGATTGAACGGAGAATAAGCCAGCCATGTCTAAAGATAATTTTGTGCTATCTACAGGATATTTAAAGAAAGTCGTTCCCTTACTAATGAAACACCAAGTGCCAGCGACACCTACCAATTATGCCCTGTGGTATACCTATGTGGCGGACTCAGACACCGACCTCTCGTGGCACATCAATGAATCAATACAAGCTACAGGTACGCTCAGCGAAACACAGTGTGAACAGTTATATCAATCTCACTTTGCGGATAAAAAAGTCAAGGAAGTGGATGATTTCCAGCAAAGCTTACAGGCTTTAGCGTTGGAAATGGGCAACACCATGCAAGACACCCTCAAAGACACTGATACATTTCAAAACACGTTAGATAAGACCTTCTCCCAACTCTCGCGCGTCGGCGAAGAAACATTGTCAATGGATGAAACGATTGCTGTTGTGCGTAGCGCCGTTAAAGGGTCAAATCAAATTCGTCAATCCACCAGCTTTTTCAAGAACCAACTTGCCGATGCGCAAAAAGAGATTGAACGACTGAAAGAAACGCTGGCACAAGCCAATGAAGAGGCGCTGAACGATGCGCTGACCGGGTTGCTCAATCGACGAGCCTTTGACGCTGAACTGGATGCACTTGCAAGTAAACCGCCACCAAAAGGGTTCTCATTGCTGATATGCGATCTCGACCATTTTAAAAGTTTCAACGACACCTACGGGCACCTGATGGGCGATCAGGTATTGAAACTCACAGCCAAACGCTTATCCGATTACTGTCGCGAAGGCATCCAAGCTTTTCGCTATGGTGGAGAAGAGTTCGCTATTTTAGTGCCCAATCGTCAACTCAATGGTGCGTGTCGCGTCGCTGAAACCATCAGAGCCAGCATCGACAGGCTCGTTATCAAAGATAAAAAAACCGGCAAGAAACTCGATAATATTTCCATGTCCATCGGTGTCGCGCAATTCGAGAAAGGTGAAAAAATTAATAGCTTAATTGGTCGCGCCGATGCGCTGTTATATGAAGCAAAAAGCTTAGGAAGAAACCGCGTCATGCCCATCGCGTAAAGGGCTCACCAAAGCGTGACATAAAAATAATTAAGGTGGCGTGATGCCGCCTTAATTATTTTTCAATCGCTGCTTTTTTCATCAGTTATTTTTCGTTATACTCCGCGCGAAAATTACACTCCAGAGTGAATACGCAGTAAGGCTAGCAGCCAACGGAATCCCTGACGTCACTTTGTATTTGATACTCGTCATGGATGCGCAATGAATGAGAACCCCCAATAAATGCGCCCTGCTACTATTCGTGTTACCCGTACTCCTGCACGTATGCGTTCAACCTCTTTCGCGCCTCGCTTCAAAGCCAAGCCAGAGGTCAACACTACTCCAGATCTGACGTTAGTCCGTCCAATCCCCGTCAATAGCGAAGTTCCAACGGGTGAAGCGGCCTAATCGGACACCACATATTCATGCCAACGTGGTCTGCACAACATGAATCTGGTACTGTAAGACACATAAAAACTAAGGCTAATTGCTCACTTTTTTGGAGTCTTCAATGAAATGTCATCGCGTAAACGAACTGATCGAATTGCTTCACCCTGAATGGCAAAAAGAGCCTGAGTTGAATCTGATTGAGATGATCGGCAGATTGGCACAAGAAGCTGGGTATGTGGGAAAACTGGAAGATCTGACCGATGACGTGCTGATCTATCATCTGAAAATGCGTAACAGCAACAAAGATGAAATGATCCCAGGCCTTGCTAAAGATTGCGAGAATGACTTCAAAACCGCCATCTTACGAGCGCGTGGCATCATCAGCTAAAAGCCAGTCAGAATACCGGACAGAAAAGCGAAGCCTTTGGGTTTCGCTTTTTTATTTCAAAACAATCAGCGGTTACACGCCACCCCCGCATTCTTGCCGATTAATTTCCCACCATACGCACAGAAATCCCTGCATCAGCTACGGTATAATTTGCGGTCTATCATTGAGATAAGCCTTAATCGAATGATGCACAGGCAACGTACCCGTGCAGATACGTCGGGGAAACCCGTTTGACCCAAGGAATGCAGGTGTCATGAGCAAGGATAAAATCGACGTTAAAGACGTCACCGCAAAAGAATTTAACCCCAAGACCCACAAAGGAAGCGGAGATCGCTTCAATCCAAGCAATCGCATTTATGTGCGAGAGGCAAAAGGGATCTACCAAAAACTACGCCAGAAGATGGGGTGGTTCTTCCTGTTGTTGTTTGTACTCACACCATGGATCCCCTACGGAGACCGGCAAGCCATTCTGATTGATATTGGCCACCAGCAATTTAATTTCTTTGGCACGACGCTTTGGCCGCAAGACCTGACACTGCTCGCGTCTGTACTGATGATAGCCGCCTTTGGCCTCTTCTTTATTACCACCTTTTTAGGCCGAGTATGGTGTGGCTATCTATGCCCTCAAACCGTGTGGACTTTTATCTACATTTGGTTTGAAGAAAAACTGGAAGGCTCGGCCAACAAACGCCGCAAGCAAGATTCATTGCCTCCCACCAAAGCGCTGATAGCAAGAAAAGCGATCAAACACATCTGCTGGTTTGCAGTGGCGCTACTCACAGGCCTCACGTTTGTGGGTTACTTCGTGCCCGTCAAAACGTTGTTTATTGAGTTTTTCACCTTCAGCAGTACTTTCTGGGTAACCTTCTGGGTGCTGTTTTTCAGTGTGTGTACCTACGGCAATGCAGGCTGGATGCGCTCTATCATGTGTATTCACATGTGCCCGTACGCTCGCTTTCAATCCGCCATGTTCGACAAAGACACTTTCATCGTTGGCTATGACTCCAGCCGTGGAGAGCAACGCGGCCCACGCCCTCGTAAAAAAGATCCCAAAGAGCTAGGGCTGGGTGATTGCATCGATTGTAACCTTTGTGTGCAAGTCTGCCCGACAGGTATCGATATCCGCGATGGTTTGCAATATGAATGCATTAACTGTGGCGCATGTATCGATGCTTGTGATGAAACCATGGAAAAGATGAATTACGCAAAAGGCCTTATCAGCTACACCACAGAGCATAAGTTAGAGGGTCATGACGTCGATATTGCACGTCCTAAACTTATTGGTTATGGCGTGGTCATGATTGCCATGTGTGGCCTGTTCTTCTATTTACTCTCGGAAGTCCAGCCGATGCGTCTCGATGTCATTCGAGACCGCACAGAACTGTTTAGAACCAACAGTGATGGCTTGATTGAGAATACCTACACATTGAAAATCCTCAATAAGACTCAGCAACCTGAAACCTACACATTGTCAGTGACAGGTATTAATGGCATCGAATGGTATGGCAAACAAAAAGTAACGCTGAAAGCGGGGGAAGTGTTTACGTTACCCGTCAGTCTTGCGATTGACCCTTACGAACTCAGCACGCCCGTGGCTAACATTACTTTTGTGCTTGAGCGACAATCCGGTGATGACCAAAAGTCAGTAGAAACAGAAAGTCGATTTATCAGCAAACTCTGATATTTCCATCCATCAAAGGGCGCTAAATAGCGCCCTTTTTTGCTGCCACACATTTTTTACCGCAATCGTCATCCGCCACAGATTCTCTGATACCATCACATATCATCACCTAACCCAAGTGATCCTATGAGCGACGCGCAATTTAACTACCAACAACTGACCCCAGATATGCTGCTTAATGCGCTAGAATCGGTCGGTATTCGCCCCGAATCCGGTTTGCTGGCACTCAACAGCTATGAAAACCGCGTCTATCAATTTCAAGATGAACACCGTCGCCGCTTAGTGACCAAGATTTATCGCCCACAACGTTGGAGCGATGAACAGATCCTCGAAGAACACCAATTTGCACTCGATCTACAAAATGCGGACATTCCCGTTGCTGTGCCAATGAACCTTGGTGGCACGACCTTGTTTAACTATGAAGGCTATCGATTTGCGGTGTTCCCCAGTGTTGGTGGACGTTCTTTTGAAGTCGATAACTGGGATCAACTAGAAATGGTCGGTCGCTTCCTTGGCCGCATTCACCAAGTTGGCACCAGCAACCCATTCGTGCACCGCCCGACTCTGGGCCTTGAAGAGTATGTTTTCCAACCGCGCCGCGAACTGGAAAACAGCAGCTTCATTCCCATGCACCTAGAAAACAGCTTTTTTTCTGATCTAGACAGACTGATCGGCGTATTGGAGTCTCAGTGGAAAAATAACTGGCCATCCATTCGTCTTCACGGCGACTGTCACCCGAGTAATATTTTGTGGCGAGATGGTCCAATGTTCGTTGATCTCGACGATGCGCGAAATGGCCCTGCCATTCAAGATATCTGGATGCTACTTAACGGCGACCGCAATGATCGCATTGCACAGCTTGATACCATTGCTGAGGCCTATTCAGAATTTCATGATTTTCCGCACCAACAATTGCAACTTATTGAACCTTTACGCGGTCTTAGAATGGTGCATTACATGGCTTGGCTGGCAAAACGTTGGCAAGATCCTGCTTTTCCTCGTGCATTTCCTTGGTTTGGTGAGGCAAAATACTGGGAAAATCAGGTCCTCGCCTTTAAAGAACAATTGGCAGCGCTTGAGGAGCCAGTGCTGTCACTGACGCCTCATTGGTAGGACGACTAATAATTATACTCAGGGAGAAAGAACGTTATGTTGAAGAAACTATTAGCCTTTGCGGCAGTCACAATGTTGGCCTTTTCGGCACACGCAGCACGCTTTAATGCGGGTGAAGATTATCAGGTACTGAATTTACCAAAAACTGAGTCACCAACCGTGACCGAATTCTTTTCTTTCTACTGCCCGCATTGCTTCAAAAGCCAAGGTTTGATGGAAGAACTGAAAAAGCAGATCCCTGAGAATGTTGCCTTCAACAAAAACCATGTTTCATTTATGGGTGGCAATATGGGCAAATCGCTAAGCAAAGCGCAAGCAACAGCGATCATGCTCGGTGTGGAAGACAAAATAATGCCGGTGATTTTTAACCGTATACACCTTTTGCAAAAGCCACCACGTAATGACGAAGAATTGCGCCAAATGTTCATCGATGAAGGCGTCGATGCCGAGCAATATGATGGTACCTTCAACAGCTTTGCAGCGAACGCGATGGCAAACCGTTTTGATAAAGGGTTCCAAGCATCAGGCTTGCGTGGCGTGCCCGCGGTCATCGTGAACGGTAAATATCACGTGACGCCAAAAACCGTGAAATCGACCGATGATTACTTTGAGTTGGTCAACTTCCTACTCACGCAGTAAAACAGACAACATCAAAAAAGGGCCGATTGGCCCTTTTTTCGTTTTGGATGTCGTGTTGAACAACTCAGCTTAAGCCGCATTTGATTCTTGGTGTTCACGCGTATCAATTTGCGCATGATGTTCATCATTGTAAATCCCATCTAACACGTCATCTTTTTCCAGCCAGCGCTGATGCAGCCATTGTTGGAATTCGTGCTTGAAGGCTTTGTCGTTAAAGTAGTCACCCCTAATCTTGGCATCAACAGGCAAACTATCTATACGCACGACGACTCTCTTCATCTTACCGGACAGTAAATCTTTGAACGGCAATTCACGGTTTTCTGGATAAACCACCGTTACATTGATAATGGCATCAAATTGATCGCCCATTGCACTAAGGGTATAGGCAATCCCGCCAGTCTTTGGCGACAGAAGGTGTTTGAAAGGAGATTGGCTGAGGCGCTGCTTCCGTTCGGTGAAACGGGTACCTTCAACGAAGTTCACCACGGTGGTCGGCGTTTGGCGAAAGCGCTCACAGGATTTACGTGTTGAGGCCAAATCGCTGCCACGTTTTTGTGGGTTTTTGAGCAAATACTGACGTGAATATCGTTTCATGAACGGCATATCTACCGCCCAGCAGGCCATGCCAAGAAAAGGGACATACAACAATTGCTGCTTAAGAAAGAACTTCGCCATGGGGATACGGTTACGAAATACCGAAAAAACAACGACGATGTCAGTCCAACTTAAGTGGTTACAAATCAGCAAATACCAATCATCTTTACTCAGTGATTCACCACCTTGAATGTCCCACTCCACCCCGGATGTCAGGTTCAACATTTTATGATTTAGGGTTGCCCATACCCACATAATGTTATTGCTAAAACGAGTGAGCACACGTTGCAGCACAGGAACGGGCAAAGCCATTTTGATTAACGCTAATACGCAAAGAAGCAAAGAACTCACTGCGGTATTGACGCTGAAAAAAAGCATGTTGAGGAGCAAAAGCAAAGTGATGATTCCAATACGGTAGACTGAATTTTTTATTGAGGCGTAATCATACGCCGCAGCCATAAAAAACACCATTCAGTTACCCAGAGGCCCATCAACTGCTGGTGGGCTAACTCGCCAAAGAGGTCAACTGCTTGAGTAAACGATCCATAGAGCGGTAGCCCAGCGCCTCGGCGAGATGCCCACGCTGAATATGCGGCTCACCAGACAGATCAGCAATGGTGCGCGCCACTTTGATAATGCGATGGTAAGCACGAATAGACAAACCTAGTCGATGCAGTGCGGTTTCAAGAAAATCCGCATCCGCTTTTGATAGCGGGCAATAGGTTTCAATCTCGCGGCTTGATAGCAAACAGTTTGCTTTTCCTGCCCGAGAGAGCATCACCCCTCGCGCTTTTTCGATTCGCGCTTTCACCACGCTGGTAGGCTCGCCGCGATCGCCGCCTTCCGTCAGAGTGCCACGAGGAAGGGCTGGGATTTCGATGGATAGATCAAAGCGATCCAGAAAAGGACCCGACAAGCGATTAAGGTAACGCAATGTGGCTTGTGGATTCGACCGCGCTAGTTGGCCTTCGTAATGCCCTGTAGGGCTTGGGTTTAACGCCCCTATCAACTGAAAGCGAGAAGGAAAGCGGGTTTTACTGTTCGCGCGTGAAATCATCACTTCGCCAGATTCCAACGGCTCTCTTAATGAATCTAAGACTTTGCGCTCAAACTCGGGCATCTCATCAAGAAATAGAATACCGTTGTGCGCTAAGGATATCTCACCCGGCTTAGGTACCGTACCGCCGCCAACCAGCGCCGCCATAGAGCTAGAGTGGTGAGGAGCGCGAAACGGACGTTGACGCCAATTGCCTTCGTGCAATGGACGCTCAGTCAGTGAGGTGATGGCGGCTGTTTCCAATGCTTCTGTATCGCTCATGGGGGGCAATAAATCGGCCATTCGCGATGCCAGCATGGTTTTTCCTGTCCCTGGCGGTCCGAGAAAAAGAAGGTTGTGGGAACCTGCCGCTGAGATCTCCAGTGCGCGCTTTCCTTGTTGCTGACCAATAATGTCCTGCAAACAGCGATGATTATCCTGGGGCACAACGTCCATATCATCAGGCTCTTTGAGCATCAAGCTGCCTTGCCCGCTAAGATGACGACACACGGTGTTTAGATCGGGCGCAGATAAATGGATATCACGCCCCACCAAAGCAACCTGCCCACCGTTATCATCCGGTACAACTAAGCTTCTTCCCATTTCCCGACAAACAACCGCGGCAGGTAAAGTGCCTTTTACCGCACGCAGTTGCCCTGAAAGCGCCAATTCACCCACAAATTCGTGCTTAGAGAGCGTTGTCATAGGTATCTGCCCAGAAGCTGCCAAAACCCCTAGCGCGATGGGTAAGTCGAATCGCCCACCGTCTTTGGGTAAATCTGCTGGCGCAAGGTTCACCGTGATACGCCTTGCGGGGAATTCAAAACCTGAATTAACAATGGCGCTACGAACACGGTCGCGGGCTTCTTTCACCGTGGTTTCAGCCAAACCAACGAGGTTAAAGGCTGGTAAACCGTTACTAATATGCACTTCAACAGTGACTTGTGGTGCGCCGACACCCACACAGGCTCGGCTTTGAATAATGGCAAGATTCATAATGCTCAATATTTATCTATTTAACTATCAATTGGTTATGTGCATAAAGAAATAGTATTACTGCATTACGATGCGAAAAATGAAAAAACTGGCCAGTTTTTACTTGTCATGCGACGGACGTCTGTGATACCACTAGGAACAGACAACATGTATGCAAACAAACGTTGACATAGTCATACATCACCGACACAAATGACGGTAAAAAACACAAAATGAATCAACTCAATCGCGCCCTAGTCATTATTATTTCAATTATCGTGGTGGTACTACCGCGAGGGGCTGCGACGGCGAGAAAATAACACACAAACATCGCAACCAGCCCCCGCATCGAAAGGTTCGGGGGCTTTTTTAACATTGGAAGTCTGGTTGTAATAACGCGTAAGGAAATAGCGGCATGAAACCATATCAAAAAGCAGAGCAAGCCTGCATCTCCCAAACTCAGCGTCAGAGGGGATTGCTATGACAGGTGCACAGTTAGTCGTAAGCGCTTTGCGTCAGCAAGGTGTCACCACCCTCTTCGGCTATCCGGGTGGAGCAATCATGCCCGTCTACGATGCCCTTTATGACGGCGGTCTTGATCACGTGCTTTGTCGTCATGAACAAGGTGCTGCCATGGCTGCGATCGGTTATGCCCGTTCAACTGGAGGTGTGGGGGTGTGTCTTGCGACATCCGGCCCTGGCGCCACGAACCTGATCACCGGCCTTGCCGATGCCATGATGGACTCCGTGCCGATTGTTGCTATCACAGGTCAGGTTGCTAGCCCTCTTATCGGTACCGACGCCTTCCAAGAAGTTGATGTTCTCGGTTTGTCACTTGCTTGCACCAAACACAGTTTTCTGGTTACCGACCCCAATGATCTTGCGAAAACGTTGGCGGAAGCCTTTGTTGTTGCGAAAGAAGGTCGTCCAGGTCCCGTGCTGGTGGATATCGCTAAAGACGTGCAACTCGGCCAAATTGACAATATGTCGACGGCACAAATCAAGAAGCCATTCACACCCGATGTCTCTGCCGTATCTTTGCAAGAAGCCAATGCGCTGATAGCAGCCAGCAAACAGCCTATCGTGTATGTCGGCGGTGGCGTACAACTGGCGCATGCTACGGACACCTTGCGCCAATTTCTTAATCACAGCCAAATCCCAGCCACTTGCACCTTGAAGGGGTTGGGATCGGTTCATCGAGATTACCCGTACTACTTAGGTATGCTCGGTATGCATGGCACCAAAGCTGCCAACCTTGCGGTTCAGCAATCAGATCTACTGATCGTTATCGGTGCGCGTTTTGATGACCGAGTGACAGGCAAGCTCGATACCTTCGCGCCAAATGCAACCGTGGTGCATATTGATATCGATGCGGCAGAGTTTAATAAACTGCGCCGCGCTAACGTCGCCCTTCGCGGTGAACTCAACACGGTGTTACCGCAGCTTGGCGAACCCGCAGACATATCAGAATGGCAAACGACAATTAGCACGATGATGACCGACTTCGGTTGGCGTTATGATCATCCGGGTGAGGCGATTTATGCACCACTGCTGCTAAATCAACTGTCTGACATGATGCCGGACTCAACCGTGGTTGCCACGGATGTTGGCCAACACCAAATGTGGGTAGCGCAGCACGTTCAGCCACGACGTCCGGAGAACTTACTCACCTCAGCTGGGCTAGGCACGATGGGGTTTGGTTTACCTGCGGCGATGGGCGCCAAAATGGCACGTCCAGATGATGAGGTTGTGTTAGTTTCGGGAGATGGTTCGTTTATGATGAACGTTCAGGAGCTTGGCACGCTAAAACGGCGTAATATACCCGTCAAAATGGTCCTGCTGGATAACCAGCGTTTGGGGATGGTTCGTCAGTGGCAAGAGCTGTTTTTCGACAAACGCTTTAGTGAGACCAATCTGTCTGACAACCCGGATTTTGTCAGGCTCGCAAGCGCCTTTAACATCCCAGGCAAAACCATTACCAGAAAAGACGAAGTCATCCCTGCACTGCAGACGATGCTAGCAAGTGACACAGCCTATCTGTTACATGTTGCTATCTCAGAGGAAGAGAACGTATGGCCGCTGGTTCCGCCTGGCGCCGCCAACCAGGATATGTTGGAGAGAACATGAGTCAATCTCACACCCTGCTTATCGGCGCAGATGACAAGCCCGAATTGCTTGAACGCTTATTGCGCATTGTGCGTCACCGAGGTTTTCGCCTCACCAGTTTGGACATGCATCATACCGACGACTGCAATGTGGTTGAAATTACCTTGCAAGTCACGAGCGATCGCCCTATCGCCAATCTTCAAAGCCAATTAGACAAGTTATGGGATGTCTCGCACGTACGTCTGCTCCCACAATAACAACAGTAATGCGTTATCTAAAAGGATTAAAATAATGGCAAACACAGCGGATTATATTTGGTCAAACGGTGAGCTCATTCCTTGGCAAGATGCCAAGGTTCACGTTCTGACCCACGCCATGCATTATGGCACCTCCGTATTTGAAGGCATTCGTTGCTACGATACGCCGAATGGTCCCATCGTATTCCGCCACCGCGAGCACATGCAGCGTCTTAAAGACAGCGCAAAAATATACCGCTTTCCTATCCCATATAGTGTTGATGAGCTGATGGAAGCGTGTCGCGAAACGCTTCGTGCCAACAAACTCAACTCCGCGTATATCCGCCCGTTAGGTTTTATCGGCAACGTGGGTTTAGGTGTGTGTCCGCCGCCAGAAACTGAAATGGATATCATCATTGCCGCGTTTAGCTGGGGTTCGTACCTTGGTGAAGAAGCGCTGGCTAACGGTGTCGATGCCATGATTTCAAGTTGGAACCGTGCTGCGCCAAACACCATTCCAACCGCGGCTAAAGCTGGTGGTAACTACCTCTCTAGCCTATTGGTCGGCGGCGAAGCTCGCCGTCATGGTTACGCAGAGGGCATTGCATTAAGTGTCGATGGTTACCTGTCTGAAGGTGCAGGTGAAAACCTGTTTGTGATCAGAAATGGTGTGATTTCAACACCGCCCGCCACCAGCGCTATATTGCCGGGCATTACTCGTGATTCGATCATGATTTTGGCCCGAGAAATGGGCTATGACGTCCGCGAAGAGAACATTGCCCGTGAAGCTCTCTATCTTGCCGATGAAGTATTCATGACAGGCACCGCCGCAGAAATTGTACCAGTACGCAGCGTTGATCAGATCACTGTCGGTGAAGGTGCACGCGGCCCAATCACTGAACAAGTACAATCCGCATTCTTTGGTCTGTTTAATGGCCAAACAGAAGATAAGTGGGGGTGGCTCGATCCCGTCACCCCACAAACCAAATAAGTAGTTTAAGAGGACAAGGAAATGCCTAAGTATCGTTCAGCCACCACTACCCACGGCCGTAACATGGCCGGAGCACGCGCCCTTTGGCGTGCAACTGGCGTAAAAGATGAAGATTTCGGTAAACCTATCATTGCTGTGGTGAACTCATTCACCCAATTCGTACCGGGTCACGTTCACTTAAAAGACATGGGCCAACTGGTTGCACGCGAGATTGAAGAAGCAGGCGGCATCGCTAAAGAATTCAATACTATCGCCGTTGATGATGGTATCGCTATGGGCCACGGCGGCATGCTGTACAGCTTGCCATCACGTGAGTTGATTGCCGATTCAGTCGAATACATGGTGAATGCACACTGCGCGGATGCCATGGTCTGTATCTCTAACTGTGACAAAATCACCCCAGGAATGCTGATGGCAGCGATGCGCATCAATATCCCTGTGATCTTTGTTTCAGGCGGCCCAATGGAAGCGGGTAAAACCAAGCTATCAGATCAGATCTTAAAGCTGGATCTGGTTGATGCCATGATCCAAGGCGCTGATCCGAAAGTGTCTGATGAGCAAAGCGAGCAGATCGAACGATCAGCCTGCCCAACCTGTGGTTCTTGCTCAGGCATGTTCACTGCTAACTCCATGAACTGTTTGACTGAAGCATTAGGCCTTAGTCAGCCAGGCAATGGTTCAATGTTGGCAACACACGCTGACCGTGAGCAATTGTTCCTTAAGGCTGGCCAACGCATTGTTGAACTAACCAAGCGTTACTACGAACAAGATGACGAATCAGCCTTACCACGCACGATTGCTAGCCGAGCAGCATTTGAAAATGCAACGGCGCTTGATATCGCCATGGGCGGTTCTAGCAATACGGTTCTTCACCTGATAGCCGCAGCACAAGAAGGTGAAATTGATTTTGACTTGGACGACATCGATCGCATGTCTCGCCTTGTTCCACATCTTTGCAAAGTGGCGCCTTCAACGCCGAAATACCACATGGAAGATGTTCACCGTGCAGGTGGTGTAATCGCTATCCTTGGCGAATTGGCGCGGGCGAATTTGCTCCACACTGATGTGCCAACCGTACTTGGTCAAACCATGGCTGACACCATTGCACAGTACGACATCATGGTTACCGAAGATGAAGACGTAAAAGCCTTCTTCCGTGCCGGTCCTGCTGGTATTCGCACCACCAAAGCCTTCTCACAAAGCTGTCGCTGGGACACGCTTGACGATGACCGCGAAAATGGTTGTATTCGTACCCGTGAAAATGCATTCAGCCAAGAAGGTGGTTTAGCAGTACTGAGCGGCAATCTTGCACAGGATGGCTGTATTGTTAAAACCGCGGGTGTTGATGAAGAAAACCTTGTTTTCCGCGGCCCAGCACATGTGTTTGAAGCGCAAGAAGATGCAGTAAACGGCATATTATCTGGCGCAGTGAAAGCAGGCGAAGTGGTAGTGATCCGCTTCGAAGGCCCGAAAGGCGGCCCAGGTATGCAGGAAATGCTGTATCCAACCACTTACCTTAAATCGATGGGGCTAGGAAAAGCGTGTGCATTGGTCACTGACGGTCGCTTCTCTGGTGGCACCAGTGGTCTGTCTATCGGTCACGTATCCCCAGAAGCCGCAAGTGGTGGTGTTATTGGTTTGGTCCAGCAAGGCGATATCGTTGCTATCGACATCCCTAACCGTTCCATCGTACTCGAAGTCGATGATGCGGAACTTGCCACTCGCCGCACTGACGCAGATGCTCGCGGCTGGAAGCCCGTGTCACGTGAGCGCGTCGTGTCCCTTGCCCTAAAAGCGTATGCCAGCTTGGCAACCAGCGCCGACAAAGGCGCTGTACGAGACAAAAGCAAGCTGGAGGATTAATCATGACGCAGGCCCGCCAATCCCATGTACCCGTTCCACTGAGTAATGCTGAGTATCTTCGCGATATTTTGCGTGCGCCCATTTATGAAGTCGCTATCGTTAGCCCACTTCAGAACATGCCACGCATTTCAAAGCGTCTGGATAATCACATCCAGTTAAAGCGCGAAGACCGTCAACCGGTACATTCGTTTAAATTGCGCGGTGCCTACAACATGATGGCGCAGCTGTCTGATGCACAGAAAAAAGCTGGGGTGATTGCTGCCTCTGCCGGTAATCATGCACAAGGCGTAGCCATGTCAGGCCACAAACTAGGGATCAGCGCCACCATCGTCATGCCACGCACCACCCCCGACATCAAAGTCGCTGGCGTTCGTAGTTTTGGCGGTAACGTTGTGCTGCACGGAAATAACTTTGATGAAGCCAAAGTAAAAGCCATAGAGCTTGCCAATGAGCACGGCTACACCTTTGTTGCGCCGTTTGACCACCCTGCCATCATTGCAGGGCAAGGTACCATCGGTTTGGAGTTACTTCAGCAAAACGGGCATCTTGATTATATTTTCTTGCCTGTCGGCGGGGGCGGTATCGCAGCAGGTGTGGCGGTGATCGTTAAGCAGCTCATGCCACATATCAAAGTCATCGGCGTAGAAGCAGAAGACTCTGCCTGCCTGAAAGCCGCGATGGATGCGGGTGAGCCAGTGACACTCGACAATGTTGGCACGTTTGCCGATGGCGTCGCAGTGAAACGCATTGGTGATGAAACGTTCCGAGTCTGTCAGCAACATCTCGATGATGTCATCACGGTGTCTAGCGATGAAATCTGCGCAGCAATGAAAGACATTTTCGAAGATACCCGTGCCATCTCTGAGCCTTCAGGGGCATTGTCTTTGGCAGGGCTTAAGCGCTATACCGAGCAGCATCAGCTGAAAGGGAAAAACATGGCGTCTATCTTGTCTGGCGCCAATTTGAATTTCCACACATTACGTTATGTGTCCGAACGTGCCGAGCTAGGTGAGAAGCGTGAAGGCTTGCTGGCGGTGACGATTCCTGAACGCACAGGCGCTTTCCTCGATTTTTGTAAAATCTTGGGGGGTCGTGCAGTGACTGAATTTAATTACCGCTATAGCGACGATGCATTGGCAAATATCTTTGTCGGTGTGCGCTTAACGAATGGTCAGGAAGAACTCGATAGCATCATCTCCGACCTACAAAAAGGTGGCTATCCCGTGCAGGATTTGTCTGACGATGAAATGGCGAAAGTGCATATTCGCTATATGATTGGCGGACGCCCAACCAAGGTGATGAATGAACGCTTGTATAGCTTTGAGTTCCCAGAATATCCGGGCGCCCTGCTACGTTTTTTGAATACGCTGGGTACGCATTGGAATATCAGCATTTTTAATTATCGCAACCATGGTGCTGACTATGGACGCGTATTATGTGGATTCGAGCTAGAAGATAAAGACTTGCTTTCATTTACTGCGCATCTCAAAGAATTGGGTTATGCCTGGAAGGACGAGACAGAAAGCCCCTCTTACCGTTTCTTCTTGTCTAAGGATAGCTAATTAAGCCAAAGGAACAATGCGGTTCACAAACAAGAAAAAGCCCAGCATTCGCTGGGCTTTTAGTTTCTTATTTCTTTATTCATCGTTATCCGATGACTTCATGATCACCATGTACTCTGCCAGTAACAAAGCCTGATCCATCACGAGGTTACGCGCCGAAAGAGGGAGCTGATTGAATAACAAAAGTAAATTATTCAGATCATCTCTATGCGTAAACGCGATATCACTTCGCGTACTTTCGCCGTATAGAAACCAATTTAACGGACGGCCTGTTACGTCAGCAATCGTAGCAAGTGAAGAGACCTTAGGTTCAGTCTTGCCTGACTCAATATCTAAATAAGTCTGCCGCGCCACATCAAGATGCTGCGCCATTTCCACTTGCGTGATCTCTCGATACTCTCGCGCTTCTCTGATGCGCAGTGCAACGTGAGATTTGACAATCAACATCGCAATCTTGCCCCACAACTCTTTGTCACAGCATCAGGTGATTTACACCTGTATCTGTCACACTCTCTACTGCTAGATCCTGCATTATGCACAGCGCAGTCGCGTTCACATGTAAAGCATCGTTGAATTGTGAAACTGGGCCGCCGTTGCCTAAGCCAGATGACAAGGCTTTCGTGCAATACCTATTTTGGCAGGCAAGGCTTGGCAAAGCCTACCAAGTAAGTAAGTGCTTAACCTCTTTGCGCAGATTTGGAGTAATTAACCAAGAATGAAGCCATGTTAACGCTCTGATTGAGAATGGCGGTTCTTGCTTCGTGGGGCAGTTTTGAGAAGTGCTCCAGAAGGCGATTAACGTCCTGCTTATACTGCACGTCGTGCAATTCAACATCCGCATCACCATAAACGAACCATACTAAAGGACGTTCAGTGATTTCGGCTATCTCAGACAACATGCGAACACGCGGTTCGGTTTTACCCGTCTCAATGTCTAAATAGGTTTGGCGTGCTACATCAAGCAATTTCGCCATTTTCACCTGGGTAATCCCTTTCCACTCACGGGCTTCTTTAATGCGTTTTGCTACTTGTGATTTCGAATCGATCATCATTCACTCCCTACGACTTACAGCTCTGGTTGTTTTTTTGCTGCTTTATCGACAATATGCACAATACGCGCCAACTATTCAGACATTGATAATTAGAATAAAAATCAATTAGTTGAGTTTGGAGTGCATATATGTGCTTATCTTTCTAGGCGAGGTGTCTTGTTATAGATGCGAAATGATTTGCAAAATGCAAATATCGTGACCGATTTCCAAGTTGCAAATAGCAACGAATGTATTTCTTGTCTTATATTGGAGACAAATAAGGAGCTTGCGCTCCTTTTGAGGTTTTTGTTGTTTAGTATTTCTTCAGCGCTTACTCAACGGTCACCGCTTTTGCCAGGTTACGAGGCTGATCAACGTCCGTACCTTTGATCAATGCAACGTGATACGACAGCAACTGCATAGGAACCGTATAGAAAATAGGCGCACATACCTCATCAACATGCGGCATAGGAATGATTGTCATGCCATCACTTTCCTGAAATCCCGCAGATTCATCAGCAAACACATACAATTGACCGCCACGGGCTCGCACCTCTTCAATGTTAGATTTGAGCTTTTCTAACAGTTCATTGTTTGGTGCTATCACAATAACGGGCATATCTGCATCAATCAGTGCCAAAGGTCCGTGCTTGAGTTCACCGGCTGCATAGGCCTCCGCATGAATATAGGAAATCTCTTTTAACTTCAAAGAGGCTTCCATCGCAATAGGATAAAACTCGCCACGGCCTAAAAACAGTGCGTGGTGTTTATCAGCAAAATCTTCCGCAAGCGCTTCAATTTGTTTGTCAAAGGTCAGTGCCTGTTCGATTTGAGCCGGAAGTCGGTGTAGCGATTTAACAATCTCTGCTTCTTTTTCTGCGCTAACCGTGCCTTTCTCCTTGCCGAGCGCGGTTACCATCATCAGTAGCGCTGTGAGCTGCGTAGTAAAGGCTTTTGTCGAAGCGACACCAATTTCTGTTCCCGCGCGAGTCATGATGGCAATGTCAGATTCTCGCACCAATGAAGAACCCGCCACATTACACACTGTCATCGCGGCCATGAACCCACGTTCTTTCGCCAATCGAAGCGCAGCCAAGGTGTCTGCTGTCTCCCCGGATTGAGAAAGGGTGATTAATACGCTATTTGGACGCGTGACGAAGTTGCGATAGCGAAACTCTGAGGCAATCTCAACATCACAGCTAACACCTGCAATGGATTCAAACCAATAGCGCGCCACCATTCCAGCATTGTAAGACGTACCACATGCAATGATTTGGATATGCTCAGCTTTTTGTAAGATCTCTTTCGCGCCATGACCCAAGCTTTCCACCAGCACCGAATTTGCATCAATGCGCCCTTCTAAGGTGTTGATAATAGCCGAGGGCTGCTCAAAGGTTTCTTTTTGCATGTAGTGTCGATACTTCCCTTTATCGGCAGCATCATGCTCTGCGGTTGATTCGTGAATGGTACGTTCAACCGCATTGCCTTCAACATCAAAAATATCAACAGCACGACGAGTGATTTCAGCGATATCGCCTTCTTCTAAAAATAGAAAACGACGAGTGACATTCAAAAGTGCCAACTGATCAGAGGCCAAAAAGTTTTCACCGATACCCAGCCCAATCACCAATGGGCTACCAGAGCGCGCAGCGATAAGGCGCTCTGGATCACGTCTATCCATCACGACAGTGCCATAGGCACCATGCAATTGCGCGACCGTGCGTTGAAACGCATCCAATAGCGAACCGCCTTGCTCCAATTCCCAATGAACAAGGTGAGCGATCACTTCGGTATCTGTTTGTGAGGTAAACACGTAACCACGTTGAGTTAAGATCTCTCGAAGAGGTTCATGGTTTTCGATAATGCCATTGTGAACAACAGCAATATTTTCACCTGACGTGTGCGGGTGGGCGTTTTCTTCACTTGGCTCACCATGTGTCGCCCAGCGTGTATGGGCAATACCAGTACCACCCAAAACAGGCTGCGCATCAAGCGCATCAGCCAATATTTGAACTTTACCCAAACGGCGCAGACGATTAAGTTGATGCTCTGCATCAACGACAGCCAAGCCGGCCAGTCATAGCCGCGATATTCCAAACGGCGTAAACCTTCAACCAGTATTTCCGCCACATCCCTTTGCGCTACCGCGCCCACAATTCCACACATAACTTTCCCCGTCTAATTAGGGGCGCAGATCACCTCTGTGCCCGTCTTTTCAATGGCTTGTTTGGTGGTGGTATCTATATTGATGTCAGTGATAACAGTCGTAATGACATCCCAAGGGAGTTCTAGGTTTGGTATCTTTCGCCCTATTTTATCGGACTCAATCAACACCACCACCTCTCGAGACACCTCTGACATGACGCGGCTCAAACCAACTATTTCATTGAAAGTCGTTGTACCGCGATTGACGTCTATCCCATCAGCACCAATAAACAACTGGTCAAAATCATAAGCGCGCAATGCCTGCTCTGCGACTTGCCCTTGAAACGCTTCAGAGTGCGGGTCCCACGTGCCACCTGTCATTAACAGTGTCGGCTCGTTTTCCAGCTCTTTGATGGCTTGGGCAACGTTCAGTGAATTAGTCATCACTACGAGCCCACGTTTTTGATTTAACAAAGGGATCAGCGCTGCGGTTGTCGAACCACTGTCCACCACTATACGATTATGGTCGCGAATTCGACTTGCCGCCATTTTTGCTATCGCTAACTTTTGATCTGAAACTTTTACAGCATTTTCCGAAACCATTTCATGAGGAATAGGGACTGCACCACCATATCGACGAAGCAAAATTCCATTTTTCTCAAGCTCAGCAAGGTCTTTGCGTATCGTGACCTCTGATGTTTCAAACAAAGATGAAAGCTCGTCTACACTCACTTTTCCTTGTTCGCTCAGCATGGCAACAATCGCATGGCGACGTTGTTGAGTATTACGTTTCGACATGTAACCACCAAACTTTCGTTTCGAAAGATAATATGACTTTTGAAATAAAGATCAAGAATGAAATGCGAGACATATCACCAAGGGTATGATCAGTCGCACAAAAAAGAATTATACAAAGAGTTAACGCGTCATAGGGAGGAATTAAAGCGAGATAATGGGAAAGTATAGATATAAAAAAAGAGCAGGCTTAATTAAAGGCCTGCTCTTTTTATATGGTGCGGAAGGAGAGACTTGAACTCTCACACCTTGCGGCGCCAGAACCTAAATCTGGTGCGTCTACCAATTTCGCCACTTCCGCGTATTACTTTACTCAAACCTCTCAATAGGTCTAAGTGATATTTGGTGCGGAGGGAGGGACTTGAACCCTCACATCCGTTAGGACACTAGCACCTGAAGCTAGCGCGTCTACCAATTCCGCCACCACCGCACAATTTTGTCAGACTTTATTCGACACTTGGTAGTGTGTCAGTCTGTTTGAAAGTCATTGGCATCGAAATGCTCAACGGTTTCAGAATAGTTGGTGGCTACGACGGGATTCGAACCTGTGACCCCATCATTATGAGTGATGTGCTCTAACCAACTGAGCTACGTAGCCAACCTGAAATATGGCTGGGATACCTGGATTCGAACCAGGGAATGGCGGCATCAAAAGCCGCTGCCTTACCGCTTGGCGATATCCCAACAGTCATCACGCTCGAAAGCATGATTCTTCAATAAATGGTGCGGAAGGAGAGACTTGAACTCTCACACCTTGCGGCGCCAGAACCTAAATCTGGTGCGTCTACCAATTTCGCCACTTCCGCAAACCTAGTTCTCTCTCACCTTTCCCTTAAGGGAGAAGATGGTGCGCGCGGGAGGATTCGAACCTCCGACCGCCTGGTTCGTAGCCAGGTACTCTATCCAGCTGAGCTACGCGCGCATTGGCTGGGATACCTGGATTCGAACCAGGGAATGGCGGCATCAAAAGCCGCTGCCTTACCGCTTGGCGATATCCCAACTGAGGCGCGTATAATATTGCGGAATAGGAAAGCCGTCAACCCCCTATTTTTCGTTTGCTGATGTTTTAACCAACCAAATAAAAAAACACCGCAAATGCGGTGTTCTTATGGCTAAATAGTCAGTTATTTTTGCTTGATCGGACGCTGCCAATCAGCAATCGCACGGGCTTTGGTACGCGTAATTACCAACTGGCCTTCTTCCACATTATTGGTCAATGTCGTGCCCGCACCAATCGTTGCGCCTTTTTTGATGGTAACTGGCGCGACCAACTGACTGTCTGAACCGACAAACACATCATCTTCAATAATGGTTTTGTGCTTATTCGCACCATCGTAATTACAGGTGATCGTACCTGCACCGATATTCACACGATCGCCAATTTCAGCATCACCGAGATAAGTCAGGTGGTTGGCTTTAGAGCCTTTGCCTAAGCGTGCGTTCTTCACTTCAACAAAATTACCGACATGGGAATCACCCACTAGCTCAGCCCCGGGACGCAAACGAGCAAAAGGACCAACAGTACAATCTTCCCCAACAGAGGCGCCTTCGATGACACTCATTGGGCGTACTACTGTGTTATCGTCAATTTCACAATCTTTCAGTACACAGCCAGCACCGATAACCACGTTATCACCCAAGGTAACAAAGCCTTCAATCACAACGTTCACGTCAATTTCAACGTCAATGCCGCACTGTAATTGACCACGTAAGTCAAAACGCGAAGGATCACGAAGCATCACACCACTTTCCAACAGTTTCTCTGCCTGAGCAGCTTGAAACGCACGCTCAAGACGCGCCAATTGAATACGGTTGTTAACGCCCTCCACCTCAATGACACTTTCAGGGTGCACGGCTTCAACAGCACGCCCTTCGTTATGAGCAATAGCGATAACGTCAGTCAGGTAGTATTCACCCTGAGCATTTTCATTTTTCAACTGGGACAGCCAGCGACGCAGATCACGGCCAGTGGCGACCATTACGCCAGTATTAATCTCTTTGATCAGCTTTTGTTCTTGCGACGCATCTTTGTCTTCAACAATCGCGACCACTGGGCCATTGCGACGCACAATACGTCCATAGCCTGAAGGGTTATCAAGCACCACCGTGAGAAGAGCAATACCGCCGTCGGGTTGTGCCTCTAGCAAGTTTTCGATGGTTTGCTCTGAGATTAATGGCACGTCTCCATAAAGAATAAGTATCTGCTCATCATCCCTAAATTCCGATGCCGCCTGATTAACCGCATGACCCGTGCCAAGCTGCTCAGCCTGAAGTACCCAGTTAACTGGCTCTTGAGACAATGATGCTTTCATCGCATCACCACCATGCCCGTAAACAAGGTGCAGATCTTGAGCGCCTAATGAGCAACACGTATCAATGACGTGCTTCACCATCGGCTTACCTGCAAGCGTATGCAATACTTTAGGCAAATTGGAATACATGCGGGTTCCCTTGCCCGCCGCAAGAATCACAGCACTGAAATTCATGGGAAACTTATCCTTGGAATAAAAATGTCACATCACAATAATGGCACGTATTGTAACGACTCGTGGTGTAAAACGGCATGCTCGATAACGATAAAATCTTAATTTCCCGTCACTTTGTAGCAAAAATCAGGCTTATTCTCGCCATTAATATAGAAAAAAGGCGACCATTCGGTCGCCTTTTCAGCTTGCTGTGTTACCTGGCTATTTAGCGTGCCTTTTTGGTCAGCTCGATAACTCGTAGCTGGGCAATCGCTTTGGCCAGATCACTGGCCGCCTGAGCAAAGTCCATGTCTCCGTGCTTATTGAGGATACGATCCTCAGCACGACGCTTCGCTTCTTCTGCCTTCGCCTGATCCAGATCGGCACCACGAATTGCGGTGTCCGCCAACACAGTGACTGTGCTTGGCTGTACTTCCAACATGCCGCCAGAAAGATAAATAACCTCTTCGTGGCCGTGCTGTTTAGTAATACGGATCATGCCTGGCGTAATGGCGGTCAGCAGCGGGGTGTGGCTTGGGAAAATACCCAGCTCACCTTCGCTACCAGTTACCTGAATAGCTTCGGCTCGACCAGAAAACAATTGTTTTTCTGCGCTTACTACATCCAGATGGAAGGTCATCGCTGCCATATCGCCTCCTAACAACCGTTACAGGTTCTTCGCTTTTTCGAGGACTTCTTCGATAGCACCACAGTACAGGAATGCCTGTTCTGGGATATCGTCATACTCGCCACTCATCATGCCTTTGAAGCCATTGATGGTGTCTTTTAGCGAAACGTAAACACCTGGTTGACCAGTAAAGACTTCTGCTACGTGGTAAGGCTGAGTAAGGAAGCGCTCAATCTTACGTGCACGAGATACAGCAAGCTTATCGTCTTCAGATAGCTCATCCATACCCAAGATAGCAATGATGTCTTTTAGTTCTTTGTAACGCTGAAGAATTGACTGAACGCCACGCGCAACATCATAGTGCTCTTGACCAACCACTAATGGGTCCAACATACGAGATGTTGAATCCAGAGGATCGATCGCAGGGTACATACCCATAGATGCAATGTTACGTGAAAGAACAACGGTTGCATCCAAGTGAGCAAACGTGGTTGCAGGAGATGGGTCAGTCAAGTCATCCGCAGGGACGTAAACGGCCTGAACAGATGTGATAGAACCACTCTTGGTAGACGTGATACGCTCTTGAAGCACACCCATTTCTTCTGCCAGTGTAGGTTGATAACCTACCGCAGAAGGCATACGACCTAGCAGTGCTGATACTTCAGTACCGGCCAAGGTGTAGCGATAGATGTTATCAATGAACAGCAGTACGTCACGACCTTCGTCACGGAACTTCTCAGCCATTGTCAGGCCAGTCAAAGCAACGCGTAGACGGTTACCTGGTGGCTCGTTCATTTGACCGTAAACCATGGCTACTTTTGATTCAGCCGGATTTTCGATGTTTACAACACCTGCTTCCTGCATTTCAAAGTAGAAGTCGTTACCTTCACGGGTACGCTCACCAACACCTGCAAATACTGACAAACCAGAATGCTGAAGTGCGATGTTATTGATAAGTTCCATCATGTTAACGGTCTTACCTACACCCGCACCACCGAACAGACCGATTTTACCGCCCTTAGCGAACGGACACATCAAATCGATAACTTTAACGCCAGTTTCCAGCAGTTCAGTCGCGTTTGATTGGTCTTCGTAGCTTGGCGCTTCACGGTGAATAGAGTAACGCTCTTCTTCACCAATCTCGCCACGCTCATCGATTGAATCACCCAGGACGTTCATGATACGACCTAAGGTTGCTGTACCTACTGGTACTTCAATTGGCTTGCCTGTGTTCTCTACTTCCAGTCCACGACGCAGACCATCTGACGAACCCATCGCGATGGTACGGACGATACCACCACCCAGCTGCTGCTGAACTTCCAGCACCAGACGCTCGCCTTCACGTTTCACGTCCAGGGCGTCATATACCTTAGGTACAGACTCCTGTGGAAACTCTACGTCGACTACCGCACCGATGATCTGAACGATCTTACCTGTAGCCATCGTTATTCCTCTAAAAATATTTCGTTGACCCTTGCCTTACACCGCCGCTGCACCGGAGACAATCTCCGATAGCTCTTGTGTAATTGCAGTCTGACGGGCTTTGTTATACACCAGTTGCAGATCATCAATGATGTCACCTGCATTATCTGTTGCAGCCTTCATCGCAACCATTCGCGCAGCTTGTTCACACGCAAGGTTTTCAACCACGCCTTGATAAACTTGAGATTCGACATAGCGAACTAACAAGGTATCCAGCAGAGGTTTTGGCTCGGGCTCATAAATATAATCCCAAGAGTGGCTGCGTTTCATTTCTTCGTCTTCTGACTTAGGCAAAGGCAGCAATTGATCGATCACTGGTGCCTGCGTCATCGTATTTACAAACGTGTTGTAAACTAGATACAAGCGATCCAGCTGGCCTTCATCATATTTTTTCAGCATGACACCGACAGTACCAATCAAGTCTTCAAGTGACGGGTTATCGCCCAAACCTGAAGCTTGTGCTGATACTGGTGTACCGTAGTTGTTAAAGAATGCCGAGGCTTTAGAGCCAATCAGGGCAGTATCAACTTCTGCGCCTTTTTGCGTCCACTCCTGCATCCCATTGATAGCACGTTTGAACAGGTTAATGTTCAAGCCACCACACAGACCACGATCTGAAGATACGATGATGTAACCGACGCGCTTGGCTTCTCGCTCTTCCAGATATGGATGACGATACTCTAATTTACCAAGGGCGACATGACCGATCACTTTGCGCATAGTAGTCGCGTATGGACGGGAGGCTTCCATGGCGTCTTGCGAACGACGCATTTTAGAAGCGGCAACCATTTCCATCGCTTTGGTGATCTTCTGTGTGCTTTTAACACTTCCGATCTTGTTACGAATTTCTTTTGCGCCGGCCATCGTTACTCTCCGTTGTTAGAAGGCCGCAAAGGCGGCCTTCTACGCATTACCAGGTTTGAGTTGCCTTGAAGTCTTCAACCAATTTGGTCAATTGAGCTTCAATATCGCTGTTGTAGTCACCCTTCTCTTCGATCAGGGCTACCAGCTCGGCATACTGTGCCTTAGCATATGCAAGCAGAGCAGCTTCGAAATCAGCCAGTTTATCCAGAGCAACGTCTGTCAAATAGCCTTTTTCAGCTGCAAAAATCACCATGCCTTGTTCAAAAACAGACATTGGTGCGTATTGCTTCTGCTTCATCAACTCAGTCACTTTCTGACCATGATCTAGCTGTTTCTTCGTTGCTTCATCAAGGTCAGACGAGAATTGTGCGAATGCCGCCAATTCACGGTACTGTGCCAATGCCGTACGGATACCACCAGACAGTTTCTTAATGATCTTCGTCTGAGCAGCACCACCTACACGCGATACTGAAATACCTGGATCAACCGCCGGACGAATACCGGAGTTGAACAGTTCAGACTGCAGGAAGATCTGACCATCAGTGATCGATATAACGTTGGTAGGTACGAATGCAGATACGTCACCCGCTTGGGTTTCAATGATAGGTAGCGCAGTCAAAGAGCCTGTTTTACCTGTCACTTCACCGTTGGTGAATTTTTCAACGTAGTCAGCACTTACACGTGCTGCACGCTCTAGCAAACGCGAGTGGAGATAGAAAACATCACCTGGGTAAGCTTCACGACCTGGTGGACGACGCAGCAGCAACGAAATCTGGCGGTAAGCAACAGCTTGCTTAGACAGATCATCATATACGATCAGTGCATCTTCACCGCGATCACGGAAGTATTCACCCATCGCACAACCTGCATAAGGTGCCAGGTATTGCAGTGCAGCAGCTTCAGACGCTGATGCCACAACAACGATGGTGTTTTTCAGTGCATCGTGCTCTTCCAGTTTGCGAACCACGTTAGCGATGGTTGACGCTTTCTGGCCGATAGCTACATAGATAGAGAAGATGCCAGAGTTTTTCTGGTTGATGATCGCATCGATTGCCAGTGCTGTTTTACCAGTCTGACGGTCACCGATAACCAGCTCACGCTGACCACGGCCGATTGGAATCATAGCATCGACTGCTTTATAACCAGTTTGTACTGGTTGATCGACCGATTGACGAGCGATTACACCCGGTGCAATCACTTCTACAGGAGAAGTCAATTTCGCGTCGATTGGACCTTTGCCGTCGATTGGTTCGCCAAGTGTATTCACGACACGACCCAACAGCTCAGGACCCACTGGCACTTCAAGAATGCGGCCAGTGCCGGTCACTTTCATGCCTTCCTGAAGGTCGGCATAAGGACCCATGACAACCGCACCTACAGAATCACGCTCAAGGTTGAGCGCGAGTGCAAAGCGGTTGCCAGGTAGTTCAATCATTTCCCCTTGCATAGCATCAGCAAGGCCATGGATGCGAATGATACCGTCACTGACTGACACGATGGTACCTTCGTTGCGCGCTTCACTAACAACGTTGAATTTTTCAATACGTTGTTTGATCAGATCGCTTATTTCCGTGGAATTAAGTTGCATGCTCCAATTCCCCAAATCAAGACTGCAATGCATCGCTCAGTCTGCGGATACGACCGCTTACTGAGTTATCGATGACCAAGTCTCCAGCTCGAATCACAACCCCGGCAACCAGGGTCTCGTCTACACTACAGTTCAGCTTCACTTTGCGCTCAAGACGGGCTTCAAGTTTGCTGGTAATAGCATCCAATTGCGCTTGATCAAGCGCGATAGCAGAGAAGACATCAACGTCAATCTGCTTTTCGTAGTCTTGGCGCAGTGCCAAGAACTGGATACATACTTCCGGCAACGCTGTGAGGCGTCCGTTTTCAGCCATTACCTTAATCAGGTTTTGGCCAAGTTCATTGAGCTGTTCGCCACACACAGAGATAAAAATCTCAGTCAACTTTTCAGCTGAATGCATACCACCGATGTAATCAACGATGGTTTCATTGCGGGCAACTTCGGCAGCAAATGTCAGCATTTCAGACCATTGGTCAAATTCGCTTTTTTCTACCGCCAGATCGAAGGCTGCTTTAGCGTAGGGGCGTGCGATAGTTGTCAGTTCAGACATTGCGGCCCCTCCTTCTTAAAGTTCTGCAGTGATTTTATCGAGAATATCTTTATGAGCAGACTCATCAATAGAGCGCTCCAGAATTTTCTCAGCACCGATCACGGCCAGAGTTGCAACTTGCTTGCGAAGTTCATCACGGGCACGGTTGCGTTCAGCTTCGAGTTCAGCCTGTCCTTGGTGAAGGATATTTTCGCGCTCAGAATTCGCTTCCTCACGGGCTTGGTCGATTATTTGTGCTTTACGCTTGTTTGCCTGTTCGATGATCTCACTTGCAGAGCGCTTTGCTTCTTTCAATTGATCGGAAGCATTAGCCTGGGCCAAGTTCAGGTCTTTTGCGGCACGTTCAGCGGCCGCTAAACCGTCAGCAATTTTCTTCTGACGCTCTTCAATCGCTTGCATGATTGGTGGCCATACATATTTCATGCAGAACCAAACAAACATCGAAAACGCGATTGCCTGACCAAACAGAGTTGCGTTTATATTCACAACAGCGACTCCTCACTAGTTAGCTATACAGGATCCGTTCAGCTAAATTAGCCAGCCAGTTGACCTACAAATGGGTTTGCGAAAGTGAACAGCAACGCAATAACGATACCGATCATTGGTACAGCATCTAGCAGACCTGCAATGATGAACATCTTAACTTGCAGCATTGGAGCCATTTCTGGTTGACGCGCTGCACCTTCAAGGAATTTACCGCCAAGCAGTGCGAAACCAATCGCGGTACCCAGGGAAGCAAGACCTACAATGATGCCAACGGCAATTGCAGAAAAGCTCAATAAAGTTTCCATCACTATCTCCAGTTTCTTGTTGTCGGCTTATATGCCGGAAGGTCTAACAAAGTTGCTTACTAAAACTATTAATGATCTGAATCTTCATGCGCCTGAGACAGGTACACGATAGTCAACATCATAAAGACGAACGCTTGGATGGTAATAACCAAAATGTGGAATATTGCCCACGGTAATGAACCCAACCATTGCGCCCACCACGGCAGAAGTGCCGCAATAAGGATAAATACCACCTCACCGGCGAACATGTTACCGAACAAACGCATACCCAATGAAATCGGTTTCGCCAATAGCGATACCACTTCGAGAAGCAGGTTGAAAGGAATCATACTCCAGTGATTGAACGGGTGAAATGCCAGTTCTTTCGCAAAACCGCCCAAGCCTTTGATCTTAATGCTGTAATAAATCATCAAGAAGAAAACGCCTAGCGCCATTGCTAAGGTGATGTTTACATCTGCCGTTGGTACCACTTTTAGATAAGGAATACCAAGCCAGTGCTCCGCTGGATAAGGAAGAAAATCGATTGGAATTAAATCCATCGTATTCATCAAGAAAATCCAGACGAAAATGGTCAGAGCCAGAGGTGCAATCAGTGGATTCTTTCCATGGAAGGTTTCACGAACGTTTTCATCAACGAACTCAACCAACATTTCCACAAAACACTGAAGCTTGCCTGGTACTCCGGTTGTTGCTTTCTTTGCCACAGAACGGAACAGCCATAGGAAGCCGACGCCGATCAGGACAGAGAAAAACAGGCTATCAATGTGCACCGACCAGAAACTACCTTCACCCGCTAAACCTAATTTGTCCGTAGACAGATTGGTTAGATGGTGAGAGATATAACTGGATGGTGTAAGCGCTTCACCTGACGCAGCCATAACTCATCCTATTTGTTGTTGTTAATGAATAAAACTGGTGCAAGGATATTAATTCCAAGTACCAGCAAATAGGCCAGTTTGAGGGGAACAAGTTCCACCTCGGCATACAGGTAAACAACGGAAAATAAAACGACCGTTAACAGGATTTTGAGCACTTCACCGCCGAAAAAAGATGCAACGATAAGTTTTGCGGCTCTCGCCCCACTAAACAGGAATGCACACAATGCAAAGGCTGCGTTGGCTATCACAAAGATGCCACCGCCAATGAGTGCGGAAATTCCCCAGTCGACATTGATGGTGGTCACCATCAAGATTGCCGTTGCTAACACGACGCACAACTGTAACAGCAGCAACCTTGTCGCAAGCTTGCGACCTGGTCGCGTGAGCGTCGATACCATGTATTCGTTCCTCGATTCCTTTCCTCTTAGCACTTAGTCGTGCTGGGAAAACTGCGAAAATTATACGGGTCACCCTTTCGAATGCAATCTCATCACATCAAAAAGAGAGGCTAAATTTTACAACAGGGTAACCTGATCACAGTAAGCAAAAATTTGTAACAAAAACCCAACGCGTTGCGTCACAATTTCTCATCGAGAATTGCAAGAATTTGCATAAGTTTTTCGTTCTGGTCAAAGTTGATGACAAGCTTACCACTGCCTCCTTTGCCCTGAGACAAAGAAACTTTGGTACCAAGCTTATTCATGAGCCTATCTTGTACAGCCAAAATTTGATCTGACACAGGCTCAGTTATCTTTTCAACCACGGGCGATAGTAACTTTTTCACCAGCGCTTCGGTTTGTCTTACTGTGAGTTTTTTATTAACGGAGGCAAGTGCAGCTTCAATTTGCGATTCACCTTCCAAAGCCAGCAATGCGCGTGCATGGCCCATTTCAAGTTGTCTACCCGACAACAATTTTTTCACGCCAACTTCCAGGCCATTCAATCGCAGTAAATTACTGATGGTAGTACGGGATTTACCGAGTGCCTCGGCAAGCTGTTGGTGGGTGAGGGAAAAATCTTGGATAAGTCGGTTAAGCGCTTCCGCTTCTTCCATCGCATTGAGATCTTCACGTTGAATATTCTCAATCAGAGCAATGGCACTGGCGGCTCTATCGTTTAACTCACGCACCAAGCAAGGCACATGGGTGAGGCCCGCTAATTTAGAAGCGCGAAAACGACGCTCACCAGCAATGATTTCATACTGCTGGTTGCCAACTTGACGCACGACCAGTGGTTGGATAACACCTTGTGCTTTAATAGATTCAGCCAGCTCTTCTAGCGCTTCTGACGCCATATCCTGACGAGGTTGATAAACCCCCGGACGCAACGCAGTCAGCGGTAGATGCTGTAACTCGCTGTTACTAATAGCTTCACGGGTATCAGCATTCAGGTCTACGCGTGCCTGTGCTTTTGCACTGGTTGCAAGAAGCGCATCTAACCCTTTGCCCAATCCACGTTTGGTCGCGTTCATTAAATATCCTTAAGACGCATTAGCAATATCTGCAGCTAGTCTGGCCTGCTCTTCACGGCGCAGTATTTCACCAGCTAAAGCCAAATACGATTTGGCGCCACTGGAATACTTGTCGTAGTACATGGCGGGTTTACCATGGCTTGGTGATTCTGCAAGACGAACATTGCGTGGAATCACGGTGCGATAAACCTTGTCACCAAAGTGTTTCTTAATTTGATCAGACACTTCAGTGGCCAGACGATTCCGCGGATCGTACATGGTTCTTAGCAATCCTTCTACATGCAAGTCGGCGTTTACTACGCTGGCAAGCTTACTAATGGTGTCCATCAGCGCAGTCAGACCTTCCAATGCGAAATATTCACACTGCATGGGAACCAACACAGAGTTTGCCGCCGTCATGGCGTTGATTGTAAGAAGGTTAAGAGAAGGGGGACAATCAATGAAGATGAAATCATAGTTTTCACGAACGTCTGCAAGGGCATTTCGCAACCTGACTTCACGAGCAAACACTTCCATGAGTTTGATTTCAGCCGCCGTCACGTCACCATTGGCAGCAATCAAGTGATAACCACCGGTTGTTTCTGTTACGACGACATCGTTAAACGGCGTTTCTTCAACCAGCAACTCATAGGCGGTGGCATGCACGTCGTATTTGTCCACACCACTAGCCATGGTTGCATTGCCTTGTGGATCAAGGTCTATAACTAGCACCTTACGCTGTGTCGCGGCTAACGACGCAGCCAAATTAATACAGGTCGTTGTTTTACCAACGCCCCCTTTTTGGTTTGCTATTGCTATGACTTTTCCCACAAGTAGACCTCGCCGAGTGATCCTATCTAGCCAAGATTACTAGATGACGTTGTCCTTCCAATCCGGGAACACTCAAAGGTTTGATACCGGTCACAGAACAATCAGCCGGAAGCTCATCAATCTCGACCTGATCAACTTGTCCTTTCAGCGCAAGGAAGTGTCCATGCTCTGATGGCAAGTGATGGCACCAGTTAACCATGTCACTCATAGAGGCAAATGCACGACTCAATACGCCATCAAAACCCAGCTCTGGCTGGAAGTCTTCAACGCGGCTTTGAATCGGCGTCACATTGTCAATTTTTAACTCGTGGATCACCTGACGAATAAAACGAATACGCTTTCCTAGGCTATCAAGCAAAGTAAACGATTTATCAGGATTAATTATCGCCAATGGAACCCCCGGCAAGCCAGGACCCGTGCCCACATCGATAAAGGTTGATCCTTCCAGATGTTGGCTAACCACAATACTGTCCATAATATGCTTAATGATCATCTCTTGAGGATCACGCACAGACGTCAAATTGTAGGCTTTATTCCATTTGTGGAGCATTTCAACGTAACCAATGAGCTGGTCTTGTTGATAAGCAGGGATATCCATCCCTGCTTGTTCAATTAATTTTGCTAGTGTTTGTTTCACAGAAAATCAGGCTCCCTTTTTAAGCATGCCTTGCTTTTTCAGGTGTACCAGCAGAATCGAAATGGCTGCTGGCGTGATCCCTGAAATACGTGATGCCTTGCCGACAGTTTCAGGACGTGCATCCTGCAATTTGGCGACGACTTCGTTAGACAACCCTTTGATGTGTTTGTAGTCCAATGCAATAGGGAGAGACGTGTTTTCATGGCGAACTGACTTTTCAATCTCGTCTTTTTGACGGTTGATATAGCCTTCGTATTTGATCTGAGTTTCAACTTGCTCACGTGCTTGTTGATCCTCGTTCGCAGGACTAAATACTGGGATTGAAACCAGTTGATCGTATGTCATTTCCGGACGACGTAATAACTCTTCACCATTGGCCTCACGAGACAATGGAGCCTTGAGGATCATGTTGAGAGCCTGAGCATCCTCAGAGGTTGGGCGAATCCAAGTACTGCGAAGACGCTGTGCTTCCAGCTCCATGTTTTCAAGTTTTTGATTGAAACGCGCCCATCGCTCGTCGTCTACGAGACCAAGTTGACGGCCCGTTTCGGTCAAACGCAGATCAGCATTATCTTCACGAAGCAATAAGCGATATTCCGCACGGGATGTGAACATGCGATACGGTTCTTTCGTGCCCATGGTCGACAAATCGTCAATCAATACGCCCATGTAAGCTTGATCACGACGAGGACACCAGCCCTCTTTGTCTTGTGCAAATAACGCAGCATTTGCGCCTGCAAGCAAGCCTTGTGCCGCCGCTTCTTCATAACCAGTAGTACCGTTAATCTGGCCAGCAAAGAACAAACCTTTTATAAATTTAGTTTCAAAGGTTTGTTTCAGATCGCGTGGATCGAAGAAATCATACTCGATCGCGTAGCCCGGACGGATCACTCGAGCATTTTCAAAACCCTTGATCGTATGGATGATCCCCATCTGCACATCAAATGGCAGGCTGGTGGAGATCCCATTTGGGTATAACTCATGGGTTGTTAACCCTTCTGGCTCAACGAAAATTTGGTGTTTGTCTTTGTCGGCAAAGCGCATCACTTTGTCTTCAATGGACGGGCAATAACGTGGGCCAATACCTTCAATCACCCCGGAATACATTGGGCTGCGATCTAAGTTATTGCGGATCAGTTCATGTGTATTTTCATTGGTATACGTGATGAAACATGGCACTTGACGAGGATGATCTGCCGCTTTACCCATGAAAGAAAACACTGGGCGCGGATTGTCACCATGCTGAGTATCCATCACGCTGAAATCGACAGTACGAGCGTCAATGCGAGGTGGTGTACCGGTTTTTAAGCGATCAACGCGAAAAGGCAATTCACGCAGTCGATCAGCTAATGCGATAGATGGCGGATCGCCTGCTCGGCCACCGGAGTAGTTTTCCAACCCAATATGGATTTTTCCACCAAGGAAAGTACCCACCGTCAAAACAACGGATTTTGCTCGAAACTTAAGCCCCATTTCAGTCACAACGCCGGTGACTTGATCTTGTTCAACAATGAGATCAATAACGGCCTGTTGGAAAAGCATTAAGTTCGGTTGGTTTTCCAATGTTTCTCGAACGGCCGCTTTGTAGAGCGCGCGGTCAGCTTGTGCACGAGTAGCGCGCACTGCAGGACCTTTTGAAGCGTTCAGCGTTCTGAATTGGATCCCACCCTTGTCGATTGCACGGGCCATTAGGCCACCGAGCGCATCGACTTCTTTCACCAGATGTCCTTTTCCGATCCCGCCAATAGCCGGGTTGCATGACATTTGCCCCAATGTATCGATGTTGTGCGTTAGCAGAAGGGTTTGTTGACCCATACGTGCAGCGGCGAGTGCAGCTTCCGTACCTGCATGACCACCACCAACAACGATGACATCAAAGTTATCCTGGTAAAACATGGTGTGACCTCAAAAAGGAAATGGTTGATTTGGGTATTGCGAAAAAGAGGATCATTCTACCGCTTTTCCAGAAGGGTGAGAACCAAAAGTGTGATCTTTGATCGAGCGGGAAGCTCTTAAATATATATAAAGATCTTTATATAGATCTTTGTATTGATCATTATTAAGGGAGACGATCTCTGTGGATAACTGGTAAATGATCAATATGATCATTCATTTAAGGAGGATCGTTTTCTGTGTGTGAGCTTGGATCAAGTTATGTACTTCCTGGGATCAAAATGGGTACTTATCAACAGGGGGGTAAAAGTGCCAAAGTTGTTATTGGGATAACTATAGGTTGATCACCGTTTAGATCCATAGTTATCCACAATTTACAGGTCACAAAATAGAATAAAATTTACCCTCTTAGTGGGCAATTTTATTCACAGAGTTGGTTTTTGTACTGTGATAACCACAATTCGGCTGGTTCTTCTGGCAATGGATGCGTGCATATATCGATATCAAGTCGGTCAATTACACGCTTTGCACCAAGTGTTTTCAGCTGTTTGTCGGCATTGATTCCTGCACCGCAAAAGGTGTCATAACTCGAATCTCCTATCGCAATGACGGCATATTCTAAGCCTGATAAATCCGGTTTATCTGTGTTTAAGGCTTCCATTAGTGGCAATAAATTATCAGGGTAGTCACCCGCACCATGTGTTGAGGTGATCAGTAACAGACATTTACTGCTTGTTACATCTACTAATTCTGCTTCATTAATGACCTTAACCGTATATCCCTCTTGCTCCAGTAGAGCGGCCAAATGGTCGCCAACGTATTCGGTACCACCCAGTGTGCTTCCGGTGATCAGGGTTATTTCACTCATAGACTCTTCTCTAAACCAGTGTAAATACGGGTAGCTAGTATTGAAGTCAGGCTATGGGCAAGTCAAGTTAACTGGGTTGACAAAATTCGTCGCGAAACAGGGGATTGATACCTTTTGGGGAGAGAGATTGGATTTTATTTTTTCCACGTTTCTTGGCGTTTGTCATCGCAACCAACGCCGTATCGATCAACTGATAGCCCGCAAGACAGCCTTCATTAGATGTAGTCACGCCTAAACTCGCTGTGCGTTTAACGGCTGTGTTATCCAACAAAACGACGCTACGACTGATGGCTGCTTTTAACTGTTCGGCGATACGCATGGCATCGTTTGCTGGTGTTTCACTCAGCAGCACAACAAAGTTATCAGCATGCATTCTGCCCAATGGTGTTATTGGGGAAAGGTTTTCTTTCAATAGGTTAGCGACATGGATGAGCACTTGGTCGCCAGTGCTTCTACCATGCATTTCATTTATTTGTCGGAAACCGTCGAGATTTATCGCAATGATTGATAACGGTTTTTTCTTACGTTGTGCGCGGAAAAATAGCTCGTCAGCTTGTGTGTAGAGGCTTTGGCTATTTGCAGTTTCAGTCAAAAGGTCTTCATGGACAAGCTTCCGTGATGATTCATCAATGGTATGCAAATCAACAAGATAAAAATCGGTGAGCGCCACGGAAGCCATGACTAAAACAAGAATGACACAGAGATACGCTGCACGAGCATCAGCATCGGTTAGTGAAAGGATTGGATCTGATGATGGAATTGTTTTTGCTAAAAACAACAAAATGATAGCGATCAATGATAATCCATATCGAGGAAGACGCTCACTGGGATCAAACACCAATACTACCGCCGTTGGCACCACCAGCAGTAGAAGTTCAGTTTCAAAGTTATCTGATAGTACAAACAAAGGCAGTGTAAATTGCTGGATGAAGAAGACGAAAAACACCCAGTATTTAGCCAGCCATAGCATTCCTTCTCGCGTTAAAACAAAGGCAATAAAATAGAGGAAAGCATAGAGACCGTTGAGTAATGCGGCTGATGCATTGTCGAAAGCAAACCAGAATAATGCTGAAAAAAGTAAGGTCCCGCCTGCACATAAGCCTGCCAATAGGTTCACCATCCGTAAATGGTGAACCTGCAATTTGTCGCAACGTTCTATCCCAAAATTGAGTATAGGGCTCAGGCTATTGATCATTTAATGGCTTGAATAACGGGTAGTTGACAATAAGTGTAGCAAAGGAGGGATGAATCGTGAGGGGAGAAAAAGCTGCCGATTGGCAGCTTTAAGTGTCTTTATTTACCAATACAGAATGAACTGAATATCCGTCCAAGAAGATCATCTGAGCTGAATTCACCCGTGATTTCGCAAAGGTGTTGCTGTGCAATGCGCAGCTCTTCAGCCAGAATTTCACCTGCCATATAGCCTTCAAGCTGCTCTTTTCCTATATCAAGGTGGCGTGCGGCTGCATCGAGCGCTTCCAAATGACGACGGCGTGCCATAAAGCCTCCTTCGGTGGCTCCTGAGAAGCCCATGCAAGCTTTGAGGTGATCGCGAAGCGAATCTACACCAGTGCCTGTTTTGGCACTCAAGCGGATAAGGGTAGGCTGACTGGCGTGACAAATACCCAGTGTTTCGCCAGTCATGTCCGCTTTGTTGCGGATAACTGTCATGCCGATATTGGCCGGTAAGCGGTCAATAAATTCTGGCCAAATTTCTTCTGGTGATGTGGCATCTGTGGTGGTGCCATCAACCATAAATAGCACGCGATCAGCTTGTGCTATTTCATCCCAAGCGCGCTGAATACCGATACGCTCTACTTCATCTGACGCGTCACGTAAGCCTGCTGTATCGATAATATGCAATGGCATGCCATCGATGTGGATATGCTCACGCAAAACGTCACGGGTGGTGCCAGCGATGTCAGTGACAATCGCACTTTCTTTCCCGGATAAGGCATTAAGAAGACTGGACTTACCTGCATTTGGTCGCCCTGCAATCACGACTTTCATCCCTTCACGAATGATAGCGCCTTGGTTGGCTTCTTTGCGCACATCACTTAGCGTGTTGATAATGCCATTGAGATCGTTAGCGACTTTGCCGTCTGATAGAAAGTCGATCTCTTCGTCGGGGAAGTCGATGGCCGCTTCTACATAGATACGCAAGTGGATCAGCGCTTCCACCAGCTGATTAACTTTGTTAGAAAATGCACCCTGTAGACTTTGTAGAGCGCTTTTTGCGGCTTGCTCAGAGCTGGCATCAATCAAATCAGCAATGGCTTCTGCTTGAGCAAGGTCGAGCTTGTCATTTAAAAAAGCGCGTTCAGAGAACTCACCAGGGCGTGCGGTACGCACACCGTCAATGGTTACGATTCGTTTGATCAGCATGTCCATAATCACAGGGCCTCCATGGCCTTGCAGTTCTAGAACATCTTCGCCTGTAAATGAATTTGGTGATTGGAAGTACAGTGCAATGCCTTGATCAAGAGCGGTGCCTTCTTCATCTTTGAACGGCAGATATTCAGCGCGACGAACAGGAAGATCTCGACCTGTCACGGCCATGGCGACCTGTTTCGCTTTTGGTCCTGAAACGCGAACGATACCCACACCGCCGCGTCCTGGCGGGGTAGCTTGTGCGACGATAGTGTCTGTGTAACTCATGGTAGCTAAACCTGCTGATGAAAAATGTTGCTAGTGTAACCCCAAACTTCTCCAATATGCAGGTTTCAGCATCAATCTCGCTGATAGTGCATTGATGAAATGTGGAGATCCAATCGAGATAAAAAAAGGCCTATGGACATAAACGAAGAAAGGCGGCCAATGGCCGCCTTGTCATCATTCGTTACCACTACTTACGGCTGTGAAGGCCTTTCTTCTCGAGCGCACGATAGATCAACGTTTGCTGGATAAGTGTCACGACGTTCGACACCAACCAGTACAGAACAAGACCTGCAGGGAACCACAGGAAGAAAACGGTGAACATGACAGGCATGAACGTCATTATCTTCTGCTGCATTGGATCCGTTACTGTACTAGGGCTCATCTTCTGAATCAGGAACATAGATGCACCCATTAGAAGTGGCAGCACATAGTATGGATCTGGCGCCGACAAATCTTGAATCCACAGCATGAACGGTGCATGACGCAGTTCTACAGATTCCATTAACGCCCAATAAAGCGCGATGAAGATTGGCATTTGCAGGATAAGAGGAAGACAGCCACCCAACGGGTTAACTTTTTCCTTCTTATACAGCTCCATCATCTCTTGGCTCATGCGTTGGCGGTCATCACCAATGCGCTCACGCATCTCAGCCAATTTTGGCTGCAGCATACGCATTTTTGCCATTGAGGTGTACTGCGCTTTGGTCAGCGGGTACATGGCACCGCGGACGATAAACGTCAGGATGATGATCGCAACACCCCAGTTACCAACAAAGCCGTAGATGGTTGCGAGTAACCAATGCAGCGGGCTCGCAATGAACCATAACCAACCATAGTCAACGGTAAGATTAAGATTCGGCGCGGTGGCTTCCATTTGGTCCTGAAGTTTAGGACCTACCCACAATGTTGCATCCATGGTGGTTGTTGTACCTGGTGCAATGGTGGTGGTTGGATAGCGAACACCGATAAAGCCTTGACCATCGCTGGTACGGGTATACAAGTTTGCATCACCGTCAGCATGAGGTATCCAAGCGGCAACAAAGTAGTGTTGCATCATGGCGGCCCAGCCGTCTTTAGAGATAGTCAGGTTAAGGTTCTTATCCTGCATATCATCGAAGCTGTATTTTTTGTATTTGGTGTCATCGGCTGAATATGCGCCACCTGTGTATGTCGGCATGGTCAAACTACCACCGTCATCCATCAGATTTTGTTTCAGCTGAGCATACATTTGAACCGTGGCTGCTTTATCGCTTTTGTTGTCGATAGTGTAATCAACATCAACTGCGTAGTTGCCGCGTTTCAGGATGAATGTTTTGGTGTAAGTAATGCCATCTTTCACCACTGTCATCGGTACACGCAATTCATCTTGGCCGTTGGCCATAGAGAAATCAGTGCCGTTTGTGGTGAATTCAGCGCGACCTTTAAGGGTGTCGATACCGTCAGGACCAATTAGGCCACTTTGAGCAACGAAAACATGATTAGGCTGATTTTTCAGTAGTAGGAACTTGTCTTTCGAATCAAATTCCGCGTCATACTTGTTCAACTCGGCACGGACAATGTCACCGCCTTGTGTGTCAACGGTCAGCGTCAGCACGTCACTATGGAGGGTGATAAGCTTGTTAGAGACGGAATCCTGCGTCAGAGGCTGAGACGCATCTGAGCCGGCAGGTACATCACCACTGTGTTGTGCTTGCTGTGTTACGCCCTGACCCTGTGGTTGAGGGTTGTTAGTTTCGTTCCAGTTGAGATACAACATGAATGAAACAAACATAAGGGCAATCAACAGGATATTACGTTGAGAATCCATTGCTAATTGTCTCGATTGTTAGGATGACGCGGGGGCACAGGATCGTACCCACCATGATTAAGAGGATGGCATTTTAATAAACGTTTGCTCGCTAACCAACACCCTTTTGCAACACCGTGATGGTTGACCGCTTCTATGGCATATTGTGAGCATGTCGGCGTGAACCGACAGCGAGGCCCTAGCAGTGGGCTAATGAGGAGTTGGTACCCGCGAAACAGCCCTACGACTATTTTTTTCGCGGTGGTTGAGATAAACGTTGCCATAACTTATCGAGCAGCATTCTCAATTCTTCGTTACTGAGCTCGTTAGCACTTTTCTTTGCGATCACAACAAAATCCTTCGCTGGCAGCGAGTGCTGACGCAGACGAAAACTTTCGCGAACGAGACGCTTAAAGCGATTACGGTCAACGGCAAGTTTGATTTGTTTTTTTGGCACAGCCTGACCTAAACGTGGACGGTCAAGAGTGTTTTTGCGGGCAAGTATAGTTAAGTGTGGCGAGCCAGCGCGATGAGGTTGCTGGAAGACAGAGTTGAAATGTTCGGGAGTTAACAGACGTAACTCCCGAGAAAAAGCTAGCTTATTCACAAATCAATAAAGATTATTTTGAAAGCTTGCTACGGCCTTTCGCACGGCGAGCGGCGATTACCTTACGACCGTTCTTAGTTGCCATGCGCGCACGGAAACCGTGAGTGCGCTTACGCTTTAGAACTGAAGGTTGAAAAGTGCGTTTCATGGTTTCTACCTTAAATTACTGATCAGTTTTTAGGTTTGTTAACCCGACGTGGGACAAAGTCCGACGCCTCTCAACAAAGAGGGCGGATTGTAAACATTGACTGAGTTATAGTCAATCGTAAAACCACGAATGGTTTTACAACACTCCGGGCGCGCAATTATACGTGGTCATCTGTTAATCGCAAGGATCCTTTATCGATCTTATCCACTTTATTCTGTGTGTTAGCTGTGATGTTCGCGAGGTAATAAAGGTATAACTCGGGCATAACTTTTTTAGCGTGATCTATATAGAAGAGATCAACCGAGATTCACAGTGGTACACGGCGTTATTTAGAAGATAGGATCTTTGCCCATTTATTCCACTTTTGCATAATTCTGTGAGTAAGTAGGGGGTCAACTGTGTTGATCGGCGAGTTAAATGTGCGATCTGTGTGTATAACTTAGATCTTATTCACTGCAAAAGGGATCTTCTCGCTAGCGATCCTCGTCGTAGAAGTATAAAATTGCTTCCCTTTTCTTTTATCAAGTGTGGAGTCAGAC